>CAVRVW010000007.1:0-414092 GCA_963724695.1 uncultured Acidobacteriota bacterium | reverse complement strand
GCCTGGTAGTGAGCCAATGCCTCGGCATCCGCAGCGATCCGCGCCGCCTGGTCGCCGGCCTTGAGCAGGTATTCCTGCGCCTTCTGCCAGGCCTCCGCGCGAGCGTAGCTGGTACGCAAGCAAGCCGAAGAAGTCTTCCAGGCGATCGACAAAGAGCTGCTCGATACACTCGCCGACCTGCCCATGTATTTCGCGGCGGCGGCTTGCCAGCAGCGTCGCGTACCGCAGTCTCTTGAACGAGAGCGTGCTTGAAAAAGTACTCGATCTCGGGCATGCGGCGCTTCTCGCGTATCAACTCGAGCGCTTCGAGCTCGCGCAAGCAGGCGTCGGTCCGGTCACCGGTGCCGCCGATCGCTAAGAGGACGCGATGAAGGAAGCTGCGGCCGACGACCGACGCAATCTTAAGGAGCTGTTTGACCTCCGGGTCGCAGCCGATCGATGCGGGCGGCGATGATGTCGTGGAGGGTATGGGCAACCGGATGGGTCCGCCCCATCGCACGACGACCCACACGCCGTCCGCGTCGCTCCATTTCAGCAGGCCGTCGGCCGCGGCACCGCGAACAATCTCCTCGAGGAAGAAGGGGTTGCCATCCGCGCGCTCCATCGCCGCCCGCTTGAAGTCGGCGGACTGCTCGCGCGAAACCAGATTGTCGAGCAGTGCAAGGCTGGACGACGCAGCCAGAGGAGTCAGGAGAATCTCGGTGAAGCGATCAGCCAGCTTGCCGCGCGCAACCGCGGAGAGCCGTTCGACTGCGCTCTCACGTTCCGGTCGCGCGACGATGATCAGCAACAAGGGGATCGAAGGCGGCAGCGCCAGGAGATGCTCGAGAAGCTCGCCCGACGACTGATCGGCCCAATGAAAGTCTTCGAACACGATCGTCAGGTGATGCTCTCTCGCCAGGCGTTCGAAGAGCAGCAGGACGCTACGGAACACCTGCAACCCGGTGGCATGCCCATCGAGGTAGGCCACGCGGTGTTGCAGGTCAGGCGAAACTGGCAGGGACAGCAACGTCGAGAGGTAAGGCAGGATCTCCGCACCGTCTTCAGGAAAGAGCTTCGCAATCTGGTGTCTGAGCTTCTCGCTCGCCGATTGGTCACTCTCGTCATCGAGAATCCCGAGAGCCGCGCGGAGGATCTCAAGAAACGGGTGGAAGCTAAGATGCGATCCATACGACAGAGCCCGTCCTTCGAACCATCGCACAGGGTTCCCGAAGGCGGCCCGAGCTTCGGCAACCAGCCGCGACTTTCCGAGCCCGGCTTCAGCCAGTATCGACACCACGCCCCCCTCGCCGCGCCGCAGCGCCTCCAAGCGTCTGCCGATGCGGTCAAACTCGGCGTCACGGCCGATGAGCGGGGAGTCCGTACGCCCACCCCATCGACGATCAGCCTCGGGCTGCCGCCGCGCGCCACCAAGACGAAAGATGTGGACGGCGCCGCGTTTACCTTTGATGTGACGTTCTCCGATCGGGATTGTTTGCAGAAACGGATCAATCAACCGGCGCGTTGTCTCTGTGACGTAGACCGCGCCGGGCTCGGCCAATTGCTGCATGCGCGCGGCGAGATGGGTGGTGTCGCCGACAGCGGTGTAGTCGGAGCGGAAGTTGTCGCCCATTCGGCCAACAATGACAGTGCCCGAATTGAGCCCGATGCGGACCGACACGGTCAGGTCGCCGGCGTCTGCAGAATCGAATCGATGGCGCGCGATTTCGTCTTGGATGGCTAGCGCAGCCAGGGCGGCCCGCCGCGCATGATCTTCGTGCGCCACCGGCGCGCCGAATAGTGCCATGAAGCCATCGCCAAGAAGCTGATTGACCGTTCCCTCGTAGCGGTGCACCTCGGCCATGGACATGGCGAAAAACGCTTCGAGGAACGTGTGCATACCCTCGGGGCCGATTCGCTCCGCCAGTTCGGTAGAACCGACCAGGTCACAGAACAACACCGTCACCTGCTTTTGCTCTCCCTCGACGGAGATCGGCACTTCAGCATTTGCGTGGTCGACGAAGCGTGCCGACGACGGCAACGTCGGCAGTACGCGATCCACAGGCTCCGCACGTCGCGGTGGTGGTGGAGTTGAGTGTGTGGCAGTGCGGACAACGCATGCGGTCTCAGTGCGAGAACCAACGGCTCGCTGATAACTTGACGTATCGGGTTCGCACCGTCAAGCGCTCGCCCAGCAGTGTTGCATGCCGGCCGCCTCCAGCTCCGCCGACGGCGCTCGCACCGATGCGGAAATTGTTGTCGCGGGGCAGGCAATCGTGCTCAGTCAGGCGTGCCGGTCTGTCGACGTCCCGGGCGGGGAAACGGGACTCCCGATGGCGAGCCCAGGCGCAGCCCGCCGTGCACCCGCTGCCACGACAGCATCGCGTCGGCGAATCAACCATCGCGTGGCTTGTCAATCGCAGCTCAGGCTCTGCTCGGCCCCTCTGTGGTCCCTGCTAGCCCTAAGCAAATTGTCTTACGCCGTTCTGGAGGTCTTCGACTTGGCGGATCCAGCTGGTCAGTGGGTTCCATCTGGGGAAGATCTGGGCCACCATCCTTCGCTCGCCTGCACTTGTGAGCGAGCTACGGATGGCAGGCCACCCTTCGCGTAGGTTTCAGGCGAAGGTTGCCACCCACCGGCGAGCTCACGTCATGGATCCGCGAAGGATGTCCACCGTAGCGCGAGGCGCGAAGGTGGACCGCAGCAAAGGCCAATTTGTGCTGCGCTGCCGACCTCACAGAATTTGCTCAATGCAATCGGCCATTGCGTTGCAGTATCCGCGACGCCGAAATATCGCATCAATGAATTTCCTCTGGATCTGACTGATTCTCTTGCGGCAGCGCGATTGCTCCGCCTGACCGCATGGATCAGCCCAACCGAATCGTCTACGTCCTCAGGAGTGAAACCGACCCGTCCCGGTGACTACACCGGACTCACCTCCGATTTGGCTGCGAGACTCGAAGCTCATAACGCTGGCCGATCCCCGCACACTGCAGATGGTAGGCGTTGGTTCATCGACGTCGTCGTCGAGTTCTCCGACGAACGTCGTGCGGTAGCGTTCGAGAAGTACCTGAAATCGGGGTCCGGTGGTGCGTTCGCGAAGCGGCATTTGCGGTGAGAGGGCGCACAACTGCTCTCCGCGCTTTCCAGATCTGCAGCACTGATTCCTTCAGTAGCCGCATGTAGCCTGGCGTCGGCTGCAGCAGGGTGAGTTCGTCTGCGAACAGTCCTTCGAGCCTCGCCTTCGACACGTTTACCGCACTGCAAGCTCATCGTCAGATCTTTGTGGGCGGGCTCGAAACGCCGCAAGAACTTGATCACCGCGCGCTCGGCATCGGCACTTCATGGCGAGGCGGGTCCCGGGGACGACGGGCACGAGGTGGACGTAGTATCGTATGCGCGATTGCAGATCGGCCAGGCGTTTGGCTCGTACCGGATCCTCGCCAAAGTCGGCCAAGGCGGCATGGGCGAGGTGTATCGCGCTCGAGATACGAGGCTTGGCCGCGACGTCGCGCTGAAGATTCTCGCCGGCGCATACACCCAGGACCAGGACCGCATCCGGCGGTTCACGCAGGAAGCCACCGCGGCGTCCGCCCTCAATCATCCGGGCATTCTCACGATTCACGAAGCCGGCGCTGCCGACGGCTGTCAATTCATCGCGACCGAATTCGTCGATGGCGAGACCCTGCGGCAGATCCTGAATCAGCGAGGCCAGGTGCGGCTGAACGAGGCGCTCGCCATTGCGGTGCAGGTCGCGGCGGCGCTGGCCGCCGCGCACAAGGCGGGCATCGTGCATCGCGACATCAAGCCCGAGAACGTGATGGTGCGGCCGGATGGGTACGTCAAGGTGCTGGACTTCGGCATCGCCAAGCTGACCGAGCGGCCTGACGAGGGTCCCGACACCGACCAGATCACGCGGACGCTGCCGCAGACGCGCGACGGCGTGATCGTCGGCACCGTGCGCGTACATGTCGCCGGAGCAGGCGCGCGGCGCCGCCGTGGACGCGCGGTCGGATATCTGGAGTCTCGGCTGTCTGCTCTACGAGATGCTCGCCGGCCGATCGCCCTTTGCCGGACCGACGACCAGCGACGTGCTGGTCGGCATTCTCGACAAGGAGCCGGCGCCGCTCACCGCGTCTCCGCACAACATTCCAGCCGAGTGCGACTGGATCATCACGAAGACCCTGCGCAAGAACGTGGACGAACGCTACCAGAAGACCGAGGATCTCCTGACGGACCTTCGACGCCTCCAGGAAAAGCTGGCACTCGAATCACATCAGGCGCGCGCGCTTCCGCCGCCGCCTCGCCCGTCGCGCCCATCGTCCCGCATTGGCGCCGCCGTGCTCGCCGCACTGTTGGTTGCAGGCGCGATCGGCGCGCTGTGGTACTGGCGGCCGCGTCCGGCATCGTCTTCGACGACTACGGCACGATCGCTCGCGGTGTTGCCGTTGAAGTCGCTCGACGCCGGCGACAACTATCTCGGGCTGGGCATCGCCGACGCGGTCATCCGCAGGACCAGCCAGACCGGCGGGATGATTGTCCGCCCGACGAGCGCCATCCAGCGATACATGGCCGAAGACCTGGACGCGTTGACGGCGGCGCGGCAGTTGAGTACCGACGTCGTGCTCGAGGGCAGCGTGCAGCGTGCCGGCGATCGGCTCCGCGTCAGCGTCAACCTGCTGCGCGTCGGCGACGGCGCATCGCTCTGGGCCGACAACTTCGATCTGCGCATGACCGATATCTTCGAGATCCAGGATCGGGTCGCGCGCGAGGTGGCGTCGCACCTGCAACTCAGGATCGATCCGGCGCGGCAGGCCCGGCTGGGCCGCCGGCGGCTGACCACGAATCCGGAAGCGTACGACTACTACCTGAGGGGACTGCATCGGCTCGATCAGCGGATGTCGTTCAGCGTCGCGGAGAAGGCCGGCGCGATCGATTTCTTCAACCGGGCGATTGCGGCGGACCCCGATTTCGCGCTCGCGCACGCCCAGCTCGCGTTGGCCTACGCGACCGGTGCCGTCTTCCGTCAGGCGGGGGCGCCTGAGACGGACGAGCGAGCGAGGGCCGAGATCGCGCGAGCGCAGGCCCTCGATCCGGAGCTGCCGGAGATCGCGCTGGCCCGCGCGTCACTGCTCAGGAGCCGGTTCGGCGGCTTTCGCAGCGACGAGGCCGTGCGCGTGCTGCTGGCCGCACAGCGCATCGACGCCAACGTCGGGCACGCCGAGCTGACCTACAACTACACACATCTGGGCCTTGCGGAACTGGCCGAGCGGGCAGCCGAGCGCGCCCTGGAGATCGATCCGACCAGTGACTACGCGAAACGGCAACTGATCGGGTCCTACGAGATGAGCGCGCAGTGGGACAAGCGGCGCGCGGCGCAACTGCGGTTCTTTCCGAGCGAACCCATGGATGCGTGGGCGCTGCTGACCGTGGGCCGTCTGGACGATGCCCGTCGCGCGGTTGACGTGGGGTTGGCGTCGGATAGTTCAAACGCCTTCGCTCTGGCGAGACAGAAGGCCGTGCTCGATGCGGTGCAAGGCGACCTCCGATCGGCCAAGGCGGCCATTCCATCGATGCTGAGCCGGCATCCGGTGAAGGATCCCTTACTACCATCACACCGCCTATTACATCGCTTGCATTTACGCCGCCGAGGCGAACAGCGCCGAAGCGGTGAAGTGGTTGCGCGAAGCCGTCGCGACCGGATTCCTCGTGTATCCGTTGTTCGAACGCGACGCGCTGCTCGACAAGATCCGGAAGGCGCCGGAGTTCGTGCAGTTCATGACGGAGTTGAAAGCCACCGTCGACGGCTACCGCCGCGAATTCCAGGGTCCCTGACAGGAACGGTTGGGAATTGAACTCAGGCTGCTTCGCAGGCGGCCGCCACATATAATTCGGCGCTCAGCACGATGGATCCGGACGAGAACGCTGGCGGACGAGGGCGTGGTACCGATGACGGCCGCGATCCGCTGATCGGTCAGACGCTCTCACGCTACCGCGTCGTCGCCAGGCTGGGCAGCGGCGGCATGGGTGTCGTCTACAAGGCCGAAGACACGCGGCTCCGCCGTCCGGTGGCCCTCAAGTTCATCTCCGAAGAGCTCTCACGCGATCCCACGGCGTTGAGCCGCTTCGCGCGCGAAGCGCAGACGGCGTCGGCGCTGAACCACGCGAACATCTGCACCATCCACGACATCGGCGAGCAGGACGGGCGGTCGTTCATCGTCATGGAGTATCTGGAGGGCATGACGCTGAAGGACCGGCTCGCCGCCGGTTCGATGAGTCTGAACACGGTGCTCGACGTGGGCAGCCAGATCGCCGACGCGCTGGACGCCGCGCATTCGGCGGGCATCATCCATCGCGACGTCAAACCCGCCAACGTCTTCGTCGGCTCGCGCGATCACGTGACAGTGCTCGATTTCGGTCTCGCTAAGATGCGGGTGTCGGCCGCACAGGCGGACGTGACCACGATTGCCGCCACTGAGCAGGGTGTCGTGATGGGAACCGTCGCCTACATGGCGCCGGAGCAGGCCGGCGGCGAGGCGGTCGATCACCGTGCCGACATCTGGAGCTTCGGCGTGGTCCTTTATGAAATGGTCACGGGGACGCGGCCCGCGCCGGGCGTCCGGCTGCGCGTCCAGGGGGCGCCGGGGCTGGAACGCATCATCTCGAAATGCCTCGATCCCGACCGCGAACTCCGATATCAGCAGGTGGCCGAGCTGCGGACCGATCTCGAACACCTGAGAAGCGGGCCGTCTCTCGACTTCGCTCGGGATGGCCTTGAGCGTGTCGAAAGGCCGGGCGCAACGACGGTGCAGCATCCTCCGCTCGCGAGTCGCCGCGCGCTCTGGCTCTCGATTGGCGCCGCCGTCATCGCTGCCGCCGTCGCGTGGACGAGCTATGGCAGCCGTCCCGCGACGCTGACCGACAAAGACACGATCGTGCTCGGCGATGTCACCAACACAACCGGGGATCCGGTATTCGACGACACGCTGCGCCAGGGGCTGGCGGTGCAACTCCAACAATCGCCGTTCCTGAGCCTCGTGCCGGATGATCGCATCGGCAGAACGCTGGCGCTGATGCAGCAGTCGTCGGATGCGCGGCTGACTCCCGAGATCGCTCAGAGTGTGTGTGTCCGAACGGCAAGCGCCGCGGTGCTCGATGGTTCGATCGCCAGCCTGGGCAGTCAGTACATCCTTGCCCTGCGCGCCAAGAACTGCTCGACCGGCGACATCCTCGCCGACGAGCAGACGCAGGTGGCGCGCAAGGAAGAGGTCCTCGGCTCGTTGAGTCAGATGGCCACGCAGGTCCGCGAACGGTTGGGTGAATCGCTCGCGACCATCGAGAAATACTCCAGACCGCTCCAGGAAGCGACGACGCCGTCTTTGGAGGCGTTGAAAGCCTTCACGACCGCACGCCAGGTGTACGCGTCATCCGGCCGTGCGCAGGCCCAGCCGCTGTTCGAGCGTGCGATCGCGATCGACCCGGACTTCGCCATCGCCCATGCGCAGCTCGGGATCTTTTACTTCAATGAGGGAGAGTCGGCGCTGTCGCGGCAGAGCACGATCAAGGCCTACCAGTTGCGCCATCGCGCGAGCGACGCCGAGCGCTTCTTCATCGAGATGGCGTACGACCGGCAGGTCACCGGCAACATGGACCGGGAGGTGGAGACGCTGGAGGCGTGGGCGCAGACCTATCCGCGCGATGACACACCTCACGGATTGCTGGCCGGCCTCGCCACGCGGAGCATCGGCAAATACGAACAGTCGATCGCCGCAGCCGAGAGGGCAATGGCGCTTGATCCCGAGGGAGGCTCCGCACCTTCCACCAACAGTAAGTCGCACAGCGAGCTCTACCTGAATCGCCTGGACGCCGCCGAAGCCACAATCCGTCGAGCGGAGGAGCGCAAGCTTGCCTCTGATTTTTTCCTGATCCGCTACTTCATCGCGTACTTGCGCGGCGATGCCGAAGGCATGAGCCAGCAGGCGGCGATCGCCAGAGCCAGCCGCTCCACGGAAGACTTGATGTCGCATCTTGAAGCGTTGCGCCTGGCTGGCTCCGCCCGACTTCAGGACGCGAGGCGGACATCCGCGGTCGCCGCCGCCATCGCGAAGCAGTCTGGACGGCTTCAGCGGGCGGCCTTGTTCGAAGCGGCAACGGCCGTGTGGGAAGCGTTGTACGGGCACCCGACAGCAGCCAGACAGAAGGTCATCACCGCTCTCGCGCTCGGGAGGGGCCGCGACGTGGATTATGCCGCCGCGTTCGCGCTCGCCGTGTCCGGTGATGTGTCGCGATCGCGCGCGCTGGCCGCCGATCTCGCCCGTGACTATCCGGAAGACACGTCGGTGCAATTCATGTATTTACCGACGCTGCAGGCCCTCTTCGCATTGAACGCACGTGACGCAGCGGCGGCGATTCAGTCGCTTCAGGCAGCCTCCCGTTTCGACCTCGCTCTGGGTGGCATCGGCTTCAATGCGTACTTCGGCAAGCTGTATCCGATCTACGTTCGTGGCCTGGCGTATCTGGCTGCGAAGCAGCCGAAGGAGGCCGCCGCCGAGTTCCAGCGGATCGTCGACCATCGAAGCATCGTGCTCGTCGATCCCATAGACGCCTTGGCGCGGCTGCAGCTGGCGAGAGCGCTGGCGCTCTCGGGCGACGCCGCCAAGGCGAGAAGCGTGTACGACGATCTGTTCGCCCTGTGGAAGAACGCCGACGCCAGGATCCCGCTCGTCAACGAAGCACGGGCGGAATACGCGCGGTAGCCGTGAACGGGGGCGTGCTCACCCGCGGCTTCCGGTCCTCCGTCTCGAGACCTTCCCGGTTCGAGGCCGCCGATCTTTCGCCGTCACAAGGAGAAACCCCTCGCGGACGAGTGCTCCCAGGCGGTCGTCGTCGATCCTGGCCAGCTCCACCCCTATCCAGCCGGCCGGACCGACATACGGAGGCCGGAAGAAGATCTGCGGCTCTTCCTCGATCACCGCGTCCTGCACCCCCGGACCCGCGGGCAGCCACACGGCCACGTGGCCATCGTGGTGGTGATTGTTGGCGAACATGGCAAAGACGCGTTTCGGCGTAAAGAACGTCGGCTCGCCGTGAGAGATCTTCTCGATCGTCCCTGGAATCGAACGGCAGACACGCCGGAGGCGCTCGAGTTGGCGGCCGTCGTCTTTCCTGGCGGCCGGGCGGGATTCGGGTCTGGCACGCTGGGGTCTGGCCATCGCATTTCGCCTCGTGCGACGTTACTGCCCCTTGCGTGCGATGCGATACAGCGACGACTGCGTCCGCAGGAACAGGCTCGCGCGGGAGACTGCGGGTGTCGCGAGCGACATCTCGTCGAGCCTGTTGCGCCCCAGCAGCTTGAAGACCGGCCCGGCTTCGACGACAAACGTGTCGCCGTCCTCGCTCAACAGGAAGATCTTCCCGTTGTACGCCCAAGGCGACGCCGTGAAACCGCCGGACTCGGACGAGATCCGCTGGCGGCCATAGATCTGTTGCCCGGTCCGCGCGTCGTGGCAGAGGAGAAACCCTCGATCGAGCAGGGTGTAGTAGTAGTCTCCGTACACGAGCGCCGACGTCTGGTACGTGCCGAGGAGCGGTTGATGCCACGCGATGTACTGGTTGCTCGTCTGACCCGGGGAGAGAGAGATGTCTCCTGACGCGCCAGGTCGGATCGCGTACACCGGACGCGGATTTCCACCCGGGTAGCCCGAGCTCACGTACAAGAGGCCATGCCGCGCAAACGGCGTCGGCACCGTGTTGACAGTCATTCCCGTCAATTCCCAGAGCAGGCGGCCCTCGAGGTCGTACGAACGCACTTTTCGCCAGCCCGCCGTCACGATCTCGGTGCGGAGCGCGTTCTCCCAGATGAACGGGGTGGACCAGTTCTCGACTTCGTCCCGCACGACGCGCCACAACTGCTTGCCGGTCCGCTTGTCGTACGCCGCCAGAAACGATTCGCGCGTGTTGTCGTTCACGACGAAGAGACGCTCGCCGTGCAACACCGGGGAGGCCGCCGTCCCGAACTCCTGCCTCCCGTTGACGACGTCGAGGGTCTGCGTCCAAACCGGCTTGCCAGAGAAGTCCACGGCCGCGAGGACGCCCCCGCTGGCGAAAAAGACGTAAACGCGCTCGCCGTCGGTCACCGGTGTTTCCGAGGCAAAGCTGTTCTTCAGGTGACGAAAGATGGGCGGCAATCCAGCCCGGAGCTCGCGGGACCAGCGGATCCGGCCGGTGTCGAAGTCGACGTCATAGACCATCCAGCGGTGGGCGGCTGCGGCTTTGGTCTTGCCGTTCTCATCGCCCGGATCGTAGAGGCCTGGCGTTGGTGCCGCCTCGGCACCGCCGCTGACGGCTGAGGTCACAAAGACATGGTTGCCCCAGACGATGGGCGAGCTCCACCCTAGCCCGGGGATACGGGTCTTCCAGGCCACGTTCTCGGTTTCGCTCCATTGGTCCGGCAGGGCCGGATCGTCGGCGACGACGCCGGCCTGCGGGCCTCGGAAAACGGGCCAGTCGTCGGCCGCGGCCAGAGGGAACAGAGCGGCGACGCTCAGACACACGGCGAGCCCGAGTCGGTTCATACGGCAGATGATAGACCCGAAATCGCCCCATCCGCGAGGAGCTATTACTTCAGGCGAACGCCACATATAATTCGGCGTCTAGCACGATGGATCCGGACGAGACCGCTGACCGACGACGGCGGGGAGTCGATGACGGCCGCGATCCGCTGATCGGTCAGACGCTCTCACACTACCGCGTCGTCGCCAGGCTGGGCGGCGGCGGCATGGGCGTCGTCTACAAGGCCGAGGACACCCGGCTCCATCGTCCGGTGGCGCTCAAGTTCATCTCCGAAGAGCTCTCCCGTGATCCCGAGGCGTTGAGCCGGTTCGCGCGCGAAGCGCAGACGGCCTCGGCCCTGAACCACGCGAACATCTGCACGATCCACGACATCGGCGAGCACGGCGGGCGGTCCTTCATCGTCATGGAGTATCTGGAGGGCATGACGCTGAAGGACCGGCTCGCCGCCGGTTCGATGAGTCTGCAGACGGTGCTCGACGTGGGCATCCAGATCGTCGACGCGCTGGACGCCGCGCATACCGCGGGCATCGTGCACCGCGACATCAAGCCCGCCAACGTCTTCATCGGATCCCGCGATCGCGTGAAAGTGCTCGATTTCGGCCTGGCCAAGATGCGGGTGCCGGCCACACACCAGGCGGACGTGACCACGATGGCCGGCACGCGGCAGGGCGTCGTGATGGGAACCGTCGCCTACATGGCGCCCGAACAGGCCAGCGGCGAGACTGTCGATCACCGTGCCGACATCTGGAGCTTCGGGGTGGTCCTCTATGAAATGGTCACGGGGACGCGACCCGCGCCGGGCGTCCGGCTGCACGTCGGGGAGTCGCCGGAACTGGAGCGAATCGTCTCGAAATGCCTGGAGACCGACCGCGGGCTCCGCTATCAGCGCGTGGCTGAGCTCGGGACTGATCTGGAGCACCTGAGAGGCGGGCCGTCCCTCGACTTCGCTCGGGATGGCCTTGAGCGTGTCGAAAGGCACGGCGCAACGATGACGGGCCGTTCGGCGCTCGTGCGCCGCCGCGCGCTATGGCTCTCGATCGGCGCCGCGGCCGTCATTGTCGCCGTGGTCGCGGGGGCGCTCTATGGCCGGCGTCCCGCGCCGCTGACGGATAAGGACACGATCGTGCTCGCCGACTTCGCCAATACCACCGGCGATCCGGTGTTCGACGACACGTTGCGGCAAGGACTCGCGGCACATCTTCAGCAATCGCCGTTTCTCAGCCTCGTGTCGGATGACCGCATCCGAAAAACGCTGGCGATGATGCAGCAGTCGCCGGATGCGCGGCTGACTCCCGAGATCGCCCAAGGTGTGTGCGTTCGCACGGCAAGCGCCGTGGTGCTCGATGGCTCGATCGCCAGCCTGGGCAGTCAGTACATCCTCGCCCTGCGCGCCAAGAACTGCTCGACCGGCGACATCCTCGCCGACGAGCAGACGCAGGTGGCGCGCAAGGAAGAGGTCCTCGGCTCGCTGAGCCAGATGGCCACCCAGGTCCGCCAGCGACTGGGTGAATCGGTCGTCAGTATCGAGAAATACTCCACGCCGCTCCAGGAAGCGACGACGGCATCTTTGGACGCGTGGAAAGCTTTCACGACCGCGACGCAGGTGTTCGCGTCATCCGGCCGCGCGCAGGCTGTGCCGCTGTTCGAGCGTGCGATTGCGATCGATCCGGACTTCGCGGTCGCCCATGCGAGGCTCGGGACCTATTACAGCAATTATGGAGAATCGGCGAAGTCGCGCCAGAGTGCGACGAAGGCGTACGAGTTGCGCCATCGCGCGAGCGACGCCGAGCGATTCTACATCGAAGCGATGTACGACCGGTCGGTCACGGGCAACATGGACCGCGAGATGGAGACGCTGGAGGCGTGGGCGCAGACCTATCCACGCGATTCCATGCCGCACGGATTGCTGGCCGGTTTCGCGACGAGGAGCACCGGCAGATACGAGCTGTCGATCGCTGCAGTCGAGAGGTCAATTGCTCTTAGTCCCGAGGGAGGCTCCGCACCTGCATACGGCAGCAAGGCGTACAGCGAACTCTACCTGAATCGCCTGGACGCGGCCGAGGCCACCATCCGTCGAGCGGAAGAGGACAAATTTGCCTCTGATTATTTCCTGGTTCGCTACTTCATCGCGTTCTTGCGCGGGGATGCCGAAGGCATGCGTCAGCAGGCCGCGATCGCCAGAGCCAGTCGCTCCACGGAAGACTTGATCGCGCATCTTGAAGCGTTGCGCCTGGCTGGCTCCGCCCAACTGCAGGACGCGAGGCGGACAGCCTCGATCGCCGCCGCCATCGCGAAGCAGTCCGGACAGGCTCGAGCGGGCCGCCTTGTTCGAAGCGGCAACGGCGGTGTGGGAGGCGTTGTACGGGAATCCGGCAGCAGCCAGACAGAAGGTCACCACGGCCCTCGCGCTCGGCAGGGGCGGCGAGGTGGACTATGCCGCCGCGTTCGCGCTCGCCGTGTCCGGTGATGTGTCGCGATCGCGCGCGCTTGCCGGCGATCTGGCCCGTGACTATCCGGAGGACACGTCGGTGCAATTCATGTATCTACCGACGCTGCGGGCCCTGTTCGCATTGGACGCACGTGATGCGGCAGCGGCGATTCAATCGCTGCAGACGGCCTCCCGCTTCGACCTCGCCATGGGCGGCATCGGCTTCAATGGGTACTTCGGCAAGCTCTATCCGATCTACGTTCGCGGCCTGGCGTATCTGGCGGCGCAGCAGCCGGTAGAGGCCGCCGCCGAGTTCCAGCGGATTGTCGACCATCGAAGCATCGTGCTCGTCGATCCCATTGACGCGTTCGCGCGGCTGCAGCTGGCGAGAGCCCTGGCGCTCTCGGGCGACACCGACAAGGCGAAACGCGTGTACGACGATCTGTTTGCGCTGTGGAAGGACGCCGACGCCGCGATCCCGCTCGTCAACGAAGCGCGGGCGGAATACGCGCGGTTGCGGTGAGCGCTGCATTCCCTGATCCTGTGTTCGCCGAGCCTCCCACACCCAGCCTGGCTCGAAAATCGGGGCGGGCCTAGCGGCCCGATCTGAGTGCAGCCACGCCGGCATCGCGCTGTCTTCGCCGCTTCGTCGAGCTTGAGCCGGGTCGCGGCCAGCCAGTCGCGGTCGGCTTGCAGGCGTGCCTTCTCCGCGGCGAGCATCCGAAGCACTTCCGACTTCTGTGGTCCACCAACGGGTTTCGCGGACTCCACCATGTTCTCGCCAGAGAGGGCGCGACGGAACTGGGGCTCGGTCAACGGCAGGCGCTCGTTGTCCTTGCCGAATTCCTTCCACGCTTCGCCGAACAGCTTCTGCGCCACGTCGTAGGGAATCTCTGCCGGCTTCAAGCTGTGGCTCCGGCCATACGTGACCACGTCGGAGGCGAAGTGATGTCCGACGCGGAACGGCACTTCGGCGTCCCGCTGGAGGATGTCGGCCAGCTCCGTGGTCATCGAGTAGTCGTTGTTCACTTCCTGCAGCGCCCGCTCCGGGTTGAACTCGAACGCCTTGAGCATGTTGGTGAAGTCGCCGTACATCCTGCCGAGCAGGCGCACGACCTGGAGCGGCTGGTCCCCCTTGTAGTCGCCCATCCCCGACATGACGTTGTTCGCCTGGATGAGATAAGTGACGGCCTGGCCCGTCACCGTGCTCGTCGTGAGATGCAGCCGTTCGAGGCCAATCGGATTCCGCTTCTGCGGCATGATGCTGCTGATGCCGGTTTGCGATCCTTCGGTCAACTGGAACCAGGGATCCGGGTCGGCGTACTGCACGGTGAGATCCGCGGCCAGCATGCTGACCGTCAGGGCGCCAGAGGCCGCGACGGTCGACAACTCGACGCCGTTGTCCTGGTTGGCGATCTGGCCCGAATCGAACGAGTTCACGAGGATGCCGTCGAAGCCGAGCAAGTCGGCCAGGCGCGCGCGGTTCACCGGGAAGCTCGAGGTGCCTCCCGCCGCTCCGCCGAGCGGCGAAAGATTCAGCCGCGCCCATGCCTGCTTGTAGCGGTCCGAACTGCGCGTCATCGCCTGAAGGTAGCCGCCGAGGTAATGTCCGAGCGCGGTGGGCTGCGCCTGCACCCCGTGAGTGTAGAAAGGAAGGATCGCATGCGGGTGCTTCTCGGCCATCGCGAGGAGCGTCGCGCGGGCGTCGTTGAACTGGCCGTAGGTCGTGAGGAACGCGTCGCGCAGCATCAGCCGGGTCGTCGTCTGTCCGAGGTCCTGACGTGAACGCCCGGAGTGAAGGCGCGACACCTCGGGCCCTCCAATCCTGATCAGGTCGGCCTCGACAGCCAGGTAGTCGCCCGATCGGACGGCACCCGGCTTGGTGCCGTCGGCGATCACCTGTGTCAGCGAGCCGGCGATCTTCGTCCCCAGCTCCTTCGAGATGATGCCTTCCTCGACGAGCATGATCACCGACGCCTTATTCTGTTCGTTGAGCCAGTGGAAGCTGTCGTTGGTGGCGGCGGCACGCCGATCGGCCGGCTGCGCGTGCAGCACAACACCCACGATCATGGCGCCCGCCGAACACGCCGCGACACGCGCCAGGGTGCGTCCGAATCGGCGACGGCTGTTGTGAGCGTGATTCATGGGATCTCCCTCCAGACGGCCAATGGCGCCAGCTTCTGTCGGGATGCTACCGCATCGCACGGCCCGTTGGTCAACCGCGTCGGGTAGACGTCTCTTGTCGTGATCTTAGGGATCGCCGACGGGCGGATCGCGTGTGCCCTGGAAGCGGTGAGTCGACCGCGGGCACCGGGCCCGCGGTCGATGACGTGTGATCCCGGTGCTCAGAACCGGATGCGCGCGCCGATCAGAAACGGGAGTGACCAGCGCGAGCTCTCGCTGTTGACATCCCGCAGGCCCTCTTCGACCAGCCAGTCCACGTCCGACAGCCCGCCCATGAAACGGAACTGCGCTTCGGCCATGAACTCGATGGGACCAATGCCGATGAGCAAGCCACCGGTGGGACCCAGGCTCAACGCCCATGACTTCTCGAAGAACTTACCGTCCTGCTCGGCAAGCCCGGGCGTGGGAGGTACGTTGGCGAAGGTGCCAAGGATGTCCTGGTGCCGGTTGAGGCCCACGAGGTAGCCCACGAAGGGCGTGAAGCGCGTGCGCGCGAAGAACCACCGCTGGCCGCCCTCGACGCCCCAGTACTGATACTCGGTGAAGTTGACCGTGACCGGCAAGTTCGGGCCTATCGTGCCGATCTGGGTCGCTACGTCCTCCGAATCACTGCTGGACCACACGAAGTTCACGACGGCCTCCGTGCGCGGCGTGGTGCGATAGCCGACGCCGAGTTTGAAGATCCCGATCCGGCCGTACACCTCGTCGAAGGTCGTCTCGTCCAGGTTGATGGGCACGCCGCCGACCGTGGAACCCGTCGCTTCCTTGATCATCTTTCCGCTGTACTGGTTGTCCCATCCGAACAGGAACGAGAACGTCAGGCGGTTCAGCAGGGTTTCTGTCGTGGTCGCGGCCCCCTGCACGGTGACGGTCACCGCTTCGGTCCTGGTGACGTCGACGCGATCGCCCACCTTGAGGCCCTCGGCGATCTTGGGATCGGTCGTGTCGAGCAGTCGCCGCGAGTAGGCAATCCCGTTCGGCCTGGTGAAGGACACGACCTTGTTGACCGGGTCCCAACCGGTCACGGTCACGGTCTGCACGCGCTGCCTGGTCCTCGTGGCCCCCGGCAGATCTCCGGGCGTCGCCACCGTCGTCGGCTCCACCGTCCGGTCGACCGCCGCCTCACCCGCGGGCTTCACCCGCAGGCTCACGCGATCGAAGTAGGTGGCGGTGATGGAGTCGCCAACCCTGACCTGCTCGAACCGCATGGCCGTGGGCGGCACGTCCAGAGTCACTGCGTTGCCCTGTGCGAGTCGAATCGCCACCGTGCGGCCCGCGTGATCGACGGCCTCAACGGTGCCGCTGACGCTGACCTGGCTCTCGGCCTCACGGGGCTGTGCCGCCACCTGGGCCGGCGAGGACATCAACAGCCCCACGCTCATCAGGCATGAGCTCATCAGGTATGAAAGAAATTGCTTCACGGGCATTCGCCTTTCGGGGCGCCGGAATGTTGGGTGACACCCGGGGCGCCCCAGGCCGGTGGTCACACAATAACTGCAGGGTTCAGCTACAGGCGCAGAACGTCGCCCAAGCCGTCACACGTGCGCAAGCACCTGCACAAGTCTGGCCGCTGTGGTTTCCCAGGTGACAGTCCTTCAGAGTCAGCAACCGGCATATGCTGACGTAGGGATGAGGGAGGAGGCCTACGGAATAACGGACACGGCTCCGATGTCATAACGGACATCGCTCCGATGTCGCTGCCTCTGTGTCTGGCGTGCGCGCAGTCTGCGCAGTCTACGGAGTGCGCGATCGATCCGGCTCAGCCGTGGCGTTCCGGTACTCTGTCATCTCGACCCGCACCGTCCCGAACGGCGCGGACACATCGACCACCAGCGGCACCCGACGCTCGTCAGCGCTGAGCCAGGCCGTCATGCGCAGCGGATCGCGATCGATTCGTTCGCTCACCGAAGGCTGCACTTTCCACGCCTCCCATGTGCGCCCGTCCAGCACGATGGACTCCCTCGGCCCCACGGTGACATCCAGGCGCAGCGGGCGGCCGTTGTCGCTGATCGGAACGCCGTACCGTGCGCCTTCCGTGAGCGGCAGCGTGCGCAAGTAGAAGAACGCGCTGATCGGGTCGCGCGCGCCAAGCCCGAGCGGCAGCACAATCGACGTTCCGCCGCTCTCGATCCGCACTTCGTGACGCTCCTGGTCGAACGTGAGCTGGCGCTCGATGCCTCGCGTGCCCTCGTCGATCGCTTCGGTATAGGTCAGCGGCAGCAGGCTGGGGCCCGTGACCGATTCGAGCCTGACGATGGCCTCGTAGAAGCGGGACATCCACGGAGCCGTCGATGCGTCAACACGGAAGAGATAGCCCGCACCTGCGCCCGGCGGCGCCACCGAGATCGTGGCCTGCCCGGCAGCCACATCGAGCGGCCCGCTCGTCCACCGCAGCCGGTAGGTCGCGGCCTCGCCGGCGGTGAACGGAATGGGCCCGGGATCGGGAGGCGCCACGTCCACCCTCGCCCGTACCTTCGCTTCGACCTCGGGCGACCAGTGCAGCTGGTACACGCGCTGCTGGTCGAATCGAGCCCGCTCGACCAGGACCTCGCCGAATGCCGGTTCCACCGCCAGCGTCCCGTCACTGACCACGTACTCGACCCCGATATTGTGCATTGCCAGCAGGGCATCCGCGTCAGGCAGACGGTTTGCCGCCTCCACCATCGCTTCGAAGAACGGCGGCATGATGCCGCTGTATCCGTTCACGACGGGACGGCGATGCTCGAGCGACTGCAGCATGCACGGCGTGTTGGCGAGCCAGACCCGCATGGGCGCGCACAAGACAGCGCCGGACCCGGGCTGGACGCTGAGCCATGCCCCGGCGCTGGTGCGCATGGGGGGCGGAGGCGGGTAGGCGATGGCGCCGTTGCTGTACTCGACCCCGATGGCGAGCAGCGCGGCGACGACGAGACCGCGCGCCAGTCGCGGCTGCCGGGTTTCCAGCGAACGAATCGCGAGCGCGGCCAGGACCGCGACGCCGAGCAGGGCGAGGACGCTGAAGCGGGGCACGGCGCGGATGGCCGCCATCCCGAAGAGTCCGCGGTGCAGCCACGAGTAGAGCGGCACAGGGCCCTCGGGTCCCATCGACAGGATGACACCCGCCACCGTGACGGCAGCGAACACCACGGCGGCCCTCCCGCTCTTCTTCCACGCGAGCACACACCCAAGGAGGGCCAACAGCGGAGCAGCGAACCCGAGGAACAACTCCTGTTCAACGCCTTCGCGGTACTGCAGCCACTCGCCAGGCCCCGGCCGCAGGACGCCCGTGCGGCCGTAAAGCAGGTTCGTCGGCGGCGCCTGGAGGTAGCTGGCGAGGATGGCTCCGCCCCTCGCGGCATCTCCGATCGAGCGCCCGGCGCCGGTCTCGCGGTGCACCAGCAGGTAGGGCACGGCCCACGGCAGCGCGACCAGCACCGCGATCAGGGCGGCCGTGGCGGCGCGCCTCAGCTGTCGCCAGACACGCGGGCGGTCCGTGAGCGTGAGGAGTGCGACCGTCGCAAACGCGATCCCGATGCCTCCGATGATGCCGTAGTAGATGGAGCTGAGGGCCTGGAGGCCCAGCACGATCCCAAGCATCACCGTATCCAGGCGCCGCTCGCGCTGGAAGAGGCGATGCAGCCACAGGAACGACAGCGGCATGAAGTACAGCGCCTGCAGCTGGACGTGCCCGAGATGCGCGAAATGGTAGGGGGCGAACCCGAAGATCAACCCCGCGATGTACGCCGCGCGTTCGCTGCCGGTCAGTTCCCGCGCCAGCACGTGCATCGCCAGAGCCGCGGCCACGAGCGAACCAAGAAACAGCAGGTTGTAGCAGAGGACCAGGTCGCCGGTGATGGCGTAGGCGGGCCAGAGCGCCAGAGCCTGGGGCAGCAGGTTGTCGGAGTAGGCCAGCGTTCGCGGGGCGGGGAAGAAGATGTTGGCGTCGAACACACGCCCGGTGAACAGCCAGAACGGGTGTTCCGAGATGACCCGGAAGTCCCACCCGAGCGCCCACAGGTACAAAGACGCGTCGCCGTTCGCGTCCGCGGCGCCGAGCAGCGTGCGCGCATGCAGCACGAGCGGCCAGGTGAACAGGCACGCCGCGCCGCAATACACGACCGCTGCGAGCAGCGTTCTTCGATTCAGAGTGATGCCTACAGCCGCGACACTGCCGTCTTCAGCAGCGCCACCACGTCGTCCTTCTTCTCGCGCGCGTCGAGTCCGTCGAGCTGCACGCCGAGGATGCGGCCTTTTGTGGATGCGGTCGCAGTGGCCAGGAGGGGCGATTCGGCCTTGAACACCGCGGCTTCGCCGACGTCCGGGATGACCGCATCGGTCGTCCCCTCCTTGAGTGACTCCTGGAGACGCTGCCTGATCTGGTCCGGGCTCATGCCGGGATACATCCGGGGCGCTTCATTGACGGTGACGTCGAGCCTGAAGCGGCCGACGCCGGCACCCCACGTGTATCGACAGCTGGAGGTGCCGAGAGTCTGGAGCGAGCTCGGAACCCCGTCGGCGATGCTCGCGTTTGGCGCAAGCGGTTGAATCTCGTCGACCGTGAGCAGCGTGCACGGGTTCACTGCCTGCGCGGAGACGCTGCCCGCGGGGCCGGGCACACCAGCGACGACCATGGCCAGCCCTGCGGCCCATGCCGAGACAAGGCGGTATCCGGTGTTCATCATGTCCATATTGTGGGGCAAGACGAGCGGCGGCGCACGTCCAGGCAAGAAAGATCTTGACGCGGCCCGGGTGTCGCTCTAGGTTACGCCCCACGACCTCAGCGAACATTTGTTCGCATGTCGAACATTTCGCGCGTGGCGGACAGACGTGGGTTTTTGGAGGATGCACATGACGCAGGTATGGGTCAGTTGCCAGCGGCGGATCGTTGCCGGAGCCACCCTGGGCCTGCTGCTCCTGATGGGAGCGGCCAGCGCGCACGCACAAGCCGTCGGATCGGGGGCCATGCGGGGCCGCATCGTCGACGAATCCGGCGCCGGCGTTCCCGGCGTCACCGTGACGGTGAGCAGTCCGTCGTTGCAGCTGCGCGAACGGATCATCGTCTCGGAACTGGACGGCGAGTACCAGATCCGGAATCTCCCGCTCGGCACGTACTCCATGAAGTTCGAGCTGGGAGGCTTCCAGACGATCCTGCGTGAGGGCATCCAGCTCAGCGCCGGGTTCGAAGCCCGCGTCGACATCGAGTTGAAGCTGTCCACGGTGCAGGAAACCATCACCGTGAGCGGCCAGAGCCCGGTCATCGACGTGACCACGACGACGGTCAGCTCGAACTTGAGCCACGACGTGCTCGACACGATTCCGACCTCGCGCAGCCTCGGCGAAGCCATTGCGCTGGCGCCCGGCGTGCGCTACTCCGGGGCGATCGACGTCGGCGGCAATCGCACGGGCCAGTTCGCCAGCGGCGGCAACAACTTCGGGTCGGACCAGCAGTCGCCGTTCCTCGAGGGCATCAACACGCGGCTCTTCGAAGGCGGCTCCATGGCCTACCTCGATGGGCGGGCGCTCGACGAGATCCAGGTGACGGCCGTCGGCAGCAGCGCCGAGTTCGCGACGCCGGGCGTCGCGTGGACGGGCGTGGTCAAGTCCGGGGGCAACGACTTCCACGGCCTGCTCTCCTACGACGGGCAGTACCCCTCGCTCCAGGCCACCAACGTGGACGACGCGCTGATCGCGCAGGGCCTGAGTGCGTCCGGGAACAGCATCGAGAGCTACTACGACTTCACCGGCGCAGATCGGCGGCAGAATCGTGCGCGACAAGCTCTGGTTCTTCGCCGCCTTCCGCAGCATCGAGCGCGTCTCCAACGAGCTCGGCTTCTCGGCGGCTCCGGGGCCCGACAACAAGTACGGCACCGCCGACGACCCGCCGGCCACGCGCACGATGTGGAACCCCGGCCAGACGCTGAAGGTGTCGTACCAGCCGGCGGCGCAGCACCGCTTCATCGGGTTCGTCAGCCGCTCGATCAAGAACGAGCACGAGCGCGGCGCGAGCCTGTTCGTGCCGCTCGAATCGACGTGGAACTACTGGTACGACCCGATGCCGTGGAAGTTCGAGTACCGTGTGGACCCCGTCGAGCCGGGTGATGGTCAGCGCGATGGCCGGCGACAGCTCGTATCTGGCGCAGTGGCGGGCGCAGGACGGCGCCGATGTTCCCGGCAACCCGATGACGAGCGACGTCATCACAGGCTTCACCACAGGGCCGGCGGCGACGGCGCGGAACCCGAACAAGAACCACCAGATCAATGCGTCGATGAACTACTACCCCGCGCGGTCGGTCATGGGCCAGCACGAGCTCAAGGTGGGGTACCAGCAGTACATCTCGGTCTACGGCGTGAGCTACACGGATCTGGAGAGCGGCAACTACACCCGCTTGCTGCAACAACGGCGCGGCGTATCAGATCCGCACCGAGGACCGCGCGGTCGACGCTGACTCGAAGCTGAACAATCCGAACCTCTTCCTCTCCGACACCTGGCGGGTGGGCCGGCGCGTCACGGCCAACCTCGGCGTGCGCTTCGAGCACCACGACCTGTTCAGCCGCGGCGGCGTGAAGCAGGCCAGCGAGTTCGGCACTCCGGCGACCTACGGGGAAATGGACATCCTGACGTGGAACGGCATCGCCCCGAGGGTGGGCGCGTCGTGGGACATCCTCGGCAGCGGCCGGACGGTGCTCAAGGGCCAGTGGGGCCGCTACCTCCACATGGCCGCGGCGAACTTCGGCAGCAGCTTCAACCCGGCCACGGCGACCGTCACGACGTACAAGTGGCATGACTACAACAACAACCTCCTGTATGAACCGGGCGAGTTCGAACCTCGAACAACCCCGACGACTTCGTCGCGCTCGCGCAGCGGTCGAGCGCGTCGGGCATCAGCACCACGCCCCGCCCGCTCGTCAACCCGGAACTGGAACAGGCGCACACCGACGAAACGTCGTTGACCATCGAGCAGGAGCTCGCAAACAACATGTCGTTCCGTGGGCTGTTGATCTACAAGAAAGTGGCCGGCACGTACGGCAACGTCAAGATCCTGCGTCCCTACTCGGCGTGGAACATCCCGGTCACGCGACGGGATCCCGGTCCCGACGGCACGACCGGCAACGCCGACGACGGCGAGCTCGTCACGTTCTGGGACTACGACCCGAAGTACAAGGGCGCGGCCTTCGAGCCGAACAGTCCGGTCAACCGCGACAGCGAGCACGACGACACCTACAAAGGGTTCGAGCTGACGGTGACCAAGCGCCAGAGCAACGGGTGGATGGCCCTCGGGTCGTTCCAAATGGTCAAGAACCACGTCTGGAGCGGCCTGTCGGCGACGCCGTCGAGCCCGAACGACGAGTTCTTCCCGCTCGACCAGACGTGGGACTGGAGCGGCAAGATGATGGGCAGCTATCGCGCGCCGTGGGACATCAACGTGAGCGCGCTGTACAACTTCCTGGCCGGGGTGCCGCGGCAGCGGACGTTTGCGTTCCGCAACGTGCCGAACGCGGTGACGGTCACCCTTCCGCTCGAGGAGCTCGGGGCGCAGCGCGACCCCGCCCAGCACGTGGTGAACATCAAGGCCATGAAGCCGATTCAGCTGGGCGGCGCAAAGCGGCTGTCGCTCTCGTTCGACGTCTTCAACCTGTTCAACGTGAACACCGCGACCACGGTCCGGTACGTGTCGAGCTCGACCTACGGCGCCATCAGCGCCATTCTCCCGCCGCGCGTCGCGCGCGTCGGCGTGGAGTTCACGTTCTGACGCAAGGCAGGCCGGGAGGCCGTCTCGACGAGGCCTCCCGGACGCCGGGGTGTGTGACGTGAGGCAGACGACGTCGATCCGCCGCGGTGCGGCGCCCGGAGATTCGCCACAGCGGGAAGCGCGGGGTGCCAGTGCGGCGGCCACGTTAAGGCCGCGTGCAGAGTTCGTCCAGGGGGTCGAACGCTGCTTCGCGGTCGTCCGGGCGTTCGGGCACGACACCCCGATCCTGACCATTACCGGGGTCGCTGAACGCACGGGCCTGACGCGCGCGGTGGCGCGCCGCTACCTGCTCACGCTCCTGGATCTCGGGTACGTCGTGCAGCGGGGCACGCAGTTCTCCATGACGCCGCGGATCCTGGACATCGGCTTCGCCTACTTGATGAGCATCGACGTCGGGCGCGTGGCGCAGCCGTACCTGGAGACGCTCGTGGAGACGCTCCACGAGTCGTCTTCGGCAGCGGTGCTCGATGCGGCCGACATCGTGTACGTCGTTCGCGTGCCGGCGCGCCGCATCATGAGCGCCAGCCTCGTGCTCGGATCCCGTTTGCCGGCCCATGCCACGGCGATCGGCAAGGTGCTCCTGGCGCATGCGCCGCGGGAGCACCTCGACGCCTACCTGGCGACGGATCCGCTCCGCGCGCTCACGCCGCACACGATTACCGACGAGCGGGTGTTCCGGCGAACGCTGGAGGAGGCGCGTCGCCGGGGATGGGCGTCGGCGAGCGACGAATCCGAGCTCGGCGTGCGGTCGATCGCGGCGCCGGTCTTCAATCACCGCCACGAAGTGGAGGCGGCCGTCAACGTGGCCGGCCACGCGTCGCGGCTGTCGATGAAGCGGCTGAAAGAGGACTGCCTCCCGATGCTGCTCGAGACGACCGCACAGATCTCCCGGGCGCTGGGGGCGCCGCGGAGCGCGCAGAACGGCGCGGTGCTGCGCGGCATTCGCCCGACGTGGACGCGCGGGAGCGGGCTCTCGTGACCGGCGGTGCCCGTGACGCGGCGGCTGCTTCAGAAAGCGAGTGACGTATGGCTCGAGATCGGGTGAGGGCGGCAACGCGGCAGGGAATCGATCGGCGCGCGTTCGTGCGTGCCGTGGGGGCAGCCGGCATGGCGGGGGTGGTCGGCGGCTCGCTGGCGGCGCCGGCAGCGCAGGCCGCACAGGCAGGCCAGGGTGGAGCGGGCCGGCCGGCGGCTGGCGGCGCCCCTGAGTTCCCGAAGCCGGCCTCGCTCAAGCAGGGGGCGCAGCTCGACTCGCGCTTTCCGGTCAGCTTTGCGACACCGGTGGCCGAAAGCTTCAAGCTCGTGACGGAGTACTTCACGGCGCTCAGCCAGCGCGACCTGACCGCGCTCGGGCGCACGCTGCACTTCCCGTTCGCGATCTACGAGGACATCGAGCCGATCGTGGTGTCGAGCGCCGCGGAGCTGGCGTCAGCCCCGCCACCGACACTGAACGGCACCGGCCGCGGCAAGTCCCGGATCATGCCGGGCTCGTACGACCTGCTCGAGAGCATGAACGTGCACCTCTACTGTCCGATCGGGACGGTGATCTCGCTGACCTTCACGCGCTACACGCCCGACGGGCGGACGCTCCTCGCGGTGCGACGGCGTGTACTCGGTGACGAACAACGACGGGCGGTGGGGGATCCAGCTGGCGTCCACGATTTTCCAGGAGGTCGATTTTCTCGGCGTCGGCTATCCGGACGCCGAGCAGGCCCACATCAGAGGCGATCAGAACTACCTGGCGGCGTTCGGTTACGGGAACGAGGCCATCCTCAACGATCCCAAGAGCAGCCGCGGGTCGTACGAGGAGCCGCTGCCGGTCGGCACACGCACCGCCAGCGTGAACTTCGGCTACGGCCCGCGCGAGCGCTCCCGCGACGCCCGCGAGGGGCGGCCGACGGACGGGTGGCGCACGAAGGGCGTCCGCAGCCGGCTGAGCGTGTCGACCGTCACCGAAGAGAGCCGCAATCGGGTCATTGCCACGAACCTGCCCGAGTTCATTGAGCTCGCGGGAGGGGCGGTCGGACCGTACGCCTACACGCGCGGTCGTTCCGTACGGCCCGCCACGATTCACGCGACGCACGACAAGGCGCACTCTCTGAACGGTTACCTGCGATATACGGCCGACGGCAACCTGATTTCAGAGACGCGCGGCGTCAGCATCCGGATCTACAAGGCGGGCCACTGGGGAAGCGCGGGCGGGCTGGGGCAGGTCACACACCACGACCGATCGAACTCCCGAGTCTGATCGACCGCTTCAAGCCCAGCCATTACCTTCGGGATCAGCCTCGACATCCAGGGCGTACAATGCCAACGGTTCCGGAGCGTCGACCATGGCATCAGACATCTTCGCGAAGATCGGGGACATCAAGGGCGAATCGCTCGACGCCAAGCACAAGGACGAGATCGAGGTCATGTCGTTCTCGTGGGGCGTCACGAGCAGCGGCGGATCGCCGACGGGTGGGGGCGGAGGCGCAGGCAAGGCGACCTTCCAGGACCTGTCGATCGTCCATGCGATCGATAGAGCGACGCCGAAGCTGCTGGCAGCATGCGCCACGGGCCTGCACTTGAAGGACGCGACCATCACACATCGCAAAGCCGGTAAAGGCCAGCAGGAATTCCTCATCGTCAAGATGAATGACGTCATCGTCACCGGTGTGACGCATGGCGGTGGCTCCGGCCAGCCAGGGTCAGAAGTCGTGACCCTCGCCTTCGCCAAGGTCGATTTCGAGTACAAACCGCAAAAAGCCGACGGGTCGCTCGACGCCGGGATTCACTTCAAGTACGACCTCAAGGCCAACAAAGAAGGGTAGCGCCTCGGCGGAGCGCCAAAGGCTGAGCGCATGTCAGAGCCGCTCATGGAGCCGTCCGAAACTCCAGCGCGCGAGTTGACGCTCGAGCAGGCAATTGAACTCGCCATCCTGCTGCAGAAGAACGATCAGCTCGCGGAGGCCCAGGAGTTCTATCGGCGAGCCCTCGCGCTGGCGCCCGACCATCCTCGCGCACTGCACTACGCCGGCGTGCTCGCACATCAGCAGGGCCGGCGCGACGATGCCGTCGCGCTGGTCGAGCGGAGCGTGGTGCTGGTGCCCGATCAGGCGGACTGGCAGAGCAACCTGGGCATCATCCTTCAGGCGGACGGCAGGCTCGACGATGCGATCGCGGCGTATCGACGGGCGATTGCCCTCGACCCGGGCCACGCGAACGCCTACAGCAATCTCGGCGTCCTGCTGAGAGCGACCGGGAGACCGTCCGACGCCGAAGCAGCGTACCGCACCGCCATTCAACTCAACGCGGAGCACGTCGACGCCTACACCAACCTGGGCATCCTGTTGAACGGGCTGAAGCGCACCGAGGAGGCGGCGACGTGCTACTGCAAGGTGATCACGCTCAGGCCGAAGCACCGTGAGGCGAGGAAACTGCTGGCGCTTGCGCACTGCACGCTCGGGGCGATCCCGGAGGCCGTGAAGATCTTCGAGGAATGGCTCGCCGAGGAGCCGGGTGATCCGATCGCCGCACACATGCTGGCGGCGTGCACGGGCCGAGCCGTGCCATCGCGCGCATCGGACGGGTTCGTCGAGAAGACCTTCGACGGTTTTGCTGCCAGCTTCGAGTCCAAGCTCGAACGCTTGTCGTATCGGGCCCCTGCGCTGGTGGCGGCGATGATCGAGGATTCGGGCATCGAGCCGTTGAGGCGCCTCGACGTGCTGGACGCCGGTTGCGGCACGGGGCTCTGCGGCCCGCTCCTGGCGCCCTATGCGCGGCGATTGGTGGGCGTCGACCTTTCGACCGGAATGCTGTCGCACGCGAAGGAGAAGCACGCCTACGACGCGCTCGAGCGCGCAGAGCTCACGGAGTACCTACGCGGCAACCGCGAGACGTTCGACATGATCGTGTCAGCCGACACGCTCGTCTACTTCGGGGCCCTGCAGCGCGTGATCGCCGCCGCGGCAGGCGCGCTGCGACAGGGCGGGCTCTTCGTCTTCACCCTCGAGCACGCAGTCGACGCCGGCGCCGACGTCCAGTACCGCCTGGAGTGGCACGGTCGCTACAGTCACGCTCGCACCTATGTCGAACGGTGCCTCGCCGAGGCAGGCCTGGAGGCGGAGGGTTCGCACGCCACGTTGCGCATGGAGGCGGGCGCGCCGGTGGCGGGGCTCGTATTCCTGGCGACGAAGTCGACAGTGCCTCGTCGCTCGTCGCCACCAAGGCCCGCTGGCCGCGTCAGAACATCGCGATCGGGTTGACGGGCGAGCCGGTGCCGTTGGGGATGCGGAGCGGCGCCACCGTGATCATGAACTCCCAGCGCTTCCGCGCGGCCGCCGCATCGGCTGCCGCGTCGAGATCCGCGCGGTCCACGAGCATGATCCCCAGCATCGTGAGCGCGAAGTTGTGGAGCGCGAGCCGCGGCAGGTCGCCCGGCGGCTGCGGCACGTAGCCCGGCGTCTCCCACATGATCAGCGCGACGTCGCGCTTCTTCAGCCACGGAATCACGCTGTTGTCGAAGCCCGCCGCCCCCTGATCGATGGGCCAGGCGCCGAGCGCTCCGCGGCGCGCCCACCGCCCCCAGCGAAGGAGCAGCGCGTCGCCCGGCCCCACGGCGACGCCCGTGCGCTTCTCCCAGGCCTCGAGATCGTCGGGAAAGATGCGCGTGCCGGGCTCGAGGTACGGCACGCCCTTCAGCCGCGGGATGTCGTACAGGACCGCGCGCGTGACGATCCCGTCCTTCATGGCGAGCACGGAATGCCGAAGGGCGCCGCGTTCCTTCGTCACGACCTCGCCGACGGGCACGCCGTTCCAGGCGACGCCGTCGAAGAAGATGTGCGCCAGCGAGTCGATGTGCGTCGTGCCCGCGCCGTGGATGCACGGGTACGCGATGCGATCGGTTGCGGCCCCCGGAGACGCGGCCACCATCGCCCACTCGTTCGGGCAGGGCACGTCCAGATCGCTCTGGGTCTGGGCGTTCGACGACAGGGACACCGGCACGCCGTCGCGGACCAGCGCCGCCGCGGCCTTTCTCTTCGCTGGCGTGATGAGATTCAGCGCGCCGAGCTCGTCGAGCGCGCCCCACCGGCCCCAGTTCGAGAGCGACTTGCGCCAGCCCTCGTAGTCAGACGCCGCGACCAGCGGACGCGAGGTGTCCGGCTTGAACGGATTGCCCTGAGAGAAGAGAGTGGCGCCAGCCATCGCCAGCATCAACGTCGCTGCCGCTCGCTTCATAGGACCTCCTGAACGCATCCCCGAGTCTTGTTGAACGGGCTTCGTGGCGGTGCTTCGTGCCTTCGTGCCTTCGTGGCGAGCCTTCTAGGTGTCCTTGCGGCCTCGCGTTTTCGTGCTTTCGTGTTTTCGTGGCTTCAGTTCGGCTGCGCCAGGTGCTTCTCCAGGAACGCCCAGACCCGGCTCCACGAGTCGCGCTGATCGGGCGTGTCGTCCGGACGCCAGGTGCGGGAATCCACCTGCCGGTCGAACATGTGGCCGCCTTTCGGCGCGCGGTACACCTTCGTGTCCGCCAGCTCCGGCTTCCGCGCACGGAGCGCGTCCACGAGCTGCATGCTCTCCTCAATGGTCACGTCATCGTCGTTGTCCGCGACGTGAACGAGGAGCGGGATCCGCAGCTGGTCCACGTGGAAGAGCGGCGAACGATCGCGATACACGTCGGGTTTTTCCGACGGCGGGCCGCCGAAGCGGTTCTGCGGATCGATCGTCCGGATCTGCCGGTCGTGCCCCTTCCGCGCGATCCGGTGGAAGAGGTTCGTGACCGGTACGAGCGCCACCGCAGACCTGAACGTGCCGGGATTCCGGAAGACGGACAGGAGCGCGATCATCCCGCCGTGGCTCCACCCCACGATCGCCACGCGCGAGGCGTCCACCTGGGGGTAGCGGATGGCCACGACGCTCGCTGCCGTTACTGCGTCGTCCACTTCGGCGCCGCCGTAGTCGATGGCGTCGTAGAGCGGGCGGCCGTACCCCACGCTCCCGCGGTACTCGGGCGCGATCACCACAAATCCCCGCGCCGTGGCCTCCCTGACGTACGGGATGTAGTGCTCGTACAGATGACCGCGGACGTTCTCGTGCACCCAGACCAGCGCCGGCCGGCTGGCGGCCGGGGCGTCGTCGAGCGGCTGGAACACGAACGCGGGAATCTCGAGGCCGTCGGCACGGCTGCGGTAGGTAATCTTGTCCATCCGCATGGCGCCGATGCTCGCTTCGCGCCACCGGCGGTCGGTTTCGGCCTGCTGGCGCAGCTGAAGGCCGAAGTCGGGCGTGCCGCGCGGCGGCTGCTCGACGCCGGCAGGCACGGCCTGCCCGGCCGACACCAGGCGCGGACGGAGGCCGACGGCGAACGACACCGCTGCCAGGGCCGCCAGAACCACCAGCGGGCGGACGAGGCGGGTGGACCGGGCCAGCATCACGCTAGATGCTAAACCGAACCAGCCATTGTCCTTCTTACTTCTTCCTTCTAAGTTCTAAGTTCCGGCGGAGCCGGTTCTAACTTCCAGAGCCGGAGGCTCTGGCGTGGGCTCGTGTCAGCCATTGGCGCAGCGACGCGGCGGCTTCGTCCGGCGTGGGCCCGTAGAAGGGCATCAGGGCCGTGGGCACGCCGGGGATGCGCACGATGCACGCGCGCCACCGGTCGGCCGTGACGGCCGAGACTTCGATGAGGTACGGGTGTCCCGCAATGGATTCCTGGAAGCGAAGAATGGCGGCAGTGTTCACAGTTGAGCGACGGATACTGTTGTTGGGGAGCCACGATTCTACGCGCGCGGTCGACGCAAACAAGCGAAGCGGATGACGAAGGCGTATCCACACTGCGACGTTCGCGGAACGCGCCTCTGGCGAGGGGGCGAAAAAAAAATGGCTTGTCAGACCGTCCACAGGAAATTCACGTCTCATCAACAGGTTTTCCACACCCATGCTTCGCGTACCTGCGCTTGACGCGTTCCCGACCCCCACGTACCCTTGGAACTCGATGAAAACCGGGCGCTTTCAGCGCTTGCTCACGGTTCTGCTGGCCGCGGTGGCGACCAGCGCGACGCTCCACGCGCAGCCAGCGCCTCCCAATTCGACAGAAGCCGCGACTTTCCGGGTGTTTCTGCTCGACGGCTCGTCGCTCGTGAGCTACGGCGAGCCGGCTCGCCTGGACGATCGCGTCATCTTCTCGATGCCGACATCGGCTTCGACGACTGATCCGCAGCTGCATCTCGTGAACCTGTCGTCGAGCCGAATCGACTGGGACCGGACGACCCGGTACGCCGAGGCGGCGCGGGCGGCGCGCTACGTCTCGACGATGGCCGAGACCCACTACGCGCAGCTGACCTACGAGATCACGCAGGCCTTGAACGACGTGACGACGACCGACGATCCGGCGCGCCGGCTGGCGATCGTGGAACGCGCGCGGCGCACGCTCGCGGCCTGGCCCGCCAGCCATTTCAACTACAAGCGGGACGAAGTCGACAAGATGCTTGCGATCCTCGACGAGGCCATCGCGGACCTGCGCGCGGCTTCGGGCGTCAACAACTTCGACCTGACCTTCGTCGCCACCGCCGAGGCGCCGAGCATCCACGAGCCGCTCCTGCCGCCGCCGACGCCGAGAGAAGCGGTGGAGCAGACGCTCCTCGCCGCGAACCTGGCCGATCAGCCCGACGAGCGGATGTCGCTGCTCGCGATGGTGCTCGCGGGCATCGAACGGTACGCGTCGGTGCTGCCCTCCCTCTGGCTCGACGAGACGCGGGGCTCGGTGCAGGCCGCGCTCGCCGACGAGGTGGAGGTCGATCGTCAGTACCCGGTCCCTCACGTCGCGCGTGATGGACCTGGCCGCGAGGAGAGCCAGGGCCGCCGACGTGCGGGGCGTCGAACGCCTCGCCACCGAGGTCCGCGCCCGCGACAAGGAGCTTGGCGGGCGGCGCCCGTCCAACGTCGTCACGCTGCTGACGATCGTGGACGAGCAGCTCGACGCGGCCCGCCGCCTCCGCCTGGCGCGCGACCGCTGGGAGCTCAGGGCCGAGGACTTCCGCAAGTACCGCGTGTCCATCACCCCGCCGCTCGACCGTCTGTCGCTGCTCAGAGGCGCCCTCGAGGATGTCCGCGCGCTTGCCGGCTCCGCGCCGGCGGCCCTGCTGATGCTCGAGACGACCGCGGCCGCCGTTCTGAATGCCATTGGCGCCATCGTGCCCCCGCAGGAGTTTCAGGCAGCGCACGCACTGCTCGCCAGCGCGGCACAGATGGCCGACGGCGCGGCGCGCATCCGGCGCGAAGCGGCCATCTCGGGCGACCTGGCCCGCGCCTGGGATGCCTCGTCGGCTGCGGCGGGCGCCCTCATGCTCATGGCCCGCGCCCGCTCGGAGATCGACGCGGTGTTCCGTCTGCCCCAGCTGCCGCAGTGATCACGCCCCGCCGGACGCGGCTCGTGCGCGTCCCGGACCTCCATGTGTTCCGTCACGCCCTCGTCGCCATGGCTGGCGGCGACGCTACTGCCGCGGCCGTGGTCGTTCCCTCGGCAAGCGCGGCGGCGGCGTGCCGCTCGACCGCTGCCGCCCGATTTCTGACACGCGATCAGCTCTACGACGATCTGCACGCGCGCCTCGCGGAACCGCCCCGCCGGCTGACGGCCTTCGAGCGGGATGCCCTGATGCAGGCGGCGGCGGCTCACGCGGCCACCGTCGTCTCCGACCTGCCGTTCCGGCTCCGCCCCGGGCTCGTTGCGGAGGTCCTCCGCTTCTACGATCTCCTGCGGCGTCAGTCCCAGCAGGTCGAGCGCTTCGAGGCGCTGTTCGAGGAGACGATCGGACGAGACGATCCCGACACGGATCCCGGTTCCGCGCGTGTCTGGCGCCAGACGCGGTTTCTTGCGGAAGCATTTCGCGCGTACGAATCCCGCGTGGCCACCTCCGCCGCATGCGACGAGCACCAGCTGCGCACGCGGCTCCTGGCCGAGGCGGCGTCGCAGCCGCTCAGGCACGCAGTGGTCACGGTGGCCGACTGGATTGCCGATCCGGACGGCCTCTTCGTCGCCGATTTCGATTTGCTGTCGAGACTGCCGGGGCTTCTGCAGCTCGATCTCGTCTGCACCGACGCCGTGCTTGGTTCGGGGTTTCACGAGCGGCTGCACGGCTGGTGGCCGGGGCTGGAAGAGGTCGAGGCCATCCGCCTGTGGCCGGAGCTTCAGCCCGTGCGGCCGCACCTTCTTGCGCCGCCCTCGTCGTCCGCCACGCCGGGCGATGCGCCGCTCTGGTTCACGTATCGCGATCGGGAAGAAGAACTGACCGGGATCGCGCAGGTGATCGCCGGGACGGCCGCGCCGCACGAGCGTGTCGCCGTCGTCTTCAAGCGACCGCTGCCGTATTTGTATCTCGCGCCGGGCACACTCGGGGCTCGGGGGATTCCCTGGCAGACGAGCGCGTCGCTCCCGCTCGCCGCCGAACCGGTGGCCAGCGCGGTTGACCTTGTGCTCGATCTCGTCGAGACCGATTTCTCCAGGGACGGCCTGGTCGGGTTGCTCGGGTCACCGCACTTTGCGTTCAACCAGGTGACGCGGGAAGCGGTGAGCGCGCTGAACCGCATGTTGAGCCAGGCCCGATACCTCGGCGGTCCGGAGCGCCTGGCTCAGCTGGAAGCTCGCGCCGATGCGGCGTCGTGTCGTCCGGCGCTCGACGCGGCCACTGCCGCCGCGCGCGAGCTTCTGCCTCTCGTCGAGCCGGCGCCCTTGTCGCAACAGCTCAGGCGCGTGTCCCAGTTTCTCGTCGCCCATCTGACCGGGCCTCTGCCGCAGGGCCAGCCTCACGAGCGCACGTACCGCGCCCGCGCACTGATCCTCGACCTCCTCGAGCGGTTCGCCTCTGCGCACGCGGCGCACTACGATCCGCCGGCCGCCATCGACGATGTGGCGGCGCTCGTCCGGCGCTGGATCGGCGACGAGACGTTTCCCGCCATGTCCGGTTCGTCGGGCGTGCACCTTCTCGACGATCAGGCCGCGCGCTACCTCGATTGCGACATCCTCACGATCGTCGGCCTGGTGGAGCAGGAATGGCCCGAGCCGCCGCGGCCGAACATCTTCTACCCGCCCGCGCTGCTCAAGTCGCTCGGGTGGCCCTCGGAGCGAGACCGCCGCGCGGCGGCTGATGCGCGCTTTCTCGACCTCCTGGCGTCCGCATCCACTTATACGAGGCTTTCGACGTTCTCGCTCGAAGACGAGTCTCCGGCGCTCCGCTCTCTCCAGCTCGACGAGATACCGCGCGCGCGGCTATCCACCGTGTCGAGCGCGGACGGCACGCCGCACGAAATGACCGGCGGCGATCCGGAGACGCTCGCGGCGCCGGACGCCATGCTCACGGCCGATGACCTGAGACTGGAGCTGTTGCCCGAGGCCGCCCGCGCGTGGGCCGGGCTGCGCCTGTCGCGGCCGCCAGCCGGCGAGCAGATCTTCCACGGCGATGCCGGCGCGCAAGGCGAGCGCACATGGTCGGTCAGCGCCGTCGAGACCTTCCTGGGCTGCCCGTTCAGGTTCTTCGCGCGGTACGTCCTCCGTCTCGAGGAAGAGCCGGAAGACGAGGAGACGCTCGACCCGCGCAGGCAGGGCGAGATCGTGCACGGCGTGTTCGAGCGGTTCTTCCAGGAATGGCAGGCGCAGGGGCATCGCGCGATTACGTTGACCAACCTGCACCTTGCGCGGCAGCTCTTCGAGGCGCAGGTTGACCGCGAGCTCGGGGAGCTCGGCGAGGCGGAGGCGGCGCTCGAACGGACGCGCCTCCTCGGTTCGCCGGCCGCGGCCGGCCTGGGCGACGCCGTGTTTCGGATGGAGGCCGAGCGGCCGGTCCCGGTCGTCGAACGTCTCCTCGAGTTCAAGCTGACCTTGCCGTTCAGCCTCACGATCGACGGCGCCGCCCGGATGATGCCGCTCAGAGGAAAGCTCGACCGCATCGACCTCCTCGACGATGGAACGTTTCGCTTGATCGACTACAAGCTGGGCTGGCCGCCCGACAGGGGGACGGCGCTGCAGCTGCCTGTCTACGGCCTGTGGGCAGAGCAGCAGCTGACCCGCGAGCGGGGGAGGCACTGGACGCTCGGCGAAGCGGTCTACCTGGCCTTCAAAGGCCCGCGCCGCGTGGTGCCGCTCTTCTCGAGCGCCGCGGACCGCGCCGGCGTTCTTGCCGCCGCCGGCCAGCGTCTGGCTGGCGCACTCGATCGGATCGCGGCCGGGCACTTCCCGCCCTCGCCAGACGACGTCCATCGGTGCGAGACCTGCAGCTTCACCGCGGTGTGCCGTAAGGACTACGTGGGCGATGTCTGAGTTACGGCTGCCGTTCGACGCTGACCCGGAGCCGGGGCCGCCGACGGCCGGGTCCGACCCCGGTCCGTGCTCGTCGACGATCCCGCGAGGCAGTTCGCCGTGGACCCCCTGCAGAACGTGGTGCTCGAGGCGTCGGCCGGCACGGGCAAGACACGCGTGCTCGTGGAGCGGTACGTCAACCTTCTGCGCGCGGGCGTCGACCCCGAGCACATCCTCGCCATCACCTTCACGCGCAAGGCTGCCGCCGAGATGCGCGAGCGCATCGTCGACCGGCTGCGCGAGGCCAGCCGCCTCTCGCAGATCGATCTGGTTCGCTGGCGCGAGCTGCGGGAGCGTCTCGGCGACATCGCCATTTCGACCATCGATGCGTTCTGTCTGTCGCTCCTGCGGGAGTTCCCGCTCGAGGCGGACGTCGATCCCGGCTTCGGGCTGGCGGACGACACCGAAGCGCCGCGGCTGGTGGGCGAAGCGCTGGATCAGGCGCTTCGCATCTGCCGGGGTCTCGCGCGGACTGACGAGGACGTGGCGCTGGTGTTTGCACAGCTTGGCGAGCGGCGCTTGCGCACGGGGCTGTCGTCGCTGCTGGATCGGCGGCTCGTGGCGCCGGCAGGCGCTCCGACGCTACCTCGCGAGCGGTCCGCGGGACCTGACCGCGGAGGCGACGTGCCAGCGAGCGGCGGAGCGCCTCCGTGGGGCTTTGTCCGGCGTCGAAGGCGGCCTCGACGCCTTTCTGGACGACGGTCCCCGACATCGCCCGGGGTTTGCGATGCTCGCTGCGGACGTGCGCGCATTCGTGGCTGGCGCCCCGGCGCTCGACACCCGGCCCGGCCGCGCGGCGTTCCGCGCCCTGGTCGACGAGCTGCGCGCGTACTTCCTGACCAGGGACGGGCGACCCCGCGAGAAGGCCTTCCAGGGCACGGGGTTCAAGGGTGCAGACTGCGACAGCGAGCTCGCGTGGAGGCGGCACCGGCAGATCGCCAGCGCCCTGTCGCCGGAGGTGGCCGAGGCGATACGGGCGCTTCCGGCGCGATCTGAACGTCGTGATCTCGCGGGGTGTCTGGCGGATCTTCGGCGTCGCGCTCGGTCAGTACCAGCGCACGCTCGAAGCGCATGCGCTGCTCGATTTCTCCGGCGTGCTCGAGCGGGCGGTCCACCTGCTCGAAGGCATGGACGAGTTCGCCCCGAGCCGGTTCCGCCTCGAGGCGCGCTACCGGCACGTGCTGGTGGACGAGTTCCAGGACACCAGCCGCGCGCAGTGGGAGCTCGTCGCGCAGCTCGTGCGGAACTGGGGCGAGGGCGTCGGCGCGGCGGCAGACGCGATCCCGCCGTCCATCTTCATCGTCGGCGACCGGAAGCAGTCGATCTACGGTTTCCGCGACGCCGACGTCGCCGTGCTCGACGAGGCGGCCGTGTTCGTCGCGGGCCTGCGCGAGGACGGGGATGTGCGGCGCGCGATCTCAGTCAGCTTTCGCGCGACGCCCGCGCTGCTGGCGTTCGTCAACGATGTGTTCGACGCGGTCGACAAGGACGAGGCGCGCCGGGACGCGTTCCGATACGAGGAGCAGGATCGCTTTCCGGTCGACACAGCCAGTGGCGGCGGCGCAGAGCCCGGCCACGCCGTGGAGCCGCCCGTCGGCGCCATCGTCGGCGGCGAGCGTTACGGCGACCGCCGAGCGCGTGGCGGCAGAGGTCCGGCGGCTCGTCGGGTCTGCAACGGTCCGCGATCGAGCGACGGGCGTCGCCCGGCCGGCAGGCGCCGGCGACGTGGCGATCCTCTTCCGGACGCGTGACGCCCACCGGGAGTTCGAGAAGGCGCTCGAGCGCGAGGGCGTGCCCACCTACGTCTACAAGGGGCTCGGCTTCTTCGACGCGCCAGAGGTGCAGGATGTGGTGGCCCTCGTCCGCTACCTGGCGGATCCCGATTCGGATCTGCGGGCGGCTGCGTTCCTGCGCTCTCGCGTGATTCGCGTGTCGGATGGGTTGCTGGCAGGCCTGGCGCCGCGGATCGCGAAGTCGCTGCTCGATCCGGTGCCGCCCGACGCGCTCCTGAGGGCATCGGCCGACGATCAGCGTGTGCTCGGCGACCTGCGGGCCCGGATCCCGGTCTGGCTGTCGCTGGTCGATCGGATGACGCCGACCGAGCTCCTCGATCAGCTGTTGGGCGAGACGGCGTACGCCTACGAGACACGCGGGCTGGGCCGCCGGCAGGCGCGCGAGAACCTCAAGAAACTGCGCGCGATCGTCGCGCGGTTTCAGAACCGCGGCTATGCGACGCTCGGCCGCGTGGCGACGCATCTCGACGAGCTCGCCGTCGGCGACGAATCGAACGCCGCGATCGACGCCCAGGACTCCGTGAGCCTGATGACCGTGCACGCGGCCAAGGGGCTCGAGTTTCCGATCGTGTTCCTCGTGAACATGAACCGCGGCACCGGCAGCCAGCGGGCGCCGATTCGGGTGTCGGCCGACGTGGCCGGCGAGGCGTCGGTCGCGATTGCGGACTACCAGTCGGAGGCCGACGAGGACGCGCAGGCGCGAGACCGCGAAGAGACCAAGCGCCTCCTGTATGTCGCGATGACGCGCGCGCGCGACCGGCTCTACCTGTGTGGTGTCGTGCGCGAGGGACTGCTGCGGGCCACGCGGGGGAGCCTTGGCGAGGTGCTGCCGCGATCGCTCAAGGATGTGCTGGAGTCAGCTGCGTCAGGCGGCCCGCTCGCGTGGACGGCGCCAGGCGGCCGCGTGCATGCCATGAAAGGGGTCCGGCGTAGGAATCTCGTGCCCGGCCCTAGCGAAATTCCTACTCGACCCCTTTTTTCGCCCACGCGTGCGCGCGAGCTTCGGCTTCCGGCTGGGTGGCCGCGATCAGCACGACCGAACGGTCGGGCTTGGTGCTCGCCGCCGCGAGTGATCCACGAAATCCAGTGCGGACCGCGCGCTTCGGTGTGGATCTGATAGAGTCGGAGGTTGTGGGCATCTGCCGCCAGAAGGTAGCAGAATTACCGCCGATTTCGCGAGAATCCGCGAATTCTGGCCGGTTTTTCGTTGCGCGACGCCCAGCCATTACATAGAATCAGGCGGTTATCGAAGATCGCCTGAAGGGCGAAGGGGAGTGTTCGTGACGTTGACCTGTCCAAATTGCGGCAATGACCGGAACTTCCAGGTCAAGACGCTGCAAATGCACGTGGTGCATCTGGAAGATGGCCGCGTGGAAGTGTCGGAAGAAAGTCGTCCGGCCGTGCTCGAAGTGCTGTGCGACGAGTGCGAGTCGGCGCTGAAGTTCGAGGAGTTCGAGGATACCCTCCGCAAGGAAGTCCTGCTGACGATCGGCGCGCGCTGAGCGCCGCCGACCGCCCTTCAGTCCTTCTCGACCTCTTCGAAGTAGTCGCAATCGGGACACACCCACTCGGCGAATGTGGCGCGCCGTCGGCTTCGGGTTGCCCGGGATGTGTCACCGGCTGCTCGGTGTGTTTCAGGCGCATCGGCCGCCGCACAGCGGGCATTCCCGTGCATCGGCCATGGTCGGTGCACGGTAGCACCGCGTGCACCTTGGCAAGCCTTGACAAGGCGCGAGCCCGCCTCCTATCGTTAAGCTCGATGAGCGATGTGAGCCGCGATCGCTTCCATTCCCGCCGCGGCCTGCGGAGTGGGACCTGGAGCGCCGCTCGGTGTGCCACGCGAGTGCTTCGCCGACGAGGTCGCCATCGACTTTCCGTCGGTCGATCACTGCGTCGAGCGTCTGCGCGAGCGGTTCTCTCGGCCGCGTGGCTGGGGACCCGGGCGATGACGCGCGCCAGACCCTGAGCGCCGAGGTGTCGTGTCGCGGCGCGAGGCGTTCGTCGGCGCGGTCGTGCCGCTCGAGGTGCCGGTTCGACGGACCGTGCGCGTCCTGCGGCGGCCGCGGCGAAACCTGGGCCGAGCCCTGCGGCGCCTGTCTGCGGCGCGGGCGACGCTCCGGCGCGCCTCGTCGTGCGTGTCCCGGTGCCGCCGGGCGTCGCGGACGGCGCGCGCTTGCGGTTCCGCGCTCTCGTCGCCCGATGCGCCGCGCCGCTCTGCGCGTCGAGGTCCGGGTCGCCATCGCGGGACTGCGCCCGGGCGTCGTAGCCCGGTGCCGCTTTCACGTCCGACCTCCTTGGCGGCTCTTTTCGTCATCTGGGGCGTGCTGACCATCGCTCATCGGCGCTTCGACGCTCGCGCTGGGCGTCGGGCGCGGCGCGCGCTCGTGCCGTCGGCGCCGGCGCGGCAGCCAGTTCGCCGCCGGCGCTGACCGCCGCGGCCTTTTCGACGCTGGCGTCGTGGCGCTCGTCTGGGGTGTCGCGCACCTGGCCGTCGGCCTGCCCCTTCGCAAGCACCGCCATTGGTCGCGGCTGGCGGCGCTGATGCATCGGCACCGTCGATCTGCTTGCTGCTGCCGTACGGCACGGCTCCTCGGCGGCTACGCGCTCTGGACGCTCCTGCGCGAGGACGGGCAGGCGGCTTTTCGAGTGATACTCTTGATCCATGCAGCCTGACCCGGCGGTCGTGCTCGAGGCGCTTGAAGGTCGTGCGCGATCCGGATCTCCACCGCGACATCGTCAGCCTCGGCTTCATCAAGGATCTGAAGATCGACGGCGGCCGCGTGGCGTTCACCATCGAGCTGACGACGCCGGCGTGTCCGGTCAAGGATCAGATGCGCGATCAGGCGCGCGCGGCGGTCCTGCAGGTGCCCGGCGTCTCGGGCGTCGACGTGACAGATGAGCGCGCGCGTGCGCGAGGCCGTCGGCGGCGACGGCGCGACGCAGCCGCTGCCCGGCGTCAAGAACGTCATCGCCGTCGGCGCCGGCAAGGGCGGCGTCGGCAAGACCACGGTGGCCGTCAACCTGGCGATCGCGCTGGCCAAGTGCGGCAGCAAGGTCGGCATCATCGACGGCGACATCTACGGGCCGAACGTGCCGATCATGCTCGGCATGAAGACGCAGCTCGTCACCGACGGCCAGAAGATCGTGCCGGCCGAGAAGTACGGCCTGCAGGTCATCTCGATGGGCTTCCTCACCGGCGACGATGCGCCGATCATCTGGCGCGGGCCGATGCTGCACGGCGCGCTGCAGCAGTTCTTCCGTGAAGTGGCGCTGGACGAGCCTCGACTACCTGATCGATCGACATGCCGCCGGGCACCGGCGACGTGGCGCTCAGTCTCAGCCAGACCGTGCCGGTCGCCGGCGCCATCGTCGTCACCACGCCGCAGCAGGTGTCGCTCGCCGACAGCCGCCGCGCGGTGGCGATGTACAAGAAGCTCAACATCCCGCCGCTCGGCATCGTCGAGAACATGAGCTACTTCGTGTGCCCGAACTGCCAGCACGAGGCCGACATCTTCGGCCACGGCGGCGGCGAGCAGATGGCCGCGGAGCTCGGCGTGCCGTTCCTCGGCCGCATTCCGATCTACCAGCCGATTCGGGAAGGCGGCGACACCGGTGTGCCGCTCGATCGTCAGCGAGCCGGATTCGCCCGCCGCGCAGGCGTTCATGGCGGCGGCCGAGCAGACCGCCGCGCAGGTGTCGATCGCCAGCTACGCGCGCCCCACGATTCCGCTGACCGTGGTCCGATGAACATCCCGTTCAGCAAGCACACGCTCGCCAACGGGCTGGACGTGCTGCTGCACGAGGACCGCTCGTGCCCGATCGTGGCGGTCAACCTCTGGTATCACGTCGGGCTCGAAGAACGAGACGCCGGGCCACACCGGCTTCGCGCATCTGTTCGAGCACCTGATGTTCGAGGGGTCGCAGCATCACGACAAGCGGGTACTTCCAGCCGCTGCAGGGCGCGGGCGCGTCGCTCAACGGATCGACCAACGCCGATCGGACCAACTACTGGGAAGTCGTGCCGACCAACGCGCTCGAGCTCGCGCTCTGGATGGAATCCGATCGCATGGGCGTTCCTGCTGCCGGCGCTGACCGAGGCCAAGTTCTCGAACCAGCGCGACGTCGTGCTGAACGAGCGCCGGCAGAACTACGAGAACCGGCCCTACGGGCTGGCGCCGATGGCGATGCTCGCGGCGCTGTTTCCGCCGGACCATCCGTATCACTGGACGACGATCGGCGAGATCGCCGATCTGCACGCCGCGCAACTCGACGAGGTGCGTCAGTTCTTCAGCACGTACTACCACCCGGCAAACGCCTCGCTCGCGCTGGCCGGCGACATCGATCGCGGACGAGGCGCTGGAGCTGGCGCGCGCTACTTCGAGGACCTCCCGCCGGGCCCGCCCGTCGCGCCCGTGACGCCCTGCGCCCGTGCGGCTCGACGGCGAACAGCGGCTGCTGCTCGAGGATCGCGTCGAGCTGCCGCGGTCTGTACCTGGCGTGGCTGACGCCCGCCATGTTCGCGGACGGCGACGCCGATCTCGATCTGGCGGCCGACATCCTCGCCAACGGCAAGACGTCGCGCCTGTACCGGCGGCTCGTCTTCGAACAGCGGATCGCGACCGATGTGTCGGCGGCGCAGAACTCGCGCGAAATCGGCGGGCTTCGTCCAGGTCGCCGCGACGGCGGCGCCAGGGCATTCGCTCGCGCGAGCTCGAGCAGGTCATCGTCGAAGAAGTCGCCCGCCTCGCGCTCGAGGGCCCGACCGACGACGAGATCGAGCGCGGCCGGGTGCAGGCCGAAGCGCAGTTCGTCTTCCGGCTGCAGACCGTCGGCGGCTTCGGCGGCAAGTCCGACCAGCTGAACGCCTACAACGTCTTCCTCGACGACCCGGCGTTCTTCGACCGCGACCTGGCCCGCTATCAGCGCGGTCACGAGGCGTCGCTCGGCGAGGCGATGGCGCGGTACCTCGATCACGATCGCCGGGTCGCCCTGAGCGTCGTGCCCCGCGGACGGACGTCCCTCGGGCTTCCGTTCGTCCGCGCCGGCGGTCGTCTCCTGATGGCACGCGAGGCCGGCGCCACGGATCTCGCGCGCCCGGATCGGTCGCGGCTGCCCGAGCCAGGACCGGTCAGCCGTTCCAGTTCCCGACGATTCACAAGTCCACGCTGCGCCAGCGGGCTCCGAATCTGGACGGTCAACCATCCGTCGATTCCGGTCGTGTCGCTGATGCTGCTCGTTCGTCGCGGCGCGGCCGACGATCCGCCCGGTCACGAGGGCCTGGCCGCCCTGACCGTCGACATGCTGGACGAGGGCAGCGGCAGCCGGTCGGCGATCGAGATGCACGAGGCGCTGGCGCGGCTCGGCGCGCAGCTCGATTCGGACATCGGCGCCGACGCGGCGCTGATCACGGTGACGGCGCTCAGCCGGTTCACCGGCCCCGCTCTGGACGCTGCTCGCCGACATGGTCGCGCGGCCGTCGCTGCGCGAAGCGGATTTCGAGCGCGTCCGCCAGCTCCGGCTGCACCGGCTGACGCAGCTGCGCGACATGCCGGGCGCGGTCGCCGACCGCGCGTTCGTCCGGCTCCTGTACGGCGCGCACCCCTACGGCCACACGCCGCTCGGCACCGAGCCGTCGCTCGCCGCGATGACCATCGACGACGTGCGCGAGCTTCCACGCCGCGGCGATTCGTCCGTCCGACGCGACGCTCGTCGTGGTGGGCGACTGCGACCACGAGGCGACGACGCGGCTTGCGGCAGTCCGCCTTCGACGGGTGGAGCGGGACGGCGCGGGCCGTGTGGACGGGCTCGCGCTCCCCGCACGCGCCGCGGCTGAACATCATGCCGCGCTCCGGGGCGCCGCAGTCCGAGCTGCGCATCGGCCACGTCGCCGTCGCCAGAAACACGCCCGACTACCACGCGCTCGTGGCCGCCAACATGGTGCTCGGCGGTCAGTTCGTCAGCCGCATCAACCTGAACCTGCGCGAGGACAAGGGCTTCACGTACGGCGCGCGGACGTCGTTCGACTTCCGCCGGCTGCCGGGGCCGTTCGCGCTGCAGGTCAGCGTGCAGACGGCCGCGACCGGTCCGGCCATCGCACGAGTCGCTGGCGGAGATCGCCGCCATCCGCGGCTCCGCGCCCGTGACGCCCGACGAGCTGGCGCTCGGCGTCGCGGCGCTGACGCGCGGCTACGCGCGGAACTTCGAAACGGCCGAGCAGGTCGCGCGCGCCGTGACGCAGATCGCGCTCTACGATCTGCCCGACGACTACTTCGCGCAGTTCGTGCCCGAGCTCGAACGCGTCACGGCCGACGACGTGACCGGCTGCAGCGCGTCGCCACCTGGATCCCGATCGCTTCACGACCCTGATCGTCGGCGACCTCGACGCGACGGCCGCCGACCTCGGCCGCCTGAATCTCGGCGAGCCGGTCGTGCTCTCTGCCGAAGGTTTCTAGACCGCTTGGCGCGTTCCGGCGTCTGATACGATGAGGCCGACCGTCTCCGCGGGGAAACATGGACCTGAAGCAAGCGGGGCTGAGCGTCTTCGGCGCCATCGCGCTCGTCGCCATCGTCCTGGCGGGTGCGACCGTCTGGCTGTTCCTGACCGACCCCGTCACTGTCGCCAACGCGGTCAACGAAGGTGAGATCTCGCCGTTTGTCCGCGACCTCGCCGCAGCGATCTGCGCGGCGCTCGAAGGCCTGCTGCGGTATCTGTAGCCATGCCCACGCGCGACGGCGGCCCGGCGCCGGATGCAGATGGTCCAGTCTCGATTGAGGACATGCTGGCGCATCTCCAGCGCTGGCGCCCGGAATCGGAATCGGCCGTCGAGTCCCTGAGGGCGTGCCGTCAGGAGGTCGAGGCCGCCAGCCGCCAGTTCGAGAACCCGCAGGCGGCGCTCGAGTACATCGATTTCTTCGTCGGCTTCGTCGAGCGGGTGGCGGCGGACATCGAGCTGGTCGTGAACGAGCTGCCACGAGGTGTCAGCCAGACGCACCTCGACACGCTGCGGCAGATCGCGAGCAATGCGGCTGCCGAGCAGCGGAGGTGCCTGATCTTCCGCGACAAGTGGATCAACAAGCCGCTGCCGTACGAGCAGGTGCGTCCGCTGCTCAACGCATCTCGAACGAAACACGCGACCAGCTGACCGCGTACCGCGACCTGGGCGCTCGCCGCCTCGCGCCTCGCGGCTCTCGCTGGGCACGCTGCCGCCGGCGCCTGCCAAGAGCGTCTCGGCCGCCGCAGCCCTGTTCAAGCGGCTCTTCGGCAAGTAGCGCCGAGCCGAGCCGGCGCGTTCAGGCGGCGAGCGCGCGCTTCAGGAACCGCGTGAGGATCCACCCGTCCACGAACTTGAACGGCGTCTTCCCGGTGCTGTAGTGGCCGCAGCGCAGCACCGCCACCTCGTGCGGGATACGACGCCGGCCGAACTCGCGCACCAGATCCTCGAGAGAGATCGACCGGAAACGTGAGGTCGTACTTCGCGTAGACGAGCAGCGACTGGCGATCGCGCATCCGCTCCAGGTACCACGACGGGCTGATGGGCTTCCACAGGAGCCGGAGCGCCTCGAGGTCGATGTGGCCGTCGAGGCCCTCGCGCACGTGGCGCGTCGACAGCCCGCGCCAGACGACATCGGCGAAGTGCGGCGAGATGTGATTGAGCGCCTGCGCCTTGATGAGCGGTTCGTGCGCCGTCGTCAGGAGCGACAGGCAGGATCCCAGGCTCGTCCCGAGGATGCCGATGCGATCGTAGCCTTCGCCCGCCAGCCAGGCGATCGCGCGCCGCGCATCGAGGACGGCCTGCCGGCAGACCTGCACGGTCCGCGCGACGTTGGCGCTGACGATGTAGTCCGCGCGATGGAGTTCCGGCGGCATGCGCTGATCGTGATAGGGCAGGCTCAGACGCAGCGCGGTCATCCCGTTCATGGCGAGCAGCCGGCACAGTCCGACGTGACCGCCGGGATCCGCGTTCCACTGCGGCAGCACGACGACAGCCGCGCGGGCCGCGACCCTGACGCGGCTTCGGCGCGAAGAGGCGCGCGTAGACCGTGTTGTTCTTCGAGTGCGGCGTCTCGAGCGCGCTCGGAAACGTCAGGAGGCGATCGCCCTCGGGGCCCGAAGCAGCGAGCGTGTAGGCCGTCGTCGGCCCGGGCGTGAAGAACTGGTCCGTGTCGGACATGACATCCGACACCCAGTCGGCCAGCACGTCGTGGGGCGCGGCCGCCGGCGGGTGTCCGTTCGTCGGAATCCAGTCGAGGCCCCACTCGAAGGGCCGCACCACGCGATCGGTGGCGACGGAAGCGAGCTGCCGCTCCCACGCGTGGAAGAAAGTCCGAAGCATCCGTTCTTCATGCTATACTCTTCAGCTCATGTTCGTCCTGTCACAGCAGCTGACCGACACGCGAAAGCGAACCGGGCGAAAGCGGGTCACCCGTGTCGGAGGAGTTGTGCTCGACCGCTAGCGTCCTTATCCACTCGAGCTGAACCCTGCCGACACGGTATGCACCGCGTCGGCTTTTTTTTTGGATCGACACGCCCACAGAAAGGCAGAAAGCGTCTCATGGCTCCGATTCCCGTTGGCATCCTCGGCGCGACCGGCATGGTCGGCCAGCAATTCATCGCGCTCCTCGCCAACCATCCCTGGTTCAAGGTCGAGTAGCTCGGCGCGAGCGAGCGGTCCGCGGGCAAGGCGTTCCAGGACGCCGCCGCCTGGCGCCTGCCCAACCCGCTGCCCGATGATGTCGCCCGCCGCGTCGTCGAGCACGCAGCGCCAGGCAGCGCGCCAAAGCTCGTGTTCTCGGGTCTCGACTCGTCGGTGGCCGGCGAGATCGAGGGCGCCTTCGCCGAGGCCGGCCACATCATCGTGAGCAACTCGCGCAACTACCGGATGGAGCAGCACGTGCCGTTGCTCATCCCGGAGATCAACGCGGATCACTTGAAGCTGCTCGACTCGCAGGCGGCCCACGGCTGGAAGGGACGCATCCTGACCAATCCCAACTGCGCCACCGTCGTGATCGCCATGGCGCTCGCGCCCCTCAGGCAATTCGGTCTCGAGACGACGATCGTCACCACACTTCAGGCCATCTCCGGCGCCGGCTATCCGGGCGTGGCGTCGTGGGACATCCTCGGCAACGTGATTCCGTACATCGGAGGCGGCGAGGAGGAGAAGATCGAGACCGAGACCAGGAAGATTCTCGGGACGCTGACGCTCGACCGTGTGGAAAACCATCCGGTGCGGCTCAGCGCGACGACGACGCGCGTGCCCGTGCAAAACGGGCACACCGGATCGATTTCGGTCGGCCTCGCGCAGAAGCCGACCGCTGACGCCGTCATCGACGCGTGGCGATCGTTCCGCGGCCGTCCGCAGGAGCTGGAGCTTCCATCGGCGCCGCCGCAGCCGGTGGTCTACCTCACCGAGCAGAACCGGCCGCAGCCGATTCTCGACGCAAACCGGGACGGCGGGATGACCGTGACCATCGGCCGCCTGCGCCCCTGCCCGCTCTTCAGCTACAAGTTCGTCGCCCACGGCCACAACACGATCCGCGGCGCGGCAGGCGCGGCCATTCTCAACGCCGAGCTCCTGCACCGCGAAGGCCTGCTGTGAACGTCATCATGAAGTTCGGCGGCACCTCGGTGGCCGACGCGGAGGCGATGACCCGTGTCATCAATATCGTGAAGGACCATCTCGAGACCCACCCGGCCGATCGCTCCACCGGTCGTGGTGGTGTCGGCCATGTCCAAGGTGACGGATCGGCTGGTCGAGACCGCCAGGCTGACCGGCGAGGGTCAGGCGGATCAAGCCGTGAGGCTTCTGAGGGAGCTTCTGGACCGCCACATCGGCGTGGCCAGGACGCTTGTCGGGGCTGCCGCGCTGGAGTCGCTCGCGGCGGCCGTGGGGAAGGACTTCGACGAGGTCTTCGCGCTGGTCGGGAGGATTGCGCTCCTGAACGATGTGTCGCCGAAAGCCGCAGATACCATCCATGCGCTCGGCGAGCTGGCCAGCAGCCGCATCGTCGCCGCCGCCTTCCTCGAACGGCAGATCCCGGCCGTCTGGGTGGACTCGCGAGACGTGCTGGTCACCGACGCCGAGCACCAGGCCGCGGTCCCGGAGATGGACGCGACCTGCAGGAGGACCGGCGAGATCGTCGGGCCCACGCGCAAGGCGGGAAAGGTGGCCGTGCTGGGCGGCTTCATCGGCGCGACCGCCGCGGGGGTGACGACCACGCTCGGCAGAGGCGGATCGGACTATTCGGCCGCCATCTTCGGTGCGTGTCTGGGAGTGGACGAGATTCAGATCTGGACCGACGTCGACGGGATGCTCACGGCCGATCCCCGTGTCGTGAAGGCGCCGCGCCTCGTGCCGAAGCTGTCGTTCAGCGAGGCATCGGAGCTCGCGTACTTTGGCGCCAAGGTGCTGCACCCCAGCACGATCCTGCCGGCGGTGGCCAAGGATATTCCCGTCCGCATTCTGAACTCACGCCGTCCCGATGTCGCCGGCACCATGATCACGGCCGACGCACGCGCCGAAGGCACCCAGCTGACCGCGCTGGCGTGCAAGCGCGGCGTCACCGTCGTGGACATCACGTCGACGCGGATGCTCATGGCACACGGCTTCCTCCGCCGGCTGTTCGAGGTCTTCGAACGGTTCAGGACCCCGGTCGACGTGGTCACCACATCGGAAGTCAGCGTCTCGGTGACGGTCGACAATCCGCGCCGGCTCCAGGACATCGTCAGCAACCTGGTGAGCTTCGCCGAGGTCAACTGCGAGCCCGACATGGCGATTGTCTGCGCCGTGGGAGAGAATCTGCGGGCGGACCCGACGGTCTTCGGCCGGGCGGTCAACTCGCTCGATCGCATTCCGCTGCGGCTGGTCTCGCAGGCCGCGTCGAGGCGGAACATCACGTTCGTCATGCGGGACGCGGACGTGCCCGAGGCGATGGCCCGGTTGCACGCCGAGTTCTTCGAGAAGCGCTAGGCGGGTCCGGAAGGACCCGCCCTACGGGATGGTTGTCACAGTTGAGCCCTACGGGATCGGTCGTCACGATTGGGCGTAGGCCGGGGACGGAATGTATGCTGCGTATTGTGCTCGTCGGTCACGGACGGATGGGGCAGCTCGTCGAGCAGTCTGGCGGGCGAGTACGGCTGCGACGTCGTGGGCGTCGATCGATCCGCAGTCCCCGGCGCACTCTGGCGGTGCGGACGACGACCGATGGCGGGGCGCCGCGGACGTGGCGATCGACTTCTCGCTGGCCGACGCGGTGGTCGCCAACGTGCCCGCGCTGGCGCGGCGCGGCGTGAACGTGGTCATCGGCACCACCGGCTGGCAGGCCCATGAGGCGGCGCTGCAGTCAGCCGTCCGTGACGCGGGCACGGGCGCGGTCGCGGCCCCGAACTTCTCGACCGGCGTGGTGCTCTTCGAGGCCATCGTGGCGCGCGCGGCCGCGCTCTTCGCCGCTCAGAGCGGCTTCGATGCGTGGCTGCACGAGGGCCATCACAAGATGAAGAAGGACGCCCCATCCGGCACGGCGCTCATGCTGACGCGCGCCATGGACCGCGCGGGTTACGCCCGACCCGTCGACGTGTCGTCCACCCGGGCCGGCTACATTCCTGGCGTGCACACAATCGGTTTCGACGGACCGTCAGAATCGATTACGCTGTCGCATGCGGCGCGCGATCGGAGCGCGTTCGCGCGCGGCGCACTCGCGGCGGCGCAGTGGGTCCACGGACGGCGCGGCTGGTTTACGATGCACGATGTCCTTGGCCTGAAGTCGCCGGGTCCGGAAGGACCCGGCCTACGTTCTGAAGCCTGAAGCCTGAAGCCCGGAGCCTGGAGCCTGATCATGACCACCAACTGGACCGGCGTGGGGACTGCGATGGTGACCCCGTTCACGCGGAACGGAGAGCTCGACGAGCGCGCCGTGCGCCGGCTGGCCCGCCGGCAGATCGACGCCGGCATCCACTTCCTCGTCCCTTGCGGGACCACGGGCGAAAACCCCACGCTCAACGACGCCGAGCGCGTCCGCATCGTCGAGATCCTGGTGGACGAAGCGGCCGGACAGGTTCCGGTCCTGGCGGGCGCCGGCGGCTACAACACGCAGGAGGTCATCCATCTGGCCGACGAGATGCGCAAGGCCGGCGCGTCCGGCCTCCTGTCGGTGACGCCCTACTACAACAAGCCGACGCAGGAAGGACTGTTCCAGCACTACGCGGCGATTGCCGATGCGACGCCGCTTCCCGTCGTTCTCTACAACGTGCCGAGCCGCACCGGCTGCAACATCGAGACGTCCACGCTCGTCCGCCTCGCCGCCATTCCGAACATCGTGGGCGTCAAGGAAGCGTCCGGCAACATCGGTCAGATGTGCGATGTCTGCCAGGCCGTGCCCGACGATTTCATCGTGCTGTCGGGCGACGATGCCGTCACGCTGCCGCTGATGGCGGTCGGCGGGCGCGGCGTCATTTCGGTGGCGTCGAACGAAGTGCCGGAGGAGATGGTCCAGATGGTGGATGCGGCCGCGCGCGGCGATTTCCGGACGGCGCGCGCCATCCACCGGCAGATCATGCCGCTGATGCAGGTCAACTTCATCGAGGCCAATCCCGTACCGGTCAAGGCGGCGATGGCGGCGATGGGACTGCTCGAAGAGAGCTACCGCCTGCCGATGTGCGGGCCGCGGCCCGACTCCCGCGAGCGCATTCGTGCGGTGCTGAGGACCCTCGACCTGCTCAAAACGGCGGTGGTGCACTAGGCATGCTCGAGCAAGAAATTGCGAACCTGGTGGCGGCCGGCGCGTCGGCGAGCAAGGAAGAGGGGCGGCAGGTTTTTGCGCGGCTGCGCCAGGCGCTCTCAGCCGGCACGGTCAGGGCGGCGCAGCCGGATCCGGCCAGCCCGAGCGGATGGCGCGTCAACGCCTGGGTCAAGCAGGGGATTCTGCTCGGCTTCCGCTTCGGCGACCTCGTGGATGCGTCGATGGACCACGGCCGGCTGCCGTTCTACGACAAGGACACCCTGCCGCTCAGGGTGCCCGGCGTGGGTGCGGGCGTGCGGATCGTGCCGGGCGGCTCGTCGGTGCGCGACGGCGCGTACGTCGCGCCGGGCGTCATCTGCATGCCGCCCATGTACATCAACATCGGGGCCTACGTCGGCGAACAATCGCTCATCGACTCGCATGCGCTCGTCGGTTCCTGCGCGCAGATCGGCGCACGCGTGCACATCAGCGCCGCCGCGCAGATTGGTGGCGTGATCGAGCCGGTCGGCGCGCTGCCGGTCATCGTCGAAGACGAAGCGCTCATCGGCGGCAACACCGGCATCTACGAAGGCGCGGTCATCAAGGCCCGCGCCGTGATCGCGGCGGGCACCGTGCTCACGGGATCGACGCCCGTGTACGATCTCGTCCACGGCGTGATCATCAGGCCCACGGCCGATCGGCCGCTCGTGATCCCGGAAGGCGCCGTGGTCGTGCCAGGCGCGCGCAACGTGACCGGCGGGAAGGGGCCGGAGTGGGGTCTGTCGCTCGCGACGCCCGTGATCGTGAAATACCGCGATTCGAGAACCGATACTCGGACGGAGCTCGAAGCGTGGATCCGGTGATCTCCGACGTCGATCTCGTTGCCCTGACCCGATCGCTGGTCGATATCGACTCCACCACGGGACGCGAAGGCGACGCCGGCCGATGGCTGGCGAATTACCTGCGATCGCTCGGCTTCGTCGTGATCGAGCAGGCTGTCGACGCGTCCCGCTTCAACGTGCTGGCCACGGTGCCCGAGGCCGTGCGCCCGCCCGCGGTCGTGTTCTCCACGCATTTCGACTGCGTGCCCCCGTTCTTCCCGAGCCGTGTCGAGGGCGATCGGATCTACGGGCGCGGATCGTGCGATGCGAAGGGGATTCTGGCGGCCCAGGTGCGGGCCGCTGACCTGCTGCGGAAGAGCGGGGAGACGCGTGTCGGCCTGGTGTTCGTGGTGGGCGAAGAACGCGGCAGCGACGGAGCGCGTCGCGCGAACGAAGCGGCCGCGGGCTGCCAGTACTTGATCAACGGCGAACCCACCGACAGCCGCCTGGGGCAGGCGACACGCGGAATCCTGCGCCTCAGGTTCAAGGCGGCCGGTCGCGCGGCGCATTCGTCTTTTCCGGAGCTCGGGGAATCGGCAATCGACAAGCTGCTCGACACCCTGATCGATCTGCGGCGCCTCGATCTGCCCTCGGATCCGATCCTCGGCCGCACGCACTACATCGTCGGCCTGATTTCGGGGGGCGTTGCGCCCAACGTGGTATCGCCGTCGGCCGAGTGCGAGGTGATGTTCCGCACGGTCTCGGGCGGTGCGGAGGTGCGGAGCGCGATCAAATCGGTGGAGGCGCGCGTCGAGGTCGAGCACGTCCTCGAGGTGCCGCCCGTGCGGTTGACGACGGTGCCGGGATTCGACGCTGCGGTTTTCCCTTACACCACCGACATCCCGTTTCTCGGCCGGTGGGGCCAGCCCCTGCTGTTCGGTCCCGGCTCCATTCACCAGGCCCACACGGCCGACGAGTTCATCGAAATCACCGAGCTCGCCGCCGCGGTCGACGCGTACATCACCATCGCCCGCCAACTGCTGAAATAATCTGCTCGGGAAGAGTGTCCTCTCCAGGCGACGAGTATCGGCGGCGGATCGAACACTGGAGCGCGGCCCTGTCCGAGGGCGAGCGCCGGCACCTCCTTGTCTCCAATACCCGCCTGGCCGTGTTCGCAGGCACTGCGGTGGTCGCCTGGCTGGCGACGGTCGGCAACCGGATCGGCGTGGGCTGGCTCTACCTCCCGGCAGCGGCGTTTCTCGCGCTGCTCGTGGCGCACGCCCGCATCCTCAACCGCAACGAACGCGCCGAGCGGGCCCGCCGCCTCTACGAGCGTGGCATTCGGCGGCTGACCGGACAGTGGACGAGCGATGGCGCTGACGGTGGGCATTTGCTTCCGGGCCATCCGTTCGCCCGCGATCTCGACCTCGTCGGCCACGCGTCGCTCTTCCAGTTCCTGAACACCGCCCGCACCGAAGCCGGCGAGGCGGCGCTTGCGGAGTGGCTGGCCGGACCCGCCGACCCTGGTGAGATCCGGGCGCGGCAACAGGCGGTGGCCGAACTCGCGCCGCGGATCGACCTCCGCGAAGACCTGGCGGTGCTGGCTGCCGAAGCGCACGTGGGGCGTACGAGCGCGCTCACCACCTGGGCGGCTGCGGCCCCGGCCGGTTTGCCAGCGATCTCGCGCTGGGCGCTGGGAGCGTCGGCGGCCACCTCCGCCGTGCTGCTGACGGCGGCGTTTGCCGGCCTCGTGTCGACCGGTGTCGCCGTCCTCTGGCTCGTGGCGCAGACGGCTCTCGCCGCGGTCTGGCGGCGTCAGGTCGCGACGGTACTCCATCGGCTGGACATGCCCGTGCACGATCTCGGGCTGGTCACCGAGCTCCTCGTCCGCCTCGAGCAGGAGCCGTTCCAGTCGCCGAAGCTGGCGGCGCTGCACGCGGCGCTCGTCGCCGACGGCGAGCCGCCGTCGCGGCTCATCGCACGCTTGCAGCGGTACGTCTCGGCGCTCGACTCGACCCACAACCTGCTCTTTGCGCCGCTCGCCGTCGTCCTGCTCGTCCGGAGCCAGGCCGCGGCCGCAATCGACCGCTGGCACGCCGCACACGGGCGCTCGCTGTCGATCTGGTTGAAGGCTGTCGGGGAGCTGGAGGCGCTCGCCTCGTTTGCGACCTATGCGTACGAGCATCCCGCCGATCCGTTCCCTGACGTGGGATCGGACAGCCCGAAATTCGACGCGCGAGCGCTGGCGCACCCGCTCATTGTCGAAGGAACCGCGGTGCCGAACGACGTGCGGCTCGGCGGAGAGGCGCCCTCGGTGCTCGTGGTCAGCGGGTCGAACATGTCCGGCAAGAGCACGCTCCTGCGGGCTGTCGGCGTCAACGTGACCCTGGCGCTGGCCGGCGCGCCCGTCCGGGCCCGCTCGCTCGCCCTCTCGCCGCTGGCACTCGGTGCGACGCTCAAGGTGGACGACTCGCTGCAGGAGGGATACTCGCGTTTCTACGCCGAAATCCTCCGCATCCGTGACATCGTGACCCGGGCACGCGGGTCGATGCCGATGCTCTTTCTGCTCGACGAGATCCTCCACGGCACGAACTCGCACGATCGGCGGATCGGCGCCGAAGCCATCGTGCGGTCGCTCGTGGATGCCGGAGCGATTGGCCTGGTCACGACGCACGATCTCGCCCTGACCGAGTTCGTGGGGCAGCTCGGCGCCCGCGGCGCCAACGTGCACTTCGAGGATCGCATCGACGATGGCCGGATGGTCTTCGACTACACGATGCGCCCCGGCGTCGTCGAGCGCAGCAATGCCCTCGCGCTGATGCGCGCGGTCGGGCTCGATGTGTAGGGCCGGTTCCCCGTTCCCTGTTCCCCGTTCCCTGTTCCCTGTTCCCTGTTCCCTGTTCCCCGGTGTTAGTCTCATCCAGGAGGCGCCTGTGAGGACACTGCTGCTGGGTCTGACCGTTGCGTTGCTTTCCACCGTGCCGGCGACCGCGCAGGAGCCGACCTGCAGGAACTGTCCGGCCACCTACATCCCCAACGAAGAGATCGACGCGTACATCAAGCGGGCGATGGCCGGGCGCATCGTCGATCAGCAGGTGCGCGCGGTGGACGTGGGCAAGTCGAACGTCGCCGTCGGCCTCGTGCACCGCACGCGCCTCGCCGCCCCCGCGCCCGCCAGCGTGGCGGAACACGATCTCGTCAGCGAGGTGTATCACGTGATCAGCGGATCCGCGACGCTCGTCACGGGGCCGGACCTGGTCGGCAAGGCACGCCGGCCTGCCGACAACACGGCCGTGCGCATGCTGAACGGTCCCGGCAACAACGCGGAGTCGGTCCGCAACGGGGCGACCCATCAACTCAAGGCGGGCGACGTGATCGTGATCCCCGCCGGCACCGGACACTGGTTCACGAAGATCGACGACCACATCACGTATCTGATGATTCGTATCGATCCCGACAAGGTCGCGCCGCTCAAGGACGAGGCGGCGTCGAAGGCCGACCTTGCAGGCAAGTAGTCAACGACTGGAGGCTGGCATGCGAAGGCTCGTCGGCGCGGCGCTCGCCGCGCTTCTCGGAGGGCTCGTGCTCGTGATCGACATCGACGCGCAGGGGCCGGGTGGTCCGCCGGCGACCTACAAGAGCGCCGCCGAGATCGAAGCGACGCTCAAGAAGATGGGCGCCGTCGCCAAGACCGGCGCGGCCGTCACGGTGTCGGAGGGCGTCGTGGTCCGCAGGCGAAGCGCGTCGGACGAGGCGCAATACGCGATCATCCATCCGCTGAGCATCGAGATCTATCAGATCGTCGACGGCAGCGCGACGCTCGTGACCGGCGGCACGCTGGCGCTGCCACTGACCGACTCCGCCCCGGACCTGGTCCGAAGCATGTCGATCAAGGACGGCGAGACCCGCAAGGTCGGCAAGAACGACGTCGTGGTCATGCCCCCAGGCACGCCGCACTGGTTCAGCCAGATCGACGGCACGATCACGTACCTCGAGGCGCGAATTCGCGTCAAGAACTAGGCGGGAACGACCAGCGGTTCGACGGCGCGTGCAACCGCCGCCAGTCCGCCGGTCGCGCCGCGCCGGCCAACCAGCTGCAGGCCGCACGGAAGCCCGTCTGGCGTGGCGCCGATCGGCATCGACACCGCGGGGTTCCCCGTCAGGTTGAACAGCTGCGTCAGCCGCAGCGTCAGCGCGCGCACCGGATACGTCTCGCTCCCGATCCGGGCCCCGGGTTCGCCGATGCGCGGCGCCGGAATCGGCAGCGTTGGCAGCACGAGCGCGTCACAACCCTCGAGCAACGCGTCCACTTCGCCCCGCAGGACCTCGCGGGCCGCCAGCGCCCGAGAGTAGTCCTCGGCCAGCACGTAGCGGGCGGTCTCCAGCCTGAGCCGAACCGGCGTGGTGTAGCGCTCCGGCATGCTGTCCAGCGTCGGCCCGTGGATGGCGGCGGCGTCGCCGAACCCAAGATGCAGGTACACCGGACCGATGAGCGCGGCGTGCGGCACCTCGACGTCCTCGAGCGTCACGCCCGCCGCACTGAGTATGCGGAGTGCCGCGTCGAACGATGACCGGACGTCCGTGTCGAGGAGATCGCAGAAGTACCGATCGGAGCACGCCCAGGCGCAACCCTCGTGGCGCCCGCGCGTCGAGCGGTCGCGTCGTCCCCGCCAGCACGCCGAGCACCGCCCACGCATCGTCGACCGTCAGCGCCAGCGGGCCCACGTGGTCGAGCGTCCCCGACAGCGGGACCACGCCGTCGGTGGAGACCTCGCCATACGACGGCTTGAGCCCGACGATTCCGCAGGCGGCGGCCGGAACGCGGATCGAGCCGCCGGTGTCGGTGCCGATCGACGCGAGCGCCATGCCGGTGGCCACGCTAATCGCGGAACCGCCGCTCGAACCGCCCGGCGATCGCGTGACATCGCGCGGGTTCCTCGCCGGGCCGTAGGCTGAGTCTTCGTTCGTGGTGCCGAACGCGAACTCGTGCAGGTTGGTCTTGCCGACAATCACCGCCCCGGCCTCGCGCAACCGGGTCACGATGGGCGCGCTGGTCGTGGCGATGTGGCCGTCCCGCACTCGAGAAGCGGCGGTCGTGGCCACGCCACGGACGTCGATCAGATCCTTGAGCGAGATCGGCACGCCGTGCAGCGGGCCGCGATCGAGCCCCGCGGCGCGCTCGCGGTCGGCGTCCTCGGCCTGACGTCGCGCTTCGTCGGCCATGACGAGGATGAACGCGTTCAGCCGCGGTTGATCGCGATCGATCTGCGTGAGGCATCGTTCGACGAGATCGCGGGCGGTCATGTCGCCGCGCCGCCAGAGGCGGCCGAACTCAGCGATTGTCAGCATTGCCGCGGCCCGGGCTGGCGGGATCGACACGTTCGTCGCCTTTCGGGGCGGCAGACGACACGTTTGTCGCCGAAGGGCTTCCGGCCGGACCAAGGATCACGGCAGTGCCCATCTCGGCCGAGCGCAGCGCCCGCGTGGACTCCGCGAGGGCCTCGAGGAGGCCCTTCAGTTCGGGCAACCCCCTTGCTTCCGCATCGGTGACGGAGAGGTGCAGCCAGCGTGCGATGGAGGCGTCGTGCCGGACCATAATGGATTCAGATTCTACATGCGACACACGAAAATCATCGCCACTGTGGGTCCGGCCAGCGACTCTGACGCCGTGCTCGACACGCTCATTGCCGCCGGCACCGACATCGTCCGCCTGAATTTCTCGCATGGCACCCACGAGACGCACGGCGCCACCGTGGCGCGCGTGCGCGCGGCGGCGGCGCGGGCCGGGCGCGAGGTGGCGATCCTGCAGGATTTGTCGGGTCCCAAGATCAGAACGGGGCCGCTCGAGGGCGGCGTCGCGCTCGACCTGCAGGTCGGCGACGAACTGCGGATTGCGACGGGCACGTTCGTCGGTGGGCCGGGGCGGGTCTCGACGTCGTTCGAGGGGTTGGCCGAGAGCGTGCGTCCCGGCGATCGTCTCCTGCTCTCCGATGGGGCGATCGAGCTGAGAGTGGAGGCGAGCGACGGGGACGAGATCCGGACGGCCGTCGTCGAGGGCGGCCGGCTCGGACAGCACAAGGGGATCAGCGCCCCCGGCGTCTCGCTTCCGGCGTCGGCGATCACCGAGAAGGACATCGCCGACCTCAATTTTGGCGTGTCGGTCGGCGTGGACATGGTGGCCGTCAGCTTCGTCCAGCGTGCCTCCGACGTCGTCCGCGCGCGACGCCTGCTCGCTAAAGCCGGCGCGCCCGACATGCTGATTGTGGCCAAGCTCGAACGCCCGCAGGCGCTCGACGACCTCGAGGCGATTCTCGACGCCTCGGATGCCGTCATGGTGGCGCGCGGCGATCTGGGGCTGGAGATGCCGCTCGAGCGCGTGCCGCGCGCGCAGAAGCAGATCACCTTTGCCGCGCGCGTTCACAGCATTCCGGTGATTGTGGCGACGCAGGTGCTGGAGTCGATGACCACAGGGCCGCGGCCGACGCGGGCGGAGGTCAGCGACGCGGCGAACGCGGTCGCCGACGGCGTGGACGCGATCATGCTCGCGGGCGAGACGGCGGCTGGTGTCTATCCGGGCCGCACGGTGCAGACGCTCGATGCCATCATCCGCGAGGCCGAGTCGAGCCCGCTGTCGCCGCCGCCGGTGCTGCCGCGGCGGGACGAGCACGAGCACGCGCAGGCGTTGTGCGAGGCGGCGGTGACGCTCGCCGAACGCGGCGACGCGCAGGCCATTGTGGCCATCACGCGCGGGGGCAAGACGGCACGACGGCTCTCGGCCCTTCGGCCGCGCGCCCCCATCTTCGCCTTGACGGATCGGGCCGAGATGGCGAGGCGCCTGACCATCTACCGCGGCGTGCGGCCGGTCTGCATCGATCTGAGCGATCAAGCGGAGGCGGGCGGGCCGCTCATCGGCCGGCAGCTGCTCGCGCTCGAGCTCGTGCCCCGCGGCTCCACTGTGGTCATCGTCAGCATCAACCCCGACCTCACCAGGACCGACGCCAACTACCTGCGCATCCGCCGCGTCTGATGCCCTCGCCCTACCTCACGCTCACGGTGATCGCGCTGCTGTTTGTGGCGGCGATCGTCATCGTGCGCGCTGTACGCGCCCTCGTGCACCGGATGCTCGGGGAACTGGAAGGCTTGAGCGCCGAGAGACGTGCACAGGTGCACGATCGCACCCGCCGGCTCGTCAGCACGCTCGGGTGGCTCGTGTACGCACTGGCCGCCGCCGCGAGCCTTTCAATCGGCCTCTCCGAATTCGGCGTCGGTTCCGGCGCCTGGAACGTGAGGACGCTGGGCACGTGGTTCCTCACCCACGGCGTCAATGTGGTCGCCATCGTGCTCGGTGCGACGTTCGTCGTGCGGGTGGCGAACCTGGCCATCGAGCACTTCCAGGGCCGGATGGCGCGCGATCGCGCTGGGGCGGACCTCGAGTGGCAGCGCCGCGCCAGCACGGTGAGCGGGCTCCTGATGCACCTGGTCAGGACCACGGTCGGCTTCCTGGCGATCCTCATGCTTCTGCGCGAGCTGTCGTTCGACGTGGTGCCGATCCTGACGGGCGCCGGCATCGCCGGCCTCGCGATCGGCTTCGGCGCGCAGAACCTGGTGCGCGACGTGATCTCGGGTTTCTTCATCATTCTCGAGGATCAGGTGCGCATCGGCGACGTCGCGCGCATCAACAACGTGTCGGGCAGCGTCGAGGAGATCAAGCTCAGGACCATCGTCCTGCGCGACGACCACGGCGCGGTGCAGGTGTTTCCGAGCGGCGCCATCACCAGCCTGGCGAACCTGAGCAAGGAATTCTCGTTCGCCACGGTGGAGGTGCGGGTGGCCTACACCGAGAACATGGATCGGGTGATCGGCTCGCTGGCCGAAGTCGGCGCGGCCATGCAGGCGGACCCGCGCTGGGCGCCGTTCATCCTCGCGCCGCTCGATGTGCTGGGCGTCGAGTCCATCGCGGACGGCGCAGCCACCATCCGCGCGAAGTTCAAGACGCCTCCGCTCACGCAGGGCAAGGTCGCGAACGAGCTCCGCAAGCGTGTGCTGGCCTGCAATGGTCAAGCGCGGCATCCGGCCTTATTCAGCACTCTGACGTCTACGGCAGTCGGACCAGAACTCCATCGCGGAGCGCAATGGTCACGTCCGATCGCGCTGGCGGTTCCAGGCCGGCGAGCGCCGCGTCCCGCGGTGGCGGGTCGACCCACACCACAATCTTCGGCGTGATCATCAGGTCCGCCGCGCCTTGTGCGATGGTGCCGAACGCGTCGTCCAGCGACGGCCGTGCCCCCGGATCGTCGCGAAGCGTGACGATGGCGCCCTCGCCCCGTTCGGCGGCCACGCGCTGCAATGCGGCCAGCGCCGCGCGCGAGAGCTCCGCTTCGCCCACCGACCCCCGGTTGCGCGCGTGGTACACGGGCCAGAGTGCGAAGGGCAGCAGGAGCCCGGCGATGACCGCCCTGGACTGACCCCCGGCCGGCGTCACGATCCACCATCGATCGAGCACCACGGCGGCGACGAGCGCCACGCCCACCGACGGGAAGCAGACGTACAGGCTCGACCGCACGGGCAGGAAGATCGTCAGCGCGAAACCCAGCACGCACCACGCGACGCCAAAGGCGACCGCCCGCCGATCGCTGGCGGTGAAGGCGATGCGGCCAGGCCGGGCGACGATCCAGAAGAGCAGCAGGGCCGCGGCCGCCATCGTGCCGGCGCGATCGGCATACTGCAGCAGGTTGCTGAGCAGGCGCCCCGCCGTGAAGTCCAACTGGTAATAGGACGGCGCCGTGTCCGGCGTGAAGGCGCCGGACTCCAGCCTGAGGGCCAGGTAGACGGCGAGCATCACCACGCTGCCGAGAATCGCGACGGCGCGTTCGCGCGTCGGGACCGCGCCGAGGCGGCCGCGCCCCAGCCCCCACGCGACAATCGCCGGCAGGACCACCGCCTCTTCCTTCGAGAGCATGGCGAGCAGCACCAGCGGCAGGCCGACGATCCATCGACCGCGCAGCAGGGACGCGACGCCCCACGTGGCAAACACGGTGAGCAGCAGCGCCGTGCGCCCGCTGATCCAGAGCGTCGCCATGTTGATGCCGTGCCAGTTGAAGATCCAGATGGCCGAGGCGGCGATCGCGGCGCCCGCCGAGAGCCCGACCGCGCGCGCGAGATGCGCGACGCCCAGCGCGCTTGCGAAGAGCAGCGCCAGATTGGTCAGGCCGTAACAGAGGGAGTCCACGCCGCAGACCGCGCGGTTGATCGCGAACGAGGCCGAGACGGCGGGCCGAAAGAACCCCGTGGGCGCGCCGAGCAGGACGTCGGCGCTCAGCCGGCTTCCGGCAATCCAGAGGAAATCGTCCTTGACGAACCCGTGCCCGACATCGGGGAGGTACACGGCCAGCGCGGCCGCCACGAGAACCAGGCACGACGCCACCGGTCGGCGCAGGAGCACGCGCTACTTCTCGAGAAGCATCTTGAGCGAGGCCAGGGCCCGCTCCCAGCCGACACCGACGACCTCGTAGTACCTCCGCCAGCGCGCGCTTTCCTCGAAGCCGGTCTGCACGACTCTGACCTCCGTGGCGAGCTCGGCAGGCGGCACGCTCGTGCCTCCGGCCGCAGTGACCGGACCGAACGTGACCTCGAGGGCCATCGGGCCGATGGGCTCGCCGTCCGGCGGGAGCCAGTAGGCGTCGGCGATAAAGAAGCTGCGGCCCGGCTCGAACTGCATGACGGTCCCGCGGAAGACGCCGCCCAGCCGCCCGAGCACGTCGTCGCGGAAATCGGTGGGCACCCACTCGACCGCATAGGCGCCGAGCGTGCGCGGCGTCGTGACGGATCGCGCCACCTGCCACCACGCGCCGAGGGCATGCGGATCGAAGAAGGCCCGCTGCACGCGGCTCGCCGGCGCCTTGATCACGAGCGAGAGGTCCAGGTGCGACTGGAGTCGCGGCCCGCGCGCCTCTCCGGAGGCAGGAACCGGGGTCGCACCGCGCTTCTCCGTCACGGTGTGGCCACCCTGGTGCGGGACCGCGCCTCGGTCACCATGCTGCGCACCTCCTGCAGGAGCGTCGGCACGTGATACGGGATGCCGTCCTTGATCGTCCACTCGATGCCGCCGCCGCGCCCGGCCTGCACCGTCTCTCCCGCTCCGCCACGGGTGTAGTTCGAGACGGGCCGCCCGTTCAACAGCAGCACGTCGGCGCCGGCCGGGCTGAGCAGCTTGAGGTTCTCGAGCGGGTTGCCGTTGACGACCAGCAGATCGGCGACGAAGCCCTCGCGCACCTTGCCGAGACGATCGTCCAACCCGAGCATCCGCGCGCCATTCCAGGTGGCGTGCTCGATGACTTCCAGAGGGTGGAACCCGGCCTCTTCGTGCAGCTCCAGCTCCCTGGCGATCCCGAAGCCGTACAGCGAATAGATGTAGCCGGCGTCGTCGCCAGTCGTGACGAGCCCGCCCTTGCGGCCGAAATCGCGCACCGCATCCATCCAGATGCGGAACTGCCGCCGCCAGTTGTTCTCCTGGGTGCTCGTCCAGCCGAGGAAGTACGACCCGTGATTGTCGAGCGAAGGCTTGAAGAACGCCTCCATCGACGGATGCAGGTAGTCTCGGAACCACGGCTGATTCTGGGCGCGCACCAGATCCCGGCTCGCTTCGTAGATGGAGAACGTCGGGCTCCAGCCGACGTGCTTCTCGACCATGAGGTCGATCACCTTGCCGAGCTTCTCGGGATCGGCCTGCGCGTAGAGCTCCCCCGCGCGGCCGAAGCGATGCACTTCGTCGTTGTAGTTCATGTCCGACGGGAAGTTCTGCCGGCCCGGCAGCGCCGCATCCGCGACGCCGTAGAAGTGCTCGATGGAGCTCACGCCGAGCTCGATGTAGTCAGCCGCCGTCGTTTCTTCGACGCCGATATGCGTCGTGCTACGCAGCCCGAGACGCCTGGCTTCACTGAGCGCCGCCTCCACCTGATCGCGGTCGAGCCCGATGAGCTTGAGGCCGTCCGCGCCGCGCTGCTGGATCTCCCGAACCCACGATCGAATCTCGTCCGGGCTGCCGGTGCGGCCCTTGCTGACGACGGGGTAGACGAGGATGCGCGGCGAGACGATCGTGTGCGCGTTGCTCTCGGCCTGCCAGCGCTTGGACCTGTCGAAGTCGCCGCCGACTTCGCGCGCGGTGGTGACGCCGGCGGCCAGATACAGGTTGCGCTCGTACTGAATCGGCTGGGGGATGCCGGGCTGGCGCTCTTCGTGCCAGTGCATGTGGGTGTTGACGATGCCCGGCATCACGTACTTGCCCGTGGCGTCGATCACGGCGTCGGCGCCGCTCGTGAAGCGCCCGGCCGGCGAGCCGATATAAGAGATGCGGCCGTCCTCCACGCCGATGTCCACAGGGCCGAACGGCGGCCGGCCGCTCCCGTAGATGACCATGGCGTTCCTGATGAGGAGACGCCGCGCGGCCCTGGCGTGCAGCGAGGGGGCAGCGGACGACTGGGGCGGCGGGGCCTGTGTCGCGGCGACGCCAAGCGTGAGCGTGGCGCTCAGGACGACCGACAGCCGAAACGCCGTGCGGGATGCTCTCATCGGTCCCCTCTCGAGAAAGAGGGCGATCATAACATCTGCTAAAGTGGCGAAAATATGGCGCAACAGCCGCTCGCGTATCTCTACCCGGAGTTTCTCGAGAGCGCCGAGGCGCGGCCCATCCGGATGCTGGCCGAGTACCTCGAACCCCTCCGGCGCTTCAAGGAAGAGCGGATCCAGGACACGGTCGTGTTCTTCGGCTCGGCGCGAGTGGACAGCCGCGAGCGGGCGTCCCGGGCCCTCAAGACGCTGCGCGCCCGCGGCGAGAACAACGCCGACGAGAAATACCAGGCCGAACTGAGCAAGACGCAGAAGGCCGTGGAGTGGGCCCGGTACTACGAAGAAGCCCGGGAGCTCGCGCGCCTCCTCACCCAGTGGAGCAAGACGCTGCCGACCGAGAATCACCGTTTCGTGGTCGCCTCAGGCGGCGGCCCGGGGATCATGGAGGCGGCCAACCGCGGAGCGCACGAGGCAGGCGGCAAGACCATCGGCCTCAACATCCGGCTGCCGTTCGAGCAGGACGCCAATCCGTACATCACCGAAGGGCTGAAATTCGAGTTTCACTACTTCTTCATGCGCAAGTTCTGGTTCGCGTACCTCGCCAAGGCGCTCGTGATATTCCCCGGAGGCTTCGGCACGCTCGACGAGCTCTTCGAGATCCTCACGCTGGCGCAGACCGAGAAGCTGACCAAGAAGATGGAAGTCATCATGTACGGCAGCAGGTACTGGGATCAGGTGCTGGATCTGAAGCCGATGGCCGAGTGGGGCGCCATCGCGGACAGCGATCTCGATCTCCTGAAGTACTGCAACACGCCCTGGGACGCGTTCGAGCGCCTGCGCGACCACCTGATGACCCACCACCTCGAGCCCGCGACGCCGCAGGAGCGCGCGGCGCCTGGAATCGCGAAGACGCGCGGATAGGGTCTGGAGAGTTTGGAAGGTCTGGAAGGTCTGGAGGGTCGGGCGGGAGCGCCTGCGGCCTCAGGCAGGCTCGGGCAGGCCGAACCTCCTGCGGAACGCGCTCAAGCGAGGGTCCCCGCGGAGCGCCGCCGTCTCGGGACGCACGAGCAGCAGCGGCACGCGGTGAGGTTCCCGCTCGGCGACCACTTCCAATGCTGCAAACGCGCGGTCCAGATTGCCGAGGGCGGCGTGGATCATGACCTCGCGATAGGGAAAACCCGTGTTCGCGATGGCCAGACGTTCGGCGTCAGTGCGGCGGCCGGCCAGGATGTACGCATGGGCCAGATAGGCGTGGGCGCCTGCCCCCGTCGGCTCCATCATCCGAATAGCCTCCTCCACGCGCCCCGACCACATCAGCGCTCGCGGCAGGTGGACCAGACGGACGAAGGGAAACTCCGGATTCGAGCGCGAAAATCCGCCGGAACGTGACGCCAGCGCCTCGTCGTACCGGCCGAAATCGAGCTCCATGTGGCCGATTTCCCGTTGCACGTCCAGCGACAGCGGATCGATGCGCAGCGCCGCGCGGAGAATCTCTTCAGCCCGCTCCCTCTTGTCGATCGCTCGCAGCGTTGTGAAGGCATAGTTCGTGTACGCCTGCGTGAGGCTCGGGTCGAGCTCGATGGCACGCTGGAACGACTGCTCCGCCTGTTCCCACTCCCGCTCGCGCGCATGCACCAGGCCCATGGCGGCGTGGGCCTCGGCGAGCAACGGGTCGAGTTGCAGCGCGCGGACCGCGGCCGGCCGCGTAACGGCGTGAGCCGTTTCGAAGTCGATGCCGTCATAGCCCCACGCCATGTGGGCATACGCGAACGCCATGCCTGCGTATGCGGGAGCGAAGGCGGGATCCCGTTTGACGACCTCGTCGAACAGGTCCGCCGCGAGGCGCGCGCTTGCAGCCCCCGCCTGTCGGCCAGCGAGCGCGCCCTCAGGTAGAGATCGTAGGTGGCGAGGTCGGTGTCGTAGCGCCGTTGGCCCCGGCCCAGGGTCAGTCGAAGCTGATTGACGATCGCACGCGAGATCTCATCCTGAATCGCGAAGATGTCGCTGAGCTCACGATCGAACCGCTGGGACCAGAGGGCCACGTCGGTGGCCACATCCACGAGCTGCACGTTGATGCGCAGCGACCCGCCCGTCCTGAGCACCGATCCCTCGAGCACGACCGTCGCGGAGAGTTGCTCCGCCACGTCCCGCAGATTGCGGGGGCGGCCCTTGAAGTAGAACGACGAGGTGCGCGATCTGACGTCGAGGCCGTCGATGACGGCGAGGTTGCGGATGATTTCGTCCGTCAATCCGTCCGCAAAGTACTCGCCGTCGGGCTCGGCGCTCAGGTTCTCCAGCGGCAACACCGCGATGACGGGACGCTCGGATGGGTCGACCGCGACGTTTCGCGTGGCCGATGTCGCCGCGCCGGCGCGGGGTCGGTCGGCAGCTCGCGTCTGCCACATCGACGCCGCAACGATGGCGGCGAGGCCCAGGGCCGCCGCCGCAAACAGCGGAAAACGCCGGGCGCCGAGAGATGCCAGGTCGCGCTCGAGATCGCTCGCACTGGGGTGGCGCCTCGCGGGCTCGGGGTCGATTGCTCTCTGAATGATGCGGGCGAGCCCGGACGGCACGTCCGGACGAAGCGATCGAATGTCGGTCTGCTCGCCGCGCTGGTGCGCGGCGCCGAGCGCCGGCAGGTCCCGGGCCACCACCGGATACCGGCCGGTCAACAGGTGGTAGAGCAGCACGCCGAGACTGTAGATATCGGTCTGGATGCTGGCTGCGCCGCCGTCCAGAATCTCGGGCGCCAGATACACGGGCGTCCCCGCCATGCTCGAGCCCGAACCGCGTATTCGATCCTCGCCAGCGCCAAAGTCCATCAGGACCACGCGCCCATCGTCGGACCGCATCACGTTCTGCGCCTTGATGTCGCGGTGGAGCACGCCAGCGCCGTGCACAGCGGCCACGGCTCGGCACAACTCCAGGCCGATCGCGACGGCTTCGCGTGCGGGGCAGGTCCGGCCGCCGGCCAGCGTTTGTTCGAGCGTACGTCCCCGCACGAGCTCCATCCACAAGCCGATGCGCCCATCGATGACGTCAGCGCCGTAAATGGTGACGACGTTCGGGTGGCGAACGCGAGCCAGCAACCGGCCTTCCTCGATGATCGAGGTGGCGCGCGCGCGGTCCGACGCCGAACTGACCGACAGCAGCTTGAGGGCGACCTCGCGGTCGAGTTTCGTGTCCCACGCTCGGTAGACCTCGCCGAAGGACCCGCCGCCGATCGATTCGAGCACGCGGAGTTGACCCCAAGACTCTCCCGGCCGAGCATCGTCGGCGGTCGCGCCCCTCGGTTCCGGAAGGCGACGATGGAGGTCGGCGAGCGCGGCGAGGATCTTCAGCGGCGGAACGAGGCCGAGGTCGTCAGCGCTGTTGGTGGATTCCACCGACGGCCAGTCGATGGGGGCACCATCGAGGATCGCTCCGGCAAGATCGTCCAGCCGTCCATCAGGCGGGGTCACGTTTCATTTCCTCCGCCAGGCGGACCAGCGCGCGTTGTGCGGCTTTCCGCGCGGCCTCGGCTGACGGTATCCCGAGCGCCATCGCCAGCTCCTCGTAGGTGTAGCCCATCTCGATGCGGCCGATGATCGCCTCCTGCTCGACGGGCCGGAGGCGCGCCAGCGCGCGCTCGTAGCGCTCGATAGCCTCGCGTCCGATGGCCTGCTCGAGAGGCGACTGGGCTTCATCGGCGGCGACGCCGTCCAGATCCGCTTCGAGCGGCCGTCCCTTACGCCGCAGCTCGTCGCGGATTCGATTGAACACCGCCTGTCTGAGGTAGGCCTGCAGCGCACCGACGCCGCGGGGCTCGAACTCGTCGATCCGCTTGAACGTGCGAAGGAGCGTGTCCTGGACGAGGTCGTCTGTGTCGGTGAGATTCCGCGCCCATCGGGGCAGTCGTCCGGACGCCCACCGGCTGAGCGGCTTGACCTGGCGCGCGAACAGGCGTTCGAGCGCCTCCCGGTCGCCGGCCCGTGCCCGCGCCATCAACTGGATTGTGGTTTCCAGCTCGCCGTGGCTGCCCGGATCGTCCTTGAGCACGGGGGCATAGCAAGTCGCCGTTCGGTTGCGGCGACTCATTCTAGCCTCGAGCGCTCGACGTAGCGTCGGCGAAGTCCTCGCACGGTCAGAGCCAGCGCGCAGGTGGCCAAACCGATCATTCCAGCGAAATCGTCAACACAAACGGATCACCGTAGCTGTCCCACCAGTTCTGCCCCTCATAGACTTCCACGCGATACGTCTGGCCCGCCACGACTTGGATCTGGCCGCGGACCGGGGACCACTGCGGAGCCAACGCTGGATACACGGCGTCCTGGAGCTGCAGCGTCAACCTCCCCCGTACAGGTGAGGGTTCCACGACAGGTGTCCGACGAGCGTACCGCTCGAGAGCGCGGTCACGTCGTAGGCTCGCGAAGGGCAGCGGGAGTCCAGCGAGTCCCTGATCTCCGTCACGGCACCGGCCGAGGTTGGGACGAGCGGCACTGCCCTGCCGCAATGGAGCGACTTCAGACTGAAGTGCAGCAGCGACTCGTTGCTGGTGAGGGTGAGGGTTTGGATGATGGACTCGTAGTCGGCGCCGTTGGACACACGGATCTCGGCGGCGTTCGGCACGCCTAAGGCTCGGAATTGGCCATTCTCGCCGGTGCTGGTGAGCGGCTCGAAGGAGCCACGTGAACGCCTAAGCTCGACGAACGCGTTCGCCAACGGCCGGCCGGACAGCGCTTCGGTGACCGAGCCTCTTAGGGCGAAGTTCCCTTCGCTCAGCACGAGCACGTTTCGCCTGGCCTCCACTCGTGAGAAGTAGTTCGCGATCACCACCCAGGCTCCCATGGCGCGGCAGGCGTCGCCAGCCGGGCACGCGGGTGCGCTGACGAGGCCGTTGTGGACCGCGAACTGCCCGCCGAGGAAGTTGTTCTCCCCGTCCGGCAACCAGACCCAGCTCGCCTGGCTGGTGACGTCCCGCGTTGATCCGTCCGGCAGGTACCCTCGAGCCTTTAGTTGGACGGCTTCGCCGGGCCGCACGACGACCGCTTCTCCCCACGGCGACTGCGCGACGACTCTGGCCCCTTCGACCTCCAGCTCCAGCCGCTGGAGATCCACTGGCGGCGCCAAGGTGCTCGACGGCGCCGTGGACGGCGCCTTGTCGCAAGCGGCGACACTCGACACCAGCACGGCGAACGCCCCAATAGCCATCTTTCCCATGGATGACACGAGACACCTTTCCTGGCTAATCACGGCTGTCCGGAGAAGGAGGGAGTTCGTCGCGTGAGCCTGAACTGGTGGACGTTGGAGCGGCATGCGGCGATTGGGCTGACGCCCTTCGCTACGTCGAAGAAAATGAGGGAGCCATCCAGCGTGCCTGAGAGGTTGCTGGTCGAGATCGTGGCCTCGCCCTCGAGGAGAAGATAGGTTGAGGGCGACAGGCGCTCGCTGACGTTTGCGTACCAAAGACCGTCGTACCAGAGATCGAGCTGGGCGTCTCCGAGTGCCAGGGTGGCCGAGCCCGGTTCGATCGTTCCGGGAAACGTCGCCGCGGACTGGAGCGTTGGGCCCGTCAACTCAACCGTGACGCTGTTGGCGACCTGACTGACGGTCGCGGCATAAGTGCGAACCTTGAAAGTGTCCGGCAGAGCCGCAACCGAAAGACCCCGGAACTCCGCCGCGCAGTTGTGGTCAGCGGTGACCGTCAGCGTGTACGCACCGTCGATCCTCGTCAACGAGGGCGCCTCAACCACCCTGAAGTACACGACCGAGTCGTGGTCTGTGAGGACGACCCGTTGGGTGAGAGGGATGTAGTCGGAACCCCTGGTGGCGCGCAACTCGGCCCCGCTTGGAATGCCGTGCAACCAGTAGAACCCGGTCTCGGACGTGGTGGCGCGTTGTATCGCGTACTGCCCGCCGACCATCTCGACCAGTGCGTTCGTGACCGGCGTGGACTTCGCATCCAACACAAACCCCGCGACGACGAAGGTTCCGAGGGAATTACCCAGACGTTGACCGATGGTCGGACCTGCACCGCCGGGTGGATCGCATATAGGGTGGTAAATCCGATACCGTGAGCCAATACCTGGCCGTCTTGCACCGATACCGGGCTCCTGGCGTCAGGGTCGAATGGCGGGGTCTGTGCCTCCCATCGCACCTGGTTCGTGACATCCAGAGTCGGTCCGTCGGCTTGGTACCCCCACGCTCTCAGCTGTGCGGTCTGTCCCTGGTTCATCGTGAGCGCCGCGCTGAACTGCGGTCGCATCCTGTTGGGCTCCACGATCTCCAGTTCGATCCGCTGCAGAGCGGGCTGCGGCGGCGGAGGGCTCGCCGGAGCCGCAGGCGTGGCCGGAGCAGATGGCGCGGTTGGCGGCTTGGAGCAGCTCGCCGGCGCCAGGGCCGCAATCGTCAGCACGCCGGCCAGAAGCCCCCGCGCGAGCCGCAACCCCCTGGGCCCGCGGGACAAATGCGACCTCATGTGGATGGAAACGCCTGCGAAGGCAAAAGCGGACACTCAGAGGGCGGGCCCTTCGACTTCGCTCAGGGCGGGCAGGCAGGCGGGGCGGGCAAGCCTTGAGCCTTGAGCCTTGAGCCGCGAGCCTGTAGACTCGACGCGCCCGGAGGTGGGTCAATGCGTTATCGAATTCTGACCTCGCACTGTCTGCTGGCGGTTGTGATTGCGGTTCTCGCCATGGCGACGACGCTCGGCGCGGGCCAGGCGCCCGCCGCCGCTCCGCGCGGGGCGGCAGCCGCGAAGGCCCCGGTGCCGCGCACAGCCGATGGCCGCCCGGACCTGCAAGGGATCTGGGACTTCCGCACCATCACGCCCATGCAGCGGCCGACCGATCTCGCCGGCAAGGACGTGCTGAGCGACGAGGAAGCCGCCGAGTTCGCGGTCAAGAACCAGCGGAATCAGGACAACCGCGAGGCGACGGCCGCCGGCGTCGTCAACGGCCAGCAGTCCAACGCCGACGTCGAGCGGGCGTACAACGATTTCTGGTGGGACTTCGGCAAGAACGTCGTCAGCACGAAGCGCTCGTCGCTCGTCATCGATCCGCCCGATGGCCGCATTCCTCCGCTCACGGAGGCGGCGCAGAAGCGCGCCGCCGTGCGGCGCGAGCTGCGAGAGCGCTCGGCCCATGGTCCCGAGGACCGCGGCGTGGCCGAGCGCTGCATGCTGGGCTTCAACGCGGGCCCGCCGATGGCGCCGAGCGCCTACAACAACAACGTGCAGATCGTGCAGACGCGCGACCACGTTGTCCTGCACAACGAGATGGTGCACAACGCCCGAATCGTCCCGCTCGCCGCCAAGCCGCACGGCAGGCTGCCGCAGTGGAACGGCGACTCACGCGGCCGCTGGGACGGCGACACGCTGGTCGTCGAGACGAAGAAGTTCCTGGCCGAGACCTCGTTTCAGAACTCGAGCGAAACGCTTCAGCTGACCGAACGCTTCACGCGCGTCAATGCGGACACCCTGATCTACGAGTTCACCGTCAACGATCCCTCGACGTGGACGAAGCCCTGGACCGCGCAGATACCGATGACGCGAACCGACGAGATGATGTACGAGTACGCGTGCCACGAAGCGAACTACGGCATGACCAACCTGCTCAAGGGCGCGCGGTTTCTCGAGAAGGACAGCGCGACCAAGTAGGGCGGGCAGGGCGGGTTTCCGGGTCACCTCACCATCACCGGGGTGCTCCGGGCGACGGCCCAGTAGTCGTCGTACGGCAGGTACAGGAACTCGTACTCTCCGGGCTGTGTCGGCGCGTCGAACGTCCACGAGCCGGTGGCTGCACCGTTCGTATACAGCCACCAACCCGTCTTCCGGATCTCGCTCGGGTACTCCCCACTCTGCCGAACCCGATCCAGTCCATGTCCCAGGGGGATCGGCCGGGGGTGCCACCCAGGCCACGCTGATGCGACCTCCGGGAGCGACAAGGGTCGCGCTCGCCGTCAGAACGACGATCTCGTGGGTGAACCCTTGAGCCAGGACGGCACTGTCGCCGTTCGGGTTCGTCACGACCACGTCCACTATGCCACCGGGGTGCGGCGGAGAGCTGGCGACGATGGCCGTGCTGCTATGCCTGCGCTGAATCGGCGCAGCAGCGCCAAGCGTCACGATCGCCTTTGGTGAGAATCCGGTCCCCGATACGTGAACCATGGTTCCGAGCCACCCACTCTTCGGAACTATGCCGGTCACCGTCATTGGCTCGGTCGGTGTTGGTGTCGTCGGCGGCAGCGCCCGGTCCTGGCAGCTGGCCAGTCCGCAAGTCAGCGCCACGAGGGCGGTTCCCCACACTGCTCTCATAAGGCCTCACATACGGACAGCATCCTCGTCACCTACGTCGATACAGACGAGCTGCGGAAGACGTCCGGGCGCAATGATGCCCGCCTGAGTAAAACGCGGGCGGCGTTGAATCCGGACAGAGATGGGTTGTAGGGCGGGCGGGGCAGGCAAGGCTGGCGCTGACAGCAGCGCCTGCGGGCATCTTCGTAGTTCTTCGTTCTAAGTTCTAACGTTCGTACGACAGAAATCTCTCTCGGATTTTCAAGAACGCTTCCACGCCCGGTTCCCATGACCGCGTGATCTCGGCGATCGAGGTTCCCGCCTCGATCTGCTCGCGCAGCTCGGACGATCCCGCCAGGATATCGAAGGGCATCTTCTCCGGCTCGTATTCGTACGGAGGATCGCGCCAGCGGAAGCGATCGGGATCGGCCGCGCGAAACGCCGCCACGAGCGCCGCGCCGACGGCGACAGGCCGGAAGCGCTCGCGATCGATCACGTGGATCTGGCATCCGCCGCAGGTGACCTTCGCGTGCTTGTGGAACGTCGGCTCGAAGACGGCCGGGCGAAAGAAGACGCCTTCGAAGCCGAGCGCGTTCATCCCCGCGGCGAAGCGTTCCGCAGACACGCCGGGAGCCCCGAGCAGCTCGAACGGCCGGGTGGTGCCCCGTCCCTCCGACGCGCTCGTGCCTTCGAAGAGCACCGTGCCCGGATAGACAATCGCGCTGTCGAGCGTTGGAATATTGGGCGACGGCATCACCCACGGTGCGCGGGCGTCGTCGTGATACATCCCGCGCCGCCAGCCCTCCATCGGCGCCACCGTCAGATCGGCGCCGAGCCCGAAGTGCTCGTTGAACAGGCGCGCGAGCTCGCCGATCGTCATGCCGTGCCGCATCGGCATGGGGAACATGCCGACGAACGACTCGAAGCCGGGCAGAAGCATCGGCCCCTCGACCGCGACGCCGCCGATCGGATTCGGCCGATCGCAGACGATGACCTTGGTGCCGGTTCGGCGCGCGGCCTTGAGGCAGTTGGCCATCGTGTAGATGTAGGTATAGATGCGCGTGCCGACGTCCTGCAGGTCGATCACGAGCACGTCGACGTCCTCGAGCATCGACGCCTCGGGCTCGCGCGTGTCGCTGTACAGCGAATACACCGGCACGCGCCGCTCTTCGTCGCGCGCGTGCGCGGTCTCGATCATGTTCTCCTGGAGATCCGATCGGAAGCCGTGCTGGGGACCGAAGATGGCGGTGAGCCGGACGCCGCTTGCGTTCAGCCGATCGATGACGTGTACGCAGCCGAGGTCGACCGAGGCGGGGTTGCACACGAGGCCGACGCGCAGGCCGGACAGGCTTGACAGGCTTCCAGGGGCGAGAAGCCCTTCAAACCCGGGTTTGACGGCCATTTTGACGATTATTTCACATTAAGTGCTGTTCCTCTGAGCTTCGGCTTGCACGTCGGTCGCGCCGTGATAGACTACGCGCCTTTGGTGGTCAGCCTGCCTGCTTTGCCCGCGCCGAGAGCCGATCGAGCCTCAACTCGTTCTCTCCTCCACGCTTCGCTTAGCTGACGAGTTGCCACCGGCCGGGAGGTCGGTCTTCCGGAACGTGCTTGTCCGCGTGTGAATGGCATCGGGTCGCCTCTGGGCGGTCGGTGCGAAGAGGAGACGGTATGGGTCGAAGGCTTTACGTCGGGAATCTTCCGTACACTACTGGCGAGGCGGAGCTGCAGGAGCTGTTCAGCCAGGCTGGTAACGTCGAATCGGTCCGTGTCATGCGCGACGCGGCCACCGGGCGGGCGCGCGGCTTCGCGTTTGTCGAGATGGCCACTGACGAGGAGGCGCAGAAGGCTGCGACCGACTTCAACCAGTATCAAATGGGCGGGCGCAGCCTGACGGTCAACGAAGCACGTCCCAAGCCTGAAGGTGGCTTCGGTGGCGGCGGCTTCGGCGGCGGCGGCGGCGGCAACCGGGGCGGCGGCGGTGGCGGCGGACGCCGCGAGCCGCGCTGGTAGGGTACAGCGATGAAATCGTGGACCAAGGGCGATCGCGTCGTGCAGCCCACGTACGGGCCGGGCACGCTGGTCGAAGTGAACGAGCACCACACCGTGATCGAGTTCGACGAGCACGGCCGCCGCACGTTCGCGACCCGGCTCGTCGTTCTGCAGGCCACGAACGAACCCGCGCCGGCCAAAGCCGCCCGAAAGCGTGCGACGCGTACGACCAAAGCCAAGGCGAAGCCGGCGAAGGAAAGCTAGGGGCCTCGAGCTAGAGGCTAGGGGCTAGAGGCTGGGGACCAGGGGTTGGCGGCGCGAGAGACTTCGCGCCGCCGCCCGCGCGCTCGACCAGGCCCACTGGAAATTGAACCCGCCGATCCTTCCATCGACATCCAGAATCTCTCCGACCAGATACAACCCCGGGCACACGCGCGACGCCATCGTCGCCGGATCGATCTCGTCGAGCGCAACGCCGCCGGCAGTGGCCTCCGCCACCGTGTAGCCGCGCGTGCCGGAAACCTCCAGCGGCCACGATGTCAGCGCGTGCGCGAGGCGGCGCCGGACCTCGCGGGTCATGTGCGCGAGCGTCGCGTCCTGGGCGATCGACAGCCCGCCGAGAATCTCCGCCGCGACGGCCGCCGGCAGAAACGTCGACAGCCCGGTCAGTATCAGCGCGCGCGGGCGCTCGAGGGCCAGCCGCACCAGGCGCCCATCGACCGCCTCGAACGATTCGCCGGGGCAGTAGTTGAGCGTCACGCCGACGCGACGGCCCTCGAGGTCGGCCCGCGCCCAGTGCCTCGAGGCGTTGAGCGCCACGGGCCCGCTGATCCCGAAGTGCGTCCAGAGCAGCGACCCGCGCAGGCGCTCCGCGACGGCGCCTTCGATCCACACGGTCAGCTCGGCGTCGTGCGAGATGCCGCTCAGACGACTTGGGTCAGGTAGGTCGGGCGGGTCGGGTGAGTCGGGTAGGTCGGGCGGGTCGGGTGAGTCGGGTAGGTCGGGTGGGTCGGGAGCGCCTGCGGCCATGTCGACCCGAGGACTTGTAAATCCGAGGGGAGGCATCGGCGTCAGTTCGCGCCGGGGGTGGGGCCCCGGCGCCAGTGAAAGAAGTTGGCTGCCTCGGCGCTAGCATCAGCGGCGCGAGCGCGGGCGTGGTCGGAACGATCGTGTGGCCGAGGGCCTTCGCGAACTCGTAACCCTGGCCGTCGCTTCCGCTCTTTGGCAGCGACCGTCCGCCAGTCGCGAGCACGACGGCGCGCGCCACGATGCTTCCGCGGGATGTGGAGAGCCGAAACCCTTCCGGGACGACATCGATCCCAAGCACGCGGGTGTCGTGCTGGACGGCCACACCCACACGGTCAGCCTCGGCCAGCAGGGCGTCGAGCACGTCGCGGGCGCGGTTCGAGTCCGGGAAGAGCTTGCCGTCCGCCTCCTCGTGCATCGGCACACCGATGTCGTTGAAGAAGGCGATGGTGGCCTGTACCTGGCAAGGCTCGCAGCACGCGCCGCACGACGGATCGGGGGCCGCCCCAGAAGTCGCGCTCTGACACTTGCACGTTGGTAACGTTGCAGCGCGAGCCGCCGCTGACGAGGATCTTCGCGCCGGGGCGCTTTGCGCCCTCGACAACGACGAGATCCAGTGTGGGTTGGTCGCGGCGGGTGAAGATCGCCGTGGCCAGACCGGCGGCCCCTGCGCCGACGATCGCCACGTCGACGATGGGCCGGGGATCAGGCGACTTCGGCGTCCTCGAACCAGAAGTCGTGCGCGACGACCTCGGACGCGAGATCGACGATGGCGACGGTGGATCGCTCGCCGCAGGCGTTGCAGCGAAGGACCATGGACTTGGCGTCGTTCGAACGGCCGACGATCTGAGTGCGGTGGCTGCCGCACCTCGGACAGATGGGCGGTGGGAGCTGGGCGGCGTGCTTTTCGGGACCGTAGTGAACCATGATGTCATGCCCAGTCGCAAGCCGTGTTCCACCGCGCCTACGTAAGACATCTCAAATAGATACAATGAGTTAGTGGACGCCATGGCGGCTGCTCCAGGGGAGTGGCTGTGCCGGGGCGGAACACGAGTTACAGGCCTGGTGGCGGCACGCTTCGAGCGATCAAAAAGAGCGCGGTGAGCAGCAGGAGGGCCCCTACCGGCACCAGCGCAATCCCGAGCCCGGGATCGCCCGCGTAGAAGACGATGCCGCCGAGGAAGAAGCCGCCGGGCAGGAGCAGGCTGGCGCCGATGAGCGCCGTGGTGATGAGGCCCGACCGGGAGCCGCCGAGCCCGGGAACCGCCCCGACCGCCAGGCCATAGACCACGTGGACCAGTGCCAGGAGCACGCCGTGGGCGTGGGCCAGGCGCCACATGAGACGCCGCGTCTCGTTCGAGACGTCCAGGTACGCGGAGACCTTGAAACCGTGGAGCATTTCGAGCGTCAGGCCAAGCGCGGCGAACGCCAGGAGGGACCACCAGCCGAAGCGAAGGTGGCGGCGCGCAACTGCGGACGAGGCTGAAGCCGCCGGAGGATTCCTGCTCATCGGGTGGTGCGCGGGATTGTACAGTCTGACCCGACCGGCGGGGAAACGCCCGACCCGGGGCAAGCCCGTGAGCCGCCTGGGAATGTGCGTGTTCTGACCGTTGACAATTGGCCGCGGCGGGCGCAGGATAAGGCCCTGGTTTTCCGTCGAGCGCTCGGGTCCCTCAGGTGGGCGGTCAAGTAGTTATATGAGGTCTGCGATGCGTATTGTTGATGTGTTCAGTTCCAGGAGCTCCGTTGGTACCCTGTCGGTCGCGTGCCTGGCGCTTGCCGGCACCTTGATTGCTCCGGCGCTCGCCGGGGCGCAGACGCCGGCCCCTGGGGCGGTGACGTTCACGAAGGACGTCGCGCCGATACTGCAGCGCTCCTGCCAGAACTGCCACCGGCCCGGCGAGATCGCGCCGATGTCGCTCCTGAGCTATCAGGAAGTGCGGCCGTGGGCGCGCGCCATCAAGACGCGCGTGGCCTCGCGCGAGATGCCGCCGTGGCACGTCGACAAGACGATTGGGATCACGAAGTTCAAGGACGACCCGTCGCTCTCGGACGAAGAGATCGAGACCATCGTCAAGTGGGTCGACGCCGGGGCGCCGCAGGGCAACCCCGCTGACATGCCGCCGCCGCGCCAGTTCCTCGAAGCGGGCGCCTGGCAGATCGGCACACCCGATCTCGTCATCAAGTTCCCGACCTACGTCGTGCCCGCCGCCGGGCCCGACCTGTACGGCGAACTGCTGCGCGGACATTCCGATCGATCGAGGATCGCTACATCAAAGCCATCCAGACGCGATCGGCAACGCGCGCCTCGCACAAGGTCGTGCACCACGCGCTTTCGTACTCGGTCGACAGGACCGAAGCAGGCATGAACGGGGAGGGCGGCCAGTTCCTGGTCGAGTACGCCTCCGGCAAGAACGCCGAGGTCTATCCCGAGGGTTCCGGTGTGCTGCTCAAAAGGGTCAGCAGGCTCGCCTGAGCTATCACATGCACTCGATCGGCGAAGAGACGAAGGCCGAAGTCGAACTCGGAATCGTGCTCTACCCGAAGGGCTACACGCCGAACCACATCCGGTGGTCGCGTCAGCTCGCGCAGCCGACGACGCCGCTCGACATCCCGGCGGGCACGGTCGCCCGCAGCGACGGCTACACGATTCTCCACAAGCCGGCGAGGCTCATCGCGTTCCAGCCGCACATGCACAACCTCGGCAAGCGGCAGTGTCTCGAGTTGATCTATCCGACGTCGGGCACGAGAACGACGACCGAGATGATCAACTGCGCCAACTTCAACAACAACTGGCACCTCACGTACAACTACGCCGACGACGTGCAGCCGCTCGTGCCCGCCGGCACGATCCTTCACAACATCCAGTGGCACGACAACACGACCGCCAATCCGCGCGCGCTCGACCCGAAGAACTGGGTCGGCGACGGCCAGCGCACGATCGACGAGATGGGCTTCTTCTGGATCGGCTGGGTCGAGCTGACCGACGAGGAATACAAGACGCAGCTCGCCGAGCGCAAGGCGGCGCAGCAGCGCTCGACCAGCGCAGCAACAGCAGCAGTAGGGTCGTGATGGACGCTCGCGGTTTACTTCTGTCGCATCGCGGCCGGCGCGGCGGTCCTGGTGCTCTCTGCATCGCGGGCCGTCGGCGCAGCAGCGCCGAGTTCACCAACAACTTCAAGTACAACTCCGGCCAGGGCGTGCAGCCTGTCTTCGAAGGCTGGTCGTGGGCTCCGGACGGCAGCATCAACATGCACTTCGGCTACCTGAACCGGAACTACGTCGAGCAGCCGACGATTCCGGTCGGCGCGAACAACAACATCCAGCCGGGCGGGCCCGATCGCGGCCAGCCGACGTACTTCTACACGCGCACGCAGCGGAACCTCTTCACCGTGAACGTCCCGAACGACTGGGACAAGCAAACGCGAGCTCATCTGGACGGTCACCGTCAACGGCAAGACCGAGAAGGCGGTCGGCTGGCTGCAGGCCGAGTGGGAAATCGATCCGGTCGGCGGCGCGGCGCAGGCGCGGCGACACCGACGAGGAGTACGTCAAGAACAAGCCGCCAGTCATCACGCTCGGCCACGTTGCGCCAGTCAAGCTGCCGGCGACCGGCCACGCTCGCCGCGACGCGTCACCGACGATGGGCTGCCGCAAGCCGCGGGGACGCGGCAAGCCGGCGGTCGGACAGGAAACGCCGCCCGACGCTTCAGGGCGGCACCGACGCGCCGGTCAACGTGCCGGCCGTCGCGCTCGCGAGCGCGCGAAACGCCGCCTGGAGCGACGCGGGGGCGCCGCGCGTCCGCTGGGCCCGAGCGTGTCCTGGATCGTGTGGCGGGGACCCGGCGATGCCACCTTCGCATCCGCGTTTCACTCGAGCCCAAGGACGGCAAGGCGGCGACAACCGTGACGTTCACCAAGCCGGGCGAGTACGTGCTTGCGCGCGACGCGCCACCGACACGTTCAAGACGGCATCGGCTCGCGCGGTAGCGTCAAGGTCACGGTGCAATCAGGCCGGGTCACGCTGCCCCGGCTCGTTCGTCTCGGTCCTCGCGACGTGAGGTCTCCTTCCGCGCCTCGTCGTCGCTCGTCGCTCGGGTCGGGCCACGCCTCCTCCACGACGCTTCGCCGGTCCCGCGAAGCACGCCTCCAACAGACCCATTCAGCAACCCGAAGACGGCTACACCTCGTCGGACACGTGCCGCGCCTGCCATCCGAGCCAGTACGCCACGCTGGCACGAGCTCGTATCACCGCACGATGACGCAGGTGGCGTCGCCCGAGACCGTGCGCGCCGACTTCGACGGCGTGCACGGTCGACGACGTGCACGGGCGGCCCGATGCGGCTGAGCGCGAGGCGACGCGAGTTCTTCGCCGAGTTCGACGACCCGGACTGGAACGGCGACAGGGCGCCGCGCCGCCGCGCATTCGCCGCGAGGTCGTGATGATCACCGGCTCGCACCATCAGCAGATCTACTGGTACGCGACCGGCCGGGACCGTCTGCTCGGCCAGCTGCCGGGGGCCTATCTCATCGCCGAGAAACGCTGGATTCCGCGGCGCATGGCCGTGCTGCACCCGCCGGCCGATCCGGTGTTCTCCGAGACCGGGCACTGGAACGCCGTCTGCATCGCCTGCCACACGACGAGCGGCAAGCCCGAGTTCGACACGCCGTTCGGGTCGCAGCCGATCGAGCACCAGCCGATCGACACGCACGGTCGCCGAGTTCGGCATCGCCTGCGAGGCGTGTCACGGGCCGGGCGACGGAGCACGTCGCGGCCAATCGCAATCCGCTGCGACGCTATCGGCTGCACCTGACCGGCGACGCGCCCGACGCCGACGATCGTGCAGCCGACGCGGCTGGACGCCGCAACGCGTCGTCGCAGGTGTGCGGGCAGTGCCACGGCATCTGGGAGTTCTACGAGCGCGGCGGACGAGCGCGCTGGCGAACTCGCGCGGGCTGCCGCTACCGGCCCGGCGACGAGCTGACGAGCACGCGCTTCGTCGCGCAGCCGACGGCGAACGGCGTCGCGCCGGCGATGCAGCAGGCTGCTGGCCGACGATCCGGACTTCCTCAGCGACTCGTTCTGGTCGGACGGCATGGTGCGCGTGTCGGGCCGCGAGTACAACGGCCTCATCGAATCGCCCTGCTTCGAGCACGCGACAGACGACTCGCGGAGCTCTCGTGCTTCTCGTGCCACACGATGCACAAGCCGCCGGACGACCCGCGGCCGGTCGCGGCGTGGGCCGAACGATCAGCTGGCGGCCGGACATGGACGGCAACGCGGCGTGCGCCAGTGCCACGAGCCATTCGCACGACGCCGAGACGCTGACGCGCGCACACGCGCATCAGGCGGATTCCGACGGGCAGCGCTGCTACAACTGCCACATGCCGTACACGACCTACGGCCTGCTCAAGACCATTCGCAGCCACACGGTGAGCAGCCCCTCGGTCGCGAAAGCGTGGACTCGGGCCGGCCGAATGCCTGTAACCTGTGTCACCTCGACAAGTCGCTCGCGTGGACGGGAGGGCGCGCTCGAAGCCTGGCCGGTGGGGCAGGCAGGTCAGGCGGGTCGGGAGGTACAGGTGGGTCGGGAGGGTCAGGCAGGTCAGGTGAGTCGGGAGGATCAGGTGGGTCGGATGGGTCTGGACAGTCAGGTAGGCCGGGTCCTTTCGGACCCGGCGCAAGTAAGTGATGATGACTCGCAACATCTCGGCCGCCGTGCTCTGGGCCCTCAAGGGCGACGCCGGGCAGCGCGCCATCGTGGCGCAAGCGATGGGATGGAAGCCCGCGCAGCAGGCTTCGGGCACGGCGTGGATGACGCCGATTCTGGCGCAGCTGCTCGATGATCCGTACGACGCCGTGCGCTTCATCGCGGCGCGCTCACTCCGGTCGACGCCAGGGTTTCAGTCCTTTGCGTTCGACTTCGTGGCGCCGCAGAAGGCGCGCTACGCGGCGCAGCTCTCGGCGATGCGCGTCTGGGACGATGCCGGACGCGGCAACTCCGTGCCCGCGGCCGCCCGGGAGGCCCTGCTGCTCGGGCCGGATGGCGCCTTGCGCGTGGAGACGATGCTCAGGATCCTCAAGGAACGCAACGATCGGCCCGTGCTGCTGCGCGAGTAAACCATCGCGACGTCACGGCGTCGCTAACGGGAGGAAACGTTCATGAGACTGCCACAGACACGTCGCGGGCTGATCGGCGTTGGCCTCTGGATGCTGGCGGTCACGTGGTGGACGCTGCCCACGGCAGGGCAGGCCGACCTGCCGAAGGGCGAGTGGCGCACGTACGGCGGCGATCTCGCGAGCCGGCGCTACTCGCCGCTCGATCAGATCAACGCCGGAAACTTCGGGACGCTCGAAGTCGCGTGGCGCTTCAAGACCGACAGTCTTGGTCCGCGCCCCGAATTCAACCTGCAGGCCACGCCCTTGATGGTCGGCGGACGGCTCTTCCTGACCGCCGGAACACGCCGTGCCGCCGTGGCGCTCGACGCCGCCACCGGAGAGATGCTGTGGACGCACAGCCTCAACGAAGGCGAGCGCGGCGCCGCCGCGCCGCGCCAGCTCTCCGGCCGCGGACTCTCGTACTGGACCGACGGCCAGAACGAGCGAATCCTCTACGTGACGCCCGGCTATCAGCTCGTCGCGCTCGACGCCAGGACCGGCGACCGTGTCAGCGGCTTCGGCCGCGACGGCATCGTCGATCTGAAAGCGGAACTCGATCAGCCCGTCGACCTCGTCACCGGCGAGATCGGGCTGCACGCCGCGCCCGTGATTGCGCGGGACGTCATCATCATCGGGGCCGCCCACCTGCCCGGAGGGTCGCCTCGAGGGACGACGAACGTCAAGGGCTACATCCGTGGGTTCGACGTTCGGACCGGCAAGCGGCTGTGGATCTTTCACACGATCCCGCGCCCGGGGCAGTTCGGGAACGATACCTGGCTGAACGACTCGTGGTCGTACACCGGCAACACCGGTGTGTGGGGACAGATGACCGTCGACGAGGAAGCCGGCCTGGTGTACATGCCCGTCGAGATGCCGACCAACGACTACTACGGCGGGCATCGGCCGGGCAACAACCTGTTCGGATCGAGCATCGTTGCCGCTGACCTCAAGACCGGTCAACGGAAGTGGCACTACCAGTTCATCCACCACGACATCTGGGACTGGGATACGCCGTGCGCGCCGATTCTCGCGGACATCACCGTCAACGGCCGGCAGATCAAGGCGGTCGCCCAGCCGACCAAGCAGGGCTGGGTGTACGTCTTCGATCGCCTGACCGGCGAGCCTGTCTGGCCGATTGTCGAGCGCCCGGTCGAGAAGGGTGACGTGCCGGGCGAATGGTACGCCCCGACGCAGCCGTTCCCGACGAAGCCGCCGGCGTTCGAGCGTCAAGGGGTGTCGATCGACGATCTGATCGACTACACGCCGGAGCTGCGTGCGGAGGCGGTCAAGCTGGTGTCGCGCTACAAGATTGGTCCGATTTACACTCCGCCCGTGTTGAGCAAATGGGAGGGTCCGCTCGCGATGCTCATGCTGCCGCAGGCCACCGGCGGAGCCAACTGGCAGGGCGGCTCGCTCGATCCCGACACGAACATCCTCTACATCTTCTCGAACACCAGTGTCTCGGCGCTCGGTCTGGTGCCCGGCGATCCGAAGCGGAACAGCGACATGAGCCTGGTCCAGGGAACCGCACGGGATCCCAAGGCGCCTCCGCCTGCTGCCGGTGCTGCTGGGGGGGCGGCGGAGAAGGCGGTGGTGGAGTGACCGTGCAGGGCCTGCCGCTCATCAAGCCTCCGTACGGGCGCATCACCGCGCTGGACCTGAACAAGGGCGAGCTCGCGTGGACGATCGCGCACGGCGAGACGCCCGACAACGTCAAGAATCATGCGGCGCTCAAAGGCGTGAACGTGCCGCGCACCGGTCGTCCTGGGCGGATCGGCGTCCTGACCACCAAGACGCTGGTGATTGCCGGCGAAGGCGGCTTCGCCACGAGCCCGACGGGTCAACGGGGCGCGATGCTCCGGGCGTACGACAAGGCGACCGGAAAGGAAGTCGGCGCGGTGTCGATGCCCGCGCCGCAGACGGGCTCGCCGATGAGCTACCTCGTCAACGGCCGGCAGCATGTGGCCGTCGCGATCAGCGGTCAGGGGTACACGGGCGAGCTCCTGGTCCTCAGACTGCCGTCGAAATAGGAAGGGCCCAGCCATCATCGACTCAGCGCCAGCTCCAGATTGCGGCGGGCGGCCTCGTTGCCTGGATCGATCTGCAGGGCCTGGCGGAGGTAGACAACAGCTTCGTCCATGCGGCCGGCCACACCGAGCGCGGCGCCCAGGTTGCTGAGCGCCGTCGCCGACTTCGGACTGAGCTTCACGGCCTCGCGAAAGTGCCCGAGCGCGAGCTCCAGGCGACCCTGGGAGGCCAGGATCTCGCCCAGGTTGTTGTGCGCCGTTCCCATCGTGGGCTCGAGCCTGACCGCTTCTCGATAGTGGCGGAGCGGCTTCGCCGTCCTGACCGGTGGCGCGAAGCGCGTTGGCAAGGTTGAAGTGCGCCGGCACGAAGTCCGGCTCGGCGACGAGGGCGCGACGGTAGTAGGTCACGGCCACGTCCAGCTGCCCGTTTTCCTGAAGGACGACCCCGAGGTTCGTCAGTGCGGCCGAGTGGCGCGGGTCGAGATCGATCGCCGCGGCGGTACTCCCGTACGGCATCGTCCCGGCGCTGGCTGTCCCGCAGCAGGTTTGCCAGCTCGTAGTGGACCCACGCGTCCCCGGGCGCCTTGCGCACGAGCTGAAGGTAGAACGCGACTCTCAGCGTCAGAACGTCTTCGACGCGGTCGGGCCGAACCTGGAGTTGGAGACGGGCCATCTCGTCGGCAGACCGCATGCCCGCGACCACTCGCTTCGGCGGCCGGCTCGGATTCCGTGGATTCCCGGCGGAGTTGTCGTACGTGTACCGGAACGAAATCGCGGTGCCCTTCGGCAGCCGCAACGGCTGGGCGTAACGATAGACGTCCTGCCACTTGAAGTCCCACGCATCGATCCGTATCAGCGGTTGTTCGCGGCCATCCGGCAGCGTCGCGCGCGCCTCCATGGTTCGAGCCAGAAAGTGCGCGTGCGGATAGACCGCAAGCACCTGCACGTCGGCGGGCAGCTCGAATCGATCGGTGACGACGAAGTCGAGCGCACCAGCGGGAATGTCGATCTGGTGGTCCCCGTCGAGACGCAGCAGCACCATCGACGGCCCTGTCGGAGGTGCGTCCGCGAAATACAGGCCGACCTGCGGCTGCACGGACTCAGGCTTCCCCGACGGGGTCATATGAAGCTGCAGCACGAGGTCGTCGCCTGGTTCGAGCCGCCAGGCCGATCCCTCGACTGCGGGAACAGGCGCCATGCCGGGCGTCCACCCCGCCAGGTGGCCGTCGGGCGGTTGCGCGTCCCCCAGGTCCATGCCCTCGAAGCCGGGCTCCGCATCCTGGCCGTCGCGACGCGCGGACGACCGCGTCTGATCGACTCCCATGATGGCGTGGTGGACGACTCGAGGGTTGCCCGGCCGAAGTTCGACGGCGCGCACAAACGTCGTGACGGACACCGGTACCGGCATCACGAAGTTGCGCCACACCTCGGGGCCGTCGGCTTTCAGCTGAAACGGCTGCCCAAGCGTCACGACGAGATCGGGCTGTCCTGACTGCCAGCCATCTGGAAACGTCGGCAGCGGAGGGAGATGGGCCGGGTCGCCCTCGAGGCGCGCCCTGTTCGTGCCATCGCCTGAGGATCTCGATGTCGCTGTCCGAGAGGCGCCGCTCGCCGGCGAACGTTCCGTATCCCGGCACCGGAAGCCACGGCGGCATCGCCCGCCGCCCGGTCACCTCCGCGATCAGCGGGCGCGCGGCCCCTGACATCGTCGTAGGTCAGCACGCTGAAGGGCGCAGACTCTCCCGGGCGATGGCAGGGCGAACAGTTCTCGAAACGATAGGCGCAACGTCCCGGGTAAAGGTGACCTGCGCGCCGGCCTGCTGGCTCGGGCGGAACTGCGGCTCCGCATGCGAGCGCTCCCGCGCCCGTCGAGGACTGACGGCGGACAGCCTGGCGGCACGAGCGAGCGGAGGCGACCTCCGCGTCAGCGTGGTCCCATCAACGGAGAACGGCACCGTTCGGCGCACGCGCCGTACGGGCGCAGTCTGTCCGTGACCGTGATCTCGAGCCGGTAGGCGCCGTCCTGCAGTGGCGTCGAGGGCAATCTGCCGGCCCGCCAGAATCAGGTCGCCTCCGCTCAGGCTGAAGGTCGGAGGCAAGGTCGCAGCGTTGAAGATCTCCGGGCGGATGCTGGCTGGCAAGCTCGCGGCGCCGTTCGTTGTGGTGCGGTGCACGATGTACGACACTTCGACATCCGGCTTGTCGTCGGCGGACGGCCTGCGCCTGATACACGAGAAAGAGCACCGAAAGCCTCTCGGCTCGATTTGAACGTTCGACGTGTCGCCGGCGTGATGCGCGTGCCCCACAGCCGGTACGGGTCGTCGAGCTGCTGCTCGTACGTGGCACGTTCCCGTTGCTGTCGGCCTCGACCTGCTCGGCCACGATGATGCTGCTCGTCGTCAGCCCTGACTTGAGATCCGGTATGGTCACCTCCTGCTTGACGACCGTTCTCCTGGGCTTCGCCGCTCCACCTGATGGGCGCTCGGTGAGGGCGACGTAGACGTCGTAGGTCGCCCGGCGGGGCCGTGAATGCCCGGCTGATGCGGCGCGTTGATCGGTCCCTCTACGATCGCCGCGTCCTCGAAGGGGTACTGAGCGAGCGCGTCGTTGGGACCAGGGGCGGGAGCGGGTGCGCCCTTCAGGACGACCCGGACGTACATCGCGAGGGGAAACGACGCTGAATGCCCCGCGTCGGATGTCGAGTGTGAACGGGACCAGCACGACGCCGGCGTCCGCGTCGACGAAGTGGCATTGCCAGGACAAGTCGACGTCTGCCGGGGCCGGCTCGCCGGCGGCGACGCGTTCAACAAGGGCGAAGAGCGGCCTGACCTGATTCCACTCCTCGCCTGCTGGACGCCTGGACTGCGCCGCGCTCGAGGCCGGGAAGGCCAGGAGCGCGGCGACCAACACTGCGTAAACGACTACCACCTGATCTGAGTCACCAGGCGGAGCAACCGTCCCTGAAGAATCGTGTTCGGGCGCCCCAACTGCGGGCCGTAGGTCTGCGTTTCGGTGGTGACGTTCGATCCGTTGAGCGCGTTGTACACGTCCGCCTGCGCCGTGAACTGGTAGCCTGCAAAGCCGGAAGCTCTTCTTGATCGCGACGTCGAGCTGGTTCCACCGTGGGTAGTACAGCGTCCCCGGCTCGTTCAGTCTGACGAGGGTCACTGCCGTGCGCTGGCCGCCCGGGAACGCCGACGCCGGCACGTTCCACACGACCTGGGTTTCGTTGCCCGCGAAGCTCACGAACGTGCCGCTCAATTCGAGGTCCCACTTCATGCGGCAGCGTGCCGGCGAACTTGAAGTCGTGGCGGAATGGGATGTCCATGTTCCGCTCGTCGCAGAACCGGCCGCCGCGCTGCATGCTGATAGTCGAAATAGAGGTCGTTCGCTGCCGACCCGTTCGGGTTCTCCTGGTCGCAGGTCACCTCGATGTTGTGCTGCGCCGTCCAGCCGCCGAACACGACCGACCCGTTCGGCAGCCGGCTGTTGAAGCTGAACTCGAGGTCGTTGGAGATGTGTGTGTTCGTGTCGGAGTTGTACTCCAGGATGTCCACCGCGCCCTGCTTGGCCGGATTGAGGTTGTACATCGTGAAGGTTTCGGCCGTGATTGTACGGGTTCGCCACCTGGAACGGCGTGTAGTCCGACGGAGTCGACCGCGACGTTGTCTTCCGCGATCAGGCGGTAGTACTGACGCCGATACCATGCGGCGGTGACCGAGAGGTTGTTGAAGAGCTGGTGCTGGACGCCGGCCGAGTACTCGCACGTTGTACTCGCGCCGGATGTCGTCGACGGCGCGCCGGCCAGACGTCTTCCCGAAGTTCACGTTGTTGCTCGGGCCGATCTCGTTGTTCTGGACGATGCCGTCGCGATCGGTCGGCCTGCGCGATGCCGGACCGCGTCGTCGTGCCTGGCACCAGGTCCACGTCGAACCAGTCACGAATGTCGGTGGCCGAGACCGCGGGCCGGGTTGTACCGCTTGACGAAGCTTCCGGCCATCGGCCGCATGTACCTGCTCGCGCCGAACTTCAGCGCCGTCCGGCCGTCGCCGAACAGGTCGTACGCCACGCCGAGCCGGGGCGCGAAGTCCTTCCAGACCGGCACGCCCTTGATCTCGGGGAAGATGGTGCCCGGCACGAACCGCCCTTCCTGGCGCCACTGCTCCTTGATCATCGAGTTGAAGTACTCGTAGCGGAGGCCGGGATTGATCGTGAGGCGATTCAATCTTCCACGAGTCCTGAACGAAGATGCCCATGTCGGCCGAGACGTACTCCTCGGTGGCGTACGGGTTGATGGTCACGACGACGGACTCCGGCGCGCCGCTGCGATACCGGACCTCCTGCAGGTCGCCGTGCGACGCGGCGTCGTTTCGGTCCTGGCCCAGGAGACCTGGAAGCCGCCCTTCAAGGTGTGCGAGCCGGTGACGTACGAGAGCGCCGTCGTGAAGTGGTTGCGATCCGGGAGCGTTCCTGCGTATCCAGTCGCGGCCACCGTGCGCTCGTTCGTGAGGATGTCGAGACGTGACACGTCCCGGTACCACGGTTCCGCTGGGTCGCCACGAAGCTCGGGTCGTACGCGCACGGCGTCGCGAAGCAGGGGGTCACGTTCGACGGCCGCGGCCACCCGACCGTGGTGCCGCCAAACTGCGCGTTCCCCTGGAAGTCCTGCGGCTGATAGCCGGTGTGCAGGCGTTCGACAATCTGCGTGAAGCCCAGCTCGTAGAGAAACCGGTTGCTCAGCGCCGCGGTCATCTTCGTGCCGAGGTTGTGGTAGTTCGCCTCGCCCCAGTTGCGGCGACGCGACGCGCTGACCGGCTCGACCCCGAACACGAACTCCCGGCCCTTGTACTTGAACGGCCGATCGTAGAACGCGCTGACCTTGACCTTCGACGTCGCCTGCGTAGGTGACGCGGGCCAGCGGGATGTTCACGTACTGGTCGACGATGGCCGGGCTGCCGTCGGGGAAGTAGGCGTCCACCACCTTCTCGTCCACCGACATCCAGCGCATCGCCGCGAAGAACCACAGCTTGTCGCGGAGGATCGGGCCGCCCGCCGCCGGATTCGACGTCGTAGATGTTCGTGACGCCCGTCGCCGAGCTGTCGCGCCCTTGGCGCGAAGGTCGTCGTTCAGGTTGCTGCTCTGCCACGAGCCGTCGGTGACGCCCGCGTACAGCGAGCCGTGGAACTCGTTGCCGCCGTCGCGCGGAATCATGTTGACGCGGATGCCGCCTCCCGACACCTCAGCGCCCTGGGAGCTCGTCGTGAACGCGGTCTCCGCGAATGCCGCCTGGTTGATGTAGTTCTGGATGAGCGCCGTCGCTGAACGCCGGGCTGATGAGCATGCCGTCGATCTGCATCGTCGTGTGCAGCGGGCTCGCTCCGTGCACGCGCATGTTGACCTGCTCCATCATCTGCGCGCCGCCCACATCCGGCTTGCTGAGCCGCACGCCCTGCGCGAGGTAGCCGAACGACTGCGTGTTTCGCGGGGTCGGGAGCGCATCGAGCGAGCTCGCGGTGATCACCTCGGTGCGCGCCGACGACTGCACGTCCACGAGCGGGGTTCTGCCCCGTGACCGTCACGGATTCTTCGAGGGCGCCCACGCTCAGCTGGATGTTGACCGTCGCGACGAAGTCCGCCGGCAGGAACAGTCCTTCGCGGACGGCGGTCGTGAAACCGGGCAGGCTGTAGCTGATCGTGTACGTGCCGGGACGCAGATCGATGATTGTGTAGCGGCCCTGGCCGTCGCTGACGACCGACCTGACCTTCTCGATCAGGACGGGGCTTGCCGCCTCGACCGTGACCCCGGGCATGACGGCGCCCGTGTTATCGGTGATTGTTCCGGCGATCGCGCTCTGTGCCGACGCGGTTGCGGGCACGACTACCGCCCACAGGATCCCGACGACGAACGATGCGGCGAGTCTCCGAATGGCCATCTGCGCCTCCCTTATTCAGAACATAAGAAGGCATCCGCGCAGATGAGCCGATGATTCGCGGGCTAGTATACGCCCCTCCCGCCGGGGCCGAACGTGCGTCTGGACGTGATACGGACGCTGAGCCGCGCTCTACAGAATCGTGTAGACCCGATACGCCGCTTTACCCGGCACGGTGAGACCGACGCCGACAGCGATGATGCGCGAGAGCCAGTCGTACTTGGGTGAGGCGGTCTCGAAGACCGGCGTGGTCCTCCAGTACCGCGCCGAGGCGCTTCCGCCCGGCGGCGTATAGATGAGGCCGCGATAGGACACGTAGAATCAGTTGGTCGTCATCGGTCTTCAGCGTCGCCCGGACGTTCAGCTCGTTCGCCCCGTCCGGACGCCGGATGATCCAGTCGCCGCCGCCGGAGAGCGCCGTGCCCTTCAGCTTCGGTCCCTCGAAGGTGCCGCCGGTGACCGGCACGATACGCCGCGCACCGAGATCCTGGGCCGGCGCCGTGTCGAGCACCATGTCCATGAGGAACTCGGACGCGAGAACTTTGGGTGAGTCGAGGCCTTGCGCTTCGAGAGAGAGGGTAAGAGCCGGGGCGGCCGCTGCGCCAAGGGCCAGTGCGAGGAAGTCTCGGCGAGAACGTTCGGAGGGGTCCTGCATCATTCTGCGTGCTCAAGGCTCACGGCTTAGGGCTCAGGCCGAGCCGGGGCCGGGGTCAAGCCCCAGCCCCTAGCCTCCAGCCTCTAGCCTCTAGTTAGAACCTCATCTGCATCGCCAGACGCAGCGTGCGCGGCTGGAGAATCGAGAGCGGCGTGCCCAGGCTCGTGCCGTAGGTCTGGTTCTCGCTCTTCACGGTGGCCATGTTGAACACGTTGAAGATGTCCGCCTGGCCGGACCACGTGTACTTGCCGGTCCTGAACAGCTTCCGGAAGCCGACGTCCACCTGGTTGTGGCGCGGGAGGAACTTCGTGCCCGGCTGCACCAGTTGCACGCCCTGCGCGCTCTGCGTGCCGTTCGCGAACGACAGCGGGGTCAGCGTCGCCAGCGTCATGTTGGGAATGACCAGGGCGCCAGCCGTGCACGGCGCCGGGCAGTCCGCCGGATACCGCGTCGTCCGGCCGATCACCCAGTTGGTGTTCTGCTCGAGCCCCGCGTAGCTCTGGAACGCGAGGTTCGCCTGGATGTCCCAGATGGTGGTGACCGACCCGGCCAGCTTGAACTCGTGCCGGAACGGCATGCCGAAGTCGGCTTGATCGCAGTACCTGAAGGTGTTCGGGTCGGTCACCGAGTCGCAGGCGACGGAGGTCAGGCGATCGAACGTCCAGCCGCCGAAGAAGTTCGCCCTGCTGCCCAGACGCGCCTGGCCACCGAGCTCGAAGCCCTGATACGTGCGGCTCCTGAGGTCCGTGTCGGTGGAGTTGAAGTCGACGTTGTCGACCTGGCCGAGCTTGGCGGCGTTCAGGTTGTAGAAGGTGATCGCCTCGCCGGTGATGGGGTTGAACCCCGGAACCGCCGTGTAGTCGTTCAGGCCCACGAGCAGGTTGTCGGTTCGCCGGATCTCGTAGGTGTTGCGACGGTACCAGGCCGCCGTGAGGGCGACGCCCGACCTGACCTGATGCTGCACGCTCACGCTGTACTCGAGATCGTGCTCGCGCTGCATATCCGGATCGGGACGAAGGGTCGCGGTCGCTTCGCCGAACTTCTGATCGATCTTGGGTCCGATCTCGCTGTCCTGGGCGATGTCGTCGCGGTTGGTGTCGACCCACGTCCGGGTCTCGGACCGGAGCGCCAGGGGGTTGTAGCGCGCGGGGAAGCCGAGCGCCTGGCCCGCCATGTAACGGTTGAAGCTGGCCTTCAGCGCCGTCCGCGCGTCGCCGAAGAGGTCGTACGCCACACCAAAGCGCGGCGCGATGTCGAACCAGCTCGGCACGTCGGGCACCTCGCTAATCGCGCGCTCTGGCGCGAACCGGCCGGCGGCCGCCGTCTGCTCAGCGATCGACGCGTTGAAGTACTCGAAGCGGACGCCCATGTTCACGCGTCAGCCGGTCGATGCGCCACGAATCCTGCGCGAAGATCCCCATGTCCGCGTTGAGGGTCTCCTTGGCGACGACGGGGGTGTTGTACACGACGACGTCGGCGGGGGCGCCGTTGCGGTACCGCTGGAGGATGTCGCCGTTGAAGTCGCGGTCGATCTGGCTGTTGCCGAACGACCACTGCACGCCGCTCTTGAACGAGTGGGCGCCCGTCACGTAGGAGCCCGATCCCGACAGCACGAAGCGCTTCGGGTCGTTGCCCGTGGACGGCGTCATGATGCCTTCCCACTGACGCAGCGTCGTGATGTCGTAGTGGCCGACGGTCGAGTACCACTCCGGCGTGCCACGTTCCTTTTCGATCCCTGGCTGATACAGACCGGTGTAGTACTCGACGTTGCTCGAGTACCCGCCCTCGAGGAGGAGGCGCGAGGTGACGGTCGAGGTCCACTTGGCCTGCGCCGTGTAGTAGAGCGCGTGGTTGTTGTCGCGCCGGCGGCTGGCGTCGTCCTCGGTGAACGCGCCGAGCTCGTGGCCCTTGAATTTCGGGTAGCGGTCCTGGTACGCGCTGAACTTGTTCCGCGGCGTCACCTGCCACGTCATCCGCAGCATCTGGTTCTGGATCCACTGATCCTCGATCGCGGGCGAGCCGTCCGGCTTGAAGCTGTTGGCCGTGATCTCGTTGGTCGAGATGTACCGCCAGCTGCCGAAGAACCACAGCGTGTCCTTCTTGAGGGGGCCGCCGAACGAGAAGTTGTAGTCCTTGATGTGCGCCACTGCGTCGCCTGACTGCAGGCCGGCCGCGCGCAGCTCGTCGGTCACGTTGTCCGCCTGCCAGCTGCCGTTGGTGCCTCCGACGAACGCCGAGCCGCTGAACGTGTTGCCGCCGTCCTTCGGGATCATGTTGATCCGGACGCCGCCGCCCGACACGTCCGCGCCGACCGCGCTCGTCTGGAAGCTCATCTCAGCCTGCGCGGCGTCGCTGAAGTACGCCTGGACCTGCCCGTCGTTCATCAGGCTGTTCAGCATCATGCCGTCCACCTGGATGGTGGTGTCGGTCTGCCGCGACCCGCGGACGGTCATGTAGATCTGTTCCATCTGCTGGTTGCCGCCCACGTCCGTGTTGCTCGACCGGACGCCCGGCATCAGCGCCGCCAGGCCCGAGTAGTTGCGCGCCGTCGGCACCGAGTCGAGCATGTCGCGCGTCAGCACCTGCGTGCGCTGCGTGCTCTGGACGTCCACGACCGGCGTGTCGCCGGTGACCGTGATGCTCTCCTCGAGCGCGCCCACGCGCAGATCGGCGTTGAGCGTCATCGTGAAGTTCGTCGGCAGCTCCACGACCTTCGCGGCGGAGCGTGCTGAACCCGGAAAGCGTGAAGGTGACGATGTAGGTCCCGGGACGCAGGTCGACGATCGAGTAGAGACCGGAAGAGTCGCTCACGGCCGAGCGGGTCTTCTCGATGAGGACGGGGCTCGAGGCCTCGATCGTCACGCCCGGCAATACCGCCCCGGTCGTGTCCCGGACGACGCCGCTGATCGTGCTTTGGGCAGACGCCAGCACCGGTAGGAACAAGAGCGCGGCCAGAAGCCAGCCGCATCGGACTACCGCGTGTACTCGCATGACACTCTCCTTGGTGGCCGCCAGGTAGAAACTGTAGAGCCAGGTAGACGAAGCCTGCGTCCGACTACGCGATCCTTCAGAAAATCCGAATCGCGGCGTAGGCTAGCACACCTGGGGAGAGGCAAAAGGGTCTAAAGACGCCGGATTCTCGCAAGGCTCCCTGGCAGCAGGCCACCGATCCAAGAATCGGTATCGCCCGGAGCGGCGGCACGCGAAACGGGGCTCCGCCGGCAGCGTGAGGCAAAATACCCACGCTCCGCGGGGGTGGACAGTCGCCGGGCCCTGCCGCCCGAATGTGTTCAGAAGCGGAACAGGCGGTTGACCTTGACGATGATTGACCGGTTGCGTGTGCCGATTGGCGTGAGGCTCTCCGTATCACGCTCCTCGTTGAACACGACGAAGAGCTCGCTGCCGGGCTGGTACTCCCACCGGAACCTGGCGTTGGCGCTTGCCACGCTCCCGCTGGCGTTGTACTGGACCAGGGCGCTCACGAACATCAGCGGTGTCACCGTGTAGGTCACGCGCGACCCGACCAGCGTGGCCGTGAAAGACCCCTCCTCCAGCTCGACCCAGTTCACCGAGAAGGTCGGCTCGAGTGAGAGTTGCGGCGTCATCTCCACACGTCCGCGGCTGTACGCGATCGACGTCTTGTGCCCGTTGTAGAACGTCCCGAGGTCCAGCTGGAAGGTCCCGGAGACCCGGTGCTGCTGGCCGGGCGAATACGACACCGCGAGGTTGTCGAAGTCGTAGGCGCCGACCGGCAGCGTCACGCCCGGGCTGATCTCGAACGGCTCGTCGAGCGCTTCGAACGAGTTGGTGTAGGTCGCGTTGAAGCGGTCGCTGTTCTGAAAGTCGAGGCCGAACTGGCCTTCGAGCTCGCGCGTTTCGAGCCAGCCCTGCCCGTCCTCGATGTAGTCGACCGAGGCTGCATAGATGAAGCGGCGAATCGACGGCATCGACGCGGGTCTCGGGCTGAAGCGCAAGAAGGTGAAGCCGCGGTTCATGTCATCGCGGCGCACGAACCCGACCTCGGGGTTGAAGTTGTCGCCGATGCGCAGGTATTCGGTCTGCACGCCGTAGCGGTCGCCCGAGTAGTCGAGCTGCGCCCGATAGCTCTGGTCGTCTCCGGCGAGGCCCTCCGTGTGCGTGCGGGCCCAGTACGAGTTGATGCTCAGGTTCGTGAAGAACGCGAGGCTCGCGTCCAGGCCGTAGGCCTGGTTCGAGCCCGGGCCGGCAAGGGCGTCGGACCGTTGCGTGAGCGCGGCGCCGATGCTGCTCCTCCGCAGGATGTCCTGCTTGACCCGCACGACGGCGAAGTTGGTCGCGGGCAGCGACGTCGTCGCGGCCTGGAAGTCGTCGGCCCGGATGTCGAGCACGCCGACGCTCGTCTTGCCGACGCGGCCGCTGAGGCGGCCTCCACCTTGAATCGGGATCTGCAGATCTTCTGTGAGCCCGATGCGCCGGCTGTAGAAGAGCACCGGGGTATCGCTGGCGCCGCCCCCGCCCCCACCGCCACCCCCACCACCGCCGCCGCCGCCGCCTCCTCCGCGACCACCGCCCCCTCCACCGCCCCCTCCGCTGCTCGCGAACTGGAAGAGGCCCTGGTTCTCGAGGAAGAACTCGCGCTTCTCCGGAAAGAACAGGCTGAACCGGGTGAGGTTGACCTGCTGCTCGTCGGCCTCGACCTGGGCGAAGTCCGTGCGGTAGGTCAGGTCCGCGGTGAGGCTCTGGGTCACGCCGTACTTGGCATCGACGCCGATGTTGCCGCCGGGGTCGTGGTTCCGCGACGGGGTCACGAGCCAATCGGTCGTCACGTCGCCGATCGCATACGGTTTGATCTCGAGGTTGCGCGATCCGGACGGCGCCTCGATGCCGACGAGCGTCGCCGCCATGGAGGCGGCGAAGAGACCCCGTTGCCCGACCGAGTTGGGGATCGGCGCGGCGTAGGACATCTCGTTCTTCCAGCGATTGGTGCGCCGGACGTTGAACCCCCAGAACTGCTCGGTGCCCGGGCGGTAGCGCAGCGACTTGAACGGCAGGGAGAACTCGGCCGTCCACCCGGTGTCGCTCCGCAGGACCGCGACATCCCAGATCGCGTTCCAGTCTCCGTTGTACTGCCGCTCGTTGGTGACCTGGCCGTCCACGCGGCCGCCGAGCGGCGTCACGTTGAAGACGACGCTGTTCCGCTTGTCGTAGAAGGTGTCGAACATGAAGCCGACGCCTTCGTTCTGCAGCAGGTTGAAGCTGTCGCGGCGCATCTCGTTCAGCACCATCCGCGAGGGCTCGCTTTCTCCGCAGCGGAACGACACGTAGACGTTGTTCGCGTCGAAGGCGATCCACACCTCGGTCGTCTCGGTCGCGGGAACGTTTTCGCGCGGCTCGGTCTGGATGAAATCGCGAATCGGGCGTACATCGCGATAGAGGGCTTCGTCGAGCCGGCCGTCGATCTGGAGCGGCGTCGTGAGCCTGACCGCCCGAATCGTGGTGCGTCCCTCGGCGTCGCGCGCCATGGTCTCCGGCAGCACCGGCACCGCGGGCCCCGCGTAGTCGGCCGGGAGCGTCAGGACCGCAGCCGCAGCGGGTTCGCCCGTCGACTGCGCCGAGGCCGGGCTGGGCCACAACGCGCCGGCACACACGAAGAGCGCGAGGACAACCACACGGAAATTGGGAATTAGGAATTGGGAATTAGGAATTCGTACCAAGGTGAATCATCCAGGGACAGACTGTAACGCATTCCCAATCCCCAATCCCCAAGTCCAGTCCTAAGTCCTGAAGTCCACAGTCCTAACTTCGGTGATCTCCCCGCGGCGTCATGATCACCTCCCGGCTGACCAGCAGCAGGAGCACCACGAGGCCGGCGAAGGGAACGAGCGACAGCAGATTCGCGTTCGGCCCTTCGAAGAACGGGTTGTTCGCCGCGGCCCAGGTCGTGATGCGTCCGGTGAAGTCGGCCGAGCACGCCGGCCATGAAGGCGATGACGATGCCGGCGATCGCGCCGCCGGCGATGTAGCCGGAGGCCAGCAGCACGCCCGGGCTCTTGTCGCCCTCGGCGGCGAGCTGCTCCTCGGTCAGGCGGCGCCCGCGATGCTTCTTGCGGCAGGTGCAGGTCGACGAGCCAGCGGACCATGCCGCCGATGAAGATCGGGCTCGAGGACGAGAAGCGGCAGGTACACGCCGACGGCGAAGGCCAGCGACGGGATGCCCGACATCTCCAGCACGAGCGCGATCATCACGCCGAGCAGCACCAGCCCCCACGGCAGCTCGCGGTTGAGGATGCCCTTGATGATGTAGGACATCAGCGTCGCCTTCGGCGCGTCGAACTTGCGCGACCTCCGTGTGCCGTCGGCCGAGTAGCGGTGGGTGCCGTTGATGCCCGGGTCGACGAGGTAGACCGGCGTGCCCGCGTGCGTCGACCAGGTACTTGCCGAGCGGGCCCGCCTCGCGATCGTCGGTCTTGTGCCAGACGCAGGTACTCGACGGCCCTCGTAGGCCTCGCGTTCGGCCAGCGCAGTCGCGTCCGCGCGCATGGCCGCGGGAAAGTTCTCGACGTCGCCGCATGCGGCGGCCCTCCGCGCCGTCGACCGGCTCCTGGCTGACGCGCGGCACGTACACCGTGGCGGCGTCGTTCAGCTGCAGCAGGATCGGGCCGAGCACCAGCGCCGAGGCGAGCGCGCCGATCAGGATCGCGATCTGCTGGCTGCCGCGGCGTCGCGCCGACCAGGAAGCCGGTCTTCAGATCCTGCGACGTCGTGCCGCCGTTCGACGAGGCGATGCAGACGATGGCGCCGACCGAGAGCGCGGTCACGTAGTAGGCGCGGCCCGGTCCAGCCGACGAGCAGGAAGATGAGGCAGGTGAGCAGCAGCGTCGCGACCGTCATGCCCGAGATCGGGTTCGAGGACGAGCCGATCTCGCCGGTCAGCCGCGAGGAGACGGTGACGAACAGGAAGCCGAAGACGACGATGAGGAGCGCGCCGAGCGAGGTTCATGTGCAGCGGCGGCGCCAGCGATGATCGCGACGATCAGCGCGAGGCATGCCGACCGAGCACGACCTTCATCGGACAGGTCGCGGTCGGTGCGCGGCCATGGACGCCGCGCGCCGCGCGCCGCCGCGCGAGGTCCTTGCAGCCCTTCGCGGAGGCCGTGCCAGATGGTCGGCAGCGAGCGGAGCAGGCTGATGATGCCGCCGGCGGCCACCGCGCCGGCGCCGATGTAGAGGACGTAGGCGCTGCGGATCTCGTCCGGGCGACATCTCGGCTGATCGGGCATCGGTGCCGGGCGCGAGCGGCCCGGTGGCGGCCGTCGCCGAAGAACTTGATCGCCGGGATGAGCACCAGGTAGGCGAGCACGCCGCCGGCGCACATGATCGACGGCGATGCGCGGGCCGATGATGTAGCCGACGCCCAGCAGCTCGGGCGAGATCTCCGCCGAGACCGAGCCGGCCGTGAACGGCGGCGCCGAAGACCTTCTCGGGCACGTCCTTCCAGCCCTTGAAGCGCGACATTCAGCGTCTTGTAGACGAGGCCGATGCCGAAGCCGGTGAAGATGGTCCTGGCGCTCGTGGCCGCGCCGCCTGCCAGCGCCTGCTCGGCGCTTCGCCGCGGGCGAGGCCGCGGCGCGCGACTCGGCCGAGGCGCCGGCCTTGAGCACCTCGGCGCAGGCCGTGCCCTCCGGGTACTTCAGCATGCCGTGCTGCTGCACGATGAGCGCGCGGCGCAGCGGGATCATCATCAGGATGCCGAGCAGGCCGCCGAGCACCGCGACCAGCATCACGCGCGTGATCTCGAGGTCGAAGCCGAGGATCATGATCGCCGGCATGGTGACGCCGACGCCGAAGGCGATCGACTCGCCGGCCGAGCCGGCGGTCTGCACGATGTTGTTCTCGAGGATGGTCGCGTCGCGTCACGCCCGAGCTTCGAGAGCAGCGCGGAAGAGCGTGATCGAGATGACCGCGACCGGGATCGACGCGCTGACCGTCAGGCCGACCTTGAGCACCAGGTAGAGCGACGACGCGCCGAAGATCATGCCGAGCAGCGTGCCGACGACCAGCGGCAGGACCGTCAGCTCGGGGAGGGTCGCGGCCGCCGGAATGTACGGCTCGAAGGCCGGTGGCCCTCCCGCTGTGTCATCAGGAAGGACGGCCACCCTCGTCGCGCTCGTCGTCGGAGCGGTGATGTTCATGGGCCACGATTCTGACACGTCGGGGGCTCAGAGTCGGGGGCGCAGACAAGAGTCTGCTGCGCGACCGACTTGTCCGAAGGGCTCGTTGCTCCACTTGTCCCTTGTTCAGCGCATCGAGCGATGGGACAATCGCACCTCATCTGTAGAGTGTTGGCATTGTTCCTCCACGACGTTTGATTCCACTGGGCGCCCGCTCGATCACCCGACGATCGCGTCGGTTCGAGGCCGTCGGACCAGCCCCCTCCAAGGAATGTCCATGACCACCGGATTCGCCGTCCGCCGCAACGCCTCGAGAAGCTCGTTCGCCCTCGTTTGCGCCGGGCTCCTGTTGCTCGCCCAGTCGTGGGGCCGCGCGACAGGCACACCAGCCGTGGACGCCCTGCCGCACTCCAAGAGCTACCTGCTGACGGGCAACTACGTCGTGGGCGGTGTCGACCTGCCGCCCCAGAGCGGCGGGCAGGGCTTCGTCACCGGCACGATTCCGATGAGCGGCGTGCCTGCGAATGCCGATGTGCTCGCGGCGTTCCTCTATTGGGAAACGATTTCGAGTATGGACGCCCAGGTCAACGGCGCGCAGTTCCGAGGGCAGCCCTTGACCGCGGTAAAGACCAGTTCGCTGGCGCTCAACCCAACGACCGCGCCCTGCTGGAGCTCGGGCGGCGGAGGGGGCGCGACGTACACGATGACGATGTTCCGCGCCGACGTGCTCCGGCTGCTGCCCAATCAGCTCGACGGCAACGGGAAGCCGACCGGGAAGAAACTGGTCAACGATGCGGAGCTGCTGACCAACCAGATGCCCCTGCACACGGTCAGGTTGCCAGAAGCCGGCACCGGCAATCAGGTGCCGTCCAGCGCTGGCGCCAGCCTTGTTGTGGTCTACCGCGATCCGACGCAGCCGCTGACGCAGATCGTCCTGTTGGACGGCATCTACGTCGCAGGCCAAGGGCGAGTCGACGACGCAGGGCATCCGGGGGTTCCTGCAGTCGTCGACAAGCCACGTCGCCAAGATGACGCACATCGTGGGCAGCGGAGCAGACAATGGCACGTGAGCGGATCAAGTTCAACGGATCGCTCGTCGCGACCGATCCGTTCAAGGCGACCGCGAGCCCCTCGTCGGACCGGGCATGGTCCACGAAGACCTTCGACGTGACCTCGAAGATGCCTGGCACGGACCTCAACAACGGGTACGGTGAGCAGGTCGCGATCACCGTCGATCACACCAAGACCAGCCCGTACGACTGCTTGGCCTGGGCAGCCATGATTTTCAGCACGACCGTCAAGGACACTGACGGCGACGGGCTGATCGACAAGCTCGAGGACATCAGCGGGCTCAAGGATCCGGGCGGCGCGCCTCTGCCGGACCTTCGCGCGATGGGCGCGAGCTCGAGGCGCAGGGACCTCTTCGCCGAAGTCGGCGCCCTGTGGGCGGCGCCTGGAACGGCCTACGGGTCTGGAGCGGCCATGGAAGTGGACGGGGCCGGACACAATCATCTCCCGACGCCCGAGGTCTTGAAGATGGTGGGCGATGCGTTCAAGGACGCCCCCGTGTCCAATCAGGATGGGTCCAGCGGGATCAAAGTGCACTTCGACGTGGGGCCCGCCTACCACGATGTCGGACCGGAGTACGCGTCGACTGAGGCCGACGAGTACATCATCCCGGCGGGCCTGGCCCGAGGCGGAGAGTTCATCAAGGAAGAGGCCTGCGTCGAGGACCTGACCGCTACGCCGCCCAAGACGTGTCAGTTCCCGGCGTATCCGGGCACGGTGAGCTGGAAGATCGGTTTCCAGATCTACAGGGACGCACCGGTCGGGCCTGGCGGGCAGCAATTGACTCCGGCCGCCGAGGACGCGTGCGACGAGACCGGCGACTGCCGCAGACGATTCGACCGCGTTCGCAAGGATATCTTCCACTACCTCCTCTACGCGCACGCGCGCGGCAAGCCAAAGGAACTGTGCCTGTCCGGCAGTGCGGAAGATCAGGCGGAGTGCCGCGCTTTCAACCCCGACTTCCACGTGACGTCGAGCTCCTCTGGTGTCGGCGATCAGCCGGGCGGCGACGGCATGGTGACGCTCGGCCTCTGGGAGAATTTCGTGGGCACGAAGTTCGTGCAAGCCACCACGACGATGCACGAGCTCGGGCACGCGATGTGGCGTACGCACGGCGGGGACCCGCTCGCTGGCAGCGAAATCAACTGCAAGCCGAACTATCTGAGCGTGATGAATTACCTCTTCCAGCTGGGCGGCATGGTTGGAGACGACGGGGTCCCTCGTCTGAACTACTCGGGCGCAGCGAATACCGATATCGACGAGAGTCTCCCGAGCGATGGGTCCCTCGGCACGTTGCCGTACCGGACGGCCTGGTTTGCGCCGCTCGTCGAAGGCACGCTCGGCTTCGCCCTGGGAACCCCCGCCGCAAAGAGGTACTGCGGCGGCGCCAGCTTCCCCGATCCGCTCCCGGAGGGATGGGTGCCGATGGCGCGCATCGAGAGCGCCAGCGTGTCGGCGCCGGTCGATTGGGACGCGGACGGCGATTCTCGAAAACTCCGCGGCGCAGGACGTCAACTTCGACGGCCGTATCAGCGGCGCCCTGGCGTCGCCTGCGACATCGCCCCTTCGCGGGTCGAGTGACTGGGCCAACATTCGCCTGAACCAGGTCGGGGGCAGGCGCACGATGGCCGGCTTCTCGCTTGGCATCGACTTCGGCGGCGGGATCGATTTTGGCGGCGGCATCGACTTCGGCGGCGGGATCGATTTCGGCGGTGGGATCGACTACGGCGGCGGGATCGACTTCGGCGGCGGCATCGATTTCGGCGGCGGGATCGACTACGGCGGCGGCATCGACTACGGCGGCGGGATCGACTTCGGCGGTGGGATCGACTTCGGCGGCGGGATCGACTTCGGCGGCGGGATCGACTTCGGCGGCGGGGCCGAAATCGACCGGGAAATCGCGAGCGCGATGGGGAACGCGCCGCCAAACAGCCTGACGGCTTGCGTGATCGGCGTGAACTGCCCGTCGGGGCCGTCGGTGCCGTTGCACAGGAACCGGCTGAACTGGAACGCGCCCACCGTGGGCAGCGTCTTCCAGTACTTCGTCTACCGCGTGCTTGGCGCGACGGTTACACCTGACAGCGTCAAGACTCTGGTCGGAGCGGGCCCCGTGCCTGCGGGAACGACGACCATCAACGACCTGGACGAGCTCTCGAACGACACTCAGTACACGTACTTCGTTGTCGCGGAATTCAACGACGGTCCGCCGCATACCCTGAGCGGCGCCTCCAATTTCGCGCCGATCACGGCCGTCAACGACGCGCCCGTTGCTGACGGTCTGGCTGCGGCGACCAACGAGGACACGCCGACCGCGTTTACGCTGTTCGCCACCGACGTGGACTCGGCAGCGATCAGCTACAGCCTCGTCGTCCCGCCGACGTACGGTACGGTGAGCGGCACTCCACCCAACGTGGTGTACACACCCTTCGCGGACTACTTCGGCCCCGACAGCTTCACGTTCAAGGCCAACGACAAGCGGCTGGCCTGGAACGACCCCGGCCGCGACTCGAACGTGGCCGTGGTGTCAGTGACGGTCCAGCCGGTCAACGATGCGCCGAGCTTCACGAAAGGGCCGGATCAGGCCGCGAACACAGCCGTGGCGCAGACCGTTCCGGGCTGGGCGACCAATATCCTCAGCGGACCGCCGAACGAGAGCGGTCAGGCCGTCGACTTCATCGTCACCAACAGCAACAACGCGCTGTTCTCCGTGCAACCGGCGATCTCGCCGGCTGGCACGCTCACCTACACGCCGGTGGCCGGCGCCAGCGGCGTTGCGACGGTGACTGTGAGGCTCCACGACAACGGTGGGACAGACAACGGCGGCGTGGACGTCAGCGCTCCACAGACCTTCAAGATCACTGTCGCCGGAAAGACGACGAAGCTCTCAGCGGCAGGTCCGGCCGACATCTGGCTTGGACGTCAAGAACTACGTTGATGTGGGCACCAAGTTCGACATCAGAGCCGAGGTGCTGAAAAATGGCACCGTCGTGGCGTCGGGTCAGGTCAACTGCGTTTCGTTGGGGTTCAACAGCGTCACCTTCAACGAGGACAAGGCCGTCTTGAAGGCGATCGACCTGGCGGCGCACGCGTTGCCGGCGAACTTTGCGTCCGGAGACACGCTGAACCTGCAAGGTCTCCGTGCGAATCGCCCAGAGCGGGTTCACGCGTTCGAAGGGCACGGCCACCCTGTGGTTCAACGTTTCGCCTATGCACCGCGGACAACAGCCACCTCCACGCGAAAGTGGATGGGTCGAGCCTGAAGTACTACCTGGTGGCTCCGTTCGCGTTGAAGAAGAACGATCCGGGGTCAGGGCCCGCGCAGTCGGTCGATGTCTACGTCGACAAGAACATCGGCGGCAACCCGTTCAAGGCGTTCGGCACGTGGACGATCGTGATGCCCTGATCGGGCATCCCGCGAGGCGGGCGGGCTACCTGGTGCCTGCCCGCTGGCGGGCGTCCGCGAGCAGCGGGTCCTCGCGCGACTGGCCGCGGATGGCGAGGTAGGCGCGGTACGAGTCGGCGAAGCCGGCGCTCTTGAGGCCTTCGCGCACGCGGCCCTGGTAGTAATAGACCGGAGGCAGGTAGGCGTACGTCGGCTCCTCGTCGAGGAAGAGCGACAGCGCTTCGCCGCGGCGCTTGAGGCAGCGGTCGAACTCCGAGTCCGCCTGCGGGAACTGGCCGGCCTCCAGGTACGCCCGCCCGAGATCGAAGTGGCCGATCCAGGTGTCGAGCAGCCCGTTCGCTTCGATCAGCACTTTGATGGCCGCGCGCGGGTCGCCGCCCTTCAGAGCGATCACCCCTTCGACGATCTTCGCGTACGCCTGCGGCTCGGCCTGGAGCTCCGCGGCGAGCCCCGCGGCGAGGGCCCTGGCGCGTTCGATCTCGCCGGCCTCGGCCAGCGATCGGGCCGCCGCGAACCGGATCTTGACCGCCTTGCTGTTGGCGACGGCCTTCTCGGCCGCCGCCGCCGCGGGCCGCGGCTGCCCCTGCGACAGATGGGCGAAGGCCAGCGCCGCGAACTTCGTCGCCGCCCGGTCGGTGTTCTTTGCGGCGATGTCCTCGGCAGCCCCCTCGGTCAGGATACGCGCGGCGTCCGAGAAGCGGCCCTCGTAGCGCGGCAAGGTCGCCGAGACCCGAGGTGGCGAAGGACGCGCCCTGCGCATCGAAGGTCGCCAGACCGGCCGTAGGTCTCGCCGGCTTGAGGCACCTGGCCCTGGCCCATCTGAGCGAACGCCAGCGCCAGTGTGGCGTACATGTCGGGCTCCTCGATGGTCCGTGCCTCCTGCTCGCCGGCTCTGGAAATCACCGGCGTAGTTCGCGTACAAGGCGAGATTGTCCCGGAAGAGCACGCGCTGCGGCAGCAGCTCGACGATCCGGCGCATCTGCTCCAGCGCCTTCGGCATGTCCCGCAACTGCGTCGAGCACAACGCCAGCTGGTTGTGCGCGACGATGTCGGCCTCGTATCGCGCGATCAGCTCGCCGTATTCCTTGACGCACTGCTGGTAGTCGCCGGTGATTCGATAGAACATGCCGCGCGTGCTGAAGCGCTCGCGTTCCGTCATGCCGTCCAGATACTGAGCGCCTCGTTGATGTACTTCTCGGCGTCCTGCAGGTTGCCGAGGTTGCGCGACACGACGGCCAGCAGCTGATAGCCAATGCCGAACTTCGGATCGAGCTCCACGGCCTTGCCGAATGCTCTGCCGCGCTTCCTCGAACTTGTTGTTCGACATCGCCTCCTGTCGCGGCAGCGTAGTAGGCGCACCACATCGAGGGATGTGGCCGACAGGCTGGCCATCGCCGAACAGTCTGGGCCGAATCCGACGTGTCGTCACCGAGCGCCTGGCGCACTTCGGTCACCAGCTTCGTGGCCACCGGCAGCACCTGCTCCCGTGCTCGCCGCCGTGGCCGTCTCGTCGGCCACCACCTCTGCCGGTGATCGTCTGCGCCGCCTTGATCGAAATCGCGAAGCCGTTGCCTCGGCGGACGATGGCGCCGGACAGGACGACGCCGAGGCCCTGCTTGACGGCGAGCTCGCGGGCCGCCTGCTCGTCGAGTCGATCGGGCGGCTGCACGCCGAGGTGCGGCCGATGCCCGCGCGATCGTACGCGCTGATGAACTCGGCGCCCTCGAGCGCGCGCCTGAGCATCGGCTCGAGGGTGCGATCGAATGTCGGATCGCCGGTGCGAGTTCTCGAGGTCGGCGATGACACCGACACCGGATCGTGCTGCACCGGCGGCGGCAGGGCCGCGGGCCATCCACCAGGTGCCGCCGAGCAGCACCAGCGAAGAGCCCGACCGCGGCGAGCGCCATGCGCATCCCGACGACCCGGCGCACCGGGAGGGGATTGCCGTTCTCGTCGAGCCGATCCAGCGCCGCCACCAGCTCGGCCGACGTCTGGAACCGCGCGGCCGGGTCAGGCTCGAGACAGCGCGAGACGATCTGCTCGAGGGCTTCCGGAATCGGACCCGTCCACCGAGCGCACGGCGGTGGCGCCTGCTCCATCCGTCGCTTCAGCTCGTCGAGCGCGCTCGTCGTCGCCCGCCGTTTGGCGCTTCCCGACGAGCATGTCCGTGCAGATGAGGCCGAGCGCGTAGACGTCGGCGCGCTGATCGACCGGCTGCCCCTTCGCCTGCTCCGGCGCCATGTACTGCGGCGTGCCCACGATGGCGCCGTCCATCGTCGCGCCGGCCGCGGCCGTCAGCCGCCGGAAGGCCGGGCGTGCGCCCGGCGGCGGCAGGGGTCGGCCAGGCGCCGCCGTGGGCCGGGCGATCCCGAAGTCCATGATCACGCGCGTGCTCGTCGACGACCATGATGTTGGCCGGCTTGAGATCGCGGTGGACGATGCCCGCTTCGTGCGCGGCGACGAGGCCGGAGGCGACGTCGCGGACGATGCGAAGCGCCGCCGGAACCGGAGCGTGCCCCGAGCTCTCGAGCATGCTCGCGAGGTCGGCGCCCTCGAGGTACGGCATCGTGATGTACTTGATGCCGTCGATCTCGCCGAGATCGTGAATGCGCACGACGTTCTTGTGCGTGACCTGCCGCGCGAGCACCAGCTCCTGCTTGAAGCGGCGCTCCATCTCGCGCGCCACGCTCCGCGTTCGCGCGTGGCCTCGGGCCGGATGACCTTGAGCGCGACCGCCATGCCCAGCTCGGCGTCCCAGGCCTGGTACACGGCGCCCATGCCGCCGACGCCGAGCAGGCGGATGATGTGATAGCGGGAGCCGAAGTCCTGGCTCGTGGCCAGAGGGCCGGATTCACCGCCGCCGGCACCTGGGCTGGCCGGAGGCGCGCCCCCCGGCAGCAGGGTCTCGAGACCCGGATCGTGGAAGCTGCCGCCGGACGACTTCATGGTTGGCGCGTCGAGCCCCACTGGAGCAACCGCGAAAGCCGTCGGCTCGTGGCCCAACCGCGTCTCGTCGTCGTCAGCTCCTGGGGGCACGGGGAGCGGGGTGAGCAGACCTGCCGCGACCTGGTGGCCTGCGGGAAGGCCACGGTGGCACGTCTGGCACCGGGTGGCGGATGCCGCCAGGGCGGCACCGCAATGGGGACACTTCATCCGAACTTGCTACTGTACCGGCGTCGCAACTGGTTTGCCCTTTTCGATGATGTAGGTCGCGAAGACTTTCGCCGCGGCGCCGCTGGCATTCTTCGCGTTGTGCACGGTGCCGGGCGGAATGATGAAGGCCTCTCCAGCCTTCTTGGTCACGGCCGGCTTGCCCTGCACTTCAACAGTGATCGTGCCCTCGAGGACGTACCCGAACTCCTCGCCGGGATGCGTATGCCGCCCCGACTCGGCGCCGGGCTGGATCGTGGCGATGGCCTGGACGGCCTCACGGCCGGGAATGGACAGGTCGCCCTGCTGCACCGGGGTGCGGGTGAATCCGGTCTGCTGCGCGGCGATCGTGACGAGCCCGCCGACCACGAGTGCCGCGACGCTCAGAGTAACTGCCTTCATAGTCGATTCTCTCCACCACATCAGGGATAAACGAATGTGAACGACAAACAGAACACCCCCGGGCCGCTTACCGAAGCTCCTGCCATGCCTGGGAGAGCACCGGCTTGATGATGCCGGTGAACTCGACGTACGCGGGCGGGTGGAAGTGCAGCCCATCGGGCCGGTAGAGCTCCATGCGCGGCTCGCCGTTCTTGAAGAGGACAGGGTTGAGATCGATGTAGCGCATGTACGGCGTCGCGGCGGCCGCCGCCTTCATCTGGGCGTTGACCGCATCCACGACGTCCCATTTGTCCCGCTTGTCCGGCGAGCGGTTGATCGCCACGTAGTAGATGCGCGTGTCCGGCAGCGCGGTATGCGCGCGCCCCATGAACTCCCTGGTGCGCCCGACGATCGCCTGCGCCGACTGCCCCGCGTTCACGTCGTTGCTGCCGGTGTAGTACACGATGATCCGCGGACGGTAAGGGAGGACGATCTGGTCCATGTAGTGCAGCACTTCCCACGTCCGCGATCCGCCGAACGCGCGGTTGAACGCGGGCAGCGGCGCCATGTCTTCCTTCACGCTGGTCCACTGGCGGAAGATGCTGCTGCCGATGAACAAGATGCCGTTCTGGGGGGTGGCGCGGCGCGATCGCCGTCCAGCATCGCCTTGATCTGGTCGGCGAAGCGGATCTCCTGGCCGGCCGGCGCGCCTCCGTGGGCATGCGCGCCCGCGGCAGCCGACTGGGCGACCAGTCCTGGCTGGGTGGAAAAGAAGGCGAGAGCCGCCACCGCGGCGGCGGCGCCGATTCGCCTGAGACGAGGTCCCTTTAACATGGCCGGCATCCTCCACGCGGAGTATAGCTGGCCTGCCGGTCCTGCGCCGAAGGCGAGGGTCAGGTTCGCATGACCCGCTCGTGCAGGGCCCCGACGGTCGCCCAGGCTGCGGAGACCGCCCCCTCCATCCACGACGGCGTCTGGCTCACCGCCGCGCACCCGAGGTACATCCGTCTGTCCGGCCTGGACAGCTGCGCGAGCCGTGCGCCCCCGCCGCCCGTGCCGAACGCCCCGACGCTATACGGGATCTTCTCCCAGAACACCGAGTACGCGCTCTCGAACTCGGCCCGCACCTGGGGGTGGACCTTGCTCGCTTGCGAGAGGACGTGTTCGACTCGGCCCGGGATCGGCATCTCGACCACCCCGGCCTGGCGCCCGTTGCCGTAGAAGCCGAGGAGGACACCCTTCTGACCGAAGAAGTCGTTGGACGGGTACGAGAACTCGCCGATCGGCAGGTTCGAGTAGAGGTGTCCGCCGAAGATGCGGTCGTCCTCCTCCCAGAACCGCCGCTTCATCTGCAGGCCCATCTTGGCGCTGGGGCTGTACTGGGTGCTTTTCACGGCCGCGGCCATCTCGGGCGACAGGTCTGCATCGATCCCGCTCAGCACCGTCATCGGGATGCACGAGACGCAGTAGTCCGCGCTCACCTCGCGCCGATTGCCGGTTCGGGTCTCCAGGTACTCCACGCGGACACCGTCGGCCGTCTGGTGGATGGAGACGACTTCGGCGCCGAGCGTCAGCTTGTCGCCGACGACGCGCTGGAACGCCTTCGGCAGCTGATCCATCCCGCCGATCGGCTGGAACATCGGCGCCTGTCCCGTCCCGCCCATGACAGAGCGCACGCGGCTGCTCGCGCCTGATTGCAGCAGCGCCTTGAAGTCGTAAGGGTCGCCGGCGCCCCGTACGGCGCTTCCCTTGTAGGCCAGATCCTCGGAGTCCAGGTAGCCCTCGGACACCAGGAAGGCGACCAGTCGTTCCTTGTCTTCTGCGGTCAGCGGCAGATCGAGCTTGCCCTGGTCGACGGCCTTGGCCAGCAGCTCTCCGGTGTAGCCCACCAGGTCGGACTTCACCTCGCGCAGACGCATCCTCGTGCCGGCGAGCGCGCCAGCCTCGCCGCCTTCGTAGTAGCAGTACGCGGCCTCGGCTTCGTTCAGGAAGATCTCGCAGCGGGACGCCAAGCTCCTTGCAGTAGCCGAGCACGCCTGTGTGGAAATGCGGAATCCGCCAGGGTCCGCCGTTCAGGTACTGCCCTTCGTCGAAGGTACATACCTGTCGCTCGCCGCCGATCTCGGTGTGCTCCGAACCAGCACGGACGGTCCACGCGACTCCGCCCACCCGGTCGCGTGCGTCGAGGATCCGGCAGTCGTACCGAGCTTGCCGAGCTCGTGCGCGACCACGAGGCCCGACATCCCTGCGCCGAGCACGACGACCCTGGTGCCATTCGGCCGCCCAGTCAGAGACGGCCGCGGCCCGGCCTGTGCGCCCATCAGATCCCAGCTCGCCATGGCGCCCATGACGACCGTCGTGCCGCCAACCACGCCCAGTCGCTCGAGGAAGCCGCGCCTGGTCAGTGTCGAGTTCGGTGTGGAGCGAAGTGTGAGGCGGTGGCTCATGATCCGGCGAGCGAAGCAAATGGAGGACCGCTCGTCACACCGAGGCAACCCGGCGGGGTCGATCGCGTCCTTCTCGAACGTTCTCGAACGTTTTCCTGGAAAGACGCGCAAGCTCCAGATCGCGAGCGAACGCCCGCCCGCTTGAAAAGCTTCAGGTTTGTCGAGAACGGACTGGGAGCAGGCTCAGAAGCGACGAAGTTGTCGCACTTCTACCAGGGCGGGAGCGTCATGAAGAGAAACTCCTTCAGGTAGGCGTCGTGCGACGAGAGCAGCTCCGCCCCGGTCCCCTCGAAGTGAGATCCGGCCCTCGTGGAGCACCATGAACCGGGCGCGCTCGGTCGCGGCTCGTGCCGGATCTCCAGGCGGCTCGCCGGTCTTCGACGGCCTCGTGCCTGGCGATGTAGAACGCGTCCCGGATCTGGTGGGTCACGACGATCGACGTGACGTGCTCCAGATCCCGCAGCTTGACGATTTCGTCGTCGACCGTCGTCGGCGATCACGGGATCGAGGCCCGACGGTCGGGTCGTCGAACAGCAGCAGGTCCGGCTTGGCGGCCATTGCGCGGGCGATCGCGACGCGACGCCGCTGGCCGCCGGAGAGCTCCGAGGGCATCCGGTCGACGTATTCGGTCAGTCCAATGAAGCCCAGGACCTCCATCGACGCGGCTGCGGACCTGGTCGAGGGGCATGTCGCCGTTTCCTCGTAGAGCCGGTACCCGACGTTCTCGGCGACGGTCAGCGAATCGAAGAGCGCCGTCTCCTGGAACAGCATGCCGATGTCGCCGCGCATGCGCAGGAGATCGCGCTCGGACATGCGGTCGATGCGTTGACCGTTGACGAGAATCGTGCCCGAGTCCGGTCGAAGCAGCCCGAGAATCAGCTTGAGCAGCACGGACTTCCCGGTGCCGCTCGCGCCGAGGAGCATCGTCATGCTGCCCTTCGGGACGCTGAAGCTGATGTCGCGCAGAACGACGTGATCGTCGAAGGCGAACGAGACCTTGTCGAACACCACGGCGGGCGAGGCCGAGTCCTCCGGCCTCAAGGTTCCAGCCCGTGCCGCCCTGTCGTTGTCGAAGTCCACCCAGGCTCTCCGTAAATGGCGTCCATGGCACGCCGTCCCGACGCGGCCGGCGTTGGTCTATCATCCCACGGGCGCGCAGACGGGCCGACGGGCAGGATTACCGCAGCGACGCCGTGAGGAGTCTCGTGTCACAGATTGAATTCAAGGCTCCGGGGCCGGGGTCCTGGGAGCTCGAGCAGACGCACTTCGCCAGGCCGGCCACGCGGTACGTGAGCGCGCTCGTTTCCGACCCGCTCGCCCGCGGCTTCGGCGAAGGCACCAAGCGCTACGGCCTGCTGCTCGACACCCTGCGGATGCGGTTCGTCAACGACTTCTGCTACGGGAAGTTCGTGCCGGTCGGCGCGCCGGACAACGCGTCGGGCCCGCCGCCGCGGCTGATCTTCATGCTGCTCACGCGGCTGCACCCGGAGATCCGCCGCCGCATCGCGGCCGCCCCGGACGTCTTCGCGCAAGAAGCTCTGGCGCGAGGACATGCGCCGCTGGGACGAGGAGATCAAGCCGGATTCGATCGCGCGGAACCGCAGGCTCCAGAACACGCCCATCGCCGCGCTCGGCGACGCGGAGTTCCTCGCGCACCTCGACGACGTCCGGGCCAACGCGGTCGAGATGATCTACCGGCACCACATCTTCACGATTCCGTGCTGCTTTCCCGTGGGCCACTTCGTGTCCGAAGTGCAGCGCTGGACGGGCCTGCCCTCGGGCGAGGTGCTCGGCGTGCTCAAGGGCGCCGCGCCGATCTCGCGCGGCGTCGGCGCCGCGCCGCTCGAACGCCTGCGGGCCGCGCTCGCCGCGAGCGGCATCACCGCGGACAGCGTCCGCGGGCGCCCGGCGCAGCAGGTCCTGGACGATCTGCGATCGACGCAGCGGCGTCGGCGAGCCGCTGCAGGCGTATCTCGACGAGGTCGGCTACCGCCTCGTCTCGGGCTACGACATCGCCGACAAGTACGCGCTCGAGATGCCCGAGATGCTGGTCGGCGCCATCTTCGGCGCCGCGGACAAGGCGGATCGCCAGGGAGACTTCGCGAAGCGCCGCGACGCGCTGCGCGCGAAGGTGCCCGAGGCCCACCGCGCCGAGTTCGACCAGTTGCTCGACGAGGCACGCTTCATCTATCGCCTGCGCGACGAACGCGGGATGTACAACGACTGCTGGGGCATCGGGCTCGCGCGGCGCGCCGTGCTCGAAGCCGGCCGCCGCCTCGAGGACAGCGGCGTGCTGCCCGACGCCGCGCTCGCCATCAACGCCAGCCACGACGAAATCGTCGGCCTGCTCGAGGGCGCGAAGCAGCCGGGCGTCGAGGAGCTGCGCCGGCGCCAGACCTGGCGCGAGACCAAGACGGTCGCCGACGCGCCGGCGTTTCTCGGACCGGAGCCGAAGGGACCGCCGCCGGTCGAATGGCTGCCGAAGAAGGCGCAGGCCAACGCGCGGGCGGTGGACACGGTCATCCGCGAGATCTTCAACGTCTCGGCGCAGAAGGCGCCGCCCAGGAGCGTCGCCGGCCTCCCGGTGCATCCGGGCGTCTACGAGGGCCCGGCCAGAATCGTCAACGGCCCGCAGGACTTCAACCGGCTGCAGCAGGGCGACGTGCTCGTCACGCGCAACACGGGCCCGGCCTTCAACGTGGTCCTGCCGCTGCTCGGCGCCATCGTCACCGATCGCGGCGGCCAGCTCTCGCACGCGGCGATCGTCGCGCGCGAGTACGGCATCCCGGCCGTCGTCGGCACGCGCGAGGCGACGACGATGTTCGCCGACGGCGCGCGGGTGCGGGTCAACGGCGACGCGGGCGTGGTCGAGCTCGTGGAGGCGGGACGGTGAAGCCCTCGCCGCTCATCGACGCGCTCGACGAGGCGCACTTCGGCGGCAAGGCCGCGTCGCTCGCGCGCTCGCTGCGCGCGGGGCTGCCGGTTCCGCCGGGTTTCGCGCTCGGCACGACGCACGTCGAAGCGGTGTTCGACGGCCACGCGGAGGCGTTGACGCACCTGCGCGCCGAGTTCGCCGCGCTGGCCGGACCCTGCGCGGTGCGCTCCTCGGCCATCGGCGAGGACTCGGAGGGCGCGAGCTTCGCCGGCCAGCACGTGACGATCCTCAACGTGCGCCACGAGGACCACGTGGTCGACGCGGTCCTCAAGGTGCGGGAGTCCGCGCACACCGAATCGGCCCGCGCCTACCGGCGCACGCTCGGCATGGACGAGGCGCCGCGCGTCGGCGTCGTCGTGCAGCGCATGATCGAGCCGGACTGCGCGGGCGTGATGTTCACGAAGAATCCGCTGAACGGCTCCGACGAGCGCGTCATCGAGGCGTCCTGGGGCCTCGGCGAAGCCGTCGTCGCCGGCCTCGTCGTGCCGGACAACTACGCGCTCGACGCGCAGGGCCGCGTGCTGCGGCGCACGGCCGGCGAGAAGGACATCGCGCTGCGCGGCGCTCCCGAAGGCGGCACGGTCGAGGAAGCCGGTCGCCGACGACCTCGTCACCGCCTTCTGCCTGAGCGACGAGATGCTGGCCAGCCTGCACGACCTGGCCGTGCGGTGCGAATCCTTCTTCGGCAAGGGGCTGGACCTCGAATGGGCCTTCGCCGGCGGCACGCTCTACCTGCTGCAGTGCCGGGCGATGACGCGCAACCGGTGAGCGCGCCCGCGCTCGATCGACAGCACGAGAAGGCCTGCCGCCGTCCGCGCTCGCGGGCATGCTGCTCGCGGCGTCGCTCGCCCCGCTCGGCAGCACGATGATCGCCGTCGCGCTGCCCAGCATCGGCCGCGACATCGGCGCGGAGGCCTCGGACCTCACGCAGTGGCTCGTGTCGAGCTACCTCATCACGAGCATCGCGCTCCAGAGCCCGGGCGGCAAGCTGGGGGATCTCATCGGCCACGGCCGCGCGCTCGTCGTCGGCCTGTCGCTCGTGGCGACGGGCGGCGTGCTCGGGCTGCTCGTCGGCGACGTGCACGCGCTCGGCGTGGCGCGCATCCTGATGGCGTCCGGCGGCGCCGCCACCGTGCCGGCGACGATGGCGATCCTGCGGAATCAGACGGCGGCCGATCGGCGCGCGCGGGTGTTCGGACTCTTCGGCGCGTGCATGGGGCTGGCGGCGGCCATCGGCCCGCTGGTCGGCGGCGAGCTGACCGAGCGATTCGGGTGGCGCGCGGTGTTCGCGGCCAACCTGCCGGTCATCGCCGTCTCGCTGCTGCTGGTGCTGATGTCGCGCGGCATGTACACGCGCGCCGGCGGCCGACCGGCCGTCCTTCGACTGGCCGGGCAGCGCGCTGCTCGCCGTCGGCCTCACGCTGACCATCGTCGCGCTCCGGATGTCCGGGAGCGCCGCGTGGTGGCTCGGCGGGAGCGGCGCCGTGCTGCTCATCGTGTTTCCATTCTGGGAGCGGCGCGCCGCGTCGCCGGTCGTCGATTTCTCGCTGCTCAAGCGCGGGCGCGTTCTTCGGCGGCGGCTCGATCATCGCGCTGCAGAACATGGCGATGTACCCGCTGCTCTTCCAGCTGCCGGTCTTCTTCGACCGGGTGCGCCACCTCGGGCGCGCGCACGATGGGCCAGGCGCTGCTGGCGCTGACGGTGGCCATGATGCTCAGCTCGATGGCGGGCGGGCGGCTGACGGAGCGCATCGGCGCGCGGGCGCAGACGCTCGCCGGCTCGCTCGTCGCGCTGGCGGGCCTGTGGTGGTTCGCGGATTTCGAATCCGTGCGCGTGCCGCTCGACGTCATGCCCGGCATGCTGCTGATCGGCGCGGGCGTCGGCATGACGTCGCCGCCCGCGCAGGCCGCGTCGATGAGCACGGTCGGACGCGAGCAGTCCGGCATGGCCGGCGGCGTGGTGTCGACGATGCGCTACATCGGCGGCGTGGCGGGCACGACGGTGCTCGGCGTGCTGCTGCGCGATTCGGCCAGCCCCGCGTCGCATCAGCGTCCGCTGTTCGTCTACGCCGGCGCGCTCGTCGTCGCCGCGGCGCTGTCGCTGCTGCTGCCGGGCCGGCAGAAGGAGGTCAGACGTAACCGGGGTCGCGGTTCTACGTGCATCTGAGGCTGTACGGCATTCGACCCCTTGTCCCACGTGTTCTGCGCACAGGATCCCGATCTATGGTGATGGTTCTGAAGCGCTGGTTCTCACCGCCTCACCGTGTGCACGTGCTGGTCTCATGACCGGAACCGCATGCGGCCGAGGACATCGCCGGCACTCATCACCACAACTCGCGTCACCAGGCGCCAGCCGGCTCATCCGGCAACGGTCGCGTTCGTGGTCACCGGCGCGCCCTGCATCCTGTTTGGCGATGCCGCGCATCAGCGTTGCTGCCTCGACGATCTCTTCTCCGTTGATGCCGCCAGTGCCGTCGCCAACTCGCGGGTGCCGGCGGCGACGCTTCAGCCAATGCTTCGGCGATTCAGGCGCGCGGCCGACCAGTGTCCGCGTCGAGCGTTGCAGACCCGGAGCGATCGAGTGCAGCGTTTCCGCTCCGTCGGCGTGTTCTGCAACGGTGCAGCGTTGCGCGTGCAAGATGGAAGGCATCGCCGTGGCCACGAACTGCCAGTCGGCATTCGCATTGCCGCCACCGCGTCCCACGACAATCGGCTATCAACTGCGACATCGCGGTGAGAAACGTCAATGCGCAGACTGGAGCGGCCTGCGTCGGATATGAGCTATCGGGAACGATAACTCAGCTCCGGTGGAACGAGCCGGTCCCGGCAACGACTTCGCAAGGTCTTAACGACGATTTCGTGATCGCCTGAATCGTCGACGGCTCCGACAACCTCGTCGAAGGCAATCACAACCGATCAGCGATACGAACGAGGCGCTGGCGCCTACGCATCCCGGTCAGCGGTACGACCGTCAGTGGACCTACGTGGTCGCCAGGCAATCCGCCTGCTGCATTCAGTCAGCCTGTCGTGTCACCGATGACGCGTCGGCGTCGATCGCTGGGACCTGTCCGCACCCGGCCATGACGCCGTTTGATCGAAACGCGTCCCTGACGGGTCTCAGCGCACCGTGCGACGGCGTCGCGCGACCAGTACCGCGGTTCCCAGAACGCCGCAGTCACTGATGACAGGCTTCGGTCTACCGGCTTCCGACGCGAGCTTGCTCTGAGGTCCCGGGCTGATGGACGCATCCGACGCCGACACTATCGAGTTCCTGCCAGCGGTTGTGACGGCGCCCTCCTGTCGGGTGTGGCGCCTCGAGGGAGTGTCGCTGCCGGCGGCTTTGAGTCAGGCGTCGGCCGCTCCGTTCGATCGACCTCAGAGCCGCAGATCCGAGCTGACGCGCCCGCTTCGGCGCGACAGATGGCCATCGTGCGGCTCGTAGCTGTTGCTGTCCGCCGATCCTGACCCGCCTGCGTGAACGGCGCCCGGTGGCGTGCAACAGACCGGGCTTGAGCCGAACCCGAACGCGCGCCTCCGGGTGTATGCGGTCTGGTTCAACATGTTTCCTCGCGACCGCCAACGCGCACACGGTGCACCGACCTGCTCAGACGACAGTTTCTACGTTGGGCACGAACCGGTACGAGCAGCGGACGGTCGAGCTCTGCCATCGCACCGGCAACGGCAGCTATCACCTGTTATTTGAGGAGAGGCGTCGATCGCGGAACCTTGGCTCACCGTGGATCTCGCTCGTGGGACGCGCACCGTGGCGATGCCGTCCCGCGCAGCCCGGATGATCGCCGCCCGACGTGATCAGCTGGCGCGACGATCGTTCTCCCCGCGGAAACTTGCCCGCGACTTCAACCAGATCCTTGCGCGCTAGGCAGGGTCCGCCACGTTCCGCGCGGGGCGTCTTCGCACGACGCGATTCCACCACATGATCGTGCCCGTCATGAACATCACGACAGGCACGAACCCGAGGACCGCCCACAGAGCCTTGAGCGGACCGTTCTGCCAGCGGCCGAAGTGAAGCCGGCTCAGCCAGGCCAGCGCCAGATCGCCCGGCCGGTCCCCCAACAGCTCGGGGTTGGGATCTGAAACGTAGTCCACGAATGCCGTGAAGGGCTCCGGAACGCCCATGTAGAAGCCGGAGATCCCCCACATGAGGATGAAGAGGAAGAGCCACGCCCCCATGGCGCTGTGCAGATCCCAGGTGAGCCGCCGCCACCCGGCGTTCGACTTCACGATCAGGCTTCGGCGCCAGCGATTCAACCCGGGCCACCACACCACCGCGCCGGTCAGGCAAAGCAGCGTGACGAACGCGCTGCCGACACCGTTCCAGTAGCGCCCCGAGCTGCCGGCGAGGAGCTCGTCGTGCAGGCGCACGGTCCAGAGGACGGTCTGCTCGCCTCGCGTGAACGCGTCGCCGAGATCCTCACCCGTGTAAGGGCTGAACAGACGTTCCGTTTCCTCGCCGTTACGGTCGAGTATGACGCGCACGACGGCCGTGCGGCGGGTGATGCTTTCGCGCACATCCGTAATCTGGTGGTCTGGATAGGCGCGCACGGCGGACGCGCGCACCTCGTCGACCGACAGCCTTGCCGCCGATGGATCGAGTGGCGGGACCGGCGTTCTGAAGAGAGCGACGAGCTCGGCCCGGTACACCAGAACGCTCCCCGTGACGCAGAGCACCACGATGTACAAGCCCAGCGCGAGCCCGGTCCAGAGATGCACCTGGAAGAGGGCTCTCCGAAGCCAGACCCGCTGCGGCTGCTGAAGCCACTGTTTCAAAGAGCTGCGCCTCTAGAACCTGATACGCGCGCCGAAGAGCAATGGCACCGACCAGCGCGAGCTCTCGGTGTTTATGTCACGCAGCCCTTCCTCAACCAGCCAGTCCACGTCCGACAACCCCCCGAGGAAGCGCAGTTGCGCCTCGGCTATCACTTCGAACGGCCCGACGCCGATCAGGAAGCCACCGGTGGGTCCGAGGCTGAACGCCCACGACTTCTCGAAGAACTTGCCGTCCTGGGCGGCGAGGCCCGGCGTGGCGCTCGCCGGCACGCCGACGAAGGTGCCGCGGATGTCCTGGTGACGGTTGAGGCCGACGAGCCAGCCGACAAACGGTGTGAACCGCACTTGTGAGAAGAACCACCGCTGGCCGCCCTCGAAGCCCCAGTACTTGTAATCGGTGAAGTTCACGTTGAGCGGCGCTTGCGGGCTGAGGCCCGCCGTGCCGATCTGGATTGCCTCGTCATTTGCCGAACTGCTCGAATACACGAAGTTGGCCACGGCCTCGGTGCGCGGCGTCAGCCGGTAACCGACCCCGACCTTGAACATCGCCATGCGGCCGTAGACCTCGTCGTAGGTCGTCTCGTCGAGGGTGAGCGCCACGCCGCCCGTCGTGCGGCCTATGGCCGGCTGGAGCATCTTGCCGCTGAACTGGTTGTCCACGCCGTAGAGCGCGTACACCGTGAGGCGATTGCGCAGGCTCTCGGGTTCGGGCGGCGTTGGCGCCGCCGGCGGCGCCGCGGTGGATGCGGCCGCGCCCGCAGTCCGAGTCATCGACTGGACGTACTCGAAGTAGGTCAAGTCGGCCCTTTGGCCGATGGTGAGGGCCTTGAGCGGGCTCGCATCCACGCCTTCCGGCACGGTCCGCGTGTAGCGGCCGCGCGGCCCGGTAAAGGTGACCGTGCGCGCCACCGGATCGATGGAGTTGACCGTCACCGTCGCGGTGCGGAGGCCCGTCGCCGGGTCGACGCTGGTGGACAACGGCCCTCCGCCGGCTGGCTTCGGCCGGACTTCGACGCCTTCATAGAAGGTGACCGTCACCATATCGCCAGGCTGGAAGCCGGCCAGCTGCGACGATGCCAGCGAGGGCGGCGCCTCGAACACCGAGGTCTGCCCTCCGGCATCGCGCGTCGTCACCAGCCGCGCGGTCGCGTCGACCTGAACGATCGTGCCGGTATAGCTCTTGAGCGCGGACCAGGCGGGCCCGGGCTGCGTGGCCGGACTAGTCTGGGCCGAGGCGCTGGCCGTCGCTGCGGCGGCGAGTGTGGCAAAGATCGCGGTTCTCAGATACGTCGTCATGAAGGGGTCTTCTCCGGTCGTTGACTGGCCCCCTTGGGCGGACTCGGGTTTACGTCCATGGACATGCGCTGGTATAGCCGTCGCCGAGAATCGTACCTCGGATTGCTCTTACGCCGCACTAACGGGTAACGGACGAGCGGCCACATCGAGGCGGAAGACTGCTGTGGCTCAGGTTTGGCAGTTGTCAGCTATCCGTTAGCCGTATAATCTGCGCCTTCGATCGCGATCGCGGCGACTCGAGAAGGAGCTGGCGATGACGAACAATACCGGTGCGTCTCTGTACGAGCGGTTGGGCGGTTACGACGCCCTCGCGGCTGCAGTCGACGAGCTGCTGTCCAGGCTACAGGGCGATCCGCAGCTTGGCGTGGTACTGGCGAGGACAGAACGATCACACGAAGAACCGTGGCCGGCAGATGCTGCTCGACTTTCTGGTGTCGGCGTTGGGCGGACCGGCCATCTATCACGGCCTGGATATGAAGGCCGCTCACCAGGGCCTGCGGATCAACAACAGCGATTGGGCCGTGATGGAGCGCCATGTCCTCGCCGTTCTCGACAAATTCGGCATCCAGGGACGCGAGCGTGAAGAGTTCCTCGGGGCCGCCGCCAGCTTGAAGGGCGATATCGTTCAGGCGTAGCAGACGCGGACTCCCTTTCGAGGTTCTCGTCCTGCCCGGAACGTACGCGACACCTCCCAGGCGTCGCGAGCGGAAGAGACATTCAGGTCGGCCGATCCCGTTGTGAGACGCTGGTTCCACGGCATCATGCCTTGCCTCCAGTTCGTGCCTAGCACAAGGGCTGAGTCGTGGAGCAGAGCAGCAAGCTTCGCGGCGGCATCCTGCTGCAGCGAGGGCGACGTGTGGCGTGGATGGCGAACGTTGCCTCGATCCTGCGTGTCGGGGCGACTACGTGGAGCTATCTGAATGACGACCAATCCCATACGATCCCAGCGCTACGACGCCATCGTTGTTGGGGCCCGATGCGCTGGCGCCGCCACCGCCATGCTGCTCGCCCGCCGCGGCCTGCGAGTGCTCGCCGTCGATCGTGATCGCTATGGAACCGACACGCTCTCGACCCACGCGCTCATGCGAGGGGGGGTGCTCCAACTCCATCGCTGGGGCATTCTCGAGGGGCTCAGAGCCGCGGGGACACCCACGGTCCGATCCACCTCATTCCATTACGCTGATGACGTCGTCGACGTCCAGATCAAGCCTCAGGACGGCGTTGATGGCTTGTATGCGCCTCGGCGCACCGTCATCGACAGGCTGCTCGTGGACGCCGCTCGCGAATCCGGTGCCGAGGTCGTGTATGGAACCAGGTTGATCGACCTCATGCGATCCCCTGAGGGCCGCGTGTGCGGCGTGCATCTCAGGGATTCGGACGGACACGACGCTCAGGTTGCGGCTGAACTCGTGATCGGGGCCGATGGTGTGCGCTCGACGGTCGCTGACCTCGTTGGTGCGGAACGCTACCGAACGGCGCGTCATGCCACCGGCTCGGTCTTCAGCTACTGGTCGAACACGGGGATCGAGGGTACCGCTGGTACTACCGGCCCGGTGTGAGCGTCGGCGCCATTCCGACCAACGGCGGGCTGACCTGCATATTCGCCTCGGTTCCGCAGCGTCGATTCCACGATGAGATCAGCCGCGACGTGGCCGCAGGACACCAACGGGTGTTGAGGGAGTGCGACCCGGATTTGGCGACCGCTGGTCGAAGCGGTAGACAGGGCCGAGCGGTACCGCGGATTTGCGGGGCAGGTGGGTTTCTTCCGCCAGTCTTCGGGGCCAGGCTGGGCGCTCATCGGCGATGCGGGCTACTTCAAGGACCCGATCACGGCCCACGGCATGACCGACGCCCTCATCGACGCTGAACTCCTCGCGCACGCGGCGGCTGAAGGGACCGAGCGCGCGCTGGCCGACTACCAGCGGGCTCGCGACGCTCGGGCGACGGGCCTGCTGGAGGTGACCGACGCGATCGCGTCCTTCGACTGGGACCTCACGAACGTCCAACACCTTCATCGTTCGCTCAGCGACGAGATGAAGAAAGAGACCGTTGAAGTGAACCTGCTCCTTCCACCTTCGCGCTTGCGCTACGGTGGACAGGACGGCGGACAACCTTCGCGTGGCTTGCCAACCGAAGCCTGGCCGCGACCACGCCCTAACTCGCAGGCGCTCCAGCCGTTCGAGCTGGAGGGTGATCCGATACAATCCCCGAACGGGGCCATCCGTGGACACCGCCGAGATCAGCTACCGCGTCGCTGACTTCCTCAAGAAATACCCGCCGTTCAACGCCATCGAGGATGCCGATCTGCTCGTCCTGGCGGCGCGGGGAAAGGTGCGTTTTTACGAACCGTTCGAATACATCCTCTGGCAGGGTGAGCCGCATCGTCATCACGTGTTCGTCATCCAGCAGGGAACGGTGTCGCTGTGGGACGACGCCGGTGGCCGCAGCACGCTGCGCGACGTCCGCGGCGATGGCGACATGCTGGGGATCGAGCGCTACAACGACGCCCCGCGCTGCGCGCACACGGTGCGCTCGGACAGCGACGTCGTCATCTATTCTTTCCCGGAGAGTGATTTCGCTGAGTTCATCCTGAAGTACCCGCATGCCGCGCAATACGTCGCGGCCGATGGGCGGGTCACGGCGGACTATCAGGGCGCCGCGGCACGCCCCGATCCGCATCGAACGTTCCTCCACGCGATCGTGGGGCAGAAGCCGCTCTCGACCTGCTCTGCGACGGATACGGTGGCGGACGTCGCCAGAAAACTGCTCGCCGCGCGAGCGGATGCCGTTGGGGTTCTGGATGGCCGGGACCTCCTGCGTGGTGTGGTGACCAGCGACACTCTCCTCGCTTGGGTGGCGAACGGCGGCGGCGACGCAGGAGCCTGCGCTGTCGAGGCGCTCCTGCCGGGTGTCCCCGGTGTCGTCTCGCCCAATGCGTCGGTGTCGGACGGCGTCATCGCCATGAGCGGGTCGGCTGTCCACGCGGTCGCCATCACGGCGGATGGGACGAACACCGGACAGCTGCAAGCCATCATGGCGCCCGGCGATCTCGCGCCGCTCTTCGGTGAGTACCCGGCCGATCTCCTGCGCGGAATCCGCAGGTCCGGAAGTCTCGGCGAGCTGCGAGAGCTGAACCAGCGGGCGCGGGCCCTGACGCTCAAATACCTCACCACCGCCGCGGCCGTCGACTGGCTCGCGACGCTGACCCACTCGATCGACGTGGCGATCGTCGGCCGGATTCTCGCCCTGAGCGGTCTCACACAGCCCGGGGAGTGCTGGTGCTTCGCCGGTTCATCAGGGCGCGGAGAAACGCTGACCAGGCTCGCGCCGCACGTGGTGATCATCGCTGACGACTCCGATGACCTGGCGAAGGTTCGCGACAACCATCGCCGTGTCCTGGACGGCCTCGCCGAGTGCGACTACCTCGTCGCTGAGCAGTCGTTCGAACCTTCCTTCTACGTCGCCCACGGCTCCGAGTGGAAGGCACGGTATCGCGGGTGGCTGCGCGATCCGGTCATCCAGCAGACGTATCGTGCACGGACGTTGTTCGACCTGCGGCCGGTGCTGGGCCGGGACGCTCTGTGGGACGACGTCGGAGCCGCGGTGACTGAAGCCGCGAACCGTGAGGTGCTGCACGTGCTTGCCAACGATTGTCTGGCGAGCCTGCCGCCGTTGTCGTTCTACCAGGACGCCGTGGTCGACCAGGTCGGCGAGCACGTCTCGATATTCCTTCTCGAGGAGAGCGCGCTTGGGCCGCTCGTCGATGTCGGCCGCGTTTTCGGGCTCGCGGGCGGTGCCGTCTTCGGGTGTTCGACGCTCGATCGGCTCGCCACCGCGCGTCGGCTGCTTCCCGCGCACGAGCGGATCTTCAGGGAGGCGGCCGAAACACTCCGCGTGGTGCTGTGGCAGCAGGGGCGGGTGGGCATCATGCAGGGCACAGCTGGCGCCGAGTTGCCGCCCGCGCTCCTCAGCCGGAACGATCGCCACGTGCTGAAGAGCGGCTTCCGCTCGATCCTGGACCTGCTCCAGTTCACCGGCGAACGAGCCTGGCTGGAGAACTTGTGACCGCTCCCTTCCTGGCGCAATACCGATCCTGCTTCGACGCTCCGTGGAGCGACGATGAGCCACTCGATCGCGTCCGCTTCGTGGTACTGGATTCCGAAACGACCGGCCTGAACCCCGCGGTCGATCGGCTCGTGACGATTGGCGCCGTGGCTGTGCTCGGCGGCGAGATCGTCCTGGAAGACTCGTTTTCCGCGCTTCTCCAGATCGACCGGAACACTGCAGCGGTGACAGTGCACGGCATCACGCGCAACCAGGCCAGACATGGCGTGCCGGAACCGCAGGCGATAGCCGACTTTCTAGAGTACTTGCGCGACGGCGTCATCGTCGGCCACCACATTGGTCACGACATCGCCACCTTCGACGCCGCGTGCCAGCGGCACTGGGACGCGAAGCTGCTGAATCGAAGCCTGGACACCATGGACCTGACGCTGCATCTGGAGCGGGACGGTGCGTTTGCCGGGCGCCCGCCGATCCGCCGTTTCACGCTCGATGCGCTGTGTACGATGTTCGGCGTGATCCCGCACGATCGGCACACTGCGGCTGGCGACGCGTTCCTCACCGCACAGGTGTTCCTCAGGCTGCTGCGGCTCGCGTCGCGTTTCGGTCGAGGCACGCTCGGCGGTGTGACCGAGCCGTTCGAGGTCGAAGAGTCGGTGTGAGGAGAGTTCAGACTATATTTGACCTCGTCGGGGGAGGAACGCCGTGCCGGCGCCGCGCAATTACCGGGGGAAGGACACAACGTCTGTGAATGTTGTCAGCCGTCGGGGATTCGTCGCCTCGCTCGGCGCCACCGTGGGCGCCGGATGCCTGCCGTATGTTCCGGTCTTCGCGAACGCGGCCATCGAACCCGACAAGGTGCTGCACATCGCGGGCGATGGGATTGGCATCACGCCGCGCGAGTACGCGTCGCTCTTGAGCCGCCTGTGCCAGAGCAAGGACGTCGCCGAAGACAACTATCTCCTGGGCGGTGAGATCGAAGCCTTCGAGCGCCACTGGGCCGCGCTGCTGGGGAAAGAGGCGGCGGTGTTCATGCCGTCCGGCACGCTGGCGAACCAGCTGGCGTTACGAGCCCTCGCAGGGACGAAGCGACGCGTGATCGTTCCGGAGCTGAGCCACATCTACAACGACACCGGTGACGCCTGCCAGACGCTGTCGGGCCTGACGCTCATGCCGCTCGCGCCGGGCCGCGCCACGTTCACCAGGACCGAAGTCGAAGCTGTGCTCACGCGGACCGCGGGCGGTCGCGTCGCGTCCGATGTGGGCGCGATTGTGATCGAGAGCCCGATCAGGCGCCTGGCGGGTCAGATGTTCGACTGGGAAGAGGCGAAGCGCATCTCCGCCCTCGCGCGCGAGAGGGGCATCGCGATGCACCTCGACGGCGCGCGCCTGTTCATCGCCTCGGCCTACACGGGTATCTCACCGGCGGAGTACGCGGCACACTTCGACACCGTCTACGTGTCGCTGTGGAAGTACTTCAATTGCGGCATCGGCGCGATCCTCGCCGGACCGAAGCGTGTCCTCGACGGCATGTTTCACGTCCGTCGAATGTTTGGCGGCAACCTCGCGGTGGGCTGGAACGCGGCGCTCGTCGCGCGGCATTTCATGGACGGCTTCGAAGGCCGGTTGAAGAGCGCGGTGCAGATCTCGGAGACCTTCTACTCGGCGATGGCGAAGCATCCGCGAGTCGCCATCGAGCGGATTCCGAACGGCACGAATCTCACTCGCGTCACCTTAAAGGGCGCGAGCGCGGCGGAAGTTGCCAAGCGGCTGGCCGAGCGAGGGATCGCGATGTCGGTGCCGCCGAGCGGAGTGACGATCGGATTCAGCGTGAACGAAACGTGGAATCGCATGAGCGCGGTCGATCTGATTCGCGCTTTCGAGCAGGCGCTGGCTTAGCCGAAGCGTCCGGCGGAAGTCTGAGGTCCACCTTCGCGTGGCTTGCCAACCGTAGCTCACGCTCAAGTTGGCATGCGTGAGCGAAGGTTGGTGCGGAAGGGGGGATTGGACCGAGCGAGGTTGGCCTTGTTGGGGCCGGTTGGCGTTCGTGTGGTTTTCTTAGGGACGCCGACGAGAAACCTCAGTGAAACGGCTCATTTCGACGTTAGTTCGCGGCGAAGCATTACAGCATTCCTGCCTCATACCGGCTTCCAAGAAGATGTCCGCTCTCGGCCGAGGGCACCAACATAAGCCTTTGCTGTTCTATTCACGCAAAAACAAAATAGCGAGCCGTCAAGTTCCGTCCACAACCGTTTGAAATGAAAATCCCGTCCGGTCAGCTTGGAAATGACCCGTTCCGTGTAGTGAACGACTGCATAGCGTCGCGCTGATGTCAGCATGAGAATCGTATTGACCCAACGAACCAACCGCCAGAGCGACAGTTTGAATCGTGTCATGATCCCTTCGTCTGCCAGGCAATCAAAAAAATCGCGCCGCAGCGCCTTTCCGTAGGGTATCGATGGGCTAGGAAAAAGGACCACGGAGCCCATCTTGGATTGACCAAATGCGTGCCTGGGAACTCCGGCTTCTTCAGCAATCCGCCTGGGGATTGGCCGATCGTACATGTTTCCCAATCGCCACGGGTCCATCTCTGAAGACTCCGTAATGTTGACGATGTCTTCCTTTCGTCTGGCTCCGATGTACGGAAACGGCAGATGAATAAGGCCAACCACCAGACGGAGCTCGGCCATTCCGTGGCCACTCATATCCCATCTTCTCAACTCAGAATCCAGAAATGACCGCTTGCCTGAACAAGCTTTCGTGTACCAGATTTCACCAAGCGTTCCGGTCAACAGAAGACCGACATTCGAGATGTGCCCGCTAATTCCATGAAGATTCGCATCCTGGTTGTGATGCAGCCCACAGTAATAGAGGTACTCCTGGTCGAATTCCTCGGCAAACGTACGTCGATTCAGCCGAATGCAAGGAAGACCGAGCAACTCGCAAATGTCTTTCCCGTCGTCATCAGGCAGCTCGCCTTCGTCTTGATGGGCGAGGTAACCAGCTCTCTTGGCTTTTGTAATGGTGAAGACCTGGTCAATCCCATGAGGCCCTGCAATCGCATTCACAGCCGTAGAATCGTAACCTTTAGACTGAGTTGAATATGTTTCGAGCGCCTGTGTTCGGGCGCGATCTCTCGCATTGGCCGCAATGAGCGCAAAGTTATCCCGCAGGTAATCCCGGTAATCCTTGAAACACCTGAACCTGGGCGGCATTCTCTTTTCTGACTCCCAGATCTTGTCCTTAGAGACATCCAGGTTCCGGTACATCTGGCGCCGCACCTTTCCCCTCGTCGTAGGAATGTCCCGTCGATAGTGGTTGATTCCGTCCACGATCGAGTCGCAGATTTCGGGGTATCCCAGGTACCGAGGATCGAGCGAATCCTCGACGTAACCCAGTAGCAGCGGCAAAGAATTGGATACTGTGACTTGAGCAGAATCCTCGGTGTAGTACAAGTAGTCCGTCGTGGAAGCGCTCGTCACAAAGCGAATCAACTCCTCGCCAAGGATCCCGCCGGTACCGAACACGCAGTCGGTCTCACCGAAATCTCCGTCCTCGAACGGACCGTTCCATACCCCCTCAATGAAGAAGTTGGGGCGAACTTCCACTCGAGAACCGTGTAACAGGGTGACGATTCCACTCGTACGATCAACCTCCGCAAGCCAGGCGAGTTTTGGTAACGACAAGTTGGCGATAGCGTTCAGTTGCATTGGATACCGGAAGGAGGGATAGACGGCATAGCGGGGGCGAAGTTGACGTGAGGTCCGTTATGCGACCTGGCCTCGCCCCCAGGCACAGCGCAGATTATCACGGCTCGCACGGGCTCTCCGCCGCCGACCAGGCCGCGGGGCATGGCGCGACGACGACTGAGCGTCCCGCACCGAAATTCGTCCGTTAGCTGTTCGGTAGCTGTTTGCAAGCCGACGACGAAAAGGGCCCGGAAAACCGGGCCTTTTCGTGATGTGGTGCGGAAGGGGGGATTCGAACCCCCACGATATTGCTATCGCCAGCCCCTCAAGCTGGTGCGTCTGCCAGTTCCGCCACTTCCGCTCGTGCGCCTCGCCCGTGCGAGGCGCACGGGCGAATTCAGAATTTAGGAATGCAAAATCAGGAATGCGTCGTGAGCCGTCAAGCTGGCCGTCGCATTCCACGCGGATCTGGCATATCCGGCACGAATTCCTAATTCCTAATTCCTAATTCCCAATTTCAAACCGTCGACTACCTGGGTGTTTCCACCGGCGGCGTCGCCGGCGCGCCCGGTGCTGCGGGCGCAGGTGTCGTCGTCGCCGGCGCGGCGTCTGGCGATGTCGCCGGCGTACCCGCTGCCGGCGCGGTCCCAGCCGGCGCAGTTCCGGCCGGCGTGCTCGACGTGGCGGGCGCAGGCGGAGCGGGTGTTCCGCCCATCACCGACCCCGGGCCCGAGCGTCCAATCACGGCCAGCATGAGCGCACCGATCATGAACACAGCCGCGAGGACCGCGGTCGCCTTCGACAGCACCGTGGCGCCCCCGCGGGCGCCGAAGGCCGTCTGGCTGCTGCCGCCGCCGAACGCCGCGGCCATGTCGCCGCCCTTGCCCTGCTGGAGCAGGATCACGATCAGCAGCAGCAGGCACACGAGCACGTAAAGGGTCGTCAGAATGTAATACACAGCGTTCCTGTCTTCTTCCGGAAACCCCGATTATAGCCCAGCCTGCCGGCACCTGGTCACGATGGCGCTGAACCCGGCCGGGTCCAGGCTGGCGCCTCCGACGAGCGCGCCGTCGACATCCGGCTCGCGGATGAGCTCAGCGATGTTGTCGGCCTTGACGCTCCCACCGTAGATGACGTGGCAGTGCTCTGCCGCGTTGGCGCCAAACCACTGGCGCAGCCGCCCGCGGATGTGCAGATGCGCTTCCTCGGCCTGCGCGGCGGTGGCGTTTCGTCCGGTCCCAATCGCCCAGACCGGCTCGTAGGCCACGACGAGGTCCGCCACCTGCTCGCCGGTCAGCTTATCCAGGCCGTCCTTGATCTGGCGGTCGAGCACGGCCGGCATCTGGCCCGCTTCGCGCTCCTCGAGCGTTTCGCCGATGCAGACAATGGGCGTCAGGCCCGCGGCGAGCGCCGCGCCGGTCTTCCGGTTGACCGCGAGATCGGTCTCGCCGAAGAGCCGCCGCCGTTCGGAATGGCCGATGATGACGTACTCGGCCCCGGCATCCTTGATCATCGGCGCCGAGACCTCGCCGGTGAACGCGCCTTCCTTCTCCCAGTAGACGTCCTGCGCCGCGACGAAGACGTTGGTGTTGCGCAGCGCCTCCGCCACCGCGTGCACGGCGGGGAAGGGCGGCGCCACCACAATCTCCACGGCGCCGGCATCCTTGACGAGGCCCTTCAGTTCCTTGGCAAAGACGATGGCCTCGTGGACCGTCTTGAACATCTTCCAGTTGCCGGCGATGAACGGGGTACGCATATGGTTATTTTTCAGTCAGCGCAGCAACACCAGGAAGCGCCCGGCCGCCGAGGAACTCGAGCGAGGCGCCGCCGCCGGTCGAAATATGCGTGACCTTGTCGGCGAGGCCCGCCTTCTTGATGGCCGCAATCGAATCACCGCCGCCGATGATCGTCGTGCCCGCGACGCCCGCGACCGCCCGCGCCACCGTGTTGGTCCCGCCGGCGAACGCGTCGATCTCGAAGACACCCATCGGCCCGTTCCAGACGACCGTCTTCGCGCTCCGCACGAAGCCCGCATACCGTTCGGCCGTGGCCGGGCCGATGTCCACACCCAGCCGATCGCCGATGGCGGGAGAGTCGATGGGCAGCACTTCGCTGGGCCGTCCGGCCTCGACCTTGTCCGTCACGACGTGGTCGACCGGGAGCTCGAGGCTGACGCCGCGCTTCGCCGCCGACGCGGTGATCGCCCGCGCGGCGTCGAGCTTGTCGTCTTCCACGAGCGAGCGCCCCACCGGGACGCCGCGTGACTTCAGGAACGTGTAGGCCATGGCGCCGCCGATGATGAGGCGGTCCACCTTGCCCAGCATGTTCTCGATGACCTCGATCTTGTCCGATACCTTGGCGCCACCGAGAATCGCGACGAACGGCCGATCGGGCTGCTCGAGCGCCCCGCCCAGATACTTGAGCTCCTGCTGCATCAGCAGGCCGGCCGCCGCCTGCGCGACGTGACGGGTAATGCCCTCGACCGACGCGTGTGCGCGGTGCGCCGCGCCAAATGCGTCGTTCACGTAGAGGTCGGCCAGCGACGCCAGCGCCTTCGCAAATGCCGGGTCGTTCTTTTCTTCCTCAGCGTGAAACCGGAGGTTCTCGAGCAGGACAATGCGGCCCGCTCCACCCGCGGCCTTTCCGGCCTTCGCGGCGTCAGCCACCGCCCGGGCGGCCGGATCGCCGATGCAGTCGGTCGCGAAGGCGACCGGCTGCCCCAGCAGCTCCGAGAGCCGGGTCGCGATGGGCGCGAGGCTGAACTCCGGGGCCGGCTTGCCTTTCGGCCGGCCCAGGTGGCTCGCCAGCACGACGACCGCTGCGCCCCGTTCGAGCGCGTACTTCACGGTCGGCAGCGAGGCGCGAATCCGCGTGTCGTCGCCGATGACGCCGTTCTTGAGCGGCACGTTGAAGTCCACGCGGACGAACACCCGCCGTCCGGACAGATCGAGGTCGGTGATGGATAGCTTCGACACGGGGCCCCCGGTGATCTACGGCCGATCTACAGACCTTTCTTGACGAGCATCCTCAGCAGGTCCACGCACCGGCTCGAGTAGCCCCACTCGTTGTCGTACCAGGAAAGGACCTTCACGAAGTCGCCGTCCATGACCTTGGTGTAGGGCGCATCCACGATCGAGGAGTGCGGGTTGCCCTTGAAGTCGATCGACACGAGCTCCTCTTCGGAGAACTGCAGGATGCCCTTGAGCGCGCCGTTGGCCGCGGCCTTCAGCGCCGCATTCACCTCTTCGCCGGTGGTCTTCTTGTCGAGGATCGCGGCGAGGTCCACGACCGACACGTTCGGCGTGGGCACGCGCATCGCGAACCCGTCCAGCTTGCCCTTGAGCTCGGGCAGCACCTCGCCGACGGCAGACGCCGCGCCCGTGGTGGTCGGAATCATCGACAGCGCTGCGGCGCGCGCCCGCCGCAGGTCCTTGTGCGGCAGATCGAGCAGCTGCTGGTCGTTGGTGTAGGAGTGAATCGTCGTCATCCAGCCCTTGCGGATGCCGAAGGTCTGGTGCAGCACCTTGACGAGCGGCGCCAGGCAGTTGGTCGTGCACGAGGCGTTGGAGATGATCTGGTGTTTCGCCGGATCGTACGTCTCGTCGTTGACGCCGAGCACCACCGTCAAGTCCGGCTTCTTCGCCGGGGCGGTGATCACGACCTTCTTCGCGCCCGCGGCCACATGCTTCGCCGCATCGTCGCGCGAGGTGAAGAGCCCCGTCGACTCGAAGACCACGTCGACACCCAGGTCCTTCCAGGGGAGCTGCGCGGGGTCGCGCATCGACAGCACCTTGAACTCGCCTCCGTCCACCGAGATGACATCGCCCTTGGCGACGACGTCCGCCTTGAGGTTGCCGAGGACCGAGTCGTACTTCAGCAGGTGCGCGAGCGTCGTGGCGCTCGTCAGATCGTTCACGGCGACGAAATCGATGTTCTTGTCGCCGAGCGCCGCACGCATGATGTTCCGGCCGATTCGGCCGAATCCGTTGATGCCAACCTTCACTGCCATGAGAGCCCCTCCCGGGAGACAACCGACAGACCGACAGACAAACGGGTAATTCTAATGAACGCCTTGCAGAGGGTCAAACGCACCAGCTATACTCGCACGTCTCTAACCGTCAGTCTTTTCAGCACTTAACAGTACTTATCAGCGATATGTACCTGGTCTACAGCTTCCTGACGCTGGTCGCCTTTCTGGTCGTGTCGCCGTATTTCGTCTATCAGGCGATCCGCTACAAAAAATACATCGGCGGCTTGGGCCAGCGGCTCGGTCACCTGCCGATCACGGTCAACGTCGACGGCGAGCCTTCCATCTGGATCCACGCCGTCTCGGTTGGCGAGGCGCTGACCGTCCGGGCGCTCATCGCCGACCTCAAGACCCGCTATCCGCAGCACCGGCTGTTTCTCTCGACGACCACGATGGCCGCGCAGCAGGTGGCGCGGCGCAACCTCCAGCAGCTCGATGCGGTCTTCTACTTTCCCTTCGACTGGGCGTTCATCGTCCGGCGCACGCTGAAGATCGTGAACCCGAGCCTGTTCGTCATGGTCGAGACCGAGATCTGGCCGAACCTGCTGCGGCTGTGCAGCGCGCGCGGGGTCAAGACGGTCATGATCAACGGGCGGATCTCGGCGCGTTCGTATCCGCGATACCGCCTGATCCGGCCGTTCTTCCGGCGGGTGCTCGCCGGCGTGGACCGCTTCTGCATGCAGAGCGACGAGTCGGCCCGTCTGCTCATCGATCTCGGGGCGGAGCCCTCGAGAGTCACGGTGACGGGCAGCCTGAAGTTCGACTCGCTGGAGATGCCCGTGCCTTTCGCGCATGGAAAAGCGCGGGAGCGCGTGCTGCGGTTCTTCCGGGTGCCTTCGTCCCGAGTGGTGCTGATGGCCGGGAGCACCATGCGCGGCGAGGAGGCGACCATCCTGCGCGCGTTCGCCCGCCTCAAGATTTCCGCGCCAGGCGCGCTGCTCGTGCTCGCCCCGCGTCATCCCGAACGGTTCGGCGAGGTGTTCGAGACGGCGCGTGCCTCCGGTCTCGCGACCGTGCGGCGTTCCGACCTGCCGATCGACGCCGAGCCGCGCGCGGACATCGTCGTCCTCGACACCATTGGTGAGCTGGCGCAGCTCTATCAACTCGCCACCATCGCGTTCGTCGGCGGGAGCCTCCTCGATCACGGCGGCCACAACATCCTCGAGCCCGCGGTCTTCGGCAAGCCCGTCGTGTTCGGCCCCTACATGCAGAACTTCAAGGAGATCGCCGAAGCGTTCGTCTCGAACGGCGCCGCGGTCCAGGTGCAGTCCGAGCGCGAGCTCGAAGAGACGCTCCTGGCCCTTGTCACGGATCCCGTGCGCCGTGCGCGCCTGGGCGCCGCGGCGCGCGCGCTGGTCGAGGCCAACCGCGGTGCGAAGGACAAGACGCTCGCCGTGCTCGCCGAGCTCTTGCCGCTGCCGGCGGCGCGCGGCAACGTGCGGCCGTTCCTTCGGAAGTGAACGGGTGATCCTGCGCGCGGCGAGCTCGCTGTACGGCGCGGCGGCGCGGTGGCGGCGCCGATGGTACGAGGCGGATCCGCGACGCAGGCGCCGCCTGGCCCGTCCCGTGGTCAGCGTCGGCAACCTGCGCGTCGGGGGCAGCGGCAAGACGCCGCTCGTGGCCCACATCGCGCGCCTGCTCGTCGATCGCGGCGAGCGGCCGGCAATTCTCAGCCGCGGCTACGCCAGGCGCATCTCCAGCGGGGCCGTCACGGTCGTCTCCGATGGGTCGAGGGTCCTCGCGGATCTGGACCACGCAGGCGACGAGCCGCTGATGCTGGCTCGTGCCCTGCCGGGTGTGCCGGTGCTCGTCGGGCGCGACCGGTACCAGTCGGGCCGCCTGGCGGAGGAGCGTTTCGGCGCCACGCTTCACCTGCTCGACGATGGATTCCAGCACGTCGCGCTCGAGCGCGACGTGGATCTGCTGGCGCTCAGCGAGGACGACCTGACGGAACCGCTCCTGCCCGCCGGCCGGCTCCGCGAACCGCTCGAGACGGCGACGCTGGCTGACGGTCTGCTGGTGACGGCCGCGGAAGACGGCGTGAAACGGGTGGTGGCGGCTCTCGGCGCACGGGCGGCGGACATCTTCACCGTCAGCCGCACGCTCGGTCCCCTCCGCTGGGTCCTGCCCGCAGGGCCGCTCCCGTCGCCGGAAGGCGGCCCGGTCGTGGCGGTCTCAGGCATCGCCCGCCCCGAGCGTTTCCACGCCGATCTGGCGGCGGCGGGTTGGCGGCTGGCGGCGACGATGGCGTTCGCCGATCACCATCCCTTTACCGCCGCCGATGTCGAGCGCGTGGCCGCGACCGCTCCGCGAGCACTCGGCGTCCGCCGTGTTGACGACCGAGAAAGATGGTGTGCGGCTCGAGGCGCAGGCGCTCAAGGGGCTGCGCGTGGCGGTGGTCCCGCTCATCGCGACCATCGCCCCACCATCGTTTGGCGACTGGCTGGTCGAGAGGATTCGGAAGCCGAGATGAAGCATCGCCTCGAGCTGGCCGCGGTGAAGCTGGCCGTGGCGTTCGTGCGGCCGATGCCGTCGTGGCTGCTCCAGAGAATCGGCGCCGCCGTGGGGCGCCTGGTGTATCTCGTCGACCGGCCGCATCGGCGGATCGCGGAGCAGAACGTGGCGGCGGCGTTTCCCGTCCGATCCGAGGCCGAGCGGCGGCGCATCGTGCGCGGCGCATTCGAGCACTTCGGCCGGCTGCTGTTCGAGCTGCTCAAGTTCAGCACGCTGGCGCCGGAGAAAATGCTGGCGCGGGTCGAGTTCGAGGGCGAGGCCTGGGTTCACCAGGCCTACGCGCAAGGCAAGGGCGTGTTGTTCGTGACCGGCCACTTCGGCTACTGGGAGCTGCAGGCGATGGTGCACGCGCTGCGCCTGCAGCCGATGGCGGTGCTCGCGCGCGCGCTCGACAACCAGCCGCTGAACGATCTGCTCGAGCGCATGCGCACACGCACCGGCAACACGGTGCTGTACAGGAGCGGCACGATCCGGCGCGTGATGCGGCTGCTGCACGACGGGAAGAGCGTGGGCATCCTCATCGATCAACACATCCAGGGCCGCGACGCCATTCAAGTGGAGTTCTTCGATCGGACCGCAGCCACGACGTCGGCGGTGGCGGCCCTCGCGCTCAGAACCGGGGCGCCGATTGTTCCCCTGTTCGCGCTGCCGCTCGGCGGGGGGCGCTACCGCATGATCTACGAGCACCCGGTGGAACCGCCGCCGCCGGACGCGACCGATCCGGTCCGCGAGCTCACCCAGCGCTGCACCGACGTGCTCGAGATGTACGTCCGCCGCCATCCGGAGCTCTGGCTCTGGATGCACCGGAGGTGGAGGTAGCGCTCATCAATTTACGATTCAAAATTTACAATTTACAATTCGTCGAAAACGAAATCCTCAGACGACGAATTCCCGAGACGACGAATTCCTAATCGTAAATTGTAAATTGCAAATTTCGAGGGTCTGGTTACGAGAGTCTGGCAGCAATGGGCATGCGCCAGCCGGTGCCGAATGCGCGGTCGGTCACCTTCAGCCCGGGAGCGGCCTGCTTGCGTTTGAACTCGGCCGTGCGCACGAGGCGCAGCACGCGGATCACCGTGTCGGAGTCGAAGCCCGCGGCCACAATCTCGCCGGCGGGCTGGTGCCGCTCGATGTGCCGCTCGAGGATCGCGTCCAGCACGTCGTAGGGCGGCAGCGAGTCCTGATCGGTCTGGTTCGGCCGGAGCTCGGCCGATGGCGCCTTGGTCAGCGTCGACTCGGGGATGATGGTCCGGCCCGTCGACTGGTTCAGCCATCGTGCCACGCGGTACACCATCGTCTTGGGGACGTCGGCGATGACGCCAAGCCCGCCCGACATGTCTCCGTAGAGCGTGCAGTAGCCCACCGAGAGCTCCGACTTGTTGCCGGTCGTCAGGAGCAGCGCGCCGCGTTTGTTCGACAACGCCATCAGGAGGTTGCCGCGGATGCGGGCCTGGATGTTCTCCTCGGTCACGTCACGCGCCGTGCCCGCGAACGCGTCGGCCAGCGTGTCTTCCATCGACCGGATGGCGCCGGCGATGGGCAGCGTCAGCGTGGGCATGCCCAGTTGGCCGGCCAGCGCGAGCGAGTCGTCGATCGAGCCCTGGCTCGAGAACGGCGACGGCATCAGCACGCCCAGCACTTTATCGGCGCCGAGCGCCTCCACGGCGATCGCGGCCGTGAGCGCGGAGTCGATGCCGCCCGAGAGGCCGAGCACGACGCTGGAGAACCCGCACTTGGCCGCATAGTCGCGCGTGCCGAGCGCGAGCGCACGCCAGATCTCGGATTCGACGTCGAGATCGACGCCGGCCCGACGCGACCTGTCGCCGCCGAATCGCACAGCACGATGTCGGGGCCGAAGGAACGGCCGCGGGCGAGGGCCGCCCCGTCGGTGCCGAACGCACAGCTCCTGCCGTCGAAGACCAGGTCGTCGTTGCCGCCAAACTGGTTCACGTACGCAATCGGCACGCGGTGCTTGGCGGCCATGCTGCCGAGCATCTCCTCGCGCCGGGCGTGCTTGCCGGCAGAGAAGGGCGACGCGGACATGTTGACGATGACCGTGGCGCCCGAGCGGACGAGCTCTTCGACCGGGTCGTGGTGATAGCGGCGGCGCTTCCAGAAATCCCGGTCGTTCCAGATGTCTTCGCAGATGCTGATGCCGACCTTCTGGCCGGCCAGCTCGAGGATCTGCGCGCCGTGGAACGGCTCGAAGTAGCGGTCTTCGTCGAAGACGTCGTAGGTCGGCAGGAGCGCCTTGCGAAAACGCTGCTCCACCCGACCGTCCCGCAGCAGGGCCGCCGTGTTGAAGAGCGGCCGGCCCTGGTCGGAGGGGTTGGGTTCGGGCAGGCCGACGAGCGTCGGCGGCTGCCCCCGGAGATCCTGCGCGAGCTCGTGCAGGCGGCCCCAGCTCTGTCGCACGAAGTCCTCGCTGAGCAGCAGGTCGCGTGGCAGGTAGCCGACCAGCGCGAGCTCGGGCGTGACCGCGAGGTCGGCCCCCAACCGTGCGGCCTCACCGACGGCGGCGGCGATGAGCCGCGAGTTGCCCGCGAGGTCGCCGACGGTCGGGTTGACTTGCAGCAGCGCGATCTTCACGGGAACGTTCCAATTATCCCCAAAATCGCCGCGTGGCCCTACGGACCCCTTCCGCGTGCGTGGTACGCTCGTCCGGCAGTGAAACAGGGAACAGGGAACAGGGAACAGGGAACGGCGCCGCCCGCGGCCGTGGACCGGCTGCTCGTCGTGGCCCCCAACTGGCTGGGCGACGCCGTGATGGCCCTGCCGGCCATTGCGGATGTCGTGCGGGCCTGGCCCCGCACGGCCCTCACGGTCGCCGCGCGGAGCGCCGTGGCGCCCCTGTTCGAGATGGTGCCCGGGGTGGGAGCCGTCGTGCCGTCGGAGTCGCTGCCCGCCGGTGCGCAATACGAGGCCGCGCTGCTTCTGACCAACTCATTCCACTCCGCGCTGACCGTCTGGCGCGCCGGCATCCCGGAGCGCTGGGGGTATCGGAGGGATCTTCGGGGCCCGCTGCTGACGCGCGCGGTTGCGCCGCCGATCGGGGTGCACCAGGCGGCCTACTACCAGCAACTGGTCCAGGCGCTCGGCTTTGCCAGCGGTCCGCTGGAGCCGGCGGTGAGCCTCACCCCGGCGATCTCGCTCGGCGCGAAGCAGCTGCTCGCGAAGCACGGGTGGGACGGCGCCACGCCGCTCGTGGCCTTCGCCCCGGGAGCGGCCTACGGGAGCGCGAAGCGCTGGCCCGCCGAGTCGTTTGCCGCAGCCGTGCGATCGTTTCAGGCCGAGGAGCAGGGGGCGGTAATCGTGGGGAGCGCGGCCGACCGGAGCGCGAGCCACGAGCTTCGGCGACATCTCGGGCAGGACGGTCTCCTGCTGGACCTGGTGGGGCAGACCGACCTGCCCTCGCTCGCAGGCGTGCTTGCCCAGTGCCGCGCGCTCGTCTCGAACGATTCCGGCGCGGCCCATCTCGCCGCGGCGCTCGGCTTGCCCGTGACCGTCGTCTTCGGGCCGACCGACGAGCGTGCGACCCACCCCATCGGGCGCCGCGAACCGGTGATCCTGACGCACGAAGTCTGGTGCCGGCCATGCATGCTGCGCGAGTGCCCGCTTGACCACCGCTGCATGCGCTTGATCGATGTTGACAGAGTGGTGACGGCCACGTGGAGGTCGATGTGAGCGCAGGCGGAGCGGTGTTTCTGGATCGGGACGGCACGCTCATCGAAGAGGTGGGCTATCTCGATCGGCCGGAGCGAGTCGAGCTGTTTCCGTACAGCATCGAAGCCATCCGTGCCTTCAACCAGGCGGGACTCAAGGTCGTGATGGTCACGAACCAATCCGGGGTGGCGCGCGGCTTCTTTCCCGAATCCGTCGTGCACGCCGTCCACAAGCACATCGCGGACCTCCTGGCAGCGGGCGGCGCCTGGTTCGACGCGTATTACTATTGTCCACACCATCAGGACGGGCGAGTCGCCGAGTTCACCAGGTCCTGTGTGTGCCGCAAGCCCGGGCGGGGCATGGTCGATCGCGCCGTTGACGAATTCGGGATCGATCCAGGCCGCTCGTTCACGGTCGGAGACCGCTGGCTCGACGTGGCGCTGGCCAGGACCGTGGGCGCCAGGGGCCTGCTGGTGAGAACCGGCTACGGCGCCACAGAGGAGCTCAAGCCCCAGGACGGCCTCGTGGCCGATGCCATCGTGAACAACCTCGCCGAGGCGGCCGGCTGGATCCTTCGACACGCGACGCGCACCTGATCATCATGCCGACAGCCCGACTCACCCCAGCATTTCCAGACAATCGTCCAAGCGCGCGACTGCCCGGCGAGCCCGGCAGCCAGGCCCGCCTCCTGCACATCATCGACGCGTTCGCCGCCCGACGCCTGCTCGTCGTCGGCGATCTCATCGCCGACGAGTTCATCTACGGCGAGGTGGCCCGCGTCTCGCGCGAGGCGCCGGTCCTCATCCTGAAGTACGACGCGACGGCCGTGGTGCCCGGCGGCGCCGGCAACGCGGCGAGCAACGTCGCCGCGCTCGGCGGCCGCGCGTGGCTCGCGGGTCTGGTCGGGGCTGATGCGGAAGGTCGGCGCCTCCTCGCCAGCTTTCCACGCGGAGTCGATCGGTCGCTCGTCGCCCGCGAGCCGACGTATCGGACGCCGGTCAAGACGCGCATTCTGGCCGGCGGCATCCACGCGGCGCGGCAGCAGGTCGTCCGCATCGATCGCGAGCCGGGCTGGCCTGTCGGCGACGCTTTCGGCCGTGCGCTGGCCGCGCGGCTCCGGCCGGCGCTGGGCCGGTGCGACGCCGTGCTCCTCTCGGACTACGGCTCCGGGCTGGTGACGCCCGAGCTGGCCGCGACGCCTGCGGCAGGCGCTGGCGAGACGATCGCCCGCGCGCCAGGTGCCGATCCTCGTCGACACGCGGTACCGCCTGCTCGACTACCGCGGGCTCACGGCCTGCACGCCGAACGAATCCGAAGTCGAGCACGCGCTCGGCCGGCCGATTGGCGACAACGGCGCCCTCGAACGCGCCGGGCGCACGCTGCTCAAGAGAACCGGCATGCCCGCGGTACTCGTGACGCGCGGCAGCCGCGGCATGGATCTGTTCGAGCGCGGCCAGCCGGCGATCCACGTCCCGATCTTCGGGTCGGACGAGGTGACTGACGTCACGGGCGCCGGCGATACGGTCATGGCGACGTTCGGCCTTGCGCTGGCGGCGGGCGCCTCCTTCTACGAGGCCGCGCGGCTCGCCAACTATGCCGGCGGCCTGGTGGTGATGAAGCGCGGCACCGCCACCGTGTCCGCGCGCGAGCTGTCGGACGCGGTGCGATCGGATCGCGCAGCGCCGGCCCCCGAGAAGGCCCGGCGAGGGCGGAGGCGCTAATGGGGCGCGTCCTGATGGAAAAGGATCTGCTGGCCGCGATCGACGGCGACCGTCGTGCCGGTCGCACCGTCGCGCTTGCCAACGGATGTTTCGACCTCCTGCACGTGGGCCACGTCCGCTACCTGCAGGGGGCGGCGGCCGAGGCGGACCGGCTGGTGGTGGCGGTCAACACGGATCCATCGGTGGCCGCGCTCAAAGGGCCCGGCCGTCCGGTGCTGCCCGCGGCCGATCGCGCGGAGCTCGTCAGCGCGCTGCGGGGCGTCGACTACGTCGTTCTTTTCGAGGACAGCACGGTCGAGCGGCTGCTCGAGCTGCTGCGGCCGGATGTCCACTGCAAGGGCACCGACTACACCGTCGAGACGGTGCCCGAGCGCGCCGTGGTCCAGCGGTACGGCGGGCGAACGGCCATCGTCGGCGACCCCAAACAACACGCGACGCGCGAGCTCATCGCGCGCATCGGCGGCGTGCCTGGCTCCTGAACGGCCCGAACGTCCGTGACCTCTTCCATTCCCGCACGCCGGGTCCTCATCGTTCGCCTGGGTGCGCTCGGCGACATCGTGCACGCCATCCCCGTCGCGGCGGCGCTCCGCCGCGCGTGGCCCGAGGCCCGCATCGACTGGATGGTCAGCGCGAAGCATCGCGAGATTCTCGAGCTCGTGCCGGCAATCGACGGACGTCTGGCGGTCAACGATCGCGGGGACGCCGGCGGCGGACTGTCGCTCGTGCAGGCCGTTCGCGCCGCGCGGCGGACGGCGTACGACGTGACGCTCGATCTGCAGGGGCTCATCAAGTCCGCGCTGATCGCGCGTGCGACCGGAGCGCCAGCGGTCGTCGGCTTCACCGCGAGGTATTGCCGCGAATCGCTCGCGCGCGTGTTCTACACGACCGCGCACGATCCGGGGCGCGGCGGCATCTACGCCAGGGACGAGACACGGCACGTGGTGCAGATCAACCTCGGGCTGCTCGAGGCCCTGGGCCTCACACCCGGAGCCCCCGAGTTTCCGATCGCGCCCGTCGCCTCCACTTCCGCCGCGCGAATGGCGGACGCCACGAAAGGACGCTATGCGCTCCTCAATCCTGGCGCCGCCTGGCCGAACAAGCGATGGCCGCCGGATCGGCTTGCGGCCCTGGCACGGGCCCTTCTGGCGCGGCACGGTCTGATGTCGGTCGTGCTCTGGGGACCCGGCGAGCGTGCCCTGGCCGACGAAGTCGTCGCAGGTGCGGCGGGCGCCGCAGCGCTTTCTCCGGAGACGACGATCGCCGACGTCGTGGCCCTGGCTCGCGGCGCGAGCGTCATGGTGTCCGGGGACACGGGGCCGACGCACATCGGCGCCGCGGTGGGCACGCCAATCGTCGGCTTGTACGGGCCGACACGGCCCGAGCGCAACGGCCCGTGGCTGCCCGAAGACGAGACCGTCTCGCGCGCCGAGGGGTGCGAGTGCCACCATCTCCGCACGTGCCGGAGGACCACGAGGGGCCGTGGCGAGGTGCCGTGCCTGCTCGAGATCCAGGTCGACGAGGTGCTTGCTGCCGTGGAGCGCCGGCTGACGGCAGGACGGCGTGCCTGATACGAGGGGACAGGTGAATCGCGTCGCCGAAGCGCTTGCGCGAAGGCGCGTGCCGCTCGGCTTCGTTGCCGGCGTCCTCGTGCTCTGGCTGGCGGAGCCCAGCGGCACGAGCCTGATGGCGGGCACGCCCGTGGCGCTTCTCGGCGAAGCGCTGCGCCTCTGGGCCGCCGGCCATCTCAACAAGTCGAGTGAGGTGACCACTTCGGGCCCTTACCAGTGGTTCGCGCACCCGCTCTACGTCGGGTCGTCGGTGATGGGCCTGGGTCTCGCCGTTGCCGCGGCCAGCGTCAGCGTGGCGGTGCTCGTCGCCGTCTACATGGGGGTGACGCTCACGGCCGCCATCAAGAGCGAAGAAGCATTCCTCCGCAGCCGCTTCGGCGAGGGGTACGATCGCTACCGTCGCGCCGGCACCGTCGATCGCGATCGCCGGTTCAGCGCGGGTCAGGCCGTCCGGAACCACGAGCACCGTGCGGTAATCGGCCTCCTGCTGGTCCTGTTGCTGCTCGTGTTGAAGGCAACGTATAATGGGACGTTTTGGCGGACGGCCGAAACGGCAGCCGGGCGGTTAGCTCAGTGGTAGAGCACCGGCTTTACACGCCGGCTGTCGGGGGTTCGAAACCCTCACCGCCCACTCAATTTACGATTGACGATTTACAATTTACAATTCGTTGCTGGTGACGGGACACCTTCCGACAACGAATTCCCAATTGTAAATTGTAAATTGTAAATTTCGTTCGTCAGTTCCAATAGGGGTCGTAGTTCAGTTGGTTAGAACGCCGGCCTGTCACGCCGGAGGCCGCGGGTTCGAGTCCCGTCGACCCCGCCAACTCAGTCAGCCTACCGAGGCCAGTCGGCGGTCTCGGTAGCTCCTGCTCATCGTCCAACCGCCGATCGTTCCGCTTCAATCACCGTGAGCTCGGCGTCGGCTTTCAGGATGTAGCCCGCCATGAGGTTCTCTTCCGTCACCGCCTTCACGCGAGCGACGTAGCTCTCGTGTGTCGGATAGAGCTTCGCGAGGGTTGCCGCATCGAACGGCTCGTGCGAGCCGTACAGCCGGCAGAACCCCGCTCCCGAATTGACGCCGGTGTTGACGGCGGTCGGCACGGCATGCTGGGAGAGCCGGATGCCGCCGAGCGCGTTCCCGGCGCCGTCGCGCGCCATCACCGCGGGCGGACCGACCGTCGTCAGCTCGATTGGCGGAGCGGTCGGAGGCGGCGTGCCGTCCTTGACCCAGCGCACGAGGTGATCGAGCGCGGCGTTGAACACCTGGTGGAACGGAATGTGGCTGTAGGGCGGACGGTCGCATCCCCCGGCGTTGGACGTTGTTCCCAGGCTTTGGCCCGACGCTGCGCCGCGTCCCCCCGCGGCTGCGGCCTGTCCGGGAGCTGCGCCCGGGCCGCGGCCCGCGCTCGCCGCGCCGCCGCGTGCGGCAGCGGTCGCCGCCGGAGGCGCCGAGGGGCTGCCGTCGCGCTCAGTCAATCTCCGTGAGTACCGAGGTGAACTTGATGTCCACATGAGAGTTGCCGGCCACTTCCCAGGTCCGGAACATCCTGGTATCGGGCTGTCGGTTCGCGGCCTGGTTCTGCACGTCCGTCTCGGCCAGCAGCTTCCACACCGGGACGTCGAGATCGGGTCGGACGCGGCCGCCGCCGCCGTGGAGGATCACCGCGTCGAAGACCTTGCCGAGCGGATGCACGGAATTCACGTAGGTGCCGAGCCGTCCTGCCGACTGGGAATGCCCCGTGGCGAACACGCGCTCGACGCGCAATCCGCCCATGACGTTGACGTGCCCCGGCGCCCTCACGACCTGGCCTGCTTGCGCGAAGATGTCGTACGAGAGATCGTCGCGCGCGACCGTGCCCGCGTGCGTCACGTCGAGCGTGCCGTAGCGCCGCGGATTCCAGACCTTGAGCGCTTCGACGCCGACGACCTGAGGCGTCACGCCGACCCAGGCGTACCCCGCACGCATCAGGTGCTCGTGGGTCTGGAACCAGTCGATGTCCAGGTCGCGTCCGGCCGTCACGTTGTTCCACTCGACGATCACGGTCCCGTTGAAGCGGGCCGCCGCCGCCGGCCGCCGCACGACGATGCGCGTCCTGTAGGGATGGCCGCCGTCGAGGGTCTTGGCGGTCGCCATCGCCGGCGTTTCGTACCGGTTCGCCGTCCCCTCGATGAGGAACTCCTCTTCCGTCCATCCGTTCGCCTTCAGGTCCACGACCGAGGCAAAGAAGGGATAGTCGCGCCCGGCATCGCCCGGCGTCGTCGCCGGCAGTGGGCCGGTCACGACCGGCGTCGGCACGGCCGCGCGCACGCCGACGATCGAGAGCAGAGCCGCCACCGCGGCGGCCGCCAGAACAGGGCGGAGATGGTGCAGGAACATGTCGCGGATTATAGCGACAACGAATTTCAAATTCGTAAATTGTAAATTGTAAATTGTAAATTTCGTGAGCTCGCCTAGCCTCCAGCGATGCGCGGTACCAGGTGCACTTCGCTGTCCGCCGTGAGCGGCACGTAGTCGGGGTCGTTGTAGATGTCTCCGTCTACCGCGACGGCCATGCCCTGCAGGCTGTCCCCGAGCGCGGGATAGCGCGCGACGAGCTCGCGCAGGAGCTCCACCACCCTGGGCGCGTCGATCACGACCGCGTCAACGCCGCCCGCGAGCGCCGCCATTCCCCTGGTCAGATACACAGTCGCCATGCATTTGGTGGAAGGGCGGTTTTATGTGCGCCTGGCGCCCTCGAGCGCGGCCAGGACGCGCGGCGGCGACATCGGCAGCTCGGTGAACCGGACGCCGGTGGCGTCGCGCATCGCGTTGGCCACCGCGGCGAGCGGCGGCACGATCGGCACCTCGCCGACGCCGCGCACGCCGTACGGATGCGACGGGTTGGCGACCTCGACGATGACCGTGTCGATCATCGGCAGATCCGACGCGACCGGCATGCGGTAGTCGAGGAACCCGGCGTTCTGCATGACGCCCGTCGTCGTTGTAGACGTACTCCTCGTTGAGCGCCCAGCCGATGCCCTGGGCGGCGCCGCCCTGCATCTGCCCCTCGACGAAGCTCGGATGCACGGCCTTGCCGACGTCCTGCATCGGCGGTGTAGCGCACGACCGTCGACCGGCCGGTCTCCGGATCGACCTCGAGATCGCAGATGTTGCGCCGCAAACGCGGGTCCGGCCGTCGGCGCGTTGACCGACGCGCGGCCGACGATCGGTCCGCCGGTCTTGGCCAGCGTGGCGGCCAGCTCGTTGAGCGCTGAGCGGCGGCCTGGTCGTCGCCCGTCGACGAGCGATCGGCGCGTGGCCGTTCTCCCACGCCACCTGGTCGGCCTCGAGCTTCCAGATCTTGGCCGCGCGCAGCCGCAGCTGCTCGCGCACGTCCTGCGGCCGCGCGAATGATGGCCATGCCGGTGGCGTAGCACACGCGGCTGCCGGCCGTGAGGTCGGTGTAGCCGGCCGTGTCGGTGTCGGCGACGACCGGACGCACGCGCTCGACCGGAATGCCGAGCTCTTCCGACACCATCAGCGCCTGCGCGACGCGCGTGCCGCCGATGTCGGGATTGCCGGTCACGACCGTCGCGCTGCCGTCGGTGTCGAGCGACACCGTGGCGCTCGAGTTCATCCCGGCGTTGAACCAGAAGCCGCACGCGACGCCGCGTCCCTGGTTGGCCGCGAGCGGCGCGGACCAGTGCGGGTGCTCGCGCGCGGCCTCGAGCACCTGCTGTCAGTCCGATCGGTCCGTACTTCGGCCCGTACGGCGCGTGATCGCCCTCGGCGACCGCGTTCTTCAGCCGAAGCTCGATCGGATCCATGTCCAGTCGGCGCGCGATTTCGTCCATGAGCGACTCGGTCGCAAACGTGGACATGGGCGAACCGGGCGCGCGGTACGCCGCGACCTTCGGCTTGTTGACGACGACGTCGTACGACTCGACGAAGAAGTTCGGGATCTTGTAGCAGGCGAGCGCGCACATGGCGGCGGCGCCGGAGGGCGATCCGCGGTAGGCGCCCGCTTCGTACCACATCGACGCGCTGCGCCGCGACGAGCGTCGCCGTCCGCTTCGCGCCGAGCTTCATGACGATCCGGCAGCCCGACGTCGGGCCGGTGGCGCGGAAGACGTCGTCGCGATCCATGACGATCTTGACCGGCCGGCCGGACTTGCGCGACAGCACGATCGCCACCGGCTCGAGATACACGGGAATCTTGCCGCCGAAGCCGCCGCCGATTTCGCTGGGCATCACGCGGATCGTCGCCGCATCGAGATGCAGGATGCCGGCGCAGGCGTCGCGCACGAGAAACGGTCCCTGCGTCGTGCACCACACGACGATCCGGCCGTCGGCGCCGTACCGCGCGACGCAGGCATGCGGCTCGATGTAGCCCTGGTGCACCATCGGCGTGTGGAACTCGTGCTTCGACGATGACGTCGGCCTCGGCGAAGCCCGTCTCGACGTCGCCGCGCTTCAGCTCCATGCGCCCGGCGATGTTGGTCGGGCCGGTCGGCGCCTGGCAGCGGCTTGCCGGACGTCTTCAGGTCGGCGTGCAGGATCGGCGCATCCGCGGCCAGCGCCCGCTCGAGGCTCATCACCGGCTCGAGCATTTCGTAGACGACCTGGATGTGCTGCAGCGGCCTCGCGCGCGATCGCCAGCGTGGTCGCCGCCACGGCCGCGACGGCATGCCCGTGGTAGAGCGCCTTGTCGTGCGCCATGAGGTTGTCGCCCATGTCGGCGAGATCGAGCGCGCCTTCGCCGCCGAGCCACACCTTCTTGTCGGTCTTCGGGAAGTCCCGGCCGGTGACGACCGCCTTGACGCCGGGCAGCGCCTCGGCGGCCGACGTATCGATCGAGACGATGCGCGCGTGCGCGTGCGGGCTGCGAAGCACCGCGCCGTGCAGCATGCCCGGGAGCGAGAAGTCGGCGCCGAAGTTGGCCCGTCCGGTGACCTTGTCGGCCCCGTCGTGCCGGATCGGCCGCGTCCCGACGTACGTGAATGTCCGGGCACTCATACGGTCGCCTTTCGCATCTCGGCGGCGGCGTCGAGCACGGCGCGAATGATCTTGTCGTAGCCGGTGCACCGGCACAGGTTGCCGGCCAGCCAGTAGCGCGCGTCCTGTTCGGTTGGATTCGGGTTCGCGTCGAGAAGCGCCTTGGCGGCGACGATGAAGCCCGGCGTGCAGATGCCGCACTGCAGCGCGGCGTGCTCGAGGAACTGCTGCTGGATCGGGTGCAGCGCCTCGCGGCCGGCGATGCCTTCGATCGTCGTGACCGTGCGTCCCTGCGCTTCCGGCGCCAGGACCAGGCACGAAGGCACGAGACGGCCGTCGAGCAGCACCGAGCAGGCGCCGCAGTCGCCGGTCGAGCAGCCTTCCTTCGTGCCCGTCAGGCCGAGCGAGTCGCGCAGCGCGGCGAGCAGCGTGTCCTGTCCCGCGCAGAGAAACTCCACCGGCTCGCCGTTGATGGTCGCTTCGACGTGAATGCTGGACACGTCAGTTCCCCCGTGCGCGTTGGAAGGCGATGGCCGCGGCGCGTTTCGTCAGCACGCCGGCGACCTGACGGCGGTACGCCGCAGTGCCGCGCTTGTCGTCGATCGGTCGCGCCGCGGCGCGCGCGGCATCCGCCGCCCGGGCGAGCGCGGCAGCGTCACCGCGCGTGCCGACGAGGGCCTGCGCGGCGTCGGGGACGAGAATGGGCGTCGGCGCGACGGCCGCGAGGGCGACGCGTGCCGCCGTGCAGATGCCCGTGGTGTCGAGCGTGACGCTGACGGCCGCGCCGACCACCGCAATGTCCATTTCCGAACGCGGTGTCAGGCGCAGGTACGCATCGGCGGTGTTGGGCGGCGGGAGGGGGAGCAGGATGGCCGCCAGAAACTCGCCGCGGGCCAGCACGGTCTGGCCCGGGCCGGACGTGAAGTGTTCTGCCGCGACAGTCCGCCGGCCGCCGGGCCCGGCGATGAGGCACTCGGCCCGGCTGACGATCAGCGAGCACGGCGTATCCGCGGCGGGCGACGCGTTGCACAGGTTGCCGCCGACCGACCCGCGTCCCTGGATCTGCATCGACCCGATGAGGGCCGCGGCTTCGGCCAGCCCCGGCCACATCCGGCGCAGCCGTTCGTGCTCGCAGATTTCGGCGGCCGAGGTGGCCGCGCCGAGCCGGAGGACCTGCGCATCGATCGTGATGCCCACCAGCTCCGGAATCCGCTTGACGTCGATGAAGGCCGTCGGCTGCCTGGCTCCGGCGCGGAACTGCACCAGCAGGTCGGTGCCGCCGGCCAGCACTCGTGCCCCCGGATCGGCCTGCATCAGGCGGACGGCCTCGTCTACCGAGCCTGGCGCCTCGTATCGGACTGCGTGCATCCAGGAATTCTAGTTCGAGTGCGGCCGCCATTTGACGGCTGTTCCTGATCCTGACGACGAATTCCGAATCCTAAATTTCGAATTGCAAATTTCGTTCGTGAGTCGGTTACCGGGGGTTGACCCGGGTGCTCTGGCTCGACACGCACTGCCACCGGCCGTCACGCCACACCCAGACATCGGTGAAGCGGAAGGTTACCTCCGCCCGCTCCCCCTGCCGGATGCCGACCAGGTTCAGCGTGAGCCACACCACCCCGGTGTCGCCGTAGATCTTGACGGTGAAGTCATCCTGCACCGCCGACTCCACCTGCTGGTTGAACGCGGCCACCAGCGCCAACTCTCTCGCCTTGTCCCCCCGGCTGCCATCGTCGTAAGTCGCGATGAACTCGTCGGCCAGGACGTTCGCGATGAACTCGGCGTCGTTGCGATACACAGCGGCGTTCCACCCCCGCTCGAGCTCGATGAGGAGCTCCTGATCCGACTTGGCCCGGGGGCTCTGCGACGCGGCCGGCACGGCCCAGGCCGCGGCGAGGGCGACACACAGGAGCTGGCGGCACCACTTCATGGGACACGCTCCATCTCACGCCGCAGACCCGCCGTGGACCCGGACTTGTGCGGTCGAGTGGCCAAACCCCACGAGTGTAGATCAGGCTTCGCTTCGTGTCGTCAGATCAGGCCCGGGAGTGTGATGGTCATGGGCGCATCCCTTCCGTCGTGTTATCGACTCGTCGTGGTGGTTGACTCGTTGCGCGGCGCATGCTTCTGCAGCACATCGACGAGTCGGCGACCCGACGCCGGAACGCTGACGCCCTTCCCGGTGACGATGCTTCGCGCCGTCAGCTTGCGGCCGTAGACCGCTGCGGTCGCGTCATCGTCTGGACGAAGCGACGTGCCTTCGAGCGACACGCCCGCAAACAGCCCGCGCGAACGCGAGTAGCTGAGGATCTCCGCGCGCATCGACGCATCCGTCGACGCCTCGACGGTCCGGCCCTTGGGCCCGGCGGCAGCCGACGCGTTGCCGCCGAGCTTGACCTTGCTGCCGAGCAGCGCATCCACGCCGCGCTTGTTCATCACGAGGAGGACGACATCGGTCGACTCTCCGCCGAGCTGCAGGCCGACGCTGCCGCCGTCCATCGCGTACATCGCGGGCGAGCCCCACGGCCCGTTGAACGTCTCGCCCGATCGGCAGACCATCGCCCCGCGGCCGTAGCTGCCGCCGACGCCGACCGCCACCTTGGTCAGGGACGGAACGACGATCACGCACTCGGCCTTTTCCAGAAGGTCCTGCGGGATGTTTTCCGGGACGTCGAGAATCTCCTGCATCACGACGCCGGCATTCTCCAGCCGCTCCTGTTCTTTGCCCTGCGCGAGGAGCGCGGTCGAAGTGAACCCAACAACAAGCACGAGACTGAGATATCGGAACATGGACTGACCTCTGGGATGACCGTTGAATGGTGTGACCTTCCGCTCGACGGGATCTACCCGCGGAGTGGACTTCGGCCCTGGATGACGTGCTCCTGATCCAAGCCTGCTGAGGGTAGCGGGCCTGCGGGGGCCGCGTCTGTGCTCTTGTGCACAGCCCTGGACGCGGCACGCGTGTCATGCTGCCCGCATGGAATACGGGAATACCTCAGGTGGAACGCCATGAAGCCCAACACAGTCGCTGCCGTTGTGTTGATCGTGCTGGGGGTGATGGCGCTCGCCTACCAAGGCTTCACCTACACGAGCCGCGAGACGGTCATCGACATCGGTCCGCTGCACGCGACTGCCGAGCGGCAGAGGTCGGTGCCCTACCAGCCGCTACTGGGACTCGCCGCCGTGGCGGGCGGCATCGTGTGGCTCGTTGCCGGCGTGCGCAAACGCGCCTGACCTCGGCGCGGCGCAGCCAGCGGGGGCCGGCCGCCGGAGTCAAATCAGCGCCTCGTCGTTCGTGAAGGAGAAACCATGCTGACTATCCTGCTCGTCATCCTCGTCTTGATGCTGTTGGGCGTTGTGCCCACGTGGCCGCATAGCCGGAGCTGGGGTTACGGCCCCAGCGGTGGCCTTGGCTTGGTTCTCCTGATTCTGGTGGTTCTGATGCTGTCGGGACGGCTGTGACATCCGGCCGGTCTTGAGCATCATCGGTAAGAGCGGAGGCACCCTCCGCATCAAGGCACAACTATGAAAATCATGTTCATGTTCGCGTCGGCGTTGGTCGGCGCGGCGCTCCTCACCGCATGTACGCAGGACGTGCAGGCGATTGACGCGCAGCAGATTGAGAAGCTCTACGGTGTCTCTGGCGCTTACACAGAGACCATCACCACATCCGACGGCCCCCTGAAGGGGACGCTCGTCCCGATCACCCAGGCCAACGGCAGTCAGGCGCACCTCTTTATTCCCGAGCGGCAGAGCAACGACCGCCAGGACGTCTATCTGCGCGACGAGCAGGGCCTGCATCCCGTGCTTCTCGGTGAAAACGCGAGCCGGGAGGAACTGACGGGTTCCCAAGGCGTCGTGGCGACGCGGCCAGCGCCTCAACAGGGCAAGAAACGCTCATGGGAGAAGGAAGCCCTGATCATCGGCGGCAGCGCGGGCGGCGGAGCGGCCATCGGTGCGCTGGCTGGCGGTAAGAAAGGCGCGGCAATCGGGGCAACGGCCGGAGGCGTCGGCGGTCTCGTCTACGACCTGCTGACCAGGAACAAGTGACGGGGCATCAGGACCATGTTCAAACTGATTTCCACCATGAGGCGTGGGTCGGCGTCCGGGATGGCTGCCGCCTGGGCCCGGTACCCGACGGTCGAGGCGGCGCGCCTCGGCACAGCCACGCTTTTCCGCGACGACCGCATCCTGCGGGTGATGATCGTGCGTAACGAGATTCCGCCGGCGTTTGTCGAATGGGTGGAGCGGTAGACGGAGTGGGGCGAAACGTGGTAACCTCACGGCCTCTCTAACGGTCTACCGCCTGCCTCGCCCTACTCCAGGGCGCGCCCGAAAGCGGACCAACTGAGGTCCGCGTGCGCATGATCAAGTCGACTCAACTCATCTCGAAAGAAGGAAGCTATGGCAAATCTCACAGGCACGATCAAGCGTCTCGTCAGCGACAAGGGATTCGGATTCATCCTGGCCAGCGACGGGAACGAATACTTCTTCCACAACTCGGCCTGCGGGCAGGTTTCCTTCGACGAGCTTCGTGAAGGACAGGCGGTCACCTTCGAGCGCGGCCAGGGCCCCAAGGGTCCCCGCGGCGAAAACGTCCGGCTCGCCTAGCACCGTCCCACGCCGATCGACAGCTCAAAGCCAGATGGCGGCGGCTACGGCCGCCGCCATTGCGCCCAGCGTCCCCCCCACCCACATCCGATACGCGCCCTGTCCGACGACGACGGCGACGCCCAGCTTGAGCAGCGTGTTCGAGAGGACGCCGACTGCGATCGCCTCCGCGGCCAGCGCGGGCTCGACGCCTGGCGTTCTCGATAGCGACAGCGTCAGGGCATCGAGATCGGTCAGCCCGATCATCGCCGACGTCATCAGCAGCGCGCGCACGCTCCACCACGCCATCACCGCGCTCACGACGATCAGCACCAGCTGGAAGACCGCCGTCATCTGCAGTGCTGCCGCCAGCTGAAGCGGCGAGTGAGCCGACTCGGGCTGCTCACGGGTGCCGTCGCGGGCGGTCCACCATCCCGACGCCAGGACGGCGGCGCCAATCACCAGGCTGGCCCACACGTACGGCACGAGCCAGTGCACCACGGCCAGATTGAGGACGCTCGACGCGAGCAGCACCCGCAGCAGCATGACGGTGCAGGCGCCGACCGTGCCAAGCGCGAGAGCCCGTCTGGACGCTTTACCGGGCCGACTGGCGCGGGCGAACGACAGGGTCACCGACGTCGATGAGATGACGCCGCCAAGCAGGCCCGCCACGATGACACCGTGCCCGGGGCCGAGGAAGCGACGGCCGATCCACGCGAGGAAGCTCAGGCCCGAGAAGAAGAGCACGAGCACCCAGAGCTCACGCGGCCGGACCGCTCCGAACGGGCCGTAGGATCCTGCAGGCAGGAGCGGCAGCACGACGAGCGACAGCACCGCGAACCGAGCGCTCGCGCGAAGCGCGACGTCATCCACACGCTCGACCATGGCGTGCAGCCGCGTCTTCTCGAGCGAGCAGCACTGCGGTGATGGCCACGATGGCCGAGGCCAACACCGTCTGGCCCGCGCCAGACAGCAGGCCCGCGGTCAGCACGACCAGCGCCGCGACCTCGGTGGTCGCGTCGATGTCGTCACGGCTGCCGGCGACGTAGGCCGCGACGATCAGCGCGGCGGGGGCAGCGAAGGTGAGCGCGGCAATCACCGTCCACCCTGCCGTGAGGAACGCGCCTGCCAGGCCGCCAAGACCGCCAAGGAGGGTGAAGGTGCGGATGCCGCCGAAGCGCGCGCGCGGACCGGTCGCGTGACCCGACCGTTGGCGTTCGAAGCCGATCGCCGCTCCGCCGACAGCGGCGATGAGAAGACCGGTAATCGGAACCGTCAGCATGGGCCTCGTGTGCAGAAGGCAACGGCCGTGCCGCTCTCAGCCGCGAAGGCCTCGCATCGCACGGGTAGCGACGGGGCTTGTCGATGCGAGATTCCGTCAGGTGTCGGCTGTCCGGCACCGGAACAACTGCTCACGAATGGCCTCGCCGAGGCAGGTCGCGGTTCTGCCAGTGGCACGGGATCTGCGTTCCCCGGCCGCGGGAGCATCCGTGAAGTCACAACACACCCTACTGCGGGCGACGCTTCTGACGCTACTCGCCGCGACGCCAGCCGCCGCTCAGACCGTGGCTACGGCGCAAACCGGCATGGCCGGTAACGAGTGGAGTCACGGCTCCACGCTAAACCTCCTGGTTGGCGCCAACACCGGCGATGGCCAGACTGGTGCGATTGCCGGGGCCGGCCTCGGGTGGGAGATCACACCCTGGTTCGGCATCGAGGGTTCCGGCGCCTGGCTCACGCGGGGCGACGACGAGGACGCGTTCGCCGCCGACATCAAGGCCATGGCCGGCTACGCGAACCTGTCCGGCATCGTCCCGTTCGTGTCGGCGGGGTTCGGGATGTATCTCGTGCCGCGTCCGACCGCCGTGACCGAGCCGTCGTTTGTCGTCGGCGGCGGCGTCAACTTCCACGTGTCCCGCCACGTCGCTATCCGACCTGAGATCGAGGCGCGGATCGTGCCGGCCGATGCCGGGACGTTCACCGTGACGGCGTTCGTCGTGCGCTTGGCCTATCACTTCGAGGACCACCCGATCACGCCGACCCACACCCGGCCATGAGAGTGGTCAGGCCTCCGTCATCGCGTGCCCCGATGGTGCTGCCGACCACGGTCCCGGGCCCAACGGTGACGCCGCGGCGGAGCCGCGCGGGGCCGGGCACGGCGATGTGTGTCTGATCGCGCCCGACCTCAGCCTCGCGGAGATTCTGCTGGAGTGGGCGCCTACCGGTTCGCCAGCTGGGTCATCAGCGCGGTCACGCGTTTTTGCGCTTCGGCCAGTTGTTCGCGCAACTCATCGTAAACAAACCGGTGGCCGGCGTTGATGGCACGCGTGAGCGGAATCTGCGCGTTCTCGTAGGTCGCGGTGGCGGCGGCACGCCGTTGCTGGTCGGTCACGCGCCGAATCATCTGCTGAGCGAGCTTCATTTCTTCCCGTACGGTGGCCACGCCTTCGTAAAGCTCGCGGACCTGGCGCACACGGTCGGCTCTGGGCGCGACCTCTTTCGGTCCGTGGCACTCGGAGCACTTGGACGCCAGCGCCTTGGCCGAGAGCACACGTGCACTGTTCTCGCCGTGGCAGGTCGAGCAGGTCGGCCCGTTCTGGTTGTTGGACTGCAGCAGCTTGTAGTGCTGGCTCTCCTGGAATGCCACGTACGGGCCGGTGTGGCAGGAGCCGCAGGTCGCGGGGAGGTTCCGGCGGTTGACCGGACTCTTCGGGTTGCCGGGCCCGAGGATACCGGCATGCGCGGGAAGCGGCTCGAAGGTCCGCGGATTCCCGCCGTGGCAGCTCTGGCACCCCACGTTGCCGCGCGCGTGCGGCGAGCGGTCCCAGTCGAACAAGTGATCCTGCCGCGGCGAATCCGGGTTGGCGAAGTGACAGTCCGCGCACCCCGACACCGGTGCGATCTGGGCCGACGCGTCCGTCGACCAGATCATCGCCACCGCAAAGACCGCTGCCATCATCAGCGCACGCCTCATCTAAAGCCTCCAGACAGCCGCGAAATAGTTCGCGCCTGCTTCAAGAATTCCACGCGCCAGGATTAACCGCCGGTCCCGACCCCAAAGAATCGCTCGCGCCTCGAAGGTGAGTCGCGTCCGAGCTCGTGGGCACGCTGCTTGCTCGATGCACGACGCAGCGCGAAACAAGCCCTCGGAGGTGACCATGCAAGGGGCTCATTCTACCCTCAGCGACTGGCTCGTGCGCGTTCGCGCCGAGTACCGGGAGATGCCGGGGCTCAGCCTGACCAGGCAACAGGTGCAGCGGCTCTGGGGTCTCGATGAGCCCACGTGCGACGAAGTGCTCGAGGTCCTCGAGGAGGCGCACTTCCTGAGACGGACACCCTGCGACGTGTACGTCATAGGCGACGGCGTCCGCTGACGTCGCGGCGCAGCGCGGCGAGTCGCCGCCGGTAGCTCTCCGCGTCCCCGGTACTCGACGAAGCGCTGATAGCGTGAGTGCTCGTGCCGCACCCGCCGAGCGTGCTTGATCGGGCACCAGGACCTGCTCGGTCCTCGCCGCAATCTCCCGAGCGTACGCGAACAGCCCGTTGGCGTAGCTGCAATAGAAACAGTGCAGCTTCTCGATTCCGTTCAAATAGGCGAGCCTGTGTCGATCGATGACGAAATACTGGCGGCGCCGGACTGTCGGAATGCCGTAAATCCGGAAGGTCAGCGCCTGAAAGACCGTGACCCAGAGGTCCAGCAACACCAGTGGCAGCACGAGCGAGTAGATGAGCGGCGCGGTCATCAGGTTGAGGACGCTGCTTTCGGCCAGAAACGACGGAATGCTCTGCCGGAGGCGTCGATGCGCCAGCCGCACTTCGCGGTCGAGCCACGCCCGCCGACGAGCCAGGCGCTGGTTCAGCCGGTGGCCCTTTCGCAGGGTTGTCTCGGTCAGACGCTCCGAGTCGGCCCCTCTGGGCGATGCCACCATTGACTCGCTAGGTCGCAACGCGTGTGCCACACTTGAGGCGCGGTTGGGCCCCGCCCGCCACCGCCGGATGAGCAGCGTTTCTTGCACTCTCGGACAGGCGGGTCGGGCAGGTCAGGCGGGTCGGGTGGGTCAGGCAGGAGCAAAAGAGGTTTGCGCCTGCGGCCATCCCGAGCCGAGGACAAGCGACTCCGAGGCGAGGGATCAGCGTCAGTTCGCGCTGGGGGTGGGGCCCCAGCGCCAGTGAATAAGGTTTGCGCCTGCGGCCATCCCGAGCCGAGGACAAGCGACTCCGAGGCGAGGGATCAACGTCAGTTCGCGCTGGGGGTGGGGCCCCAGCGCCATTTGAAGAACGAGGTGTCGTCGTGAGAGGTTTCGCCATCGTGTGTGTGTCGGCCGTATTGCTCGTCGTCGGGGGCGCTCCTTCGGCGGGACAGACCGCCGCCACTGGTCGCATCATGAGAGACAAGCTGACCCACGCCCAAGGCCGTGCTCGAGGCGCTCACGACCAGCAACTACGAGATGCTGAAGAGCCACAGCACCGCACTCTCGAAAGCCACGGGCCAGGCGGGATGGGACGTCCTGAGGACGCCAGAGTACCGCCGCTACAGCGAAACCTTCCTTCGGTCGACCGAGGATCTCGGTGCGAGCCGCCAACGCCCGGGACATGGACCTCGCCATGTCCGCACTACACCGCGATGACCAACAGCTGCTACCAGTGCCATCGCTACATCAGGAACGCGCGCATCGCGGGCCGGTGACGCTCGCAGGCGGCGGCCCTCGGCCGTAACGACGGCGACAGTCCGGCGCGGAGGCGTCTACTCGGGCTTGCGCACCGTCAGAACGGGGCAGGGCGCGAGGCGCACGACGCGTTCGGCGACGCTGCCCATCAAAAGGCGAGACACCATGCCCCGCCCATGTGTGCCCATCACGATGAGATCGATAGACCCCTCCTTCGCGTACTCGACGATCGCTGCCGCCGGCGCCGCCGACGTGCGCACGACGGCCACGGCCTTCAGCTGAGCCCGGTCTTCGGCGGTGACGAGCGCTTCGACGCGAGTTCGCGCGGCGCCCTCGACTTCCAGCTGCATCTCCGGGAAGCCGGCCGGATAGTAGTCGGCGACCGATGTCGCCATGAGGTTCTCGGCGATGTGCAGCACGTGCAGCCTGGCGCCGAACGTACGGGCCAGATCCCGCCCGTAGGCCAGGGCCTGGTCGGATGACTCGCTGAAGTCGGTGGCGACAAGCACATTCTTGAGCGCGATCATTGTGAAGCCTCGCTTTGAGTCAATGCCCAGTCGGACGGCACGCCAGCCACCAGACGACCTGCCGGCGGCTCCCCGCTGGAGGCACGAAGCAGGTGGTATGCCACTCGTCCGGGCCCCCGACGTGGTCCGCTTCTTGAAGACAGTTCCTGACGGTTCCACATGCTTTCGCCATCTTTCCCGCCCCGCCTCGCATCCCGCCACGTGCCGGCGCCCGAGAGCACAGCGGAATTCTCCCGGTCGGCGGGAAAATCTCCGTCCGGGGCCGTGCTCGTGGTGGATGACGAGCCCTTGATTCGCTGGTCGCTGGGCCAGACGCTCGCCGACCGCGGGTTCGCGGTATGCGAGGCGGGCGACGGCCACTCCGCCATGCGCGAAATCGCGGGCGCCGCAGTGCCGTTCCCGGTCGTCTTGCTCGACTATCGCCTGCCGGATTCACAGGACTTCACGCTTTTGGCGTGGATTCGCCGGCAATCGCCAAGCTCGTCGATCATTCTGATGACCGCCCACGGGGCCCCCGAGGTCTCACGCGGCGCCCTGGATCTCGGCGCCTTCCGGGTCGTGGCGAAACCGTTCGAGATCGACGACATCGCCGCGGTCGTGATCGAAGCCTCCCGACAGCACTGAGAGTCGTCCCCATCGGTATACTGTCTGCCGCATGCAGACACCGACCATCCTCGTCGTCGACGACGAGCAGCTGATTCGCTGGTCGCTTGCGACGCGCCTGACCGACGCGGGCTACCGGGTGCTCGAGGCCGAAACGGGAAAGCAGGCCCTGGAGCGCCACCGCGAAGGCGTCGACCTCGTCCTGCTCGACTATCGGTTGCCCGACGCCGACGGGCTGTCGATCCTCAAGCAAATCAAAGAAGCGGACCCGGATACGCTGGTCATCCTGCTGACGGCGTTCTCGAGCGTCGAGACCGCCGTCGAGGCGATGAAGGCCGGCGCCTATCACTACGCGAACAAGCCGTTCAACGTCGACGAAATTGCGCTCCTCGTCGAGAAGGCGCTCGAGACGACGCGCCTGCGCCGCGAGGTGCGCGCGCTGCGCGCGAGCCAGGCTCAGCCCTATGGCATCGGCCGAATCGTCGGCCAGAGTGCAGCCATGGTGGCCGTGCGCGCCCTCATCCTGAAGATTGCCGGCAGCCCGGCGTCGACGGTCCTCCTGACGGGCGAGAGCGGCACGGGCAAGGACCTGGCGGCGAAGGTCATCCACTACGCGAGCGACCGATCGGCCAGGCCGTTCATGAACATCACGTGCTCGGCGCTGCCGGACGCGTTGCTCGAGAGCGAGCTCTTCGGCCACGAGCGCGGCGCGTTCACGGGGGCGGATCGCCAGAAGCGCGGGCTGCTCGAGACGGCCGATGGCGGCACCGTGTTCCTCGACGAGATCGGCGAGATGGTCCCGGTGCTGCAGGCCAAGCTGCTGCGGTTTCTCGAGGAGAAGACGTTCAAGCGTGTGGGCGGATCGACCGATCTCAAGGTGGACGTCCGCGTCATCGCCGCGACCAACCGCAATCTGGAGGAAGAGGTCCGGCACGGGCGGTTCCGCGAGGACTTGTACTACCGATTGAACGTGCTGCCCGTGGCCCTGCCGCCGCTCCGGCAGCGGCCGGAAGACATCCCGGCGCTCGTCAACCACTACGTGGACATCTTCAACACGGAGTTCCGGAAGCGCATTCAGGGCGTCGCTCCGCAGGCCATGCACCGCCTGCAGCACTACGGGTGGCCGGGCAACGTGCGCGAGCTGAGAAATGCGGTCGAGCGGGCGATGCTGCTGTCCGAGGGCGACGAGTTGACCCTCGACGATTTTCCGCTGGGCGGGGGGCCGGGCGGCCGGCTGGGCGACCGGGTGGAGCTGCCGCCGAACGGCATCGACCTCGAGCGATCTGGAGCGATCCCTCGTCGTGCAGGCGCTCGAACGCAGCGGCTGGAACCAGACGAAGGCGGCGGCCCTGCTCGGGCTCAACCGCGATCAGATCCGCTACCGGATCGAGAAGTTCAAGCTCGAGCGAGTCTAGACGACCGTCACGGGGCCGCGGGCAGATCCACGGTGACGCGCGTGCCCCCGTCGGCCGGGCAGTCCACGGCGATCGTGCCGCCGTGGGCTTCGATCAGCCGTTTTGCGATGGAGAGGCCGAGCCCGGTGCCCCGCGCCTTCGTCGTGACGAACGGCTGAAAGAGCTTTTCGCGCACCTCTGCGGCGATCCCCGGGCCCTGGTCGGCCACGGCTACCGAGTAGCCACCCTTCGACGCCGCGATGGCGATGACAATGCGGCCCTCGCCGTGCATCGCCTGCGCCGCGTTGATCATCAGGTTCTGGAAGACGATCTTGAGCAGCTCGGCGTCGGCGTCGACCGGCGACGGGCCCCCGATCACGACGATATCGAGGTTCGCGAAGGACGGATCCTTCTTGAGAAGATCCGCGGTCATTTCGAGCAGCGGGCGAAGCTCGACGCGGCCGAGCCGCGGTTCGGGAGGGCGGGCGAACCGCAGCAGATCCTGGATGAGCCCGTTCAGCCCGTCGAGCCTTGCCAGGATCTCCTTGACGATCGGGGCGTCCTTGTTGCCGGCGGGGCAGCCGGCCGCCGATGACCTGGATGGCGCCGCGGACGGCCGTCAACGGGTTCTTGACTTCGTGCGCGATGACGGCCGCCATCTCGCCGAGGCGGGCGAGCGCGGTCTGTTCCCTCAGCCGCGTCTCGAGCGCGGTTCGCGCGCTCAAATCGTGCAGGATGCCAGTGAAGTGGCGCTCGCCGCCCACCTGCATCTCGCCGACCGACAGGTGCACGGGAAACGTGGTGCCGTCGCGCTTCCTGGCGTGGACCTCGCGGCCGATCCCGATGATGCGCTGCTCGCCGGTCTCGAGGTAGTGCCTCATGTACCCGTCGTGCTCGGCCTGGTACGGCGAAGGCATCAGCACGTTGACGTTCTTTCCAAGCACCTCGGCTTCGGCATAGCCGAACATCCGTTCGGCGGCGCGATTGAACACTTCGATGGCGCCGCGGTGATCGATCACGATCATTGCGTCCACGGCCGAATCGACAACCGCCCGCCAGCGGCCTTCGGCGGTGCGCAAGGCGAGCGTTCCGGACTGACCGCGTCGCCATGGATCGGGGGCGGGTGGCTCATCGGCAGCCATTCTGTGGCACGGCGGCCCGTCGTTCAAGCGCAGCGAGCGCCGTGCGGGCTGGCTGGATCTGACGCCGGCGATGGGGGATGATCGGGGCGCCGATGACCCCCGCGTGCTCCATCCCCTGCAATCTATGCGGTTGTGTCGACGTCGAAGAGATTCGGTCGAAGGATCGTCACGGCCGGCCGCTCCGCTCCGTGATTTGCCGGCGATGCGGCCTCGTCTGGACAGACCCGCGTCTCACGCCTGACCAGGTACGCGCCTTCTACGCCCGCGAGTACAGGCTCGAGTACAAGGGTGCCTACGAGCCCAGGCCGCGACAGCGCTACCGCAACGCCAGGGTGGCGCTCGACCGGCTGCGCCGCAATGCCGCGGTCTTCAGACCAGGCGCGCGCGTCCTCGATGTCGGCGCCGGCAGCGGGGAAGTGGTGTACCTGCTTCGAGCGATGGGCTGCGAGGCCTCAGGCGTCGAGCCCAACGAGGCGTACGCGCGCTATGCCGCGGAGACGCTCGGCCTGCCCGTGACGTGCGGGTTCTACCAGGACCGGGCGATCGAGCCTGGTTCGCTCGACGTGGTCACCATGTTTCATACGGTGGAGCATCTCGAGAACCCGGCCGAGGTCATGGCGAAGGCCGCTGAATGGCTCAAGCCCGGAGGCGCGCTCATCGTCGAGATCCCGAACGTCGAGGCCGTGTGCCAGCAGCCGCACCAGCAGTTTCATCGGGGCCACCTCTATCACTTCAACCTCTCGGCGCTCTCTGCGATGCTGCGGCGGGTCGGGTTCGAGGTCGTTGCGACCTATACCTCGCGTGACGGGGGCAACATCGCCGCCACCGGGAGGCGCATTCCGGGCGCGCCCGTTCGTCCTCCCACCGGCTTCGAAGATCCGTCCAACTACACACGCGTGTCGGGGATCCTGCGGCGGCACACCGCCGCGCGGCACGCCATTAGTGTCTACCCGTGGATCCGGCCCATCCGGAAGCTGTGGGCGCGCGTGGACGAGTACCGGCATGTCTCGCGTGCGGGGACACCGCGTCGACATGCTTGACGCGTTCGCGGCTCAAATCGGGGATCGGGGATCGGGGATCGGGGAACAGGGAGCTGGGAAGCGGTGAACTACGAAGGACCATGTCCGACGTTGTGACAGTGTCCTTCGTAGTTATGAGTTCCCAGTTCTCAGTTCGTCAGTTCGCGTGAGCGCAGCGCGTTCAGCGATAGATGAACTCGTGTCCGCTGGATTCACCGCGCGGGTACCACGCGGCGATTCTGCGGACGGACTCGGGTTGCGCCGGGGTGAAGGTGATGCCCGATTTCACCCCGCTCTCCGGCGCGACGCTCGACGCGGTCGGTCCACGCGGTGAAGTACACCATCGTTCGCTTCCGGTTGCTCACGCGGATGATGTCCGCGCTCACCAGCGGATCGGCCACTTCGAAGAGGTAGGTGCCGGCCGGGAGCGTCACTCCAGGCAGGCCGACCGGCTGACTGAACGTCAAGTAGGTCGTCCGCTTGTCCTCGCTCGCCGCGCCGACCGAGCTGACCAGCACGATCCCGAGGGCTACGCCGAGCGCCGCCATTGCTGCGATTCGCTTCTGCATTGCTGACCTCCTTGATCGAGATAACGACGGGAGCCAGCGGAACGAACGTTTTGATCTGCGAGCGACGCCTGTATCGCTGAGGGTGTCGATTGCTGCAGCTCCGCCTGAACCGTTCACGCCAGCCCGGCCATTGGCGGGCGTGCACGTTGGCGAATTCGCTGGACTTCGGCTGGCCCAGCGGTTGCAATCATAATTGTCGACAGTGAAGGCGAAGACACTCAAGGGTCGGGCCGCGGCGCTGAGGCGAGAGCTGGAAACGCGTGCGCAGGCAGCATCCCGTGCTGGTGCGCCGCACGTTGATGGGCGGCGTGGCCCTGGCGGCCGTCGCAACAGTCGCGGCCGTCTCCTTCACCTTGAGTTTGTGGACGGGTCTGCCGGACAGAGATTCCATCGGCCGCATGGGCGAGATGGCTCAGGCCACCGCCGTGTACGATCGCCGTGACGGCCTCGCGTTCACGATCTACAAGGAACAACGCATCGAAGTCCCGCTTGGGCAGGTGTCGCCCCACCTCGTGAAGGCGATTCTCGCTATTGAGGATCAGCGGTTCTACGAGCATCGTGGCTTCGACGCTCGCCGCATCGTCGGCGCTGCGCTTGCCAATGTACGGAGGGGCCGCGTCGTGCAGGGTGCGAGCACGATCACCCAACAGCTCGCACGGCAGAGCTTCCTGACGCCCGACCGGACCTACCGTCGGAAGCTTCAGGAGGTCATCCTGGCGGGCCGCATCGAAGGCGCGTACTCGAAGGAGAAGATTCTCGAGCTCTACCTCAACAAGGTGTACTTCGGCGATGGCCTCTACGGCGTCGAAGCGGCGTCGCGCGGGTATTTCGGCAAGCACGCAATGGAACTGTCGCTCACCGAGGCCGCGCTCCTGGCGGGATTGGTGCAGTCGCCGTCGAGCTACGCTCCGACGGTCCACAAGGACCGCGCGACGGCACGCCGCAACGTGGTCCTGCAGGAGATGAAGCAGTCCGGCGTGATCGATGCCGGCCAGTGGGAGTCGGCGACCAAGGCCGAAGTCGTGCTCGTCAACGGACTCGAAGCCGAGGAACCGTACGGGCAGTACTTCAAGGAACAGGTGCGGCGGGAGCTCATCGATCGATTCGGCTTCGAGCGGGTGTACGAAGGCGGGCTGCGTGTGTTCTCGACGATCGACATGACCATGCAGAAGCTCGCCGAGGCGTCCGTGGCCGAGGGACTGAAGGCGCTCGACGAGAGGCGCGACGCGCTTGCGCGCCGCCGTGCCGCCGCCAGCAAGACGCCCCAGCCCGAGCCGGCGGAGACCCCGCTGCTGCAGGCGGCGCTCGTCGCCATGGAGCCCGAGACGGGCCACGTGCGCGCGATGATCGGCGGCCGGAACTTCGGCGAGAGCTCGTTCAACCGCGCCGTGCAGGCCAAGCGCCAGCCAGGCTCGGCGTTCAAGCCCTTTGTCTTCGCGGCCGCTCTCGAGGCCGGCTTCACTCCGGCGACCATGATCCAGCGGCTCAACCTGCCAATCGAGACGCTCGAGGGCGACTGGACGCCCGAGGACGGGCACTCCACGGCGGAGACGATGAGCCTTCGTCTTGCGCTCAAGACCTCGAGCAACCGGGCCGCCGTGCGGCTGTTGCAGGAAGTGGGCATCCCCTCGACCGTCCAGTACGCCAAGACGATGGGTGTGGGAGATGTGCCGAGCGTGCCGTCGCTTGCCCTGGGCTCCGGCGAGGTGACGCTGCAGGCGATGACGGCCGCCTACGCGGCGTTCGCCAACAAGGGCCGTGTGCCCCAGCCGATGGTGATTCGGCGCGTCGAGGATCGCGACGGCCGCGTGCTCTTCATGGCCGAAGAGAAATCCACCCAGGCCGTGAGCGAGGCGACCGCGTACCTGATGGCGAGCATGATGGCCGACGTCATCAACGCCGGAACGGGCGCGCGTGCCCGCGCGCTGGGCTTCACGTTGCCGGCCGCCGGCAAAACGGGCACGACCAACGAGTACCGTGACGCGTGGTTCGTGGGGTTCACGCCGATGCTCGCGACCGGCGTGTGGGTGGGCTTCGACGAGCCCCGCACGATTCTCCCGAACGGCTTCGCGAGCGACATCGCCGTGCCGCTCTGGGCCTCCTTCATGAAGGGCGCCACTCGCGGCAACAAGCCCGTCTGGCTGTCGCCGCCTGCCGGCATCGCGTCGGCGGCCGTTTGCCGCCTGTCGGGGCTCCTCGCCACCGAAGGCTGCGAGCACGTCGAGGTCGTCGACGACGATGGGATGCGGACCATCCGGTCGATGGTCTACAACGAGTCCTTCGCGAAGGGCACCATGCCGAGCCAGCGGTGCGATTTGCACCCGACCCGCGGTTTCTTCGGTGCCGTGGCTGCGGTGTTCAGCGGCACCGACAAGCCGGCGCCTCCGCGCCTGGCCGACACCGGAGCGCCCGCGACGGCGCCACCTGTCGTCGCGCCGCCCCCGGCGGTAGCCGAGGTGGCAGCACCGCCGCCTGAGCCGCCGAAGAAACGCGGATTCTGGGGCCGGCTCTTCGGACGCGGCGAGCGCGACAAGCCCGAGCAGAAGGCCCAGCCGAAGGGGCCCACGTCCAGCGGCACGCGGTAGCGGTCGCCCGGCATCTTCTACTGCGCCGGGGCCCCACCCCCGGCGCGAACTGACGCAGACACCTCGCCTCGGATCCCCTTGTCCTCGGCTCGGCGTAGCCGCAGGCGCTCCCGCACCCGACCCGACCCACCCGACCTACCCGACCCCCCCTCCCGACCTACGTCCGGGTGATACGATGCCAATCGAGATCCTGCCATGGCGTTTCGAGACATCGTCGGCCACCGGACGCTCGTCGGCCTGCTCGTCCGCTCCATCGAGCGGGGCACTCTGCCGCCCAGCCTGATCTTCGCCGGACCGTCGGGCGTCGGGAAGCGGCTCGCCGCGGTCTCGGTCGCCCAGGCCATGAATTGCGCCGGACCTCAGGCGTCAGGCGAGGTCCCAGGGTGTGGCACCTGCCCGGCCTGCAAGCGCATCGCCCGCGGCGTGCATCCTGACGTCAACATCCTGGAGCCCGGCGACTCGGGCGCCATCAAAATCGATCAGGTGCGCGACGTCATCGATCGCGCGGCATACCGGCCCTTCGAGGGGCGACACCGCGTGGTGATCATCGACCAGGCCGACGCGCTCGTCGCGCAAGCGCAGAACGCGCTTCTGAAGACGCTCGAGGAGCCTCCGGCGGCGTCCTCATTCCTGCTCGTCACCTCCGTTCCCGATCTGCTGCTGCCGACCGTCCGCTCACGGTGTCCCCGGCTGACGTTCCGGCCGCTCGATGTGGATGATGTCGCGACCGTCCTGATGAGGCGCGGCCGGAGCGAGGCCGAAGCGAGAGCCGTCGCGGCGACGGCGGACGGCAGCGTGGGCCTCGCGCTCGAGGCGAGCGCAGGCGAGCTCGTGGAAGCCCGCGATCTGGCGTTGCGAGCCCTCTCGAGCGTGGCGGGGACGCCTCCCGGCGCACCTGGCGATCTCGCACGCCGCCGCGTCGAGGCGGCGAAGGAGCTTCTGCCGAAAGCCGGAGGAGCGTCTGCGACCGACCGCGACCAACTGGCCGCGCAGCCTGCGCGCGATGTCGTCGATCCTGCGCGACGTCGCGCTCATCGCGGCCGGCGCCGACGGCCAGATGCTCGCGAACCGCGACGTCCGGCCCGCGCTCGATCGGTTGGGCGCCTACGGCGGCGATCGCGGCCGCCAGGCGTTCGTGGCGGTCGATCAGGCGCTGGTCGCGCTCGAACGGAATGCCGCCGCCAAGATCGTCGCCGACTGGGTGATGCTGCAGCTATGAGCGCCCACGAGCCCGCCGCGCTCGTGACCATCAAGCTGACGCCGGTGGGCCGCGCCGAGACCTATCTCCTCGACAGACCCGGGTCCGTCAAGCCGGGCGATGCGGTGGTCGTGCAGACCGACGCCGGGCCCGCGGTCGGGACCGTCGTGCGCGCGAGCACGGCGGTGTCCGAGCGGCGGCGTCCCCCGGCCGACTCGCCCCGCCGCGTCGTCCGGCTGGCGTCGCACGACGACATCGTGGCGAGGCGCCGGCACCAGGAGCGCGAGGCCGACGCGCACCGCATTGCGCTCCTCAAGATCCGCGAGCGCGGCCTGGCGATGAAGCTCACGCGCGTCGAACAGGCCTTCGACGGGTCGCGGCTCGTCTTCTACTTCACCGCCGATGGCCGGGTCGACTTCCGCGAGCTCGTGCGCGAGCTCGCGGCGGAGTTCCGGACCCGCATCGAGATGCGGCAGATCGGCGTGCGCGACGAAGCCAAGGTGCTCGGCGGCTACGGCACCTGCGGCCGGCCGCTCTGCTGCACGACGTTTCTGACCTCGTTCGAGCCGGTGTCGATCAAGATGGCCAAGCAGCAGGACCTGAGCCTCAACCCGTCGAAGCTGTCGGGCCTCTGCGGACGTCTGAAGTGCTGTCTGCGCTACGAGCTGCCGAACGCCAAGGGCCAGGTGCACGGTGGATGCGGCAGCGAAGGCGGCTGCGACAACCCGACGGGTTGCGGCGCCGGCGGCTGCGGATCAGGCGGCTGCGGTTCCTGCGGCGCACACCACTGATGTCAAGCCACGCGTCGCGATCACGGTCGGCGATCCCGCCGGCATCGGTCCGGAAATCGCCGCGAAGGCGGCGGCGGAGCCCTCGCGTGCTCGAGGTCTGCGAGCCCATCATCTACGCCGCGTCCACGAGCCGGGTTCGTCCCTGGCGTGCTGAGCGGCGAGGCCGGCCGGGCGGCGTACGACACCATCGTGCGCGCGGCCGAGGACGCTCGCGCGGGCGTCGTCGATGCGGTGGCCACGGCGCCGATCAACAAGGAAGCGTTGCGGCTCGCCGGCCTGCCGTGGAGCGGGCACACGGACTTGCTCGCGCATCTCACCGGGGCGTCGCACGTCGCGATGATGTTCTACTCGGAGAGCCTGCGCGTGGTGCTGGCGACGGTGCACGTTCCGCTGGCCGACGTGCCGAGGCTGCTGACGCAGGCTTCGCTCGAGGCGACCATTCTTCTCACGGCGCGCGAGCTGCCGCGGTTTCTCGCAGAGAACCGCGAGCGTGACCGGCCGCCCAACATCGGCGTGGCCGGGTTGAACCCGCACGCCGGCGAGCACGGCCTGTTCGGACGCGAAGAAGAGATCGCCATCGCCCCGGCCATCGCCGCATGCCGGGCACGCGGCATCGACGTCGCGGGCCCTTTCCCGGCGACACCATCTTCGTCCGCGCGGTGCGGGGCGAGTTCGACGCCGTCATCGCGTGCTATCACGATCAGGGCCTGATTCCGGTGAAACTGCTCGCGTTCGGGCAGGCGGTCAACGTGACGCTCGGGCTGCCGATCGTCAGGACCTCGGTCGACCACGGGACGGCGTTCGACATCGCCGGGCGGGGGATTGCCGATCCCGGCAGCATGATCGCCGCGGTCAAGCTGGCGGCGCGGCTCGCGCGCAGCCGGCCGGCGGGCCAGGTCCGCCAGCCATGACCGAGAAGGCTGGCAGGGTCGACAAGACCGAACGCGAGCTGGCCAGGAGCAGCATCGCCGAGAACCGCAAGGCGTTTCACGACTACCACCTGCTCGAGTCGTTCGAAGCAGGCGTCGTCCTGCTCGGCACCGAGGTGAAGGCCATTCGCGAAGGCCGCGTCAACCTGCGCGACAGCTTCGCCCGCGTGGAGGACGGCGAGGTCTATCTCTACAACGTCAACATCAGCCCGTACAGCCACCGGGGCTACTCGGACCACGAGCCGCTGCGGCGCCGAAAGCTGCTGCTGCACCGGGACGAGATCCGCAAGCTGATCGGCAAGACCATCGAGAACGGGATGACGCTCGTGCCGGTGCGGATGTACTTCAAGAACGGCCGGGTCAAGGTGGCGGTCAGCCTCGCGAAGGGCAAGAAGGACTACGACAAGCGCGAGACGATCAAGAAGCGCGAGACCGACCGCGAGACGCGCGCGGCCGTGAAATCGCGGCGCTAGTGGCCCGAGGACGGGCGACGAGTACAATGCCGGCTCACATGCGGGTGCCGCTGCTCGATCTCAAGGCCCAGTATGGGCCGCTCCGCGACGAGATCCTCGCCGCCATCACCCGTGTGTGCGACAGCCAGCGGTTCATCCTGGGCGACGAGGTCGCGGCGCTCGAGGCCGATCTGGCCCGCCTCATCGGCGGCGGCGACCCCCCGTTGAGGATTTGAGGCCATCGCCGTCTCGTCCGGCACCGACGCGCTGCTCCTGGCGCTCATGGCGCTTGGCATCGGCCCCGGCGACGAGGTGGTCACGTCGACCTACTCGTTCTTTGCCACGGCCGGAGCGATCGTGCGCGTCGGCGCGCGGCCCGTGTTCGTCGACATCGATCCCGCCACGTTCAACATCGACCCGACGGCAACGGCCAGGGCCATCACGCCGAGGACGAAGGCCATTCTGCCGGTGCATCTTTTCGGCCTGAGCGCCGATCTCGATCCGATTCTCGATGAAGCGTCGCGCGCCGGCATCGCCGTCATCGAAGACGCCGCGCAGGCGATCGGCGCCACCTACAAGGGCCGTCCGGCCGGCCTGCAGGGCGCCTTCGGCTGTTTCTCGTTCTTCCCGAGCAAGAACCTCGGCGCTTTCGGCGATGCCGGCCTGGTCACGACGAGCGACCGCACGCTGGCCGAGCGCGCGAGGCTTCTCCGCACGCACGGCATGGAGCCGAAGTACTATCACCACGTCGTCGGCGGCAACTTCCGGATGGATGCGCTGCAGGCGGCCGTGCTGCGGGTGAAGGCGCCGCACCTCGACGGCTGGACCGAGGCGCGGCGGCTGAACGCCGGCCGCTACCGTCGACTGTTCGCCGAGGCTGGTCTGCAGGACGGGGTCGTCCTGCCGGTCGAGCCGCCCGATCGCCGCCACATCTTCAACCAGTTCGTCATTCGTGTCGCCGACCGCGACGGCCTCAAGCGTCACCTCGACGCGAGCGGGATCGGCAACGAGATCTACTATCCGGTGCCGTTTCATCTGCAGCCGTGCTTCGCGACGCTGGGGTACCGCGCAGGGGCCTTTCCCCACGCCGAGCGAGCCGCGGCCGAGAGCCTGGCCATTCCGATCTACGGCGAGCTGACGCCTCGACCAGCAGCAGGCGGTCGTGGCGGCGATCGCCGAGCACGTGCGCGCCACGTCTCGCATGAGGCCGCCGCCGCCGGACACCCCCGCAGCGTCCCTGTCGGGACTGTCAGGAAAGTCAGGCTCGCCAGGCTCGCCAGCGGCGTCGAGCCGGTTCCCGTCGGTCACCACGCAGATCTTCATCGGTCTGGTGCTCGGCGTCGTGCTCGGTGGCGTCTGGCCGGATGCCGGCGTGGCCATCCGCCCGCTCGCCGACGCGTTCCTGCGACTGATCAGGATGATCATCGCGCCGCTGCTCTTCTCGACGCTCGTCGTCGGCATCGCCGGGCGGCGGCGATCTGAAGACGACCGGACGCATCGGCCTGAAGGCCATGATCTACTTCCAGCTGACCACGCCGTCGCGTTCGTCGTCAGCCTGGTGCTGGTGAACCTGCTTCAGCCGGGCGCGGGTGTGGCCCTGCCGATGGCGTCGACCGAGGCCGTCGCCGGCATGGCCGCGGGCCAGCGCAGCGCCTGGGACATCTTCCTCAACATCTTCCCGACGTCCGTCGTCGACGCGATGGCGCGCGGCGACATCCTGCAGCTCGTCGTGTTCTCCACGTTTTTCGGCGTGGCGCTGGCGGCCATCGGCGCGAAGGGCCGGCCGGTGCTCGACGTGCTCGAGAGCGTGGCGCAAGCGATGTTCGTCGTGACGAGCTACGTGATGGCCCTCGCGCCGATCGGCGTGTTCGCGGCGATCGCGGCGACGGTCGGCGGCAGTCGGGCGTCGAGATCCTGCTGACGCTCGGCAAGCTGGTCGCGGTCATGTACCTCGGCGCTGGTCGCTGTACGTCCTCATCGTCGTCGTGGGACGGCGTTCGCGATCCGCGTGCCCTTGCTGACGTTCTTCCGCGCGATTCGAGAGCCGTTCCTGATCGCGTTCTCGACCGCCAGCTCGGAGGCCGCGCTGCCGAAGGCGCTCGAGGTCATGGAACGCTTCGGCGTGCCGAAGAACGTCGCGGGCTTCGTGCTCCCGACCGGCTACAGCTTCAATCAGGACGGATCGACGCTCTACTGTCGCTCGCCACGATGTTCGTGGCGCAGCTTGCCGGCATCCAGCTGTCGATCTGGCCAGCAGATGGCCATCATGCTGACGCTGCTGCTGACGAGCAACGGCGTGGCCGGCGTGCCGCGCGCCGCGCTGGTCGATCCTGACCGCCACGCTGACCACGTTCGGGCTGCCGCTCGAGGGCGCGGCCATCCTGCTCGGCATCGATCACGTCCTCGACATGGGGCGCACGGCGGTCAACGTGATGGGCAACTGCATCGCGACGGCGGCCGTCGCGCGCTGGGAAGGCGTGCTCGACGACGAGCGGATGCGGGCGTTTGCGGACGGCGCCGCGGAAAGGGCCGCGTGATGCGGGTCGTCGTCCTCGGCGCCCGCGGGCAGCTCGGCGCCGCGATCGTGCAGGAGTGCCGGCGCGCGGCATGAGGTCGTGCCGTTCGACCGTCGCGGCTCGACGTGACCGATCCCGGGCGGTGCGGGCCGAGGTCGGCCGGGTGCGCCCCGACGTCATCGTCAACTGCGCCGGCTACAACGCCGTCGACGCGGCCGAGGATCATCCGGTCGAGGCCCTCCAGGTCAACGCCTTTGCCGTCCGCAACCTGGCGCGGGCCGCGAGGCCGCAGGCGCGACGCTCGTGCACTACAGCAGCGACTTCGTCTTCGACGGCGACGGCCGACCGGCCGTACACCGAAGACGACCGGCCGAATCCGCGGAGCGTGTATGCCGCGTCGAAGATGCTCGGCGAATGGTTCGCCGCGGACGCGCCGCAGTCGTACGTGCTGCGCGTCGAGAGCCTGTTCGGCGCGCGCGCCGGATGCGCGCCCGCCGAAGGGCAGCGTGGCCGGGATCGTCATGGGCCTGCAGGCGGGCCGCCCGGCAGGTCTTCGACGACCGGACCGTGTCGCCGACCTACGTGTTCGACGCCGCCCGGGCCACGCGGACGCTCCTCGAGCGCCGCGGCTGCCCGGGTCTGTACCACTGCGTGAACCGGGGCACGCTGCACCTGGCTCGAGCTTGCCCGCGAGGCCGCGCGGCTGCTGGGCGTCGAGCCGCGGTTCGAGGTCGTGTCGGTCGCCGACGTGAAGCTGCGGGCGCCGCGGCCCGCGCTACTGCGCGCTGTCGAACGCGAAGCTCGCGGCGGCTGGGGTCGCCATGCCGACCTGGCAGGACGCGCTCGCGCGCTCATCCTGGAGAATTGCAGGGACCTGGGATCGAGGGACTTAGGATTTGATCGATCCAATCAAGTCCCTGAATCCCAAGTCCCTGAATCCTAAGTTCCGTCGGCAACGATCCGGCACCAAGTTGCCGATGGCGAGGCATGAGGTCAGGCCGGGCGATTCGATCCCGGCGGCCTGGACGACGCTGGGGTTCTCGCGGTCGCGGCGAATCAGGAAATCGGCGAACGGCTCGCTCGGCGGGTGCGAGCTTCGGCGCGGATGCCGCTGCCCGACAGCCGCAGGTCGTCGAGCGTGACGTCCGGCAGCAGCCGCCGGGCCGGCTCGACGAACGCCTCGACGCGGCAGGCGGTCGCTCTCGTAGTCGTCCTTCCGATCCTGGTACTGCGACCGTCGGACCGAGCCAGACCGCGCCGTCGGTCGTGCGGACGAGGTGGACGCCGAGGCCGTGGCCGTGGCGGGGCAGCGGGTAGACGAGCGCGTTCGACGAGCGAGCGGCTGGCCGGGCGTCAGCTCCGCGTACTCGCCGCGGCACGGATAAATGGTGAACGCCTCGCCGCCAAGCATCCGGGACACATCGTCCGCATAGAGCCCGGCGGCGTTCACGACCTGTCGGGCGAGGATGGTCTCGCGCTCGGTGCGAGCGCGATGCCGTCGCGGCCCGCGGTGGTCGGCGCCGACCAGCCGCGTGCCCGGCAGGAAGATCACGCCGGCGGCCTCGCCGAGCCGCAGCAGCGCCTTGACCAGCGCCTCGGCGTTGACGATGCCGGTCTCGGGCGAGTACAGGGCCGCTGCCGACGCGCACGTGCGGCTCGCGCGCGGCGACAAAGCGCGGTCGACGATCTCGAAGGCCCTCGACGCCGTTGGCCGTCCCGAGCGCCTGAAGCGCCAGCAGCTTCGGGATCTCAGTCTCGTCGGCGGCCACGATCAGCTTGCCGCAGTCGTCGGTGGGGCACGTCGTGCTGCTGCGCAGAACGTCGTACAGCAGGCGGCGCCCTCGACGCACAGCCGGGCCTTGAGCGAGCCGGTGGGATAGTAGATGCCGGCGTGAATCACGCCGCTGTTGTGCGTGCTGGTGTCGAGCCCGGGGCGCGGATGGCGCTCGAGCACGCAGACCGAGAGCCCGCGGCTGACAATGGCGCGCGCCGCCGCGAGGCCGGTGACGCCCGCGCCAATCACCGCGACGTCGATGGTTTCCATTCCGTTCAGCTGTACAATTCCCCGTCGTTCTTCCGTGTCGTCCCGGAGCCAGAAGCCTGGAGCCCGAAGCCCGAACCCCACTACATGGCTAAACGCGCACTCATTACCGGAATCACCGGCCAGGACGGGTCGTACCTCGCCGAGCTGCTGCTCGAGAAGGGCTACGAGGTCTTCGGCATGGTCCGTCGCCTCAGCGCCCCCAACTCGTGGCGCATCGAGCACCTGCTCGACCGCATCACGCTCAGAGCCGGCCGATCTGCTCGATCAGCTGTCGCTGCTCCGACGTCATCGACGAGGTGCGGCCGCACGAAATCTACAACCTCGCGGCGATGTCGTTTGTGCCCGCCTCGTGGGATCAGCCGATGCTGACCGGCGAGTTCAACGCGCAGGGCGTGACGCGGATGCTCGACGCGGTGCGGCGCGTCGATCCGAAGATCCGCTTCTACCAGGCCTCGTCGAGCGAGATGTTCGGCAAGGTGCGCGAGGTGCCGCAGACCGAGCTGACGCCGTTCTACCCGCGCAGTCCGTACGGCGTGTCGAAGGTGTTCGCGCACTACATCACGGTCAACTACCGCGAGAGCTACGACCTGTTCGCGGTGTCGGGGATGCTCTTCAACCACGAGTCGCCGCGCCGCGGGCTGGAGTTCGTCACGCGCAAGGTCACCGACGGCGTGGCGCGCATCAAGCTCGGGCTCGCCGACGACGCTGTCGATCGGCAACCTCGACGCGCAGCGCGACTGGGGCTTTGCCGGCGACTACGTCCGCGCGATGTGGCTCATGCTGCAGCAGGACCGCGCCGACGACTACGTGATCGCCACCGGCGTCAGCCACTCGGTGCGAGAGCTCATCGAGATCGCGTTCGGGCGCGTGGGCCTCGACTGGCAGAAGCACGTCGGTTCAGGACCCGGCGCTTCCTCCGGCCCGCCGAAGTCGATCATCTGCTCGGCGACTGCGACCAAGGCGCAGCGCGAGCTCGGCTGGAAGCCGGAGGTCGACTTCAAGCAGCTCGTCGAGATGATGGTGGACGCCGATCTCGAACGCCTGGAGGCGGCCTCGTCGGTTCGACGCGTCCCGGCACGCTAACCGAATCGCGGAATTGATGGAACGAGCCACGAAGATCTTCGTGCTCGCCTGGACCGCGGCGGCACTGGCCGGCGAGGTCTATCTCGTGGGCCTCAACCTGCCCAGCCTCGTCACCCTCTCGACGATGGCATTTGTCTCGTCCGCGTTTCTCGTCTGGCTCGATCGCCGGATGGTGGGCCTCGTGCTGGCCGCGACGTTCGTCTTTCCGGCGGTGTTCCGCATTGTGTACGGCCGCTACCACCCGTTCTACGCCGTGCTGTGGATGGCCGCATTCTTCGGGGCGATGGCGCCGGCGCTGTCGGGCACGTCGTGGCGCATTCCCTTGCGGTGGCGGGCGCCGCTTGTGCTGTTCGCCCTCACCGTGGTCGCGTCCGCCTCCCTGGTGGTCTGGCGCGAAATCGATTTCTACCCGGCGCTGCTTGGCCCGCTGGGCGCGTACCGCGTGCCCAGCTCCGTTGGCGGCGGATCGCCCGCGTTCTCGACCATCTGGGTGCTGCGCGTCGCACTGACGTTGCTGCTCGGCATCCTGTGGTTCGATTGGCTGTTCGCGGTGGCGGAGCCGCCGCAGGGCGAGGCCGGGGCAGGGTTCGTGCAAGTGGTGGTGACCCCGCTGGCGCTGAGCGCCCTCGCCATGGCCGGTGTCGCCACGTACCAGCTGTTCGTTGACGTCACCTTCCTGAACGAAACGGTCTACGGCAACATCGGCCGCGCGTCGGGTACGCTCCTCGACGCGAACGTCTGCGGCGTGATTGCCGCTCTGTGGATCGGCGGGTTTGCGTTATGGGCTGCCGACCGGGGAGCTGGCCGGCTGCTCACCGCGTCGGGAATGGCCGCCGGTTGGCTCGCCGTCTGGGCGACGGGCTCGCGCACGGCGTTTGGCGCAGCGGTGATCGTGTCGCTTTGCGCGCTCGTCGCGCTCTACACACGATCGGCGCGCGCCCTCTCCGCCCTCCACGACCCCAACCGGAAGACGACGGCACTTCACGCCTGGCGGCCGGTGGTCTTCACGGCGGCCGCGGCGACGGCCTTGCTCGCCCTCCTTGCGAACCTGCCGGCGGACGTGGTCGGCCCGCTGGGGCGGGTCCGCGACACCCTGCCCGACCTGTCCGCCGAGTCGGTGCGCGCCTTCGCGGCGGAGATGTGGAACCGGAACCTGTACGGCGCGGTCGCGACACGGATGATTGGCGAGTCGCCGTGGTTTGGCGTGGGCGTGGGATCGTTTCACATCCTCGTGTCGGATTTCGCGCAGCTCGCCTGGTCCGGGTACATCCTGCCGTCGGACAACGCGCAGAACTGGTATCGCCATCAGATTGCCGAGTTCGGCCTCGTCGGCAGCCTGGGTTGGATCGCCTGGGTCGCGACGTTCGCGTGGTTCGTCGTGCGGCCGCGCAAGGGCGCGGCGCCTTCGATCTGGGTCGCGCGCGGAATGCTCCTCGCCTTCGGCGCCGTCTCACTCCTCGGCATGCCTGGACAGGACATGGCGGCGGTGGTGATGTTCTGGACCTCGGCCTTCTGGTTCGTACTTCTTGCGGAACCGTCGATGGCCCGGCAGGGCCGCCCTGGCGACAGGCCGCTCACGCGTTCGGCCATCGTCCTCGCGCTGCTCGTCGTTGTCGCATACGGCGCAGGCACGTCCTACTTGTCTGCGACGTGGCTGCGCGTGCCGTTTCGCGCCGAGCGGCTCGGGTGGCCCTTCTCGTACGGTTTCTACTATCCCGAGCCGGACGGCGCAGGCGGGGAACAGCGGTGGGCGAGGCGCCGGGCGGTGGCAGTGGTGGATGCCACGGCGCGATGGCTCGCGCTCCGCGTCTCGGTGAACCACCTCGACCTCGAGACCAACCCCGTGCACGCGAGGGTCTGGCTCGGCCGGACACTGGTGATCGACACGGTTCTCAAGACGGGGGCGCCCGTCGTGAAGTACGTGGAGGTGCCCGAGGGCCGGCCCCGCGTCGTGATCGAGACCGAGGTGAACCGCACTGTGTGGCCCCGGGACTTCGGCGGCGACGACCAGCGCGAGCTCGGGTTGCTCGTGGGCTGGCGATTTGTCGATGCGCCGCCAGATGCCGCTCGCCCCTGAAGGCGTCCGCTGAAAGCGGCCTGGGCGCTAAAGTGCAGGCTGGGCGGAGACGATACACCCGGGAACAGCCATGGCCGACTTCTGGAGCGGTAGGCGCGTATGCGTCACGGGGGGCGCCGGGTTTCTGGGCTCCTACGTGGTCGAGCGTCTTTCGCGGCGCGGCTGCGCGTCCGTGTTCGTGCCGAAACGCGAGGACTACGACCTGGTCGACGGCGATGCGGTCCGCCGCCTCTACGCCGACGCGCGCCCGGATCTGGTCATTCACCTCGCTGCCATCGTTGGCGGGATCGGCGCCAATCGCGCGCATCCGGGACAGTTCTTCTACGACAACCTCATGATGGGCGTGCAGCTCCTGCACGAAGGCCATCGGGCCGGCATCCAGAAGTTCGTGGGGATCGGGACGGTCTGCGGATACCCGAAGCACACGCCGACGCCGTTTCGCGAAGCCGACCTCTGGAATGGATACCCCGAGGAAACCAACGCCCCTTACGGGCTGGCGAAGAAGATGCTGCTCGTGCAGAGCCAGGCCTACCGCGACGAGTACGGGACCAACGCCATCTTCCTGCTGCCGGTCAATCTCTACGGCCCGCGCGACACCTTCGACCCGGAGTCGTCGCATGTGATTCCGGCGCTCATCAAGAAGTGCGTCGACGCGAGGATCGCCGGCCGGCGTTCCATCCAGGTGTGGGGCGATGGATCGGCGACGCGCGAATTCCTGCACGCGGCGGATGCGGCCGAAGGGATCCTGCTGGCGGCCGAGCGCTACGACGGCCGCGAGCCGGTGAATCTGGGCAGCGCATTCGAAATCAGCATCCGTCAACTCGTCGAGATGATCGCCCGCCTCGCTGCCTTCGACGGGCAGATCGTGTGGGACACGAGCCAGCCCAACGGGCAGCCCCGGCGCAAGGTGGACACGAGCCGTGCGAAGAGCCTTTTCGGGTTCGAGTCCAGCACGACGTTCGAGGTGGGCCTCCGCGAGACCATCGACTGGTATCTGGCCACGCGCTCGCTCGGCCACCCCCTCGCAGCGGACCTCACCCGCTAGCGCCTCTCCCGGCCCGCGGCCGGAGTCCGGGCGTGCTCGCGCTAGAATGCTTCCCGCCCGTGGCCACGGCCGTCCTGATCGTCAATTACCGCGGATACGACGACCTCGAACGGTGCCTGTCGTCGCTCGAGCCGCATCTCGGCCTCGACGACGAGGTGGTGATTGTGGACTGGGAGAGCGACCGCAAGGCGCTGCGCCGTGCGGCCGCGCGCTGGCCGAGGGCCGAAGTGATTCCGCGAACCGACAACCGCGGGTTCGCGGCAGGCGTCAACCTCGCGGCCTCTCGAACGACGGCGCCGTTCCTGCTGCTGCTCAATCCGGATGCCGTCGTCGAGGGCCCGGTCGCCCGCGTCCTCGAGTCCTGGCTGGTGGAGCACGTGGATGTCGGGGTCGTGGGCGCCCGTGTGCTCGACGCCGACGGCCGGCTCCAGCAGTCGGCGCGCAGGTTTCCCGATCTCACCACATGGCTCGGAGGACGATCGACCTGGCTCACCGCGCGATTTCCGGGCAACTGGCTGACGCGGCGAAACCTGCTGGCCGACGACGCGGTCGCGTCGGGTCAACCGGTTGATGTCGACTGGGTCTCAGGCGCCTGCCTGATGACACGGCGTGACGTGTTCGACCGCGTGGGCGGATTCGACGAGGGATTCTTCCTGTACTGGGAGGATGCCGACTACTGCAGTCGTGTGGCCGCCGCCGGCCTCCGCCGCATGTACGTGCCGCTCGTGACGGTCCGCCATTCGGCCGGACGTTCTGCCGCGCACGATCCGGCTCCGGCGATCCGCGCGTTTCATGCCAGCGCCTATCGCTTGTACTGGAAGCGCGCCTCCACGCTCGGCCGGCTGATCGTCGCCACTCGTGCACGTCGGCGCTGTGGCTGCGCGGTGAAGCTGCTCGTCAGGATTCGCGCGAGCGCGTAAAACACGGCGTGACACGCGCCCCGATTCGGGGCATTGCGCGCGTCTGTCATGCCGGCTGCATCGTGCGCGCCGCCAGACGATTGAAGACACGGATGTTGTAGTACTGCTCCTGCTCGAGGTCGCCGTACGAGGCGAGGTGTTCGTGAAGCTCGTCGACAATGTCCTTGATGGAGTACTGGGGCTCGAATCCCAGCTCGATGCGCGCCCGATCCAGGGACACTTTGTAGTTCCGAAGATCCTCGAGACTGCGGATGTCGAGCTTGACGCGCTGGCCAGTCAGGCGCTCGGTGCGTTCCTTGACGAGGTCAGCCGTCTGGCCGACCGTGTAGTTGCCGCTGGCCACGTTGAACACGCCGCTGATCCGGGCATTGGCCTGGATGGCCCTCGTGAATGCCGCGACTGTGTCCCGGATGTCGAGCACGGGCCGCCAGATTGAGGGATTGTTGACGGTGATGGTGCCGCCCGACACGGCGGCCTTGAACATCGTGTTCACGATGAGGTCGAAGCGCATCCGCGGGCTCCAGCCGCAGACCGTGCCCTGTCGCAGGGAGATGACGGAGAAATCCCGATCCGCGAGCTGGAGCACGGCACGCTCGCCCTGGAGTTTCGAGATGCCGTAGGGGTAGGCGCAGGTGACGGGTGCTTCTTCGTCGTACAGTTTGTCCAGCGTATAGCCGTACACCGAGCAGGACGAGGCGTACACGAGGCGCCGAACGCCGGCTTTCTTCGCCACAAACGCGAGGTACGCAGGCACGGCGCCGTTCTGGACGAAGTTCTCCGCCGGGCTGAACTCGGCCATCGGGTCGTTGGACAGGCCGCCGAGGAAGATCACCTGGTCATAGCCCGTCAGGTCGGCCTCGGTGCATTCGAGCAGATGACGCTGGGTCACCTTCACCGTCTTCGGCAGCCAGTTGCCGAACCACAGCAGGTCCATCACGTCGACGGAGTACCCGTGCTCGACGAGCGATGGCACGAGCCTGGAGCCGATGTAGCCTGCGCCGCCCGCGACGAGAATTCGCATGCTGTCTCCTCAGCGCTTCGCGCCGTTGATCTCCCGGTCGAACCGGGAGGTGTCAAGGGAGGTATCCACAGGCACGGAAAACGAGACCTCCGTGATCGAGAGTGCTTCGATTTCCCTGGTCGAGCCAAGCGATCGCGCATAGTCGAGGACCGTCCGCCTGGGTCCTCCGATGTGCACGACGCCGGTCAGGCTCGATTCGATCGCCTGCAGCAGGAGCCGCGCCGTCACGCCGACGCTCTGCCTCGACGTGTACTGATCGGAAAATGCCTTCGGGTAGGGAAACTCGTCAGGACCGAAGCTCGTGCGGACGATGAGACTGTTGCCGTACATCCGCACGGCACATTCGCCGCCCAGCTTGGACCAGGCGTACTTGTTCACCGGCTGCACGGCATCGTCTTCCGTGTAGTTGCCGCGGTCGCCCTTGAACACGTAATCGGTTGAGATGTAGACGAGCCGGGCCCCACAGTCCGCACACGCCTTGACGACGTTCGCCGTGCCGATGATGTTCGCGGTCAGGGCGCGCATGGGGTCCTGGTCGATCTTCGGCGGGGAGGTGAAAGCGGCCGCATGAATGACCAGCTGCACCGGATGGGCGCCGAAGTAGGAGGCCACCTGACGGCCATCGCTGACATCGAGCTCGCTCGACAGCGGGTAGAGAGCCTCGGGCAGCAGCCGCTGGAAGGTCTTTCCCAGTAGACCGGTCCCACCCGTGAAGAGCGTGGCCCTGGAGTTCGTCATGTCGGCTCCTGGAGGCGATCGTACACGAACTCGGCGGCAGCTGGATGCGCGACCCAGGCGTCGAGCGTGAGCCCGGCCCTGTCCTTGTCGCTGACGATCAGCCGGCCCGCAGCCGCCAGGCCGTCGAGCCGCGACTTCAGCGCGGGATCGCAGAGCGTCCAGTCGATGTCTGCGGCGAGAGGGGAGATGCCCGCCTCGCAACCGGGGCTGTACTCACCGGTGCAGAGGTACTCGATCCGGCTCTCGGCCTCGAAGAAGTTGCCGTGCGCAAACCCGGGCGGCACCCAGATCCATTCGCTCCATGCCGCATCGTCGACACCGGGCATGTCGTGCATCGCCGCGCGGCCGAAGGTCGGCGAGCCTTTGCGGATATCCAGGAAGACATCCACCATCTGGCCGTTCAGCGTCCGGACCAGCTTTCCCATGTACGGATTCCACTGGAAGTGCAGCCCACGCAGCACGCCGGACTTCGACAGGCTCTCGTTCATCTGGACGAAGGCCTGGCCGCGCAGGAATGGGAGATCGGGATGCTGATCGAAATCCGAGCGCCGGAACGGTTCCGTAAAGTAGCCGCGCGGGTCCGCGAATCGAGCGAAGCGGATCACCTTGACGTCGGGAATGATCAGGGAGCGGACGGATGTGATCTTCATAATGGATGACGGTACGGCGGACGTGCGAAACGCGGACATCGTAGTATGCCGAACTCCGCCGGCACAACCTGTGCTTCCGGCGCGCAGACAATTGGTGCCGCCCAGGTCATGTGCTTATAGAATGTGGGCGGAGTCTGACGCTGAGTTCCCCATCCCAGCTCACCAGCGAGGCCGCTCCCGCCTCGGCGTGGCCGCGCGTCTTCTCGTGCCCGATTCTCTTCGACGAGCCGGACCGGATCGTCGATCCGGTGTCGTGGGTCGAGCATGTGCCCTTCGCGTTCTGGATCGTCGATGCGCTCAGGCCCAGGGTCTTTGTGGAGCTCGGCACCCATAGCGGCAACAGCTACGCGGCGTTCCTGCAGGCCGTTCAACGCCTGGGGCTGACCACCGCCTGCTATGCCGTGGATACATGGAAGGGCGATCCGCAGGCGGGCCTGTACGGAGAGGACGTCTTCACCGAATGGTCGGCCTACCACGACCATCGGTTTTCCGCCTTTTCGCGGCTTGTCCGCGCGACTTTCGCCGAGGCCGCCGCCCATTTCCAGGACGGGAGCGTCGACCTTCTGCACATCGACGGCTACCACACGCTCGAGGCCGTGAGCGAGGACTTCGCGCTCTGGCTGCCGAAGATGAGCCGCCGCGGAGTGGTCCTGCTGCACGACACCAACGTGCGCGAGCGCGACTTTGGCGCCTGGGAGTTCTGGGAGCGCAAGGCGCGCGACTATCCATCGTTCGCCTTCCTTCACGGCCATGGCCTCGGCGTGCTGGGCGTAGGGCCGGATCTTCCCGAGCCCGTGGCGTGGCTCCTGTCCCGCTCGCCCGAGGGCACCGACTGCGGGCAGCTCCGGTCGATCTTCGCGCGCCTGGGCAGCGGCGTGCTCGCTCGCCATCAGCACGGCGCACGTGCGGGTGCCGCCGCGAATCAGCTGGCGTCCAGGATGCGGACCCTGAAGGAGGCCAGCGACGATCTTCAGCGCCGGGCCGAGGATCACAAGGCCGAAATGGCGCGCGAACGCCAGGAACTGGACCGCCGCAGCGAACTGCTGGCCGCCGAGATCGCCGGCGCACGGCGGAGCTCGGCAACCGAGGAAGCCGAGAAACAAGCGCTGCGGGACCAGGTCGATCGTGTCCAGGAGAGCGCACGGCGAAGCTCGGCAACCGACGAAGCCGAGAAACAAGCGCTGCGAGATCGGGCCGATCGAATCCAGGCAGACCTCCAGGATGCGTCGCTCAGACTGGCGGCTGCTGACGACGCAGCACGCCAGAGAGACGCCGAGGACGCGGAGGTCGCCGAGAGGCAGCGCCTCGACGCCTCCAGGATCGATGCGCTCGAGGCTGGGCTGACGCGCCTCGGTTCCTCTCCGTCACCGACACGCCAGCGTAAGGACGGCGGCTCGCTGCTGACCGTGACCTGGTTCCTTCCGAAGGGGATCCGCCGGTGGCTCGCGGGCCTGCCACGCCGGGCGGAGCTCGGTGCGCTGTTGCGACCAGGTCTCGGTCGTGGCGCCAGCGTCGGGGAGATGCTGAAGCTGCTGAAACGCCGCGGCGTCCTTTCGGACCTTCGCCTGGCAAACGCGGTGGTCCAGCCAGCACGGTACTTCGCGCTCAACCCGGACTTGCCGGTCGGCCGCGTCAACCCGCTCGCACACTTTCTGCTGTCGGGGGATCGCGAGCGACGGCCGCCCCATCCGTTGTTCGATTCGTCCTACTACATGAGTCAGGGTCCGGTGCTGCCGCCGGGAATGGGCCCGCTCCTTCATTTCCTGACAATCGGATGGCGCGCCGGCCTCAATCCCCACCCGCTGTTCGACACGGCGTACTACCGTGGCCGGTACCCCGATGTCGTCAGCCAGGACATGAACCCGCTCGTCCACTTTCTGCGCCATGGGGCTCGTGAGCACCGCAACGCTCATCCTTTGTTCGATGCCGCTTTCTATGCTGAACGCAATCCCGATGTCTCGGCGGAGTCGGTCGATCCGCTGACGCACTACCTGAGTGCGGGTGGTTGGGAGGGCCGCGACCCCAACCCCTTCTTCAGTTCGGCCTTCTATCTGGCGCAGGCTCCTGACGTGCTGGCGGGCGGCGCCAATCCCCTCGTGCACTTCGCGTTGTACGGCTGGCGCGAGAAGCGGCGCCCGTCCCCGGACTTCGACATTGACGGATACCTGGCCGATCATCCGGACCTGGCGATCCGGGGGACGAATCCGCTCGCGCACTTCCTCGAAAGCCGGGCCGAGGCCCGCGCCAACGTCGCCTCGGGGGTGGCCACGCGCTCCCAGTTGCGCGTACGCAGCCTGCAGCCGGCGCCGCGAGACCGTCCCGTCGTGGTGTGCCTGTCCCACGCGATGCCATGGCCGCCGCGCGCTGGCAACGAGTACCGTATTTTCCGGTTGTTGCGCCACCTGAAGGGCTGCGGATACACGATTGTTCCCGTGATCGCGCCCTTGGGCGGAACCGAGGTCACCTCGGAAGGCCTCCGTGAGCTGGCGGATCACCTCGGCAACGCCGTGCTGTGCGATCGCGACGGCCGCCTGGAGTACATCCTCAACGACGTACCCGACGTCCTGGCCCCGATGGATGGCGACTTCGTTCCGCGATTTGCGACGGTATTGGGCGAGGCAGCCGAGGACGATCGGCGGCTTGCCCTGCTGAATGCGGATCGGACGTTTTGCCACGATGCGGCCGTGACGACGGTTCTGCACCTTCACCGGTCTCTCGGCAAGAGCGTCCTGCTGGCCGAATACATCTGGATGTCCCGCGTCCTGCCCCTGCTCGGCGACGATGTTCTCAAGATCATCGACACGATCGACGTGTTCTCGAACAAGCGGGAGAAAGTCGTGGAGTACGGGATCGACGACTGGACGGTGGAACGTGACGACGAAGCCCGCCGACTGCGCAGGGCAGACCTGATTCTGGCAATTCAGGACGAGGAGGCGCGCCAGCTCCGGGAGGTCGTCCCGGAGATCCCGGTAATCACCACCGGCGTCGATTTCGACGTCGTGCCAGGCGTGCCGCCGCCGACCGGAAAACAGATTCTGTTCGTCGCGTCTGGCAACCCCATGAACCAGAAGGGCCTGCGGGATTTCGTCCGGCTGGCCTGGCCGCGGATTCGCGAGCAGGTGCCCGACGCACAACTGCTTGTGGCCGGCGCAGTCGGACAAGCCCTGCCGCTCCCGCCCGATGGGGTGACGTGCCTCGGAATGGTCGAGGACGTGGACACGCTCTACACCGCGAGCGCTCTCGTGATCAATCCAGCCGTGGCTGGCACGGGCGTCAAGATCAAGACGGTCGAAGCGCTGAGCCACCTTCGGCGGGTGGTGGCCTGGCCTGCGGGTGTCGACGGACTGCCGCAGCCTGTGGCGCAGATCTGCGCGGTCGCGAAAGACTGGTACCAGTTCTCCAATGAAGTGGTCCGGCTGCTGCAGAATGGCGCCGCGATCTCACCAACCGAGCAGTCCGTCATCGAGCGGTTCAGCTCGCCCGTCCAGGCGTACGAGCCGCTGACGCGCGCCATCGAGCAGTTCTGGTCTCGCCCATGATCCACGCGTTCGTCGACTGCAGCACCGCGTCCGGCGCGAATCCTGAGGACGCCTCGTGGCTGTCCCGATGGTGCGATCCCGCGTCGCTCTTGAACGTGAGCCACGGTACCTATTTCCGCCCGTCCGCCGGAGCGGCGCGTCCGGTGGAGGGCAGTGGCTGGTCGCCCTCACGCGCGCATGGTGCCGTGGCGGCCTGCAACGAAGCGATCGAACACGCCGCCGGTGCGGGACGCCCTCTGCTCGTGGTGCTGCGCCCGCTCTCCGCCACGGGCGCGGCCATCGCGGTTCTGCGCGAGTCGCTCGCCCTCGACCCGATGTTCGGGTTTGCCGTCCCGCGCCTCGGCTCGAGCGATGGACTGTCTGTCGCCACGCTCCCGCTGGACGGCGTTCTCGAGTCCGGCTGGGCGCCGCGCCGCATCCTGGCCGAGCTGCCCGAGCACGAGATTCTGCTGGAGCACACGTGCGCATGCGTGCTCATCGCATCCGGACTCCTGGCCGATTTCGGCCCGCTCGATGCGGAGTTCGAGCGCCTGGATGCCGCGCTCGTGCACTACATGGCGCGGGCCCGACGGTGCGGTTTTCGGGTCGTGGTGTCGAACCGGGCGGTCGTTGCGGCGGCCAGTAGCTCGATGCCCGAGCCGGCGGGCACGCCGTGCGTCGCCGCCTCGGATCGGGCGCGCCTGCTGAAGCTGGCGCCGGATCGTGAACGGGCGTGGAGCCACGCCCGCGGGTCGAGCGCAGCATCCTTCGAGCGGGTGGTTGGCGCCGCGCTCGCCAGGAACGCGCGCGGGGATCGCTTCTCGCTTCTGCTCGATCTCCGGAATCTGGGCGACATCCACAACGGCACGAGCCGTGCCGCGCTGGGTATCGCTGGCGGCCTCTATCGCCTTGGCGCCGGGTCCGAGATCGAGGTGCTGGCGACCCCGGCGGGCATCGCCTTCCATCGGCTCGAGGAATCGTTCCCCCGGTGGCGCCTGCACACGTCCGCGCCCGACGCGGAGTTCACCGTCGCGTTGCGGCTCTCCCAGCCCTGGCATGTCCAGGAGCTGGTCGATCTTCACCACAGAGCGCTGTTCAACACGTTCCTGTTCCTGGACACGATCTCCTGGGACGTCCAGTACCTGGCTCCGCCGCACCTGGACGGCACCTGGCGCTTTCTGGCCGACCATGCCGACGCGTTCTTCTTCATTTCTGACTTCACGCGGCGTCGCTTTCATGCGCGGTTCGAGGGGGCGAGGGAGACGCCGTACTCAGTGGTCTACCTGTCGTTGCACGCTGACGACTACATCGCGCGCCAGTCGCCACAACGTAACGGAGGCGATCCGTACATCCTTGTCATCGGCAACGAGCTCGAGCACAAGGATGTCTCACAGACTGTCGAGCTGCTGTCGACGGCCTTTCCGTTTCAGCGGTTTCAGGTGCTCGGCTCCAGCGCACTGTCCACGCCGCGCGTGGGCCGCCATCGAAGCGGCAGCCTGACCGAAGACGAGGTGTATCGGTTGTATGCGGGCGCCAGGGCCGTGGTCTATCCCTCGTTCTACGAAGGATTCGGGTTCCCCATCGTGACGGCCCTCGGACACGGGTTGACCGTGCTCGCCCGGCGTTCGGATCTGCTGGACGAAATTACCGCCCGCTGCCAGCCTTCCGGGCGCCTGATGGATTATGGACGCCGTGAGGAGCTCGTGCCCCTGCTCGGGAAGCTTCTTCACGGCGAACCGCTCGACGATCGGCCCGCCGGCAGCGCGTTCGTGCCCGGGCATCCCTACAACTGGGACCGTGTGGGCCGGGAGATTCTCGACATGCTGGAGACGCTGGCGGCTCAGCCGTCGGGGGCCCGCTGGCGCCGGAGGGAGCACAGCGTCCAGCAGATGCTCGCGTTCCGCGGCTAGGAGAGGGTGAGCGTCGCCCGATCCCTTCCCGCGAGCTGCTCGCGCCACGGTGTCTGCCACTCGATCGCCGTCGCCGGCCGTTCCCGCAGCCGGGCGGACAGCCACGTCACGTCCACCACGTTGCACGCCAGCGCCTCGAGGCGGGCAGACAGCAGCTGTTCGTTCACGATCGACAGCGCCTTGCGCTCGAACGTTGGCAGTGTGTCCGCGCCGAGCGTGAAGCTGGAATGCCATTTCACGCCCTGTCCGAGGTCGGCTCCCGTCAGCCAGTCGGTGATGTACCGCTGATACGTGAGGCTGACCGGTGCGTCCCGACGAAAGGGCGCTGCCGGATCACCCGAGAACAGGCGGCTGCGATCACGGACCGACACGAGGCTGCCGAGCGCCTTGAGCTCGCCCGGCGTCACGAAGAAGAAGCAGGACCGGATCCAGTGCTGCATGGGGAAGCCGACGGCCTCCACGGGCTCGTTGAAGCAGTCGATGTGCCCGCAGCACACAGGACGGCCGGCGATCGCGGACAGGAGCGGCGTCGTGAACCGCTCCAGATAGTCGACGTAGAGCGTGTTGAAGGCCTCGGTGACCACGTGGACGAGGTCATACGACCAGATCCCGGCGCCCGCGTGCCCGAGCGCCCGGTCGAACGCCGTAAACTCGGACACGCTGTTGTCGCCGCCGATGACCGTTCGATGCCCCGAGGACTCCACCACTCCCGGCGGCAGCGCATTGTCCGCCACGATCACCGTCCGCTCCACCTCGGGCATCTGCCTCGCGAAGATCGCGTCGATCTCGCTCTCGGCCTTCGGATATTTTGCCGTGCCGGTTCGTACGAGGAGGGTCAGAACACGCATGAGCCAGAGCGTAGCGCATCAAAGGGCGACAATCGAGTGCCACCGAGCCAATGGTATAGTTTAGGCGCGCATGACACACTCCCAGACGGTTCTCGACGGTCTGATTCCGCCGAAGGAAATGCTCCACGACGGCACGTCGTCGCAGGAAGAGTTCGTCAAGTTCGGCGAATCGTTTCTCGAGCAGTTTCTCCGCATTCGAGCGTACCTGGCGCCCGACCAGGCCATGCTCGACATCGGGTGCGGCAACGGCTCCCTGTCGCGGGCCCTTACGACCTACCTGAGCCCCGTGGGACGTTATGCCGGAGTGGACGTGAATGCCGCGACCGTCGCGTGGCTCAAGGAACGTTACGCGGCGTTTCCGAACTTTTCCTTCGAGCACGCCAACGTCTTCAGCAAGGCCTACAACCCGACCGGCACTGTCGCTGGCGGCGACTATCTTTTCCCGTTTCCCCACGGAAGCTTCGATGTCGTCCTGCTGAAGTCCGTCTTTACACACATGATGCCGGCCGACGTGCGGAAGTACTTCAGCGAAATCGGGCGGGTGCTGAAGCCTGGCGGCCGCGCCGTCATCACCTATTTCCTCCTGAACGACGAGGCCCGTCGATTTGTCGCGTCCGGAAAGTCGGCCTTCCCCCTGCCATTTGAGTACCAGGGTGACCCGCTTTGCCGAATCGCCGATCCCAAGCTGCCGGAACTCATCGTCGCGCACGACGAGGCGAGGATCCGGGCCTGCTATGCGGACACGGGCATGAGCCTCTGGGAAGTCCAGTATGGCAACTGGTGCGGCCGGAAGAGCGCCGGTGGGCTCCAGGACGTGATCGTCGCCGTCAAGGAGTAGCCTCCGCCATGACGGTGACGCGCCCTGCGATCACGGACCTCATTCTCGACTACGAACGTTCGATTCCCCAGCACCGGTCAGGTACCGTCGAGCTCCCGGTGCTCCAGGCGCTGGAGCGGCTCGTGCCGGCGCCGCTCGACTTCACGGTCGAAACGGGGTGCGGCAAGTCGACCATCCTCCTGTCGAACGTAAGCCGGGAGCACCTGGTATTTGCGGTTGACGACACGGCCGAAGAGAACGGCAGCATCGCCTACTTCAGGGGATGTCCGGCGTTCCAGGCGGACCGGACACGTCTCGTCCTGGGTCCAACGCAGGCCACGGTGCCGTCCTTCCAGTTCGATCGTCAGATCGACCTCGCGTTTCTCGATGGTCCGCACGGCTATCCGTTCCCCGAGCTCGAGTACGCCTTCATCTACCCGCATCTGAGGCCCGGCGCGATCCTGGTCGTGGACGACATCCACATCCCGACGATCTACCGCCTCTTCGAGTTCCTGCGGGAAGACGACATGTTCACGCTCATCGAGGTCGTTCAGACGACGGCGTTCCTGCGCAGGACCGAGGCGCCGGCCCTCGATCGGCACGGGGACGGCTGGTGGCTGCAGAAGTTCAACACCAAGCGGTTTCCGGTGAACCCGGCCGCCGGGCCGCCGTCAGCTACCGGCCATGCCAGCCCTGGCCAGCCCTGGCAGCCCTGGCAGCGATGACGAGATCCGCGTTCTGCGCGAACAGATCGTACGGCTGCAGGGCGAACGCAACGAGTTGACCCGGTCGCTGGCGTGGTGGCAGCACGCGGCCGAGGAGCGCCGGCTCAAGCGGCGTCTCGCACGGCTTCTGGGCCGGGGCTAGGCGGCTGTTCGATGCCCGCCAGTCCTTCGGACTTTGTCCTTCGTCCTTGGGCGGTCCTTCGTCCTTGGCGCCCGGTGTTCGCCGTGACGATGTAGGCTTCCGGCCAAGCACCAGGGACTAAGCCCCGCCGAAGGACCAGGACCAAAGGACCAAGGACTTAGACGTCGACCCACGCCTGGGGTCCGGTCATCAGGGCCTCCAGCCATCCGGGATTCCACGACCGCAGGCGTTCGATCTCGGAGAAGCATTGCAGGGGCGTGATGCCCGGCAACGGAGTCTCCCCGAGACCATCGCGCACGAAGAACGCATTGAACCCGAAGGACTGCGCGCCGACCAGCCGATAGCCTTTCGAGCGTCCGAGCGCTTCGAACGCCGCCAGCGACGCGCCGCAGCGGGACGGCTGCTGGGTCAGGTCGAGGCGGAAGTCCGGATCGTAGGCAATCGACGTGCGCCGCTCGGGACCGAGGCCGGGATTGAACTCGAGCACCACCGCGCGCGGCTCGATGACATCGATCGCTTTCCAGACCCAGTAGTCGTTGCCGTCGATGTCGAGCGACAGCAGATCCACCGGCCCGCTGAATCCATTGCCCCGGATGAGCTCATTGATGTTCTCGGCCGTGATCCAGGCCTGCACCATCGTCGGCGGCGACACCCACGTCGTCCGGCAGGTGGCGTAGAAGCTCCGCCCCCGCGCGATGTTGTCCGCATCGCCGTCCATCATCAGGCCCTGCCACCCGTGATTGATCACCAGATTGGCCGAATTGCACTCGAGGCCGTCCCCGGCGCAGATTTCCACGACCCTGCGGTTCGTCGTCCCGAGCAGCGAGAAGAGATAGAGCAGGATGCCGTCTTCGCCGTTCTGGGAGAAACAGCGGAACTCGACGTCGCGGAATGCCGGCAGGGTCACGCCCCTGCGCAGCAGATCCTGGTACTGGAGGCGGAGCAGGACCTGTGTCGCCTGGCTCTCGTTGGGGGAAGACTGGGACATGACCGCCTGGGATCCCTTCGTCAGACCGGCGCGTGACGCGCGTGAATGGTACTATCTTACCGCCCGGATCAATCTGAATCCTCCGCCCTGGACGGTGCCGTTTCGATCCTTCGACCCTCTGTTCTCCCTTGTCGCGTCTCTCGGCGACACCCTGCGTCATGTGCGCTACCGGCGCGGCGATCTCTCGCGCATGACGCCGGTCGAAATGGTGGACGATCGCGCGGCGGCATCGTTTCGCTGGACGTTCGATGTGCCCGTTCTGGGCCGGCCGCGGGCGGTGCTCGAGTGCGCGGCTGGATCCCGCGTGGCCTACGACGTGATGCTGCCGCCGGATGCGACGATCGTGGCATGGTGCGCCGTCGTGCCGCCGGAAGCGGTACGAGTCCTGGGCCTGGGGACGCCGCCGAGTTCGAGATCGCCATCCAGGGGCAGCACGAGCGGTCGTCGCAGCGCTCGGTGGTGAATGCATCCTCGACGTCCAACACCACCTGGCGTGAGCTCGTGTAACCGCACCTTCCGCCGGGCCGGCGCGGATCGTCTTCACGGTGAGGCCTCTCGGCGCCGCAACGGTCGAAGGGCTCCGGGCGCGCTGGGCAGGACCGCGTCTCGAAACGCCGCGGTCGATCGCCGATCTCGCTGCGGACGTGCGATCCGCCGTGGCGGGCAGGAGCCTTCGCGACCTGTGGCGCAGGACGCTGCCCGCCAACAGCGATCGTCTGTACAAGCTGTGGGTTCGCGAGACCGAGCCGTCGCGCCGCGACCTCGACGCGCAGCGGCAGTGGTCAGCTGGGCCAGTCGCGTGTTTTCACGCTCGTCACCTTCGTGGACACGTCTTCCATCACCGGCATCACCGCTCCACCGGCGATCGACGGGTGATCGAAAGCCTCCAGCGTCAGAGCTATCCGCACTGGGAATGGATCCTCGTCGCCCCCGAGGATGCTCGGAGACACGTGCGGAAGATCGCAGCCCGGGTTGCCGGCGACGCGCGGCTCACCACGCTCTTCGTGGCGTCGGGCACCACGCGCGCCGACGCGTGGAACGCCGCGCTGAGGGATGCACGCGGAGAATTCCGTGCTGCTGGATCCTGGTGACGTGCTGGCGCCGTCGGCCCTCTACGAAATGGCCCGGATGCTGGAACAGGCGCCGGACACGCGATCTGGTGTACTCCGACGAGGATCGCATTTCCCGACGCGGGGCCAGGCACACCCCGCGCTTCAAGCCGGACTGGTCGCCCGAGCTGCTGCTGGCGACCAACTACATCGGCCGGCTGGCGATGATTCGAGTCGCCGCCGCGACTCGCGATCGGCGGCTTTCGGCGTGACTTCGGTGGCGCCGAAGAGTGGGACTTGTTCTGCGTTTGTCGCGCGTCTCGGCGCGCGTGCGGCGCGTGCCTCGATGTCTGTACCATCGGGACGAGATCGAGCGCGCGGCACGAAGCGACTTGGAGGCGGCGTTGTCAGGAGACCTCGGCCGCGGGTCGATGGGTCGGACGACGCCCGCGTGATCTGGGACGTGGGCGTCAGCCGCTGGTGTCGATCGTCATTCCGAACCGCGACGCGGCGGCGTGCTCGTCGCAGTGCGTGCGCGGCCTGCTGCACGAGACCGAGCTATCCCGCATCGCGAGCTGGTCATCGTCGACAACGGCAGCACCGAGCCGCGACGTGCTCGACCTCTACCGCTCGCTCGAGCGCGACGGCACGCGGCATCATCGTGCCATTCGATCGGCCCGTTCAATTTTTCCGCCGCGTGCAACGCCGGCGCGGCCGCGGCGCGCGGCGATCTGCTGCTGTTCCTGAACAACGACATCGAGGTCATCCAGCCGGACTGGCTCGACGAGCTGGTCCGCTGGGCCGCAACGGCCGGAGATCGGCGATCGTCGGCGCGAAGCTGCTCTATCCGGATCGGACGATTCAGCATGCCGGCGTGGTGTTCGGGCTCGGCCTCGTCGGCCACATCTTCTCGCGAGCGCCCGAGGGAACGTCACGGGCCTGTTCGGCTCGACGGAGACGTTACCGGAACTATCTCGGCCGTCACCGGCGCCTGCCAGATGATGCGGCAGGGACGTCTTCCACGAAGCTCGGCGGCTTCGACGAGCGCTTCCGCCTGTCGTTCAGCGACGTCGTGCTCTGCATGGAGGCCTGGAAGGCCGGCTATCGCGTCGTCTACACGCCCTATGCGCGGCTCGTCCATCACGAGTCGTATACCGCGGAAGCGCGACGACTCGGCCGAGGACATCGAGCTGCTCGCGCGCTATCTTCGAGCGACACGGCTTCGTCGAGGATCCGTATTTCCATCCCGAGCTGAACCCGCAGTCGCTCGATGCCGGCGCTGCGTCCGCCGTTCGACCCGACGCCGCGGCAGGTCGTCCGCGACTACGTCGACCGCGTGCTCGCCGCTGCGGCGCAGCAAGGCAGGCCGTCGTGATCGACGTCTCGATCGTCATCCCGGTCCTCAACAAGCTCGAGTTCACCCGGCAGTGCCTCGATCGGATCTGGCGGCAACACCGGCGACGCGATCCCGTACGAAGTGATCGTCGTCGACAACGCATCGACCGACGGCACCGCCGACTGGTTCGCCGACGCCGAGCCGTTTCCCGAGGCCCGTGCGATACCAGCGCAACGCCACGAATCTCGGCTTCGCGAAGGCGAACAACGTCGGCGCGCGGCTCTCGCAGCGGCCGGTACCTGCTGTTCCTGAACAACGACACGCTCGTGCAGCCCGGCTGGCTCGACGAGATGCTGCGCGTCGCGCAGATCGGACCGGCTCAGTCGGCATCGTCGGCATCAAGCAGCTCTTTCCCTACACGAACACGATCTACCACACCGGCATCGTGTTCGCGCCGGACGGCAGGCCCGCAGCACCTCTATCCGCACCTCGACGCGTCGCTGCCGCAGGTCAACAAGCAGCGCGAGTATCAGGCCGTGACCGGCGCGTGCCTGCTCATCGAGCGCACGCTGTTCGACGAGTGCGGCGGCTTCGACGAGGCGTACGTCAACGGCTACGAGGACGTCGATCTCTGCCTGGAGGTGCGGGAGCGCGGGCGGAAGGTCGTCTGCTGCACGAGCGCGTTCATCTATCACTACGGCCAGATCTCCGAGGGGCGGACGGCCGACGACGATCGCAACGCGGCGCTGCTTCGCGCAGCAAGTGGGCCAGGCCGATCCGCGTCGGATCGCGACGAGTATCTGATCCGCGACCGGGCCGCATCGACCGGCGGCCGACCGGCCGCGTCGCGCCTGCCCGTCGAGACGCTGGCCGACGACTGCATCTACCTGGCCGACGATCTCGAGCCAGGGGAGCGCGCTCGACCTGGATCAACGTCGAGCTCGCGCTGGCGCTGAAGGAGCAGCGGCGTGCCGGTCTTCGTCAACGGCGGCCGCATCTCGCCGACGCTGCCGCGCTCGACCCGGCGGGCGCTCGAGCGCGCTGGCGCTGCCAGCGAGCCCCGGTCGGCGGCGTGCAGATCAAGTGGTCGCACTACTGGCCGCAGCACCTGAACCTCGAGCTCGCCGGCGACATCAACCTCGAGTTCTTCGTCATCAACTACCTGTTCGGCCGCGCCGGCTCGGAGCCGTGGGACTACTGGCTGCAGTGCCTGCGGCAGAACGACCACGACAAGCTGCCGCTGAGCGAGTTCTGCCGGTCCGTGCTGCGTCAGATCGGCGTGCCGCCGAGGCGACTGTCACGTGCTGGCATCCCGGATACTCGCGGGAGATCGACGAGGTCGAGCCGCCGCGCCGCACGCGACGCGCGCTTCCGCTTCCTGACCGTCACCAACTCCCACGATCTCGAGCGCTACAACACGGCAGCCATCATCGACGCCTATCGACGGGCGTTCGGCGCCGACGACGACGTCGACGCTGGTCGATCAAGGACTACGGCGCCAGCTCGGGCGACACGACGATCCGCCGGACTGCTGGCCGACGGCGAGCGCGCGGTGCGCGCATCGAGTACGTCACCGACTTCACCGACAAGGCGCGAGCTGATCCGGCTCTACAAGTCGTGCGACGCGTTCGTGTCGGCCCATCGCGGCGAAGGCTTCGGGATGAAGATTCTCGACGCGATGGCGTGCGGCCTGCCGGTCGATCACGCCGCTGTTCGGAGGCCCGACGGCCTACTGCACGCCGGACAACTGCTTCCCGGTCGACTTCTCGCTGGTCGCCGATGGGCGACTGCCTCGACACGCGTTCGCTGCCGATCACCAACGAGCCGCTCTGGGCCGAGGTCGGATCGGCGACAGCCTCGCGCGAGCAGATGCGGCGCGTGTACGAGCGAGCGGCGACGCCGCGGTCGGCGATCGGCGCGGCCGGGCGCGCGCGGCGTCGAGCCGGTTTTCGTGGGATCAGGCGGCCGCGACGGCTGGTCGAGATCGCGAACGAGCTTCGAGGCCGAGCGCGCGGAAGCGCACGCGCGTCCGAGGCCGCGCGCCGATCGACTCGCACGACCGAACGTTCTCCCTACTGGCTCGGCCTGCGCGTGAGCGTGGTCGTGCCGACGCACAACCGCAAGGAGAAGCTGCTCGCGTGCCTCGACGCGCTCGCGCGCCAGTCGATCCTGCCCCAGGAGTTCGAGGTCATCGTCGTGGACGATGGATCGACCGATGGGACGGCGGAGGCGATCGCGGCGCGCAAGCGTCCCGTTCGCGCTGCGGTATTTCCGGCAGGACCAGGCCGGGCCTGGCCCCGCGCGCAACCTGGGCATCGAGCAGGCGGCCGGCGAGCTCGTGCTCGTTCATCGGCGACGACATCCTCGCGGACGAGCGGCTGCTCGAGGAGCACCTGCTCGCGCATGCCGCCGGCGCCGAGCCCGGGCTCGCCATCCTCGGCCGACATCGACTGGCCGGAGACGATGCCGCGCGAACGCGGTGATGGAGTACGTGTGCGGCGACGCGGCGCTGCAGTTCGCATACACGCTCATTCCGACGCTGCCGGCGCTCGATCACCGCTTCTTCTACACGAGCAACATCTCGCTGAAGCGGCAAGTTCCTCGTGGACGCGGCCGAGGTCGGGATCCGCTTCGACCCCGGTTTCCGCCGTGCGGCGTTCGAGGACTCGGAGTTCGCGTTCCGGCTGATGCCGCGCGGGCTGCGCATTCAGTACGCCGAGCAGCGCGCGCGCGCTTCCACGATCACTCGATGGACCTCGAGAGCTTCGCCCGGCGCGAGTTCGCGCGCCGGCGAGATGGCGGTCGTCTTCTACCGCAAGCATCCCGGCCAGGACGATCAGCTCCAGGTCCAGTGGATGGCGGATCTCGTTGAACCTGCGGCGGCACTTGCCGCGCAGCCGGATCTCCTGCGCCAGCTCGAGGCCTTCGACCGGCAGACCGACGCCCTGCTGTCTTCTCTCGCATCGTCGCTCGAATCGATGACGATGATTGGGCAGGCACACGACGCGCCTGGCACTACGCTGTCGGCTGGGCGCCTTCGCGCGGCACTGCACAACGTGCTGCGGGTGCTCTTCGACGTGCACCGGACCCGCGGCAAGCTGCAGGAGTGGTATGCGAACGTGGAGGATCCCTCCCGTGTGAAAGCCGCGCAGACGCTCGCCACTGCGATGCGCAAGATCGAGTTCCTGACCTCGAATGCGGATCAGCTCGGTGGAACGCAACTCGGAGCGCTCGTGCCGGATCCAGGGATGATCGCCACGCTGCGCACCCACATCGGTCACGTGATTCCCGCACAGCCGCCCGGCGAAGCGCACTCCGGCAGCCAGCCGTTCGCCCGACGGCTGCGCGGGATGGTGATCAATCCCGCCATGCTGTCGCGCCTGCTCGCGGTGGACCGGCGTGTCAGCGCGTGGCTTCAGACACCGGAACGCCGGCGATGGCTCGAGCGCTATCAACGCGTGCGGAGTCGCGTCCGGCGCGCCCTGTCCTAGTTCACTGGCGTCCGATCACCGGGACGTCGCCCTGCCCACCCCACACGAAGGATGTCCCTGCGCCCGTGGCCGAGAACCGGATGAACCACGTGCCCGTCGACGGCCGGAAGATCGCGATGTCGGCGAGGCCGTCGCCGTCGTAGTCGCCGGGCGCCGGCACGTCCGTTCCGCCGCCCCACACCAGGGTCACGCCCGTACCCGTCGCCGCGTAGCGCACGAACCACGTCCCGGTCGACACCCGGAAGATCGCGATGTCGGTTCGTCCGTCCCCGTCGTAGTCCGCGTGCACCGGCACATCCCCGACGCCGCCCCACACCAGCGTGATCCCCGTGCCCGTCGCCGTGTACCGCACATACCACGTGCCCGTCGACGGCCGGAAGATCGCCATGTCCGTCGTGCCGTCGCCGTCGTAGTCGCCTGGGGCCGCCACGTCGCCCGCGCCGCCCCATACCAGGCCGAGGCCCGCGCCGGTCGCCGTGTAGCGGACGTACCACGTGCCCGTTGATGGCCGGAAGATCGCCATGTCCGTCTTCCCGTCGCCGTCGTAGTCCCCCTGCACCGGCACATCGCCCGCGCCGCCCCACAGGAAGCTCAGGAGCGCGCCCGACGCCGTGTAGCGCACGTACCAGGTCCCGTTCGACGGGCGGAAGATCGCAATGTCCATCAATCCATCACCGTCGTAGTCCCCTGCGGTCGGCACGTCGCCCGCGCCGCCCCAGAGAAACGTCAATCCGCTTCCCGAGGCCGCGTAGCGCACGTACCAGTTCCCGGTCGACGGCCGGAACACCCCCACGTCCGCCTTCCCGTCACCGTCGAAATCGCCCGACACAGCGGAACGGCTCACCCTGATGGACGCCTCATTGGAGTTGGCACTCTCGCTGAGGCTCAGGGCTGTCACCACGTAATGGTAGGTCGTGTGGTACGCGAGCGCGGTGTCGACATAGCTCGTGCCGGAAATTCTCGCGACTTCCGACTTGCCTCCACCCTGAATGGTTCCGCGCATGACGGCGTAGCTCGTCGCGCCGGCGGCGGCTGTCCAATTGAGCGCCGCGGCTGTCGTGCCAGGCACTCTGGCAACGGTCAACGTCGGCGCTGCCAGTTGAAACGCCGCGCGGCGAACGCGGTGGTTGAACTGATCCGCGATGTGAAGGTTCCCGGCCGCATCCACGGCGACTCCGGTGGGCCGGTCCAACTGCGCCGCTGTCGCCACTGAGCCGTCGCCCCCGAAATCTCCGGTTCCGCCGCCCGCGACTGTGGCGATCCGGCCGGTGGCGACCGTGAACTTGCGAATACGGTTGTTGAACTGATCCGCAATGTACACGTCTCCGGTCGCGTCCACCGCCACCCCTGTTGGGGCATACAGCATCGCGGTCGCTGCGAGCTCGCTCTCTCCCCGGAAGCCGGCCGTGCTTCCGATCACAGTCGAGATCACGCCGGTCCCGGCCGTGACCTTCCGAAGACGGTTGTTGCTGTAGTCGGCGATGTAAACGTTGTTCGACCCATCAACGGCTACGCCTGTCGGGGAGTTGATTTGCGCCGTCGTCGCCGGTCCTCCGTCGCCAGCGACGCCCGCTGTCCCATTCCCGGCGATGGTTGTGATGACCCCGGTCGCCACCGTGACCTTTCGGATCTTGTGGTTGCTCTGATCGGCGATGTAGACATTGTTCGCAGCGTCCAGGCCGACACCGGTCGGCAGGTTCAGTTGGGCCGTCGTTGCGAGTCCGTTGTCGCCGGTGCTGCCACCTGTGCCAATGCCGGCGATCGTCGTGAGCACTCCTGTCGCCGCTGTCAGCTTCCTGACCCGGTAGTTGTACTGGTCCGCGATGTACAAGTTGCCGTCTGCGTCGATCGCCAGCCCCGCCGGATAGTACAGGCGCACCGTCGTGGCGGGGCCGTCCCCGTTGTAGCCAGCCACTCCGGTGCCGGCCACCGTTGAGATCGCGCCTGTCGCTGCCGTCACTTTTCGGATTCGCTGGTTGTAGGTATCCGAGATGAAGACGTTGCCCTGGGCGTCCACTGCCACGCCATATGGGTAGTACAGGTGCGCTGCGGTTGCGGGTCCATCCCCGTTGTAGCCAGCGGTCCCGGTGCCCGCCGTCGTTCTCATGACACGGGTGACGACAGTGGGCGGCGAGACCATCCTGACGCGGTGGTTGTTGCTGTCCGCGATGTACAGGGCTCCCGTCGAGCTCAGCGCGACCCCTTGCGCGTAATTGAGCTGCGCAGCGGGCGCTTCGCCGGTGTCTCCACCGAACGCAGCCGTCCCGCTACCGGCGACGGTCGTGATGACGCCGCTCGTCGCCGATATCTTCCGGATGCGCTGGTTGTAATGGTCTGCGACGTACACCGTCCCCGAGGCGTCGGCGGCAACCCCTGTCGGGTAGTACAACCGCGCGGAAGGCCCCGGCCCGGCTTCGCCAATAAAGCCCGCGCCGGTCATGCCCGCAACGGTGGAGATGATACCCGTGGCCGCTGTGACCTTCCTGATGCGATGGTTGTTGTAGTCCGCGATGAACACGTTCTCTTCGGCATCCACGGCGACACCCCACGCGTAATACAGGTTGGCGCCTGTCGCCGGGCCATCGCCGTTGTAGCCGGCCGTCCCGGTGCCCGCAGTGGTCGTGATCACGCCGGTCGCCGACGTCACTTTCCGCACCCGGTGGTTGTACGCGTCCGCGATGTAGAAATTCCCTGAGGCGGCGACCACGACACCGGTCGGCCGGTTCAACTGCGCGGCCGTCGCCAGCCCAGCATCGCCACTGAAGCCGGCCACCCCGTTGCCAGCCACGGTCGAGATGATCCCGGTCGCCAGTGTGACTTTTCGAATGCGATTGTTGAACTGATCCGCGATGTACACGTTCCCGGCGGCATCGACCGCAAGACCGGTCGGGCCGCTGATTCGGGCGGCGGTCGCGGCGCCTCCATCCCCCAGGAAACCGGAAACGCCGGTCCCCGCGAACGTCGACATCTCTCCTGAGCCCGCGGCGATCCGGCGGATGCGGTGATTGGTGTAATCCGCGATGTAGACATTGCCCGCCGAATCCACCGCCACGCCTGTCGGGGTATTGATCTGTGCTGCCGTCGCCGGCCCGCCATCACCGCCGACGCCAGCCGTCCCCGTGCCCGCAACGGTGGACATGATTCCCACGACCGCGGGAGCCGTCTGCGCGTGCGCGGAGGGAGCCGCTGCGATCGAGGACACCATGACCACTGTGCCGACACGCAGCCATGAAAATGCAGCTCGGGCGGCCCGGAACGCTTCTTCAAATCTCATTGGAGCCTCGGAGTTGGAACACACCGCGGAGGGGAACGAAGGGGAAGAAGACTCGCCGCGAATCCGAACCGCCTGTTGCCAAATTGCGTGCGGAGGCAGACATGGTGCTTTTCAGGCAACGTTTTGCCGCCGTGTACTTACAGTACGGCAGAGCTACAAGCAAGAGCCAAACGCCATCTGTCGACAGAATGGCGTTGCGAGCCCCAGACTTTTGTCTGCGAGAAGACCGACATCGCCAGGCTCGTCGCCAGCACAGATGAATACTTCGAATGCTTGCCGCTGAAGCGTTGCGCGTGGCCTCGCCCCGGATCACGAGCGCCAGACGGCCGACGGACTCTGCGCTTACGGCCCTTCGAACTGGAGTGTCCGCGCCGCCGCCCGATCACCTCACTGGCGCCCGATCACAGGGACATCGCCCTGGCCACCCCACACAAAGGACGTTCCTGCGCCCGTGGCCGAGTAGCGGATAAACCATGTGCCCGTCGAGGGCCGGAAGATCGCGATGTCGGCGAGGCCGTCGCCGTCGTAGTCGCCGGGCGCCGGAACGTCAGTCCCGCCGCCCCACACCAGGCTCACGCCCGTGCCCGTCGCCGTGTCGCGCACGAACCACGTCCCGCTCGACACGCGGAAGATCGCGATGTCGGTTGTCCCGTCGCCGTCATAGTCGGCCTGCACCGGCACATCGCCCGCGCCGCCCCACACCGGCGCGATCCCCGTCCCCGTCGCGGTGTAGCGCACATACCACGTGCCCGTCGAGGGCCGGAATATCGCGATGTCGGTCCACCCGTCCCCGTCGTAGTCGCCCGCCACCGGCATATCCCCCGCGCCGCCCCACACCAGGCTCAGCTCCGCGCCGCTCACCGTGTAGCGGATGTACCACGTGCCGGTCGACGGCCGGAAGATCGCCATGTCCGTCTTCCCGTCGCCGTCGTAATCCCCCTGCGCCGGCACATCCCCCGCGCCGCCCCACAGGAAGCTCAGGAGCGCGCCCGTCGCCGTGTAGCGCACGTACCAGGTGCCGTTCGACGGCCGGAAAATCGCGATGTCCGCAAAGCCGTCACCGTCGTAGTCGCCCACGGTCGGCACGTCACCCGCACCACCCCACAGGAAGTTCAATCCGCTTCCCGTGGAGGCGTAGCGCACATACCAGTTTCCGTTCGACGAGCGGAACACGCCGACATCCGTCCTCCCGTCTCCGTCGAAATCGCTCGGTACGGCGGCGCGGCTCACGCTGATCGCCCCCTCGTTCGAGTCGGCACTCTCGCCGACCCTCACGGCCGAGACGACGTAGTAGTACCTGGTGTTGTACGAGACGCCGGTGTCCACAAAGCTCGTCCCGGAAACGCTGGCGACTTCCGATTTGGCTCCGCCCTGGGTCGTCCCGCGCCTGACGATGTAGCCCGACGCGCCTGACGCCGGCGTCCAACTGAGCGTCGCGGCGGCCGCACCGGGGACCCTGGTCAGGGTCAGTGCGGGGGCTGACATCGGCAAGGCGGCGAGGCGTACGCGGTGGTCGTACTGATCCGCGATGTAGAGGGTCCCCCCGGCATCCACCGCCACGCTCGTCGGCCGGTGTAACTGCGCCGCGGTCGCCACCGATCCATCGCCTCCTCCGAGACTGTCCGTACCGCTGCCGGCGACGGTCGCGATTCGCCCGGTCGCGACCGTAATCTTGCGAATGCGGAAATTGAAGTGATCCACGACGTACACGTCTCCGGCGGCGTCTACCGTGACACCCAGCGGGTTCCACAACCACGCCGTGGCGGCTGGTTCGCTCTCTCCTCTGAAGCCGGCGATGCTGCCAGCGACCGTAGAGATCGCGGCCGTTCCGGCCGCGATCTTCCGGACCCGGTTGTTGGCGGAATCAGCGATGTACACGTTCCCCGATCCGTCAACGGCGACACCCGCGGGGCCGCTGAGTTGCGCCGCCGTGGCCGGCCCGCCGTCGCCCGCGGCGCCCGGCGTCCCGATCCCTGCAACGGTCGTCATCAACCCGGTCGCGATGTCGATCTTCCGGATCTTGTGGTTGCTGAAGTCGGCGATGAAGACGTTGCCGGCAGCGTCCAGGGCTACAGCCCTGGGCCGGTTCAGTTGCGCGGCAGTGGCCGGTCCGTTGTCGCCGGCCGCACCAGCCGCGCCGGTGCCTGCGATCGTCGTGAGGACGCCCGTCGCGACCGTGAGCTTCCGGACGCGGTGATTGGATTCGTCGGCGATGAACAGGTTCCCGCCACCATCGGTCGCGACACCGGCCGGGGCAGCCAGCCTCACCGCGGTGGCGAGCCCGTCTCCCGTGAAGCCCGCGATGCCGGTTCCCGCTACGGTCGACAGCGCGCCTGTTCCGGCCGCGATCTTCCGGATGCGCTGATTGGACGAGTCCGCGATGTAGACGTTTCCGGCTGGGTCCACTGCCACCCCGAACGGGTACTGGAGCTGCGCCCCCGTTGCAGGCCCATCGCCGTTGTAGCCGGCAGTCCCGGTGCCGGCGATGGTCCGGATGACACGGGTGGCGACGGTCGGGGGCGAGACCACGCGGACGCGATGGTTGCTGGTGTCTGCGATATACAAGGCTCCGCCCGCGCTGACCGCCACGGCGTTCGGGACATTGAGCAGCGCGCCAGGCCCCTCGCCGCCGTCCCCGCCGTAGCCCGCTGTCCCGCCGCTGCCGGCCACTGTGTTGATGATTCCAGCCGCCAGCTTCCGGATGCGCTGGTTGTTGGTGTCTGCGATGTACACCGTTCCTGCCGCGTCCGCGGCGACGCCCATCGGGAAGGACAGACCCGCGGAAGCGCCCGCGCCGTTTTCGCCTGAAAAGCTGTTGACGCCCGTCCCCGCGATTGTGGAGATCGCGCTTGTCGCCGCCGTCACTTTACGGATTCGATGATTGCGGTAGTCGGCGATGTACAGGTTCTCCTCGCCGTCCACGGCGACGCCCCAGGGCTCGTACAGGCGAGCACCGGTTGCCGCGCCCTCGCCGTTGTACCCCGGTGTCCCGGTGCCCGCGACTGTCGTGATAAGCCCGGTGGCGGCCGTGATCTTCCGCACGCGGTGGTTGAACGCGTCGGCCACGTACAGGTTTCCCGAGGCGGCCACGGCGACAGCCGTGGGCCGGTTGAACCGCGCAGCCACTGCAGGCCCTCCGTCGCCGCTTGACCCCAACACCCCGTCGCCGGCCACGGTGGAGATGATCCCGGTCGCGATGGTCACTTTGCGAATTCGATAGTTGCCTTCATCCGTGATGTAAAGGTTGCCCGCCGCATCGACCGCGAGGCCGCTGGGATACCTCAACCTCGCCGCAGTGGCCGCCCCTCCATCCCCCAGGAACCCCTCGACGCCAGTGCCCGCGAACGTGGACATCACCCCTGATCCGGCGGCGATCCGCCGGACGCGATGATTGTGGTAGTCCGCGATGTAGACGCTGCCCGCAGAATCGACCGCCACCCCCGTGGGGTTGCTGACCTGTGCCGCCGTCGCGGGCCCGCCATCACCGGCGCCGCCCGCCGTCCCCGTGCCCGCAGCGGTCGACATGACTCCGACGACTGATTGCGCGGACGCGACCGACGCGATCGAAAGCGCGATGAGTGCCGCGCCGAGGCGGGAGCTGGAAAACGCAGCCAGGGCCGGGTCGAGTATTCGGTCACGAATCATGGATGCCTCTGAAGCCGGAAACAGAAGTAGGAAAACGCTACGGACGCTTATGGTGTGCAGCGGGCTGGTCAGGCAGCAACCACATACGGGCGCGTTCTCCTCCTGACCTTACGGCCGCTTCATGACCGGGATATCCCCGCTGCCACCCCAGACGAGCGACAGCCCCGCGCCGGTGGCCGAGTAGCGGACATACCAGGTGCCGGTCGACGGCCGGAAGATCGCGATATCCGCCAGGCCGTCGCCGTCGTAGTCGCCGACGGCCGGTACATCGGTGCCGCCACCCCAGACGTGTGTGATGCCTGCGCCGGTCGCCGCGTACCGGATAAACCAGGTGCCGGTGGACACACGGAAGATCGCGATATCCGTCAGGCCGTCGCCGTCGTAGTCGGCCGGCACCGGCACGTCGCCCGCGCCGCCCCAGACGAGGCTGATGCCCGCGCCGGTGGCCGCGTAACGGACATACCAGGTGCCGGTCGACGGCCGGAAGATCGCGATGTCCGTGAGGCCGTCGCCGTCGTAGTCACTCTGCGTCGGCACGTCGCCCGCCCGCCCCACACCAGGCTGATGCCGGCCCCGGTTGCCGTGTACCGCACGTACCACGTCCCGGTCGACGGCCGGAAGATCGCCATGTCCGTCTTCCCGTCGCCGTCGTAGTCCCCCTGCGTGGGCACATCCCCCGCTCCGCCCCACAGGAAGCTCAGGAGCGCGCCCGTCGCCGTGTAGCGCACGTACCACGTCCCGTTCGACGGCCGGAACACCGCGATATCCGCCGTACCGTCGCCGTCGTAGTCGCCGACGACGGGCACGTCGCCCACACCCCCCCACACGAACGTCAGGCCCGACCCGGTCGCCGCAAAGCGGACATACCAGCTCCCGGTCGAGGGCCGAAATACCCCGATGTCCGTCTTTCGGTCGCCGTCGAAGTCGCCGCCGGACGTCGGAATCCCCGGGAGCTGCGATACGGTCAGGGTGCGCCCCGCCACCACGATCGTCGCCTGGCGCGCGACCGCGCCGCGGTTCGGCGTCACCGTGTAGGCGAGCGGCCCCGACCCGGCCCCGCTGGTCGTCGTCAGCGTCAACCAGGACGCGCTGCTCTGGGCGGTCCACAGGAATCCCGGGACGACTGAGACGACGCCCACCGTGTGGGCGCCGGCCGCGCCGCCGAGCGTCAGCGACGGTGCGGGAAACTCGATCGGACCGCTCAAGGACGACGCGAGCTGGGTGAGGTTGTTCGCCACGCTCAGGTTGCTGCTGAAATGCACCGCCAGCGGCTGCGAGAAGTCGGCCAGCACCATGGCCGAGATCCGCGCAGCACATGCCCCAGGTCGGCAGCTCTGGATGGCTGTTCCAGCGGACGATTACGTTGTCCTCGATGGCGCCGCCGTTCAGTTCTCCAATCCAAATGCCGGCACGACCCGAGTCGGCGACGTAGTTGCTGCGAACCGAGATATTCGAGTTGGTGGCCAGCTGAGCGAACTTGAACTGGTGGTCGGTCGACTCGACCATGATTGCGCCCACAGCGGTCTGCGTTCCGGTACCGGACGCCATCGGCCCCAGGCTGCCTGCCACGATGTTGCTGTGAATCAGCACGTCGCGCGCGGGCGGACCGGGATACGCCTTGGTGTCCTGCGACACGACGATGCCGCCGTTGCTGGTATGACCGATGGTGTTCCGCCGAACGGCTGACGCCGATGTTGCCGCTGATCCAGATCCCGCGGCCGAACAAGATGTCTCCGACCACGTTGTCTTCGATCGTCGAACCCGCTCCACGATAGGCGCTCCCGAAGACGATCTCGGTTCCAGGCGCGAGGCCTGTGGCAGATCCTGATCGAAGGTGAGATCCACCTCGCTTTCAAAGACGGGGAATGTCGTGTCCGGAGGATTCTGGGAGACGATTTTCGCACCGCTGATCTCCTCCGTCGTCACGACGTCCACGAAGTTCATCGGCACCCCATTGGGCAGCCGCAGGATACACATTCCGCCGCACGCGTAGCTGGCGAGCACCTGTCTGGCTCAAGACGGTCCCGAGGGCGAGTGCATCGAACGCGATGGCGTCGTCGATCGTCGCGGCAACGTAGCTGTTGCGGACGTGATTGTTCTGTCCGGCGTTCGCGAAGTGAATGCCGTCGGCGTTCGACCCGACCAGGCCCGTTCCCGGGCGCGGCATGACACGGACGCGGTCGGCATTGGAATTCGTCGTGGACGCCAGATTCACCGCCCAGTTGCTCGACCCGTAGACGCTGATGTTCGAAAGCACGATGGCGTCGCCGCGAAAGACCACAATCGGCGACCCGCCGCCACGGAAAGTCAACGCGATGGTATCCCCAGCCTGCAGCGTGAGCAGCGTCGCCGCCTGCGTCCATGGAGCGCCGTCCTGCTCGAGTTGCATCACCCCGCCGCTGATGTTGTCTGCCACGGGCGTGCGCGAGGTTCCGGGAACGATCGAGCCATTTCGGAACAACACCGCCCAGCGCTCCGGCGCTCCGTAGGGTGTCAGCACGCCATTGAAGGTCGCGGGATCGGGCCAACCGGCCAATGTCTGATACGACAATCGCCGGTCGGGCAGCGTCGACCGACGACAGGCGCACGTGCGTGTAGGGCGGATTGATGTAGTCGGTCGTGACGATTCTTCAGCGTGACCCGTTGACACTCGGTCAGGGAAAACTGGGTGCGAAAAGGGATCCTTGAAGTAGACCGTCGATCCGGCGAAATCGATCGTCAGATCGTGTGACCTCCCAAATGTTCGTGTATCGATCGGGTCGGCGCTCGGGAATCGGAGTGAGAAAGTAGTAACGCACCGGGATCGACCGTCAGGAACGAGAGGCTATGCGCCTTGGCGTACTGAAGACCGGCGTCGAAGAGCGGCCGCGCATCGAGCGCCGGATTGTTGGGCACCAGGTTCTGCGCCGCAATGCCGAGCGCGACCAGATCGCGCGAGAGGTTCAGCGTGCCGGCCGCTCGGGCAGACGAAGTGTCGAGACATGTCAGGAGGAACAGGGGAAACACACCCCGGGTCAGTACCCGCTTCCAACTCATCGCATCCTCACGCGAAGCTCGATCCAGCCTTACGGCCGCTTGATGACGGGGATATCCCCGCTGCCACCCCAGGCGAGCGACAGCCGCCCCTGTGGCCGAGTAGCGGACATACCAGGTGCCGGTCGACGGACGGAAGATCGCGATGTCTCCAAATCCTAAGTCCCTGAATCCTACGTCCCTGAATCCTACAGTCCCTGAATCCTACGTCCCTGAATCCGTGGCGGCCCTACGGGCGTCCGAGGACGGGCACATCCCCGGTCCCGCCCCAGACGAACGACGTCCCCGCCCCGGTGGCCGAGTAGCGGATGTACCAGGTCCCGGTCGAGGGCCGGAAGATCGTGATGTCGGTCAGGCCGTCCCCGTCGTAATCGGCCGGCGCCGCCACGTCGGTCCCCCCGCCCCACACCAGCGTCACGCCGGAACCGGTCGCTGTGTAGCGCACGAACCACGTCCCGGTCGACACGCGGAAGACCGCGATGTCCGTCCTCCCGTCCCCGTCGTAATCGCCCGGCACCGTCACGTCACCCGATCCTCCCCACACCGGCGTGATGCCGGTGCCCGTCGCCGTGTAGCGCAGATACCACGTGCCCGTGGACGGACGGAAGATCGTGATGTCCGTCTTTCCGTCCCCGTCGTAGTCTCCAACCGCCGGCACATCGCCCGCGCCGCCCCACACGAGGCTGAGGCTCGCGCCGGTCGCCGTGTAGCGGACGTACCACGTCCCGGTCGAGGGCCGGAACACGGCCATGTCCGTCTTCCCGTCCCCGTCGTAGTCCCCCTGGGCCGGCACATCCCCCGCCCCGCCCCACAGAAAGCTCAGGAGCGCGCCGTTGGCCGTGTAGCGCACATACCACGTCCCGTTGGACGGCCGGAAGATCGCGATGTCGGCCCGGCCGTCCCCGTCGTAGTCCCCCGGGGTCGGGATGTCGCCCACGCCGCCCCACAAGAAGGTCAGACCGGCCCCGGTGGCCGTGTAGCGCACATACCAGTTCCCGTTGGAGGGCCGGAACACCCCGGCGTCCGACTTGCCGTCCCCGTCGAAGTCGCCGAGCCGGATCCTCGGCTGTGGACTACCGGTCGCAATTGTCACGGTGGCGGACGTGGCGTTCATCGAGACGACCGAGATGCTGATCAGGTTCGCGGCATCGGTGAACGTTTCACCTGCCGTCCACATCGCGCCGGCGTCGTTCGGATTGTTGTTGTTGTCGGGATCCACGACGAGCGCCGGAGAGCCATTGGATCGGTTCGTGAGCACATCGTGAATCACGACCGCGTCGCCCGGTACCCCCGTGTCGTGGCCGACGAGACGACGTAGTTCGACGGTGTAGAAGCGTGTCGTGGAACCGGCGATCGGCACCTTTGCCATCAGGTAGGTGCTCGACGAGATGGGCGCCACGAGCCGCTCGAGCGTGATGGTCGTGGACGAGTTCGGCAGCGGCGTGAAACGGCGCGTTGCGGGAATCCATCCGTCCAGATCCTTGTGGTAGCTGATCGTGCCTGCCGGGATGTAGTCGGCGATCGTGGCGTCGTAGCGGGCGTAGGGGTAGCTCATCACGTCCCACCGCGAGTCGTAGACCTGGCCGTACGGACCCGAAGAGTGGGGGAGTCCGAAGCCGTGCCCGGTCTCGTGTGCCAGACCCGCGAAGATCGCGTAGTTGGCGCTGCTCATCCCGACCCACGTCGTGCGCCATACTTTGCTGACGCCGTCGCGTGTCAGCGACCAGCTGCCGCCCCACAGGAAGGGGCCGATGCCCTGGTTGAACAGCATGTTGATGCCGACGAAGTTCGCGAAGTTCACGAGCGGGTCGGCGGCCGTCGTGCAGTCGTTCACCAGGCGCCCCAGGTTCGCGTCCTCCGTGCCGTCGCCGTTGGAATCGTAAACGTAGTACGAGCGTGGGTTCGGGAGGTTCACCCACTCACTGACCGCACTCCCGGTGAGGTTGATGTTGTCGTAAGAGGTTTCACGCCAGTAGAAGTCCAGCGAGGGATACGCGCTCCCCGTCAGAAGCGACGTGTTCACATTGCGGGTGACCGTGGTGGAGTCGCCGAAGCGGCAGAGCAGCGTGACCCACGGCTGCGCGCCGCTGATGGGCGCCGGCGCCGTGTCCGCGAGCGGCCGCACCCAATCGTGTTGCTGGACGTACAACACGTCCTGAGCGTTGACAGCGTCGGCAGGCGCGGACGACAAGACGCCCGCGACGGTCACCAGCTGCCCGTTGAGGCGCAGGAGCTCCTCGTACGGCGGTTCCGCGCCGGCGCCGAACACGAGCCTCACGCGACGGAGCTCGCCGTCGGTGACGTGGACGAGGAACTGATGTTCGCCCGGCCCGTCGACCGCGTCGCCCCAGACCAGCGTGAGCCGGCCGGTGACGCTCGCCGTCTGCGCGTGAAACGAGGTGTGCGCGCCCACAACGAACAGGAGGACGGCCGCCAGCCACCAGGTCGATCGCGCTCTCGCAACTGCGGGCATATGTGTACCTTGTCCCTGCTTCTTCTCGCCCAACGCTGTTGACCGTGGCAACGGCCGTTTCGTGACCGCGGCATCGTTCGCCGTGCGCGCAGGATTCAGCCGCTCGCTGCACGCTCCGGCCGACTCTCACAACGGGCCCGGCTCACTCCACCCGCTCGCTGCCGTTGCCCCTCACGCACCAGCGCCGCCTCAAATTCCCCTTGGGTTCCTGGAGGATGAAAGCTCCGGATGAGACGTCGACAATGAGAGCGTTGGCGCCATAGTCCGTCACGGTCCAGAACGTAGACGGACTGCCGAGACTGAAGGGCCCCGTCGGTCCACCTGGAATGGTTCCCGGCTCCGACACCGAGATCAGCTCTGCGACGGAGGGCGCGCGCCACCCTCGGCGGCCGTCGAGTGAGACCAGGTTGCACTGGTAGCCCAGGTTCGCGAAGTCGGTGTTCGCGGCCGAGGGAGTCCGTTCCCAGACGAGGCCGGTTTCGTTGTCGAGGACAGCCAATCCACTGAAGACGAGCGTGAACCGCCGGTCGTTCGACAGCTTCCGGCTCCACGTCGGCGTCGGATTCTTCGACTGAGAAGGCCTTCGACGCACTCCACGGGCCGAGGCCGGTCGAGTTGTAGGCCGCGACGAACCAGAAGTACGGGCCCGGCGCCAGCCCGAGCGTGAGGTTCGCCGAGCACGTCCCACCGCTTGCGCAGCCCGCCTGCTCTGCGCTGTACCACTGCTGCAACTCCGCCTGGACCGTCGATCCGACCCACAACACATACCATTCCGAAGCCGGGACGGCGTTCCAGCTGAAGACCATGGTCGACCCGGTGAGCTCCCCTGCGGGCGACACCAGCGTCGGCTGGCCGGGAGCCGCCCAGGCGGGCGTGACGACGGCACACGACAACGCGATGCCGAGCCAGAGTCGACGGGGCAGGGACAACGAGTGCATCTGGAACCTCCTGTTCGTGGCCGCAATACAGCCACGAGGATCGGCTATCGGCCGCGACGAACTGTCGAGCTTGGTGCGCAGTTTACCCTCAAACCATTCCGAAATCTGCCCGATGTCGGGTGGTCCCAGCCATTGCGTGGAGCGCACAATTACGTAAGTGAGTCCCCCTGCCTCGTCCTGAAACACATCGTCACGGGAAATGGGCGCAATTCGGCCGTAAGATGCTGTCCTATGGCCTGTTGCCCGCCCTTTCCTGACGGATCAGTTTCTGCACCACGGCGCCCCATGACCCCAGCGCCGGCCAGATTCATCGTGTGGGCGAGCCTCGTGACCGGGCTCTTTGTCGGACCACTGGTGGGAACGGCAGCCGCCGTCACGGTCCCCACCGACTACCCGACCATTCAGGCGGCGATCAACGCCGTGCCGAACGGCACGACGATCGACGTGCTCGCCGGCGTGTATGCCGAAACGGTCTCGGTGGGCATCGGCAAGTCGGTGACGATCCGCGGCGTCGGCGGGCCGGCGGTCACGATCGTCGACGCCACGGGAAAGGGCGCGGCCGCGCTGAACGTCTTCCGCGCCGGCGCCGTGACCATCAGGGGCCTCACCTTCCGCAACGCGTCGGTGCCGAACGCGTCAGGCGGCGGCTTCGTCGTGCAGGAGTCGTCGCCGGCGTTCGTGAACTGCGTCTTCGAATCGAACTTCCGCGGTGAACGGCGGCGGCGGGACGCTGATCACGTCCGACGCCACCTTCACGAACACGGTCATCCGCAACAACTCGGCCGCGCACTTCGGCGGCGGCGTCTACATCACCGGGGGCTCGAGGCCGGTGTTCACGAACACCGACATCATCAGCAACGTATCGGGCACGAGCACTTTCGACGGCGCCGGCGGCGGCGTGAACACGATCGACGGGTCGCCGACCTTCCGCGGCTCGCGCATCAGCAACAACACGTCGAAGTTCGCGGCCGGCGGCATCTTCCACATGGGCGCCTTCGGGTCGCCGTACGGCCGCTCCATGCTGGTGGTCGAGGACAGCGAGATCGCCGACAACGTGTCCACGAGGTTCAGCCCCGCCTACAACCCTTCCGAGGGCGGCGGCGTTCACACCGAAGACAACGCGACCGCCACGCTCACCCGCGTGCGGATCCTGCGCAACCAGGCGGGCACGGGCGGCGGCCTCAACGCCTACCGCGCCCAATACGACATCGTCGACTCCATCATCGAGGGCAACCAGGCCAACGCGCTCGAGGGTTTTGGCGGAGGGATTGCGGCCACCTCGAACAACGCCTCGGCCACCATGCCGGGGGCTGTCGTGCACCTCACGAGCACGCTCGTGCGCAACAATCTGGCGCTCGCGGCCGATGGCAGCCTGACCGGCAAGGGCGGCGGCATCGCGGTGCTCGGCGACAACTTCACGAGCACCAAGGCCACGCTGCACCTGACGAACTCGGTCGTCGACGCCAACCAGTCGTCCAATCAGGGTGGCGGCATCCTTCTCAGCAGGACCGATTTCGTGTCGAGCGGCTCGCTCGTCATCAGGAACACGGTCACCGGCGGCTCCGTGCCCTTCGGCGGGGGACTGCTGGTGTCGCTGGATTCGACGGCGGCAATTTCTCAAACGACCATCGCGCGCAACACGGCCGGAGCCTATGGCGGCGGGCTCTTTCTCGATCAGGGCGCGACGCTCGACATGAGCTCGTCGAACGTCTACGACAACACGGCCGCCATCGCGAACGGGTTCGGCGGCGGCGGCATCTTCGTCGGGGGCACCGGGAGCAACTCGGGCCAGGTCGTCAACAGCGTGATCGCGGACAACACGGGCTACCAGATATACGAGAACCTGTGCCCGAAGACGCGGCTCGTCTACAACAACAACACGATTACGCCGCGCTCGGGCAAGCAACGACCTCTACGTCACGGGATGCGCGCCGTTCGAGGTCGTCACATCGATCGCCGACATTCAATGCCCTCGCGAACACCTCCAACAACAACTCGAACGCGCCGCGCTTCGCGCACTTCCTCGCGGCGCCGGCATCCGGGACGAAGACGACGCTCGCGTGGAGCGTGGCGCGGGCGGACAGCGTGACCATCGCTGGCGTCGGCACCTTCGGCTTGCCGTCGACTCATACGACCGACGTGACGCCCGGCGCGTCCACGACCTACAGCCTGACGGCGACCGCGACCCCGGCCAATGGGGGCAACTACACCGCGGTGACCGCCGGCTTCACCCTGGTGCTGCCGCCGATCGTTCCGCCCGAAGGCGGCGCCCTCAGCGATTTCGACGGCGACGGCAAGACGGACCTCGGGGTGTTCCGGCCCTCGACCGGGAACTGGTACATCCGCTACGCGGCGACGGGAAGCGGCCTGACCTTCCTGTGGGGCGGCGGCACCGACCTCCCGACCGCCGGCGATTTCGACGGCGACGGGAAGGCCGACATGACGGTGTTCCGGCCGTCTACCGGGACATGGTACGTGCGGTACACCGCGACCGGCGCGGCGCTCAGCCTCGTGTGGGGCGGCGGCACGGATATCCCGGCCGTCGGCGACTACGACGGCGACGGCAAGTCAGACATGGCGGTCTTCCGGCCGTCGAACGGCACCTGGTACGTCCGCTACACCGCCACCGGGTCGGGGATCACGCTGGTCTGGGGCGGGGCCGGTGATGTGCCGGCGCCGGACGACTACGACGGCGACGGCAAGACCGACATCGCCATCTTCCGTCCCTCCACCGGCACCTGGTACGTGCGCTACGCGGCCACCGGGACAGGGATCACCCTTGTCTGGGGCGGCGCGGGCGACGTGCCCGTGCAGGGCGACTACGACGGCGACGGCAAGGCCGACATCGCCGTGTTCCGCGTCTCGACCGGCACGTGGTACGTGCGATACGCCTCCACTGGCGCCGGGGCCACGTACGTCTGGGGCGGGGGCAGTGATATCCCCGCGCCGGGCGACTTCGACGGCGACGGGAAGACCGACATCGCGATCTTCCGGCCCTCGACCGGGACGTGGTACATCCGCTATTCCGCCAACGGATCGGGGACGAGCTTCGTCTGGGGCGGTGCCGGCGACGTGCCAATTCTCGGACGTCCCTGACCTCGCGGCCGTACTTTCCCGGGCACAACTTCCCTCTTGTGCCCGGCCCCCCGCCTGTGTACAAGTCCTCCACTGCTGGGCTTAGACCTCGACACTGGCAACCCAGCTTCTTATTGTTTGGCAGGCTTCAACTAGTGAAGGGCAGGGTTTGTGGCTACAGGGTTTCGTGTCGTCGTTGTTCTCTCAGCGATGCTTCTGGTTGGTGCGGCCGGCACAGTGGAGGCCGGCCAACGCCCGATGAACGAACCAACCGTGGCGCTCGGACCTGCCTGGCAGCCCGGCGGCCCGGCGCTCGCCGCCACCGATTCCCCTGGCCTCTCCCTACTCATCGAGTTCGACACCCTGCGACAGGCGGCGGCTTCTGGCGGGCTGCTGGACCTTCCCCTGACACGCGATCTGAGTGTCCGCATGGCCGTGAGGTGGGCGCAGGCCGGCGACGGGCAGATGATGGTGGCGGGTCCTCTGGTCGGCGGCGCGGAGGGCGAAGCCAGCCTGACCGTTGTCGGCGACACGCTCGTCGGACGCATCGTCGCGAACGGCCGCCTCTTCATGGTGAGGCGCAGGCCGGACTCGACGGCGCACGTCGCGACTGAGATCGACGCAGCGTCGCTTCCGCCGGAAGCGTCTCCCCGGATCCCTCCGAGCGCACCCGTCTCGCCTGATCCGGGAGCCGCGGCGAACGACACGAACGCGTTTGTTGATGTGATGGTGATGTACTCGGCCGCCGCGCGCGCAGCGATGGGCGGGACGTCGGCGATCGTCGCCGAGGCGACCGGGGCCATCAACAATGCGAACCTCGCGCTCGTCAACGCCAACGTGACGCACCGTTTCAGGCTGGTGCACACGGCAGAGACGACGTACGTCGAGACATCGCCGAACAACATGGGCACGACCCTCAGCCGCCTGAGAAACACAGGCGACGGCTTCCTGGACGAGGTCCTGCCGCTTCGGGACGCGTACCGGGCGGACGTGGTGACACTGCTGACGACCGAGACGGACGCCTGTGGCATTGGCTATCTGATGGGTCCGACCATCCCCGCGTCGTTCGAGGTCAACGCGTACAACGTTGTTTACTGGAATTGCGCCAACGCGAACCTCTCCCTGGCTCACGAGATCGGCCACAACATGGGCCTCCATCACGACCGGGCCAACGCGGGCGTCAATCCTCAACCGTCGTTCCCGTACGCGTTCGGCTACTCCGTTCCCGGCCTGGCCCGCGATGTAATGGCGTACGACTGTTCGCCGAGCTGCCCGCGAAGACCGATTTTCTCCACGCCGCTCTTTCCGTTTCCTGGCACGTCGACGACTGCCGGCACCGCGACCGAAGACAACGCGCGCGCGCTCAACGGCACCTCGCTGGTGGTCGCGAACTTCCGCCAGAGCCTCTGCACCGTCGCGCTGACGCCGACGTCGACGGGCCATCGGCGGCGCGGGCGGCACCGGCAGCATCGGCGTCACCACGGGCGCTGGCTGCGCGTGGACCGCGACGACCAATAACCCGTCGTTTCTCACCATCACGGGCGGTGCGAGCGGCAGCGGCAACGGCACGGTGAACTACCTCGTTGCTGCCAACACTGGTGCGGACGCCTCGCACCGGCACGCTGACGATCGGCGCGCAGGTCTTCACGGTCGTGCAGGGCGGGCGATTGCTGACGGGCGACTTCGACGGAGATCGCAAGACGGACATCGGCGTGTTCCGGCCGTCGACGGGGAACTGGTACGTGCGCTACGCGGCCACCGGGACGGGCCTGACGTTCCTGTGGGGCGGCGCCGGCGACATTCCGACCGTGGGCGACTACGACGGCGATGGCGTGTCGGACATCGCGATCTTCCGGCCGTCGAATGGCACCTGGTACATCCGGTACACGGCCTCCGGCGCGCTCCTGAGCTTCCTGTGGGGCGGAGCGGGCGATGTGCCGACCCAAGGGGACTACGACGGCGACGGCAAGACCGACATGGCGATCTTCCGGCCGTCGACCGGCACGTGGTACGTCCGCTACACGGTCAGTGGTGCGAGCCTCAGCCTCGTGTGGGGCGGCGCGGGGGATGTGCCGACCCAGAGTGATTACGACGGCGACGGCCGGACGGACATCGCGATTTTCCGGCCCTCGACGGGCACGTGGTACGTGCGGTACACGGCGACCGGCACGGGCATCACGCTGGTGTGGGGCGGGGCGGGCGATGTGTCCGCACCGGGCGACTACGACGGCGACGGCAAAACGGACATCGCGATCTTCCGGCCGTCGACCGGGACGTGGTACGTGCGGTACACGGCGACCGGCGCCGGCATCACGCTGGTGTGGGGCGGGGCCGGCGATGTGGCGGCGCCGGGGGATTACGACGGGGACAGCCTGACCGACATCGCGATCTTCCGGCCGTCGACGGGGACCTGGTATATCCGCTACTCGGCCACCGGGACGGGGACCTCGTTCGTGTGGGGTGGTGCGGGAGACATCCCGGTCCTCGGGCGCTAGCAGCAGGACGACGTGCTTCCTGCGTTGCTGTTTCTCGTGCTCCTGCTGGGCGCCCAGCAGCCGACGCCGGCTTCGACGGATTTCGAGTCGTTGAGGACGACCGTGCCGCCGGCTGCCGCGGCGAGCTCGGACGTTCAGCAGCTGACCGTTGACTGGGCTGCCTACGCGGGCGCGGCAGATCAATTCGTCTCTGCGGCGACTGCGGTGCCGGTCAACAGATTTCAGATCCGGGATCGACGGATCGTGCAGGGACCCCTGCCTGTCGAGCGGGATCCGCAGCTCTCCGCGGACCAGCTCGTCGTTGTCGGTGCCGACGCCGCGGGAACCGCGTTGACCTGGCAGCCGTTGAAGGACCCGCGGGTCGTCCGCGCTGAACAGCCTGGGCCCGACGGCGTGCTCACTGGCGGCATCCTCTATCGGACGGACGTCGAAATCCTGCTCGTGCTTCCCGACCTCCCTCAGTTGACGCAGGTTCGGCTCTACCAGCCGCGGTGGACCGGCCGACAGTGGGCGCTCGATCTCATCGCCACATTCGGCATCCCGCGACCGTGATGTTTCGTGCCCTCCTGGCCTGCCTGATCCTGGGTGTGGCTGCCTCTGCGGCCGCCGAACCGGTGACGGTCCTTCAGAGCACGGGGAGCTCGATCAACCGCCTCGATCTCGTCGTCATGGGCGACGGCTACACGGCCGCGGAGCTGGCGAGCGGCAAGTACGCCAGCGACGTCGCCGCGGCCATGAACGGATTCTTCTCAGAGCCGCCGTACAACGAGTACATTCCGTACTTCAACGTGTATCGGGTCGAGGTCGCGAGCGCCGAATCCGGCGTGGACCACCCCGCACGCGGCGTGCTGCGAAACACGGCGCTCGATGCTGCCTACGATTGCGCCGGCATCACGCGCCTCATCTGCGTGAACACGAGCAAGGTGAACGCCATTCTCGCCAGCAGCCTGCCGGCTCCGACCGCGCGCGATTTGATCCTCGTGCTCGTCAACGATCCGGAATATGGCGGGTCCGGAGGGGCGGTCGCGGTCTCGTCCACCCACTCGGCCGCCGTCCAGCTCGTCCTTCACGAGGTGGGCCACACGCTTGGACAGCTCGCCGACGAGTACGACGGCCCGAACCCGCCGGCCTGCAACAACACGGTCGAACCCTCGGCGGTGAACGTCACGATGGCCACCCTCCGCGAGAACGTCAAGTGGAATGCCTGGATCGATCCAGCCACACCCGTGCCGACCGGCGGGACGACCAATGGAGTGCCGGGCCTCTTTCAGGGCGCCCAGTACTGCGTCGCCGGCTTGTTCCGCCCGACCTACAACTCGAAGATGCGCGGCCTCGGGCTTCCATTCCACCAGATCAACAGCGAGCAGCACGTCAAACGGTTCTACAACTTCGTGTCGCCCATCGACAGCGCGACGCCCACCCAATCGTCCGTCCTCGTGCCCGCGGGGCTCACGCGTGTGTTTGCGGTTACGACGCCACTTCCCGTCAGCCACTCACTGAACGTTGCGTGGAAGCTCGACGGAGCAGAAGTGGCAACGGGCACGCAGTACGCCGTCACGCCGGCGACGCCCCCCGGACGTCATACGCTCGAAGTGGTGGTCAGCGATCCGACGCCCTTTGTGAAGCCGGGCGCGGCGGTCCTTCGCGCGACCCGTACGTGGACGGTCATCGTGCAGGCGGGTCGTGGGGATTTTGACGGGGACGGGAAGACCGACATCGGCGTGTTCCGGCCGTCCACGGGGAACTGGTACGTGCGCTACGCGGCCACCGGGACGGGCCTGACGTTTCTGTGGGGCGGCGCGGGCGACATTCCGACCGTGGGCGATTACGACGGCGATGGCGTGTCGGACATCGCGATCTTCCGGCCGTCGAATGGCACCTGGTACATCCGGTACACGGCGTCCGGCGCACTTCTGAGTTTCCTGTGGGGCGGGGCGGGCGATGTGCCGACGCAGGGGGACTACGACGGAGACGGCAAGACCGACATGGCGATTTTCCGGCCGTCGACCGGGACGTGGTACGTGCGGTACACGGCGACCGGGGCCGGCATCACGCTGGTGTGGGGCGGCGCGGGGGATGTGCCGACCCCGAGTGATTACGACGGCGACGGCCGGACGGACATCGCGATTTTCCGGCCCTCGACGGGCACGTGGTACGTGCGGTACACGGCGACCGGCGCGGGCATCACGCTGGTGTGGGGCGGGGCGGGCGACGTGGCGGTGCCGGGCGACTACGACGGGGACGGGAGAACGGACATCGCGATCTTCCGGCCGTCGACCGGGACGTGGTACGTGCGGTACACGGCGACCGGGGCCGGCATCACGCTGGTGTGGGGCGGGGCGGGCGATGTGGCGGCGCCGGGGGACTACGACGGGGACGGCCTCACCGACATCGCGATTTTCCGGCCGTCGACGGGGACCTGGTATATCCGCTACGCGGCCACCGGGGCGGGGACCTCGTTCGTCTGGGGCGGCACTGGAGATATCCCGGTTCTCGGAAGACAGTGATCTAGCTAACATTCAATCGAGGCTGGAGCGGTTTTAGAACGATGTAGCGACACGTAGGCCGGGTCCTTTCGGACCCGGCTCTCGGGTTGTGGCCGGCGGGTCCAAAAGGACCCGCCCTGACGTGACGATTGAAAAACGCTCTAGGATCACTAGATGCGTTGGGTTCGACCTCGTCGCGGTGGATGCGTCTTCCTCGTCGCGCTGGTGGTCGCGGCCGCACCCGCGGCTGCGCAGCTGCCGGAACAGGTCCTGCACGATTTCAGCGGTTACGCTACAGCACCGGGTCTCAACGGCCTTATTCAGGCCTCGGATGGCGACTTCTACGGGACGACGTGGCGCGGTGGTGCGTTCAACGCGGGCTCGATTTTCCGGATGACGCCGGCCGGCGACATCACAACCCTGCACTCATTCCGCGGAAGCAGCACCTCGACGACCGTGGCAGCGCCGGGCAGGCTCCTGGAAGGCTCTGACGGCAATTTCTACGGAATGACTGCCTACGGCGGAGACACCGCCGCGTGTGGAGCGTCTGGCTGCGGAACAATCTTCCGAATGACACCAGAGGGGTTTGTCACAACACTCCATGCTTTTCACAGGGCGGATGGGTCGGCACCGAGGGGCAGACTCGTTCAGGCGACGGATGGGCTGTTCTACGGGCTCACCGAATTCGGAGGCAGCGCGGCTCACGGCACCATCTTCCGGATGGATAGGGACGGTGTCGTGGTGACGTTGCACCACTTCGCGGGAGGCACCAAGGGCTCGAGCCCTATCGCGCTCGTCGAGGCCAGCGACGGCGCCTTCTACGGCGTGACGCCGTACGGTGGCGCTAGAGGGCTGGGTACGGTGTTTCGTATGTTGCGAAGTGGAACCGTCAAGATCCTGCACTCGTTCAGGGGAATTGCGGCGTTTGACGGCTCGTACCCGAACTCGCTTATTGAGGGAAGTGACGGGCGACTCTACGGGACAACTGCATATGGTGGCGTAGGCACGGGCGCCGGATGTACGTCCTGTGGCAACGGTACGATCTTCCGGATGACGACCGCCGGCGAGGTCACGACCATTCACGCTTTCACGACCGATGGCCGCTGGCCCAACGAGATCCTCCAGGGGGCTGACGGATGGTTCTATGGCACAGCGAGCGGCAGCGGTGAGAACTATTACGGCAGCCTGTTTCGGGTGGGCGCGAGCGGGCTGATGACGCTTCACACGTTTGGGGTGGCAGACGGGCGTTACCCGTCCATCGTCCTGGGTCGTGACGGGATGCTCTATGGCACGACGTACGAAGGTGGTGGAATCGGCTTCGGAACCATCTTCAAGGCCAACCCGACCGGAACCGTCTCGACCGTGCTGCGGTTTCCAGGCAGTCTCGAAGGTGCATACCCGGGTACGCTCGTTCACTCCGCCGACAGCAACTTCTACGGCACGACGTCGCGTGGCGGCGCCTACAACCACGGGACGATCTTCAGGATGGCGCCCGACGGCACCACAACGGTGGCCTATACCTTTGCCGCGGGATACGACGGCGGCTATCCGAACACGCTCATTCAAGGGACCGACGGGGCCTATACGGGACAGCCGGTGCGAGGGGTTCTGTACGATCGGGGGACGGTCTTCCGGTTCGCGCTGGACGGTACGTTCACGATTCTGTACACGTTCAAGGGCCTGCCCGAGGATGGCGCCTATCCCAGCTCTTTGATCCAGGGCGCTGACGGCGCGCTCTACGGCACGGCGTCCGGAGGAGGGCAATTCAACCGTGGGACCTTGTTTCGCCTGACACCGGAGGGCGCCATCACGGTGCTGCACCAGTTCGCAGGTGGGAAGGGCGACGGGGCAAGTCCTGCCTCCATCGTGCAGGTGGCCGACGGAAGCCTCTACGGCACGACGTGGAGCGGCGGTGGGAACATGCTGGGATATCCGTTCTACTCAGCTGAGGCGGGCACGGTGTTCAAACTGACACCCGGTGGAGTGACAGCTTGCTGCATCGGTTCGACATCAGCACCGGGCCTTCCACCAGCGTGCTGGTGCAGGGAGTGGACGGCCACCTCTACGGCGCCACGGTCTGCGGACGTGGAAGCGGACCAGGCTTTCAAGGATTTCGAGGGTTGGTGATCCGGCTCATGTTGGCCGGCGAGCTGACAATCAGATCGGAGTTCAACACGTTCTGCGACGACGACTTTCCAACTCCGGTCATGAAGATCTTCCGTGGAAGCGACGGAAGCCTCTTTGGCGCTGGCGGTGCCAGCTCGGCCGGGGTTCTGGCGCTTGGCCTCGACGGGACTCTTACGAGGTTGAGTAACCAGGCGACGACGGCGCTCGTGCAGGCAGGGACCGGTGACTTGTATGCCGTCCGTCCCGGTGGTGCCTTCGGAGTGGGCCAGATCGTTCGCTTGAAATTGAATGTGCCGCCGTTCACCTTTACGCCGGTTGTCTCGGGGGCGCCGGGCCCGAATGCTGGCGTGCGGCTGCGGTGGTCGCCGGCGTGGGGCGCGACGAGCTACACGATTCGCCGCGCGGTGGGCGCGGCACCGGCCACGGTGCTGGCGAGCGGCGTCGGGACGACGGCCTATGTCGATACAGCCGTGAGCGCGCGGCGTCACGTACCGGTACCATATTTCCGCGGTGAATGCGTTCGGTGAACAGACGGCGGCCTACGAGGTCTCGATGACGGCGGGGCGGGCGGTCGCGGGCGACTTCGACGGTGACGGCCGATCGGACATCGGCGTGTTCCGGCCGTCGACGGGGAACTGGTATCGTGCGGTACGCGGCCACCGGGACCGGGCTGACGTTCCTGTGGGGCGGCGCGGGCGACATTCCGACGGTGGGCGACTACGACGGCGATGGCGTCGTCGGACATCGCGATCTTCCGGCCGTCGACCGGCACCTGGTACGTCCGCGTACACGGCCACCGGAGCGCTCCTGAGCTTCCTGTGGGGCGGGGCGGGCGATGTGCCGACGCAGGGGGACTACGACGGCGACGGCAAGACGGACATCGCGATCTTCCGGCCGTCGACCGGGACGTGGTACGTGCGGTACACGGCCACCGGCGCCGCGCCTCACGCTCGGTGTGGGGCGGGGCGGGGGATGTGCCGACGCCGAGTGACTACGACGGCGACGGCCGGACGGACATCGCGATTTTCCGGCCCTCGACGGGCACGTGGTACGTGCGCTACACGGCGACGGGCGCGGGCATCACGCTGGTGTGGGGCGGGACGGGCGACGTGGCGGTGCCGGGCGACTACGACGGGGACGGCAGAGCGGACATGGCGATCTTCCGGCCGTCGACGGGGACGTGGTACATGCGGTACACGGCGACGCGGGCGCCGGCATCACGCTGGTGTGGGGCGGGGCGGGCGATATGGCCGGCGCCGGGGGACTACGACGGGGACGGCCTCACCGACATCGCGATTTTCCGGCCGTCGACGGGGACCTGGTTCATCCGCTACTCGGCCACCGGGGCGGGGACCTCGTTCGTCTGGGGCGGCACCGGAGATATCCCGGTTCTCGGAAGACAGTGATCTCCCGAACCTAGCGCAGCAGGAGGCATTCCGCGGTAGGATGCTGCCGCGAACGGTCACCAGATGCTTTCAGTCGCCCTCCTTCTGAGCATGATGAGCCTGGTGCACGCTTGTGCAAGCGCTGCACCTGGAGGGCCCGTGGCTGCGCCGGTTCAGGACGAGAAAGCGTCCCGCACGCCCGCTCAGCGGAAGCTGAGCTCCCAGTTGTTGTTCGAGATCTACCGCCGGCGTGGGGAGGCAGAACAGAAAGGCGTGCCGCCAGGTGCCAGGAGCGCCGTGAAGGTGGACAGCGAAGGGCGCGCGCTGGTCGACGTGCGCGCCCCGGTTGTTCCCGGGCTTCTCAAGGCCATTGGCGATCTCGGCGCGACCATCGTTTCTTCTTCGGTCGAGTACCGATCGACGCTGGCCTGGATCCCGCTCCTGCAATTGGAACGGCTCGCGGAGGATCCCACGGTCGTGTCGATCGCGCCAGCGGCCGAGGCGCAGTTGTCACGTCCATGACCGCGAACACATCGAACCGCCATCAGTCTCCAAGCCGAGGTGCGAATGTCTGCTAGTCCAACCTCCCTCTCGCGGGTCCCCTTCCTGGCGCGCGCGCTCGCAGTCGCCCTGTGCATCGCGCTCTCGAGTGTCCACGTTGACGCCCAGACGGCGCCGCTGTCCGCGCAGGCCGCCGCGCAGATTCAGGCGCTGACCATCGAGAAGATGTCGCGGACGCCCGCGCAGAAAAAGATCGCGTCGCGGCTGCTGTATGCCGTCAGGATGTCGCGCGGCGAGCCGGTGGCCGCCGGCGTCTCGCGCCTGCGGATCGACCTGCCGGACGTCACGTCGCGAGGGGCGGTCCTCGATCTTCGCGCGGATGTCAGCGACTCGCTGCTCGCCCGGCTGCGGGCGCTCGGCGCCGAGTTGATCGAAGTGAGCTCGGCCTATCGAAGCGTGCGCATCCGGGTCAGCCTTCGCCAGGTGGAGGCGATTGCCTCCATGCCGGACGTGTCCTACGTGATGCCGAAGCAGGAGTCCTTCACTTCACGCACGCCCACGCCAGCGCCCCAGGCGCCCGGCCCGCGCCTCGGCGAGCTGCGGCGTCGAAAGCAGCTGGACCGGGCCGATCTCATCGCCTCCGTGCAGCAGACGATGCAGGACGGCGCCCAGACGCAGGTGGGCAGCAGGAACTCGGAGGGCGATGCGACGCATCGTGCGGCGGCGGCTCGCTCTCTGTACAGCGTGACCGGCGCGGGCGTGAAGATCGGTGTGCTGTCGGATGGTGTCACCAACCTCGCGACGAGCCAGGGGCTCGGTGATCTCGGCGCCGTGACGGTGCTCGCCGGGCAGGCGGGCAGCGGCGACGAGGGCACGGCCATGCTCGAGATCATCCGCGACCTCGCGCCGGGCGCAGAGCTGTACTTCGCCACCGGGTTCACGGGACTGGCGACGTTCGCGCAGAACATCCGCAATCTCGCCGCCGCGGGATGCACGATCATCGTCGACGACATCGGCTACTTCGTGGAGTCGCCGTTCCAGGACGGACAGCTGGCGGCGTCGCCGACCAACGGCGGGATCGTGGCGCAGGCCGTGAAGGACGTGGCCAACGCCGGCGTCCTGTATTTCTCTTCCGCGGCCAACTCCGGGAACAAGAACGACAACACGTCAGGGACGTGGGAGGGCGATTTCGTCAGCGGCGGCGCGGCCGGCGGCCCCCTGGCCGGCGCCGGCACCGTGCACAACTTCGGCGGCCAGACGTTCAATCAGTTTCTCGTCTCGACCACCAGCCCCGTGACCATGTTCTGGAGCGACCCGCTGGGCGGATCGGCGAACGACTACGACATGTACATTCTGGACAGCACCGGCACCAGCATCGTGGACGCGTCGGTGGACATCCAGGAGGGCACGGAGGATCCGTTCGAAGCCACCGATGGTGTGTTTGCCGGCGAGCGGGTCGTGATCGTCTTGTACGCCGGCGCCGGCCGCTTCCTGCACCTGAACTCGAACCGCAACCGGCTCCAGATCTCGACCCAGGGCAACACGCACGGTCATGCGGCCACGACGGCGCCGAACTCGTTCGGCGTGGCGGCGACCCCGGCGCAGAGCCCGGGCCCGTACCCGAATCCGTTCAGCGCCGCGCACAAGGTCGAGACGTTCAGCTCCGATGGGCCGCGGCGCCTGTTCTTTGCCGGCAACGGCGCGCCGTTCACGCCGGGGAATTTTTCGTCCACCGGCGGCACGGTGATCCAGAAGCCCGACTTCACCGCGGCAGACGGCGTCTCCGTGACCGGAGTGGGCGGCTTTCCGTCGCCCTTCTATGGCACGTCGGCCGCCGCGCCCCATGCCGCGGCCATCGCGGCGCTCGTCAAGTCGCGCAACCTGGCCCTCACCGCGACGCAGGTTCGCGCCGCGTTGTTTGCGAGCGCCATCGACATCGAAGCGGCCGGCGTCGACCGGGACTCGGGCGTGGGGATCATCATGGCCGACGTCGCGGTGTCGCTCGTCAGGCCGCGCGCGCTCGGCGACTTCGACGGGGACGGCAAGTCGGACGCCGGGGTGTTCCGGCCCTCCAACGGGAACTGGTACGTGCGCTACACGGCCACCGGGGCCGGCCTGACCTTCTTGTGGGGCGGCGTGGGCGACATCCCGACCCCGGGGGACTACGACGGGGACGGCCGGGCCGACATCGCGATCTTCCGGCCGTCCAACGGGACGTGGTATGTGCGCTACACGGCCAACGGCGCGCTCCTGAGCTTTCTGTGGGGCGGGGCGGGGGATGTGCCGGCCCAGGGGGACTACGACGGCGACGGGAAGACGGACATGGCCGTGTTCCGGCCCTCGACCGGGACGTGGTACGTCCGCTACACGGCGACCGGCGCGAGCCTCAGCCTCGTGTGGGGCGGCGCGGGCGATGTGGCGGCGGTCGGAGACTACGACGGGGACGGGAAGACCGACATGACGGTGTTCCGGCCCTCGACCGGGACGTGGTATGTCCGCTACACCGCGACAGGGACGGGCATTACCCTGGTGTGGGGTGGGGCGGGGGACATCGCGGTCCCGGGCGACTACGACGGAGACGGCAAGACGGACATCGCGATCTTCCGCGTATCGACCGGGACGTGGTACGTGCGCTACGCGGCGACGGGCACGGGCATCACGCTGGTGTGGGGCGGCGGGACCGACGTCCCGGCGCCGGCCGACTACGACGGGGACGGACTGACCGACATTGCGATCTTCCGGCCGTCGACCGGGACCTGGTACATCCGGTACTCGAATAACGGGTCGGGGACGTCGTTCGTCTGGGGCGGGACCGGGGATGTCCCCGTCATCGGACGACAGTAGGCGGCCACGATTGAGGGACTTAGGATTCAGGGATTTAGGGACGTAGGATTGAGGGACGTGGGATTTCGGGCGGTCTGCAAGCGGGGAGGCTGATGCTCCGTGCCCCTGGTGGGCTTGTGTCGATGGCCCGGATCGCGGCGGCCGTGCTGCTGAGCAGCGCCACTGCAGCCGCCCAGGGGGCGCCGGTCATCACATCGCAGCCGTCCGACTGGCCCGGCGTGCCGGGCTGGCCGCTGTCTTCAGCGTCGGTGCCACCGGCTCGGCGCCGCTCGGCTATCAGTGGCAGGTGTCGGCCAACGGCGTCTTCTGGACAAACGCGATCGACGGCGCCCAGTTCAGCGGCACCAGGACCGCTTCGCTGACCTACTTCGCCGTCCCGATCACGAGCAGCGGCTACATGTTCCGTTGCTTCGTGACCAACAGCGCCGGATCGACGCTGAGCCTTCGCGCAACGCTCACCGTGTTCGGTGGCGCCGTCGCCGGCGACTTCGACGGCGACGGGAGCACGGACATCGGCGTCTTCCGGCCCTCGAGCGGAAACTGGTATGTGCGGTACGCGGCGACCGGGATCGGGCTGACGTACCTGTGGGGCGGGGCGGGAGACGTGCCGGCGCCAGGGGACTACGAGCGTGATGGCCGTGCGGACATGGCGATCTTCCGGCCGTCCACTGGAACCTGGTACGTGCGCCACACCGCGACGGGCGCCGGCATCACGCACGTGTGGGGCGCCGCGGGGGATTCGCCAGTGCCGGGCGACTACGACCGGGACGGGAGAACGGACATCGCGGTGTTCCGGCCCTCGACCGGGACGTGGTATGTGCGCTACACCGCCTCCGGCGTGGGGATCTCGCTGGTGTGGGGCGGGGCAGGGGATCTGCCGGCGCAGGGTGACTACGACGGGGACACCCGGACGGACATCGCGATTTTCCGGCCGTCCACGGGCACGTGGTATGTCCGGTATGGATCGACGGGGAGCGGTATCTCGCTGGTGTGGGGCGGCGCGGGCGACGTGCCGACGCCCGGGGACTACGACGGAGACGGGACGACCGACATCGCGGTGTTCCGCGCGTCGACAGGCACGTGGTATCTGCGCTATGCGGCCACGGGCGCGGAGGTGAGCTTCGTCTGGGGCGGTAGCGGCGACGTGCCGGCGCCCGGGGACTACGACGGAGACGGGCTGACGGACATCGCGACGTTCCGGCCGTCGACCGGGACCTGGTACATCCGCTACTCGGCCACCGGGGCGGGGACGTCGTTTGTGTGGGGTGGCGCCGGGGACATCCCGGTCCTCGGACGCCCGTAGAGCTCGAGGTTCCCAACGCTAAAGGAACTCGGTGTTCGGGCCGATACCCCGACAGGGTGTTCCAGATTGGGGCGCTCATGGGGGTGTCTGGTGAAGCGGTATCTGCTCGGATTGATGATGGTCTGCTCAGCCGCGCCGGCGGTTGCGCAAACAAGCCTGCTCCCTACCCTGGAGCGTTTCCGCTCCCAGTACCCCACCCCGATGTCGTCGGCGCAGATCGGCGAGTTGCTCAACCGTGTGGCATGGGAGCACCGCGCCGAGGGCTGGGGCCTGCTTCGCAAGCCGAGCGGAACCAACTGCGATGCGCCGCAAGGCTTCAAAGTGTCGTGCGACGTGCTGTTCCATCAACCGACCACGGGGCTCTACGACGTGCTGGTGGATGGCACCGGGCTCGGCTCGCCGTGGTGGCACTTCATCCATAGCTGCCACGACACGGGCGTCTGCGACAGATTTCTTCCGCCGATCCGGCCGCCGTTTGCGCGATCGACCCGCGGAGATTTCGACAGGGACGGCAGGACGGACCTGACCGTATTTCGACCCTCGAACGGGTTCTGGTACATCTGGCACTCGAGCGGCGTCGGCGCCAGCTACCTGTGGGGCGGCCCCGGCGACCTGCCCGCTTGCGGGAGACTACGATGGCGACGGCGTGATGGACGTCGCGATCTTCCGGCCGTCGACCGGGACCTGGTACCTGCGCTACTCGAGCGCGCCGGCAGGCGCGGCCTTCCAGTGGGGTGCCCCGGGCGATCTGCCTGTCCGCGGGAGACTACGATGGCGACCAGCGAACCGACATTGCGGTGTTCCGGCCCTCGACCGGCACCTGGTTTGTCCGGTTCGCCAGGAACGCGGCCGTGGGGGCTTCGGTCTTTGGAGGTGAAGGCGACGTGCCGATGCCGGGGGACTACGACGGCGACGGCTTCACCGACATCGCGGTGTTCCGTCCGTCGACCGGGACCTGGTACGTGCAGCATGCCGCCGGGCCGCAGGCGAGCTACCTGTGGGGGGCGAACGGAGACATTCCGGTGTCCGGCGATTTCGACGGCGACGGCAAGTCGGACATCGCGGTGTACCGCCGCTCGAATGGCACGTGGTATCTGCGTCACTCGGGCAATTCGGCGTTCGTGAGCCTCGCGTTTGGCTCGCCCGCGGATCTGCCGGCCCCGGGAGACTACGACGGCGACGGGAAGACCGACATCGCGGTCTTTCGTCCGGCGGCCAGCACCTGGTACTTGCGCTATTCAACCAACGGCGAGACGGCAGCCAAGCTCTGGGGCGCCAGCGGCGACGTCCCGATTCCAATGCTCCCCTGAAGGCATTGGGCACGGTCCGCGCTCACTGCGGCTGCGGATAGCCGACGATCTGCACGCACGCGTCAGGCATCGCCGCGAGCAGATCGTCGCAGGCCGCATGCAGGGAGCCGTCGCTGGCGAGCAGATACCTGTAGTCGAGCCGTGCCAGGCAGCGCAGCGTGTCCGCGGCGGCCTGACGGCCGTGCAGCTCGATCATCAAGTGGGGCCGGGTCTTCTCGAGCGTGCCCATCATGCCCGCCACGACCGAGGCCTCCGCGCCCTCGACGTCGACTTTGATCAGATCAGGACCGCGGAGATCGAACGCCGCGATGAGATGGTCGAGCGTGATCCGCTCGACTCCGATCTGGTGGCCGGGCTTGTTCACTCCCGCCCAGTCGTCGCCCACGCCGATGAGGCTGCTGCCGTAGTTGAGGCTGAATCGGCAGTCGCCGCTCTTGTCCGACAGCGCGACGGGCAGGATCGCGTGGTTCTGCATCCCTGCCTGCTGCAGGTTCGCGCGAAGGAAGTACACGCATAGGGGATTGGGCTCGACCGCGTAGAGCCGCCCCTGGGCGCCAATCCATCGGGCGAACGGGAGGGAGAACCGTCCGACATTGGCGCCAATGTCATACACCGTCGCGCCCGGACGGATCACCTTCTTGAGCTCTGGAAACACGTTGCGCTCGTGCGCGGCGATGAGACCGGCGTCCCACGCCGTGGGCACCCAGAAGGACTGGCCGTCCGCGCTCACGCGCTGGGGCGCCGCCCCTGGCGGGCCGGCGACGGTGAACGCCTTGCTCGCCCAGCCGCCTGCCTCCGGGGACGAGCGCCACCGCGCGTGCAAGACGTACCGCCCTGGCGCTTCCGGATAGAGCCTCACGGCCCCGTCGGGCTCACTGTGCAGGGGCTGAGGGTAGAGAACGCCCTCGTGCTCGAGGAAGTACTCCGCGGCGATCGGCGAGGTGTCGCGGGCGGCGAAACGGCATTCGCGGCCGAGCGACGGCGGTGCGTGTGGCGGTTCGATCTGCTCGATGACTATCATGGCGGTGGAGGGGATGCCTGCTCCGCCGTCCCCGGATGCAGCAGGTGTTCGTAGAAGGCCAGCCCTTCGTCCACGGCGCCGTCGAACATCAGTTCGCCCTGCTCGAGGACGCACACACGCCGGCAGATGGACCGGATCGACGCGGGGGCGTGCGACACGAAGACGACGGTCTTCCCTTCGGCCATGAACCGGTTGATGGTGTCGGTGCACCGCTCCTGGAAGTCTGCGTCCCCGACCGCGAAGATCTCGTCCAGGAGGAGGATGTCCGGATCCAGGTTAGCCGCGATGGCGAAGCCCAGCCTCATGTACATCCCCGACGAGTAGTTCTTGATGGGCACGTCGATGAAGTGGGCCAGCCCGGAGTACTCCACGACGGCATCGAAGATGCGCTCGGTCTTCGCCTTGGTGAGCCCGTGAATGGACGCGCTGAGGACGACGTTCTCCCGTCCCGTCAACTCCGGATGGAATCCGATCCCGAGCTCGATCATCGACGAGATCCGCGCGCCGCGTGCCACCAGCACGCGGCCGCTCGTCGGCCGGTGAATCCCCGCGATGAGCTTCAGGAGCGTGCTCTTGCCTGAGCCGTTGCGTCCGACCAGGCCAATCGCCTCGCCGTGCTCGATGCCGATCGACACGTTCTTCAGGGCCCAGAACTCTTCGACCGATTCGCGCTTCTTCTTGTGCAGCAACCCGAGGAACCGGACCTTGAGCTCGACTGACGCGTTGTGCTTCAGCAGGAACCGTTTCGAGACATCCTGGGCCTCAATGACCGCCGCCATCACAGCTGCTCCGTGAAGCGGTCTTCGAAGGACAGGAACAGCAGCGATCCGATCGCGAACGCACCAACCGCGTGGGCGGCGGCGAGGAGCCAGACCGTCGCGTCGGGCCACGTCCTGTAGAAGAACATCTGCTGGTATGCGACGACGAACGGAGAGACCGGGCTCAGCAGAATGAGCAGCTGCAGGCGGCTCCGGCACCTGCCGCAACTCGTACAGGATTGGCGTTGTCCAGAACAGGACCGAGAGCGCCACCTCGAGCAGGTGCCGCACGTCACGGAAGAAGGCGGTCGCCGTCGAGAGGATCAGCGCCACGCCGATGGTGAAGATGACCTGGAGGGCGAGGAACACGGGGAACAACGCCATCGGCCCTGAAAGCGGCACGCGGTACCAGAGCAGCATGACCGGCAGGAATACGGAGACCGTCAGGAGATATTGGGCGAGGTTGAACAGCACCGTGCCAATCGGGAGGATCGCACGCGGGAAGAGCACGCTCTTGAGAAGCCCCGAGTTGTCCACAATCGCGCCCGTCGACATGGCCGCCGAGCTGGCGAACAGCGTCCACGAGAGTTGACCGAGCATCAGGAAGAAGACGAACCCCTCGCTGCGAATCCGCAGGATGAACGTGAAGGCGACCGCGTAGACGATGATCATCAGCAGGGGATTGACCAGGGACCACAGAAATCCGAACACCGAGCCCCGGTATTTCAGCTTGAGATCCTTCAGGACCAGGTTCTTCAGCAGCTCGCGATATTGATACAGGCCGACAACCGCCCCTCTGACGGTCGTCATCGACGCGGCGCGGTCGACCAGGCTGTCGCTTCCCGAACCGGCCCGGGCCCGCGCCTCCGCCCGCGCCTTCAGCACCCAGATCGCGCGCCAGCCGACGGCTGCGACCGACAGGAAGACCGCGTCGGCCAGGAAGGCGCTCCGAGAGACGCCCTCGAACCCCATCGTCACAGCCAGGACGCCAGCGGCCGCGGTGGTTCCGGCAAGGATGCCGCCGAGCACGCGAAGGAGCCAGTCGATCCGGGGCCTTCGCGCGTAGGCGCCGACAGCCACGAGCACGGCAAGCTGGCTGGCGACCACAACCGGCAGCGTCGACCATGCGCCGGGCAGAAAGGTTTCCAGGCGGTCGCCTTGGAAGCGAAGCCAGTAGGCGGCGAAATAGACCCCCACCGCCGCTCCTCCGTCGAGCAGGAGGCTCAGCAGCCAGGCGGGTCGGCGCGGCAACTGGGAATCGTCTGCAGCGGTGGCAGGAGATGAATCGAGCATGTCTGCCGTCACGGCCGCAGGTGACGAAGGGGGCGCCGGACTGCGCGGGAGGACTCTGTGTGACCAGGGAACGGGTTGGCCGTCAAACAGCGGTAAGGATAGCACTAGAGCCTCGTACAGAAGTCGAGGACGACCGGCCATGGTGGCCTGTCGTCCTCGGCTGAATGCGGGCTCGTCGTGAGAGCTGGAGCTGGATGAACCGACTACCGGCCGAGAATCGGGATGTCGCCCGCCGTGCCCCACACGAAGGTGCCGGCGGTGCCCGTCGATGCGTAACGCACATACCACGTGCCGTTGGATGGTCTGAAGATCGCGATGTCAGTCCGTGAGTCGCCGTCGAAATCGCCGGGCGTCGGCGTGTCGCCGGCGCCGCCCCACGTGAACGTGTCGAGCGTCCCTGTGGACGAATTACGCAGGTACCAGGCGCCGGTCGACGGCCGGAACACGCCGAGGTCCGACTTGCCGTCCCGGTCGAAGTCCCCGGGCACCGGCACGTCCCCCGCGCCTCCCCAAACGTAGCTCACACCCGCCCCGGAGATCGCGTACCGCACGTACCACGTCCCCGTGGTGGGCCTGAAGATCGTGATGTCCGAGATGCCGTCGCCGTCGTAGTCGCCGACTGCCGGTTTATCCCCGAGCCCGCCCCAGACGAAGGAAAGGACGCCGCCACTCCCCGTGTAGCGCACGTACCAGGTTCCCGTTGACGGTCGGAACACCGCGATGTCGGCTCGGCCGTCCCCGTCGTAGTCGCCCGGCACCGGGAAGTCGCCGGGGCCTCCCCAGCCAAAGGTCGACGCTGGCGCCCGTGGACGAATGCCTGAGGTACCACGTGCCGTTGGACGGCCTGAACACCGAGATGTCCATCGTGCCGTCGCCATCGTAGTCGCCGGTCACCGGGACATCCCCGACGCCGCCCCAGGTCAGGTTGGCCACGCCTTGCACGTACCACATGCCGGTTGAGGGACGGAAGACGGCGATGTCGCTCCTGAAGTCTCTATTGAAGTCGCCGGCCACGGAGAAGGGGATCCCGACACGACGGGACACTTCCATCGACGGGCCGCTCTCGCCGCCGTTGTTGAAGGCCACGACCACGAAGTAGTAGGCCGTCCCGTCGACGAGGCCCCCGATCTGCATGGAGGTCTGATTGCCCGCGTTGGCGGTGTAGATGTACTGTCCTGACTGGGTCCCATAGCGTATGCGGTAGCCTGTCGCTCCCGCGCTCGGGTCCCATGCCAGGTTCAGCGTGGCGGCACTCGCCGGCGCGGCCCCGAGGAGGAGGAAACAGAGGGCACACAGCGTCCGCCACCGGGTAAATTCAAAATTCGCCATGAGCCAGCACTTTGGCAAGGCGTGTGCCGTCCAGGTAGCCCGATGCAAGGGCAGAGAAACCATTGATTTCAGGGAATTTAGATCGTAGGGCTCTCAAGTCAGGCCTCGTTCACGTCGGCATACACTACAGATCCGTGGGGCCGCTTACATAGTGAGACTTTGCGAATCCGCCGCCGGACGCATCAGGAACCGCGTGCAACTTTGACGATCGCCGTGCTGATCGTCAACTGGAACGGCGGCGGCCTGCTTCGACAGTGCCTGGAGTCGCTCGCAGGCCAGACACGCCCCCCGGACCACGTCGTCGTCGTCGACAACGCCAGCACGGACGACTCGCTCGAGCTTGCGGCTGACCTGCTCGCGGGCGTCGACGTCCTGCGGCTGCCGGGCAACGTCGGGTTCGCCCGCGCCAACAACCTGGCCGCGCAGGCGGCCCGGGGCGCCGATGCTCTTGTCCTGCTCAACCCCGACGCCTTCCCGGAACCGGCCTGGCTCGCGGCGCTCGAACGGGCGGCCGAGCGTGAGCCCGGCGTGTCGGCGTTTGCGAGCCAGCTCCGGCTCGCACGAACGCCCGATTATCTCGACGGGACCGGCGACACCTATCACGTCTCCGGCCGGGCCTGGCGGAACGGTCACGGCTCGCCGGCCGCCGGACTCGCCGGCCCGTGACGTCGAGGTGTTCGCGCCGTGTGCCGCCGCCGCGTTGTACCGTCGCGAGGCCTTCGAGCAGGCCGGCGGTTTCGACGAGACCTACTTCTGCTACTTCGAAGACGTGGACCTGGGATTCCGCCTTCGGCTGCTCGGCCACCGGAGCCTGTATGTGCACGACGCCGTCGTGCGCCACGTGAGCTCCGCCGTCAGCGGCTACAGAAGCGACTTCGCGGTGTACCACGGCGAGCGGAACATGGTCTGGACGTTCGTCAAGGACATGCCGGCGCCGCTCTTCTGGCTCTACCTGCCTCAGCACGTCGCGCTCAATTTTGCGGCCCTAGCCTACTACACGTGGCGAGGGCAGGGGCCCGCGATCTGGCGGGCCAAGCGCGACGCCCTCCGCGGCTTGGGGTCGGCGCTCAGGCAGCGCGCCCTCGTCCAGCGAAAGCGCCGGGCGAGCGCGAAGGCGATTCGCCGGGCGCTCAGCCACGGCGTCACCCGCCCGTATGTGGCGCGCTATACCAGCGAATCGCTGGTACAGCGGTAGGTCTGGCGGTACAATTCGGCGACGTGACCTCGCTGCAGCCGGCACTCGCCGTCGCCCTGTGGCCCTTCCTTTTCGCCTTTGCGGTCTCGCTGGCGCTCGTGCCGGTGTCGCGGCTGCTCGCCCTCCGGTTCGGCTACCTCGCCCATCCGCGCGAAGACCGCTGGCATCAACGTCCGATTGCGCTCTTCGGCGGCGTCGCGATTGCGCTGACGCTGGGCGCGGGCCTGGTGCTGTTCCGCTCGACGGGCGGCATCGGCGTGCTCGTCGCCTGTGGCGCGCTGATGTTCGCCGTGGGGCTCGTCGACGACATCGTGTCGCTGAAGCCGTTCACGAAGCTCGTCGCCGAGATCGCCATCGCGTCGATCTTCTTGTTCTTCGGCTACCGCCTCAACTGGACGACGTCGCTGACGCTCGACACGATGCTGACGCTCGTCTGGGTCGTCGGCATGACCAACGCGTTCAACCTGCTCGACAACATGGACGGCCTGTGCGCCGGTGTCGCCCTCATCGTCGGCGGTGCGCTGCTGTTCGGCCTGCTGCCCGCGCAGCCGGGCGTGCCCGCCTTCGCTGAGGCCCAGTACCTGGCCCTTCTGCTCGGGGCCACCGCCGGATTCCTCGTCTACAACGTCCATCCGGCCTCCGATCTTCATGGGCGACAGCGGCACCCTCCTGCTCGGCCTGAGCTTCGCGGCGATGACGCTGAGCCATGCCCAGGACGGCGCGGCACGATCGAACCCGCTGTCGATCATCGCCGCGCCCGTGCTCGTGCTGCTCATTCCCATTTTCGACACGACGCTCGTCACGGCGTCGCGGCTCCTCTCCGGTCGCGCGGCCTCCCAGGGCGGCCGCGATCATTCGTCCCACCGCCTCGTGGCCATCGGGCTGTCGGAGCCGGCGGCGGTGGGTGTGCTCTGGCTCCTGGCGGCGGTGGGCGGCGCCCTGGGCATCGGCCTGGACTACTTCAATCTCAGCTGGTCGAGTCCGGCCGCAGCGCTCTTCGTGCTGGCGATGGTGCTCTTCGCGGTGTACCTGTCGCGCATCCGCGTGTACGAAGACGATGCCCCGATCGATCGGACGACGCTGACGCCGATCGTCGTCGACTTCATGTACAAGCAGCAGGTCGCGGAGGTCCTCCTCGATCTGTGTCTCGTCACGATCGCGTACTACTCGGCCTACCGCCTGCGTTTCGAGGGCGACGATTTCGGGGCGGGGTTCCAGACGTTCTACCGGACGCTGCCTCTGGTCCTCCCGGCACAGATGCTCGCGCTGTTTGCCGTGGGCTTCTACCGCGGCGTGTGGCGGTATTTCGGGCTCATGGACACGGTCGTCATCGCCAAGGGCGTCGTGCTCGGCACGGGCGCGGTGCTGCTGGTCATGCCGTTCCTGTCCGGCTTCGACAGCTACTCGCGCACGGTGTTCGTCATCGACCTGGTGCTCCTGGCGGCATTGCTGGTGGCGTCGCGGGTGTCGTTCCGCCTGATTGGAGAGTTCCTCCAGCGCAACCGGAAGACGGCTCGCCGGGTTGTCGTGTACGGCGCGGGCGGGGGCGGTGCGCTCGCGGTCCGCGAGCTGACGGCCGCGGAGGAGACGCCCTACAGGATCCTCGGTTTTGCCGACGACGATCCGAGGAAGCAGCGCACGCGGGTCCAGGGGTACCCCGTGATCGGCGGGTACGATTCGGTCAGGTCGCTCGTGGAGAGCGGAGCGGTCGATCTCGTGGTGATCAGCGCGCGGCTCATCGACGTGGATCGCCTGCGGACGCTCGAGGCGCTTTGCGGCGACCACGGCGTGGCGCTTTCGAGGCTTCGCATCGGGCTGGAGCCGATCGTGACCGGAGACGACGAAACGACCACGGCGAAGCCGGGCTCCCAGGATCGGCCCTACGTGCTCCGCAGCCTCTGAAGCGTCAAGACCACGAAGAAGTCAGGGCCACGAAGACACGAAAACACGAAAAAGACCGGTTCTTCTTCGAGTCTTCGTGCCTTCGTGGCGGGCTTCTTCGTGCCCTAAGAACGGCGAGCGTTACGTGCGGCCGACGAGGCCGTCGATGGGGCTGCTCGCGTTCGCGTACAGCCTGCGGGGGATGCGCCCTGCCGTGTAGGCCAGCCGTCCGGCCTGCACCGCGAGCTTCATGGCCTCCGCCATCGCCACGGCGTTGGCGGCGCCGGCGATCGCGGTGTTCATCAACACGCCGTCCGCGCCCAGCTCCATCGCGAGCGCGGCGTCAGAGGCGGTGCCCACGCCGGCATCGACAATCACGGGCACCTTCGAGAACTCGCGGATGATCCGGATGTTGTTGACGTTCTGGATGCCCAGCCCCGACCCGATCGGCGCCCCAAGCGGCATCACCGCGGCGGCCCCGGCATCTTCGAGCTTCCGGCAGACGACCACATCGTCGCTCGTGTAGGGCAGGACCACGAAGCCCTCCTTGACGAGCACGCGCGTGGCCTGGACGAGCGCCTCGTTGTCCGGGAAGAGCGTCTTTTCGTCGCCGATCACTTCGAGCTTGACCCAGTTGGAGAGCCCGGCTTCGCGCCCGAGCCGCGCCGTGCGGATCGCTTCGTCAGCGGTGTAGCAGCCGGCCGTGTTGGGAAGGAGGAAGTACTTCGACGTGTCGATGTAGTCGAGCAGGCTGGGCTCGGATGCGGTTCGGAGATGTTCACGCGCCGCACGGCGACCGTGACCATGTCGGCGCCGGAGGCCTCGTGCGCCTGCACCATGACGGCGTTCGACGAGTACTTCCCGGTGCCCACAATCAAGCGCGATGCGAAGGTCCGTCCGGCGATGATGAAGTTGTCCATGACGCGCCCGCAGTGTCCTTCGTAGTTCTCAATTCTAAGTTCCAACTTCCGTCAGCCCAGCTGCCGGTGACCCTCCGCCGACGAAGTTCACGATCTCCACTTCGTCGCCCTCGCGGACGTCCGTTGTCCCGAAAGCCACCCGCTTGACGACCACCAGGTTGTGCTCCACGGCGACGCGCCGCGAGTCGATGTCGAGCGACGTGAGCAGCGCGCTGACGGTGAGAGGACCGGCGACTTCGTAGGGTTCGCCGTTGAGCTTGATCTTCACGAATTGCCGATCATTTTACCGCGAAGGCTTGCGCCCGACGGCGATGAGGCTCAAGCCATGCCACGGCCACAGAAAGTCCAGCCTTCGAACCACGGGCATCGCGAGCTCGAGGACCTTCAGCTGCACACGCGAGAACCGCTTGCGGCGAAACACGGAGCCGCTCGTGAACCAGGCCGGCACGGAGGTCCTGTTGAAATCGAAAATCCGCTCGACCTCGAACCCTCCCCGCTCGAGCGACTGCCGCAACCCGGCCGCCGTGTATCGTTCGCGGTGTTCGAGCGCCACATCGAGAGAGTTGAAGAGCCTCGGGTGCTGCGGAACCAGGATCACGGCGCGTCCGCCCGGGCACAGGGCGTTGTGGACATTCCGGAGCGCCGTGGCCTCGTCAGGAACGTGCTCGAGCACGTTGACCATCAGCACGGTATCGAAGCGGCCCGACAGGCCCGCGAAGTCCTCGGGCCGGCCCGCGTCGACTTTCGCGACCTGCAGGTACGGCTTCCCCACGGCGTAGGAGCGCAGGTAGTGCAAGTAGTTCGGATTGATGTCGCTCGCGAGATACTGATCCCGCGGAATGAACTGCGCGGTGAGCGTGCCGATCCCCGCGCCAATCTCGAGCACCTGGTCGCCGAGAAAGGGGCGCAGCACGTCGCCCATCCAGCGGTTGAAGCGGCGGGCGTCCTGAAGGTCCGCGAGGATGTGCGAGCCGTACGCATCCTCGGCATACATGTCGTCGATGATCGAATAGTTCAGCATCGCCCCGATGGCGAGCAAGCCGTCCATCGCGCGAATCTTCTTTCCCTCGTCGTACGACCGTGGCGAATAGCGGATCGGGACCTCGAAGATTCGGGCACGGCGCTTGGCGAGCTTGAAGGCCACTTCGATCTCGAACCGGAAGTCGTTCGACCGAAGGGGAATCGACTTGAGGAGCTCGGTATTGATCGCCTTGTAGCACGTCTCGACGTCGCTCAGGTTCAGGTCGGTCAGCCAGTTCGACAGGCCGGTCAGTGCCTTGTTGAGCACCGTGTGCCGATGCATCAGCGCCCGCCGGTACGGCGCGGCCATGAAGCGGGAACCGAAGACCGCATCCGCGCCTTCCTCGACGAACGGTCGCAGGAGCCCGGCGATGTCCGCGGGGTTGTACTCCAGATCGGCATCGTGCACGATCGAAATGTCGCCCGTCGCGTGGCTGATCGCCGTTCGCACGGCGGCGCCCTTCCCCAGGTTCCGTTCGTGGCGATAGAGCTTGATGCGCGCGTGGTCGTGCGCGAGCCGTTCGAGCACCTCCCAGGACCCGTCCGTGCTGCAGTCGTCCACGACGATCACTTCGAGCCGCGACACCAGCTCGCTGGCAAAGGCCAGCACGCGGGTGATGCTGGCCCCGACGAGGTGCCGCTCGTTGTAGACCGGGACGAGCACGCTGAGCGACACGCGCTGCGGCTCGACGTGCGACCACACCGCGCCCGGCTCGCGATGCGATGACACCTCGACGTGTCCAGGCCTCAACGCTGTCTTCTCCGGCGCAAGTCGACCATGGCGCATTCCGTCCGAGTCCAACCCGTTCTCACACAGGGTACGATACCTTGCCTCCGAGCATCCGCAATACCAAACCAGCCGGCCTCATGCCCATTGACAGGGTTGCGCCCAGGGGACAGGTTGCGCCCCGCGGCGAAGTCAGCGGAGGACCTTGTACAGGGCAATCCCATCGGTCATCTCCACGAGCGAGAAGGATCCCCACCGTGCCAGCTCCTCGACGAGGGCCGGCGGGTACGACCCAAGGTGCACGAAGACGTGGGTGACGCCCATCTCCTGGATCGCTCCCATGACGGACGGATCGGGAAACGCGCCCAACCGCTCGGCGTGCTGGCGATAGCTCGCGGGGACGAAGCCGCTGTAGCCGGCAAGCTGCGGCTGCCAGTGCGAGGTCGACGCCAGCATGTAGCGGGCATTCAGGAAGACGCTTCGCGGAGAGTAGAACGGCAGATCCAGGACCACGACATGCGGCTCGCCCCGAAGACGCTCGTAGATGCGGGGGATCGGCTCGGCGCGCACCAGTCCAAGAGGGGCTGCCATCGGCTCCAGGGAGGCGAGGACCAGCAGCACCGGCGCCGCCACGAGATAGGCGCGAGGCCGTAGCATGCGGCTGAGCGCAATCATCCCGAAGCCCGCCGCGACCGCGATCCCGAAGATACCGAGATAGCCGAAGCGGACCGGCGCGCGAATGGACTGGAGAAGCGGGACCCACTGCTGCGCTGTTTCGTAGCCCGGCAGATGCGCGCCGAACGACAACACCACGCCAGCGACGGCGGCCGCCACGCACATCCGGGCACGCGGATCGCGCCAGGCGAGGCCGGTCGCCAGCGCGACACAGGCGAGGACCAGGGCAATGGCCCCGGGGAACAACCCCGTGCCGCTGACCGGCAGCAACCCGCCCCATGTGGATCGGTGGAAACGGCTCGGCGTCGTGGTGTAGTCGAGCCACGAGGCCGAATACATCACGGCGTCGGTGAACGTGCGCGTCAGCCCCTGCTCCTGCTGGACGCGCCAGTACGGGAGCAGGACCGGCAGAAGGAGGAGGCCGGCCAACCCGGCGGCGATGAGTGCCCACCCGGCAGCCCGCACGAACCGTCCGCCCCACCAGTCCGCAGGCCTGACAAGCGCGCCGACGGTGAGCGCCACCGCCGTGAACACCAGCAGGTGGATGGACGTCAGCGCCTGCAGGACGAACCAGATCGCCAGCCGCCACGCCCTGCGCAGGTCCGGATCCCTCAGAAGCGCATCGAGCGCGAGCATCGCCAGCGGCAGGAAGTACACGTGCTGCGCCTGGATGTGGGGCAGCCGCGTCAAGGTGTGGGCGTTGAACCCGAACAGCAGGCCTGACATCAGCCCGGCGGTCCAGCGGGTCGTCCACCGTTGGACCACAAGGGTCATCGCCCACCCTGTCAGCGCGAAGCCCGCGATGAGGACCAGGTTGTAGGCGAGCACCGGCGATCCGCCGAGCCAGCGGATTGGGGCCGCCAGCGCAGACTGGACGATGAGGGGCTCGGAGTAGGCGAGCGTGTCTGGCTCCGGGTAGAAGATATTGGCCTGGAAGAGGCGGCCCGGGTCGTGGACGGCCTGGTGCACCACCCACGACAGAATCCACTCGTTGAGCACCGTGTCCGCGTTGTCGTTGCGCGAGAAGCCGGCGGGATTCCGGGCCAGGGGCCACGTGTGCGCGACAGCCAGCCCCGCGAAGAGCGCCAGGCACGCGGCGCGCGGCCATCGTTTGACCGCATCCGACGTCGGTCGTCGGCCAATCGTCGTCAGCACCAGGAGCAGCCAGCCGACGAGCAGCCAGACAGCGCCGCTGGACGCGGCGTCCAGAGCGCGGGCGATCACGAGCGCCCAGTAAGGTGCCCGCCCCGTGGTGAGCCGCCAGGCCGGCACCCGCGCGAGCCCGTTGTTCGCCCGTGCCCACCGCCAGTCGAAGCCGTACAGGCCGCCAGTCTGGATGTAGTCCACCACCACGAAGTGAGCGCCGGGCTCGAGACGGACGAGACCCGTGCGTTCGATCATTTCGTGGACGCCCCCGTTGTCCACCACGAGCCGCCCGTCGATCGTCAGCGACGATCCATCGTCGGACGACGTTGCGAAGGTGTAGGTGTCGGGAGCGTTGACCGTCAGGTAGCCGTACCATCGGGCGCGGAAGCGCTCCGGTGGCACGCTCGACCAGTCGCGCGCAATCTGGGCGGTCGAGATGGTGGGAACGACGCGCGCGAGCGCCGGGTCGGCGTCAGGCCGTTCGCTGGTGAAGTACTGGGCCTGCAGGCCGCTCGGCACCTGCAGCGCAAGGCGCAGGCCTGTGAGGATGGCCCACGCAGCGACGAGACCGAAGACACCGAGCCTCGCCCGCCGGGGCGTTACCGTGGCCGTGCCCGCGCCAGGCGTCATGTCGCGAACCACTGAGAGGAGACACTCGCTCAGCGAACGTCGCGGAGGGCGAGGACGAAATCTCCCACGGGCAGGCCCGCCTGCAGCTTCAACGGGAGGCGCCGCGCGTCGTTCGAGATCCACACGGCGGCATTGGTGGCGGCAGGCTGGCCCTTGGCGTCGGTGATGGTGACCTTGACGTTCCAGGCGCCCATCTCGCCTGCGGGAACCCGCAGACGCTCGACGGCTCCCACATCCATCGTCACGTTGTAGAGCGCGCCGCCGTCGGCCACGGGCATGGCGACGCGCTGGCCTGTCTTGAGGGGGTTGGCACGCAGCGAGTAGAGCGCCGACAACCCGTCCTGCACCTGGGCCGGTACGGCAAAGTCGACTCGCGCCGGCGTTTCGGCTTTGTCTTCGTGGACCGCGCGGCGGGAGGCCCGGTTGAATGTCGTGGTAGCCAGGCGCTGGCTGCCGCCGACCTGACTCTCCAGGGATGTGCGCTGGGAGAGCAGGCTGGCGATGTCGACCAGCGTGTCCATGCGGTAATAAATCTTGTAGATCTTCTGAAGGAGCGGCAACGGCTGGCCTTCGGCGACGATGTAATACGCGTTGGAGTCGGCCGAGGGGCGGCGCTCCTTGACTGTCGTGGTGGCCGATCCTGCGACGAGATACGAGGACCACGTGACGTCGTAGGTGAGCGTTTCGCCGACCTTGAAGGGGACTGGCGCCTCCGTTCGAGGAACTGCCTGCTGCGCTTCCACGGGATGCCCAATCGTGCCCGACGCGAGGACGCCCAGCGCGGCTGCGGCAGCCACCAGGGCGGGGATCTGCGCGGCAAAGTGGCGCTTCATGTCCGTATTCTATAATCTCGTGCAGCGTATTGATGGCCTCTTCGTCGCCCTCGAACATTTCTCTCGGCGTTCCCGGCTACACGTTCGCCGATCTTCACGACCCGGAGCGGCTGGCGTCGCTGTACGAGCGCTTCTGCGAAGAGGTGGAGGCCGCCGATCCGCGCTCTGGGCGCGAGTGGGACGCGTATCGCCGCGCCGCCCGAGGACGGCCCGCCGATCGCGCCGGTCGCGCTCTCGAATCTGCTCGTCGCGATGGCGCCGCACGTCAGCCGGTTCCTGGCGCGGCTGTTCGACGTCGGACCCGGCGGCGGGCGCGCTCGCGGCGGCGACGCGCGCCCAGGACGATCTCTTCCGCTTCAAGGTCGACTTCGTCCGCCGGCGCGCGCTGCCGCTGCTGAAGGGCGGCGCGCACGTCGCCGCTCACGCCGAAGACGATGCGGTCGTGGACGCGCTCGTCGCGGGCGCGCCGTCGGCCGGCGCCGGCGATCGCGAGCTCGCGGTCGCGCGCGCCGGCTGCGCGCTGCTGGATCGGGAGAAGGCCGACAAGGACGGCGTCGGCGGCCGCGATCGAGAGCCTGAAGCGCTGGTGCGCGGCGCGCCTCCACGATCCCGGCGTACCGCGGCTGGGTCGTCTTCCGGTTTCCCGAGACGCTCGACTACTGGAACCTCGTGCGACGTGCAGCGGCCCGATGCGGCCGATCTGCCCGAGGCGATGCTCGGGCCGGACGCAGCGGCTGCGGCGGCGCGACGGCTTCAAGCTGACCGACCCGCGGATGCGGCCGCGCGAGGTGCTGAGCGAGATCCACTACTGCGTGCTCTGCCACGAGCGCGACAAGGACTCGTGCTCGAAGGGGCTGCGCGAGGCGGCGAAGGCCGGCGAGACCGCGAAGGTCGCCGTCAACCCGCTCGGCATCGAGCTCGACGGCTGTCCGCTCGACGAGAAGATCTCCGAGATGCACGCGCTGCGGAAGGCGGGCGACGCCGATCGGCGCGCTGGCGCTCGTGACGCTCGACAACCCGATGTGCCCGGGCACCGGCCACCGCATCTGCAACGACTGCATGAAGGCGTGCATCTACCAGAAGCAGGAGCCGGTCAACATCCCGCAGATCGAGACCGGCGTGCTGACCGACGTGCTGCGCATGCCGTGGGGCGTCGAGATCTACGGGCTGCTCACGCGCTGGAATCCGCTGAACGTGCGGCGGCCGTACGCGCTGCCGTACAACGGCAAGAACGTCCTCGTCGTCGGCCTCGGCCCGGCCGGCTACACGCTCGCGCACTACCTGGTGAACGAAGGCTTCGGCGTCGTCGGCATCGACGGCCTGAAGATCGAGCCGCTGCCCGAGGCGCATGGTCGGCACCGACGTCAGCGCCGCCGCGAGCCGATTCGCGACTGGAGCGAGATCTACCGGCAGCTCGACGAGCGCGTGCTCGAAGGCTTCGGCGGCGTCTCCGAGTACGGCATCACCGTCCGCTGGGACAAGAACTTCCTGACGCTGCTGCACCTGACGCTGGCGCGGCGGCGCGGCCTGCGGATGTACGGCGGCGTCCGGTTCGGCGGCACGCTGCCGATCGAGGACGCGTGGGCGCTACGGCTTCGATCACGTCGCGATCGCGGCCGGCGCCGGCCGGCCGACGATCATCGACATGAAGAACAACCTGATCCGCGGGATCAGGAAGGCCAGCGACTTCCTGATGGCGCTGCAGCTCACCGGCGCCTTCAAGCGCGACGCGCTGCCGAACCTGCAGGCGCGGCTGCCGGCGGTCGTCATCGGCGGCGGCCTGACCGCGATCGACACGGCGACCGAGCTGATGGCGTACTACCCGCTGCAGGTCGAGAAGACGCTCGCAGCAGTACGAGGCGCTGGCGCCGAGCATGCGGCGAGGCGCGCGCTGCGCGCGCATCGTACGACGCCGAGGAGCTGGAGCTGCTCGACGAGTATCCGCGCGCACGGCCGCGCGGTCCGCGCCGAGCGGCGCGCGCGGCCGCGGCGCCGGCGAAGCGCCGGACTTCGTGCCGCTCGTGCGGGCGTGGGGCGGCGTCACGATCGCGTACCGCAAGCGGATGGTCGATTCGCCGGCCTACCGGCTGAACCACGAAGAGGTGATCAAGGCGCTCGAAGAGGGCATCGCGTTCGCCGAGAACCTGAACCCGATCGAGGCGGTGCCCGACGAGCGCGGCGCGGTCGACGGCGATGCGTCTTCAAGCGGGAGGGCAGGCAGGGCGCAGGGCAGGCAGGCGGCCGGCCGGCGAACGGTCACGCTGCCGGCGCGGACGGTGCTCGTCGCGGCGGGGACGTCGCCGAACATCACCTACGAGAAGGAAGCGCCGGGCACGTTTCAGCTCGACGCGAAGAAGAAGTTCTTCCAGCCGCACAGCGTGTCGCGCGAACGGCGACGGCGGCTTCCACCTGACGCCCGATCCCGGACGGCTTCTTCACGTCGTACGACGCACGACGGCCGGTTCGTCACCTACTACGGCGACAACCATCCGCGCTACGCCGGCAACGTCGTCAAGGCGATGGCGTCGGCGAAGGACGGCTATCCGCAAGATCGTCGAGCTGTTCGCCGACGAGCTGGACGCGCTCGATCCCGGCGGGCAGGCGGAGCGCGATCGCGCGCTGGACGCGCGCTCGTCGCGCGGCTCGACGACGAGCTCGTCGCCGCGCGTCGAGGACGTCGTCCGGCTCACGCCGACGATCGTCGAAGTGATCGTCAAGGCGCCGGCGGCGGCGCGGCACTTCCAGCCGGGGCAGTTCTACCGGCTGCAGAACTACGAGACGGTCGGCGCGCGCGGGTCGAGCGGCGCGTCCCGCTGCTGATGGAAGGCATCGCGCTCACCGGCGCGTGGGTCGACAAGGAGCGCGGGCTGCTGTCGCTGATCGCGCTCGAGCTCGGCGTGTCGAGCCGGCTCGTGGCGTACCTGCAGAAGGGCGAGCCGGTCGTCGTCATGGGGCCGACCGGCGCGCCGACCGAGATTCCGCGAGGCGCAGAACGTGCTGCTGCTCGGCGGCGGCCTCGGCAACGCCGTGCTGTTCTCGATCGCGAAGGCGATGCGCGAGCAGCGGCAACAGGGTGCATCTACTTCGCCGGCTACAAGAAGGGCGAGGATCTCTTCAAGCGCGAGGAGATCGAGGCGGCGACCGATCAGGTGATCTGGAGCACCGACACGGGCGCGGCGATCGCGCCGGGCCGGCCGCAGGACGCGCACTTCCGCGGCAACATCGTGCAGGCGATGCTCGCGTACCAGGCCGGCGAGCTGGGCGCGCCGCTCGTGCCGCTCGACACGGTCGATCGCATCATCGCCATCGGATCGGACCGGATGATGGCGGCCGTCAAGGCCGCGCGGCACGGCGTGCTCGCGCCGCACCTCAAGCCGGACCACGTCGGCATCGCCAGCATCAACTCGCCGATGCAGTGCATGATGAAGGAAGTCTGCGCGCAGTGCCTGCAGAAGCACGTCGATCCGGCGACCGGCAAGGAGACGATCATCTTCTCCTGCTTCAACCAGGATCAGGAGATGGACCGCGTCGACTTCCCGAACCTGGCGGCGCGGCTGCGGCAGAACACGGTGCAGGAGAAGCTGTCGAACCTCTGGTTCGATCACTTCTGCTCCGCGGCAGACTTCCCGCACGTCTAGACGCAGAAGTCGAGATCCGAGGTCCTTCTTAGTTCGCACGCTCTCAGTTCTAACGACTCCGCTGCGGCGTAAGCGGCGGCGCCGAGCAGGCCGGCATCGTCATTCAGGATGACCTTGACGGGCATGCGTGACAGCAGCTCCTCGAACGGCGCCTTGTCGAGAAACGCCCGGAGGAAGCGGCCGTCGGCGAGCGCCGGCAGAATCTTCGGCGCGATGCCGCCGCCGACGAACACGCCGCCGGTCGCGACCGTCCGCAGCGCCAGGTTGCCGGCTTCGGCGCCGTAGGCGTCGACGAACATCTCGAGCGCGTCCACGCAGCCGCGGCAGCGCCGCTCGAGCGCGGCGGCGGAAATCGCCGCCGGCGCGTCGAGTCGCCGTCGCTCGGATCGTCCACCTCCACCGCCGTGCACGGACGGCGTGCGTGACCCGGTGGAGGTTGACGAGGCCCCGGCCGGACACGACCTGCTCGACCTCCGCGCGGCCGAAGCGGCGTGTCACCAGGCGGAGCACCTCGATCTCCCGCTCGGTCCGCGCCGCGAAGTCGGCGTGGCCGGCTTCTGTCGGCGACGGCACGAGGCCCACGCCGTCGACGCGGTGGAGGAGCGCCGACCCGAGGCCCGTGCCGGCCGCGATGAGCGCGATGTTCCCCGTCGGGATCGGCCTCGCCTGCCTGCAGCACGTGGAGCTCGACGTCCTGGAGCACGGGCACCGCGTACGCCATCGCCTGAAGATCGTTCAGCAGCGCGACGCGCGGAATGGCGAATGCCGCGGCCACGGCGGCGGCGTCGATGCGCCACGGCACGTTGGTCAGCGACGCCGTCTGGCCGAGCACCGGACCGGCGACGCCGAAGCACGCCGCGTCGACCGCCGTACCTGTGACCCGCTCGTCGCTCGCAAATGCCGAGATGACCGCAGGCAGATCCGGGAAGTCGAGCGTCGTGAACGACCGCACGACGAGAGGGCGCGGACGAGGGACTCCGGCTCGAACAGGCCGAGCAGCGTCTTGGTACCGCCGATGTCGCCGGCGAGAAGCACGCGTGAGCTCACTTTGCGATTGACGTTGACGGTATTCTCCTTCATCTTTGAGGCCGTTTTCCTCTCTGGCGCTTCCCTGGGAGAAGCTGTTGCCGACTCCGTCCGACCTGCCGCCTCGGCTCCGCTCGATGGGCAACTCGTCGTCTTCACCGGAAAACTGAGCTCGCTCGGCCGCAAGGACGCGCGCGCGCTCGTCGAGCGTCTCGGCGGCTCGACCGCCGACGACGTGAACGCGCAGGACGACGATGCTCGTCGTGGGCGCGGAAGGCTTCGGGCCGTCGCTCGATCCGGAGCGGGGGAAGAGCCAGAAGCTCGTGCGCGCCGAAGAGCTGAACGCGCAGAAGGCCGCGGCCATTCAAGTTCTGACGGAAGAGCAGTTCTGCCGTCCTGGCCGGTGTGCCGACGCCGGACGCCCTCAAGCGCCAGTATCACGCCATGCGCGACCTGCTGGCGCGCTACCGGCGGCTGCGCGAGGATCACCTGCGGTATCTCGTCAAGTGCGGGCTCGTCCGACCCGTGCTGCGGACCAACGCCGACACGTTCTTCGCGTTTCCGGACGTGGCCACCATCAAGCAGGCCAACGACGAGCTGGCCGACGGAGCCTCGTTCAAGCGTGTGGTCGGCGCGCTGCTGGCATCGAGCGCGGGCCAGCTGGCCTTCGACTTCCGGCTCGATGCCGCGCCGGCCAAGATTCTCACGCTGCAGCCCCGGGCTCCAGACGCTGGATCGCGGCGTGCGCCGGCGCCCGCCGAGCCGCCGCGCGACAGGGCCCGCGCGGAGGACTACTTTCGCGCGGCCTCCGCGCTGGACGACGGCGACGAGGGGCAGCGCGAAGAGGCGGCCGCCGCGTACCGGAAGGCGCTCGAGCTCGATCCGTATCTGGTGGCCGCGCTCATCAACCTCGCGAACATCCACTACAGCCGCGACGAGCTCGCCGAGGCGCAGGCGCTCTACGAGCGGGCCATCGGCCTCGAGTCCGACTTCTTCGAGGCGCACTTCAACCTCGGCAACATCTACCACGACCTCGGACGCTTCCCGGAAGCCGAGGCCTGCTACCGCGAAGCGCTCCGCCTGAATCCCTTCTACGCCGACACGCACTTCTACCTGGCCGTCACGTTCGAGAAGATGGGGCTGTCCGAGCAGGCGCGTCCGCACTGGCGCGCCTATCAGCAGCTCGCGCCGCACGGCGAATGGGTCGAGCTGGCGAGGGAGTTCTCCGAGTGAAGAGCCTGAAATTGGGAATTGGGACTTAGGAATTGGGAATTCGTACTCTGCGACTGGTCGGGCTCGTAGCCGCCTGCATCGCCGCCGCGTGCGGCGCGCCGCCGGATCCGCAACGCGCCACGCGGCCCGCTGGCGCGGCGACGCTGTTCGAAGGCGCGCGGCTCATCACGGGCGACGGCTCGGCGCCGATCGAAGACTCCGCCTTCCTCGTCGAGAACGATACCTTCACCGGACTCGGCAGGCGGGGCGTGCTCGCGGCGCCCGAGGGCGCGATCCGGGTGGATCTGACGGGGAAGACGGTGATTCCCGCCTTGATCGACGCGCACTCGCACATCGGCTACATGAAGGGCCTGACGAGCGGCCCTCAGAACTACACCCGCGACCACATCCTCGATCACATGTACCGATTCGCCTATCACGGCGTGGCCGCCAGCCAGGCCATGGGCTCGGACTTCGGCGACCTCTGGATCGCTGTCCGGGACGACATCGCATCGGGCAAGTACCCGGAAGCGGCGCGGTTCCTCTCCGCCGGTCGCGGACTGGCCCCCGAGGACGAAGTCAGGCCGGACAACATGCGCCACTCGGCGTACACCATCAGGACCGAGGCTGACGCCCGCCTCGCCGTGGGCGAGCTGGCCGCGCAGCGCGTCAAGATCGTCAAGACCTGGGTCGACGACAGGGGCGGAAGCGTGCGCAAGCTGAGCCCGGAGCTCTACGCGGCGATCATCGACGAAGCGCACCGGCTCGGCCTGCGGGTGGCCGTCCACGCCTCGGGTCTGGAAGACGCCAAGTCGCTGCTGCGCGCGGGCATCGACATCTTCGCCCACATGATGAACGACGTCGACGACGAGCTGGTCGAGCTGTTCAAGCAGCACCCGAAGACGAGCGTCCTGCTCGCGCTGGGCGGCCCGCGGCGTCAGATCGACGCGCCCTGGCTGAATCCGCCGCATCCTCTCGTGATGGAGACGGTGCTGCCGGATCAGATCCAGCGCCTTCAGGATCGGCTTGGGTCCGTGTCCGAGGACGCTCGGACGCGGGGGCGAGCCAGCTGGGAGCGGCTGGCCGCTGGAGTGCGCAGGTTGCACGCCGCAGGAGTCCCGATCGGCGTGGGCACCGATGGCGGCGGCCAGACGGGCGACCAGTTCGTGGGTTGGACCATGCACACCGAGCTCGAGAACATGGTCGCCGCCGGCATGCCGCCCGCCGATGTCCTCGTGGCGGCCACGCGGACAGCGGCGGAGATTCTCGAGCTCGCGGAACTCGGGCTGGTCGCGGCCGGGAAGAGCGCCGATTTCGTCGTGCTCGACGCCAATCCGCTCGATGACATCACCAACACACGGAAGATCTCGCGCGTCTATCTTCGCGGCAGGGAAATCGACAGGTCTGCCATGCGGAGCCGATGGACGGGCGCGCGCGCAGACACGCGCAATTGAGAATTGTGAATTAGCAATTGTGAATTCGTGACGAATTCCTAATTCCCAATTCCTAATTCTAAATTTCTAGTATCGGTAGTCGTCCGGCGTGCGCTTCTTCGGCGTGCGGCGGAGCTTGAAGAACGGGCAGTCGGGGCACCACGCTTCGGGATTGAAGCTGGTGCCGGCAATCGGCAGCACGTCGCGATGGCCGCAGCACTCCGGGCCGTCTTCGGCGGACGCCGCCACCGGCACGACTTGAACTTGATCGCCGCTGCGGAGACTGACCGGTGCCGCCGGGGGGACGGGGTGACTGTCCGACATTACGCGCTCAATTCTATGCGAACGCCGACGGACTTTTCCAGCGCGGCCAGGGCCGTGCGCTCGTCCGGCGACACGAGCGTGATCGCGTGGCCCACCTCGTCGGCGCGGCCGGTGCGGCCGACGCGATGCACGTACGCATCGGGCGAATCGGGCAGCTCGTAGTTGATGACCGTGTGGATGCCGTCGATGTCGAGGCCGCGCGCCGCGATGTCGGTGGCGACGAGCACCTTGTACCTCCCGCCGCGGAACCCTTCGACGGCGACGCGGCGCTGATCCTGCGTCCGGTCGGCGTGGAGCGCCGCGCACTTGATGCCGGCCGCCGCGAGCCGGCGCGCCAGCCGATCGGCGCCGATCTTCGTGCGCGAGAACACGAGCACCGGACCCTCGGGCTTGCGCAGGTAGCTCGATCAGCCAGTCGAGCTTCGCCGGAGGACTGCACGGTCTCGGCGCGGTGCGTGATCGACTTCGCGGGCTTGCTGCGGTGGCCGACCTGCACGTACTTCGGCTCGCGCACGATCTCCAGCGCGAACCGCACGACGTCGTCGGGCATCGTCGCCGAGAAGAGCAGCGTCTGCCGCGTCGGGCCGGCAGCGCGGCGATGATGCGGCGGACGTCGGGCCAGAAGCCCATGTCCATCATGCGATCGGCTTCGTCGAGCACCAGCAGCTCGACGCCGCTGAGGTCGGCGTTCTGCTGGCGCATGTGATCGATGCAGGCGGCCCGGCGTGGCGACGATGATGTCGACGCCGGCCTTGAGCGCGCGTTCCTGCATGCCCATCTCGACGCCGCCGTAGACCGCGGCGCTCGTGACGGCGGTGTGATACGACGAGCCCGTGGATCTCGTCTTCGATCTGCACCGCGAGCTCGCGCGTCGGCGCGAGCACCAGCACGCGGCTTCGTTCGCCGGAGCGATTCGCGCTCCGCGCCCGCCGACCACGTCGGATGGCAGCGTCTCGACGGCGGGGCGGCCGTCAGCAGCCGCTGCAGCGTCGGGACGACGAACGCGCACGTCTTGCCCGTGCCGGTCTCGGCGCAGGCGATGAGGTCGTGGCCGCCGAGCGCGAGCGGAATGACCGCGCTCTGAATCGGTCGCGTTTCGGTGAAGCCGAGATCGCGGATGCCTTCGAGCAGGCGCGGGTCGAGGCCGAGCGACGTGAACGGAACCGGCGTCGTGTCGCAGGCGTCGGCTCGAGCGCGGGGGTCGGACGACGTCGGCGTGGCGACGTGACGTGTAGCGACGCCGGACGCGTGGGGCCGCCGCGACGAGGCCGACGCCTCGGGCGGCCGCGGTGATGGTCGTCGGTCGGTTGTATTGGAGTTCAAACCGTCGTTTCTGGCTAGCGTGCGCGGAAGGTGATGATGCCCCGGACGGGATCGTACGGCGAGACGCCGACGGTCACGCGATCTCCCGGAACGACCTTGATGCGGAAGCGGCGCATGCGGCCGCTGAGCTGGGCGAGCACTTCGTGGCCGGCGTCGCACTGCACGCGGTAGAGACCGCCGCTGTGAACCGCCACCACGGTGCCCTGCATGTCGATGAGATCGTCCTTGCTCAATCGGCTAGCAGTCCTTTCTGTGACTGTTACCGTTCAACGTCAACAAGCATTGTGCCACACGGGACGTCCAGCCTGTCATCATGCCTCACTGGCGTCGGGGCGCCCACCTCCGGCGCGAACTGACGCCGACAGCTCACGTCGGATCTCGATGGCCTCGGCTCAGTGCAGCCGCAGGCGCTCGCGACGCTCCCGACCTGCCCGACCTGGCTTACAGCGCCCGGACCGCGTCTTCGACCTGCTGCGCGAGCGCTTCGTAGTCCTCGCCCGTCGAGCGTCGAGCGGCGCGCCAAACGCGACGCGCACGCGGCCGGGCCGGGCCATCTTCCACGTGTGGTGCAGCACCTTGTCGAGGCCGTCGATCCGGACGGCACGACCGGCACGTCCAGCCGCGACGCAATCATGCCGATGCCCGGCCGGAAAGCGGTCGATCTCGCCCGTCGTCGGTGCGCCGGCCCTCCGGGAAAGATCAGCACCGAGAAGCCGTCCTCGAGCACCTCGCCGATGTAGCGCAGCGTCTGGCGCGCGCCGGCCTCGCGCTGCGGCAGCGGAAACGCGTTGAAGAAGAGCGCCGCCAGGTAGTAGTTCAGGCTGTTGGTGAACCACGCCCGGCGGCCGTACTGCGTCGGGGAAGAAGTGCGCCTTGAAGAACTCCTTCGCCATCGCCGGCGCGACGCGGTAGCGCAGCCGCGGCGGCAGCGCCGCCAGGATCACCGGCGTGTCCATGTGGCTCTGGTGGTTGGCCGCGAAGATCACCGGCGCCGTCGATGCCGCGCGAGGTGCTCGCGGCCCTCGACGCGTGATCCACGCGAAGACGCGCGCGAGCGGCAGAATCCACGTCGGCAGGCTCGCGCGCCGGACGGCGCGCGCCGGCCACGACCGGTTCCACGACGGGAAACTCGACCGGCTCGGCCGGCGGCGCGTCGCTCGCGGCCGGCTCGTTCGACGAGCGTCCGCAAGCTGCGAGACGTCGCGCGCGCCGGCGAACGCGCCTTCGTCGATGCGCGTCTGAAACGCGTCCTCGAGCGCGACCATCAGCTCGACGCGCTCGAGCGAGCTCAGCCCGAGCTCCTCGAGCGTCGTGCCCGGCGAGACGTCGGCGCGGCCGGCGTAGCTGCGCGACGAGCGCGGCCAGCGCGTCGGCGCCGGCCTGCACCGGGCGCGGCGCGCCGCCGCTCTTCACCCAGTCGCGGATCGCCGCGCGCTTCAGCTTGCGCGTGCCTTCGGTGCGCGGCAGCTCGGCTCGGGCCAGACGAGCGCGCGGCGGATCCGCTGGTGATCGGCGAGCTGGCGCGTTGGCGGCGCGCACGACGGCGTCGGCGATCGACGCCCGGGTCGAGCACGAGCACGGCGTGCACGCGCTCCTCGCCGCCTCGCGCCGCCGCGCGCCGACGACCGCCGAGTCGCGCACGCCGGGCAGCGCGGTTCAGCACGCGCTCGACGTCCTCGGGAAAGACGTTCAGCCCTTCCGGCGTGACGATCATTTCCTTCTTGCGGCCGCGGATGAACAGCTGGCCGTCGGCGCCGATCTCGCCGATGTCGCCGGTGTGGAACCAGCCGTCCTCGAACGCGCGCGCGGTCTCCTCGGCGGCGTTGAAGTAGCCGGTCGTCACGTTCTCGCCGCGCACGAGAATCTCGCCGTCCGGCGCGATCTTCACCTCGACGCCGGCGATCGCCTTGCCGACCGAGCCGCGCTTGGTGCCGAACGGATGGTTGAGCGTGACGATCGGCGCGGTTTCGGTGAGGCCGTAGCCCTGGATGACCGCGAACCCGAGCTCGCCCCAGAACGCCTCGAGCTCGGCGTCGAGCGGCGCGGCGCCGACGACGAACGCCCAGAACTTCAAGCCGAAGAGCCGGTGGACGCGCCGGTAGCGCCACCAGCGCCGCAGCGACAGTGCTCGCTTCGGGCCCGGGCGTCGGCCGCGTCGCGGCGCGACGCCGCAGCGACGTGCTCGCGCAGCACGTCGAGAATCTTCGGCACCGACACCAGCACCGAGATGCGCCGCTTCTTGATCTGCTGCGACGATCTCGCCCGGGTTGTAGCCGCGCATGAAGACGACGACGCCCGGCAGCATCGGCGGGATGAAGGTCGCCATCGCCTGGCCGAACATGTGGCTGAGCGGCAGCAGGTTCAGGAAGCGCAGCGGGAAGAACGGCGTGCCCCACTTCCGGTACTTCAGCACCTCGCGTTCGACCGGCACGATGTTGGCCAGCACGTTGCGGTGCGTGATGACGACGCCCTTCGGCTCGGCGGTGGCGCCCGACGTGAAGATGATCTCGGCGACGTCGTCGCGCGTCGATGGCGCACCGGCGGCGGCGGCCACCGTCGGGCCACTCGAGCTCGTGCAGCTGCCAGACCGGCGCGCCGGCCGTGTCGCCGAGCGGCGGCACGTCCTGGCCGACGAGGACCAGCCTGCGCCGTGACGATGCGGGCGACGCGCGCGAGAAAGTCGGGCGACGCGCGGTAGTCGATCGGGACGACGACGACGCCGCCGAGCAGGCAGCCCCAGAACGCGACGATCCACTCCGGCCGGTTCTCGCGAGAAGAAGACGACCTTGTCGCCTTTGCGCGAGGCCCGCGTCGCTGCGAGCCGCGCGGCGAAGCCGCGCGCGGCGCGGCCGACCTCGTCGTAGGTGAACCGCGGCTCCGGAACCCATCGTCGTGGACGAGGAACTCGCCGCGTGGCGCGAGCGAGGTCGTCGAAGAAATCGATGAGCGTGTCGCGCGCCACGGCTGAATTATGATGGTAAGCCACAGGTGCGCCAATGAATGCTCGGCTGCCGTGCGTGCGCTCGCTGATCGCCTGCGTCGCGTCGCCGTGTCGCCGCCGCCGCGCTGGCGCAGGCACGGCGCGCCGGCGCCCGGAGCGCGCAGCCGGGGCCGGTCTGGCCGAAGCTGTCCGCGGCCGAGCGCGACCAGGTGATGCGCTTCGGCGACGACTTCAAGCAGTTCATCGGCCGCGCGAAGAGCGCGATGACGTTCGTGCGCGAAGCGACGAAGCTGGTCGAGGCCGCCGGCTTCAAGCCGTGGCCGGCGTCGCCGGCGAAGGCCGACGTCGAGCCGGGGTCGCGCTGGTACGCCGTCAACCGCGATCGCACGATCGTGGCGTTCGTCATCGGCACGCGAGCCGCTGTCGCAGCGGCGCCCGCATCGTCAACACGCACAACGATTCGGTGCGCCTCGAGCTCAAGCCGAAGCCGTTCCGCGAGAGCTTCGACATCGCGCTGCTCGACACGATCACGCACGGCGGCCTGAAGAACTACCAGTGGGTGAACCGGCCGCTGGCGCTCATCGGCCGCGTGACGAAGACCGACGGCACGATCGTGACCGATCGACATCGGCCACGAGCCCGGCGATCCGGTGCTGCTCATCGCCGACCTGGCGCCGCACGTCGACCGCGACTTCCTCGAGCGCACGAACCGCGACGTCATCCAGACCGAGGAGCTCGATCCGATGCTGGCGCTCGACCGCGCGACGCGGCGATGCAGGCGCTGAAGGACAAGTACGGCCTGACGCCGCGACGATTTTCTGTCGGCCGATCTGCAGATCGTGCCGGCGCAGATGCCGGTCGACGTCGGCCTCGATCACCAGCTCGTCGGCGCCTACGGCCACGACGACCGGTCGAACGGCTTCGCCTCGTTCCGCGCGATCGTCGAGGTCGGACGCCCGGCAAGACGGCGATCGCCTACGGCGTGAACAACGAGGAAGTGAACTCCTGGACGACCGGCGTCGAGTCGGAGTGGTTCCGGACGCTGCTGGCCGAGATCATCGCGGCGCAGGAGCCGGCGTACAACGATCTGATGCTGCGCCACGCGCTGCGCGCCTCGCAGGTGCTCGTGTCGGACTGCACGACGGCGCTCGACCCGGTCTTCCCGCAGCCGTACCTGCCGAACGGCTCGGCCCGGCTCGGCTGGGGGCTGGTGTTCAAGGAGTACGGCGCCGGGCGCGAGGCCGACGGCGAGTACTTCGCGCGCGTGCGGCAGCATCTTCACCGACGCCGGCGTGCACTGGCAGACGCACGCCTACCGGGCCGGCTACGGCGGCGGCACGATCGCGCAGTGGTTTGCCAACGCCGACATCGACGCGATCGACGTCGGCATCGGCATCCTGAGCATGCATTCGCCGATGGACGTGTCGGCGAAAGTCGATCTGTGGGAGCTCTATCGCGGCTTCAAGGCGTTTCTCGGCGCGCCCCGAGCGGCGCGCGTCACGCGCTGTGACGTCGCCGTCGTCCGCGCGTCGACCGTAGTAAGCTGAGCGCTCCTCATGCGAATCTTCCTGACCGGCGCAACCGGTTACATCGGCGCGCCGTGCTCGACGCGCTCGTGCGCGGCGGCCACGACGTCACCGCGCTCGTCCGCGACAACGAGAAGGCCGCGCGCGTGGCGGCGCGCGGCGGGCATCCCGTCGTCGGCAACCTCGCCGAGCCCGAGTCGTACCGCGCGGCGGCCGACGCGCAGGACGGCTACATGCACACGGCGTTCGACGCCGCGTCGGGCCGCGGGCCGGCGATCGATCGGATCGCGCTCGACACGATGATTGCCGCCGCCAAGCGGCCCCGGACCGCCGGGGCGACCGCGCCGCGTGCGCGCTTCATCATCTACACGTCCGGCGTCTGGGTGCTCGGCCGCACGCTCCGAGCCGGCGGCCGAAGACGCGCCGGTCAACCCGATCCCGATCGTCGCGTGGCGTCCCGACCACGAAGAGCTCGTGCTCGCGGCGGGCACCGGCGACCTGCGCACGATGGTCGTCCGGCCCGGCGTCGTCTACGGCGGCGGCGAACGGCATGGTCGGCGACCTGTTCAAGGTCGGCGAGCAACGGGCTGGTCCGCGTCGTCGGCGACGGCAACAACCACTGGCCGCTCGTCTACGACCGCGATCTGGCCGACCTCTACGCGCGGCTGGTCGGCGCGAGGACGCCGTCGGGCGTCTATCACGCCAACGACGAAGGCGACGAGCGCGTCAACGACATCGTCGACGCGATCGCGCCGTATGTGGCCGTGCGGCCGGACGTGCGCCACGTGCCGATCGAAGAGGCGCGCGCCAAGATGGGCCCCTTTGCCGACGCGCTCTCGCTCGATCAGGTCGTGCGCAGTCCGCGCGCCCGCGCGCTCGGCTGGACGCCCACGCTGCGCTCGGTCGGCGGCAACGCCGCGCGGCTGCTCGAAGAGTGGCGCAGCGCGTCCTGAGCCGCCGACGCCTCGCCCCTTCTACCAGAGGCTTCCGAACGAGAGCCCGACGAAGACGGCGTAGAAGACCGACATCGCGACGAGCGCGATCGCGGCGCCACATCGGCGGACGCACGTGCGGCGGCAGGAGCCGCGTGTTGACGTACAGCAGGTGCAGGCGCGGCGATGACCAGCACCACGCCCGCGACGTTGGCGCCGATCTGCAGCAGCACGATCGGCTGCGCGAGCCGCAGCGCCAAGATGCCCCACAGCGACGAGCGACGGCGAGCACCGTGTAGTACACCGCGCGCACGTCGCCGCCGCGCCAGGCGCGCACGCGGCGGCTGCCGGTCCACAGGATGTCGGTGATGGCGCGGACCATGCCTTCCATCAGGTCGAGCTGCGTCTTGAACAGCACCCAGGCGCCGAGGAACGCGATGACCGCCGCGACAGTAGCGGCCGGCCTGCGTCGCCGATGGCGAGGCGAGCGCGGCGCTGATGCCCAGGCCCTGGATGTCGGTGCCGCCGAGGCAGGAACGTCACGTAGAGCAGCGCCGGCAGCAGCATCCCGAGATCGCGCCCAGCGAAGAACACGCCCCACTGGTCGGCGCGACACGATGCGCCACCAGCCGCGCCACCGGTCGCATGGCCACGTCGGGCGGTCGGCGAAGATGAACCCGGTGTGGCGCCAGCGTTGACCTTGGTGCCGCCGACGGCGGCCGGGATGTAGCCCGCCCGCTCGCCCATCCCGTAGCCGCGGTCGCGGGCCCAGTTCGACAGCACGATGTTCGTCACGCCGCCCGCGCCGGAGTAGGCCACGAGCGCGGCCAGCAGGAAGAAGTCGGTCGCCTGGCGGCAGCGAAGTCGAAGCCGCCGCTGCACGCAGGTCGAAGCCGCCGAAGCCGCACGGCGCCGCCGGCCCACGTTGCCGCCGGGCACGAACAACAGCGCCAGCACCAGGAAGCCGCCGAGGATGGTCGTGATCGAGCACCCAGTTCAGCACCTCGAGCGTCCGCTCGATGCGCCGCCCGACGATGAGGATGGCGACGCACAGCGAGAAACGCGCCCGACGCCGATGGAGTAGATGGTCGCCGCGTCGGCATGGCCCGGGCAGTCGCCGCGCGACGAGGAAGAAGATGGCCGCCGGCCGCCACGCCGGCCGAGGCCGGCCACCCGACCTGCAGGAAGTAGAGCACGGCGTACACCCACGCCCAGAGCGTGGACGAGGGGCGCGTCCGCATGAAGCCCGTGAACACCGGCTCGCCGGTCGCCAGCGTGTAGCGCATCACCTCCGTGTTGAAGACCGTCTGGAGGAAGACGGCGATGCCCGACCACCCAGAGCAGCGAGAGGCCGTGCCGCACGAACGCGGCGGGCCCCAGGAGGAACTCGCCGCTGCCGATCGAGACGCCGAGCACGATGACGCCAGGGCCGACAGCCTTCAACCAGCCGAGGCCAGTCGGCCGCGGCGGTTCGGGAAGCTCGGCGTGCTGCCATGGTTCGAGGCCCGACATGGCCTCGATCGGCCGCTGCGCGTTTGCAGCGGAGGACTGCAACTCAGTCCCCGAACTTCTGGAGATCGTCGTCTTCCGCTCCGGGGAGCAGATCGAAGAACGCATCGAGGCTTCGATCGAGCGCGCGGCGGAGCTGCGGAATCGTGCCGTCGATGGTGTGCAGCGTCACGTGCGCCGCGGTGCCGTCAGCCAGCGAAATCTTCGCATCGTCCAGTGCCTTCATCGAGCCTTCGGGCACGAGGCGGACGCCGTAAACCAAGGTATAGCGAGACATTCAATGATCCTATCATCTGGAAATTGGGTAATTGGGTGATTGGGTAATCGGATCATCGGGTGATTGAGGAGTTTGGAGAGACAGCGCCGCTCGCGCGACATGCCTGGAGCGCGCGGTGTGCCGGAGCGCGGCCGGGGGGCGGCGGCCCTTGGAGCGGCGCGTCGCGCGCGTCAGCCGGGGAACCGACGCGGAGCGCCGAAATCCGCGGCAGGTCCGAGATGGCTCAGCGGATCTGCCGCATGTCTCCGACACCTCGCGAGCGGAGGTTCCCCGCGCCGTCGACAGGGACGACGAACCCGGGCTGCGCTCCGACGCGCCTCAGCAGGTCGGGCAGGTCAGGAGCGCCTGTCGGTGTCAGTTCGCGGCGGGGGTGCCCGCCTTCGCCAAGGCTACGGCGCGTCCGCCGAAGCTCGGACGAGAACAGACGAGCGGAGGCTGGAGGGCCCCGCCGCAAAGTAAAGAAGCCTGCGCCTGCGGCCATCCGGAGCCGAGGACAGTGAATCCGAGGCGAGGGATCGGCGTCAGTTCGCGGCGGGGGTGGGGCCCCGCCGCAAAGTAAAGAATAGTAAAGTCTGAGGTCGATTCAGGAGTCTTCCATGACGCACAGCTCACTGCGCCTTGTTCAGCCGGGTTTGGCCCTCCTCGCCGTCTCAGCGTTGTTCGCGAGCGCCTGCGGCAGCACGACGGTCGTCCAGGCGCCCGCGGCGAACGATGTGCCGACGATCGCCTTCGAGAAATACACGCTGCCGAACGGCCTCGACGTCATCCTGTCGGAGGATCACCGGCTGCCGCTCGTGGCCGTGAACCTCTGGTATCACGTCGGGCCGGCCAACGAAGACGCCGGGCCGCACCGGGTTCGCGCACCTCTTCGAGCACATGATGTTCCAGGGCTCGAAGCACGTGCCCGGCGACACGCACTTCCGACTCGCTCGAAGGCGGCCGGCGCGAGCGACCTCAACGGCACGACGGACTTCGACCGCACGAACTACTTCGAGACGCTGCCGGCGAACCAGCTCGAGCTCGGCGCTGTGGCTCGAGTCCGACCGCATGGGCTACCTGCTCGACACGGTCGACCAGGCGAACCTCTCGAACCAGCAGGACGTCGTGCGCAACGAGCGCCGGCAGAGCGTCGAGAACCAGCCGTACGGCATCGTCGAAGAAGCGCTGTTCCACCAGCTGTTTCCCAAGGCGCATCCGTACTACGCGAGCGTCATCGGATCGCACGCGGACATTCAGGCGGCGAAGCTCGAGGACGTGAAGAACTTCTTCAAGCTGTACTACGCGCCCAACAACGCCAGCCTCGCGATCGTCGGCGACATCGACAAGGCGGCGACCAAGGCCGCTGGTCGAGAAGTACTTCGGCACGCTCAAGCAGGGCCAGCCGGTGCCGAAGCCGGCCGTCGCAGACGCCGCCCATCACGGCCGAACGCCGCGCCGTGGTGCAGGACCGCGTGGAGCTGCCGCGCGTGTACATGGCGTGGCTCACGCTCGTCCGTTCTTCAAGCCCGGCGACGCCGACGCCGACATCGCGTCGACCGGCCCTCGGCGGCGGACGGTCCAGCCGTCTCTACAAGAAGCTCGTCTACGAGAAGCAGATCGCGCAGGACGTCAGCGCGGCGCAGTATTCCCTGATGCTCGGGTCGGTCTTCCAGATCACCGCGACCGCGCGGCCAGGTCACACGGCCGAGGAGCTCGAGAAGGCGATCGACGAGGAGCTGGCGCGTCTTCGCGACGAACGGACCCGATCAGACGGAAGTCGATCGCGCCCGCAACGTCATCGAGACACGCATCGTGCAGGGGCTCGAGACGCTGGGCGGCTTTGGTGGCGTCGCCGACCGGCTGAACTCGTACAACCACTACCTCGGCGATCCCGGCTATCTGCCGCAGGACATCAAGCGCTACCGCGACGTGACGCCGGCCTCGGTCAAGGCGTTTGTCGGCCAGCAACTCGCCGCCAATGCGCGCGTCGTCGTCCACGGCGTGCCAGGCACTCCGGATCTCGGTGCGCCGGTGGAGACGCCGAAAGTCGCACAGGCCGCACCGGGCGACGGGCGCCGAGTCGGTGAATCGCCGACGAACCGTGGCGGAAGGACATGCCGAAGGCCGGCGAGGCGCGGGCGCTGCAGCTGCCCTCTCCCGACGTCGTTCGAGCTGCCCAACGGCCTCACCGTGCTCGTCAACGAGCGGCACGGGCTCCCGATCGTCTCCGCAGCCTTCGTGCTGAGGACCGGCAGCGGAGCGAATCCCGCCGACAAGCCGGGGCTGGCCAACTTCACGGCCGCCATGCTGGACGAAGGGACGGCGTCGCGGTCCGCCCTCCAGATTGCCGATCAAGTGGCGCAGCTCGGCGCGTCGGTCAGCACCTCGTCAACGATGGACGCCTCGCAGATATCGGCCGGTTCGCTCCGCAGGAACTTCCCGGCGCTGCTCGACCTCGTGGCGGACGTGGCCAGGCGTCCGAGCTTCCCGGCCGAGGAGATCGAGCGGCAGCGCGCCAGCCGGCTCGCGAGCCTGGTGCAGCAACGCGAGAATCCGAGCGCCGTGGCCGCCGCGGCGATGGCCGCCGCGCTCTACGGGCCGGCGCACCCCTACGGCTACACCGAGCTTGGGACCGAAGCGTCGAACAAGGCGATGTCGCGCGACGACATGCAGGCCTTCTGGAAGCAGAACTTCGTGCCGAACAACGCCGCCCTCATCGTCTCCGGCCAGATCACCGTCGCGGACCTTCGTCCGATGGTCGAGAAGGCCTTTGGCGACTGGGAGAAGGGCGCGCCGGTCGCCGCGACGCCGGGCACTTCGACGCCGTCCACGACGCCGGCGCGGCTGGTCATCGTCGACAAGCCGGGCGCTCCGCAGACACAGGTGCGGGTGACGTCGGTGGGTGTGCCTCGTGCGACGCCGGACTACGAAGCGATCCGGGTGATGAACGAGACGCTCGGCGGTCTCTTCTCGAGCCGGATCAACCTGAACCTGCGCGAGCAGCACGGCTACACCTACGGCGCGAGCTCGCAGTTCGTGTTTCGCCGGAGCGCGGGGCCGTTTGTCGTGGCCTCGGGCGTGCGCACCGACGTCACCGCCCCGGCTGTGACCGAGATCCTCAAGGAGATTCGCCGAATCCGCGAGACGCCGATCACGCCGGAGGAGATGACGCTCGCGAAGGACTCGATCGTGCGATCGCTGCCCGCGGAGTTCGAAACGAGCAGCCGCGTCACCGGAACCACGGCGAACATCTATCTCTACGATCTCGGCCTGGACTACTTTGCCAAGTCGCCGGCGCGCCTTTCGGCGGTCACGGCGGAACAGGCGAAGGCCGCGGCCGAGAAGCACCTCGTGCCCGAGGCGCTCATCACGGTCGCCGTTGGCGACCGCGCGAAGATCGGGCCAGAGCTGCAGAAGCTCAAGCTCGGGGCCATGGAGGTCCGCGGCGCTGACGGGGCCGTTGTTCAGGGCAAGTAGCGCCTCCGAACGCTCACCGAAGTCCACAACGCAGGAGACGCATGCCGACGAGACCGCATTACCTGATGGATCCGGAGTACGTGGCCAAGAGTCAAGCGGCCTTCAAGCAAGCTCCCGAGAAGCCGTTGTTGGAGCTCTTCATCCCCGAGGAGTTCCGGACGACTGAGCTGATGCACGCGATTCAATCGCCGATCTGGCGGCTGGAGACCGATGTCGTGTGGCCCCGGATGGCCGAACTCCTGCGCCGCGACGGTGTCGCGGGCGATTTCCTGGAGTTCGGCGTGTACTCGGGAGGGAGCCTGCGGAGGATGGTCGAGGTCCTGCGCCCCACGAAGATGATCGGCCGGTTCTACGGCTTCGATAGCTTCAAAGGTCTGCCAAAGGTCGACGCCTTCAGCGAGTTCCCCGGCTTCTGGCACGAGGGCGCGTTTGCGAACACATCCAAGGCACAGGTCCTCCAGTACCTCACCGCAGGTCTGGGACACGTCGACGACATCGAGCTGGTCGAAGGCTGGTTCAGCGAGACGATCCCCACGGTGCAAGACCGGATCACCAAGGTGGCGTTTGTGCGCGTCGACTGCGACCTGTACACCTCGACCACCGACGTCTTCAACTTTCTCTCCGGCCGCCTCGTGAACGGTGCCATCGTCTATTTCGACGACTGGACGCACGATCCGGACAAGGGCGAAACGAAGGCGTTCTTCGAGTTTGCCGAACGCGAAGCGTCGCGCTACGCCTTCGAGCGGCTGTTGACCGTATCGGACGGCGCAATGGCCGTGCGCGTCAAGTTCTGACGACCGACCCGACCGACCCGACCTACCCGACCTCGAGCAGCCGCCGCGCAGCGGCGACTGCTTCAGCGAGGTCGCTGACCGTCCCGTCCAGCTGCTGTTCGTAGACGGCCTTGGTGATCTCGCCGACGCGGGGGCCGGGCCGTAGTCCGAGCTCGAGCACGTGGCGTCCGAGGAGAATGGGCGCCGGCGGACGGCGGTCGACGCCGAGCGCGCGGGCGCGTTCCAGGAACCAATCCATCGCGTCGCAGTTGAAGACACCCGGCTCCCGGCCGAGGCAGTCCGATTTCGCCAGCCGCGCGAGGAGCTCCAGGTCCACCTTTTGCGCGAGGCGACGGAACGCGCCATCCCCGACCTCGGTCTTGCCCTTGAACCACATGCCGGGCTTGAGGTGCTGCGCCGTCATCCCGAGGACCTGCGCACGCACGTCGTAGCCGTCGATCGAGTGCACGTTGATCCGATCGAGGAACGTCGTTGCGGGAGCCACGCCCTGTTCCTCGTGATCGATCGACCGGATCCGCCCGTCCGAGAATGCGGTCGTGGCCGGCTTGCCGAAGTCGTGGCACACCGCGCCCAGCATGATGGCGATCTGCTGGGGTCGAGGCAGATCGTCCACGCGCGTCCGCGCCTGATCGATCACCTGGAGGGTGTGTACCCAGACGTCGCCTTCCGGGTGCCACTCTGGTTCCTGCGGGCATCCGGCCAGCACGTGCAGCTCGGGAAACAGCTTCTCGACGACGCCGAGATCCATCGCGAGCGCGAACCCGATCGACGGCTTCGGGGCGAAGAGGAGCTTGGCCATCTCGCCCCAGATCCGCTCCGCGGGAAGGTCGTCCAACGGGATCGTGCGGCAGAGATCGGCCGATGCCGGGTCCAGCGACAATCCGAATCGGGCCGCGAACTGCACCGCGCGCAGCACCCGGAGGCTGTCGTCACCGAATGTGCGAGCGTCCACCACGCGCAGGAGACGACTGTCGAGATCCCGACGGCCGTCGAACGGATCGAGATGCTCGCCGGTCAACGGATCCCACGAAATGGCGTTGACCGTGAAGTCGCGCCGCCGCGCGGCATCGCCGATGCTCATCGAAGGATCGCCCGTGACCAGGAATCCCTTGTGCCCGCGGCCGGATTTCGACTCGCGGCGGGGCAGCGACACGTCGAGGCCGCCAATCTTGAAGACCTGAAAGCTTTCGCCCACGGTTTCCACGCGGTCGATCGATTCGAGCAGCGCCCGCAGCCGATCGGCGGCGACACCGAACACCTCGATGTCGATGTCCTTCGACTCGCGATGCAGCAGGCGATCCCGCACCCATCCGCCCACGACGAGCGCCCGTCCGCCTTCGGCCCTGACGCGCTCGGCAATGCGTGTGGCGAGGTCCAGGCTCACTCGGCGGCCCGTATTGGCTTGCGGCCCCACTTCTGGACCAGGCCGTCGGCGAACGATGGCGCGACCGCGGCAATCACCGCGAGCCATTTCGCCTTCCCGTACGGGTACACCTCAGGCACCGGACGTACGACCGCGCGATGGATGGCCTCGGCGACGTCTTCGGGCGGCTGCCGCGGGCCCGATGCGCGCGTCGCGAAGCCCGACTCCGCGGTCATCACCTGGAAGAACTCGGTCTCGGTCGAGATGGGATAAACGACCGTGACGTGGATGCCCGTCCCGCGAAGCTCCGCGCGCAGGCATTCGGCCAGCCCGACCTGCGCGAACTTGGTGGCGGAGTAGGCGCCCATGTAGGGAACGCCGCGGCGGCCCACGATCGATGACACCACGACGATGTGGCCGGTGCCCTGGCGCCTGAAGACGGGCAGCGCGGCGCTGATGGCGTGCCACGTGCCCATGTAGTTGACCTCGTGGATCTGGCGCATCCGCGCCGGGGGGATTTGATCGATGGCGCCGTACAGGCCGTAGCCGGCGTTGCAGACGAGCACGTCGAGCCGGCCGAAGCGTTCGAGGCTGCGCGCCACCAGCGACTGCATGTCGGCCTCGCGCGTCACATCTGCAGCGATGGGCAGCGCCTGGCCTCCGGTCCGGCGGATTTCATCAGCGACGGCCTCGAGCCGATCCAGCCGCCTGGCAGCCAGCGCGATGGCATGCGCCGCTGCGCGCAAAGCGGAGCGCTGTCGCGCGCCCGATGCCTGACGAGGCGCCGGTGATCGCGATGGTCTTCATCCCCGCAGGATACCCCACGGGGATCGCCGGGCCGTCAGGCGGCCCGGTGTCTCTCGACCAGCCGAGGGCGGGCGAGACGATGCCGCTGTCGATCGCCTCGCATGGTGACGACTGGCTGCTTCCCGGACATTTCCCAGCCCGGCGACTCGTGGCCGCACGAGGCGCACACGAGCGACACGCGATTCTTCTCGAAGTGGAGCATCTCGTCGTGACCGCTGAGCGAGCAGGTCAGTTGTTGAATCCAACTACCCATCGTGCCCGTCCTTTCTCCGACCTCAACCTCCATCCGGGGGGCTGTTCCTAGAGACGCCGGCCGACGCTTACAGGTTCAGCGCCCGTAAATAGTGGCAGATAAAAGGTTGCTGTCGCAGAGACTACAGAAATGACCATGAAAACGCCCCAAGCCTTGCTCCCAGAATACGTAAGCCTCGAGGAAGATAACGAAAAGCAGGTCGCGAACGCACGCCACGAACGCATCAAAGCACGAAACAGGCCGAGCCGGCTCGAGCGGGTGGCTAGCTGAGCAGGGCTTCGTGTCTTCGTGGCGCCTCAGCGTTCGCTGAGGATCCCACGCAGGACGAATCCGACGTTGGCGGGGCGCTCGCCGAGGCGCCGCATGAAGTACGGGAACCACTGGCGGCCGAAGGGGATGTAGATCGCGCACGCGGTAGCCGTCCGTGACGAGCGCCGTCTGCAGATCGCGGCGGATGCCGTACAGCATCTGGAACTCGAAGCGATCCGTGCCGACGCCGAGCTCGGTCGGCGAAGCTGCCGGGCGCGTCGATGCATCGTCGGGTCGTGCGTGGCGATGGCGGGATAGTGCCCTTCGCGCAGCAGCACCTCCATCATCCGCACGAACGCCGCATCGACATCGGCTTTGTTCGCGTAGGCGATCGGTCCTGCGGCTCCTTGTACGCGCCTTTGACCAGGCGGACGCGGGCGCCGAGGGCGTTCACGCGCCGCAGGTCCTGCTCGCTCCGGCGCAGGTCCGCCTGCAGCACGACGCCGAGCTGGCGGTAGCCCTGATGCCAGAGCGTCTCGAAGATGTCGAGCGTCACGTCGGTGTAGGGCGAGTTCTCCATGTCGATGCGGACGAAGAAGCCCGTCGGCCGCGCTCGAGGATGCGGCGCAGGTTGTCGACCGCGGTCGCGCGGTCGACGTCGAGTCCGAGCTGCGTGAGCTTGAGCGACAGGTTGCGCTCGATGCCCGAGCGGCCGACGACGTCGATGACCTTGCAGGTACTCGCGCGGTCGCGGCGTCCGCCTCGGCCAGGGTCGCGCACGCTCTCGCCGAGGTAGTCGAGCGTCATGCAGCAGCCCTTGCGCCTCGACGGCGCGCGCGGCGTCGATCGCCTCGGCCGACGGTCTCGCCGGCGATGAACCGCCGGGCGAAGCTGGTCGGCTTCGCGCATGCCGTAGCGCGAGGTGAGGGTCTTCAGGATGCGGCTCTTGGCGAGGAGGTGGAAGAAGGCCTTCGAGGCGTTGTCGAGCATCGCGCCGGTCAGTGCGTGCGCCCGGGCGTCGCCAGCAGATGCTCGATCGTGCGCGCGTAGTAGCGCAGCACGCTGCGCTCCCGCACGCGGAAGCGCCCGCGCTCGAGCACGATGATGCCGCGTGTCTCGAGCGGCTCGGCGGCCTCGTCGACGGCCTGCCGTGCCGCTGGTCACGCCCAGGTTGGCGTGCCGCGCCGCGAGCTCCTCGATCATGGCGGTCGATGCGCTGCTCGAGATCGCGCCGCGTGATCGACGGCCGCATCGCCGCGGCGAAGACGCGCCGTCGGCAGCACCTTGTACAGCGCGCCGATGCGGGCGCGGACCAGCCGCGTCAAGCTCCAGCACGTCGCTGCGCGACTGCGGATCGTAGTCGGTGGCCGGAATCGGCGCGCCGAAGGTCACGAACGCGCGCGAGCGGTAGCCGACGGCGTAGCGCACCATCTCGGCCAGCTCGCGCGTGAACGGCCGCTGCTGCTTCTTGACGCGCTGCCGCGCCAGGATGTGGTCCTCGAGCACCAGGTCGTAGGCGATCGCGGTCGGCATGATGACCAGGTCCGGACAGCTCGGCCGTCAGCGCCGCGTGAATCAGCCCGGTCTTGGCCGGCTTCAGCTCGCCGCTGTAGCTGCGTCCGCCTTCGGGGTAGAAGAACAGGTCGTGCTTCTTCAGCATCTCGGCGACGTACGCCTTGAGCGTGATCAGGTACGCCGGGTCCTTGGTGTTGCGGCGGATCGGAATGGCGCCGGTGACGTGACGGTGGATCAGGCCGAGCGGGCCGCCGAACAGGTTGATGCCGGCGGCGATGAGCGGCGGCCGGATGCCGTTGTCGTCGAGCACGAGCGGCTCGACGAGGTAGTCGATGTGGCTCTTGTGGTTCGAGGCGTAGACGATGCGGTGTCGCGCTTGGTCGCCGCGACGACGTGGTGCAGGTGCTCGTGCTTGCGCTCGATCTTGCGCAGAATCGGGTAGAGCGGATGCTGCAGCGCGCGGTAGAGCCGGTGCCGCTGCGTCGTGCGCAGCTCGTCGAGGTACCCGTGGATGCGCTCCGCGCGCCTGTCGCCGCGCCGTCGTCCCGCCGCGCAGGTACTTGACGACCTCCTCGCGGGCCAGGACGGCCTGGGCGATGTCATCGAGCATTGGATCGCATCGGACTATAGCACGGCGATCTCGCGCCGCGCGATCAGGCCGCGTCAATCGCCCGGCAGACGCGTCGGCGAACTCCGTGGTCGAGGCCGTGCCGCCCAGGTCGCGCGTGCGGGCCGACCCCTGCGGCCAGCACCCGCGCCGAGCGCCGCCATGATGCGGTCGGCCGCCGCGCCTTCGTCGATGTGCCGCAGCATCATCACCGCCGAGAGCAGCAGCGCCGTCGGGTTCGCGAGGTTCTTGCCGGCGATGTCCGGCGCGCTGCCGTGCACGGCTTCGAACACGCCGATCTCGGTGCCCGAGGTTGGCGGCGCCGACGACGCCGAGCCCGCCGACCAGGCCGGCGCAGAGATCGGACACGATGTCGCCGTACAGGTTCGGCATGCACGAGCACGTCGAACTGCGCCGGGTTCATCACCAGCTGCATGCACGCGGCGTCGACGATCTTCTCGTCGTACTGGATGTCCGGGTACTCGCGCGCGACCGCGCGCACGCTCTCGAGGAACAGGCCGTCGCTCGAGCTTCATGATGTTCGCCTTGTGGATGGCCGTGACCTTCTTGCGGCCGTGGCGGCGCGCGTGGGCGAAGGCGAACTCGGCGATCCGCGTCGAAGCGCGCTCGGTGATGATCTTCAGGCTCTCGACGACGCCGGGCACGACCTCGTGCTCGAGGCCGGCGTACAGGTCCTCGGTGTTCTCGCGCACGATCACCAGGTCGACGTCCTGGAAGCGCGACGGGACGCCCGGCAGGTTCCAGACCGGGCGCAGGTTCGCGTACAGGTCGAGCGCCTTGCGCAGGCCGACGTTGACGCTCGTGAACCCCTCGGCGATCGGCGTCGTCACCGGGCCCTTGAGCGCGACCTTGTTCCGCCGAATCGACTCGATGCAGCTCGACGCGGCAGCGCTGTGCCCGTCCGCTCGAACGCGACGACGCCGGCGTCGTGCCGATCCCAGTCGATCGACACGCCGGCTGGCCGCCAGGATGCGGAGGACCGCTTCGGTGACTTCCGGGCCGATGCCGTCGCCGGGGATGAGCGTGATGGTGATGGGTCCTCGTCTGGGGTGTCCGGGCCTCGGGCATCAGGTCATTATAATTCTCGCGCGTGGACAACGCCGAACCGTCTGCCGACGCCGGCTCCCCGGAGGACCTGGAGCACATCACCGAGCAAATCGCCGGCCGTGTGCTGGAGGCGGTCGCCCGGGAGGAGCCGCTCACGCCCGCGGCCGTCACGGTGCTCCTGAGAAACTACGTCGCGAGCGGACGCGACGAGATGGCCGCCGGGCTCTCGGCTGCGCTCACCACCGCGCTCGAGCGCCGGCCCTCGGAGACGCTTTCCGACGACCGGCCGGCGTGGCTGATGGTCTTCCTGGAGGCCCAGAGCGTCTCCGACGACGAGCGGTTGGGCGCCGAAGTGGCCTTGCTGACCGACGCGCTTCGCGGCGAGTGGCCGGCACGCGGTGGATTCGCCCACGCGATGAGGAGCATCGCTGCCTGCCTCGACGCCGCGACGGTCGCCCGCCGGGTCCAGCGACAGACCCGCCCGACGAGGCAGAGGCGGGTCCTTGCGCCTTCGCCTGATGCTTCGGCGGACCGCCAAGGCTCGCGTGCGCGAGCGGAGGCTGGTCCGGCCGCCGCGCGATCGACACGGGACTGTTGGCCGCCGCCATCGACGAGCTCGAACGCCTCGTGGGCGGCGCCTACGAACCCGGCGAGGGGCTGCTCGGTGGGGCCGGCCCTCAGTCGCGCGGGACGCTCGAGGAGCATGTGGCGGCCGCTGGCGCGCTGCTGAGCGCCTATCGTGCGACGGCCCGGCTGCCTTACTCGATGCTCGCTGAGGAGCTGATGCGCTTCGCCCGCCGGCAATGGTGGATGGACACCGGATGGTTCAGCGACCGCGGCGATCCTGATTCGGCCAGCGACGAGACGTTCCTGGTGAACTGCGAGGCGTCGCGTGTGCTCACGAGGATCTCGTCGCTCCATGCCGACGCCGAGTATCGACAGGCCGTCGTCGTGGCCGACGGAGCGGAAGGCGTCACCAACTACGGCGATGCCGATCGAATCCTGGCGTGGCTCGGCCGTTCGTGGCCGGCGCATCGGATGGCGGGCCCCGATTACGCGATCGCGTTCGGCGAACGCCTGTCCATACGGTAGAATTGCGGACTTGTCTGGAGGCCTATTGGATCGATCCGTCCTTGTCCCCGCGCTGAAGAACATCGCCACCGAGCTGCGGATCGATTCCATTCGATCCACGTCAGAGTCGGGCAGCGGGCACCCGACGACCTGCTGCTCGGCGGCCGATCTCGTCGCCGCGCTTTTCTTCGCCGAGATGCGGTTCGATCCGAAGGACCCGCAGCATCCGGGGAGCGATCGCTTCGTGCTGTCGAAGGGCCACGCGGCGCCGCTGCTCTATGCCGCGTGGGCGGCCGCCGGCGCCTTCGACCGGGCCGAGCTGCTGAAGCTGCGCGCGCTGACCTCGGATCTCGAAGGGCACCCGACGCCGCGCCTGCCGTTTGTCGACGTGGCCACCGGGTCGCTGGGGCAGGGCATCTGCGCTGCGGTCGGCTGCGCGCTGAACGCGCGGCGCATCAAGTCCGACTACCGCACCTACTGCCTGCTCGGCGACGGCGAGTCCGCCGAGGGCTCGGTCTGGGAAGCCGCGGAGGTCGCCGCCAACGATGGCCTCGACAACCTCGTGCGGCATCACCGACGTCAACGGCCTCGGCCAGAGCCGCGCGACGATGTGGGGGCACGATCTCGAGCAGTTCGCCCGCCGATGGCGTGCGTTCGGCTGGCACGCCATCGTCATCGACGGGCACGACATGGCCGCGATCCTCGACGCCTACGCCGAGGCTCGCGCGACACGCGGCCGCCCCACGATGATCGTGGCGAAGACGGTCAAGGGCAAGGGTGTGTCGTTCGATCGAAGGCAAGGACGGCTGGCACGGCAAGGCGTTCAAGAAGGGCGAGGAGATGGACGCGGCCGTCGCCGAGCTCGAGCGTCAGCTGGTGCCGGTGGCCGCAGGCGTGGATCTGGCGGCCGCCATTCCGAAGCCTGCGTCTCGTCCGGCGGCACCGGCGACGCCCACGGCCCTGACGGCTCCCCCGTACAAGCTGGGCGAGCAGGTCGCGACCCGCGAGGCGTACGGCGCGGCCATCGCCCAGCTCGGCGCCGCGGACGAGCGCGTGGTCGCGCTCGATGCCGACGTCAAGAACTCGACCTTCAGCGACAAGTTCGAGAAGGTGTTTCCGGAGCGGTTCTACCAGAACTTCATCGCCGAGCAGGTGATGATCGGCTCGGCGATGGGCCTGGCGGCGCGCGGCGCTATTCCGTTCCCGTCGACGTTTGCCGCCTTCCTGACGCGCGCGGCGGACTTCATCCGCATGGCGGCCATCAGCGACGTCAACATCAAGATGGCAGGGTCGCACGCCGGCGTCTCGATCGGCGAAGACGGTCCCTCGCAGATGGCGCTCGAGGATCTGGCGATGTTCCGCGCGCAGCCGAACATCGCCGTGCTGTACCCGTGCGATGCGGTCAGCGCCGAGCGGCTGGTCGTGGCGGCCGCCTATTTCAAGGGACCGGCCTACATCCGGACCAGCCGGCCGAAGACGCCCGTGATCTACGGCCCTGACGAGACGTTTGCGGTGGGCGGGCTGAAGGTCCTGCGAGAGAGCGCGAGCGACGTGGCCACCATCGTCGGCGCGGGCGTCACGGTCTTCGAGGCACTGAAGGCCTACGACCAGCTGAAGGCCGCCGGCACGCTCATCCGGGTCATCGACCTCTACTCGGTGGCGCCGGTCGACCGCGAGGCGCTCATCAAGGCGGGCTCGGCGACCGGCGGCCAGATCATCACGGTCGAGGATCACTACGCGGCCGGTGGCATCGGTGATGCGGTCGCAGAGGCGGTAGGGCAGGCGGGCATTCGGGTCACGCGCGTGGCGGTCCGCGAGATCCCGAGGAGCGGCAAGCCGGACGAGCTGCTCGACCGCTTCGGGATCTCGGCGAACCACATCGTCAATGCCGTGGCGGGCGTGGTGACTCGGCGCGCTTCCCCATCTCAGCCTGCAGCTCCTTGAGCCTGGCTTTCTGCTCGGAGGTCAGGATCTGAAGGACGTCGGCGTGGACGCGCGCACGGACCACCGCGACGTCCGACTCGACCGCTGCGAGATCCGCCGCTCTGGCGCGGATGGCGCCTTCGTCGACGGTGTCGGAGGTCACCGCGCGGTCGAGCGCGCGCCTGGCCGCCATCGCCTTCTCGCCAAGGGGCCGCAGCTCGGCCTGGTGCGAGTCCATGACGCTCTTGACCTGATCGCGCTGCGCGTCGCTCAGGTCCAGGCGGTGCAGCGGAATGCCGATGGCGCCCATCGGACCTCCCGGGCCGCCCATGCGTCCGCCAGGACCGCCAGGTCCGCGTCCGCCCCTTCCCGCAGACGGCGGTTGACCGCCATCCGGGTTCTGCGCCGACACCGCGGCCACGGCGCTCAGCCCGAGCAGCACGGCCCCAATCCCCAGTCCAATTCGTCTCATCGTCATGCTCAACATGGTCGTCTCCTTTTTCTACTGGTGGCGGGGCCCCACCCCCGCCGCGAACTGACGCCGACGCACTCGCCTCGGATTTGCTCGTCCTCGGCTCGGCGTGGCCGCAGGCGCAAGCATCTTCACTGCTCGCGGGGCCCCACCCCCGCTCGCCTGCACGCTAGCTTCGCCTTGTCGCTCACCCTCGAGCGTAGACTCTCGGGTTCGCCAGCACCTGCGGGCCCCTCCCGTCACTCGTCTGCACGCGGGCTTCGCCTTGTCGCTCACCCTCGAGCGTAGACTCTCGGGTTCGCGCAGCACCTGCGGGCCCCTCCCGTCACTCGTCTGCACGCGGGCTTCGCTTTGTCGCTCACCCGTAGACTTTCGGGTTCGCGCAGCACCTGCGGGCCCCTCCCGTCACTCGTCTGCACGCGGGCTTCGCCTTGTCGTACCCTCGAGCGTAGACTCTCGGCCTCGCTTCGTCGGCGCAAGTGTTGGCCGACCCCGTTCCCTGTTCCCCGTTCCCCGTTCTCTGTGTTGATTGGACTGGCATCCGGTGACGGAGTGATGGACGATCTGTGACAAGTTCATGGCAGTGAGTGGTGGGCCCGCGCCGCGGGTGATGATCGTGGAAGACGAGGCCAACATCCGGGAGCTGGTGCGTTTTCACCTGAGCCACGAGGGGTACGCGTGCGAGACGGTCGCCGATGGGCAGGCTGCCCTTAAGCGGGCGGAGGCCGACCCGTTCGATCTGATGGTGATCGATCTGATGCTCCCCGGCCTGGACGGGCTGTCCCTCTGTCGTGCCGTCCGCAATGGCACGCTGAACCACGACGTGCCGATCCTGATGCTGACCGCAAGGCGGGAGGAGTCGGACAAGGTCGTGGGCCTCGAGAGCGGCGCCGACGACTACTTGACCAAGCCATTCGGCGTCCGCGAGCTCGTCGCGAGAGCCCGCGCGCTGCTCAGGCGCCCTCGGATGCCTGCCGGAGGGCCGGCACCAGCCAAGACTCCCGGCAGCGATGGCGTGGTCAGCATCCACGGCGTCGAGATCGACGTGCCCAGGCGCCGCGTGCGCGTCGAGGGACGCGACGTGGAGCTGACCGACCAGGAGTTCCGCCTGCTGCACCTCCTGGCGTCGCACGCGGGCATCGTGTTCAGCCGCGAGGCGCTGCTCTCGAAGGTCTGGCGGGGCGACACCTTCGTGACCGTGCGCAGCGTCGACACGCTGGTCAAGCGCCTCCGCCGGCGCATCGAGACCGATCCCGCCGAGCCCCGGTTTCTCCTGACCGTCTGGGGCGTGGGCTACAAATTCGCCGATGTGGCCTCAGGAGGCAACGGAGGGTGACGGAGGTAGCGGATTCACACGGAGAAGCGGAGCAACGAAGAAACGAAAAGCGATCCGTGGACGGCGGCGCGGGCTGGCCGCGCGCTGCTCCGTGTCTCCGTGCCTCCGTGTAAGTCCGCAGGCTCGGTCCCCTCCGCGGCCTCTCATATAATCACCCGATGCCGAAGATCCGCGTCCTCCACGTCGGGCTCGGGCCCATCGGGACGGCCATCGCCCAGCAGATCTACAGGAGGCCGGGGTTTACGATCGTCGGCGCCGTGGATCTCGCTTCGTCGATCGTCGGCCGCGACCTCGGAGATGTCGCCGGCTTCGGGAAGCGTGTAGGCGTGCGCGTTCAGCCGGACCTGGCGAAGGCGCTCAAGTCGACCAGGCCGGACGTCGCGATTCTCTGCACCAGCTCATCGCTCAAGAAGGTCCTCCCGCAGATCGAAACGATCCTCAAGTCGAAAACCCCCATCGTCTCGACCACCGAAGAGCTGTCGTACCCCGGCTACACCCACGTCCGGCAGGCGCGGCAGGTCGACACGTGGGCGAAGAAGGGGAAAGTGGCGGTCCTCGGCGCCGGCGTCAATCCGGGCTTCGCCATGGATGCCCTGCCGATTCTGTTGACGGCGGTCTGCGAGAAGGTGGACCGCGTGTCCGTGAGCCGAGTGCAGGACGCGCGTATCCGGCGCCTGCCGTTCCAGCAGAAGATCGGCGCGGGCCTCACGACCGAGCAGTTCCAGCGCAAGATCGTGGACGGCTCAGTGCGCCACGTGGGCCTGACCGAGTCCATCGCGATGATCGCGGACGCGCTCGGCTGGACGCTCGACCGGATTACCGACGACATCAAGCCGAAGATCGCCGCCGTCACCGTCTCGAGCGAGTTTCTCGCGGTCGATCCCGGGTATGTGTGCGGCATCATCCAGGACGGCGTCGGCTACCGGAAGGGCCAGCCCGCGATCCGCTTGCACATGGAAGCGTATCTGGGGGCGCCGGAGAGCTACGATACCGTCGACATCGAAGGCACGCCGCCCGTCTCGATGACCATCGGCGGCGGCATCCACGGCGACATCGCGACGGCATCCCTGGTCGTCAACTCCATCCCCAAGGTGCTCGACGCTCCCCCGGGCCTGCACACTATGCGCGAGCCTGCCGCTGCCGTCATACTTTCCTGGACGGTGAAGCAGGCTCGAGAATTGGATAATCGGGTGATTGGGTAATTGGGTAATCGGCGAATCGGGTAGTTGAGTAGTTGAGTGTCAGCATTGCTCAATCAATTCCCCAATCAATTCCCCAATCAATTCCCAGATTCCCCGATGACCCAATTCCCCAATAGAGCAATTACCCAAGTACCCAATTACTCAATTACCCAATTCGATTGATGCATCTCTTAGCGAAATGCCCGAAGTGCGACGCCGGCCTGCCCGTGCGATGCCGCCGAGAAGCCGACCGCCATCACTTGCGGAGGGTGCGGCCAGCTGATGCCGTTGACCATATCGGCCGCGGTCAGCAGCGACCAGGCGGTGGACGCTTGCCCCGTGTGTGCCGGCGGCGACTTCTACTCGCGTAAGGACTTCGATCCGAAGGTCGGCCTTGCGTTCGTGATCGCGGGCGCGGCGATCAGCGCCGTTTTCTATTGGTTCGGGATGGACCTCGTCGCGTACGGCATCCTCGGGGGAGCGGCGCTCATCGATCTGTTCGTCTACGGTCGGCTGAAGGATTTGACCGTCTGCTACCGCTGCCACACCGAGTTCCGCGGTGGGTATACGCGCACGGCATCCGCCTTCGACCTCCACACCGCTGACGTCCTCGAGCTGGAATATGAGAGGCGGATTGGAAGGCGCTGAATTGGGTACTCGGGTAATTGGGTAATTGAGTAATCGGTGAATCGGGTAGTTTGGTAACTGGTGAGCATTGCCACGATTGCCACGATTGCCACGACTACGACGATTGCAACGACTGCGACGATTGCGCGACGATCGATGGCCTCGCGATTGCTTGAGGTCGGGGTCGGAGTCGTCGAGATGGGCGAGCAGGCCGAGCGTCTGAAGCAACGAGTGCGGCGGTTTGCTCTTGCCGTTATTGGCTTGATTCAGCGTCTGCCTTCAAACGAACCTGGACCAACGGTTCGACAGCAGTTGGCAAAATCTGCCACCTCGGTCGACATGAACTATCGCGCCGCTTGCCGCGCAAGGTCGCATGCGGAGTTCACCGCCAAGATCGGGCTGGTCGCCGAAGAGGCAGACGAAACGGCTTCGTGGCTCGAACTCATCGCCGAAGCCAAACTCACCGATACCGACGACCTGCAGCAGCTGCGGGAAGAGGCGCGCCAACTCGTGGCGATCTTTTCAGCCTCCCTCGGCACAGCCCGCCGCAACCGCCGCTAGAGGTCACGACTCGGCAATTCCCCAATCGTGCCAATCGTGCCAATCGTGCCAATCGTGCCAATCGTGCCAATTCCCCGATTGAGTTCAAATTACCCAATCACCCGATTCACCGATTACCCAATTACCCAATCACCCGATTACCCAATTCAGAAGAGCGTCACCGTGACGTCGCTGTGCTCCTCGACCACGCTCTCCGTAGAAGGAATCTCGATGTACCCGTCCGCCTGCGAGAGGCTGGTGATATCGCCGGACGCCTTGAACGCGGGATACGCGACGCCATCGGTGACGCGCACCGTGTAGAACTGGTGACGCCCGGCCTGCGAGACGATGCGGCGGCCGAGGGGCACGCGCAGGGTGCGTGCGGGATAGATCGGCAGGCGCGCTGTCGCGCGCAGGAACGGCACGAGCAGGATGTAGGCGTTCGACAGGCACGAGGTCGGGTTGCCCGGCATGCCGAAAAACGGCGCGCCATTGACCTGTGCGAAGAGCGTCGGCTTGCCGGGCTTGACGGCGATGCCGTGGAAAACGAGCTGACCGCGTTCCGCAATCAAATCCACGAGCAGATCGCGATCCCCCACCGAGCTGCCGCCTGAAAACACGATGATGTCGGCGTTCCGGCAGCGGTCCAGCGTCTCGTGCAGCGAGCCGAGGGTGTCCTGCGCCGGGCGATGGGCCTCGGGCGTCCCGCCGTGTTCCTGCACCACTGCGGCCAGCGTGAAGCGATTGACGTCGTAGATCTGTCCGGGCAGGAGCGGCTGGCCGGGATCGATGACTTCGTTCCCCGTCGAAACGAGCGCCACGCGCGGCCGCGCGAAGACGTCGACTTCGGAGCAGCCGATCGCCGCGACCGCGCCCAGCCGGCTGGCGTTCAGTGCGTCCCCGACGCGGACGACCAGGTCGCCGCGCATGATGTCCGCGCCCTGCCTGCCGACGTTCTGCCCAGGGCGGGCGGTCGCGAACACGTCGACGTGGTGCTCGTCCGCCCGCGCCGTCTCCTCGACCATCACGACGGCGTCGGCGCCGTCGGGAATCGGGGCCCCGGTGGCAATCTCGGCGCACGACCCTGGTGCCACGACCTGGCTCGATGGCTGGCCGGTGAAGATCCGGTCGGCGATTCTCAATCGCACCGGTGCGTCGCGGCTCGCGCTCGCGACATCGGCCGAGACCAGGGCGTAGCCGTCCATGGCCGACCGCGCAAATGGCGGCACGTCCAGCGTCGATGCGACGTCGGCCGCGGCGACACGGCCCGCGGCGTCCGTGAGCGGCAGGCGTTCCGTTCGGCTGATCGGGCGCAGGTGTTCCACGAGGAGGCGCCGCGCGTCCTCGAGCGAGATGGTCGTCGCAAAGGGCCGCATGCTTACTTCGACGCCTGCTGGACCAGGTGCCCGAGCTCTGGAAGGAGCAGGCGCTCCATGGCGAGCCGCACGGCCTTTTCGGATCCGGGGAGCGAGACGATGATGCGGCCGGCCGTCAATCCGGCGGTCGCGCGGCTCAACATCGCGGCCGGACCGATGTCCTGGAAGCTCAGCATACGGAACAGTTCCCCGAAGCCGTCGAGCCGTTTTTCGAGCAGTCCGTCGATCGCTTCGAAGGTGCTGTCGCGTGACGTGATGCCCGTGCCGCCGGTCAGGATGACCACCTGGGCTCCCGTCGCCCTGTCGTGGCCGAGGAGCTGGCGGACGGTGTTCTGCACGCGCACCGGTTCGTCTTTGACGAGGTGCCGCGCGACGACCGTGTGCCCGGCGCCCGTGAGCAGATCGACGATGGCGCAGCCGCCCGTATCGGTGGCCTCGGTGCGGGTGTCGCTGACGGTGATAACGGCACAGCGCACCGACGAGGGCGCCGCCGCCTTGTGCTCACGATCGCTCACGCCACATTGTAGGCCGGGTCACTTCAAGTAAAACTGCGCGCTCGACAGGTAGTAGTTCCGCGCGTTCGCGTTCCCCTGGCGTTCTCCCAGCTCGGTGAGGGCGCGGCCCTTGATCTGGCGGGCGTCCGGGTGCGTGGGTTGGGCCGCGAGGACGTAGTCGGCCAGTTCGGCTGCCCACTGGAAGTCGCCCTTCGCCAGCGCGTCCCGGGCGGCGGACAGGAGGGCCGGCTGGCCGCCGGCCAGGTCGGCGATGCGTGACGCGCGTGTCGCGGCAGGGAGCGGGAACAGGTTGGTCGCGTTGCCATCGAACCAGCCGAGATAGTAGGTGTAGATCGCGCGCACCGACCAGGCGACCGTCCCGTAGTACTCCTGCAGGAACGGATTCTCCGCGAGCGCGGCCGGCAGCTTGACCCGCTCGACGAGCTCGTCGGGCCTGAGCCCTGCTTTCATCCCTTCCACGGTCTGATCGAGGATCGACTTGACGCCGTCCCGGTACGCGGTGAGCGCCGATGCCACGGTGGCGCCGCCAGAGAGCGGTCGCGTGTGGCTGGGCACCAGGTGCTCGGCATTCATGGCTGCCAGCTGGGAAAGGCTCTCCACCCACCAGTCGACCCGCCTGAGGGGCACGCCGCGAATGGCGTAGAGATTCGGGAACGCGCGGTAGAAGTTGTCGCCCGGCATGAGCACCTTCCGGTCGGGCAGCCAGACGGCAATCTGATCGTCGGTTTCTCCCGGCGTGAGGATCAGCTCCAGGCGGAGACCCGCGGCTTCGATGCTGGTGCGCTCGCCCTCGAAGGTTCGTGTCGGTGCGAGGTACCCGCTGCCTCCGCCGGTGGTCAGCGCGGGGCCGATGCCTGCGTTGATCCGCAAGCTGTCTGGAAGCGCCGCTCCGAACTGGTTGCCGCCGTCGCGGTTGGCCCGGCCGACGTTCTCCGCGCGGCGGTCGGGCAGCAGCGACCGGTGCGCATAGATCTCCGGCTTGTCGTCGCCGGCCAGGACGCTCGCCCCGCCCACGTGATCCGCGTGGTGGTGCGTGTAGATGATGGCGCGGACGGGCTTCGACGAGATCCTGTCGAACTCGGCCTTCAGCGCCCGGGCGTTGTCGCGGCCCGTGCCGGTGTCCACGATGATCCGGCCCTCCGGGCCGTCGATCAGGATCGCGTTGGCCAGGTCGTATCCCACCGCGACGTAGACGCCGTCAGTGACGCGCACGACTTCCCTGCGGAACTCGTTGGTGTGGGCGCGCAGCTTGTCGCGTCCGGCAAACTCCTGCGCCGACGTGGAGGCCGGCAATGTGGTCAGGACGAGGGCGCAGACCAGGCGTTTCACGGGTGTCCTCCTGCGCCGGTCACAGGCCCCTCACGCTGGCTGTCCCGGCACGCGGGGATTGTATGCCGGCGTTTGGCGGGCGGATGGGATGTGCGCTAGACTTGATGTTTCGCGCACCCGCCGGCGCACGCACATTGGCGGCCCTAAGCGCCCTTAGCTCAGTTGGATAGAGCGTCTGGCTACGAACCAGGAGGTCGCAAGTTCGAGTCTTGCAGGGCGCACCAATTCGACTCGCCCCGGCCGTCTATCCGCCGCGCACGAAATCGAAGAACGGCTCGTGCTCGTTGAGGCCAAGCCGTTCGGGGTCCACATCGGGAAGAATCTCGGAGTGGGCGACCAGCCGGCCACGGAACCCTGCATCGAGAATCCACTGTTCGATGTCCAACCCGAACAGCCTCACGTGATCGTCCTGCCCGAAGAAGAACAGCCGGTCCTCGGGCGATTGAAGCAGCGCGTCCTCGAAGGTCTTCGCGAGGCGCCGGGCGAACGGTGTCTGGCAGATGGCCCGTCCTCCAGGCGTCAACACCCGGTGGATCTCCCGCAGCGACGCCGCGGCATCCCGCACGTGCTCCAGGACATGGTTGCAGATGACGAGATCGAACGTTTCGTCCGGGAACGGGATGTCGTGCAGATCGATTCGTTGAACCGCCTCGCTCGTGGGATCGAGATCGCCCATGACGTAGCGGGCGCATCCGTAGCTTCGAACGTACTCACCAAGTCTGGTTTCGGGCGCCATGTGGAGCACCGTTCCCCCTCTGGTCGCTTCCAGGATGCCGAGCCGTTCGAGAAAGAGACGAAGATGGCGCTCCCGATCGATTGACGAGCAGTGCGGACACAGGAATCGCTCGACGTTCGATCCCACGGTCTCGAGCCTGAGCAGGAAGTCGGACATGTCCCAGGCGCGGATGTGAAAGGGCACCCACGCGTCGACCTGGTTCCCGCAGAACACACAGACGCGATGCCGTCCTGCGTCGGGGGTGACGGCAGGGCGGGCGTCACGGCTGTCGGCTTGCGCGCCCTCGCTGATGATGGCGTCCAGCCTCGTCATCAACGCATCGCGTTCCCTGATGGCTGCATCCCGAGCCTCCGTCACGCGCGCCAGTTCCTCCCGGGCGCGTTCGAGACGAAAGAACGGACGCCTGATGAAGGGAATGCTCGCCAGCACCGGATGCATGACGCTACGTCCGGCCCCCGTGCGAGCGCAGGCAATCAACCACCCGATCGACGTTCGACATTTCCAGGTCGCGATGGAACGGCAGCGCGACCGTCAACCTGGCCAGGCGCTCCGTGACGGGCAGCGCCGTGCGCGGCAGGTGCTTGGTCGACTCATGGGCGTGCGCGCCCTGGCTCCACCATCGGCGCGTCGCAACGTCAGCCTGATGCAACCGTTCTTCGACCTCTGCGACCTGCGCCTCCGGCAATTCGACGGTGCACACCGATGAGATCCACGGTTCCCCGAAACCTCGCGGCAATTGTGCGCTCGGGACGTCGCTCAGCCGGTCCCGATAGCCCTTCGCGACGGCGAGCCATTCCGACCTCGCGAGCGGCCACTCATCCAGCGCCGCATGCCCCACCGCCGCGTGGTACTCGCTCAACTTGGCGTTGAAGCCTGCCACGGCGGCATCCCTGGCGCCGTCGAATCCGAAGTTCGTGCGTCTGTGGATGCTGCGTACCAGCGCGTGATCCAGGCTCAGCACGAAGCCGCCTTCTCCGATGCCGAGCGCCTTGGTCGCGTGCAGGCTTACCACCGCGGGGGTGTGACTCGGCGTGAGGGCGTCAAAGCCGGCGGCGGCATCGATCACGACTGCCAGGTGGCTTCTCGATTCGAAACGCGTCCCAGCCCGCGACGTCGATCGGGCGCCCGAAGGGCATCACGGGCATCACCGCGCCCACCTGGCCTGGTGCTGTGGCAAGGATGCGGTCCATCGCCGCCGGCTCGAGCGCGCGCGTATCAGGATCGACGTCGACAAAGTATGGAACGAGGCCGGCGAACGTGGCGGCCTGCGCCGAGGCGACGAAGGTCCAGGCCGGCATGACGCAGAGCGTGCCGGGCTTTGCCCCCAGAGCCGCGAGTGCCATCGTCAACCCCAGCGTGCCGTTGGCGACAGTTGCGACACTCGGCCCGGGCGCCCCGAAGTGCTCGGCCAGCCGCGATTCGAAACCGGCGACGAGCGGCCCGAGATTGCTGTAGATTCGCGTGGCATCGATACGGGTCAGATATGGCCGAATGGCGTCCGCCGCCGGAAGCCTGGGACGCATGATCGGAAGGTGGGTCATCGCTACGCGCGCCCGCGGGCCGACGCCTCTTCGCGCGCCGCCAGCCAGGACGCGACCGTTCCGTCCACCACGCAGACCCCCTGCGCGACGAGCTCACGCGCACGCTCATCGGACACGAACTGCTGATCGTAGTCGTCGCGCAGGAGCCCCGCCTTGGCCAGGTGGATCCAGCGGCGCCAGTGCCAGCACATGCCCGGGGCGAGATGTTGATTGGCCTGCAGCCAGGACTCCGTGTTGTGCACTTTCGTGTGGAGCGACTCATAGCCGCGGATGGCATAGTGAAGAATGTACAGCTCGTCGAGCACCGCGCTCGTGCCGTACGTCGTCGTCCCCACATGCGCGCCGGCGCCGTAGCTCGCGAAGGCGTCGGCGCGGACGATGAGATGACCGCCGACGTCGAGGAAGACGAACGGTGCGGGCAGGTCCCATGTCACTTGCTGTTGGGCCGTGGGAACCACCGTGCGATCGATCCGATACGTCAACGCCTGGGTGGCGCGCTGGCCCGGTGGCATCGGAGGCCCGGTCATGGTCCGTCGAGGGACGTCGATGAGGGTGATCCCCTTGTCGCGAGCCTGCCCCAGAACCGTTCGCAGATCGCCACCGCTCGTGCACAGGAACTCGTCGGCGTCGCAGTGGATGATCCAGTCTGCGCCATACTTGTCGCGGGCCAGCGCCGCGAGCTCGTCCGCGGGCGAGTACTTGGTGATGTCTCGTTCTTCGATTGGCGACCACGCCACGGGCCGCGTCCTGGCGTACCGCTCGAGCAGCTCTCGACTGCCATCCGTGGATCCGTGATCGAGCGCGAGAATCTGGTCGACGCCGAGGTCGAGATGCCAGTCGAGAAAATCCTGAAGGATGTCGCCTTGGTCGGCCGGCGCCGTGAACAGAACTATCTTTTCTCGTCGCATAGGCTCTTCGTCGATCGCGCCCCTCGAGGTCCGGTGCAGTATACTGCGTGACCTCAGCGGTGACGCGACGAGGACCAGAACTGACGGAGCCGATTCCGCTGCGCGGGTACGCGCACCCCTCCTACGCGGCATCGCTCATCGAGTTCGGCGTGCCGATCCCTCTCCCGCGGTGCGGCGGCTGGCTGTTGGAGCGCCGAATCCCCGGCACCGATGCTCGTGACGCCATGGGGCCGTATCCGCTCTTCTGCTGCCGCGACTGGCGCGCCCTCCAGGAGGATCTCGAGCGCCTTGACGGCCTCGTGAGCGTGTGCCTCGTGGCCGATCCCTTCCTGGACGTCGAGGAGGCGTGGCTGCGACGGTGCTTTCCAGACGTGGTCATTCCGTTCAAGTCGCACTTCGTGACCGATCTCCGGCGGCCGATCGACGAGATTGTGTCGCGGCACCATCGCTACTACGCCCAGCGCGCGTTGGCGCGCGTCGCCGTGACGCGTTGTGACGCGCCGGACCAGTACCTGGACGACTGGGTCGCGCTCTACGACCATCTGACCGCCCGCCACGGCTTGACCGGCGTCAAGGCGTTTTCGCGCGCAGCGTTTGCCGCACAACTGCGTGTGCCGGGCATGGTGATGCTCCGGGCAACCGCCGGCGAAGAGACCGTCGGCGCGCACTTGTGGTTCGTGGAGGGCGATGTCGTATACAGTCACCTGGCGGCCGTGAGCGCTGTCGGGTACGAGCTCATGGCGTCGTACGCGCTCCACTGGTCGGCGCTGCAGGCGTTCGCGCCCGACACGAGGTGGCTGGATCTGGGGGCCGCGTCCGGCCTGGAGACCAGGGCCAGTGGCCTGACGGCGTTCAAACAGGGTTGGGCAACGGGTTCGCGTACGGCGTACTTCTGCGGCCGGGTTCTCGATCGACCTGCCTACGATCGGATCACCGCCGGGCGGGGCGTTCTGACCGCTGACTATTTTCCCGCCTACCGGTCTGGTGAGTTCGCCTAGACATCGCGGGTGGACTGCGCGGCCCTTGGGAGAAGCAGCAATGGCGAAAGTGGTCGTGTTCGGGGTTGGCCAGTGGGCACAGCTGGCCCACTTCTACCTGACCCACGATTCGCCCCATGAGGTCGTCGCATTCACGGTGGACCGGAGCTACCTTGCCAATCCGACGTTCCAGGGATTGCCGGTGGTTGCCTTTGACGAGGTCGAGCGCCTGTATCCGCCGACGGAGGTTCGAATGTTCATCCCGATGAGCTTCAAGAGGATGAACCATGCGCGCGCGGAGAAGTACGAAGACGCGCGCTCGCGTGGATACGAACTCATCAGTTACGTCAGCTCGAAGGCCACCGTGTTCCCCGGCTTCACGTGCGGCGACAACTGCTTCATTCTCGAGGACAACACCATTCAGCCGTTCGTCACGATTGGCAGCGACGTGGTGATGTGGAGCGGCAACCACATCGGACACCACACGGTGATCAAGGACCACGTGATGATCACGTCGCACGTCGTCATCTCTGGCTGCTGCACCATCGAGCCGTACTGTTTCTTCGGCGTCAATGCCACCGTCCGGGACGAAACCACGGTCGCCCGCGATACGCTGGTTGGCATGGCCGCGACGATCGCCAAGGACACGCACGAGTTCGAGGTCTACCAGTCGGCAGGCACGGAAGCGTCCCGGGTCCGGAGCGATCGGATCCGCAGTCTGTCGCACAAGTCCAGGGGATAGGTACTTCCACACACAATGCAGTGGCGCAAGAAGGGCCTGATCTTCACGGTCGCCAACCAGCACGACTGGATGGCGCACCACGCGTGCGTGCCAATCGCCGAGGCGATCAGCGACGACGTGCTCCGGATCTACTTCGGGCCGCGCGATCGCGAGGGCCGTACGCGGGTCGGCTTCATCGAGGTCGAAGCCGACAACCTGGCCAATGTCATACGGGTCTCCGAGCGGCCTGTTCTCGACCTGGGCCCTCTGGGCGCGTTCGACGACAGCGGCGTGATGCCGTCCTGCATCGTGACCCACGAGGGGCGGAAATATCTCTTCTACATCGGCTGGAATCCGGGCGTGACGGTGCCCTATCGGAACGCCGTCGGTCTCGCCGTCAGCGAGGATGGCGGCCTGAGCTTTACCCGTGTGTTCGACGGCCCAATCGTCGATCGGACAAGGTTCGAGCCGTATTTCTGTGCCTCGCCTTTCGCGCTGATCGATCGGGGCCTCTGGCGGCTCTGGTATGCGTCCAGCACGGGCTTCGTGCGGGTGCACGGCAAGCCGGAGCCGGTGTACCAGATCAAGTACGCGGAGTCGGCGGACGGCCGCGAGTGGTCGCGGCCCAATCTGACCTGCATCGAGTACGAGCGCGACGGCGAAGCGAACGCCAGGCCATGCGTCATCAGGGAGGGCGATCGGTACCGGATGTGGTACTGCCATCGGGGGAGTGTCGACTACCGCACCGACAGGAGCCAGAGCTATCGAATCGGCTATGCCGAGTCGCACGACGGCCTTCGCTGGCAGCGATTGGACGCTCTCGTCGGCATCGATCGATCGGACGAAGGATGGGACTCGTTGATGCTGGCGTATCCCTTCGTGTTCGAGCACCGGGGCGTCAAGCACATGCTCTACAACGGCAACGGATTCGGGGAGACCGGCATCGGGTACGCCGTGTTGGATGACGACGACCGGCGGCCTTCCACGGGAGCGCGATGAGCGTGGCCACGAGCTTCCGTACCCCGTCGAAAGTGGCCAGGCGACTGCGGATGACCCCTCGCGCCATTGGCGCGATGAAGAGCTGGGCGTGGTTCATGTATCACTACGCGCTGGGACTGGTCCCACAGAGACCGTACAGGTTCCGCTCTGGCGCGCGCCTGCAGATTGGCAGAGGCGTTGACCACGCGCCAATCGTGGAGATCTTCCTCGACAAGGACTACGGAGACGTTCGGGACGACACCGTCGTCGTCGACCTGGGGGCGAGCATCGGCACCTTCGCCGTCTACGCCGCGACGAGCGCGCACAACGTTCGGGTCTTCGCGTACGAGCCCATGCCGGCCTTCTACAAGCTGCTGCGGCTGAATGTCGCTTTGAACGGCCTGGAGCACTCAGTCCAGCCGTTCAACCTCGCGGTTGCCGCCGACCGATCGGACCGCCAGCTCTCGGTCGGGGCTCCTGGCCTGCTGTTCCCGACGCTCATGACGCCTGCACAGCACGCCTCCGTTTCGACACCGGTGCACTGCGTCGATCTCGCGACCATCGTCGGCGAGAATGGCCTATCGCGCGTCGATCTCCTCAAGATGGACATCGAAGGGGCCGAGTACGATGTGCTCGAAGCCGCCCCGAGGGAGCTCTTCCGGCACATCCGCGAGATTCGGATGGAGTATCACGTGCTCGACGACCTGCGACAGAACGTCGCCGGGCTCAAGGCCATGCTCACGGCGCGAGGCTATCGAATCACGCGCGAACGGGCGCAGACGCCGACCAACGGCACCATTTGGGCGAGCCAGCATGATTGACCGACACCAATACAACGAACAGGGCTATGTCTGCCTGCGGGACTTCATCGACGCCGGCCAGGTGGATCTCGTTCGCGATCAAGCGAAGGCGATCTTCCTGTCCCAGATGCGGCGGCTCGGCATGTGCGGGAGCGAGCCACTGAGCGAGGAGGCGTTCGAGCGCGGCATGTATGCACTGTTCGAGGCCGACCTGCCGGCCTTCACGAATTGCGGCAAGCACGCGCAGCACCTCATCTCGCTCCACCGGCTTTCGCTTGATGAGCGCATTGTCGGCCTGCTGCGAGAGCTGGGGCTCGATGCACCGAACATCAGCACGAGGCCCGTGCTCTACTTCAACTCGCCGCGGCTGGCGACCAAGGAGGTCTACCACCGTCTGTCGCCGCACCAGGACTGGCGCAGCATGCAGGGGTCACTGGACTCGGTGGTCATCTGGGTGCCGCTCGTGCGGATTGACCGGGCGCTTGGGGCGCTCGAAGTCATCCCTGGCAGCCACCGTCAGGGCCTGCTGCCCGCATCGATGGAAGACGGGTACGGCCATCTCGCCGCAGCCGTTGACGCCGCGGCCTTTCAACCGATCGAAGTGAACAAAGGCGACGCGCTGGTCTTCTCGACGTTTCTGGTGCATCAATCCGGATGGAATGTGACCGACTCGATCCGCTGGTCGTGCCATTTCCGCTACAACAACCTGAGCGAGCCCACCTTCATCGACCGCGGGTTGCCGCATCCGTACGTGTACAGACCGGCGCCGGAACTGGTCACACCGGGATTTCCTCGTCCCGATCAGGTCGGTGCCATCTTCGGCTGAAGGTCATGGGGAGGCACCGATTCGGGTCGACGCGTCTAGGGCAAGTCAAACGCCTTCCTTAGCGCGATGACCCGGGGGTGGTCACGAAGCGCCGCCAGCTCAGGATCGATCAAGAGGCGTCCGATGCGGTGCGGCTCGCTGACCGCCGTCCGCTCTATGGCTTCGACGGCGCGCGCCGTATCCCCAAGGACGGCAGAGATGATCGCCAGGCGATAGGGATAGCCCCCGTGCTCGGCCGCGAGCTTCTCGGCTTCCTGGCGTCTGCCGAGCCGAACATACGCATGGACCGGCCAGATGGCTCCCTGCTGCCACAGCGACAGTGCCTCCTCCGCCCTCCCTGCAAGGATCAGCGCTCTCGCAAGGTACGTCTGCACGAAGGGAAAGTCCGGTTCGGCCGCACGAACGCGGGTCAGCGTATCGACGGCTTCGGCGTACCGTCCCGAGAACAGCTGCACTTCGCCGATCTCGCGTTGCACGTCGAGCGATAGGGGATCGTATTGGGAGGCCACCTCCAGCAGCCGCAGGGCCTCGTCGTACTTTCGGAGGGGCTGCAGCGTCGAGATGGAAAAGCTTGTGTAGATCTGCGTGAGGCTCGGGTTCAGACGGAGGGCCTGCCGGAACGCCTTCTCGGCGTTGGCCCAGTCGTGTTCGTAGGTGTACACCCAGCCCATGGCTGCATGTGCCTCCGCGAGCATCGGATCGAGCTGCAGGGCCTTGACGGCGGCTGGCCGCATGATGGGATAGGCCGTCTCGAAAGCAATCCCTCTGTCGGGAAAGGACATGAAGGCATACGCGTTGGCGAGCCCAGCCAGCGCGGGGGCGAACGCGGGATCGCTGGCGATGGCACGCTCGAACAGTTCTGCGGCTCGCTGCGCATTTGGAATGCCGCGGCGGGCGACGAGCGTCTGCCCTCTCAGGAACAAGTCGTACGCATTCAGGTTGGTGTCATGGGGTGCCTGGCGCCTCAGCGTCAGCCGGAGCCTGTCGACGATCGCCTGCGAGATTTCACGCTGAATGGCAAAGATGTCCTCGAGCTGACGGTCGAATTGTTCGGCCCACAGGGGTACATCGCCGGCGACCTGGACCAGTTGGGCGTTGATCCGCAGCTTGCGCCCATCGCGCAGGACCGAACCCTCGACGACTACGTTCGCCCCAAGCCGCTCCCCGATATCGCGAAGCGGGCGCGGCTCGCCCTTGAAGGCAAATGACGACGTGCGGGACAGCACCCGCAGTCCCTGAACGCCGGCGAGGTTGCGGATGATCTCGTCGGTCAACCCGTCCACGAAGTAGTCGCTGTCGGGCTCGGCGCTGAGGTTCTTGAACGGCAGCACCGCGACGACGGGCGGCTCGGCAGGACCGGGCGACACGGTGCCCCGAGGGTTCACCCCGGCGACGCCCAGCACGGCACTCGGCGTCCACGAGGATCCCGTCCAGCGCCCGGCGGCTTCCCACAGCAGGCCGATTGCCACAACGGCTGCCGCCGCGACGCCGCCGGCCGCCGCCAGGCGCCCGATCCGCGGGCCCGGCGTCAGCGCTGCCAGGTCGGCGCCCAGGGCGACCGCACTCGGGTAACGTCGTTCCGGCCGGGGATCGGTGGCGCGCTCGATGACGCGGGCGAGCCTCCTAGTCACATCGCGACGCGCCTCGTCGACCGCGATGCGCTCGCCGCGCGCGTGTGCCTGGCGCATTTCCCGCACCGTCGCGGCCCGCACGGGATACGAGCCGGTCACGAGGTGGTAGAGCAGCACGCCCAGGCTGTAGAGGTCGCTTCGCGTCGTGGCTTGCTGCCCCTGCAGCACCTCTGGAGCGAGATAGAGCGGAGTGCCGGCCAGGTCCGGTGATGTGTCGTCGTCGATCGTTCTGCCAGCGCCGAAGTCCATCAACGTGACGCGACCGTCCTCGGACCGCATCACGTTGTGTGCCTTGATGTCCCGATGCAGCAGGCCTGCGCCGTGCACGGCCGACACCGCGCGACACGAACTCCACGCCGATCGCGGTTACCTCGGCCTGACTGAAGCCTGGCCCCTGATCCGAGCATCTGCTCGAGCGTGCGGCCCTTGACGAATTCCATCCAGAGACCGATCCGGTCGCCGATCCGCTCGGCACCATAAATCGTGACGACGTTGGGGTGGCGGACTCGGGCCAGCAGGGCGCCTTCCCGGAGAAACGCGCTGACGCCGGCCGTCCTGTCGTCGACTCCCGCCGGCAAGAGCTTGAGGGCGACCTCGCGGTCCAGCCGGCTATCCCACGCGCGGTAGACCTCGCCGAAGGCCCCTTCGCCCACTTTTTCCAGCAGGCGAAACGGGCCCCAGGCTGCGAGCGTTCCGGCCTCGGACTCCGCCGATGCGTCGACCGCGCCTGGCTCGCTGGCGAGTGGGGCCGACGAATGGACGTCCGAGATCGCAGCGATGACGGCCAGCTCGCGGATGACCTCTCGGATCGACGCGTTGGAGACGTGCGATTCCGTCGACGCCCAATCGACCTTCGTGCCTCCGACAATGGCGCGCGCGAGTTCCGGCAGCCTGTCTTCGTCTTGCGTCATGATCCGTTTCGCATGGCCTCGGCCAGCCGGACGATGGCGCGTTCCACCGCCATGCGAGCCGCATTGGCCGTCGGCTTGCCCAGCAGATCGGCTAGCTCCTGGTGCGTGTAGCCCAGCTCGACCCGTGCCACGACCGCCTCCCGATCGTCTGGCGCCAGCGTGGCGAGCGCCCGCTCATACCTCTCGATCGCCTCGCGCCCTATGGCTTCCTCGAGCGGCGACCGTCCCTGGTCTCTCGCGCGAGCATCGATCTCGGCCGTGACCGGCCGCCGCCTCGCGCGACGCAGCTCGTCCCGGATCCGGTTGAGAATCGCCTGCCGGAGATAGCCGTAAAGGGCCCCTTCGCCACGCGCGTCGAACCTGTCGATCCTCTGAAACGTCTGAAACAGGGTCTCCTGCACAAGGTCCTGCGTGTCGGCCAGGCCTCGGGCCCAGCGTGGCAGCCGCCCACTCGCCCAGCGCTGCAGGCGGGGCCGGTATCGCGCAATCAGGAACTCCAGCGCGACACGGTCGCCGGCCTGTGCTCGCGCCAGCAGGGTCAGCGAGGAGCGAAGCTCGTCTGTCTCGTGCGGAGGGGGCGTCGACTGATTGCCGGGCGGTCGCTCCATGGCCTGAAAACCTGTGGTGGACGCCAAGGATACCCGGAGAGCAATGGGTCTTGTGCGATTTCATTCGTGCAGAGCGTTTAGACCTTCTGAAGATGAGAGGGATCACGGTACGCCACGCATTCGTGGATAGCGGCCGCCCTCGTCGGGACGGCGCTCGTGGCGCTGGCTTCGTGTACCGATGCGCCGACGAGGCCGAGTCTGACTCCGACCACATTACGGGTCGAGCTTGTCGCCCCCGGCACCATCGCGCCTGGCGGGACGGTTCAGCTCCGGCTGGTCACTCACAAGTCAGACGGCTCGACCGAGGACGTGACCGCCACGGCGACCTTTTCCGGCGGGAATTCCGAGGTTCTTGTCGTTACGCCGAACGGCGTCGCTACGGGGGTCAAAGTCGGGGAGGCACACGTCAGCGGCAGCGCAGGGCGCGACTACACCTCGCGCGAAATTGTCGTCGCCCCTGACGGCACCTTTCGAGTGGTTGGAAAAGTTGTCGAGGAGGACACGCCGGATTTGCCGATTGCCGGCGTCCGGGTGGAAGCCGTCGGCCGCGGAGTGTCGGCTTCGACTGATTTCTTCGGGAGCTATCGCCTCTACGGTGTCCCGGCCGACGGCCTCGTCCGCCTCAGCAAGAGCGGGTACGCAGACGAAGGAGCTGCCCCTCGCGCTTTCGGATCACCACACAGAGAACGTCGCCCTCGCGCTTGCCGGACCGCGCCTCGACGCCGCGGGCGTGTATCAGCTGACCATCGACGCGGCGCCCGAATGTCGCGGGCAGCTTCCAGAACCACTCCTGACGCGGCGCTATTCAGCGGCGGTCTCGCAGATCGAAAGAACCATTCAGGTGGAGGTGAAGGGCGCCGGGTTGTACGGATTCCTCTACGGCACGGTCGACCGGACCGGGGTCTCTCTGTGGGCCGGGGAATACGGCTACTGCGAGTATGGCTGGGCTGCCGAGAGCCTCCTCGAGTTCATCGACGACAAAACCGCCTTGTCGATCCAAGGCAATGCCCGGCTCTCTGCTGCCGGCCCACACTTCACCGGCACGCTCAGCGGCGCCTTGAGACTTCTCAGTCCCGGCTGCAATGAGGCTCAAACATACGCGTCGTGTTCGTCGTCGTCACACCGGGTGATGCTGACCCGGCCTTGAATTGGGAGGCCTGTCATGACTGCAAGCATTCGCCGCTGTGGAACGCTCCTCGGCTTCCTGATGTTGTCCGTCGCCTGCAGCGACATTGATTGACTCCCCGCGCCTGGTCCGCTTCCGACCACACCCTCGCCAGTCCAGCCGCGGCCGACCGTAGAATTGCCGAGTGGTCCCGCGACCACCTATCAATACTTTGGACCGCTGTCGTACCCGGTGAGCAGTTTCACAAAGGGGTCAAAATTTGTGCTCTACGAGAGCGGTGCCTACTCCCTTCACTATGCGGCCTTTACAAACGCGTATGTGAGCCGCTACACGCAGGAGGGCGCACGCATCAGCTTCCTGAGTTCCACTGGCCTCGTGGACCCCATCGGAACGCTCAACGGTGACCTGCTGGAAATCCGCTATAGCGAGCAGAGTCACCAAGCCGATTTCGAAGACGCCGTGTATAAGCGCGCGCCGTGAAGCGTGGGAAGGAATCTCATCGGGTGACGCTCAGTCGCTGAACCGCAACGGAAGGCACGGCTGGCCGGAACCAACTAGAAGCGCTTGATCTTCACGTCCTGCTTGCGCCGGTACTCCAGCGACTCGGTGAAGTCCCCGGCGGCGGTCAGCCGGATCTGCACCTGCCGATCGGTGCGGTTCTCCCAGTACCAGCCGTGCACGCCGGGAAAGGGCGCGACGTAATTGCCGTGCGCCGAGTCGCGCACGTCCTGCTTGTCGAAGGTTTCCGCGTACCCCTTGGGCCCGGCCGCCGGCTCGCTGTGCAGCTCGTAGTGGAGCGAGGCAGAGGCCGTCCAGGTGAAGAGCAGGCCGGCGCCCTTCTCGAGCCGGTACCTTGTATTCCATGCCCTCCTTGGGCGCGAGCACGATCACCACCGAGTCCTGCTTGAACGCCGTCGGCTGCGAAACGAACGCACCGGGCGTCGGCGGAGGTGGTTGAACCGCTTGCTGTGCGACAGGCGAGGCGGCCGCGAGGCCGAAGAGAGCCAGAACCAGGGCCGACGTTCGCATTAGGAAGTCCTTTCCGCGCCGACCTTATCACGAGCGGCCTGTCCGGGCAGGCAGACAGATTGTTGACGCCGCGATGCGGCAAGGTCAGAAGCGCAGCAACTTGTTCAGCTTGATGACCAGGCCGCGATTCTGAAGCGATGGCGCGCCGGCCATCACGTCGGTCTCGTGGGCGTCGGTGTACACGACGAACAGCTCGCTGCCCGGCTGATACTCCCAGCGGAAGCGCAGGTTGGTCGGCGAGCGACGTGCTGGTCGACGAGTACTGGACGAGCGCGGCGACGAACATGCGCGGCGTCATCGTGAAGGTCGTCGCGCGCGCCGCCACGACGCACGGTCGCGTCGCGCGCCGGCGCGGTCGATCCAGTTCAGCGAGATGTTCGGCTCGACGCCGAACTGGTCGGTCGACCCCGAGCCGCGCGTTCACGCGACGCCGTCTTCCTGGTGCCGTCGTAGAACTCGCCGACGTCGACCGCGACCGTTCCGGAGAGCCGGTGCTGCTGTCCCGGGCTCCAGGAGGCGCGGACGTGCTGAAACGCATAGCCGCCGACGGGATCGAGATGCCGGCCGCGGGCTCGAATGCACGCCGAAGCAACTCGTACTCGCGGAAGTACTCGAGTGCGAACGAAGTCGCTGTTCTGCAGGTCGATCCGGGCCGACGCCGATCGCCTCGCGCGACTTCGAGCTGGTTCTGGTTGTCGGTGGTGTAGTCGAGGCTGCTCTCGTAGAAGTACTGGCGGATCGTCGTCGTTGCGCCGCGGCCGTGGGCTGAAGCGCGCCGACCCGAAGTTGCTGCCGGAAACTGCTCGCGGCGGCAGAAATCCGACCTCCGGATTGAAGTTGTCGCCGACGACGATGCGATCGAGCTGCACGCCGTATCGATCGGCCGCGTAGTTGAAGTTGCGCGCGGTAGCTGATGGTCGTCGCCGGTCCGGCCGTCGGTCTTCGACGTCGCCACGTAGCCGCTGAGGTAGACGTTCTGCGAAAGCGCGAAGTTGGCGTCGACGCCGAACGACCTGGTTGCTGCCGGGCGCCACCGTCGAGACCGACCGGTTCGTGAACAGCGCCGCCGATCGTGCTGCGCTGCAGGATGTCGCGGCGCACGCGGAGCGACGGTGAAGTTCGTCGCCGCGCGCGCCTGGGCGACGGCATCTCGTCGGTGCCGATGTTGAGCGCGCCGATGCTGTCACCGGCCGGCGCGGCCTGACAGGCGGCCGCCGGCGATGATCGGCACGGCGCGTGCCGCCCTCGAAGGCCGATGCGGCGGCTGTAGAAGATCGTCGGCGCGTCGCCGCCGCTCGGCCGCCGCCGCCGCACGCCGCCGAACGTGAAGATGCCCTGGCCCTCGAGGAAGAACTCGCGCTTCTCGGGAAACTGCAGGTTGAAGCGCGTCAGGTTCACCTGCGCCTCGTCGACCTCGACCTGCGCGAAGTCGGTGTTGTAGGTGAAGTCGGCGGTCAGGCTCTTGGTGACGCCGTACTTGACGTCGACGCCCGCGTCGGGACTCGAGGTCGTTGCGCAGCGGCGGGCGACGCCAGCAGGTCGGTCGTCAGCCGCGAGATCGCGTACGGCTTGATCTCGAGGTTCTTGCCGGCCGGCGGCACCTCGAGGCCGACCAGCGTGGCGGCCGCCGACGCGCGGAAGAAGCGCGCCGACGCCCCATTCGGGCCTGAGCGGCGTGATGTAGGCGTACTCGTTCTTGCCGCGGATCGTCCGCCGCAGGTTGATGCCCCAGATCTGCTCGCGGCCCGGCTGGTAGCGCAGCGACTTGAACGGAATCGCGATCTCGGCGATCCAGCCCTCCGTCGAATCGGCGTGACCTTGGCGTCCCAGACCGTGTTCCAGTCGGCGTTGTTGATCCGCTCGTTGGCGGTCGCGCCGTCGAACATGCCGCCGACCGGCGACACGTAGAACAGGAAGCCGTTGCGGCGGTCGTGGAACGTGTCGAGGAACACGCCGAAGTTGTCGTTCTGCCGGAGGTTCGTGCTGTCGCGCCGCATGTCGTTGGCGACGATCTGGCTCCGGGTCGGCCATCCAGCACCGGCACGCGACGTAGAGGTTGTCGTCGTCGAACAGCACCCACGCTCGGTCGTCTCCGAGACCGGCGCGCCCTCCTGCGGCTCCTGCTGGATGAACTCGGTGATGGCCGGGACCTGCGCTGTAGACGGCCTCGTCGAGCCGGCCGTCGATCCGCATGGGGGTCTGTGATCCGGGTGGCTCTGACCGTCACGCCGCGCTCGTTTCGCGCCGAAACCTCCTGCGCGCCAAGCACCGGCCGTCCATCCACGAGCACCGCCGGGTCCGCAGGTTCAGCGGCCTGCGCCAGGACGACCACCGCCCCGCCAGAGAATGCGGCAACAACCAACACGGCGAGACGCAGCCAACGCACAGTTCGGGTCAATCCGTTCCACATCTGAAAGTCTACATTAATATCATAATGTCAAGACGCTCATGGAAGCAGCGAGATTCTGTGAATCAAGTAGCGCCTTGTTCGAAAAAGACATTATGTCTATAATGCGTGACAACCTGTCGCACCGATGTCGCACAACCCCGAGGCTGTGATCAGCATGAGCACCCCTTCTTCGCGTCCCCGGCGGCACACGCAGCGCGTGTCCGGCAGGGCGGTCAGGAAGCGTGAGACGCACGAGCGGATCCTGAAGTCGGCCGGCGTCATCGCGAAGCGCGAGGGGCTGCGGGCCGCGAGCGTGCCGCGGGTCATGCGCGGCGCCGGCCTGACCGTCGGAGGGTTCTATTCGCATTTCCCGTCGAAAACGGCGATGGACGTCGAGATCGTCCGCAGCCTCCTCGGAGGGGGTTCGCGCTGGCTGAGCGGGCTGGAGGAGTCGCACGGCCTGGAGTGGGTTCAGCGCGCCCTCAAGCGCTATCTGAATCGCGAGCATCGCGACAATCCCGACGGCTGTGCGTATCCCGCGGTGCTGTCGGAGGTGGCGATGTCTTCCAGGGAAGTGCGGGACGCCTGCGCGGAAGCGCTGGAGGCGCGCATCCGGGCGTTCGAAACGCAGGTTCCTCCCGTCGCCGGCGTCTCCGCGCGCGAGCGGGCGCTGGCCACGATGGCACTGACGATCGGCGGGCTCCTGCTGTCACGTGCCACTCGAGGGCACGCGGTCAGCGAGGAACTCCTGGACGCGTGCAGGAAGTGGGCGCTGCCGGAACGCGATGTCGTCTCCCCGCCGCCCCCGCGCCGTCGATGAGCCGCCAGCCCCGCGACATGTCAACCTCCTGCTCGGGCGCTCCTGTGCAAGATCGCAGCGAGCGCGGCGATCAGTGCGCCGAGCAATAGGAAAGCGCCGGAGTACCCCACGACGGCGCCCAGCCATCCCATCAGGATCGGCCCGGCCGCTCGGGCAATCTGCTGCCACCGCGCCAGCTGACCGTTCAACAAACCCGCACGCTCCATCCCGAACAACGTCTGCACGAGGTGCGGGCGCACGAGCGTCGTCAGTCCGGCTCCGACGCCGAACACGGCGATGGCCGCGCCGAGAATGGGAACCGATACGGCCACGCCGAGGACGAGGAAGCCGGCCGCCTGCAACAGCAAGCTGACCAGCGCGAGCCGAGTCGGTGCGCCTGCAAAACGCCCGCTCATGACGAGCGCGCGGCCCGGGAGCTGCATGATCCCAAGCAGTCCCCCCAGCACAGCCGCCGTCGTCGGCGACACGGCGCGCTCGCCGAGCGCGGGGACGAGGTTGGCGGTGAACGCGGGGTTCGCAAACGCCGCGACCGAGAACACGACGACGATCAGCCCGAATGAGAGCCCGGCCGCAGATTGCCCGGTGCCAGGCGGCGACGAGACAGGCGCCGCGAGGTATGCCGCGGACGCGCCCTGGATTCCGCCAAGCGCGAAGCGGCCGGCCGAGAACGTGGAGACCACCATCATGGCCGCCAGCACGCCGACGGCCGTGCGCCAGCCGAAGCCCCGAACGAGGAACGCTGTCAGCGGCAGGAACACGGTGCTCGAGAGCGCACCGAATACCGTGATCGCGGCAATCGTCCGAAACCGTTCGGTCGGGTCGCCGATCGCGCGGCCGATTACCGCAAATGCCGGCTCGTACAGCGCGGCCGCCATGCAGAGTCCGAGTCCGGTCCAGACGACGTAGAGCAGGAAGAGGCTCGGAAAGAGCGCCCACACCGCAAGGAGCACGGCGGCGGCATATCCGCCCGCCTGAATCGCACGGCCGCCGAACCCCTGGTCGCACCACCGGCCGACGAGCGGGGCGGCAGCCGCCGACACGAGCAGCGCCAGGGAGAACGCTCCGGTGACGACCCACTGCGCCACGCCCAGATCCTGTTCAACTGGCAGCAGCAGAACCGCAAAGGCGTAGTAAAGGACTCCCCAGTTGACCAGCTGTCCGGCTCCGAGGGCGACGACGGCGCGGCGGGTCATGGTGGATGGATGGGGCGGCGGTGTCTGGCCCGAACGGCCGGATACCGCGTTCTACAACAAAGTCCCGCGCAGGAGCACGAGGGCCACGCTGAAGTAGATCACCAGCCCGGTGACGTCCACGAGCGTCGCCACGAACGGCGCCGACGAGGTCGCCGGATCGAAGCCGAGTCGCCGCAGCACGAACGGCAGCAGCGATCCGATCAGTGTGCCCCAGAGCACGATCCCGACCAGCGAGAGCCCCACGGTCCATGCGACCAGCAGCCAGTGCGGCCCGTAGATGTCGGAAAACGCGGACCACACGGAAATGCGGAGGAACCCGATCGCCGCCGAGAATGGTGCCCAGCGCCAGGCCCGCGGCGAGCTCGCGCCGGATGACCCGCCACCAGTCGCGCAGCGTGACCTCACCGAGCGCCAGCGCACGGATGACCAGCGTCGACGCCTGCGATCCCGAGTTGCCGCCGCTCGAGATGATGAGCGGCACGAACAGCGCGAGCACGACGGCCCGCTCGATCTCGGCCTCGAACGCACCCATCGCCGTGGCCGTCAGCATCTCGCCGAGGAAGAGCGCCGTCAGCCATCCGGCCCGCTTCTGAATCATCCGGCCGAACGCGATGACCATGTACGGTTCGTCGAGGGCCTCCGAACCGCCGATGCGCTGGATGTCCTCGGTCGTCTTCGCTTCCGCGACGTCCAGCACGTCGTCGATGGTGACGATGCCGATGAGCATCCCCGTGCTGTCGGTCACGGGCAGCGCCGTCCGATCGTGGGCGCGGAACTCCGCGACCGCCGCCGCCTGATCGTCGGTCGCCTTCAGGCGCCACGAAGCGCCGGTCCATCAAGTCCGAGACGCGGCTGCCCGGAGATGCGAGCAGCAGCTCGCGAATCCGCAGGTCGTCGACCAATCGGCCCTGCTCATCCGCGACGTAGATGACGTTGAGCGTTTCGCTGTCCTGCCCGTGCTCGCGCACGTAGTCGAGCACCTGCTGAATCGTCCAGTCCTCGCGGACGGAGATGTACGACGGCGTCATCAACCGGCCGATCGAGCCTTCCGGGTAGCCGAGCAGCGGGCTCGCGACCGATCGCTCCTCCGGCGTGAGCAGCGCCAGCAGCTGGCGCGTGGCCGCCGCCGGCAGCTCCTCGAGGAACATCGTGCGGTCGTCGGGCGCCATCTCGTTCAGCAGCGCCGCGACATCCTCCTGCGCCATCGCCTTCAACAGCGTTTCCTGCCGCTCGAGCGACATGTACTCGAAGGTGGCGGCCGCGTCCTTTCGCGGCAGGAGCCTGAAGACGACGACCTGATCCTCGATCGTGAGATCGCCGAGCAGCTGCGGCGAGATGCTCGGGCGGACGGTTGCGGATCATGTCGCGCAGCTTCGAGTAATCGCGAGTCCGCACGATGGCCGACAGTTCGTCGGCCGGCCGTGCGGCCGTCCGGATCCCCTGCAGGGCCTCGTCGCGGCCTGGGCCGTTCAGTTGTTGCGCCATTTGGATGAGTGCCGCCCGCACCACGTCGTGATGGTGTACGTGTGGTCCGACCGCCTTCGCGGCGTCGAGCCAGATGTGATGGAGAAGATCGAGATCGCCGGACGAGAGCTCCGGGTCGTGGGCTCCGAGGTGGAAGACGTCGGACCGGCCGCTTCGGTGATGGATGACCAGCCGCACGCCGTGGAGCTCTGAGGTTGTCGGCCCGCTCCCACGCGTCGCCGAGGAGCCGCGACTGCGCGTCCGCGGAGAGGGTCGTCGACTCGCCGACGTAGACGTCGGACGCCTTCAGCCGGAGCACGGCGTCGACTGATGGCGTCGAAGACGTTGTAGGACGGCACGATCAACAGCCGCACGGTGCGGCCGTACCGCTCGGCCATGGCGACGATGTTCGAGAAGAGCACGCGCTCGGTGGCGGTCGGCTTCGTGTCGCGTGGATCCTCGAACTCCCCGTCCACGCCAAGAAGGCGGGCCGTCATGACGACCACGTCGCGGTCCGCCGCCGCATCGAGCGCGCGGGCGACGTGCTCCAGCGCGTGCGGGTTGCGGACGGTGACGAGCACGCCTCCCGGCCGGACGGACACCTTGTCCATCGACAGTTCCGTCGAGGGCAGCAGGCGGAACGCGTCGCCTTCGTCTGCCGGCACGACGGGCGCTCTCCGGGCGGACGCTGCGAAGACCGAGGCGACGCCCGCCAGCGCCAGGCTTGCACCGATGGTGGGTGCATCGCCCGACGCCAGCATGGCGAGCCATGTCGAGCCCACCGCCACGGCGATTGCCCAGAGCCCCAGCGGCCACTCCCGTCCGAAGATCCACAGGTTGACCGGGACGCGGAATGGCGACTCCTCGCGCGGACGGCGGAGGCGGACCAGCACCGCCACCTTGATCAGCAGCGTCCAGGCGAGCGTGGCGGCATAGGCATGGGCGATCCACTCGACCCGCCCCGCGCTCGAGATGATGGCCAGGGCCGCCACGCCGGCGGCCGTGTCGCTCGCGCGCGCCAGCGTGCCCAGCCGCGCGTGGGGCAGCGTCAGGGCCCTCGACACATCACCCTGCTGAGCAAGCCGTACCAGCATCGCCTCGGCGCCGGCGATGCCTGCACGGGTGGCCTGCCCGAGGAGCAGCGTCGCGCTCGCCACGACCGCGATGGTCAGCACGACCCGCAGCCACCCAGGACCGCCCACGTGATGCGCGATCGCCAGAAGCGGCGCGTTCAGCCAGGTCGACTGTGCGGCGGGGTCCACCAGCGTGGCAAACAGGAAGCTGGCGGCCACCGTGACCGCGGCGCCGTACACCGTCAGGATCAGCATCGTGCGTCGCAGCCCGCGGATGCGCGGCGGCTCGAGCTCGCCGGCCGCGCGAGCCAGGCTGTCGCCGCTCGCAACGCCCGCGGTCGCGTGGCCGAATGCCACGAGCAACGCGACGACGAGCGAACCGAGCTGGGCGATGGTCCAGCCGTCGCCGCCTGCCGATCCCGACAGCGTCAGCGGCGAGGCCAACGGGGCGGAGGCGCCGCGCACGGCCAGCGTGAGGGCGGCCCAGACGACCAGCGCCACGAGGACGGACACCGCGGCCCACGTTCGCCGGACCGCGCGGTCCACATGGGTCGCATAGCCGAGGCGCGCCCGGGTCCACGCGAAGCCCAGCAGGCCGAGTGCGCCCAGGCCCGCGAGATCCTGGTTGGCGAGATAGGCTTGCCAGCCGCGCCGACGGCAACAACAGCGGCAGAGGCAGGGCCGCCACGTAGTGTCCGAAGACGACGCTGACGAGGCTGGCGAAGAGGAGGCGCTCGAGCAGTTGTGCGGCGGCAGCGCCGGCAGCGGCCCTCGGCCCGAACGCCAGCCCGGCCCGGCTGACCAGCCCTCCGGGGATGAACAGGCCCCAGCCTTCGATATCGAGCGTGCGGCAGGCCAGGCCCAGCACCACGGCGGCAAGGACGAACCACGGCGCCGCGGCGCCGACGCCCGAGAAGGCGACGCCGGCGACGAAGAACACGGCGATGCCCACGTCGGGCATCGCGAGCGCCGCCGCCCTCGACGCCGAGGCAAACTTCAAGAGCGCCGTCGGAACGACAACGACCGGGATGGTGTTACGTGTGCGCTCAAGGATGGAGGGCATCGGCCAGTCATGCGCGAAGCGCGTCTGCGCTCCAGTATCGCGGATCCCATGCGCCGCGGCAGCACGAATAGCGCGTTCGCCGGCTTCGGGGCAAGATAGGCGTCATCACGTATACTCGCCGCGTCGTGACCTGCCGTGTTTCGAGAGAGGGGACTACCGTGCTGAAGATCGTGGCCTCGGCCTTCGTCGTGTTCCTGCCAGCCCTCGTTGCCGCGCAGCCGCCGCCACCCGTGCCGCCCCCTCCGGCGGTCGACGTGACGGGTGCGGGCATCAAGGCATTCATCGACGCGCTGCCCAAGGATCGGATCAGCGACTTGCCGATCCGTGTCGCGGACGTCGGCGGGTACAAGGTGGGCGCGTACGGCGTCTTCAGGCCCAAGTCCACGCCTGGCGGCGCGATCAGGCACCAGACGAGCGTGACCGAGATCTACTACATGCTCGAGGGAACCGGGACCCTGGTCACCGGCGGAAAGATGGTGGATGAGAAGAGCACCGGCGTGAGCCCCAACACCAAGCGGCCGAACTTCGGCGGCAGCAAGATCGACGGCGGCGTCACCCGGAAGGTCGTGCCCGGAGACGTCATCATCATCCCCGGCAACGTGCCCCACTGGTGGAGCAGCCTCGACACCGACATCCGGTACCTGATCTTCCGGCCGGATCCGGAGGGGCTGCAGCCGATCAAGTAGTTCACGGCTTACGGCTCACGGCTTAAGCCGGCCTAAGCCATGAGTCCTAAGCCCTGAGCCTACCGCTTCATCACGAGCGCCTTCGGCGGCCCGATGAGCTGCGCCGGATCGGCGCCCTTCTTGGGCCTCAGCTTCTGCAGCCTTCCGAGCACGTTGTCGGCGACGTAGACCGTGCCCTCGCCGTCCACCGAGAACTGGTGCAGCTCGCCGAAGCCGCCGGGCGCCGTGCCGCTGGCGTCCCACGCGAAGAGGCGCTTGCCGCTGGTGTCGAACTTGAGCATCTCGGCCGTCATGTTGTCGCCGACCCAGACGTCCTGGGTCGCATCGCTCACCAGGATGTGGTTCGGGAAGCGGATGTTCGGCCACGTCGACAGGTGCTTGCCGTTCTCGTCGAACACCTGCACGCGCTTGTTGGCGCGGTCGGCGACGTACACGCGACGGTTGCGATCGACCTCGACCCCGTGCACCGCGTTGAACTGACCGTCTTCCGTGCCCCTGCTGCCCCAGGCCATGACGTACTTCCCGTTCCGGTCCAGCTTCACGATGCGCGAGTTCGTCAGGCCGTCGGCGACGAGCGTGCTGCCGTCCGGAAGGAACGCTACGTCCTGCGGCCTGCCGAAGTGCGTCTCGTCGCTCGCCGCCACACCTTCTTCGCCGAGCGTCATCAGCAGCCGCTTGCCGTCATTCGAGAAAACGTAAACGACGCTCTTCGTTTCGCCGACGACCCACACACGACGCTCCGGATCGTAGGGGCTGATCCTGATCTTGTGCGGCCCGTTGGTGCCGGCGAACAGCTTGTCCCACTGCGACCAGTTCTCGACGATCCTGCCGCTCGAGTCGAGCACGAGGATGCAGCTCCGTACCTCGGTGCCGGCGGCGTTGATCGCGCTCCTGAAGATGGAGCCGTAAAAGCCCCGGTATCCGTCCGGCACCGGAGCTCGGCAGCTTGATCTCGCCGCGCATGGCCACGAAGATGCGATTGGGCGATTCCACGAACACGCCTGGCAAGGAGCCGAAGGCGTACCCTGCTTTCGGATACGGCAGCGCCCAGTCCGCGACGACGTCGTAGGCGTTCGGCCCGATCTTGTCGAGAATCGGCTGTGCCTGCTGACCCCATAGCGATCCGCCCAGCCCGCCCAGCAATGTCACGAGCGCCAGTGAAACCACCAGACCCAGTCTTCGCATGCGTCTGTCTCCCAGAGCCCGGCGATGCCTTTGGATGCGCCAGGCGTGCCTGTATCCTACGTCGAGTTGTTCCGCTCAAGGCTTAAGCGCCCCGCGTAAGCCCTAAGCCCTAAGCCCTGAGCTCTGGTGTCGACATGCTTGGACTGATCGTCCTCCTGATCATCGGCGTGGTCGTCTGGAAGTTGTGGGCCCCGGCGCTGGGGTTCGCCCAGGGGTTCCGATCCCTCCTCGATCGGCCCACGGGCAGCACGGGCCTGGGTCCGTTTCTCCGAGGTGTGGAAACCGTTGGCGGCGAGTACGACGGACGGCCGGCCTTGCTCGTGCTTCACCACAAGCGCGGCCGGAACACGCTCGGCTATCTCGTCGTGGCAATGCAGCCGGCGGCGGGAGCCTCTCTCGAAGGGAAGTACTCCGGTCCCTTCAGGGAGTGGGTCAGCGAGCCCGCGGCTCGAGCGGCATGGGAGACGCTGGAGCTGCAGGAGGCCCTGAAGTTGACGTTCGCCGATGGGTGGATGAGGGCCACATGGCAGCCGCACGGGCTCTTCATCTTCCCGGGCGCGTTCGAGCCCGAACGCTGGCGGCGTGTGCTCCGCTCGATGCACACGGTGGTCACCTCCCTTGACCGTGCAAGATGACGTGCTCTAAGAACCGGAACGATCAGAACCAGCGTGACGGCTGGGTCGAACGGTCGATCTGGCGCGCGGCGTCACGATAGGCGCGTTCACGCGACGCCCCGTCCATCGTCGAGTAGTCCGGCGCATCGCCATCCTGGCCACCAGGTTCGCCGGGGCCTGGGACAGCGGCGAACGTCACTCGCCCGAGCGCGCTCAGTATCAGCACGGGCGCCCACAGCAGCATCGCGCCCCAGCCCCACGCCAGCGTCAGGCTGGAGCCGCGTACGACCGCACCGTAACGCTGAAGCTCCGTGAGGACCCGTGTCTGCTCCACACCGCCCGGATCCGGCGTGGAGCGGACCATCTCGTCAATGGCAGGGGTGAGTCGCTCGACGATGACCGCGCCCCCTGCACCCGCCAGCACCAGCCCGCCCTGCAGGATGGCGCACAGCAGCAACGCCCTTGGGACGCGACTGCTGCGCACCAGCATGAGCGCGAGGAGCACCGCGGAACTGACCACGGACGTCACGGCGGCGGCGGTCTCGATGGCCGGCAACGAAAGCACGTAGAAGATGGGGATGAGGACGATGCCTGAACCGGCGCCGCTCTGCTGCAGGCCCTGCCAGAAGCCGACCTGGTCTGCGAGGGCAAGCACGTCGCGCCAGAAGTCCGCGAGCGGCCGAAGCTGCAAGAGCATCAGCAACGGCACGACGATGAGGGTCAGGGGGAAGAGAATGAGCCAGCTGTCGAACCCCGACCCCTTCGATGCCTGAGAGTCCAGGCCATCGGGGAGCCAGTCGGTGCGCGCGCGCCGGAGGTACAGCGAGAGGCCGCCGGCGAGCAGCAGAGCGACGGCAAGACCGACGGCGCCGGCGACGAGCTGTCCCACCCAGTCGGGGCTTGCGCCAGTGGCCGCGCTACCCGCCTGGACTGCTCCGGCGGCGGCGAGAAACGCCAGGCCTGCGGCTGCCGCGGAGGTTGCCGCGAGCCTGAGCAGGGCGAAGGCGCACCATTCGACAATCGAGCGCGCAGCGAACATGGCCTGAAACCTCCTTGTTCGTATCGGCCGGAGTGCCCGTGAGAATGAAAAAGGCGTAAGCTGTCCGGGCCTGAACAGGAGGCGCATGACGCGTTTCTTCGCCGTCGCGGTGTTGGGCAGTCTTCTCGCGGTTGCACTCCTCAGTGGCGCGGGCCAGCCCGCTCCCCAGGCCGCCGTGCGGGTTGCTGCCCGCCGGCTTCCGGAAAATCCGCTCATCACGGCGCGCACGTCGGCGTCTCTCGGCGACAACATCAACGGCCCGACCGTGATCCGGGTTCCCGCGTGGGTCAAGCAGCCCCTCGGGCGCTACTACATGTACTTCGCCCACCACATGGGCGCGACGATTCGCCTGGCGTACGCCGACGCGATCACGGGGCCCTGGCGCGTGCACGAGCCCGGCGTCGTGCCGGTCAGCGGCACGGCGTTCTTCCGGCCGCAGCCCGATCCGCCGGAGAACCTCGAGAACTTCTACACGCATGTGGCCTCTCCAGAGATCTACGTCGACGATGCGCGACAGCGCATCGTGCTGTGGTTTCATGGGTGGTACACCAACGGCGAGCGGTGGCCGGTGGGCCAGGCGGAGGCGCGCGAGTGGGCCAGGCAGAAGGCGTACGGCCAGTTCACCCAATCGGCTGAGTCGAGCGACGGCCTGCATTTCGACGTGCGGCCGGAGATCACCAGGACGAGCTACCTGCGCGTGTTCCGCTTCGGCGATCTGTTCTACGGCATGGCGCGGCTCGGCCTGCTGCTACGTGCGCCCGATCCGCGGTGGAGCTTTACCGCCGGCAGCAATCCGTTCCGGGACGGCCCCTACGCGAACCGCGTGCGGCACGTGGCGGTGACCCGGAAGGGCGACACGCTGGTCGTCTTCTTTACGGGCATCGGGGACGCGCCCGAGCGGATCATGATGTCCACGGTGGCGCTGAAGGGCGACTGGGCCGATTGGCGGGCATCTGCGCCAGTGGAGGTGCTCCAGCCCGAGGCGATCTACGAATGCACCGCCATTCCCAACGCGCCTTCCGAAGGCGGCGACGTGAAGGGGCCGGTGCGTCAGCTGCGCGATCCGGGCCTGTTCGAAGAGGGCGGCCGGACATTCCTCTTCTACTCCTTCTGCGGCGAGCAGGGCATCGCCGCCGCCGAGCTCACATTTTCTGGAGTGCCATGAGCGAGATGAATCGTCGAACCTTGCTTAAAGCCGCCTTCGGCGGCATTGCACTGACGCCGGCCATGACGGCTTCGGTGCAGTCGCAGGGAGGCCAGGCACCAGTCACGTCCACCCCGGCGCCACGCGACTGGTCAGGGCAGCAGCCGCTCCAGTACCCCGACCCGGATGTCGTGGCGCTCGACAACCGCTTCCGCAGGTACATGGTCTCGAGCACGCCGATCAGGCGGCTCCACACCGGGACGCTCTGGGCCGAAGGGCCCGCCTGGAACGGCGTGGGACGGTATCTCGTGTGGAGCGACATCCCGAACAACGTGCAGATGCGATGGATCGAAGACGACGGCCGCGTCACACTCTTCCGGAGCCCGTCGGGCTACAGCAACGGCAACACATTCGATTACCAGGGCCGGCAGCTTTCGTGCGAGCACGGCGGGCGGCGCGTCGTGCGATACGAACCGTCCGGCACGACGACGGTCATCGCCGACAAGTTTCAGAACAAGCGCCTGAACTCGCCCAACGACGTCGTCGTGCATCCCGATGGCGCCATCTGGTTCACCGATCCGATCTACGGCATTCGAGGCAACTACGAAGGCTTCAAGGCCGAATCCGAGACCAAGGAAGCCGTCTACCGGATCGATCCGGTGTCCGCGCAGATCGACAAGGTCACCGACGAGGTCGGTCAGCCAAACGGGCTCTGCTTTTCGCCTGACTACAAGAAGCTCTACGTCGCGGATACCGGCGCACCGCGCGACATCAAGGCCTGGGACGTCGACGGCAAGGCGCTGCGCAACGGAAAGCGATTTATCGCCCTGGACATACCGGGGACGGGCGCGCCGTCGTTCGCTGACGGCATCCGTTGCGATGCCGACGGCAACGTCTGGGCGGGCGCGCGGCCTGGAGTGCAGGTGATCGCGCCAAACGGGGACCGCATCGGGATGATCCGCATGCCGGAGACCTGCGCCAACGTCTGCTTTGGCGGGACGCGGCGGAACCGGTTGTTCATGACCGGCAGCCAGTCTCTCTACGCGGTGTACGTCGAGACGACGGGGGCCCACATCGCCTAGCGGCTGCTACTTCGTTTGTGGCCGCCCGTCCTTGGTCCCTGGTTCCTGGCCCTTGGGTGGGCCTTCGTCCTTCGTTCCCGATCCCCGATCCCGATCCCCGATCCCCGATCCCCGATCCCTGATCCCCGATCGAGCGTCAGCGCCCGGTTGGCCCGGTGTAGGTGAACTCCAGCACCGCGCCTGGGTTGCCCAGCCGGCTCGTCCTTCCCTCTTTCACGTCTGCGGTCGTTCCAAAGCTGTCGGTGCTGAGGTAAATGCGCCGGCCGTCCGGGCTCACGACGACGTCGCGGTAGCGGTTCGCGTTCCGGAAATATTCAACAGGCTCACCGACGATGGTCCGGCCGTCCGGGCCGAGCTTCACCCGGTATAGTCCGCCTCCGCGCATGCCCGTGATCAGAATCGAGTTCGCCCAGTTCGGAATCGCGGGCGCCGTGTACACGTCGATGCCGCCCGGCGCGATGGTGGCCGTGCCGAGCGTCGCGAAGTCGTAGTCGGCGGCGACCGTGAAGAACGTCGTGAGCGGAGGAGCAAACGCGGGGTCGTTCCACTCCGATTCCTTCGATTGCGGCACCGACGCTGGAGCGCGAACGCTGTCGAACTTCAGAGAGCGGCACGGGGCGGGTGTCGACTGGGACCAGTTGGCGTACACATACGCGCGATCATCCCGGAATCCCGCGACGCGCGGCCAGCCGTAGTTCCTTCCCGCCACGATCAGGTTGAGCTCATCGTCCGTGCTCGGACCGTGGTCCGAGGCGTAGAGCAGTCCACCCGGGCCGAAGACCATGCCCTGCGTGTTTCTCAGGCCGATGGCGTAGATGTGGCTCCGGACACCGGCAAACATCGGGTTGTCGTCCGGGATCGAGCCGTCCAGGCGCAGCCGCAGGATCTTGCCCTGATACGTGCTCCAGTCCCTCGCACGCACATCGTTGGCGGAGGGCAGGTCCTGCGATCGGATCGGGTTGCAGTAGTTCGTGAGGAAATTGCTGCCCAGGTCGCCGCGGCTGAAGTACAGGTGACCGTCGGGCCCGATGGCCAGGCGGCCTGCGCCATGGTCGTCGTGGGCGGGCACGTTGTCGATGACATCGATCGGCGCTTTCAGCGCCTGGCTGGCGCTGTCGTAGGTGTACCGGCGAACCCTGATGCGGCGTTCGACGTCCGGCCCGGGATCGCGGTCGTATGTGGAGGAGACGAACACCCAGTCGCGGCCCCTGCCGCGCAGCAGGTCAGGGTGGAGCGCGAGCCCGAGCAGCCCGTCCTGGACGACCGATTGATAGACGTCATCGAGCACGAGCGCCACGCGCTTTGTTCCGGTGGCCGGGTCGAGCCGCGTGATGCGGAAGCCCGTGCGTTCCGTGATCCACAAGTGGTCGTCCGGGCCCCAGGCGATGTCCCAGGGGTTGTCGAGGCCGCTGGCGACCGTCCGGCTCGCAAAAGTCTCCGGGCCGAGGATGTGGCGATCGCGCGGGTTCTGCGCAAGCTCGGTCCGCCCGATGGGATGTTGACGCAGGAAGGCGACAGTCTCGTCGGCGATTCGCACCGGATGCTCGACGAGAGCCGCGTGGCCGGCGCCGTCGATCTCGACGAGCGTCACGCGGTCCGGGTAGTTCGCTTTCAGATCGCGTCCATTACCGGGAGGCGCAATCTTGTCCTGCAGACCCTGGATCACCAGCATCGGCGCCGAGCCGCCTGGCCACCACTGGTCGAGCGGCGTTCCGCGCCCGGCGGCGCCCTGGGCCGCCGAGCCGTCTGGCCACGATTCCGTGATGGCGACGAGCGGCGCGACCTCGGAGCCCGGCGCCAGGCTCCTGAGGGCCAGCAGACGGTTCCTGTCCGCGGTCGACAGGCCGGGCTGCCGCAACTGCTGGGTGAGCGAGGCCACCGACGGAGTCTGCGGGGACCTTGCCTCCTGCGGCGACGAGCGTGATGCTGGCAACGCGTCCAGGAGAATCGGCCGCCAGCGTTCGGGCGATCCGATTGCCCCACGCCCAGCCCATGACGTGCGCCCGTCCTCCTGCGACACGATCGATCAGGGCGGCCACGTCGGCCGCGTAGTCGTGGTACGTGATGTTCTCGAGCGGACCGGTGCTGCCGCGAATGCCTCTCGGGTTCACCGCGATGGCCCGGTACCCGCGGCGCGCCAGTTCCGGTCCGAGGAGCCCGAAGGCGGTGGAGGAGTACCCCGAGCCTGGCAGCAGCATGATGGGCTCGCCATCGCCCCATGACGTGGTGTCGAGCTGCGCCGAGCCGACGTCGACGATGGCCGTCGTGGAGGTCTGCGCGTGGGACGAAGCCGTCAGCATGCCCAGAACGACCGCCGCTCCCGCGAAGGCTCTCGACATGGCCTGTAACCTAGTCCAGTCGGGCCGGTCAAACAATGTCAAGCAGTAGCCAGGTGAGTGAGGGCTCATTGGGGAAGCCGCCGGACGAAAAGCCGGACAAAACCGGACAAAAAGGAGCGGTACGAAGGTGATGAAGCGTCTGATGCTGTTGGCGGTGGCGGTCGCGGTGTCGTGGCCTCTGGAGTCGTGGGCCCAGCAAAAGCCGAACTTCTCGGGGACCTGGACCTTCGACGCGTCCAGGAGCGACGCGCCGCCGGCCGGCCGCGGCGGCCGTGGCGGCGGGGGGCGTGGCCTGGCGGCCCTCGGGATGTCGCCGGATGCGCCGGTGGTCATCACTCAGGGCGCGACCGAGATCACGATCGGTCCGGCCACCTACAAGCTCGATGGCTCGCCCAGCACGATCACTGGCGGCCGGGGAGGCTCGGCCCAGGCCACGGCCAAGTGGGACGGCGCGAAGCTGGTGATCGAGACCACCCGCGATATGCGAGGCAACACGCTCAAGACGAAGGAAGTCCGCAGTCTCGACTCCAGCGGCAAGGAAATGAGCGTGGAGTTGACGATCAGCGCGCCGCAGGGCGAGCAGACGCGCAAGCTGCTGTTCACCAAGACGGGCTGATTGCCGCGCCTCCGGACAGGCGTATGCTCTTGGCCCATGGACCGACGCGACTTCCTCCTCGGGTCGATGGGCGCGGCCATCCTCGCGTCCTGGCCCGCAGATTCCTTCGGACAGCCCCGGGCGCCTTCGTCGTCTGCGGCCTGGGACTCGGGCCGGCTGCGGCATCTCTTGCCGGCGGTCAGCGACACCCGGATGCTCGTCAAGGCGTCGTTCGCCGTGCCGCTCAAGTCGCCACCCACGCTGCGCGTCGGCTCAACGACCGTCCGCGGCCGGATGAACGACACGGCCGGCGAGTGCTGGCAGTTCTACGCGGCCGGCCTCGCGCCCGCGCGCCGCTATCCGCTTTCGCTCGCCGATGGCAGCGGGGCGTCGCTCTGCCAGCCGTGGGAGCTCTCGACGTTCCCGTCGCCCGACGCCAACCCCGAGCGCCTCCGCGTGCTGTTCTTCACATGCGCCGGCGGACCCGAAGGCGCCGGGCTGCGCGCCGACGGCCAGCCGAGCGGCAACCTGCCGACGGCGCTTCGCAACCGGCTGCTGCGCCGCGGGCTGTCGTTTCAGCCCGATGCGGCCATCGCCAACGGCGACCACGTGTACTGGGACCTGCACGCGCCGCGCACGCCGGCCGATCGGCGCGACACGACGCGGCTCGACAGCTTCAATCGGTCGGCGCTCGTCTTCGGCGACAAGAACGAGACCGTCCTCAAGCTCGCGGCCGCCCCGCAAATCGTTCCGGTGTACGGCACCGACTTCCGGTCGACGCCCGTGTTCTTCCTGCAGGACGATCACGACTACTTCGACAACGACGAGGGGACCGACGAGATCGTCACGTTCCCGCCGCCCTGGTTTCAGCTCCAGCTCGCGCGCGCGACGCAGCGGATGTACTACCCGGAGTTCCTGCCCGACGTCGCGCGCCCCGCCGAACCTGCCGTGGTCGTCGGCGGACGATCGGGGCCGAGGTGTCGGAGAGCTTCGGCACGCTGCGGTTCGGACGCCTCGCCGAGATTCTGCTGTACGACGTCCGGCGCACGATGACGCTCGCCGGGCCGAGCGCCGTCTTCATCACCCCGGAAGTCGAGCAGTGGCTGCACGCGCGCACGAGCGCCGACCGAAGTCACGCACCTGGTCCACGGGCCCTCGAATCCGCCGGGGTGGACCGCCGGCAAGTGGGGCGAGTGGTATCCGGACATCCTGGACGAGGGCGGGAAGCTGACCACGGCGAAGCCGAAGCCCTACTGGCAGAGCGGGTGGCTGCAGCAGCACGATCGGCTGATGCAGATCGATGGGCGCCATGGACCGCCGAGTCGCCGCTCGATCGTCAGCGGCGACCTCCACGCGATCGGCATCGGCCGCATGCTGCGGTCCGGCACGCTGGACTTCCGCGCCCGCCCGATCACGACCGTGCTCTCGGGGCCGATCGGCACGGCGCCGGCAGGCTGGCCGTCGGCGTTTCGGGGCGTCGGGCCCACACCGCCGGCCCATCTCGACCTCGCAGGAGGACGTCAAGCCGATCGAGCAGCACGGGTTCATGCTCGCGGACTTTCTCCCGGATCGCATCGTCGTCCGGCTCTTCAAGTGGGACCGGAACACCCAATCGCCGGACGCGATGGACACGCTGGAGCCCTTCCACACCGTCGAGTTGGGGAGGTAGGTTTCTGTTGATCTCGAGGGATTGAGGCGTAATGTCTGCCCGATCCGCGAGGCCGAGAGTCTACGCTCGAGGCCGAGCGACAAAGCGAAGCCAGCGTGCTGGCGAGCGGGGGTGGGGCCCCGCGAGCAGTAGAGAAGCTGCCGAGAGTCTACGCTCGAGGCCGAGCGACGGCGAAGTCAGTGCATGCGAGCCGAGGAGGCCCCGCAGATGCCGCGCGAGCCCGAGAGTCTACGCTCGAGGGTGAGCGACAAAAGCGAAGCCAGCGTGCTGGCGAGTGGGGGTGGGGCCCCACGAGCAGTAATAAGGAGCCAATCATGCCCGTGCCGTTTGAGATCGATCGCAGGAAGTTCATTGCGAGCCTCGGAGGCGCTGCGGCGGTGGCCCTGATGGACCACGAGGCGCGGGCCGAGGCTCTCGAAGAGCACACCGAGAACACGCTGGACGCCCTGGTCGCCCAGAATCAAGGCGGCGCGCAGACATTCCCGACCGTGGCCGAGATCGAGGAACAGAACCTGAAGCGCACGACGCGCCGAGGCGTCGGCAACCTCTTCGTGGCGCGTAACGACGGGACCATCTCGCGGCTGCCGAAAATGCCGGAAAAGCCGACGCTGGTCGACTTCTTCAAGCTCCGCTTCAACCCGGCGAACCACGTGTTGCAGAGCGCCACGCGCGCCATGAAGACGGGCATGACCGAAGAGATCATCCTCGCGTGCCTCCTTCACGACGTCGTCCATGCCCTGGTCAAGACCGATCACGGCTGGTGGGGCGCGCAGCTCTTCGAGCCGTACGTCCCGGAGAAAAAGACGACGTTCGGGGTTCGTTACCATCAGGCGCTCCGGTTCTATCCGGACGAAGCCAACGGCTACGAATACCCGGATCTCTACAAGCGCACGTTCGGCGTCGACTACGTGCCGCCGCCGCACATCCAGGCGACGTACAAGATGGTGCGCGAACCACAAGTGGTACATGGAGCCGCGGCTCGTGACGGTGAACGACCTCTACGCCTTCGACCCCAACGCGGTGGTGTCGCTCGATCCGTTCATCGACATCATCGGACGCCACTTCAAGCAGCCGAAGGAAGGGCTCGGCAACGACAACAGCCCGGTGGCGCACATGTGGCGCACGCTGATCAACCCGGACGCGCCGCTGTAACCTTTGAAGCCCATCCTGAGCCGAGGCCATGCGACGCCGAGGCGAAGGATCAGCGTCAGTTCGCGCCGGGGGTGGGGCCCCGGCGCCAGTAAGGAACGCTGGCAGGATCGTTCATCACTTCAGCAGTAGCTGCTGCTCCTCGTCCAGCGTCACCGTCATCGGAATTCCCGCCTTGGGCACAACCGAGACTCTGACCGGTGCGCCCGGGGCGACGGCCTCCAGCGGGAACCGTGACGTCGCCGGCGTGGAATACCCACTGATCCCCGTTGCCGTTGGTGAACGTCATCGCCTTGAGCCGGTTTTCCAACGGCGGCACGGCCCGTCCTCTGCGTTCGATCACGATGCGCGCGACATCCGGCGCGTCGATCCGCAGCGGCTCCACGGACACGACGACGCCGTCGACCCACGGGAAGGTCGGCAAGGGGCCGGTCGATCTTCAGGAACGCCGTCAGCGAGCTGCGATACCGCATGAAGGGCGTCGTCAACACCACGCTCAGGCCTTCCTGCCGGACGATTGAGAGCGGAAACGTTTCGAAGTCTCCCCACCGCGCACGCACGCGAGCGTCGAGATCGAGCACCATGTCGCTCTTGTCGTCGTGTTTAGCTGCCTGGACGTCCCTGGTCAGCGCGCGGACCTGGCCAGCGGTCGGTGAGCCGGTAGGCTGACCCCACGCGAGAAGAGGGGCCGCAACGGCCAGCGCGAGGAATGGAACCCTGAGGTCGCTCGTCATCAGAGTCCTTCTAAAAGCTGCCAGTTTGCAACTTTGAACTTCTGACCGAAGGTCAGTGGTAGTGTCCGTGTTCCTCGGACCACACTTGGCCGGTGCCTGGTGTTCGCTCGGCGGTGAAGGAACGGTAGCCGAGGACCACACCGGCGAGGATGATGCCGCCAACAGCGACGAGCACGAGGCGCATGGCCATGCTCATCCGCTGCTCCTTGACCGCACAGCATTGCTTGGAACTTCTTCCCGCTGCCACACGGACACGCCTGGTTTCGCCCCGCCTGCGCCATCGCCGACTCCCTCCACGGCGAATACTACTTGAAGGAAGTTTGAACTTAGAAGTGAGAAGTAAGAAGACCAGCGAGGCTGGCACCGCGATTGCTGTTGGAGTGGTCAACCTCGCCCGACCGCCCATCGGTGGTCGGCACACATCCTCAGCCTTTCCCCAGCAGGGGGTCGGGAGGCACTCGCGGCCTCCCGACTACCAACCTTCTCCGAAACTTGGAAGCGAGAAGTGAGAAGTAAGAAGGACTCTACACAGACCGGGACGGGAGCCGGGCTGTCTGGCTCATCCCTGCATCTCATCCGGCCGCCGGCCGGGTCCGGTCGTCCAACAGCTCAGGGACCCACCGGTCACCTTGCGGCCGGGTCGGGTCGCCGCCATCGGTGACCGCATTGAGAGGAGACGTCGTGACAAGAGCTGCCATCGTGCTGCTGTTGATGGTGCTGGGAAGCGGAACCGCTTCCGCCCAGGAGTGTCTGCACGGTTCCAACGTCGGGCCGATGATGCGGGCAAGACGAGAGCGTGCCATTCAGCTCGCGGTCCGAATCAACCAGGCCCAGAGCCTCATGGTCGGGCCCCGTTACGGCACGCCCCTACAGGCCATTGAACCAGTTGCCCAACATTCCGCCGACGCCGCCCGGCTTCAAGCTGAAGTTCCACACAGACGGCACGAGCTACACGTTTTCGATCAAGGACCGTGTGGACCCGTGCCACTACGCGATCTTCTCGGACCAGGACAAGCACATCTACGAGGCCAACGCGAAGGTCCTGAACGGTCTGGTTCTCCCGGTCACGAACCGGTACGCCCGAGCCCCAGCCTCCAGCCTCTGGCCTCCAGCCCCTAGCCTCTGGCTTCCAGCGCCTGTATTCTTTGCCCCGTGAGTGGCGTGCTCTGGTCATCCTGTTCCTGCTCTCTGCCGTAGCCGCCGCGGCACAGCCAGCGCTCAGCCCCCGGACCCGCCGCCGGTCCAGATCGAAGAGACGGTTGAAGTGGTCGGCGTCACGCCCATCCATGGGCTCGGCGTTTCCCGCGACAAGGTGCCCGCCAACGTGCAGACGGCGACCGCAGCGGAGATCGCGCGGGTGCCGGGGGCGCAGGCGAGCGACGTGCTGGCACGTGGCTTCCGCAGCGTGACCTTCAACGAGGCGCAAGCCAACCCGTTCCAGCCGGACATCCAGTTTCGCGGCTTCGCGGCATCTCCGCTGCTCGGGCTGCCGCAAGGCATCGCCGTCTATCAGGACGGCGCCCGCGTCAACGAGCCCTTTGGCGACACGGTCAACTGGGATCTGCTTCCGACGAGCGCCATCGCCAGCATCAGCCTGATGCCCGGGTCGAATCCGCTGTTCGGCCTGAACGCCCTCGGTGGCGCACTGTCGGTGCAGACCAAGACCGGCGCGAGCCATCCGGGGCACGCGGCAAGCGTGTTCGCCGGCTCGTTCGGCCGCGTGTGGACCGACCTCTCGAGCGGCGGCCGGATCGGCCAGAGCGGCGGTCTGTCGTACCTTGCCGCCGCGCGGCTGCTCGGCGAAGACGGGTGGCGCGACTTCTCCGAGTCGCGCATCAAGCAGTTCTTCGGCAACATCGAGTGGCGGGGCGATGCCACGACGGTCGGCGCGTCGGTCACGGCCGGCGGCAATCGCTTGATTGGCAACGGCCCGGCGCCGGTGCAGCTCCTCGACGAGGACCGCGCAGCCATCTTCACGCATCCCGACGAGACGAAGACCAGCCTCGGTCTCTTCACGCTCTCGGCCCGTCATACGGTCCGCCCCGATTTCCTGCTCGACCTCATCGTCTCGTATCGGCCCGCCACGGTGCGCACGCTCAACGGCGACGACAGCGCCTACGAGCCGTGCGATGACGATGAGTTTGACCACCTGTTGTGTGTCGAGGGAGACGACGACCCGATTCGCGACCAGTTCGGACAGGTCGTGCCCGTGCCCGCCGACGCCTACAACGGGACCACGAACACATCGAGGACGAGCTCGCAGGGCTGGGGCACCGGTCTGCAGGCCACGATGTCGAGCCCCTTCGGAGCGCGTGCCAACAGCCTGATTGCCGGCGGAAGCTTCGATGGAGCGGGGTCGGACTACGAGGCGGACACCGAGCTGGCCAGGCTGGACGACACGCGAGGGGCGCAAGGTGTCGGCATTTTCGACGATGACGCGTCGGTTCGCTTGAAGACCACCGTGCGCAACGCCGGCCTCTATGTGGCGGACTTCTTCAGCGTCACACCTCGCCTCACCTTGAGCGGGATCGGCGCGCCTCACGCACAGCACCGTGGAGTTGCGGGATCAGATCGGCGACGACCTGAACGGCGATCACACGTTCACCCGGTTGAATCCCGCCGCGGGCGCGACCTTCCAGCTGCCTCGCGGCGTTTCGGCGTACGGAAGCTACAGCGTGTCGTCGCGAGTGCCGACGCCGTCAGAATTGAGCTGCGCGGATCCAGACGATCCGTGCCGGCTGCCGAACGCGTTCGTGGCCGATCCGCCGCTCGATCAGGTCGTGGCGGACACCTGGAGGGCGGCATGCGGGGCCGGACCGGGCGCGCCACCTGGTTTGCCGCGGTGTTCCGGACCGCGAACCAGGACGACATCATCTTCATCAGCAGCGGCGCGCTGACCAACGACGGGCACTTCGAGAACGTCGGCGACACGGTCCGGAGCGGCCTCGAGCTCGGCGCCTCGGGTCAGTGGACGCCTGCCTTGGCTGGACGGCGGCGTACACCTACCTGCGCGCGACGTTCCAGACCCCGCTGACGCTCAGCAGCCCCAACCATCCGGACGAAGAGGACGGCGAGATCGAAGTGGAGCCGGGGAGCGACTGCCGGGCCTCCCGCGTCACAACCTGAAGGGCGGCCTGTTCTATGCCAGCAACCGCTGGTCGGCGGGCGCGAACGTGCTCGTCAATTCGTCGCAGTTCCTGCGCGGCGACGAAGCCAACCTGCTCGAGCCGGTGGATGGATTTGCCACCGTCAATCTGACGGCCGGCTACACGCTCGGCCGCGGCCTCCGTCTGACGGCGCGTGTCACGAACCTGTTCGATGCCGGGTTCGAAACCTTCGGTCTTCTCGGCGAGGCGGACGACGTGCTGGGCGACGACTTCGACAATCCGCGCTTCCTCAGCCCCGGCGCGCCTCGCGCGGCGTGGGTCGGCGTGGAGTGGACGCTGCCTTAACGGGCTTCGGGCTCCAGGCTTCGGGCTTCAGGGGCTTCGGCCTTCAGGCTCTAGCCTCCAGCCTCTAGCCTCTAGCCTCCAGGCAATTACCATTCGCCGGCTCTGGTACTCCGTCTGCCGAGATCTTCTGCGGCGAGCTTCCAGACTCCGTCAACACTTAGTGAGGTGTTGAGCCGTAAGCCCTGAGCCCGTAGCCAGAAGCCCGAGCCCGCAGGCCCTGGAGCCTGAAGCCCGGAGCCCAGAGCCAGTACAATTGCCCCCAACCCGATGCCCAAGCCTCACGGCTTTTTCGACTACGTGCGAGCCGCCTTCAGCGCGCGGCCGATCGGCATGTTCGTGCCGCCGAACTGGGTGGGGCTCGGCGCGTTTGCGCTGCTCGGCGTGGCCAACCCCGGCTTCTGGGTGCTCGGCGCGGGGCTCGAGCTCGGCTACCTGGCGGTGCTCGCGACGAACCAGCGGTTTCAGCGCGTGGTCGACGCGGCGGATGCGAGCGAATCCGATCGGGATGACGCGAGAAATTGACGGCCTCGTCGCACGCCTCGGCGATCGGGAACGCCGGCGCTACCAGACGCTGTCCACGCGGTGCCAGACCGTGCTCGATCAACTTGCGCAGGGCGGCTCCGTGCCGCACGGTCTGCGGGAACACGACGAGGGCCTGGGTCGTCTGTTATGGATGTACCTGAGGTTGCTCGTCACGCGGCAAGCCGTGGTGAGGGTGGTCGAAGATGCCGATACTAGCCTGCGGGGCCCCAGCCTCGAGCAGCGGCTCGCCGAGTTGAGGCGGCGGCTGGCCGACCCGTCGGTCGGCGACGATCTGCGCCGCAGCCTCGAGCCAGGCCGACCTCCTCGAGCAGCGCGTCGCGCGGCGCGGCGAGGCCGCAGAAGCTCGCGTTCCTCGACGCGGAGCTGACCCGCATCGAGGAGCAGGTCGAGCTGATCCGCGAGCAGGCCGCGCTCTCGACCGATCCCGAGCACCTGTCGCAGCGGATCGACGAGATCAGCGCCACGCTCGGCACGACCGGCGAGTGGATCGCCGATCAGCAGAAGACGATCGGCGCCATGGACGACCTGATTTCCGAGCCGCCGCCGCTGCGTCCGCGCCAGACGCGCGCCCGGCGAGCTGAACTGACGGACACGCCGACGCCGACATGCCGCTCCCCGCCTGGGCCTCCAAGATGCGCGACCTGTTCCGATCCGGATCGGTCGCCCAGTTCCTGCTCCACGGCAACGTCTTCGACGTCATCCCGCACGGCGATCGCCAGCTCTCGCTGAAGGCGTTCCTCGACGAGGCGATGTTCGCGCGCCTACGACACCGTGCTGCACTACGACCGCAGCCGCGGCGTGCGCGCGACGCGCGGCGCCGACGACTGGGGCGCCTGGCTGCAGCAGGCGCTCGGCGACGCCAACCCGATCAGCTCGACGCGCGAGCCGGGCGTGGCGCTGGAGCTGATCGATCGCTACCTGCTGCGGACGCTGAACCTGGCGGCGGTCGGCCGAGCGGCCGGCGCGGCGCGGCGACGCCGCGCAAGGTCGCCGTCATCGTCGACTTCGCCGAGTTCGTCGTGCCGCGCGGCGACGCCGCGCAGCTCGGCGGCCCGTTCGCCGCCAACGTCGTCAAGGTGCTCGGCTGGGCCAACGATCCGGCGATCCTGCAGGCCAACATCATCACCGTGCTGATCGCCGAAGGCCTGCACGACCTGAACGCGCTGGTGGTCGAGAACCCGCACGCGGCCGAGATCAAGCTGCCGCTGCCGGACGAGGCCGAGATGGCGCCTACGTCGAGTCGCTCGCGGCCGCCGCCGATCCCGGACCTCGCAGCGCAGCGACCTGCCGCTGCGACGCTCGGCCAGCGCCTCACCGGCCTGAGCCGCGTCGGCGCCCGCCGCCTGGTGACGATGGCGACGCGGAGCGGCCAGCGCCTCACCGCCGACTGGGTGTCGAAGATCAAGAAGGACCTGATCGAGTCGGAGTGCCAGGGGCTGCTCGACTTCATCGAGTCGAAGCTGACGCTCGACGACATGGCCGGCAGCGACGCCGTCAAGGCGTGGCTGCGGGAGGACCAGAAGCTGCTCGAGAAGGGCGCGCTGCACGCGCTGCCGATGGGGTATCTCGTCGCCGGGCGCATCGGCACCGGCAAGACCTACCTGGTGCAGTGCTGGGCCGGCGAGCTCGGCATCCCGTGCGTCGTCTTCAAGAACTTCCGCGATCGGTGGGTCGGCGCCACCGAATCGAACCTCGAGAAGATCTTTTCCGTCCTGAAAGCTATCGGACAGGTGCTGGTCTTCGTCGACGAAGCCGACCAGGCCGCCGGCAAGCGCGAGGGCGGCGACACGGACGGGGGCCTCTCCGGCCGCGTCTACGCGATGCTCGCGAAGGAGATGTCGGACACGCGCAACCGCGGTCGGATTCTCTGGGTCTTCGCCACGTCACGGCCCGACCTCCTCGAGGTCGACCTGAAGCGCCAGGGCCGCCTCGACGTCCACATCCCGCTCTTCGCGCCGGAGACGCCCGACGAGATGCGGGCGCTGTTCCGGGCCATCGCCCGCAAGCTGAAGTTCCCGCTGACGGACGACGACCTGCCGGCGCTCGACCCGTCGCAGGGCCTCGGCAGCAACGAGATCGAGGGCGTGCTGGTGCGCGCCCTCCGCGTGTGGGAGCTGGCGCCCGAGCCGAAGCCGGCCGCTGCGCGACATCCTCGGCCGGCGTGCTCGGCGAAGTGCGGCCGAGCGCGCACACGCGCAAGCTCGAATACATGGACCTCGTGGCGGTCAAGGAGTGCACCGACAGCGCTTCCTGCCGCCGCGGTTCCGCGACCTGACCCCGGAGCAGATCGAGACGCGGATCACCGAGCTGCGGCGGTTCGTTTGAGGCGTGACGTTCTCCCTGGCGGCTACACTCGCGAATTCGAGCTCACCTTCGACGGAGACTTCGCATGTTTGCACGCATCGGACGGCTGGTCCGCGGCTTCCTCAGCCTGTTCATCAGCGGCATCGAGGAAGCCAACCCTGAAGCCCTCATGGCGGCCGCCCGCGACGACTTCCGCGCGAAGATGGCGCAATACAACATGGCGCTGGCCCGCATGGCCGGCGTCGCCGAGCGCCTCAAGGGTCAGGTCAAGAGCAAGACGGCCAGGGCCCAGGATCTCGAGCGCCGCATCCTCGCCAACCACGCGCCGGCAACATGGAGCTCGCCGGCACGCTCGCGCGCGAGCTGCAGGAGCTGAAGGCCGACCTGACGACCGACACCGAGGAGCTGAAGGAGACCGAGGAGGCCTACCAGACCAACCTGCGCCAGGCCAAGGTCGTCCAGCGCGAGTTCGAGGACAAGGTCCGCCGGCTCGAGAAGCAGCTCTCGCAGGTGCAGATCAAGGAGGCGCAGGCGGAAGCCGCCGCCGCCCTCGGCAACACCGCCTTCAAGGTCGGCGATCTCGGCGACACGCTGAAGGACGTCGAAGGCGTCCTCGCAGAAGCGCTACGAGGTCTCGGCCGGCAAGGCCCGCGTCGCCAAGGACATGGTCGACATGGACGAGATCCAGGAGAAGGAAAGCGAGCGCAAGGCGCTCGAGCAGAACGCGCTGGCCGAGTTCCTCGCCAGCCAGGGCGTGCAGGCGCCGGCGTCGGCGAGCGAGCGCGCCGGCGACCGAGAAGCAGATCGGCCCAGGACGACTGATGCGCTCGAAGCGCCGCATCACCGCGGTCGGAAAGCTCGCTTCCATCGGCCCTCATCGCGCGGGCTGCGTCGCGCTCGGCGCCTACCTGGTCAGGATCGCCCGGGGCGGCGGAGGCGCGGCCGGCGATCCCGCGGCGGCAGAGCGGCGGGACGCCGGCGAGGCGCCGGCGGTCGTCGACTTCAAGGTCGAAGTGCCGCGGCTGGCGCCGCCGGCGCCGTTCACGCTGAAGGACAACATCGTCCCGATCGAGATCAGCGAGTACGCCGGCTACGCCGGGCTCATCGCCGCCAACGGCGGCCTCGAGCCGACCGAGAACTCGGTCTTCTTCAAGAACGGCGGCTTCAAGGTGAAGCTGACCATCAGCGAGGACGAGAGCTGGTCGCGACCTGAACCAGGGCAAGATCGCCGCCTCGGTGACGACCGTCGACGTGCTCGCCGCCTACGGCCGCCAGTTCCACGCCGTGGTGCCGGTGCAGATCGGCTACTCGCGCGGCGCCGACGGCCTCGTCGTCCGCGCGGACATCAAGAAGATCAACGACCTCAAGGGCAAGATGGTCGCCACCGCGCAGTTCACCGAGGCCGACTTCTTCCTCCGCTACCTCGCGCAGGAAGCCGGCCTGGCGGTCAACATGCTCGGCAGCCTCGACGCCACGCCGAGCCCGACCGCATCAACCTGGTCTACACCGAGGACGGCGTCGCGGCCGGCGAGCTGTTCCTGCGCGACATCAAGTCGGGCGCGAACCAGCTCGCCGGGTGCGTGACGTGGGAGCCGAAGGTCTCCGAGGTCGTCGAGGAGAGCGGCGGCAAGGCGCACGTGCTCACCACCAACCGAACCTGCTCGTCGTCGCCGACGTCCTGGTGGTGCACCGCGGCTTCGCCGAGCAGAACCCGAAGATCGTCGCGGGCCTCGTGCAGGGCCTGCTCGAGGGCAACCGCATGGTGCGCGACAACCGCGACGCGCACCTCGACACCGTCGGCAAGGCCTTCAAGTGGACGCGCGACGACGCGCGAGGCCGAGCTCGCCAAGGTGCACCTGTCGAACCTGCCGGAGAACCTCGCGTTCTTCTCCGGCGCGATCGACGCCGCCGGCAGCTTCGGCGGCATCTACCAGTCGGCGGTGCTCGCCTACGGCTCCGACCTGATCAAGGATCCGCCCGACGCCGACCGCTTCGTCGACCTGGCGGCGCTCAAGGCGCTCGAAGGGCGGGCAGTTCAAGGATCAGAAGGTCGCGATCGCGCCGATCCGCACCGGCGGCACCGGGTCGCTCGAGGGCGATCCGCTGCTCAGCAAGGACATCCGCTTCCTGTTCGAGCCGAACTCGGCGACGCTCGACCTCGCGAACCAGGCGAACCTGCAGGAACCTCGACGCGATCAAGCAGCTGCTGCAGGTGAGCCCGGGCTCGACGATCCTGCTGCGCGGCCACGTCGACAACGCGCTGGTCGAGGAGTTCCGCAAGAAGGGCGGCGAGGCGTTCGTGCGCACACAGGCGCTCAAGGCGATGGAGCTGAGCAAGAAGCGCGCGGCCGAGATCCGGCAGCTGCTCGATCGAGCGCTACAAGCGTCGACGCCGCCCGCATCGAGGTCGTCGGCCGCGGCTGGGAAGAGCCGGTGTCGCCGGACTCGGACCAGAACCGGCGCGTCGAAGTGCAGTGGTTCACGATCGAGTAGACAGGCCGCGATGCCGGCGACGCGGCGCGTCAGCCTAAGGAGGATCAGTGGCCGCTGTTCTACGCGGCGACGCATCGAGCGCGTTCGGCGAGCGCCACGACGCACGCGGATCTCACCCGCCGCGAGATGCTGCAGGCGACGCTCGCCGCGTCCGCCGGCCTGCTCCTCAGCGCTCGGGGTCCTTCGCGCAGGCCAAGCCGGCAAGCGCGTCATCGTCGTCGGCGCCGGCTTCTCCGGCCTGGCCGCCGCCTTCGAGCTGAAGAGCGCCGGCTACGACGTGACGGTGCTCGAGGCGCGCAACCGCGTCGGCGGCCGCGTCATCACCTTCCGCGACTTCGTCCCCGGCAAGCACGTCGAAGGCGGCGGCGAGCTGGTCGGCTCGAACCATCCGACCTGGGTCGCCTACGCCGATCGCTTCAAGCTGACGTTCCTCGACGTCACCGAGGAAGAGGACTTCGACTTCCCGATGATGCTCGGCGGCAAGCGCCTCGACCGAGGAGGAGGCCGAAGCGCTCTGGGAGGAGATGGACGAGGCCGTCAACCAGATGAACGCCGACGCGGCCAAGGTGGCCGACGCGGACCGGCCGTGGACGCGCCGAACGCCGAGGCGCTCGACGAGCGGACGCTCGCGTCGTGGATCCCGACGCTGAACGCCTCGCCGCTGCAAGCAGGCGCATCGACGCGATGATGACGGCGACAACGGCGTCCGCAGCGAGTGGCAGAGCTATCTCGGCAACCTGGCGATGGTGAAGGGCGGCGGCGTCGAGAAGTACTGGACCGACAGCGAGGTCTACCGCTGCGCCCGGGGCAACCAGACGCTGGCGCGGAAGCTGCTGGCGGCGATCGGCCCGCGCGCGCGTGCGCCTCGACACCGTCGAAGGCATCGACCACGGCGCCGCGGGCGTCGCGTCACGCTCGCGTCCGGCGAGACGCTCGAGGCGACGACGTGATCCTCGCCATGCCGCCGTCGATCTGGAACAAGATCGGGATCGAGCCGCCGCTGCCGCCGCGCGCTGACGCCGCAGATGGGCAGCAACGTCAAGTTCCTCATCGCGCTGCAGCAACGGTTCTGGCGGCGCGCCGAGCTGGCGCCCGACTGCTGACCGACGGCCCGATCAACTGACCTGGCACGAGACCGACGGCCAGAAAGGCCCCGGCGCGCGATGTGCGCCTTCTCGGGCGGCGCCGCCGCCGACACGTGCCGCGAGTGGCCGGCGGCGCCGCGGTCGAGAACTACCTGCCCGAGCTCGGCAAGGTGTACCCGGGCATCGGGCGAGCTTCGTCAGCGATCGCTTCATGGACTGGCCGTCCGACGCGTGGACGCGCGCGTCGTACTCGTTCCCGGCGCCCGGGCAGGTCACGACGGTCGGCCCGCTGCTGTGGCCCGAGGAGGCGCGACCTGCACTTCGCCGGCGAGCACACCTGCTACGCCTTCGTCGGCTACATGGAGGGCGCGCTGAACTCCGGCGCGCTCGTGGCCCGGCGCATCGCCCAGCGCGACGGGGTCAAGTCGCGTAGCGTGGCCATCAGCCGTTCGGCGCGCATCGTGGTCGCTCTCGCAGCGGTGGTGGTCTGGGCGGTCTTCATTGCCCAGTTCGCACCCAGCCCGGCCGAGCGGGCGGCGGCCGACGCCGAGGCCGGGCGCTCCAGATCCGAGCGCCGCATCGAGCGCATCGCCGACGACCTCACGCCGTCGGAAGTGCTCCCCGCGACCAAGGACGGCATCGCCGCGCTGGTCCTGATGGACGTGTCGGGCAGCATGGCCGATCCGGTGCAGAAGGGCGGCCCGCCCAAGATCGAGATCGCCAAGCGGTCGGCCCTCGCCCTGATCAAGCAGTTTGCGACCTACGCCAGCGCGCATCCGGAGGAGCCGGTGCTCGTCGGCCTCTACGAGTTCAGCAACTCGAGCGGCGACGACACACGCGAGATCATCGGCTTGTCGCCGGCGGACCCGCGGCAGGCCGAACGGCCCTGGCCGGGCTGCGGGCGCGCGGCGGCACGCCGATCGGCGAGGCCGTGGTCGTGGGCAAGCGCGTCCTCGACCGCTCGGGCCTGACGAAGCGGCACCTGCTCGTCGTCACCGACGGCGAGAACACGGACGGTCACGAGCCCGAGGACGTCATGGCCGCGCTGGCGAGACGGCCTCCCGAAGAGCGCCCGTCGGTGTACTTCGTCGCGTTCGACATCGCGGCGAGCCGGTTCGACAGCGTCCGTGACGCCGGCGGCCTCGTGCTGGCCGCGGGCAACGAGCAGGAGCTGAACGACACGCTGAGCTCGCTCCTGACCGGCAAGATTCTCGTCGAAGAACGATAATAGGCTTCGGCCTTCAGCCTCCGGGCTTCTGGGGCTCCAGGCGTCAGACTCCAGGCTCCAGGCTTCGGCTGAGACTCGTGCCCAATATTCTCTCGAGCGCTTGCGAACCCGCCTTCCGCCGCTTCGCCCTCTCCAGCGTCGTCGTCGGCTTCGACTACGACGGCACGCTCGCGCCGATCGCTGAAACTCCCGATCAGGCCCGCATGCGGCCGTCCACGCGCCGGCTCCTCACTGCCGTTGCCCGCCGCTATCCCTGTGTCGTCATCTCCGGCCGAAGCCGCGCCGATCTTGCCGCACGAATCGGATCGGTGCCCGTGCGGCACCTCTCCGGAAACCATGGGATGGAGCCCTGGGGCGAACGTCCCGAGTACGCGTCCCGGGTCGCGCGCTGGGCGCGCACGCTCAGGGACGCGCTGGCCGGCCATGCGGGCGTGTTCGTCGAACAGAAGACGTATTCCCTGACCGTCCACTACCGGAAGTCCCGCGACAAGTCGCGCGTGATCCGGGAGGTTCACGCAGCGGTGGATGCGCTTCGCGGGACTAGGGTCGTCGCGGGCAGCCAGGCCGTGAACGTCGTGCCGGCGGGTGCGCCAAACAAGGGCGTGGCGCTCCGGAGGGTGCAGCGCCTGCTCGGTTGTGACCTCGCGATCTTCGTTGGAGACGATGACACCGACGAGGACGCATTTGGCGCGCTGCCGCCGAACCGCCTGCTGGCGGTCCACGTCGGGACGCGCGGCACGACGCTCGCGCCCTTCTGCCTCTCGAACCAGCTCGCCATCGACGTGTTCCTTCAGCGGTTGCTCGACCTGAGGCCGAGGCGGGCGTGAGCGACTGGTACAAGGACGCGGTCATCTATTCGCTCCACGTGGGCACCTTCCACGACAGCGATGGTGACGGTGTGGGCGACTTTCGGGGACTCATCGAGAAGCTCGGCTACCTCGAGCTGCTGGGCGTGACGTGCGTGTGGCTCCTGCCGTTCTACGACTCGCCGCTCAGGGACGGCGGATACGACATCGCGGACTATCGCGTCGTGAACCGGCGCTATGGCACGCTCGAAGACTGCCGGCGCTTCGTCGCGGCGGCCCACGAGCGCGGCATCAAAGTGATCACCGAACTGGTGATCAACCACACCTCCGACGAGCACCAGTGGTTTCAGGCCGCACGCCGCGCGCCGGCCGGCTCGGCCGAGCGCGACTTCTACGTGTGGAGCGAGACCGCCGACCGCTATCCGGATGCGCGCGTGATCTTTCATCACGCCGAGACCAGCAACTGGACCTGGGACCCCGAGGCCCGTGCGTTCTACTGGCACCGCTTCTTCAGCCACCAGCCGGATCTGAATTTCGACAACCCGCGCGTACAGGACGCCGTGCTCGACGTCATGCGCTTCTGGCTCGATCTGGGTGTGGACGGCCTGCGGCTCGACGCGATCCCGCATCTCTTCGAGCGCGAGGGCACGGCCTGCGACAACCTTCCGGAGACGCATGCGTTCATCAAGCGGCTCAGGGCAGCGATCGACGAGGCCTACGAGGATCGGATCCTCATCGCGGAAGCCAACCAGCCGCTCGACGTCATCCGGTCGTACTTCGGCGACGGCGACGAGTGCCAGATGGCGTTCCACTTCCCCCTGGTGCACCGGCTGTTCCTGGCGCTCGCCCGTCAGGATGCGCGCCCGATTGTGGAGGTGGTCACGGCCGCGTCGAATCTGCCCGCCGGCGCGCAATGGGCGACCTTCCTCCGGAACCACGACGAGCTGTCGTTCTCCAGCGTCGAGGACCCGGATCTCGAGCAGCTTCTCGACGAGTACGGGCCTGAGCCGGGCATGCGGCTCATCAGCGGCGTGCGGCGCCGGCTCTCGCCGCTCCTGGGCCGCAATCTCGCGCGCGTGGAGCTCGCGTTCGCGCTGCTCTTCTCGCTGCCAGGCTCGCCCGTCATCTACTACGGCGACGAGCTTGGCATGGGCGACGATATCGGGCTGCCGGATCGGGATGGCCTGCGGCTGCCGATGCGATGGCAGGACGTTGAACGACAGGAGCTTCGGCCGGTCCTGGACATTGCTGACAGGGGCGACGGCGCGGAGTCGTTGCTGTCAGTGATCAAGCGGATGATCGCCACGCGGCGTCAACATCCCGCGTTCGGGCGCGGTTCGGTCGCGTTCATCGACGCTGGCAACCCGCGTATCCTTGCGCTCACCAGGCAGCACGAGCACGAGGAGATACTGGTGCTGGCCAACCTGGGATCGACGACTCAATCAGTCGACATCGAGGCGCTCGGCATCGCAGGTGGATCTCGATCCCTTCGAATGGACGTGGCTCTTCAGGGAAGTTTGAACTTAGAAGTGAGAACTACGAAGGACACTGCACCCTCACGGGGAGCCCGAAGTCAGTTGCGACGGGACGGGAGAGGTCGGCTCCGGTGGAGTCGTCCTCGTGCCGACTCACTCCGTGACCGGAAGGTGGGCGTCGCGATTCCGCGCGGCGACTTCGTTCTCCGCGATCCAGAACGCGTGGGTAACCCGTGTCGGTGCATGCCGTGAGTGGCCCGCGATGGATGAGCCCGATAGTCGCCGCGTGACCGATAGAGTACGAGCGACGGCCAGCTTCCCGGCGCAGGACGCCGACGCCGGAGCCGGCCTCTCCCGTCCCGTCGCAAGGTCGCTTTGATCCGCAGCGTGTTTCGAGGACTGAATGAGCATCGATCTGGACGGCTACTTCGAACGCATCGGATACCAGGGCCCGCGTGAGCCGACGCTGGACGTCCTGAACGCCATCTCGCTCGCGCACACGAGCTCGATTCCGTTCGAGAACCTGGACGTGCTGCTCGAGCGGCCGATTGCGCTCGATCCGGCGTCGCTCTTCGACAAGCTCGTGCGCCAGCGGCGGGGCGGGTATTGCTTCGAGCAGAACGGGCTGCTCCTGCTCGTGCTCGAGGCGCTCGGCTTCAAGGCCGTGCCGATCAGCGCCAGGGTGCGCTGGCAGCAGCCGCGCAGCGTGACGCCGGCGCGGACGCACCTCTTCCTCCGCGTCGAGATCGACGGCGAGTCCTGGCTCGCGGATGTGGGGATCGGCGGGCTCTCGCTCACCTCGGCGATCCGCCTGAATACCGTCGAGCCGCAGGCGACCCCGCACGACACCCGCCGATCGTCCGCGAGGGCGGCTTGCTCTACCACCAGGTCCGCTTCGGCCAGGAATGGTCCGACATCAACGAGTTCACCCTCGAGGAGATGCCGCCAGATCGATCGCGTGCTCGCCAACTGGTACACCAGCGCGCACCCGGAGTCGCACTTCAAGAACCGGCTCGTCGCAGCGCTGGCGGTGCCGGATGGCCGTCGGTACACGCTGCTCAACAACGAGCTCACGATCCGCAAGGCTGATGGGTCGAGCGACGTGCGCCGGATCGCCTCCGCAGAGGAGCTGCTCCGCGTGCTCGAGGAGTACTTCGGCCTGAAGATGCCGGCTGGAACCCGCTTTGGCCCTAGCGGACTCTAGCGGGAAGTTCGAACTTGGAAGTGAGAAGTAAGAAGGACAGAGATGCTGCAGCGAATACGGGACGGACGGACCGACCTGGTTTTCGACCACGTCGCCCAGGGGCATGCGGCAACTTCGGCGGATGAGCATGGCACGCGACTCATCGAGTGGTGTGCGTACTACGGCGATGTGAGCGCGATCCGGTATCTCCTCGCGAACGGCGAGTCGCTCGCCTCGCTCGGCGAGAACCTCGACCTGAACGGCGCGGCGTTCCATGGACACTGGCAGCTGTGCCAGTTCCTCGTCGAGCGCGGCGCCGACGTCAACCACCCGATGCCCGACACCGGAGAGACGCCGCTCCACACGGCGCTCTGCAAGGCCAACCGGCCCATCTACGACCACGTCGTCGAGATCCTGCTCGCGGGTGGCGCGAATCCAAACAGCGCGACGAGGACAGGGGTCGAGACGGGTGGCTTCATGCGCGACGTCCGGACGAAGGGCGAAACGCCGCTGCATCGGGCTGCGGCGTTCGGCACCGAGAGGGCCGTCGATCTACTCCTGGGCGCGGGCGCCGATCGGGAGGCGAAGGACATGAACGGAGACACGCCCCTCAGTTGGGCGAGCTGGCACCTGCGACCGGCGTCGATTCTCCGCAAGCTCTGCTACGGGCAGTTCTCAATCCATCCCGGCAACAAGTCCACGTATGACCATGGGGCGGGGTGGTGATCGCAGTCAGTGTCCTTCGCAGTTCTAAGTTCTGACTTCGAAGGTCCCGTGAGGGCGTTCGGGCCGAGGGGTGCCGTCTGCCGCCGTCGGCGTCGTGCGCCGGGAAGCTGTCCGTCGCTCGTGTCCTGCCGCTGCCACGGCGACTACGGGCTAATCCGTCGACGGCCACTCACGGCATGCACCGACACAGCTGACGCCACGGCCACGGATCGCGGACAGCGAAGTCGCCGTGAGGAATCGCGCCGGCCACCTTCCGTTGACGGAGTGCGTCGCGCACGACGACGCCGCTCATCCGCCCCCCTCGCCCCGGTCGCCAACGGTGTCCTTCGTAGTTCTAAGTTTTAACTTCGAAGTTCCCCTCAAGGTTTTACGCCCTCAGGCAGAAACAGTTCGTTGACCTTGTTCTCTGCGATCGCCTGAGGAGTGCCAGCGTTCCAACTCGGAATCGCCCGCTTGTCCGGCGGGTAAAGCGACTCCATCGGCGGCCAGACCGTGTGGATCGTGCACGGGACATGCTCGATCAGCCGACGCAGGAAGTCCGCCGCAATCCGAGGGGTCGCTCGTGCGTGTAATTCCGCGAAGGCGAATTTGCTCACGCGATCGATGGCGACGAAGAGATAGAGCTTGCCTTCGTCCGTCCAGACCTCCGCGAGATCGATGTGGATGTACCCGATCGGATAGTTGTTGAACTTCCGACGCACGCGCGTGCCCTCGGCATTCGGCAGGCGGCTGATGCCCTGGCGCTGAAACAGGCGGTGCAGGGAGGACCGGGTCAGGTGTGGGACGGTCGCTTGCAGGGCGTAGAGGCAATCATCGAGAGGCAACAGTGTCTGTCGACGAAACGCGACGATGAGGGTCTCCTCCTCAGCCGACAGCACCGTCGAGTGCGGCACCCTTGGCCCCATTCGGCAGTCTTCAGGACTGACGCGCCTCCGCCATTTGGCGACGGTCTTTGGATTGATTCCGTGCCGCTCGCTCAGCGCCTGGAGCGAAGCCTTCGATCGCTGTACCGCTGCTCGGACGGCGTGAGTCGTCGTGGCGCTTCCGTGGAGTACCTGGCCCATAGCGTCTCCTTGGCGGTGAGGCCAATCGTCTCACCACCACACCATGGGACTAAACATCTAGGGCATGGGCCCCGTCGTGTTGGGGCTCGGTAACGGCTTTGGCACGGGTAACGCACCGCCTCGAGACCTTCTTTACGGAGTCCAAGCCTGAGATCGGAGAACAACCCTGAGCTAAGTCAGACTACTTTGCGACCGAAGGCAATACAGCATTCACAGAGAGCCGCTATGAGCACCGCACCGATAAGGCTTCGTACTAGAGTCGGTGGAAACCCCCACGAAGGCAATATCGCGGAGAATGACCACCACGCTCCGCTGAGAGCCATCTCGACCACGGCCCCAGTGCGCGACCAACGCCGAGAGTCCGCGGGCTTGAGGAAGCGCCTGGCCGCCGCTCCGCCGAGCAATCCGAACGGTGCCCCCATCAGCATCGTTATACTGAGAGGAATCCAGTAGAGACTAGGGACGGCAGGCTGAACCCAGCCTTCGGGCAACATGTTCTTGCTCTCCAAGTATCTGTGCAGGAGCCTGCCCGGTTGCGTACCAACTAGCTTTAAGTTTGCGCAGGGACTTACCGGTTACAGCTTCCTTCTTGGCTATGTCGTTAGCATCAATGACACTTACGGTTGGTGCAACACCTGGTAGTAGACCGCTGGGTACTCCAGTTCTTTCGGACTCGACTGACGGCTGCGTGAGGCCTCTTCGATCGGGGCGAGGCGTGCCGGATGACGCCGGCGTCGTCGTGCGCCGACGCGCTCCGTGACCGGAAGATGGCCGTCGCGATTCCGCACGGCGACTTCGGCCTCCGCGATCCGTGGCGCTCGCGAAAGCCATGTCGGTGCATGCCGTGAGTGGCCCTCGGCAGGTTGACCCCTTAGTCGCCGTGGAAACTGAAGAGGGTACGAGCAACGGCCATCTTCCCGGCGCACGACGCCGTCCGGCGGCAGCCGGCAGGCCTCGCCCCGCTCGCCAGCAGTGTCCTTCGTCGTTCTCACTTCTAACTTCGAAGTTTGCCCTCAGGGCTTTGCGCCATCGGGCAGAGAACAGTTCGTTGACCTTGTTCTCGGCAATCTCCGGCGGCGTGCCGGCGTTCCACCTCGGAATCGCCCGCTTGTCCGGCGGGTAGAGCGACTCCATCGGCGGCCACACCTTGTCGACGCGCTCGTTGAAGAGATCGCCGATCAGCAGATCGGTGACGGTGCCCTGCAGGTCGCGGGTAGTTGCGGACGAAGTTGCCGAAGCTGAAGCCGTCGTAGTACTCGCAGACCAGGCGGCGCATGCGGTCCACGCCGTCGTTGAACGCCGGACCCCAGTTCCCGAGCTGGGCGGCCGAGAGGTCGCTCTTCTGGAAGCCCTCGACGATCGCGTCGGCGGCCAGCTCGCCGGACTTGAGCGCGAGCAGCACGCCGGACGAGTAGAGCGGATCGAGAAAGCCGAACGCGTCGCCGACGAGCACCCACCCGTCGCCGGCGACCTTCGTCGCCCGGTACGAGTAGTCCTTCGTGGCGAAATACCCGGTCGCGCGCGTCGCCTTCGAGACGCGATCGGTGACGGCAGGGCACCGCGCGACCTCTTCCTGGTAGGTCTGCTCCTGGTCGCCGCGGCCCTTGAACAGATAGTCGAAGGGCGACACGATGCCGACGCTGACCAGGTCGTCGTGCAGCGGGATGTACCAGAACCACCCTTTCTTGTTGGTGGTCTGCAGCACCATCGTCGCGCCTTCGTCGCGGCCGGTGTCGCGGTACGCGCCCTTCCAGTACGTCCAGATCGCGCCCTTGTTGAGGATCGGATCCCAGACGCGCAGCCTGAAGCGGTTCTGCAGCAGGCCGTTCTGGCCGCTGGCGTCGACGACGACCTTGCAGCGGACCTCGGTCCTCGCGCCGCCCGTCGTTCTGGATCGCGACGCCGTTCGCCTGATCGCCGTCGAACAGCACGTCGACGACGCGCACGCCTTCGTGGACGTCGACGCCGTGCTCGCGCGCGTTGTCGAGCATCATCTGGTCGAACTCGCTCCGCACCACCTGCCAGGTCTGCGAGCACTCGTGCGGCTTGTTGTCCCAGAAGTAGAACGGCGCCGACAGCTTGCCCTGCGCGTTGACGAACTGCACGCTGTGCTTCTTCACGAAGTGGCTCTGCTGCATCTTCGGCAGCATGTTCAGCCGCTTGAGCACCCAGTAGGTCTCGGGGATGAGCGATTCGCCGATATGGAAGCGCGGAAAGTGCTCGCGCTCGAAGAGCGTCACGGAATGCCCGTGCTGCGCGATCAGCGTCGAAGCGGTCGACCCCGCCGGGCCGCCGCCGATGACGACGACGTCAGTCATTCATGATCCTTGCGGTTCAAGGTTCAGGGTTCAACCAGCACCCTGGACCTTGAACCTTGAACCTTGAACCGTGGTGAGTTCGAATCGCCCTTCCATATAGCTCCAGGGCGTCCTGAACTCCAAACGGCCGCGGATTGAACGTCCCCGTCCACTGCGTGGCCGCGTCGGCCGCGAGCGCCGGCAGCTCGGCGAGCGAGACGCCGATCTCGCCGAGCGTCGAGGGCAGGCCGCCGAGCCGCGCGAGCGTCCAGAGACGGTCCGCCAGCCGTGCACCAGCCGTGACCGGTGTGGCCAGGTCGTCTCCCACGGCGCGCAGCAGTTCCGCGTACTGCTCCCCGACGACGTCGCCGTTCCACCGCACCACGTGCGGCAGCATCACGGCGATGGCCACGCCGTGGATGGTGCCGTGCATCGCGGTGAGCGGATTGGCGAGCGCATGTGTTGCGCCGAGCATCGACTGCTCGATGGCGATCCCTGCCTCGTGCGATCCGAGGAGCATCGCGCCGCGAGCCGCTTCGTCGTCCGGCGCCTCGAGAACCCGGGTGAAGTTCGACGCCAGCAGCCGCCAGGCGTCGCCGCGAAGAGAGCGGAGACGCGATTGCGCTTCGTCGTCACGTACGCCTCGACGGCGTGCGACAGCGCGTCGTAGCCGGCGATCGCCGTCACACCCGACGGCGCGGTCGTCGTCAGCTGCGGATCCAGGATGGCGACCTTGAACGCCGCGCCCGGATCGCCGCAGGCCATCTTCGCGTGGGTCTCGGCGTCGGAGATGATCGCGTAGCTCTGCGCCTCGCTGCCGGTGCCGGCCGTGGTCGGGATGCCGATCGACGGCAGCATCGGCCGCCTCGCCTTGCCGAAGCCCCGGTAGTCGCGCATCGTGCCGCCGCCGGTCAGCAGGAAGTTGATCCCCTTCGCGCAGTCGAGCGAGCTGCCGCCGCCGAGAGCGACGATGGAGTCGACCTGGCTGGAGGAGGCGACGAGGCGTCCAGCCTCGACCATGCGGCTGTCGGGATTGGCGTCGAAGTCGTGAAAGCCGAAGGCGGCGATCCCGGCCTCGGTCAGCAGGCCCTCGGCGCGGCTGACGTAGCCGGCCGCGACCAGTCCGGGGTCGGCCACGAGGAGCGTTCGGGTGAAGCCCAGCTCGGCGGCCAGATCGCCGAGCTTCGAGAACGCTCCGGACCCGAAGACGACCCGCGTACGGGGCACAAACTCGAACGGCTGAACGACTTCTGGGGAGGAGGACGGCATGAAACGGACGCGGCGATCATATCGTATTCATTTCCGCTATCATCCTAAGGTTCATCTGTTTAGCGGGGACCTCACGACATGTTCAAGCCCTCGTTCGCCGCAGGCACCCTGGTTCTGGCGGGTCTCGTCTTCGCGGCCGGCTCGGCGCCCGACGCGCAGGGCCCGCGGCGCGTCCCGCTCGGCGACTGGCCGGAGATGCGCGGGCCCGGCCGCACGGCGTCTCGACGGAAACGGGCCTGCCCGAGAAGTGGGCGGTCAACGGCGAGAACTTCCTGTGGCGCGCGCCCTACGGCGGGCGCTCGGCGCCGATCGTGATGGGCGATCACGTGTACGTGCAGAACCCGTCCGGCCGCGGCGCCGACCTGCAGGAGCGCGTCATGTGCCTCGACGCCAACACGGGCAAGATGGTCTGGGAATACAAGTTCAACCTCTTCCAGAGCGATGTGCCGCCGCACCGGGTCGGATGGGCGTCGCCGGCGGCCGATCCCGAAACCGGCAACGTCTACGCGCTGAGCGTCGGCGCGCTGGTCATCGCGCTCAGCCACGACGGCAAGCTCCTCTGGCAGCGATCGGTCGGCGAAGAGTTCGCGGCCTTCACGACGCACGGCGGCCGCACGGCCTCGCCCCTCATCGACGGCGACCTGGTGATCGTGTCAGCGCGCCGTGTCCAACTGGGGCGCGCTCGCGGCGCGCCAGCACCGGTTCATCGCGCTCGACAAGCGCACCGGCGAGATCGTCTACGTCGCGTCGCCCGGCGGCCGGCCGTACGACACGAACTACTCGGCGCCGCTCATCGCCACGATCAACGGCCTGCGGCTGCTCATCTCCGGCAGCGGCGACGGCGCCGTGCACGCGATCAAGCCGCAGACCGGCGAGAAGGTCTGGAGCTTCGTCGCCGCCAAGCGCGCCATCAACACCGGCGTGGTCGTCAGCGGGACCAGCGTCATCGTCTCGCACGGCGACGAGAACCTCGACACGTCGCGGATGGGCATGATCGCCGCGATCGACGGCTCGCAGACGGGCGACATCAAGACGACGAAGTGGGTGATGAAGGGGACCGAGTTCGGGTTCTCGTCGCCCGGTCATCGACGGGCAACCGCCTCTATCAGATCGACAACGGCGCGGTGCTGCACGCCTTCGACGTCGAGACCGGCAACATGCTGTGGGAGCACCGATCGGGACCGGCCAGAAGGCGCCGCTCGTGCTGGCCGACGGCAAGCTCTACGTCGGCACCGAGAACGGCAGGTTCTTCATCCTCCGGCCTCAGGCCGACCAGGCCGAGGTGCTGAGCGAAGTGCTGCTGCCGATCAGCACCAACAGCGTCGGCGGATCCGAGGGCACGCCCGAACAGATCGTGTCGGGCGCCGCCATCTCGCGCGGCCGCGTCTTCTTCGTGTCGAGCGACGCCGTGTACGCGTTCGGACCGAAGGCGCCGAAGAGCGCTGACCGGGTTCGCGGTCGACGAACCGGCGGTCGAAGGGCGAAGGCGCGCCGGCGTACGTGCAGGTGTCGCCGACCGAGATTACGCTGCAGCCGGGCGAGACCGCCAAGCTGCGCGCCCGGCTCTTCGACGCCAAGGGTCGGTTCCTTCGCGAAGAGCCGGCGGCCACCTGGTCGCTGCAGGGGCTCGAAGGGCACCGTCACCGACGGCGCGTTTACGGTCGCCAAGCGACCTGGAAGATCAGGCCGGCGTCGATCAAGGCGACGGTCGGGCGGCCTGACCGGCGAGGCGCGGGCCCGCGTCGTCCGGCCCGCTGCCGTGGACCGAGAACTTCGACGGCTACGCCGAGGGCGCCGTGCCGCGCGGGCTGGATCAACGCGCGTGGCCGGCAAGTTCACCGTGGTCACGATCGACGGCCAGAAGGTCGCTGCAGAAGGCGCCCGACAACACGCTGTTCAAGCGCATCCGGATGTTCATGGGCTCGACCGACTGGTCGAACTACACCGTCGAGGCCGACGTGCGCACGCCGACCCGGCGCCGGCAGCAGGGCGACATCGGCATCACCGCGCAGCGCTACTCGCTCGTTCTGTACGGCAACCTCGCAGCGGCTGAAGATCGAGCCGTGGGAGCCGGAGACCGCGCGTACGGTCACGATGCCGTTCGCGTGGAAGCCCGACACCTGGTATCACCTCAAGCTGCGGGTCGAGAACCAGGCCAACGGCAGCGTGCGCGCGCGCGGCAAGGCCTGGCCGACCGGCGAGCCCGAGCCGGCGGCCTGGACGATCGAGAAGATCGATCCGATCGGCAACCGTCAGGGCGCGCCCGGCGTGTTCGTCGACGCCGAGTTCGGCGCGCACGTGGACAACCTGAAAGTCGCGGCGAACCAGTAGCGACGCACAGCCTTGAGCCGTTGAGCGCCTGAAGTCATCATGACGCATGCATTCCTCGTATTGCGCGCTCGGCCTTCTCCTCGACGATCGTTCTGTGCTCGCGCGCGTCGCGCGTCCCGTGCGCGTCGCGGCGCGTCCGATCCCGGCAACGGCGACTGGCCGATGTGGGGCGGCACGCCCGACCGCAACATGGTGTCGTCGATGAAGGGGCTGCCGACCGAGTGGGACGTCAAGACGAAGAAGAACGTGAAGTGGGTCGCCGAGCTCGGATCGCAGAGCTACGGCAATCCGGTCGTGGCGGGCGGCATGGTGTTCGTCGGCACGAACAACGAAGCGCCGCGCGACCCGAACCAGGGCGGCGATCGCGGCGTGCTGATGGCGTTCCGCGAGTCGGACGGCGAGTTCATGTGGCAGCAGACCCACCCGAAGCTCGAGTCGGGCCGCGCCAACGACTGGCCGTTCCAGGGCGTCGCCAGTTCGCCGCTCGTCGAGGGCGAGCAGCTCTACTACGTCAGCAACCGCGGCGTGCTCTGGTGCCTCGACATCAAGGGCTTCACCGACGGCGAGAACGACGGCCCGATCACCGACGAGAAGCTGACCGGTCCGAAGGACGCCGACGCGATCTGGTCGTTCGACATGATGGAAGAGGTCGGCACGTATCCCCACAACCTGGCCAACTCGTCGCCGGTCATCTGGGGCGACCTGATCTACGTCAGCACGTCCAACGGCCACGACGAGAGCCACGTCAACGTGCCGTCGCCGCGGGCGCCGGCGATCATCGCCCTCAACAAGACGACGGGCAAGCTGGTGTGGGAGGACAACTCGGTCGAGGATCGGATCCTCCACGGCCAGTGGTCCACGCCGACGGTCGGACGATCGGCGGCGTCGGTCCAGGTCGATCTCCGGCGCAGGGCGACGGCTGGGTCCGCGGCTACGAGGCGGCGATCGGGCAAGAAGCTCTGGGAGTTCGACACCAACCCGAAGGACTCGGTCTGGCCGCGCACCCGCAACGAGATCATCGCCACGCCGGTGATCTACGAGAACCGCGTCTACATCGCCAACGGGCAGGATCCGGAGCACGGCGAAGGCGTCGGCCACTTCTACGCGATCGACGCGACCAAGCGCGGCGACATCACCGAAGACGGGCCTGATCTTCCACTTCGACAAGATCCGCCGATCGATCTCGACGGCGGCCATCGTCGACGACCTCGATCTACATCCCTGACTTCAGCGGCTTCTTCCACTGCCTCGACGCGAAGACCGGGCAGGAGTACTGGGTGCACGACCTGACGTCGGCCATCTGGGGCTCGGCGCTCGTCGCCGACGGCAAGGTCTACCTCGGCAACGAGGACGGCGACATCGTCATCCTGGCAGGCCGGCAAGGAGAAGAAGGTGATCGCCACGATGAACATGGGGAGCGCCGTCTACGGGACCGCCGTGCCCGGCGAACAACGCGCTGTTCATCATGAACCGCAACCAGCTCTACGCAGATTGTCGACGCAATGACGACGGGGAACCTACGCGGTCGCTCTCACGGTCGCGCTCTGCGGCCGTCGCGTTGGCGCAGGCGCCCGCGCAGCGCGCCGGCGCGGCCGCACGGTACGGCGGACGCCGGCGCGACTGGCCGCAGTTCCGGGGCAACGCCCGGCTCGACCGGCGTCGCCACCGGCGCGCCGCCTGCGCAGCTCAAGCTGCTCTGGAAGTACGAAGCGGGCGACTCGATCGACTCGTCGCCGGCCATCGTCGGACGGCGCCGTGTACGTCGGATCGCTCACCGGCGATCTCATGGCCCTCGACCTCGCGACCGGCAAGGTGCGCTGGAAGTACGCGACGGGCAGCATCCGATCGGCGAGTCGTCGCCGGCGGTTGCGGGCGGAACCGTCTTCGTCGGCGACGGCGACGGCGTCGTGCACGCCGTCCGGGCGGCCGACGGACAGAAGCGTCTGGACCTTCAAGACCGACCCAGGAAGTCAAGTCGTCGCCGGTCGTCGCGGGCGAGCACGGTGCTTGCCGGCTCCTACGACGGCTTTCTCTACGCGCTCGACGCCGCGACGGGCAAGCTGCGGTGGAAGTTCGAGACCGATGGGCCCCGTGCACGCCACGCCGGCCGTGCAGAACGGCGTCGTGTCTACATCGCCGGCTGCGACGAGAGCTTCCGCGGCGGTCAGCCTCGCAGACGGGCAAGGAAGTCGTGCGAGATTCCCGCCGGCGCCAACACCGGCGCGTCGCCGGTCATCGACGGCGATCGCGCCTACTTCGGGACCTTCAACAACGAGGTGCTGGCGTTCGACATCAAGGCGCAGCAAGATTCTCTGGCGGTACGAGAACCCTGAACGGCAGTTTCCGTTCTACTCGTCGGCGGCGCTCGTCGGCGGCCGCGTGATCGTCGGCAGCCGCGACAAGCTGGTGCACGCGATCGACGCGGCCACCGGCAAGGCCGCGTGGACGTTCACGACGCGGGCCCGGGTCGACTCGTCGCCGGCCGTGGCGGGCGGCCGCGTCTACGTCGGCTCGAGCGACGGCCGCCTCTACGTGCTCGACGCGGCGACGGGCGAGAAGCAGTGGGAGTTCGAGGCCGGGTCCGCGCTCGTCTCGTCCCCGGCGATTGCTGCGGGCCGGTCGTCATCGGCTCCGCCGACGGCGTCGTCTACTGTTTCGGCTAACAGGAGCACAAGAAGAGGCATCTCATGAGATGGGTCGTCTTCGTGGCGGGAGCCGTGCTTTCGTGGGGTGTCTACGGCTCGATGCTCCACCAGGGCCAGACGCAGCTCGGGCAACCCGCTCAAGGCGCTGCTGTGCGTCGGCGTCGCCTACTTTCTGGTCGGCGTGATCGTGCCCGGTTGCGACGCTCTCGGCGCAGGGCAACCTGTCGAATTTCGATGCGACGGGCCTGCGGACCGCGACCATTGCCGGCGTGCTCGGTGCGATCGGCGCCGTCTGCATCATCTGGTCGTTCCGCACGGGCGGCATCCCGCTCTACGTCATGCCGCTCGTGTTCGGCGGCGCGCCGATCGTCAACGTGCTGTACACGATGTTGGTCCATCCGCCGAAGATGGCGCCGAACCCGATGCTGTATCTCGGGTTCGCTGTTCGCGTCGATCGGGGCGGGCATGGTGCTGTACTTCAGGCCGACGGCGTAGAGCCACGAAAACACGATACACGAAAACGCAGGAACGACGGGCCACGAAAGCACGTCGCGAACCCGGAACGCCGCATTAACGTCGAAGAACATTCTATGACGAACATCCGCATACCCATCCTTGTTGTCGCGGTGGCGCTGGTGCTTCCGCCCGGTCGTCTCCGGACAGTCGCAGAGTCAGACGCAGACCAACCCGGATGGGACGCTAAGAATCCAGCTGCCGACGTTGACCGTCACCGCGCAGAAGGAGGCCGAGAACGTGCAGGTGGCGCCGGTCGCGTGACCGTCGTGCCGAGGGCACTCATCGAGCGATGCCAACCTGCGGTCGGTGAGCGAGGCGGGCGACTACGCGCCGAACGTGTTCTTCAACGAGTTCTCGGCCCGCAAGCTGAGCAACGCCAGGTTCCGCGGCGTCGGGCTCGAGCCCGGCCAACCCGGGCGTGACGACGTACATCGACGGCGTGCCGCAGCTGAACGCCAACTCGTCGAGCATCGAGCTGACGGACGTCGACCAGATCGAGTTCGTGCGCGGACCCCAGAGCGCGCTCTTCGGCACGGAACACGCTTGGCGGCCTCATCAACATCACGAGCAGCCGGCCGTCGCTCCAGGGCTGGCACGGCGCGGTGTCCGGGCCGTTCGGCAACTTCGGCACGGCGGACGTCCGCGGGTCGGTCTCCGGCCCTGTCGTGGCCGACAAGCTGGCGCTGGGCTTCTCCCTGGGCCACTCGTCGCGCGACGGCTTCACGGTCAACGACATGACGGGCAACGATCTCGACTCGCGGTCGGCCCTCTTCAGCAAGACACAACTGCTCTGGACGCCGGCGTCCAACTGGGAGGCCCGCGCGATTGTCACCACCGAGCGCGCCAGGGATGGCGACTACGCGCTCAACGATCTCGATGCGCTGCGGGCGAATCCACTTCACGCCGCGCGCGACTACGAGGGCTACACCAACCGTGACATCGTCGCCCCGACGTTGCTGCTGAGCCGTACCGGCTCCGGCATCGACCTGACGGCCACGACGGGCTTCGTGTCGTGGGAGACCGAGGACGCGACGGACCTCGACTATTCGCCGTACCCGCTGGCGACGCGTGTCAACAACGAGCAGGACTTCCAGTTCACCCAGGAAGTGCGCGTAGCCTCGGCGAAGGCGCGCCGCGTGTCGCTCTCCGACACGATGACGCTGAAGTGGCAGGCCGGCGGCTCGTTCTTCACGCAGGCCTACGATCAGGAGGCGGTCAACAGCTACTCGCCGTTCGTGCTGTCGCAGTTCGTCGGTTTTCCGGTGAGCCAGCTGTCGCCCCAGGCGGAGCTCGACGATCGCGGGTTCGGGCTGTACGGCGAGACCACGGTCGGGTTTCGGTCCGAGGTTCGATGCGACGGTGGCGCTCCGGGGAGACTTCGAGCACAAGGAAGCGAACCTGCTGACGTCCTTTACGCCGGCCATCGCGCCGCCGACGATCGTGATCGCCGAAGACGACTTCAACGACGTGTCGCCGCAGTTCAGCGCCGCCTACCGCCTTTCGTCCGACCATACGCTGTACGCGACGGCGGCCAAGGGCTTCAAGGCGGGCGGGTTCAACCCGGCGTCGCCAGCGGGCAGCGAGGCGTACGGCGAAGAGCACTCCTGGAACTACGAGGGCGGCGTCAAGACGCTCATGTTCGACCGCCGCATGTCGATGAACGCGACCTTCTACCACCTGGACTGGAGCGACATGCAGGTGAACCTGCCGGACCCGTTCGTGCCCGGCCAGTTCTACATCTCGAACGCGGCCGGCGCCGCGAGCACGGGCATCGAGCTCGAGATGAACGCTCGGCTGGCCCCGGGCTGCGACTTCTTCGCGGGCCTCGGCTATGCCAACGCGACGTTCGGCGACGACAGCCTGTCGGGAGGCGTGCCGGTCGCCGGAAACAGGCTCTCGAACACGCCGAACTACACCGCTGACTTCGGCGGCCAGTACACCGTCGCCGTGAGCTCGAGCCTGAACGTCTACGGCCGGGCCGACATCTCCTTCAAGGGCGGCATGTACTACGACGATGCGAACACCGAGCAGCAGGACGCGTACTCGCTGTCGAACTTCCGCGCGGGCGTGCGCGGGCGGCAGCTGTTCGCCGAGGCGTGGCTGCGGAACGCGTTCGACACGAAGTACATCCCGCTGGCGTTCGCCTATCCAGGCCTGGCGCCGTCAGGGTTCGTGGGGGAGAACGGCGCGCCGAGGACCTTCGGCGTCCGCGCGGGGGTCAGCTTCTAAGCGGAGCCCACGAAGAAATCCGGCCACGAAGACACGAAGGCACGAAGGCCGAGAAGAACGCTACGTCTTTTTCGTGCTTTCGTGGCGGCTTTCGTGGCCGTGGGCGATCGTCAGCCTATCGTGAAGCGCTCGTCGGCTTCGCGCCGGCCGGCTTGCACAGTTCGATCAGCAGGGGGTCGTAGACCCGAATCTCGCACGGGGGCTCCGGGCCACTGCACGCGACTCCCACGGCCAGCACCAGCATCCCCAGCGTCATGACGCGCCTCCCGCGCGTCCCTGATGGGCCCGCGCTGGGGTCTAACGCGGGAAGCCGTGGAAGGACTGTGTCAGGAGCCAGCCGCAGGCGGACATGCGTTGACTGACCGGGGGCCAGACCCTACTATTCGCAGCTGAAGGGCCTTGTTCCGGTCATGACGACGGTCACCGGTCTGCTGCAGGCGTGGGGGCGGGGCGATCTGGAGTCCAGGGACGAGCTCCTTCCCCTCGTGTATGCCGAGCTGCGTCGGGCAGCCGCGGCGCGGCTTCGCCGCGAACGCCCCAACCACACACTGCAGCCGACGGCGCTGGTCAACGAGGCCTACCTGCGCCTCATTGGGCAGGACAAAGCACGCTGGCAGAACCGCGCGCAGTTTTTTGGTGTCGCCTCGCAGATGATGCGGCGCATCCTGGTCGACCACGCCAGAGCGCGTCAGGCGGCCAAACGCCCCGGCGCGGGCCTGCAGCTCACCCTCGACGACCGGATCGGTGCGGGTCGAGCCGCCGTCCTGCGATGTGCTTCTGCTCGATCAGGCGCTTGCGGAGCTCGAGGCCTTCGATCGCACGCAGAGCCGCATCGTGGAGCTGCGGGTACTTCGGCGGCCTGTCCGAGCAAGAGGCGGCCGAAGTGCTTGGCACATCACGGTCGACGGTCAGCCGCGAGTGGAAGATCGCCAGGACGTGGCTCTACGGACGGCTGATGACGGGCGCTGGGCGGAAAGACTCCAAGCGGACGGACTGAGGGTGACGCCGGAACGATGGCGCATCGTCAAGGAGCGGTTCGAGGAGGCGCTGGCGCGCGCGCCGGAGGATCGCTCTGGCCTTCCTCGTCGAAAGCTGCGCCGGCGACGAGCGCGTGCGTGAGGCGGTCGAGAAGTTGCTCGCCGACGCGTCGAAGGCGAGAGGGGTTTCTCGACGGCGCGCCGGCTGGCGGTCGAGTCGACGCCCATCGACCTGCGGTGGAAAGCGTTTTGGCGTGTACGACGTCGAGACGTTCCTTGATGAGGGCGGCATGGGCCGCGTGTATCGGGCCCGCGACACCCGCCTGGGCCGGCCAGTCGCGATCAAGGTCATATCGCCAGAGTTCGCGCTCGATGCGGATCGGCGCCGTCGCTTCGAGCGCGAGGCGCGGACGCTGGCCGCGCTGAACCACCCGCACATCGCGGCGATCTACGGGTTCGAAAACGCGATCGTCGACGGCGTCGACGTCCAGGCGTTGGTGCTCGAGCTGGTGGACGGGCCGACGCTCAAGGCCACGCTGGCGACGACGCGGCAGGCTGAGCGTGCCGCGCGCGCTCGACGTGGCCCGGCAGATCGCCGAGGCGCTCGAGGCGGCCCACGAGAAAGGCATCGTCCACCGCGATCTCAAGCCGGCGAACATCGCGTTCACGCCGGCCGGCGTGAGTGAAGGTCCTGGATTTCGGGCTCGCCAAGGACCTCGGCGACGCGGCGAGCGCCGACGAGGCGACGAGGCCGGTCTCCGCACGAACAGTCAGCGGCCAGATTCTCGGGACCGCGCCGTACATGAGCCCGGAGCAGGCGCGCGGACAGACCGTAGACCGGTCCACGGACATCTGGGCGTTCGGCTGTGTGCTCTACGAGATGCTCACCGGGCGCGCGGCATTCGTGGGGGAGACCATCACCGATGTGCTGGCGCAGGTGATCGAGCACGAGCCGGATTGGACGCGCGCTGCCAGCCAGCACGCCCCTCGCGATTCGCCGGATGCTCCGCCGCTGCCTGGAGAAGGGTATCGATTGGCGGATTCGCGACGCTCGCGATGTCCGGCTCGAGATCGAGGATGCGCTGGCCGCTCCAGTCGAGCCTCCGCATCCGAAGGAGCAGACGTTCCCTTCATCCGTCGCCGAGCCGCGTGGATTGTCGGAGCGCTCGCAGTCGTGACCGTGGCGGCCGCCGTAGCGGCCTGGACGAGGGTCGGGTCGCGCACCGACGGTGCTCCGTCGGTGCGGTTCTCCATTCAACCGCCTCCGATGCCGCAGCCCGGTCGGCCTGGCGGTCTCGCCAGATGGTCGAACAGTCGCGTTCGTGGCCGCGCCCTCGGGCGGGCCAACCATGCTGTTTCTGAGGGACGATTGAATCCCTCGAGGCCCGAATGGTCCCCGGGACCGAAAATGCTCATGCGCCGTTCTGGTCTCCGGACAACCAGCAGGTCGGTTTCGCATCGCAGTTGGAGCGAAAGCTGAAGGTCGTCGCAGCGAGTGGAGGAGAGGCTCGTGTCGTTTGCGACTACGCTCGAGCCTTGGAGCCGACGACGTTCGCCGGTGCCAGCTGGAGCCGGGACGGCGTCATCCTCTTCGCCAGTGCGGGAACCTTGTCCCGACCTCCTCAGACGGGTCGGGGCGTGACGCTCCATCGCGTGCCCGCCGAAGGCGGCGTTCCGATCGCGCTCGATTTCGCCGACCGGGCAGTCGGCGAGACAGGTCATCTCTGGCCACAATTCCTGCCGGATGGCCGCCGGTTCCTCTTTCTGGCCTGGAGTGACAGCCAACCCTCGGCGCGAGCAATCTTTGTCGGGTCGCTCGATTCGAGCGACCGGACACTGCTCATGCCGGCGGATTCGATGGCGATGTACGTGCCTCCAGGCTACCTCCTGTTCACGAGACAAGGACGCCTGCTGGCGCAACGATTCATCACCTCGGCCCTAGAACTGTCAGGTGAGCCCGCGCCACTCGGCGAGAACCTGCTTCACAGCCCGTCCGGCGACCGAGGGGCGTTTTCGGCCTCCGAGGAGACCCTGGCGTACCGTACCGCGACGGGCGACACCGACCGGTTCGCGCTGTCGTGGATCGAGCGGAGCGGCAAAGCGAGCGCTCCGTTCGGTTCGTTCGACACCCCCCTCATCAGGCTCTCGCCCGATGGCAAGCGGGTGGCGCTCAGCAATGGTCGACTGGACGTCGATGTGGACATCTGGGTTTACGACATCGTCCACGATCAGAAGACGCTGCTCGCCAGCGATCCTGTCCTCGAACACTGGCCTGTCTGGTCGCCAGATGGCTCAAGGATAGGCTTCGACAGCGGCCTACCAAACACCCCCGAGCACGTGATCTACGAACAGCTTGTGGATCAAGCCGATCCTCCTCGGGTGCTGTTGCCTCACGAGCCAGGCTTCGGATACGGCCTGCTGGACTGGACAGCCGAGTACCATTCTGTTTGAGCGCGTCAGAACACCCAATCAACCCGCAAAACCTGACGAGCCTGCCAGCGTCGAGCTCTGGGCGCAGCCGACATCGGGCAATCGAGCGGCCTTCCGGTATCTCACCGGTCTGACGGAAAGAACAACAGCCGCACTCTCGCCCAACGGCCGCTGGCTCGCCCTCGTAGACCGAGAGCGTGGAGCCAACGACCTGGTCGGTACGCTCGTTTCCGGATCCGTCGCAAGGCAGTCGCGTGGTCTCGACAAGCGGCGCATGCCCACGATGGCGGCGCGACGGCCGCGAGCTGTTCTTTCTCGAGTCGGACGGTGCGCTGACGGCAGTGTCGGTCAACACTGAAGGCGCATTCACGATGGGCAAATCCGAAAAGCTATTTCCATCGACTCTGCCGCTGCGAGAGTGGGACTCCAAAAGCGCCACCGGGCCAGCGTGCCCGTACGACGCCAGCGCAGATGGCCAACGTTTCCTCGTCTCTCAAATGAGAACCGCCAGTCTCGACTGCCCCTATTCGTGTCGTGCTGAACTGGACGGCCGAGTTGAAGCCCTGAGCTACACAAGGCCTGGGTTCTTGGGTCTTAGTCCTTGGGCGGGCCTTCGGTCTTGGTCCCTGGGCTCGTCTTCGTCCTTGGTTGTCTTGGTCCTTCGTCCTTGGCGCGAACCAGGGACAAAGGACTCAGGACAGCCAGGGACCAAGGACCGCCCAAGGACCAGGAACCAAGCCCCAAGGACTATTCAGCGCGAAGCCGTCGCCGGCTTGCCTCCCGGGCGGAGCGTCAGCTTCTGCACCCGCCAGTTATTCATGTCCGCGACAAACAACACGTTCTCCGACGGGCAGGCGATGCCGTGGATCCAGTTGAACTGTCCCGGACCCCTGCCGCTCTCGCCGAGCGTGCCGAGGAGCTTCCCGTCCATCGAGAACTTGTAGATCCGCCCGGGCTCTGAGTCCGAGCTGTAGAGATACTGCGTCGGCCCGGGCGTGATGCAGATCGTCCACGGCTGCGTTTGGTCAGGCGCGTTTGCCGAGATGTTGCCGAGGACGGGCTGCCGCTTCTTGTCGTACGCCGCATTCTGGAACATATAGCGCAAGAAGTTGCCGTCGCGATCGAACACCTGGATGCGGCGGTTGTTGCGATCGGCCACGTAGACGTTGTTCTGGCGATCCACGCCGATGTTGTGCGGCGTGTTGAGGTTGCCGGGGTTCTGGTCGGCGCTCGGGCCGCCGGGGCCTCTCTGGCCCCACGACTTGATCCAGTTGCCGTTCTTGTCCACCTTCGCGATCCGCGAGTTCGTGTAGCCGTCGCTGATGTAGGCGTTGTCGTCGCTGTCGAACGCGACGTCGGTCGGCCCGCGGTAGTAGCTGTCCTGGTGGACGGGCGGCTTGTCGCCCCCTCGGCCGCCGCGATAGTACAGCTCCTCCGGATCGTCGGGGCCCTCTGGCCGCCGGCCCAGGTTCATCGTCACGTAGCCCGCCGGATTGAACCGCATGATCGAGTGCGTGCCCTTGTCGACGACCCAGAGGTTGTCGTACCGGTCGTAGCGGATGCCGTGCGAGTAGCCGAGGCCGTAGACCCCCTTGCCGATCTCGCGGACGAACTTGCCGGTCTCGTCGAAGAGGAAGAGCTGCGTCGACGCGTTCCCATACATCGGCCCGGACGTCGCGCTTCCAGGGTGGTTGAGCACGGCGATGTGGCCCTTGGAGTTGACCGCGATGCCGAGCACCTCGCCGAGGTTCATGTCGGCGGAGTACTTCAGGAAGTTCATGTCGGTCTCGAAGGGGATCCTCGGGACCTCGATCGGCGCCGCCTGCTGTGCCTCCAGCGGCGGCATCAGGAGGGTCGGCAGCGCCAGGAGCGTCAGGCAGACAAGAGTGACAACGGCGACGACGAAGGCTATCCGTTTCACGATATGACCTCCCGATGTGAAGGAACGCCGGACGCGCTGAAGTGCGGACGTCGGCGCCGCCCTGGGCAGGGCAACAATAGCCCGGCGAGCGCGATGTCGGCAATCTGCCGGGCAACCTGGTCGATTTCGTGTTTTCGTGTCTTCGTGGCCCGCGCTACAGTTGGCGAATGGCCGGCCGCCTGGCGCTTCTCGCTGCTCGTTCTGGCCGGCACTTGTTGGGGGCGCAGACGCCGCTTGAGATCGACCTTCTCCCACGACGTCGCGCCGATCGTCTTCGCGCGCTGCGCCGGCTGCCACCGCCCCGGCGGATCGGCGCCCTTCAGCCTCGTGACGTACGCGGAAGCCTCCGCTCGCGCGCGGCAGATCGCCGCCGTGACGAAGAGCCGCTACATGCCGCCCTGGCGGCCCGAGCCCGGCTACGGCGAGTTCGCCGGCGAGCGCCGCCTCACCGACGAGGAGATCTCGATCATCGAGCGCTGGGTCACCTCCGGGGCGCGCGAAGGCGATCGCTCGCGCCTGCCGCCGGCGCCCACCTGGTCGGCAGGCTGGCAGGTCGGTCAGCCTGACCTCGTGCTCACGCTTCCCGAATACACCGTGCCCGCCTCCGGCGAAACCGATCTCTACCGCAACTTCGTCGTCGATGTTCCCGCTGCGCCGGGGGCTGCCACGCGGTACGTCCGCGGCCTCGAGTTCCTGCCGGGCAACACCAACGTGCACCACGCCAACATCTTCGTGGACCGGACGGCAGCCTCCCGGCGGCTGGACGATGAGGATCCCCTGGCGGGGTACTCGGGCCTCATCCCGAACTCGGCGATGTTCCCCGACGGGCACTTCCTGGGCTGGACGCCTGGCCAGGCGCCGCCGCTGGCCCCTGCCGGACTTTCCTGGCGCCTCGAGAACGGCTCGTCGCTGCTCGTGCAACTGCATCTGCAGGCCACCGGAAAGCCGGAACGGATCCGCCCGTCGATCGGTCTCTTCTTCACGAACGAACCGCCGACGCGCACGCCGGTCATGCTGCGGCTGGGCCGCCAGAGCATCGACATCCCGCCTGGCGATAAGGCCTACGTCGTTTCCGACTCGTTCACCCTGCCGGTGGACGCCGAAGTGCAAGCCGTTCAGCCGCACGCGCACCTGCGCGCGCGTGAGGTTCGCGCATGGGCGGACCTTCCCGACGGGAGCAGACGGTGGCTGATCCTCGTTCGACAGTGGGACTTCAAATGGCAGGACCAGTACCGATACGCGCAGCCCTTCTGGCTGCCCGCGGGCACAGCCCTCCACCTCGAGTACGTCTACGACAACTCCGCCGACAACCCGCACAACCCGGACATGCCGCCCAGGCGCGTCGTGTGGGGGTTCCGATCGTCTGACGAAATGGGCGACGTCTGGGTGCAGCTGCTCGCGCGCACGGACGCCGATCGCGTGCGGCTCTTCGGCGAAACCGACCGCAAGATGACCGCCGAATCCATCGTCGGCCTCGAGACGCAGATCGCCGTGCGCCCGGACTACGCGGCGATCAGGAACGACGCCGCCGTCCTCTACATCCGGACCGGTCAGCCGCAGAAGGCGGCCGCGCACTTCGCGCAGGTCGTGCGGCTCGAACCGCGGTCCGCGGCAGCGCGGTTCAACCTCGGTTCGGCGCTTCAGGCGTCAGGGGACGTGGGCGGGGCGACGGCGGAGTATCGGGAGGCGCTCAGGCTCGACCCGTCGCACGCACGCGCGCACGCCCGTGTGGGCGAGATCGTGCTGAGCCAGGGACGTGTCGACGAGGCAATCGTTCACTTGCGCGAGGCCACTCGACTCGACCCGACGGAGCTCTCGCCTCACTACAACCTCGGCGTGGCCGAGATTGCCGCGGGCCGGCTCGCCGACGCGGTCGCGCCCCTCGAGCGCGCGGTGCAGATCAGCCCGTCGTTCCCGGAAGCCCGCTACAACCTCGCCCGTGTGCTCGCCGGGCTTCATCGGTATTCGGAGGCGATCGCGCAGTTGAGGAGCGCGCTCGTCGCGCGTCCCGACTGGACCGATGCCATGGCGCAGCTCTCGTGGCTGCTGGCCACGCATCCCGATGCCGCCGCCAGGAATCCTGATGAGGCGATTGCTCTCGCATCCCGGGCCGCGGAACTGTCTGGAAGAAAGGACGCTTCGGTGCTCGACTCGCTCGCCGCGGCGTATGCGTCCGCCGGACGGTTTCAGGAGGCCGTGGCGTCAGCCGAAGCCGCAGAAAAGCTCGCCAGCGGCTCAGCGCCGGTCCTTGTCGGAGAGATTCGCGCCCGGTTGGCGCTCTACCGCGCCGGCCGACCCGTCGTGCAGTCCGTTCCCTGATCCCCGTTCCCTGTTCTCTGTTCTCTGTTCCCTGTTCCCTGTTCCCTGTTCCCTGTTCCCCGATCCCAGTTCCCTGTTCTCTGTTCCCTGTTCGGGTAGAATTCGCCGAAGAGCTTCTCGAGGAGAGATGGCATGACAAGACGATTCGGTTCGGCGCTGGCCGTCGCGGCCGCGCTCGGGGTCGCGGCCGGTTCTGCCGCCCCTGGTGCCCAGGGGCAGCCCGCGTCCTCCGCTGTCACGTGGACGCCCGCGAGGACGGCGGACGGTCACCCGGACTTTCAGGGCGTCTGGGCGAACAACACCGTCACGCCGCTGCAGCGTCCCAAGCAGTGGGAAGGCAAGACGCGCCTCACCGACGCGGAAGTCGCCGAGCTGCAGAAGGTTCGCAGCGCAGATCTACGACAACGACGGCGACGCGCAGTTCGGTGACGGCCTCATCCTCGCCGTCCTCGAACGGATCACGAAACCCGAGTTCGTACGATCCGGGCACCGGCAACTACAACCAGTTCTGGCTCGTCGAACGCGACTGGCACGATCGCCGGACCTCGCTCATCACCGATCCGCCGGACGGCAAGCTGCCCCGCGATGACGCCCGACGGTCAGAAGCGGCGCGCGGCGAATGGCGCATCGCCGAAGACGCACGCGTTCGAGGATCCCGAGGTCGTTCCCGCTCGGCGAGCGCTGCGTCAACTTCGGCATTCCGCGGCTGCAGGCCGGCTACAACAGCTACCTGCAGATCGTGCAGACGCCCGGCCACGTGATCATCATGAACGAGATGGCGCACGACGCGCGCATCATCCCGATCGACGGCCGGCCGCACCTCGGCCAGAACATGCGCGTGCTGGAACGGCGATTCGCGCGGGCACTGGGAAGGCGACACGCTGGTCATCGAGACGACGAACTTCTCGCCGAAGAGCGAGTTCATGGGCTCACACGAGAAGCTGCAGCTCACCGAGCGGTTCACCCGCGTCTCCGCAGACGTCCTGAACTACGAGTTCACGGTCAACGATCCGCACGACGTGGACCAAGCCGTGGACGGCGATGATTCCGCTGGCGGCGAAGAACGAGCAGATCTTCGAGTACGCCTGCCACGAGGCCAACAAGTCGATGGAAGGGATGCTGCGCGGCCGCCAGTTCCTGGAAAAGGAGAGCGCCGGCGCGAAGAAGTCCGGCGCCAACTGATCAGGGCGAAGCCGCTCGCTACGCGAATACGCCCATCGGCTCGAATTTTCCCTTGAGCACGGCTTCGATGTCGCTGTACCCGAGCCACTCCTTGATCATCGTGGCGTAAACGCGCCGGAAGTCCGTCGTCATCTTCATGTTCCCGTCGTCGAGGTCGGTGAGGCTCGGGTGCTTGCCGTAGAACCCGCCCTTGACGCCCTTGCCGATGACGAACATCGGCGTGGCCGTGCCGTGATCGGTGCCGAGGCTGCCGTTCTCTTCGACGCGGCGTCCGAACTCGGTGAAGATCATGACCGCCACCTGGTCGGCCCGGCCGATACGGGACATGTCCTCGACGAAGCCGCGCACGGCGTCGGCGGTGTACATGAGCAGCCGGCTGTGGAGATCGGCCTGCTGCACGTGGGTGTCGAACGAGTTGCCCTGGTAGGTGACGTAGTAGAGCCGCGTGGGCATGCCAGACGAGATGAGCGATGCCACCCGCTGCAGGTTGCCGGCGAGCCCGCCGCCGATGCCGTAGTCGACTGGCGTGCGGTACCCGGCGGTGGCCTGCCGGACAAAATCTGAACTCTCGGCGGCGTTCTGCGCCGTCGACGCCAGGAAGTCGAGCGTCGCATTGTTCGTCGTGCGCGGCTGGCTCAACTCCAGCAGGGCCTGCTTCTCGACATCGGCGCCTTCGCGGCGGAAGCGCGCAGGATCGTCGAAGACCAGCGGCGAATGGCCGCCGCTGCGGACGGCCAGCGACTGGGAGCTCCCGAGGTTCACGATCACATTGCGCGTTTTCGGGTCGTACGTCTTGTCCGCCACCCGTCCCAGCCAGCCGAGCGGTTCGCCGCCATTCGGCACGCCGGTATGCCAGAAGCCCATCGAGGAGAAGTGGGAGAGGCTCGGGTGGTCGTAGCCGCACCCATGCACGATGCCGAGCACCCCGTCCTTGAACAAACGCTCGAAGCCGACCATCGATGGATGGAAGCCGAAGCCGTGGGCGGCCTTGATGACATCCCGCTCCGGAATGCCGAGTTTCGGCCGCGCCTTGTAGTAGGCGGGATCGGCGTACGGCACGACCGTGTTCAGGCCGTCGTTGCCTCCGCTCAGCTCGATGACGACGAGGATCCTCTCGGGATGTTTCTCGACGCTCGTGCCCTGCAGGGCCTCGGCCGCGAGGGCCGCGGAGGTGCGGCTGAGCAGCAACGGCAATCCGGCGCCGATGCCGATGCCGTACAGGCCGCGGACCAGGAAGTCCCGTCGTGAGCGCGACAAATCATTCGGTCTGCGCGACATGGTTCACCCCACCTGATAGCCCGGCATGCTCAGCAGAACGTAAAGCACTTCTCGAAGCGCGCCTTCGAGCGTGTCATCGGCGCGAACCGCGGTTGGCGAGGCGGCTGGCAATGCCGTCGAACCGAGCCGGTCGCGAAGCAGCGCGACCAGCACGGCCCGGTCCTTGGCCGCAAGCGGCACCGAGAGGAACCGGAGGGCGAAGTGGTCGATGACCTTGTCGACGGTGTCCGCGCCCGCGGCCTTCGCCGTCGCCGCCAGGTCGATCGCCGCAGGCCGGCGCGGGATCGCCTTGGTGCGTTCGAACGCCATCAGGTAGCCCTTATAGCCCCCGTAGCGCGTGTTGTAGTCCTCGTCGCGCTCCACCATCATGTTGGACTCGGCCATCATGTTCGGCGTGGCGTCGCTTTCCCTGGTCGCCTCGGTGATGTCCATGCCCCGTGCGAGCCGCTCGCCGACGGCACGATCGGTCGCCGACAGCGCACGATCAGGCGGACGGAAGTTCTTGACGTCGGGGAAGAGCACCTCGCGGAACAGGTTCCCGCGCTGCAGCAGCGTTGACGGCGTGATCCAGGTGCGGCCTCCGGCCCACCCTGCCACGTTCGGCGGATCGAAGAGCGACTGGCCGAGGCTGGCCGTCATGCGCCCGAAGTCGGGAATCGTCGGGATCTCCCGAAGGCCCAGCTTCTTGTAGGTGGACACCACGAGGTGCACCGGGCTCTTGATCTGCGTGGCCACCGACGCCGTGCTGTAGAAATCCCTGGAGAGCAGGATCTCGGTCAGGAGCGGCTTCACCTGATACTGGCTGTTCCAGAACGTCTGGCCGAGCCTGGTCCTGACGGCCGCCGACACCTCGTCCCGTACGAAGAACCTGTAGATCTTTCCTGCGACGAACTCCGAGGTCACCGGCTGCTTCAGGATGATGTCGATGATGTCCTCGCCGTTGAACGGGCCCGTCTGGCCGAGGAACGTCTTCTCGCCGAAGTCGTGCTGATCCGCGTCGAAGCGGAACTCCAGCGCGTCGTTGGTCCACCCGGTAAAGGCGCGCGCGGCCTCGCGCACGTCGCGTTCCGTGTAGTTGCCGACGCCCATCGAAAACAGCTCGAGCAGCTCGCGGCCGAAGTTCTCGTTCGGATGCCGCTTCACGTTCTCGCCGTTGTCCAGGTACACGAGCATGCCGGGATCCTTCAGGATCCCGAGCAGGAGCCCCCGCAGGTCGCCCGCGGCCTGGGCGCGGAGCATCGTGTTCTGGCGGAGCATCATCCGGTAGTCGCGCGTCTTGTTCTGGCCCGTCGCGAAGTGACCGTGCCAGAAGAGCGTCAGCTTCTCCTCCAGCGGCCGATTGGTGGTCAGCATGCGGTTGGCCCACCAGAGACCCAGGCGCTGCGTCTCGATGTTGTTGGCGGCGAGGCTGTAGAAGAACTTGTCCACGATCGGCTGCAGCCGGCGCTGCGAGCCCGCGGGCCGCACCTTCTCGCCGAGGCCCTCGCCACGTTCGCGCGCCAGCCTGACGGCCTCCGCGCGGCTCGGCGGAAAGGGATCCATCCCGGGGTCCCAGATGCCCGACTCTTCGAACGGCTTCAGCTCGTTATTGGGGACCGAGTCGAATGCGACGAGAGACGCGACGGCCTGCTGGGGGGACATCCGCGCGAGACGGGCCACCTCTTCCGGAGTGCCGCCGAACCCGGCCCGCTCGAGCAGGTGCCTGGCCCGGTCGGCGTTCCAGTCGGCAGCCGTGATCGGCGACAGATTGTCTTTCCAGGTGTCGGGCGCCGACGCCTGAAGCCCGGCCGTCTGAACGCTGCGGGCGCCCGGCGCGACGACACAGGCCAGGCCCATCAGGAGGGCAATCGCTGCCAGCCGACGCGCGCCAAGTGAAGCGGCATGCCGAAGGATCGGCGTGAGCATGGGGCTCCTCTGGCGGATTATACGAGGGATCGGGGATCGGGGATCGGGGAACACGGGAACGGGGAACAGGGAACAGGGAACTGGGAACGGAGAAAGCGGAACGGAGAACAGCGATCCCCGATCCCCGATCCCCGATCCCCGATCTACCCCCGCGCTTCCTCCGTAGACACTTCCTTGAACGTCCGTTCGACCTGGACGAAGGCGTCGACCACCGCGGGATCGAAGTGTGTGCCGCGGCCCTTGCTGATGAACGTGACCGCCTGGTCGTGGGTCATCGGGTTGCGGTACAGCGTGCGGGTCAGCACCGCGTCGTAGACGTCGACGATGGCCAGGACGCGGCCGGCGACGGGTATGGCTTCGCCCCGGAGCCCCTGGGGATATCCGCCGCCATCCCACTTCTCGTGGTGTGTGTAGACGATCTCTTTGGCGAGCTCCAGCGTCTCATCGTCCCTGATGCCGGTGCGCTTCTCGGCGTTGAGGATGACATCGCGCCCGTAAATCGGGTGCCGGCGCATCTCGGCCATCTCCTCCGGCGTCAAGTCGCCTTTCTTGTTGAGGAGGGCATCCGGGACGCCGACTTTGCCGATGTCGTGCAGCGGCGCGAGGCTGGCCATCAGCTCGACCCTCGCCGGTGTCAGGTACGCCTGATAGGCCGGGTTCGACGACAGCTGGCCGGCGAGCACACGCGTGTAGCGTTGGGTGCGGCGCGAATGCCGGCCCGTCTCCGCGTCGCGGACCTCGGTGAGCGACAGCAGGGCCTGCACCATCAGCCGCTGCGCGTCGCTTCGTTGCTGACCGGCCTGCTCCGCGCGCACGCGCTCGACGGTAAAACGCGCCACCGTCATCGCGGCGAGCGAGAGCGTCAATCCAGTCGTCGGCAGCAGCGGCGACCAGAACGCCCCGCTCTCGGCGAGCATCCGAAAGGCCCCGATCCACAGGAGCGTCAGCGCGACAACGACACCGACCGTACCCCAGGCCAGGCCGGTCCACGCGACGAGCAGCGCCGCGGCGATGCCGAGGGCCAGGAGCACGACCGTTTCGATGAGCGGCGCGTCCTGGTGGCGCCACACGAAATCGCCTTCGAGCAGGTTGTCGGCCACCGTGGCATGGACCTCGACACCCGCAAACAGCGTGTCGAGCGGCGTCGAGACGACGTCGCGCGTGCCGAGGGCCGTCGTCCCGACAAAGACGATCTTGTCCTGGAAGGCGTTCGGCGCGAGGCGGCCCGCGAGCACGTCGGCCGCCGAGTGGTACGGAAACGCGCGCTTCTCGCCGCGATAGCGGAGCAGCAGGTTGCTGCGCCCGTCGAGCGGCACGTTCCGCCCGTCGATCGTCAGAATGCTGGCGTTGGCGTGCTCGGCGCGCAGCGTGACGTCCGCGGCCCTGGTGCGGGCCAGATAGGCGACCAGGCCGAGGGCCGGATAGATGCGCTCGTTGAAACCGAGCAAGAGCGGCGCCCGCCGCAGGATGCCGTCGAGGTCCGGCGCCGCGTTCAGGAACCCCGAGGCGCCCGCGGCCTGCGACAGCACCGGCAGGCTGCACACCGCTCCGGTCGCGTCGAAGAACGGCTGGTCCGCCCCCGGTCGCGGCTCGACGAGGACGAGGTTGAGGGGGTGCATCACACACTTGACGTTGGCGGCGGGATCGAACGTCATCCCGTACCCGAGGGCGATGCGTCCCCCCTTGAGAACCGACGCCAGCGCATCATCCGACGGACTCGTCGGCGCCGCGCCTTCGACAGCCTGGTCGAATCGATCCGGCTCGGCGAACACGATGTCGAGCGCCACCGTCGCGGCGCCGAGCTCGCGAACGCGGTTCAAGAGGTCGCCCACGATCGTCCGCCGCCAGGGCCACTGCCCGACCGCCGCAAGGCTTCGCTCGTCGACGTCCACGATCACCACACGCTCGCCCGGCGGGTTCACCGGTGCGGCGCGAAGCAGCACATCGTAGACGGCAGAATCGAGCCGCGTCAGAAACGCCGGCCGGTACAGCGCGAGCACCCCCATGATGAAGATCGGGAGCAGTGCCGCGACGATGATGCGACGTCGATGCTTGATCGCGAGCCGTGGCGGGGGCGGCATGGCCGGACCGCTTATCTGACCGCGATCTCGACGCGGCGATTGCGCGGCTCAGGTGTGTTGTCGGGCGTGCGGATGAGCGGGTTTCCCTCGCCGTGCGAGTTGATCTCGACGAGCGAAGCCTCGATGCCGGTGTCGACGAGGAGCTGGCGCACGGTCGCGGCGCGCTTGAGGCCGAGCGCCAGGTTCGCGGCCGCCCCGCCGGTCGTATCGGTGTGGCCGATCACCATGACTTCGGGCGCTGGCCGCGCCTTCACTACCAGGTCCAGAATAGCCGGCAGCAGCTTGCGCGACTCGGCCGTGAGCTGGTTCGACTCGAACTCGAAATAAAGCGTGAAGAGGGCGGGATCGGGCGGGATGGCCGCGAGGGCGTCGCCGAAGATCCGCCGGATGGCCTCCTCGTCCAGATCCCTGGGCGGCGATGGAGCCAGGCCGGCGCGAACCTCGGTCGCCTGTCGGGACCCGCCGATGTCGACCGAGCCGGACGCGTTCGAGACGACGATCTGGCCGATCGCCCCGGTGGTGCGATCGGGAAGGAGCACGATGAGGTCGCCGCTGGGCTGCGAAGGGGTGGCGGGCCGCTTCGGACCGCAGGCAAGAGCCAAGAAGGCCATGCCCAGGGCAAGCGACGAGACGGCGCGCCTCCGGTTCATTCGACGCCGGCGCTGATGGCGAGGCTCGTGCCCCGAACTCCCACGATGGCCGCTGGGGTTTCGAGGCGCACCGCGTCGGGGGCCAGCTTCGCGATGTGGCCCGAGACATAGGCGGCGACGCCGCGCACGACGCGCATGGCAAAGCCCACCTGGCCGTCGGCGGGCGCGTACGCGAAGCGGTCGAGACGCACTTCGCTGCGGGGCCCGATCGAGACGCGGGTGTCGTCCTTCATCGTGACGCCAATGCGGCCATCCCCGGTCCGCAGGCTGTCGGATTGGAACACCGGCATCCCGACGGTCGCCGGAATCTCCACGTTTTGACGGATGATAAACGCGTTGCCGGACGCAATCTTGACGCGCCCGGCCGCGACTGGGGCCTGCGCAAGAGCTGGCGATACGGCACATGCCGACAGGACGAGGGCGACGGCGAAGTTCCGAGCTGTCATACCGACCTCTTCCATAAGGCTGGGGAAGCCAGATCCAAGATACTCCTTTGGAGCCGCTGAGCGAAGCTCTTCGATAAATCGGAGCAGTATTGTGCAATTACAAATCCGTCCTGCAGCCGCGGTCTATACCGATGTTCTTACTGCTGAGGCGGTCGACGCGCTCGAAGCGCTCGCGCCGTTCGACCTCGATCGTCAGGACGTCATGAGCAGGCGGCTGGCGCGCCGCGCCAGCCGTTTCGCCGCACAGCAGGGCCTGAACTTCCTCGATCCCGACTCCACCATTCCCCGGACACGGCTCCGGGTTCGGGACGCCCGTGACGGCCGGTTCGCCGGGAGCCAGATCCCGCCAGACCTCCGCCGACAGTGGGTCCAGGGCACCGGGCCGGCGGCACGGCCCAACGCCACGCTCGCCCGAAGCCTGCGAAACGTCGCCTACGCGCTTCTCTCGGGGGCCGATGGCTGGATGTTCGACGGCGAGGACGCGCTCGGCCAGCTGTCGACCATGTCGCTCGACAACCAGAGGAACCTGAAGCTCGCCTTCCACAACGACCCGCGATTCCTGGCCGTGGCCGAAGAGGTCGCCGGCGAGATGAACGCCTGGGCCCTGGCCTTTTTCGGGCGTCCCATCGTGCCCGAGTGGCGCACGCAGCTCGACTTCACGACGCGAATCTTCCGGGCGCGGGGGCTGCACCTCGACGACCGCCACGTCCGCCGCTCCGATCGCGGCGGCTTCTCGGCCTCGATCGTCGACCTCGTGCTCTACGTCGTCAACAACCAGCAGGCCCTTCGCGACGCCGGCCGCTCGATCGTGCTCTACCTGCCGAAGATTCAAACGGCGGAAGAAGCGGCGCTGTGGAACGACATCATCGCGGCGCTCGAGCAGCACCTGGGCCTCGGCGTCGGCGCCGTCAAGACCTATGTGCTCGTCGAGCAGATCGACGCGTGCTTCCAGTTGATGGAGATCCGCGCGGCCCTCGGTCCGCACTTCGTGGGGTTCAACACGGGCCGATGGGACTACATCAACAGCGTCGCCGACGCGATGGCCGGGGACGCGACCTTCGTCAACCCGAACATCGACGCCATCACGATGACGTTCGGCTACATGCGCCACTACGAGGACCGGGTGCGACGCGCTGTCAACACACCCGATGACGGCGGCCAGGCGGCGCTCTGGCAGGGCGGGATGGAGCCGAACATTCCTGTCGGGTCGCCCCTGGGGGTCGAGCAGGGCATGAAGAAAGCCGTCGCGGGAGCCGAGCGCGAAGAGCGCGAAGGCGCGAGCGGCAAGTGGGTGGCCCACTGGAAGATGGTCCACATCGTCCGGCCGGTGTGGGAGCGGCAGGGGCGCGACAACCAGCTCGGTCGGCCGTTTCCCCCGCTGACCTACACGGCCGCGGACCGCGCGGCGCTGGTCGAGCTCGACCCTGGACCGCGAACCGTTCGTGGCGCCCGCGATCTCATCAGCGTGGCGCTGCAGTACGGCAACGCCTTCGGCCAGGGCCTGCAGGCGGCGGCGCTCAAGCCGGCGGACTTCTTCGGCAACGACGATGTCCTGTACCTGATGGAAGACATGGCCACCGGTGAAATCCGGCTGAGCATTCTGTGGGAGTGGCTGCACAAACAGGCCAGGCTGACCGACACGGATGTCGCTTCCGGACAAGCCTTCACGGGCGAGCTCTTCGCCCGCCTCCTCGCCGAGGAGTACGACAAGCTCCTCCGCGCAGGCGACCGCGATGTCCACGCCCACTCCAAGGAAACGACGCTGCCCGTCGCGAGGGCGATCGCCGAGACATACGTGACAGACAGCGTGAAGCTGCCGTGGTACATCAATCTGCTGAACATCACGCTCGGCAGCCCGAATCTTGCAGAAGCGCTCCGACGCATCGAGCACCTTCGCCGCACGTTTCACGACGACGGCAGGCGCATCACGGAAAACGTCGATTTCGACGCCGTGTGAGCGGCGGCGGAATGGTAGACTCTTCGTCGAACCCAGTTTCCAATTTGCCTCCGGGGAGGTGCCTGTTGCGTCGAGCAATTGCCAGACTCGTGTTGATGTTCATTGTCACAACGGCGTTCGCCGCGACGGGCTTCGCCCAGTCGCAGGCGACGACGGGCGTCATCGAAGGCACCGTGTCGGACGAAACGGGCGGACGCTTGCCCGGCGCGACCGTGACGCTGGTCAATCACGGGCACCAACTTCACGCGCGAGCTGGCCACCGACGCCGACGGCCGCTTCCGCGGCCTGCTGCTGCCGCTCGGCGACTACGTGCTGACGGTCACGCTCAGCGGGTTCGGCACGATACGTCCAGGAGGGCATCCAGCTCGGCGTGGGTCAGACGGCTGAACCTGCCGATCACGCTGCGCCTGTCGTCGGTGTCGCAGGAAGTGCGCGGTCACCGCCGACTCGCCGATCGTCGAGACCACGCGGGCCGAGAGCCGACGCAGATCAACGAGGAGTCGATCGCGGACCTGCCGAACAACGGGCGCAACTTCCTGAGCTTCATGCAGCTCACGCCCGGCGTCACCATCGTGCAGGGGCCCGACGGCGACGAGATCAGCATCAACGGGCAGAAGGGCATCAACAACAACATCTCGGTGGACGGCGCCGACTTCAACAACCCGTTCTTCGGCGAGCAGCGCGGCGGCCAGCGGCCGGCGTTCACGTTCAACCAGGACGCGATCCAGGAAATGGTCGTCGTCGCCGACGGCGCGGCCGCGGAGTTCGGCCGGAGCGGCGCCGGGCTTCGTCAACGTCGTGACCAAGTCGGGCACGAACACGCCCGGCCGGGTCGGCGCACCTTCTTCTTCAAGGACGACGCGCCTGTCGTCGGAGAACTCGGACGGGCGAGAAGTTCCCGTTCGATCAGCAGCAGTTCGGCGCGACGCTTCGGCGGGCCGATCAAGCGGGACAAGATGTTCTTCCTGCTTCGCCTACGACCAGCAGCAGTTCGACCAGACCAAGCAGCTCGATCCCGCGCGCATCGAACAGCGCGTCGTCGACCTCTTCGCGGCGCTCGGCAGCCCCGACGAGAACGGGCTCGATCGACCGCACCAACGACGCGCGCGTGTTCCTCGGCAAGATCGACTACCAGCTGAACCCGTCGAACCTGTTCACCGTCCGCTACAACTACACGTGGAGCGGCAGGAGAACGGCACGTTCGACGTCGACTCGTGGGGCCGCAGCGCCAACGGCATCGAGCGCGACTTCTCGAACGCGCGTGTCGGGATCGCTGCTATCGACGCATCTCGAGCAACAAGCTCAACGAGTTCCGCTTCCAGTTCGCGCGCGAAGACCGGCCGCGGCCCTACGACGGGCCCGAACGTCAACGGCCAGACGCGGCCGTTCCCGGACACCGCCTTCGACTTCGGGAGCAGCTACCGCTTCGGCATGCCGTTCTTCCTGCCGGTCGAGTACTACGACACGCGCTTCCAGATCACGAACAACTTCTCGCTCATCAAGGGCAGCCACACGATCAAGGTCGGCGGCGAGTTCAACCGCGTGAACTCGGTCGCAGACCTTCATCGGGTTCGCCAACGGCCGCTACGTCTTCGGCAGCACGCGACGGCTTCCTCAACTACGCGCAGTTCGGGCCGAAGTACGTCGAGTGCTCGAACGGGACCACCAGCACGACGGGCGCGTGCCCGGCGGGCACCATCGATCACCGGTCCGCTGCTGCTGTTCCTGCAGCAGGCCGGCGTCGGCGGCCTGTCGGTCGAGGAGGCCGGCACGCAGGACATCCCGCAGCTCGAGCCGTCGCTGTTCATCCAGGACAAGTGGCAGCCCAACGCGCAGCCTGACGGTCAGCTACGGCCTGCGCTGGGAAGCGCAGATCCAGCCGGACCCGATCACGCCGCCCAACGAGGTGTTCTACGCGCCGCTTCATCGGCAAGCCCGGGTTCCCCTCCGACGGCACGATCCCGTCGGACATGAAGATGTTCCAGCCGCGCCTGGGCATCTCGTGGGATCCGGCCGGCGACGGCAAGCAGGTGCTGCGCTTCAGCACGGGCCTGTTCTACGCGCGCATTCCGGGGCTGAACCTGGCCAGCTCGCGCTCGACCAACGGCAGCCGCGGCCAGACGCTGTACCGCGACAGCACCTTCAACGGGTTCGGCCTCACGCCGCCGACCTGGCCGAACCTGATTCCGCAGTCGGAGATCTCCAACCCGAACCACCCGGACGTGTTCGTGTTCGACAAGAACTTCCAGAACCCGCGCACGTGCTCGACGACGTTCGCGTACGAGCGCGAGCTGGCGTCCAACCTGTCGGCGTCAGTCACCTACACGCACTCGAACACGGACTTCATCACCCGCTTCATCAACCGCAACGACCCGGTGTTCGGATCGCCGTGGTGCACGGGCCTCGGCGCCGAACGGCACCAACGGCATCGGCGACGCTGACGGTGGTCGAGAGCTCGGCCGGAGCCGAGTACGACGGCGTGACGTTCGGCCTGAACAAGACGCTACTCGCAGAACTACCAGTTCCAGGTCAACTACACGCTGTCGCGCGACATGTCGGACGACGACAACGAGCGCGATCCGTTCACGTTCCGCTACGCCACGGGCCGACACGCTCGAGCCCGAATACAACTACTCGGATCGCGACCAGCGGCACCGGTTCAACGCGTGGTTCCTGACCGTGCAGCAAGGGCATTCGACTTCAACATCGCGCATCTCCGGACGGTCGGCGCAGCCGAAGTCGATCGGCAACACGCCGCAGGACCGCATCCAGCCCGACGGCTCGATCATCAAGCGCAACACGCTCAGGAAGGACAACGAGTTCTTCACATGGGATCTGCGCGATCTCGAAGGACTTCACCGCGGGCGGCATGACGATCCAGCCGATCTTCGAGGTGTTCAACCTGACCAACAGCACGAACATCAAGCGCCCGGAGGTCACGAACCTCGTGTTCAACTTCGACGGCACCGTCCAGAGCGGCTACGGCGACCCGCGGCAACTGCAACTCGGAGTGCGCGTCAGATTCTGACGCGCACACCGAAATTGAGAACTGAGAACTGAAAACTACGAAGGACACTGCGCTTCGCGACGCTGTCCTTTGTAGTTCTCAGTTCTAACTTCAAAGTTCCCTCCTGTGCGTCAGCCCCTTCCCATCCTCGTCGCCGACCTGTTCCCCTCGCTGGACAACCACCTGCTCGCGCTTCTCAGAGGGCTGACGCCGGCCGACTGGAGCCGGCCGACGGTCTGCGTCGGATGGTCGGTCAAGGATGTCGCCGGGCACCTTCTCGATACCGCGACGCGGAGACTGTCATTCGATCGCGATCGACATGCGCCACCAGGCCCGCCGCCCGATCTCGGCACCGAGGCGAAGGTCGGTGCGTTTGTCAACCTGGCGAACCGGGCGGGCGTGGAGTTTTACCGGGGGACGAGCCCCCGGCACCTAATCGATCTCATGGAAGTCACGACCGCCAGGCTCCACGAGTACTTCCGTCGCCTGGACCCGCATGGCGACGCGGCGTTCGCCGTGTCCTGGGCGGGCGAGTCGCGGTCGCTCGTCTGGTTCGACGTCGCACGCGAGTTCACCGAGCGCTGGCACCACCAGCAGCAGATTCGCGATGCCGTCGGCGCCGAGCCGCTGACGACACGCGAGTTTCTGCATCCGGTCCTCGATACCTTCATGCGCGCGCTGCCGCACGCCAGCCGCTCTACCCCGGCCGACGATGGGGCCCTCTGGAAGGTCGAGATCTCCGGCCCCGCCGGCGGCGCGTGGTTCCTTTATCGCGAGGCCGGTCGCTGGCAGCTCGTCGTTGACGTCAGCGCCGCCCCAGGCGCGTCGGCCACCCTCGCCGACGACGATGCGTGGCGTTTGTTCACGAAGGGGTTCGACCGTAGCGGTCAGCAGCCCGCTGTGCGCATCGAGGGCGACCCGGCGATCGGCGAGGTCGTTCGAGGGATGCGCTGCATCGTCGGATAGAGGGCACGAAGAAGATTGGCCACGAAGACACGAAGACACGACGAAGACGCCACGAAAACACGAAAACACGAAAGCCTGAGCCCTGAGCCCTGAGCCCTGAGCCCTGAGCCCTGAGCCTGGAGTACAGTGACCTCCTAGGGGGGGCAGAATGAAGACAATCATCTGTGTGGCGGTCGGACTGATCGGCGCCGGCGCCGTGCTCGTCGCTCAGCACCAGCACGGTGGCGCCCCTACGGCTGCTCAGGGCGGGCACATGGACCATCGCTTCGAGGACGCGGAGAAGTACGCCAAGCAGTTCGACGATCCGGCCCGCGACGCGTGGCAGATGCCCGCGCGTGTGATCGACGCGCTCGGTCTCCGACCGGGCCAGAGCGTGGCGGACATCGGCGCCGGCACCGGCTACTTCACGGTGCGCCTGGCGAAGTCTTCAGCGACGCCGAAGGTGTTCGCCGTCGACATCGAGAAGTCGATGGTCGACTACGTCCGCCAGCGCGCTGCCAAGGAAGGGCTCAAGAACGTCGTCGTCGTGCAGGCGGGAGCCGACCGCACCAACCTGCCAGAGGCCGTGGACCTGGTGCTCGTGGTCGACACTTACCACCACATCCCGGACCGTCGCGCGTACTTCTGGGAGCTGCGAAAGTCGATGAACCCTGGCGCGCGGCTCGCCATCATCGACTTCCGCAAGGACGCGCCCGAGGGCCCGCCCGTCGAGTTCCGCTTCACGCCCGAAGAGATTACAGGCGAGCTCACGAAGGCTGGCTTCACGCTGGCCGCGCAACACGATTTTCTGCCGCGGCAGATGTTCCTGGTCTATCGGGTGTCATAGGGCACGAAGAAGAGGGCCACGAGGACACGAAGACACAGCCACGAAAGCACGAAAGCACGACGAAGCAGGCAAGTGGGCACTCACACCCATCGGCGATCGGTGCTCGGTCTTTCAGCGGGATGTGTCCTTGCCGTGGCGCTGGTCGCGGGGCGTCAGGACCCTGCTCGATCTCCGCAAGGGAGCCCGAACCAGCCGCAGCCGACATTCACCACCGAGGCGAACTACGTTCGCGTGGACCTGTACCCCACGGCCGGCGGTGTTCCCGTCAACGACCTATCCCTCCAGGATCTCGAGGTGCTCGAAGACGGCGTGCCGCAGAAGATCGTGGCGTTCGAGCGGATCGCCGTGGGCCGACCGCGCCCACAGACCGAGCGCGTTGAACCCGGCAGCGTGGCGCAGTCGCGCGCGATGCTCGAGAACTCCAGAGCCCGCGTCTTCGTGCTCTTCCTCGACGTCAACCACGTCGAGCCGGAAGCCTCAGCGGCGATCAGCCGGCCTCTCATCAACGCGCTGAATCGGATGATCGGGAGCGAGGATCTGGTCGCCGTCATGACGCCGGAGATGTCCGCCTCGGATGTGACGTTCGCGAGGAAGACCGAAACGATCGAAGGGATGTTGTCCAGCGGCGCAGGCTGGGGGAAGCGCGATCGCCCGACTGACCCTCGCCTCGAGCAGTATCAGCGCTGCTATCCCGGTTTTGGAACGACGCCGCTGTGCTCTGACGACGACCGGGGGATCGCGGACGAGATGATTGCGCGATACACCGAGATGGAGACCATCGACGCGCTCAGCGATCTGGTGCTGTTTCTCCGCGGCGTTCGCGAGGAACGCAAAGCCGTGGTCGTCATCTCGGATGGATGGAGGCTGTTTCGTCCGAGTAGCACTCTGGGCCGCCGACTCGCGTGTCAGGTGCCGCAGGCGCCTGGCGGCATCAATCCGACGACAGGCGGGGTGACGGGGCGTTCCGCGGCGGGTCAGGCCTCGAGCACGACACAGTGCGAGGCTGAGCGCGCGATGCTGGCGGCGGTAGACAACGACGCAACATTCAGAGCCATCCTCGATCAGGCGAACCGTGGCAATGTCTCGTTCTATCCGATCGATCCTCGCGGTTTGGTGGTGTTCGATACCCCGCTCGGCACTATGCGTACCGGCATTCGACCGGCCGGTGAGCCGACCATCGTTCCGCTGGCTGTCGACAGCGCCCAGCTGAGAGCGAGGCAGGATTCGCTGCGAACGCTCGCGGCGGCGACCGACGGCATGGCGTTTACCAGCTCGAACGATCTGGACGCCGGCCTGAAACGGATCACGGACGATCTCTCTTCCTACTACTTGCTCGGCTACTACTCGACTGGCAGGCTTGACGGAAAGTTTCACGAGATCCGCGTGCGCGCCAGACGCCCCGGAGTGCAGGTTCGTGCGCGGCGGGGGTACCTGGCGGCGACGGCCGCAGAGGTTGCGCGCGCCGGCGCCGTGGCCGGGTCTCGTAGCCCGGCCGCCCTGCTGCCGGCTACCGCGGCTGTCGCGTCGGCCGTTGCAACCCTGGCCGCGATTGCGAGGGACGTGCCGCTGCGCTTGTCGGTGGCGGGCGGCTGGGTCGGGGAACAAGCGGCGACGTTCTGGGTGGTTGGCGACCTTGATGCCGCCACGGCGAAGGCAGGCGCGGAAGTCGATGTGTCGCTCGCGACCGCCAGCGGTGACACGGTCACGACGGGACGCGCGCAGCTGCCCGTGGGGCGGCGGACCTTCATGATCGCGCTGTCGAAGGCGGGCTCCATCGCGAGTGGAGACTACGTGGCCCGAGTGCGGGTGCGGCCAGCCGACCCCGGTCAAGGACCATTGACGGAGATCGTCCGAACCACGCTGCCCGCGTCGCCTGCGCCGGGCGACGCGTTGGTCTATCGAAGGGGCCCGGCCACGGCCAATCGCGATGTGCCAACCGCCGATCGCCGCTTCAGGCGGAATGAGCGACTGCGCGTCGAACATCCGGCGCCTGCCGCGCAACCCGTTGTCGCCCGTCTCCTCGATCGCACCGGCAGGGAAATGCCCGTTCCGGTGACGGCCACTCTAAGAACCGATCCCGACGGCAGCCGCTGGAGGAGCGCGGAGCTGGCGCTGGTCCCACTCGGGCCCGGAGACTATGTGCTCGAGCTCTCGGGCGATGGCTCCGTCAGCCTGGTGGCGTTTCGGGTGGTACCCTGAGCCGCGAAAGCATCGACGGTCTCTAGGCCCTCCGGCCTGACCGCCTCATCGTGCGCCCTCGCCGTCCCCCAGGCGCGCGCCTCGCAGGATGTTGCCTACCGCGTAGTTCGCCTCGTGGCAGGCGTACTCGTAGATGCGGTAGCCGTCATCTCTTGTCAGCGGCATGGACACCGTCCAGGGCCGGGTGTAGACGTTCGGGTCGTCGATGATCGCGGTGTAGCTGATGGTGCCCTCGCCCACCCGGCGAAAGCGTTCGACGACGTGCAGCGCTTCGCTTTGGGGAACGCCCCGCATGCGGCCCGCCGTCGAGGCGGTCGCAATTGTGCCCTTGTCGTTGTAGTTCGTCGTGTCCACGACGAGGGTGTCTCCCTCCCAGTGCCCGACGGAGTCGCCGGTGATGGATCGCAGGTGTGCGGCACGATGCGGACGTCCATCGGTCGGGATGATGCGCGCCTCGTGGATCATCTCCGACACGATGACGACGTAGCCGGGTGTCTGGAGAATCTGGTACGCGTTGTTGTAGCCGGCGGGGAACAGTCCGCCAGGCACGCCGCGTGTGATGCACCGGTCCCAGACGTTCATGAAGTCGTGCGCGTCGGTCGCCCGCGCGTTCTGGGCGTCGCGCTGCCGTTCCGCCTCCGGCCGGACAGGCACCCGTCCATCCGGCGGGTCGATCACGAGAGACGTCTGACGCGTCGAGACGACCCTTCTGGCGTCGGCCCAGACCGCCTGGTTGTAGCTGCCGACGGCCGCGCCCGCACGCGGCACGGCCGCCGTTTGAGGGCGGTCGGCAGCTTGTTGCTCGAAGCTCCTGGCCGCCTGCGCCTCGAGCTCGGCGGCCTCCGTGTCGGTCAGGGACGCCCGCCCGGCAAATCGCGCCGGACGCTCGAGCGGCGTCAGCGTCGCGATCGTCCAGACGCCCTGGAGATCAGGTGCGCCGTCACGGGTTGTGGCCGTGCTTCGCGGTTGCTGAGTGGGCGTCTGCGCCGTCGTCACCGGACTGGCCAACATGGCAGCCAGCAGCGCTGCTTTAATCGGAACCCTGCGCCCCGCGGACATGCCCATCGTCGAATTATAGTCAGCCCCCTGGCCCGAGCCTCTAGCCCCTGCCCCTAGCCCCTGGCCTCTGGTCTGCGTTCCTCTCTCCATCGCGTGATGTGCCCCGTCAGGTAGGTAATGCGCTTGTAACCGCGCCGCTTGAGCGCGGCGCCGGCCATGTAGGCGCGCGGACCGTGGCCGCAGTAAACGACGAGCTCCTGGTCGGGCGGGAAAGGGACCGTGGCGCCGACGACCACTTCCCAGAACGGGACATGCGCGGCGCCGGGCACGTGACCGTCGGCGAACTCCTGCGCCGACCTTACATCGAGAATCGGCGGCGGATCGCCGGCGTCGATCCTGGCTTGCAGCTGCGCCGGCGTGATAGCCACGGCGGTCTCAGCCCTTCGTGCGTTTCCCGATGGCGTAGAGCGCCGCGTCGGTCCTGATGAAGATCTGGCCCTCGGACACCGCCGGCGAGCTGAGCGTGTACTCGCCGAAGTCGTTCTCGGCGAGGATCTCGAACTTCGGGCCCGCCCGCACGACCATCGTCACGCCGTCCTCGTTGGTCACGTAGATCTTCCCGTCGGCGAGCACCGGCGACCCGCTATAGGTGGCCGGGCGCAGGCGCTCCGGACCGTAGATTGGCTTGCCGGTCTTCGCGTCGAGACAGAACATCACGCCGTTGTCGCGGACGACGTAGAGCAGCTTGCCGTCGGTGACCGGTGTGGGCACGTCCGGGCCGCTGTCGAACGACCAGAGCCGGTGGCTGGTCGTGATGTCGCCGCGCCCGCCGGACTTGATGGCGAGCATGGGCCGCTCGCGCGTCGGCGCGTACACGATGCCGTCGAAGACGAAGGGCGAGGCCACGATTCGGTACGCCGGGTTGTTCTGCGGGTTCAAGCCATCGGCGCGCCACAGTTCGCGGCCCGTCGCCGGATCGTGGCCGGTCACGACGTCGCCGCCCGTGATCACGATCTCTTCGGTCGTCCCGTAACGGAGCAGCGCCGGCGTGGTGTAGGAGTCCGGAGATTCGCGGATGGCTTTGGTCAGCCGCTCCTGGCGCCAGAGCGTCTTGCCCGAGGCCTTGTCGATCTTCAGGATGTACGACGGGTCGTCCGTCCTCATCCCGTGGATGACCTGCACGTAGAGCGCGTCGCCGTGCAGCAGGGGAGAAGACGCGTAGCCCCAGTTCAAGCCGAACCGGCCGTACTCCTTCTGGATGTCGCGGCCCCAGACCTCCTTGCCGGCGTAGTCGAACGCGCGCAGGAAGCCGGTACCGGTCATCACCCACACATGCCGGCCATCGGTCACGGGCGAGGGCGACGACATGTTCTGCTTGCGCTCGGTGTGGTTGCCGCCGCTCAGATGCTGCTTCCAGAGCATCTTCCCGCTGTTCCGATCGACGGACCACAGGTGAAGGTCCTCGCCCTTCTCGGCCACGTTGAGAAAGATGCGGTCGCCCCAGATGATGGCCGTCGAGCCGGACCACGCCGGCAAGCGGCAGCCGCCACGTGATGCCTTCGGTCTTCGACCACTTGACGGGCAGGTTGATCTCGCCGCTCAGGCCGTTGGCCGACGGTCCGCGCCACGCCGGCCAGTTCTCGGCGCGCGGCGAAGCGGTCACAAAGAAGGCGAGGAGCAAGGCGAGCTTTACGGAGAGCTTCAACGTTATCAATAAGGGCATAGAGCGCGTCTCCAGAGGGCTCGGGCTCATGGCTCAGCCTCGGCTCATGACTTAGGACTTATGGCTGACGGCTGGTGAAGAGCCTCGACGGAAGTCTAAACTGATTCCCGCGTCTCTTGGAGCCCTGAGCCCTGAGCCGTAAGCCCTGAGCCCTAAGCCCTGAGCCCCCGAAGCCTATTCCGCCCGTAACGCGCCGAGCAGGTGGGTCCGAATTGCGGCCCGGGTCGCGACGATCGAGGCGGCCGCGCCCGTGGCGAAGATGGCTCCGAGCAGCAGCCACGTGCTGGCGCCCGTCGGCAGGGAGCCTCCGCGATCGATCGCGGCGGGCGCGATGGCCACGAGGGCACAGACCACACCCACCGCCAGCCCCAGGCTGAGCAGCAGGAGGCCTTCGGACAGGACGATCGCGAACAGCTGTGCGTGGCCGTACCCGACGGCGGTCAGAAGGGCCAACTCGCGCCGCCGCTCGAGGACGTTTCGCAAGAGCACCGCCGAGAAGCCCACGGTGCCGAGCAGCAGGCCGAGGCCGCCGAGGGTCTGGAACGTGGACAGGTACGTGTTCTCGACCCGGTGGAACTCCGCGATGCGCTCAACCGTCGATTGCGCATCCGCGCCGAAGTCGCTCATCCGGTCCTCGACCGCCGTCATCACCGCCTCGACCTGGCCCGCGGACGCTTCGACGAGGAAGAAGCGGGCGCCTTCCTCGTCGGGGAAGAGCCGGATGAAGTTGGCCTCCGACATGATCAGCTCGCCCTGCAGCAGGCTGTCAGACAACGTCGCGACCACTCTCAGGCGTATCTCTCCACCCGCATGGGGAAAGACGATGTCGTCGCCGACCTGCTTGTGCAGGACATAGGTCATCGAGTTGGCGTCGCCTATCACCGGAACGATCGTTGACGGATCGTCGGCTCCCCCGAGGTTGTCGCGGTTCAGCAGCAGCCAGGGGTTGGCCTGCTCGGCCTCGTCCGCACGATCCAGGACGCCCGCGAACCGGAACCGGCCCTCGGCCACAAACGCCGGCCGCGGCGCAACAATCCGCGGCGCCGTCGGCGCATAGAGGTTCAGGCAGCTCGCATCGTCTCCCGGCCGCACTCGAAACGGCTCGACCTTCACATCGGCTGGGGTGCCGAAGACCTCGCGGCCTTCGGCGCTGTTGGGATCCTGGACGACCGGCAGCACCGTGTTGACGAGGAGCGCGTATCCACCTGTGCCCGACTGCCGATCGGCAGCATCGGCGTGTCCGTCTCGGCGGAACACATCCACGGAGACGAGGATGAACGCCGCGAACGAGACGACGGCGATCGACAGGACGCTGCGCGACGGCCTGAACGAAGCGTTCCTCGAGCCGATGCGCACGAGCGGCCACCAGCCGTGGCCGGAAAGCGGTGACGCGGAAGGGATCTGCAGCCGGGAGGCGATCGCGGCGAGCGCCGCAGCGAGCAGCGCGCCGCCGGCGCCAAAGAACGCGCCGGTCCGGCCGACTGTGCCGACGATCCCCAGGGCGATCAGCACGCCACCCAGCGCACCGAAGCCTGCCGCCAGCCTCGGCGCGCTCACGCGGCTTCCGGCCTTCGAGCCAGAAGACGGATCGAGCGACACCTGGCCCGCGAGCAGGCTCCGCTCGGAAATGCGCGCGAGCGAACGGAGCGTCCACCAGATGCACGCGACCGCGGCCGCGATGCCGCCGACGGCGCCGATGGCCAGCGACACTGGCGAGACGTGGAGCACGAGGGCCGTGGTGCCGACGGCGCCGACCCACCAGGTCCGGAGGCCCGTCATCATCAGCTCGCCGTAGAGCAGGGCGCCGCCGATGCCGGCGAGGCTTCCGACGGCGGCGAGGATCGCGCCTTCGACGACGAACTGCCGCCGCACGGCTGGCGTCGAGAAGCCGACCGCCCGGAGCAGGCCGATCTCGCGCCCCCGTTGCTCGACGCCCAGCTTGAAGAAGAGCGCGGCGAGGAGCACTGCCGAGATGACCAGGAAGAAGCTGAAGTAGGTGAAGTACTCGCCGAAATCGGTGGCGCCGCGCGACGCGGCGAGGCCTTCCTCGCGCACCGCTCGGACGGCGAGGCCCGCCGCGACAGGATCGAGGCCGTCGCGAAGGCCCGCCGCGAATGCGTCGCGAGCTTGCGGCAGCGCCGTGCCCGTTTTCGGCACAACGCGGATCGAGGTCAGCTCACCGTAGCGTGACCGCCATAGCACCCTGCCGTCGAGCTCCGGGATGAAGGCCTTCGGCGTCGTCCTGAACTTCTCCCAGTAGTCTTCGTCGGCCGGGCGGACGCGCTTCAGATCGAGCGGGAACGGCGGATCCCAGTCCGCGAAGGTGTCGGATCCGGTAATGCCCGGGTACTCGGGCGCGAGATCGCGATCGGCTGCCGCGCCCGTCATCGGCACGATGGCCGCCAGCACGAAACTCGCCGTCTTCGTGGCGAGCTGTCCCGGATCCTCCCAGACGAAGTATTCGAGCGTGACGCGGTCGCCGACCTTCGAGTTCAGGTCCTTCGCGGCCCAGTCGTTCAGGACAATCGGCGGCAGGCTCGCGTCGGGGCGCCGGAAGCCGGGCACGATCGTCTCGAGTTCGATCGCCGTGACGAGCGAGTAGGGGATTGTGCGATCGCCGAGCCGGATGTCGTTGACGAGGTAGGTGAGCACCGGCCGCCGCTCGCCGATGGCTTCTGCGGCTGCCATGGCGGCTTCTTCGCGCGTCGCGTCGATCAGCGACCCGTTGGCTTCGAGCGCGACCACGCCCTGGGCCTCGAGCACGCGGAGCTTGAGCCCGATGTCGTCGAGCGCCGCGTGCTTCCGGATGAGCGACTGCAGAAGGCCCTCGTCAACATTACTCACTGGCGCCGGGGCCCCACCCCCGGCGCGAACTGACGCCGACGCCTCGCCTCGGATCTGCTCATCCTCGGCTTGGCGTGGGCCCGCCCGACCCTCCTGACCCACCTGACCCTCCCGACCCGAAACGAGCATCACGTTGGCGCGATCGGGAAGCTCGATCTCCTCCTGCAGGCGGGCGAGGGGCACGAAGACGGCGCGGACATCTCCCTGCTGGGGCTGGAGCGAGAACTCGCCGAGCTCGGCGGCCGGAAGCACGGCCCCAACCTGCAGCCGCAGCGTGCGTCCGACATCATCCTTCCGCCCGTGCATCGACTCGAGCGGGATCGCGGAGGGCCGCTCGAACCGGACCAGCACGGTGTTGCCCTGCTCGGCGCCGATCTCGTGAGCGAGCGCCGGGCTGAAGAACGCCTCGCGGCCGCCAGGTCCGGTGCGCGGGGTGCCATGGAAGGCCCAGAAGCGATCGTCGACGCCGAAGACCGAGACGCGCGACGCGCGCCGGCCGCTTGCCTGATCGATCGCGATGCCGTCGACCGCCACGAGTGCGACCAGCTGACCGCCCGCCGCGGCGAACTCCGGATCCGCACGGATGTCGTCGCCGAGCGCGGTGCGAAAGAACTCCGGCGACACGACCGCCAGCTCGGTGTTGCCGAGCCGCTGCAGCACCAGATCCCGCAGGCTCCCGCGCACCGAGTCGCCCACGAGCAGCGCTCCCGCCAGCACGGTGACGGCCACGGCCACACCAGCGACTACGGCGAGGTTCGTTCGCCAGTAATGGAGGAGGCTTCGCTGTACCAGTTGCCTCAGCCTCATCGTCGTCCTTGGGTCTTGGGCCCTGGTCCTTGGGCGGGCCTTGGTCCCTGGCGTTCTTGGCACTTTGTCACTTGGTTCCAGCGGCTCACCGCGCCAGTCCGTCCACGCACCAAGGACGAAGGACTGCCAAGGTCCAGGGACAGCCCAAGGACCAAGCCCCAAGGACTAAGCACCAGCACGGCGAAGCCTCCTGTCGCCGAGCTCGAACCGAATCGGGCACTTCTCCGCGAGCTGTGCGCTGTGCGTGACGATGATCAGGATGGTCTGCTGCCGGCCGTGAAGATCGAGCAGCGCTGCGGCGACGTTCTCGGCCGACGCGCGGTCGAGGTTCCCCGTTGGCTCGTCGCAGAGCAGGAGCCGCGGCCGGCGGATAAGCGCGCGTGCAATCGCGGCCCGCTGCCGCTCGCCGCCCGAGAGCGCCGCAGGCCGGTGATCCAGGCGATCGGTCAACCCGACCTGCTCGACGAGCGCCTTCGCTCTGGCGGTGTCGTCGGCGCCGCCCCTGGCGACGAGCGTCGGCAGCAGCACGTTCTCGAGCACGCTCAGCTGCGGGAGGAGGCAGTGATCCTGGAACACGAACCCGATCTGTTCGTTGCGGAATCGCGCCAGCGCCTGCCCTTCGAGCGCAAACGGATTCTGGCCGTTGAGCGTGATCGTGCCGGACGAGGGCGGCTCGAGAGCGCCCAGGAGATACAGCAGGCTGCTCTTGCCGCTTCCCGACGGTCCCATGATGGCCGCAGCGTCCCCGGCGGCGAGCGTCAGCGACACATCGTCGAGCACGGCCAGCGGACCGCGAGCCGTGGGATAGCTCTTGCTGACGTGGCTCACGGTAAGGGCAGATGGGGCAGGCGGGGCAGGCGGGGCGGGCGGGTTCATTGGCACGCTCAATGTGCGGCGACGCGCGGTGCGGCGGCGGTCTCGGATCGTCCGGCGATGACATCGGAGTAGGTGGCGACGAGGCGCGCCGCGGACTGTTGCACGGTGTAGTGCCCGCGAACGCCTGTCTGGCCCTGTTGGCCGAGGCGCGCGGTCAGCGCGCGGTCGCGCCAGAGGCCCGCGAGGCCCGCCGCGAGGGCATCAGCGTCGTCGGGCGCAACGAGGAGGCCTCCTCCGGTCTTCTCGACGACCTCGGTGAACGAGCCACGGCGCGGCTGCAGGACCGCGGTTCCGCTTGCGAGCGCCTCGAGGAGGAACAAACCCTTGGGTTCGTCGTAGGTCGCTGGCACCGACAGCACGTCGATGCTCTGGAGAAACGCGATCTTTTGTGCGCGATCGACGATGCCGTGGTAGGTGAAGTCGGCGGACAGGCCGGCGCGAGCGATCTGGTCCTGGGCTGCGGCCAGGTACGGCTTGTCGGCGGCTGCCAGGTATCCGGCGACGTCGAGGCGCGCTCTGGCGGAGGGTTCGTTCCGGCGGAACCGGAGGAAGGCGTCGACCAGGACGTGCAGCCCCTTCTCCGGAGCCACGCGGGCGAAATAGCCCACGCGGAACGGATCATCGGCGTGCCGTGCCGGGCGCTTGCCGTCGAACTCGTGCACGTTGACGCCGAGCGGCACGACCGCGATTCGCTCGCGCGGAACTCCGAGGTACCCGGACATGAACCGCGCGCTGTACTCGCTGACGGCGATGAACCGCGACACTTCTTCGGCCGCCTGCTTCCGGATGAGGGCAAGCGCCCTGGATCGATATGGTTCGTGGAGATTGCCGAGAAACAGCTCCTCGCCTGACAGCGTGCAGCAGATCGGTCGCCCGAGCGCTTCGCGGAGCGGCCGCGCCAGGGAGATGAGCAGGGAGTTCGGCAGGTTGACGACATCCGGGGCCGGCTCGGCGCGCACCCAGTCGACGAGCTTCTCGAACTCCTTGTGCAGGACACCGTCGCGTCCTTCGAGCATCGACACCGTCAGGTCGCCGAGCAGCTTCGCGTCGGTCGAGACGGCTCGATCGGCGAACAGACTGATCAAGCCAGGTCGGTCGAGCCACCTGCTGATGACCGGCGGCAGCCGCCTGAACAGCGACGAGTAGTGCTGCAGGTAGACGTTGATGCCGCCGAAGAGCACCTCGGGCCGCGTGACGTTCCGCTCGTCGGTGAGGAGCGGTGTGTACAGCGGGACCAGCGTCACCTCGTGGCCGCGCGCCACGAGCTCGGCCGCGAGCGCGTTGTCGCGCAGGCAGCTGCCGCAATACATGCCTGCGGCGCCGGCGGCCAGCGAGAGAATCCTCACGTGGTATTCCGGCTACACCGCCGCTGACTGAAAGGCCCGGGCGCGGAAGAGGAACTCCACGATGTTGCCCTCGTGCGGCTGGAGCCAGTTGAGCTGGATTGTCGGCACCGGGCCGAGGTTGAGCCGATCGATGTGCACCGCGTCCACCAGCGCGCGCTGGAACTCGGGCTTGGCGGTAATCGCGCTGCACACGAGCGTGGAGCCGATCTTGCCGAGCATCTGCTCTTCGGGGCAGTCGACCACCGTGACGAACGGGAACATGTACTCCTTCTTCGCGATGGCCGCATCCGGCGAATCGCAGTGCACCACCGTCGGCAGCAGGTACTCCGCGCGTTCTTCCTTGACGACCCTGGCGCCCTGGCGGTACTTCGTCGACACTTCGGTCACGCCCGGCGCCTGGCAGTCCACGTCGATCGACTGCGAGATCGCGTCCGCGGTGCCGGGCACGGTGAAGGCCGCGAGGCTCGACTCCGGGTGATCGACCGGCAACGGGCGGACGCCGCCAATGCGCTTGGCGATGGCATCGGCGATCTCGCGGCCGTGGCGGCTCGCCCAGATCCCCGAGCAGTTGATGCAGCCGCGGCCGCTGTTGGCGAACACGCTGCTGACCATGATGTCCAGATACTGCTCCCATTGGTCGACGACGTCGTCTCCGAGCAGGATCTTCGAGAAGCCGGGGCCGTGGGCCTGGACGCGCGGGTTGCCCTTGTACCGATCCACCGTGGGCGTGCCGCCGAAGATCAGGCTGCGCGCGCAGCCCTCGAGCACGGCCGCGCCGACATCGCCTTCTCCCGGATAGATGGAGATGGCCTCGCGCGGGATGCCGGCTGCGAAGAAGGCCTCCGCCATGCGGAACGGCGTCCAGGGTTCCTGCGGTCCGGGCTTGAGCACCAGCCCGATTTGCATCGGGATGACCGGCAGCCACAGCGTGTGCACTCCGGGCGAGTTGGACGGGAGGACCAACCCGAGCACCGGGCTCTCGGCCTGGTAGCTGATCGGCACGCCGCGTTCTTCGCCGTAACCGCGCGAGAGCACGGTGAGATCGAGATCGCGCGTCAGCGAGGTGAGGATGCGTCCCATCTCGGCCAGCACGAAGCCGTTCTTCTTCATGTTCCCGCGGCACAGGTGCTCCGGGATGCCGGTGGTTCCCGACTGGGCCCGGGCGAAGTCGTCGGGCGACTGCGTCCCGTCGCCCATCGGCAGCTCGGCGTTCATGTAGAGCTCGCCGGCCTTGCCGACGCGGGCGATCAGCTCTTCGACCGGGATCGCGCGGAGCGCTTCTCGCGCGCGCTGCGCTTTCTTGATGTCGCGCTGAATAAGGCCGCCGTTTGCACGGCTGACACGCGCGATGGGCTCGCCGGTTCTGAAGTGCAGAACCTCGTCGATGTCCATGCTCGTGTACGGCTGGCCCCAGCGGAGGACGGGTAGCTGCACCATGGCGAAAGCTAGTATAGTCGGAACCGAATGAGCACCTCCCCGGCCGTGGACCGCACCGAAGTCGGCAACTACTTCATCGCCAACTATCCGCCGTTCTCCGTGTGGAAACCCGAAGCGGTCGAGGCCGACGCGCGGCCGGCGCTCGCGTCTCCGCCGGTGGCCGGCACGCCGCTCGGGCTGTACCTGCACATCCCGTTCTGCCGGAAGCGCTGCCACTTCTGCTACTTCCGCGTCTACACCGACAAGAACGCGTCCGAGGTGCAGGGATATCTCGACACGCTCGCGCGCGAGTGGGAGCTCTACGCGGAACAGCGCGGCCATTGCCGGCCGGCCGCTGAACTTCGTCTACTTCGGTGGCGGCACGCCGTCCTACATCTCCACCAAGCAGCTCGAGAGCCTCGTGTCGCGCATGGATGCGGTCAGCACCTGGCGGCAGGCCGAAGAGATCACCTTCGAGTGCGAGCCAGGCACGCTGACCGAACACAAGCTCGCCTCCATCCGGAACATCGGCGTCACGCGTCTCAGCCTCGGCGTCGAGAACTTCGACGACGCGATCCTCGAGGCCAACGGGCGCGCGCACCGGTCCGGTGAGATCGGCAAGGCGTACGCGTTTGCGCAGACGCTCGGGTTTCCGCAGATCAACATCGATCTCATCGCCGGCATGCTGGGCGAGACCGACGACAACTGGCGCGAGTGCGTTCGGAAGACCATCGACATGGCGCCGGACAGCATCACCATCTACCAGATGGAGCTGCCGTTCAACACGACGATCAGCAAGAACCTGCTGGCGCCGAATGCTGGTGAGGGCGTTCCCGGCCCAGGCGCGAATGGCGGCGTGGCGAACTGGTCAACGAAGCGCCGGTGGGTCGAAGAGGCCTTCGAGGCCCTCGAGCGCGCGGGGTATCACATCGGGTCGGCCTACACGGCGGTGAAGAGCCCGTCGACCAAGTTCGTGTACCGCGACAGGCTCTGGCAGGGCGCGGACATGGTCGGCCTCGGCGTGGCGTCGTTCGGGCACGTCAACGGCGTGCACATGCAGAACCTCGACTCGTTCGAGGCCTACTGCGCCAGCATCGAGCAGGGACACATCCCGCTGGCGCGCGGTCTCCGGCCGACTGCGGAGGAGCGCCTCATCCGCGAGTTCGTGCTGCAGCTCAAGCTCGGGAGGGTCACGCCGTCGTACTTCGAGGCCAAGTACGGCGTCGACGTGGTCGACCGCTTCCGCGCGCCGCTCGCCTCGCTCGAGCAGGAAGGCTGGCTCCAGCCCGGCCGCGAAGTCCTTGCGCTGACCCGCCAGGGTCTGCTGCGCGTCGACAGCCTCCTCCCGCGCTTCTTCAAGCCCGAACACACCACGGTTAGATACACCTAGAAGAATTGCTGATTGCAAATTGCTGATTGCAAATTTGCAATATCAGAGGCTTCCCGGCCGCTGTTCACGCACAGTTTCGACGAGCACGTCCAGCAGGCGCCGCCTGGCGAGAAACTCGATGAGGTTCAGCACCTTGACCGGCTTGGTCGTGCCCCCGAGGTCGTCGATCGACAGCCGGATGTCATGCCCGCGCGCCAGGCAGCGCTCCTGGATGTCTGCGCAGAGCAGCTGCAATTCTTCCAGTCCGTAGGCTCGCTGAATCGCATTGCGGAGCGCGACTGGGTCGACGCTCATTGCCGGTCGCGGTGACGAGGCGACCGGCGTGCCGGGGGCCAGGGTGCGATAGTCGGGCAGCGCCCGAAGTGCGGCGTTGTTCGGGCTTGCGGCAAGCGCGCTCTCGACAAGGGTCGGGAGGAGCCCTCGCGCCTCCGCGAACCTGACGACCGCGAACACCTGATTCGACAGGTTGCCGGAGGCGATTTCCGGGAGGTTCACGGCCATGCCGAAGCGAAGCATCCGCTCCAGCTCGCCCTCGGTGGGAAAGGCGGACAACAATGCCTGGTAGAGCGTCTCGAGCTGCCGGTTGTCGCTGGTCATCTAATGTCGGTCCGACGCGGGTGTCTACACCGCTTCGTCAGGACGCAGCTCCTTGACCGAGCGCATCAACGACCCCACCTGGTTCATGCGCTCGAAATACGTGATGATCTCGATCGCTTTCGCAGCTTTTGTCGCCCCCGGCAGGTTCTCGTAGTCGACGCTCAGGTCGAAGCACAAGGCGCGCAGCTCGTCGTCATTGAACCGGGTCTCGAGGATCCTCCGCAGCTGACGACGGTCGAGCGGGGGTGCCGGTTCCGGCTTGGCCTGGGCCACGCTCGTCGGCGAGCTCCCGGTGTGCTCGCCCGACCGCGCAGCCGGTTCGTGGCTCGCGCGGTGGCTTTCCACCCGAGAGCGCCAGTCGTCGAAAATGCCGCAGAACTCGCGGTCGGACACGGCGCTCGTGGTCAAGCGCATCCGTTTGACGTACCAGTCGTACCCCGTCTCCAGGAGCCCTTCGGTCCGAAGTTCCTCCTGCACCAGCACCAGCAACGGCAGGCCCCGGGCATACGCCATCGCCGCCTCAATCTGATTCCAGACGGTGGGCAGGGCGAAGTCCACCAGCGCGCGTTCATTCTCGCTTCCGCGGCGATCGATGGCCTGTACGACGCGCAGGCGCTCGAAGCCGACAATCGCGACCCCGGAACACTGGCTCATCAACTCATCGATGGCCCTGAGCGGCTGTTGGCTGGACCAGTAGTTTCGACCGAGCGACTGCGGCGTCAGCCCATGGTCGATCATGTGCGCCTCGATGGTGCTGACAAATCCCTCCTGCTGCGGTGTCGACGTCCGGCCGACGCTCACGAACACTTTGATGCCCGCCATGGGGCCGATCATTGATCGAAGGCGGGTGGCTGTTCAAAATCGCGTGTGAAGGCGTTCTCTAGGTTGCGGGAAGGGCGACGGTGGACTCCAGCCTCCAGCCCTCCGTGTAACGCCAGGGCGGGTGGATGCACCAGCTTCTGTCAGGGGAGTTCGCCATGCTGAAAGAAGTCTCGTCGGTCATCGCGACGGTCGCGGCCATCGGAGCGGTCATCATCGGCGTCGCTGTTGCCTGGGAGCGGAACCAGCAGCACACCGACGACCTGGAACGCCGGATCGAGATCCTCGAAGACGTCCTCTACCGGGAGCACCCGGAGTACACGCAGGTGCTCTACTGGGCCACCGGCAAAAGGCCCAACGGAATTGGGAATTAGGAGGAGAGCAGCACATTGAGGACTGAGGATTGAGGGACTGAGGGACTGAGAGGTCAATCCCTAAGTCCCTGAGTCCCAAATCCTAAATCTTGAAGAGATGTCGGCGGGAATCGTCGTCGCTTTCATCGGCTCGCCCGGCCTGCGCGTGACGCAGACAATGGTCAGCGATCCGAAGGCGAGGTTCTCGCCGTCCTTCGTCAGGACGGCGTCGTAGCGAATCGACTTGCTCTTGAGCTCGGCGATCCTCAGGCGCACGTCGAATTCGTCCTCGAACCTGAGCGGCTTCTTGAACTCGAAGCTCGCCGCCACGCGCGGCCACGTGATCTCGCGCGTGCGGTCGTAGACCGTCAACCCCGCCGCCCGCCACATGGCGTGCTCGGCTTCCTCGACGTACTTGAAGAAATTCGTGAAGTGCACGATGCCCGACGCATCGGTCTCGGGAAACTGCACCCGGCGGCGGTAGACGAACTCATTCAATTGGGGCATCTGGTCATTTGGTCATTTGGTCATTTGGTCACTTGGTTATTTTATTGGGCGTTGGGTTCGTTCGGCGCAATCCAGATGACCTGCCGTTCAAATGACCAAATGACCAAATGCCAAATTGACCAGATTCGAGCTTCAGTAAACCCCCACCGTCGTCGCCTGCGCGACCCCGCGGAAGGGCTTGACGCCGCTGATGCCGTCCCAGGGGTACTTCTCGCAGGGCGGCTCGCGTTCGCCTTCGTCGCGCTCCAGGAAGCCGGGCACGAAGAACTCCCTCGTGAGCGTCGTCAGCTTCACCCGGCCGGACTGGCCGTAGCTCGACGATGCGCGCTGGGGTCGTCGAAGTCGACGACCTCGATGACCGCGCGCGGCTGCGGCGCGTAGTAGGTGATCTTGTAGTTGTTGTGCGGCCCGGTCGGCGCGCTGGCGGCGAGGCCCATCAGCGTGTTGCCGTAGGTCGGCGTCATGTACGCGCCGTCGAGCAGCTCTTCGTGCGCGAAGCGGTTCCACTGCGGCGTGAACTCGGTGCCGCCGGAGAAGATGCCCGTGATGCCCGCCTTGCGGATCGTCGTGCCCAGCTCGCTCGAGGCGGAGCGCCAGCGACTCGAGCAGCTTCGGCGTGGTGAACATGCACTTGATGTCGTGGCCCGCCTGGAGAATCGTGACCGCCTGGTCGATGACGTGCGCCTTGTAGGCCTCGAGGTGCTCGCTCCAGCCCTTCTTGATCAGCTTGATGACCCAGCGCGGGATCGAGATCGACGCAGAAGCAGATGCCGCCGCGATACTGGGCCAGATGCTCGACCGACAGCCGCAGGCGCCGCGGACCCGAGGGGCCGAGCATCAGCCAGTTGGAGCCCTTCGGGAAGTACTCGTCGGGGAGCGTGTCGCTGAAGAGCTCGTAGTCGATCCGGAAGTCCTCGATGGCCACGCGCGTCTTCGGAATGCCGGTCGTGCCGCCGGTCTCGAACACGTAGACCGGCTTGCCGGCGAGCCCTTCGGAATCCAGCGCTGGACCGGGCCGCCGCGCAGCCACTCGTCCTCGAAGGGCGGAAAGCGTGCAAGGTCGGCGAACGTCTTGATCTCTTTGCGCGGATCCCATCCGAGCTTCGTCGCGTAATCGAGCCAGAACGGGCAGCCGGTCGCGGGATCGAAATGCCAGCCGACGATGTCGCGCACCTGTGTGTCGAGTTGATCTCTTGCGCGGTCGCAGCGGCCGCCGCGGGGTCGCGCCGAGGGAGTATGAGAAGCCTGCATGATGGCGCGAGTATACTGCGGTCCCGTGCACCCGCTGACAACGGCCGCCCTCGTCGCGATGCTCTACGTGCTGCACCAGGACTTCTGGTTCTGGCGCGAGGCGCGTCCGCTCGTCTTCGGCTTCCTGCCGATCGGTCTCTTCTATCACGCGGCCTTCACGCCGTTTCGATCGCCCTGCTCATGGCGCTGCTCGTCGCTGCGTGGCCTGGCCCGGCACTCGACCGTCGGGACGAATGATTCCGGCCGCGGTCGTCTTCGCCTACCTCGCGGTCGCGCTGTACATCGGCGTGTTCGCGTTCCAGTCCTCCCGTGCCAGGCGGAACGCCGAGGACTACTTCCTCGCGGGCCGATCGCTCGGGCCCGTGGTGTTCCTGCTGTCGCTCTTCGGCGCCAACATGACGGCGTTCTCGATCCTCGGCGCCTCGGGTCACGCCTTCGCCAACGGCATCGTCACCTTCGGCCTGATGGCGTCGTCGTCGGCGCTCGTCATCCCGGTGTGCCTGTTCGCGATCGGCACGCGGCTGTGGGCGCTCGGGCGGCGCAACGGGTTCATGACGCCCGTGCAGATGTTCCGCGACCGCTGGGAGTGCGGCCACATCGGCACGGTCATCTTCGCGGTCCAGGCCGTGCTGCTCGTGCCCTACATCATCATCGCGGTGATGGGCGGCGGCACGACGCTCGCCGACCGTCAGCGGCGGCCGCGTCCCGTTCTGGCTCGGCGGCGCTCATCGTGTCGCTCGTGGTGATGGGCTACGTGTTCTTCGGCGGCATGCGCGGCACGGCCTGGGTCAACACGCTGCAGACGATCCTGTTCCTGCTGTTCGGCGCGATTGCGGTCAGCGTGATCGCGCGCCGGGATGGGCGGCTTCGGCCCGGCGATGGAGTCGCTCCTGGACGCGCCGTCGACGGCGCCGCTCCTGACGCGCGAGCGCGTCTCGCCGCTGTATTTCTTCAGCTACACGTTCATCCCGCTCTCGTCGATCGCCTTTCCGCACATCGGCATCTTCTGCCTGACGGCGAAGAAGCTGTCGCACTTCAAGAAGACCGTGATCCTGTATCCGATCTGCATGCTGGCGATCTGGCTGCCGTCGGTGTTCCTCGGCGTCGTGGCGAACGCCGCGCACGACGTCCCGGCCATCGAGGCCAAGCTCGAGGCGCGGGCGACGCTCGCGGCGTCGGCCATGCGGAGCGGCGCTGGCGCCGGACGAGCGCGAGCGGCTGCGCGTCCGGCTCGTCGGGAGACGACGTGATTCTGCGGCTGGTCGAGGGGTACGCGCCGCTGTGGCTGGCGTCGCTCCTCGGCGCGTGCGTGATGGCGGCGGTGATGGCGAGCGACTCGCAGATCCTGGCGCTGTCCACGATGTTCACCGAGGACGTGTTCGCGTTCTACGGCGGGCGCGCGCGTTTCGGCGAGGCGGTGCAGGTGCACACCGGCCGGGTCTTCGTCGTGCTGATCACGGTCGTGGCCTATGTGATCGCGCTGCAAGTGCCGCAGTCGATCTTCGACGTCGCGACGCAGTACGCGTTTGCCGGCTACTCGGCGCTCTCGCCGCTGCTCGTGGCGGCGCTCTTCTGGAAGGGCAGCACCAAGTGGGGCGCGCTGGCGAGCACGGTGTGGACGGCCGCTGGCAGTCGCCGGGGTGGCGACGGTGCAGCAGACGATTCCGCCGCCGCCGCCCGGCGTGCTGGTGCCGGTCTGGTCCGCCGTTCGGCACCGAGGTCATCACCCGCGCCGTTCAGGGGACGCTCGTGCTCGGCATGCTGCCGGTCGTGCCGATGACGCTCGTGTCCGGCCTGCTGATGGTCGTCGTGTCGAGGCTCACCGCGGCGGCCCGCCCCTCGGCCGGGACCCTTGCCCGCTACTTTCGAGAAGCGCAGTATACTCCGGCTCGACCGTAAGCCGGCTTCGCCGGAAGTTCGAACTCAGAACTGAGACTCGAAGGCAGCCGACGTTCCAGAACCCAGAACCCAGAACCCAGATTCGCAATCAGCAATTTGCATTCTGAAATTCTTATATGACTCCTACCCAGTGGCTCGTCTGTGCGATCGCCGCGATCGGGTTCGCGTTCGACATCTACGAAATCCTGATGCTGCCGCTCATCGTGCGGCCGGCGCTCCTCGAGCTGACCGGCGCGGCGCCGGGGTCGCCTGAGTTTCAGCTCTGGGTGGGCCGGCTGTTCTACATCCCGGCGTTTGCCGGCGGCATCTTCGGACTGCTCGGCGGCTACCTGACCGACCTCTTCGGACGCCGGCGCGTGCTGACCTTCAGCATCCTCATCTACGCAGTTGCGGCGTTTCTCTCCGGCTTCTCGACGTCGGTCGAGATGCTGCTCGTGCTCCGCTGCTTCGTCTTCGTCGGCGTCTGCGTCGAGTTCGTCGCCGCGGTGGCCTGGCTGGCCGAGCTGCTTCCCGGACCCGAAGCAGCGCGAGAAGGTGCTGGGCTACACGCAGGCGTTCTCGTCGCTCGGCGGCATCCTGGTGGCGACGGCGAACGGCCTCGTGCGTCACGTACGCGGCGAGCTTCCCGCGCTCGGCGCGTTCGGGCTCGACATCGCCGATCCGCATGCGCCGTGGCGCTACACGCTGATGTCGGGCGTGATCCCGGCGATTCCGCTGATTCTGATCCGGCCGTTCCTGCCGGAGTCGCCCGCCTGGGCAGGAGAAGAAGGCGGCCGGCACGCTCAAGCGGCCGAGCATCGCGGCGCTCTTCGCGCCCGACCTGCGGCGCACGACGATCGTCACGACGATCATGTTCGCGATGGCCTACGGCGCCGCGTTCGGCGCGATCCAGCAGATTCCGCAGATCGTTCCCGGCCTGCCCGAAGTCGCGCGAGGCCGTCGCAGGGCCTGCCGCCGCCGCGAGGCCGCGCGCCGGACGCAGGAGATTGCCGCCGAGCGTGACGAAGATCCAGGAAATCGGCGGCCTCGTCGGCCGGGTGATCCTGGCGTACCTGGCCGTCGTGATCGTCAGCCGGCGCAAGCTGATTCGCCTGTTCCAGATTCCCGGGCTCATCGTCATGCCGCGTGACCTTCGCGCTCATCGCGACGTCGAGCCTGACCTGGCTCTATCCGGCGATCTTCCTGGCGGGCTTGCTGACCGTCGCGCAGTTCAGCTTCTGGGGCAACTATCTGCCGCGGGTCTATCCCGCTCCACCTGCGCGGCACCGGCGAGAGCTTTGCCGCCAACATCGGCGGCCGGCTGATCGGCACCTCGTTCGCCTGGGTGACGGCGACGCTGGCCGTCACGCCCGATCGCGCCTACGCGCCCGACCAAGGTCGCGCTCGTCGCGGCTGCGATTGCGATCCGGCGTCTACCTGGTCGGCTTCATCGCCAGCTTCTGGCTGCCGGAGCCCCGAGCCGAGGACTAGACTGCTCGGGCTTCGGTTCAAGGTGCAACGTTGAAACTTTGAACCGCACCGTCAGGTTCATCTGCCGCTCTTTGTTGTCTCCAGCGGCAGCACCGTCGAGTACTTCACCTGCTTCAGCGCGAAGCTGGACTTGATGCCGGCGACGCCTTCGATCCGCGTCAGCGACGTCCTTCAGGAAGCGCTCGTACGCCGCGACGTCGGGCACGACGACGCGCAGCAGATAGTCGGAGTCCCCGGTCATCAGGTAGCACTCGAGCACTTCCGGCCGCTTGAGGATCGCGCTGCTCGAAGATCTCGAGCCGGTCTCTCGACCTGCAGGTCCAGCGAGATCTGCACGAAGACCGTGACGCCCAGGTTGACGCGCCCGGATCGAGCAGCGTGACGTACTTGCGAATCACGCCGGCCTCTTCGAGCGCTGCGCACCCGGCGCAGGCACGGCGCCGGCGACAGCCCGACGTGGTCGGCCAGATCCACGTTCGAGATGCGCGCGTTCTCCTGCAGTTGCTTGAGGATCTTCCGGTCGATCTCGTCGAAGTCCGACAGCATGTGAGCTCTCCACGGGCGATTGACGCAATGATATTGCGCCATAGCCTACCATGGCAGCTCGAATCGCAACGTCGTCGGCACTGCCGTGGCTACGATCCAGCGTGCCTCGCAGCCCACGATCTCAGTCCGTCGGCCCCCGATCGCCGATCCCGGTCCCCGATCCCCGATCGCCTGGCGCTGCTCTGCGCGCGCTCGAGCAGAAGGTCCTCTGGCTGGCGGTCTGGATGATTCACCACGCCAACCACCTCCGGCCGAAGCGCGACGGCCTGAAGGTCGGCGGCCATCAGGCGTCGTCGGCGTCGGTGGTGACGCTGATGACGGCGCTCTACTTCGACGTGCTGCGCCCGGCGGATCGCGTCGCGGTCAAGCCGCACGCGAGCCCGGTCTTTCACGCGATCCAGTACCTGCTCGGCCGGCAGACGCGCGAGAAGCTCGAACGCTTCCGCGCCTTCGGCGGCGCGCAGTCGTATCCGTCGCGCACCAAGGACGCCGACGACGTCGATTTCTCGACCGGATCGGTCGGCCTCGGCGTCGCGATGACGAGCTTCGCGGCGCTCGTGCAGGACTACCTGCGGCTGAAGGAGCTCGATGGACGAGCCCGAGCGCGCCGGGCGGATGATCGCGCTCGCTCGGCGACGCCGAGTTCGACGAGGGCAACGTCTTCGAGGCGCTGCTCGAAGGCTGGAAGCACGACGTCCGCGAACGTCTGGTGGATCATCGACTACAACCGCCAGAGCCTCGACGCCGTCGTCACCGATCGCATCTTCCATGCGGATGGACGCGATCTTCCGCGGCATGGACTGGCACGTCGTCACGCTGAAGTACGGCCGGCTGCTCGAGCAGGCGTTCGCCCGGCGCGGCGGCGACGCGCTGCGCGACTGGATCGACGAGTGTCCGAACTCGCGGTACTCGGCGCTGGCCTACAAGGGCGGCGCGGCGTGGCGGCGAGCAGCTGCGTGCGCGACCTCGGCGACACGTCCGGCATCCGCGAGCTGCTCGACGAGCACGACGACGAGCGCCTGCAGGCGTCTGATGACCAACCTCGGCGGGCACGACCTCGAGATCGTGCTCGACGCGTTCCACGGCGCGCGAGGACGATCGGCCGACCTGTTTCATCGCCTACACGATCAAGGGCTTCGGCCTGCCGTTCGCCGGGCACAAGGACAACCACGCCGGGCTGATGACGCCCGAGCAGATCGAGGCGCTTCAAGCGACGAATCGGACGTCGCGGACGGCGAGGAGTGGGACGCCGTTCGCCGGGCTCGACGTGCCCGACGACGAGCTGCAGGCGTTTCGTCGCAGCGTGCCGTTCGCGCAGCCGGCCGAGCGGCGGCACCGACGCGCCGCGCGTTGCCGTGCCGGCGCGGTTCGAGCCGCCGGCGAGCGAGCACGCATGTCGACGCAGGAGGGGTTCGGCCGGCTGCTGGCCGACATCGCGCGCGACCACCCGGCGCTCGCCGATCGCATCGTCACGACCTCGCCCGACGTGACGGTGTCGACCAACCTCGGCGGCTGGGTCAACCGGCGCGGCGATCTTCGACCGCACGACCGGCGCCGACGCGTTCAAGGACGAACGCGATCGCGTCGCCGCAGAAGTGGGCGATGTCGCCGCGCGGGCAGCACATCGAGCTGGGCATCGCCGAGAGCAACCTGTTCATCCTGCTGGCCGCGCTCGGGCTGTCGGCGCCGCTCTTCGGCACGCGGCTGCTGCCGATCGGCACGGTCTACGATCCGTTCATCAGCCGCGGGCTCGATGCGCTGAACTACGCCTGCTACCAGGACGCGCGCTTCATCCTCGTCGGCACGCCGTCGGGCTGACGCTCGCGCCCGAGGGCGGCGCGCATCAGTCGATCTACACGCCGCTCATCGGCATCGGGCAGCCGGCGCTGACGGCGTTCGAGCCGGCCTACGTCGACGAGCTCTGCGAGATCCTGCGCTGGAGCTTCGAGCACCTGCAGGCCGAGGACGGCGGCTCGGTCTACCTGCGGCTGTCGACGCGGCCGCTCGAGCAGCCGGCGCGGGCGATGACGCCCGAGCTGTCGGCGCGAGATCCTGGAGGGCGCGTACTGGCTCGTGCCGCCCGGCGCCGACGCCGAGCTGGCGATCGTGGCGTGCGGTCCGGTGGTGCCGGAAGCGATCGAGGCGCATCGCGCAGCTCGCTCGAGGACCTGCCCGGCGCCGGCCTGCTCGTCGTGACGTCGGCGGATCGGCTGCATGCGCGGATGGCTGACGGCGCAGCGGTCCCGCCGCGCTCGGTCAGCGGTCGTACATCGAGGCGCTGCTTGCGCGCGCTGCCGCGACAGCGCCGGTCTCGTCACGGTCGCTCGACGGTCATCCGGCGACGCTGTCGTGGCTCGGCGCCGTCGCCGGCCACCGCGTCGTGCCGCTCGGCGTCGAGCGCTTCGGGCAGTCGGGCGACATCCCCGACCTGTACCGCGCCTACGGCCTCGACGCCGACGCGATTGTCGGCGCCGCCGCGCGCCTGTGCGTGGGCGGCTTTGTGACTGGGCCGCGAATTTGCCCATATTTTGTTGATTTGACACAGCACCCATGACCGTAGCCCACATCCGCGCGTTAAGGGTACACTGGCACCGATCGACTCGGGCCGTCAGAGGCCCCCACCGCCGCGGGGAGGAGCGCTCGGAATGAGGTCGCGCGCAGGGATCGCTATTGTCTGTTGGACGGCGGCCGCGCTGGTGGCGTCGGGGCTTGTGCGCACCAGCGCCCAACAGCCCGCGACGCCTCCGGCTCCGGCTGATGGCGCCTCCGGCGACGCGCAACGTTGTCCCATCTCCCGAACAGGCCCTGCTCAATCGCTACTGCATCGGTTGCCACAATCAGCGCACCCGCACGGCGAACCTCGCGCTTGACACGCTGAACCTCACGAACGTTGGCGCACATCCCGCGACGTGGGAGAAGGTGGTTCGTAAGCTGCGGGCGGGTGTGATGCCCCCGTCCGGTCTGCCGCGCCCCGACGAGAAGGCTCAGGACTCGTTTGTGGCGTTTCTCGAGGGCGCGCTGGATCGCACAGCGGCGGCCCATCCGAATCCGGGTCGGACGGAGACATTTCATCGACTGAACCGCTCCGAGTACCAGAACGCCATCCGCGACCTGCTCGCGCTGGACGTGGACATCACCGACTTCCTGCCGGCTGACGATGCGAGCTACGGCTTCGACAACATCGCCGGCGTGCTGCGCGTGTCGCCGTCCCTCATGGAACGCTATCTCTCCGCGGCGAAGACGATCAGCCGCCTTGCGGTGGGGAGTCCGTTGCCCGCGGTCGACAGCGATGCCTACCGTGTCGCGCCCGATGGCCAGCAGCACGATCGCGCGCGATCACCTGCCGTTCGGCACGCGCGGAGGGACGATGATCCCTCACCTGTTTCCCGCTCGACGGCGACTACGACATTCGCGTCGAGGTGTCGGGGGCGAACGGTCTGCGCGAGCCGCACCAGCTCGAGGTCACGGTCGACGGCGAGCAGCGTCAAGCTGTTCACGCTGGCGCCGCGCCAGCGCGGCCAGGGCGCCACGGGCTACGAGGTCGAGAACAAGCTGGACGCCCGTGTACCGGTCAAGGCGGGCCCGCACGAGGTCGGCGTGGCCTTCGTCCGCAAACCGGCCGCGCTCGTCGAACAGGTGCGCGAGCCGTTCCAGAACCCCCGGGTTTCGGGGAACGATGGCGGCCCGGGCGGCCCGCTGCCCTCGGTGTCGGTCGTGACGATCATCGGTCCGCACAATCCCGCCGGACCAGGGGACACGCCGAGTCGCCGGCGCATCTTCGTGTGCCGGCCGGCGAGCGCCGCGGCGCAGCCCGACTGTGCGCGACGAGATCATGTCCACGCTCGCGCGGCGGGCCTACCGCGGCCGGGTCGGCGCCGCCGACGTCCAGGTCCTCCTCGACTTCTACAACCAGGGGCGCGAGGAGGGCGGTAGCTTCGACGACGGTATCGAGCTCGCGATCCGTCGGCTGCTCGTCGAGCCCGGAGTTCCTGTTCCGCGTCGAGACCGATCCGGTCCCGTCGGCCCCCGGTGCGCGCCGCGCGTCGTCGGGGGCGCCGGTTGCGACCTCTGTGAGCGCGGGCGTCTATCGCCGTGCAGCGACCTCGAGCTCGCCTCCCGGCTGTCGTTCTTCCTGTGGAGCAGCATTCCAGACGACGAACTGCTGGCCGTGGCGGCGGCCGGTCGCCTTCGACAGACCAGCGGTGCTCGAGCAACAGGTCCGCCGCATGCTGGCCGATCCGCGCGCCGAGTCGCTCACCAAGAACTTCGCCGGTCAGTGGCTGCCAGCTGCGGAACATGGCCAACGTGCGACCTGGCGATCCGTACTCGTTGACCTTCGACGAAACGCTGCGTCACGCGATGTGGCGCGAGACCGAGCTGTTCTTCGAGAGCATCCTCCGCGAGAACCGCAGCGTTGTCGACATGCTGACGGCGGATTACACATTTCTGAACGAGCGACTCGCCAGTCACTACGACGTTCCCGGCGTGCAGGGCAGTCATTTCCGGCGGGTGACGCTGCCACCCGACAGTCCGCGACGGGGCATCCTGGGGCAGGGCAGCATCCTCACGATGACGTCGCACGCGATTCGGACCTCGCCGGTCTTCCGCGGCAAGTGGGTGCTCATGAACGTGCTCGGCACGCCGCCGCCTGAGCCGCCGCCAAACGTGCCGGCGCTGCGTAGACAAGAAGACCCAGGCCAAGGTGCAGACGATGCGCGAGCGCATGGCACAGCACCGCAACAACCCGAGCTGCGCGACCTGCCATTCGCTGATCGATCCGGCCGGCTTCGCGCTCGAGAATTTCGACGCCATTGGGCGCTGGCGGGTCGTCGACGAGTCGTTCAATCCGATCGACGCGTCGGGGGCGCTGCCCGACGGGTACCAAGTTCGACGGCGTCGCCGAGCTGCGTGCGGCGCTGGTCCGCAGGCCCGAGCGTTTCGTCACGACGGTGACGGAAAAGCTGCTGACCTACGCGCTTGGGCGCGGCGTCGAGTACTACGACCAGCCGACCGTCCGCCGGATCGTGAGAGACGCCGCCGCAGACGGCTACCGGCTGAGTGCGATTGTCGCGGGCGTTGCCAGGAGCTATCCGTTTCTGAATCGAAGAGTCGATGGCGGCGCCGCCGCTCGAAGCGTCTGCGTCCCGTCCCTAGCGATGCTGCTCCGGTTTGAGTGAGGAGATGTCGTCATGTTCATCACCAAGATGTCGATGCCGCGCCGGACGTTTCTGCGGGGGCTGGGCGCCACGATGGCCCTGCCGCTGCTCGATGCGATGATGCCGGCGCTGTCTGCCCTGTCGCAGACCGCCGCGAGTCCGGTGCAGCGGATGGGCTTCTTCTACGTGCCCAACGGCATGTACCTGCCCAACTTCCACCCGGCCGGCGCGGGCGGTTCGGACTTCGACCTGACGCCGATCCTGAAGCCCCTCGAGCCGTTCCGGAGTCAGTTGACGGTCGTGAGCGGGCTGAGCAATCTCGGTGTCATCAGCGCGAACGAAGGCGGCGGCGTTCACACGCGGGCACATGGCGGGTGGCTGAACGGCGTGCTGCCGAAGCGCACCGAGGGCGCGGACATCACCGCCGGCAAGACGATCGACCAGTACGCGGCCGACCGGCTTGGCGCGGACACGCCGCTGCGATCGCTCGAGCTGACGACCGAGTCGAACTTCCAGGTAGGTAACTGCGAGAACGGATACAGCTGCGCCTACCTCAACTCGACATCCTGGCGGACTCCGTCGACGCCGCTGCCGCATGAGCGCGATCCGCGTGTGGTGTTCGAGCGGCTGTTCGGCGACGGCGGCAGCGTGGCGGCGCGGCTGGGACAGATGAAGAAGGATCGCAGCATTCTCGATTCAGTGTCCGAGAGCATGCGCAGCCTCGAGAGGCGACTGGGCATTGGCGATCGGCGAGCGGTGGCGGAATACCTTGATTCGGTTCGAGAGATCGAGCGGAGAATCCAGCGCGCCGAGCTGAATAACGACAGCACGCCGCTCCCCTCGCTCGAGCAGCCCGCTGGCGTGCCCGATGAGTACGACGAGCACGCGCGACTGCTGATGGACCTGCTGGTGCTGGCGTTTCAGGCGGATGTCACCCGCGTCTCGTGCACCCAGATCGCACGGGAGTCGAGCGGCAGGACGTACCCCAGGTCGGCGTACCCGAGGGGCACCATCCCGTGTCGCATCACCAGAACGACCCCCACAACATCCAGCAGAACACCAAGATCAACACCTATCACATGACGCTCTTCGCCCAGCTCGTCGAGAAGATGCAGCAACACGCCTGACGGCGACGGAACCCTGCTGGATCATTCCATCCTCCTGTACGGTGCCGGCATGGGGGATGGCGATCAGCACACTCCTGTTGACCTTCCGGTGGCGATCGTGGGCGGGGGGTGCGGGCAGATGCGTGGCGGGCGTCATATCCGTTATGCGCTCAATACACCCTTCATGAATCTCGGCGTGACTCTGCTCGACAAGATTGGGGCGGAGGTCAACACGATTGGCGACAGCACGGGACGGCTCACCGACCTGTGAACAGGCGCTCGAGGCCAGCGTCAAGTCGGAGAACGGCATGCAGTTGAAGAGACTGGGTTTCGCTCTGGCAGGCGTCGCCGTGGCTCTCTCGTTCGCGGCGAAGGCCGCCGCGCAGAACGAGATCAGCCTCACGATCAGCGGAGGCAAGAACGTCCCGCTGGTGGAGGCTGCCAGGCGCGGTGATCTTGCCGCGGTTCGCCGGCTGCTCGATCAGAAGGCCGACGTCAACGCGCAGACGGCCGATGGCGCGACGGCACTGCACTGGGCGTCCCACCTGGACAACGCCTGAGATCGTCGATCTGCTGATTCAGCGCGGGGCAAACCCGAAGAGCACCAACCGGTACGGCGTCACGCCCCTGTCGCTGGCTGCCGTCAACGGAAGCGCCGCCATCCTGGAGAAACTGCTCGCGGCTGGGGTCGACCCCAACACCTCGATGCCAGAAGGCGAAACGGCGCTCATGTCCGCTGCTCGGGCGGGAAATCCCGCTGCGGTGAAGGCGCTCATCGCCGGCGGCGCCGACGTCAACGCCAGAGACGGATTCAGAGGACAGACCGCCCTCATGTGGGCGTCTGCGCGGAACAACGTCGAGGCCCTGCGTGTTCTGTTAGGCGCCGGCGCCGACCTGAACGCCCGGACCGAGCGCGGCGCGCCGGCAAGACCGACCGCGAGTCCGGCTGCAACCGCGGCCCAGGCCCTGGTCAGCAACTTCGAGACGGGCCGCAACCTCTTCTCGAGCCCGGCGCCGACCGGGTTCACGCCGTTCTTGTTCGCCGTTCGTGCCGGCAATATCGAGGCGGTCAAGGCCCTTCTGGATGCGGGCGCCAACGTCAACGACACGCTCTCGGATTCAACGACCGCGCTCATCGTTGCGACGGCGAACGCCCACTGGCAGCTTGCGGATGTGCTGCTCGACCGTGGCGCCGACCCGAACCTCGATGCCGTGGGATGGAACGCGCTCCACCAAACGGTGAGAACGCGCCGCCCCAACATCGGCTTTGGAACGCCGGGTCCCGTCCCGACGGGGACACTCGACTCGATACACGTGATCAAGAAGATGATCGCGAATGGCGTCAACGTCAACGCGCGGATGAGCAGAAACGGGATGAAGGACGGGCAACGTAACCGCCTGAACCGATTGGGTGCCACGCCCTTCCTCCTGGCTGCCAAGAATACTGACGTCGAGGCGATGAACGTGCTAGTGGCCGCCGGCGCCGATCCCAAGGTACCCAACGCCGACGGCACGACACCGCTGATGGTGGCGGCAGGCATTGCCATCTGGAATCCAGGAGAGGATGGCGGCTCGTTGGCCGGACAGGAAGCCGAGGTCCTTGAAGCCGTTCAAATGTGCGTCGAGCTCGGGAACGACGTCAACGCCGCCAACGATCTCGGCGAGACGGCACTGCATGGCGCGGCGTTCCGTGGCGTCAACGCGGTGGCCGAGTACCTCGTGTCTCGAGGGGCAGCCCTCGACGCCAAAGACAAGCGGGGTTGGACGCCGCTCGCAGTGGCCAACGGGCTGACCTACACCGATTTCTTCAAGCAACAGGTTCACACCGCCAAGCTGCTGAGCGATCTGATGGAAGCCAAGGGCTTGCCGACCTCCGCCCACCAGATCGATCCCAAGGAATGCTTGGACTGTCTACAGACCCATGTGGATCAGCAGCGTGCCGTGGCCGAGCGGGACCGGCGTATGGAGGCCGAGTGGGCCTCACGCCAGAGGGCGGCAGCTCGGCCCTAGATCGCGGTCCCCAGCATCGTTCGCTCTGACCCTGCGCTCCGCCAGTCGGGCCCGCCTCCGTCGACCGTGCCGTGGCCGTCTGGCGGCCCGGCCGCAATACTCATCCTCCTGCGGCCCATGCGGGCAATAGCATTTCGTCAAGATGGCGTAGACCTCCGATTTGGCAATCCGACCGTGCTCCGGTTCAGCTATGATGGCGCCCGCTGAAGCTTGTTCTGCGTTCGCCAGTTTGTTTTGCAACTATCGTTGGGGGATTGCCATCCCCATGGAGAGAAACGATGTGGAGAACTCTGTCGGCCGGAGCGATGTTGCTGCTCTGTCTCCCGGCTCTGGCAGCCGCGCAGGGAACCGCCGGTATCTCTGGCACCGTCCGCGACGCCACGGGCGCCGTGCTGCCTGGTGTCACGGTCGAAGCTGGCAGCCCCGCGCTCATCGAGAAGGTCAGGACGGTCGTTTCTGACGCCGCAGGACAGTACAAGGTGGTGTCGCTTCCCCCTGGCGTGTTCACCGTCACCTTTTCGCTGACGGGATTCGGCTCCGTGCGCCGAGAAGGCATCGAGCTGACGACGGGGTTTACCGCGACCGTGGACAGTGAGCTTCGAGTCGGCGCCGTCGAGGAAACCGTGACCGTCTCGGGCGTCTCGCCCATCGTCGATGTCCAGAACGTGAAGCGCCAGGTCGTCATGACGCGCGACGTGGTGGACGCTCTGCCGACAGGAAAGACCGCCGTCGAAGTCGCGACGCTGATTCCGGGTGTGCAGCTGATGAACGGCACGGGCGCCGGGGCGGCGGCTACAGGAATGGGCGGATCACTGGGCATGGACCAGTTCGCGACGCTGGCCGCGCACGGGGGGCGACCAGCCGACACGCGCCTGGAGGTCAACGGCGTCAACATCAATATCTTTGGCCAGCGGCAGGACAGCTCGTATGCCAACTTCCAGGACGGTAACGTCCAGGAGTACTCCTTCGAGATCTCGGCACACTCGGCCGAGAGCGAAACGGGAGGCGTACGCGTCAACATTGTTCCGAAGGACGGCGGGAACGTTTATAGCGGCAACTTCTTCTTGAGCTATTCCGACGACAACTTTCAGTCGGAGAACATGACCCCCGAGCTGAGGGCGACAGGTCTCCGAGACCCGGACAAGACGGTGTCGCTCTGGACGGTCAATCCGTCGTTCGGGGGACCGATCGTGAAGGACACGTTGTGGTTCTACGGCGGATACTCGCGGATGGTGAACGAGCGCCTGAAGGCTAACACGTACTTCAACACGGATCTCGCTGCGTGGCGGCCGGTGTTCGATACATCCCAGCAGGCCACAGCGGCCGAGAAGACCCACGACGCCAACATCCGCCTCACCTGGCAGGTCGCGGCCAAGCACAAGCTGTCCGTCTACTACTCCAACAACCAGCTGTGCCAGTGCCCGTACCTCATCGGTGCCACGTACGTCGGCATCAATGCGCCCGAAGGCGCCACGATGGCACCCCGCACCTCCAACATCGTGCAGGCGAACTGGACGGCCCCGCTGACGAACCGCGTGCTCGTCGAAGCGGCCGCGAGCTTCCCCCGCTACACGAAAGGCCATGAGCCTGTACGTTGAACCTGTCGCGCCGCGGATCACCGAGTCTTCCACGGGTGTGTCGTTCCGCGGACCGAACCCCAGCCTGTACTTCACTGACGAGAACAAGACGCCGGTCGTGAAGGGCTCCGTGTCGTACGTCACGGGCTCACACGCGCTGAAGGTTGGGGCCAGCTACCGCCACGCGACCGCGGAGCAGTTCTACGAAGTGGACCGCGACCTGACCTACACGACGCTGAACTACCGACCACTGTCGGTCACGTATCACGCGACGCCGTACTATCCGAAGGCGAATGAATCGGTGTTCGGCTTCTTCGCGCAGGATCAATGGACGCTTCGGCGCGCCACCTTCAACCTCGGGCTGCGCTACGACCAGTACAAGCAGGGTTATCCGTTGATCAGCCTGCCGCCGACCCAATATGTGAAGGCTGAGCGCAACTTCCCCGCGTCGACACTGGTGCGGTGGAAAGATCTGTCGCCCCGCGCCGGGGTGGCGTACGACCTGTTCGGGAATGGCCGAACTGCGATCAAGGGCAGCTTGAGCCGCTATGTCGTCCAGGCCCTCTTCCTCAACGACCAGAACCCGGCGCGGGCGAACGTGATGATGACTCGGTCGTGGACGGACCCGAACGGGGACTTTATCGTGCAAGGTGACCCGTTCAACCCCGAGATCAACGGCGAGCTCGGCGTGAGCCAGAACCGGAACTTCGGTCTGGAAATCATCCCGTACAACTTCGACCCCGACTATGCGTTTGGCTTTGGCGTAAGGCCGTACAACTGGGAGACCTCGATCTCGTTGCAGCACGAGCTCTTGCCGCGCGTGTCGGTGAACCTGGCGTACTACCGCCGCTGGTACGGCAACTTCCAGGTCAACGACAACCTGCTGGTCGCTCCGAGCGACTACAGCTCGTACTGGGTCACCGCGCCTAGCGATGCCCGGTTGCCCGAGGGCGGCGGCTACCGCATCGACGGTCTGTACGATCTGAACCCCAATCGTGTCGGGCAGATCCGGACGGTCACGACGTCATCAGCCGATTACGGCGAGCAATACGAACGCTGGAATGGCCTGGACTTGTCCGCGCAGGCCAGAATCTCCAGCGGCTTCATTCTCCAGGGCGGTATGAGCACTGGCAGGACGGTTACAGACAACTGCGATGTGGTGACCAAGTTGGACAATCCGTCGCAACGCTTCTGTCACAACCAGACGCCGTACCTCGCGCAGTACAAGTTCGGGGGATCCTACATGCTGCCGTGGGAAGTGCAAGTCTCGGGCACGCTGCAGAGCTTCCGCGGCGCGGCCATTCAGGGGAACGGCACCTTTACCAACGCGCAGATCGCCCCCTCTCTCGGTCGCAACCTCTCGTCCGGCACGACTGCGACGATCGCGCTTCTCGAGCCCAACACCATGTACAACGAGCGGGTCAGCCAGGTGGACCTGCGCGTCGCCAAGAACATCAGGGCCGGGCAGTACCGGTTCAAGGCCATGGTCGACGTCTTCAACATGTTCAACGCCAACACCATCACCAATGTGAACAACACTTACGGCACGACGGGCGCCTCCTGGCTTGTCCCGACGTCCATTTCGCTGGCCCGCCTCGTCAAGATCGGCGCGCAGATCGACTTCTAGCTTCGGGGCGTGCGCGTTGGCGTGAGGGCCACGGTGGCGCCGTGGCCCTCGATTCTTTCGGTGGGGACTTGCGCATATGGACCAGCATTGCTACCGGGCATCCGGCGGCCGCAGACCCTTCAGGATTGGACGGTGATGGCAACCGCCGTCGTCGCTGGAGTCGTATGGGCGGCCTTTGGTCATGGCGTCTCGCTCACTGCCCAGCGGGTTCGACTGAGCCCTCTCATCGCCCGCCTCGAGCAGGGCCAGCCCGCCTTCACCGGCGTGGACTGGGTGTTCGTTGACATGGAACACGGCCCTTATCTCCTGGACCGTCTCGAAACGACGCTCGCCGACCTGGCGAAGAAGAAGAAACCGAACGGTCAGTTTCCAGTCGCACCCATCGTGCGTATTCCCCTCGAAGGCGATGAGCCCTTCCGGTTTGCCGTCAAACAAGTCCTGGACGCTGGGGCCATGGGCATCGTCTTTCCGCGAATCGAGACGCGCGCGCAGGCCGTCGAGGCGGTGCGGGCCATGCGATATCCGCCGCAGAACGGCGCGCGCTATCCGGAACCGGCGGGACGCCGTGGATGGGGTCCGGGGAGAGCGGCCACCCTGTGGGGACTCAAGACACCGGACTACGCGTTCAAGTATGCGGACCTCTGGCCGCTCAACCCGGACGGCGAGCTGTTCGCTGTCCTGATGATTGAGTCTCCAGACGGCGTGCGGAACATCGACGAGATTCTTGGCGTGCCAGGTGTCGGCGCCGTGCACGTCGGCGCAAGTGATCTCGGCGTCTCTCTGGGTGTCGGGCCCCCGTCGCCACAGAATCCGCCCGCGACCGAAGCGGCCGTTCAGAAGGTCATCGCCTCCTGCCGGGCACACAAGGTGGTCTGCGGGTACCCGGCGGTGTTCGGCGGCGATGCCGAGGTCAACAAGCGCCTGTCCGAGGGCTTCCGGCTGCTCCAGATCACTGGAGCGCCTCCCGCCGGTCAGTCACGCTAGGACCCGGACCGCCTTTCGAAAGGACCTGCCGAATGGGACGGACCACGCAGCGACTGAAGGCCCGCACCGTGTCGATCGTTCTGACAGCGAGTTGCGCGGTCATGACGATCCAGGCGCAACGTGGGGCCGCTGGCGGCGACTGGCTTCACTACGGCGGGGATGCTGGCAGCACCCGCTATTCGGCGCTCGATCAGATCAACGCCGAGACCGTCAAGAACCTGAAGATCGCCTGGCGGTGGAGGGCCGACAACCAGGGCCCGGATCCCGAGTTCAACCTTCAGGCCACGCCGCTCGCCGTGGGGGGCCGTCTCTACACGACGGCGGGCACTCGGCGCAACGTTGTCGCAATCGACGGTGCGACCGGTGAGACCCTGTGGATGTTTCGTCTGGACGAGGGGGCCCGCGGCCAAGTGGCGCCACGCCGTAACCATCGAGGCGTCGCGTACTGGACCGACGGCCGGGACGCCCAGCGAATCCTGTACATCACCCCCGGGTACCAGCTCGTGGCGCTCGACGCACGCACGGGTCAGCCTGTGCGCTCATTTGGCGCGGACGGGTTTGTCGATCTGTTCGAAGACCTGCAGCAGACCCGTCCCAGGGACGGCATGATTGGCTCGAGTTCGCCTCCGATGATCGTCGGGGACGTCGCGATCGTCGGAGGCGCGCTTCCGGCCTCGTCCGGACGCGCGCGCGAGAACGTGCCCGGGCACGTTCGAGGTTACGACGTCCGCACGGGCAAACGCCTCTGGACGTTCCACACGATTCCACGTCCCGGAGAGGTCGGCAACGAGACGTGGGAGAACGACTCGTGGAGTTACACAGGCAACACGGCCGTGTGGGCACCGATGTCAGCCGATCCGGAGCTAGGGTACGTGTACCTCCCGGTCGAGACACCGACAAACGACACGTACGGAGGTCACCGTCCGGGGGACAACCTGTTTGCTGAGAGCCTCGTCTGCCTTGACGCGCGTACCGGCAAGCGAATCTGGCACTATCAGCTCGTCCATCATGGCATCTGGGACTACGACACGCCCGCCCCGCCGATCCTGTTGGACGTCACGGTGGCGGGTCGGCCGATCAAAGCGGTGGCGCAGGTGACCAAGCAGGCCTTCACCTATGTCTTCGATCGCGTCACCGGCGCGCCGATCTGGCCCATCGAAGAGCGTCCGGTGCCGCCTTCGGACGTTCCAGGGGAGAAGGCGTCGCGGACCCAGCCCTTCCCGACACGCCCTGCGCCATTTGACCGGCAGGGTGTGACGCTGGATGACCTGATCGATTTCACGCCCGAGCTGAGGGCCGAGGCCGTGAAGATGGTGTCGGAGTACAAGCTTGGGCCGCTCTTCACGCCGCCCATCGTCGCGGGTTCTAACGGCAAGCGAGCCGTGCTCATGCTTCCCAACATGACCGGCGGGGCGAACTGGCAGGGTGGCGCCGTCGATCCGGAGACGGGCGTGCTGTACGTGTCGTCTGGCACGAGCGTGAGCCTGATGAGCCTCAGCCCTGACAACGTCGGCGCCGATCCGTCACGCATTGGCTCCACGCCTTCGAGCCCCGTCTCATCGGTGCCCCGCGCGGCGGCGCAGCCTCCGGGACCTCGCATGTTCGGGCCGCAGGGGCTGCCGCTCATCAAGCCGCCGTACGGGCGGATCACAGCCATCGACCTGCGATCGGGCGATCACCTGTGGATGATGGCCAATGGAGAAGCGCCCGACTGGATCAAGAACCACTCGGCGTTGAAGGGTGTCACCCTACCGCGGACCGGACGCTACGAGCACGTCGGTCTGCTCGTCACCAAGACGTTACTGTTCGCGGGGGAAGGCTCGGGTCTGTTCGCCGTGGCGCCAGGATCGGGCGGGCCCATGCTGCGGGCGCACGACAAGCGCACGGGTGCGATCGTCTCCGAGTTCAAATTGCCGGCGAATCAGAGCAGTCTCCCGATGACGTACCTCGCCAATGGCCGGCAATACATTGTCGTCGCGGTCGGGGCCGTGGGGACGCCCGCTGAGTTCGTCGCGCTGAGGCTCGACTAGCAGTGGGCGGCTGGCCGAGCAGGAACGCCCTGCGAGGAGAAGGCTGCGCGGCGGGCCGCCTCACTCCCCGCAGGTCCAGCGTCTACGGCTGCTGCTGTTGCGTTGTCGGCGCCGCACGGCGAGCGCGGCTCCGCTCCTCGGTGATCTGCTTGTAGTCCTCTTCGGTCAGGTACGTGACGTTCACGTGGGCGTGATACATGTCGTCGATAGCTGCGCTGCCCCCAGCCCACCCACTGCGTCGGATCGGGGTTGGCCGGATTCGCCGCCGTGTTGTCGTGCCAGGCCGTGATGTTGAGGATCGTGCCCTTCGGCAGCACCGGGCGCCACGTCGTCGGCGTACACGTAGTTGACGTGCCAGTTGAAGTCGAACCGATCGACGTAGCTGAGCATCTCGACGCGGCCGTCCGGATAGATCGCCTCCATCGACATCGCCTTGCCGCGCACGTGCATGTGCGGCTGGATAGTTCTCGAGTCGCGCGGGCTGCGGCAGCGGCACGTAGGCGAAGTGCTGCGTCACCTTGCCCGGCGGCATGTCGATCGTCGCCATCGAGTGCTGAACGCCCATCGCCTGCGGGAAGACGCGGTACTTCGGCACCTCGCCCTTCGGGTAGAACCAGACGGCCACTTCGCTCGAGTCGGTCAGCTCCTCGCCGACCGAGTGGTAGTGAATGTCGAAGCGGATCTTCGAGCCGGCCTTCATCAGCTTGCCGGTATTCTCGCGGAAGACGATCGCCGATCTTGCCGACCGCGAACTCGCTGAAGTAGCCACCGCCGCCGGCACGTCGACCGCGCCGTATTTCTCTTCCTGCTGCACCAGGTACGTGACGACGTGATGGACGACGCGCCGGCCCTTCGCCGAGGGCCGGATCTCGATCCCCTTGACCCAGCGATCCTCCGTCAGGCCGGTGTCGACGACCGGCTGCCACCACTGGTCCTGTCCCTGCGCCGGCTGCGTCCACGGCGTCGACTTGACGACGAGATCGGGCGGCCTGCCGTAGATGTCCGCCAGACGCCACACGTCGTCGCTCGGCCACTTCTTGGCGGGCGGCAGATCGCTCGGATTGCCTAGCGGCGCACCCGCGTCGATCCAGCTGACGATGGTCTCGATCTGCGCGTCGGAGAGCGAGATGTCGTTCTTGAAGCTCTGGATGCCGACCGTCTTGTCGAGGTGCCACGGCGGCATGATGCGCGCGGCGACCTTGCTCCTGATCGACCGCACCCAGGGTCTGACGTCTCTCGTAGGTCGACGAGCGGCATCGGTCCCATCTGGCCCGGACGGTGGCAGGTCTGGCACTTCTCCTGAAAGATCGGCGCGACGTCGCTTGGCGAAGGTCGGCGCGTCCGCCGGCGTCTGCGCCACGCGGCGCCGGCAGCACAGGAGGGCGACGCACGACAACGCCCAGGCCGCGTCGATGAATCGTCCAGGACTTGTCTCGCGCATGTTGAACTCCTTAGGGAACCTGCGCTAGTGTCTGCTACTTCGGCGCCGATCTGACGTTGACCCGAACATAGCCGTTGGTCCAGCAGCATTGAAAGCCGCCGGCCATCATGGGGCCCTGCGCGATCCAGACGCATCCCACGCGAGCACACGCAGCACGTATTCGCCGGGCTCACTGAATGTCGCCGTCGTCGTCGCCTTGCCGTCTGTCTCACACCTGGTGAGACGTCTCGCCGAAAGTCACCCGGCCTGCACCGCGAAACTTGCTCCAGGTCACGCCGACCGCCGGCCCCGACCGTCCCTCCGCTTCGCGCTTCCGCACGTTGTCGTCGCTCGCCCAGACGGTGAGCGCGGTCGGTGAGCCGGAGTCGTGGCTGTCAGCATTGCGCTCACGCCCGCAGGCCCCTGCCCCGTCGCCCCGTCGGCTCGAACTTGATCACGGGCGGCGTATTGCCGCTCGTGACTTCTTTCAGTGCGTCAATCTCCCACTCCGGCCGCAGGTGGCCTGGCACCGACTGCGTTTGACCGTTGGCCGTGATGGTCCAGACGAGCTTCTGTGTCCCGAAGTCCTTAGGCACCACGACGGTGAAGACGCCGGTCTGTCGCCGTGGCCAGAAAGTGGTCGGCTGTCCCTGATCGGCGAGACCAGGCTCAACCGGTTGTTGGGACCGACGGGAATGTTCAGCTCTTCCTGTAGTTGCGATTGAAGTAACCGAAAGGACAAGCTGAACGTGCCGTCGGAATTGCGGTACCACCCCTCGTACGCCGGCGCGATGCTCTGGCCCGTGTCGTGGGGGATCGGTCCGTTTCTCGGATCCTGGGCTTCGACCCAGCCACTCGTGAGTGTGGCGACGAGCCCGGTGACAATGATCAGACAGTACCAAGGGCGCATACGAGGCTCTATAAAGATAACCCAAGACAGGAGAGCAATTAATTGCGTTCTCGACCTGGTTCGACGTGCGCATCGTAGCAAACCGCGGCGTTTTCAGCATGGCTATTCTGCGGGGATCCGGGCCCTGACGCGCAACGTGTTGCGTTCGTCGCCGACGGAGCGAACGGGTGACCCCTGGGCCCGGCCGGTGGAGCGTTTCGGGCCTCCCGGGGACGATCAGCGCCCGCGGGTTCTGGAGGCGGGAGAACCCACACTCGCGGGGCGCCTCGCGGTCGACGGCTCCCTCGATTCGCGGCGCGGAGCCAGGTGCCTCCGGCCCTTTGGTGCATCGAGCCAGAGGGGGAGCGCCGTGAAGTATTTGACTTCCTTCAGCGCAAAACTCGACTTGATGCCTGCGGCGCTCTCGATTCGAGTCAACGCGTCGCGAAGGAAGCGCTCGTAGGACGACACGTCCGGCACGACCACCCGCAAGAGGTAGTCGGCATCGCCCGTCATCAGATAGCACTCGAGCACTTCCGGCCGCGTCATGATGGCCCGCTCGAAAATCTCGAGTCGCCCCTCCACCTGAAGATCGAGGGAGATCTGCACAAACACCGTTACGCCAAGGTTGACGGCGCCGGATTGAGCAAGCGCCACGTATCTTCTGATGACGCCGGCGTCCTCGAGCGCACGGACGCGGCGGAGGCACGGTGCCGGCGAGAGGCCGACATGGTCCGCCAGTTGAACGTTCGAGTCGCGAGCGTGCTCCTGAAGGTAACGCAGGATCTTGTAATCGATTTCATCAAGAGGAATTGCCATGAAGAGGGCCTCACATCCGGGAAACGACGCCGATGTTACCAAAAGCCCGTGGCTGGAGGATGCGTCCGTCGGGTGGCCGGGCCCTATAATGCGCCCTCGGAGGTTCTCCATGAATCGGTTAGCGCTGCTTCTCGCTGGTGCCATGCTGGCGCCTCAGATGGTATTTGCTCAGGCGCCGGCGCCCGCCTCCGTGAGCCCGACCCTCGACTTCGACTTCTACCGCACGCGCGTCGAACCGATGTTCCTGATCAAGCGCCCAGGCAACATCGCGTGCATCGACTGCCACGGGCGCGGAGCCGAGGCCCTTCGACTCATGGGGCCCGCCGAGGGGCAGACCGTCTTCAGCGAAGAGGCGTCGCGCAAGAACTTCGAAGCCGTGTCGAAGTTCATCGTGCCCGGCAGCCCGCTGGCCAGCCGGTTCCTGCGCCATCCGCTCGCCCGCGACGCCGGCGGCGACGCGTTCCACGGCGGCGGCAAGCACTGGGACTCGCAGAACGATCCCGAGTATCAGACGCTGGTCGCCTGGGTCTCCGGCGCGACCAACACCGCCAAGCCGTCGGGCAAGACGGTCGTGCGCATCATCCAGACCAACGCGGCCGGCGACAACGCGCACCTCATCGATCCCGGCGACGAACAAAGTCGTCGGCGTGATCAACGACATCGAGATCCCGCACGGCGTCACCTCGGCGCCCGACGGCAGCCGCATCTACATCACGCAACGAGCACGCTGCTCGACGCTGGACGTCGTCGACGCCGGACGCCTGCAGCGTGATCAACCGCGATCCCGCTCAGCGGACGGCCCGAACAACGTCACCGTCACCAAGGACGGCCGGAAGGTCTACGTCGGCATCGCCCAGGCGCCAGGCGCGGTCGACGTCATCGACACGGCGACGCTGACCAACGTCAAGACGGTCCCGGTCAAGGGCGCGATCCACAACGTCTACGTCACGCCCGACGGGAAGTACGCCGTCGCCGGATCCGATTCCCAGCAGCACGATCAGCGTCGTCGATACCGACGACCGACGAGATCGTGCTGGACGATCCAGATGAGCGCCGGCATCCGGCCGATGATCTTCGACACGAACCCGGACGGGTCGACCAGGAGCATCTACGTGCAGCTGTCGAACTTCCACGGGTTTGCGGTCGTGGACTTCGACACGCGGCAAGGAGGTCGCAGCGGATCGAGCACCCGGCGATGCCCGGCGTCGAGACGCCACACCGACGGCCTGCAGGCCGCGCCCGCCCACGGGCTCGGCGTGTCGCCGGACGGCAAGACGCTCTGGTCCACCAGCAAGGTGTACGGCTACGCCTACGTGCACTCCCTGCCCGACCTGAAGGAGATCGGCCGCGTGTTCGTCGGCCAGCACCCGGAGTGGGTCACGTTCACGCCCGACGGCAAGTACATCTACGTCGCGGCTGCCGGCGACAATCAGGTCTTCGTCGTCGACGTGAAGACGATGAAGGAAGTGGCGCGCGTCGACGTCGGCCAGGTCCCGAAGAGGAATGGCACGGCGATACTGCAGGCGCAATAGCTCACTGAAACTGGCGGTTCAAGGTTCAGAGGTTCAAGGTTCAGGGTGCTGGTTCGGGTGCTGGGTTCTGGGTTCCCGGTTCCCTGGTCCCGAAGCGAGACCTAGCACCTAGAACCTAGAACCCAGAACCCGCACCCTGAACCTTGAACCTTGAACCTTGAAGCCGTACCGCAACGCCTGTGCGGGGTTTTTGCCGCCTACTGAGTTGCGTACTTATCCGCAATCGACTGCGCGAGCGGAAGGCTGACGGGGCAGGAGGGATCGTCGACGCGGCACTTGGCCACCGTCAGGCCGCAGCCGCAGCTGCACGACTCCTTGTTGAGCGCGCGCAGGACGTCGGGCCGTCGTTCGGCGGCCACCTTCTCCAGGTTGACGCCGGGCACGCTCTTGATCTCGGCGATGCGCTCCTCGCTCAGGCTGTTGGCAGTCGTCGACGTGCTCGACCTCTGGCATCGGTCTCGAGGCCGGCGAGCACCCTCGCGAGCGCCTCGGTCCGCTCGGCGTGGAGCAGGCCGACGTGCTTCTGCACCATCTTCCCGTTGCGATCGAGGGCGAAGGTCGTCGGCAGCGCCACGACGCCCGGGAACAGCGCCTGGAGCTCGGGCGTCGACATGACCAGCGGGTAGTTGATCTTCTTGTCGGCGGCGAACTTGCGGACGAGCGCCTCGCCGTTCTCATCCTCGGAGACGCCGATCACGACGAGTTGATCGCGATACTTGGCCTGCAGCTTGACGAGATCCGGAATCTCCACGACGCAGGGGCCGCACCAGGTCGCCCAGAAGTTGATCAGGACGACCTTGCCCTTCAGGCTGTCCGAGCTGATCGTCCGGCCGTCGAGGTCCGTCATCGCGAAGGCGGGCACGTCCACGGGCGTGCGCAACAGCTCGACCACCAGCGGGCCGTGATCGTGCTCGTCTTCGACCTTCGCCGCGGCCTCGTCCGCCGGCCCTGAGCCCGGGGCCTGTCCTCGGACATAGATGAGCGCCAGCACGCCGGCCAACGCCACGGTCAGGACGCCGATACCGGCCAGGACGGCTTTTCGCTCGTTCACCACAACCCCAATCGTAGCAGGGTTAAATCTGCTCGGGTAGATTTACCAAGGTGGGGCCGCGCGGATAGAATGCCGCCCATCATGCAGAGACTGTTCAGCAGGCGCGTGGCCGGGCCCGCGCTGGCCGTTCTCGTCATTCTCCTCTTCGCGGGCCTGGCCGGCCCCGTCAGGCTCACCGGGCAGGCGGGGCAGGCAGTGCAGGCGGGGCAGGCACGCACGTACCGCGCGCGGCTGTCGCCCGTGCCGATCGATGCCGCCATGATGGCGACCACGGCCGGGACGGGCGCCGTGACGGCGACGCTGACCGGCACCAAGCTGGCCATCTCCGGCACGTTCGAAGGCCTCAGATCTCCCGCGACGGTCGCCCGTCTGCACAGGGCCCAGAAGGGTGTGCGTGGTCCGGCGGTCTTCGATCTCGTCGTGGTCGTGCTGACCACGCCCGGCCCGAGCAGTCCAGCATCGTCCAGCGCCGGGAGCATCAGCGGGACCCTCGAGCTCACGCCCACGCAGGTCGACGACCTCGGGCGCGAGCGCTTCTACGTGCAGCTTCACAGCGAGAAGGCGCCGGAGGGCAACCTCTGGGGCTGGCTCCAGCTTCAGGAGACCAAACGATGAGCGGGGTTGTTTCCGTGCGGCGTGTGGCCGCGGCTGCGCTCGCGGGTGCTGCGAGCATGGCCTTCGCGGCGGGTCAGCAACCCACCGCCGGTGTCTTCACGGCGGCGCAGGCCGCTGCGGGCCGCGCAATCTACACCGAGCGGTGCGCGAGCTGCCACGTCGCGGACCTGCGGGGCCGCAACGAAGCGCCCGAGCTTGCCGGCGCCAACTTCCTCAACGCGTGGCGCGTGCGGACGACACGTGACCTGACCGAGCTCATTCAGACCACGATGCCCCCGGGTGGGGCGAACCTGACGGCCGAGCAGGCGGCCGGACTGGCGGCGTACATCCTCGAGTCGAACGGCGCCGCCCCAGGACCGCAGGCGCTGACCGTGACCGCGGCCGCCTCGATTGGCGCCATCGCGAGCGGCCGGCCGGCTGCGCAGGCACCTGCCACCGCCGGACCTGCGCCGGCGGGTCGCGGTCAGGTGGCGGGCGGACGCGGTCAGGCCCCAGGCGGCCGAGGACAGGCGCCTGGTGGACGTGGGGGCGCGGCGCCCGCGCGTGGGGTGACGATCGCGGGCGAGGTCCGGAACTACGTGCCGGTGACCGACGAGATGCTGAAGAACCCGCCGCCGGGCGACTGGCTCATGGCGCGGCGGAACTATCAGGCGTGGAGCTACAGCCCGCTGACCGAGGTCACACGAGCCAACGTGAAAGACCTGAAGCTCGCGTGGGTGTGGAACATCACCGAGACGGGCGCGAACCAGAACATGCCGATCGCGCACAACGGCGTGATCTACGTGGTCAACCCCGGCAACATCGTGCAGGCGCTCGACGGGGCCACGGGCACCATCATCTGGGAAAACGAAGTCGGTCCTACCGAGGCGGTCGGGTTCGGCTCGATGCGGAACTTCGCCATCTACGAGGACAAGATCATCCTCGCGACGTCCGATGCGCGGCTGGTCGCGCTCGACGCGCGGAACGGCCGCAAAGTGTGGGACGTCACGATCGCGGACCGCGCGAAAGGCTACTCGAACACGAGCGGTCCGATCGTCGCTCGCGGCAAGGTGATCCAGGGTCTGCAGGGCTGCAGCCGGTTCCAGGAGGAGCGCTGCTTCATCAGCGCGTACGACGCGCGGACGGGCAAGCAGCTGTGGAAATTCCACACCGTGGCGCGCACGGGCGAGCCCGGCGGCGATACGTGGGGCATGTTGTCGGACGTCCTCCGCGCCGGCGGGGAAACGTGGATCGCGGGGAGCTACGACCCCGAGCTCGACCTGACCTACTGGGGCATCGCCCAGGCCAAGCCGTGGATGCCGCAAAGCCGCGGCACGACGGCGTTCGACAAGGTGCTCTACACGGGATCGACCGTGGCGCTCCGCGTCGAGGACGGATCGCTCGCGTGGCACTACCAGCACGCGCCTGGGGAGTCGCTGGACCTGGACGAGGTGTACGAGCGCGTGCTCGTGGACGTCGGCGCCCAGAAGACGGTCTTCTCCGCTGGCAAGGCCGGCATTCTGTGGAAGCTGGATCGGACGAGCGGCCGCTTTCTCGGCCACAAGGAGATGGTCTACCAGAACGTCTTCGAGCGAATCGATCCGCAGACCGGCGTGCCGACCTACCGTGCGGACATCATCGAGCACCAGATCGATCAGTGGGTGCAGTCGTGCCCCAGCACCGAGGGCGGCCACAACTGGCAGGCCATGAGCTACAACCCCGGGGTCAACGCCGTGGTCGTGCCGCTCAGCCAGTCGTGCATGGAGATGGCGGCGCGCAAGATCGAGCTGGTGCCGGGCTCGGGCGGCACCAGCGCCGGCCGGCGCTTCTTCGAGATGCCGGGCAGCAACGGCAACGTCGGCAAGCTCGCCGCGTACGACGTCGTGTCGATGAAGGAGCTCTGGAGCCGCGAGCAGCGCGCGGCATTTCTCACGGCGGTGCTGACCACCGGCGGCGGAATCGGTTTTGTCGGGGATCTCGACCGCACGTTCCGCGCCTTCGACGTGCGGACCGGCGACACGCTCTGGGAGACGCGCCTGGGCACGTCGGTGCAGGGGTTCCCTATCTCGTTTACTGCCGGCGGCAAGCAGTACGTGGCGGTGACGACCGGCCTTGGCGGAGGCAGCCCGCGCCAGGTGCCGCAGACGATTTCGCCCGAGATCCGGTATCCGCGGACGGGCAACGCGCTGTACGTGTTCGAGCTGCCCGATCGTCGATAGCGCCGGGATTGTAGGAGGAACGCAGTCGTCCTACGTTCTTGTTGCTCGGAGGCTGCCGGCGATTCCGCCGACCGCGTGCCGTAATTCGTTGTGTCTGCGAGGCCCGGCGTGGCTTCGCCGGCTCGCTGCCGAGCGACAGATTCGTGGCTCGGCCCTTGCGTGTATTCTGCTTCGCCGAGATTGGCCGTGTCCCTGCCGCAGATGTCATCGAAGCCGTCACTCTCGCCGCCGTCGCCGTTCGGCGCGCTGTTTTCGAGCTATCAGCTCGACGCGGCGTACGACGAGATGTTCGATCGTGCGGGCCAGGCGCGCCCGCATTGCCGTGCGCTGTACGATGCCGTGCTGGCCGCCTCGCTCGGCGATCTCCGGCAGCGGCAGACCGAGGCCGACAAGGCGTTCCTGACACAGGGCATCACGTTCACGGTCTACGGCGACGACCAGGGCACCGAGCGCATCTTCCCGTACGACATCCTCCCGCGCATCGTGACGGCCTCCGAGTGGCGGACGCTCGAGCGGGGCCTCACCCAGCGGTTGACGGCCATCAACCTGTTCCTCAAGGACGTCTACCACGAGGGCCGGATCCTCGCCGAAGGTGTCGTGCCGCGGGAGCTCGTCCAGAGCTGCAAGCACTACCGGCGGGAAATGCGGGGCGTGCACGTCCACCGCGACATCTACGTCTCGGTTGCGGGCACCGACCTGATCCGCATGGAGGACGGCCGCTTCGTCGTCCTCGAAGACAACCTGCGCGTGCCGAGCGGCGTGTCGTACATGCTGGCGAACCGCGAGGTGATGAGCCGGACGTTCCCCGGACTGTTCGACCGCTACAACGTCAGCCCCATCGCGCACTACGGCCGCGCGCTGCTGTCGACGCTGCGCGCGCTGGCGCCGCCGAGCCGGGCCGAGGCCACGATCGTCGTGCTGACGCCGGGGGTGGCGAACTCCGCCTACTTCGAGCACGCCTTCCTGGCGAGAGAGATGGGCGTGGCGCTCGTCGAAGGCCGCGACCTGCTCGTCCACGACAACATCGTGTACATGCGGACCACGGCCGGGCTGCGTCGCGTCGACGTGATCTACCGGCGCGTCGACGACGACTTCCTGGACTCGCTGGCGTTCCGTCCCGACTCGTACCTGGGCGTGGCGGGCCTGCTGAACGCCTATCGTGCCGGCAACGTGTCGCTGGCGAACGCCATCGGCACCGGGCTCGCGGACGACAAGGCGATGTACGCGTACATCCCCGCCATCATCCGCTTCTATCTCTCCGAAGAGCCGATCCTGCAGAACGTCGAGACGTATCTCTGCGGCGACCCCTCGCAGCGTGCGTTCGTGCTCGAGCGGCTCGACTCGCTCGTGGTGAAAGCGGTGGGGGAGTCTGGCGGCTACGGGATGCTCATCGGCCCGCACAGCACGGCGCGGGAGCGCGACGAGTTCCGCGACAAGATTCTGGCCGACCCGCGCAACTTCATCGCGCAGCCCACGATCTCGTTGTCACGCGCCGCCTGCTTCGTGGACGAGCGCATCGAGCCCCGGCACGTCGATCTCCGGCCCTACGTGCTCTACGGCGACCAGGTGACCATCGTCCCCGGCGGGTTGACCCGTGTGGCGCTCAGGAAAGGGTCGCTCGTCGTCAACTCGTCTCAGGGCGGCGGCAGCAAGGACACCTGGGTCCTGCAGGACGACTGACGCCATGCTGTTGTCTCGCACTGCAGACGCCCTGTACTGGATCAGCCGGTACCTCGAACGCGCGGAGCACGCGGCGCGCCTCATCGACGTCCGCCTCGATCTCGGACTGGACCGCACGGCCGATGGCTGGCAGTTCGATCGGCTCTTCGCGAGCCTGCGCCTCAAGCCGCCGGCAGAGCCCGTGCCCGGGCCCTCGGAGCTGGTCGAGGCGCTCATCTTCGACCTGTCCAATCGCGATTCGGTGGCGTCGTGCGTGACGGCAGCCCGCGACAACGCGCGCCAGGTCCGCGAAGAGATCAGCCAGGACATGTGGGAGCAGGTCAACGGCTTGTACCTGCGGCTGCGCGGGGCGCACGCCGAAGGCACCTGGGCGGGCCGGCCACACTATCTGTGCCGGATGGTCATCGAGGGCGTCCACCTGTTTCAAGGAGTGACCGACGCCACGATGGGACACGGCGAGGGCTGGCAGTACTTGCAGACGGGGCGCTTTCTCGAGCGTGCCGATGCCACTGCCGCGCTCCTCGACCTCCATTTCAAGGAGCCGGCGAGGGTCGCCGGCGGAACCGCCGACCATTCCGAGTGGGTGGGCCTCCTGCGCTCGTGCTCGGCGCTCGAGGCGTACTGCCGCTGCTACACGGCCGAGCTCCGCCGCGAGCGGATCGCCGAGTTCCTGCTGCTCAATTCCGAGTTCCCGCGATCGGTGCGGTTCGCGGCGGCCGGCGTCGAGTCCGCGCTCAGGGGCATTTCGCACCTGACGGCGCGCGGCGCGGTCGGGCGTCCCGAGCGCCTGGCAGGCCGGCTGCACGCCTCGCTCGACTACGGCCAGGTGGACGAGATTCTCAACGACGATCCGCACGCCTACCTCGAGGGCATCGGACGGCACTGCGCGCAGATCCACGCCGCCGTGCACCAGTCGTACATCGGCTACCCCATCGAGGAGGCGCTGCCCGCGTAGCCTTCATGTATTTCACGATCCGCCACACCACGCGCTTCACCTACGACTCGCCGATCAGCGAGAGCGTCATGGAGGCGCGCATGCAGCCGAGGAGCGAGGCCGCCCAGCGCTGCATCCACTTCGGGCTCAGCACGACGCCGGCCTCGCGCGTCATGATGTACCAGGATCACGACGGCAACATCGTCCATCATTTCAATATTCCCGGACGCCACGGACGGCTGACCGTCACGGCGCAGGCGCTCGTCGAGAGCCACGCCGTCAACGCGATTCCCGAGGGGCTGAGCCTCGACGCCTGGGGGCAGCTCGACGCCCTCGTGGCAGGCGGAGAGTACTGGGACGCCATGGCGCCGAGCGCGTTCGCGCGCTCAACGCCGCTCCTGGAGGAGTTCTCGAGGGAGATCGGGATCGAGCGCGGCGCTGCCGATCCCCTGACGACGCTGAAGGCCCTGACGCGAGAGGTGTTCGATCGCTTCGAATACAAGCCGAGCAGTACGCGCGTCGACTCGCCCATCGACGATGCGCTGCTGGAGCGGCGCGGGGTGTGCCAGGACTTCACGCACATCATGACGGCCCTCGTGCGCCGGCTGGGCATTCCGTGCCGCTACGTGAGCGGTTATCTCTTCCATCAAGAGGACTCCGCGGACCGGTCCGCCGACGGCGCGACGCATGCGTGGGTGGAGGCGTTGCTGCCCGACCTCGGCTGGGTCGGGTTCGATCCCACGAACAACCTGCTTGCCGGAGAGCGGCACATCAGGGTGGCCATCGGGCGCGACTACGCCGACGTTCCGCCCACACGGGGCGTCTACAAGGGCGCCACCGCCGTGCGGACCGAACTGGCGGTCGCCGTCAGGGTCGGCCCCGTCCAGATGGCCATCGCCGGCGAAGCCCTCCCGTTCGTGCCCTGGCTGTCGCGCGAAGCGGGCGCACCCATGGCAGAATCACTGACCGGACAGCAGCAGCAACAACAGCAGCAGTAGGAACCGCAAAGGAGTACCGATGCTGATGCGTTCCCTTATCGTGATGGCCGTGCTTTCGTTGCCTCTTGCCGCCTCCGCCCAAAGCGTGACCTTCTACGGCGCCCCGACCGCGGCCATCTCGAGCGGCGTGGTGATTCCACCCAACCGCACGTGGGTGTGGACGAGCGGCACGGTGCCGGCCGTCGCGGACGCCAATGCCAAGGCCGGCACCCGCGAGCGGTTCGGCGACACGCGCGCGCAGGCGACCAGCATCCTCAAGAACATCGAGGGCCAGCTGCAGAAGCAGGGCCTGACCATGAAGGACGTCGTGTACCTGCGGGCGTACCTGGTACCCGATCCGACGAAGGGCAACCGGATCGACATGGACGGCTGGTCCGCGGCGTACGGTGAAGTGTTCGGCACGACGGCGAACCCGACCAAGCCCGCGCGCTCCACGGTCGGCGTCACGGCGCTCGTCAACACCGACTGGCTGATCGAGATCGAAGCGTTCGCGGTGATGCCTGGGAAATAACGCTACTTGAACGGCTGCGCCGCCGAGGGGATGGGATTGGCGAGCGGACCGGACGGATCCATGTAGATCGTCCCCGGCGTGTCGGTCGCGAAGTACTTTCGTCCCGTCGTGCCGAATACGACGGGCACCGCGCTCGCGTAGAACGAGCTCGTGCGAGGCTGCACGGCGCCGTTGCACGTCGGGTCGAGCACGTCGAACGTGCCGGCCGCGGCATTTCTCACCACCGCGAACCTGTAGCCGCTCTTTTCCACGTCGTTGGCGACGAGGTCCGGGCTGAGGAATCCGTAGGACGATCCGGACGGCGCCCGGACCAGGTCCGCCAGATCGGTGGCGTAGCCGCCGCCGCCGCACGTCGCCGCGTAATTCGCCTGGCTGCTCGAGATTGCGCGGAGCGCCGCCACACCGGCGCCCTCCTGGCTGTGGAGACGCGCCTGGGCCAGCGCCGGAATGGCAATGGCCGCAAGGATCCCGATGATCGCCACGACGATCAAGAGCTCGATGAGCGTGAAGCCCGCCTGACGCCTGCTGGTACTCACGCAGCCGTCATCGCAAGACCCGGACCAGGCTTTCCGGTTCGCAAGTGCCGGCGTTTGCACGAAAAGGTCACGCGGGTGACGAAGAACGGCACACGCCCGGTGACAGGAAATGTCACTTCACGGGCTTCAGGCTTCAGCCTTCAGGCTCCAGGGGCCTCGGGCCTTCGGCTTGGAGCCAAGCCTTAAGCCCTGAGCCTTGAGCCTTGAGCCTGGATCTGGAGCCCGAAGCCTACTGTAGCGGCGCGGGCAAATCGGAGCGCCCCATCAGATAGACATCGACGGCGCGGGCGCACGAGCGGCCTTCGGCGATGGCCCAGACGATGAGCGACTGGCCGCGCTGCATGTCGCCGGCGGCGAAGACCCCGGGCATGCTCGTCATCCAGCGCTCGTCGCGCCACACGTTTCCGCGCTCGGTCATCTTCACGCCGAGCTTGTCGAGCATGCCGTTCCTTTCGGGACCGACGAACCCCATCGCCAGGAGGACGAGCTCGGCCTTGATCTCCTGCTCGGTCCCTGCCACCGGCTTGAACTCCATCCGTCCGCTGGTCGTCACGGCCTCGACCCGGCGCGTGTGGAGCGTGCTCACGCGTCCCTGGGGATCGCCCGTGAACTGTTCGGTGAAGATCGAATACAGCCGGTCGCCGCCCTCCTCGTGGGCCGACGAGACCCGGAAGATGTTCGGCCAGAGCGGCCAGGGGTTGTTCTCGGCGCGTGCGTCGGGCGGCCTGGGGAGCAATTCGAACTGCTGGACCGATGCCGCGCCCTGGCGGTGAGCGGTGCCCAGGCAATCGGCTCCTGTGTCGCCGCCGCCGATGATCACGACGTGCTTGCCCTTGGCCGAGATGAACTCCGACTCGGGAATCGTCTCGCCTTCGTTCCTGCGGTTCTGCAGCGTCAGGTACTCCATGGCGAAATGGATGCCCTTGAGCTCGCGGCCCGGCACCGGCAGATCCCGCGGCTTGGTCGAACCGCCCGCCAGCACTACGGCATCGAATTGCACCTTCAGCTCTTCGACCGGGATGTCGATCCCGACGTTCACGCTCGTCCTGAACTCGATGCCTTCCTCTGTCAGCAGCTGCAGCCGCCGATCGAGAAACCGTTTCTCGAGCTTGAACTCGGGGATCCCGTAGCGCAGCAGCCCGCCGATGCGGTCCGCACGCTCGAAGACGGTCACGGCATGGCCGGCGCGGTTCAATTGATCCGCCGCCGCGAGCCCCGCCGGCCCCGACCCGACGACGGCGACGCGCCGGCCCGTGCGGGCCTCCGGTGGTCGCGCCACCACCCAGCCCTCGTCGAAGGCGCGGTCGATGATCGAGACTTCGACGGCCTTGATTGTGACAGGGTCGTTGTTGATGCCGAGGACGCAGGCGCCCTCGCACGGCGCCGGACAGAGGCGGCCGGTGAACTCCGGAAAGTTGTTCGTCGCGTGCAGCCGATCGATGGCGGCATGCCAGCGATCCCTGTAGACGAGATCGTTCCAGTCGGGGATCAGGTTGCCGAGCGGACAGCCCGTATGGCAGAAAGGGATGCCGCAGTCCATGCAGCGTGCTGCCTGATCCTTGAGCCCCTCCTGCGGATAGGTGAGGTACACCTCGCGCCAGTCGTGCAACCGCTCGGCAACCGGCCGTGTCGGCGGCTTCTTGCGCGCGATCTCCAGGAACCCGGTGACCTTACCCATTGACGGCGACTCCGCTCAGCTCGAGAAACGACGCTTCGCGCCCGACCGCGGCGGCCCGCGACTGCGCCAGCAGCACACGCTTGTAGTCGCGCGGCATGACCTTGACGAACCGGCGCACCGCGCCGTCCCAGTCCGAGAGCAGGCGCTGCCCGACGGCGCTCGCGGTGAGCTGCACGTGGCGCTCGATCAATCCGCGCACGAGCGCGATGTCTTCTGTCTCGAGCGCCTCGAGGTCGACCATGTCCTTGTTGCAGCGCCGGGCGAAGGTGCCCGCCGCATCCAGCACATACGCCACGCCGCCGCTCATACCAGCGGCGAAGTTGCGTCCGGTCCGTCCCAGGACGACCACCCTCCCGCCGGTCATGTACTCGCAGCCGTGATCGCCCACGCCCTCGACCACGGCCAGCGCGCCGCTGTTCCTGACGGCGAAGCGCTCGCCGGCGACACCGCGGAAGTACGCCTCGCCGCTCGTGGCGCCGTAGAGCGCGACGTTGCCGATGAGGATGTTCTCTTCGGCCACGAAGCGTCGCCTGCGCCGGCGGGAAGACCACGATCTTGCCGCCGGACAGCCCCTTGCCGACGTAGTCGTTGGCATCGCCTTCGAGCGTCAGCGAGATGCCGCGCGGCACGAAGGCCCCGAAGCTCTGGCCGGCCGACCCGGAGAACTCGATGTCAATCGTGTCGTCCGGCAGTCCCTGGCCCCCATAGCGCTTCGTGACCTCGTATCCGAGCATGGTGCCCACCGTGCGGTTGACGTTCCGGATCGGGAACGAGAGCGACACGGGCGTGCGGTGCTCGAGCGCGGGCTGCGACGCGGCGATGAGCGCGTTGTCGAGCGCCTGCGGCGAGGCCGTGATCCTGCGCCTGCATCCGCCGGCGGGGCGCGCCGGCCGGGACGTTCGGCACGTGGAGGATCTCGGAGTAGTCGAGGCCCCGCGCTTTCCAGTGATCCACGGCCTTCCGGAAGTTCAGGCGGTCCACCCTGCCGATCATCTCTTCCATCGTGCGGAAGCCGAGCGCCGCCATGTGCTCGCGCACCTCTTCGGCGATGAACCGGAAGAAGTTCACGACGAACTCGGCCCGGCCGGCGAACTGCTTCCGGAGCTCGGGATCCTGCGTGGCGATGCCCACCGGGCAGGTGTTCAGGTGGCAGACGCGCATCATGATGCAGCCCGAGACCACGAGCGGCGCCGTCGCGAAGCCGAACTCCTCGGCGCCCATCAACGCCGCCACGACGACGTCGCGGCCGGTCTTGAGCTGTCCGTCCACCTGCACGGTGATGCGGTCGCGCAGGCCGTTCATCATCAGGACCTGCTGGGTCTCGGCGAGGCCGAGCTCCCAGGGCACGCCGCCGTGCTTGATGGACGTGAGCGGCGAGGCGCCCGTGCCGCCGTCGTGGCCCGAGATGAGCACGACGTCGGCGTGCGCCTTGGCCACGCCGGCCGCCACCGTGCCGACGCCCGCGAGCGCCACGAGCTTGACGTGAATGCGCGCCTCGCGGTTGGCGTTCTTCAGGTCGTAAATGAGCTGCGCGAGGTCCTCGATCGAATAGATGTCGTGGTGCGGCGGCGGCGAGATCAGGCCGACGCCCGGCGTGGCGTAGCGCACCTTCGCGATCCACGGGTACACCTTGTGGCCCGGCAGCTGGCCGCCTTCGCCGGGCTTGGCGCCCTGCGCCATCTTGATCTGCAGGTCGTCGGCGCTGACGAGGTACTCGCTCGTCACGCCGAAGCGGGCCGAGGCCACCTGCTTGACGGCCGATCGGCGCGAGTCGCCGTTCGGGATCGGCCACGTAGCGCGCCGGGTCCTCGCCGCCCTCGCCCGTATTCGACTTGCCGCCGATGCGGTTCATCGCGATGGCGAGCGTTTCGTGCGCCTCCTGGCTGATCGAGCCGTACGACATCGCGCCGGTCGCGAACCGCTTGACGATCGAGTCGACCGACTCGACCTCGTCGATCGGAACGGGCACGACGGCGTTCCTGAGCTCGAGCAGCCCGCGCAGGGTCGCCAGCTTCTGGCTCTGGTCGTCGACGAGCTTCGTGTACTCCTTGAAGATCGAGTACTGGCCGCTCCGCGTGGAGTGCTGCAGCTTGAACACCGTGTCCGGATTGAACAGGTGGTACTCGCCGTCGCGGCGCCACTGGTACTCGCCGCCCCACTCGAGGTCGTGCTCGCCGACCGGACGCGACGGGAACGCCCGCTGGTGGCGGCGCCGGACCTCTTCCGACACCACGTCGATGCCCACGCCGCCAATCCGCGATGCCGTGCGGGTGAAGTACTTGTGCACGAACGCGCGGTCGAGCCCCACGGCCTCGAACACCTGCGCGCCGCAGTAGCTCTGGAGCGTCGAGATGCCCATCTTGGACATCACCTTGAGGATGCCCTTGTTGAGCGCCTTGATGTAGTGCTTGACCGCCTGCTCGTGCGTGATGCCGACGAGCATCCGCTGGCGGATCATGTCGTTCAGCGTCTCGAACGCCAGGTACGGGTTGACGGCGCCGGCGCCGTAGCCGAGGAGCAGCGCGCAGTGGTGGACCTCGCGGGCGTCGCCGGACTCCACGACGAGCGCGCACCGCGTGCGCGTGCCGAGGCGCACCAGATGGTGGTGCACGCCCGAAGTGGCCAGCAGGCTCGGAATCGGCGCGCGCACCCGGTCCGCGTCGCGGTCCGAGAGAATGAGGATCGTGTAGCCGGCCTCGACCGCGTCGCTCGCCCGGCGCTTCAGGTCTTCCATCGCCCGCTCGAGCCCCGGACCGTCCTGCAACGGATCGAACAGCATCTGCAGCCGGATGGCGCGGAAGCCCGGGTCGTACACGTGGCGCAGCTTCGCCAGCTGATCGTTGTCGATGATCGGGTACTTGATCTTGATCTGCCGGCACGACTCGGGCCGCGGATCGAGCAGGTTGCCTTCCGGCCCGATCGTGGACTCCATCGAGGTGACCAGCTCCTCGCGGATCGCGTCGAGCGGAGGATTGGTGACCTGCGCGAACACCTGCTTGAAGTAGTCGTAGAGCAGGCGCGGTCGATCCGACAGCACGGCCAGCGACGTGTCGGTGCCCATCGAGCCGAGCGCCTCCTCGCCGTTGGTGGCCATCGGGCCGAGCAGCAGCCGCAGATCCTCGTGCGTGTAGCCGAAGAGCTCCTGCCGCTGCACGACCGTCTCGTGGCTGGGCGGCGGCAGGTACGGCGCCGGGTCCAGGTCCTCGATGTCGATCAGGTTCGACAGCCAGTCCTGGTACGGATGCGCCGCCGCCAGCTCCCGCTTGACCTCTTCGTCCGAGACGATTCGCCCCTTCGACGTGTCGACGAGAAAGATCCGTCCGGGGTGGAGCCGTTCCTTGAGGACGATGTCCTCGGCGGGGATGTCGAGCACGCCGACCTCCGACGCCATGATCACCAGGTCGTCCTTGGTGACGTAGTAGCGCGACGGCCGCAGGCCGTTTCTGTCGAGCACCGCGCCGATGACGGTGCCGTCCGAAAACGCGATGGCCGCCGGGCCGTCCCAGGGCTCCATGAGCGACGAGTGGTACTCGTAGAACGCCTTGAGCTCGGGCGACATGCTCTCGTGGCCGGCCCACGGCTCCGGGATCATCATCAGGATCGCGTGCGGCAGCGACCGCCCCGTCTGCACGAGGAACTCGAGCACGTTGTCGAACGTGGCCGTGTCGCTCCCGCCCTCGCGGATGATCGGCAGGATCTGCTTCATGTCCTCGTGATCGCCGAGGACGTCCGAGTGGAGCAGCCCCTCGCGGGCGCGCATCCAGTTGATGTTGCCCGTCAGCGTGTTGATCTCGCCGTTGTGCGCGATGACCCGGTACGGGTGCGCCAGCGGCCACGCCGGGAACGTGTTGGTGCTGAACCGCTGATGCACCAGCGCCAGCGCCGACTCCACGAGCGGGTTCCTGAGATCCGGAAACATGATCTCGATCTGCCCGGCCGTGAGCATGCCCTTGTAGATCAGCGTGTTGCACGACAGGCTGACGACGTAGAAGAACTTCTTCGCGTCGGCGGGCATCTGGTCGCCGAGCTCGTCCATGGCGTGCTCGACGCGCTTGCGGATGACGTACAGCTTCCGCTCGAATCGCCGCCGCGCCTCGCTGTTCGCGTCGCGGGGCGTCGCCGAGCCGGCGTCCCGCGAGCCCTTCGACGCCCTGGAGGCGATGAAGATCTGGCGGAACACGGGCTCGACCGCGACCGCGCTCGGACCGATCGGGCTGTCGTCGGTCGGGACGTCGCGCCAGCCGAGGAGCACCTGGCCTTCCTCGGCGACAATCCGCGCGAAGATCCGCTCGATGGTGGCGCGGTGCTCGGCCTCGCGAGGCAGGAACACCAGGCCGGCGCCGTAGTCGCCGGCGGGCGGCAGGGGGGCCGGCGCCACGCTGCGCAGGAACGCGTCGGGCATCTGCAGGAGGATGCCGGCGCCGTCGCCCGTGTTGACCTCGCAGCCGCACGCGCCGCGGTGCGCGAGGTTCTTCAGGACCTGCAGCGCCTGTCCGACAATCGCGTGGGACTTCCGGCCCTTGATGTCCACGACGAAGCCGACGCCGCACGCGTCGTGCTCGTGGACGGGGTCGTACAGGCCTTCGGCCGGGGGCGGACCGTGCCGGAGCGGTGTCTCGCCAGGCGGGGGGGAGGGCGGCGTGTTATGGTCGGGACCCATTCAGATTTATCGCCCAGTACAAAGCAGAAGTAAAATACAAACATCGTATCAAATGCATGACGAAAAGAGATGGCTCCAGGGCTCCAGCCTCCGGGCTTCAGGGGCTCAGGGCTGGCTCACGGCTCAGGGCTTAGGGCTAATGACTGACGCCCAGCCGGAAGCGCCTTTCGTGCTTTCGTGTTTTCGTGGCGTGTTTTCGTGGTGTGTCTTCTTCGTGATCTTGTTCTCGCATGACCCACGATGAGCTCATGGCCGAGGCGCTCGTCGAGGCGCGAAAAGCGCGGGACGCCGGCGAGGTGCCCATCGGCGCCATCGTCGCCCGTGACGGCGTCGTCGTGGGTCGTGGCTTCAACCAGCCCATAGGCGCTGGCGACCCGACGGCGCACGCCGAGATTGTCGCCATTCGCGATGCGGCGCGCGCGCCTCGGGAACTACCGCCTGACGGGCGCCGTGCTCTACGTCACGATCGAGCCGTGCCTCATGTGCGTCGGCGCGCTCGTGCACGCGCGCATCCACACGCTCGTCTACGGGGCGGCGGAGCCCAGGACGGGGGCCGTGCTGTCAACGGTCCGTGGCGGAGAACTGCCCGGCCACAACCACCGCTTCGAGGTGGTGGCAGGGATCGCGGAGGCCGAGTGCCGCGAGCTGATGCAGACTGTTCTTCAAGGACCGGCGCTGACTTACGGCGCGGCAGGCAGCAGCGCCAGCACAATCGTGACGACGATCAGGCCGAGCGCGAACGCGCCGACGATGGTCACGGCAAACAGCGCTGGACGGGAGAGGTCCAGGCGCGCGCTCGCGAACCACGTCGTCACGCTCGCACCCACGGACTCGGGCGACACCGTGTGCCGACTGTGTTCCGATGGAGCTGCGGACTCGCTCTCGGAACGGAACTGATCGATGGAGGTCGCCAAGGTCGTCATCGAGAACTGCAAGACGATGTCCACGCGGCTAAGCTCCGCTCATGCTGAGCTTTACGCCCCGCGTCGCCGCGGCTAGTCCGCCTCGCCGGCAACTTTTGTCTTACAATCGGGCCTCCATGGCATCAGAGCTGAGCTATCCGATCGGCCCCTTCTCGGTGCGGATGGCGACCACGCTGGAGACGAGGCGGCAGGCGATTGAAGACATTGCGTCGCTCCCGGTGCGGATGCGGGAGGCTGTGGCGGGCCTCGACGATACTCAGCTCGACACGCCGTATCGGCCGGGCGGCTGGAGTGTGCGGCAGCTCGTGCACCACGTGGCGGACAGCCACATGAACGGCTACATCCGCCTCAAGCTGGCGCTCACCGAAGCGAACCCCACCATCAAGCCGTACGAACAGGAACACTGGGCCAACCTGTCGGACAGCAGGCTGCCCATCGCGCTCTCGCTGAACGTTCTCGACGGCGTGCACGCGCGGTGGACGACGCTGTGGCGGGCGATGGGGGAGCCGGAGTTCGAGCGGACCTTCAACCACCCGGAGCTGGGGCCGCTGACGACGCACATCCACGCGCACCTCTACGGATGGCATTCACGCCATCACGTGGCGCACATCACGGCCCTTCGTCAGCGCGAAGGCTGGTAGCGGTTTCGCGAGCGGACGGGCTCAGCGCGTCGCCGTCCAGTTCCCGGCGCTGACGCCCATCGCCACGCCCGAGATCCGATTCCCGGCGACTCGGCCCGTGTACTGCGTGTCGCCCGCCTTGAACGTCAATTCCTCTCCGCGCAAGCGGCCCTCGATCGGCACAGCGTTGCCGCCGGTGGTCATGGTGCCCGAGACCTTCTGGTGGTCCTGCGTGATGGTCAGCTCTCCGCCTGCCACCTTCCATGTGCCGGCCACTTGCGCGGGCACGATGTTCAGCATCGACGTGCACCAGCTCGAACACGTGCCGCCGATGCGCTCGGTCTCGTCCGGCTCCCAGCCGGGGATCGCGAACGTGTTGAGGACGATCCGCGTGCCGGGCTTGAGCGCCATGAACTTGTCGTGGAGCTTCTCGAGGTTCTGCGGCAAGAGGAACAGCGCCATGACGGACGCCTTCGAGATGTCCGCTTCGTACATGTCGCCCTGAATGAACTGGGCCTTCTCCGCCACTCCAGCATCCCGCGCGTTCTTGCGCGACAGCTCGACCATGTCCGGGTTGTACTCCACGCCGACAGAGGTCGCGCCACGTTTGGCCGCGGCGATGATGTTGCGGCCGTCACCTGACCCGAGGTCCATGACGTAGTCCTGCGCAGTGACCTGGGCCATGTCGAGCATCTTCTCGACCAGCTCCTCCGGCGTTGGCACCCACACGACGTCCTTGCCCGCCTGGCCCACGCTCGGCTCGAACGGCTTCTGCTGTGCCCATCCGTCGGCTGCCACCATCGTCACGAAAGCGGTCAGGAGCACCGCTCGGAATACGCGCGTCGCCATCATCAGATCTCTCCAGGAAGATGCAGGTCAGCGTTCATCGGTTGGAACGGGCCATTCTAGCGCGGCGAGACCCCCGACGGACGGACTCAGTGCCGCTCGTAGACGCGCGGGGGCTGGCCGCCGCCGAACGCGACGACCGAGTACGCGTCCTTCTGGCCGCTCGGCACCTCCATGCCCGGTGATCCCATGGGCATGCCGGGGACGGCCAGGCCGGTGACTTTCGGCCGCTCCTTGAGCAGCCGCTGCACGCTGGACGCCGGCACGTGGCCTTCGATCACGTAGCCGTCCACCTGGGAGGTGTGGCAGGAGCTGATCTCGTCCGCCACGCCGAGGCGTTTCTTGACGGCCGCGATGTCCTCGACATCCTGCACCCGCATCTCGAATCCGGCCGCCTTCATGTGGTCCACCCACTTGCTGCAGCAGCCGCAGCTCGCGGTCTTGAAGACATTGACGACCGGCGCCTTTTGTTGTGCGGAGGACGCGGAGTTGATCAGGAGGGCAGCCGCGGAAGCCGCTGCGACGGTGAGCAAGGTGGTCTTGGTCCAGGTGCGCATGGCCCAATCTTAGAGCATCCGGCCACGCTTGGGCGAAGGCGGCGTACACTGGGGCCAGACCAAGAGGGAGGCCGCAATGCTGCCCGTTCGCATCCGCTACTGCCGGGTTTGAAACTATTTACCCCGCGCCGCCCGTGTGGCGGCGGTGATCAAGGACGCGCTCGGCGTCGACGCCGAGCTCCAGGAGGGCGCTCGCGGCGAGTTCTCCGTCTGGGTTGGCGAGAAGCGGGTCGCGCAGAAGGGCCCCGAGGGCTTTCCGACCGAGGAAGACGCCCTTGCGGCCGTCAGGAAAGCCATGGAAATTAGGAATTAGGAATTGTGAATTGTGAATTCGTACGAATTCACAATTCCTAATCCCTAATTCCCAATTTCCCGCGCGTTTCTACTGCTTCGCCGGCGGCGTGTTGAACCCCTTGAGCTTGCCGGAAATGGTTTCGCCCGCCACGGCGGGGTTCACCTTCTTGTCGATCTCCAGAATCTTGCCGTCCGGCCCGATGTAGAACGTCCAGCGGTTCGCCACCTCGCCGAGGTTGAAGCGGCTGAAGTCGGCGAGCACGCCGTACTTCCTGGCGGTCTCCTTGGTCGGATCGGCCAACAGCGGAAAGTCCGCGCTCTCTTTCTTCGCGAACGCCGTGTTGTCTTCCAGCGTGTCGACGCTGATCATGAAATACGCAACGTCGAACGCACGAATCATTGGGCCACTCTCACGGAGGGCTCTGCATTCGGCCGTTCAACCAGCGGTGAACGCCTTGGGGAACCACGCGAGGACCACCGTCCTGCCGCGCAGCTTCGACAAGGTGTAGGTCTGGCCATCGGTGGCCTGCAGCGTGAAGTCGGGTGCCAGATCCCCGACCTTCAGCTCCGGCGGCGCGGCCGCAGGCTGCTGTGCGCCTGCAGTTCCCGCCAGACATCCCACCGCTGCCAGGGCCAGCGCGTGGGCACGAACCCATCTCTTCATGGAAGCCCTCCTTTTCCACTTTGCGGCGGGGCCCCACCCCCGCCGCGAACTGACGCTGACACCTCGCTTCGGATCCACATGTCCTCAGCTCGGCGTGGCCGCAGGCGCCCAACTCACCGTCTCGCTTACCGTAGCATGTACCGAGCCCCGTACCCAGCCTGTGCTACGCTCGGCCCAATGCACCGTTCGGTCCTGATCCCGGCCGTTCTGCTGACTGGCCTGCTCTGGCAGTTTCCGGCGGCCCAGCCGGCTGCCCCTGCCCCCGTGGACATCGCGGCGCTCGGTCCGCAGGTTGGCGAGCCCATTCCCGACTTCCGCCTCCCAGACCAGACGGGCCGGATCTGGACGCGCGAATCGATCATGGGTCCCCGCGGCGCCATGCTCGTGTTCTACCGTTCAGCAGACTGGTGACCGTACTGCAAGACGCAGCTCGTCGAGCTGCAAGGCCGGCTGAAGGAGCTGCAGGACAAGGGCCTCGGGCTGGCGGCCATCAGCTACGACTCACCTGAAATGCTCGCGGCGTTCAGCAAGCAGCGCGGCATCACGTTCCCGCTGCTGTCGGACGCGGGTCCGCGACCATCAAGGCCTACGGCATCCTGAACGCCTCCGCCCAGGGCGCGCAGGGCGGGATTCCGCATCCCGGCACGTTCATTCTCGATCGCGCAGGGCCGTGTCACCTCGCGCTTCTTCGAGGCGGCGTACACCGACCGCAGCACGGTGTCGAGCATGATGGTGAGGCTCGGCACCGGCTCGGCGCCGGTCGCCGCGACGAAGATCTCCTCCGCGCAGCTCGAGATGACCACGTTCGCGAGCGACGAGGAGATCGCGCCGGGCAATCACTTCTCGCTCGTCGTCGACGTGACGCCGCGCCCCGGCATGCACGTCTACGCGCCGGGCGCATCCAGCTACCGCGTCGTGTCGATCGCGCTCGCGCCGCAGCCGTTCGTGCAGCCGCGGCCGACCGTCTATCCGCCCTCGGAGATCTACTTCTTCGAGCCGCTCAACGAACGCGTGCCGGTGTACCAGAAGCCGTTCCGGCTCGTGCAGGACGTGCTGCTCGAAGCGACGCCGAGGCGCAGAAGGCACTGCTCGGCCGCGAATCGCTCTCGCTGACCGGGACGGTGGACTACCAGGCGTGCGACGACAAGATCTGCTACAACCCCGTGTCGGTCCCGGTCTCGTGGACGCTGAAGCTCAAGCCGCTGATACGCGAGCGTCCTCAGGTCAGATAGACCCACGCGTCGCGTCGTCTCGTGGCCCGGCCCGACGATCGCCGCGGCGGCGATGCCCGCTGGCCCGCAGCCTGCGTCACCAGCCGGGCGGCGGCCCGCGGCTCGAGCGCGACGAGCAGGCCGCCTGAGGTCTGTGGGTCGAACGCGATCTCAGTGAGCTCCGGCTTGACCGCGGGCTCCACGACGACCTTGTCCTCCAGGTAGGCGCGATTGCGCTTGCACCCGCCCGTCAGGAATCCACGCGCCGGCCAGTCGTCACGGCGCCAGGGAGAATCGGGAGCTTGCCCGAGTCGAGCATCAGCGTGACGCCGCTGCCCATGGCCATCTCCGATGCGTGGCCGAGCAAGCCGAACCCCGTGACATCCGAACACGCGTGCACGCGGAACGTACGCGCGATCCTGGACGCGGTCTTGTTCAGCGTCACCATCGACCGCACCGCTTCACGCACGTGTCGCCGCGACGCCTTCCGCTGCTTGAGCGCCGTCGTCACGATGCCCGTGCCGAGCGGCTTCGTGAGGACGAGCGCATCGCCCTCCCGCACGCCCACATTGCGCAGGACGCGGTCGGGGTGAATGACCCCGGTGACCGCCATGCCGTACTTCAGCTCGGGGTCGATGATCGTGTGCCCGCCGATCACGACCGCGCCCGCCTCGGTCGCCCGCTCGATCCCGCCCTTCAGGATGTCCGCCAGGATCTCGACGTCCATCTGTCCCTTCGGGAACCCGACGATGTTGAGGGCCGTGATCGGGTCGCCGCCCATGGCGTAGACATCGCTCAACGCGTTTGCGGCCGCGATCTGGCCGAACACATACGGGTCGTCCACGATCGGCGTGAAGAAATCCACCGTGTTGACGATCGCCAGGTCAGGCCCGAGGCGAAACACTCCCGCATCGTCGGACGTGTCGGTTCCGACAATCACCGCGGGGTGCACGATCGGGGGCAGCTGGCGCAGCACGTGCGCCAGATCGGCAGGGCCGAGCTTGGCCGCTCAACCAGCGGCGGCCACCTGCTGTGTGAGCCCCAGCGACTTGATCAGCGCCTTGCGTCCTCCTCGGGCCACGCGGGGTGCGGGCGTGCGAGCCTTCATGCGGTCTCCGTGAGGCGTGGTCGCTTCAGCTTTCGCACCTCTCCCGTCCTGACCGTCAGTCCCTCGCGGTCGAAGAACTCGAGCAGCGGGATGGCGTACTTGCGGGACGTCTGGTACTGATCGCGGAACGCCGCCGCGGTCATGGTCCTCCCACCGGACAGCGCCTCGACGAGACCCGTGCGCAGACGATCGACGACTGCGGCCGCGAAATAGAGGTCGGGCGCAACGGCGACGACGGAGCGACCCGCCTCGAGCGCGCGCATGAGGCCGATGAGTTTTGGGCGCTGAACGCCGAGCTCCTCCGCGATCTGCTTGAGATCGGGCGGTGCCATCGGCGTCTTGTCGAGCAACGCGCGGATGCGGTCCACGAGGGCCTGATCGCCGGTCGGCACCTGGACGCGATGGCCGGGCAGCCGCAGCAGCGGACCCTCGCGATTGAGCGCTCCCTCGGCTTCGAGCTCCTGCACGAGCAGCCGCACGATCTTCGGCGACGTGTGCGGAGGACAGCCCGCACGTGCGTCCTCGACGTCCATGCCCGGCAGGAGCGGGTGAGAGGCATGCCAGGCGCGCACCCGATCGACAATCGCGGTCTTGGCGCGCCGGCAATCCTCCTCAGGCGCGTAATACAGATCGCTGTCGAGGCGGAACACGTGGATGTCGGCTCGCGCTTCCAGGCGCGAACGCAGATCCTCCTGTCGCTGGTTGATCACCAGCGACAGCTGCTGCAGCGGTACCGCCAGCTCGCCGCTGTTCCAGGCGAGGCTCTCGACGACCACTCCCTCGTCTCCACGATCGAAACCCTCCAGCCGCGCCAGCAGGGAGGGTCCAGCCCTCTTGTGTTTCGGGGCCGCCGGCCAAACG
>CAVRVW010000006.1:0-365838 GCA_963724695.1 uncultured Acidobacteriota bacterium | reverse complement strand
CGGCGGCCACGGGACGAGCATCGGCGGCGTGGTCGTGGACTCGGGGGAGTTCAACTGGTCGAACGGCCGGTATCCGGTGGTGGCCGATCCGTCGCCCGCGTATCACGGCCTGCAGTTTCACGAAACGTTCGGGACCTACGGGTACTGATGAAGCTTCGGGCGGAGACGCTGCGCGACCTCGGCGCGTGCATGAGCCCCTTCAATGCGTTCCTGTTCCTTCAAGGTCTCGAAACGCTGTCGCTGCGGATGGCCAGGCACGTCGAGAACGCGGCTGCCGTCGCTCGGTATCTCGCGGCTCACGAGCTCGTCTCGAGCGTGACCTACCCGGGGCTCGCCGCGAGCAGGTACCGGCCGCTCGTGGAGAAGTACCTGCCAGGGGCGCGGGCGCGGTGTTTTCGTTCGACTGCAAGGGCGGGCGCGCGGCGGGGCAGGACTTCATCCGCGGCGTGACCTTGTGGTCCCACCTTGCCGAATGTGGGAGACTCCAAGAGCCTGATCATCCACCCGGCGAGCACGACCCACCGCCAGCTTTCCGAAGAGGAGCTGCGGGCGACGGGCGTTCGGCCGGGACCATCCGCCTGTCGGTTGGCACCGAGGATGTCGAGGACCTCATCTGGGATCTGGATCAAGGCTTCGAGCGGGTGAAGGAAGCGGCGTCCACCGCGGCGGTGTCCCGATGACGCCGCCTTCGACTGAGCCGCTATCAGGATCCGCTCATGGTTCAGCAGGTGCTGCACCGCTCGAAGACGGTCGCCGTCGTGGGCCTGTCGAAGAACCACCTGCGCGCGAGCTACTTCGTGGGGTTCTACCTGCGGCGACACGGCTACCGGGTGATTCCGGTCAACCCTCGCGAAACGGAAATCCTGGGAGAGAAGAGCTTCAACACGCTGGCTGACGTGCCCGTGCCCGTGGACATCGTGAACGTCTTCCGCGCCCCGGACGCGCTGCCGGGCATCGCCCGCGAAGCCGTGGCGATCGGCGCCGGAAACCTCTGGTGCCAGTTCTCGGTGATCAACGAGGAAGGCGGCCGCATCGCCGAGGAAGGCGGCCTCTCGGTCGTGATGGACCGGTGCATCAAGGTCGAGCACGCGCGCTACGTCGGACGGATGCACTGGCTGGGCTTCAACACGCAGCGCATCACGTCCGTTCGCGGCGGCCTGCAGTAATGAGCGCTTTTCACAGTCGCGTCAGGGCGTGAAAAGCGGGGTCGTCCTTAGGCGCTTGGTCCTTGGTCCTTCGTGCGTCCGTAGTTCCTGGTCCTTGGTGCGAAATCTCGTCTGAACCGCGCCACGACCACGCACCAAGGGCCAGGGCCAGCCTAAGGCCCAAGACCGAAGGACCAAGGACAACCGGCCACACCGAAGTCGAAACTCTAGATCTTCATCTTTGAGACGTCGGGAACTTCCTCTCCCAGGGCCGTCGCCAGATCGATCTGGTGCTCCTGCTCCTGCTTCAGGATCTCCCGGATCTCCTCGGCGATGGCGTACTCCCCGAGCGCCTCGCACTCCTTGACCCGCTGGCGGTAGGCCTTCACCGTCGCGTTCTCGTTGTCGAGGTCCGCCCGGAGCATCTCCACGGCGCTGTCCGACAGCTTCACCGGCAGCGCTTTCGCCGTGGGCATCGCGCCGAGGTAGTCGATCTGCTTCGCAATGGTAATCGCGTGCTTGAGCTCTTCGGTGGCGTGCTTCTCGAGCTCCTCCGCAATGGTCATGTATTCCGCGCCCTTCATCACCTGTGAGTAGACGACGTAAGCGATGATGGCCTGGTACTCCCTCGCGAGGTCCTCGTTGAGGCGCTCCGCAAGCGCTTCGCGCGTCAGCGTTTTCTGTTCTTCCTTCTCGACGACATGTGCAGGCATTTGGCTCTCCTTGAGCTGGCGTGGAAGTCCCGTTGCTGGTCCTGTCGCAATGCATATGCCAGCTCTTTGGTCCTTGGCTGGCCTTGGTCCTTGGGCTCTAATTGACGGTATGGCTCACTCCGGGACGAAGCGACACAGAGACCGTGACCGCGGGCTGCGGTCGTTCGATGCGCTCGAAGCCCCTGATCCGAACCGGGTGTTCCGGATGACCCAGACCGGGCGCGAGCAGATCGCCGAGTGCCTGCGTTTTATCGACAGCGCGCGGCAGGCTCTCGAGAGCCAGCAGAACCCCGACAACCGGGAAGTCGTCCGCGAGCTGAGGGCGTCGGCCGACCGGATCTACGATCTCATCAACGAACTTGAAGAAGTCGGCTGACTCAACTGTCGAGCAGCCGTCGACAGCAACCGCTCTAGGACCATCCGATCGCGTCAAGGCGCCGCTGCAGCTCCACGAAAGGTCGCCTCAGCGACCGGCCCCGCCGAGACAGGTCGGCCCAGGGATCGCCGACCGCGGCCACGCGGGCTGGCATGTTCCTCAGCGTGAAGGTCTGCGGGTCGACCTCACCCCGCTCAACTTCCTCCCAGGTGCACGGCGCTGACACCGGCGCACCTGGCTTCGCGCGCACGGTGTACGCGGCCGCGAACGTGGCGCTGTATCCGTTTCTGCCGGTGTCCACGTAGATCCGGCCCTGCCGATCGGCCTTGCTGAACTCCTGCGTGAACCGCTCGGGCACGCGCTTGACCAGCAGCGTCGCCGACGCCGCCGGCGAACCTCGCGGCTTCGCCCATCGTCGCCCCGCCGTCGAGGCCGACGATGATATGAAAGCCCTTTGAACCGGATGTTTTGATCCAGGACGGCAGCCCCAGCTCTTCGAGCAGCCGCCGGAGTTCGAGCGCGGCCGCGCGCACTTCGGCGGCGTCCTCGTGGGACGGATCGAGGTCGAAAACGCAGATGTCCGGACGGCTCAGATCCGGCACACGCGACGTCCAGACGTGCTGGGTGATGGTGTTCTGGTTCGTCATCCAGAGCAGCGACCGTTTGTCGGTCACCACCGGGTGGCGGACCACGCCGCCCTTCTTCGGCACCTCGACGCGCTCCAGCCACTCCGGAAAACCCTTCGAGACGTCCTTCTGCCAGAACCCCTTCTTCCCGATGCCAACGGGGTAGCGCTCCATGGTGACGGGCCGCCCCCGCAGATGCCGCAGGACGAGGCCGCTCATAGCGTCGTAGTACTCCGCAAGCTCGCCCTTCGTAATCCCATCGTCTGGGAAGAGCACCTTCTCCGGATGCGTAATCACGGTGCCTCTTTGACGACATCGCGGGCCGCCTTGTCGGTCCTGACTCCAAGGAGCCGCGGATGGCGCAGCTTGCCGTGGGCCGTCCACTCCAGAAACGCCACCTGGACGACGATCTCGGGACGCACCCAGTGCACGCGAAGTTTCGGCAGGCCAGTCGCCTTTGTAAAAGGCGATGACGCGACTTCGAGCGCATCGAGCCGCTGCCGCAAGCTGAGGAGAAGCGCGGTGTCGAATCCCGTGCCGATCTTGCCCGCGAACACGAAGTCGGCGTCTTCGTAGTGCCCTACGAGCAGGGCGCCCAGCCCGACGCGCGCTCCTTGCGGATCGGTAAAGCCGCCGACCACCAGCTCCTGCGAAGCCTCGCATTTCATCTTGAGCCAGTGTTTCGAGCGGCGATGCTCGTACGGCGAGCCACGCCGCTTGGCGATGACCCCTTCCCAGCCTTCGCGTCTCGCCCGCTCCCACGGCTGCGCGTCCTCGACGAGCTCGACGCGCTGCATCGGCGGTCGAATCGACAAGCTTGATAGAAGCGCGCGCCGCTCTTCCAGCGGACGCGTTGTGACCGCCTGTCCGTTGAGCCAGAGGATGTCGAAGACGTGATAGACCTGGCCGTCCCACGTCACCTCGCCGTCGAGGATCGTGTCTTCAACCGGCAGGCGGGCAACCGCAGCGATCACGGCCGGCAGATGCTGCGGCAAACGATTGCGGGAGAAGAGCTGCACGCTGTCGCCGCGCTTGTAGGCGAGCAGGCGAATGCCGTCGAACTTGCGCTCGAACACCCACTCGGGCCCGCTGAACCGATCCTGCGTCAGCGTTGCGGCCATGGGTTCCAGCCATTCGGGCATCGTCGGGGCGGCGTTCACGTGCGGTGTGATTCCCGGCCGAGACTAGCACGCGATCCGTAAACGGAGCGGGCCTGCCCAGCGCGGCCGTTCCCCTAGCTCTGCGGGCGGCGATGGGACATTCGCGGTAGAGATCTGCCAGAACCATCCCGGCGATTGCCACATTTCGTCGTTCGAGCCCGTCAGCCGGCGCGACTTCCGCGGCACCCTTCTTGAAGTCCTTTGTCGAGTAGCGACCGGCCAGCTCTTGAATTCACGTCCGGAGGACATATGAACCGCGATGAGCTCGAAGGGAAAGCCACGGCAGTAAAGGGCAAGGTCAAGCAGGCGGCGGGGGATCTCACCAACGATCCCGAACTCCACGACGAAGGCGTTGCCGACGAGGTTGCCGGCACGACGCAGGACACGATCGGCCGCGCCCGACGAAAGGTCGGAGAAACGATCGAAGACATCGGCGAGGCCATCAAGAAATAGTCAACGGGCAGGTTAGTAACTTCAGAGGAGCACAACAGAATGAGAAACAAGTACTTCGCGGGAATCCTGGCGGCGGCGGGCCTGGCGCTGATTCTTGGCGCCGGCGTCGCGAGCGCTGCCGACACACCCGATGCGTGGATCACGATGAAGACCAAAGTGTCGCTCATGACGAGCGACAAGGTCAGCACCTCCGATCTGAACGTGGATACGGTCAACGGTATCGTCACGCTGCACGGCAAGGTCGCGACCGAGGCCGAGAAGGCCGAAGCCGCCCGCATTGCCGGAGGGATCGACGGCGCCAAGGAGGTCAAGAACCTGCTTCAGGTCGTCCCCGAGTCGCAGCGTAAGGTCGTCGAGCGATCGGACGATCTGATCAAGGCAGGGGTCGAGGAAGCATTCAACGCCAACGCTCGCGTCAAGGACAGCGGCATCAAGGTCGCGTCCGTAAACAAGGGCGTCGTGCTTCTGTCGGGCAAGACCGAGTCGATCGCCGCGCACCTTGAATCGGTGCAGGTCGCCGATGCGGTTAACGGCGTTCGCCGCGTCTCGACCGAGGTCGAAGTTCGGCCAGCCAACTAGGCGGCTTCACCTCGATGTAGCCGCCGGTCCTTGGTCCCTGGGCCTTCGTCCTTGGGCGGGCCTTGGTCCTTGGCAGCTTGGTGCGCAGCCGTGGAGGGCCTCGAGCGAGCCGTTCTCGCTCGAGGCCCACCCACCAGACCTTCCCGACCTACCTGACCCAGCATTACTCACTTGCGGTGGGGCCCCACCCCCACCGCGAACTGACGCCGATCCCTCGCCTCGGATTCCATGTCCTCGGCTCGGGATGGCCGCAGGCGCTCCCGACCTTCCCGACCCGCCCGACCCACCAGACCTACCTGACCCACCCGACCTTCCCGACCCACCCGACCCTCGTATCAGTGATAATGCGCGGGCGGGAGGTCCTATGAGATTCACGATGGCCGGGCTGGTGGCGGTGACGTTCGCGATTGGGTTGGTCCACGGCCAGGAGCCCGCACCGGCTCGGCCGGCGGCATCGGCCCAGGAGGCCCCGCCACCGATGAACACTGCGCGGCACGCAGGCGCGCTTGCGGCCGCTTCGAGGGCCCTTCACTACTGCACGGGCCTCTTTTCGGCCGGCATGAGCCTCGAGCAGATCGCCGCGACGGACCGCGGCGCGCAGGCCGCTGCGGCTTTCAAGACCGACATCGATCGAGAGAGCAAGACCGTCGCGGTCACCTACGTGTCCGACATGCCGCCGCGCATCGCTGCCTGGCGTCCCTCGCTTGGCTGCGCGCAGCTGCCGATCGGCGCGACGATGGAGATGGCGAAGCACCTGCCGCGCCTGCCGGCGTCGATCAAGCATCCGAACTTCGACGACCGCGCGTGGCCGATGGGCGACCAGGAGGCGACGGCCGAGTTGCCCGCGGCGCAGAAGGCGCGCGTTGACGCAGTCGTGGCCAAGGGGTTCGATGGCCAGACATACCGCGGGAGCACCTGGGGTGTTGTCGTCATCAAGGACGGCAAGATCGTGGCGGAGCGCTACGAGAGCGGGTTCAACATGCACATGCCCGCCAGGACCAACTCGATGTGCAAGAGCCTCGCGGCCACCGTCGTCGGCGTCGGGGTGAAGAAGGGCCTCGTGGACATTCACAAGAAAGCGCCCCTCGCCGAATGGCGGCGGCCTGGCGATCCCCGCGGCCAGATCACGATCAACGACCTCCTGCACATGGCGAGCGGTCTCTACACCGAAGCCGCGGGCGATCCGCAGCCCGAGCTCTACACAGGGGGCGCGGCCGCGGCGGAGCTGTCGGCGGTCAACACCATGGACTCCGTGCCCGGGGCGCGGTTCGTGTACGCCGGCTCCGATACGATCCTCTCGGTGCGCGCCGTGCGCCAGGCGGTCAAGGATGACGCGCGCTTCTGGGCGTTTCCGTTCGAGGAGATCCTCTGGAAGACCGGGATGACGCGCACGTATCCGGAGACCGACTGGAACGGCGACTTCATGATGTCGGGACAGTGCTGGAGCACGGCCCGCGACTTCGGACGCTTCGGCCTGCTGTACATCAACGACGGGATCTGGAAGGGCGAGCGCATCCTGCCGGAAGGCTGGGCGAAGTACGTCGCTACCCGGTCGCCGGCCAATCCTGCGTACGGTGCGCAGTTCTGGGTCTACGGCGGACGCAACGGTCTTCCTCCGGACGCTTACAGCCCGAACGGCGCCGCCGGTCAGTACGCGATGATCGTCCCCTCGAAGGGCGTCATCGTCGTGCGCCGCGGCATCGATCGCGGGCCGGGCTTCAACATCACGCAGTTCTCGGCCGATGTGATCGCGGCCCTGGGTCTTGTGAGGAGAGGCCCGAGGGTCAGCGATCCAGCCGCAGGTATGAGGCGCCGATTCTCAGGCCTCCCGTGATGGACTCGTCGAAGGCGTAGAGAATCGCCAGCGTCCCGAGCGCGTGCGAGAGGGCCGGCGCGACGATATTCGGGTGTCGATCGTAGAGCCAGCCCCAGATCAACGCGGCGCCGGCGGTCACTGCGGCCAGGAACGGGTTGGGCAGGTGAATCGCGCCGAACAGCAGCGCGGCGACGACGATGCCGATCTTGCGGGACGTGGCGCGCTGCGACTCGCGAAGCACGACGGTCTGCAAGACCCACTGTTGTGCCATGCCCCAGGCGAACAGCGCCGCCAGGTGGCCCAGGAAGTCGCGGCGATCGTGCAGCGTGCCAATCGCGAATCCCCCGGCCAGAATCAGCGCCGCCAGAGGAACGGTGATCGCCAAAGAGAGTCGAAGGCCGGGCACCAAGGCGCGCCACGAGAAGCCCCATTCGCCATGGCGCCAGTTGTGCCAGACGGTCAGCGCGATCACGATGGCGCCGGGCACGGAGACAAAGCTGCGTGGGGCCTTCCCCTCGACGAGCCAGACATAAGCCAGAACAGCGGCGAGGACTGCAGCGGTGAAGCGCACGTAGCTGTTAGCCTAATGCAGGACCAGGAGGCGAGATGAGCACCATTACCACTCCGGACGGCACGGCGCTCTATTACAAGGATTGGGGCACAGGGCAGCCGATCGTCTTCAGCCATGGCTGGCCGCTCACGGCCGACGCGTGGGAGGACCAGATGGTGTTTCTGGCCTCGCATGGGTACCGATGCGTGGCCCACGATCGCCGCGGTCACGGGCGATCGAGCCAGCCCTGGAACGGCAACGAGATGGACACCTACGCCGACGATCTGGCGGCCCTGACAGAGGCGCTCGATCTGCGAAACGCCGTTCACATCGGCCACTCGACCGGCGGCGGCGAGGTCGCTCGATACATCGGCCGGCACGGATCGAAACGGGTCGCCAAGGCGGTGCTCATCGGCGCGGTCACGCCGCTGATGTTGAAGACCGCCGCCAATCCCGGCGGCCTGCCGATGGAAGTGTTCGATGGGATCCGCGCCGGTGTCCTGGCCGACCGCTCGCAGTTCTTCAAAGATCTCACGACGCCGTTCTACGGCGCCAACCGGCCCGGCGCCGAAGGTCTCGCAGGGCGTGCGGGATTCGTTCTGGCTGCAGGGGATGCAGGCCGGGCACAAGAGCGTCCTCGACTGCATCAAGGCGTTCTCCGAGACCGACTTCACGGAAGACCTGAAGAAGTTCGACGTGCCGACGCTCATCATGCACGGCGACGACGATCAGATTGTGCCGATCGGGGCGTCCGCGATGCTGTCGTCGAAGCTGGTCAAGGGCTCGACCCTGAAGGTGTACCCGGGGCTCTCGCACGGCTTGTGTACCGTCAACAAAGATCAGGTCAACGCGGATCTGCTGGCCTTCATCAAGGCGTAGCTGGCGGCTTGATTTCGGCCAATGGCACGGGTAGAGTCCGCGGTGCCGACCGAATTCCGCGAGAAACGGAGCTGCTGCATGACACTCACGTCTTCATTCAACGTGCTTGGCCTGGTGACATCTGCTCTGATCCTTTACTCGAGTGACGCCGCGGCGCAGCAGCCAGCGCGCCTCATGGGTGCACCGTGCACGGCGGAGGCGACCACGCCGGTTACCGAACCCAAGACCGGCCGCACGTATCTTCTCGATTATCCCTGCGACCTGAAGGCCGGCGAGAAGCTCACCTTCATCCTCAACCTCCATGGCGGGGGCTCGAGCGGCACGTGGCAGCGCCGGTACTTCCCGGCGTTCGACTACAAGGAACAGCAGCGCCTGGTCGTGGCATCGCCGTACTCCCCGACACGGAGCTGGTCCGAGAAAGACGATGAGTACCTGCACAACATCGTGACGTCCATCGTCGACGCGATCGGCCGCGGCAATGTGCGGGCCTTCTGGCTCGCCGGGCACTCGCAGGGCGGCTCGACGTCCCGCCGGATCGTCTGCAGCGATTTCTTCAAGGGCAGGGTGGACGGCTTCCTGAGCTTGTCGGGCGGACGCCTGGGCGGGGCTGCGCCGCGGTCACCCGGCGCCGGCCGGCCCGCGCAGGCCGGACAGCCGCCTGCAGCGGCGCCGGCAGGGGCTCCTGCTGCGGCGCCCGCGGCGGTGCCGCGCAGCCGGCCGAGCCGACATGCGACTTCTCGCACATCTTCGAGATCGGCGAGCACGAGATTGCGTCGCTGCCCGCGACGTCCACGCTGGCGCAGAAGTACCACTGCGGCGCGCGGGTGCGTCGCGAGGACATCGTGGACACCAAGCCCGGGTACGTCCACGACGGCGGGCGCCAGAACCCCGGCACCAAGCAGTGGGGCCTGCTGCCCCGGCCGGGCCGCGCTGAAGTGTTCGTCTACCCGAACTGCTCCGGCCGTGTCGTGGCCGATGTCATGCGGATGGACAAGGGCCACACCGAAGGTCTGGAGCCGCGCGTGACCGAGGAGCTCGTGAAGCTGATGGTTTCCGCGCCGGGCGGGAAGATCTCGCAGGGGAACTGAGCACGGAGGTTAAGTGCGCTTTTCACATTCGTGTAGTTCGTGAAAAGCCGCTGTCGTAAGACCCAGGGACAAAGGACCGCGGCTACACCGAAGTGAAAGCCGCTTAGGCGCCCAGCAACTGCTCGCCCCCGGCCTCGCGGAAGACCTTGAGCGCCTCGCGGCGGCCTGCCTCAGCCTGCGCCAGGAGCGCCTGGAAATCGGGATCCGCCCGCAGCGCATCGAAGTGCGGGCTGTTCGCCAGGGTCGGTGCGACAAAGTACCCTTTGGAGACCGCGCGCTCGAGGCGGGGAAGCCCCTCCTTGTGCTCGCCAGCCTCGCAGAGCAGCCATCCCTCCTGGAAAATGGCCTCGGGGTCCTCCTGAACCTTCAACGGGCCGAGCGACGACATGCCGCCGACGAGGACATCCACGCGCCGGTCGAGCCAGGCTTGTAGATAGCCGGTCCACGCATGGAAAACGGGAAGGTGTGATTCCCGGCGCATCCTCGCCAGCGCACGTTGCGCCTCGTCCCTCCGCCCGGCCAGGCCCAGCGCGATGACGCGGAATGCCATCGTCGGCGCCGGCCACGACCATCGGCGCGTCGAGCCCCGTCATCCGGTCGACGTCGCCTGCCAGCAGCAACGTCTGCTCGAAACCCGTCGCGATGTGCGGATCGAGCCGGCGGGCTTCGGCGTGAGCGGCCAGCGACTGCTCGAACAGTCCGCAGTACCGGCACGCATGCACGAACCCGGCGAAGAGCTCCGGGTCGTTGCCGTGGCGTTTGGCCTCGAGCCAAGCAGACGGACGATCGCCTGCTGCGACTGCCCGAGATCGGCTTCGAGGGCCGCGTAGTACTTGTGGGCCACCGACAGGCGCGGATCGAGCTCGAGCGCCTTGCGGAACGCGGCCTCGGCGCGGGCTTCGTTGTCGTCCGTCTGTGTCGATGTACTTGCCGATGACGCGATGGCACCGACCGATGTGCGCCCAGGCCGGTGCAAACCCGGGATCGAGATCGAGGCACTCCTGATAGAGCTCGCGGGCACGGGCGAGGCCATCGTAGGTCCGCGCCAGCTCGTTTGCCCGCAGGTAGAGCTCGTACGCGCGGGCGTTGTGGGGTGGATCGGGCGCGGGCGATGTCGCGGACCCGCCGAGCGGCAGCGCGAGCGCCTCGACGACGCGGCGCGCGATGTCGTCCTGCAGGCTGAAGAGATCGCCAAGCGACGACTGAACCGTGTGCGACGTCAGCAGCGTGCCGCCGGGCGCCTCGACCAGTTGCGCCGAGGCGCGCAGCTGATCGCCTGACCGCAGCAGCGTGCCCATCACGACGCGATCGACGTCGGCCTCGACCGCCAGCGCCTTGAGATCCGGCGTCTCGCCGGCGAACCGCGCAGCGGTGGCGCTCGACCGCACGACGAGCGGGCCGATGTTCTTCAAGCGAGGTCGCGATCGCATCCGGCAGGCTGAAGGCCAGGAAGTCCGAGTCCGGATCGGGGCGCAGGACGCGGAACGGCAGCACCACGAGCCGCGTCAGCGCTTGAGCAAGGACCGGTGTGTGGTCGCCGTCCAGACCACGCACCGCCCGCAGCTCCTCGGCCATCGCGTCGGCTGACTCGGGTCGTGTCCGTCGGGCCGCTTGGCCAGCGCGCGGCGGATCACCCGGTCGACGGCCGCGACCGCCGGGGATCCGCTGAGCGCCGGCGGCTGCTCGCTGACCGTGGCGTGCAGGATCTCGATGACGGTCCGGCCGGTGAACGCCGGGCGGCCCGAGAGCATCTCGAAGAGCAGGGCGCCGGCCGCGAACAGATCGGCGCGAGCATCGATCGGCTCGCCGGTCACCTGTTCAGGCGCCATGTAGCGGGGCGTCCCCACGACGATGCCCGGCTGCGTCAGCTGGGTGGGCGCGCCGAGTTGGGGCTCGAGCTCCGGCCGCGCCAGGCCGAAGTCCAGCAGCTTGACGCCGTGGTTCGTGAGGAAGACGTTCGACGGCTTGAGGTCGCGGTGGACGATCCCCCTCGCGTGGAGCGCAGCCAGGGCGGCCAACATCCCGAGGCCAATCGGGACGGTCGCGGAGACGCTCAGCGGTCCCCTGCGCAGCCGCTCGGCCAGCGTCTCGCCGTCGAGCAGCTCCATCGCGATGAACAGCGCGCCGCCGTCTTCGCCGATCTCGTAGATCTGGCAGATGTTCGGATGGTTGACGCTCGCGGCCGCGCGCGCCTCACGCCAGAACCGCTTGCGCGACGTCTCGTCGCCAGAGAGCGACATCGTCTTGAGCGCGACGGTACGTTCCAGGCGCTCGTCGCGGGCCGCGTACACGACGCCCATCCCGCCTTCGCCCAGCTTGCGCGTGATGGCGTAGTGACCGACTCTGGACGGAAGCCCGTCGCGGGAAGGGGAGCTCGGCGCCACTGGCGAGGAGTCCGAGCCGGAACCCGTCAGCCAGCCGTAGAGGGCCTTCAGCTTGCGCCTGGGCGCGCTGCCAACTGTTTCGTCCGCCACAGAAGATCGATCATAACTCCAGGGACCGACCGCCTGACGTTCTGCCCGGCTGACAGGCGCCGGGCTACACCGCGTCCGACGAGGACGAGAAGTTGAAGTCGCGCACGCGCAGCGCCGGCATCATCCGGCCCGCCGCGGTCGCGCATCGGGCCGCCCGATGTCCTCGAGCCGGTTCAGCATCAGCAGCGGGCTCTCGTTCCAGCGGAAGTTCTTCAGCGCCCGCGTGATCTTGCCGTTCTCGATGAGGAACGTGCCGTCGCGCGTGAGGCCGGTCTGCAGCACCGTGCGCGGATCGAGCGAGCGGATGTAGAAGAAGTGCGTGACGAGGATGCCGCGCTCGCAGCCGGCGATCAGCTCCTCGGTGGTCTTCGTGCCGCCGGCCAGCGCCAGGCCGCCGGCGAGCGCCGGGCCCGTCGGCTGCTTGCCCTGCTTCTGCGCCCAGAACCGCGAGTAGGACAGGTTCCGCAGGATGCCCTTCTCGATCCAGACCGTGCGCGACGAGCGGCAGGCCCTCGGCGTCGAACGGCTGACCGAGCAGCGCCGGATCGGCCGGATCGGAATAGAGCGTCACGCGCTCGTCCATCACCTTCTCGCCGATGCGCGTGCCGCCGCCAGGCTTGGAGAACGGGCTGCGGCCTTCGTCGGCCGTGCGCGCGTTGAGCGCGCCGCCGAGGAGCGGCACGAGATCGGTGACCGCCGGCGGCTCGAGCACCGCGGTGTACAGCCCCGGCTCGATCGCCTGCGGATTGCGGCTGGCCACGGCCTTCTGCGCGGCGATGCGGCCGATCGCGGCCGGGTCGACCGCGCCCCAGTCGCGCGCGCCGCGCGGTCGCCCAGCCGCTGCCGGTGCCGTCCGGCGTGCGCGCCGTCACCGAGAAATCGGCGTCGGTCGTGCGGTGATAGGCGAACAGACCGCTGCTCGTCGCCACGGCCACCGCGCGCGCGTTGGCCTCGAGAAATCCGGCCGTGAAGATCTGGCCGGCCGGCTTGCCCGCCGCCGCCGCGGCCTCGATGGCGCGGCTCACGGCGCCGCTGCGCACCTCCGGATCGAGATTGGCCGTGCGCTCGCACGAACGCGTTCACGGTCGGCGTAGGTCTGCGGGCCGAGCTCCGGCATCAGCTCCGGATCTTCCGGCGACAGCCGCGCCAGCGTCGCCGCCAGCTCGACCGTCCGCTTGAGCGACGCGTCGTCGAGCACGTTGGTCGATGCCGACGCGCGGCGCTTGCCGATCGTGACGGTGACGGTCACCGAGGTGTCGGTGATGCCGCCGGACGTCGTGATGCTGGCGTCCGCGAACCGCGTGTTGCCGCTCCACTCGCTCGTGATGTTCACGCGCGTCTGATCGGCGGTCGCGAACGACAGCACGCGATCGGCGAGCGCCTTGGCCTGTCTCGCGAGACAGCGAGCGCCGATCCGCGTCGGCCGACGATGCAGCCTGCGCGCATCATGCGGTGCGCCTCGTGTTGAGGATGGTGACGTTCCTGAAGCGCGCCGGCACGCAGCCGTGGCTGACCGAGCTCGACTGCGACGGCTCGCCCTTGCCGTCGTTGAACGATCCGCCCATCCAGTACGACGACTTGCCGCCGATCATGTCCATCGAGTTCCAGAACACCGGCGTGTTGCTCTGATACGCGACGTCGCGCAGCATGCCGACGATCTTGCCGCCGCGCACTTCGTAGAACGCCTGGCCGGAGAACTGGAAGTTGTAGCGCTGGTGATCGATCGACCACGAGCCGCGGTTCTTGATGACGATGCCGCGCTCGGTGGCGGCGACGATGTCGTCGAGGCTGAGGTCGCGTTCGCCGGGCAGCAGCGAGATGTTCGGCATGCGCTGGAACTGCACCGCGTTCCACGACTCGGCGAACGAGCAGCCGTGCGATCGGCTGACGCCGGTGAGCTTCTGAATCCGCGCCACCTGCTCGCGCGTCGTCTGGTAGTCCTTGAAGAGGCCCTTCTCGACGATCAGCCACTGGTCGGCCGGCACGCCTTCGTCGTCCCACGCGACGCGGGCGAGCGAGCCTTCCTGCGTGCGATCGGCCTGGATGTTCATGAACGCCGGACCGAAGCGCAGCTGGCCGATCATCTTCTCGGGCGGCGCGACGAAGCTCGTGCCGGCGTAGTTGGCTTCCTCGCCGATCGCGCGATCGAGCTCGGTCGGATGGCCGATCGACTCGTGAATCGTGAGCCAGAGATTCGTCGGATCGAGAATCAGATCGTACTGGCCGGCCTCGACGCTCTTGCGCCGTCAGCTTCTCGGCCGCGAGCGACGCCCAGCGCTCGGCGTTGCCCGGCATGTCGAGCGACTCGATGTACTCCCAGCCCTGCCCGCGCGGCGCGAGCTCGTGCTCGTAGACCTGGAAGTCGCCGCCGGCGCCGATGGCGGTCGCCGAGAACGACGGGCCGACGCGGATCATCGTCTGCGTGACGTTGGTGCCTTCGGTGGTGACGAGCGTCTTGACCTCGCGAAGCAGCGCCAGCCCCGAGTTGACGAAGCGGACGCTCGGCACCTTGAGCGCCGCTTCGTTGGCGGCGAGCAGCAGCGCGATCTTCTCTTCGATCGGCACCTCGAGCGGATCGCGCGCGAACGGGCGTCATCCAGGTGCCGGTCACCGGCGTGACCGGCGCGAGCTCGACGCGGCGCTTCCGCACGATGCGCGCGGCCCGCGACATGGCGGCCGCGTCGCGCGCGGCGCGCTGCGCGCCGGCGCGCGTCATGGTGCTCGTCGCGGCGAAGCCCCAGCAGCCGTCCACGAGCGTGCGGACGCCGAGGCCGTACGACTCGCTGTCGCTGACGCCGGCCACCTGACGCTCGCGCGTCGCGATGGACTGCCGGCGATAGCGGCCGATGCGCACGTCGGCGTACGACGCGCCGGCCTTCTTCGCGGCGTTGAGCGCTTCGTTGGCGATCTCGAGGGCCGCCGGGTCCGCAGCGGGGGCGGGAGTCGTCTGGGCGAAGGACTCGAGCGCGAGGGGGCCGCTACGCGGCCAGCGTCGCCGCCGTGGCCGCCGTCGTCTTGATGAAGTCGCGTCGTGTCGGAGACATGCGTGTGCGCCCCTAGCCTAGAGCGGTGTTCAGATCGCTGTATTACGTAGAGCGGGTCCTTCTGGACCCGCCTGCCACCCGAGGTCTTAGAACGACTACACCCGATGCGCCCGGACCTTACCTCGGGCTGGTCGGCGAACCAGGCGGTGTCAGAAGCTGCCTCGCCACGCGGCGGGCGCCGTTCCGGATGGCGCGGGTCGCGCTCTGGATCGTGATGGATGCCCTGGACACGGCATCGACGTCCTCGCCGACCTTGAACGGATCCCGAATGTCCTTGCCGACGAACTGGTCCTGGAACTCCTTGCGGTCCACTGAGAAGTAGCCGTAAGGCTCGCGGTGCTCGGCGACGACCACGCCGGTCAGCACACCGGTCATCCCCATGCCCACGAGCATCTTGATCGGGCCGTCGTACCCACGCTCGAGCGGTTCCAGCTCCGTCGTCCAGAAGGCCACGCCCACGACCGTCTGGTTGCCCGAGCCGTCCGTCGTGTACGCTTTGAAATGCGGCGGCGCGGGCGCCTTGGCCGAGAACGAGGACGCCTGGGGAAACAGCCGCTGCAGCTGCTCGTGCAGCTTCTTGTCGGTCGCGGACTGCCCGGCGACGATCGTCGAGGTCAGGAGCAACGCCGCGGCCACGATTGTTGACGGACGCATGGAAGGCGAGATTATCCTTCTCATCGTGAACACGTCAACGCAGCCCGCTGTCCGAAACGCCAGAAGGCCCTCATGCTGATCAGAACCGCTGCCACTCTTTCCATGCTGGGAATTGCCCTCGCCGCGGCGGACGATGCCCAGGGTCAGTCCCGGCCGGACCAGCGCCTCGCGGCGGCCACCTACCTCACCTGCGAGTTCACGACCATGGCTGTCGGCAACTGGGGCGCCGCCGGCGCGGTCGCCGAAACCAAGGCGGCCAAGCTGTCGCTCGGCTTCAGGGACGTGAACGCGGACGAGGATCGGCCCGGGTCATCGGGCCATTCGGGCCGGCGGACATCATCGTCCGCCTGACCTCCGGCGCCCTGCATTTCGTCCAGTCGTTCAGTGACGGGCCGATGTACACCACGACGATCTTTCCGTCCGAAGCGCGCGCGGGGAAGCTGAAGGCCGTTCACACCCGCCACGAATACACGCAGGTCTCCCTCCCGGGCTACACGTCGCGGCCGGAGCGGTACTACGGCGAGTGCGAGATCGTGAACTAGCGGCGCCCACCTTTCAGCGCGGCAGGTCGGGGCAGACGTACGGCGTATCCACCAGCTCCAGCACCAGATCGACGTTCTCGCTTCGCAGCTTCAGGCGCATCGCGAGGCTGCGCGGGTCGAGCCTGCCGATATCGGCGCCGTAGCGCGTGATGGGATCCTCAGTGATGGTGAGGCTCGCGGGCGGTTCGAACGTCCACTGGGCCAGGCGGTAGGTCTCCACACAGGACGTCATGATGAGCGTCCCGTTCGACAGGAACACGTAGAGGCTCCCCTGCGGGCGGCCTGCCGGCGCGGTGACCCTCCAGACCTTGTCGACCAGTGCGTCGCGAGGCGACCCGCTGGCAGCGCCGGCGGTCGGCGCGCTGTCCGACGCGAGTCCGCACGATCCGCGGGCGGCCCGCAGGCGGTGAGGCTGCCGAGCAAGAGCAACGCGAGTGCGCGCACAGGCCGCTCGGCCGCTACTTCACCGGCTGGGTGGACGCGACAGGACACGTGGCGGCAAGCATCCGGATCGCCGAAACCTGAATGTGCTTCACGTTGCTCTTTGTCGCGGCTGGCGCGCCCTCGTTCGGAGCCGTCAATGCGCCGGTGACTTCCACGCGGTGGCCCAGATGCTTCTCGATCTCGCCCCTGTTGCCGTCCAGAACTGTATGAAGCCGGCAGCATCGGCCGGCGGCTCACCAGCGGCGGCCTTCGTGCGCGCTGTCTCGTTCGCGTCGGGGGGCGTCGCCCCGTTCAGCATGAACACGTTCAACGGCTCGCTCGAATTCGCCAGGACATCCGCCCTGGATGGCGGAGCGGGTGGCACGCCGCGCTCCCGCCAACCGACCCGGTCTGTGGCGCGCGGTTCACACAGCCCACCGCCACAATCGGCGTGCGGGCCTGCCCCAGAACCGCAATTGACGTCAGCACGACGAAGCTGGCGGCCAGCATCGCATTGATCTTCATGATCCCTCCCGTTGGTCTCTCCTGCTGCCAGCAGTAACGAGCACAACCGAGCACGCTTCACCCGCGCTTGCGGAACCGCCCGGTCTTCATCCCTTTCGCGTTCAGCCGTTCGATTTCGGGTTTGCCCATACGCCTGGTGATCGTTTCCTGCGGCGGCGGCTTTCGATGGCGTTTTCCCGGAGCATCGACAGGCCCGCGTCCGCGTTTCGCGGCCGAGGGTGACTTGGATTGAGAAAGCTTCGAGGGGCCCATCGCCTTCACTTGCTTCAGAAGCTGAGCGGAGTGGTCTCGAATCTGTCCTACGACGTGGCTCAGACGTTCGCGGTCGAGCCAGCCCTCGGTCCTGGCTTGCACGGTGCCGATGAGGAACCCGACCTGCTCCGCGAAGGCAACGACGTTCCGTTCGATGGCATCGGTCTGGTCGCCGGCGGGCTTCTCGAGCGGGTTTGCGCGGCTTCGGAGAGTTCTTTGGTGGCATGTGGCTCCTCTGTTAGACGCTAACGCAGAATCCATGCCACACGGACGGGGACAGGGATCAGGGGGCCGGGGACCGGGGGACTCGCAATCGGGGACTGGAGGATCTGAAAGCCCGATTTGCGACTCGGCGATTGGCGATCCGAGATTCGTGGCTGTGGTAGGTTACGTGCCATCGCTTCGGTATCCGGGGGAGACGCATATGGCACTCACGCTGACGGTGAACGGTCAGACCCGCACGGTGGACCTCGAGCCGGATACGCCGCTGCTGTGGGCGATTCGCGAAACGCTCGGCCTGACGGGCACCAAGTTCGGCTGCGGCATCTCGGCGTGCGGCGCCTGCACCGTTCACTTGAATGGGAGGGCCGTGCGCTCGTGCACGATGCCGGTGTCGACGGTGCCGAAGGGGCGGCGGTCACCACGATCGAAGGTCTCGCCGCCGGCGGACGCGCTCACGGCGGTTCAGCAGGCGTGGGTCGACCCATCAGGTGCCGCAGTGCGGCTACTGCCAGTCCGGGATGATCATGGCTGTCACGGCGCTGCTCGACGCGAACGCCCCAACCCGACCGACGACGAGATCGACGCCTCCATCACCAATATCTGCCGGTGCGGCACGTTCGCGCGCGTGCGACATGCCATTCATGCGGTCGCCGAGGGACAGGAGAGGGAAGGAGGACACCGTGGGTAAATGGACGCGTCGTGCCTTCATCGGCGACCGGCACTCTCGTTGGCGGCGGCTTCGTGCTGGGCGTCGCTGGCGTGGCGTTCTCTCCATCCCGTCACAGCGTCGTCTCCGACGACGCCGCCGGCTCCGGCGAGCTCAACACCTGGATCACGGTCACGCCGGACAACATCGTGACCGTCCTGGTGCCCCACTGCGAAATGGGGCAGGGCGCGCAGACGGCTCTGGCCATGATGGCGGCCGAGGAGATGGAGGCCGACTGGAACCTGGTCCGGGTCAAGGAGGCGCCGGCGCTCGACGCCTACGCCAACGCGTACGTGGCTGCGCGCGTTCACCGGTGATTCGATTCCGTGCGTCGGTCGTGCGCGCATTCGACTACGGCACCTATCGTCTGGCCCGTTGGTACGGCACTCAGGCCACCGGAGGCTCGACGGCGGTGCGCGGCACCGGACGCTACGGCATGACCGTCGCCGGCGCAGCGGCGAGGGAGATGCTGGTGGCCGCCGCGGCCGCACGATTCGGCGTGAGCCCGGCGGAGTGCAAGGCGTCGCAGCTCTCGCGTGACCCACGAAGCGTCCGGACGATCCGCCAGCTTCGGAGAGCTGGCGATCCGAGGCGGCTGCGCAGCGGGTTCCTGCCAACCCGGCGCTGAAGCACCCGGACACGTACACCATCCGGCGGACGGCTCGGCCGCGCCTCGACATTCCGTCCAAGGTGAACGGCAGCGCGATCTACGGCATCGACTTCACGATGCCCGGCCTGCTGCATGCCGCCATCGAAATCGCGCCGGTCTACGGCGGCAAGCTCGTCTCAGTGGACGCGGCGACGGCCGAGGCCATGCCGGGCGTGAAACGCGTCGTCCGGCTCGACGAGGCGGTCGCCGTGGTGGCCGACACGCTACTGGCACGCGCGCCAGGCGCTCGCCGCGCTCGAGCCGACGTTCGACGATGCCGGTCATCGCGACGTCTCGAGCGAGTCGATATTCGCCGCATTCGACAAGTCGCTTGGCGCCGCTGCCGGACGTGCCCGCAGGAAGCCGCCAAGGTCGTGACCGCCGACTACCGCGTGCCATTCCTGGCCCACGCGACGATGGAGCCGATGGTGTGCACGGCGCGTGTCGACGGGCGAGCGCGCCGAGATCTGGGCGGGTGTGCAGGATCCGCTCAACGCCAGGGCGACCGCGGCCGAGGCGCTTGGCGTGGACGTCGAGCAGATCGCGTTCACCAACCTCCCGCTCGGCGGCGGCTTCGGGCGCCGTCTGCCGTACACCTACGACTACATCCACCTCGGCGCGCGCATCGCCAAGGCAATGTCTCCGGCGCCGGTGAAGCTTATCTGGAGCCGCGAAAACGACATCCAGCACGACTACTATCGCCCGGCCGGCATGGCGAGGTTCGCCGGGGCTCTGGACGCGGGCGGCACGCCCTTGTCGGTCGCGTCGCACTACGCCGGGGGCGGCGACGGCGAGGCGGTGTACATGCCCTACGCCATCGCCGACAAGCGCGCCGAGGATCACGATGCGCCTCACCCGATCCGGCTGGGCGCGTGGCGGTCGGTGCTGAACTCCCAGCACGGATTCTTCAAGGAGTCGTTCATCGACGAGATGGCACACGCCGCGGGCAAGGATCCGTATGCGCTTCCGCCGCGACCTTCTGACGGACCAGCCACGTTTCCGCGCCGCGCTCGAGCGGGTCGCCGCCATGGCCGACTGGACCAGCCCGTTGCCCGCGGGCGAAGGCCGCGGGATCGCGCTCGCCGAGAGCTTCGGCACCATCGTGGCCGAAGTGGCGCACGTGGCGGTGACGCCCGAGGGGAAGCTCCGGGTGCGCGACTTCTACGTCGTGGTCGACTGCGGGGACGTCGTCAACCTCGACACCGCGCAGAGCGCAGGCCGAGGGCGGCGTGATCTTCGGCCTGTCGGCGGCCATGGTTGGCGAGATCACGATCGCAGAGGGCCGCGTCGTGCAGCGAAACTTCCGCGATCACCAGATGATCCATATGGCCGACGCGCCGCGGATCAGCGTCGAGTTCATCCGGTCCGACGCGCACCTGGGCGGGCTCGGCGAGCCGTGCGTGCCCCCGGTGGCGGCAGCCGTGACCAACGCCATTTTCGCGGCCACCGGCATCCGCGTGCGCGATCTGCCGATCAAGAACCACAAGCTGTCGCATGCTTCTGTCGAGGGGTCGGCAAGGGCGGGCGTGAATCCAGCCTGAGACGGGGCGGACGAAGGCCCTGTCCTCCAGGCCTTCGTCCGCGTGGCGATCGGAGCGCTACGGGTTGGGGACAGCCGTCCGGTTCGCCGGGACGATCTGTGGCTGGTACGAAAACACCTCGCGGCTACGGGGATCCACGATGACCTTCAGCCACTGCACGTCGTTGTTGCCGGTGGCTGCGTTGTTGCCGAAGGTCTCGACACGCGTGAAGTTCTCGAGGCGGCGGCCCAGGGAGTCCTGGAACGGTTTGTCGACGCGGAAGTAGTGCGAGTCGCCGTGCACGTACGCGACCGGCTTGCGGAAGGCGATCACCTCGTCGCGCAGCGCCGTCAGATATTCCACGAAGCCATCGCGAGCAGCGGCGGGGTGGTCTCCACCAAGCGTCCTCGGGTCGCGGAGTGGCGCGCGCGTCGGGTCCGACAGGTCCCAGCCCGGGATTGGCCTGCGCGATCAACATGATGGCCGCCGAACCCCGCTCGGTGGCCGCTGTCGAAGGTCTCCCGCAGCCAGACGATGTTGGCGTGGTTCCGTGCGAGCGAACTCCTCCGCGTCGGGCGCGGTGTCGCAGAGGTTGTTGCACGAGCCCTGGACGTTGAGCGTGGCGTAGGTGACGTCGCCGCCGGTCCACCGACGATTCTCGACGCACGGCACGAGGCCGCTCACGCCGCGGCAGAGCGCCGCCGTCTGCACCTCCTGGCGGATCCGGTGCTTGCCAAGCGAGAACGTCGTGCTGAAGAAGACCTTCCGCTCGTAGTCGAGCCGTTCGCGCGACGAGAACCCGCCATTCGACGGGCGATCGCAATCGGTCCAGTCGTTGTCACCCGGCGTGAACATGGCTGGCGCGTTGAGCGCGTTGAAGTAGGCGAGCGCCTGGGCGTACAGCGCATCGGAGCAGGTGGTGGGCGTGACCGAGTTCGGCGTGCTGCTGCCAGCCTTGAGATCGCCGTTGTGGGCCGTGAATGCCAGATCCTGTCGGTTCATGTCGGCGATGAGATTCGGCACACCGACCGTCGCCTGGAGATCCGAGTAGGGGAGATCGCCCCACAACCCGATGGCGTACGATCGGCGATCCTCTCGTTCGCCCCGCTCCCGATCCTGGTCGTCGACGGCTCGCGCGCTCGTCACCATCACCGCCGCGATCGCGATGGCCGCAGCCGGCACCAACGCATATGCCTTCATCATGAAGCCTCCGTCCTGTTGTTGGACTCTCAACCGTGCGATATCACCACGCGCGGGTAACAAAGCCGTGAACCGCGTATGATGTCGGCGTGACCCACGCGCGCGGTCCTTGGGCGCGGCTCATCAGGCTTATCAGGGCATCCTCGCTCGCGGCGGTCATCGCTCTGCCCGCGATGGCCACGGCCCAGTCCGGCCGGTCCGCATTCGGCTGGGGACAGACCGAAGCCGACTACGACGGCCGCTTCACGTTCGTCCGATTGCGATGGGATTCGGGATTTGGCGGCGGGTTTCGACGCGGCGGGATGAGCGATGCGTGGAACCACGACTACCCGCGCGCCGAACAGAACCTGATGTCGCTGCTGAACTACCTGACCTTCATCGATTCACGCAGAGGATGGCAGCCTCATCCTGCGTTTGACCGATCCTGACCTGTTCAAGTTCCCCATCGTCTACATGTGGGAGCCGGGGTTCTGGCAGCTGAGCGATCTGGAAGCGGCGCGCTTCCGTGAATACCTCCTGAAGGGCGGCTTCGCGATCTTCGACGACTTCGAGCAGGAGCAGTGGGACCACTTCGCGCAGCAGATGCGGCGCGTCCTGCCCGATGCGCGCTTCGTCAAGCTCGATCGCTCGCACCGCGTCTTCGATTCGTTCTTCCGCATGACCACCATCGACTTCCCGCATCCGATGATGGGCATTCTCCCGACCTACTACGGGATCTTCGAGGACAACGACCCGAACCGGCGCCTCATGGTGATCGCCAACTACAACAACGACGTGGCGGAGTACTGGGAATGGTCAGGGTCCGGCCTCTTCCCGGTTGACACCTCGAACGAGGCCTACAAGCTGGGCGTCAACTACATGCTGTATGGGCTGACGCACTGACTCACGGCTTAGGGCTCACGGCTCAGGGCACGGCTGGCTGCGGACTCTTCCGCACCGTTGGGGAAGATTCCGCGCCGCTCGCGAGCCCTGAGCCGTAAGCCCTGAGCCTTGACGACTCCGCTGCAAGATCGCGCTCGCGCGGCGATGGCGTCAGCGATGTGCCGGCGGATCGAGGTGGTTGACGGCGTAAATCAACGAAAGCGCGCTTACCGCCGCGAACGAGGCCGCCAGAACGAAGACCAGATAGGTTCCGACCATTGCGACACCCCCTTTGAGAAGAATGAACAGAGGGGCTGAAGGCAAGCCACGTGCCGCACCACGGGGATCAGGGATCGGGGATCAGGGACCAGAGTATGCCGATGTTGCACGACGCCCGGTTCCGCGAAGAGGCCAAACGGCGGATTCGCGCGTTGAGGCCAGACACTGCACGGCAGTGGGGGAAGATGAGCGTCGACCAGATGCTCTGGCACGTCAACTGCGCGCTCGAGAATGCGCTCGGCCGCTATCCCGTCACTCCACTCACGCTTCCGCTCCCGAAGTTCCTCCTGAAGTTCGTTGTCATCACGCTGCCCTGGCGAAAAGGGAATACGCCGACGGCGCCGGAGTTCCTGGCGGCCGCATCCCACGACTTCGAGCGCGAACGCGGCCGGATGCTCGCGCTCCTCGACGAATTCAATGGAGTGCCGCTCGATGCGCAATGGGGTGCGAGTGCGCTCCTGGGTCCGATGACGGGTCATGAATGGAGCCGCCTGCAGGGCAAGCACGTCGACCACCACCTCCGCCAGTTCGGCGTTTAGAAAAGCCGCGGAGCCCAGAGGCTAGAGGCTGGAGGCCAGAGGCTGGGGCCAGAGGCCGGAGCCCCGGAGCCCGAAGCCTGAAGCCCGAAGCCCGTCTTGGTAAGATGCCCTCTGATGAAGAAAGCGCTGGTCTTCGCCTGGCTGTTGGTCGGTCACGCGTCTGCCGCAGACGCACAGTCGTTCTTCGTTGACGGGACGCTGTTTGCCGGCATCGAGCGTCGCGCGCATGCCGAGACGAATGGTGGGTCCTCGTTTGTCGCCGGGCTCGACGGGACTGTGGCTGGCGGGGGCGTGACCATCGGGGCCTGGCTCACCCCACAGGTGTCCGCACGCCTCGAGATGTCGTTCCCGGCGGGGCTCGAGTCCTCTTCAGAAGAGAGCTACCCGATCATCCTCCCGGTCGACGTCTCCCTGCCGAGTGTGGTGCCGCCCTGGGTCGTTCGGACTGACGGCTACGAACGAACGCGAACGTTCGCGGCGCTGCTCGCGTATCACACGGCACGCCGCCACCGGGTACAGCTCGGCTACATCGGTGGCGCCGCCTTTCTTGTGAGCGAGAGCCGCGAGACGGTCTCGATCGACTATCCGACGATTGCCATACCACCAGGACTGTCGGTCATTCCGGACCCGTCGTACGGGAGCTCGCGCACCGAGTACGGCGTGACGGTGGCGGTGGGCCTGGATGCCGACGTGTCGCTCGCGTCGCACTTCTCCGTGGTGCCGCAGTTGCGCGTCGTCGGCTTCAACGGCGGCGTGAGCGTGCGTCCGGGCGTGGCGGTCAGAGCGAGTTGGTGACGCGCATCGAACTGGGACTTGATACGTTCGGCGACGTCACCGTCGACGCCGCCAACCGCTCCCTGTCGCAGGCGCAGGCACTCCGCCATGTCGTGGACGAAGCCGTGCTGGCCGACGAGGTCGGTGTCGACAGCTTCGGCGTCGGCGAGCACCACCGCCCGGATTTTGCGGTCTCGGCGCCGGAGGTGGTCCTGGCTGCGATCGCCGGAAAGACGAAGCGGATGGTTCTCGGATCCGCCGTGACCGTCCTGAGCACCGACGATCCGATCCGGGTCTTTCAGCGGTTTTCCACCCTCAACGCGGTGTCGAACGGGCGCGCCGAAGTGATCCTCGGGCGCGGTTCGTTTACGGAGTCGTACGCGCTCTTCGGCTACGACCTCGCGCGCTACAACGAGCTGTTCGAAGAGAAGCTCGCGCTCTTCGTTCGACTGCTCGAGCAGCAGCCGGTGACGTGGAGCGAACGTCCGTCGCTGACAGGCATGACGGTGTACCCACCCGTCGAGAGCGGCAGGCTCCGCACGTGGGTCGGTGTCGGTGGAACGCCCGAGTCGGTCGTGCGCGCGGCTCGCCACGGGCTTCCCCTCACGGTCGCGATCATCGGCGGCAGCCCCCGGCGCTTCGCCTCGCTCGTCGATCTCTACCGACGATCACTCGAGCAGTTTGGAAAGGCGCCGCAACCGGTCGGCGCTCACTCGCCCGGTCACGTGGCGGCGACCGACGAGGCCGCGAAGGAAGAGCTCTGGCCGCACTACGCGGCCATGATGACCAGGATCGGCCGCGAGCGAGGGTGGCCCCCGGTGACCCGCGATCACTTCGAACGCGAAGCCGGTCCCGACGGCGCGCTCGTGGTCGGATCGCCGGAAACGGTCGCAGCGAAGATTGTGCAGACGGTCAAGGCGCTCGGTCTGGCGCGCTTCGACATGAAGTACAGCGCTGGCACTCTGTCCCACGACAAGCTCATGGCGAGCATCGAGCTGTACGGCACCAGGGTCGCGCCGCTCGTGCGACAGGCCTTCTCATAACCCAGTCAGGACGTCGCGTCACATCGGGGAGCGCGGAACCTTCGGAAGATTCTGGGCTGACTGTGCCATTTCTGTGCACCGCCCGGAGTCGCCGCAGGCGCAAGTCCGCTCCGATGCGTGGTGCAAGTCATTGAGTGCAAGCAGGTTGCTCGTTCGTGTCAGGCCCGGCCGGACGCGGCACCCTTGTTGAGATGACGTCCGCAATGCTCAGCCGCACTCGGGTGCCGATCGTCGCGTCGCTCGTCTTCTTCTCCTTCCTCCTCGGACTGATCCCTGATGCCGCGGCGGGCCAGGCGCCACCGGTCCCGTTGGCGGAGCGCGCGCGAGGCGCCGATCGCGTCGTTGTGGGACGCGTGGCGTCGGTGGCTCCCGAGTGGCAGGTCAACGAGTTTGGCGATCAGTTGATCGTGTCGGTGGTGCGCGTGGCCGTGAGCGAAACGCTCAAGGGCCAGGCCGTGCCAACACTCGATGTCGAGGTCGAAGGGGGCACGATCGGCGACCTCACGCTCAATGTCTCCGATCAGGTGTCGTTCTCGCGAGGCGAGCGCGCCGTGTTCTACCTGCGACGGAACGCTCGCGGCGCCTTCGTGCCTCATCTGCGCGGGCAGGGGCTGCTCAAGCTCGACGCGTCCGATCGCGTCCCCGGCAGCAGCCTGACGCTCGACGAGATTCGCCGCGAAGCGGCGAGAAGCGGACGGTAGTTGTGAGATGACGAGGCACCCTTCGAAAGCTCTCTTCGCGCTGGCCACGGCAACGCTCGCGGCCGTGACGCTCCTGTCCCGCGACCCGCTGGCCTACACGGCGACCGGCCCAATCTGGAGCCAGCCGCAGGCGCAGTACTACGTCAACACGGCGAACCTCGATCTTCCCGGCGTGTCGGTGGAGGGGGCCGTTCGAGCGGGCGCAGACGCCTGGCACAATCAGTCCTCCGCATTCAGCTTCCTGTACGGCGGCGCGAGCGCTGCCACCTCCACCGGGTACGACGGCACCAACCTCGTGGTCTTCAGAGACGCCTCGAGCGGCTCTGCTATCGCGACGACCTACTGGTGGTCCAGCGGCGGACGGATCATCGACGCCGACATCGTCTTCTGGGATGGTGCGTTCAGATTCTTCGCAGGCTCTGCCGGCTGCGCGTCCGGCTTCTACATCGAAGACATCGCGGTGCACGAGTTTGGCCATGCGCTCGGGCTCGGCCACTCCACCACCTCGGCGGCGACGATGTATCCGTCGACCTCGTCGTGCGACGTGCGCAACCGGACGCTGGATGCCGACGACATCGCAGGCGTGCGCGCCTTGTACCCCGTCGAGTCTCCGCCCTCGGCCCCAACGGGACTTCGATTCGTTTCCTAATGCACCTTGCGAAATCGGGTGTTGGTCGGGTCCTTTTGGACCCGGCTTCAGGCGGGTCTACAAGGCAAGACCCGCCCTACGTGCTATTTGGCAACAGGGTCCCGGGTCGGCTGCGCTTTGGTGCTGGCCAACGTGGCAGCGTCCACCTCGTGAGCTGGCTCCTCGAGGTCGTCGCGCTCCCAGCGCCGCCCATCCGGCGGCCACTGGTGGAGGGCTGCGAAGAAGAGGATTGTGCCGACGGGGATGATGAAACCCCAGTTCACCGCGATACCCTCCTGCACGGTACGACACGGCGCGGCCGTTGTGGGCTGGCCACGCTGTCGACCCGTACAAGAGGTGTCGGCCTTCGAAGTGGATCGCTGCAGATGAGCTGTGGCCCGATTACAGTTCTTGGCCGTTGGTCCGCTTTTCGTGGGCCACAGCCAGGCCGATCGCGCGATTTGTTCGCGACTCCAGCTGGCATATACGGTGCAAAAGGCGACCGGGCAATGTCGGACCGCCCCCGCGTCATCCTCGCGATTCCGGACTTCCGCGAATGCACGGCCCTCTCGGACTGGCTGCTCGAAGACGGCCTCGAGCCGGTCAGACGGCCGACCGCTGGCGCGGCCCTCGAGGAGATGCGAGCCCGGCCGTTCGATCTCCTGATTGCCGACGCCGACCTCGCGTTCAATCACGGTCTGCGTGCCGGAGGCCGCATGCGCCATCCCGGCATTCCGACGCTGGTCGTCGGCGACGCCGACGCGGGCAGGCGGTGCCAGTCGGCGGGGCAGTGGGCCATGTTCGTTGAGCGGCCCGTCGATCGCGCGATGGTCTCGTGCACTGTCTCCATGGCGATCCTCGATGCCCGGCCGGCGCGCCAATCGGCGCGGAAGCCAATCAGCGGTTTCAACGCGTTCGTCAACGGTGTGCCTTCGCACATCCTCGACATCAGCAACGAAGGCGTGCGCCTCGCCGTGCCGGGCGAGCGACGCTGGGCGCCGCCACCGTACTTCAGCGTCAGAATCTCGATGGTCGGTGTGGCGGTGATGGTTCAGCGGATGTGGGCCCTCCCGCCCGGGACCGACCGGCTGGCTGCCACGACCTGTGGCGGTGCGCTCGCGTCGAATCGGCCCGCGGCCGAGCAGGCGTGGCGCGCCTTTGTGGAGGCCGTTCCCGCTGGCGGCGGCTCGACGGCATCACTGCTCGCGGAATAGCGCAGTCGGCAGCCTGCGCGGCCAGACACGCGTGACACTCACCCTGAGACGGTTCGGTCGAACAGCGCTCGTCGTTGGCCTGGTGAGCTGTCCCTCCACGAGCCTCGCCCAGGCGATCGAGTTGGCACCCTTTGGCGGCTACAGGTTCGGCGGAGACTTCTTCGAGCTCATCACCGCACAGCCTGTCGATCTCGACGGCGCTCCATCCCTGGGATTGGTCGTTGACGTCCCCCTGTCGGGTCGAGGCTCGTTCTTCGAGGGATTGTTCACGCACCAGGAGGCGCATTTCACCGTGCCTGCGCGGCTCTCGGGAGCGCCGGTTCGCTGGGCCATCAGCGTCGACCACTGGCAGGCTGGCGGGCTTCAGGAATTCCGCGAGGGCCCGGTGCGGCCGTTCCTGACGGGAACGCTGGGGCTGACGCGATACGCGGCCGCGGGCGACAACGAGATCCGGTTCGCGCTCAGCGCCGGCGGCGGCGTCAAGCTGTTTCCCTCGCGCCGTATCGGCCTGAGGCTGGACAGCCGGCTGTTCGCGACAATCGTTGATGCTCAGGGCCAGGCGGTCGCATGCACGCCGGGCGTTTGCCTGGTCGGCTTCGACGCCGACATTGTCTGGCAGGCCGAGTTCTCGGCAGGACTCCTCGTCGCCTTCCGCTAGCGGACGAGTCTCGCCTTCCGCATTTCCTTCATCGTTTCCTTGACCAGATCCTTGATGAGCGTACCGGCGTTCTTCGGGTTGGTCGTTTCGCTGACGGCCGCCCACAGCAGCTTGTCCTTGGACACGCTGAAGACGAGATTCTCGATGACGAGCGTCGTGTCTTCGCGCATCGAGCCGAACTCGTAGGACACACCCCAGCCGTAGCCGTAGTAGCCCCAGAACGACGAGTAGGCGGGTGCGGCCCAGTACGTCGCCGGGTAATTCTGTTCGGTCTCGGCGCGGACGAGGCGGAGGGCGACGACCCCCTCCACGCCCGCGCGCTCGAACCAGGGCTTGGCCTTGACGGCATCCTGCAGCTCTTCCTTCGGCACCAGCCGGTAGGCAGCCACGGCGTCCTTGACGCCGACTGTGGCCAGCTCGCGCACGAGCGCTTCCTCGCTGGACATGCGCAGGTTCTCGTCCTGGCTGATGACCAGCGCCGCGACCTTCCGGCCCGCGAAGCTCGTGCCCTTGGCCTCTGGCGCCATCCAGGTGCTCGTGAACCTGGGCGCGGCGATGAGAGCGACCGAGAGGCTCAGGACGACGACGAGCGCGGCGGCCGGCAGCCGTCGCATCAGAGCAAGCCTTCCTTCCGCATCTCTTCCGCCGCGGCCCTGACGATCTCCTTGACCAGCCCATCGACCTGCGAGGGGTTCGTCGTCTTGCTCTGTCCGGCCCACACCAGCTTGTTCTGCTTCATCGAGTAGACGAGCGTCTCGATGGAGACGATGGTATCGGTGCGGATCTCGGTGGCACCGTAGGCGCCGCCCCAGCCGTACCCGTAGTAGCCACCACCCCAGTAGCCCGCATACATCGGGCCTGCGTACATCGACGTGGTCGACGAAATCTCCTGCGTCGTGCCAACGGGGCGCATGACGACCACGCCCGCGATGCCGGCCTTCTCGAAGGCGGCCTTGGCCTGGGCCTCGTCCGACGTACTCGCGATCAGGGAGTAGGAGGGAATGCCCTCGCCGCCCCTCCGCGTGATCTCCGCCGCCAGCGCATCTTCAGCGGCGCGCCTTGCCGCCTCGTTCTTGTGCATGACAACGGCGGCCACCTTCGAGCCTTCGGGCTTGAGCGGCTGTGCGTCCGGAGCCTTCCATGTGGACACAAACCCGGTGGTCGCACAGGCGACCGTCGAAGCCGAGATCAGGGCGAGAGCGGCGAGCCTAAGACGGAAAGACATGAGAGCCTCCTAATGACGGACCAGCTATCTTAACCGGTCCTGATTCACCCGCCGCGTCATCCGAGCGCATGGAGAAACTACACAACCATTCGTGGATCTGCGACGCCATCGGCGCCAGCTCATGCGTGCCGGAAGCCACAACCTCGTATCCATGAAACACTTCCTGAGGACATTCTCGTAGAATCGGGATTCTGGCATGGCTGGTGCTCAGCTAGTGCTCACTCGACGGTCAGCTGTTATCCATGGAGGACAGATTTCGTCGGGGAGGCACACGTACTCCAACTAGTGGGAATTCAACGGCTGCGTGGTCGTCAAGTTTTGATCGTCACTGAGGGCTGGACGAGGACCACGGGTCTCCTCCGGCCCTCCGCACGTGACGTCATTTCCCGCACAAGCTTCGGACGAACTGGATGGTTGCGTGCTCCCGCACGCAGCCTGCAAAGGAGCGGCTCTTGTACGTGACGAGACTAATAGGTATTTTGGGCGTAGCTGTTTTGGGCGCGGCAGTGGTTCCAGCAGCCCAGGCGCAGACGCCGGCCGCTACGACACTGATCTGCGTGTCGAATGCCGGCGAGCGCCAGGTGTGCCCCGGCGACACATCGTCGGGCGTCGTATTGGTCAAGGCGACGGGCGCCGCCGCGTGCCTCTTGGGCAAGACATGGGGCTACGACGAGAAAGGCGTCTGGGTCACGGACGGCTGCAGTGGAGAGTTCGTGCTGGGGCCGACGGCCGTCGCGGTGGAGACGCAGCCGACCGTGCCTGCGGCGTCCGCTGTCAAGCCGGCGGAGCGAATCGAGGAATGGGGTGACTTTGCGCCCGGCAACGGGTTCCTGGTCGGGAGGGGGAGTGCCGGGGAACTGTCGATCAGCGGGTACGCGCTGCTGCGTTACATCAACCAGATGCCCGGGACGCAGACCTACACCGATCATCTGGGCAACGAGCGGAACACCGACGGCCGCAACGACTTCTACCCGCACCGGGTGATGGTCTTTCTAAAGGGCTGGTTGGCGGATCCGAAGCTGGTCTACTCAATCACGCTCTGGACGGTCCTGGCGACCGACCAGAACGCCATCTTCGGCAACATCGGCTACCAGTTTCACCGCCGGTTCAGCCTCTACGGCGGGCTCAACGGCAACCCCGGCACCCGTTCGCTGCAGGGGTCGCACCCGTACTGGCTGGGCCATGACCGGGTGATGGCCGACGAGTTCTTCCGCCCCTTCTTCGGGTCCGGTGTCTGGGCCCAGGGGACGCTCACGGAAGGCTTCTGGTACAACGTCGTCACGACGAACAACAACAGCTCGCTCGGGCGTCAAGACGAGCCAGCTGGATCGCACCTTCTCGAGCGGCGCCTCGGTGTGGTGGATGCCGACGACGAAGGAGTTCGGGCCGCGCGGCGGCTATGGCGACTGGGAGTGGCACGAGGAGCTGGCGACGCGGTTCGGCGTCTCGTCCACGTTCAGCCCGGAGCAGCGTTTCACCAACGCCACGACCTATGCTTCGGAAAACACGACCATCAGGCTGGCCGACAGCGTGAACGTGTTCGATACCGGCGCGCTCGCGGACGGTGTCACCGTCGATCGGCTGGAGTACCGGCTGTCTGTCAATCGACGCCGGCATGAAATACAAGGGCATCTTCCTGCAGACCGAGATCTACAACCGCTGGCTCGACGACTTCCAGGCGGACGGAGTGCTGCCGGTGAGCGACATTCACGATTCCGGGTTCATGGTGCAGGCGGCCTTCTTTCCGGTCAAGCAGACGATCGAGCTCTACACCGCCACGTCCCAGATCTTCGGCGATGCGGACGCCGGCTTCGGCGACAGCTCGGAGTACCTGATTGGAGGGAACTATTACCCGTTCGGCACGCGCAACCACCGGCTCAACGTGCAGTGGATCAACGTGAACCGGTCTCCCGTCAGCAGCGCGTTCGGGTACTACACCGGCGGCCAGGACGGCCGCACTCTGGCGGCGGCGTTCTCAGTGTTTTTCTAGGATCGACAGAGCTCATCCTGCACGCAATGGATGTCGTACGAACGGATTTTAACGAGGAGGGCCGCAGAGTGCGCGGCCGGGAGCAAGGAGAACATGCGATGAGTGTAAGGTCGTTTATTTTCGTCGTCCTGCTGCTGAGCGCTGCGAGCGCGCAGGCCCAGCCGGCGCAGGAGACCAAGCCGTCGATGGAGATCTACGGCTTCGCCATGCTCGACATCGGGCACGATTTCAAGACCATCGACCCGAACTGGTTCGACACGATGCGCGTCACCAAGCTGCCCTCGGCGGAGGGACAGCACGGCGAGGACCACAATGCCTTCGCCGGCGTCAGGCAGAGCCGGCTGGGCGTGAGGAGCACGACGCCGACCAGCATGGGCGACCTCAAGACCACCTTCGAATTCGAGCTCTTCGGCACGGGCGTCGACGAGGGCCAGACGACCTTCCGGCTCCGCCACGCGTACGGCGAGCTCGGCCAGTTCGGCGCCGGCCAGACCTGGAGCCCGTTCATGGATCCGAACGTGTTCCCGAACTCGCATCGAGTACTGGGGCCCGACCGGGATGGTGTTCTTCAGGAACGTCCAGGTGCGCTGGATGCCCATTCAGGGCGATACGCACATGACGCTCGCTGTCGAGCGGCCGGGTGCGAGCGGCGATGCCGGCATCTATGCGGACCGCATCGAGCTCCAGAACATCGACGGGCGGACGCCCATGGTGGACTTCACGGGCGAGTACACGCTGGGCGGCCAGGACTGGGGCTACGTGCGGGTGGCCGGCGCGCTCAGGAAAATCAGCTGGGACGACCTGCTCGAGGATCAGTTCGATCTGAGCGGCGACGCGACCGGCTGGGGCATCAACCTGAGCTCGAACCTCAAGCTGGGCGACGCGAGCACGGTGCGCCTGCAGTACGTCTTCGGTGAGGGCATCCAGAACTACATGAACGACGCCCCGGTGGACATCGGCATCGTCAACCAGCCCGGCAACGTGCGCAGCCCGATTCGCGGCGAGGCGCTGCCCATCCAGGGCCTGGTGGCGTTTGTCGACATCAACTGGAGCGCGCAGTACACGAGCACCGTCGGCTACTCACGTACCGACATCGACAACACCAACGGTCAGTCGCCGAACGCGTACAAGAGCGGCCAGTACATGCTCGGCAACCTCCTCTATCTGCCCGTGCCGAACGTGATGGTGGGAGGCGAGCTCCAGTGGGGCCGTCGCGAGAACTTCTCGGACGGGTTCAGCGCCGACGGCGTCAAGCTCCAGTTCTCGTTCAAATACAACTTCTCGTACAAGCTGGGAGGCTAGTCTCATGCCTATTTTCAATCGTTTGTCCGTTCGCGCGGGCCTCGTGACCCTGGCGTTGACGGCCCTTGCCGGGTCCGCCATGACCGCCCAGGCGCCCGGCGAGATTCAGAAGGCCGTGGATGCGGCCTACGCGAAGTACCGCACGCTCAAGGAAGGCGCCAACGCCGACTACATTCCGGCGCTTGCCAAGGTGGACTCCAACATCTACGGCATCGCCGTGGTGACGCCCGACGGCAAGCTCTATACAGCAGGCGATCTCAAGTCGGAAGTGTCCATCCAGTCGATCTCGAAGGTCTTCACGATGGCCAAGGTCATCGAGGAGGTGGGCACGCAGGCCCTGGTCGACAACATGGGCGTGGATGCCACCGGCCAGGTGTTCAACTCGATCGTGGCCGTCGAGCAGTATCGGGGCGCAGAGATGAACCCGATGGTCAACCCCGGCGCCATCACCGCGACCAGCATGGTGTCGGGCAAGACGCGCGCGGAGGTGTGGAACAAGATCCTGTCCTTCCACAGCGACTTTGCCGGTCGGCAGCTCTCGGTCAACCAGGAGGTGTTCAAGTCCGAGGCGGACACCAACCAGCGCAACCAGGCCATCTCGATGCTGATGTTCGCCTACGGCCACATCAAGGCGAACCCGCTGCAGGCGACCGACATCTACACCGAGCAGTGCGCGATCAGCGTCAACGCGCGCGACCTGGCGGTGATGGCCGCCACGCTCGCCAACGGCGGCAAGAACCCGGTGACCGGCAAGCAGGTCATGACGGCCACCAACGTCCCGGAGGTGCTCGCGGTCATGGCCACCGCCGGGCTGTATGACGACTCCGGCAAGTGGCTGTACACGACCGGGCTTCCGGCCAAGAGCGGCGTCGGCGGCGGCATCATCGCCGTGTCGCCGGGCAAGTTCGGGATCGCGGTCATTTCGCCGCCTCTCGACAAGGCCGGCAACAGCGTCAAGGCGCAGCGGGCGATCGCGGACATCTCGAACGCGCTCGGCGGCAACCCCTTCGCGTCCACGGCACGATAGGCACAGGCTCGATCCAGCCGATACGCATTCGGCTCGACGGGTGACGCGACCAGATCCGGGCGAGCTCAGGCTCGCCCGGATTTTTCGACCTGACAGACTCTCCTCGAACGGCGGCTCCAGTCGCGGTACTATCGCGGGTGGGAGCCCCCGCGATGACAATCCCTTCCAGTAGACACGCACCGCTTGCGCTCGAGCCAGGGTCGTTCAGGGCGCTTGGCCATCAGCTGGTGGATGACCTCGCTGACCTGCTGGCCACGGTGCCGACACGACCGGTCACACCGAACGAGTCGCCCTCGGCGGTTCGCGAGGCCCTCGGCCTCAGCGGCCCGTTGCCGGACGCCGGGATGGATCCGTCGAGGCTGCTCTCCGAGACCGCCCGTGCGCTGTTCGACCACTCGCTGTTCAACGCGCACCCGAAGTTCTTCGGCTACATCACGGCGCCTCCGGCGCCGATCGGCATCCTCGGCGATTTCCTCGCGTCGGCGCTGAACCCGAATGTCGGCGCGTGGATGCTCTCGCCGGCCGCGACGGAGATCGAAGAGCAGACGGTGCGCTGGATTGCCGAGCTCATCGGCTTTCCCGCGGGCGGCGGCGGGCTGCTCGTCAGCGGCGGCAACATGGCGAACGTGATCGGCTTCCTGGCAGCCCGGGCCGCGGGCACGCCGTGGGACGTGCGGGCGCAAGGCGTCGCCGGCGGCGACGGCCGGAAGCTGACCGCCTACGCGTCCGCCGAGACCCACACGTGGATTCAGAAGGCGGCCGACCTCGCGGGCCTCGGCACGGAGGCGATCCGGTGGATTCCCTGCGACGCCCATCTCCGGATGGACGTCGCCGTTCTGCGCCAGGCGATCGAGGCCGACGTCGCGGCCGGACATGTGCCGTTCATCGTGGTCGGTACGGCCGGATCGGTCAGCACCGGCGCCGTCGATCCGCTGCCGGAGATCGCCGCACTCTGCCGGGAGAAGCGCATCTGGTTCCACGTGGACGGCGCGTACGGTGGATTCGCAGCGTCGACGCCTGACGCACCGGCCGCTCTTCGCGGTCTCGCCAAGGCGGACTCAGTCGCCGTCGACCCGCACAAATGGCTTTATGCGCCACTCGAGGCCGGTTGCGTCCTCGTACGGAACCCGGAAACGCTCCGCGCTGCTTTCTCGTATCACCCGGCGTACTACCACTTCGAAGAGCGAGCGACGAACTTCGTGGACTACGGCCTGCAGAACTCAAGGGGCTTCCGCGCGCTCAAGGTCTGGCTCGCGCTCCGGCACGTCGGCGCCGCCGGATATCGACAGATGATTGCCGACGACATGCGCCTGTCGAAGATGATGGCTGCGGCCGTCGCGCGATGTCCCGAGCTGGAGCTCGTGACCCAGGAGCTCAGCATCACGACGTTCCGGTACGTGCCGCTCGATCTTCGACCTCGCCTCGGCGAAGACGCGGTCGAACGCTACCTGAACGATCTCAACAAGGAACTGCTCGACGTCGTGCAACGGGGCGGCGAGGCGTTCGTCTCGAACGCCGTCGTCCGCGGCCGCTACCTGCTCCGAGCGTGCATCGTGAACTTCCATACGTCGGAGGCCGACGTGGTGGCGCTTCCCGAGATCGTGGTCCGGCAGGCGCGGCAGCTCGATCGGCGGCACCGGCCGGAAACGCTCGCGATTACCTGATCGGTCGAGGCATCGCGACGCTCCACTCGGCGAAGCTCCCGGGCTCCGCGCCAGGGGGCAGGAGGCCTGCGGAACCCTGGAGCTCCTCCCACCGCAGGCGGCCCGAGACGCCGTACGGGATCACGAGCACGCGCCCCGACGATCGCTCGACGCGCACCTCGACGAAGCTCTGAAAGAAGGGCGCCACGTTGAAATCGAAGGCTGCCGAGAGCCACTCCACGGAAAAGGGCCACGCGTCGAGCGTATTGGTCCACCACCATAACGGCCGTTTGGGCAGCGTCATGTTGGCGCCGATCTTCGCGCGCACGTCCACGGTGCGCGGATAGAACGCCCAGCGCGACGTGGCTGGAGAGTCGGGCCAGGCGAGCGCCGTGCCGAAGCTGAGATAGGCGCCGCCCCCGCCGTTGACGAAATGGTGCACGGGCGGCGCGCCGGCCGTTGCCCGATCCTCGGCGTAGTACTCGAAATCGTGCGTGTCGCCGGCCATGACGATCGACACGTCGTGCTGTTTCAGCAGGGCGTGAATCCTCGCGAAAGCCTGGCCGGGCGCTACCAGATAGGCGCCGCCCGCGTAGAACGGGTGGCCGAGCACGACCATGACGAGCTTGCCACGCGCCTCGTCGAGCGCGCTTTCGAGCCACCGGCAGCTGCACCGGGTCCACGTCCCTGACGACCCCGGTATCCACGGCGATCAGCGCGAAGTCGCTGGTCTGGACATCGAAGAACGGCGCGCGCTGGAACCCGGTCGGCACGCCGTACTGCTGGCGGTATGACGCGGCTCTGGCGACCAGCTCCTCGATCCTCGCGTCGGTCGTGGTGGTGACACCGTTGTCGGCGACGACACGCGCGCGCATCGCGGTGCGGGCCGCGTCGGGCTCGAAGAATGTGGCGGCGAACCCTTCGAGCGCGTCGTACCAGTCGTGGTTGCCGGGAATCGCGTAGACGGGCTTGGCTGTGCCCTTCATCGGCAGCCAGAACTTGTTCTCGTAGTCCTTCATCGCTCCGGTGGGATAGATGACGTCGGACGAGATCGCGATGAACTTCATGTCTTCTCGCGCGCTCGCGGCGAGCACCTGGTCCTTCAGCACGAGCTGGGAGGCATCTCCCTCGCCCGGATCGCCGATGACCAGAAACGAAAAGTCTCCCGGCGCGTCGAGGCCCGGCGGTGAAACGGAGTACACAGAGCGCGGGGTCCTTTGCCTGTTCCGCGCTGAAGGTGGCCCTGACCATCGCCTCGCGCCAGGTGTCGGTTCGCGCCTCGGCCCAGGAGTTCCACATGCCCGCCGCCCAGTTCTCCGTGTCGAAGAACCAGCTCATGCCGAACACGGGGACGATGGCCGCGATGACCGCGGCAAAGGGCAAGCCGATCTGGAGGCCCCGGCCGAAGGCGGTCGTCGCCGAATAGCGGGCGTTGCGCAAGCGGATAGAGAATCGAAGGCGTCGTTCGAGCGCCAGGCGGATCGCCCATCGGGCCCAGCGCCCCCAGTTCGTCTCGGTGTCGGCCAGGCACCAGCGCCACGCCTGACGCTCGAGGCCGGCCGTGGTCCTGCGCAGGGCGAGGTGCATCGGGATGACGACCACAAACGCGATCGCCGAGGCCAGGAACAGGTCGCCGAGCACGGCGACGAGAGGAGAGCTGATGCCGAGGCGCGACCGGTCGAAACCCATGCGCCCCAGGTGGATGGCAAACAGCGTGACGATGAAGGACCAGATCCAGGCGCGGTCGATCGGCGCGCGTGCCTCTTCCTCCACGGCCATTCGTTCGGCCAGTTGCGCGAGCACTGGCTCGTCAGGAAGGCGCAGCCTGGCGAACGCCGTGTCGCCGCTGTCGGAGGCCGAGAATACCGGCGACGAGACGATATTCCATGCCGTGCCTGCGATCCGCAGCCCGCTGGCCACGGCGAGCGTCCAGCTGAGGGTGTACTCGCGCAGGGCCACAAGAAGGCCGGCCACTGCGAGATTGCCGAGCATCGGGAGAATCCAGGCGGCCGCCGTTCCCTCGTAGTCGCCCTTCAGTCCGCGCAGGGCGTAGCGGACCGCGTCCACGGCGAACCACCCGGCGAGCAGGATCACGATGCCCGTGGCCGCCATCGCTGCGGCATTCGACACGAGCGTCCCCATGGCCACCGTGATCGCACCGCCCGTCCACGCGGCGCGCTGGCCCGCCGCCGTCGAGCGACGGAAACCATGCCACAGCTCGAGCAGGCCGGCGCCGATCGTCAGGAGCGAGACGAGCTGGGCGCTTCCCTCGCCGGCGAAGAGCGGCGAGAAGAATGCCAGGCCGGACATCGCCGCCACCAGCGTGCCGAGACCGAGGTACTGGACGAAGGCCCGTGGCTGGGGCGTCGTCATTGGGCGCAGAGACCAGTCAGCGTAAATCCAGACAGATGAGCTCGCTGGCGCGCACGTCCCCGTTCCTGGCGTAGAAGAACCCGTCAGAAAGGGCAGCGTACCCGCGAGCCACGGCGGGAAGCACCTGCGCGCGGGCGATTGGGCGGAACGCCTCCGGCGTGGCCTCGGCCATGACGAGCTCGCCGCCCTCGCGGAGAATGAGCAGCCGGTCGCCAGCGAGCGTCACGGTGCCCGCGCGGAACTTCTCCTCGCTCCACCTCACGGCGCCTGTCTTCATGTCGACGGCTCGAAAGCTCGGGCCGAACTCCTGCCGCCCATGAAACCCGTACAACACGCCGCTGCGGTGGACGCTCGTGGCGTAGTGGTTCGACAGCACATCGTCGCTGGTCCAGAGCTCGGCGAGCGTGTCCTTGCTGACGGAGAAGACAGCGGCGCCTGTCCCGTAACTCGCCGAGAGGAAGATGAGGTTGCCGACCACGAGCGGCGTCGCGGCATTGACCGAACTGTCCGAGCGCGACCGCCACTCGCGCTCGAAGGCCACGGCGCCGGTGGCGGGATCGAGGCCGACCAGGCCACGACGCGTGAAGAAGACCGCACGCCGCCGGCCGTCCAGCGTGGCGCCCACCGGCGACGAGTAGCTCGCCTCGTGCCGGGTCGCCTGCCAGAGCACGGCGCCGGTGTCGACGTTGAACGCGATGATGCCGCCGCCGTCGAAGCTGTCGCCGATGTTGGCGATGACGCGGCCATCCTCGACCAGCGGCGACCCGGCCCGGCCGAAGAATCCTAGACGGGGCGCGAACACCTTCTGCGTATCGACGCCCCAGACCTTCCGGCCCGTGGCGAGCTCGATCGCATGCAGCTGACCCTCGGCGCCGAACGTAAAGACACGACCGTTGGCGACGACCGGCACCGCGCGCGGCCCTTCGTCGAAGCCGAAGTCGTCGCGGTAGGCCGTGGGGTAGGCGAAGCGCCACTGTGGCGCGCCCGTCGCCGCATCCAGCGACTCGACGACCTCTTCGCCGGCCACGCGATGGAAGAGGATCAGCCGTCCGGCGGCGACAACCGGCCCGGCGAAGCCGAGACCCACGGGCCGGCGCCAGACAACGCGAGGTCCGCCCGCCGGCCAGGTCCTGGCCAGCGGCGGCCCGGTGTAGACGCCGTCTCGACCCGGGCCAAGGAATTGCGGCCAGTCAGCGGCAGACAGGGTCGCTGCCGCCATGAGCGCGACCGCCACCAGCCACCCGCTACGCCGTCGACGCATCGCCACGGATCATACTCCGCCCGCCGGAGCCCGCAGGCGGGCTCAGCCACCCCCTTGACTTGGCACTCGAGTTGCCAGAGGGTTGAGGTCTGTTGCGCCGTGGATCCTCTGCTTCGCACTGGGAGGCGTCTGTGAGAGCAAGCATCGCGACCGGCCCGCACGCATTTTCGAGCGAGGTCCTGCCGATCGGTTCGACCAGGTTCGATCGGTGGGCGCTTCGACGCATCCAGCAGTCCGTTGAGGCCGCGCCTCTTCGATTCGTTCTGTGGGACGGCTTCGAGCTGCGACCCGGGGCTGACACGCCGGTCGCCACGATCTTCTTCAAGAATCGGCGCGCTCTTCTCAGCTGGGTCTGGGACCCCGACCTCAATTTCGGCGAGGCCTACATGTTCGGCGCCGTCGAGATTCAGGGCGACCTTGCCGGCATGCTCGAGTCCGTGTATCGCACCCTGGCCACGACGATGCGTCCGTGGTGGCGGAAGCACTCGGCCAACAACGTGCACGCGGCCAGGGAGAACGTGCACCACCACTACGACCTTGGCAACGCGTTCTACCAGCTGTGGCTGGATCGAGAACTGGTGTACACGTGCGCGTACTTCCCGAACGACGCCTCGACGCTCGAGGACGCACAGATCGCCAAGATGGATCTGGTGTGTCGCAAGCTCCAGCTGGCGCCTGGCGAGAAGGTCGTCGAGGCCGGGTGCGGATGGGGCACGCTGGCGCTCTTCATGGCCGAGCGGTACGGCGTGTCCGTGCGCGCCTTCAACATCTCCGGTGAGCAGATCGCGTATGCGAGAGCCCGCGCAAAGGAGAGGGGGCTCGCCGATCGTGTCGAGTTCGTGGAGGACGACTACCGGAATGTGAGAGGCCAGCACGACGTCTTCGTATCCGTGGGCATGCTGGAGCATGTGGGCAGGGCCGACTATCCCTCCCTGAGCGACGTGATGGATCGATCGCTCGGGGAGCATGGCCGGGGACTGCTGCACTTCATCGGCCGCAACCGGCCGGCGCCCCTGAACCCGTGGATCCGCAAGCGCATCTTCCCCGGCGCGTACCCGCCGACGCTTCGTGAGGTCTTCGAAGGCGTGCTCGAACCGCACGGCTTCTCAGTCCTGGATGTCGAAAACCTGCGGCTGCACTACGCCAGAACGCTCGAGCACTGGCGGCGGCGATTCGAGGGCGCGTCCGACCAGGTGCAGGAGATGTTCGACGAGCCGTTCGTGCGGGCGTGGCGGCTCTACCTGGCGGGATCGCAAGTGGCGTTCACCACCGGCTACATGCAGCTGTTCCAGGTCGTGTTCGCTCGCGGATCGAGCAACCGGATTCCCTGGACGCGTGGCGGCTGACCGCGCACGGCATGGAAACCTGTGATGTGCTCATCGTGGGCGGCGGGCCGGCCGGTTCGTCGTGTGCGTGGCGGCTCCGCGACGCCGGTCTCGACGTCGTCGTCATGGATCGCGCGGAGTTCCCGCGCGACAAGGTGTGCGCCGGGTGGATTACGCCGCAGGTCGTCGCCGATCTCGAGCTCGATCTGCGCGATTACGGGCGCGGGCGGACGCTCCAGCCGATCACGGGGTTCCGGACAGGCGTCATCGGACGTCGTCGAGACGCCGAGACGGCGTACGAGAGCCCCGTCAGCTACGGTATCCGCCGGTGCGAGTTCGACCACTATCTCCTCCAGCGATCGGGCGCGCGGCTGGCCCTTGGAGCGGGCGCGACGAGCATTTGCCGCGAGGGCGCGCGGTGGGTCGTCAACGAGTCCTTCAGCGCGTCGGTGCTCGTCGGCGCCGGCGGTCACTTCTGTCCGGTGGCGCGATGGCTCAATCCGCCTGAGGAACGATCGCCGCTCGTGGTCGCGCAGGAAGCCGAGTTTCGACTCGATGCCGCGGAGACGGCGGCCTGGAGGGTCGCCCCGCAGACGCCGGAGCTTTATTTCTGTCGCGACCTCGCCGGGTACGGCTGGTGTTTTCGCAAGGGCGACTACATCAACATCGGTCTTGGTCGCCTGGATCGCCGTGCATTGCCGATGGCCACCACAGAGTTCGTGGCGTTTCTACAGGCGCGCGGAAAAGTGCCGCCGGCCGCGTCGTGGCGCTGGAAGGGGCATGCATACCTCATCGCTGAGCCGCCGCGCCGGCGGGTATGCGACACGGGGATGCTGCTGATCGGAGACGCCGCGGGCCTCGCGTACGCGGAAAGCGGCGAGGGCATCCGGCCAGCGGTCGAGTCAGGCCTGCTCGCAGCGTCGGCCATTGCGGAGGCTGTCGCCCGTGACACGCCCGATCGACTGGAGTCGTACGAGCTACGATTGCGCGAGCGATTCGGCCTCGAGAGCCGGCCGCGCGGCTTCGCACGCGCGGCGTCGAGCCTGGCGCCCGCGGTGCTTCCCTGGCTGCTCGACTCGCGGTGGTTCGTGCGGAACCTCGTCCTCAATCGATGGTTCCTGCACGCGTACGAGCCGGCGATGACGCGCGCCTGAAGCGCGGCGACCGTGGACCTCGCTCGGCACCCGTGTGTGGCAGTATGAACTGTGGGACCTGGACACGGGACTTTGCGGTCAATGATTCGACGCTCGTCGACCGTCATCGCGGTCATCCTCCTTCACGCGTGCACTGAAGCGCCTCTTTCGCCCCCGGCGACGACGAACGACGCAGTCGGATCCGCCCACCCTGGGGCTCATCTGGCACAAGTCGAGACCGGCATCCGCGGTTACCTGGTCAGCGATGGCGATCCGGTCTTCGGTGAGCAGACGCCCGGAGAGCGGGTAGAGCTGAACGCGTTGTACCAGGCTGGCGGGGCGTCGCCCCTCTGGATCGACAGGACGGGCCGGCCCGGACGCCAGGCGCACGAAGCCCTGGTGATCCTTCGCGACGCTCGGTCCGAAGGGCTCAATCCAGCCGACTACCGGCACGATCACCTCGAGCTCCTCTCCGGGACTCTGACGGCGGCATCAGATCCTTCCATCGGAGACCTCGTCACCTTCGATGCGGCATTGAGCCGCGCGATGCTGCGCTACCTCCGGCATGTGCACCTGGGACGTCTCGATCCGCGCACGGTCGGCTTCAGGCTGACGGTCCCCGCAGACCGACACGACTTCGCGACGCTGCTCCGCGCGGCGCTCACCGGCGATCGGATCGTCGAGATGATCGTCGGGCTCAGACCCGCGCTCGTGCAGTACGACGCCCTGCGAACCATATTGGCCAAGTACCGATCGCTGGCCGCCGATGCCCTCGAGTTGGTGCCACCTGCTGCTGCCGCCGTGCACGAGGGACAGCCGTACGCGGAAGCCGGCGTGCTACTCCGGCAGCTCGTGGCGTTCGGCGACCTCGCCGCCGGGTCCGTGACTGCGATCGAGCCGGATACGTACGACGAGAGGCTCGTCGAGGGCGTGAAGCGGTTCCAGATCCGACACGGCCTCGAGCCCGATGGTGTCCTCGGCAGAGGGACGCAGGCCGCCCTGCGTGTGCCGCTCGCCTGGAGAGTGCGGCAGGTCGAGCTGGCGCTCGAGCGGCTGCGCTGGCTCCCGGATTTCGACGACCGGCGACTGATCGCCGTGAACATCCCGATGTTTCGTTTCTGGGCGTGGGACCGAACGCCGCCGAACGACGCGCCGGCGTTTGCCATGAAGGTGATCGTGGGACGAGCGCTGAGCACCGAGACCCCGGTGTTCGACGAAGAGATGCGCGAGGTGATCTTCAGGCCCTACTGGAACGTGCCCCGATCGATCCTTCTCAAGGAGACTCTTCCTCTCATCGAGCGTGATCCGGGCTACCTCGGCCGGCAGAACATGGAGATCGTGCGCGGAGACAGCGACGAGGCCGCGGCTGTCGAGCCGACGGCTGCGAATCTCGAATTGCTTCGGAAGGGTGGGCTCCGCGTACGACAGCGTCCCGGGCCGAACAACGCGCTCGGCCTGATCAAGTTCGACTTCCCGAATGCGGAGAGCGTGTACATGCACGGGACGCCGGCGCAGTCGCTGTTCAGCCAAAGCCGTCGCGACTTCAGTCACGGCTGCGTCCGCGTGGAGGATCCGGTCGCGTTCGCGGAGTGGTTGCTCAGGGACCGTCCCGAGTGGACACGCGACCGCATCGTGGCCGCCATGGCAGGCACACGGTCATTCCGTGTGCGCCTCCCCAAGCCGGTCCAGGTGCTTCTGTACTACACCACGGCAGCGGTCATGCCGGAGGACGGGACGATGCACTTTGCCGAAGACATCTACCGCCACGACGTCCGGCTTGACCGTGTGCTGGCGCGTCCGCCCTCGGCGACCTGAAGGCGCACTTGACGCGCGCGCCCTACCAGGTGCGCACGCGACCGGTGTCAACGTGGACGAAGTCGGACGCGGGATAGTACCCGACGCCTCCACGACTGACGGCAAGCGCCGCCTTCCGCAGCGTCGACAGCGGCACGTCCCCGAGCCGGATGTCGATGGCCTGACCCTTCATGTGAAGGCTGCCCGACGCGACGCCCTCGCTCCGGTGCCGGAGCATCTGGTTCGTTGCAGGCGACCGGTACCCGGAAATCACCTGGAACGGCTGCCGGCTTCCCGTGAGATCGGTCAGGCCATGAAGGAGATCGAGCAGGCCGGGGTCGATCGGGTGCACCTCGCTCGTGCGGAAGTCCCGCAGGAAGTGGTTCACCGTGGCGAGCGCCTCCTGGAGATAGGCACCCTCGCTGAAGTATTCAACCGCGAGCCGCTCGCCGGTGTGTGTGTGGGTGAACTTCAGCTCGCGGACAGTTGCCGACCGCGCGGCCGCCAGGCGGGGCACCCCCATGAGGGCCACGCCCGCAGAAAGGCCGGTCAAGAAGTCACGGCGCGAGACCTTGGGCATCCGTATCACAGCGTACACATTTTCAGTCTGAACGCCCAGCCTCCGGCCCCAGGCCTCCAGCCTCTGGCCTCTGACCTCCAGGTCAAGGCGCCCTGAGCACGGGGTAGGCGCTCGCCTTCGCCAGCGACTCGTCGAGGGCGTTCCACGCGACGAGCCCGTCGCGCGAGCGCGGCTCGAGCAGCTGGAAGGCGAGCCGCGCGAGCGGCTGGCTCGTGGGCACACGCCACGTGCCGGCCGGCAGCGTCCGTTCGATCGAACGATAGCGGCCCGCCACCGTTCGCTCGCGGTGGTTCTCGAAGGCTTCGGCGGTCACCTCGCTCGACTGAAGGACAAACTCCTCGAACGACTGCGTCAGCGAGGCTGGCACCGGCTCCAGCAGGATGCCGTGCGCCTTCAGCAGCGCCACGGCCGTGCGGAGTTCCTGCGGCACGAAGTACGCCGAGGGCACGCGCTCGGATTCCACCGATTCGAACGTGGCGTACTCCCACATCCGTTCCGGCGTTCGCACGTCGAGGCGGCGTTCCATGACGCCTCCGCTGATCGGGTTCCTCTCCTGCGCAGTCGCTCCCATCAGGATCTCGACCATCTCAGGCGCTCGGGTTGGCTGCGAACGAAGCGACAGGCGCTCGCCCCTCAACGACCGCGCATCGGCGGCCTCGATCGTCTGACGGATCTCGACCGCGTTGGCAGCGGCGAAATGCAGGACCTCCTCGACGAAACGCCTGGCGGCGGCGATGCGGTCGGCGAAGGGCAGGTACGAATAGGTTTCCATGAGGATGCCCACCCGGTTCCGGATGCCCCAGTAGTTGTGGCTGTAGCGCGGCAGGTCTTCCACGGTGCGCCACGAGCGCCCGGGCGCCTGGCCCTCGACATTCCCGTAGGCCCGATAGTCCCAGCCATTGGTGGACTTGACCGCGCGTGTCACCGCGGGCATCCAGCGCTCCCGTGCGAGCCGGACGATCGCGGGATCGACCGCGGGGTTGTTCGGGGTCTCGAACGTCAGGTGGTAGGCATGCCGGGACCCGTTGGTGGTATGCAGATCCAGCATGACGTGCGGGTCGTAGTCCCGCAGCAGGTCCACCATGGCGCGGGCCTCGGGCGTCTCGAGCTTCATGTAATCGCGGTTGATGTTGAGGCCCTGCGCGTTGGCCCGCTGCCCGGCACCCGCGATCGGCCCATGCTGGGGGCCGCGGCTCGTCATCGACACGACTTCGTTGCCGTCCGCGTTGTAGATGGGTGCGACGAGCAGGACCAGCGAGTCCATCCACGCTTCATAGCCGCCGAGGGCGATGTCGCGCAGGATCGCCTGCATCGCTTCCTTGCCCTCGACTTCTCCCGCGTGGACGTTGGCCTGAATGTACACGCGCAGTTTCCCCGATGCGCGCACGGCGGCTGCGCCGGAGTCCGCCGCCCGGCCGGCGATCGCGAGCGGCAGCGCGCGACCCTCGAACGACCGCCCGAACGAGGTCAGTTGCACGATGGGCGAACCGGCGTCCACCGCCTGCAGAAAGCTCAGCACGTCGTCGTACCGGCTGGTCTCGCGGTAGTCCGTCCGTTCGGCACGGGTGCGGAGCGACGCGACCGGCCCGGTCTGTGCTCGAGAGATGGATTTGGCGTCCATGGCAGCAAACACGAAGAGCGCGAGCAAGGACCAGTACCGCAGCCGTTCTGACACCGTCGATGACCTCCTTACGAAGGACCGCACTGTACACTAGGCTTGTGACCGCGCCGGGACCGCACCTGATCCTGTACGACGGCGTGTGCGGCCTGTGCCAGGGCTTCGTGGCGTTCGTGTTGCAGCACGATGCCGCGGGTGTGTTCAGGTTTGCCTCGCTCCAGAGCGGGGTCGGCCAGAGCTGGCTCGGGCGGTTCGGCGTGGATCGGACCGCGCTCCAGGCGGTTCATGTCGTGACCGCCTATCAGTCGGGCTCGCCGGGGCTCCTGTCGAAGTCCGCGGCCGCGGTGTTCGTGGTGGCACACCTTGGCGCGCCATGGCACTGGCTGGGCGCGGTGCGGGTGATCCCGGCGGCGCTGCTGGATCGTCTCTATGATCGAGGCGCGACGCACCGCTACCGGTGGTTCGGGCGATACGACCGCTGCCCGGTGCCGGCCGCCGAGACGCGTTCGCGCTTTCTCGATGCGGAGGAGAGCAGTCTGTAGTCTCAGTCCTTCTGAGTTCTCAGTTCGAAGTTCGATCTTCGGAACGGAGTGACGATGGAGACGCTGATCAGCATGGCGGTGGGTCTGGGGCTTGCGGCGGCCTGCGGATTCCGCGTGTTCGTGCCGCTGCTGGTGCTGTCGCTCGGCGCGCGGTCGGGCTACGTTCCCCTGTCGCAGGGCTTCGACTGGATCGCCAGCGATACCGCGGCGATCGCGTTCGGTTGCGCCACGCTCATCGAGATCATTGGCTACTACATCCCGTGGCTCGACCATGCGCTCGATGTCGCCGCGACGCCAGCGGCGATCGCCGCCGGCATGGTCACGAGCGCCTCGGTATTCGCGGATCTGCCGCCGCTCGTCCGGTTGGCGGCGGCCATCGTGGGCGGGGGAGGCATGGCGGCGCTCGTACAGGGGTCGACGGTGGCACTTCGCGCCGGCTCGGCCGCGGCGACAGGTGGGCTCGCCAACGTGCTCATCGCCACCGCGGAGCTCGCGGGATCCGTGATCGTCTCGACCTTGGCCCTGCTCCTGCCCTTTGTGGCCGTCGTGGTCGCGCTCGGCTTTGCGTGGTCGGTTTACGCCATCGCCCGGCGTGTGCTGCGCCGGCCTCCCACCGGAGTGTCCGGCTTTGACCGGGCCTAGGGCTTGGGAATGGTCAGCGTCTGGCCGACCTTGATCTTGTCCGGATCGGTCAGCGTGCCCTTGTTGGCGTTGAAGATCTCCATGTAGCGCTTGGCGTCGCCCAGGTGCTGTTTGGCGATCTTCGACAGGGTGTCTCCTGAGACGACGGTGTAGACACCGAACGCATCGGTGCGCTCCGCCTGAATGTTGGCGACGATCTCGTTTTCCCACCCGGCGTGGGTCTTGATGTTGTCCCAGAGCTGGTTCGCGCCCAGCTGGTACTCGGTCTTGCCGGAGATCTTCAGCTTCCCGCCTTCCTCTTTGACGTCCGGGTTCTTGAGCCCGATCGTGTTAGCCAGCTGAAACAGGTCTTTGTACTTGTCCATCAACGCCACAGCGCACCTCCGTCGAAATGCCGTCACACATGCGTCGGAATGCCGACGCACAGGGACCGATCGTGCCGCTTACTTCGCGGTGGCCAGCTTCCGGTACCCGAAGAGCAGCACCACCGCCCCGAGAATCGACATGATCAGCCCGGCCGGCTCTCCCGGCCCGTAGAGTCCGATACCCGGCCGAGGAAGCCCCCGATGACCGCTCCGACGATCCCGATCAAGGCGGTGACCACGATGCCGCCGGGATCGTTTCCGGGCATGAGGAGCTTGGCCACCACGCCGACGACAAGTCCGAAGACGCACCAGCCGATGATGCCGAACAGCATTGGGGCCTCCCTCAATTGACCAGATACCCAACTTCTCAGAACGCGAAGACCATGCCTATGCCGGCACGCCCAAAGTCCATCTTGCGGCTGTCCTCGCCTGGGTCCAACTCGAAGCCGAGAATGTCAAGGGTCTGGAACGAATGGAAGTACCGGATGTCTCCTCTGATGCCGACGTGATCCCCGAAAAGGACCATGACGCCGCCCCCGGCGTTCCACCCGAAGTCGGTGGCGTCCGTGTCGAGCAGGCTGTCGGCGGTGAACTCGGCGTTCGTCTTGATGATCCCGAAGCCCACGGTGCCGTATGGACGCACGGGGCCGAGCTTCGGCACCAGCATGAAATTCCCCATGATGGTCATGACGTCCGACTCGAACTCGGGGCTTTCGCCGAAGAAGTTGTCGACGAAGCCAATCTCGCCCTCGAACCCCACCACCGGGCCCATGGTGCCGAACCCGACACCGATGTTCAGCCTCTTGTCTTCACAATCGGTCACCTCGGGACAACCGGCATCGCCTCCGAAGTTGTACCCGAAGATCGGGCTGATGAAACCCTGAGCCGACGCGTCAGCGCGTCACTGCCGAGAACGCCAGAGTTGCCAGCCCAACCACCGCTGCGCGTGTCAGTAAAGTCAGTCTCATTCGCACCTCGAGGACTTCACGTTAGCACGCCCGGTGCCATCGAGTTGTCGGTCCAAGCTCAGCCATGTAGGCGGCGACTCTCAAGATTCGTCAGAGCCGGCGGCTGCACGTCGACTGCGGCTGGCAGGCGCACGCGGAACGTCGCGCCCTGACCGCGCCCGGCGCTTGTGACGTCCACGGTCCCGCCGTGGAGCTCGACCAGATGCTTGACCAGAGCGAGCCCCAGGCCCAGCCCCCCGTGGCGCCGCGTCAGACTCTGATCCGCCTGGCGGAAACGGTCGAAGACAAACGGCAGGAACTCCAGCTCGATCCCGGCACCCGTATCCACGACTTCGACATCGAAGTGCGAGCCGTGACGATGAGCGTTCACGTGGATGGCGCCGCCGGTCCCCGTGAACTTGACCGCGTTCGACAACAGATTCCAGAACACCTGCTGGAGACGATCGGCATCGCCCCGCACGTAGCAGTCCGGGTCGAGGTCGAGTCGGACGGAGATGTCCCTGGCCGCTGCGGCCGGGCGGAGTGTCTCGAGCACGCGGCCGATGGTCTCGCAGAGGTCCACGCGGGTCGATTGCAGCTGCAGCTTCCCGGTGATGATGCGGGAGACGTCGAGCACGTCGGCAATGAGCTGCGCCTGTGCCTGGGCGTTGCGTTCGAGGGTCGCGAACACGCGCGGCATCTGCGACGCGTCAATCTGTCCGTCGCGCAGCATCGAGGCCCAGCCCAGGATGGCGTTGAGCGGGGTGCGCAGTTCGTGCGAGAGCGTGGTGAGGAACTCGTCCTTGAGGCGATTGGCGCTCTCGGCCTCCGTGCGCGCGCGGTGCAGCGCGACCAGCAGATCGCGCACCTCGTACTGGCGCTGCCGGCTGCGGAGCGTCGCCCTGACCGTGCTGAGCACCGTGGCCACACGCATCGGACGTTCGAGCAACGTGACGTTCCGGAGCGCTTCGATCGACCGGACGAGGGCCATCGGCGCGTCACGTGCCGGGCTGCCGGCAACGAGCAGGACGGCGATGTCGGACCACGCCGGCTGACGTTCGAGCGTTTCAGCAAGATCGCCGAACTGGGCGTCCCGGATCGCCTCTTCGAAGAGCAGGATTGCGCCGGCGCCGTCTTCTTCGAACGCAGCGCACAGTTCCTCGAGCGACTGGCACATCCGGCAGGGGACGCCAGCCCGACCGAGCACCTCTTCTGTGAGGCGGGCGTCGCGGGGCGCTGGGGCATAGATGAGCAGGTACGTCGACACGGGCTGTCTGGCCTCCGCCGACATGCCGCGCTCCTGGTCCCCTTCTCGCACCATTCGGCGTTCCACTCGTGCTACTCCGCTAGAGGTTACGCACGAAACGCTCCATGCGCGGCTGCCTGAGCCGTAGCAGCGCTCAGCGCGAATTCAGGCCGAACTCGCGGGCCAGAAGGTCGTACGAGCGACGTCGTGCCTCGTGGTCGTGGGTAATTGTCACGACCATGGCCTCGTCGGCGCCATACTCTGTCACCACCTGTTCTATCCCCGCCCTCACCCGGCCAGGCGTGCCGACAATTCGCCGGCGCCGCGGGGGTCGAAAGGCAAGGACCCCGGCAGTGGCTTCGGCCCGCTGACCCTCCTCTTCGAGAAACCGCACTGCGCGGTCAACGGTCGGTATCGGAATCAGCTCGCCTCGATGGAGCAGCATGAAGGCCATCGTGGCGCTCGAGGCCAGTCGCCGCGCTTCCTCGTCTGTGTCGGCACAGACCACCCAGATCGCCACGAGTACGTGTGGCCCTGTTCGCCACAGCGACGGCACGAAGCTCTGGCGATACCGGGCCGCCGACTCGGCCCCCGCCGGATTGATGAAGTCCGCGAACGCGTACGGCAGGCCGAGCTCTGCCGCCCAGATACCGCTTTGCGGCGAGGACCCGAGCAGCCAGGGCTCCGGGCGCTCCGGCCTGCCGGGCAGCACGGCGAGGCGCGAGAAGCGATGCCCCTCGGGCAGCGCGCCGTTCAGATAGGACAGGAGCTCCGTGAGGTGCTCTGGGAAATCGTCCGGCGCCCTCTGGCGCCGGTCTCGCTGCAGGGCAAACGCCGTGATCGCGTCGGTGCCCGCCGCCCGGCCCACCGCGAGATCGATGCGATCAGGAAACAGGCCGCTCAGCATGCTGAACGACTCGGCGACCTTGAACGGGCTGTAGTGCGGCAGCATCACGCCGCCGCTGCCGACGCGCAGCCGTGAGGTGACCGAGGCGATCGGGCCGATGAGCACTTCCGGGCTCGCGCCTGCCAGCATGGGGGAGCCGTGGTGCTCGGCCACCCAGTACCGATGGTAGCCAAGCCGGTCTGCGAGCCGCGCCAGGTCCAGGCTGTTCTGCAGCGCTTGCGAGCCGGTGGAGCCTTCGACGATGGGGGATTGATCCAGGACGCTGAGGCGCACAGGCTCGAGAGTACCACTCTCGGGAACTTCGAACTTAGAAGTGAGAACTCAGAAGGACACTGCCTTCGTGCGCGCGACCGGCGCCGCTAGGACGCCGGCCGTGGCCTGTTGGAGAGCCAGCACGTTCTTGACGCGCATCCCGGGGACGCTGGCCGCCGACGGCCCGCTCCGGCCGGACGGCGCACCGATGTAGGCGATGTGCGGGCTGGGTGTGTACGTGCCGCCGTAGGTGTCTCTTTGATCGAAGAGCAGACGGCCAGCGCCCGTCGTCTCGGTGATGATGAGGCGCGCCACGCCATTGCCCCACGTCAGCCTCCAGAAGTACGTGGTCGACGGATCGAAGGTCAGGAACACACGGTCGGCATCGGCACGCTCATCCACGTTGCCGGCAATGAAGCGGAAGCTGATCTCGCCATTGCCCCGCTTTTCAACCGTCGCACGGAACACGTTCTCGGTGAGGTCGTCGAAGCCCTGCTGCATCGAGAACACCTTGGTCTTGTCACCCTCCGAGTTAGTGGTCAGGCCGGTGACCTCCATTGAGAACTCACCCTCGGGCAACGCCTGCGGCAGGTGATACGTGATGAGGCTGTTCAGCGCGTTGAAGCGCGCGCCGGTCGCTTCCAAGGCGACGTTGTTGGCGCCGCCGACCGTACCGCCGGTGGTCAGCGGATCGAAGAGCTCGCCCGCACGGTTGTAGCCTTCGAGCTTGGAGCGGAACCGGGTCGCCGCCGACCATGGCCCCGGGGTCGATGCCTGGGTGGCTCGGGCACGCCACCAGTACCTGCTCGTCGGCGAGAGCGCGGAAGAGACCGTCCACGCCGTCTTGCCGCTGGCGCCTTCCGCGATGTTCTGCGCCGAGGCCACGATCGCGCCGGCCCCGAAGTCTTCGGCCGACGACGACACCTGGAACTCGTAGGTCCTGGTTCCAGCCGGGGTCGAGGTCCCGTTGGTGACCTGCAGCTGCGGCTGGGTCGTGTCGAGCTGCTGGTCGTCGGCTGGCTGGTCGTTGACCGGCGCGGTCAGCGTCGGCGCCACGGGCGGCGGTGGCGTCGTCGGCTGCGTCGGAGGTACTCGCGCCGGTGCAGGCTGCGAGTGTGACAGCCGAAAAGAGAATGGACAGAAGCTGGCCCGCGATCCGGCGATGTCTGTTGGACTGCAATACGATGATGCTCCGCTGGTGGACCGTGAGGCCCTTGGTTTGCCTGGCTGAACGCAGAATGTCGCTGATGGTCTTGAGCGCGGCGCGCTCCCGCTCGTCGAGCACCTTGTCGGTGTCGACGAGGTCGCGCAGCTTCAGCTCGAACTCGTACGCGGTCATCGACTCATCGAGCGAGATAAGGGCGCGGCCATCGGGCAGCGGGACCAGCGTGACGCCGCGAATGCGGCCGATTGCCTCGAGCGGCTTGACCACGATGACGGCGCTGTCGCCGTACCTCGCCAGCTCCGCGACCGGCCGGGCGACGACATCCGCCACGAGCGGCTGCGAGAGCTCGACCACGGCGCGGCTCAGGTCGTCGTCCATGGCCGAGAGTGCGGCGATGACGTCTTCGGGGAGCGTCAGCGTGACAGCCCGGGCGGGTCGTCCGAACTTCTGCGGGCGGCCTCGGCGCGCGGGGATGAGCTTCATCGCCATCGAATTATTTTGACAATATAGCACATAATCTCTATTATTTATGGAATATCAAGGCGCCGGCGATCATGCCGGTGCGAAGGAGTCCTGCGTGAAGGTGTGGAACAAGCCGGGTGTGTCCGTGGTCCTGTCGCTCGTGGTGACGCTGGCTGGTGCGGCGTGCACGGAGAACTCGGGGCCGACGACCCCCACGCCGGGTACGCCGACGCTGACGGCTCCGACGATTGACGCTCCGGCGGCGGACGCGCAGCTCGACACCTTGAGGCCGCTGCTGACGGTCCGCAACGGGACGTCGAATCAGACCGGGACCCGCAGCTACGAGTTCCAGGTGGCGACCACGAACACCTTCTCGCCAGTGGCCGTGTCCCGAGCCGGCGTGGCGGAGGATGCCTCAGGAAAGACCAGCTACACGCCGGACCTGGATCTTCAACCGGCGACCGTCATGTACCTGGCGATCCCGCGTGACCCAGGGCACGACGAACTCGGAATGGTCGACGACCGGATCGTTCAAGACCAAGCGCGTCGGCTACAACCGTCCGGGCGAGCTGTACGACCCGCTCTCCGGCGAGACGCTCGGCGAAAGGATTGGTGGCATCAGCTTCGTATCCGGCGAGGGCCTCCGCGTCGACACCGAGAACTCCTATGTCCGCTATCAGCTCGCACAGACGCTGTCGAGCGGCGAGATGTCGGTCGAAGTCAAGGGCCTCAGGCCCAACGTGCCCGGTGCGAACGGCGGCTCGAAGTACAAGGTCTTTTCGATGATGGATGGCACCGGCAATCTCATTGCCAGCCGATATCAGTTGAGCGTCCAGTACCGCGGCCTGGATGGGAACCCCGACAACTGCGTTTCTTTCAAAGCCGTGTGGGGCGACCGCGACGTCAAGCTCGAGCCCGACCTCGGGCAGCGCACCGCGGACGTTCGCTCCCTCGACCCGTCGCGCTGGTACCTCTGGACGGCGACGTGGAATCCCACGGCGTTCCGCCTGGAGATCCGAGTCGACGGCCCTACGGGCGCGGTAATCTACAGCCGCACGATTTCTGCGCCCGGCGGCACTGGGCCGTATGCGCCGTCGCCGCACTTCGCCTACCTCGGGGCCAACAGCGGCGCCTACGGGACCGAGAACGGCTCCGTGGCCGGCCTCACCTACCGCAACCTCTGGGTCGGCAGCGGGCCGCGGCCGCCATCGCTCGGCAGCGCGCTCCGCTAGCGGGATCGGAGATCAGGGATCGGGGAACAGGATCCGAGCTGTCCCGTTCCCCGATTCCCCGATCCCGATCCCCGATCCCCGTTCCCCGATCCCCGATTCCCCGCTCCCGTTCTCGTGCTATGTCTTAACCAGACAGTTAAACTATCCGATGAGCACCAGGACTCCCGCCAGACCGAGACGAACGCGCGCGAAGTCGGCGCCCCCTGCCACCGACGCGCTCGCCGAGGCCCGCATCCTCGAGGCCGCGCACGCCGTCTTCCTCCGCCGCGGCACCGCGGGCGCCCGCATGCAGGAAATCGCCGCCGAGGCGGGCGTCAACCAGGCCCTTCTGCACTACTACTTCCGCAGCAAGGATCGGCTCGCCGAAGCGGTGTTCAGGCGGGCCGCCTCGCGCCTGCTGCCGGCGGTCGTTGAGGTCCTCGGCTCCGATCTCGCGCTCGAGTCGAAGGTCGAGCGCATCGTCGCCCTCGAGATCGACAACCTGCTCGCTGCGCCGTTCCTGCCCGGATACATCATCAGCGAGCTGCACCATCATCCCGAGCGGGCCAGACAGCTCGTGCCGACGCTGACCGGCCTGACGCCGGAGCACATCGCGCCGCGGATCCTCGGCTCGATCAAAGCCCAGATTGACGCGCGGGTGGCCGCCGGCCTCATGCACCCGATCGAGCCGGAACAGTTCATCGTCAACCTGATGTCGCTGTGCATCTTTCCGTTTGCTGCCCGACCCATGCTGATGGCCCTCTTCGGCATCGATCAGAAGGGCTTCGAGCACTTCATCGACCGGCGACGAACCTCGCTCGCGCCCTTCTTTCTGAAGGCCCTTCGCCCATGACATGCAGACTTCATTCACCGAACTCCGGGTCCAGGAACCCGCCCGCGCGGAGCATCGCGCGCGTGCGCCCGGCCGTGGCGACTGCAATCGTCGTCCTGGCCCTCGGCTCGAGCAGCGCGGCACAGCCAGCGGCGCCCGGCGCCCCGGCCGATCCGATCTCGCTCGCCGTGCTGCATGACGAAGCGCTCGCCGCGGATCCGCGGGTGGCGCAGCTCAAGCTCGAGGCCGCCCGAACGGAACTGACGCTGCAGAACATCGCTGTCGAAAGGAGGCCGTCGTTCAGAATCGACGCCCTGGGCCAATACCAGTCCGACGTGCCGACGCCGCCGTCGCCCCTGCCCGGGGGGCAGCCGCTGTGGTTGCCGCCCCACCAGACCCTCGACGCGTCGCTGCGGGTCGACCAGCCGATCCTGTCGCCGGCGATCGACTCGCGCCTGGCCGTCGAGCGCGCCGCCCTGGCCGAAGCGCAGGCACGCGTGCGGACGGCCGTCTTCGGCCGCCGGCAGGAAGTGAACGAGGCATTTTTTGCGGCGGCCCTGCTCCAGGAGCGCATCGGCGCGCTTCGAGAGACGATCGCGGTGCTCGAGCAGCTCCTGGCCGATGCCGCGATTCGTGTGCGGGAGCGGGCGGCGCTTCCGAGCGAGGCCGCCCGAATCGAAGCGTCGGTTCTCGCGCGGCGCCGCGACGCCGCAGCGCTCGCGGCCGACCGGCGAGCGGCGCTGGCCAGGCTCTCGGAGTTGACCGCCCGAACCCTCGGCGAAAGCAGCGAGCTGCGGCTGCCCGACCTGGCGGACGCCGTCCGCCGGGCGCGGGCGGAACGCTCGAGCCTGCGCCAACGGCCCGAGTTCGACGAGTTCGGACGGACCCGGGAGTCGGATCGAGGAGCAACGCCTCGCGGCAGAGGCCCAGACACGCCCGAGGCTCAGCGCCTTCGGGCGAGTCGGCTACGGCAAGCCCGGCTTGAACTTCATCGCCGACGAGTTCGATGCCTACTGGAGCGCCGGAGTTCAGATGCAGTGGAGCCCCTGGGCGTGGGGCACGGCGGATCGCGAACGCGCCGCACTCGCGCTCCAGCAGCAGATCGTCGATGCCGACGAATCGGCATTCCGGTCGGGCCTCGACCGGGCCGTGCAGGAAGACCTCGCCGCGCTCGACCGCCTCGAGGCCACCGCGGCGCTCGACGACCAGATCATCCTGCTGCGCGAAGCCGTCGACCGCGAAACGCGGCTGCGCTACGACGAGCGCGTGGCGTCCGCGGCCGAATATCTCGACCAGAGCACGGATCTGCTCGACGCGCGCCTGTCGCGGGTGACAGGCCGTGTCGAGCTCGCTCGAGCGGGCGCTCGCCTCTTGACGACGCTCGGCCTGGAGGTGCGGTGATGCGTGCGGCATGCTGCGTGTGGCTGGCGCTCCTGGCCGTCGGGTGCGCCCCCGAGGCCGAGCCCGACGCATATGGAAACGTCGAAGCCATCGATGTCGTCGTCGGCGCCGAGGCGAGCGGGCGGCTGGTGACGCTCGACGTGACGGAGGGCGATCGACTGGCCGCGAACGCGATCGTCGGCGCCATCGACGCCGTGCAGCTCGAGCTCGAACGCGACCGGATCGCCGCGGAGCGGGCTGCCAGCCAGTCCAGGGTCGGCGAGATTTCCCGCCAGATCGAGGCGTTGACGGCCCAGCACGACGCAGCGCAATCTCGTCTGGCGTCGCTCGAGAGCGAGCGCCGCATTGCCGAGCGCGCCTACGAGCGCGCACAGCGTCTCTACGACCAGAAGGCCGCGACCGCGCCGGAGCTCGACCGGGCCGAGCGCGAGTACCGGACCCTCGTCGAGCAGGCGCGAGCCCAGGAGCAGGAGGTGGCTGGGCGCGCACGGCAGGTCGAGGCGGCGCGCGCCCAGCAGCAGACGGCGCGGCAGCAGGTGCTGGCGGCCGACTCGCAGATCGCCCAGACAGGCGATCGTATCCGGCGCAGCGAGATCAGCAATCCGGTGGCGGGGACGGTCCTGACGATCTACGCGCGGACCGGTGAGTTCGTCCAGCCGGGGCAGCCCCTCTACAAGATCGCGAACCTCGAGATCGTGGACGTGCGTGCCTACATCGCCGAGCCCGATCTCTCCCGTGTCCGGGTCGGTCAGCCCGTGCAGGTCAGCGTGGACACGCGGGAGGGGCCCCGACGCGCCGTGAGCGGCACCATCGTGTGGGTGTCGTCAGAGGCCGAGTTCACGCCGACGCCCATCCAGACGCGGCAGCAGCGCGCCGATCTCGTGTACGCGATCAAAGTGCGGATCGCCAACGAGGACGGCCTGCTCAAGATCGGCATGCCGGTCGACCTTGAGCTTGGTCCGGCGCCGTCCGCGCCGCCGGCATCGTCGAGCTGATCATGACGCCCGTTCAACCCGTCGTGATCGTCGATCGCCTGGTCAAGCGGTTTGGCCCGACGACGGCCGTTGCGGACGTCTCCCTCTCGGTGCGGCCGCAGGAGATCTTCGGCCTGATCGGCCCTGACGGCGCCGGCAAGACGACGCTCCTCCGGGTGCTGGCGACGCTGCTCGTGCCGGATTCGGGCCAGGCGACGGTGCTGGGGCGCGACGTGGTCAAGGACCTTTGGGCGCTGCGGGCGCGAATCGGCTACATGCCCGGCCGGTTCTCTCTCTATCCCGACCTGAGCGTCGAGGAGAACCTCCGCTTCTTCGCTTCGGTCTTCGGCACCACGATCCGAGCGGGAGTACGACCGATTGCGCCGATCTACGCCAGCTCGAACCGTTTCGCACCCGCCGCGCGAGCGCGTTGTCAGGCGGCATGAAGCAGAAGCTGGCGCTCTGCTGCGCGCTGGTGCATCGGCCCGAGATCCTCCTGCTCGACGAGCCGACCACCGGCGTGGATGCGGTCTCGCGCCGGGAGTTCTGGGACCTGCTCGCACCGCTTCAAGGACCTCGGGTCTCACGATCGTGGTGTCGACGCCCTACATGGACGAGGCCGATCGGCTGCGACCGCGTCGGCCTGATGCAGCGGGGCAGGCTCCTCGCGATCGACACGCCCGACGGCGATCACCCGGGCGTTCGGACGTCCGCTGTTCGGCGTGCGCGCCGCCGATCGCTACCGCGCGTTGCTCGCGCTCGGGAGTATCCCCACACCAAGACCGTCTATCCGTTCGGCGAAATGCTGCACTACACCGACGCGCGGTCGACTGCCCGCCGAGCCTCGATTCGGGCGGACGCTGCACGACTTTCTCGCGAGCCAGGGGTCTGGAAGGCGTCTCGGTCGCGCTGATGTCGCGCCACCGTCGAGGACAGCTTCATGGCCAGCTCGATGGGCGGAGGAGCGCCGCCGCATGAGCGAACTCGTCATCCAGGCGAAGGACCTGACGCGGAGCTTCGGCATCGTTCACAGCCGTGGATCGCATCACGTTCGACGTCCGCGCGGGCGAGGTCTTCGGCTTCCTCGGCGCCAACGGCGCGGGCAAGACGACGGCGATCCGCATGCTCACCGGCCTGCTCGCGCCCACGGGTGGAACGGCAACAGGTGGCGGGCCACGACATCGCGACCGCCGCGAAGCCATCAAGAACAGCATCGGCTACATGAGCCAGCGCTTCTCGCTCTACGAGGACCTGACGGTCCGCGAGAACATCCGGCTGTACGGCGGCATCTACGGCCTGCCCGCCGCGGGAGATTCGCGACCGCGCGAGAAGCCATGCTCGACTCGGCTTGGCCTCGCGCACGCGGCGACCACCCTCGTGTCCGCTCGATTCCGCTCGGATGGCGGCAGAAGCTGGCGTTCTCGGTCGCGCTGCTGCACGCCCCGCGCATCGTCTTTCTCGACGAGCCGACCGGCGGCGTGGACCCGATCACGCGCCGGCAGTTCTGGGAGCTCATCTACGAGACGGCCGCGTCCGGCACGACCGGTGCTGGTGACGACGCACTACATGGACGAGGCGGAGTACTGCGAGCGCGATCTCGATCATGGTGGACGGGCGTATCGGGGCGATGGGCACACCCGACGAGCTCAAGTCGCGATTCGACTGTGCCGTCGATCGACGAGCTGTTCGTGCAGCTGGCGCGCCCGCCGGGGCGCGACCGGACATCCGGGTCAGGAGCGCCGCCGTGAGCGCCCTCCTGGCGCTGCTTCGGAAGGAGCTGTACCACATCGGGCGCGACCGGCGAACGCTCGCCGTCATCGTGCTGATGCCGATCGTGCAGGTCGTGCTGTTCGGCTTCGCGATCCGCACCGACGTCAAGCACGTCCGGCTCGCCATCGTCGACCCGACGCCGGACGACGAGACCCTGGCGCTCCGCCAGCGGTTCGCCTCGACGAAGGACACGTTCGAGCTCGCGGCGGTCCTGTCGCATACCGGAGGTCTCGAGGCGCTCTTTCAACGGGGCGCCGCACAGGCGGCCGTCGTGTTCGAGCCGCGGCTTTGCGACCCGGATGGCGCGAGAGCCTTCCGGCCCGGCTGCTGCTCCTGGTCGATGCGACCGAGCCGAATACCGGAAGCGCCGATCCAGGGCTACGTCACGGCCGTGGTCGACGCCTTTGCACGGGAGCGAGGCGCGACCGCGGCGGTCCGGATTGTCCCGGCCGTCCAGATGGCCTTCAACCCGACGCGCGAGAGCAAGCACCTCTTCGTTCCGGGGCTGATGGCGTTCGTGCTGACCATCGTCTCGGCGCTGATGACGGCGATCTCGCTGACGCGAGAGAAGGAGACCGGCACCATCGAGGCGCTGCTCGTCTCGCCGCTCCAGCCCCTGGCAGATCGTGGTCGGCAAGGTGCTGCCGTACCTGGGGGTCGGGTTCATCAGCGTGCTGGCGGTCGTCGTCGAAGCGCGGCTCGTCTTCGACGTGCCCGCTGCGAGGCAGCGTGGCGCTGCTGCTCGCCGAGGGATTGCTGTTCATCCTGGTGTCGCTGTCGCTCGGCATCCTGATCTTCTGCGCGCACGTCGTCCCAGCGCGTGGCCATGATGGGCGCGCTCATCGGCACCATGCTGCCGACGATGCTGCTGTCGGGGTTCATCTTTCCGATCGAGAGCATGCCGCGCGCGCTCCAGATCGCGTCGCAGGTCGTCCCGGCCCGCTGGTTCGTGGAGATTGCGCGGGCCATCATGCTCAAAGGCGTCGGCCTCGAGGTCCTGTGGCAGGAGACGGTGGTCCTCGCCGGGATGGCGCTGCTGCTGCTCACCCTGAGCGCGCGCTCGTTCCACGAGCGGCTGGAGTAGCGATGCGCCGGATCCTCGCGCTGGCCCGGGCCGAAGTGCTGCACGTCACCCGCGACCGGGCGACGCTCGCCCAGATCTTCATCATGCCGATCGTGCAGCTGCTCGTGCTGTCGAACGCCGCCACGTTCGAGATCCGGGATACGTCGGCCTACGTCGTCGACCAGGATCGGAGCGCGATGTCGAGCGGGCTGGTCGAACGCTTCGCCGCCTCGGGACACTTCCGGGTGATCGAGCGCGGCGGGATCGCCGAGCCGGGCGAGCCGTGCTTTGCTCAACGGCGAGGCCACCGTGGTCCTGACGATTCCGGACGATTTCGAGGCGTCGCTCGTGCGCACGGGGGTGGCCCCGTTGCAGATGTATCGTCAACGCCGAGAAGGGATCGGCTGCCGGCATCGTGCAGTCCTACGCCCTGCGCATCCTGGTCGTACTACTCGCGCGAGCTTGCGGCCGAGCGGCCGAGCCACCGCACACCCGGGACGGCGCCGCGAATCGACGTTCAGGTCCGCCACTGGTACAACCAGACGCTCAACTACAAGCACTACATGGTGCCGGGAATCCTGGTCTCGCTGGTCACGATGATCGCGACGCTCCTGAGCGCGCAGAACATCGCGCGCGAGAAGGAACTGGGCACCCTCGAGCAGCTCAACGTCACGCCCATCACGCGAGGGCAGTTCATCACGGCCAAGCTGCTGCCGTTCTGGGGCCTGGCGATGATCGACTTCGCGATCGGGCTGATGGTCGGATGGCTGTTCTTCGACATTCCCGTTCGCGGCAGCCTGCCCTTGCTCTTTGCCGTGGCCGCAATCTACCTGATGGTCGTGCTGGCGATTGGTCTGTGGATCTCCACGCTCGTCGACACCCAGCAGCAGGCGATGTTCGTCACCTTCTTCGTCATGATGATCTATCTCTTGATGAGCGGGCTCTTCACGCCGGTCGACAGCATGCCGCCCTGGGTGCAGGTCGTGTCGGAGTTCACGCCGGTGCGCCACTTCGTGGCGATCTCGCGCGCCATCCTGGTGAAAGGCGCGGGGCTCGCGGAGATCGCGCGCCCGTTGGCCATCCTCGCCGGCTATGCGGCGGTCATGTGGCTGGTCGCGATCCGGCAGTACTCGAAGCGGTCAGCCTGACGACTTCTCTACTTGCACGGCGTTGGCCATTGCTGGCACGGCGGCTCGGTCTGCGCCTTCGTGTAGGCCAGGGAGCTCGTCAGCTCGCCGGTGGCCGCGACCGTCGTGACCGTCACGGTCAACGACTTGCCGTCCGGGCTGAGCACGAACCGCTCCTTGAGGCTGGGAGGGGCACCGGCGGCCGCAGCGGAAGGGCCGCCTTCGGCCACGAGCGCGCGGCCGTCCCAGCGTGTCGCCAGGCGCAGGATGCCACCCTGCGCTGGAATCAGCGTGTTTCCGCCCGGCCGGTAGAGGCGGGCCTGGCTCTCGTTGATGTCGCTGCCGACCGTGACCACTCCGTTGGCCGCCTGCGTGATGTAGAGCGTGCCGGGCGTTCCCGTGTTGCCGCCGAGGCCGACGAGGCCGGCGCCCGCACTGATCGTGCTCGTCTCCCTGGCAATCTTCCACGTGCCGGACAGATCCGGCGCCTGCGCTTCGACGGGTGCCGCCAGACCGGCAGCCATCAGAACCGCCGCACAGAAGGCTCGTGCGATGCCCGCCGTCATTTCGCCCCCAGGTCGAGCGCGACGATCTTCTCGCGATCGCGCGCGTAGAGCGTGGCGCCCACCAGCGTCGGTGCGCTCCAGGAGATCGTGTTGAAGAGTTTGACCTGGGAGAGCACCGTCGCCCCCTCCGGCGACAGCTTCACGATCGCCAGGTCGCCGTCCTCGTCCACGATGATGGCCTTGCTGTCGGCATAGACCAGGCTCGCGCGTCCGATGCCCCGATGCTGCCACGCCGTCTCGCCGGTCTTGATGTTGACCGCGGTCAGGAACGCCGGCCCGAAGTCGCCGGTCGTGCCGTAGACGAAATCGCCGAGCCTGAGCGCGTTGAGGTACATGAAGCGCACGCGGTTCGTGAACCACAGCTCCTCGGTGTGGGTCGCGTTCCCCTGGCGCGTCAGCCGGATGGCCCGGCTGCCGGCCTTGTACGCCGACGACATGAAGAGGATGCCGTCCGCGCCGTAGATCGGCGGGCTGAAGTTGAAGTCGTTGCCCGGGTCGTGCGGGTGCGACCAGAGGATCCGGCCGGTCGCGGGGTCGAGGCCGTTGATCGTCGCCCCGCCGAAGATGACCAGCTGCTCCTGTCCCTGGACGTCGATGAGCATCGGCGACGCGTCCGACGTGAGAAAGTCGCCGCTCTTCCAGACGACGCTGCCGTCGCTCTGGCGGAACGCCATCACCGCCTGTCCCGGCCCGCCGACATTGCAGATGATCGTCTCGCGGTAGGCAATCGCGCTGCACCCGTAGCCGGCCTTGATCACGGGACGGATGAGCAGTTCCGGCGCGTTGAACGCCTTCACGAGGTCGTGCGACCACAGCACCTTGCCGGTGTTCTTGTCGAACGCGAAGAGCTGCTTGTTGGTGCCGAACGTGAACAGGCGGTCGCCCACGACGAGCGGCGTGGAATGGGGGCCGGCGCCGCGGCTGAAATCCTCAATCTTGGACGGATACTTGTGCTCCCAGAGCGTCTTGCCCGAGGCGGCGTCGAGCGAGACGACAATCTCTTCGGTGCTCCATGGACCCCGATCGGTCTTGCCGTTCCCGACGCGGTACATCGTGTACAGGCGCCCGCCATCCGTCACGATGGTCGAATGCCCCGTGCCGAGCGGGCGGCTCCAGAGTGTCGGCGGACCGGTGGGCGGCCACGCGTCGGCGAGGCGTGGCGCCCCGGCCACCATGAAGTTTCTGGCCGGGCCGCCGAACTGCTGCCACGCCGCGTTCGAGGGCGCCTGTGCGACGAGCCGATCGGCGACGAGCCCCGGCAACAGGCCAAAACCGAGAATCAGCAGCAGAGACAAGACCACCCGACGCGACATGAAGCCTCCAATGAGGTCGGATCATAGCGGAAAAAAGCAGAAACCTGGTCGGGTAAGGTTTCCGCGATGACCTTACCCGACCAGGTTTTCAGTTCAGTGGGACATCGCGTAGAGCGCCGCGTTGATGCCGACGGCGTAGCCCTCTGGCGAGAACTGCAGGAAGAACGCCCGATCCTCGGCCTCGCGCTCCCACGAGTCCGCGATGTCGGTGTTGTGGGTCATCAGGACCATGATCCGGTTGTGCGCATCGGCGATCATCCTGAAGTTCGCGTGGGGGCTGTCCTCGTCGCGCTCGCGCGTGTCGCCGCCCGTCCGGCGCCACCAGTTGATGTTCGTGACCTGGGGCAGCGTGACGATGTCGTACATCGAGTGGCGGATGGGATGGTCCGCCGGCACGTCGACCACCGGGAACTCCGGCAGCACCCGGCGGATCTCCGAGGACCACTGCTGCCAGGCCGGCGTTCCCCAGAAGTCGTCCACCCACAGGAAGCCGCCCTTCAGCAGGTACTCGCGCAGCCGGGCCACCTCGAGCGGATCGAACTGGAGCGTGCCGACGTCGGCGGCCATCAGAAACGGACACCGGAACAGGTCGGCGTCGGTGAGCCGGACCACCCAGTAGTTCGGATCGCCGCCGCTGTCGCGGCTGACCGGCGTCTTGGTCAGCTCGGACAGGCGGATCATCAGGTTGTGTCCCGCATACGGATAGTCGGTGGCCCAGCCGACGCCCTGCGGTTCGGCCCAGACGCTCGTGTACATCATCTTGCACACGTAGAACGTGCCGTCCTCGAAGGTCGGAGTGGGCAGGCGGATCGGCACGCCAGGGCCTTCGGGCAGCCGGCCGAAGCGCCCTCCGCCTCGCTGGCCGAACTGCGCCGCGGCGCCGGCAGCAAGCGCGAGAAGGACAACGAGCGCCAGGCCCAACGGCAGGCGCGACCGACGGTACATGCGTGAAGTCTAGCGCAGGCTTACTGCTGCCGCTCGAGAATCCAGGCGATCGGACCGACGAGCTTTTCGAGCAGCGGTCTCTTGCGCCAGGCGTCGAGCGTCACCTCGCGGCTCCGCAGCACGTCGGCTTCGAAGTCGTGCGCGAGGCGGCTGGCGACACGGCGTCCCGCGTCGCCAGGTTCATCTCGTCGTTGTGCTCGAACGACCGGTTGTCGAGGTTGGTGGTGCCGATGGCCGACCACAAGTCGTCGACCACGAGCGACTTCACGTGTGTCATGCCCGGTTCGTACTCGAAGATTCTCACGCCGGCCTGCGAGCAGCTGGCCGTACATTCGCCGGCTCGCGAGCCTGCACCCAGCGCTGATCGGTGTGCGGTCCCGGCAGCACCACCCGGATCTCGACGCCGCGCGCCACCGTCCGCACGAATGCTGCCCGAAACGCCTTGTCGGGCAGGAAGTAGGGCGTTGAAATCGCGCACGCTGCGGTTCGCCCCTTCGATGAGCGTCTGGAACAGCACACGCGACACGGTGGCGCGATCGGCCGGCGAGCTGGCGATCGCGAACGCCGGCGTCGAGCCCGCGCGCGCCCTGGGCTTGTAGGTCTCAGGTCCGGTCAGGATCTCGCCACAGCACTCGAGCCAGTTCTCGGCCGCGATACCCTGCACATCCGAGACCACCGGCCCTTCGACGCGCGCCATCATGTCCCGCCACGGCGGTTTGCCGTCTGAGGGAACCGCCCACCAGTCTGCGACGCCGGCCCCGCCGACAAACGCCACGCGGCCGTCGACGACCAGCAGCTCCCGATGCGTGCGGTTGTTCAACCGGCTGAAGCGATGCCATCTGATGGGCTGATACGGTTCGATGCGGCACCCGGCCTCGCGGAGCGGCCCGGCTGCGCCCTGGAACGCGCCCAGGCTGCCGATGGCATCGAGGACCAGGGTGACGCGAACCCCCGCCCGCCCGCGATCGACCAGCGCCTCGACGAACCGATCGCGAATCTCGCCCTTCCGGAAGATGTAGCACTCCATGTTCACCGTCTCGCGAGCGGTGCGGATGGCGTCGAGCATGGCCGGGTAGAACGTGGTGCCGTTGGTCAGAATCTCGACGCGGTTGCCATCCTTGAGGGTGGTCTGGCAGGTGGCCTCGATGACGTCGATGAAGTGGTCGCTCGCGACGTCCAGGTCGCCTTCGATGTGGTAGGGGATGTGGGGCGAGAAGAGCACCACGAGGATCAGCCAGGTGACGAACAGGCCGCCGATGATCGTGATGGTGAGCACGGCGCCTCGATCCGGCGCCGTCCTAGCGGTAGTTGCCGAACTGGAGCGCGACGCCGAAGTCGTGGCCCTTGAGGACCCGGATGGCGTCCTGCAGGTCGTCGCGCGAAGGCGAGGTCACGCGGACCTGGTCGCCCTGGATCGACGCCTGCACCTTCTTGAGCTTCTGGTCCTTGATGAACTTGACGATCTCGCGCGCCGCCTCGATCGGGATGCCCTCCTGGATCTTCGCCACGCGGCGGACGGTGCCGCCCGAGGCGTTCTCCAGATCGCCGAGCTCGAAGTTCTTGATCGGGACGCCGCGGCGGACCAGCCGCGTCTGGACGATTTCCCACAGCGCCTGCATCTTGAAATCGCTGTCGGCCACGAGCGTCAGCGTCTTCTCGGCGGCGTTCAGCACGATCTCGGCCTTGGCGTCCTTGAAGTCGTAGCGCTGACCGACTTCCTTGCGCGCCTGGTTGAGCGCGTTGTCGACCTCTTGAAAGTTGACGGGCGAGGTGATGTCGAACGATGCAGTGTCGGCCATGGCAGCGCACATTTTACCCGCGAACCGCGTATAGCATAGGGAACAGGGAACGAGGGAACAGGGAACAGGGACAGGGATCGGGGATCGGGGATCGGGGACAGGGAACGGGGATTGGCGACTATGAGAGCACGTCTGGCAGTCTTCGTCGGTGTCGCGCTCGCCGCAGCCGGGTTGGGCGCACAGCCGGCGCGAGACCAGGCGTTCGCCGCGTTCTGGGCGGCGGCGGACACTGCCGAAGCGTCCGCGCGCGCCGAAGGCATCGTGGCGACGAACCTCTCATTTGCCGACGCCTACGCGCGCCTGAAGGCAGGCCGGACCTACCGGGCCGACGTCGGTCGAGGCATCGTGCGATCGAGCCATCGCGCGGGCGGCCGCGACTATCCGTATACGCTCGATGTTCCCGAATCGTACACGATCCCGCGCGCAGGTACCAGGTGCGCGTCCAGCTCCACGGCGGCGTCGGGCGCCCCGATGCCACGCCGCGCGGGACCGGCGGCATCGGCGCGCTGGCCGGCGACGAGCAGATCTACGTGCTGCCGATCGCCTGGGCCGAGGCGCCCTGGTGGAGCGGCGAACAGGTCGAGAACCTGCGTGCGATTCTCGACCGGGTCAGGCGCACCTACAACGTGGACGAGAATCGCGTGGCGCTCTCGGGCGTCTCCGACGGCGGCACCGGCGCCTACTACGTCGCCATGCGCGACACCACGCCCTACTCGAGCTTCCTGCCGCTCAACGGCTTCATCGTCGTGCTGGCGAACCCGTCGATGGATCTCCGCGAGGGCCTGTTCCCGAACAACCTGCGCAACAAGCCGTTCTTCGTCGTCAACGGCGGGCAGGATCCGCTGTATCCGGCCGCGCGGGTCGAGCCCTACGTCAGGCACTTTCAACAGGGCGGCGTCGAGACCGAGTACCTGCCGCAGCCCGACGCCGCGCACAACACGGCGTGGTGGCCCGAGGTGAAGGGCGCATTCGAAGCCTTCGTTCGCACCCATCCGCGGCGGCCGCTCCCGGACACGCTGACCTGGGAGACCGACGAGACCGAGCTCGGATCTCGTGCGCATTGGCTCGTGATCGATCGGCTCGCGGCGCGCGCCGACGCTCCGCTGCCCGACCTCAACGACCGGAACGCCGGCAGCCAGCTCAACTTCGGCGTGCGCGCGAGCGGGATGCGCGTCACGTCCGTCATGAAGGGCTCGAACGCCGAGCGCCTCGGTCTCCTGCCAGGCGACGTCGTGCTGAGCCGTGAACGGCCGCGAGCTGCCCGGCGCGGTGCCGCTGCTCGAGCTGCTGGGCATCTACGATCGCGAAGACCCCGATGGCTCTCCGGGTGTCGCGCGACGGCAAGACGCGTCGAACTCTCGGGCGTCTACGAGCCGCAGATGATGCCGAACGTCGTGCCCATCTTCGCGCACGCCAGGCCGTCGGGCCGCGTCGATCTGGTGCGCGAGGGCAACACGGTCCGCGCGACGTCGAGCGGCGTCGCCGCGTTCACGCTGCTCCTCTCGCCGGACATGTTCGACTTCGCGAAGCCCGTCACCGTGGTGGCCAACGGCCGCACCGTGTTCGACGGGCGCGTGACGCCGAGCGTCCGTACGCTCCTCAAGTGGGCGGCCGCCGACAACGACCGCACGATGCTCTTCGGCGCGGAACTGCCGATCGCACCATGATTGCCTTCTCGGGCATCAACAAGCAGTACGGCCGCCAGGTGCTGTTCGTCGACGCGTCGCTCCAGATCAACCCCGGAGAAAAGATCGGGCTCGTCGGGCCGAACGGTTCCGGCAAGACGACGCTCTTCCGGATGATCGTCGGCGAAGAGCAGCCCGACGAGGGCGACGTGTCGGTGCCCAGGAAGATGACCGTGGGCTATTTCCGACAGGATGTCGAAGAGATGTCCGGCCGCTCTGTTCTCGACGAGGCCATCAGGGGCAGCGGGCGGCTCGGCGACCTGCACCACGAGCTCGAAGATCTGCAGCAGGGGATGTCCGATCCCGAGCGCGCCGCCGACATGGACCGCATCCTCGCGCGGTTCGGCGAGGTGCAGGAGGAGTACGAGCACCTCGGGGGCTACGCGCTCGAGAGCCGCACCCGCGAGATCCTCCACGGCCTCGGGTTCGAGGACGACCGGATCGACGGCGACGTGGGCGCCCTGTCGGGCGGCTGGAAGATGCGGGTGGCCATGGCGCGCGTGCTGCTCGGCGAGCCCGAAGTCCTGCTGATGGACGAGCCGACCAACCACCTCGACATCGAGTCGATCATCTGGCTCGAGTCGTTCCTCAAGTCCCGGTCGGGCGCGCTCGTCATGACCTCGCACGATCGCGACTTCATGAACCGGATCGTCACCAAGATCGCGGAGATCGACGGCGGCGAGATCACGACCTACTCGGGCAACTACGATTTCTACGAGCGCGAGCGCCAGATCCGCGAGACGAACCGCGAGGCGGCCTATGCCAGGCAGCAGGCGATGCTCGCCAAGGAGCAGCGCTTCATCGACCGGTTCGCCGCCCACGCGGCGAAAGCGGCCCAGGTGCAGAGCCGCGTCAAGGCGCTCGAGAAGATCGAGAAGATCGAGCTGCCGAAGAAGCGTCGTGTCGTCAAGTTCGAGTTTCGGGCGCCGCCGCGGTCAGGCGATCAGGTGGTCACGCTCGAGGGCGTCACCAAGGCGTACGGCCGCCGCGTGGTGCACGATGGCCTGACGATGACCATCCGGCGGGGCGAGCGCTGGTCGGTGATGGGAAGAAACGGAGCCGGCAAGTCGACGCTGCTCAAGATGATTGCCGGCGCCGTGCAGCCCGACGCCGGGTCGATTCAGCTCGGGGCGAGCCTCAAGATGGGCTATTTCGCCCAGCAGGCGCTCGACCTGCTCGACCCGGACCTGACCGTCGAGGAACAGCTGCAGAAGGACTTTCCGCACGAAGGCATCGGCGTGCTCCGCAACCTCGCCGGCGCGTTTCAATTCTCGGGAGACGAGATCGACAAGAAGATCCGCGCGCTCTCTGGCGGCGAGAAGACGCGGCTGGTGATGGCGCGGATGCTGCTGAACCCGCCCAACTTCCTGGTGCTCGACGAGCCGACCAACCACCTCGATCTGGCGACGAAGGAGATGCTGCTCGAATCGCTCGCCGGTTTCGAGGGCACGATGGTGTTCGTGTCGCACGATCGAGCGTTCCTGCGCGGCCTGAGCAACCGCGTGCTCGAGCTCGGCGGCGAGAGCGGGATCGACGCGCAGCCGCACCTGTACCCTGGGTCCTACGTCGAATACGTCGCCCGCACCGGGCCACGAGGCGCCGGGCGTTCATGCCTAGACGCCAGAAATTCAGAATTAGGAATTAGGAATTGGGAATTCGGCGAGAATGGCGCCGATGACGGACACTCCCTCGGGCTGGACCGGTCGGCGTCTGGGTGTGTACGAGGTCCGGGGACTCCTCGGCGCCGGCGGCATGGGCGAAGTCTATCGGGCCCTGGACACGACGCTGGGGCGCGATGTCGCGATCAAGATCCTCCCCGACGCCCTGACGCGCGATCCGGAGCGACTTGTGCGGTTCGAACGCGAGGCGCGTGTGCTCGCCTCGGTCAACCATCCCCACATCGGCGCGATCTACGGCTTGGAAGAAGCCGACGGCGTGAAGGCGCTCGTCCTCGAACTCGTCGAGGGCGAGACGCTGGCCGACCGCATCAGCCGTGGCGCCCTCCCCGTGGCCGATGCGCTGGCCATCGCGCGCCAGATCGCGGAAGCGCTGGACGCGGCTCACGAGAAGGGGATCGTGCACCGCGACCTGAAGCCAGCGAACGTCATGCTTCAGCACGCCCGGGGTCCCGAGGCTCTCAACGTGAAGCTGGTCGACTTCGGGCTGGCGAAGCTCACTGCGACAGCCGGAGGGGGAGAGGACCTCTCGCAGGCGCCGACGGTCACAGCAGACGGCACGCTCAGGGGGACGTTCCTGGGCACGCCGGCCTACATGAGCCCGGAGCAGGCGCGCGGTCTCGCCGTGGACAAGCGCACGGACATCTGGGCGTTCGGGTGCGTGCTCTACGAAATGCTGACCGGGCGCCGGACGTTCGCCGGCGCCACGATGTCAGACACGATCGCCGCCATCATCGAGCGCGAGCCGGTTTGGGACGTGCTTCCGGGCTCAACACCTCTCAGGATCCGGGATCTTCTGCGCCGCTGTCTGCAGAAGGATCCCGGCAAGCGCCTGCGCGACATCGGGGACGCGCGCACCCAGATCGATGAAACCCTTGAACCTCGTTCCAGCTCTCGACGGCCCTGGGTGTGGCCCGTCGCGGCCTCAATCGTGATTCTCCTTGCGACGGCCGGTGGGTTCTGGGCGCTGCGAACGGGCCGACCCCCGCCGACCGACCAGTCCCAGTGGGAGCCGCTCACGAATTTCCCCGACTCCGCCACGCAGCCGGCGCTTTCCCCGGACGGCCGCATGCTCACATTCCTGCGCGGACCCGGGACGTTCCAGTCTCAGGGGCAGGTGTACGCCAAGTTGCTTCCCGGCGGGGAAGCCGTACCGCTCACGAGCGACACCCTCACCAAGATGGGCCCGGTGTTCTCGCCCGATGGCACGCGCGTCGCCTATACCGTCAACGACATCGGGGAACCGTGGAGCACGTGGGTGGTGCCCACACTCCGCGGAAAGCCGAGTCGGTGGCTGCACAACGCGTCGGGTCTCACATGGTCTGGCGTGGGCCAGCTCCTGTTCTCCGAGATCAAGCCGGGGAGTGTGCAGCACATGGGCATCGTGACGTCGACCGAGGCCCGCTCCACGACTCGCGCGGTGTACTTCCCCGGTCATCAAAGCGGCATGGCTCACCGATCCGCGCTGTCGCCAGACGGCACCTCGGTCCTGCTGACCGAGATGGACGAGCGCGGCGTGTGGATGCCCTGCCGGCTGGTTCCAATAAACGGCGGTTCGCCAGGCCAGACCGTGGGTCCAGCCGGCGCCCCTTGCACCCAGGCGGCCTGGGCGCCCGGCGGCCGCTGGATGTATTTCAGCGCCGATGCGGGAGATGGTTTCCATCTCTGGCGACAAAGGGAGCCGGGCTCTCAACCCGAACAGATCACCTTCGGTCCGAGCATGCAGGAAGGTCTCGCCATCGCGCCGGACGGCGGTTCGCTCATCACGTCGGTAGGCTTCCGCCAGCGAGGTGTCTGGCTTCACGACGCGTCTGGCGAGCGTCAGATCTCCGGGGAGGACTACTCGTTCTGGCCGCTCTTCTCGAGCGATGGGAAGACGATCTGCTATCGACGGGCGCCGGCGCCTGTGACCGGAACTGCTGCGACCGAGCTGTGGATGACGGAGCTGGACTCGGTACGGACCGAACGCCTGTTGCCCGGACAACTCATCACCCAGTACGACCTCTCGCGAGACGATCGCATTGTCGCTTCGGTGCTGGACCCGGATGGCAAGAGCCGGTTGTGGCTGGCCTGGCTCGACGGTCACGAACCGCCGCGACCAATCCCAGGGGTCGAAGGCATCAGCCCGCGTTTCGGGAGCGGCGGCGAGATCTGGTTCCGAGCGACCGAAGGGAGTGCGTCGTTCCTGTTCGTCATCAACGAGGATGGGACCGGCCTCCGGAAGGTTTCGGGAGATGTCGGCGCTGTCATGGGGATGAGTTCCCCCGATGGCGAATGGGTCAGCTCACCCGCCAGTCAGTCGGGCGGGTTAGTCATGACGGCGTTCTCGTCAAAGGGCCGGCCGCCAGTGCCGATCGGCCCTGGGGTGTCGGTATCCAGGCTGCGGTGGAGCCCGGATGGTCAGAAGGCGTACCTCGCCATTCAGATTGGTGGGGCCTCTGCGTTCGGGACCGGCCGCACCTACATCCTGCCGCTCGCGAAGGGCTCGATGTTGCCTCAGATTCCCAGCGGGGGGTTTCGTTCAGAAGCCGAGCTTGCTGCGGTGCCGGGCGTCGAGATCCTACCGTATGGCGACGTCGCCCTGTCCCCTACGGCGGGGGTCTACGCCTACTCGCGAGAAACGATCACGCGAAACCTCTACCGGATCCCGCTGAATCCCTAGTCTCAAGTCCCCAAGTCCCCAATCCCCAGTCCCCAAGTCCCCAAGTCCCCAGTCTTTAATTCTTCAACTCCTCGATCCAGTTCTGCACGATCTTGATCTCGGAGATGACATCGGGCGGCCGCGGCCGTGGCTGGAGCATCAGGAACCGCTGACCGTCGCCGGTCACTTCGTATCCGCGCGCCGGACCGTTCATGCTGAACGATCCCGCGAACAGTTGTCGGGGCTGTCCGAAGGCCAGCGTCGGCCGGGTTGTGACCTCGACCGCCATCATGTCCACCGCCGCGACCATGCCCCGTCCCCGCCCCTGACCCTCGTTGCTGGATCGCGCGTAGAAGAGCTCCCGGCCGTCCGCGCGCCAGATCGGCGAGCCTCCTCCATTCGTGGAGACCTGAATACGCGGACCCGGGCCCGGATACGCGTCGACGTACACTTCGAGCCGCCCTCCGGAATCGGTGGAATGGTAGGCCACCCATCGGCCGTCAGGAGACAGGTCGGCGCCTCCGGCGTTGCTGAATGGCCCGGGCATGGCGCGCGGTGCACCCTTGCTCGCCGGGTTCCAGGCCCAGAGGGAGACTCCCGCTGACGCCGCCACGGCGTCGCTCGGGATCTCGTAATACAGCAGTTCCTGGCTGTTTGGCGTCCATCCACCAGGTTCGAGGTTGCGCGCGCTCTCGAATAGAAGCTCTGGCGCCCCACCGCCATCAGCGCGAATCCAGTGCAGGTTGTTCGGACCGCGATTCCCGCCGCCGTAAGTGATTCGCTCACCGTCAGGCGTCCATACGGGTACGCTGCTGCGGCCAGCGCCCGCCAGTTGACTGAACAAGCCTCGAGCGAAGGTGTACAGCCAGATGCTGCGATCCCGGCCGACCGTGCCAAGCGCAAGCCGTGTCCCGTCCGGCGAGAGCCGCAGCGTGCGGAAGTCCCGTGCAGGGATCGGCAGCGGTTCGGCACGACCGGTTCGGTCGATCTGCATGACCAGGTAATCCGTCGGCGCCTGCACGCCCCCCGTGACGTAGGCCAACGTGCCTGTGCTGGACACGCTCACCTGCATCGCCCCCGAGTCGTTCGGCTGGCCGGCGACATACGCGGCCTGCATCACATCCGGGATGACGCCAACGGCGCCGCCCGTGATTTCGAGCCGCTTCAGATCGAACGGGGTGGCGAGCAGGGCGCCTTCGAGCACAAAGAGCAGGTGGCCACTCGACACATAGCGCGCGTCGGCGCCACGGTCGATCAACCGCTTGGAGGTTCCAGTGCTGCGCGAATACATCCAGATCTCGGTTTCGTCCCAGCGCGGAAACCGGTCGTGGGTCACGGTGAAAAGCACGGCGTCGCCGCCCGGCAGCACGTGCGGGAGCCGATGGCTGGTCTCAGCGCGCTCGCTGTTCAGCGTCGTCAGCTCGCGCAAGCTGCCGCCGGCTGATGGCACTTCGAGCAGGCCGCCACTGCCGCGCGCCAGCACAATGCGGTCGTCGTCTCCCCAACTCGACCCGAATGTCTGCAGCAAGGTCGGCACGACGACGACTGGAGGCCCACCTCCGAGCGGGACCTTCCGGATCTGCCCCGAGACCCAGTACGCGACCCACTCGCCGTCGGGCGAGAAGAACGGGGCGACGGCACCTTCCGTGCCGGGAATCAGCGTGGCAGACGGCTGATCGAGCGGGCGCGCGTAAAGCCCACGCTGGTTCTTCTGCACGCCGGAGAACACCAGGGTTCGCCCGTCTGGCGACAACGCGAACGCGGTTCGCGTCGGACGCCCCGAGGCGATGCCTCCGAGCTCGTCCGCTGGCGACACGCTCATCTCGAGACGCGTGACCGCAAGAGGCACGACGGGCTGCACAGCGCGAGTCAGCCAGATGATTGCGGCGCCCAGAAGCGCTCCCACCGCCAGCACAGGCACCAGCAGGCGCCTCTGGCGTGCCCATCGACTTGGCGGTGGCACGTCGAGCCGACCCATCGAGGGCGCGGCAAGCGTCTCGCCAATCTGGAAGGCAGCGATGGCAATCTGCGGCAGCCGCTTGTTGCGATCCTTCTCGAGGCAGCGGGAGAGCAGGCGTCGGACGGCGATAGGTGTCGCCTCTGGCAACGCCGTGAAGTCCGGCTCGCGCTGCAACACCCGCGACAGCGTGTCCGCGACATCCGCGCCCTTGAAGGCGCGGCGGCCCGGCGAGCATTTCGTAGAGCACGCACCCGAACGACCAGACGTCCGATCGTTTGTCGACAGGCTGGCCGCGCGCCTGCTCGGGGCTCATGTACGCGGGGGTGCCGAGGATGCCGCCCGTGCGTGTCTCGGCCACCGTGCCGGCCGTCCCCAGCGACGCCTCGGGCCGGCCTTCGTCGTCGGACACGGCCTTCCCGATGCCGAAATCGAGCACCTTGACGACGCCGCTGGAGGTGATCTTGATGTTGGCCGGCTTCAGATCGCGATGGATGACGCCCTTCTCGTGCGCGGCGTCGAGTGCATCGGCGATCTGTCGTGCGATGTCGAGGGCCTCGGGAAGGCCGAGGGCGCGGCTCTTCGACCGATCGAGGCGTTCGGCGAGCGTGTCGCCATCGACCAGTTCCAGGACGAGCGCGTGGACGTCGGCCGATTCTTCCGTCCCATAAATGGCGCCGATGTTGGGATGGTTCAGCGTCGCGAGCAGCCGCGCTTCGCGTTCGAAGCGCGCCAGGCCTGCTGTCGTTGACGTGACGGTCTGCGGGAGGACCTTGATCGCGACGTCGCGCCTCAGCTTGGCGTCGTGGGCGCGATACACCTCGCCCATTCCGCCTTCGCCAAGCTTCTCGACGACTCGATAGGGGCCAATGGTTCGCCCGATCATCAACGAGCCGCGGTCATTCTATGATCGGGCTGTCTCCGGGTTCGACACTTTTCGGGCCCTGGCAGTCCGGGCACCAGTAGGTGAGCCTGGCGTCCGGGCCCGTCCTGGCCGATCTGATCGTCGCGCCGCACTTCAAACACCTCTGACCTCCGCGACCGTAGACCCAGAGCGGCTCACTGGGGCTCATACGGCCGGTGGTACGGCGGCCGGCGCCGATCGAGAGCCGGTCGGCCCGTTCGAGCACATTGACCGCCAGGAGCTTGCGAGCGGTTGCGAGCAGACGCTCGAGAGCGTCGTCGTCAACGGATCCCGCAGGTACAAACGGGTTGAGCCGCATCGCGAACAGGATCTCGGACTTGAAGACGTTGCCGATTCCGGCGAGCACGCGCTGATTGAGCAGCGCTTCTTCGAGCGAGGCGCCGCTTTTACGAAGGCGGTCCCGCGCAACGGACAGGTCGAAGGCCGGGTCGAGCAGGTCTGGCCCGAGCTGGGCGAGGACCGGGTGCACGGCGAGCTCGCGCGCCGACAGCAGCGACGCCACGGGCACGTTGAACGCCACGGCCGCAAACCGTGCGGTCTCGAGCACGATGCGCATGTCGCGGGAGGGCAGCCGCCAGCGTTCACCCGGCCGGTAAACATGCCAGCTGCCGTGCATGCGCATGTGGGTGTGCAGGGTGAGCCCGCCGGAGAATCTCATCAAGAGATGCTTTCCGCGCGCTCTGACGTCGTCGATCGTCTGGCCGGCGAACGGTTCGCTCGCATCCACCCGGGTGAGCGCCGGATACACGGAGACGAATCGTGTCACCGTATCGCCTGCGAGCGCGCGATGGAGCGTGCGCGCGGCGCGGAAAATGGTGTCGCCTTCTGGCACGCCTTTAGCCCCTTTCCCTCACTTCGACCTCTGACTCCAGCCTCTAGTCTCCTAGCCTCTAGGGCCGGCTAGCCCCTAGGCCTCCAGCCCCTGTCTCGGTCCCTGCAGGCCCATGGCGCCGGGCTTGAATCCGGCTTCGACAAAGAACGGCGCGATGGCATGTAGCGGCGCCGGCAGGCCGTCAATCTCTTCGAGAAGCATCCCGCCGAGGCGCTGCGCGCGCTCGGCAAGCGCAGTGGCCAGATGCCGTCCGACCCGCGAACGATCGGGCTCGGCCTCTGGCAGCCAGACGAGCAGCAGCCGGTCGCCGCGCGGGAGGTAGCCGGCGAGCGCGCCGTCAATCAGGATCACCGTCGCTCCGACGCTGCGGGTGGCCCCGCGTCCCGCCTTCACGGCCTCAGCGCTCCCGCCGGCTTGCCTCGCCGAAGTCACGTCAGTGACGGCGGCGGGGAACCTGATCGCGGCGCCGTACGGGTTGGCTGGGTCGGTGGCGGCGAGCACGGCGACAGATGTCCGCGTCGGATCGTCGCCCGGCGGATCTCTGAGCGAGCGCAGGAGATCGAGCGCGCCGGGCAGCGCGAACTGCGTGGCCCCGAGCCCCGCGACAAAGTAGCCGCGTCGCAGCCGCCCGCTGTCTTCCATCGCCTTCAGCACGGGATAGATCGATCCGAACCCGCCGGGCACGGTTTCGTGGGCGACCGCCTCGCGGGTGAAGACGCCGTGCCGTGCGAGCAGCTGCTGCGCCACGGCCGCGGCCTGCCGCGTCGCGGCCCGGCCCGTGTCTCCTCGACGCGCGTTCAACAGGCTCCATCGCCCTTCAGCGGACGGGGGCACGAGGCGTCGCGATCGAAACGACGGCGTCTCGCTTCGCCGGCCGCGCCGCCTGGGCGTCTGGGCGCGGGTGTGCGCGCGCAGAGCGTGGAGGGTGTCGTTGGTGATGCGCCCGGTCCACACGAGATTCCAGAGGGCCTCCACGGTTTCGGCTGGATAGCCGCCGCCCGCGGCTTCGTGGAGGGGCCCGAAGTGAGAAGCTCCGTGGGTCTCGAGAGACTCCACGATGGCCCGCTCCCGATCGGCCAGATCGCCAGGCGGACGGCTCTGCAGATGAAGGTCTGCGAGGTGGTCTGCGAGATACAACGCCACCCGGCCATCGCGTTCCCCGAGCGGTTCGATCCCCGCCCACAGGACTTCGCCCGCCGCCATCACTGCATCAAGATCCGCGGGGTCGTATTGCTCGAGCCGTGCAGGCAGGATCTCGGTTTCGAGGATGGAGGCCGGAATCGGCGCGCCCTGCAGCTGCTCGACGACATCCAGCAGCGCATCCGGGCCCTGGCCGTGCCTGGTGATGCCGCGCCTGGTGACCCCATGCCAGGTGGTGACGAACCGGCCGAAGGCCGCGTGGTCGACCGGTTCCACTTCGTGCCGCAGCTTGGCCAGCGATCGGCGGCGCAGCATCCGCAGCACGCCGGCGTCGGTCCACTCGCGGCGTGTGCCGCCCGGGCGAAATTCGCCCTCGAGCAGTCGCCCCTCCGAGGAGAGTCGTACCAACAGGCGCTCCGCGGCGTCGGTCGGGAGGTCGAACCTCGCCGCGAGATCGGCGGCCGGAAACGGCGCGTGGGTCCGGGCGTAGCGGAGCGCGAGATCGCCGAGGGGATCCGCCACTGGTTCGAGCAGGGATTCCGGCAGGCCCGGCGGCAGCGGCACCCCGAGGGCGTCGCGAAATCGTGCGGCGTCTTCCACGGCGATGAAGCGGTGGGCGCCGGCCACCCGCACCGCGATGATGCGGCGAGCGCGCAGGAGGCCCTGCACCGATCGGGCGACCTCGGCGCTCGTCGTGCGCTCGTCGATCTCTTTCTGGCTGAGGTCCCCGATCGACAGGAGAAGATCGTGCACTCCATCCTCGGACTTTGCCCGGAACTTCTCGTCAAGCCGCTGGAGCTGCCGCTCGACGGCATCCATCGACTCGAGATCGAGCAGCTCCCGCAGCTCGGCATCGCCGATGAGCTCGCGCAACTGTGTCTGGTCGACAGCCAGCGCCTGCGCGCGGCGCTCGGCGAGCGGCGCGTCTCCGTCGTACAGGAAGCTGGCCACGTAGCTGAACAGCAGCGACGCGGCAAACGGCGACGGCCGCTCGGAATCCACCGTGACGACGCGCAGCGTCCGGCTCCGGACGTCGGCGAGGGTCGACACGAGGGCGGGCATATCGAAGAAGTCGCGCAGGCACTCCCGGTAGGTTTCGAGCAGGATCGGAAACGATCCGAACCGCGACGCCACGGCCAGCAGGTCCGCAGCGCGCTTGCGCTGCTGCCACAGCGGCGCGCGCATCCCCGGGCGTCGCCTTGGCAGGAGCAGCGAGCGGCCGGCGTTCTCGCGGAACTTCGCGGCGAAGAGCGACGTCGACCCGAGCTGCCGCACCACGAGCGCCTGCACTTCATCGGGGTCCGGCATGAGGAGCCTCGGATCGGGCGGCTGGTCCACGTCCGGAAACCTGACGACGAACCCGTCGTCTCCCCAGAGCGTTTCGACGTCGACGCCGGTCTCCTCGCGAACCTTGGCGGCGACGGCCATCGCCCACGGCGCGTGGATGCGGCCGCCCCTCGGCGACAGCACGCAGACGCGCCAGTCGCCGAGCTCGTCGCGAACCCGCTCGACCAGGATGGTCGTGGCGTCGGGCACGGCGCGCGTCGCGGCCATCTGGTCGCGGAGGTACTGCATCAGGTTTTCGGCGGCACGCCCGTCGAGGTCGTGGTCGCGCGAGAGGCGCTCGAGGGCGTCGGCGGGAGGAAGGCGCAGCAGTTCGCGCACGAGCCGTCCGATCATCGAGCCCGAGCTCGAGCGGACGTCCGGCTCGATCGCCTTTCCAGAACGGCATTTTCCCCGGCTCGCCTGGTGCGGGCGACACGAGCACGCGGTCGTGCGTAATCTCGTCGACCCGCCAGGACGAGGCGCCGAGCACGAAGGTCTCGCCGACCGCGGTCTCGAACACCATCTCTTCGTCGAGCTCGCCGACGCGCGCGGCGCCGGGGCCGGCGCCGGCCAGGAACACGCCGAAGAGACCACGGTCGGGGATCGTGCCGGCATTGGCAATCGCCACGCGCTTGGCGCCCTCGCGCGCGGTGACCGTGCCTCCCACACGGTCCCACGTGATCCTGGGCTTCAGCTCGGCGAACTCGTCTGAGGGATAGCGACCGGACAGCATGTCCAGCACGCCGTCGAAGGACGACCGGCCGAGCTCGGCGAACGGTGCGGCCCGGCGGAGCGCCGCGAAGAGATGGTCGACGGCCCACGTGTCCATCGCGGTCATGGCGACGATCTGCTGCGCCGCGATGTCCAGCGGATTGCGCGGGTAGCGGGTGGCCTCGACCGCGCCGTCGTGCATGGCCTTCGCCACAGCGGCGCAGGCCACGAGATCTCCCCTGAACTTCGGAAAGACGACGCCCTCGCTGACCGCGTCGATCTGGTGCCCGGCCCGCCCGATGCGCTGCAAGCCGCTGGCGACCGACGGTGGGGCCTCGATCTGCACCACGAGGTCGATCGCGCCCATGTCGATGCCGAGCTCGAGTGACGAGGTCGCGACGAGCGCACGCAAGGCGCCCGTCTTCAGGAGATCCTCGACTTCGACCCGCTGCGGCCGCGCGAGCGATCCGTGATGCGAGCGCACCAGCGTCTCGCCGGCGAGCTCGTTGACGGCTCCGGCCAGGCGTTCGGCCAGGCGTCGGCTGTTGACGAAGATGAGCGTCGAGCGGTGGGCACGAATCAGCTCGAGCAGACGCGGGTAGATGGCGGCCCAGATGGATGGGCGAGTGTCCCCGACCGACGCGGGGCCGCTCACAATCTCCTCAGCGCTCGTCAGGCGGCCCATGTCTTCGACGGGCACCTCGATGCGGAGATTCAGCCGTTTGCTCGCCCCGGCATCGACGATCGTCACCGGCCGGTAGCGCACCGGTCCCGAAGGCGCCGAGAACTCGGCGGCGATTGCGGCATTGCCGCTCGTCTCCCGCGCCTCCGTGGTCTCGGTCCGAGCGGCGCGACGGCTGCGCGCGCGGGTCGCTGCGCTGCCTCTCCGGTGACGGCGCGGCGCCGCTTCGCTGGCGCCGCCCAGGAATCGCGCGACCTCGTCGAGAGGGCGTTGGGTCGCGGACAGGCCGATGCGCTGGGGAGGCCGTGCCGCGCGTTCCGTCAACCGCTCGATGGAGACAGCGAGGTGAGCGCCCCGCTTGGTCGGCACGAGGGCATGGATCTCGTCGATGATGATGGTATCGACACTTCTGAGGGCGTCCCGGGCGTTCGAGGTCAGCAGCAGGAAAAGCGACTCGGGGGTGGTAATAAGGATGTCCGCGGGGTCGCGCTGGAAGCGGGCGCGCTCTGAGGTCGGGTGTGTCGCCGGTCCGAATCGAGACGGCCGGTGTCAGAAAGCCGTCGCCGCGCGAGGCGGCGACGCGGGCAATGCCCGCCAGGGGCGCGCGGAGGTTCCGCTCGACGTCGACGGCGAGCGCCTTGAGGGGCGAGATGTAGAGCACGCGGCAGCTGCGGCCCTTTGGCGGTCGCTCGCCGAACATGACGCGATCGAGGCACCAGAGAAACGCTGTAAGTGTTTTGCCGCTACCGGTCGGGGCGAGAATCAGGGTCGACTCCCCGCGGGCGATGGCGGGCCACCCGAGCGACTGCGCCCTGGTGGGGGCGTCGAAGGCGCTCTCGAACCATTGGCGCGTGGCGGGATGGAACGGCGCAAGCGGATCAGAATCGGAACGCCGGCCCACGGGGCCATCTTATAATGTGCTCGCGGTACGTACTTATCGCGAGGCTCATAACGACGGAGCGCACTCATGGGTGATGCCGGAGAAGGTCTGATCGATGCGGAATCCCGGATTCAGGAACGGATGGAAGAGCTCGAGCGCGAGCGAATCGGGGCGCGCCGCCCTGCCGTGAGCACCCCCGCGGAACTGCGGGCGCGCGAATCGCTCGCGTCGCTGAAGCTGGCGCGGACCGAGCTGTCGAGCCAGCTCGACGCGACCACGCACGAGCGGCGGCGGGCGCAGATCGCGGAAGCGCTGGCCGAAGTGGATCGACGGATGGCGGAGGTCAGCGCGGTGATCCCGGTGTGATAGCATGAGGTGAGCTTGCGAAATTGTTCACAAGCTCACTTTTCTTCTCCAGAACACGTCCCATGCAGGGCTGGCTCTTCATCCTCCTGATGATCGCTCTCGGCGCCGCGTTCGGCCTGGCCATGGTGGGCCTGTCCAACGTCCTCGGCCCGAGCAAGCCCACGCCCGAGAAATCCGCCCCGTACGAATGCGGCATGCCGGCCGTCGGCGACGCCCGCGAGCGGCAGTCCGTCAAGTTCTACCTCGTCGCCATGATCTTCCTGCTCTTCGACATCGAGGTCGCGTTCCTCTATCCGTGGGCCATGGCCCTGCGCGACCTCGGCTGGCCGGGTTTCGTCCAGGTCGTCATCTTCATGACGCTCCTCCTCTTCGGTTACATCTACGTCTGGCGCAAGGGCGCGCTCGACTGGGGACATGAGAACGCCTGATGGGTCTTGAATCCGATCTCCCCGACATTCCGGTCCTCACCACCAGCGTCGAGAAGATGGTGCAGTGGGCCCGCCGCTCCTCGATCTGGCCCGTGACCTTCGGCCTCGCCTGCTGCGCCATCGAGATGATGGCGATGAGCTGCTCGCGGTACGACATCGCCCGCTTCGGCGCGGAGGTGTTCCGCGGCAGCCCCCGGCAGTCGGACCTCATGATCGTCGCCGGCCGCCTCTCGCGGAAGATGGCGCCCGCCTTGCGGCGCATCTACGACCAGATGCCCGAGCCCAAGTGGGTGATCTCGATGGGCGCCTGCGCCTCGATTGGCGGCGTCTTCGACAACTACGCGCTCGTGCAGGGCGTCGATCAGATCGTCCCCGTCGACGTCTACGTCCCCGGGTGCCCGCCGCGCCCGGAGTCGCTCATCTACGGCATCGTCCAGCTCCAGCGGAAGATCGATCAGCAGAAGCTCGCGTAATGGATCCGACCGCGCTCGCCGCCTTGATTCAAGAGGCCGTGCCGCCGGCCAGGATCGAGCTCGCCCCGTCGCTGGACCAGCAGACCACGCTGTACTCCCACCGCGACGATGTGGTGGCCGTGGCGGAGGCGCTGAAGGACCATCCGCAGCTCCGTTTCGCGCTCCTGATCGATCTGACTGCGGTGGACTTCTGGCCGCGCGAGCCGCGCTTCGAGGTCCTCTACCTGCTCGTCTCGATCGAACACCGCCTGCGCCTGCGATTGAAGGTGAGGCTGTCCGCAGACGACGCCCGCCTCAGCACGGTCAGCGGCGTCTGGCCGGCAGCGAACTGGCTCGAACGGGAAGTGTGGGACCTCTTCGGCATCGAGTTCGATCGCCATCCGGATCCGCGGCGGCTGCTGATGCCGGAGGACTGGGAGGGCTACCCGCTGCGGAAGGACTACCCCGTGCAGATCAACCTGACGCCGCGGGCGACCGAGCCGCTCCAGGTCACCGAAGAGGAGTTCAGGGCGAACCTGGAGAAGGATCGGCTGGCTCGGCGGTGAACGCGAACGACCTCGCGCGGCAGACATTGCTCGACGCAGCGGCGACGCACGGCCGTTTGGCGGAGGCCGACCTGGCGCCCGTTACTGCCGCCGCGGACCTGGTGGTGGCCTCGCTGCGCCGGGGCGGCAAGGTGCTGGTGTTCGGCAACGGGGGCAGCGCGCTCGATGCGCAGCACGTGGCCTCGGAGCTGGTGAATCGATTCGAGCGTTCGCGTGCGGCGCTTGGCGCCGTCGCCCTGACGACGGACGCGAGCGTCGTGACGAGCATTGCCAACGACGACTCGTTCGAGCGCGTGTTCGCGAGGCAGATAGAGGCGCTCGGCCGGAAGGGCGATGTCGCCTTCGGGATCAGCACGAGCGGCGATTCCCCGAACGTCGTCGCCGGGCTGAAGGTGGCTCGGGACACGGGCCTTGGGACGATTGCGTTGACCGGCCGGGACGGTGGCCGGATTGGAGCGGCGGCGGATGTGCACGTGAACGTGCCGTCCACGTCGACGGCACGCGTGCAGGAAGTGCATCGGACGTTGCTACACGTGATCTGCGATCTCGTCGAGCGAGCATTCACCTGACCATGGCCATCCGCACCGAGACGATGACCGTCAACATGGGGCCGCAGCACCCCAGCACGCACGGCGTGCTGCGCCTGGTCCTCGAGCTCGACGGCGAAACGGTCCTCTCGGCGGCGCCAACCATCGGCTATCTCCACACCGGGATCGAAAAGACCATCGAGCAGAAGAAGTGGCAGCAGGTGATTCCGCTGGTCGAGCGGATGGACTACCTGAGCGCGCAGTCCAACAGCATGGCGTTCTGCCTGTCGGTCGAACGGTTGCTCGCCCTCGAGCTGCCAGAGCGGGTTCGTTCGATCCGGGTGCTGATTGCCGAGCTCCAGCGGATCAACAGCCACCTGGTGTGGCTCGGCACGCACGGGATGGAGCTCGGCGCCGTCTCGGTGATGTTGTACTGCTTCCGCGAGCGCGAGCTGCTGCTCAACATCAACGAGATGCTGGCGGGGTTCCGCCTGTTCCCGAGCTACATGCGGGTTGGCGGCCTCCGCGAGGACTTGCCGCGAGGGTTCCACGAGGCCGTCCGCGCGTTTCTCGATCGGTTTCCGCCGAAGCTCGACGAGTACGAGGACCTGCTGACGAAGAACCAGATCTACCGCGAACGCACGATGCATGTCGGCGTGATCTCGGGCGCCGATGCCGTGGCCTACGGCCTCGTGGGTCCGATTGCCCGCGCCGCGGGCGTGGCCTACGACGTGCGGAAGGCGTTTCCGTACCTCGGCTACGAGACCTTCGAGTTTCAGGTGCCGACCCAGACCGCCGGTGACGTGTATTCCCGCTACCTGGTGCGCGTGGCCGAGATGCGGGAGAGCGTCAAGATCTGCCGCCAGGCGCTCGATCGCATTGCGCCGGCAGGAGAGTGGGCGGTCGCTGACCCACGCATCACGCCGCCTCCGAAGGATCGGGTCTACACGGAGATGGAGGCGCTGATTCAGCACTTCCTGATCTATTCCCAGGGCTTCACGGTGCCGGCCGGCGAGGCGTACGTGGCGGTCGAAGGCCCGCGCGGAGAGCATGGGTTCTCGATCGTCTCGGACGGGACGAATCGCCCCTGGCGTGTCAAGTCACGGGCGCCGTCGCTCCTGGCCTGCCAGGCGCTGGAGCGGTTGATCATCGGAGGCCTTATCGCCGACGTGATTGCGGTCATCGGGTCGATCGATGTCGTGATGGGAGATGTGGACCGGTGAGCTTCCATCCCAAGATGGCGTACGACGCCACATTCCATAAATCGGCCCGCGTGCTGACCGAGCCCGGACAGCCGTTCGCGTATACCGCCGAGAACTTGGCCCGGTTCGAGACAATCGTGGCGAGGTACCCGCCCGAGCGCCGCCGGTCGGCGGTGCTGCCGGCGCTCTACCTCGTCCAGTACCAGCAGGGGTACGTCACGGCCAACGCAATGCGGTACGTCGCCGACCTCATCGGCATGACGGCCGCGGATGTGGAAGACGTCGTCTCGTACTACACGATGTTCTACACGAAGCCGGTGGGGCGCTTCGTCCTGAGCGTCTGCCGGACGCTGTCGTGCGCGCTGAACGGCGCCGAACGGGTGACCGACGAACTGTGCCGTCAGCTCAAGATCACGCCGGGAAATACCGATGCGAGCGGGGCGTTTACGCTTATCGAGGTCGAGTGTCTGGGCGCCTGCGATCGGGCGCCGGTCGTCATGGTCAACGACGCCTGGCACGAGTCGCTGCAGCCCGAAGACGTGCCGAAACTGCTGGACGGTCTGAGGAAGAACGGAGAGGCCGCGTTGTCTGGCTGCCACCATCGTACAGGGGTGAAGAGATAGCGCCTGCGGCTACGCCGAGCCGAGTAGGGCATCCGAGGGAGTGCGTCGGCGTCAGTTGCGCTGGGGTGGGGCCCCGCCGCCGTGAATGAGGTTAGCGCCTGCGGCCACGCCGAGCCGAGGACAGGAAATCCGAGGCGAGCGCGTCGGCGTGAGTTCGCGGCGGGGGCCCCGCCGCCAGTAGTTAAAGTTGACGGAAGGTCGCTCTTGGAACCGCTGCTGACAAAACATGTGCGCGAGCCGAACAGCTTCACGCTGGACTTCTACCTGCAGCACGAGGGGTACGAAGGGCTGAAGAAGGCGCTCGCCATGCCGCCCGATCAGGTGATCGAGATCGTCAAGGCATCCGGACTCCGCGGCCGGGGCGGCGCAGGCTTTCCCACGGGCATGAAGTGGCAGTTCGTCGACAAGAAGTCGCCGAACCCCAAGTACATCGCGTGCAACGCCGACGAGAGCGAACCGGGGACCTTCAAGGATCACGTGATCATGGAGCGGAACCCGCATCTGCTCATCGAGGGCTGTGCGATCGCGTGCCACGCCATCGGCGCGAAGGTGGCCTACATCTACATCCGCGGCGAGTTCTTTCACGTCCAGCAGGTGCTCGAGCGCGCCATCGACGATGCCTACGCCAGGGGACTGCTCGGCAGGAACATCCTGGGATCCGGCGTCGACTGCGATGTGTACGTGCACCGCGGCGCTGGCGCCTACGAAGCGGGCGAGGAAACGGCGCTCCTGGAGTCGCTCGAGGGCAAACGGGCGCAACCGAGAAACAAGCCGCCGTTCCCGGCGCTGGTTGGCCTTTACAACTGCCCGACGGCCGTCAACAACGTCGAGACCCTCGCCAACGTGCCGCTCATCGTGAAGAACGGCGCCGAGTGGTACGCGGCCCTTGGCCCCGAGAAGAACGGCGGACCGAAGCTGTACTGCGTGAGCGGCCACGTCCGGCGCCCCGGTGTGTACGAAGCGTCGATGAACATCACGCTCCGCGAGCTCATCGAAGGCCACGCCGGAGGCGTGCGCGAGGGACGGACGCTCAAGGCAGTCATCCCCGGCGGCTCGTCGGTGCCGATCCTGCTGCCGGACCAGCTCGATACGCAGGCGAGCTTCGACGGCGTGCAGAAGGCGGGGTCGCTCCTCGGGTCGGCCGGGCTGATCGTGCTCGACGACACGACCTGCATGGTGTGGCTGGCCGAGAACCTCCTGCACTTCTACCGCCACGAGTCGTGCGGCAAGTGCACGCCGTGCCGCGAAGGCACGGACTGGCTGCACAAGATCCTGGCGAAGATCGAGCGGGGCGAGGGCGAGATGCGCGATCTCGATCTTCTGTCGAGCATCTCCGGCAACATCGCCGGCAAGACGCTCTGCGCGTTCGGCGATGCGGCCGTCACGCCGGTGCTGACCACGCTCAAGCACTTCCGCGCGGAGTACGAGGCGCACATTCGCGAGGGGCGCTGCACGCTGCCGGCCTCATGGCGTGGACAGGCGCGGCCGGCCGGCGTGGCGGGGGGACATTGACGTCGCTCCTGGCCGCCCAGCTCGGCCTGACGCTGTTCGTGTTCGTGGCGCTCCTGCATTCGGCCGCCGCGATGGTCTGGGTCGAGCGCAAGCTGTCGGCGCTCCTGCAGCAGCGCTTCGGACCGACGCTCGTCGGCCCGAGCGGGCTGCTCCAGCCTTTCGCCGACGTCATCAAGCTGATGTTCAAGGAGGAGCTGCGGCCCGCCGCGGCCGACAAGATCCTCTTTGTGCTGGCTCCCGTCATCTCGGCGACCACGGCGTTTGCGGCCTTTGCCGTGGTGCCGTTCGGGGCCGAGACGACGTTCTTCGGGCTCCTGGACGAGCCGCTGCGGCTGCAAGTGGCCGATGTCAACGTCGCGGTGCTGGTCATCTTCGCGATCGCGTCGATGGGCGTGTACGGCATCGTGCTCGCCGGGTGGAGCTCCAACAGCAAGTACTCGCTGCTCGGCGGGCTGCGTTCGTCGGCCCAGATGATCAGCTACGAGCTGTCGTACGGCCTGTCGCTGGCGGCCGTGCTGCTGCTCGCCAACTCCCTCTCGCTCACCGACATCGTGGATCGTCAGGCAGGCACCTGGCTCGGCGTGATCCCCCGCTGGTTCGTGTTCCTGCAGCCCGTGGGCTTTCTCATCTTCATGACCGCGGGCATCGCCGAGACCAACCGCGCCCCCTTCGACTTTCCGGAGGCGGAGCAGGAGCTCGTGGCGGGCTATCACACCGAGTACAGCAGCATGAGCTTCGCGATGTTCTTTCTCGCGGAGTACATCAACATGGTCACGGTCTCGGCGGTCGCCGCCGATCTCTTCCTCGGGGGCTGGCACGGGCCGTTCCTGCCGCTGTCGCTCGGCTGGGTCTGGTTTCTGCTGAAGATGAGCGCGATCCTGTTCTTCTACGTCTGGATGCGCTGGACGCTGCCCCGCTACCGCTATGACCAGCTGATGGCGTTTGGCTGGAAGGTCCTGCTGCCCGTAGCGGCGCTCAACCTCATGGTCACGGCCGCCGCCGTGCTGTACTTCGGGCTCTGACCATGGTCCCGTTCTATCTCCTCGCGACCGCGGCCGTCGTCAGCTCGCTGCTGGTCATCGCACAGCGCAATCCGATTTACAGCGTGATGCTGCTCATCGCGTCGTTCGGTGCGCTGTCGGGCCTGTACGTGCTGCTGGACGCACCGTTCGTCGCGGTGACGCAGATCATCGTCTACGCCGGCGCCATCATGGTCCTCTTCCTGTTCGTGGTCATGCTCTTGAACGCGCCGCACGAGGACACCGACGAGGACCTGGAGCGGCGGGCGCGGACAGGCGTGGTGTCGACGTCGGGGCTTCGCGTGGCCGGCGGCGGGCTCGCGGTGGTGCTGGGAATCGAGCTCGTCTGGGCCTTGTCGGCGATGGCGCGGACGGCGCCCGCGGCCGGTGCGGCCTTTCCCGCGTCTGGTGTCAGCTCGGTGGCGGCGATTGGCCGCCTGTTGTTCACCGACTACGCCTTCGCGTTCGAGGTGACCTCCATCCTGATCCTGGTGGCGATGGTCGGCGCCGTCATCCTGGCGCGACGAGAGGAATCGGTCGACTGATGCCGAGCCTCAACGATTACTTGTTGCTCTCGGCGATCCTCTTTGCCATCGGTACGGCCGGCGTGCTCGTCCGGCGCAACCTGATTACGATCCTGCTCTCGATCGAGATCATGCTGAACGCGGTGAACCTCACGTTCGTGGCGTTTGGCCGCGCGCTCGGCGCGGCCGATGGCCAGGTGATTGTGTTCTTCGTGATGACCGTCGCAGCGGCCGAGGCGGCCGTCGGCCTCGCGATTGTGATCGCGCTCTTCCGCCACCGCGAGTCGCTCAACCCGGAGACGTTCAGGACGCTCCGGTGGTAGACCGCATGCTGCTGCTGATTCCCCTGCTCCCGTTCGTCGGGTTCCTCGCCAACGCCAGCGTCGGGCGCCGTCTGTCGAGATCCGTGTCCGGGGGGCTCGCGACGGCGATGATGCTCGGCTCGTTTGCCGTTTCCCTGGCGGCTTTCGGGCGGCTGCTCGCGCTGCCGGCCGAAGCCCGGGCGATCTCGGTGACGGCGTTCGACTGGATCACGGCCGGTGAGTTCAGCGCCAGGTTCACCCTCCGCCTCGATCCGCTGTCGGCGCTGATGATCCTGGTGGTGACGGGGATCGGATCCCTCATCCACATCTATTCGACGTCGTACATGCACGATGAGCGCCCGTCGGAGTTCGCCCGGTACTTCTCGTACCTGAACCTGTTCGCGGCGTTCATGCTCGTGCTCGTGCTCGGATCGAACTTCCTGGTGATGTTCGTGGGCTGGGAGGGCGTCGGACTCTGTTCCTACCTCCTCATCGGCTTCTGGTACGAGAAGAAAGTCCGCGGCAGACGCCGGGAAGAAAGCGTTCATCGTCAATCGGGTCGGCGACTTCGCCTTCGTGCTCGGCGTGCTCCTGCTCTTCGTCGAGTTCGGCACGATCGAGTTCCAGGAGCTCGCCAGGGACGCGGCGCGCTTGAGCCCCGAGGCGAGCTTCGGCACCCTCTCGCTCGCGACGCTCCTGCTCTTTGTGGGTGCCACGGGCAAGTCGGCGCAGATTCCGCTCTACGTCTGGCTGCCGGACGCCATGGAAGGTCCGACGCCGGTCTCGGCGCTCATCCATGCGGCGACGATGGTGACGGCGGGCGTGTACATGATTGCGCGAAACGCGGTGTTGTTCAGCCTGACGCCGGAGACGCTGGCGATCGTCGCGGTCGTGGGTGCGGCGACGGCCTTCTTCGCGGGCACCATCGGGCTCGTCCAGAACGACATCAAGCGCGTCCTGGCGTACTCGACCGTGTCCCAGCTCGGGTACATGTTCCTTGCGCTGGGTGTCGGCGCCAATGGCGCGGCGGTCTTCCATCTTTTCACCCACGCCTTCTTCAAGGCGCTGCTCTTCCTCGGATCCGGCGCCGTGATTCACGCACTCGGCGGCGAGCAGGACGTGCGTCGGATGGGCGGCCTCAGGCGCACGCTGCCGATCACCTACTGGACGTTTCTCATCGGCGCGATGGCCATCGCCGGCGTGCCCGGCTTGGCCGGGTTCTTCAGCAAGGACGAAATTCTGTTCAGGACCTTCGCGAGCGGCCACACCCTGCTCTGGGTCGTCGGCCTGCTCACGGCGCTCTTGACCGCCGTGTACATGTTCCGGCTGGTGTTTCTCGTGTTTCACGGAGAACCGAGGGGCGTTTCCTCCCACACGGCCGGCGATCACGATGCCGGGCACGGCCACAGCCAGCCCGGTCCGCACCTGCACGACGCGCCGCCGGCCATGGCGCTGGCGCTCGTGGTGCTCGCCGTGGGCTCGGCGCTGACGGGTTACCTCGGCCTGGCGCACGCCTTCGGTGGGGCCAATCGCCTCGAAGGGTTCCTCGCACCAAGCTTCACGGTGTCTGCGGCATCAGGCGCCGCCGAGCCGGAGGCGACGGTCGGCGACCATGACCCCGGGGCCGCGCACGAAGCCGAGCGGCTGGAGTTGATATTGGCCGGGGTGTCGACTGCAGTGGCCGCGAGCGGCATCGGCCTGGCGGTGTTCTTCTTCCTGAGGCGGCGCGACGCGACGGCCCGAATGGCCGAGCGGTTCGCCGGGTTGCACCGCGTCCTGCTGAACAAGTACTACGTCGACGAGATCTACGACGCCGCGATCCTGAAGCCGGTGGAGATCGTGTCCGAAGAGGGGCTCTGGAAGGGCATGGACGCCCGCGGCATCGACGGGGCCGTCAACGGTGTCGGCGACCTGTTCGGAGGGCTCGCGCTCGTCCTTCGCCGTGTCCAGACCGGCTCGGTGCGCGCCTATGCGGGTTCGCTCCTTCTGGGCGTCGTCGTGATCCTGGGTACTACCTGTGGAGATAGCGTTTCCCATTTTGAGCACGCTCATCGGGCTGCCGATCGCGGGCGCCATGGTGCTGCTCCTGTTGAAGGAGACGCCGGACAACGTGGCGCGGATTCGCCGTGTGGCGCTCGTGGTGTCCGTGCTCGTCTTCGCGCAGACGCTGCTGCTGTGGGCGCAGTTCGACGCGCGGTCGGCCGAGTTTCAATTCGTGGAGCGACACGACTGGATTCCGGCGTTCGGCATCAGCTATGCGATCGGTGTCGACGGCATCAGCCTGTTCCTGGTCGTGCTCACGGGGTTCCTGACGCCGCTGGCACTCCTGTGCTCGTGGGAGTCCGTGCACCAGAGGACGCGCGCGTTCTGCATGCTGCTCCTGCTCCTCGAGGCCGCCATGATTGGCGTCTTCGTGTCGCTCGATCTGTTCCTCTTCTACGTCTTCTGGGACGCGATGCTCATCCCGATGTACTTCCTCATCGGGGTGTGGGGCTACGACCGGCGGGTCTACGCTGCCGTCAAGTTCATCCTGTACACCATGGCCGGCAGCGTCCTGATGCTCCTCGCGATCATCGGCCTGGCGGTGCTGCAGCACAGCGCGAGCGGTGCCTACAGCTTCGATCTGAACACGCTGTACGAGCTCCAGGTGCCTGCGCGTCTGCAGTTCTGGTTCTTCCTTGCGTTCGCGCTCGCATTTGCCATCAAGGTCCCGCTGTTCCCCTTTCACACGTGGCTGCCCGATGCCCACGTGCAGGCGCCGACGGCCGGGTCGGTCATCCTCGCGGGTGTGCTGCTGAAGATGGGCACGTACGGCCTGGTGCGGTTCGCGTTTCCTCTGTTCCCGGTGGCGGCGACCTACTTTGCGCCGTACCTGGCCACGCTGGCGGTCATCGGCATCATCTACGGCGCGCTCGTGGCGATGGTGCAGCCGGACATGAAGAAGCTCGTGGCGTACTCGAGCGTGAGCCACCTCGGCTTCGTGGTCCTGGGCATTGCGGCCATGAACATCCAGGGCGTCCAGGGGGCCGTCTACCAGATGCTCAGCCACGGCGTCAGCACGGGCGGTCTCTTCATCGTCGTCGGGATGCTGTCGGACCGCAGGCACACGCGGTTGATTTCCGAGTTTGGCGGCTTGAAGAAGGTGATGCCCCGTCTGGTCGCCGCATTTCTCGTCATCACGCTGGCGTCGATCGGGCTTCCCGGGCTCAACGGGTTCCCGGGGGAGTTCCTCATCCTGCTGGGAGCATTTCGCTGGAACCCGCTGTTTGCGGTGCTGGCCGCAAGCGGCGTGATCCTGTCGGCCACCTACATGCTGCGCATGTTTCAGCGTGTGAACTACGGGCCGGTGACGAACGACAAGAACCAGGCGCTGGCCGATCTGACGCCTCGCGAGTGGGCGCTCGTCGGCCCAATCGTCGCCCTGGCGATCCTGATGGGCGTGCTGCCGAACCTCTTCATGCGGCCGATGGGGCCGTCGATCGAACGGCTGATCGATCGGGTCCAGCAGGGCGCGCCCACTGAGATCCGGGCCGGGCTCGAGTGATGCTGTCTTCCTTGAATGCCATCGTGCCGATGGCTTGCGTGACGGCGGCGGCCATCGCGGCCATGACCGCCGAGGCGTTCCGGGTCCGCGGCGAGCGCATGCCCATCGGTCCGCTCGGGGCGATTGGGCTCGTCGGGGCGGCCCTCTCCACGTGGCTGCTGTGGGACCGCGAGGCGTCGAGCTTCGGCGTGGTCGTCGCCGACAATTTCGGCCTCTTCGTCACGGGCACGCTGGTGGTCGTCGGCCTCCTCTCTCTGGCGATCTCGGTGCCGACGCTCGACCGGGAGCGGTTGCCGCGCGGCGAGTACTACGCGCTCATGCTGTTCGCGCTCGCGGGCATGATGCTGATGGCGACGGCCACCGATCTGCTCGTCATCTTCCTCGCGCTCGAAGTGCTGTCGCTCGCGGTGTACGTCCTGACGGGGATTCGCCGTCAATCCGCGGCTGGCACCGAGGCGGCCTTCAAGTATTTTCTGCTCGGCGCGTTCTCGAGCGCGTTCTTCCTCTACGGCATTGCGTTCGTGTATGGCCTGACGGGCAGCACGCGGCTGGCCAAGGTGGGCGAGCTCATGGCGGCCCAGGCGCTGGCGCCCGCGCCGCTGCAGCTCGCGGCAGTCGGGCTCCTCCTCGTCGGATTCGCGTTCAAGGTGTCGGCGGTGCCGTTTCACATGTGGACGCCGGATGCCTACGAGGGCGCGCCTCCCGCCGTGACCGGGTTCATGTCGACGGGCGTCAAGGCTGCAGCGTTCGCGGCGTTCGCCCGCGTGTTCCTGTCCGCCCTCGAGCCCTTGAGTGCCGAGTGGCGCCCGCTCGTCTGGGGCCTGGCGTCGCTGACCATGATCGTCGGGACCGTGGTGGGCCTGGCGCAGACCAACGTCAAACGCATGCTGGCGTATTCCAGCATCGCGCACGGCGGCTACCTGCTCGTGGCGCTGGTGGCCGCCAACGATGCGGGCAAGGGCGCGTTGCTCTTCTACCTGCTCACCTACGCGGTGACGAACCTCGGGGCCTTCGGGGTGATTGCCGCGATGGAGACAACCGAGCGCGCCAACGACCAGGTCAAGGATTACGCCGGGCTGTGGCGGCGCCAACCCGCGCTGGCGCTCCTGATGACGATCTTCCTCCTGTCGCTCGGTGGCTTCCCGCCCTTCGGGGGGTTCATCGCGAAGTGGTACATCTTCAGCGCGGCCCTGACCGCCGGCGAGACCTGGCTGGCCATCATCGGCGTGCTGACGAGTGTGGTGTCCGTGGTGTTCTACCTGCGGATCATTGTCGTGATGTACATGACCGAGGGGGAGGACCTTCCTGCCGTCGACCTCGTTCCCCGGCCAACCACCGCCGCCCTCCTCGCGTCGGCGCTGCTGCTCGTCTACCTCGGTGTCCTCCCCACGCGCGTTCTCGAGTGGGCAGCCGCGTCGGTGGGGTCGATTTTCTAGGCTCCGGGCTCAGGGCTTCGGGCTCACGGCTCAGAGAACTACTGGCTTACGGCTCACGACTCATGGCTGACGGCTTGCGGACCCCGGCTTCGGGGACTGCACTCTGCGGGCTGAGAACCTGAGACTTAGTGTCGATGGCTCCTGCGAACGGCCTTGGGGCTCATGGCTCACGGCCAAGTGCTTATGTCTTTTCATCGTGAACGCTTCGTCTTGTCCCAGGCCGAACGTCGTCGATTGCGTCTGAAGGCGTATCGCGCTCAGCAGAAGGAGGCCTACGACGTGTGCGGCCGGAAAGCGCGGCTCTGGTACTGACACTCGCCGCGCCGGACTTCGAACCGCAGTCGAGCTGAGCATGCATTGTCGGCGCTGACGCACAACGACGCGAACCTCCAGCACACCGACAGATTTGTCTTTCGCCTAATCCATGAAGGTGACTCTGGTGTTTCGCTCGACGATTTGCCGCAGTCCTACCGGGAGATTCTCGAAGACATGGGCGGCTCGCTGCACGATGCGATAGGTGAGCCGTCAGTCGCGGAGAACTTCGCCTCCACCCCTGAGCAGCTCCCCCAACGAGTCAGGCTTCTAGACTAGCCGTAAGCCGTGGGCCATGAGCCGTGAGCCCGTAGGCCGGAGCCGGGAGTCGGAAGCCGGTAGCCCTGAGCCGATCCCTGTTCCCCGTTCCCTGTTCCCCGTTCCCTGTTCTCCGTTCTATGATGGTGTCCTTCCATGGATCGCTTCTGGCCGTACGCTGACCTTGCGGAGCAGCCGACCGACGAAGAGCTGGCGGCGATCGATCCCGACCTGCACGAGGCGCTCTTTGGCGCCAGGCCGCGGCCCTTCTCGATCACCCTCGTGTTTCCGGAGCTGACGGTCGACGGCTTCGATCGTGCGCTGGCGATCGCGAAGCAGTCGGCAGAATTCCGTGAAGTGGGGGCCGGGCCCGCTCGACGGTTTCGCGCCCGCTTCTGGTCGAGCGACGCCGAACGGCTGCGCGACCTGTTTCAGATCGTCGGCCCATCAGATCAGACCGACGTGCTCATTGACGATCGACCCGTGCCCTACGCCCGCGAGCTGTGGCTCCCGCTCGTCTGGTTTCTCCTTCCGCGCTAGACACCGTGGCCCCCAGCGAAACCGAACGCAATCTGCAACGGCTCGAGAGCGAACTGAAACGCCTCGAGGCGGAGTACAACATGTTCTTCGCCGGCCGCCTGCCCAAGCCGCCGTGGGAAACCCGTTCGCGCGTGGATGCGCTGGTCAAGCAGTACGACCGCACGCCCATCAGGAACACAGGCGAGCGCTTTCGGTTCGAGTCGATCCAGTCCAGGTACGCGTCGCTCGTCGAGCTCTGGGACCGGGGTCTCCGATCGCGCGAGGAAGGGCGGGGTGGTCCGTTCGGCCAGGCGCCGCGGGTCGAGCCGAAGACGGAGCCAAAGCCCGCGTCGGCGCGCGTGTTGAACGTCTCGGCGTTCAAGGATCCGATGCTGGAAATGGACAAGCTCCACACGCTGTACGATTCGCTCACCGAGGCGAGGCGGGAGGTCGGCGACGATCCGGTGCCGTTCCACAAGTTCGCCGAGCTCGTCAAGGGTCAGGTGAAAAAGCTGTCGACCGGTGAGAACGAAGTGGCGTTTCGGGTGTCGGTGAAAGATGGAAAGGTGAACTTTACGGCGCGGGCAATGAAAACGGACGCGGACTAGGGGCTGGAGGAATGAGAGCGGGCCCCGGAGGACCCGCCCCCGGCGGCTAGATCTTGTTGACGTTGCCGGCCTGCGGGCCCTTGGGGCCGTCGACGATTTCGAACTCCACTGCCTGGCCTTCCTCGAGCGAACGGAAGCCGTCGCCCTGGATAGCCGAGTAGTGCACGAAGACGTCACTGCCTCCGTCGCGTTCGATGAATCCGTAACCCTTGGCGTTGTTGAACCACTTGACCTTGCCTGTGATGCGCATCGTTCGTCTTCCTACTTGCTGCGACGCCGGCGTCTTGCCGCGTCATTGAACCAACCCCGGCTTCGATTTCGCCGGAGCAACAAAAAAGGGCCGCAACTGCGGCCCTTTCCTTACGGCGCCAGGCCCGCCCGGCGTCGCAGGAGATAATACTGGACTTTCCTCCTTATGCCAAGAGCCCTGCTGAGCGTTTCTGACAAGACCGGCGTCGTCGATCTGGCCCGCGGGCTCGCTGCCCGCGGCTTCGAGATCGTGTCCACTGGCGGCACCGCCCGAAGTTTGACTGAAGTCGGACTTCGCGTGACGGGCGTCTCCGAAATCACCGGATTTCCCGAGATGATGGATGGCCGCGTCAAAACGCTCCATCCAAGGCTTCATGGCGGCATTCTGGCCCGGCGCGATCACCCTGAAGACCTCCAGGCCGCCCAGACCCACGGCATCGGCCTCGTCGACCTCGTGGTCGTGAACCTGTACCCGTTCGAACAGACGGCTCGACGCCCCGGCGTGACCTTCGACGAGCTGGTCGAGCAGATCGACATCGGCGGCCCGAGCATGGTGCGCGCGGCTGCCAAGAATTTCCGCGACGTGCTCATCGTCGTGGAACCGCACCGGTATGCAGCGCTCCTCGAACAGCTGGATCGACCGGCCGGCCCGACGCTCGCGTTCCGCTTCGAGCTCGCGCAGGCCGCGATGGCCCACACGGCGCAGTACGACCAGGGGATTGCCGCCAAACTGTACGACTTCTCCGTGGAGGGCAACACCGTAGTCCTGGCGCCTCCGGCCGCCGAACGTCCGTCCGATGGCCTGGGGTTCTCGCTGCTCAAGCTGCGCGACCTGCGTTACGGCGAGAATCCGCACCAGAAGGCGTCGCTCTACCAGGGCTACGCCGAAGGGTTTCGGCCGTGGGACGTGCTGCAGGGCAAGGAGCTGTCGTACACCAACCTGCTGGACCTCGACGCGGCCGTGCGGATCGCCCTCGAGTTCAGCGAGCCGGCAGCCGTCGTCGTCAAACACACGAACCCGTGCGGCACGGCCACCGGGTCGTCGGTCGCCGATGCGTACGTTCGCGCGCGCGACGCCGACAGCCTCGCGGCGTTCGGCGGCATTGTGGCCGTCAACCGGCCGATCGACGTGACCACGGCCGAGGCCATCGTGTCGACGTTCATCGAGGCGGTGATTGCCCCGTCTGTCGAAGGCCCGGCGCTGCCGATCCTGGCGCGCAAGGCGAACATGCGGGTGGTGGTGACCGACTTCGACATCCTTCGTTCGCAGTCGACCGATGAATTGCGGTCGACGCTGGCAGGGGTGCTCGTTCAGGAGCGGGACCGCGTGATCGAGGCCCAGACGCCCTGGTCCGCAGACTCGCTGCCGGAAGGCGTCCGCGTCGTGACCAAGCGCGCGCCGACGGCGGAAGAGTGGGAGGCGCTGCGGTTTGCCTGGCGCGTCGGCGCCCACGTGAAGTCGAACACGGTCATCTTCACGGATCGCCAGCGCACGCTCGCCATTGGCGCCGGGCAGATGAGCCGAGTCGACGCCGTGAAGGTGGCGACCGCCAAGGCCGACGGCGCGGGCCTCAGCCTCAAGGGATCGGCTGTGGCCTCGGACGCGTTCTTTCCGTTCCGCGACGGGTTGGATGCAGTCGCCTCCGCGGGTGCGACGGCCGTCGTCCAACCCGGCGGGTCCGTGCGGGACGCGGAAGTGATTGCCGCTGCCGACGAGCATGGCCTCGCCATGGTCTTCACCGGGCGCAGGCACTTCCGGCACTAGAGCGGCTTTCACTCCGGTCTAGCCGCCGGTCCTCGGTCCCTGGGTCTTCGTCCTTGGGCTGGCCTTGGTTCTTGGCGGCTTGTGCAGCCGTGGCGTCGGCCAGACACAGCATCTCGCAAGGAATGCCGGACGAATGAAGGACCAAGAACCAAGCCCCAAGGACGACAGCGCCCTTTCACATGCTCCGCAAGTGCGAAAAGCGGTCTGGTGCCGAGCCGTGACCTGATCTGACACGCGCTCAGCTAAACTGGCTCGAACGATGCCCGTAGTCGACCGACCTCAGACGCTTCGACCCCCGCTCAAATGGGCGGGCGGCAAGCGCTGGCAGGTGCCGTACCTGCGGCCCCTGTGGGAGCCACACGCCCATCGCCGGCTCGTCGAACCGTTCTGCGGCGGCCTGGCGGTGACGCTCGGCTTGATGCCCGGCCGCGCCCTGTTGAATGACCTCAACCCGCACCTGGTGAACTTCTACCGCTGGCTCCAGCGCGGACTGATCATCGACTTCGCGATGGAGAATCAAGAGGCGGTCTTCTACCGGCAACGCGATCGCTTCAACGCCCTCCTGGTTGAGGGGAGGGCGGATACCGCAGAAGCAGCATCGCTGTTCTACTACCTCAACAGAACGGGCTACAACGGCCTGTGCCGCTTCAACAGCCGCGACGGTTTCAATGTTCCGTTCGGCCGCTACGCCCGCATCGCGTACGTCTCGGACTTCTCAGCGTATCGGGAGATGTTCTTGGACTGGACGTTCACGACCGGCGACCTCGAGGCCGTTCCGCTGGATCGGGGCGACTTCATCTACGCCGATCCCCCCTACGACGTGGACTTCACCCAGTACTCGAGTGCCCGGTTTACCTGGGACGATCAGGAGCGCACAGCCACTCGGCTGGCGAGGCATCGCGGCCCGGTCGTGCTCGTGAACCAGGCCACGGAGCGCGTGAAACGCCTTTACCGTAGGCTCGGCTACCGCGTGGATTTTCTAGACGCCCCGAGGCGAATCAGTTGTACAGGCGATCGAACGCCAGCTCGCGAAGTCATCGCGACCCTCAACCTGTAGGCGCACGCATTCCTAATTCCTAATTCCCAATTACCTGCGCCAGCAACTCGTCGGCCGTGAGGGTGGCCGCGCCGAACTTGCCGACGACGACGCCCGCCGCCAGGTTGGCGAGAACGGCGGCTTCGGCCAGTGTGGCGCCTCCGGCGATCGCCAGCGCGAATGTGGCCACCACGGTGTCGCCGGCGCCGGTGACGTCGGCGACCTCGCGGGCCACTGCCGGCACCGAGCCGTCGATGCCCTCGGCCGACAGCCACATCCCCTGCTCGCCTCGGGTAACGAGCACGGCCTCGCAGTCCGTCTGCGCGCGGAACGCTCGCGCGGCCGCTTGCGCGTCGTCGTCGGTCCTGATTCGCAGATGGGTGGCCTGTTCCGCCTCGTGATGATTGGGCGTGATGATCGTCGCCCCGCGGTAGTACGCGAGGTGCGGCACCTTGGGATCCACCACGACGGGTGTCCCGGGCGCCCTCTGTTCGATCAGCGCGCGCACGACCGCGCCGGTCACGGCGCCCTTCAGGTAGTCGGAAACGAGAATCGCACTGACTCCCCGCGCCGCGGCGACCCGGGCGAGCACCGCGCCTTCGACGTCCGCGCTGACCTCCGCGTCGTCCTCGTAGTCGATGCGCGCCACCTGCAGATTACGCTCCGTGACGACGCGCACTTTCTCCGTCGTGCGGCGCGACGGGTCGATCGCGAGGCACTCGCTGGAGACGCCGGCGCCCGACAGCGCGTCACGCAGCCGATCGGCGCCCGCGTCCCGGCCGACGATGCCCACGAGCGACACGCGCGCGCCGAGCGCGGCGAGGTTGTGAGCGACGTTTGCCGCGCCACCCAGGCGCACGTGCTCGTTTCGGTAGCGGACCACGGGCACCGGCGCTTCAGGAGAGATGCGCGTCACGGTACCGACGAGGAAGCGGTCGAGCATGACGTCCCCGACCACGAGGATGTGGAGCCCACCGAGGCGCGCGATGAGCTGCTGACCTCTGGACCGGGCGAGCGGCGGCAGGGTCATGCGTGCGACGCGGCGGGACGCGATGCCGCAAAGGGCAGCGTGAGGACGATGAGCAGCAGCATCAGAAACTCCGAGTCGCCGAAGTTGTACTCGAACAGGCCCCCGGCGAGCATCGAGACGAGCGCCGCGAGCGCCACGGCCACCAGCACGCGGTGCTCGCCCGCGCGGAACAGCCGGCCCAGGTCCACCAGCGCGATGCCGACGAAAGCGAGCCAGGCCGCCAGCCCGACAAGCCCGCGCTCGGCCGCGATCTGCACCGGGACGTTGTGCAAGTGGGCGACGACGGGTTCGACAGCCGACGGATCGCGGAACTCAGGGTAACGCTGCTCGACCATCGTCGGCCCGACGCCCGCCAGCGGATGCGCCAGCACCATCGACCGCCCGGCGTTCAGCATGGCCACGCGATCGCGAATCGTCGGATCGTTCATGTTGAACGTCGAGACGAACCTGGCGGTGATGCTCGGCGGGGCGGCGGCGAAGAAGACGGCCGCGAGCACCGGGAGGATGGCCAGGAGCCGCAGATCCTTCAGGACGAAGAGCAGCGCCACCGTGGCGCAGGCCGCCACCATCGCGGTGCGCGTGAAGGTCAGGGCGATCGCGAGCGCCAGCGCCGGCATGACGAGCGCCGCCCACAGGCGATCGCGCTCGCCGAAGAGAATGCGGGCGAGCGCGACGCCAATGACGAGCGTGAGCAACCCCGAGTACGTCATCCAGTGGCCGAGCGAGCCGCGCACCCGCAGATCCAGCGTGTTGTAGTCGAGGATGCCGTACTGGAAGATGCCGTACGCGGCGCTGATGGCCCCCGCCGACACGATCACCGTCACCATCGTCGAGCCGCGCCGGCCGTAGAGGAACCGGCCGGCCACGGGAACGACGATGAAGAGCAGCAGTTGCTTGGCGTCGGCGAACCCGGCAGCAGGTTGAGGGGAGAGGGCGGCGGAGAGCAGCGTCGCCCCGGCGTACGCGACGAGGCCCCAGAAGAAGCGAGGCACGACGATGTGCTCACGGCGCGTGATCACGAGCACGAGCCAGGCGGCGACCGCCACCGCGAGGAGAGACTGCGCCACGGCGATCGAGAACTGGAGCGCGACAGCGACGCCGTAGAGCGCGAGCAGCCCGACCTGTTCCAGACGATCGACCGTCACCGTGGCATCGGTCGAGTCCGCGGAGAGGGCCGCCTGCGCGTGCATGGAGGACATCTTACCTGTCTTGTTTGCTCCCCAGCACGCGCTCTGCGGCGTCAATCACACGGTCCGGCTCGATACGGGTCAGGCATCGGAAGTCGCCGGGCTCGCAGACGCGCTGGTTGCACGGCCGGCAGGAGAGACCGGGTGTGTCGATCGATTCGGACAGGAGGACGGACGGCCGCCAGGGGGCGGACCGTTCCGGCATCGTCGGTCCGTACAGCGTGACGATGGGGACGGTGCTCGTGGCGGCCACGTGAGCCGGTCCGCTGTCGCCCCCGATGAACAACGCCGCCCGATGAACCAGCGCGCGGAGCTCTGGCAGGGAGAAGTCACCGTTGGACACAATCCGCGAACCGGCGCCGGGGCCGAGCGACGACCGCGCGGTCTCGATGACGCGGGCCGCGGCCTCACGGTCGGATGGCCCGGAGGTCACGATGATGCGGCGGGTCGGATCGGCACCAGCCAGGCCGGCCGCCACCGCGGCAAACGAGGAATGCGGCCAGCGCCGAAACGGGTTCCCGGCGCTGACATGAATTACGATCAACGCATCGCGCGATGTGATGCCGGCGTTCGCGAGCCGCTCGTCGACCGAGCGCTTTGCGTCCGGATCGATCGGCATCTCCACCGGACAGCGCTCGGGCGAAGGGCCGGGAACTCCAAACGCCGCCAGCAGATCCCACTGGTTCTCGACCGAGTGGCGTCGCCGCAATTCGCGTGGCCGTGCGACGCGGGTCGTGTACATCCACGCCCGGCCCACAACCTCGTAGCCGACGCGTACGGGGGCGCCGCTCAGCCAGGTGAGCAGCGACGCGCGGGGCCCGCCGTGAAAGTCGATGACGGCATCGAAGCGGTCCCGCCTCAGACGCCGGGCGAGGGCCAGCTCGCTGCGCCAGCCCGCGAGGCCTGGCCGCCTCGGCGCGACGATGACCTCGTCCAGGTGCGGGTTATTCGCCACGACGGGCGCGGCGGCGGGCTCGACGAGGTAGCTGATATGCGCGGCGGGGAAGTGCTGCCTGAGCGCCCGAACGGCAGGGGTCGTGAAGACGACATCACCTATCTCGCTCAGTCGCACTAAAAGGATACGGTTCACAGAAATTGCAGGATGGCAGGATTGCAGAATTGCAGGAAGGATGGCACGAAGTGTTGCAGGACGCGGCAGCAGGACAGGAAGTCTGGGGCGACTAAACGCGTTAAATCCCTCCTGCAATCCTGCAACTCTGCGATCCTGCCATTGACGGTCGTCAGGACTCGATCGTGGCCTCGTCGATGAGCATGACCGGAATGTCGTCCTTGATGGGGTACACACGATTGCACGTCACGCACTTGAGCGCTGTGCCGTTCTTGACGAGCGCGACGGGTGTCTTGCACTGCGGACAGGCCAGAATTTCGAGCAGTTCCGGGTCGAGAGCCATAGGCGGGACTATATGACACCCACCCACATTTGTGGAACAATTCGGGCCATGAAGACAGCGGTCCTCCTCGCGGTCCTCGGCACGGCCACCTTCGTCGAGGCAGGACAGAGCGGTCGCGCGGCGCCCTCTGCCGCGCAGCCCTCCACGGTCGCTCAAGCCTACGAGCAGTTCCTTCTCGCCCACCGGCTCGACGATGAGAACGATCAGGAGGGCGCGATCCAGGCGTATCGCCGGGCGATGGCGCTGGATCCGAACGCCTCCGAGATCGCCGCGTCGCTGGCGGATCTCTACATGAGGACGAACCGCAACGCGGATGCGATCGCGATGGGGGAACAGGCGCTCAAGATTGCGCCATCCAACCGCGAGGCGCACCGCGTGCTGGGGACCATCTATGCCGCGCGGCTGGGCGCCGACAACGCGACGCGCGAGTCGCAACGTGAGGATCTCGCGCTGGCGACCCGGCATCTGGAGCAGGCCACCGAGCGACAGCCGGGCGGCGTCCAGGCCGACGCCAACCTCCGCGCAATGCTGGCGCGGCTGTACATCGCCGGCGCGGCGTACGACAAGGCGATTCCGATTCTCTCGGAGCTCGTGAAGCAGGAGCCCGGCTGGCCCGACGGTGCGACGCTGCTCGTCGATGCCTACGCGGCCGCCAATCGCACCGACGAAGCGATTCAATTCCTGCAGGAAGCGGCGATCGACAACCCGCAGCTGTACTCGACGCTCGCTGACTTCTACGGCCGCAGCCGACGTTACAAGGAGGCCGCCGGCGCCTACGAGCAGGCGCTTGCGCGCAACCCGCGAAGCTTCGACCTCCGCGTGCGCTACGCCTCGATGCTCCTGAATGCGGGCGAGACCAGCGACATCGTCAAGGCGCGCGACGTGCTGCGAGAAGCGATGACGCTGCGCGCCACCGATGAACGTGCGCTGTACCTGCTCGCGCAGGCCGAGGCGCGTACCGGCGACTACGTGGCCGCCGAAGGAGCAGCCCGCAAGCTCATCGCGCAGAACGCGACCAACCCGCGCGGCTACGCGGTGCTGGCCGAGGCGCTCGAGGAGCGGCGTCTGTACCGGGAGGTCGTGGACGCCCTGGCGCCTGCCATGCCGAAGTTTCGGGCGGCGCCCGCGTCTGACTCGAGCTTTGCGTTGTCGATGCTGCTCCCGCACCTGGGCTTCGCGTACGCGCAGCTTGGCGAGTACGACAACGCCATCGGCGTGTTCACCGAAGTGCGGAAGCTGTCGCCGCACGATCCGGCGGTCAACGGATACCTGATTTCGGCACAGCTCGCGGCCAAGCGTTTCGACGAAGCCGCCGAGACGGCCCGCGCGGCCCGTGCGGACCGCCCGGACGACATCCGGTTCGTGCGGCTGGAGGCGCAGGCCTTGCTCCAGAGCGGCCGTCGGGACCAGGCGCTGGCGCTCGTCGAAGGAGTGGCCAGCCGGCGAAGCGACGATCCGCAGGCACAGATTGCGCTGGCTCGCTTGTACGTGGATGCGGACCGTGGGCCGCAGGCCGTCAAGGTCCTGCAGACGGCGCAGGCCAGGTTTCCCGCCGACACCGCCGTCGGTTTCGAGCTCGGCGCAGCGCTCGAGAAGCAGAACCGCTACGCCGATGCCGAAGCCGCCTTCCGCGGCGTCATTGCGCGCGACCCGGCCCATGCCGAAGCGCTCAACTACCTCGGGTACATGCTGGCCGAGCGCGGCGACCGGCTGTCGGAATCCGTCGATCTCATCAAGCGCGCGCTCGCCGTCGAACCCGACAACGGGTCGTTTCTCGACAGCCTTGGGTGGGCGTACTTCAAGGACGGTCAACTCGGTCCCGCCGAGGAGTACTTGAAGCGCGCGGCCGACCAGATGGTGACCAATTCCGTCGTGCAGGATCACTACGGCGACGTCCTCTTCCGCCTGGGCCGCTTTCAGGAGGCCATCGACGCGTGGTCGCGCGCGCTGGCGGGCGACGGTGATTCGATCGACCGTGGAGACGTAGGCGGCAAGATCCGATCGGCCCGGCAGAAGATTCCCCGATGACGTGTCGGTCGGCGCGCGCGGCAGCGCTGACCGCGGCGCTGGCCGCGATCCTGGGAGGGGTATCCTGCGCGGGTCCCCTCATGAAGCTGCCGGATGTCCCGCGCGAACCGGCGCCGCTCGCCACCGACGCCGCGACGGTCGTCGCGGAGGCCACGGCCGCCTGTCGTGGCATTCGCACCATGACGGCGGAGATTGGCGTCAGCGGAGTCGTCGGCCGGCAGCGCATTCGCGGCCGGCTGATCGCAGGACTCGAAGAGCCCGATGCCGTGCACCTGGACGCGGTCGCCCCCTTCGGCGAGTCCATCTTCATGTTCGTGGCCAAGGGTGGGCGTGCGGCGCTGCTGCTGCCGCGCGATGACCGGGCGCTCGAGAACGGCGCGCCGGCCGAGGTGCTCGAGGCCGTGACGGGGCTGCCGCTCGATGCCGCGTCGCTGCGCCTGGCATTGACCGGCTGCGTCGACACGCCCAGGATCGCCGACATGCGGAGCGTGGGCGATCGCTGGCGGGTTCTCACCGTCGGCGATGGCGGACAGTACTTCGAGCGCGCCGGCCGGTCGGCGCCGTGGCGCCTGGTCGCACAGGTGTACCAGACGACGGGTCGGCCTCGGTGGCGGGCGGAGTATCGTGACTTCCTGAACGGTGTGCCGAGAAGCATCCGGTTTGTCAGCAGCCAGCCCGAACAGTTCGATCTCAAGCTGTCGGTGTCGGAGGTCGAGATCAATACCCCCTTGCCGGCCGCGGCGTTCGACTTGCCGATTCCGCCGGGCACTGCGCCGATCAGCCTCGAGGAACTTCGACGCTCCGGCCCCCTGGCCACGTCCGAGACCCCGCCGGACCGATGACGCGCGCGAGACGATCGACGTTGCGCATCCGTGCCTTTGCCAAGATCAACCGCACGCTGCAGGTGACCGGGGTCCGTGCTGACGGCTACCACGAGCTGAGGACCATCTTCCAAACGGTGGCCCTGCACGATCGCCTCACCTTCGTTCCTGGTACCGGACCGTTCCGGCTCGAGTGCGACGAGCCGGGCTGTCCGGTCGATCGCTCCAACCTTGTCTGGCGCGCGGCGGAGCGGCTGTGGACGGCTGCCGGCCGTCGCGGAGCCCCGCGTGGCGTCCTGGTCCGTCTCGAGAAGCGGATTCCCCTCCAGGCGGGCCTGGGCGGTGGCAGCAGCGACGCGGCGGCCGCCCTTCGCGCGCTGGCCAGGCTGTGGAAAGTCACGCCCCGCACGCTGGCCAGGCTGCCCGAACTTGCGGCGTCGCTCGGCGCGGATGTGCCGTTCTTCCTCGGAGGCGGGACCGTCCTCGGCCTCGACCGGGGCGACACGCTGTTTCCCCTTGTCGATGCCCCAAGCGCGCACGTCGTGCTCGTGATTCCGGATTTCGGGGTCAGCACCGTCGAGGCCTACCGCTGGTGGGACGCCGATCAGGCCGCCAGGCCGGACGTCAAACGGCGCCCCGGCTCCCGCAACGATCTCGAGGGACCGGTCACCCGACGTCATCCGGCCATCGGCCGGCTGGTCACGGCGCTCAAGAAGGCTGGCGCCGAAACAGCGGCGATGTCCGGCAGCGGCTCGGCCGTCTTCGGACTGTTCGCCGACTGGCGGACGGCCGAACAATCTGCGGCCTCGCTCGTGGGCCGCGGCAGGCGGGTCATCATTACCAGGACTCTCAGCCGGCCCGATCTCCGCGCCTTGGGGCGGCTCGGCGGAGATCATCGATAGCCCGTGAACCCTGGGCCCGTTCCTTTGGGTCCTGCCCGCAATTGCTGCAAACGCGAGCACTTGCCGCCAGGGAAGCCCATCGTATACACTTACCGTTTGCGCCGCGTGGTTTACACCATTCCTGAGGACAGCTTTCTCAACTCTGCCGACAGACGCTCCAGCGATGCGGAGGAGCGGGGCGTAATGGGGCGTGGCCAAGCGGTAAGGCGCGGGACTTTGGATCCCGTATTCGAAGGTTCGAATCCTTCCGCCCCAGCCACTTCGCGAGGCTGCTGCTGATGCCAGATGCCCTGTTGGCGACCGGGTTCGGCGAGCTGAAGGTGTTCTCGGGGAGCGCGCATCCCGAGTTGACGCGCGAGATCGCGGCGTTTCTCGGCACGCAGCCCGGACAGGCCAGGCTGCGGCGGTTTCCGGACACGGAGGTCTCGTTCCAGATCGACGAGAACATCCGTGGAACGGACGTGTTCGTCGTGCAGCCAACCTGCGCGGGTGCAGGGGGGTCGGTCGATCAGGCGCTCATGGAGCTCATGATCATGATCGACGCGTTCCGCCGTTCGTCGGCGGCGCGGATTACGGCGGTGATTCCGTACTACGGCTACGCGCGGCAGGACAGGAAGGACAAGCCGCGAGTGCCGATTTCGGCCAAGCTCGTGGCCAACATCCTGAGCGCGGCCGGGACGAACCGGGTTTTGACGATGGATCTGCACAAGGCGCAGATTCAAGGGTTCTTTGACATTCCGGTCGACCACTTGTTTGCGGCGCCGGTCATCATCGACTACCTCGCGAGGCTCGACTCGCCGAAGCTGACGCTCGTCGCGCCGGACGCGGGAGGGGCCGAACGCGCCCGCGCCTACGCCAAGCGTCTCGACGGCGAGCTCGCGGTCATCGACAAACGCCGAAGCGAGGATGGCACGGCGGAAGTGATGAACGTCATCGGTGATGTCGAAGGGCGGACCTGCATCATCCAGGACGACATCGTCGACACGGCGGGCACGATTACGAAGGCGGCGACCGCGCTCAAGAACAACGGAGCCGAGCGTGTCCTGGCCTGCGCCGTCCACGGCGTCTTGTCCGGGCCGGCGATCGAGCGGATCGAGAAGTCGCCGATCGACAAGATGATCGTGACCAACACGATCCCGCAGTCGGCGGCGGCGGCGGCGTGCAGCAAGATCGTGGTGCTTTCGGTGGCGCGGCTCCTCGGGCAGGCCATCAAGAGCATCCACGAAGAGACGTCGGTCTCGTCCTTGTTCGTCTAGCGAACAGGGAACGGGGAACAGGGAACGGGAATTGGGAATTAGGAATTAGGAATTCGCATGGAAGCCATACTCGAAGCAACGACACGCGAGACCTTCGGCAAGAACGAGGCGCGACGCACGCGCCAGGCTGGGCGCGTGCCGGCCGTCGTGTACGGGGCGAGCGCGGACGCCGCCCAGGCCAGGGTGGCGACACCGATCGCGGTGCATCCCAAGGCCCTCTCGAAGATCCTGCACTCGGAGTCGGGCGCCAACACGCTCATCTCCCTCAAGCTCGCGGGCGGTGATGCGAAGGTGCTCATCAAGGAGTACCAGATCGATCCGGTGACGCACCAGATCCTGCACGCGGACTTCTACCGCGTCGCCATGGACAAGCTGCTCCGGGTCACCATCCCTGTCGTGACCAAGGGCGAGCCCAAGGGCGTCAAGCAGCAGGGCGGCATCCTCGAGTTCATCCGCCGCGAGATCGAGGTCGAGTGTCTGCCGGGGGACATTCCGGAGCACGTCGAGGTCGATGTCAGCGAGCTGATGCTGCACGAGGGCGTCCGCGTCCGCGATCTGGCGGTCGATCCGAAGTGGAAGGCCGTCAGCGAAGCCGAGCTCATGCTCGTGCACGTGATCATGCCGAAGGCCGAAGAAGCGCCCGCGGCGACCGACGCGGCGGCGGCGGCCCCGGTGGCGACGGCCGAGCCCGAGGTCATCAAGAAGGGCAAGAAGGACGAAGAGAAGGAAGCCGACAAGAAGTAGTGAAGCTGATCGTCGGCCTCGGCAATCCCGGCGAGAAATACCACGGCACGCGTCACAACATCGGGTTCGCCGTCGCGGATCTGCTGCTGACGCGGTGGGGGCTTCCGGGGTTCGAGGCAGGGCCCGTGGACGCGCTGATCGCGAAGCGCAGGGGTGTCGACCCGGCCCTTGTGGCCATTGTGGCCAAGCCGGTCACCTTCATGAACCTGAGCGGCACGGCGGTCGGCGGCCTGGTCCGGTATTTCAAGGTGGCGCAGGAGGATCTCCTGGTCATCGTCGACGAGGTGCAGTTGCCGCTGGCCCGGCTTCGAGCCGGCGTCAGGGGATCGGCCGGCGGGCACAACGGACTGAAGTCGATTGTCGAGCACCTGGGCGAGGACTTCGCGCGGCTGAGGGTCGGGGTCGGGCGCGGCGACATGCGGCGGGATCTCGCGGATCACGTGCTCTCGCGGTTCGATCGGTCGGAAGAGGCGGAGGTCGAGCGCATGACCGCGCGAGCGGCCGACGCGGCGGAGATGTTCATCACGTCAGGGATCGCGGCGGTGATGAACGGGTTCAACAGCGGCGATCCGGCAGTAACCGAATAGCGTCAAGAGTCCTTGCGGCCAGGACGCCGCCTCGCTCTGAACGAGCGAGTCCATGAGGAGCAACGAATGCAAGTCAGACAGTACGAGCTCGTCTACATCCTTCCTCCCGAGACCACCGAGCAGCAGGTCGCCGAGCTGCACGAACAGGTCGAACAGACCGTGGCGCGTCTGCACGGCCAGATCGAGAAGACCGAGAACTGGGGCCGGCGCAAGCTGGCCTACGAGATCGGCAAGTTCAAGGAGGGCGTGTACGTCCTCGACGTGATCAACGGCTCCGGCGAGCTCATGAAAGAGATCGATCGCCGCTTCAAGGTGCTCGACCTCGTCATCCGGCACATGGTCGTGCGCGTCGACGAAGAGAAGAAGGTCGTCGATCGGACGCGCACCAAGCGTCAGACCGAGTCCGACCGGCGTCGCGTCAAGCGCGGCCTGTCGCCAGAGCGCCAGCCCGGCGAGGGACGCCATGCCGACGGCGACGACGGCGATGATGACCGGTATGACGGAGTGGAGGTCTAACATGCCATTTGGACAAGGACGTTCGGGCGGCGGCGGCGGTGGACGCGGCCGTGGCGACAAGAAGGACGCGGACAAGGCCAAGGGGCAGCGCCGGCCGATGTTCCGGCGCCGCAAGGTCTGCAAGTTCTGCGCGGACAAGATCGACGACATCAACTACAAGGACGTCAAGCTCATCGGGCCGTTCGTGCCCGAGCGCGGGAAGATCCTGCCGCGGCGCATTTCCGGGACCTGCGCCATGCACCAGCGGAAGCTCCAGACCGCGATCAAGCGCGCCCGCCAGATCGCGCTCATCCCGTACGTGACGGATTGAGGCAGCCATGGAAGTGATTCTTCGAGAGCACGTCGACAACCTGGGCAGCCGCGGCGATCTCGTCAAGGTCGCCGACGGCTACGCGCGCAACTACCTCCTGCCGCGCAAGCTGGCGCTCGTCGCGACCGACGGGAACCGCAAGCAGATCGAGCGGGAGCGCGCCAAGTTCGAGGCCAAGGAGGCCGAAGAGCGGAAGGTGGCCGAGGCGTTCGCCGCCCGGCTGTCGAACGCCGAGATCGTCATCGCGAGGAAGGTGGGCGAGACCCAGGCGCTCTACGGGTCGGTCACTGCCGCCGACATCGCGGATGCGCTCGCCGCCAAGGGCTTCGACATCGATCGCCGGAAGCTCCAGCTGGGCGACGCGATCAAGGCCGTCGGCGAGACCGACGTCCTCGTGAAGCTGCAGTCGCGACGTGACCGCCACCGTGAAGGTGAAAGTCGTCGCCGAAGGCGCAGCGTAGTGTTCCGCCGGGTCCGAAAGGACCCGGCCTACGTCGGGCGGGTCCTTTGGGGACCCGCCTGAAGATTCAGTCCCGTTATGGCGCAGGCAGCAGCGGAACGGACCCTCCCGCACAACCTCGAGGCCGAACGCTCGGTCCTCGGCGCCATCCTGCTGCACAACGACGCCTTCAACCTCGCCGCCGAAGTCATCGACTCGGCCGATTTCTACCGCGACGCCCACCGCCGCATCTTCGACAAGATGGTCAAGCTCGCCGAACACGGCGACGCCATCGACCTGGTCACGCTCAAGGACGAACTGACCCGATCGGGCGAGATCGAAGAAGTCGGCGGCCCGGCCTACATCGCGGCGCTCGTCGACGGCGTCCCGCGGTCGACCAACGTCGAGCACTACGCCCGCATCATCAAAGAGAAGGCGACCCTCCGGAACCTGATCTTCTCCGCGAACAAGATTCTGGCCACCGCGTACGAGGGCGAGGAAGACGCCGACGTCATCCTCGACCAGGCCGAGCACGCCATTTTCGCGATCGCCGACGACAAGGTGCGCGACGGGTTCGTGTCGCTGCGCGATCTGGCCCAGGGCAGCCTCGACACCATCGAGAAGCTCCACGCCCGCAAGGAACTGGTCACCGGCGTGCCGACCGGCTTCACGGACCTCGACGAGCTGACGTCGGGTCTCCAGCCCTCCGACCTCATCATCATCGCCGCGCGCCCGTCGATGGGGAAGACGAGCCTGGTGCTCAACATGGCGCAGCACGTCGGCACGAAGACGGACATGACGGTCGGGCTCTTCAGCCTCGAGATGTCGAAGGAACAGCTGTTCCTCCGCATGCTCACCGGCGAGGCGCGCATCGACGCGCACCGGCTGCGCGGCGGGTTCCTCGGCGAGCGCGACTGGGGGCGCCTCGCGCAGGCCATCGGCACGCTGAGCGACGCGAAGATCTTCATCGACGACTCGCCGTCGATCGGCGTCCTCGAGATGCGCGCCAAGTGCCGCCGCCTCAAGTCGGAGCACGGCCTGCACCTCGTCATCATCGACTACATTCAGCTGATGCAGGGGCGCGGGCGATTCGAGAACCGGACGCTCGAGGTCGCGTCCATCTCGCGGTCGCTCAAGGGCCTCGCCAAGGAGCTGAGCGTCCCGATCGTCGTGCTGTCGCAGCTCAGCCGCGCGCCGGAATCGCGTTCGGATCACCGCCCGCAGCTCTCGGACCTGCGCGAGTCGGGCGCCCTCGAGCAGGACGCGGACGTCGTGATGTTCATCTACCGCGAGGACCAGTACGCCGACAAGAACGCGCCGCCGACCGACACGCAGGGCGTCGCCGAGCTCATCATCGGCAAGCAGCGCAACGGCCCGATCGGCGTCGTCAAGCTCGCCTTCATCCGCGAGTTCACCCGGTTCGAGAACCTCGCCAGCGGCAGCGCATGATCCGGCCGACCGTCGCGCGTATCGACCTGGCGGCGCTGACCAGCAACTACCGCCACATCGCCGAGGCCGTTGAGGCGCGAGACGCCGGAGCCGGAGCCGCGCCGGGGTCATCGCCGTCGTCAAGGCGAACGCCTACGGGCACGGCGCCGGCAGGTGGCGCGCGCGCTCGAGGATGCCGGCGCGGACCTGCTCGCCTGCGCCGACATCGAGGAAGGCGCGGCGCTGCGGGCCGCCGGCGTGCGCGCCGAGATCCTGGTCTTCGGCGCGCTGAGCGTCAGCGATCTCGACGGCCTCTTCGACGGCCGGCTGACGCCGACCATCTCGACGCCGGGCGCCGCGCGGGCCGTGCAGGCCGCGGCGGCGCGCTACGGGCAGCGCATTCGCTATCACCTCAAGATCGACACCGGCATGAACCGGCTCGGGTTCCGGTTCGACAACCTGCGGCGCACCCTGCCCGAGCTCCTGGCGAGCGATAACCTCGAGCTCGACGCGGTCTACACGCACTTCGCGACCGCCGACGACCCCGAATCGCCGCTCTTCGACGAGCAGCGGCGGCGCTTCGATCGCGCGCTTGCCGAGATCGACGCCCTCGGCGCGCGCCCGCGCTATCGTCACGCGGCCAACAGCGCCGCGCTCCTTCGCGACGCGCGGGTCTGGTTCGATCGTGTCCGCCCCGGGCTGCTGCTCTACGGCATCGTGCCGCCGCCGCTCGCGTCGACGATCGAGCTCTCGCCGGTGATGACGCTCGTCAGCAAGGTCGTCGCGGTCAAGGGCCTGCGCGCCGGCGAGATCACCGGTTACGGCGCGCGGTTCACCGCCGAGCGCCCGACGACCATCGCGATCGTGCCGGCGGGCTACGCCGACGGCCTGGACCTCCGAATGGCAGGACGCTCGGACGTCCTCATCCGCGGCCGCCGCGCCCGCATCGTCGGGTCGGTGTGCATGGACATGCTGATGGCCGACGTGACCGGCACCGACGTGTCGCCCGGCGACGATGTGGTCATCATCGGCCCGCAAGGCGACGAGCGCATCGACGTTCGCGAGATGGCCGCGGCGATCGGCACGATTCCGTGGGAGATCGTCTGCCGCATCGGCTCGAGGATCGAAAGGGTCTACAGCTAGTCATCTGGTCATCTGGTCATTTGGTCATCTGGTAGATTTCGGATCGCATGACAGGCGCCACCGACCGAATGACCAAGTGCCCAGTGACCAGATGACCCAAATGACCAAATGACCAAATTGAAGACCGTCTTCGTCTGCCAGGAGTGCGGCGCGCAATCGCCCAAGTGGCTCGGACGCTGCGTCGAGTGCGGCGCGTGGAGCTCGCTGGTCGAGGAGCACGCCGAGCGTGGGGGAGAGGCGGGCCCGGCGGCGACCGCCGGACATCGGTACGCGGTCAGCCGCCAGTCGACCACGGCGCAGTCTGTACTCGGACATCGCGATCGAGCACCACGCGCGCCTGACCACGGGCATCGGCGAATTCGACCGCGTGCTCGGCGGCGGCATCGTGCCGGGTTCGCTCGTGCTGCTCGGCGGCGAGCCGGGCATCGGCAAGTCGACGCTGCTGCTTCAGGCCGCCGCCAACATGGCGCGGACCATCGGCCCGGTGCTCTACAGCTCCGGCGAGGAATCGGAGCACCAGATCAAGTCGCGCGGCGAACGCCTTGGGCGTGCCAGACGCGCCGCTGTATCTGCTGGCCGAAACCTGCCTCGAGCGCATCCTCGAAGAGATCGCGCGCCTCAGGCCCTCGCTCGTCATCGTCGACTCGATCCAGACGGTGTTCTCGCTCAAGTTCCAGTCGGCGCCCGGAAGCATCGGCCAGGTGCGCGAAGCGGCGACGCAGCTGCTGTTCACGGCCAAGGCGCAGAACATCCCGACGTTCCTCGTCGGCCACGTCACGAAGGACGGGAGCCTCGCCGGCCCGAAGGCGCTCGAGCACGTCGTCGACACGGTCCTCTACTTCGAGGGCGAGCGCCACCACTCGCACCGTGTCGTGCGCGCGGTCAAGAATCGCTTTGGCGCGGTCAGCGAGCTCGGCGTGTTCGAGATGACCGAGGGCGGCCTGCGGCCGGTGCCGAATCCCTCGAAGCTGTTTCTCGCCGAGCGGCCGTCGAACGCGCCGGGCTCGGCGGTGCTCTGCTCGGTCGAAGGGTCGCGGCCGATCCTCGTCGAGGTGCAGGCGCTCGTCAGCACCAGCAACTACGGCACGGCGCGACGCATGGCGAGCGGCGTCGATCAGCAGCGGCTCTCGCTGCTGCTCGCGGTGCTCGAGAAGCGCGCCGGGCTCAACCTGATGGGCGACGATGTGTTCGTGAACATCGCCGGCGGGATGACGGTGGACGAGCCCGCGTCGGACCTGGGCGTGGTCGCGGCGATCGCCTCGAGCGTCCGGAACCGGCCCGTGCCGCCAACGACGGCGATGTTCGGCGAGGTCGGGCTCGCCGGCGAGGTCCGCGGCATCACGCAGGCCGGCCTGCGGGTCCGCGAGGCGGCGCAGATGGGGTTTACGCGCTGCCTGATGCCCGAGGCCAACATCGATCCCGAGGATCGTCCCGCCGGCGCCTGCGAGCTCGTTGGCGTCCGGACGGTCGGCGAGGCGCTCGACCATCTTCTGCTGGCTAGCCAGTGAATGGTGGTATTGTTCCCACCGCACTTGTCCTGAAACGGGGGTCCAGGATGGCCTGGTTTGCGCTCGCACGGGCTCTGATCGTCGCGGCCATCGTCTCCGCGGCGGCGATCCTTCAGCCGCTCCCGATCGGTCTGCCCGGCAACATCGTCTTCGCGCTGCTGCTGTCGGCGTTCGTCGTCCTGTTCGAGTGGCGCCTGGCCAACACCGCCCCCTCGCGCATCATCGGCGCGCTGCTCGGCTGCGTGGTCGGCCTCGGCATCGCGCGCGGCATCGAGGCCGGGCTGTTCTGGACCGACAACGACGACCCGCGGATCGAGTTCCTCCACGCCTTCCTCCTGATCGCGCTGCCGTATCTCGGGCTGGTGATGGGCGGACGACACGGCGAGTGGCTCGAGCCGGCGCGGCTTCTTAGCCTCTTCCGGCCGGCGGCGCCGGAGCGCCGCTACAAGATTCTCGATACCAGCGTCATCATCGACGGCCGCATCGCCGACGTCTGCGAGACCGGCTTCATCGACGGCACGCTGGTCATCCCGCAGTTCGTGCTGAAGGAACTGCAGCTCGTGGCCGACTCGGGCGACTCGCTGAAGCGCAACCGCGGACGCCGCGGCCTCGACATCCTGCAGAAGATTCAGAAGATGGCCGGCGTCAGCGTGATGATCTCGGACATGGACTTTCCCGACGTCCGCGAGGTCGACCTCAAGCTGATCGAGCTCGCGCGGGCGCTGCAGGGCAAGATCGTCACCAACGACTTCAACCTGAACAAGGTGGCGCAGCTGCGCGGCGTGGACGTGCTGAACGTCAACGAGCTGGCCAACTCGCTCAAGCCGGTCGTGCTGCCCGGCGAGGTGATGAAGGTCTTCATCCTCAAGGAAGGCAAGGAATACAACCAGGGCGTCGCGTATCTCGACGACGGCACGATGGTGGTGGTGGACAACGCGCGGAAGATGATCAGCAAGACGATCGACATCGTCGTCACCAGCGTGCTGCAGACGACGGCGGGGAAGATGATCTTCGGCCGCTACATCGAGCCAGGCATGGCGCAGGCGCGCAGCCGCTGCCGGCCCCTGGCGCGGCGGCGCCGGTCAGAGCCGTCGCACCCGCGCCGGCGCCGGCGACGCAGCAGACCTAGTCTACGAAGCAATTTAGATTGGGATTCGGATCGTGCATTCGGACACGAATTCCTAGCATTCGAATTCCTAATTGCAAATTTCTGCATACCGTGCCTCCCTACCACTGGTGGCGGACCGTCTTCTTCCTGATCCCCGCCATCAGCGTCTACACGATCGTGCTCGGCGCGGCGTCGATCGTCTCGAGCCTGTTCGACCGCCGCGGCTACTTCGCGCACCGCTGCGCGCGCGCGTGGTCGTGGCTGATTCTGAAGACGACCGGCGTCGACGTGACGGTCGAGGGCCTCGAGCGCATCACGCCGGGCACGACCTACGTCTTCGTGTCGAACCATCAGAGCATCTACGACATCCCGGTCATCTTCGCGTCGCTGCCGTACCAGCTGCGGATCATCGCCAAGGAGTCGCTGGCGAGGTTTCCGGTGCTCGGCTGGCACCTGAAGCGCGGCGGGCACCTGTTCGTCGATCGCCGGCATCCCGATCGCGCCGGCATCCTGAAGCGCTGGCGCGCGCTGGTCTCGGAGGGGCTGTCGCTCATCATCTTCGCGGAGGGCACGCGGAGCTGGGACGGGCGCGTCGCGCGCTTCAAGGCCGGCAGCTTCCTGCTGGCGATCGAGGCCGGGCTGCCGGTCGTGCCGGTCGCCGTCATCGGCACGCGCGCCGTGATGCCGAAGGGACGCCTGCGGACCGAGCCGGCGAGGGTGGCGCTTGTCGTTCACGATCCGATTCCGCGCCGCCGCGTCGACCGCGCCGACCGCGCGCGACGCCAAGGCGTTCGCCGATCGCGTCCACGCGGTCGTGGCCGCGACGGTGACCGCGAGGCAGTTTCCGCCCGCCTGATCGCGCCGAGCCCGCGCCGAGCGTGCGGTATAGTGCTAGCGGCTGTGCGCGACCATCAGGGGCATCACGTGCGGGTGACGGCCATCATCGCGGCCGGCGGACGCGGGCCAGCGGTTCGGCGGCGCGCGGCCCAAGCAGCTGCTGACCGTCGGCGGCCGTCCGATTCTCGAGCGCAGCGTCGACGCTCTTCCTCGATCATCCCGACGTCGACGACATCGTCGTGGCGCTGCCGGCCGATGTGGCCGCCGATCCGCCGCCGTACCTGCGTGCCGGCCGAAGCCGATCCGGGTCGTGGCCGGCGGCGCGCGGCGTCAGGATTCGGTGGCGAACGCGTTCCAGGCCGTCGAGCGAAGAGAGCGACGTCGTCGTCGTCCACGACGCGGCGCGGCCGTTTGCGAGCGCCGATCTCATCTCACGCACGATTGCCGCGGCGGTGGAGAGCGGCGCGGCGCTGGCGGCGCTGGCCGCGCGCGACACGGTGAAGCGGACTGACGATCCGGCTGGTGCTCGAAACGCTGCCGCGCGAGTCGATCTATCTGGCGCAGACGCCGCAGGCGTTCCGCCGCGAGGTCCTGCGCGACGCGCTGGCGCTCGGCGAGGCGGCGGCCGACGCCACCGACGAAGCGACGCTGGCCGAGCGCGCCGGCCATCCGGTCCGCGTCGTCGAGGGCGAGCCGTCAACATCAAGATCACGACGCCCGAGGATCTGCTCGTGGCCGAAGCGATCGCGCGGCGCGTCGGCGGAGCGCCGAGCGCCGGCCCGCGATGCGCGTCGGCACCGGCTACGACCTTCATCGGCTCGTCGAGGGCCGGCCGCTCATTCTCGGCGGCGTGCGCATTCCGTTCGAGCGCGGGCTGCTCGGGCCACTCGGACGCCGACGTCGTGTGCCACGCGGTGACCGACGCGATGCTGGGTGCGGCGGCCGCCGGCGACATCGGCCGTCACTTTCCCGATACCGATCCGCAGTGGCAAGGACGCCTCGAGCCTCGATCTGCTGCGCCGCGCCGCCGCCATCGTCGCGAGCGCGGGCTACGCGGTCGTCAACGTGGATGTCGTCGTGATCGCCGAGCGTCCGAAGATCGGGCCGTTCGTCGATGCGATGCGCGCGAACCTGGCCGAGGCGCTCGGCATCGACCGTCGGCGCGTGAGCATCAAGGGCAAGACGAACGAAGGCGTCGACGCCACGGGCCGCGGCGAGGCGATTGCCGCCCACGCCGTCGCGCTGCTCACGAATTGCCGAACTCGCAAATCGTAAACTTGTCCATGTTCTTGATGCGCGTCCGATTCGCTCCGAGCCCGACCGGTCAGCTGCACGTCGGCAACGCGCGGACGGCGCTCTTCAACTGGCTGCTGGCGCGCGGCCGGACGGCGACGTTCGTCCTGCGCATCGAGGACACCGACGTCGAGCGGTCGACGCCGAGTCCGAGGCGGCCATCCTCGACGACCTGCGGTGGCTGGGGCTCGACTGGGACGAGGGTCCGGACATCGGCGGACCGCCGGTCCCGTATCGGCAGTCGGAGCGGCTGCACCTCTACGAGTCGTACGCGAACGAGCTCCTGGCCAGCGGGCATGCGTACCGCTGCTTCTGCTCGCCCGAGCAGCTCGAAGCCGAGCGGCGAGGCGGCGCTCGCGGCGGGGCGGCCGGTCGGTATTCCGGCACGTGCCGGCGCGTGATCGCGCGCGAGGACGTCGGCGCGCGCCTGGCCGCAGGCGAGCGGCCGGCCATCCGGTTTCGCGTGCCCGACGGACCGCGAAGTCGTGTTCGACGACGCCGTGCGCGGCGACGTGCGGTTCCACACCGACGTCATCGGCGATCCGGTCATCGTGCGCGCCGACGGCGTCGCCCGCCTACAACTTCGCGGTCGTCGTCGACGATGCGCTGATGGGCGTCACGCATGTGATTCGCGGCGAGGATCACATCTCGAACACGCCGCGACAGATTCTGCTCTACGAGGCGCTCGGTTTCGCAGCCGCCGGTGTTCGCGCATCTGGCGCTCGTGCTCGGGCCCGATCACACGCCGCTGTCGAAGCGTCACGGCGCGACGTCGGTCGCAGAGTTCCGGCAGCAAGGGGTACCTGCCGGAGGCGCTCGTCAACTACCTGGCGCTCCTCGGCTGGTCGCCGCGGGATGCGCGCCGCGCCGTGACGCGGCGGACACGGCGACGACGAGTCTGATGTCGCTCGACGAGCTGGCGCGGCGCTTTTCGCTCGACGCGGTCGGGCTGAGCGCCGGTGTGTTCGACGAGGAGAAGCTCGCCTGGGTGAACCGCCACTACCTCAAGGCCGCGGATCCGCGATGCTCTCGCGCGTCTGGCCGTGCCGTTCTTCGAGCGCGCGGGCATCGCGCTCGACGCCGACGCCGCGTGGCGCTCGACGTTTCTGGCGTCCGTGCTGCCGATGGCGTCGGGATCGGTCGACCGTCTGGATCAAGTGCCGGCGCGGCTCCGGTTCCTGTTCGACTACTCGGCCGGAGGCGCGTCTGCCGGATCCGCGCGATCGCGGCCGAGATGCAGCGATGCCGCCGCGCGTCGGTGGTGGTGGCGCTCGCCGACGTGCTGGCGAGGCGCCAGCGGCTCGATCGGGAGCGGTTCCGGGCGAGCGGCTGCCGAGATCAAGGCACGAACGGGTCAGAAGGGCAAGGCGCTGTTCCATCCGATTCGGCTCGCGCTGACGGGACGATCCGAAGGACCGGAGCTCGACCTGGCCGTGCCCGCGATCGATCGGGGCGCCGAGCTCCCCGAGGGGACGGGCGTCCCGAAGATTCACGGGTGCCGCGAACGTGCGGCGGCGTTCCGGCAAGCGGTGATGTCCCTGTCCGATCGCTGAGCGTGTCCAAGCGGTAAGTCGGCGCAAGCACCGCCGAGCGCCGAAGGCGTGACGTACAGGCGCTGGGGGTGGGGCCCCAGCGCAAAGTAGAAAATGCTCATCTACGGCATCAATCCGGTCCTCGAAGCGCTGCGCGCCGGGCGTGTCACGAGATTCGGCTCGTCGATCGCGGGAAAGGACGTCTGGCGGCCATCGTCGAGGCAGCGGCGCGCGAGGGTGTGGCGGTTCGCCACGCGACGGCCGCGGAGCTCGATCGCGCGGCGCGCGGCGGTGTCCATCAGGGTGTGGTGGCCGAAGTCCAGAGCAGCGCCTTGCACGGGCGGCTCGATGTGCAGCGATCTGCTGGACGGCGCGGCCGAGGACGGGCGGCCGCCGCTTCTCGTCGTGCTCGACGGCATCGAGGACCCGCACAATGTGGGCGCCATTCTGCGGTCGGTCGATGCGGCCGGGCGCGACGGGCGTCGTGCGGCAATCGCGCCATGCGGCGCCGCTCGAGGGGGCGGCGGCGAAGGCCTCGGCCGGTGCCGTCTCCCACGTGCGGGTGGCGGACGTCGTGAACATCGCCCGCGCGCTCGAGGAGTTGAAGGAGGCGGGCGTCTGGACGGTCGGCCTTTCGGGCACGGCGCCGCTCCGATACGACCAGGTCGACCTGACGCTGCCGACCGCGATTGTGGTGGGCGCCGAGGGCACAGGCCTCCGGCGCCTGGTTCGGGAGCGCTGCGACTGGCTGGCGTCGATCCCGATGTCGGGGCATGTGGAGAGCCTGAACGTCTCGGTGGCGGCCGGAATTGTGCTGTTCGAGGCGATTCGGCAGCGGCATGCTGTTCAGGCAGGGCAGCCGGGGCAGGCCGGCGAGAAAACCCAAAGCTCATCAGGAAGAAACCACGAGGGCGCTGGTAAGATCAAATAGCGCCGAATATTGCACCTCTGGCACAGGACGTGCTATAGTCCAACTTTTGTCTGGCTGGCGTAGCTCAGTCCGGTAGAGCAGCTGATTTGTAATCAGCAGGTCGGGGGTTCAAATCCCTTCGCCAGCTCCAAAGACGAGTGCTTCCGGGCTGCAGGGTACACGCGACAGAAACGACTCCACACACAAACAGGTTTGGCGAGGTAGCGAAGCGGTCAAACGCAGCAGACTGTAAATCTGTCGCCCTAGCGGCTTCGAAGGTTCGAGTCCTTCCCTCGCCACCAAACGGATCGGGTAATTGGGTGATTGGGTACTTGAGTAATTGGTGGAAGGGCAGTGGCCAGTGCAATTACTCAGGTACCCAATCACCCAATTACCCAATTCTTGAGCGGGAGTAACTCAGTGGTAGAGTCACAGCCTTCCAAGCTGTTGGTCGCGGGTTCGATCCCCGTCTCCCGCTCCAACCGTCGCTCACGCTTGCCAATGAGCGTGAGCTTCGGTTGGCAAGCCAGGCGAAGGTTGTCCATCGAAGCGCGAAGGTGGACCGATGGCAGGCCGCTCTAAGGAGATATGGGCCGACTTGTCGGCCGTAGCCGCGAGTCGACACGGGTCCGAGCGGCGAAGGCCGATGTAGCTCAGTTGGCAGAGCGCGTCCTTGGTAAGGACGAGGTCACCAGTTCGATTCTGGTCATCGGCTCCAGAGACTGAAACACGGGGCAGGCCCCGCGAGTAGACAACGAGGATCGAGAGACATGGCTAAAGAGAAGTTCGACCGTACCAAGCCGCACGTCAACGTCGGCACCATCGGGCACATCGATCACGGCAAGACCACCCTGACCGCCGCGCTCACGAAGGTCGCCGCCGACAAGGGCTGGGCGAAGTTCGTGCCTTACGACGAGGTCGCCAAGGCGTCCGAGTCGCAGGGCCGCCGCGACGATACGAAGATTCTGACGATCGCGACGAGCCACGTTGAGTATTCGACCGCCAAGCGTCACTACGCGCACGTGGACTGCCCGGGTCACGCCGACTACATCAAGAACATGATCACCGGCGCCGCGCAGATGGACGGCGCCATCCTCGTCGTCAGCGCCGTGGACGGGCCGATGCCGCAGACGCGCGAGCACGTGCTGCTCGCGAAGCAGGTCAACGTGCCGTACATGGTGGTCGCTCTCAACAAGGTCGACGCCATCGACGACCCGGAACTGCTCGACCTCGTCGAGCTCGAGGTGCGCGAGCTGCTCAAGCAGTACGACTTCCCTGGCGACGACATCCCGGTGGTCCGCCTCTCGGCGCTCAAGGCGCTGCAGGGCGATCCCGAAGGCGTCGCGGGCGTCATCAAGCTGATGGAGGCGCTCGACAACTACGTGCCGCTCCCGCAGCGCGACGTCGACAAGCCGTTCATGATGCCGATCGAGGACGTGTTCTCGATCTCGGGCCGCGGCACCGTGGTCACGGGCCGCGTCGAGCGCGGCAAGGTGAAGGTGGGCGAGGAAATCGAGATCGTCGGGTTCAAGCCGACCGAGAAGAAGGTCGTCACCGGCGTCGAGATGTTCCGCAAGCTCCTCGACGAGGGCGTGGCCGGCGACAACATCGGCGTGCTGCTGCGCGGCGTGGAGAAGGACGACGTCGAGCGCGGCCAGGTGCTGGCGAAGCCGGGCTCGATCAAGCCCCACACGAAGTTCAAGGGCAAGGTCTACATCCTGTCGAAGGAGGAGGGCGGCCGCCACACGCCGTTCTTCAACGGCTACCGCCCGCAGTTCTACATCCGCACCACCGACGTCACGGGCACGCTCAATCTGCCCGAGGGCGTCGAGATGGTGATGCCGGGCGACAACACGGAGATCACCGGGCAGCTGATGGCGCCGGTCGCGCTCGAACAGGGCGCGCGCTTCGCCATCCGCGAAGGCGGCCGCACGGTCGGCTCCGGCACGGTGACCGAGATCGTCGAATAGGGCATTGGGTCAATGGGTCATCTGGTTGTTTGGTCATTTCGGCGTAGCGACATGACCCGATGACCCAATGACCCATGACCAGATTCAGGATTCACCAATGAGAGACATCATCACGCTCGCGTGCCTCGAGTGTAAGCGGCGCAACTACAGCACGACGAAGAACAAGAAGAAGACGACCGAACGGCTCGAGATGAGCAAGTTCTGCCGCTTCTGCCGCAAGCACACCGGGCACAAGGAGACGAAATAAACGGGCCGTGAATCTGGTTATCTTGTCATCTGGTCAATTCGGCACCTGACGAAATGACCAAATAACCAGATGAACAGATGACCACATTCATGGTTCGGATAGGCCAGTAGCTCAATTGGCAGAGCACCGGTCTCCAAAACCGGGGGTTGGGGGTTCGATTCCCTCCTGGCCTGCCAGACCCCTCGGGGAAGTTAGAAGGAAGAAGTCAGAAGGAAGAAGTTAGCAGCGATCCACATGGCAGAGAACACGACGGCCTTCGACAACGCAAAGCAGACCGCCGGCGGCTGGTTCGGGCGCGCGCGGCTGTTCCTGAGCGAGGTGCGCAACGAGCTGAAGCGCGTCACCTGGCCATCGCAGAAAGAGGTCTACGCCACGACGTTCGTGGTGATTCTCCTGTCGGTGTTCTTCGGGCTGTACCTGTTCATTCTGGATATCGGCGTCAACAGCCTCGTGCAGTGGGTGTTCCGTCGGTTTGGTGGCGCATGAGCGACGTCGCAACGGCCGGCAAGAACTGGTACATCGTCCATACCTACTCGGGGTTCGAGAAGAAGGTCGCCGAGTCGCTGCAGCAGCGCGTGGCGGCCTACGGCCTCCAGGCGGAGATTGGCGAGATTCTCATTCCGACCGAAGACGTGGTCGAAATGCGGGGCGGACGCAAGGTCGTGACGGCGAAGCGGTTCTTCCCCGGCTACATCCTGGTCGAGATGAACATGTCCGACCATGCGTGGCACGTGGTGAAGAACACGCCGAAGGTGACGGGGTTTGTCGGCGCCGGCGCGAAGCCGACGCCCCTCAGCAAGGACGAGGTCGAGCAGATCCTGACGCAGGTCAAGACGGCGGCCGAGAAGCCGAAGCCGAAGTACATGTTCGAAAAAGGCGAGCAGGTGCGCATCAACGAGGGGCCGTTCACCAGCTTCAACGGCGTGGTCGACGAAGTGAACGTCGACAAGAACACGCTCAAGGTGATGGTGACGATCTTCGGCCGCGCGACGCCCGTCGAGCTCGACTTCCTGCAGGTGGAGAAGATATAGACGGCTCAGGGCTCATGGCTCATGGCGCAAGCCGAAGCCTTAAGCCCTAAGCCCTAAGCCTCTTATGGCCAAGAAAATACAAGCACTCGTGAAGCTCCAGATTGCGGCCGGCAAGGCAACGCCGGCCCCCCCCGTGGGCACCGCGCTCGGCCCGCAGGGCGTGAACATCATGGACTTCTGCAAGAACTTCAACGCGAAAACGGCCAAGGACGAAGGGCTCATCATCCCCGTCGTCGTGACCGTCTACGTGGACCGGTCGTACAGCTTCATCACGAAGACGCCCCCGGCGCCGATCCTGCTGAAGCGCGCGGCGAACATCGCGAAGGGGTCCGCCGAGCCGAACAAGACGAAGGTCGGCACGGTCACCAGGAAGCAGGTCGAGGACATCGCGAAGCTCAAGATGCCGGACCTGAACTGCGAGTCGCTCGAGGCGGCGGTCAAGACCGTCGCCGGCACGGCCCGGTCGATGGGCCTGGACGTGGTGGGCTAGGAACGAAATTTACGATTTACGATTTACAATTAGGAATTCGTCGTCGGGCCCTGAACCGACGTGTCGCCTGCAACGAATTCCCCATTGTAAATTCCCAATTGTAAATTCTTTAGCGTGGGAGGGCTGTTCGACAGCCCGTCTGAACCACAGAGGTTGGTACAGTGCGCAAACGCGGCAAGAAGTTCACCGCCGCCCGGGCGCAGGTCGCGGCCGATCGAACGTATTCGATCGAAGAGGCGATCCCGCTCGTGCAGAAGGTGAAGTACGCGAAGTTCGACGAGACCGTCGAGCTCACCCTCCGTCTCGGTGTCGATCCCAAGCACGCTGATCAGATGGTTCGCGGCACGGTCGTCCTGCCCCACGGGCTGGGCAAGACCAAGCGCGTGCTGGCCATTGCGGGCGGAGAGAAGCAGAAGGAGGCGCAGGAGGCGGGCGCCGACGTCGTCGGCGGCGAGGAGCTGGTCGAACGCATCATGGGCGGATGGACGGACTTCGATGCGGTGGTGGCGACGCCGGACATGATGCGCGCGGTCGGCAAGCTCGGAAAGGTGCTCGGGCCACGCGGCCTGATGCCGAACCCCAAGACCGGCACCGTGTCGCTCGACATCGCGAAGGCCGTGAAGGAGATCAAGGCCGGCAAGGTCGAGTTCCGCGTGGACAAGACCGGCATCATTCACGCCCCCCTCGGGAAGACCTCGTTCGCCCCCGACTCGCTCGTGGCCAACGCGCATGCGCTCGTCGACAGCATCGTCAAGGCAAAGCCGTCGGCGGCCAAGGGGAAGTATCTCAAGAGCGTCACCCTGTCGTCGACGATGGGTCCGGGCATCCGGATCGACACGACGCACATTGACGTGGTGGTGAAGCACTAATGGCAGTCACGCGAGCAGACAAGGAAGTCGAACTCCAGGGGCTCGAGGCGGCCTTCAAGGGCTCGGATAGCGCCATTCTCGTGGACTACAAGGGGCTGAACGTCCCGCAAGTCACCGAGCTCAGGCGCCAGCTCCGTTCCGCCAAGGCGAGCTACAAGGTCGTCAAGAACACCCTGGCGCGCCGGGCGCTCAAGGGCACGGCGTTCGAGAGCCTGACGGAGCATTTCAAGGGCACGACCGCGATTGCGTACACCCGGACCGACCCGGTGGCGCTCGCCAAGACGCTGACGGCGTTCGTCAAGACGGCGCCGATGCTCAGCGTGAAGGCGGCGGTCGTTCAGGGAAAGGCGATCAAGCCGGCCGAGGTGACAGAGCTCGCGGCGCTCCCGGGCAAGCCGGAGCTGTACGCCAAGCTCCTGTTCGTCCTCCAGGCGCCGATGGTGCAGATCGTCAGCGTGCTGAACGCCGCTCCGCGCGACCTCATGAGCGTCTTGGTGCAGGCTGAGAAGAAGAGATCAAGGAGTAAATTCGGAATTTACGATTCAGGAATTTGGAGTTCGTCGCGAAGTCCTAATTTCTAAGTCCGAATTGTAAATTGCAGGAGAACAGAAAATGGCAGACGTGACACAGCAGCAGGTGGTCGAATACATCAAGGGCATCAGCGTCATGGAGCTGAGCCAGCTCGTGAAGACGCTCGAATCCGAGCTCGGCGTGTCGGCTGCGGCGGCCATGCCGATGGCGATGCCGATGGGCGGCGGCGGCGGCGGCGGCGGCTCCGGCCGAGGAGAAGACCGAGTTCACCGTGACGCTGACCGAGGTCGGCGGCAACAAGATCAACGTGATCAAGGTCGTGCGCGAAGTCACCAGCCTGGGGCTCAAGGAAGCCAAGGATCTGGTCGAGGCCGCTCCGAAGGCCATCAAGGAAGCCGTCTCGAAGGACGAGGCCGCGACGATCAAGAAGAAGTTCGAAGAGGTCGGCGCCAAGGTCGAAGTCAAGTAGAGGCTGGAGGCTGGAGACTCGGAGCTCGGGAAGAGCTTCGGGCCACGGCGCCGCTTCGACACGATCACGACCGGGCCGGCGAGAGCCGGCGGTGCGCTGCGCGAGGGGCGCGGAGGTGGACATTGCCAGCCTCCGGCCTCGAGCCTCTAGCCTCTGAGGTTTCTAAGAATGTACAGCCTTCCCAAGAACGTTTATCGCGAGCGCATCGACTTCTCCAAAATCAAGACGACCGTCCCGATCCCGAACCTCATCGAGATCCAGAAGAAGTCGTACGAACGCTTCCTGCAGATGAACCGTCTGCCGAGCGAGCGTGAGGACGCGGGACTGCAGTCGGTCTTCAAGTCGGTCTTTCCGATCAGCGACTTCCGCGAGAACTAGCTCGCTCGAGTTCATCGAGTACTCGATCGGGAACTGGGAGTGCAAGTGCGGCAAGCTCGCCGGCCTGCACCACCTGCGCAAGCCCTGCAGCGGCTGCGGCGCCACGCTCATCGCCGATCCGTACGGCGACAGGGAAGTGCTCTGCCCGCGGTGCGGAAAGGCGAACCAGGCCCGCGGGGACGTCTGTGACATCTGCGGCAACACGGTCGGCCTGAAGCTCAAGTACGACGTCGACGAGTGCCAGGAGCGCGGCATGACCTTCGCCGTGCCGCTCAAGGTCACCATCCGTCTCGTCGTCTGGAACAAGGATCCGGAGACCGGCGTCAAGACGATCCGCGACATCAAGGAGCAGGAGGTCTACTTCGGCGACATCCCGCTGATGACCGAGAACGGCACGTTCATCATCAACGGCACCGAGCGCGTCATCGTGTCGCAGCTGCACCGCTCGCCGGGCGCCTTCTTCCACTCCGAAGACAAGACGCTGTACGTCGCGCAGATCATCCCGTACCGCGGCTCGTGGGTGGAGTTCGAGTACGACACGCAAGAACCTGCTCTACGTCCGCATCGACCGCAAGCGCAAGTTCCTGGCCTCGGTCTTCCTGCGCGCGCTCGGCCTGCGCGGCGCCGACGAGATCATCCGGAGCTTCTACACGGTCGACAAGCTGTATCTGAAGAACGGCTCGCTCTACTGGGCCGTCGCCGACAGCCTGGTCGGCCTCCGCGCCGCCAAGGACATCGTGGTGCCCGGCGAGAACTTCACCGTGCAGTCCGGCAAGAAGATCACCAAGAACGCCGTCGAGGCGCTCAAGCGCGCCAACGTCGAGGCGGTCGAGATCTCCGACGCCGAGCTCGAAGGCGCGTTTGCGGCGTCCGACGTCGTCGATCCGTCCACCGGCGAGGTGATCCTCGAGGCCAACGAGCCGCTCGAGCCGCGCGTCATGTCGATGGCCCAGGAGAAGAACGTCGACCGGCTCGAGATCTTCTTCCCCGAGAAGGACGAAGTCGGGTCGATCGTCGGCCAGACGCTGAAGAAGGACCCGATCCACACGCACGAAGAGGCGCTCATCGAGATCTACCGGCGCCTGCGGCCGGGCGATCCCCCGACGCTCGACAGCTCGCGGTCGCTCTTCGAGAACATGTTCTTCAACCCGCAGAAGTACGACTTCTCGCGGGTCGGCCGCCTCAAGCTGAACACCAAGCTCGGGCTCAACACGCCGCTCGACGAGAAGATCCTGCACCCGCAGGACTTCTACGAGGTCATCAAGTACCTCCTCAAGCTGCGCACGCAACCCGGCCAACGTGGACGACATCGACCACCTGGGCAACCGCCGCGTCCGCTCCGTCGGCGAGCTCCTCGAGAACCAGTTCCGCATCGGCCTGGTCCGGATGGAGCGCGCCATCAAGGAGAAGATGTCGGTCTACCAGGAAATGGCGACCGCCATGCCGCACGACCTGATCAACGCGAAGCCGGTCATGGCCGCCATTCGCGAGTTCTTCGGGTCGTCGCAGCTCTCGCAGTTCATGGACCAGACCAACCCGCTCTCGGAGATCACGCACAAGCGGCGTCTCTCCGCCCTCGGGCCCGGCGGTCTGTCGCGCGAGCGCGCCGGCTTCGAGGTGCGCGACGTGCACCCGACGCACTACGGCCGCATCTGCCCGATTGAGACGCCGGAAGGCCCGAACATCGGCCTCATCTCGTCGCTCTCGTGCTACGCGCGGATCAACGAGTTCGGCTTCATCGAGTCGCCGTACCGCAAGGTCAAGGACGGCCACGTCACCGACTACGTGCTCGTCACCAACGCCGGCGGCTCCAAGTACAAGGCCGGCGACATCGTCGAGGCCGACGAGCTCGTGTCGGACGACGGGCGCGCCGAAGAAGAAGGGCGTCGAGTTCGAGCCCTACTCGTACTACCTCTCGGCGTGGGAAGAGGACCAGTACATCATCGCGCAGGCCAACGCGAAGGTGGACGACGACGGCAACCTCGTCGAGGAGCGCGTCAACGCGCGGCAGGCCGGCAACTTCATCCTGGCCCCGCGCGACACCGTCCAGTTCATCGACGTGTCGCCCAAGCAGCTCGTGTCGGTCGCCGCGTCGCTCATCCCGTTCCTCGAGAACGACGACGCGAACCGCGCGCTGATGGGATCGAACATGCAGCGCCAGGCCGTGCCGCTGCTCCGCGCGCGGGCGCCGTTTGTCGGCACCGGCATGGAGTACATCACGGCGCGCGACTCGGGCGCCGTCATCGTGGCGCGCCGGTCGGGCACCATCGACTACGTCGACAGCCAGCGCATCGTCGTCCGCGTGGAGAGCGAGAACGAGGACACGCTCGGCAAGGAGATGGGCGCCGACATCTACCCGATGACCAAGTTCAAGCGGTCCAACCAGAACACCTGCATCACCCAGAAGCCGATCGTCCGGGTCGGCCAGAAGGTGCACAAGGGGCAGGTGCTCGGCGACGGGCCGTGCACGGAGCTTGGCGAGCTCGCGCTCGGCCGGAACGTGCTCGTCGCGTTCATGCCGTGGCGCGGCTACAACTTCGAGGACGCGATCCTCGTCTCCGAGCGGATGGTGAAGGACGACTACTACACGTCCATCCACATCGAGGAGTTCGAGATCGAGTCGCGCGACACCAAGCTCGGGCCGGAGGAAATCACGCGCGACATCCCGAACGTGTCGGAGACGTTCCTGCGCGATCTCGACGAGAGCGGCATCATCCGCATCGGCGCCAACGTCAAGCCGGGCGACATCCTCGTGGGCAAGGTCACGCCGAAGGGCGAGACGCAGCTCACGCCGGAAGAGAAGCTGCTCCGCGCGATCTTCGGCGAGAAGGCCGGCGACGTGCGCGACGCCTCGCTCATCTGCCCGCCCGGCATCGAGGGCATCATCGTCGGCGTGAAGATCTTCTCCCGCAAGGGCATCGAGAAGGACGACCGCGCGAAGGCGATCGAGCAGGAAGAGCTCGACATGATGGAGAAGAACCTTCAGGACGAGATCCGCATTCTTCACGACGAAGTGAAGAAGCGCGTGATCATGATGCTGAAGGGCCAGCAGCTCCGCTCGGATCTCTTCGACGAGTACGGCCGCGAGCGGCTGCTCAAGAAGGGCACCGACCTCACCGAAGTCGTCCTGCAGGAGATGCCGTACGAGACGATGGTGCGGCTGAAGATCGCGACCGACGACACGCGGCTCGAGGACGATCTGCGGGATCTCGAGGAGCGGACCGAGCGCCAGGTCGAGGTCATCAAGAACCTCTTCGAGGAGAAGAAGGAGAAGATCCGCCGCGGCGACGAGCTGCCGCCGGGCGTCATCAAGCTCGTCAAGGTCTACGTCGCGATGAAGCGCAAGCTGTCGGTCGGCGACAAGATGGCCGGCCGGCACGGCAACAAGGGCGTCATCGCGCGCATCCTCCCCGAAGAGGACATGCCGTATCTGCCGGACGGCACGCCGGTCGAGATCGTGCTCAACCCGCTCGGCGTTCCGTCGCGCATGAACGTCGGTCAGATTCTCGAGACCCACCTCGGGTGGGCCGCGCACGCGCTCGGCCTCTACTTCGCGACGCCGGTCTTCGACGGCGCGACCGAGACCGAGATCAAGAACTGGCTCGATCGCGCGGGGCTGCCGACGGGCGGCAAGACGAAGCTGTACGACGGCATGACCGGCGAGCAGTTCGAGCAGAACGTCACCGTCGGCTACATCTACATGCTGAAGCTGTCGCACCTGGTCGACGACAAGATCCACGCGCGGTCGATCGGACCGTACTCGCTCATCACGCAGCAGCCGCTCGGCGGCAAGGCGCAGTTCGGCGGACAGCGGTTCGGCGAGATGGAGGTCTGGGCGCTCGAGGCCTACGGCGCGGCGCACATCCTCCAGGAGCTCCTCACCGCCAAGTCGGACGACGTGACCGGGCGCGCGAAGATCTACGAGGCGATCGTCAAGGGCGACGCGTCGTTCACGGCGGGCCTGCCCGAATCGTTCAACGTGCTCATCCGCGAGCTCCAGTCGCTCTGTCTGGACGTCGAGCTGATGAAGACGAAGAAGAAACCGGTCGAGGCGACTCCGCAACCCGTGTTGGAGGAGGTGTAAATAGAATGAGACCTTCATTTCACGAACGTTCCGCGCTGACGAGCGATTTCGACGCGATCCGGATCAGCCTCGCGTCGCCGGACAAGATCCTGTCCTGGTCGCACGGCGAGGTGACCAAGCCGGAGACGATCAACTACCGGACGTTCAAGCCGGAACGCGACGGCCTGTTCTGCGCCAAGATCTTCGGCCCGATCACCGACTGGGAGTGCCTCTGCGGCAAGTACAAGCGCATGAAGCACCGCGGCGTGATCTGCGACAAGTGCGGCGTCGAAGTGACGCAGGCGAAGGTCCGCCGCGAGCGCCTGGGCCACATCACGCTGGCCACGCCGGTCAGCCACGTGTGGTTCTTCAAGGGGCTGCCGAGCCGCATCGGCCACCTGCTCGACATCTCGCTCCGCGACCTCGAGCGCGTCCTCTACTTCGAGGCCTACGTCGTCGTCGATCCGGGCGAGACCGAGCTGAAGCAGAACCAGCTGCTCAACGAAGAGCAGTACCGCAAGGCGAGCGAAGAGCACCAGGCACCGCGTTCAAGGCGCAGATGGGCGCCGAGGCGATCAAGGAGCTGCTGAAGCGCGTCAACGTCGAGCGGCTGTCGATCGAGCTCCGCGACAAGATGAAGACGGAGCAGTCGGCCCAGAAGAAGCTGAAGTACGCCAAGCGCCTGAAGGTCACCGACTCGTTCCGGAAGTCGAGCAACCGTCCCGAGTGGATGATTCTCGACGTCATCCCGGTCATTCCGCCGGAACTGCGTCCGCTCGTGCCGCTCGACGGCGGCCGGTTCGCGACCTCGGACCTGAACGACCTCTATCGCCGCGTCATCAACCGCAACAACCGGTTGAAGAAGCTGATGGAGCTGAAGGCGCCCGACGTCATCATCCGCAACGAGAAGCGCATGCTCCAGGAAGCCGTCGACGCGCTGTTCGACAACGGCCGCCGCGGCCGCGTGCTGCGCGGCGCCAACAACCGTCCGCTGAAGTCGCTGTCCGACACGCTCAAGGGCAAGCAGGGCCGCTTCCGTCAGAACCTGCTCGGCAAGCGCGTCGACTACTCCGGCCGTTCGGTCATCGTCGTCGGTCCCGAGCTGAAGCTCCACCAGTGCGGGCTGCCGAAGAAGATGGCGCTCGAGCTGTTCAAGCCGTTCATCTACAACAAGCTCGAGGAGCGCGGTCTCGTCGCCACCATCAAGCAGGCGAAGGAGATGGTCGAGCTGCAGCGTCCCGAAGTGTGGGACGTGCTCGAAGAGGTCATCCGCGAGCACCCGGTGCTGCTCAACCGCGCGCCGACGCTCCATCGGCTGGGCATCCAGGCGTTCGAGCCGGTGCTGGTCGAAGGCAAGGCCATCCGCATCCACCCGCTCGTCTGCACGGCGTTCAACGCGGACTTCGACGGCGACCAGATGGCCGTCCACATCCCGCTGTCGCCCGAGGCGCAGATCGAAGCGTCGGTGCTGATGCTGTCGTCGAACAACATCCTGTCGCCCGCGCACGGCGCGCCGATCGCGATTCCGTCGCAGGACATCGTGCTCGGCTGCTACTACCTGACGAAGGCCAAGAGCGGCGCGAAGGGCGAGGGCCGGGCGTTCGGCAACCCCGACGACGTGATGCTGGCGCTCGAGGCGGGCGAGCTCGAGACGCTGTCGCCGATCCGGCTGCGCTACACCGGCGACCTGCAGGACCTGACCGCGTCGCGCGACGACCAGGACGTGCTCCGCACCGAGGTGCAGACGGTCAAGAACAAGATCATCAACACCACCGTCGGCCGCGTCATCCTGAACCAGGCGCTTCCGCACGGAGATGCCGTTCGTCAACGGCCTGCTCGAAGAAGAAGGGCCTGCAGCAGCTCGTGCAGTCGCTGCTACCTGAAGTTCGGGCTCGAGAAGACCGTCGAGATGCTCGACTCGCTCAAGAACCTCGGCTTCACCTACGCGACCAAGTCGGGCCTGTCGATCGGCATCGACGACCTGATCATCCCGAAGGAGAAGGTCGCCGCTCGTCGCGAAGGCGCGCGAAGAGGTCATCAAGGTCGAGTCGCAGTACCTCGAGGGCGCCATCACCAACGGCGAGCGCTACAACAAGGTGATCGCCATCTGGTCGGAGGCGACCGAAGAGATCGCCAACGCGATGTTCAGCGAGATGGAGGCCATCGACAAGGAAGGCCGGCAGTTCAACCCGGTCTACGTCATGGCCGACTCCGGCGCGCGAGGATCGAAGCAGCAGATCCGCCAGCTCGCCGGCATGCGCGGCCTGATGGCGAAGCCGTCGGGCGAGATCATCGAGACGCCCATCACGGCGAACTTCCGCGAAGGCCTCGAGGTGCAGCACTACTTCATCTCGACGCACGGCGCGCGCAAGGGCCTGGCCGACACGGCGCTCAAGACGGCCGACTCGGGCTACCTCACGCGCCGTCTCGTGGACGTGGCGCAGGACGTCATCATCCACGAGCACGACTGCGGCACGGTGGACGGCATCGAGGCGCGGGCCATCGTCGAGAGCGGGCGAGATCATCGAGCCGCTCCGCGACCGCATCATCGGCCGGGCGACGCTCGAGAGAGATCGTCGACCCGTTCACGGGCCAGACGATCGTCGACGTCAACGACGATCATGGACGAAGAGACCTCGTCGGCCATCCAGGACGCCGGCATCGAGAAGGTGAAGATCCGGTCGGTGCTGACCTGCGCGTCGCGCCGCGGCGTGTGCGCGAAGTGCTACGGCCGCGATCTGGCCACCGGCAAGATGGTCGAGCTCGGCCAGGCGGTCGGCGTCATCGCGGCGCAGTCCATCGGCGAGCCCGGCACGCAGCTGACGATGCGCACGTTCCACATCGGCGGCACGGCGTCGCGCGTGTCCGAGCAGTCGACGCTCGAGGCGCGCAACGCCGGCACGGTCCGGTTCCAGGGCCTGCAGGTCGTGCAGGCGAAGGACGGCAACCTGGTCGTCATGAACCGCAGCGGCTCGCTCGTCGTGCAGGACGCGAAGGGCCGCGACCGCGAGCGCTACCCGATCGTCTACGGCGCGCGCCTCAAGGTGAAGGAAGGCCAGGCGGTCGAACAGGGCCAGGTGCTGGTCGAGTGGGATCCGTACACCTTCTCGATCCTCACCGAGGAGGCCGGCCAGATCCGCTTCAAGGACATCCTCGAAGGCATCACCGTCCACGAGGAAGTGGACGAGGTCACCGGCCTGTCGCGGCTCATCATCGTGGACTCGCCGGACGAGAAGAAGCAGCCGGCGATCGAGATCAAGCGGCAAGGACGGCAAGGTCAACCGCAAGTACCACATGCCGGTCCACGCGCACATGATGGTGCAGGACGGCGAGAACGTGTCGGCCGGCGACGTGCTCGCGAAGATTCCGCGCGAGACGACCAAGACCAAGGACATCACGGGCGGTCTGCCGCGCGTCGTCGAGCTGTTCGAGGCGCGCAAGCCGCGCGAGACGGCCGTCATCTCGGAAATCGACGGCATCGTCAAGCACGGCGGCATCGTCAAGGGCAGCGGAAGATCATCATCGTCCCCGACGAGCCGGGCGCCGAGCCGCGCGAGTACTCGCTGCCGCGCGGCGTGCACGTCAACGTGCAGGAAGGCGAGCGCGTCCGCGCGGGCGAGCCGCTGATGGACGGTCCGTCGAACCCGCACGACATCCTGAACGTCCTCGGCGAGAAGGCGCTCCAGGCGTACCTCGTCAACGAGATTCAGGAGGTCTACCGGCTGCAGGGCGTCAACATCAACGACAAGCACATCGAGACCATCGCGCGCCAGATGATGCGGTGGGTGAAGATCGAGGACGTCGGCGACACCGAGTTCCTCGTCGACGAGCAGACCGACAAGTTCCGGTTCCTCGAGGAGAACGAGCGCGTGATCACCGCGGGCGGACGTCCGGCGCAGGGCCGGCCGCTGCTCCTCGGCATCACGAAGGCGTCGCTCTCGACCGACTCGTTCATCTCGGCGGCGTCGTTCCAGGAAACGACGCGCGTGCTCACCGAGGCGTCCATCTCCGGCAAGGTCGATCACCTGCGCGGCCTGAAGGAGAACGTCACGATGGGCCGGCTCATTCCGGCGGGCACGGGCTTCGAGTACTACCGGCACGTGCAGATTCCGCCGGACGAGCCGCCGCCGCCGCCGGCGCCGCCGCAGCCGAGCGACGACGAGCTCGAGCTGGAGCGGGACATGGAGTACTTCGTGGAGCCGGAGGAAGCGCTCGGACCGCGAACGGGAGACCTGGGAGAGTAGTTCGCATTGCTGATTGCTGATTGCTGATTGCAAAATGCAGATTTGAGTTCTGCGATTTGCGGTGTGCGGTGAACGCGAGGGGCGGTGGTCGAGAGACTGCCGCCCTTTTTTTGCGTTGCGGATTGCTGATGGAAAATGCAGATTTGAGATCTGCGGTTTTGCGATGTGCGATGAGGCTGGGGGCGGTCGGTTGCAGCGACGAAGTGCGTCGTGTCGAGACGACGCTGGGCGGCGAGATTCGTCGTGTCGAGACGAAAGGTTCCCGTCCCCAGACGCTTCGATAATTCGGGGGCCCATGAGTTACTTGAAAGGGCTGGCACTCGCGTGGCTGGCCTTCATTGGGGCGTTCGCCGCGTGGAACACCGGATTCTTCGGGTTCGAACACGGCGTTAAGCCGGGCGGCAGCCGTCTAAGATGAGCGCGTTGAAGCGCTGGCTGTCTCTGCAGGGCTACGGTCTCGTCACGAGCACGCTCTTCGGGGCCACGACCTCGCCGCTGAAGATGCGCGCCCGCTTCGAGCGCCTGGGCCGCACGTCGCGCGATAGGATCCGGCGAAAGTATCCCAAGGTTGTGTTTGGAGATCACGCCGCCGGCGATGTCGGGATGGAATCGGTCTGCGCCGTCGAGTCGCCGGCGCAGATCATCCTGTACCTGCATGGCGGAGCGTTCTTCATGGGCTCGCCTGCCTCGTACCGCAACCGCGCGATGCGCATGAGCTACCGCTGCAACGCGGAGGTGTTCGTTCCCGACTATCGGCTCGCGCCGGAGCACCCGTATCCCGCTGCTTTCGACGATGCGTTCGCTGCTTGGAAGGCCGTCAAGGGCTTGCGGCCCGATGCGCCTATCTTCGTCGCAGGCGACTCCGCGGGAGGCGGCCTGAGCCTCAGCCTCCTCGTCAAGCTGCGGGACCTGGGCATGCGGATGCCGGAAGGGGCGCTTCTTCTCTCGCCGTGGACGGATCTGACTGTGTCGGGTTCGTCCGTCGATGGCAACCGGGGCAAGGATCTCTGGTTCACACGCAGGCACCTCGAGACATGGGCGGGCTACTACGCCGCAGGTGCGGACCGCCGCTCCCCGTACGTTTCGCCGGTGTTCGCCGACGTGTCCGGACTGCCGCCGCTCTTGCTATTCGTTGGCCAGGACGAGCTGTTGCTCGACGACGCGCTGCGTGTTCAGAGCGCCGCCAGATCGGCCGGAACAGACGTTCGCGTGCACCTCGGGAATGGCATGCAACACGACTGGCCGCTCACGCTGCCATGGCTCGACGAAAGCCGGCTTGCATGGACCGCGATGGGGAAGTTTATCGTCGAACATGCGGCGGTAAACGTAGACGATAAGACTGTGGCCGCGCCTCCAGCCGGTGCACACTAGTTCAGCCATGACCGAGCCATCGACGATCTGCCGCACGTTTCACCGCCTCCACGAATCAGGATGCTTTGTCATTCCGAACCCATGGGACATCGGCAGTGCCCGGTTGCTGGCCCAATTGGGTTTTCCTGCGCTTGCGACAACCAGCGCGGGATTCGCCTGGTCGCTTGGCCGTCGCGATAATGCGGTGTCCCTCGAGGAAGCCCTGGGGCACTGTCGTACGATGGCCGCCTCCGTCGCGATTCCGATCTCCGCAGACTTCGAACACGGTTTCGCCGAGGACGCCGCCGGCGTCAATGCGAACGTGGCCGCAGCGGCCACGACCGGCATCGCCGGCCTCTCGATCGAAGACTCCACCGGCAGAGAGTCCGACCCGCTCTTTCCATTCGTGCTGGCAGTCGAGCGGATTCGCGCGGCCAGGCGCGCCATCGACGACAGCGGTTCCGGCATCCTGCTCACCGCCCGTTCAGAAGGCTTCATCGTCGGCCGTCCCGATCTCGAGGAGACGATTCGACGGCTGCAGGCGTTCGCCGAAGCGGGCGCTGATTGCCTCTATGCTCCAGGCCTTCGGACCCTGGCCGAGATCGCCGCCGTTGTCTCGGCCGTGGCGCCGAAACCCGTGAACGTGCTCGTTGGCAGCGACTTCACGACGGTGTCTGCGCTCGCGGAACTTGGCGTTCGCCGCATCAGCGTCGGCGGCGCGCTCGCGCGAACGGCGTGGGCCGGGTTTCTGCAGGCCGCGACGGAGATCGCCGGACAGGGCACTTTTGCGGGCCTGGCCCGTGCTGTGCCGTTCGCCGCGATCAATCGGTCCTTCCCAGAGTGACTGGGCCCGGTCGCGGAGCCTGACGAGTAACGCCTCGGTGCGGTCGGCCCACGGCGACTCTGCTCGTGACGAGACCTCAGGCTGTGCCTCGAATTAAATAAATTAAGTATAGTATTGATTTAATTAAGATTTTTGTTATCATGTCTTACATAAGTCATGGCTCGCGACTGGCAGGAACTCACCAAGCTCGTGGGGCAGACCCCCATCGAAATCGAGCGTGTCCGCCTGGTTGAAACCGGGGTCGCCATCGAGGGCCCGTTTTCGTTGCCGCCGCTCGCGCAGCTCGCCGCCGAAGACCAGGTCTTCGTCGCGGCGTTCATCCGGTGCCACGGATCCATCAAGCAGATGGAGAAGTACTTCGGCGTCAGCTATCCCACCATCAAGAACCGGCTGAACAAGATCGGCAGCCAGCTGTCGTTTGTGGAAATCGAACAGGGGTCCGACACCGACTTGCCGGAGCAGACGCCGGGCGATGTCCTGGACCGGCTCTCGCGGGGCGAGCTCACGGTCGGGCAGGCTCTCGAACGGCTCAAAGGGAAGTGAGGACACGCCATGAGTGAAGAGACGCGAAAAGTGCTCGAGATGTTGTCGAGCGGCAAGGTCAGCGTGCAGGAGGCGGAGCAGTTGCTAAACGCCGTCGGCGCGCCGGGCGCGACGGCGGACGACCGGAAGGCGGAACCCCGGTTCTTCCGCGTCCTCGTCAACAAGCCCGCCCACGACGGCAAGAAGGCGGAAAACGTGAACATCCGCGTGCCGATGTCCGTCGTTCGCGGCGGGTTGCGGCTGAGCGCGCTCCTTCCGGGCATCCTGGGGAAGAAGAAGATTCAGCTGGATAACGGCACCGAGCTGGACTTGTCCAAGGCCACTTACACGGATCTCGAGGCGATGATCAAGGACATCGGCGAGCTCACGGTGGATGTGGACGACGGCGACGCGCAGGTGCGGATTCGATGCGAGTGATCGCCGCGTGCTGACCCCCGACCAGTTCAACCGCCGCGGCACCGGGCACCTGCCCGGTCACCTCGGGATCGTGATCACCGAAGTCGGCGCCGGGCTCGTGCGGGCTGAGCTCGAGGTGAAGCCGTACTTGATGGCGCCGAACGGCTACCTGCATGCCGGCAGCATCGTGACCCTTGCCGATACGGCCGCCGGCTACGGCTGCCTGGCGAACCTGCCGGGCGAGGCCACCGGCTTCACGACAATCGAGCTCAAGTCGAACCACCTCGGCACCGCCCGAGAGGGGATGGTTGACTGCCAGGCGTCAGCCGTGCACATGGGCCGAACGACACACGTGTGGGACGCTGTGGTCAGCGCCCGCGCGAGCGGGAAGACGATCGCGATATTCCGCTGCACACAGTTGATCCTTTACCCGACGTCCACCCGATAGGCCCACGAAAACACGAAACCTGAAAAAGACGAAGCCGAACTCGAGCGATGACGGCGCCGTCGCGGCAGAGGTAGAGGATCGGGGCCGCACGTCGGCAACATCTTTGAATGCACTGGAGCCAACCGGAGAGGAGGTTCACTTGTCCTACGTCGATGGATACGTGTTGCCCGTGCCGAAGAAGAATCTCAAGGCCTACTTCCGCATGGCCAGGCTTGGCGAACGGATGTGGCGGAAGCACGGTGCGCTCGACTACAAGGAATGCGTTGGCGACGACCTGAAGACAAAGTGGGGCACGCCGTTTTCGCGCGCCATGAAGCTGAAGCGCGGCGAAACCGTCGTGTTCTCGTACATCGTGTTCCGGTCACGAGCGCATCGCGATCGCGTCAACGCCAAGGTCATGAAGGAGATGGCCGCCATTGACGCACCCAAGGACATGCCGTTCGAGGTGAAGCGCATGGTCTACGGGGGCTTCAGGGTCCTGGTCGGTGGCTGAGGCAGCCAGGGGCTTACGCCTTACGTCTGCGCTGGCGTTGGGAACCGTCCTGCTGCCGCGGATTGCTGGCAGCCCAGGCCCCGGCACCGACCTTCGACGAGCTTCAGCACCTGCTGAAGATCGGACAGTCGGTCGTTGTCACCGATTCGAGCGGGGAGAGGGTCAAGGGCGACGTCGTCTCGTTGTCGCCATCGTCGATCACCCTCGATCTCGAGGACGGGATGGGGTTCCCCAATGGACGGCGGACCATGGAGAAGAGCGCCGTGCAGAGGCTGGCGCGGAGGGACTCCGTGACCGAGGGCCTGCTCCTTGGGCTCGCAGCCGGCGTGGGTGCGACCTGGGGAGGCGTGCGGTATGCCTGTGGCCCGCCCGGATACGATGACGAGTGCACGGCCAACGCCTGGGGTGTGTTTGCCCTGGTCTCCATTCCCGCGGGAATGGTGGCCGGTGCGCTCATCGATCGGCTGATAGGCAACGGCGCCGTATATGTGGCGCCTGGCGCCAAGGCCGGGAAAGCGATCGCCGTGGCTCCCTGGATCGCAAAGGGAGAGGCGGGGATGTCGATGTCTTTCGCATTTTGAGGGCACGAACCAGCACTGCAAACTCCGCTTGCAGCCGCCGGCGGCCGGTGGCACTCTGAGCCCTTCCATGCGGATCCTCGCCTGCATCGTCTGCCTGTTGGTGGCGTGGCCCGCTTCGGGCCAGCAGCCCGAGGTCGCCACGACAGTGGCGTTCACCGAGGGTCCCGCCGTCGATCGATCAGGGAACGTCTACTTCACCGACATCATCAACCAGCGGATCATGAAGCTCGGCGTCGAGGGTGTGCTCTCCACGTACCGCGAGAGCAGCAACGCCGCCAACGGGCTCCTGATCGACCCGCAGGGACGGCTGATTGCGTGCGAAGGCGCGACGTTCGAGCGTCCGGGGGTGAAGGTGAGCGGCACACCCCGAGTCACGCGGACGGATCTGACGACGGGTAAGGTCGAGGTCCTCGCTGAGCGGTACGAGGGCCGGCCCCTGATCGGCCCGAACGACGTGACCATCGATGGCAAGGGCCGTCTGTACTTCACCGACCTGAATGGCACCGCCGTCTACCGGATCGACGCGCCTGGCAAGCTGGCGCGGATCCTTGCGGCGCCGGAGGTGCAGCGTCCCAACGGGATTCAGGTGTCCCCGGACGATCGGAAGCTGTATCTGATCGAAGCCAACCAGGCGCAAGGCGGCGCCCGCCTGATTCGCAGCTACGACCTGCAGCCCGACGGGACCGTGAGCAACATGCGGGTCTTGTACGACTTCTCGCCTGGCCGCAGCGCCGATGGCATGAGCATCGACACGCAGGGCAACCTCTACGCGTCGGCCGGAATGAATCAGCTCCGCGGCACCTCCGAGACCCTCGACAACAAGGCGGGCGTCTACGTCATCTCCCCCGAAGGCAAGCTGCTGAAGTTCATCCCCATTCCGGAGGACTTCATCACGAACAACGCCTTTGGCGGACCGGACATGAAGACGCTCTACGTGACTGCCGGCAAGACGTTGTACAAGGTCCGGACCGATATCGCCGGCCTGCCTCGATAGCCCGAAAACCTCTTAGCCTCGGCGCAGCACTGAGGAGACACCATGACTGGGTCCTCGGCACCGGAAGTGGAGTGCGAGCAGCTACGACAGCCACGCGAGCTACCGCTTCGTCGAGCCGTAGCGCCGGGCGCCCGCGTTAGGTGGAATCCGCGGGTCCGGGTAGCATCAGGCTCGCGCACCTCATGGCGAAAGCGCTGTTTCTCGGCCTGCCGCTTCACGGCCACACGAACCCATCGTTGCCGCTGGTGCGGGCGCTCGTCGAACGTGGCGAAGAAGTCGTGTACTTCTCCACCGAGGCCTTCGCGGCCGGGATTCGAGACGCGGGAGCCCGGTTCGAGCCGTACCGCAACGCGTTCCTGCAGGACCTCCGTCAGGTGCCCACCCAAACCAACGCGATCTCGTGGCTGCTGATGCGCACCACCGCGGAAGTGCTCGGCGACGAACTCGACGTGTTCCGTGCGGAGCGGCCCGACTACGTGATCGCCGACTCGGTCGCTCCGTGGGGTCAGTGGGTGGCCCAGGTGCTGAAGCGTGCCGGTCGTGACCTCCGTGTCGACGTTTGTCGTCAACCGCCACGTGCTCGCGTTCGCGGCGGCGCACGGGACACGACCCAAGAGCATTCGCCTCCTCCTGGACAAGATTCGGCACGTGACCAGGGCGGCGTTGCTCGGACGACGGCTGCAACGCCAGCACCACGTCAAGGGTACCGGCATCATGGGCCTGGTCTACGGCCAGTCCGACCTGAACATCGTTTACACCTCGCGCCACTTTCAGCCCTGCGCAGACACGTTTGACGATCGCTTCCAGTTCGTCGGGCCGTTGATCGGTCCGCGGACCGAGAGCAACAGGCTGCCTTGGGACGAGACGTCAGGGGCGCCCGTGATCTATGTTTCGCTGGGGACGCTCTTCAACGCGGACCCGACGTTCTACTTGAGCTGTTTCGAGGCGTTTCGGGGACAGGATCTCCGGGTGGTCATGTCAATCGGCACCACGGTGACCGAGGCCAGTCTGGGCGCACCGCCACCGAACGTCGTCGTGCGGCCCTATGTCCCGCAACTGGACGTGCTGCGGCGTGCGTCGGCGTTCGTGTCGCACGGCGGCATGAACAGCGTGAGCGAGAGCCTGCTGCACGGTGTGCCACTGGTCTGTCGTACCGCAGATGGGCGAGCAGGAAGTCGTCGCGCGACAAGTGGAAGCGCTTGGCGCCGGCCTGTATCTGGCCAAGGGCGAGGTCACGGCCCACAGATTGCGGGAGTCGGTGCGGCGCGTCCTTGATGACGAGCGCTTCCGGCGGCAGGCGGCCGTCGTGAGGCAGTCGTTCGAGGTGGCGGGCGGCGCCGCCCTGCGGCGCCGATGCGATCCTGGCCTTCACGAGGCTCCGCGCCTCAGACCAGCGAAGGCCAGGGAAACGGGGCACGGTCCAACCGTGACCATGCCAGCTTTTGCGCCACCGAAGCCCACACGCTCGATGGCGATGGAGGTTCAAGCCGCGCTTGATTGGCTGAAGCGGCACGGCACGAAGGCGGGCCGCGAGGGCATGGCCAGGTACGCCATTCCTTCTGACCACGCGTTCGGTGTGCCGATGAACAAGGTTCAGCTGCTGGCGAAACAGCTCGGGCGGAACCACGAGCTCGCCGGCGCCCTCTGGGACAGCGGATGGTACGAAGCGCGCCTGCTCGCATCCTACGTTGACGAACCGGCCCGGGTTACCCCAGCGCAGATGGACCGCTGGTGCCGGGACTTCGACAACTGGGGCATCTGCGATACGGTGTGCTTCGTGCTCTTCGACCGGACGCCGCACGCCTGGCGCAAAGTCGACCAATGGGCTCCTCGTCGCGCCGAGTTCGTCAAGCGGGCGGCCTTTGCGCTGCTCTGGGGACTCACCGTGCACGACAAGAGCGCGGGCGACGAACCGTTCGTCCGCGGCCTGCGTCTTGTCGAACGGGCGGCTTCTGACGAGCGCCATTTCGTCGGCAAGGCCGTGAACATGGCATTGCGGGCCGTCGGCAAGCGCAACCTGGCTCTCAACGACGCTGCCGTCTCGGTCGCTCGGCGCCTGGCCGAGTCCAGGAATCCAGGGGAACGATCGGTAGGGAGACCTGCGCTGCGGGAACTGACCAGCGCCTCGGTGACACGTCGGCTCGGCAAGCGTCGGGTGCCGTGAGGGAGTTGCATGAAGCCAGGTAACGCCAGCGGACCGTCCTCGCTCGTCTCCCGGCGGGCGTTTCTCGGATCGGCAGCGCTCGGCGGCGTGGGCCTCGCCGTTCCTCTGACGGCCCAGAGCCCGGCGCAGGCCCCGCCTCCACTGGCCAGACCGGACGGCGCGGCCAGCCAGATCGCCAGAGACGAGGCGTATTGGCAGCGCGTCGCGGCGTACTACCGCGTGCCGGAGAGCGTGACGAACCTGGAGGCGGGCTACTGGGGCGTCATGGCGGCGCCCGTACTCGCCGAGTACACGCGGCAGGTCGAGCGCGTGAACCGCGAGAGCTCGTTCTACGCGCGCGGCGCCTATACGGGAGACCTGCTCGCCGTGCGAGCCCGTGTCGCGTCGGTGCTCGGCGCGGACGTGTCCGAGATCGCCCTTACCCGCGGCGCCACCGAGGCCCTTCAGTGCCTGATCGGCGGCTACAACCGGCTCAAGCCGGGAGACACCGTGCTGTACGCGGATCTCGACTATCCCGGCATGCAGTACGCCATGAAGTGGCTGGCCGAACGTCGAGGGGTGCGCGTGGCCAGGCTCGTGATCCCTGAGCCGGCGAGCCGGGAGAACGTCCTTGCCGCCTACGCGGCGGCGCTGGCCGCAAATCCCGGCGTTCGGCTCCTGCTCTTGACGCACCTGAACAACAAGACGGGGCTCATCCTGCCGGTCGCTGAGATCACGGCCATGGCGCGGCAGCGCGGCGCCGATACAATCGTGGACGCCGCGCATTCCTGGGGCCAGGTCGAACTGACCGTCGCCGACATCGGCGCCGACTTCGTGGGCTTCAACCTCCACAAGTGGATGGGTGCGCCGCTTGGCGTGGGTGCCCTGTACATCCGGAAGGGGCGGCTTGATGACGTCGACCGCATGATGGCGGACGAGGACCAGCCGAGCGACAGTGTCCTCAGCCGCGTCCATTCAGGCACGGTCGACTTCGCGGCGGTGCTGGCGGTCCCGGCGGCGCTCGATTTCCACGCCGCCGTCGGGCCGTCGAACAAGGCGGCGCGCGTTCGCTATCTCCGCGACCGGTGGGTCACCGCCGTGCGCAACGTGCCCGGCATCCAGATTCTGACGCCCGACGACCGGGCGATGGTGGCCGCCATCACGTCGTTTCGACTGCAGGGACGCCTGAGCGGCGACGAAAATCAGCGAATCGTCGACGATCTCCGAACGCGCCACGGCCTGTTCACGGTCCGCCGCACGGGCCTGGATCGGGGCGACTGTGTGCGCGTGACACCGGCACTCTACAACGGACCTGCAGACGCCGACAGACTGGCGTCGGCGCTGACCGCGATGTCACGCGAGCGACGCTGACGTGCGAGCGCCGGGAGAAGAACGATACTGATCGTGGCCCGCAGGGGCGTGAGGGAGGGAACCATGGCACGGTGGAAGGAGTCGGACGGCGCGGGTCTCTGGCTCGCCCTGCTCTTGTGTGGGTCGAGTCTCGTGTTGTCCGGGCAGGAGCGCGCGCGCCCTGGGGTCGACTGGCCGCAGTTTCGCGGCATCGATGCCGGCGGCGTCGCCGAGGGCTTTGCGCTGCCGGTTCGCTGGAACGCCGCGACGGACGAGAACGTCCGCTGGAAGGCGGCCATTCCAGGTCTCGCCCACTCCAGCCCGATCGTCTGGCGCGACATGGTCTGCGTGTCCACGGCGGTCGCGGAGAACAAGGAAGAGGCGCTGAAGGTCGGGCTCTACGGCGACATCACGCCCGTGGACGATGCGACGCCGCTCAGCTGGGAAGTGCACTGCTTCGACAAGAAGAGCGGCGCGAAGCGCTGGAGCGCCGTCGCGCACAGGGGTGTGCCGAGGATCAAGCGGCACCCGAAAGGCACGCATGCGAACTCGACGCTTGCCACCGATGGGCGGCACTTGATCGCCATGTTCGGGTCAGAGGGGCTCTATGCGTACGATCTGAGCGGCAAGCTGCAGTGGAAGAAGGATCTCGGGGTCCTCGAATCGGCGTTCTTCCAGGTGCCGGCGGCGCAGTGGGGCTTCGCCAGTTCCCCCGTCATCCACGGCGATCGGTTGATCGTTCAGGCAGACGTCCTCAACGGAGCATTCCTGGCCGCATTCGACGTGGCGACGGGCAAGGAGCTCTGGCGCACGGCACGCAACGACTACCCGACATGGAGCACGCCCGCCGTGCACACCGCGGACGGTCGCACCCAGGTCATCGTCAACGGGTTCAAGCATGTTGGGGGCTACGACCTGGCCACCGGCAAGGAACTGTGGCGGATGAAGGGCGGCGGCGACATTCCCGTGCCGACGCCGATTGTCCGCCGCGACGTGGTGTTCATCACGAATGCGCATGGGCCGGCCGCACCCATCTATGCGGTGCGGGCGTCCGCGACCGGCGACATCAGCCTGGCCGCGGGAGCGCAGACGAGCGATCACGTCGCGTGGAGCCAGCAGCGGGAGGGCGCCTACATGCAGACGCCGATCCTCTACGGCGATCACCTCTATGTCTGCCGAGACAACGGCGTGCTCAGCGTGTACGAGGCCGCCACTGGCAAGCGCCTTTACCAGCAGCGGCTCGGCGACGGCTTGACCGGCTTCTCGGCTTCAGCGGTCGCAGGTGACGGCAAGCTGTACTACACCAGCGAGGACGGAGGGGTCTTCGTGATCAAGGCAGGGCCCGTGTTCGAGCAGGTGGCGAAGAACGAGATGGCCGAGATGGCGATGGCGACGCCCGCGATCTCCGAAGGGACGATCTTCTTCAGGACCCGGACACGGCTGGTTGCGATCGGCAGGTAATGTCGAACAGGACACTGGGTTGGAGATACATAGTCCTTCTCACGGTGGTGAGCGCGGCATGCCTGTCGATCGCGACCGCGCAAGGACGACCTCGGGCGCGCGATCTCGGCATCGAGCCGGGCATCTACCCACCCGGACGGCTCAATGCGATCACCGACGTGGCTGGCGTCCAGGTCGGTCACACGACCGTCGTCCAGGGCGACGCCGTGCGGACCGGCGTGACGGCGGTGCTTCCGCACGGAGGCAATCTGTTCCAGGAGAAGGTGGCTGGCGCGGTGTTCGTTGGGAACGCGTTCGGCAAGCTCGCCGGATCGACGCAGGTCGCCGAACTCGGGACCATTGAGACACCAATCGTGCTGACGAACACGCTGGGTGTCGGTGTCGCCATGGACGCCGTCGTCCGCTACACGTTGGGGCAGTCGGGTAATGAACAGGTCCGGTCCGTGAATGCGCTCGTTGGCGAAACCAACGACGGTGGCCTGAACGACATCCGCGGCCTCCACGTCACCCGCCAGCATGTGCTCGACGCGATTGCCCAGGCGAATGGGCGAGAAGTGGCCGAGGGCAGCGTGGGGGCAGGCACCGGCACGATCACCTACGGATGGAAGGGAGGCATCGGCACGTCCTCTCGGACCCTTCCTGGCGGCTACACCGTGGGCGTGCTGGCGCAGACCAACTTCGGTGGCAACCTCACGATCGCGGGCGTGCCGATCTATCGGACACTGCAGCCGCCACAGCGCACGGCCGGGCGCCAGCAGGGCCCGGGACCAGATTCGGCTTCCGGCGACGGCTCGTGCATGCTCGTTGTCGCCACCGACGCCCCGATTGACGCCAGGGACCTGGGCCGGCTTGCCGCGCGCGCCGTGTTTGGACTGGCGCGCACGGGTTCTTCGTACTCGAACGGCAGCGGCGACTTTGCGATTGCGTTTTCGACGTCGCCGGACATGCGCAGCTCCTTCGGCGAGACGACGCTCCGCACGCGGCGCGTGCTGCCGCCCGACGCGGTGTCCCCGCTGTTTCAGGCGGCACTCGAGGCGACGGAGGAAGCCGTCTACAATTCCCTGTTTCAGGCGACGACGGTGACGTCCAGACTCGGGACCGCGGTCGCGATCCCGATCTGATCGCGTGCGCGAGCTATTGCGAAAGTGATCGACCGCTTGTTTCAGACGAGGGGGTTGCCGGCGCCGACCGTGTGTACGTGGTGGAGCTGAAGTAGGGGCTAGGACGGCCGCTTTCTCCATCCCGGGCCGCGAACCGGGCGCCCCGGACGTTCGTCGGTGATGCGGCCGTCGCGCAGGACGGCGCGGCCGTTGACGAAGACGTGGCGCATCCCGGTCGAGTAATGGCGCGGATCCTCGAACGTCGCCTCGTCCCGCACAGTTGCGGGATCGAACACGATGATGTCGGCGAACATGCCGGGCCGGAGGAGACCTCGATCCCGTATCCCGACGCGGATGGCCGCCTGAGACGTGGCTTTCCGCACGGCTTCCTCGAGCGTCAGCAGCCGCTCGTCCCGGACGAACCGGCCCAGGATGCGCGTGAACGAGCCCCAGCCGCGCGGGTGCGACTTGGACACCGAGAGCGGGCCGTCTTCGGCCTGCGCGCTCGAGTCGGTCCCGAACGACACCAGCGGATGCCGCATCGCCGTACGCACATCGTCTTCGTTCATGATGGCGGTGATGACCGACGACTCGGCACGATCGGCAACGACGAGGTCCATGACGGCATCGCGAGGGTCTTTGCCCATGGCGCGGCCGATCTCCGCGAGGTTCATCCCTTCGTACCGGCGCAGCTCCGGGTTCAGCACGGAGCTGAGCATCACGCCTGCGCCGCCACCGGCGCCGTACCACTGGTTCTCGAACGGCGCGTTCGGGTCGTCCATGTCCTGCTTGATGCGCGCCCGTACGGCCGGATCCGCCAGCCTTTTCAGCATCGCGTCGGTGCCGCCTTCGCGCGCCCAGATCGGCAGGCACGCGTCCAGTCCGTTGGAGGCCCGGTTGTACGGGTAGATGTTGGCCGACACCCGTACGCCTCGCGCACGCGCGGCTTCGATACGGCGAAGCGCTTCGGCCATCTTTCCCCAGTTGGCTTTGTACGCGGCCTTGAGGTGCCAGATCTCGGCCTGGACGTTCGCACGCTCGGCGATGGCGAAAACCTCGTCGAGCGACTCGAACAGCAGGTTGCCTTCAGATCGCTGATGCGTGATGTAGATGCCGCCGTAGGAGGCCGCGACCTTCGCCAGCTCGATGAGCTCGTCGGTCGACGCGAAACGGTTGGGGACGTACTGCAGCGACGAGCTCACACCGAGCGCGCCGTCCTCCATCGCTTGACGCGCGAGCGCCCTCATCTGGTCGAGCTCGGCGGGCGTGGCCGGGCGATCCTCGCTGCCCATCACATAGTCGCGGAGCCCGCCGGAGCCCACGAAGGTCCCGATGTTGACCGCCGACCGCGTGCGCTCGATGCGCCCGAAGTACTCGTCGAGCGTGCGCCAGTCGTGATCGACGCCGAAGTGCTGGTACGACGGCAGCCGATCCTTGATCATCCGATCGCTGACCGGGCCGATCGAGACGCCCTCGCCCGTGATCTCGGTCGTGATGCCTTGCGTCACTTTGCTGGCGAGACGGTTGTCCACCAGGACGTTGAACTCGGACTGGCCGAGGAGGTCGATGAAGCCGGGCGCGACGACCAGGCCGCCGGCGTCGATGCGGGTTGTGGCTTCGGCGGCCGCCAACTCTCCGATGGCGGCGATGCGGTCGCCCCGGATGCCGATATCTGCGACGAGCCACGGCGCACCGGTGCCGTCGACGACTCGGCCTCCGGCCAGGACGACGTCGTAGGGCGCCGGCGCCTCCGCGGCCGTAGTGTCGCGCGTCCCGATCTCGGGCTGCGACGGACCGCTGCAGCCCGCACAGACGAAGAGGCATGCCGCGTTGGCAATCGCCAGCCGCTGGAGTCCACGCATGGGCTCATCGTACACAACGGACGCGTGCTAGCATCAGGCATTCGAACGGAACGAGAAGCCGATGACTGCGACTCTCCCGGAGCCCTGGCTCCGCGGCCCGCTTCCCGGGATTCCTGCCCTGCTTCAGCCAGCTGCCCACGCGCTCGTCATGGTCGGTGAGAATGTCGAGCTCGCCTTCCACGGAGTCTCCGAGACCGAACTGTGGGCGAGGCCCAACGGCGCTCCCTCGCTCGGCTTCCACCTCGGGCACCTCGCTGGCAGCACCGATCGTCTGCTGACCTACGCTCGCGGCGAACGGTTGTCCGGCGAGCAGCTCGCCGCACTGGCCAGGGAGACGACGGCGAGCGAGCCGCCGCCCTCAGTCGCGGATCTGCTCATGGTCTGGCGTGCGACGCTCGCTCGTGCGCTCGAGCAGCTCGCCTCGACCTCCGAAGCGAGCCTCCTTCAAGCCAGGATGGTCGGGCGCGCCCAGCTGCCGTCCACGGTTCTCGGCCTGCTGTTTCATGCCGCGGAGCATGCGCAGCGCCACGCCGGCCAGATCACCACCACCGCCAGGATTGTCAGGGGCGACACCCCACGGGAGGCCCGCTAGATGGCTCATCCTTCGAACGTGCAGTGGGGTCGCGTCGTTCTTGGAGGTGTGCTCGCCGAGGTCGGCATCCTCCTGGTTGCCATCCCGGTATCGTTCCTGGCGTCCGGCGAACGGGCACTGCTCTGGGCGGTTCCGCCTGCCTGCCTGGTGATGACGTTTCTCGCCGGCCGCTGGACCGCGCGACGTGTCGGCTCGCGGCACGCTCTGCATGGCACCCTGGTCGGCGCGGTCGCCGCGGTGCTCTATATCGCGGCCACCTGGAGCCAGACCCTGCCGCTCGCGTTGATCGTGTCGCATGGGCTGAAGGTCGTTGGCGGAGCGGCGGGTGGGCTCGCCGCCGCGAGACTGCCTCCGCAGAGACCATGACCGACCCCTTCCTGCAAGCGGCCATCGAGGAGGCCCGGCTCGGGCTGGAAGAGGGGGGCATCCCAATCGGCGCGGTGCTGGTGCATGCGGGCCGGATCATCGGGCGTGGGCACAACCGGAGGATCCAGCAGGGCAGCGCCATCCTGCACGGAGAAATGGACGCGCTCGAGCGGGCCGGTCGTCTGCCGGCGACAACGTATTGCGAATCGGTCCTGTACACGACACTGTCGCCCTGTGCGATGTGCACCGGCGCCATCCTGTTGTACGGCATCCCTCGGGTGGTTGTCGGCGAGAACCAGACGTTCAGGGGTGAAGAGGATCTGCTTCGCGCGCGCGGCGTGACGGTCGAGGTGCGGCAGGACGACACCTGCGTCCGGTTGATGTCGGCGTTCATCGAGACGCACCCGCAACTCTGGAACGAAGACATCGGAGTGTAGGAACCCTGGCACAGCCGGGCCTCGCCGGCAGGCTGAGTACTCGTGCCGCGCGCTCTGAAACACCTGCCCGTCCGGCAGCCGGTACGCCGTGAGCACGCGCTCCCGGCTGGAGTCGATGCCCACGGTGCGGCCGATCACGTTCGGCTGCGGCCATCCCTGCTCGTTGAGCACCGCATTGTTCCGGTGGCCGTACACTACCGCTGTCCGCCCGAGGTAATTGCGGGGAAAGCCTCCATCGTCCCAACCCCAGACGAGTACACTGCGCGGCTGGTGCTCGAGCCCGATGCCTCGCGTGTCGACGCCGGCATGGACCGATATGCAGTCGTCGGTCACGTGGTATGGGGCCAGCGCGTCGAAGAAGGCCAGGTGGTCGTTCGACATCGCCTCGAAGAACGCGTCGTAGGGCAGGCTGACCGTTCCCAGGTACAGCCGGTTGCCCGCCGCACGGGCCGCCTCGGCGAGATGATCTGCAGCCTCCTCCGAGTAGCTTCTGACCGTCGGCCATCCGTCCATCCCGAGCAGCCACGAGTGTTCGTGGTGATTGTCCCTCGTCTTCAGGAACCAGTCCTCGTGATTGCCCATCAGGCAGACCACGGTCGCTGGCGTGCCGGCCCGAAAATCGAGGATCGCGTCGACACACCCCTTCGTGTCCGGACCGCGGTCGATGTAGTCGCCGAGAAAGACGACCTGGTCCCCCTTCGCGATCTCCCCCCGCAGCTTGCTCAGAAGGTCGGTGAGCGCAGCCAGGTTTCCGTGAATGTCGCCAATAGCAATCGTGGCCATGTGACGTCGACGAGAAGCTCCAGGGGCATCCTACCTGAAGGTCATTCTTCCGACTTGCCGGCCCCGGTCGACCCCAAGGTAGGATGAGAGGGCACATGCCGCCGAGGATGCCCCATCGATGATCTCAGCGTTCGAGGCTCTCGAATCCCTGCGAGAGGGGAACCGCCGCTTTGTTGCCGACGTCAGAACCGACCCTCTGACGAGTCAGACGCGTCGCCACGAGCTGGCCGCGGGCCAGGAGCCGTTTGCCATCATCCTCGGCTGCTCGGATTCGCGCGTGCCGGCGGAAATCGTCTTCGACCAGGGCCTGGGCGACCTCTTCGTGATCCGTGTGGCCGGAAACATCGTGGCGCCTTCTCAAGTGGGCTCCGTGGAGTTTGCCGCGGAACGGTTTCATACGCGACTCGTGGTGGTACTCGGCCACTCGACCTGTGGGGCGATTCTCGCGACACTCGAAGAGTTGGCGCGTCCCACGCAAGACCAGTCGCGTAACCTGCGTTCGATCGTGGACCGCATCCGCCCGTCCGTCGAAGCGCTGCTGGAAACCGATCCCGGCGATCATGCGGACGCTGGTCCACCGGGCCGTGAGGGCCAACATTCGCGCCTCGGCCAACCACCTGCGGCACGGGTCGGAACTGCTCGAGCAGCTCATTCAGAACGACGGCCTCCTCGTGGTCGGAGCCGAGTACTCGCTGGAGACCGGCGTCGTCGACTTCTTCGACGGCGTGCCCGGCAGCTGAGACGGCCAACGGAGTCAGGAGCCATCGATGGCGAAATCCCATCAGCCGGCGAAGTCGCCGCCGCTGCCGAGCCTCTTTCGACCGCACCCGTGGCATGGTCTCGAGATCGGCCCGGCGCCGCCGGAGCTGCTCTTCGCGTTCATCGAGATCACGCCGTTCGACCTCGTCAAGTACGAAGTCGACAAGCAGAGCGGCTACCTGCGGGTGGATCGACCGCAGCGGGGATCGTCTCATCCGCCGGCGCTGTACGGTTTCGTGCCGCGCACGTATTGCGGCACCAGAACCAGGCGGCTGTCACCTAAGTCCATCCGGGGCGACGGTGATCCACTGGACATCTGCGTGCTCAGCGAACGGCCGATTTCGCGCGGCGAGATTCTCGTCAGGGCCAGGGTCGTCGGCGGACTGCAGATGGTCGACGGGCGTGAAGCTGACGACAAGATCATCGCCGTGCTCGACAACGATTACGTGTACGGTGTGGCGCGCGACGTCAAGGATCTGCCCCCGATTCTGGTGGAGCGCCTGCGGCACTACTTCCTCACCTACAAGCTCGTGCCTGACCAGCCCGCCTGCGCCACGATCGAGCGTGTTTACGGGCGCACCCACGCGCTGAAGGTGGTCAGGGCCGCGATGGCCGATTACGTCGACACCTTCGGAGGGTAGTTCCAGTGGCTCCCCGCTTCTACGATGAGCTTGCCGCCTGGTGGCCGCTGTTCTCGCCGCCGGCCCATTACCTCGAAGAGGCGCAGGACCTGCTCCCTCGTCTCGGCGCTCGACCGGCGTCGCCCCGGGCGACGCTCCTCGAGCTCGGCTCCGGCGGAGGCAGCCTGGCGTCTCACCTCAAGCCGCATTACCAGTTGACGCTGACCGATCGCGCAGAGGGCATGCTGGCGGTCAGCCGTGCGGTCAACCCGGAATGCGAGCACATCCCGGGAGACATGAGGACGCTTCGGCTGGAGCGCCAGTTCGACGTGGTGCTCGTGCACGACGCCATCATGTACGCCACCGAGCCGGACGACGTGCTCGCCACGCTCCGGACCGCCGCCCTCCATTGCCGCCCGGGCGGAACCGTCGCTGTGCTGCCGGACTGCGTCCGCGAGACATTCACCCCTGCAACAGAGGACGGGGGCGAGGATGGTGATGATGGCCGGGCCCTCCGGTACCTCGAATGGAGCTGGGATCCCGACCCCTCCGATCACACATATCTCGTGGAATACGCATTCCTCCTGCGCACACCGGACAACGGCGTGTCCGTCTTTCACGACCGTCACGTCGAGGGTCTGTTCGCTCGCGCCGAGTGGCTCGAGTGGTTCGCTCAGGCGGGCCTCAATGCCCAGAGCCATCTCGACCCCTGGCGTCGCGACGTCTTCATCGCCGCGCCCGCCAAAAACAGCGTAGGCTAGTGGTGGCGGCAAGACCGAATGGATGAGCGGCTGTGATCGCTTCTGCGAAAGGCGCGGACCTGTTCTACACCGTGCGCGGACGTGGCCCGGCGTGCCTCGTGCTGAGCACGATCGGGACCGATCCTTATGAGCGGCTGATGCCCGAGGCGCTCGACGACTTCCTGCAGCTCGTCTTCGTCGACCTGCGAGGAGGCGGGAAGTCCACGGGTGACCCGGACGCTTTGACTTTCGATGTCGTCGCCGACGATCTCGATGCCATCCGGGGGGCGCTTGGACTCGAACGCGTCGCCGTGCTCGGCCACTCGATTCTCGGCGTGCTCGCGATCGAGTACGCCCGTCGCCGTCCGGATCATGTCTCGCACGTCATCGCCGTCGGCATGCCGCCGACCGGCGACATGGTGGCGCTCGGGGCGAGCGCCACGAAGTTCTTCGAGCGGGATGCGTCGGCGGATCGCAAGCAGGTCTGGAAGGAGAATCGCGCGCAGCTCCCCGCAAACGCGTCGCTGCGGCAGACGACGCAGGCCCAGACGCCGATGCGCTTTTTCGACGCCCGCCTCGATACGGCACCGCTCTTCGCCGATTCCGTGGTCAAGATGCCGCTCCTGCAGCACCTCATGGGCAGCCTCACGCCTGACTGGGACATCACGGCCGGCGCATCCGAGCTCACGGTTCCCATCCTTCTTGCCCTCGGACGCTACGACTACACGGTGCCGCACACCCTGTGGGATCCCATCGTCGGCACGCTGCCTGGCCTGACCGCCTACCGGTTCGAGAGCAGCGGACACCACCCGTTCTTCGAGGAGCCGGACCTGTTTGTCGACGTCGTGACGAGATGGATGGCCGTCGCCCCAGGGTCGGCACCGCGTCCTGAGGAACCCGAATGGGTCGAGGCTCCCGGAGAGCCCGAGGTGGAATCGATCCACGAGCCAGTCGCCGCCGAAGCGCTGGCCCCTGACGACGCTGGTGACGTTGATGCCGCCGATGCGGTTGATGACGAGCCGCCTGTTCCCGCGGCCAGGGAAGTCGTGCCTCAGGACCCGCGGGCGCTCGCGCTGATTGACGAGCTGGGGCTCGGAACGCACCCGGAGGGCGGCTACTACCGTCCGGTCTACCGGTCCGTCAGCCGGGTGCAGCCCGCCGACGACCGATCGTCGCGGGCGTCGCTCACGACCATCTACTTCCTGCTGGCCGCCGGTCAGCACAGCCGCTGGCACCGTGTGCGCTCGGACGAGGTCTGGCACTTCTACGAGGGCGATCCCATCGAGCTGCTGGTGGCGGATCCCGAGCTGCTGCAGATCGAGCGTGTGAGGCTCGGCCCCGTCCCGGGCGGGATGCGGCCCGTGTACGTGGTGCCGGCGGGCTGGTGGCAGGCAGCGAGACCGACGGGCGCGTATGGTCTCGTGGGATGCACCGTCGCGCCGGGCTTCGAGTTCGACGATTTCTCGTTTCTCCGCGACGATCCAGAAATGTTTCGTGCGCTTCGCCTCCTGGATCCCCGGCTGGTCGATCTCGCCTGAGCGCCTCGCCCGGCCGTCATCGCCGGCTGAAGAGCAGCAGGTCCGACGCCACGGTCACCTCGACGGGAACCAGCGCTCGAACCCGTTCGACGGCGCTCGTCCGCGCGCCTCGGTAAGTGCCGTGGAGCAGATCGACGAGGGCCTCGCGAGCCAGCACCTTTCGCTCGCGCACAGTCCTCCTGCCCTCGAGATCGAACAGCGAGGCGTGCTCCGCCACGACCCCCTCGACGCGGTCCCGGAGCATTCCGTCGCCCATCACGGCCTCGCGCAGCTCGATCAAGTCGTCAGCGGCCGGGATGGCAACCAGCAGGTGTCGCGCCGCGAGAATGCGCGCGCACTCGGCGGGGTTGCGTCTCGCGTGCAGGGACAGCACGAGCGAAGCGCTCCGGTCGACGATCGGAACTTTACGGTCGACGTTCGCCACGACCCACGTGAGGCGAGGAAACCGACGGGCGGCCTGCGAAGCGGCAGCGGTCGAGAGGTCGATGCCCACGCCGTCGATCGGTGATTGCGAGGCCAGCTGGCCGAGGCCCTCCCCGGCGCCCGCCCCCAGTTCCACCACCACGCTGCCCGGAGCCAGGCTGAGGCCGAGCGCCATTTTCACGAACGCGTCGAGGATTGTGCGGCCCACGCCAGAGGCAAGAAGCCTGGCGCGGGCCTCGACGGCCTCCTTCGAGTCCCCGGCGGCCGGGGAGCGTCGGTCCTGGGGCTGCAGCAGGTTGACGTAGCCGCTGCGGGCCAGGTCGTACACGTGCCCGGCGCGGCAGGTCCACGTGCGCTCGCCGCGATTCAGCGGCAGGCCGCACTCTCGGACCGTGCACGCCACAACCGTTTCAGCCACCAGAGGCCATCGTAGTCCGGTACGACCAGGGTGCTCCGGGCGGGGTGCCAGGGCCCAGCCCTGTGTCACAATGCCCGACCATGCCGCGGGAGATCCTGAAGGGAGCCGCTTGATGAGTCGTCTGATCCTCGGCCTGACTCTCTGCAGTGCGCTCGTCGCAGGCCCTGCGGCAGGGCAGGCGAACCGTATCGACGTGGTGACGCCGTCCGCGCCGGAGCTGGCGGCTTTCGGTCCACAGGCGATCGGGGTCAGGACGCTGCGGGTGACCGATCAGAACCGCCCGGACATCTTGAGCACGAAGCCCGGCGGCCCGACGGCCAGGTACGATCGGACCCTGACGATCGAAGTGTGGTACCCGGCCACGCTCGCCCCATCCCAGGCGCCCGCCGGCGAGTACAAGGCCGTCACCAGGGACCCCTCGATCACGGCCACGCTTCACGGGAGGGCAGTGCGTGACGCCGCCCCCTTGGCCACTGCCGGTCCGTTTCCGCTCATCATCGTGTCGCACGGCTATCCAGGCAACCGATATCTGATGAGCCATCTTGGCGAGAACCTGTCCAGCAAGGGCTTCATCGTGGTCTCCATCGATCACCCCGACAGCACGTACGACGACCAGAAGGGCTTTGCGAGCACGCTCTACAACCGTCCGTTCGACCAATTGTTCGTACTGAACGAGATGGAACGTCTGGGCCGCCAGGCTTCAGGAAGCTTCCTGAGCGGCCTCGTCGATGCCAGCCGCACTGGTCTCGTCGGGTACTCGATGGGCGGCTACGGTGTCGTGAACGTCGTCGGCGGCGGATACAGTGTCGCGAGCGAGACGGCATCGGGCGCTCCACCGAACCGGCTGCTCGCGGAGCGCGGCGCCTCGAACCCGGCGTATAGAAAGAGCCTCGATGCCCGCATCAAAGCGGCGATTGCGATTGGCCCGTGGGGGATGCAGGGCGGTTTCTGGGATGCAGAAGGGCTCGCCGGCATCCGGACACCGGTCCTCTTCGTTGCCGGCAGCCTCGACGACGTGGCGGGGTATGAGAAGGGGGCCAGGGCCATTTACGAGGCTGCGATCAACGCGGATCGCTATCTCCTGACCTTCGTCAACGCCAACCACAACGCGGCCGCGCCGATACCGGCGCCGATCGAGACCTATGGCGATGCCGCGGGGCCGCGGCCGGCGGCATTTGCGCACTACGCCGATGCCGTTTGGGACACGACGCGCATGAACAACATCCTCCAGCACTTTGCGACGGCCTATTTCTCTCTTTATCTCAAGGGCGCGACCGACGAGCGGATGTACTTCGACGGATCCTGGAAGGGCTTCAAGCCCCGGACTGCCGTCGGGCTGACGCTCGAACACGGCCTGCCGGCCGCGTCGCGCTGATCGATTCCGAGGAGCACTGACATGGCCAGACGAAGGGCGACCACCGGGCGGCGGGCATTTCTGAGGACGGCGGCCGCCGCGGGGGTGGGGGCCACGGTCTCGACGGCCGCCGCGGCGCAGGGCCCATCGCCCCGTGACCTGCGGCTCGGTCAGCTTCGGCTGATCGATCTGAGCGTGGCCCTCGAGCACAACGCGGCCGGCGAACGAACGAAGCCGCAGATCGAGTACGTCACCCACGAGGCCGGCGGCCTGACGGGCATGATGACCACCTTCGGCGCGACGGCCAAGGACTTCGTCTACTCCAATGGGCACGGGTGGGCGGTCGAGAACCTCGCCGTGTCGAGCCACACCGCCACGCACATCGATGCGCCGTACCACTACGGCGCCACATCGGCCGGCAAGCCCGCGCGGCGGATCGACGAGGTGCCCCTCGAGTGGTGCTTTGGCCCCGGCGTCGTGCTCGACCTGCGCCACCGGAAGCCGGGCGAGGTGATTTCCATCGCCGATCTGCAGCAGGCGCTTCGGGCCATCAACTACACGCTGAGCGCCGGCGACATCGTGCTCATTCACACGGGCGCGGCCACGCGGTGGGGAACGCCCGAGTACTTCCGCCAGCCGGGCCTCGATCGCGACAGCACGCTCTGGCTGGTCAACCAGGGCATCCACATGATCGGGATCGACGCGTGGACCCTCGACCGGGAGTTCGCGGCGCAGATCGAGGACTTCAAGCGCACGGGCGATGGCCGGCACATCTGGCCCGCGCATTTCGCCGGCATGACGGCCGAGTACTGCCAGATCGAGAAGCTGGCGAATCTCGAGCGGCTGCCCCGTCCCCACGGCTTCTATGTCTCGTGCCTGCCGGTCAAGATCAAGGGCGGCAGCGCCGGCTGGTGCCGCGCGGTCGCGCTCGTGGGCGCCTAGTGTCTTGCTTCTTTCGTTCCCTTTCCTATAACGTGGCCTCCGAATCGACGACCTGGCACTGGAGCGCGACATGAGATCGCAAGACTGGAATGAGGGGGACAAGTCATGAATCGCTGGCGTGTCGTCATTGGCGGCGTGTCAATGAATCTCGCGCTCGGCTCGCTCTACGCGTGGAGCGTCTTCGTGGCCCCGCTCGAGAAAGAGTTCGGCTGGACGCGCGCTCAGACGTCGCTGGTCTACACCATCGCCATCGTCTGTTTTGCTTTGTCCTTCGTCGTTGCAGGGCGAATCCAGGATCTGAAGGGTCCGCGCATCTGCGCGGCGATTGGCGGCGTGCTCGTAAGCGCGGGCTTCTTCCTGGCCAGCCAGACCAATTCCCTCACGGGGCTCTATCTTTGCCTGGGCGTCATCGTCGGGCTCGGCAATGGGTTCGGCTACGCCACGCCCATGCCGGTCGCCTCGAAGTGGTTTCCCGACAAGCGCGGGCTGGTCGTCGGGCTGATGGTGGCCGGCTACGGCGCGGGGTCCGCGATCCTCGGTCCGCTGGCGACACGCCTCATCGCCACCCTGGGGTGGCGGCCGACCGTGCAGATTCTGAGCGGCCTGTTCTTCGTCATGACGATGATCGGGACCGTCCTCATGAGGAACCCGCCGCCGGGCTACCGTCCGCCGAACTGGCAGCCGAAGCCTGGTGCCGCCAGTGCGGGCGCCGATCTCACCACGCGCGAGATGCTTGCGACGCCGACCTTCTACTTCATGTGGGTCGCGTTCTGCCTCGGCACGACGGCCGGACAGATGGCCATCAGCCAGCTCGTGCCCTTCGCGGGTTCGGCGGGGCTCGGTGCGCTGGCGGCGACGCTCGCGCTCCCGGTCAGCGCCACCGGTAACGCAAGCGGGCGAATCTTCTCGGGCTGGATGTCCGATACGATGGGCCGACTGCGCACGCTTCAGGTCATGGTCCTGATATCGGCGATCGCGATGCCGACGCTGTTCCTGTTGCGCGCGCAGCCGGTTCTCTTCTTCGTGCTGGTGGCGGTCGTCTATTGGTGCTACGGCACCCAGCTGTCTGTCTTCGCGTCCACGACGGCCGACTTCTACGGCACCAAGAATCTCGGGCTGAACTACGGCGTCCTCTTCACGGCGTGGGGCGCCGCCGGCATTCTCGGTCCGATGATCGGCGCACGGGTCTTCGATGCGTTCGGCGACTACCGGTATGCCTTCTTCGCGGCGGGCGCGCTCAGCGTTATCGCGTTCGCCGCATTGACCCTGGCCCGCTCGAGACCCCTTATTCCTGCTCCCCGAACTGCTTGATGTCTTCCGGACCTTCCTTCAGGACGACCGGGCCCTTTCCCTGGACCTGCTGGCGAATGATCTCGACGATGTCAGGGTTCGCGAGCGTCGTGACGTCGCCGGTGTCGATGGTGTTCGAGATGGCCGCGAGCACGCGGCGCATGATCTTGCCCGATCGCGTCTTCGGCAGATCCGGCACGATGTGAACGTCCTTCGGCCGGGCGAACTTGCCGATCATCGTCTCGAGGGTCGCGACGATCTCTTCGGAAACGTGGCTTCCCCCCGCGACGCCCGGTTTCAGCGACACGTAGACTGCCGGCACGCGGCCCTTGACCTCGTCGACGACCGGCACGACCGCCGCTTCCGCGACTGCCTTGACCGTCAGGCACGCTGACTCGATCTCCTTGGTGCCCAGGCGGTGTCCGGCGACGTTGATGACATCGTCGACACGGCCCAGGATCCGGTAGTAGCCGTCCGCGGGAATGACCGCGCCGTCCGCGGCGAAGTACGGCCAGTCGCGCCAGTCCTTGCTCTTCGGGTTCTTGCAGTACTTCGCGTAGTACTGCTTGCACGAAGCGGTCCTTGTCCCCCCAGATCGTCTGCATGATTCCGGGCCAGGGATTCCGAATGCAGATGTTTCCCGCTTTGCCCGAACCGGCCACGACCTCCTGGCCATCCTCGTCGATGATGATCGGGAAGATGCCGAGCGCCGGCGGTCCGGCGCTTCCCGGCTTCATCGGATCGAGGGCGGGCTTCGTCGTGCAGAGAAACCCGCCGGTCTCGGTCTGCCACCACGTGTCGACGATGACGGCCTCGCCCTTGCCGACGACCTCGTGATACCAGCGCCAGACGATGCCGGTTCGATCGGCTCGCCGACCGTCGTCATGTGCTTGAAATGGTAGTTGTACTTTGCCGGTTCGTCCGGGCCGGCCTTGCGCAGCATGCGGATCGCCGTCGGCGACGTGTGGAAGATATTGACGTCAAGCTGCTCGGCGATTCGCCACGGCCGTCCTGCATCCGGATAGTTCGGCACGCCCTCGTAGATGACGCTGGTCGCCGGCCAGCGCCAGAGGGCCATAGACGATGTAGGAGTGGCCCGTGATCCAGCCGATATCAGCCATGCACCAGTAGACATCCTCGGGGTGGATGTCCTGGTAGTACTTCGAGGTTCCCGTCACATAGGCCAGGTAGCCGCCGGTCCGGTGCTGACACCCCTTCGGCTTGCCCGTCGTCCCGCTCGTGTACATCAGGAAGAGGGGATCTTCGGCATCCATTGACACCGGATCGACTTTCGCGCGCTTGAAGTCCTTCAAGACGCTCGTCCATGAAGTAGTCGCGGCCCTGCACCATGGGCTTCGTCGAGAGGTTCCGGTCCTGATAGCGGCGCCACACGAGGACCTTGTCGACGGTCTGGCCCTCCTTTGCCGCGGTCTCCACCGCGATGTCGGCGCTCGGCTTGTGGTCGATGATCTTTCCGTTCCGATAGTAGCCGTCCGCGTAGATCATCACCCGGCTGCCCGAGTCAGCCGCCCGCAGCCCGGCCGCCTCGCCGCTGAATCCGCCGAACACGACCGAGTGGATGACGCCGAGCCGCGCGCAGGCCAGCATCGTGATCGGCAGCTCGGGAATCATCGGCATGTGAATCGTGACGCGGTCGCCCTTCTTCAGCCCGCAGAAGTCGCGCAGAACCGCCGCCACTTCGTTCACCCGGGTGAAGAGCTCCTGATAGGTCACCGTGTGAGTCGGGCTCCTCCTCGAGCTCCGGAACGAAGATCAGCGCCGCCTTGTTCTTGTACTTCGCCAAGTGCCGGTCCACGCAGTTGTACGCAGCGTTGAGCTTTCCGCCCACGAACCATTTCCAGAAAGGCGGGTCGCTGGTGTCGAGGGTCGTGTGCCAGTAGCGATCCCAGCTCAGCAGGTCAGCGTATTCCCTGAAGCATTCCGGGAAATTCTTCTCGCTGAACCGCTCCACCACCGCGGGATCCGTCAGGTTCGCCTGGCCGATGAACGCGGCGGAGGGGTGGACGTACTCCTCCTCCTTCCAATGAACGGCAATCTGTGCCTCGTCTGTCTACGGTGACGCCTTCGGTGGCCATAGTTCGACATCTCCTCAAGTCTGTGTCCGCTGCGCTCGGGTCCGCCGGGCGCGACCGTTCTGCGCAGGCGGTTGGCAGAGACGGCAATCTTAATGTGAAGTTCATCCAGCGCAACAGGATCAAAAGCGGCCGCCGGAATCCTGCGCTATCCTGTCAAGGGGGATCGCGAGTTCCGGCGTCAATGGTGCGCGGAAGCGGACGGAGCCGAGCAGTCGGCTTCCCTGGACCGGAGGAGCAGGTGTGAGTGTGGTACGCCTGGCCGAGACCGACGAGGACATCGCTCGCGCCTTTCCGGTGATGCACCAGCTCCGCCCTCATCTCGAGGAGTCGGCGTTCGTCTCCACGGTGCGCCGGCTCCAGCGGGACGGGTTCCATCTGGCGCTCGTTGACGACGAGGGCCGTGTGGTTGGCGCGGGCGGCTATCGATTCATCGAGAACCTGGTCAGCGGACGCACTCTGTATGTCGACGACCTCGTCACCGACAGCAGCGTCCGGTCCCACGGCCACGGCAAGACGCTGCTGCACTGGCTGATCGAGCGGGCGAGGGCGGAGGGCTGCCGGACGTTCGAGCTCGATTCGGGCGTGCAGCGCTTCGACGCGCACCGCTTCTATTTCACGAACCGGATGACGATCTCGTCGTACCACTTCCGGCTCGCCTTGTCGGACGCAAGGTAAGGACCCAGAGATCAGGCCGGCCATGCGCCCACATCTCGAGCGGCACCGGACGGAGCGTATCGCCTGGCTGCGGGCCGCGGTGCTCGGGGCCAACGACGGGATCATTTCGACGGCGAGCCTGGTCATCGGTGTCGCGGCCGCCCAGGCCTCCAGGAGCGACCTGCTCGTGGCGGGCATGGCAGGCATGGTGGCGGGCGCCATGTCGATGGCTACCGGAGAGTACGTCTCGGTCAGCTCGCAGGCGGATACCGAGCGGGCCGACCTCGCGCGGGAGCGACATGAGCTCGAACACGATGTCGAGTTCGAACGCGACGAGCTCGCCGGAATCTATGTCGGGCGCGGGCTCGACGCTGATCTGGCGCGCCGGGTCGCCGATCAGCTGATGGCCCACGACGCGCTGGGCGCGCATGCACGGGACGAGCTGGGAATCATGGGGCCGCTCGCCGCGCGGCCTGTGCAGGCCGCGCTCGCGTCGGCGGCGTCGTTTGCCGTCGGCGCCGCCTTGCCGCTCTTGTTGTCGGCCGTGGTGCCGGCGGCACGCGTGATCCCGGTCGTGGCCGCTGCATCGCTCGTGTTTCTGGCCGGGCTTGGGGGGCTGGCCGCCCGGATCGGCGGCGCCCCCGCCCTGGCCTCTGCGGTGCGGGTCACCTTCTGGGGCGCGCTGGCGATGGCGCTGACAGCCGGCATCGGTGCGCTCTTCGGAGCTGTCGTCTAAACCGTGTCGAAGCACATCAGGGTCGCGACCGTCGCTGACGCTCCCGAGGTGGCGTCCATCTATCGACCGTACGTCGAGCACACCGCGATCTCGTTCGAGACCGAACCGCCCGACGAGGTCGAGATCGCGCGACGGATGAAGGCCACCCTCGAGAAGTACCCCTGGCTGGTCTGTGAAGAGGCGGGCCGCCTCCTCGGCTATGCCTACGCGACCGAGCACAAGACGCGCGCCGCGTACCGGTGGGCGGCCGACGTGTCCGTCTACCTGCATCAGGATGCGCACCGGCGGGGCCTCGGGCGGGGGTTGTACACGGCCCTCTTTGCGCTGCTGCGCGTGCAAGGCCTCGTCAACGCCTACGCCGGCATCACGCTCCCGAATCCCAAGAGCGTCGGGCTTCACGAAGGTCTCGGCTTCCGCTCGGTCGGCGTCTACGAGCGGGTCGGGTTCAAGTTCGACGCCTGGCTCGACGTCGGCTGGTGGCAGCTGGCGCTGCAGCCGCACCCGCTCGCGCCGGCTGAGCCCCGGTGGTGGCCGGACGTGCCCGAGGACGACCGTCGGCGTGCGTTGGCGGCCGGCGTCGCCGCAATCGGCGCAGGACGGAGCTGAGCTCGTCGCATGGACCAGGTCCTGATAATCACTGGCGGAAGCCGTGGCATCGGCGCGGCGACCGCCCGCCTGGCGGCGCAGCGCGGCTACTTCGTGTGCGTCAACTTCGTGCGGAACGAAGCCGCCGCTGCTGCCGTGGTCCGCGACATAGAGGCGAGCGGTGGCCGGGCCGTCGCCATCCGCGCTGATGTCGCGGTCGAAGCCGACGTCGTGCGGATGTTCGACACGGTGGACCGGTCGCTTGGCCGCGTCACCGGGCTCGTCAACAACGCGGGCACGCTCGAGAGGCAGATGCGGGTGGATACGATGGACGCCGCGCGCCTCACCCGCGTGCTCGCGACCAACGTGACCGGGTCGTTCCTGTGCGCCCGCGAAGCCGTTCGCCGCATGTCGACCAAGCACGGGGGAGCCGGCGGGGCGATCGTGAACGTGTCCTCTGGCGCGTCGAGGCTCGGCTCGCCTGGAGAGTACGTGGACTACGCAGCGTCGAAAGGGGCGATCGACACGCTGACGATCGGCCTGGCCCGCGAAGTGGCCGACGAGGGGATCCGCGTCAACGCCGTGCGCCCGGGTTTCATCTACACCGACATCCACGCCAGCGGCGGAGAACCCGCTCGTGTGGATCGGGTGAAGGCCTTCGTGCCCATGCAGCGGGGCGGCACGGCAGACGAGGTCGCCCGTGCGATTCTCTGGCTGCTCTCGGACGAGGCGTCCTACACGACAGGTGCTTTCCTCGACGTGACGGGCGGCAAATAGGCGAGGCGGACAGACCGTACAGAGGCGTTCGGCGTCTGAAGGCCATCGGCAACCGGTACGTCAGGAGGTAAAGATGCAGGTTCAACGGACACTTCGGGCCCTCACCGTGGCGCTGGCGCTCGTCTCGGCCAACGCCGGGGCGCAGAGCGTCGACCAGGTCTACGAGCCAGGCAACGGCACGACGCTGCCGGTGGTCGTGACCCAGGTCAAGGCGGATTACACGCAAGCCGCGATGAAGGCCCGAATCGAAGGCACGGTCGTTCTCCAGTCGATCGTCCGCGCCGACGGCAGCGTCAGCGACATCCGCGTCATGCAGTCCCTCGACACCGAGCACGGCCTCGACGAGCAGGCAGTGGCCGCGATGAAACAGTGGACCTTCAAGCCCGGCCAGAGGGACGGCAAGCCGGTGGCGGTGCGGATCCGCTGCGAGATGAAGTTCGCACTGCGATAAAACACCTTCGTGCTTTCGTGGCCACACAGCGCCGAGAAATGTTCCGCCATCGGGAGCCGGTCAGGAGATGGGTGTGAGGCGACCGCGAGACGACGAGTACGCCGAGTTCTACAGGAGCTATGTCGGCCTCGTGCCTGAGGACGACATCCTGACCGTCCTCGCGCGCCAGCCCGAGGAGGTCCGCGCCCTGGCCTCGCTGGTGCCGCGTGATCGCGAATCGTTCCGCTACGGCGACGGCAAGTGGAGCATCCGGGAAGTCGTCGGCCATATGACCGATGCCGAGCGAGTGTTCGGCTACCGGGCGTTCTGCATCAGCCGCGGGGACCAGGCGTCGTTGCCGGGCTTCGACGAGAACGAGTACGTCGCCGCCTCGGGATACGACCGGCGTCCGCTCGGGGAACTGGTCGGCGTGTTCGCGGCGCTGCGTGCGGCGAACCTGGCGGAGTTCCGGTCGATTCCGCCGGACGTGTGGGACCGTGTGGGCACCGCCAACCGCACCCCGGTCTCGGTGTGCGCGCTGGCCTATATCCTGGCGGGCCACGTGCGGCACCACATGGGCATCCTCACGAGCCGCTACGAGGTGCCACCAACGCCGGCCGCCGGCTGACACTCCAGGCGCGTCACCGCCGGTCGGGTGGCCGCATGCTACCATCCAGCGCCAAGGGGTGGCGCATGACACGACGAGCTCTCGCTTCGACAGTGATGGTATTCGCGGCCGGTCTCGCGGTCGGCGCGTTCCTCGCTCAGACACGGACCGTCGAGGCGCAGTCGGGCGCCCGGGTCTTCGAGCTTCGCACCTATACGGCGCCTGAAGGGAAGCTCGGCGAACTGCAAGCGCGGTTCCGCAACCACACGACCCGCATTTTCCAGAAGCACGGCATGACGAATGTCGGCTACTGGGTGCCGCAAGACGCGCCCCTGGCTCAGAACACACTCATCTACGTCATCTCGCACCCCAGCCGGGAAGCGGCGAAGAAGAACTGGGCGGCGTTCCAGGCCGACCCCGAATGGCAGAAGGTCTCGGCCGACTCCCAGGTCAACGGCCGCATCGTCTCTGGCGTCGTGTCGGTCTTCATGGACGCGACCGACTACTCGCCGATCAAGTGAGAACAGGGAACAGGGAACAGGGAACAGGGAACGGGGAACGGAGGCTATTCGTACCTGAGTGCCCGCATCGGCTCGACGCGTGACGCTCGGAGGGCCGGGACGAAGCCGGCCGCGAGCGCCACGAGCGTCAGCGCGACAGCCGAAGTGGACAAGACAGCCCAATCGGATCCCTTCAGCTCGAAGAGCAGCGACTGCGCCACGCGGCCGAGCAAGACCGACGCCGTCAGCCCGATGCCGCCGCCGACGAGCGTCATCAATCCCACCTGGCGCAGGATCATCGCGCGCACACGGCCTGGCGCCGCGCCAAGCGCCATCCTGAGACCGATCTCGCGCGTTCGCTGTGCCACCGTGTAGGCCAGGACACCGTAAAGGCCTACGGCAGCGAGGATCGTCGCCAGGCTCGCGAAGGCGGCCGAAAGCACGCTCAACAGCCGGTCGAGAAAGACGTTCTCGCGCACCTGGGCAGTCAGCGTCCGCAGGTTTTCGACCGGAAGGTTCGGATCCAGCCCAGCGACAATCCGGGGGATGGCGGCAAGCACCCCGTTGGTGTCGACGCCGGTCCGGATGTAGAAGGTGAGCGCACCGAGCGTTGGCTGCTGCCTGTAAGGCCTGAAGAACAGCGCCGGGACTTCCTGCTTCACCTGGCTGTACTTGGCGTTCCGGACGAGGCCGACGATCTCGACGTCGAGCGACCGTTCGGGACCCGTGCTGAGGTGCTTGCCGACGACATCCCGGCCCAGCCCGAACTTCTTCGCGAACGCCTCGTTCACGATTGCGACTTTTGCGGACTCGTTCGCGTCAGCGCGCGTGAACTCCCGACCCGCGAGCACGGGCACTTCGAGCGTCTTGAAGTACGACGGTCCCACCGCGTTGAACCGGGCGTTGCGATCGGTGTCCGGACCGGACTCGAAGCCTTCGACGTGTACGTCGTTGCCCCAATTGTTGCCGGCGAGGAGCGCCACGATGGCACCGGTGACGCCGGTCGTGCCCGGCAGGGCCGCCAACTCGTCTTCGAGGCGCTCGAACAGGGCGCGCGATCGGTCGGTCGTGTACCCGTTCAGCGTGGGCGACACGGTAAAGGTGACGACATGCTCGGCATTCAGCCCCAGGTCGACGCGGCTGATGTTGAAGAGGCTCTTGACGAACAAGCCGGCCGACACGAGCAGGGCCATGGAAAGCGCAATCTGCGCGGTGGCCAGCGTCGTTCGGAACCGCGAGGCGGCGCGCGAGCCGGACGGCTGCCCGGCCTGGTTCTTGAGCGTCGAGATGAGATCGGGCCTCGTGCTGTGCAGGGCGGGGAAGAGGCCGAAGAGGAGCCCCGTCGCGAGCGTGAGCCCTCCGGTGAAGAGCATCGCCTTGGGGTCCAGACGCATGTCGATCGTGTGCACGGCCTCGGCGGGCAGCAGTCGGCCGATCCCGTTCAGCGTCCACTGCGCGACGACCAGGCCGGCAATGCCGCCGAACGCCGCCAGCAGGCACGCTTCAGTGAGCAGCTGTCGAACGAGCTGCGCGCGGCTGGCGCCGATCGAGAGACGAATCGCCATTTCGCCGGCGCGGGCCGCGGAACGGGCGAGCAGCAGGTTCGCGATGTTCGCGCAGGCGATGACGAGCACGAGCGCGGTGACCCCGAAGAGCAGCGTGAGCGGAGCCTGCGCCTCGCGGCGCGTGGTGCTCTGCCCTCGAGCCCCGGCATCGAGCATCAGCCGGCGTTCGCGGAACCGGACCTGCGTCGCCTCGCTCATCCCCCGCTGCAGGGGCAGCTCGACCTCCGCGAGGATCGCCCGATAAGGGACGTTCAGCGCGGCCGCCGCCTGTTCCATGGGCACACCGGTCTTGAGGCGCGCGAACAGGTAGATCCAGTAGCTTCGCCGGTCGTCGAAGGCGCTCGGGCCCCGCGGGGCGATCGTGCCAGGCTGAAGCTGCTCGCGGAGCGTGATCGGCACGAACACGAGCGGCCGCACGCCGATCGTCGTGCCCTCGAAGCCCCTGGGCGCGACACCGACCACTGTAAGGAGGCGTCCGTTGACCGTTACGGCCTGGCCGAGCACGCCAGGGTCGAGACCGTACCGCGACTCCCAGTAGCCGTGGCTCAGGACCGCCACCGGCTCGCTGCCGACCGCTCGATCGTCGCCGGGGCCGAGCAGACGTCCGAGCGAGGGCGCCAGGCCCAGCGCCTGAAAGTAGCCGCCCGAGACCATGATGCCTTCGCCGTTCTCGGTCTGTCCGCGCGCGGCGAGGTTGGCGCCGAAGACCCGGTGCGCGGCCATCGAGTCGAACACCGACTGCTCGCGCTCGAGGTCGCGGAACATCGGGTACGAGAACACGGACTCGCAGTCGCCCGACTGGTTGCAGGTCGTGTTGCCGGGCTTGGGGCCAGGCGCTGACAGGTTCACCAGCTGGCGCGGCGCCTCGACGGGCAGCGGCTCGAGCAGAATCTGGTTGAAGAGCGAGAAGATCGCCGCATTTGCCCCAAGCCCGAGCGCCAGCGACACGATCGCCACGCCCGTGACGAAGGGTGTCTTGAACAGCGTCCTGAGCGCAAAGCGCAGCTGGCGCACGGTGAAAGTGTAGACGGAGTTGGCGGCGAAATGGTTTACCCTGTGCGGGCATTGGCCTCGAGCAACGCACCAACCGTGGCCGCTTACCTGCGCGAGCTGCCCCCTGACCGCCGCGCGGTCATTGCGGCCGTACGCCAGCTCGTGCTCGAGCACCTGCCCAAGGGGTATGAGGAGGCGATGAACTGGGGCATGATCACGTATCAGGTCCCACGCAAGAGCTTTGCGAGCGCAGCCAACCCCCAGCCGCTCTGCTATGCAGCCCTCGCTGCTCAGAAGAACTACTACTCCCTGTACCTGATGTCGCTGTACGTCAATCCGGAGGAGCTGGCCTCGTTCCGTGCGGCGTTCAAGGCCGCTGGGAAGACGCTCGACACGGGCAAGTCGTGCGTGAGATTCCGAAAACTCGACGATCTCGAGCTGCCCGCCGTGGCGCGCCTGGTAGCAGCGACACGGGTCGAGGACTTTGTGAAAGTGTTTGAAGCATCAAGGGCAGGCAGGGCTGGCAAGGCTGGCAAGGCTGGCATGACGAAGGGCAAGAAACGATGACGAGATCCATCACGAGGCGGACGTTGTTGGCCGGCGGGCTCGGGGCAGCGTCGGCGGCGCTGCTGAATCGGCCGCTTCAGGCCGCCGGGCAGGCGGGGAGCACCCTGCGAACCGGGGCCAAGGTGCTCGTCTTCGACACCTTCGGCACCGTCGTGGACTGGCGGTCGTCGGTCATCGCTGAGGGCGAACGGCTGGGCCGCGCGAAGAGCTTGAAGGTCGACTGGGCCGCATTCGCCGATGCCTGGCGCGGCGGCTACGGCCCGTCCATGAACCGCGTGCGGCGCGGCGAGGTCCCGTGGACGAAACTCGACGTCCTGCACCGTCAGACCCTGGACGGCCTGCTCGACAAGTTCGGGATCACGACCCTTACCGAAGAGGAAAAGCACCAGTTCAACCGCGTCTGGCATCGGCTCAAGCCGTGGCCGGACGCCGTGGCCGGGCTTTCGCGGCTGAAGAAAGCCTTCGTGATTGCCCCGTTGTCGAACGGCAACCTGTCGCTCCTGACCAACATGGCGAAACACGGCGGCCTGCCGTGGGACTGCATCCTGTCGACCGAGCTCGTCCGCCACTACAAGCCCGACCCCGAGACGTATCTGATGCCGGGTGAGTTCTTCGACCTGCCCCCGGCCGAGGTGATGATGGTCGCCGCGCACGAGGGCGACCTCCAGTCCGCCCAGAAGCTGGGGCTCAAGACGGCCTACGTGCATCGCCCGCTCGAGTTCGGATCGTCCAGGCAGCCGGCCATGCCGCCGGCCGGGCGATTCGATTTCATGGCGCGCGACTTCCGCGAGCTCGCCACTGCCCTGGGCGTGTAAGCGGCACCGGCGACCCTGGTGAAGGTCAGGCACTTTCGTTCGTCCACAGCCTTCCGGGTCTGGCTCGCACGACATCATGCGAGAGACACCGAGTTGTGGGTCGGCTTCTACAAGAAAGCCTCCGGACGTGGCGGGCTCACTTACCCGGAAGCCGTCGACCAGGCCCTCTGTTACGGCTGGATTGACGGGGTTCGCCGAAGGGTGGACGACTCGAGCTACGCTCAACGCTTTACGCCGAGAACGGTCGTCAGCAACTGGAGCCAGATCAACATCCGGCGCGTCGCTGAGCTGACGGCGCTAGGCCAGATGGCCGAGCCTGGACGCCGGGCGTTCGAGGCACGGGTCGCTCGGAAAGCGCCGTACTCCTACGAGCACCCGCCCGCCGAGTTTCCCGCGGCGTTCTTGAGGGCGTTCAAGGCGAACCGGGGCGCCTGGGCATTCTTCCGTGCTCAACCGCCCGGGTATCAGCGCCTGGTTCGTTTCTGGGTCCTCAGCGCGAAGAGGGAAGTCACACGAGCGCGTCGTTTCGCGACGCTTCTCGACGACTGCGCGGCCGGCCGCCGCGTCGGAAGCACCCTTCCCTAGAGCGGTCTCACGGGCGTCCTCGGCGCGTCATAGAGGAAATCCACTCTGCGGAGAGCGTTTTCGTGGTACTCTCCCTCGACGCTCTGAGCGTCTTTCAGAGGAGAACGCATGGCCAAGAAGAGTGTGAAGAAGAAGGCTGCACGGAAACCGAACGCGGCCTTCATGAAGCCCGTGACGCCAAGCGCCACGCTGGCGGAGGTCGTCGGCGCCAAGCCGATGCCCCGGACCGAGGTCACGAAGAAGCTGTGGGCCTACATCAAGAAGAACGGCCTGCAGGACAAGAAGAACCGCCGCATGATCAACGCGGACGATGCGCTCAAGGCCGTGTTCGGCGGCAAGAGCCAGGTCAACATGTTCGCGATGACCAAGCTGGTGAGCAAGCACCTGAAGTAGTCCGCCGTACCGCTCACGGACGGATCCACGAGGCGACGGTCGGTTGACCGTCGCCTTTTGTTTTGGAGGGGCATGCACATGCGTTCACAGGTCTCGGCCACCGTCCTCGTCATCACTCTGTCGCTCGGAGCCACCATGCCGCTGGACGCACAGGACCGGATGCCGCCCATCCCCGCAGAAAAGCTGACCGACGCGCAGCGGCAGGCGATGAAGGAATTCTCGGCCGCGCGGAACGCGAACGTGTCCGGTCCGTTCTGGCCGCTTCTCCGCAGCCCCGAAGTGATGAGCCGTGCCCGTGCGATGGGCGACTATCTCCGCTTCAAGAGCTCGCTGCCGCCCCGGCTGAGCGAGTTCGCGATTCTCATCACCGCGCGTCAGTGGGCCCAGGCGTACGAATGGGACGCGCACCATCGTCTCGCGCTCGAGGGCGGGCTCAGCCCGGACATCACGGCGGCCCTCGCCGATGGACGTCGTCCCGAAAAAATGGCCGACGACGAGGCGGCGCTCTATGCGTTCTGCCTCGAGCTCCACCAGAACAAGAGCGTCAGCGATGCGACCTACGCTCGCGCGGTTGCGGCGTTCGGCGAGCACGGGGTGATCGACATCATCGGAATCTCGGGTTACTACACCATGCTGGCCATGGTGTTGAACACCTCGCGGACGCCCGTGCCGGGCGGCCGGCCGCCAGCGATCGCGCCGTTTCCCCGATGAGCCGCCGGCGCTTCCGCATTCCGGCCCTTCGTGGTAAACAGGCGTAGTCTTTCACCTTCCTTAGGAGAATCATGAAGTCGCCGCGACTGCTCCCGGCGCTTCTGCTGTTGTTTGTCGGCAGCGGGTGCGCCGCGCTCATATACGAAGTCGTGTGGTTCCAGCTCCTGGAGCTGGTCATCGGGTCGTCGGCTGTGTCGATCGGCGTCCTGCTCGGTACGTTCATGGGCGGCATGTGCCTCGGCAGCCTGCTGCTCCCGCGTGTGCTGTCGACGCGCGCGCATCCGCTGCGGGTCTACGCGTGGCTCGAGCTCGGCATCGGCATGATCGGTCTCCTCGTGCTGTTTGCGATGCCGCTCGTTGGCGGCATCTACACGGCGTGGGCCGGCACCGGTGTGGTGGGCATGCTGATGCGCGGGCTGGCCGCGGCGATCTGCCTGCTGCCGCCGACGCTGCTCATGGGCGCCACGCTGCCTGCCGTGGCGCGCTGGGTCGAGACCTCTCCTCAGGGCGTGGCATGGCTCGGCTTCTTCTACGGGGGCAACACCGCGGGGGCAGTCCTCGGCAGCCTGCTCGCCGGCTTCTACCTGCTTCGCGTGCACGACGTGGCCATCGCCACCTACGTTGCCGTCGCGATCAATGTCGCCGTCGCTTTGGCCGCGCTTCTGATCGCGAGCGTCGCCCCGTACGAGGCGCCCGCCGATGCCGATGCGCCGCGTCGCGCCGCCGGTCCTCGGCATCGTCGTGCCCGAGCGCTGGGCGGTCTACGTGGCCATCGGGCTGTCGGGGCTCACGGCGCTCGCCTGCCAGGTGCTGTGGAGCCGCACGCTGTCGCTCATGCTGGGCGCGACCGTCTACACGTTCTCGCTCATCCTCGCGGTCTTCCTGTTCGGTCTCGGCATCGGCAGCAGTGTGGGGTCGGCGCTCGGCAGAAATCTCGAGCGGCCGCGGGTCGCGCTGGCGTGGGTGCAGTTGGGCCTGTGCGCGGCCATGGCCTGGACGTCGTGGGTGCTCACCGAGTCGCTGCCGTACTGGCCCATCAATCCGTCGATTTCGACCGACGCGTGGTTTCAGTTCCAACTGGACGTGACGCGTTGCCTGTATGCCGTGCTGCCGGGCGCGATCCTGTGGGGCGCGAGCTTTCCGCTGGCCCTGGCGTCGGTCGCGTCGAAAGACGAGGACGCCGGCCGGCTGGTGGGCGGTGTCTATGCAGCGAACACCCTCGGCGCCATCATCGGATCCCTCGGCGCGAGCCTGCTCCTCGTCATCTGGATCGGGAGCCAGCGGGCACAGCAACTCCTGATCATCCTGGCGGCGTTGTCGGGGCTGGCTCTGATGTGGCGCGACAAGGTCTCACCGGTGACCTTCGCGGCGGCGACTGTGATCGCCTCGCTCTTTGCGCTGACGGTCAACCCGGTGCCGGGCATCCTCGTCGCGTTCGGCCGCTACGCCGTGTTTCAGCAGGGGCAGGCCGACATCATCTACGTTGGCGAGGGCTGGAACGCCTCGGTGGCCGTCTCGGAGCGCGAGAACGGTGTGCGGAACTATCACAACGCGGGCAAGGTCCAGGCGTCGAGCGAGCCCCAGGACATGCGCCTCCAGCGCATGCTGGGCCACCTGACGACCCTCGTGCCGGCCAACCCGGCCAAGGTGCTCGTGATCGGCTGCGGCGCGGGCGTCACGGCCGGCGCGGTGTCGATCGATCCCAAGGTCGAGAGCCAGACGATCGCGGAGATCGAGCCGCTCGTGCCCCGCGTCGTCTCGACCTACTTCGCCGAGCACAACTTCGACGTGGTCAGGAACCCCAAGGTCCGCGTCCACATCGACGACGCCAGGCACTTCCTGCAGACGACCGACGAGAAGTTCGACGCCATTACGTCCGATCCGCTGGATCCGTGGGTCAAGGGCGCGGCGATGCTCTACTCGACCGAGTTCTTCGACCTCGTCAAGGCTCACCTCAACCCCGGCGGCGTGGTGACGCTCTTCGTGCAGCTTTACGAGAGCAACACCGAGGCGGTCAAGAGCGAGATCGGCACCTTTTTCGATGCGTTCCCGAACGGGATGATCTTCGCCAACACGTACAACGGGCAGGGCTACGACCTCGTCCTTCTCGGTCAGGTCGAAGAGACGACGATCAACCTCGACGCGATCGAGGAGAAGCTCAAGCGGCCGGAGTACGCGCCCGTCGCGCAGTCGCTTCGCGAGATCGGCATGAACTCCGCCGTGGACCTTTTCGCGACCTATGCCGGACAGGCGTCGGACTTCGCACCGTGGCTGGCCGACGCGGAGATCAACCGTGATCGCAATCTTCGGCTCCAATACCTGGCCGGCCGCGGGCTGAATCTCTACAAAGCCGACGTCATCTACGCGGACATGCTGAACTACAGCCGGGAGCCGGATGCCATCTTCACCGGTTCGGAAGATCTGCGGCAGGACCTGCTGCAGAAGATCCGGACGGCCATCGGACACTGAGGCGGGGAAAAATGGAATCGCCGCGAAAATGGGGTCGGGTAAGGTTTTCGGCTGCTGTTCTGGCGAAAACCTTGCCCGACCCCATTTCTTGCGGTGCGCTCCTCGTCGCGGTCTCGACCGCGACGCTCGTCTTCTCCGCGGCCGAGCCGGTCCGCACACGGAAGGCGATGGTCGTCTCCCAGAACGCCGTCGCCTCGGAGGTCGGCGGCGCCGTCCTGCGTGAGGGCGGCAACGCCGTCGATGCGGCCGTCGCGACGGCCTTCGCGCTGGCGGTCACGCATCCGACGGCAGGCAACATCGGCGGCGGCGGATTTCTCGTGCTGCGTCTCGGATCCGGCGAGGCCGTGACCTACGACTTCCGCGAGACGGCGCCCGCAAGCGCGTCGCCCACGATGTTCTTGAGGGACGGAAAGTACGACTTCGAACTCCATCACAACAGCCATCTGTCAGTCGGCGTCCCGGGCACGGTCGCCGGCTTGCACATGGCCTGGCGGGACCACGGCACGCTGCCCTGGAAGCGACTGGTGGAGCCAGCTGTCCGCCTCGCGCGCGACGGCTTTCCGGTGTCGTTTGGCCTCGCGCGGTCGCTCGAGGGCATCCTGGACGAGATGAAGCGGTACCCGGCATCGCTCGCGCAGTTCTCCAAGGGCGGAACGCCGTACGCGCCGGGCGACGTCTTGAAGCAGCCCGACCTGTCGCGAACGCTCGACCGCATCGCCAGCCGTGGTCCGGCCGGCTTCTACGAGGGAGAGACGGCCGGCCTGATCGAACAGGAGATGCGCAAGAACGGCGGGATCATCACGCGCGAAGACCTGAAGGCATACACGGCGCTGAAGAGGCCGCCGCTCCGGGGCACCTATCGCGGATACGAGATCCTCGGGATGCCGCCCGCCAGTTCTGGCGGTGTCGCGGTGGTGCAGGCGCTGAACATCCTCGAGGGCTTCGACCTCAAGGCCAGCGGCTTTGGTTCGGCGAAGACCATCCACACGATCGCGGAGTCCATGCGCCGGGCGTTTGCGGACCGCGCCCAGCACCTGGGCGATCCGGCCTTCAACGCCGACATGCCGGTCGAGCGGCTCACCTCGAAGGACTACGCGGCCATCCTCCGCCGCACGATCAGCCCCACGCGGGCGTCCGTCTCGTCGCCGACGAGCTTCACGTGGCCGACATCCGGCGACGACACCACGCACCTGTCGGTCGTCGACGAAGCAAGGAACGCGGTGGCGCTCACCTACACGCTGGAGTACGGGTACGGGTCGCGGATTGTCGTTCCGGGCGCTGGTTTTCTGCTGAACAACGAGATGGGCGACTTCAATGCCGGTCCCGGATTGACGAACGCGGAGGGTCTGATTGGAACCCCGCCCAACCTCGCGGCGCCAGGAAAACGGATGCTGTCGAGCATGACGCCCACCATCGTCGCCAGAGATGGCAAGCTGTTCATGGTGACGGGCAGCCCCGGCGGACGAACGATCATCAACACGGTGCTGCTGACCATCGTGCACGCCGTGGACTTCGACATGAACGCTCAGGAAGCGGTCGATGCCGGCCGGTTCCATCACCAGTGGCTGCCCGATCGCATCACGTACGAGCGGTTGACGATGTCGCCGGATACGCGGGCCTCTCTGGAAGCCATGGGGCATCAACTGCAGGAGACCCGTGTCCAGGGCGCGGCCGAGGTCATCCGCTACGATGCCGCGGCGGACGTGGTCGAGGGCGGCGTCGACCGGCGTCAGCCCGATGGTGGCGCGGCCACGAAGTAGATGCGCAGCCGGTGGATCGTCGTGTTCGTGATGACCATCGGCCTCCTTGGGATGAGGCCCGGAGCCGCATCGCAGGCGTCCGACCGGCCGCCGAATCCGACGGCGGCGCTGCTCTCAGAGCTGATTCGTCTCGATACGAGCAACCCGCCCGGGCGCGAGGGGCTGGTCGCGGCGTTTCTCGCGCCCCGGTTCGAGGCGCTCGGCTTCGAGGTGCAGATCGTCCCGACGCCGGAGGCCGGGAAGGCGCATTTCATCGCGCGCCTGCGCGGCGACGGGTCGAAGCGGCCGGTACTGCTCGCCGCGCACGCCGACGTGGTCGGCGTCGAGCGGGAGAAGTGGACGCTCGACCCCTTTGCGGGCACGGTGCGCGACGGCTACGTGTTCGGCAGGGGGGCGCTGGACTTCAAGGGCGGCCTCGCGGTGTTCGCCCAGGCCGTCCTGCGGCTGGCGGAGCGCAAGGTGCCGCTCTCGCGCGACGTCATCTTCCTGGCTGAAGCCGACGAGGAGAGCGGCCGCTACAACACGACGTGGCTCGCAGAGAGTCAATGGCCGAAGATCGACGCCGAGTTCGCGTTGAACGAAGGCGGCTGGATCATCAAGGGCAAGGACGGCCGGGTGAAGTACGTCAGCATCTCGACCGCCGACAAGACGTCGGTGCCGGCCATCGTGACGGCCCGCGGCACCTCGACGCACTCGTCGATGCCCAGGCCGGACAGCGCGATTTTTGCCCTTTCGCGGGCCATGGCGAGGCTCTCCACCTACGAGACCGAGGTGCAGCTGTCGCCGCTGACCCGGGGCTTCTTCGAGACACTGCATCTCACCAGCGACCCGCCGATGGCCACGCACTTCAGGAACATCACGGGCAACAATCCGGCGCGGGTGCGCGAAGCGGACCGCGCGATCAGCGTCGATCCGCTGCTCCATGCGCTGCTCCGGAACACGTTTGCTCCGGTGTTTCTGAACGCGGGGTTCCGCGGGAACGTGATTCCCGGCTCCGCCGAGGCGACGATCAACCTGCGACTGCTGCCCGGGGTGGATCCCCACGACGTCGTCCGCGAACTGCAGGGCGTGATTGCAGACCCGCAGGTCGAGGTGCGGCTGGCGAACCCCCAGTCCGGTCCCTCGAAGACGTTGCCCTCGTCTCAGTTCACCGAGCTCTATCGCGCGCTCGAGCGGGAGGCCAAGGTCGAGTTTCCCGGCGCCGCGGTGACGCCGTATCTCTTCCAGGCAGGAACCGACGCCGGCGCCTGGCGAACCCGCGGCGTGCCCGTGTACGGGATCTATCCGTATCCCATCGACGCCGAGGATCTCACGCGCATGCACGGCAACGACGAGAGGGTGAGCGTCGAGTCACTGCGACAGGGCACCGAGATGATCTACCGCACGCTCGTCGCGGTGGCTTCCAAGTGACGGGACTGCCATGACCCAATTACCCAATCCACCGATTACCCAATTACCCAACTACCCAATCACCAAATTCTTTGCATTGTTCTATTTGGTGGTCGATCGCTTCGTCGAGCGGCGAACGCCGTACCGCGAGGAGCACCTGCGTCTCGTCCGGGATCTCCATGCGCTCGGGGAGATCGTCATGGCGGGCGCGCTCGGGGATCCGGACGGAGGTCTGCTGGTGTTCAGGAATCAGGGCATGGCCGAGCGGTTCGCCGAGGACGATCCGTACGTGCTGAACGGCCTCGTGGTGCGCTGGTTCGTCCGGCCATGGAACGTGGTGGCCGGACCGGAGCCCGCTGGCGGCGGCGCGCCAGGTGGATTGCCGCAGGGGTAGCTCCGTGCCGCCTGCCGTCTCTTCGCCGCCGCGTTCGCCGATACCGGCGATGCCACCAGGGCCGCCGCGCTCGCTCCTGCGAGCGCTGGTGTATCGGCCGACGCGCGACCCCATCCAGTTCTTCACGACCCTTGCCCGGACCTACGGCGACGTCGCTTACGTGGCGATGGGCGGCGAACGCATCTACGTCCTGAGCGATCCCGCGGACGTCAAGGACGTGCTGGTCACCAACCAGCGGGCGTTCCACAAAGGCCGGGGCCTCGAACGCTCGAAGCGGCTCCTCGGGCAGGGGCTCCTCACCTCGGAAGACGACCTCCATCGCCGACAGCGCCGCCTCATTCAGCCCGCATTCCACCGCGATCGGATCGCGACCTACGCGGATGTGATGACCGCGCACGCGGACCGCGTCCGCCGCAGCTGGTCCGATGGCCAGACGGTCGATGCCGCGCAGGAGATGAACCGGCTGACGCTCGCCATCGTGGGCAAAACGCTCTTCGACGCCGACGTCGAGGCGCAGGCCAAAGACGTCGGGCGCGCGCTCACCGCCGTCCTGGAATCGTTCTGGACGCTGATGCTGCCGTTTTCGCACCTGCTCGAGCGCCTGCCGCTGCCGGCGCTCAGGCGCAGCCGCGCAGCGCGGGCCGAGCTCGACGCGATCATCTTCGGGATGATCGCCGATCGGCGCCAGCGGCCAGGGGACCGGGGAGACCTGCTCTCGATGCTCCTCCTCGCGCAGGACGAGGAAGCGGGCGGCGCCGGCATGTCGGATCAGCAGGTGCGCGACGAGGCCATGACCATCTTTCTCGCCGGCCACGAGACGACGGCCAATGCCCTGGCGTGGCTCTGGTACCTGATCGGCCAGGCGCCGGACGTCGAGCGAAGACTGCACGAGGAGATCGACCACGTGCTCGGCGGACGCCTGCCGACGCTTGCCGACGTGCCGCGGCTGACGTTTGTCGAGCAGGCGGTCACCGAAGCCATGCGGCTCTACCCGCCGGCGTGGATCATCGGTCGCCGTGCGATCGAGGACTACCGGTTCCGCGACTACCTGGCCCCGGCCGGATCGCTGTTCATCTTGAGCCCGTACGTCATCCACCGGGACGCTCGCTGGTTCCCGGACCCCGAACGATTCGATCCCGACCGCTGGACACCGGAGTTCAAGGCGTCGCTGCCGCCTTTCGCGTACCTGCCCTTTGGCGGCGGCGCGCGCCGCTGCATCGGCGATGCCTTCGCCTGGATGGAGCTGGTCATCGTGGCCAGCACGATCGCGCAACAGTGGCGCCTCACGCCGGTGCCGGGCCATCCCGTCGTTCCGCAGCCTGTGGTCACGCTGCGCTTGAAGCACGGCCTGCAGGTGACGCTGTCGCGCCGCCCGTGACCCTGCGCGTCAGCCGTTTCGCGCCGGCGCCGACGGGCTTCCTGCACCTCGGGCACGTCGTCAACGCGATCTACGTGTGGGGAGTGACGCGAGCCGCCGGCGGGCGCGTGCTCCTCAGGATCGAGGATCACGACCGGGGCCGCAGCCGACCAGAGTTCGAGCGGGCGATTCTGGACGATCTCGACTGGCTCGGGTTCGTTCCAGACAGCCCCTCGACCGATGCGTTCCGCGCCGGACCGTGCCCGGGGCGACAGAGCGACCGGGGAGCGGTCTACGACGAGGCCCTCGCGCGCCTGCGGACGGCGGGCCTCGTGTATGCCTGTGACTGCTCGCGCAGCGCCACGAGGCTCGGCGGGTCCGAAAGGACCCACCCTACATCGCGCGGCGAGGCTCGCACGCAGGTGGAAGACGTAGGGCGGGTCCTTTCGGACCCGCCGGGTGAGCCCCCGGAGCTGTGGTATCCGGGCCTCTGTCGGGAGAAGGGCCTCGAGGAACGGCCCGGGCATGGCATTCGCCTACGGCTCGACCCCTCGGCGGAGCGTTTCGTCGACCTGCGCCACGGACCGCAGGTGCAGAGACCGTCCGAGCAGTGCGGAGACCTGCTCGCCCGCGATCGCGACGGATCCTGGACGTATCAGTTCGCGGTCACGGTGGACGACCTCGCCCAGGGCGTAACGCTGGTCGTCCGCGGCGACGATCTCCTGGCGTCCACGGGGCGCCAGATCCAGCTCGCCCGGCTCCTGGGCCGCAGTGAGCCGCCGCGGTTCCTCCACCATCCCCTGGTGATGAAGACGCCGGCGCAGAAGCTGAGCAAGGCCGACCGCGATACGAGCGTGCGTGATCTGCGCGCGGCGGGACGCTCGGCGGCGGATATCATTGGTCAGGCGGCTCATGCCACGGGCCTCACCGAACGCGTCGGTCCCCTGCCGGCAGGTCGCGTATCCGAGCTTTCCGCATGGTCAAGACTTACGGGCTGACACACGTCGCCGCCACGGTCCGGAACGCCGACCGCGCGTCGCGCTTCTACCGCAAGGTGTTCGGGATGGTCGAGGTGTACCGAGGGAAGGGCTTCGTCCAGCTGCAGACGCCGGGCATGCGCGATGTGATCGTGTTCGAAGAGGGATCGAAGGCCAAGGCCGGCACGTCGGGCGGCATCGCGCACTTCGGCTTCCGTCTTCAGAGTCCGAGGGACGTCGGCCGGGCGGCGCGCGCGGTGGCCGCTGCGGGCGGCCGCGTGAAGTCCACAGGCGAGTTCTGCCCCGGCGAACCGTACGTGTTCGCGGCCGACCCGGACGGCTACGAGATCGAGATCTGGTTCGAGATTCCGACGCCGGTCGATCCTCCTGCCATCCGACCCGGGAAATCGCGAACAAGGAGCCAGGGCTGACGTGAACGCCATCTGCGACACCATTCTCGACGCCATCGGCCGCACGCCAATCGTGCGCATCAACGCCATCACGCGCGGCGTGATGGATGCCGAAGTGCTCGCCAAGATCGAAACCTTCAACCCCGGTAACTCGATCAAGGACCGCATGGCCGTCCGCATGATCGAGGACGCCGAACGGGCAGGGCGCCTCAAGCCCGGCGGCACGATCATCGAGGGCACCTCAGGCAACACCGGCATGGGGCTCGCCATCGCCGCCGTCGTCAAGGGCTACAAGTGCATCTTCACGACCACGGACAAGCAGTCGAAGGAAAAGGTCGATGCGCTCAAGGCCTTCGGCGCCGAGGTCATCGTGTGCCCGACCAACGTCGATCCTGAAGATCCGAGGTCGTACTACTCGGTGTCGTCGCGGCTCGAAAAGGACGTTCCCAACTCCTGGAAGGCCAACCAGTACGACAACCTGTCGAACTCGGCCGCGCACTACGAGCAGACAGGACCGGAGATCTGGGAGCAGACCGGCGGCCGGGTGACGGACGTCGTCGTCGGCGTGGGCACCGGCGGGACGATCTCCGGCGTCGGCCGCTACCTGAAGGAGCGGAACCCGCAGGTGCGCGTGTGGGGCATCGATACGTACGGCTCCGTGTTCAAGAAATACAAGGAGACCGGTATCTTCGACAAGAACGAGATCTATCCCTACATCACCGAGGGGATCGGCGAGGACTTCCTGCCGAAGAACGTGGACTTTTCGGTCATCGACCATTTCGAGAAGGTGACCGACAAGGACGCGGCGCTGATGACGCGGCGCATTGCGCGCGAGGAGGGCATCTTTGCCGGCAACTCCGCGGGCTCGGCGATGGCCGGGCTGCTGCAGCTGAAGGAGCACTTCCACAAGGGCAGCGTGATCGTGGTGATCTTCCATGACCACGGCTCGCGCTATCTCGGGAAGATGTTCAACGACGAGTGGATGCGCGAGAAGGGTTTCCTCGAGAAGAGCGGGATGACGGCCCGGGATCTCGTGGCTCTGGGTGTCTCGGGCGAGCTCTGCTCGATCGAATCGAACGAGCCGGTGGAGCACGCCGTGACGCTGATGAGCGAGCACGACTTCTCGCAGATTTCGATCACGCGCGATCGGCGGCTCGTGGGCTCTTTGAACGAAGCCCACCTCTACGCGCAGCTGGTCCGCAACGCCGACGTCAAGCGCGAGCCGGTCGAGACGATCATGCAGCCGGCCTTTCCATTCGTGGACGTCTCCACGCCGATCGATCTGCTGTCAACCATGATCACGCCGGAAAACCCGGCGGTCCTCGCCCGCGACTTCAAGACGGACAAGACGTTCATCATCACCAGGTCCGATGTGATCCGTGTGCTTTGACCCTCGAGGTTCAAGGTTCACGAGTTCCAGGTTCCAGGTGCCGGTGCGCTGGGTTCAACGGTGCTTAGTTCAGCGTTCGCAGACCGCGGACGTGGAACCCAGCACCTTGAACCGAGAACCTTGAACAGCACCCTGAACCCTGAACCCTGAACCTTGAACCGTATGGTTCGCGATCCCATCGCCCTGACTCGTGCCGTCAGCCCCGCCTTCGCCAGCTGCGAGCTGACGTATCTGACGCGCTCGCCGATCGACGTGAGGCTGGCCAGCGCGCAGCATGCCGAGTACGAGCGGGCGCTGGAGGCGTGCGGCTGGGAGGTGCGGCGGCTGCCGTCGGACCCCGGCATGCCGGATGCGGTCTTCATCGAAGACACGGCGGTCGCGCTCGACGAGATCGCCATCATCACGCGCCCGGGCGCGGTGTCACGGCTGGCGGAAGTGGACGCCGTAGCCGCGGCGCTCGAGGGGTTGCGGCCGGTATCTCGCGTTGCCCCACCTGGCACGATGGATGGCGGTGATGTGCTGGTCGCAGGCCGCTCGATTTTCATCGGCTGTTCGACCCGGACCAATCTCGACGCCATCGAGCAGGTCCGGCGGTTGGTGACGCCCCACGGCTACCGCGTGACGGCCGTCGCCGTGGCTGGCTGCCTGCACCTCAAGTCCGCGGCGACGGCGGTCAGCGACGACACGCTGCTCATCAACCCGCAGTGGGTGCCCGAGGAGCTCCGTCGGTTGCACTGCATCGAGCTCCACCCGGACGAACCCCATGCAGCCAACGTCGTGCGGATGGACGACAGAAACCTTCTAGCCGCCGCCGCTTACCCCCGAACCCGCGAGATCCTGCAGAAGCGGGGCTTTACGGTCGTCAGCATTGACGTCAGCGAGCTGGCCAAAGCCGAAGGCGCCGTCACCTGCTGCAGTCTCCTCATTCGCTGAGGCTCATGGCTCACGGCTCATGGCTTAGGGCTCATGGCTTAGGGCTTAGGGTGACGCCTGGATCCGATGGCGAGGCCAGCCGGCTTAGGCCATAAGCCTTAAGCCTTGAGCCGCTCGAAGCGCGAAGCCTGTCATAATGACCGTTTCCCAAGGAGCCTTTCTGCCTTTCAGCGCACTTCAGCTTCACCCCGAACTCCTCCGTGGTCTCAAGGACCTCGGCTTCACCCGTCCAACGCCTATTCAGACCGATGCCATTCCGCCCGCCATGTCCGGGCGCGATCTGCTCGCCTGTGCGATGACCGGGAGCGGCAAGACCGCAGCGTTTCTGCTGCCGATCCTCCACAAGCTCATGGGCCGGCCGCGGGGCGTCACCCGCGCGCTCGTGCTGACGCCCACGCGGGAGCTCGCGGCGCAGATCCTCGAGGACCTGAACGATCTCGCGGTACACACGCCGCTCAACGCCGCGTCCGTGTTCGGCGGCGTGGGCATGGGCCCCCAGGAGCACGCGTTCCGCAGCGGCGTGGACGTGATCATCGCGACGCCCGGCCGGCTGCTCGATCACTTCCGGTTGCCCTATGCCAGGCTCGCGGGCCTCGAGTACCTCGTGCTCGACGAGGCAGACCGCATGCTCGACATGGGCTTCCTGCCCGACATCCGTCGCGTGCTGCGGCATCTGCCAGGAAAGCGCCAGACGCTGTTCTTCAGCGCCACCATGCCGCCGCCGATCGCCGACCTTGCCCGCGAGATGCTGAAGGACCCGGCGACGATCAACATCGAGCGCCGTTCCGAGGCCGCCGTTGGCATCACGCACGCCGTGTATCCCGTGCCGCAGCACCTGAAGCCGGAGCTTCTGGTCAAGCTGCTCCAGCAGCGCGAAATGCACGATGCCCTCGTCTTCACGCGGACGAAACACCGCGCCGATCGGCTGTGCAAGCATCTGGTGGCCGCTGGCCTCAAGGCCGAGCGCATTCACGGCAACCGGTCGCAGGCCCAGCGCACCGAGGCGCTGGCCGGTTTCAAGAGCGGCAAGTACCGCGTGCTCGTGGCGACCGACATTGCGGCGCGAGGCATCGACGTGACGGCCCTCGGCCACGTCGTCAACTTCGACGTGCCGCCGGAGCCCGACAGCTACATCCACCGGGTGGGCCGCACGGCTCGCGCCGAGGCAACGGGAACGGCGTTCACGTTCGTGGCGCCGGAAGAGGAGAACGACCTGCGCGGAATCGAGCGTGCCATCGGGCGCCGGCTCCCGCGCGTGACCGTTCCGGATTTCGACTATCAGGCGCGTGCGGCCGCCAAGCTCGAGGTGCCCCTGGCGGAACGGATCGCCGCGATCCGCGCGCGGAAAGCCGAGGAGCGCGCGCGGTCGCGCGCGAAGGCCGAGCGCCGTGGGGCGGCCGAGGCAGGCCGCCCGGGTGCGCCGCGGCCCGGAGGCGCGCCCTCCGCCCCGTTCGGCGGCAGGCCCTCGCGCCATCGCAGCAGCAGCGGGACACGCTGGGGCGGCCCCCCACGGCGCTCCAGATAACAGTGCTGAATTCTGATTGCTGATTGCTGAGTGTTCGCCCGGGGCCTTGAGCCCTTGAGCCCTGAAGCCTTGAGCCTTGAGCCGTAAGCCTGAAGCCCCTGGAGCCTGAAGCCCGAAGCCTGGAGCCCGCCATGGACGACAAACGGACGCTGCTGCGCCACGTGCTCGGAACGATCGCCTATCGCGGGGGCAAGACCTTGCGCGATGCCCCGCCGGGCTTTGCCGGCTTCAAGGCGGGCGACACCACCAGGTCGCCCGCGGAGATCCTCGCGCACATTGGCGATCTGTTCGAGTGGGCACTGTCGGCCGCGAAGGGCGCACAGGTCTGGAAGGAATCGATGCCGCTCGAGTGGGACGCGGAAGTCCACCGGTTTTTCGCCACGCTCGCGAGCCTCGACGCGTATTTCGCGTCCGACCTGCCGCTTGGCGCATCGGCCGAGCAGCTCTTCCAGGGTCCGCTCGCCGACGCGCTCACCCATGTGGGCCAGATGGCCCTGTTGCGACGCCTGGCCGGGGCGAGCGTGAAGGGCGAGAACTACTTCAAGGCGGACATTGCCGCCGGTCGGGTGGGGGCCTCGCAGGCGGCGCCCCGGCGGGAGTTCTGATCGGCAGCAACGTCCCTGATCTCGAAAACGTAATCGAGGGTCGAAATCTCGCATATGGCCCCTGGAAAGGGGCGGCAATCCCCGGCGTCATTGCGCACTGCCGGGTGGAAAGGTTCTTGCGACCACCCGCGGGCACCATGACCCGGGACGCTTTCGGACCCAACCTGCGCCGAGTACGGCTCCAGCGTGGGGTGTCGCTCGACAACATCGCCGCCGCAATGAAAGTGGAGCCCGCGCTCCTCGAGGAACTGGAGCGCAACGACTTCTCCCGCTGGCCGGAGGGCGTCTACGCCCGGTCGTATCTGCGGCAGTACTCCGATGCCATCGGCGTCGATCCCGATGTCACCGTCGACGAGTTCTGCCGCTGGTTCCCGCAAGGCGACCGCAGGGTCGAGCGCATCGTGCGAGAGCACGCGGAGATTGTGGGTCACGACATCGAGTGGCAGGAGGATCGGTCTGCCGAGACCGAACGCCGCGAAGGTCTGCGGCCGGCCGAGCCCGAACTGCACGCGCCGTCGGCGATCGGGGGCTTCTTCGTCCGCGTCCGCCGCGCGCTCATCAAAGCGTAGGGTTCTTACTCGTCGTAGCTGTAGCCGCAGTTCTCGCAGGTCCAGGTCCGGTCCTGCTTGTACATCTTGTAGCCGCACTGCGGGCACAGGCGGTACGCCTTCCCATCGTCGTCAATCTTCGTGATCTTGAAGGGGTCCTCTTCCGGCTTGCCCTTCGTGGCTTCGTCCGGGTTGTCGGCAGGAGGAGCGCCATCCTTGGGCGGCTGCTGCGGGTCCTGTGCGAACGCGAGCCCGGCCGTGGCGGCGATGCCCACGACCGTGGCCGCCGCGAGGCCGGAGCCGCGAAGGAACCCACGACGATCAACACGCTGATCGAGCTTGGCGGCGAGGCGGGCGTGGATATCCTGCATCACGCCATTATAGCGGCAGCCAGCCTGTCCAGGAACCCCTGCCGTGGCCCGGGGGCAGGGGCCGCATCCAGAACAGCCTTGCCGATCGAGTAGGCCTCGAGCAGGAGTTCCTCCCGCTCCTCGGGGGACGCCGCATCGGCCGCGCGCCACAGGTCGCGGTCCGCGCCGTCGAGGTCGCCGGCCGCGAACCGCACCATGGCCAGGCGGCAGGCCTGGCGCAGGTTCCCATCAGGATCCCGACGTTGGCCCTCGAGATACGCCTCGAGCGAATCCTCGAATCGCCCGCTCAAGAACAGCGTGTGCCCGAGGTTGTAATGCCCGAAGACAAACTCGGGAGCGAGCGCAACGACCCTCCGCAGCGCCTCTTCCGAGGCCGTCAGCTGTCCCAGTTCCCGGCGGACCACGCCCACGTTGCTCAGAAGGGTCGGGTTCTCGGCATCGGCCGCGAGCGCCTGCTCGAAGGCGGCCAGCGCGGCTTCGGGCTCGCCGAGTTCGCCGAGCGTCGCTCCCAGGTTGCTGAACGCCGCGGCGAAGCGGGGCATGCACTCGCCGGCACGCCGAAAGTGGTCGCGGGCGCGGGGCAGGTCCTCGCACCCCAGCCAGAATTTCCCGGCCTCGTAGTGAGCCGCTGCCCAGTCGCGCGCCACCGCGACGGCTCGGTCGATCGCTTGACGGGCCTCGGCGAGGTCTTGTATTTCGCGGCACGCACTTGCGAGTGCGAGCACCGACTCCGGTGAGTCCGGTGCCAGCCATGACCGCCTCGCGACACATTCGCAGTCGATCGGCCGCCTCTGTCTGGCAGAACGCGGTGGCGAGCAAGGGCAGGTGGGGCGGGCAGGGCAGGTCGGGCAGGTCGGGCGGGCCCACACCGAGCCGAGGACCAGGAGATCCGAGGCGAGGTGTCGGCGTCAGTTCGCGCCGGGGGTGGGGCCCCGGCGCCGGTGAAGAAAAGTTGGCCATCGACTCAGACGGTTCTTGCTTCCATCCCTCGATGTCCACGATCTGGAAGGCAGCCCAAGGACCACGATGGGCGAACGCCTCGGCGGCGCCGCGCATCAGCGCGCCACGATCTCCGGTGGCGACGATCACATCATCCGCGCCCAGAACGTCCAGCCATGCCTGCATCGTGTACGTGGACTGGGTGAGGATGAGCCGCGTGCCCGCCCGTTGTTCGTTCGGGAACGCCAGGTGGATGTCGTCGATGCGGAGCACGCGTGGCACGCTGGCCGGCAGGAGCGCGAGCGTCGGCCGCACGAAGGGCAGCGTCGCGGCGTCGAGCGCGGCAACAGCGCCGGGCCGGAGTTCCGCCGCGGCCGCATCCGCCCGCGTCCGGCGTTCATCGCTGGAGCCGCCCACGAAGAGCAGGTGAGTGCGCAGTGAAGCCGTCATAGCGTCCGCATTTTTCACCGGCGTCGGGGCCCCACCCCGGCGCGAACTGACGTCGACACCTCGCCTCCCACCCGACCTACCCGACCTACCAGACCTACCAGACCTGCCTGACCGAGTCAGCGTTTCAGCTGATCGAGCTGCCGCCGCGCGGGAACATTCTTCGGGTCGAGCTCGAGCGCCTTCTCGAGGCTGCGGATTTGCCCCGCAGTGTCCTTCTTCCGTCCGTAGACCTGTGCCAGGGCGACGTACGTTCCGGCGTACTGGGGAAAGAGCTCGACGTTCAGCTGCAGCAACGCAAGGGCATCGTCTGGTCTCTCCGGCGACACACGCTGAGCGGCAGCCACGAGGCCCGTCTGGCTGAAGTCGTAGGCCTGGGCCCCGTAGAACTGGTTCTTTAACTCTCGATACTGCGCGATCGCGGCCGGCGCGCCCTTCTGGTACGCGGTCGACGCCAGAATCTCGCCCAGCTGCTTCGGTACCGGGACGCCACGGTGGCAGGTGACGCATTCGATCCGGGTGAGATCGGCGGCAGGCCGGCCGAGGTCGGCTGCGAGCTTATCGTTGAGTCCCCCGGTCATGCGCATCATGGCCCGGGCAACGTTCTTGGCTGGCACGGCATCGGAGGCGAAGTCGTTTCTCCCGTCAGCACCCTCAGTATGGCAGTGGCGGCACTCCACGCCCAGGCCCTGGGTGATGGACTGCATGACAGCCGTAACCTGCTGTCTGGTAGAGGTTTTCGGGAGAACCTGCAGGTTTTCCGGCGGGCCCGGCGCGGCCCCTTCGCCGCGTCCTCCCCGGCCGGCAGGGGGCTGTGCCCCCACGCTGCCTGCCGCGAGCACCCACACGGTTGCCAAAACGAAGACACGCAGGATCATCCGGCCTCCCCTGTGAACGTTGTAAGCGTTGTGAACGTCGAGAACACCGTGAAACAGAGAACGGACTGAGGCGCAGCGAGCGGGTGCTGGCGCTGCTGAGGCGGGTAGTGTACAGCGAGCGCGGTTGCAGTTCGCTGAAAGGCCGTGCTATATTCGTCAGGTTCTGTCGGCGCTAGGACACCCTATCTAGCACCGAGCTCGCATAGGAAGTCGTTCGTCTTCCGTCGCGCGACAACACCGAGACCGTAGGGTAAGCAGGTTTTCAGGCGCCAAGCCTCGCGGCTTCTAGGCCTGGAAGCGATTTTCGGGTCCGCGCCCGTGCGCGGCCGTTTGGTCGTCCCGTCGTCCGACCACCCGATCACCGATTTCCGGTGACCGGCTGGCTGGAAGACTCGATGACGAGTTGATGCATGCCGACTATCAGTCAGCTGGTTCGTCAGGGCCGCAAGAAGATCGTCAGCAAGACGAAGAGCCCGGCGCTGCAGAACAGCCCGCAGAAGCGCGGCGTGTGCGTCCGCGTCTTTACCCAGACGCCGAAGAAGCCGAACTCGGCCCTTCGCAAGGTCGCGCGGGTGCGCCTGACCAACGGCATCGAAGTCACCACCTACATTCCGGGCGTCGGCCACAACCTCCAGGAACACTCGCTCGTGCTGATCCGCGGCGGCCGCGTCAAGGATCTTCCTGGTGTGCGCTACCACGTGGTGCGCGGCACGCTCGACGCCGTCGGCGTCGCCGGCCGGATGCAGGGACGTTCGAAATACGGCGCGAAGAGACCGAAGAAGGCTTAGGGCTCAGGACTTAGGACAAGAGGCTCGTGCTGGCTCATGCCCTGAGCCGTCAGCCCTGAGCCACGAGAAACAGATATGCCGAGACGACGAGTCATTGCCAAGCGCGAAGTGCCGGCGGATCCGCTGTACGACAGCCCGCTCGTGACCAAGTTCATCAGCTGTGTGATGAGCGACGGCAAGCGGAGCACCGCGGAGCGCATCCTCTACAAGAGCTTCGACATCATCAAGGAGAAGACCGGCGACGATCCGCTCAAGGTCTTCAAGAAGGCGATCGACAACGTCAAGCCGTCGCTCGAAGTGAAGTCGCGCCGCGTCGGCGGCTCCAACTACCAGGTGCCGGTCGAGGTCAACCCCAACCGGCGGTTGTCGCTCAGCATCCGCTGGATCGTGGGCTACGCCACGTCGCGCGGCGACGGCAAGACGATGTTCGAGAAGCTGGCCAACGAGCTGCTCGACGCCGCCAACCTGCGCGGCGGCGCCGTGAAGAAGCGCGAGGACACGCACCGCATGGCCGAAGCGAACAAGGCGTTCGCGCACTACCGTTGGTAAACGCGAACCAGGAACAAGCATTTTCAGCCATCGAGTAATCACGTGCCCAGGCAGACACCGCTCAGCAAAACGCGCAACATCGGCATCATGGCGCACATCGATGCCGGCAAGACCACTACGACTGAACGCGTCCTGTTCTACACCGGGATCACGTACAAGATCGGCGAAGTCCACGAGGGCACGGCCGTCATGGACTGGATGGAGCAGGAGCAGGAGCGCGGCATCACGATCACGTCGGCTGCAACGACCTGTTTCTGGCGCGATCACCGCATCAACATCATCGACACGCCAGGCCACGTGGACTTCACGGCCGAAGTCGAGCGCTCGCTGCGCGTGCTCGACGGCGCCGTCGCGGTGTTCGACTCGGTCGCCGGCGTCGAGCCGCAGTCGGAAACCGTTTGGCGCCAGGCCGACAAATACCGGGTGCCCCGCATCTGTTTCGTCAACAAGATGGACCGGATCGGCGCGGACTTCAGGCGCACGTTCGATCAGATCATCACCAAGCTCGAAGCAAACCCGGTCGCGATTCAGATCCCGATCGGTTCCGAAGACAAGTTCGTCGGCGTCGTGGACCTCATCAAGATGAAGTCCATCACCTACAAGGACGAGACGATGGGCGCCGACTACATCGTCGGCGAGATCCCGGCCGACATGATGGCCGAGGCGGCGCAGTACCGCGAAAAGCTCCTCGAGAAGGTCAGCGAAGCCGACGATACGCTGCTCGAGAAGTACCTGAATGGCCAGGAGATCTCGGAAGACGAGATCAAGGGCGCACTCAGGAAGCGTGTCAACAGCTCCGTGCACGGCGACAAGGAAACGGCCTTCGTGCCGGTCATCTGCGGATCCGCCTTCAAGAACAAGGGCGTGCAGCCGCTGCTCGATGCCGTCGTGGACTACCTGCCGTCGCCGATCGAGGTCCCGGCCATCAAGGGCCTCGACCCGGACAGCAAGGAGAAGGCGATCATCGAGCGGCCCGCGGCCGACGACGCGCCGTTCGCGGCACTCGGTTTCAAGATCATGACCGACCCGTTTGTCGGTCAGCTGACCTTTTTCCGCGTGTACTCCGGCGTGCTCACGTCGGGTTCGACCGTCTTCAACTCGACCAAGCAGCGCAGCGAGCGCATCGGCCGCCTGCTGAAGATGCACGCCAACAAGCGCGAAGAGATCAAGGAAGTCTACGCCGGCGATATCGCAGCGGCCGTCGGCCTCAAGAGCGTCTCGACCGGCGACACGCTGTGCGACGAGAAGCACCCGATCGTGCTCGAGTCGATGGACTTCCCGAAACCGGTCATCTCGCTCGCCATCGAGCCGAAGACCAAGGCCGACCAGGAGAAGCTCGGCCATGGCCTCCAGAAGCTGATGGCGGAGGATCCGACCTTCCGCGTGCAGACCGACCAGCAGACCGGTCAGGTCATCATCGCCGGCATGGGCGAGCTCCATCTCGAGATCATCGTCGACCGGCTGAAGCGCGAGTTCAACGTCGAGGCCACGGTCGGCAAGCCCCAGGTGGCCTACAAGGAAACGCTCACACGGCCAGCCGATGGCGAGATGAAGTACGCCAAACAGACGGGCGGTCGTGGACAGTACGGCCACTGTCAAGATCCATCTCTTTCCAGGCGAGCCCGGCAGCGGCTACATCTTCGAGAACGAGACCACCGGCGGATCGATTCCGAAGGAGTTCATCAAGCCGATCGACGAAGGCATCAAGGAAGCCCTCACGCGCGGCGTGCTTGCTGGCTACCCGATCGACGACGTCCGGATCGAGCTGTACGACGGTTCGTACCACGACGTGGACAGCTCGGAGATGGCGTTCAAGATTGCGGGCTCGATGGCGTTCCAGGACGCGGCGAAGAAAGCCAGGCCGGTGCTCCTCGAGCCGGTGATGCGCGTCGAAGTCGTGGTTCCCAAGGAGCACATGGGCGACGTGATGGGCAACCTGTCGAGCCGCCGCGGGCAGATTCAGTCTCAGGAGGATCGCGGCGGCACGCAGATCATCCAGGCGCGTGTGCCGCTGTCGGAGATGTTCGGGTACGCGACCGACCTCCGCTCGCGGACACAGGGCCGGGCCACGTATTCGATGCACTTCGATCGCTACGAGCAGGCGCCGAACAACGTGAGCGAGGAAGTGGTCGCTCGGGCACAGGGGAAGTAAGGGCTCAGGGCTTAAGCCTTAAGGCCTAAGCCGACAGGATCACATATGGCAACCGCGTTCAGCGACAAGATCAGAATCCGCCTCAAGGCGTACGACTACCGGGTGCTCGACCAGTCGACGAGCGAGATCGTCGAGACGGCCAAGCGCACCGGCGCGCGGCTCGCGGGCCCGATTCCGTTGCCGACGGCGAAGAACAAGTGGACCGTGCTCCGTTCGCCGCACGTCGACAAGAAGTCGCGCGAGCAGTTCGAGATCCGGACGCACAAGCGCCTCATCGACATCTTCGAGCCGACGCCCCAGACGGTGGACGCGCTGATGAAGCTCGACCTCCCGGCGGGCGTGGACGTGGAAATCAAGGCGTTCGGGAAGGAACACAAGTAACGGCTCAAGGCTCATGGCTCATGGCTCAGGCTTCGAGTCTGACGGCCTAAGCCTTAAGCCCTGAGCCCTTAGCCAGTACGGACGACAGAATGCTTACAGGCATCATCGGTAGAAAAGTCGGCATGACGCAGATCTTCGACGCGGATGGGACGGTCCATCCGGCCACCGTCATCAAGGCGGGGCCTTGCGTCGTCGTGCAGGCGAAGACGGCACAGACCGACGGCTACGAGGCCGTGCAGCTGGGGCTCGTCGAGGAGCGCCCGGCCAAGGTCGGCAAGCCGATCGCCGGGCACTACAAAAAGGCCAACGTGCCGCCGACGCGGGTGCGCCGCGAGGTCAGGCTGCAGGCGGGCGGAGAGACCCCGAAGGCCGGCGAGCAGGTGCTCGTGTCGATCTTCGCCGACGGCGAACGGGTCGACGTCCTCGGCACCGGCCGCGGCAAGGGCTTTCAGGGCGTCATGAAGCGCCACCACTTCGCGGGCGGTGCGGCGACCCACGGCTCGATGTTCCACCGTGCGCCTGGTTCGATTGGCGCATCGTCGTTTCCCTCGCGCGTCGTGAAGGGCATGCGCGCGGCGGGCCGGATGGGCGGAAAAGGCGTGACGACGCACAACCTGAAGGTGCTGCGGGTGGATGCGGACAACCATCTGCTCATCGTCGAAGGCGGCATTCCGGGCGCACCTGACAGCTACGTCGTCGTGCGCAAGGCGCTGAAGGCCAAGCGCGTCAAGGTCGCGCAGGTCGAGAAGCCGAAGAAGGCCAAGAAATAGCCATGGAACTCGATGTCGTGAATCAGAAGAACGAAAAGGTCGGCGCGCTCACGCTGAGCGACGACGTGTTTGGCGGACGGGTCAACGCCGATCTCATCTGGGAATCGGTCGTCCGCGAGAACGCGGCGGCGCGGCAGGGCACGCACAAGACGAAGAACCGCGCCAACGTCAGCGGCAGCGGCAAGAAGCCGTGGCGGCAGAAGGGCACTGGCCGCGCGCGCGTCGGCGAAATCCGGAACCCGCTCTGGCGCAAGGGCGGCACGGTGTTCGGACCGCAACCCCGCAGCTACGAGTACACGCTGCCGAAGAAGGTGGAGCGTGGCGCCCTTCGCGCCGCGCTGGCGCAGAAGGTCAAGGACGGTCAGTTGGTCGTCGTCGACGTGCTCGCCGCGAGCGAGATCAAGACCAAGGCCGCCGTGGCGCTGCTCAAGACCCTCGGCGTGTCGGGCAAGGCGGTGCTGATCGACCTCGCGGCGGACGAAAACCTCGCCCGGTCGCTGCGGAATATCCCCGGCGTGGCGCTCGTGCCGAGCGGCCGGGTCACCGCCCGCGACGTCGCCAATGCCGACCGGGTGGTGGCGACCAGAGGCGCGATCGAGCGACTGCAGGAGGCGCTGGCATCATGAAGCTCACCGACGTCATCCGGCGGCCGCTCATCACCGAGAAGACCTCGCTCCAGCGCGAAGACGGCAGGACGCTGGTGTTCCAGGTGGCGGTCGACGCCAACAAGGTGCAGATCAAGCAGGCCGTCGAGAAGCTGCTCGGCTCGAAGGTCGAGACGGTGCGGACGGGCATCGTGCACGGAAAGATCAAGCGGCAGGGACGCTTCGCCGGCCAGCGGCCGGACTGGAAGAAGGTGTACGTGACGCTGCGCGAAGGCCAGAAGATTCCGGAATTCCTGGAGGGGGCGTAGTCCCATGCCCATACGCAAGTTCAATCCCACGTCGCCGGGCCAGCGGTTCAAGACCGTTCAGACCTTCGACGACATCACGACCTCCGAGCCGCACAAGCCGCTCGTCGAGCCGCTCAAGAGCAGCGGCGGGCGCAACAACCGCGGGGAGCTCACCTCGTGGTGGCGGGGCGGCGGCCACAAGCGGATGTACCGCATCATCGACTTCCGGCGCGACAAGCGGGACATTGCGGCGAAGGTATCGACGATCGAGTACGACCCGAACCGGTCCTCGCGCATTGCGCTCGTGACCTACGCCGACGGCGAGAAGCGGTACATCCTGCAGCCGGACGGGCTGAAGGTCGGCGACGCGATCGTGGCCGGCGAGAACGTCGACATCCTGCCGGGGAATGCCTTGCCGCTCAAGAACATCCCGCTGGGCACGCAGCTCCACAACGTGGAGCTCAAGCCCGGCAAGGGCGGGCAGATTGCGCGCAGCGCGGGCTCGTCGGTGCAGCTCGTGGCCAAGGAAGGCGACTACGCGTCGGTCAAGATGCCCTCGGGCGAGATTCGCAAGATCTTCATCGAGTGCTACGCCACCATCGGACAGGTCGGCAATCTCGATCACGAGAACGTCTCGATCGGCAAGGCGGGCCGGAGCCGCTGGTTGGGACAGCGCCCGCACGTGCGCGGCGTTGCGATGAACCCGGTCGATCACCCGCTCGGCGGCGGCGAAGGCAAGACGTCGGGCGGCCGGCACCCGGTCTCGCCATGGGGCCTGCCGACCAAGGGCTACAAGACGCGCAACCGCAAGACGACGGACAAGTTCATCGTCCAGCGAAGGCAGAAATAGGACTATGAGTCGATCTCTCAAGAAGGGGCCCTTCGTCGACACGCATCTCCTCGAGAAAGTCGAGGTGATGAACCGGGGGTCCGAGAAGAAGGTCATCAAGACCTGGTCGCGCCGCTCGACCGTGGTGCCCGAGATGGTGGGGCACACGATGGCCGTGCACAACGGGAAGAAGTTCATCCCTGTGTACGTCACCGAGAACATGGTGGGGCACAAGCTGGGCGAGTTCGCGCCCACGCGCGTGTTCAAGGGCCACACGACCAAGGTGGCCGAGAAGGCCGCGACCGTGGCTGCCGCACCGGGCGCCCCCGCCGCCGCGGGCGCGAAGCCGGCCGGCGCAGGGAGCTAGCCATGGTGCAGGCACACGCGACCGCAAAGTACGTGCGCACCTCCGCCCAGAAGGCCGGGCTGGTGCTGGCGCTCATCCGCGGGAAGGACGTCAACCAGGCGCTCGCGACGCTCAAGTTCACCAAGAAGACGGTGGCGAGCGATCTCGCGAAGCTGCTGCGGTCGGCGATTGCCAACGCGCAGCAGAAGGACGGGTTCTCCGGCGACGTGGATCAGCTGTACGTGTCCGCGTGCTACGCGAACCAGGGGCCGTCGCAGAAGCGGGTGCGGCCGGCGCCGATGGGCCGGGCCTTCCGCGTGCTCAAGCGGACGGCGCACCTGACCGTCCACGTGTCGGAGCGTCCGGCGAAGATGGTGCCGGTGGCCGCGGGGGCCGAGGGCGAGGCGCCCAAGCGTCGTCCGCGCGCCGGTGCGGCCAAGAAGACGCCGAAGGCGAAGGCCGCGGCCGCGCGCGCGAAGAAGTAGTTGTTCAGTCCGGCCGCTGAGCCGGACGAGGAGTTGATGTGGGCCAGAAGGTTCACCCATTTGGGTTCCGACTCGGGTTCAACAAGACCTGGCGCTCGCGGTGGTATTCGGACCGCGATTACGCCAAGTTGCTGCACGAAGACCTGAACTTGAGATCGACCCTGAAGAAGCGGTTCGCACACGCGGGCGTCTCGAAGATCGAGACCGAGCGTGCGGCGAACAAGCTGAAGATCGACATCCACACCTCGCGTCCGGGCATCATCATCGGACGCAAAGGGACAGAGGTCGACAAGCTGAAGCAGGAGATCCAGAAGAGGACCAACCGCGAGGTCTTCATCAACATCCAGGAGATCCAGAAGCCGGAGCTCGACGCGCAGCTCATCTCCGAGTCGGTGGCCATGCAGCTCGAAAAGCGCGTGGCGTTCCGCCGGGCGATGCGCAAGGCCGTGGAGTCGGCGCTTCGCTTCGGCGCCCGCGGCATCAAGGTGCGCGTGTCGGGGCGGTTGAACGGCGCCGAGATTGCGCGGTCCGAGTGGTATTTGCACGGGCAGCTGCCCCTGCAGACCCTCAGGGCGGACATCGACTACGGCTTTGCGGAAGCCAGCACCACCTACGGCCAGATTGGCATCAAGGTGTGGCTGTACAAGGGCGAGCGGCTCGTCCCGCAGCGCGGCCGCGAAGAAGAGTTCAGGGAACGTGATCGGGCGCCGCGTCGGCCGGCGCCACGCGGATGAATTTGGCCATCTAGTCATCTAGTCATTTGGTCATCTGGTCATTGCGGCTGTCTCAGCTCCGATGACCCGATGACCAAACGACCAAACGACCAGATGTAAGGATCGCACTTATGTTGATGCCGAAGAAGGTCAAGTTCCGGAAACAGCAGCGCGGCCGCATGCGCGGCAAGGCGTGGCGCGGGGGCGCGGTGTCGTTCGGCGACTACGGCCTCAAGGCGCTCGAGCCGTGCTGGATGACGGCCAGACAGATCGAGGCGGCGCGCGTCGCGATGACCCGGTTCATCAAGCGCGGCGGCAAGATCTGGGTGCGGATCTACCCGGACAAGCCGATCACCAAGAAGCCGCAGGAGACGCGCATGGGCAAGGGCAAGGGCGCGCCGGACCAGTGGGTCGCCGTGATCAAGCCGGGGCGGGTGCTGTTCGAGATGGAAGGGGTCACCGAGACCGAAGCCCGGCAGGCCATGAAGCTGGCCGCGGCGAAGCTCCCCATCCTGACCAAGTTCGCGACCCGCTTTGCCCAGGAGAAGATGCTATGAAGGCCGCGGAGCTCCGCGATCTCGGTACCGACGAGCTCGGCTCGCGCGAGCGGGATTTGACGGACCAGTTGTTTCGGATGCGCATCCAGAAATCGATGGGCCAGCTCGACGCGCCGGACAAGCTGCGGACGGTGCGCCGCGACCTTGCCAGAATCAAGACGATTCTGAGACAGAAGCGAATTGGGTAATTGGGTGGTTGGGTAATTGGGTAATTGGTGATTGGGAAATTGGACAATCTGGTGATTGGGGAATTGATTGGGTAACTGAAGGCGTGTCGGGGTGGGGTGATGACCGCGTGTCGTCTGCCGCTTGAAGCGTGCAGTGTGCAGCGTGCGTGCAATCACTCAATTACCCGATTCACCGATGACCCAATCACCCAAGTACTCGATTACCCGATTCGAGGTTTCATCGCATGGCTGGAAAACTGGAAAAAGTCGGCGTCGTGGTCAGCAACAAGATGCAGAAGAGCATCGTGGTTGCCGTCGAGTGGCAGGTGCGTCACGGGCTGTACGGCAAGACCGAGCGCCGGACCTCGACGTTCATGGTGCACGACGAAAAGAACGAAGCCAAGCCGGGCGACATGGTCGAGATCGTGGAGACACGGCCCATGTCCCGCCGCAAGCGGTGGGCGCTCAAGAAGGTCGTCCGGCAGGCGGCGCAAGTTTAGGTCAGGCCGGTTGGGTGGGTCAGGCAGGTCGGGCAGGTCGGGTGGGCAACTCCACCAGACCCTCCAGACCCACCAGACTCTCCTGACCCACCAGACCTGGTTGGAGAACAGTCATGATCCAGATGCGCTCGATCTTGGACGTCGCCGACAACTCTGGCGCGCGCAAGATCGCAGTTATCAACCCGATTGGCGGCTCGACCGGACGCTACGCCCGGCTGGGCGACATCGTCACCGCGTCGGTGAAGGAAGCCACGCCCGAGTCGAACGTCAAGAAGGGGCAGGTCGTGAAGGCGGTCATCGTGCGCACGGTCAAGGAGCAGCGCCGCCGCGACGGCAGCTATATCCGCTTCGACCGGAACGCCGCCGTGCTCATCAACGATCAGAACGAGCCCCTCGGCACGCGCGTCTTCGGGCCGGTGGCCCGCGAGCTGCGGGAGCGCCGGTTCATGAAGATCATCTCGCTCGCGCCCGAAGTGCTCTGAGGTAGTCATGTCCAGTCTGTCTACGCCGATTCGGAAGAACGACAACGTGCTGGTGGTCACCGGCAAGGATCGCGGCAAACGCGGCCGCGTGCTGAAGGTGCTGCCGGACAAGAACCGGCTGATCGTCGAAGGCGTCAACCTGATCAAGCGGCACACCAAGCCGAACCCGGGCCGGAATATCAAGGGCGGGATCGTCGAGCGCGAGGCGTCGCTGCACGCCAGCAACGTCCAGCTGGTGTGCCCCGAGTGCAGCGCCCAGACCCGGGTCGGCCACAAGCTGCTCGGCGACGGCCGCAAGGTGCGCATTTGCCGCAAGTGCGAAGGGGTCGTGGACAAATGAGCCGCTTGAAAGAGAAGTATCAGAAGGAAGTGGTGCCGGCCCTGACCAAGGAGTTCGGCTACAAGAACATCATGGCCGTGCCCAGGGTCCACAAGGTCGTGGTCAACATGGGCCTCGGCGAGGCGACCGCCAACGCCAAGCTGGTGGACGTCGGCGCCGACGAGCTCGCCCGGATCACGGGGCAGAAGCCGGTCACGCGCAAGTCGAAGAAGTCGATCGCGGCCTTCAAGGTGCGCAAGGGTCAGCCGATCGGCACGATGGTGACCCTGCGGGGCGAGCGCATGTGGGAGTTCCTGGATCGCCTGGTGAGCATCGCGCTCCCGCGCGTCCGCGACTTCAAGGGCGTGTCGCCGAAGGGCTTCGACGGACGCGGCAACTACACGCTGGGGCTCCGCGACCAGCTGCTGTTCCCGGAGATCGACTACATGAAGGTCGACAAGGCGCGCGGCATGAACGTGTCGGTGGTGACGTCGGCCAGGACGGATCAGGAAGCGCGGAAGCTGCTGCAGTTCATCGGCATGCCGTTCCGCCAGAGCTAATTTATGGCTACGACTGCGAAGATCGCGAAAGAACAGAAGACGCCGAAGTTCAAGGTGCGCCTGAGGAACCGCTGCCATCTGTGCGGCCGGCCGCGGGCCTACATGCGCAAGTTCGCGCTCTGCCGGCTGTGCTTTCGCAAGCTCGCGCTCGAGGGCGACGTGACGGGCGTGACCAAGAGCTCCTGGTAGCTCGCGGGTCACGGTGGTGAAGGTGCTGGTTCAAGGTTCGCTGAGAGATTTATGACCGATCCAATCGCAGATATGCTCACGCGGATTCGCAACGCGGTCACCGCGAAGCACACGCGGGTCGACATGCCGGCGTCGCGCATCAAGGCCGACATCGCGCGGATCCTGCAGGACGAAGGCTACATTCAGGGCTTCAAGATGCTCGACCCGGCGGGTGACGGCCAGACGCCGCCCCTGCCCGTCAAGACGCTGCGGCTCTTCCTGAAGTACGGCCCGCACGGCGAGAAGCTGATCACCGGCGTGCAGCGCATCAGCCGGCCGGGCCGCCGGGTCTACTTCGGCAGGGAGGACGTGCCGGAAGTGCTGGCCGGGCTCGGCACCAGCATCCTGACCACGTCGCGCGGCGTCATGACCGGCCGCGAGGCCGTCAAGGCCGGCGTCGGCGGCGAAGTGCTCTGCAACATCTGGTAAACGCATATGTCCCGTATTGGCAAGAAACCCATCGCGATCCCCAAAGGGGTCACCGTCAAGGTGCTCGACGGCGCCGTCGAGGTCCAGGGCCCGAAGGGCAAGCTCAAGCAGGCGTTTCCGGGCGGCATCAACTTCGAGCTCGCCGACGGCCAGCTGCATCGCCAAGCGCGGCACCGAGGATCCCGGGCTCGCCAAGTTTCACGGCCTGGCGCGGAGCCTCGTCGCCAACGCCGTGGCCGGCGTGACCGACGGCTTCAAGCGCGAGCTCGACATCGTCGGCGTCGGCTACCGCGCGGAGGTCAAGGGCAAGCAGGTGATCTTCGCCCTCGGCTACTCGCACGCGGTGGTGTTCGACATCCCGACGGGCATCGACATCGCGATCGAGAAGCAGACGCACATCACGGTGACCGGTGTGGACCGCCAGCTGGTCGGGCAGGTGGCCGCCAACATCCGGCGTCTGCGCAAGCCGGATCCCTACAAGCAGAAGGGCGTGCGCTACACCGGCGAAGTGCTGAAGAAGAAGGCCGGCAAGACCGGGGCGAAGTAACGATCATGAAGATCAAAACGAAGGACGACCGGCGGCACCGGATCCAGCTGCGGCAGCGGAAGCGGATTTCGGGCACGACCGAGCGGCCGCGCCTGAGCGTGTTCCGCAGCGTGACGCACATCTACGCGCAGGTGATCGACGACCTGAAGCGGCCAGACGCTCGTGGCGGCATCCAGCGTCGAGCCGAGCCTCAAGGGCGCGTTCGCCAAGGACGTCCGGGGCGGCAACCTGAAGGGCGCCGAGGCGATCGGCAAGGTGATCGCGGAGCGGTCGATCGAAAAGGGCATCAAGCGCGTCGTGTTCGACCGCAGCGGTTTCCTGTATCACGGGCGCATTCGCGCCGTCGCCGACGCGGCCCGCAAAGCGGGCCTGGAGTTCTGAGCATGCGTAACTCGCGAGCGAATCGACCCGAGCCAGCTCGACATCAAGGACAACGTGGTCGTCGATCAACCGCGTCACGAAGGTCGTCAAGGGCGGCAAGAACCTGAGCTTCAGCGCGCTGGTCGTCGTCGGCGACGGCCACGGCGTCGTGGGCTTCGGCATCGGCAAGGCCAAGGAAGTGCCGTCGGCCATCAAGAAGGGCATCGAAGCGGCGAAGAAGAACCTGATCCGCGTGCCGCTGGCCGGGCACGACGATCCCGCACGCGATTCTCGGGAACTTCGGCGCGGGCAGCGTGCTCCTGAAGCCGGCGCCGGACGGCACGGGCATCATCGCCGGCGGCGCCGTGCGCGCGGTCGTCGAGGCGGCCGGGATCACCAACATCATGACGAAGTCGCTCGGATCGGCGAACCCGCACAACGTCGTGCGCGCGACCGTCGCCGGCCTCGACGCGCTGAAGGATCCGGCGTTCATTGCCCGGATGCGCGGCAAGGAGCTCTCGGAGCTGACGCGCAAGAGCGCGTAGGCAGGATCACAGCCATGGCCAATCAGCGCACGGATTCGAAGAGCGGCGGCACCGTCAAGGTCACGCTCGTCAAGAGCCCGATCGGGTTCAAGGACAACCAGGAAGTGGTCGTCCGCAGCCTCGGGCTGCGACGCATTCGTCACACGGTGGAGCTCAAGGACACGCCCGGCTGTCCGCGGCATGATCCACAAGGTGCGACACCTGGTCACGGTCGAATAGTTGATCTTCGAGCAAAGCTTATGAGTCTCAACAACCTCCGGCCGCCCAAGGGCGCCAAGCACGTCAAGAAGCGGATCGGCCGCGGCCAGGGATCCGGCAACGGCAAGACCGCGGGGCGCGGCCACAAGGGCGCGAAATCGCGGTCGGGCTTCAAGTTCAAGCGCGGGTTCGAGGGCGGCCAGATGCCGCTGCACCGGCGCGTGCCCGAAGCGCGGGTTCCACAATCCGTTCCGCGTCGAGTACGAGGTCGTCAACCTCGACACGCTGGGCGTGCTCGTCGGAAGCTCGGCGCCGGTACGGTCGTGACGCCGGAGCTGCTGCGCGAGCACGGCGTGCTGGCGCGCGGCAAGGCGCCGGTCAAGGTGCTCGCCCGCGGCGATGTCGCGCAAGGCGCTGACGGTGCGGGCGCACAAGTTCAGCGGCAAGGCGGCGGAGAAGATCGCGGCGGCAGGCGGCACCGACGGAGGCTGATCGCATCCGGGAAGTAGGCTATGGAGAACAGCCTCAAGAACATCTTCGCCGTTTCTGACCTGCGCAACCGCGTGCTCTTCACGCTGGCCATGCTGGGCGTGTATCGCCTCGGGTCGCACATCCCGACGCCGGGTGTGAACTCGGCCGCGCTGCAGGAACTGGCGCGGCAGGCGGCAGAACACGATGTTCGGGCTCTACGACATGTTCTCCGGGCAGAACCTGTCGCAGATGACGATCTTCGCGCTGGGCATCATGCCCTACATCAGCGCGTCGATCATCCTGCAGCTGCTTGACCGTCGTCTGGCCGTACCTGGAGCGGCTGTCGAAGGAAGGCGAGCTCGGCCGGCGCAAGATTACCCAGTACACGCGCTACGGCACGATCGTGCTCGCCGTCGTCCAGTCGCTCGGCATCGCGATCTTCCTCGAACGGCAGACGCAGATTGCCGGCGGGCATGCCGCTGGTCTACGAGCCCGGGCTGTCGTTCCGCCTGATGACCGTGCTGACGCTCACGACGGGCACGTGCTTCGTGATGTGGCTCGGCGAACAGATCACCGAGCGCGGCATCGGCAACGGGATGTCGCTCATCATCTACGCCGGCATCGTCGTCGGGCTGCCGTCGGCGGTGCTGCTGACGATCGAGCAGATGCGCACCGGCCAGCTCGGGCTCATCCAGGTCCTGTTCCTGCTGATCATGATGGTGCTCGTGATTGGCGCCATCATCTTCGTGGAGCGCGGGCACCGGCGCGTCACCGTGCAGTACGCCAAGCGCGTCGTCGGCCGCCGGCATGTACGGCGGCTCGAGCACCCACATCCCGCTCAAGGTCAACACGGGCGGCGTCATCCCGGTCATCTTCGCTTCGTCGCTCCTGGCGTTCCCGGCGACGATCGCGGCGGCGTTCCCGGGCGAATGGGCGACGCGCATCGTGGATCAGCTGGCATTCGGGATGCCGCTCTACAACCTGCTGTATGTGAGCCTGATCATCTTCTTCGCGTACTTCTACACCGCGATCATCTTCAACCCCGATGACGTGGCGGAGAACATGCGGAAGTACGGCGGGTTCATTCCGGGCATCCGGCCGGGCAAGCGGACGGCGGAGTACATCGACACGATCCTGTCGCGCATCACGCTGGCGGGCGCCGTGTACCTGGCGTGCCTGGCGATCCTGCCGGAGTTCCTGCTGGGCGGGTTCAAGGTGGCGCCCATCCCGTTCATCGGCGAGACGCTCGACGCGGCCCTGCCCCGGTTCATCACGCAAGGCATGGGCGTGCCCTTCTACTTCGGGGGCACGTCGCTCCTCATCGTGATCGGCGTGGCCATGGACACGGTGCAGCAGGTCGAGAGCCAGCTGATCATGCGGCACTACGACGGCTTCATGAAGAAGACGCGCATCAGGGGCCGGCGTGGCTAGCGCCGGGAGCGGTATGGCGCTCAACCTGATCATGCTGGGCGCGCCCGGCGCCGGCAAAGGCACTCAGGCGGAACGCTTCGCGCGCGCGCACAGCATCCCCAAGGTGTCCACGGGCGACATCCTGCGGGAGGCCGTGCACGCGGGCACCGAGATCGGGCGCCGCGCCAAGGCCATCATGGACCGCGGCGAGCTGGTGAGCGACGAGGTCATGGTCGGCATCGTGGAAGAACGGCTGGCCCGGGCTGACGCCGCGCAACGGCTTCATTCTCGACGGGTTTCCGCGCACGGTGGCCCAGGCCATCGCGCTCGACGGCATCATGAGCGGCCGTGCGCCGCTGGTCGTCGTGGACATCGTGGTGGCTGAGGCCGAGTTGGTCCGCAGGCTGGGATCGCGGCTCGTGTGCGACGCGTGCGGCACGAACGCGGCGCCTGGCGTCCAGGCCTGCGGCAAGTGCGGCGGCCGGCTCGTGCAGCGCGCGGACGACAACCAGGCGGTGGTGCTGGAGCGGCTGGAGGTCTACAAGCGGAAGACGAAGCCGCTCGTGGAGTTCTACAGCGCCCGCCCGACGTTCTGCACGATCGACGGTGCGCAGGCCCCGGACCGGGTTGCTGCGGCCCTCGAGGCTGCGGTCGCGGGTGCCCTGGAGCGAACCCGCGGCGCGGTCGGAGGAGCACTGCGGTGATTGTCTGCCGGTCGGCCGCCGAGCTCGCGCGGATGCGCGAGGCGGGGCGCCTGGTGGGCGACGTGCTGACGGCGCTCTCGACGAAGGTGGCGCCGGGCGTGAGCACGGAAGATCTCGATGCGCTGGCCGAACAGCGCATCCGGGCGGCGGGCGCGATCCCGGCGTTCAAGGGGTATCTCGGATATCCCGCCACGATTTGCGCGTCGATCAACGACGAGGTGATCCACGGGATCCCCTCGGCGCGCCGGATTCTGGAGGAAGGCGACGTCATCTCGATCGATGTCGGCGCCTCGCTCGACGGGTACTACGGCGACAGCGCGATCACGTTGCCGGTGGGTCGTGTCTCCGAGGAGGCGGCCCGGCTGCTGCGGGTGACCGAAGAGTCGCTGTTCAAGGCGATCGCGCAGGTCCGGCCGGGTGGCCGGGTCTCGGACATCGGCCACGCGGTGCAGCGGCACGTGGAGGCTGCGGGGTTCTCGGTGGTTCGGGAGTTTGTCGGGCACGGCATCGGCCAGCAGATGCACGAGGAGCCGCAGGTGCCCAACTATGGCGAACCGGGGCGGGGGCCGCGGCTGGCGGAGGGCATGGTGCTCGCCATCGAGCCGATGGTGAACGCAGGGAAGCCGGCGGTGAAGGTGCTCTCGGACGGCTGGACGGCCGTCACGAAGGACAGGAGCCTGTCGGCGCACTTCGAGCACACGGTGGCGGTGACGGCGGGCGAGCCGTGGATTCTGACGGCCAGGGAAGTGCCGGTGCCGGCCCGGTAGACGGGCGGACGGGATTGGCTGCACTGGTCGGGGTCGTGATCGCGCAGTTGCCGAGCGGGCTGTATCGCATCCGGCTCGACGAGGGCGCTCAGGTGACCGCGCACATCGCGGACCGGATGGACAGGAACTTCGTCCGGCTGATCGTCGGCGACCGGGTGCGCGTGGAGTTGTCGCCGGTGGACGTGGGCCGCGGGCGGATCGTGGAGAAACTATGAAGGTTCGAGCGTCGGTCAAACGGATTTGCGACAAGTGCAAGATCGTCCGCCGTCGTGGTGTCGTGCGGGTGATCTGTTCGAATCAGAAGCACAAGCAGAGGCAGGGATAAGACGATGGCACGAATCGCTGGCGTGGATCTGCCGCGCACCAAGCGCGTCGAGATCGGGCTCACCTACATCTTCGGCATCGGGCGCGTGCGCTCGGTCGGCATCCTCAAGGATGCGGGCGTCAGCGCGGACATCCGCGTGAAGGACCTGTCGGAAGACGACGTCCGCAAGATCAGCCGCGTGATCGAAGAGCAGGGACGTGTCGAAGGCGACCTCCGCAAGGAGGTGTCCATGAACATCAAGCGGCTCATGGAGATCGGTTGTTACCGGGGCATGCGGCACCGCCGCTCGCTGCCGGTGCACGGCCAGCGGACCCGGACCAACGCTCGGACCCGCAAGGGGCCGCGCAAGGGCGCTATTGCAAAGAAGAAAACCATCTAGGAATTGCTAATTGCTGACTGCTGATTGCTGATTTATGGCCAAGACTGACGCAGCACCCGAAGGCGCCACACCTGAAAAGAAGGAAGGCCCGGCCGGGAAACGGAAGAAGGCGTTCAAGAAGCGCGGCGAAAAGCGCATCGTCCACCATGGGCTCGCGCACATTCACGCGTCGTTCAACAACACGACGGTGACGATCACCGACACCGAAGGCAACGTGGTGGCGTGGTCGAGCGCCGGCGGCATCGGGTTCAAGGGCTCGCGAAAGGGCACGCCGTTCGCGGCGACCCAGGCGGCGCTGGCCGCCGGCAACGTCGCGAAAACCGTCGGAATGCGGTCGCTCGAGGTCCGCGTCAAGGGTCCGGGATCGGGCCGCGAGTCGGCGATCCGCGCGCTCCAGACGGTGGGCCTCGAAGTGAAGTCCATCCGGGACGTGACGCCGATTCCGCACAATGGGTGCCGGCCGCCGAAGAGGAGACGAGTGTAATGGCACGGTATATCGGGCCGGTCTGCCGGCTCTGCCGCCGCGAGGCGATGAAGCTCTTCCTCAAGGGAGAGCGCTGCTACACGGAGAAGTGCGCCATCGAGAAGCGGAATTTCCCGCCAGGACAGCACGGGAAGCTCCGCAAGGCGAAGCTCGCCGGGTACGGTCTCCAGCTCCGCGAGAAGCAGAAGGTCAAGCGCATCTACGGCGTGCTCGAAGACCAGTTCCGCCGGTACTTCGAGGCCGCCGAGCGGACGCGCGGCATCACGGGCGAGACGCTGCTCCAGCTGCTCGAACGTCGCCTGGACAACGTGGTGTACCGGCTGGGTCTGTCGACGTCGAGGCCGCAGGCGCGACAGCTCGTGCGCCACGGGCACTTCCTCATCAACGGCAAGAAGGTCGACATCCCGTCCTACTCGGTCAAGGCGGGCGACGTCGTCACGGTCCTGGCGAGGAGCCAGAAGAACCCGACCCTCGAGCACGCGATGGAAGAGGTCAAGGGCCGCGGCATTCCTGCGTGGCTCTCGTTCGACTCCGCGTCGATCGCCGGACGGATTGTCTCGCTGCCGACACGCGAGCAGATCAACCTGCCCGTGCAGGAACAGCTGATCGTCGAGCTCTACTCGAAGTAAGCAGCCGCCGGCCCGCAGCCTTGCAGACCTGCGGCGGGAGGTCGGCGGTTCATCCATGCAGGTCTGGAGGCCCGACTGCGGGCCCGTTGGCTGAAAGGACACACGAATGCTCTGGAAAGGTTTTCAGCGGCCCAAGCGGCTGGAGTTCGAGCGCGAAACTCTGACGGACCGCTTCGGTCGGTTCTACGCACAGCCCTTTGAGAGGGGCTTCGGCACCACCATCGGCAACGCCATGCGACGGGTCCTGCTGTCGTCGATCGAAGGCGCGGCGATCACGGCCGTGAAAATCGACGGGGTCCAGCACGAGTTCTCGCCCATTCCAGGCGTCGTGGAGGATGCGACCGACATCATCCTCAACTTGAAGCAGATTCCCTTCAAGCTGCACAGCGACGCCACCAAGACCCTCACGCTCAGGGTGGACAAGGCCGGCGAAGTGCGGGCCAAGGACATTCAGGTCGACTCCGATGTCGAGATCCTGGAGCCGGACGCCCACATCGCGACGGTCGCCGAGCACGGCAAGCTCCACATGGAGATGCGCATGAAGCGCGGCCGCGGCTACGTGGCCGCGGACAAGAACTTCGACGAGGACCTCGGCATCGGCTGGATCCCGATCGACTCGGTGCACTCGCCGATCAAGAAGGTCAACTATCTCGTCGAGGCGGCGCGCCTGGGCCAGACGACCGACTACGACAAGCTGACGGTGGACGTGTGGACCAACGGATCGATCAGCGCCCGGGACGCCGTCTCGTTGTCGGCCAAACTGATCCGCGACCACCTGCACATCTTCATCAACCTCGAGGAAGGGGCCGAGGCGCAGGCCGACGCCGGCGGCGACCAGCCGCGTTCGGGTCTCGGCAACGAGAACCTGGACAAGTCGGTCGAGGAGCTGGAGTTGTCGGTGCGCTCGTACAACTGCCTGAAGAACGCGAACATCCGAACCATTCGTGAGCTCGTCGCCAAGACCGAAGCCGAGATGCTCAAGACGAAGAACTTCGGGCGCAAGAGCCTGAACGAGATCAAGGAAATCCTGCACACGATGGGTCTGAGCCTCGGCATGCGTGTCGACGCCGGCGCGGGTCAGGAATAAGGAGAGCCGTCAGGCAGGTCGGGTAGGTCAGGCAGGTCAGGTAGGTCAGGCAGGGCAGTCGTACCGGTGCCCACCCGACGCTCCAGACTCACCAGACTCACCCGACCCACCCGACCTTTGAAGCCATGAGACACCGAGTAGCACACCGCAAACTGGGCCGGGTCACCGAGCATCGCATCGCGATGCTTCGGAACCAGGCGACGGCCCTGCTTCGTCACGAGCACCTGACGACCACCGTGCCCCGGGCCAAGGAGCTCCGTCCATTCGTGGAGCGGCTCATCACGGTGGCCAAGCGAGGGGTGGCAGACGGGCAGCCCATCAAGACGCTCAACGCCCGGCGCCTGGTCATGCAGGACCTGCAGGACCGGGAGGTCGTGACCAAGCTGTTCGACACGCTGGCGCCCCGGTTCGCCAGCCGTGCCGGCGGCTATACCCGCCTGCTGCGGCTCGGCTTCCGCCGCGGTGACGCGGCCGAGATCGCTCAGGTGGAACTGGTCGGCAGCGAGTTCAACCCCAAGGCCAGGGCCGAAGCGGAGGCCGCGAAAGCCGAGAACACGCCGAAGCCGAAAGGCGTTGGCGGGCGGCTTCGCGCGGCGGCCGACCGGCTCCGCGGCAAGAAGGACGAGGACTCCGCTCCGGGCGAGAAAGCCCCGAAGCGCGGCGCCGGCAAGGGCGCCGGTGCGGCCAAGCAGCGGCCGAAAAAGCAAGGGGCCAAGGGCAGCTAGGCAGAATTCGGAACTGGGAATTCGGAATCGTGAATTCGTAGGAGCCCCGCCGGTCTCAGAGATCGCGCGGGGCTTCGCCGTTTCTGGAGGACGTTGATGTCTGGTGGAATCACGATCACGACGACGCCATCGATCGAGGGCAAGCGCATCACGAAGTACCTCGGGCTCGTGACCGGCGAGGCCATCCTGGGCGCCAACATCTTCAAGGATTTCTTCGCCGGGATCCGCGACATCGTCGGCGGGCGGTCGGCGGCGTACGAGGGTGAGCTCAAGAAGGCCAGGCAGATCGCGCTGTCAGAGATCAGCCAGGCCGCGGCCGATCTCGGCGCCAACGCGGTCGTGGGTGTCGATATCGACTACGAAACCGTGGGCCCGCACGGCGGCATGCTGATGGTCAGCATCAGCGGAACCGCCGTGTACCTCGAGTAGACCGCGGCTCGCGCCGGGTCAGCGTCCTTTTTCAGGTCTCCGCTTCGAACTTCTCTATTGGATCGTCGGCCCCAACCGCAGGTTGGAGGGCGGCGGCGGTGGCAGGGGCGGCTGTGTGACAGTCAGCGTGCGCCCGCCGATCGTCAACGTCCCCACACGCTCGACGGAGCCCGAGTTGCGCGACGCCGCGAAGGTGACGGTCCCGTTTCCTGTCCCATTCGAGCCACCGCTGTTTGTCAGCCATGAGACGTTGCTCGCCGTCGTCCAGCTGCAGTTCGATCCGGTGGTGACCGTGGTCGTGAAGGTTTCGCCGGTAGCGGCGAGGGTCCGCGACGCCGGCGAGACGCTGTACGTGCACGAGGCGGGCGCGCCGCCGTCCTGGGTCACCGTGACCGTCCGGCCCGCGACCGTGAGGGTGCCGGTGCGGTCGCCCGGTGCGGTGTTGGCGGTGACGCTGAACGTCACGGTGCCGCTGCCGCTCCCGTTGGAGCCTCCGCTGATCGTGAGCCAGGAGTCGTTGCTGGTGGCCGTCCATCCGCATCCGCCGCCTGTCGTGACCGTAGTCGTCGACGAAACGGCCCAGGAATCCAGCGACCGCGCAGTCGGTGACACGCCGTAAGTGCACGAGCCGGGGGCGCCGCCGTCCTGGATCACCGTGACCGTCTGGCCCGCCACCGTGAGGGTGCCGGTGCGGTCGCCCGGTGCGGTGTTGGCGGTAACGCCGAACGTCACGGTGCCGCTGCCGGTCCCGTTGGAGCCTCCGCTGATCGTGAGCCAGGACGCGTTGCTGGTGGCCGTCCATCCGCATCCGCCGCCTGTCGTGACCGTAGTCGTCGACGAACCGGGCCAGGAATCCAGCGACCGGGAGGTCGGCGAGACGCTGTAAGTGCACGAGCCGGGGGCGCCGCCGTCCTGGGTCACCGTGACCGTCTGGCCCGCGACCGTGAGGGTGCCGGTGCGTTCGCTCGTTGCGCTATTGGCGCTGGCGCTGAACGTCACGGTGCCGTTGCCGGACCCGCTGGACCCTCCGCTGATACTGAGCCAGCCCGCGTTGCTGGTGGCCGACCAGTTACAGCTCCGATCCGGCGGTGACCGTAGTCGTCGGACGTTTCCCCGGTGGCGGCGAGCATCCGCCACGTCGGCGAGACGCTGTACGTGCACCCGGCGGGGGCGCCGCTCTGGGTCACCGTGACCATCTGGCCCGCGACCGTGAGGGTGCCGGTGCGTTCGCTCGTTGCGCTATTGGCCGTAGCGCTGAACGTCACGGTGCCGTTGCCGGACCCGTTGGAGCCTCCGCTGATACTGAGCCAGCCCGCGTTGCTGGTGGCGCTCCAACTGCATCCGCCGGCCGCTGTGACCGTCGTTGTCGAGGAACCGGCCGGATAGTTCAGCGTCCGGGAGGTCGGCGACACGCCGTAGCTGCACGGCGTTCCGCTGGTGAACCGAAATGTGTTCGAGCGCGCCGAGCGCGCCCTGCCGCCAGGTCCGACGGCCGCGACCGCCGACTCGTAAACGATAGCCGGCGCCGGAAGTGCCGACAGAACGGACGAAAGGACGATGGTGATGATGTCGTTGGACTGAGGGGTGGGCTTGCCAAACGGCTCGACCTGGAAGGGCTGCGCCGCGCCCACGAGGAAGAACTCCAGCTCGTAGTGATCGACGATCGGGGTGCCGTTGCTGGTGGCCCAGTGGTCGGACGAAGCCTCAAACTCAGCCGTTGTGGGATCGGTGACCTGCGCCCACGACTGCCCTGGATACGCGAGGCCCACCAGGAACAGCAGTGCGACGCACCGCCGAACCAGGCCCGCGGGCCTCGACCCAGATACCGTCGTCGGGACGCGATCAGCTCTCGCCACTGGGCTGCGCGAGATTATACCGGTCACGCAACGCGACTCATCACTATGCGTGCCAGTTCAGCTGGGGCGAAACGTGCGGATTTTCCTGCCGTTCTGAACGTTCAGGCGCCGTGCACCGCATTCGGATGAGTCACGCCAGAGTGCACAGTTCACAGCCGGGGCGGTTCGTTGTTGACGGCCCGCCGCAACTGCTCCCCGGTGACAGTTACAGATGTGTTAGCGCCTCTGGACGAGGTCCGCTCCAAGTCGTCATCTCAAGAACCGCAGGTTCGCCGGCGCCGGCAGCGCGCGTTGCGTGACCGTGAGCGTTTGGCCGGCGACGGTCAGCGTGCCGACGCGCTCGGTTGACTCGGTGTGGAGCGCGACGTCGAACGTGACCGTGGCGCCCACGGTTCCGGTGGCGCCGCTGGTGATTGTGATCCAAGGCACATTGCTGTTGGCCGTCCAGCTGCAGTTGGTGCCGCCGGTGATGATGACCAACGTATTGGAGCTGCCACCCCCCGCGGCGATGGCCCGCGTGGTCGGCGAGATGGCGAACGTGCACGAGGAACTGCTGCTCTGGGTCACGGTCACCAGTTGCCCCGCGACGGTCAGCGTCCCAATGCGCTGCGAAGTCGACGTATTGGCCGTGGCGTTGAACGTCACGGTGCCATTGCCATTGCCGCTGGCGCCGCTGGCGATGGTGAGCCACGAGGCACTGCTGGTCGCGTTCCACGTGCATCCGCCCGCCACGGTCACGGCGGTGGTCGACGACCCGGCCGCCGAGGTCAGCGTACGCGAGGTCGGGGACACGCTGAAGTTGCACGCCACCCCGCTCTGGGTGACCGTCAGGGTCTGGCCGGCGACGGTCAGCGTGCCGACGCGCTGCGTGGTCGCTGTGTTCGCCGCGACGTTGAAGGTGACCGTGGCGCCCACGGTTCCGCTGGCGCCGCTGGTGATTGTGAGCCAGGGCGCATTGCTCGTGGCGGCCCAGCTACAGTTGCTGCCGCTCGTGACGATGACCAGCGTGTTGGAGCTGCCACCCGCAGCACCCATGCTCCTCGCTGTCGGCGAAAGGCCGAATGTGCAGGAGGAGGAGGAGACGCCGGTCTGGATGACGGTGACGGGCTGACCGGCGACCGTCAGCGTGCCGGTTCGCTGCGAGGTTGAGGTGTTGGCGGTGGCGTTGAAGGTGACGGTCCCGTTGCCGTTGCCGCTGGCGCCGTTGCTGATGGTGAGCCACCCGGCGGTGCTCGTCGCGGACCACGTGCAGCCCTGGGCCGCCGTGACATCCGTCGTCGACGACCCGGCCGCCGAGCTCAGCGTCCGCGAGGTCGGGGAGACGCCGAACGTGCAGGAGGCGGCGCCGGTCTGGATGACGGTGACGGGCTGGCCGGCAACCGTCAGCGTGCCGGTGCGCTGCGAGGTCGAGGTGTTGGCGGTCGCGTTGAAGGAGACGGTTCCATTGCCGTTGCCGCTGGCGCCGTTGCTGATGGTGAGCCACCCGGCGTTGCTGCTGGCGGACCACGTGCACCCCTGGGCCGCGGTGACATCCGTGGTCGACGACCCGGCCGCCGACGTCAGCGTGCGCGAGGTCGGCGAGACGCCGAACGTGCAGCTCATGCCGCTCTGGGTCACCGTCACGGTCTGTCCGGCGACGGTCAGCGTGCCGACGCGCTGCGAGGTCGAGGTGTTGGCGGTCGCGTTGAAGGAGACGGTTCCATTGCCGTTGCCGCTGGCGCCGTTGCTGATGGTGAGCCACCCGGCGGTGCTCGTCGCGGACCACGTGCAGCCTTGGGCCGCGGTGACATCCGTCGTCGACGACCCGGCCGCCGAGCTCAGCGTCCGCGAGGTCGGGGAGACGCCGAACGTGCAGGAGGCGGCGCCGGTCTGGATGACGGTGACGGGCTGGCCGGCAACCGTCAGCGTGCCGGTGCGCTGCGAGGTCGAGGTGTTGGCGGTCGCGTTGAAGCTGACCGTGCCGTTGCCGGAACCGCTGGCGCCGCTGCTGATCGTGAGCCATGCGGCGTTGCTGGTGGCCGTCCACCCGCACCCGCCTCCGGCGGTGACGCCGGTGGTCGATGATCCTGCGGCGGCCGTCAGCGTGCGCGAGGTCGGCGCCACGGTAAACGAGCACGGCGCCGAGAACTGGAACGTGTTCGATCGAGTCGAACGGGCGGTGCCGCCAGGGCCGACGGCGGCGACGGTCGCCTCGTACGGGATGCCCGGAGACGGAAACGCCGTCAGGATCGACGAAAGCACCACGACGATGAGGCCGTTTGCCTGGGGCGTGGGCTTGCCGAACGGCTGCACCTGGAACGGCTGCGCCGCGCCCACGAGGAAGAACTCGAGCTCGTAGTGGTCGACAATCGGCACGCCGTTGGCGGTCTGCGAATGGCTGCTCGATGCCTCGAACTCCGCGGTCGCGGGGTTGACCACCAGCTGCGCGAAGAGCGGCGTCGGCGCTGCCAGGACGGTCAGTGCGAGGACAAGATTGATCGCACGCCGGCGCACGACCGAGGGCCCGAGTTGTAAGTGGGACATCACCGATGGGCTTGTAGTGCACGATTCAGGCCCAGGGCGAAGCCGCGAGTGTTTCCAGTGAATTACCTGCGTTCACCCATCGTTGCAGCGATGGAGCTCGACGGTACTCGCCACACAGGATCGTGAACCAGTAACGACAACTGCAATCGTGCGCTCGCCGATCGCGGCGGGCGGCAGATTACAGAAGCACGAGATCGTCGACGGATCTGATCGGAGGATCAGACCTCTTCTGTTTCCACGCCCGCGCGTTCGGCCTTTGCGGCCGCAATGATCTTCGTCTGCAGATGCGAGGGGACCTCGTCGTAGTGCGAGTACTCCATGTGGTACGAGCCCCGCCCGCCGGTGGCGGACGTCAGGTGCTGCTCGTAGGTGAGCATCTCGGACATCGGCACGTGGGCCTTGATGACGGTGGTCGCGCCCCGGGTGTCCATGCCGCCAATGCGGCCCCTGCGGCCGTTGAGATCGCCCATGAGGTCACCCGCGTAGTCCGATGGCGCATAGACCTCCACATTCATCACGGGCTCGAGAATCGTCGGGCGCGCGCGTGTCATCGCGTCCTTGAACGCGAGGGATCCGGCGAGCTTGAAGGACAGCTCGTTCGAGTCCACGTCGTGGTACGACCCGTCGAAGACGGTGACGCGGAAATCCACCATGGGATACCCCGCCAGGTACCCTCTGGTACGCGCATCCTGGATCCCCTTCTCGACCGCCGGCACGAACTGACGGGGGATGGACCCGCCGAAGATATCGTCCACGAACTCGAAGTCGCTCCCTCGTGCCAGCGGCTCCACCTTGATCTTGCAGTCGCCGAACTGGCCGTGCCCGCCGGTCTGCTTCTTGTGCCGGCCGTGGGCCTCGGTCGCCGCCTTGATCGTCTCGCGATACGGAATCCTCGGCGGCTTGAGGTTGACGTCCACCCCGAACCGTCGCTTCAGCTTGGCGACCGTCACCTCGATGTGCACCTGGCCCTGCCCGGCCAGGAGCAGTTCCTTGGTCTGCGGATCGCGGCTGTAGTGAATCGAGGGGTCCTCTTCTTCGAGGCGATGCATCGACGTGCTGATCTTGTCTTCGTCGCCACGGGTCTTCGGCTCGATGGCGTACGCGAGCACGGGCTCCGGGAACGTCAGCGGCGGAAACACGATGGGATCGGACTTGTCGCCGAGGGTGTCGTTGGTTTGCGTGTCCTTGAGCTTGGCGACGGCCCCCAAATCGCCCGCCCTGATCTCTGAGATCGGGGTGGCCGTCTTGCCCTGGAGCAGCTCGAGGTGCCCCAGGCGCTCCGGCGCGTCCTTTGTCTTGTTGTGCACGGTGGAGTCCGACTTGAGCGTGCCGGACACCACGCGGAACATCGTGATGCGGCCGGCGAAGGGGTCGGCGATGGTCTTCCAGACGAACGCCGCTGCCGGCCCCTTTTCGTCAGCCCGGCGGAGGATCTCCTGGCCGCTGCGATCCACGCCCTTGTATGGACGGTCGGCCGGGGACGGCAGATAGGCCACGACGGCATCCAGCAGCTGCGCGGGGCCGATGTTCAGCAGCCCGGATGTGCAGACGAGCGGAAACAGTTTCGCGGCGGCCGTGGCGGCCCTGAGCCCGGCGAGAAGCTCCTCATCGGTCAACGTGCCGGCCTCGAAGAACCTCTCCATCAGGCGTTCGTCGGCTTCGGCGACCATCTCGATGAGCGCCTCGCGCGCCGCTTCGACGGCCGCGGTGAGCGAGGCGGGGACCGGCCCTTCGGCGAAACGCCCGCTCGCGTCGGTCTGATAGGTGAACGCTTTTCGCGACACGAGGTCCACCACACCCGCGAAGCCCTTTTCTTCGCCGATTGGCAGCTGAATCGGGCACGACGCTTCGATGGCACGTCTCGCGGAGCGACTTGAGCGACCGGTCCAGGCTGGCGCGGTCGCGGTCCATGCGGTTGAGCACCACGAGCCGCGGCAGCTCAAGTTCGGCGGCTGCCGCCCACACCTTCTCGGTCTGGACCATGACGCCGGCCACGGCATCCACCGCGACCAGCGCCGCGTCGGCCACCTGCAGCGCGGCGCGCGCATCGCTCAGGAAGTTGCCGATCCCCGGCGTGTCGATGAGGTTGATCTTGTGCTTGTTCCACTCGGCGTAGGCGAGGCTGGCCGAGAGCGTGTGTTTGCGGGCGATCTCTTCTTCGTCGAAGTCCGTCACCGTCGTGCCGTCGTCGACCTTGCCGAAGCGGTTGATCATCCCGGCATCGGCGAGGATGGCGGAGATGAGCTGCGTCTTCCCGGAAGCGGTGTGCCCGACGAGCGCGGCGTTCCTGATGGCGGCGGCGTCGTAGACCTTCATGGCCGGATACCCCCTCGGATCAGCGCATCATATTCGCGGCGCTACGCGGCCGCAAGACCGCCAATCGATCCCATGAATCGGGGGACTGGGGGCTGGAGTGGGAGACTGGGCGACTGGGGGACTGTGGGACTGACCATCGGGGAAGCTTTGTTCGTTGTGGAACTGCGGTGTCAGACAGCTCTGCGAGTGCAGTTATTGCCGGCGAGCGCGAGAAACCCCAGATCGTCTGGCGTCGCTGTCGACGAGGCTGACGAGTCCGGCACTGGCTCGTGGTTCTTCGAACCAGCGAACTGGCATCCGGTGGAGACCTTGAGTGGCTGGTCCAGGCATCCCCGATCCCCAATCCCCCAATCCCCCGATCCCTCAATCCTAAGTTCTCATTCGTACCTGAGCGCCTCGATGGGATCCAGGCGCGACGCCTTGACCGCGGGGTACATGCCGAAGAAGATGCCGACCGACGCGGAGAAGCCCAGCCCGAGCGCAAACGACCACCAGGGCAGCGAGATGGGGAATCCCGAGATGAGGTGCACGGCGTAGCCGAGGGCGCTGCCGAAAAGGATGCCCAGCAGGCCGCCGAGCGACGTGAGGAAGGCGGCCTCCATCAGGAACTGGAACAGGATCTCCGCGCGCCTGGCGCCGAGGGCCTTGCGAACGCCGATCTCTCTCGTCCGTTCCGTCACCGAGATCGACATGATCGCCATCACGCCGATGCCGCCGACCATGAGCGCGATCGACGAGATCACAATGAGCGCGAGAAACGTCGCCTGGCTGATCTGATCCCAGAGCTGCAGAATGGCATCCTGCGTCGCGATGTCGAAGTCGTCGGGTTCATCCAGCTTCAGGCCGTGCCGGCTCCGCATCACCCGCCGCACTTCCTCGATGGCGGCCTCCGTGCTGACGCCCTCGCGCGCGAGGCTGGCGATCTGAATCGGCACGAACGTGCTCCTGGCGGCCCCTCGACCCACGCTGACGCCGCGCAGGCCGAACTGCCGCTGGTAGACCGGGTAAGGGATGACGACGAAGTCGTCCTGGCCCGCGTTGAAGCCGCCGACTCCGGGTCTCGGGTCGAATACGCCGATCACCGTGTAACGCTCGGCGCCGACGCGCACCATCTTGCCGACCGGGTCCGTGCCGGAGGTCTCGAACAGCGCTTTGAACGGCGTCTGGCCCAGCACGACAACGTTCCGTCGGTGTTGGACTTCGGCGCCCGTGAAGAACCGGCCCGCGGCCAGGCCGAGCTGCGTGCCCTCCGCGAAGTTCTCGGTCGTGCCAAAAACGATAATCGCCCGCGTGCGCTGATCCCGGTAGAAGACGCGCTCCTGGGTGGGCGGCGCCAGCCCGGGCGCGCCGAGCTGCACGTCCACGAGCCTGATCGACGGGGCCAGTTTTTCGATCGCGCGGGCGTCGGACACCGTCAGGTTCGGCCGCCGCAAGATCGCCGCGAACTCGACGCCGTTGGCGAAGCTCATCGGCCCGGCTCGCTGGATCATGATCAGGTTCGGTCCGATCGCCCTGATCGAATCGCGCAGCGACTCGTCGAAGCCCCGGATCATCGCCGTCATGCCCACAATCGACGTGATGCCGATGACGACGCCGAGGACGGTCAGTCCAGAGCGCATCTTGTTGGTGCGCACCGTGTCGAACGCCATCGCGACGACTTCCTTGAGCAGGCCGACACGGATCGCCATGGCCGCCTACTCCTTCCTCAGCGCTTCGATGGGATCGAGGCGCGCGGCGCGAGCCGCCGGATAGAGGCCGAAGAACAGGCCGACAAGCGCGGTGATGCCGATGCCGAGCGCGACCGACCAGAGCTCGACCGAGGCCGGCACCGGCGTCAACGACGAGATCGCCGTGGCAATGGACGCGCCGAGCGTCGTGCCGATAACCCCGCCAAAGACCGACAGGACGACCGACTCGGTCAGCATCTGCGCCATGATGTCGGCGCGCCTGGCGCCCAGCGCTTTTCTGAGCCCGATCTCGCGTGTCCGCTCGGTGACCACCATGAGCATGATGTTCATGATGACGATGCCGCCCACCACCAGCGACAGCGCCACGACGCCAACGAGCACCGCGAAGATGCCGCTCGTCGCCTGGTTGTAGAGGTCCAGGAACGTGTCGGACGTGAACATCCCGAAGTTGTCGACCTGCTTTGGCTTGAGCCGTCTCGCAATGCGCAGCGCCACCGTGGCATCGTCCATCGCCGGCTGGATGAGCGAAATGTCGCGCGGCTTGACCGTCAGTGACAGTTGCCGCCGCGATCCGAAGATCTGCTGGAACTGCCCGAGCGGGATGACCGCGAAGGCATCCTGCGACTGGCCGAGGAACGACCCCCGCTTGGCGCTGACGCCCACAATCCTGAAGTGAATGCCCTCGATCTGGATCACCTTCTCGAGCGGATCCACGCCGCCGAAGAGACGATCGGCGACGTCCCAGCCGACGACCGCGACGGGCCGCGATCGGTCCACTTCGATCGGGCTCATCAGCCGCCCCCGTTCGGCGTTGAACGTCGAGAAGGTGCCGAAATCCGACGTGACGCCGCGGATGCCCACGCTGTCGATGGTCTTGTCGCGGTACACGACCTGGCCGTTGCCCCGCGACTCGATCATCACCGCCGAGACGAGCGGGCTGTAACGCTTGATCGCCTGCGCGTCGGCCATCGTGATCCGCGGGTTGTAGCGGACCTTGTCGAATTCCTCGTCGCTGAAGACGACGGGGAACTGCTGGACCTCGAACGAGTCCGCGCCGGCCTGGTTCAGGATGGCGTCCTGGACCGATGCGTTGAGGCCCTGGATGAGGGACACCACGGCGATGATCGACGTGACGGCCACGATGTTGCCGAGGACCGTCATGAGCGATCGCAGCTTCGAGCCCCAGATGGCCTGGAGCGCAATCGACGCCGATTCGAGAATCTTGTTGACGTTGAGCACTGTGGATGGCCTGCCCGCCCTGTCGGGCGCGCCCGGCCTACCTGCCTCTGGCCGTGGTGTTCTCGACCTTGACGTCGTCGCCGTCGGCCATGCCGCGCACCGAGTTGTACGGCCCCGTAATGACTTCGTCGCCGGGCTTGAGGCCCGAGACGACCTCGAAGTACTGGTCGCCGGCAATGCCCATTTCGATCGGCAGGAAGACCGCCTTGCCCTCGCGGACGACGAAGACGCCTTCGACTTCCTTGCGGGTCTCGCCGGGCTTCAGTTCGGACGCGGAGGCGACGGGTTCCACCGCCCGGCGGCGCTTGTCGGTGGTCGGCTCCTTGATCACCTGGCCGTTGGCGTCGTACACCAGCTCGCGCACGGCCACCGCCGCGATCGGCACGGACGTGACGTTGGACCGTGTCGCCGTCGTGATGTCGGCCGTGCAGGTGAAGCCGGGCCGAACGTCGGGGATGTCGCCTTCGACGACCACGACGACTTTGAAGTTGGTCGCCTGACGGGAGCCCGCCGCGGCGCCAGTCGCCTGGATGGGGCTGTTCCCGATCTCGGTGACACGACCGTGGAACGTCTTGTCCGGCAGCGCGTCAATCGTGATCTTCGCCTTCTGGCCGAGCACGACGTTCGGGATGTTCGTTTCGTCGACTTCGACCTCCGCCTGAATGACCGACATGTCGGCGAGGGTCAGCAGCACGGTCCCCGCGTTGTTCATCGTGCCGATCACCGCCGTCTCGCCCTCCTGGATGTTCCGGCGCGTGACGATCCCCTCGATGGGCGACTCGATGCGGACCTTGCTCAGGTCGTAGCGGGCGCTCTCGAGCCCGGCGCGTTCCTGCGCGATTCGCGACGCCTGCGACGACACCTGCTTCTCGCGCTCCCGGAGCGACGACTCCATTGCCCGGACTTCGTTCTCGGACTTCTCGAGCGACTCTCTCGTCGTCAGCTGCTGCTTCCAGAGATCCTGCTGCCGCGCCAGGTTCCGCCGCGCCTGGTCGAGCTGCACGCGGGAGGTCTCAACCGACTGACGCAGTTGCTCGAGCGACCCCTCGGCGGCCTCGAGCGAGGCCGAGCCGCTGTCGACACGCGTCCGAAGCGACCGGGGATCGATCTGGAGAAGGAACTGGCCAACCTTGACGCGGTCGCCTTCGTTGACGGCCAGGTCCACGACGCGGCCGGGCGTGTCGGCGCTGATGTTCACGAGCCGCTTGGGCTGGATCTTGCCCGACGCCGACACGATCGCCTCGAGATCCCTGCTGCGGATCGCCTCGGTCGCGACCGTCAACGCCGGCTCCTGCTGGAACCACAGGTTCGCCCCAACCACCGCCGCGCCGACGAGGATCACCCCCGCCGTGATGAGCACGTTCTTTCCGGTCATTTACGCTCCTGAGATCGCCGTGAGGGCGGACGCCACGACCAGCGCGATCACGACGTAAGCCGCCAGCAGGCCTGTCGCGACAGGTTGAGTCCGCCTCTTATAAAGGACGCCAAGACCGATGGCCAGGTTCACCAGCCACCAGACGAAAAAAAGATCGATCGACCCCAGAAACCGGGCGAGAAACGACGCTTCGTCGAGAAACGGAAGGAAGACGCCGAGGTTTGCCGCGGCCGAAATCGTACCCTTCGCGTAGTTCAGGGGCATGACGAAAATCTGCGACAGCGCGATGATGAGGCTCGAGTGCACCACGACGGCGAACACGTGCTTGAAGGTGGCATTTCCCCCCATGATCGCGGTGAACACGCCGAGCAGCAGCCCGGCGACCATCGCGGACGCCAGCGGGTAGAACAGCACCTGTCCGATGACCGCGTTCCTGACTGCGTCCTCCCTGACGCGCGTTTCCATCATGCGGTACATCTCGTCGCTGATCGTCATGCCCCACGATTCCATGGAGCGAACCGCCACGTCGAGCAGCGCGTCCTTGCCCACGGCCGTCGAGGCGAAGATCACGTTGACGACGACTGCGATGGCCGTGACGAGCACGAGCACGCCGAGCGCCTGCGGATGTGCGGCCACAGACGCGTAGGTCGCCCGGGGCGCGAAGAAGACACCCACGACCCGGGATGCCAGGTTCATCGGCGCGACAGCGTCCTGAGCTGAATTGGTCATCTCGGTCATTGTCACCCGGCCGAGCGACGTTGATCGTAATCAGGCCGCCCATCCAACTCAGATATATACGGTTAACCTCGGCCGTGGGTTCGACGCGCCGGGGGCGGTTCGACCGTCCGGGCCCGCCGTGACTGGCTACCGAAGACCTGTCGAAGCCGTCCGAGGCCCTGGTGCACCAGGCGTCGCGACCGCCCATCGAGCGGGTGCCAATACCTCGGCGAGGTGCCGTTCGGCGCACGCGCTGACCCGGTCGAGCGCCGCTCGCCCGGTGGGCGTGACCTCGATGACCACCTGACGCCGGTCGCCGCCGGCCCCCGTCCGCTGCACCCAGCCCCGATCGACCAACGCGCTGATGGAGTTGGACATCGTCGGCAGGCTGACGCCCTGCAGCGCCGCCAGCTCGGTGAGCGTCCTGGCGTGCGGCTGGGCGCTCAGCATCGACAGGAGCCCGAAATGGGCCGGGGCGGGCAGCTCGCCCGACGCGCGAAGCTCGGCCGCCACGGCGCGCATGACGAGCGGCACCACGGTCAGGATCTCCCGTGCGATGTCCCGGGCGCTGGCGACCTTAGGGGGCCTAATAGTTATGAGGGCTAAGGTACCACAGGCGAATTGGGTAATTGGGTGAATTGGGTAATTGGGGAATTGGGGTTTGGGGATTGCGGAACTGAGTAATTGCGGCGGAAGAGCCGATAAGCCTCCCATGCAGACTCCCCTGGCTGGTCGAGCCTTGCTTGCCCTCTTCATTTTGACTGCCTTGCCGGTTCGAGCCGGCGCGCAGATGTACGAAATCGTCGGTACCCGTGCGCAGGGAATGGCGGGAGCGTTTGTGGCCGTCGCCGACGATGCGACGGCGACCTGGTGGAACCCGGCGGGAATCGCGACGGGAGCGCTGCTGGGTGTGTCCGTGGAACACACCGACCGCCAGGCCCCGGCCGGCGACGTCGGGACGGGGCCGGCGGCCGAACAAGGGGTGAACGGCTTTGCCCTGGTGGTTCCGTCGCTCGGTTTGAGCTATTACCGGTTGCGTATCAGTGAAATAGCGCCACTTCTGACCCCTACTGGTACCGTCCCGGCCGTCCGAGAAGTTGAAGGGGCGGTCAGCCTGCGAACGCTGGTCCTCAATCAGTTTGGAGCGACCTTCGGGCAGTCCCTTGGCGATCATCTGGTCATGGCGTCGACCGTGCGTCTGCTCCAGGGCGGACGGGCGACGGGCGCGACGGTGGTGACCGCCCCGGGGGCGGCCGGCGCCGCGCGGAATTCGGCGTTTGACGAGGCCGACGATCTCGAGATCGACGGAGGGTTCCAGGTCGACCTCGACCTGGGCGTGATGGCGATGGTGGGCGGCCTGCGCGTCGGCGGAAGCCTCAGGCACCTTCGCGAGCCCGTGCTCGGCGAAGGCGGCACGGCGTTCCTGCTGGAGAGACAGGGCCGCGTCGGGGCGGCATGGATGGGAGGACAGCACGGCGTGCTGAGCGCCTGGACCGTCGCGTTCGACGCCGATGTCACCGAGACGTTCACCATCCTGGGCCCGGCACGCCACATGGCCGGGGGTGGAGAAGTCTGGTTGTGGAACCGTCGTGTCGGAGTGCGCGGGGGCTACAGCGCGAACACGGTGGGCACTGAGGCGACGGCGACGAGCATCGGCCTGAGCCTTGCGCCCAAGGCGAAGGTCTACATCGACGGCGCGCTCACTCGGGGCGAAGACGAGACGCTCGAAGGGTGGGCGGCCGCCCTGCGACTGACGTTTTAGGTCACTTTGTTGACATTTTTTGTCATTTCGGATTAGTCTCAAAGACCAATGCCCGTTCGCATCGGCGAGCTCCTGCTGAAGGAGAAGCGCATCACGGCGGAACAGCTCCAGCAGGCCCTGAACCACCAGAAGGGCACCGGCGGGAAGCTTGGCTACAACCTCGTCCAGCTGGGGTTCGTCAAGGACGAGGAGATCACGGCGCTCCTCAGCAAGCAGTACGGCGTCCCGTCCATCAACCTCACCCAGTTCGACATCGATGCCGCCGTCATCAAGCTGATTCCGGCGGACACCGCCAACAAGTACCAGATCGTCCCGCTCAGCCGCGCCGGCGCGACGCTGACGATCGCGATGACGGATCCGACCAACGTCTTCGCGATGGACGACATCAAGTTCATGACGGGCTACAACGTCGAGCCCGTGGTGGCCTCGGAAACCGCCGTCGTCGACGCGATCAAGAAGTACGACGCGACCGCACCCGCCGCCTCGAACGGCAAGGCCGCCCAGCCCGCGATGATCGTGCCGAGCGGCCCCAGCACGCTCGAGATGGCGAGCAAGGGCCTCGAAGAGCTGCAGGCGACGCTCGAGGGCGGCGACGTCGAGGTTCTCGAGGAGCTCCAGGAGATCAGCGCCGATGCGCTGGCGAAGCAGGGCGAGGAAGCGCCGGTCGTGCGCCTGGTCAACGTCGTGCTCATGTCGGCGATCCAGAAGGGGGCGAGCGACATCCACATCGAGCCCTACGAGAAGGAGCTCCGGGTCCGCTACCGCGTCGACGGGATTCTCTACAACATCATGAGCCCGCCGATGAAGTACCGCGACGCGATTTCGTCGCGCATCAAGATCATGTCGAAGCTCGACATCGCGGAGAAGCGCCTCCCGCAGGACGGCCGCATCAAGATCCGCTTCAACGAGAACGGCGTGGCCAAGGAGATCGACTTCCGCGTGTCGGTGCTCCCGACGCTCTTCGGCGAGAAGATCGTCATGCGTCTGCTTGACAAGGACAAGCTGATGCTCGACATGACGAAGCTCGGGTTCGAGCACGAGTCGCTCGAGAAGTTCGAGCGGGCGATTCTCCGGCCGTGGGGCATGGTGCTCGTCACCGGGCCGACCGGCAGCGGCAAGACCAACACGCTGTACTCGTCGATTGCAAAGATCAACACCTCCGACACCAACATCATGACCGCCGAGGATCCGGTCGAGTTCAACCTCGCCGGCATCAACCAGGTGCAGGTGCGGGAGAACATCGGCCTCAACTTCGCCGCGGCCCTCCGGTCGTTTCTCCGGCAGGACCCGAACATCATCCTCGTCGGCGAGATCCGCGATTTCGAGACGGCCGAGATCGCCGTCAAGGCCGCGCTCACCGGGCACCTGGTGCTCTCGACCCTCCATACCAACGATGCGCCCAGCACGATCAACCGGTTGATGAACATGGGCATCGAACCGTTCCTGGTGGCGAGCTCCGTGCATCTCATCTGCGCGCAGCGGCTCGTGCGGCGCGTCTGCGCGAACTGCAAGGAGCCGCACCCGCTCGCCCCGGCGGCGCTGATGCAGGCCGGCTTCAACGCCGAAGACGCCAACGCCGTCACGCCCATGAAGGGCCGCGGGTGCGAACGCTGCAACCAGACCGGGTACAAGGGCCGCGTGGGTCTGTACGAAGTGATGGAAATCAGCGAAGAGCTGCGCGAGCTCATTCTGGTGGGCGCCTCCGGCCTCGAGCTGCGGCGGAAGGCCGTGGATGAAGGAATGATCACGCTGCGCGGCAGCGGCCTGCGCAAAGTCAAGGAAGGCGTGACCACGATCGAGGAAGTGGTCAGGGAGACAGTGAAGTAGCCATGGCGACATTGCCCGAATTGCTGAAGACGCTCGTCGACCTCGAGGGCTCGGACCTGCATCTGGCAACCAATACGCCCCCGCAGGTGCGCGTGCACGGACATCTCCAGCGGCTCCCGCACCCGGAGCTGACGCCGTCCGACACCAAGCAAATCGTCTACAGCGTGCTGACCGACAACCAGAAGAAGCGCTTCGAAGAGACGATGGAGCTCGACTTCTCGTTCGGAATCAAGGGGCTGGCGCGCTTCCGCTGCAACGTCTTCAACCAGCGCGGTGCGGTGGGCGCCGTCTACCGGCTCATTCCGGAGAAGATCCGGGCGTTCGGCGAGCTCGGCCTGCCGGCGGTGCTGGCCAACCTCGCGGAGCGGCCCCGCGGCCTGGTCCTCGTGACGGGCCCCACGGGCAGCGGCAAGTCGACCACGCTCGCGGCGATGCTCGACAAGATCAACGCCGAGCGCCACGACCACATCCTCACCATCGAGGATCCGATCGAGTACATCCACCCGCACAAGAACTGCCTGGTGAACCAGCGCGAGGTGCACGCCGACACCTCGAGCTTCTCTGCGGCGCTGCGGGCCGCCCTTCGCGAAGACCCGGACATCGTGCTCATCGGCGAGATGCGCGATCTCGAAACGGTCGAAGCGGCGCTCAAGATCGCCGAGACCGGGCATCTCACGTTCGGCACCCTGCACACCAACTCGGCGGCGCAGACGATCAACCGCATCATCGACGTGTTCCCGGCCAACCAGCAGGCGCAGATCCGGACGCAGCTGTCGCTGGTGCTCGAAGGCATCGTCTGCCAGGCGCTGCTCCCGCGCGCCGACGGCAAGGGCCGGGTCGTGTCGCTCGAGATCATGGTGCCGACGCCGGCGATCAGGAATCTCATCCGCGACGACAAGGTGCACCAGATCTACGGGTCCATGCAGACCGGGCAGGAGAAGCTCGGCATGCAGACGGCGAACCAGTCCCTGGCGAGCTTGTACATGAAGCGGCTCATCACGCTCGAGACCGCCCTGGCCGCCTCGTCGCTCAAGGACGAACTGCAGGAGATGATCAACCGCGGCGTCGGCGTGGTGGCGGGCGCCGGGCTCGGGCCGGGCGGCCGCGCGTCCGGGTGTCCAGGGAAGATAATTTATGCCTACTTTTGCTTATTCGGGACGGACGCGCGCCGGGCAGACCATCAGCGGCGAGCGGATGGCCGACACGATGGACGGAGCGGTCGCGGCCCTTCGGCGCGAGCAGATTCTCGTCACGAGGATCACGCCCGCGAAGGCGAAGGCCGAACCCGCGGCCAAAGGCAAAGAGAAGGTCGGAAAGCTGAACAAGAAGGTCTCGGCCAAGAACCTGGCGGTCTTCACCCGCCAGTTCTCGGTGATGATCGACGCCGGCCTGCCGCTCGTCCAGTGCCTCGACATCCTGGGCTCGCAGGAGGAGGACAAGAACTTCGCCGCGGTGATCCTTGCGACGCGGACCGACGTCGAATCCGGCGCCTCGCTGGCCGACGCGATGCGCAAGCACCCAAGGACGTTCGACCCGCTCTTCACCAACATGATCGCGGCCGGTGAAGCGGGCGGTATTCTCGACACGATTCTGAAGCGGCTCGCGACCTACATCGAGAAGGCCGTCAAGCTGGCCGGCCAGGTCAAGTCCGCGATGATCTATCCGATCGCCGTCGTGGTGATCGCCGGCGTCGTGGTGGGCGTCATTCTCTGGAAGGTGATCCCGACCTTCGCGCAGCTCTTCGCCGGCCTGGGCGCCGAGCTCCCGCTGCCGACGCGGGTCGTGATCCTGCTGAGCAACAACCTGGTCACGTACTTCCTGCCGCTCGCCGTGGTCGTCGGCATCGCCGGCTATCTGTTCAGCAACTACTACAAGACGCCGGCCGGGCGGCGCGTCGTCGACGGCACGATGCTGAAGCTGCCGATCCTGGGCAACATCCTCCGCAAGATCGCCGTCGCGCGATTCTGCCGGACGCTGGCGACGCTCATCAGCTCGGGTGTGCCGATTCTCGACGGGCTCGAAATCACCGCCAAGACTTCAGGCAACGCCATCGTCGAAGACGCGGTGATGGTCACGCGGAAGAGCATCGAGCGCGGCGAGACCATTTCGGCTCCCCTCAAGGAGACGGCCGTGTTCCCCTCGATGGTGACGCAGATGATCGGCGTGGGCGAGGCGACGGGCGCGCTCGACACGATGCTCGCCAAGATCGCGGACTTCTACGAGGAGGAAGTGGACACGGCGGTCGCCGGGCTCCTGACGCTCCTCGAGCCGATCATGATCGCGGTGCTCGGCGTGGTCGTCGGCGGCATCGTGATTGCGATGTACCTGCCGATCTTCGACTTGATCAGCAAGCTCACTTAATGGGGATCGGGGATCAGGGACCGGGGACCGGGGATCAGGGATCGGGGATCGGGGATGGTTGATACCGACCTCCGGCGGCGGCTTGCGTGGCTGATCAGCGTGCGTGCGGTGATCAGCACGCTCCTGCTCGGCGGCGCCGTCGTGGCGCAGATCACCGCGCCCGGGTCGTTCCCTGTCGACCCCTTCTTCTTCCTGATCGCCGTCACCTTCGGGCTGACGATCGGGTTTGCCGTGACGCTGCGCTTTGCAGACCGGTATCGCTGGCTGGTGGACCTGCAGCTGGCGGCGGACGCGCTGATTGTCTCGGCCTTCATCTACCTCACCGGCGGGGTGACCAGCTATTTCTCGATGCTGTACGTCCTGCCGATCGTGGCGGCCAGCACCGTGCAGTTCAGGCGGGGCGGGCTCCTGGTGGCGACGCTGAGCGCGCTCCTGTACGGGGGCCTCGTGCTCTGGCAGTACCTCGCGGCCGCCGGCCTCTTGTTCGACCCCTGGCTCGAGCCGGGGCCTCCTGCCGCCCCTCGCCGTGGCGCAGTACACCACCGCGCTGAACGTCTTCGGCTTCTTTGCGGTGGCGCTCCTCAGCGGCTCGCTCGCCGACAGCGTGCGATCGGCCGGCGCCAGGCTCGAGCGGGCGTCGACCGAGATTGCCGACCTGCAGGCGCTCAACCAGCACGTGATCGACAGCCTGCCCAGCGGTCTCGCGACGACCGACCGGCTGCAGCGCATCCTGACCTTCAACCGCGGCGCCGAGACCATCACCGGGATTCCGTTCCAGTCGGCGGTGGGACGGCCCGTCGCGGAGGTCCTGCAGTTCCCCGCCCCGCTGGCGCAGCTGCTGGACCGGGGGCTGACCGACGATGGCGCGAGGCGCACCGAGTTCCGCCACAAGACCGCGGACGGCCGGGGAGAGATCGATCTCGGGCTGAGCGCCACGCACCTCCAGACCCCTGGAGGCCGCGCGGGCTTCCTGATCACGTTCCAGGACGTCACTGCCTTCAAGAAGCTCGAGCGCGACGCCCGGATCCAGCAGCGGCTCGCCGCCGTCGGCGAGATGGCCGCCGGCATCGCGCACGAGATCCGCAACCCCCTGGCCTCGATGTCGGGGTCCATTCAGATCCTCCGTCAGGAGCTGCCGCTCAGCGCCGAACAGGAGCAGCTGATGGACATCGTGCTGCGCGAGTCCGAGCGCCTCAACACGACCATCCGTTCGTTTCTGGCCTATGCGCGGCCTCAGCGGTTTGCCATCACCCGGATCGACATCCGACGGGCGCTGAACGATACGGCGCTCCTCCTGCGGAACAGCGCCGAACTGCACGAGGGCCATGTCGTCGACGTGGACGTGCCGGGCACCGAGCTCTGGTACGACGCGGACGAGGGGCAGATCAAGCAGATCGTGTGGAACCTGGCGACCAACGGGCTGAAAGCGATGCCGACCGGAGGGCGCCTGCAGCTCTGCGGCTCCGCGTCGGCCGAGGGAGTGGTCATCAGCATCAAGGATGAGGGCATCGGAATTCCTCCCGAGGAGCTCGAAGGCCTCTTCCAGCCCTTTCACGGGACGTTTGCGAAGGGCAGCGGCCTCGGCCTCGCGATCGTCCATCGCATCGTGACCGACTATCACGGCGAGATCCGCGTCAGCTCGCAGCCTGGCGCCGGCACCACGGTGTCGGTCCGGTTGCCCGCCCGCGCAGAAGTGACGGCATGAAGACGGCCCAGACGGAAGAACCAGTCGAGACCACGGCGCGCCGGCCGCCACGGATCCTCGTCGTGGACGATGAGCGGTCCATGCGCGAGCTGCTGGCGATCGTGCTGCGGCGCGAGGGCTACGAGGTCCTGCTCGCCGAGAACGGCCGGACGGCCATCGAGACGCTCGAGCGGGAGCCCGTCGATCTGCTGATCTCGGACATCAAGATGCCGGACCTGAGCGGCGTGGACGTGCTCCGCGCAGCCAAGAAGATCGACCAGGACATCCTGGGGATCATGGTCACGGCGTTCGCCTCGACCGAGTCGGCCGTCGAAGCCATGCGGCTCGGGCGCGTGCGACTACTTGAGCAAGCCCTTCGACGTGGATCTGCTCCGCATGAAGGTCCGGGAGAAGATCGACAACCGCCAGCTCCGCCAGGAGAACGTGCTGCTCAAGCGCACGCTCGGGCTCTCGCATCAGTTCGCGAACATCATCGGCCGAAGCGAGGCGATGCTCGAGGTGTTCAAGATGATCGAGACCGTCGCCAGGACCAACAGCACGATCCTGCTGACGGGCGAGTCCGGCACCGGAAAGGGCCTCGTGGCCCAGGCCATTCACTTCCACTCGCTCCGGCGCGACCGCCCGCTCGTGGCGCTCAACTGCGGGGCCATGCCGGAGGCGCTGCTCGAGTCCGAGCTCTTCGGCCACATGCGCGGTGCGTTCACCGGAGCGGAGACCAACAAGAAGGGGCTGCTCGAAGTCGCCGAGAAGGGCACGATCTTCCTCGACGAAATCGGCGAGATGAGCCCGGTCATGCAGGTCAAGCTGCTGCGGGTGCTTCAGGAGCGGCGGTTCCGCCGGGTTGGCGGCCTCGAGGAGCTGGCGGCCGACATCCGGGTCATCACCGCGACGAACCAGGACCTCGCCAAGGCCATTGCCGACGGCCGTTTCCGCGAAGATCTGTACTACCGCATCAACGTCATCCCGATCGTCCTCCCGCCCCTCCGCGAACGCCGCGAGGACATCCCGCTGCTCGCCGAGCATTTCCTCGCGAAGTACGCGGAGCAGATGGGGAAGTCGATTACCGCCCTGTCCCACGAAGCGATGAGCCTCCTCCAGCAGTACGACTGGCCCGGCAACATCCGCGAGCTCGAGAACGTCATCGAGCGCGCGGTGGCGCTCGAGGGCACGCCGACCGTGCTGCCGGACAGTCTTCCGCCCAGCGTGCGTGGCGCCGTGCAGAAGAACGGGAACGCCGCGCCGGACGCGCTGCCCGACGGCGGGTTCGATCTCGAAGCCCACGTCAAGGAGATCGAGCGGGTCTACATCGCACAGGCGCTGCAGCGTTCGGGCGGCGTGCAGGTCAAGGCGGCCGAGCTTCTCGGGATGAGCTTCCGGTCGTTCCGCTACTACGTGAAGAAGTACAACCTCCGATAAAGGGTACCAACCACCATGCCTGACCAAATCCTGTTCGCTTACGTTGACCCGGGGACCGGCAGCTACCTCCTGCAGATGGCTCTGGCCGGCATGCTCGGCGCAGGCTACGTGGTCAGGCGCTTCTGGCTGCAGATCAAGGGCCTGTTCGCGCGGCAGGACGGGCGTGCGGATGCCGACGGCCGCTGAGCCGGCCGGTCCGGTTTCCGGATCGTTTCGGGATCCGAGCGGGCACGTCTTCCGCCGCGACGGCCGCATTTTCCGACAGGTCAATCGTTCGTACGCCGAACAGTACGAACGGCTGCGCTCCTCCGGGCTGTACGACACGCTGGCGGCGGAAGGCCTCCTGATCCCGCATCGCGAGCTGGCTGCCGACGAACGCGCCGACGTGTACCGCGTCCTCGAGCCCGAGCGGATTCCGTTCATCTCGTATCCGTTCGAGTGGGCGTTCAGCCAGCTCAAGGCCGCGGCGTTGACGACGCTGCGCGTGCAACGACACGCGGTCGAACGCGGCATGGTCCTGAAAGATGCGAGCGCGTACAACATCCAGTTCCTGGGCGCCTCGCCGATCCTGATCGATACCCTGTCGTTCGACATCTGGGAGGAGGGGACGCCCTGGACGGCGTACCGGCAGTTCTGCCAGCACTTCCTGGGTCCGCTCGCGCTGATGAGCCGCGCCGACCCGCGGCTCGGCGCCCTGTCGCGGGTGTTCATCGACGGGGTCCCGCTCGATCTCGTGGCCGACCTGCTGCCGTTCTCGTCGCGGCTCGCGCCGTCGCTGCTGGTACACGTGCACCTGCACGCTCGGGCCCAGGGCCGTCACGGCTCGCGCGCGCTCGACCGGCAGGCGCCGCGCGCCTTCACCCGAAGCGCCATGCTCGGCCTCGTGCAGCACCTCGAGTCCGCCGTGCAGGGGCTGACCTACGACGCCCGCGGCACGACGTGGGTCGAGTACTACGGTCAGACCAACTACACCGCCGCCGCCATGGCCGACAAGGCCCGCCTGGTCGAACGCCTGATCGCGCGAGTGCGGCCGGAGACCGTCTGGGATCTTGGCGCCAACACGGGCGCCTTCAGCCGCATTGCTGCCGCCGCCGGCGCCTACACGATCGCCGCCGACGGAGACCAGGCCGCGGTCGAGCGTCACTATCTCGATTGCCGCGAGCGACGCGAGGCGCGCGTCCTGCCGATCGTCATCGATCTGGCCAACCCGAGCGGCCGCATCGGCTGGAATCACGAAGAGCGGCTGTCGCTCATCGATCGCGGCCCTGCCGATCTCGTGCTCGCACTCGGTCTCGTGCACCACCTGGCGCTCGCCAACCAGGTGCCGTTCGACCTGGTGGCCGAGTTCTTCCATCGCGCCGGCCGGGCGCTGGCTGTCGAGTTCGTGCCGAGGACCGATTCCCAGGTCGTGTCGATGCTGTCGCGGATGCCACGGCTCGACGATCGGTACACGCAAGAGGCCTTCGAGCGGGCGTTTGCCAGCCGCTTCGACGTCCTGGAGACGGTCCAGATTGCCGAGTCCGAACGGCGGCTGTACTTGATGCGTGGAAAGGCGGGCGCCGCGTGAGGCACCGCGATGCCTGGCGCTGGATGATCGCCAGCCTGCCGCTCGCGCCTGGCGCGGCCGTCGTGTACTTGTTCTTCGAGTGGCTGTTCTTCGTGACCAAGCCATCCCCCACGGCGGGGCTGCCCCTCGGCGAGCAGCTGCTGGTCCTGCTGCGATCGCCGCGGCCGCTGGTCCTGCCGCTCCTCGCGGTGCAGGCCGGCGCGAGCCTGGTCGCGTTTGTCGGGTACCCGCGCCTGCGCGCGGTCGCCGTGATCCCGGCGTCCCTGGTGGGCGGGGTGCTCCTGCTGGTCCTTGCCGACAACTTCACCTACACCGTCTTCGGCTTCGGCATCCTGACCGCTGGCGAATGGTTGCGCATCGCGTACGCCGGACTTTTGCCCACGATGATCGCGATCGCCGGATGGACGCTCTTCGGCTGGCTGGGCCGGGCGCTCCTCGCACGCCGCGCGGTGCCCTGGGCCATCGGGGCCGCGCTCGTGCTGGCGAGCCCTCCGCTGACCGCGGCAATCGTGACCCCGCCACAGCAGCCCGGCGTCAGCCTGCCACCAGGCGCCGGCGCGCCAGGAGCGCCGCCCGAACGGCCGAACATCCTGCTCGTCGGCATCGACGGCCTCGATGCAACATTTCTGTCCGCGTACGGCTACGAGCGGCAGACCACACCGTTTCTCGAGACCGTGAAAGACGAGACACTGTTTTTCGAGAACGCGTTCTCGAACGCCACGCGGACCCACGGATCGCTGGTCTCGCTGTTGACGGGGCGGCTGCCGTTTCAGACGAAGGTCACCTTCCCGCCGACGGTGCTCCAGGGCGAGGAAGCCCGACGCACGCTGCCCATGCTCTTGAAAGGCATGGGCTACAGCACGCTGCAAATCGGGATGCGTCACTACGCCGACGCCGAAGACGTGAACCTCATGGGCTTCGATGCGGCGAACTATCGCTGGCAGAACCTGCTGGAGGTTCGTGCGGGCGAGCCGGCTGTGGACGAGACAGACGTGTTTCGCGGCGCCGTCGCCGAACGCCTCGACGAGCGGCTCGGGCGATTGTTCGGGATGCCGCCCGTTGCCGACGCGTTCGCCGCCGTGGAGGGCCGCCAGGTGGTGCCGCAGTGGCGCGACGAACGCCGTGTGGACACGCTCGAACGCTATGTGCCCCAGGCCGCCGAACCGTGGTTCGTGCACCTCCACATGCTCGACACCCACTGCTGCGAGTACTTTCCGGCGGTACGCCACTTCGCCGGCGGAGAGCCCGGGGTCGACGCCAGGGACAGCCAGATTCGCGAGTCGGACGGACACGTGAGGCGTCTCTTCGAGGCGCTCGAACGCTCGGGCCGGCTCGACCGCACGATCGTCGTGATCAGCTCCGATCACGGGTCTCAGTGGAAATCGACCGTGCGCGTCCCGCTCATCATGCGGTTCCCGGGCGGATCGCCCCGCGGTCAGGTATCGCAGAACGTCCAGCTCGCCGATGTCGCACCCACGGTGCTGCGGTACCTTGGATCGACGGTGCCGGCGTGGATGGACGGCGTTTCCCTTCTCGACCCGTCCGGCATTCCGGATCGTCGTATCTTCGGGGTGTCGGAAATTCTGCGCAGGGAAGGCCCGGCCGGCTTGAGGCTCCTCCTTGATAGTGGGCCCCCCAACTATGGGGCGGCGGCCGCCATGGTGGTCGACGGGGACCGGTGGTTCGATCTGCGGCTGGCGACGGGAACCCTTACCTCCGGACGGGTCCCGGGCCATACGCGGCCGGGGTCCTCGATGCTGGGCGAGTCTTCAGCCAGGGCGGCCATCATGGAAGTGCTGGGCAAGGCCGGCTTCAAGGCCGCTGCCCCAGCTTCGACAGCCGGCGGCCGGGACCGCCCTTGACATAAATCGTCGGCAAATAGTGACATTAATTGTCATTTGGCCGGGCCTGACGCGTTCTGCCGCCAGACCCTTTCAAGACGTCAGGCGTCTAAGTATCTGCAGACTAGAAGGTTAACAATGGCGACCGGCACTGGTTGAGGTTTGGCACTGCGGTTGCTCTAGTAGGGGACAGCTGGCGTCCGCATGAGATGGGCGCGAACCATAACCAGTAATAGAGTTTCTAAGGAGTCTGAAATGAAGATGCGCGACGCCAAAGGTTTCACCCTCATCGAGCTGCTGATCGTTGTGGCGATCATCGGCATCATCGCCGCGATTGCGGTTCCCGGCCTGCTTCGCGCCCGTATGTCGGGTAACGAGGCTTCGGCAATCGGTTCGCTCCGCGCGATCAATTCCGCGCAGTCGACCTACTCCTCGAGCTGCGGCGGCGGCGGATACGCCACCGACCTCGCGGACCTCGCCCTGGCGCCCTCGGGCAGCTCGGCCGGCTTCATCAGCCCTGACCTCGCGGTCAACGGCGTCACCAAGAGCGGCTACGAGGTCAACCTCGGCGACGGCCTGGTCACCGACGTGATTATGGCTGCCGCGGACACCTGCAACGGCAGCGGTGCCGATGCTCTGGCGTCCTACTTCGCCGAGGCGACCCCGGTGCAGGTTGGCTCGACGGGTCAGCGTTCGTTCGGCACGGACCAGCGCTCGACGCTGTTCTTCGACAACACGGGCGCGACGTTCGACGCGGCCGCGGTGGACGCTTCCACCTACCCGCTCAACTAACAACACGTCCGACAGTCACAAACGGGGTGCCCGGCTTGCCGGGCACCCCGTTTTCTTTTTGGCGCCGACGCTTGACGCCCCGCTATCCCGCCAGTTACAACAGCGGAGACCATGAGCGCTACGACCGCCCGGCTGGCCCTGCTCTTCGCGCTCGTCGGCTTGGGCGCCTCCGCCACCGCCACCTACACCCATTACCAGCTCCTCGCCGACCCGGGTTATCTGAGCTTCTGCGACGTCAGCGCGACGGTCAGCTGCAGCCAGGTCTACTCGAGCCGCTTCGGCAGTGTCGCAGGCGTGCCGGTCGCGATCTTTGGCGCCATCTTCTTCGCCTTTGCCACGCTCCTCGCGCTGGCGGGCCTGACGGCCTCTGAGGCGGTCAAGGAGAGCGTGGCTGGGTATCTCTTCGCCGCCTCGACGGTCGGGCTCTCGGTCGTCATCTATCTCGGCTACGCCTCCTTTGCTGTCCTGAACCAGGTCTGCCTGGTGTGCCTGACGACGTACGCCGCCGTCATCGGGCTCTTCTTGGTCGCGGGTGCCGCCACTTCCATTCCTATGCTGTCCCTTCCTCGTCGTCTCTCGTCGGATCTGAAGGCGCTTCTGGCCAGTCCGATCGCTCTCGCGCTGGCGGCGCTGTTTGTCGGCGGGGCCGCGACCGCCGTGGCGTTCTTCCCCCGCGAGACGGGTTCCCTTGTGGCCGGGCGAGGGGAGGCCGCTGCCGCCGTGACGCCGGCAGAAGCAGAGGCGCAGCAGAACGCGCAGTTCGAACAGTGGTACAACGCGCAGCTGCGAGTGCCTCTCGTCGTGCCGACCGAGGGGGCGAAGGTGCTCGTGGTGAAGTTCAACGATTACCAGTGCCCGGCCTGCGCGCAGTCTCACAAGGACTATCAGGGCGTGCTCGCCAAGTACGAGGCCTCGCAGCCGGGGGCCGTCCGCCTCGTGATGAAGGATTTTCCGCTCGAGTCCGAGTGCAACTCGAATGTGTCGACGACTCTCCACGCCGCGGCGTGCGAGGCGGCCGTCGCGGTCCGGCTGGCCCGGGAGAAGAAGCTGGCCGGCCCGCTCGAGGAGTGGCTGTACTCGAATCAGCCAGCCATGACACCCCAGGCCGTCCGGCAGCAGGTCCGGCAGCTGGCGCAGGTCGCCAACTTCGACGAGCGGTACCCGATAACGCTCGAACAGGTCAAAGCCGATATTGCCTATGGCCGCCAGCTCGGCGTCCGCTCGACGCCCACCTTCTTCATCAATGGCGTGAAGATCGAGGGCGCACTGCCGGCGGCGCTGTTCGACCAGGCCATTGCTTATGAGCTCAAGCGAGTCGTGTCGCAGTAAACCTCCGCGCCTCACGCCGGGCGCCGCCCGCTGACCATGCACGCGCTGGCCACCTTCGACCTCACCAAGGACTTCGCGGTCGGATTCTGGAAGAAGCGACCCTACCGTGCGCTGGACCACCTGACGCTCGAGGTGCAGCCGGGCGAAGTCTTCGGGTTCCTGGGCCCCAACGGCGCCGGCAAGACCACCACAATCAAGCTGCTGATGCAGCTCGTGTTCCCGACCTCGGGCCGTGCGGAGCTGCTCGGCACGTCCGCTCGGCGACCTCGCCGTCAGGCACCGCATCGGATACCTGCCCGAGAACCCGTATTTCTACGACTACCTGACGGCAGAGGAGCTTCTCGAGTACTTCGCCGGGCTGTTCGGGTACCGCGCCGCCGACCGCCGCGCGCGTGCCAGCCGGCTGCTCGATGAAGTCGGCATCGCGGGCGAACGCCGGCTGCAGCTCCGCAAGTTCTCGAAGGGGATGTTGCAGCGCGTCGGCATCGCCCAGGCGCTCATCAACGACCCCGAGCTCATCGTCTTCGACGAGCCGATGTCGGGCCTCGACCCGCTCGGGCGCCGGGACGTCCGTTCGCTCATCCTGCGCCTGCGTGACCGGGGGTGCACGGTCTTCTTCAGCTCGCACGTGCTGAGCGACGCGGAGGCGCTCTGCAGCCGCGTGGCCATCCTGGCCCGCGGCCGCCTTGTGACGACGGGTCGGCTCTCGGACATCCTGGCGTTCCAGATTCGCGGATGGGACCTCGTGGCGGCCGGAGTCGACGACGCGCTGGCGCGATCGCTCGAAGCGCGGGCCCGAAGCGTTGTGCGCATCAGCGAGGGCCGCTACCACGTCGAGCTCGCCGTCGACCCGCCTCCCGACCGGGTCCTCGCCGATCTCGCCGCCGCGGGCGCCACGCTCGTGTCGCTCAATCCCATCAGGGACACGCTGGAGGACTACTTCGTCCAGCAGGTCACGAGCGCCGACGTGCTGGCGCGCGACCGCGGGCTCGGGCCCGTGGCTTCAGGTGGAGTACAGCGGTGAGGTCCACGGCGCTCATCGCACTCAACGTGTTCCGCGAGTCGGTGCGCGACAAGGTGCTCTACAACCTCGTGCTCTTCGCGGTGCTGCTCATGGGGGCGTCGTACCTGATCGGGCAGCTCACTGCCGGCCAGGACGTGAAGATCATCAAGGACCTCGGTCTTGCGGCGACGTCCATCTTCGGCTTGTTCATCGCCGTCTTCATCGGGATCCAGCTCGTGTCGAAGGAAGTCGAGCGGCGGAGCATCAACAGCCTCGTGGCCAAGCCGGTCGAGCGCTACCAGATCGTGCTCGGGAAGTATGCCGGGCTCGTGCTGACGCTCTTCGTGAACCTCACCATCATGGCGACCGCTCTCTACGCCGTGCTCGCGTACATGGCCTGGGTCGCGGGGCCCTCGGCCGCGCTCGCCTGGGAGGCGCCCGCGCTCGATCCGGCCATGCTCAAGGCGGTGTTCCTCACCTTCGTCGAGCTGGCGCTGGTGACGGCGATCGCGCTCTTCTTCTCCACGTTCTCCACACCGCTCCTGTCTGCGGCCTTTACGTTCGGCCTGTTCATCGCCGGCCGCTTCAGCGCGGATCTCAGGAACTTCAACCAGGTCGTGGAGTCGCCGGCGGCGGCGTGGCTGGCGCAGGGGCTCTACTGGGTGCTGCCCAACCTCGCGCCCTTCGACGTCCGTGCCTCGGTGGTGCACGCGCAACCGGTCACGCTCGAGTACATGGCGATGACGACCGCCTACGCGGTGCTCTACGTGGGAGCGCTTCTCGTCGTGGCGTCCCTGGTCTTCTCGCGACGCGACTTCAAGTGAGACGGACAAGTGAGACAGGCCACTGAGACAGCGGTGACACCCGGCTCGCACCCTCAGCTGTTCCGGACCCTGGCTGCAGTGCTCGCGGCAGGGAGCCTGCTGGCCGGCGCCGGGGCTCTCCAGGCGCTCCGGGAGCGTCGCTTTCCGCCTTCGGAGGCCGCCGAAGACGCGCTGTACCTGACGTCGGGCGCGGCCGTGAGCCGGTTGACCCGCGGCTACAACGCCCTCGCGGCCGACCTTTACTGGATTCGGGCGATTCAGCACTACGGGCGCAACAAGATCAGGGCGAACGGCAGCGGGGCGTCCGGTGCGGCGGGCGAGCCGGCCGATTTCCGGCTGCTGTATCCGCTGCTCGACCTCACGACCAGCCTGGATCCCCGGTTCGAGATTGCTTACCGCTTTGGCGCAGTTTTTCTCTCCGAGCCTCTGCCCGGGGGCCCCGGGCAGCCCGAGCAGGCGATGGCGCTGCTGGCAAAGGGATTACGGGAACAACCCGATAAATGGGAGTACATGCAGGACATCGGGTTCGTCCACTACTGGTGGCGACAGGACTATCCGGCGGCGGCAGACTGGTTCGCGCGCGCCAGCCAGGTCCCCGGCGCCCCGTGGTGGCTGCGCTCGCTGGCGGCGACCACCCTGGCCGAGGGCGGCGACCGGCGCTCGTCCAGGCTCATGTGGGAGTCGATCCGCCAGTCGGCGGAGGTGGACTGGCTTCGTCGCGACGCCGAAAAGCGCCTGCTGCAGTTCCAGGCGCTCGATGACATCGACGCGCTGCAGGCGCGTGCGGACCGGCTCGCCGCCGCGCGCGGCGCACCGCCCACCGAGTGGACGGCGCTCATCCGCGCGGGCCTGCGCGGCGTCCCCGTGGATCCGACAGGAACCCCGTACGACATCGACCAGCAGGGTCGGGTCTCGTTGTCGAGGTCCTCACCGCTCTTCCCGCTGCCGACCGAGCCGAAGCGCGTGATGCGGCCGCCCTCATGACACGCATCTGCCGGAAATGACCTCGTTCGCGTCCGTCGCTGCCGCCGCCCTGTTCGGGGCAGTGATCGGCAGCTTCCTGAACGTCTGTATCTACCGTCTGCCCATCGGCCGGTCGATCGTGTGGCCGGCCTCCGCCTGCGCCCGATGCGGCCGGGAGCTTTCGTGGTACGAGAACGTGCCGATTCTCGCCTGGCTGGCGCTCAGAGGCCGATGCCGCTCGTGCGGGGAATCGATCTCGGTCCAGTACCCGATCGTCGAAGCCCTGACGGCGGTGATGTTCGCGGCCGCCTGGTGGTACTACGGGCCGACGCCGTTGTTCCTGTCGCGTCTGGTGTTCGGCTCTGCCTTGATCGTGCTGTTCGCGATCGACCTCGAGCACCATCTGCTGCCCAACGCGATCACCCTGCCAGGGATCGTGGCCGGCTTCGCCTTCGCCCTGTTCACCGAGCCCGGCTGGCTGAACTCGCTCCTCGGCATTCTGCTTGGCGGCGGCGTGCTCTACGCGATTGCTGAAGGGTACTACCTCGTGCGGCACGAGGAGGGCATGGGCATGGGCGACGTGAAGATGCTCGGGATGATCGGCGCCTTTCTCGGATGGCAGCTGACGATTCTCACGCTCGTGATGGCGTCCTTCGCCGGGGCCTTCATCGGCCTGCTGCTCATCGCGCTCAGGCGCGGCGACATGAAGTACGCGCTGCCGTTCGGCACCTTCCTCGCGCTCGGCGCGGCGCTGGCGGCCACGGCTGGCCCGCCCTTCCTTGCCTGGTACCTGGGGCTCTTCGGAGGCCTGTGACCGCGGTCATCACCCGGGTCCTCTCGGCGCTGGCGATCGTGGGATTGTGGGGCGTCGTGAACCGCACCTCACGCCCCACGGGTGATGTCGCCGAGGCGTCGCTCGCGTGCGAGCTGGCGCCGCCCCGCGACATCGGTGCGCTCGAAGTCTGCCTGGCGCGTGCACCGCGCGACGTGGAGCTCCTCATCGACCTGGCCGTCGCCTACGAGTCGGCCGGCCGGCCGGTCGAGGCCGCATCGGCCTACCGCCGGGCCGTCGACGTGGACCCGCGCGACGGGGATGCGCGCCTCCGCCTGGCCTTGGCGCTTCGTCGCGCAGGGGACCTCGCGGGCGCCCGGCGCGAGGGCGCCGCGGCCCTCGCGCTCAGGCCGAACGACCCGTTCGCGGCGGCGCTCGCCGCGCCCCAGAGCCACTCGTCTGGTGCGCAGCCATGAAAGCCCTGGCATTTGCCGCCGCACGCCTGCTCAACGCGCTGTTCTTCGTGGCGAGCTTCTTCTACTGCCTTCTGAGCTACAGCACGTTCGCCTACGAGCAGTTCATTCGCCCGCAGCTCATCGGCTGGCTGCCGGATCTGGTCGCTCGACACCACCTCTGGTTCTGGCTCACCCTGCTGGTCACGGCTCCTACGCTCGCGCCCGCCCTCAAGCGGGGCCCATCGCATGGCCGCACCGCGGCCGCCATCTATCTTGGCTCCAATGTCGCGCTCGGCCTCTGGCTCCTCGTCAACCCTGTGATGGCGGTGGCGGGGCCAGGCGCGCGCACTTTGCTGGTTGGCGTCCTGTGCCTGGTCCCGCCGCTGGCCCTCGCGGTCGTCGACCATCTGACCGCGACGCCGCCATCGCCAGGCCGTGTCGACGAGCCCCGCGTGTTTCTGGCCGTCGCGACGGCAGCCGTGGCGACCTGGCTGTCGTACGCGCTGCTCATTCCCTGGTACGCCTCACGTGTCTCCGGCGACGATCTGCCGCCCGCGGCGCTGGTGCTGGCAGTCGTGATCTCGCTCGTCTCGCACCTGCTTCTCTTCGCCCTCGTCTACCTGGTGCTCGTCGCGGGGGTCGCCGCAGCGGGCCTTGTTCGCCATCAGTACGCCGAGTACCTGGACGCTTGCCGTCTTGTGGTTCGCCGGCCTGGCGTTCGTGCTCAACCGCGTGGTGGCCGCCGCGCTGTCGTTCCAGCGGATCGAATCGTGGGTGCTCTCCATGTGGCTCAGCGCGGTGCTCGTGGCCGTCTGGTCCGGCCTGTCGTGGCATCGCGCGAGCGTTGGACCGCGTGACCAGGCGCACGCGAGTGCGGAGCTGCATGACGCGGAGCACGTGAGTGCGGAGCGTGGGAATGACGCGCTCGACATGTGGGTCGGCCCCGTGACCGGGCACCACAGCGGCCTGGCGATCGCAGGCGTGCTCGGCCTGCCGCTGCTGGCGCTGGGGTTGCGCGCGGCCGTGGCCGAGTTCGATTGGAACTTCATGCTCCAGAAGCTGGGCGTGTTCGTCGTCTGGACCCTGGCGCTCGGCTGGACGTACACCGCGGCTCGCCAGGGCCGCGGCAGAACGCGCCACGCGACCGGATCCGGCGTCTACGGCCTCATGGCCGCCCTGATGGTCGTCTCGGGCCTCGCCGGTGTCCCCGTCGCGGCGCGCGTGGCCACGTGGAGCGGCGACGCGCGGCTCGCTCCGGAGTTCGTGCTGGATCGCTACGCGGCGCACGACGCCTCGTATCACATGATGCGCGACCTCCTCAGAACGAACTCCGGCGAGGCCGCGGCCTTCTACACCTATCTCAAAGCGCATTCCACGCTCGGCTCGGTGGCCGTCGATCCCGTGGACGTGCGCTTCGTCGACCGTTTCGAGGGCAGCCGACCTCCTCACATCTTCCTCTTCGTCGTGGACAGCCTGCGGCGCGACTACCTCTCGCCCTACAACGACGCGGTGACTTTCACGCCCGCGATTCAGGCGTTTGCCGGAGAGAGCACCGTCTTCGAGCGCGCGTTCAGCCGCTACGGCGCCACGGGGCTCTCGGTGCCCGCGCTGTGGGCTGGCGGGATGCTGCTGCACAAGCAGTACGTCAAGCCGTTCGCGCCGATGAATGCGCTGGAGAAACTCCTCGATGGTGCGGCGTACCGTCGATACCTGAGCGACGATCATCTGGCGACACAGCTCTTCCGTGCTTCGCCGGCCACGGTGCTCCTGGATCAGGGCATCGACGAGATGGACCACACGCTTTGCGCCACGCTCGACGAGCTCGCATCGCGATTGGACGAGACCTCGAGCGATCCCCGGCCCATCTTCGCGATGACCCGGCCCCTGCAGTTGCACATGGCGCGCCTGGTGCGCGATCCGAAGACCGCCGCCTCGGCCTATCCCGGCTTCTCTGCGGGATATGCCGCGCAGGTCGCGTCGCTCGATCGCTGCTTCGGCGAGTTCGTCGGCTATCTCAAGCGGACCGGCCTCTACGACCGCAGCGTCGTCGTGCTGACATCTGACCACGGCGAATCCCTCGGCGAGGACGGCCGCTGGGGTCACGCGTACACGCTCTACCCGGAGGTCGTCCAGATTCCGCTGCTCATCCACTTGCCGCCTTCGTCCGCGGCGACGCTGACCGTCGATCGGTCGCGCCTCGCGCTGTCCACCGACATTACGCCGACCCTGTACGCGCTTGCCGGGCAGCGCCCGCGCGATCTGGGCGAGCTGTACGGGGAGCCGCTGTTCAGCGCCGATGATCAGCCACTCGAGACCAGGCGCCGCGATTCGTTCCTCCTCTCGTCGAGCTATGGCCCCGTCTATGCCATGCTCCGCCACAACGGGCGCACGCTCTATATCGCCGATGCTGTGCAGGGCCGTGACCTCGCGTACGAGATGCAGCCCGATGGCCGGATGGGTCGGCTCGCGATCACCGAGTCGACGCAAACGCTCAACCGCCGCCTCATTCGCGATCAGATCGCGCAGATAGCCGCGGAGTACCGTTTCGCGCCGGCACCATGACCCCAGAGTCGTACGCGCTCCTCGGATTGACCGCGATCATCGGCGCGCTGGCCGCTGCGCTGATGTTCGCGGTGCTGCGCTTCGGCGCGGCCGCCCGGGACACACGGCAGCAGCTGCGGGGGCATTCCGGCGAGACCGCGCTGCTGTCCGCAGCGCTCCAGGAAGCGCTCGTCAAGCTCAAGGCTCAGGAGCGCGCCACGGCGGCGAGGGCCGAGGCGTCCGAACGTCTCAGCGGCGAGATCATTTCGAGCCTCACCGCCGGCCTGCTGGTCGTCGGCCTGGACAACAGCGTACGCATCATCAACCCGGCCGGCCGCCGCATGCTCCGGGTCCCGGAAGCCGCGTCGTTCGACGACTATCGGCGGTTGATCGGCGAGCCGGCGCTGTCGGCGGTGATCGACGAGTGCCTGAAGACCCACGTCGCCATCGCACGGCGACGGGTGGCGTTGCCGGAGGGACGAGAGGGCACGACCCACCTCGGCGTGACCGTGTCGCCCCTCTTCGACGAGGAGGAGCGGCTGCACGGCGCCATCTGCCTCTTCACGGACTTGACCGCGGTGACGCACCTCGAGGAACAGCTGCGCCTCAAGGAAAGCCTCGCCACGGTGGGCGAGCTGACGGCCGGCATCGCGCACGAGTTCAGAAACGGGCTGGCGACGATTCACGGCTACGCGAAGCTGTTCGACCTCAACGCGCTGCCCGGTCAGTACAAGCCGTACGTCGAGGGCATCCGTGCCGAGTCCGAAGCGCTTGGCGAAGTCATCACGAACTTCCTGAACTTCGCGCGACCTGCGGAGCTGACGCTGTCCCGGGTCGACCTGCGCGCGGTGTGCGACCGGGCGGCGGAGGAAGTGCGCGCCGAGGCCCGCACCCTCGGGGGAGACGTCACCGTCCGCGGCGAATTCGGCGCCATCGAGGGCGACGAAGTGCTCCTCCGGCAGGCGTTCAGCAACCTCCTGCGCAATGCCGTCGAGGCTTGCACGGCGGCGTCGGTGGCGCCCGTGGTGGTGATTGCCTCCGATCTCGATCGTCAGCAGCAGGTCAGCCGCATCACGGTGGATGACAACGGCCCGGGCATCGACCCGGCGGCACGCGATCGCATCTTCCGGCCCTTCTTTACGACCCGGCGTAGTGGCACAGGCCTTGGCCTGGCGCTGGTGCAGAAGATCATCGTCTTCCACAACGGCCGCATCGTCGCTGGTGACTCGCCGCTCGGCGGCGCCAGCTTGCAGATTTCTCTACCCTCCATAGACTGACCGTACGCAGTTTCTGGACCGAGACACGTGCTCCGCGCGCGTTGGCTGCCGGATCAGGCCGTGTTTTCGCTGACGGCGCCGCGGCCAACGGTGGCGAGCCCGTTGCACCCAGGCGCGTCATGCTCACACGCATGCGGGTGGAGGCTTCGCACGCCACGCGAGGTTTCTCGCTCATCGAAACGCTCCTGGCGACGACGCTGCTGACGATCGCGGTCGGTGGGCTGGCGCACCTGGCGACGGCTGCGACCTTCATCAACCAGCGAGCGCGATCGTCGACCCTCGCAGCCCTTCTCGCCTCCAGCAAAGTCGAGGAGCTCCTGGCGGTACCGTGGAACGAGCAGGTGGCCCAGGCCTCTAACGCCGACACCTCGATCGAGAGGAATGTCGCGGGCTTCTACGACCTTCTTGACGCCTCTGGTCGGCCCTCTGCCAGTGGCAGTGGCGCCGCGGCCTACAGACGGCGTTGGTCGGTGCGGAGGTTCGCCGAAGACCCGGACAGCGGTCTGGTGATTCATGTCGTGGTCACGGGCCTGGCCTCGGCCGGTGGCTCGCGTGTCCTTGCGCGAGTGGTCACCGTCAGGGCGCGCAGGGACTGGTGGGAGCCTGCGTCGTGATCGGGAGAAGTGCCCGCGGGTTCTCGCTCGTCGAGTTGCTGCTCGCGATGTCGCTGCTCGTGACCATTGCCGGGGCCGCCTTCGGCATGCTGGCGACGGGGGAAGATCGGTTGGCGGTCGAGCCCGAAGCGGCCGACATGCAGCAGCGGCTGCGGGTCGCGGTCACGATGCTTCACCACGACCTGGTGCAGGCCGGAGCGGGAACGGCCGCCGGCGCCCGGCCCGGTCCGCTGACAAACCACATCGCTGCCATTCTTCCGTACCGGCAGGATCCGCGCGACGGCGATGCGCCCGGCTCCTTTCGTGAGGATGCCATTACCATCTTGTACGTGCCACGCACGACGGCGCAGTCGACGCTTGCGCAGCCCCTGCCGGCCCGTCCCGGCTGGGCGAGGCTCAACAACGACGCTGGTTGCCCGCGCGCGGACCCGGCTTGCGGGTTCGCCGTTGGCATGGCGGTGCTGGTGTTCGACGCCGCCGGTTCGGCTGACCGCTTCACGGTTTCTGACGTTCAGGGCGATGAACTGGCGCTCGTGCACGACGGCCCCGACTCCGATCACGTGTACGCGACCGGCAGCACGATCGCCGAAGTGGTCGCCCGCACGTACTTTCTCGAGGCCGACGAGGCGTCGGGCGCACGACGGTTGATGAGAGGTCGTGCAAACGGGGGAGCGGACGTGCCGGTGGCGGACCACGTTGTGGCCCTGATGTTCGATTACGGTCTGCCTCCGGCCACCTTCGTCGATGGCCCCTGGCTTCCAGACGCCACGAGTCCCCAGCGGTTCGATGCCAACCTGCTGCAGATCCGGAAGGTCGACATCAAACTGCGCGTGCAGTCGGCGGTTCGGGCCCTTCGAGGACCCGCCGGCGTACTGTTCACCGCATCGGGCACCTCGCGGAGTGGCCGGCGATGGCTGCCAGATGCGGAGGTCAGGTTCAGTGTACGCCCCCGCAACATCAATCCCGAAGGTTAGGTCATGGGCATTGTCATCGTGCTGCTCGTCACCCTGCTCTTGAGCGCCGTCGGCGCGGCCCTCGCATTAACGAGCGCCACGGAGGCGGCGATTGCCGGGCATTTCCAACGAGCGCAAGAAATTCGGCATGCAGCGGCGGGTGCGTTCGACGCCGCAGCCCTGGAGCTCCGGGATCTGCAGGACTGGAGCTCCGTGCTCGATGGCTCGGTCCGCTCGGCGCACGCCGAGGGGCCGCCCACGGGCGTCCGCCGCGTCGCCGGGCAAGCCGTCAATCTCGACCAGTTGCGGTCGTTGCTCGAGTGTCAGCAACTCTCGCCCTGTACGGACGCGGCCGTCGCCGCTGTTACGGCCGCCCGTCCCTGGGGCGCTGACAACCCGCGCTGGAGGCTCTTCCGCTACGGATGGTGGGCATCGGTCGCCCAGGTCCCCTCAGGCGCCTACATCGTCGTGCTCGTCGCCGACGACGCCGCGGAGCAGGATGGAGACCCCAGCCGGGACGGCCTGGAGGGCACTCCGGGCGCCGGCCGGATTCGGGCCAGAATCGAGGCCTTCGGCCCCGCCGGCGCCCACGCCGTGGCGGAGGGCCTCCTCGAGCGGAACGCCGACCACCCGTCGCAATTGCGCATTTTGGCATGGCACTTCGTAGCCGCCGGCACACCTTGACCCGCCTTCCGGGGTTATCTACGATCGGGTTCGGACCGATACTTCAATCGGGACTTATGCACAAGACGACGACGGCAATTCTGGTGGCGATGGGCCTGCTCGCTGGCGGCCTGTGGGTGGTTTCGGCCCAATCGCTTGCTGATATCGCGCGCAAGGAAGAGGAGCGTCGCAAGGAGACCAAGACCGGCAAGACCTATACGAACAAGGACCTGCGCGCCGCGCCCCCGTCCAGCACGCCGCCGCCCCCGACCGCCACCGCGACGCCGGCGCCGGCGTCATCCACGGCCACGTCGGAGCCCTCGGCCGCGAAGCCCAGCGACACGAAAGACCAGGCGTATTGGGCCGGCCGGATGAAGCAGCTCGTCACGCAGCTCGATCGCGACAAGACCTACGCCGACGCGATGCAGAGCCGCGTCAACGCGCTCACGACCGACTTCGTCAACCGCGACGATCCGGCGCAGCGCTCGGTGATCGAGGCCGACCGCCAGAAAGCCCTGGCGGAGCTCGACCGCCTCAAGAACTCGATCGCCGACACTCAGAAGGCCATCACCCAGCTCGAAGAAGAAGCCCGCCGCGCCAACGTGCCTCCGGGCTGGCTGCGCTAGTGGCCCGTCGAGCGGCCGATCCCCCCATCCTTCTCGTCGAAGACAAGGACTCGCTGCGGGCGATGCTGCGCCTTGCGCTCGAGGCGCAGGGGCACACCGTCTTCGAGGCGCGAGACCAGCCCGAGGCCGTCCAAGTGCTGCGGTCGTCGCGGCCGGGCCTCGTGCTGTCCGACCTGCGGCTGCCCGACGGAGACGGGCTCGGCGTTCTGCGAGCGGCCAAGGAGCTCGACCCCGAGTTGCCGGTCATCGTCATGACTGCCTTTGGCACGTTCCAGGATGCCGTGGCGGCGATGAAAGAAGGCGCGCTCGACTTCCTGGCCAAGCCGGTGGACCCCGACCACCTGCTGTTGATGGTCGAGCGCGCGCTCTCGCAGCGCCGGCTCGCGACCGAAAACATCCTCTTGCGCGAAGAGCTGGCGGCGCGGCGCGGGGCCCCGCAGATCGTGGGCGAGGATCCCGGGCTCAAGAAAGTGACCGTCGCCCTTCACCGCGCGGCCTCCACGGATGCCACGGTGCTCCTCGAAGGCGAAAGCGGCACGGGGAAGGAATTGTTCGCGCGCGCCCTGCACGTGCTCAGCCCGCGCGCCGACGGGCCCTTTGTCGCCATCAACTGCGCGGCGATTCCCGAGAACCTGCTCGAGACAGAGCTTTTCGGCCACGAGAAGGGCGCGTTCACCGGTGCCACGGCCCGGAAGCCCGGCAAGTTCGAGCTGGCCCACCGGGGCACGCTCTTCCTCGACGAGATTGGGGACATGCCGCTGCCGCTCCAGGCCAAGATCCTGCGTGCGCTCGAGGAGAAGCGGTTCGAGCGCGTGGGGGGCACGACTTCTCTTCAGGTCGACGTCCGCGTCGTCGCGGCCACGAACCGGAACCTCAAAGCCGCCGTCGCGGCACGGCAGTACCGGGAGGATCTCTACTTCAGGCTCTCGGTCTTTCCGATCACCATTCCGCCGCTCAGGGATCGCCCGGGCGACATCCCGATGCTGGCCAAGTACTTCATCGAGAAGTTCTGCCGCGACCTGAACAAGAAGGCTCTGCCCCTGGCGCCGTCAGCCGTCGACGCGCTGGCGGCCTACTCCTGGCCCGGCAACGTGCGTGAACTGCAGAACTGCATCGAGCGAGCGGTGATTCTCACGGAGGGCGACGCCATCCACGCGCGTCATCTGAGCCTGTCGTTCCAGCACCAGGCGCCGGTCACCAGCCCGTGGGACGAGATCGACCTCTCTGGCACGATGAGCGAGGTCGTCCAGCGCGTGACCGCCGAGGTCGAGCGACGGAAGCTGGAGAGCGCGCTCAAGGATGCAGCCGGCAACCGGACCCGCGCGGCTGACTTGCTGCAGATCGGGTTCAAGCAGTTCGCGCTCAAGCTGCGCGAGCACGGCCTCGACGCTACGCCCTGAACCCGACGCGCTCGAGCGCCGCCCTCATCTCTCCCTCTTCGACATCGTCCACGATGGTCGTGCCGCCGATGGCCGTCGGCAGCACGAAATGAAGCCGGCCGGACACCACCTTCTTGTCGTGGCGCATCGACTCGATGATCTCGGCAGCCGGGAGGTCGGCGATCGCGGGTAGCGGGCCCAGGCTGGCGATGAGATCGCGCAGGGCCTTGCGGTCGCGATCGGCGAGTGCCCCGCGCATGACGGCGAGCTCGGCCGCGACGGCCATGCCGTGGGCGACGGCTTCGCCGTGACGAAACCGCCGGTACTTCGTCACCGCTTCTATGGCGTGGCCCGCCGTGTGCCCGAAGTTCAGAATGCGGCGGAGTCCCGACTCCTTCTCGTCGGCCGAGACCACGGCCGCCTTGATGGCGCACGATTCGCCGATGATCGCCGCCAGCGCCTCGGGCTGTCGCGCGAAGATCGCCGTGCGATCCCTGGCCACACGGTCGAAGAGCCCGGGGCTCGATGTCATGCCGTACTTGACGACCTCGTACAGCCCGGCCCGGAACTCCCGCCGGGGAAGCGTGGCGAGCATCTGCGGGTCGACGACCACCGCGTGCGGCTGGTGGAAGGCCCCAATCAGGTTCTTGCCGAGCGGGTGGTTGACGCCGACCTTTCCACCGATCGCCGCATCGACCTGCGCCAGCAGCGTTGTCGGCACGTGCACGAGGGCGATGCCGCGCAGGTAGCTGGCGGCCGCAAAGCCGGCCATGTCGCCGATGACCCCGCCACCGAAGGTGATGAGCGTGGACGCGCGATCGGCGTTCGCGCGGACGAGGGCATCGTAGATGCGCGCGACCGTCTGGAGCGTCTTGAAGCGTTCGCCGTCAGGCACCAGGATCGGATCGTCGAAGCCTGCCGCGATCATCCGCCCGCCGTGATGCCGCCAGACGAGTGGACTCGACACCACGAAGCGTCGGGCGGGGGCGCGCGCTTCGTCGAGCAGCGCCGCGAGCTGCCCGAGCACGCCCTCGCCGAGCGTGATGGTGTATGGGCGGGACGGCGTCTCGACGTTGATGCGCTGGGAGTCCATGGAGGGAAAGCCGCGGGTGTTAGGATAGCGCATTGGCCTCGTTGACGAGCGACGTGGAGTTCCTGATCGTGGGCGGCGGCATCGCGGGGCTCCGTGCGGCGGTTGCCCTGGCGGCCTCCGGTCGGGTCCTGATCCTCACCAAGGCCAGCACGACCGAGAGCAACACGGGCTACGCCCAGGGCGGCATCGCGGCCGCCGTCGGGCCAGGCGACTCGCCGGCCCTGCACGCAGCCGATACCATCCGGGCCGGCGACGGTCTCTGCGACGAAGCGGCCGTGCGGGTGCTCGTCGAGGACGGACCCGCGCTATGTGAACGAGCTCGTCGACTGGGGCGCGCGTTTCGAGAGGGCCGCGGACGGAACCCTTGCGCTCGGCCTCGAAGCCGCGCACAGCATGCGGCGTGTGCTCCACGTCGGCGACGCCACTGGCCGGGAGATCGGCCGCGCGCTCTGGAAACACGTCGTGACGCTGCCTTCGGTGCAGACCATTGCCCATTCGCTGGTCACGGAGCTCGTCACCGAGGGCGATCGGGTGACGGGCGTCATGTTCTTCGACGACGCAGGGATCCGGCGAACCGTGCGCGCGTCGGCGACGCTGCTGGCGACGGGCGGTGCCGGCCAGGTCTTTCGCGAGACCACCAATCCCGCCGTGGCGACGGGCGACGGCATCGCCCTGGCCTATCGCGCGGGCGCCCGCGTCGCCGATCTCGAGTTCGTGCAGTTTCATCCCACTGCCCTCAGCAAGGCCGGAGCGCCACGATTCCTGATCTCGGAAGCGCTGCGGGGCGAGGGTGCGCGCCTGGTGAACACCGCCGGCGAGCGGTTCATGGCCCGCTATCATGCAGACGGCGATCTCGCGCCGCGCGACGTGGTCGCGCGGAGCATCGTGCGCGAGACCGATCAGACGGGGGGCCAGGTGTTCCTGACCCTCGCCCATCTGGATCGGCGCTCATGTCAGGCGGCGGTTCCCGACGATCGCGGCGATGTGCGCGCAGGCCGGGATCGACATCGCCACCGATCCGATTCCCGTCGGGCCGGCGGCGCACTACATGATGGGCGGCATCGACACCGATGAGTGGGGGAGGACGTCGCTGCCCGGACTGTACGCGGCCGGCGAAACGGCGTGCACGGGCGTTCACGGGGCCAACCGTCTGGCGAGCAATTCGCTCCTCGAAGGGCTCGTGTTCGGCGCCCGCGCCGGATCGGTCATGACCGAGACGCCTCGTGCGGCCGAGGTCAAGCCCGATCGGGTGGAGCGGCCCGTGCCGGACGTGACGCCTGCCGTCTCGGGGCGCGCCCTGGACACGGACGCGATCCGCGATCTCATGTGGCGGTCGGCAGGCCTGTTTCGGAGCCGTGCGCGCCTGCAGGCCGCTGTGGCTGACCTCGAGGCCGCGTGCGCCGGCGGCGTTGGGCCGGGCGACGCGCTGCACGCCGAGCCATGGAGGCATTTCAACCTGCTGACCGTGGCGCGCCTCGTCGCGCGCGCGGCGCTCCGGCGCGAAGAGAGCCGCGGAGGTCACTTCCGCGAGGACTTTCCGGAGCGGGGCGATCTACACTGGAAGGTCCACCTCATCGATCGGCGCGACGCCCATGGCCAATAAGAACGAATCGTTCGTCACCGAAATCACGCCTCGCTCCAGCGACTTCTCTCAGTGGTACCTCGACGTCGTCCGCCGCGCCGAGCTGGCCGACTACTCGCCGGTGAAGGGCTGCATGGTCATCCGGCCATACGGCTACGCGATCTGGGAGCTGCTGCAGAAGGCGTTCGATCGCCGAGTTCAAGCGGACCGGCCACGTCAACGCGTACTTCCCGTTGTTCATCCCCGAGTCCCTGCTCACCAAGGAGGCCGAGCACGTCGAGGGCTTCGCCCCGCAGGTGGCGTACGTGACGCATGGCGGAGGCGAGGAGCTTCAGGAACGGCTCGTGGTCCGGCCGACCTCAGAGGCCATCATCGGCACGATGTACGCGAAGTGGGTGCAGTCCTGGCGGGATCTGCCCATCCTGATCAACCAGTGGGCCAACATCGTGCGCTGGGAGAAGGTCACGCGGCCGTTTCTGCGCACGACGGAGTTCCTCTGGCAGGAAGGGCACACGGCCCACGAGACGGCGGAAGAGGCCGAAGCCGAGACGCTCATGATCCTCGACCTCTACGCCACACTCTGCGAGACGGTCCTGGCGATGCCTGTCATCAAGGGCCAGAAGAGCGAGAGCGAGAAGTTCGCCGGCGCCGCGCGGACCTACTCGATCGAAGCGCTGATGGGCGACGGCCGTGCGCTGCAGGCCGGAACGTCGCACAACCTCGGCCAGAACTTCGCGAAGGCCTTCGACGTCACCTTCCAGGCCCGCGACAAGTCGGTGCAGCACGTGTGGGGCACGTCGTGGGGCGTGTCCACGCGGCTCATCGGCGCCGTCATCATGACCCACGGCGACGACAGCGGCCTGGTGCTGCCGCCGCGCGCTTGCGCCCTACCAGGTCGTCATCGTGCCGATTGGGCGCGAGAACTGGCGCGAGACGGTGCTGCCTCGGGCGCAGGAGATCCAGCAGGAGCTCGTCGCGGCCGGCATCCGCGTGACCCTTGACGCCAGGGACGAGCGGCCCGGCTGGAAGTTTTCCGAGTGGGAGCTTCGCGGTGTGCCGTTGCGGCTCGAGATCGGCCCCAAGGACATCGAGAAGTCGCAGGTGCTGCTGGCACGTCGCGACACCAGGGAAAAGATCGGTGTGGCGATGGACGGGCTGCCGGCGAGGGTCGCCGGGGTGCTCGAGCGACATCCAGCGCACGCTGCTCGAGCGGGCCCTGGCGTTCCGCGAGGAGCACACACAGCGGGTCAGCGGCTGGGATTCGTTCCGCCAGGCGATGGAGGGCCGTCCCGGGTTCGTGATCGCGGCCTGGTGCGGCGACGCGTCGTGCGAAGCCCAGATCAAGACCGAGACGCAGGCCACGATTCGCAACATGCCGCTGAATGCGCGGGCGCCAGAGGGCGTCTGCGTTCGGTGCGAGCGTCCTGCAGTGGCCGAGGCCTGGTTCGCGAAAGCGTACTGACAGGCTTCGGGCTCCGGGCTTCCGGCTCCAGGGATCCGAATGGCGCACACCCACGTCGCCCTTTTGAGGGGCATCAATGTCGGCGGCCACAAGATGGTCGCGATGAGCGATCTCCGCGAATGCGTGTCGGCGCTCGGCTTCGAGGATCCGTGCACACTGCTGCAGAGCGGGAACCTGGTCTTTCGGAGTCCAAAGCTCACAGGCGAGGCGCTCGAGCGTGCGCTCGCGGCCGGCGTCGGGAAACGCCTCGGGATGGAGATCGACTTCTTCGTGCGATCCGCGAAGGACTGGCAGGCCCTTGTTGCCGCGAACCCCTTCGTGCGCGAGGCCACCGAGGATCCCGGCCATCTCATCGTCCACTTCCTGCGGGCCAGGCCCGCGCCGAAGACACTGGCGGCGCTCCAGGCAGCGATCGCCGGGCGCGAGGTGGCGAAGGCGGCCGGGCCACAGGCCTACATCGTGTATCCCGATGGCATGGGCCGGTCGCGCCTGACCCCGGCAATTCTCGACAAACACCTCGGGCGAGGCACCGCCCGCAACTGGAACACCGTGCTCAAGGTGAAGTCGTTGCTCGAGGCTAGGGGCTAGAGGCTAGGTGGCGCGGGCAAGAGGCGCCCGCCGGGGCCCACGACACCGATCAGCGTAGCGACACCTGCCATCACGGTGAGGTGAGCACCCTGCGGGAGGAAGCCCCCCGCTGGCCGATACAGCGAATCAGGCTTGCGGGCTGGTTCGTCAACGTCTGGGTTGTTTCAGATCCTGCAGAACAGCCTCGCCTGCGCGCTGCGCGGCTTCAGTCTCATACGTCAAAGACGACCAACTGCCGACGCGCACGCGCCCGATTCGACGAAAGAGGGCCTCCATGGTTGCGCTGTCCGTGATACCTGGCGCAGTGGCGACTTCCAGCGCGTGCTGCAGCTCGTGGGCGAGCGTCGCGATCACGTGGTCGCGATGCTGGCGGTAGTCGGGATTGACACGAACGAGGAGATAGGGCCGGCCTTCGAACTGGCCGACGACATGCAGGAGGCACGCGACCATCGCGCCGTCCGGGCAGGGCGCGCGCAGCACAAACACAAGCCATTCAGTGCGGCTGAAATCTCGGATCAGCGTGCGCAGAGTCGTCGAACGTCGGTAACCGTCCTGGAGGAGTCGCTGCAAAGCAGGGTCTGTGATCCGAACCTCCGGTAGCCGTTCGTTTGTAGGGTCCCCATCCGCATCCGACGTCGGTGTAGAGGCCAGCGCTCCCGGGGTCTCGCGCTGGCTGCGGGCCGAGGTTTCCGGCAGCATTGCCGGTTGGAGCGACAATCCATCGAATCCTATCCCTACCGACAGCATGAACATCAGACCCAACGGCATCTTGCGCCTCCCGCGCGTCCCTGATCGGGATTCGCGCTCGGGGGCTAACGCGGGAACTGGCTGGAGACTGCGTCAGGGCTGTGGGTCGAGGAGCGACTGTGCGTTGACTGGCACGCGCCAAGGTCCTAGTGTTGGCTCAGAGGCTGGACAGATCCCGGTATGGCCGAGACGGAAGCCACCGCACTGCTTCGCGCGTGGGGACAGGGAAATCTGGGGGCTCGAGACGAGCTTCTGCCGCAGGTCTATGCCGAGCTGAAGCGGGTCGCTGTGGCCCGCCTCCAGCGGGAACGGGCCAACCATACCCTGCAGCCGACAGCGCTTGTCCACGAGGCATTCATGCGACTCGTGGGCCAAGACAGGGTGCGCTGGCAGAACCGGGCGCACTTTTTGGGTATGGCGGCGCAGATGATGCGACGCATACTAATCGACCATGCGCGCGCGCGGCACGCGGCGAAACGACCGGGCGCCGGCCTGCAGCTGACGCTGGACGATCGGGTCGGCGCCGTCGAGCCGCGCTCTTGCGACCTGCTGTTGCTGGACCAGGCGCTCGCAGAACTCGAGGGCTTCGATCCGATGCAGAGCCGCATCGTCGAGCTGCGGGTACTTCGGGGGCTTGTCAGAGGAGGAAGTCGCCGAAGTGCTCGGCACCTCACGATCGACGGTCACCCGTGAGTGGAAGATGGCCAGAACCTGGCTCTACGGGCGGTTGACGACCGGCGCGGGACGGAAGGCGTCGAAACGATCGGACTGAAGGATGACGCCTGAACGTTGGCTCCTCGTCAAGCGGCTGTATCAGGAAGCGCTCGAGCGCGCACCGGAGGACCGCGCGGCGTTCCTGGATGACGCCTGCGCCGGAGACCGCGCGGTGCGCGAGGCGGTCGAGGCGCTGATCGCCGACTCGGTGAAAGCGGAAGGATTTCTCGACGCGCCGGCGCACGACGTGGACCTTGAAGCGCAGGCGGCGGCCATCGACCTGCGGGGGCATCGCCTCGGCCCCTACGAAATCCAGGACCTGCTCGGTGTGGGTGGCATGGGCCGGGTGTATCGCGCCCGGGACACACGCCTGGGCCGCATGGTTGCCCTCAAGATCGTCCCTCCTGAGTTCAGTCGTGGCGACCATGTCCGCCGATTCGAGCGGGAAGGGCGCGCCCTGGCAGCGCTGAACCACCCGAACATCGCCGCGATCTATGGCATCGAGGAGGTTTCGCTCGACAGCGGCGTCCATGTGCGAGCGCTGGTGATCGAGCTCGTAGACGGCGAAACGATCGCCGAGAAGCTGACTCGAAGGGATGCACGTCCGGGCTGGGGGGAGCTACTCGTCTCGAAGCACCGACATGGGATCCACCGTGGCCGCTCGACGGGCGGGGTAGAGGCACCCGCCGACACCCACGAGGCCGATGAGCGCTGCGACACCTGCCACAACGGCGAGGTCTGGCGGGCGAACGGCGACCGGGAGGCTCTGGAGCGCCGGTGCAGCGGCGAGCACTGCGACGAGGCCAAGACCCAGCCCGATCGCGATCAGGCGCGCTCCCTGGCCCACGATGAGCCGGGTCACCCGCCGGGCGTCGGCGCCCATGGCGACGCGGATGGCAAACTCACGCATGCGCGACGTCGCGACGTAGGAGACGACCCCATAGGTGCCCGTCGATGCGAGGACGACGGCCAGCACGGCGAATCCGGCCATCAGCCACAGATACATCGTGAAATCCGAGAGCGACTCGGAGATGACCCGCTCCATCGTCTTGACATCGAAGATGGCCAGGTTCGGATTGACCTGGCCAACCACCGAACGAACCGCCGAAATCACGCCCGCCGATCGATCCTCGGTCCGGACGACCAGCGACATTCCGAGCTCCGACACCTGGGACCAGTTCTGCGCAACGGGAAAATAGAGCTCAGGGTCCGCCGACTGATCGAGGTGGACCTGCCGCACGTCGCGCACGACGCCCACGATGGTGCCGCGGGTGGTTTCCAGCCCGACGGGATCGACGTCGGCAAACAGGCGACGCGCCAATGCTTCGTTGATCAGGACGACCGCCCGGGCATCGCGGGTATCGCTCGCCGCGAATGCCCGGCCTTGCAGGATGTGAATCCCGAGCGCCGCGAAGTAGCCGGGCGTGACGTAGCGCATTCCTACCGGGAACGGCGGCGTCGAAGCAGGCGGCCGGCCGCGAGGCCTCAAATCCTCGGAGTTGCTGGTCCAGCCCCAGTTCTGCAACGGCAGCATCTGCGTGAACCCTGCGGCTCGAACACCTGGCAGACGGGCCACGCGATCGGCGATCTCGTAGAACTGGCCGACGTCGGTGCCCGGCGTCATGCGGTGCCCGAGATGAAAGGTCACGACGTTGGCGGTGACCATTCCCGGGTCCGTGCTGCGCAGGCGTTGCAGCTCGCGCACGAGAACCGTCGCGCCAACGGCGAGGACGAATGCGAGCGCGACCTCTGCGACGACCAGCCCGTCCCGGAGACGTCGTGACCCGATGCCCATCGTGCTCCGGCCGCCGGACTCCTGCAGGACCGACTGCGTCTCCGCTCGCGCGGCGATGAGGGCGGGCGCAAGGCCAAAGAGGACACCCGTGAAGCCGCAGGCGGCCAGGAGGAACAGAAACACGCGCCAGTCCAGACCAACCTCGTACGCTCGAGGAAGGTGTGCGGCCGCAAGCCGGGTGAGCCGTTCGATGCCCCACACCGCGAGTCCCAGGCCGAAAGCGCCGCCGGCGAGTGCCAGCAGCAGGCTCTCTGCCAGCAACTGACGGATCAGTCGAAGGGAACCGGCGCCGAGCGCCGCCCGGACGGCGACTTCCTTGCCGCGAAGGGTCATGCGCACGAGCGACAGGTTCGTGACGTTGGCGCAGGCGAGCGCCAGGACGAGGCCCACCGCACCAAACAGCACGAACAGCTGACGACGAACGAGCGGCGACACGACGACTTCTGACAAGGGCGCCAGCCGCACGCCCACCGGTGTGTTCGTCTCCCGGGGCTCGGCGGGAGATCGATCCGCGATGACGGCGAGCTGGCTCTCCGCCGTGCCCAGAGGCACATCCGGCCTGAGCCGGCCGATGACGCTCGGCCGACCTCGGAGCGGCTGGCTCGGACCGCCAAGAGGAAGCCAGAGGTCGGTCCGCGCTTCGGAAGCCACGCCAGGCAGAAGCGATGCCGCTCCGTACGGAAACTGAAACGCCTCGGGCATGACGCCAATGATCGTGAACCGCTCGCCATCGAGAGTCACCGACCGGCCCACGACCGCCGCGTCTGCGCCGAGCCGCTCTCGCCAGAATCTCCCGGCCGCTACCGCGACGTCGGGAGGATCCTCCGCCCGGAATGTGCGTCCCGCGATCGGTTCGACGCCGAGCACCGCGAAGAACGTACGTTCAGCGCTGACCGTCATCACCCGCATGGACTCGCCCGCGCCCTGCAGGTATCGGGCGGACACGCCGTACGCGGCGAGCGCATCGAACGATGTGCTCTGGTTTCGGAACGCCTCCAAATCCGTCGCCGGCACGCCTCCACCTCGAGGGGAGAGAGCGTTCGTCTGGTAGACCTGGACAAGACGGTCCGGGTCGGGGAACGGCAGCGGCCGGAGGACGACACCGCTCACCAGGCTGAAGATCGCGGTCGTAGCGCCGATGCCGAGCGCCAGCGTCGTCACGGCCGTGGCCGTAAACACCTTCTGCCTCAGGAGGCTTCGGAAACCGTACCGCAGATCCTGCGCGAGGTCCTCCAGCCAGCTCCACCCGAGCGCATCGTGGTTGCCTGTTCCGATTCGACGGGGACTCCCCACGGTCACCTCTTCAGCGCGTCATCGTGCGCCTGGCCGGAGTCGAAACGGCTCCGAACGCTGGACCGCCGTGTGGTAGCCGGATGTGGCGAGGACTTCGAGGAGGCATTCGTCGCCAGGAGCGTCAAGCAGCGCGCCGAGATCCACGGATCCTCTGGTCTCGCGTGCTACCACAGCGCTCCACGTGGCGCCGCGATCTCGACTGGCGCGCACGGCGACAGCGACGCGGCCAGATTTCGTGGCCGCCCGATAGGACAGCAGCCCTCGTCCCTGTGCGAGCTCTCGGCCGGGCGGGAAGGCGACCTCGAGCGACGGAACGTCCTCGACCGGAACGCTGACCAGAACCTCGCTGCCGTGACCGAGCTCGACACTGCCGGCACGATCCAGCCAGGGCACCTCGGCGTGGATGAGATCCGGAATCGCGACGTCGCTCCGTTCCGAGTTGGACGTGATCGATACCGGACCACGAAACAACTCGGCTCCTGCCTGGTCGCGGACGACCACCTCGAGCGCGCGGTGCGGAACCGGGGTGTCGCGCGGGCCGGGCGGACGAGGGGGCAGTGGCTGAGGGAATCCGGGGAGATCGACGACCACCCATCGTTCGCGCAACTTGACGAAGGATACCGGCACCAGGCGGTCGTCTGGCAAACGGAAGGGAGGGGTCGACGGCGGGGGCATCGTCGGTGGCGGCAGGGGCGTGAGGCGATGGAACGCGCGAACGTAGTTGTACGGCGAGATCCATTTGGGCGAGCAGTACCACATGAGATCGCGCGTCGTCAGCGGGTCGAGCGCGGTCAGCGCGGTGGCGTCGAATCCAACCTCGCCGATCGACGCCGGTGGAAGGGCCGAGAACGTTGGATAGTCGGGATAGCCGGGATCGACGTTCGCCGGGCCGCCACAGGGCGCATGCTGCGGCGAACCGGTCTTGTGCAGGATCTCGTGGGCGAAGGTCACGCCGTCGCTGCTGCTGATGATCCAGCGGCCCACCGCCCACCCGGCGAAGTTCGACTGGTTGACGCCGCCAGGATAGATACAGACATAGATGACATCGGCAGGCAGGGATTCGGCGGCGGCCAGCGAATCGAGGATGTTGAGGAGGTTCCCTGTCGTCCCCTGGTTCGCTGCAAATCCCGTCCACGTTGAGTCGTGAGCGGACGGGTCGATCCTCATGAAGCTGCCATCGTAGACCGCGACTGAATCCCGAACGATCTCGAAGCCTGGTGTCGGCACCGGCAGAACACGCTGCGCAAAGTCGGCGGTCGCCCAGAAGTCCTGCTGACGTGGGCGGGGCGACGTCCCGACCGCCTCCTTTGTAGTGGATCCGCACGAGCCGCACGCGGATTCGCCGCCGTTCAACGAACTGCAGCGCGATCGACGAGGTCGCGCTCGCGACGGCGTTGTTCGGCCAAGCCGGGGCGTACTCGAGGACCACGAGGTCGAGCCGGCCGCTCGCGAGGGTCGCACTGGGCCGCAGCGTGACCTGGAGGGTGGTGCTCGGGTCCGTTCGCGTCGCCGGCTTCGCAGTCGCGACGACCATCCCACTCGATCCCGCAAACGAGAAGGGCGCGCCCCAGGGAGGAGGATTGTTCACGGGCCTGAGCGCCGTGGCCGCGACGTTGGCGCCGGGGGCCACGCCGTTCACGTACAGCCGAAGAACGGTCGGTTTACCCGCCACGAGCGGGACGCTGTTGTCGGGGCAGGCAATCTTGCTGCCCCCCGGACCGTCGCAGAGTCTGTGGGTCGACTGAAAGAACTGTGTGGCCTGCGTGACCTCGACGCCCCAGATGTTGATCATGGCTCGCTCGAGATCGCGGAATCGGCTACTTCCAGCCGCTGGACTTGCGCGTGAAACGGGCCGGCAGTGGGGGCTTGGTTTCTGGTGCGGATTCGGGCTCGTCGGCCGCCGCCCGGATCTCGCGTTCCAGATCCTCGTCGTTGGGCAGGCCCGCCAGCTGATCGACGAAGAACATCGAGTGCTGCGACGGGATCTCGAACTTCTTCCCGCACGTCTTGCAGGTGACCTCGTCGTCCAGGCGGAGCAGGTAGTCGCGCAGCTTGCTGAACTTTGCGCGGTCCTCTTCGCTGGCGCCCGGGGGCAGGCGGTCCTTCTTCGAGCGCCTGACCCACCGGATGCTGTAGTCGTTGGTCCGCCGGCACTTCGGGCACTGGTATTGCCCCGCCCGGGTTTCCGGCTTTTCGTTGAAGAGCGCGCGTTCGTCGAGAGCCATTGCCCAATGGTAACAACGAACGACCCCAGCCTCTAGCTCCCTCTAGCCTCCAGCCCCTAGCCTCCAGCCTCGAGCGTAAGAAGCGCCTCCGGCCACCGCCTGGCAATCTTCTTCATGGCGGCGTGCCGGCGCGTGACCCGCTCGCGGGTCGCGATGGCGCGGAAGGCGTGGGCCAGATGCTCACGCCACCAGTCCCCCTCCGCGGGTGCGGTCGCATAGGCCGAGGCGATGGGCTCGAGGCACGAGGCGTCGCCGATTCTCTCGAGCGCCGCGAGGAACTCCACCGGAAGCGGACCGTTCGATGTCTCGAGCGTTTCCCGCAGGTCGTACAAGGCCAGGCGGCTCCCGCGCGATGCGAGCGCCAGGTGCGCGGCCGCACGGGCCGTCATCCACGCCGAGCGCCCGGCGGCGTCGGTCGCCTCCCGCTCGCGCAGCCGCGCCACAAGGTCCTGCAGCACAGGCAGCGGCGCAGTCGCGCCCTCAGCCGAGAGCTGGTGACGCAGGCGTTCGGGATCGTCTGACAGCGGCCCTTGGAGCATGTCCGATGCAGCGGGGCCGGTGGCATCCGACGCCGCTCTGGGCGATCGGCGCCGGCCGGCGCCCGTGGCGGGCGTTGCCAGCGCGGCCACGACCGGACTTGGATCCTCGCGGAGACGGTCGAGCAGCGGCTGCACCGTCGCAGGATCGAGGCCCCGAAGGACTTGCACGGCGGTAACCCGCTCGTCGTCGAGGCGCCCGATATCGAGAGCCACCGTGGTCAGACACTCCAGCACGCGGACGCCTTGCGTCCCCCGCAGGTGCGGTCGCATCGCCCGCATCGCGGCCACGGCCACTTCAGGGTCCCGGTCTGTGGCCAGGAGGAGCGCGACGTCCGCCCCGTGCGGATCTTCGACGGCCTCGAGCGTGCCGAGTGCGGCCACACGTGCTGCCGTCGAGCTCGAGGGGTCACGTGCCACCTCGGCGACACGTGCGACGGCCCTGGCGCCGATCACCGCCAGGCGCGCCGCCGCTGCCTCACGCGCCACGGCGCGGTCGGATCGCAGGTCCGCAATGAGGGCATCGACCTGTCTGCTGGAGGATTGCTTGATGACCACGGCGAACTGTCATGCTACCGGCATCTGGAGGCTGGAGGCTAGAGGCTAGAGGCTGGGGCCTGCCGTCCAGAAACAAAAAGGGGGCGGGCCCGAAGGCCTGCCCCCTTTTTTCAGAGCGACGGCGAATCTACTGAACGCTGACCACGAGCGCTGCGCGGCGGTTGAGACGCCGCGTCTCCTCGCGCGCGTTGTCGAACTTCGGCCGTTCCTCACCGTAGCTCCGCGTCTGCAGCCGGTTGGCCGGCACGCCGCGGGACGTGAGGTAGTCGCGCACGCTGCTGGCCCGACGCTCGCCGAGCGCCAGGTTGTATTCGGCCGTGCCGATGTTGCAGGTGTGTCCCTCGATCACGATGTTCCGACCGGGGTTGGCCTGCAGCCTCGTCACGGCGTCGTCGAGCAGGCGGAGCGCCTCAGGACGAAGCGTCGAGCGGTCGAAGTCGAAGTAGACGTCTTCGAACGTGAGCTGGACCACAGGAGCCGGCCGCACGACCTGAATGGTGACCGTCGCGTTTGCCGTCCCGCCCTTGCCGTCGGCGACGGCGATGGTGAGCTGCACGGGGCCTTCCTGCTGCGGCGCGGTCCAAATCGTCTGGCGATCGGTCGGGTTCGTGAACGTGCCCGACGGCCCGGTCCAGCGGTAGGTGAGGGCGTCGCCGTCCGGATCCTGCGCGTCGGCCGTCACGGTGACAGTGCGACCAACCTCGATGGTGCACGGCTCGCATCGCGCGGTGACCGTCGGCGGCCGGTTTGCGGGCGCCGCGACCGGCGGCGGCGGCGGTGGCGGTGGCGGCGGCGGAACGTACCGGCGCACGCCGGGGTGGAAGCCGAGGCGCACCTGGTAGTCGACGAAATCGCCGGACTGGTCCTCGTCGGTGTTGAAGTTGTCGCGGTTCTCGGTCGGGAACGTCCAGCTCAGGCCGCCACCGATGAAGAAGCCGTTGCTGTGCTGCCAGGTCAGGCCAAGCGTGGTCGCCGTGAAGCTATTGAGCGCCGACGTCAGCGGCGCGATGCTCCCGTCGGTTGCGACGAGCGGCGCGGTCAACGTCACCGTGTCGTCGAAGGGCAGCTCGCCGTGCAGTTCGCCCGTGACGCGCAGGGCGCCGCGCGACGGAAAGCCCGCGCCGAAACCCCACCGGAAGGTGTTGGGCTGGTTCGAGAGGTCAGGGCTGCTGCGGAACCCGAAGCCGCCGTAGCCGGCCACTTCAACCTTTTGGTTGCTGGTCTCCTTGCTGACCACCAGGTCGAAGTTCGCGTCGAGCTGGCCGGTGCTCACGCCGGATTCTTCGTCGCCTGTCGGCAGCTTGAGGGACGCGCGAACGGCAGCGGCGAGACTCTTCTGATCGGCCTCCGAGAGGAGGTTGTACTTCACGCCGATCAGGAAGTCGCCGATGTTGTCGCCGGTCCAGCCCTGCGTCACTCTCGGGTATGAGCTGATGATGCCACCGACTTCGGGGTTGGAGATGAAGATGGGCCGAAGGTCGCGATCGATGCGCGTATCGATCTTGAACGACCCGAAGAGCTCCATCTTGCGGGCCACGCCGTACGCAAACGTCGCGGCGATGTCCGACACGTTGCTGAAGCCCTCAACGTAGTTGAAACCGGCGCGGTAAAGGCCTGCGGACCACTCGCTCTTTTCGAGCACTTCGGCCGTGGGCACGTACCAGAGGCCTGTATCGCCGCTGAACGTGTTGGTGGCCGGACGGCTCGTGTCAGTCGAGTCGGGAGCCGGAGTCTGTTGCGAAGGAGTCTGTGCAAGGGCCGTCGAGGCCCAAAATGCGCAGACGATGGCGACACCAATCGATCGGAGCGAAATCATCGTACCTCCCGGTGGTACAAGCAAACTTGCTCCGATATAGTACGGTGGAGATGTAACTCTCGTCAACAAAGAAGGTTAGGGGCGCTCTACAGCACGTGCAGTCGAGCTAGTCGGCGTCGTTCCGTGCAGCCGTGCGCCGTTTCGGACCAACGATCCAGGCGATCAGGATGCTGACGCCGTACAAGCCCATCATCGGGGCGGCCATGATGAGCTGGCCCATCGGATTGCCGTCCGGTGTGATCACGGCCGCGATGATGAAGATGATGAGCACGGCCATCTTGAATTGCTTGATGAGAAAGCGCGCCGTGATCATGTCCATCCGCGCGAGGAACAGCACGACGGTCGGCATCTGGAAGATGAGCCCCGTCGCCAGCACCATCTTCGCGTAGAGCCCGAAGACGTCGCTCAGCCGCGGCATGTAGAGCAGGTCGGGCGAGTTGAAGCTCGCAAAGAAACGATTCATCAGCGGAAACGCGATGAAGTGGCTGAACGCGGCGCCGCCGACGAAGCCCCCCGTCGAGAGCAGCACGAACGGAATCGCGAGCTTCTTCTCGTTCGTGTACAGCCCCGGCGCGATGAAGCGCCAGACCTGCCACATGATGAACGGCGCGGCGAAGATGATCCCGGAGAGCAGCGCCACCGCGATGTAGCGCGAGAACGCCTCCTGCGGCTGCGTGTAGATCATGCGGCTGCCCTCGGGGAGCGAGGCCAGCGTCGGTTCCATGATGAAGTGAAAGATCCGCTCGATGAAGAAGAAGCTGACGCCGACGCCGACGGCAATCGCGATGACCGAGTTGAGGATGCGCTTGCGGAGCTCGTCCAGATGCTCCAGAAACGACATCTTTCCACCCGAAAAGTCGTCGTCTTCGTCGTCTTCCGGCGGCAGCCGGAGCGCCCCCGATTGCGGGCCCGGGAAAGGCACGAGCGCCATGATGGCCGATGCCTACGCGCCCTTGGCGGCTTCGGGCGCGTCCCCGCCGGCTTCGCGCGCGACCGTATTCGACGGCGCGGCCTGAGCCTTGGCCGTCTCGACCCGCTCACGCTGCTCCTCGACCCGGATCTCTTCCTCGAGGGTGTTCTTGAGCTCGTTCGACGCCCGCTTGAACTCCCCGAGGCTCTTCCCCAGGGAGCGCCCGAGCTCAGGCAGCTTCCGAGGGCCGAAAATGACGAGCGCGATCACCATGATGATGATCAACTCGGGCATGCCAATGGGACCCATATGTCTCCTGATAACTGTTACCGGCCTCGGCGGGGCGACCCAAGGGCAATTATAGGAACGGCGTCACCCGAGGGTCAAGGGAATCCGCCAGGGGGCGGAGCCAGAAGTCTTTGCCGACGAGTAGGTTATCTGCTACGATGCCCCTCATGCGACGTTACCGCGCCGTCTCCATCGTGGTGTTCGCCCTGTCGGTGTCTGCGCTGGTCGGCGGCCTCTTCGGCAGCCAGGCGCTGGCCGTCGACGAGAAGGTGCCCGAGCACTATAAGACCTTCTCGGCGGCCCTCACCGCCATCGAGTCCAGTTACGTCGATACGATCGACTCGGACCGGCTGATTTACGGCGCGATCCGCGGCATGCTCTCGACGCTCGACCCGCATTCGAGCTTCTTCGATCCGCGAGAGTACGCGCAGATGCGCGAGCGGCAGGAAGGCCGCTACTACGGCATCGGCATCCAGATACAGGCCGATCGACGGCGACATCACCGCTATGCGCGTCTTCGAGGGCTCGCCGGCCAACAGGGCCGGCATGCGCCGCGGCGACGCCATCGTGACCATCGGCGGAGAGACCGCCAAGGGCTGGACGACCGAGCAGGCGATGAACAAGCTGCGCGGCGCCAAGGGCACGCCCGTGCGCATCGAGATTCGCCGGCGCGGTTACGAGACCCCGATTCCCATCGAGCTGGCCCGCGACGAAGTCCATATCCTCACCGTGCCCGCGTCGTTCATGATCGACGACACGACCGGCTACATCCTGATGCAGGACTTCGGCGAGAACACCGAGCGCGAAGTGCGCGACGCGCTGCGGGCGCTGACGGCCAGGGGCATGAAGCGCCTGGTGTTCGACATCCGGGGCAATCCGGGAGGTCCGCTCGACCAGGCGATCAAGGTCTCGAACCTGTTCCTCCCCCGCGGGAAGATGATTGTCTACACGCGCGGACGCATCTCGAACTCCGACCAGGACTACCGCGGCACCGACGACGGCGCCTATCAGGAAATGCCGGTCGTCGTCATGGTCAACCGCAACAGCGCGAGCGCCGCGGAGATTGTCTCGGGCGCCCTCCAGGATCACGACCGCGGCTACATCGTCGGGGAGACCACCTTCGGCAAGGCTCTGGTGCAGTCCGTGTACCGCATCAGCGGCGGAGCGGGCCTCGCGTTGACGACGGCGCACTACTACACGCCGAGCGGCCGGCTGATTCAGCGCCCGTGGGACGCGTCGTTCGACGAGTACCTGAGCTACTCGCAGAAGGACCAGGACGCGAACAAGGCGCACGACCCGGGCGACCTGAAACGCACGGCATCGGGACGGCCCGTTTACAGCGGTGGCGGCGTGGAACCGGACCGGCACGTGACCGGGCCGGTCGAGGGCTTCAACCCCACGACGTTCGGCCGGATGCTGTACTCGCGGCAGGAGTTCGAGACCTTCGCGCAGAAGTTCACGGTCGAAGGCGACACGCGGATTGCCCAGCAGTCCTCCGGCCGCCGCTCGGTGTCGAAGACCTTCGTGGTTGACGACGCGATGGTCGAGGAGTTCCGGGGGCAGCTCAAGGCGGGCCGTCTGCGCATCGACGAACAGGCGTTCGAGAGGGATCTGCCCTTCATCAAGGCCATGATTCGCTATCGGATCAGCGAAGCGCTGTTCGGGATCGCCGAGGCCAGGCGCCAGTTGTTCAGCGTCGATCCGCAGGGGCAGATCGCGCTCGCGATGTTCAGCGAGGCGGAAAAACTGAGCGGCAGGGTTGTTCGCGCGAACTGAGGGCATAGGTCGATCGACCACAATCGCTTGTGGCTCGAGTTTCTCCTTGCCCCAATAGCTGGGCCTTGTTAGACTGACGACCGTTTCCCGGCCACGGGGCCGTCTCTCCCGTCGGAGAGGCGAAAGGCCGGCGATTCAGGTCCTGTTGCCTTTCTGTATTCCAGCCAGAAACTCGCGTAGCGCTGTCCGGCCGGGCCGGGTAGCACCTCTTTTCCAGCGCGGCCGCGCCGGTTCCGGCGCCGTGGTGTGTTCATGCGTCTCGAACGTCTAGAGATCAACGGCTTCAAGTCCTTTTCCGACCGATCCGAACTGTCCTTCGACCGTGGCGTGACGGCCATCGTCGGACCGAACGGCTGTGGCAAGAGCAACGTCGCCGACGCCATCACCTGGGTCATGGGCGAGCAGAGCGCCAAGAGCCTGCGCGGCGACCGGATGGAGGACGTCATCTTCAGCGGCAGCGACGCACGAAAGGCGACCGCGGCCGCAGAAGTGAGATTGCGGTTCAGCGGCGTGCTGGTCGGCCACTCCGACACCAACGGGAGCAACGGCCGGACAGACGCGGGCAATGGCGTTCATCTCGACGGGATCGCCAACGGCAACGGACACGCGCATACGAATGGCAACGGCCATACCAACGGCCACCAGGTTCCGGATCTCGACCTCGAGCCATCGGTGGCGCGAGACATCGAGGTCACCCGCCGGCTCTATCGTTCGGGCGAAAGCGAGTACCTGATCGACGGGCAGTCGTGCCGGCTGCGCGACATCCATGACTTGCTGATGGATACGGGCCTCGGCGCCAAGGCCTACGCCATCATCGAGCAGGGCAAGATCGGGCTCATCCTGAGCTCGCGCCCGACCGACCGCCGCATGCTCATCGAGGAGGCCGCGGGCGTCACGAAATACAAGGCGCGGAGGCGGGCCGCGGAGCTCAAGCTCGAGGCGGCGCAACAGAACCTCACTCGTATCGACGACATCGTCTTCGAGGTCGAGAAGCAGCGCGGCACGCTGAAGCGCCAGGCAGCCAAGGCCCGGCGCTACCGCAAGCTTCGCGACGAGGTGCGTCGCTGGGAAAAGGTCCTCCTGGCCCGGAAGTATCGCCAGTTGGCGGAGACGATCCACTCGGTCCGAGGCCGGCTCGACGACGCGCGCGAGCGCGAGGCGGCCGCTGCGGCGCGCGTGGCCGAGGCCGAATCCACCCTCGGGCGCGTGCGGATCGAGCTCGCGGAGGCTGAATCGGCCGCGCTCGGCGCCCGAGAGGCGGCGCACGCACGCGAGCTGTCGATCACGACCCGCCAACAGCAGATGACCTTCGATCGCGAGCAGAGCCAGTCGCTCGGCGAGCGGATCGCGCAGATCTCGTCCGAGATCGAAATCGGCCGTGCGCGGCGGGAGCCGGCGCAGGTCGAGCTCGCGCGGCGTCGTGAGCAGGCCGTGGAGGCCGATGCCGAACGGGATCGCGCCGCCACGGCGCTCGCCGTCGGAATCGGAGGGCTACGAGGAGGCGAACCGGCAAATCGAAGGCCTCGAGGCTGACGTGGAAGGGGCGCGCAGCGAGGTGTTTTCGGCGATCAATTCTGCGACGGCTCTTCGCCACGCCCTCGAACACGCGGCGTCGGCCCGCGACCGAGTGGCCGAGACGCTCTCGAAGCTGCTGGTCGAGGCCGACGACCTTCGCCTCCAGTCGGACCGGATGGCGACCGACCATGAGTCGGCCGCCGACGGGCTGCGCCGTGCCCAGGACGCGCTCGAAGCCACACGCGTGGCACGCGCCGCCCGCGAATCCGAACTGGCCAGCGCGCGCATCGAGCACGAGTGGCGGGCTCGCTCGGTGCGAACGCGCGAGCAGGAGATGGCCGGCCTCGAAGCGCGCCTCAAGTCGCTCGAGGAGCTCGAGGCGGCCCGCGCAGGCTACGGCGACGCCGCGAGAGCGGTGCTGGCCCAGGCGAACGGCAAAGTGAGCCAGCAAGGCGCCGTGGCCGACTACCTCGAAGTGGACCACGGCTACGAACGGGCGGTTGAGGCGTGCCTCGGAGACCTGCTGCAGCACGTCGTGGTGCACAGGCAGGAACACGCCGTGGCTGGCTTCGAGCTCGTGCGTGAAGCGCAGGCCGGACGCTGCGGGTTTCTCATCGCAGAGCCCGGGGCCGACGGCGAGACTCCGGGCGATGCGGGCGCCGCGCCAGAAGGCGCCGCGTCGTTGTCGTCGGTCGTGCGCGTCTCCGGCCCGTATGCCGGTGCCATCCGCCGGGCGCTCTCTGAGGCCTGGATCGCCAGCTCGTACGAGACCGCCGCCGCGGCGAGCCGTTTGACGAGCTTACCGGTCGCGTCCATGAGCGGTGAGCTTTTCCGCGGACCCGGACTGGTGAGCGGCGGCAGCCCGCGGCAGTCGCGCGGCATCCTGGAGACCAAGCGCGAGATCAAGGACCTGCGGCTTCGGCTGGACGGCGAGCGTGCGTCTCTCGCGGCGCTCGCGCAAGAGACGGCGGCCCTCGACCGGACGATTGCCGAAGCGTCCGGCGCGATCGACGCGCTCTCCGCCGAGCACCACCGCCAGGAGAAGACGATCGTGGCCCTCGAAGGCGACCTCCGTCACGCGGTCGAGGAAGAAGCGCGCCTGACGCAGAAAGCCGAGCAGATCGCGCGCGAGCGCCGACAGGCGGAGGACGAGCGCGACGGTCTCGATCGGCGGCAGCAGGAGGCCCGCACCTCCATCGATCGGCTCGATGGCGAACAGCGGGCGGCGGACGATCGACTGACTGTCGCCCAGCGGCGCCTGTTCGAGGCTCGCGAGTCCGCCATGGACCTGAGCCGCCGCGCGGCCGAGGCCGGTGCATCGCACGCAGCGCTGGTGGAACGCGCGGTTGCGCTGTCCACCGAAGTCAGGAGGCTCGAGGACGCGTTCTCGGAGCTCGAGGTCAGGGCCGTGACGCTGACGGCCGAACGGGACGCGACCCTGCGGCGCGTAGAGGAACTGCGCTTCGCGGTCATCGAGGGGCAGAAGCAGCTCGACCTCGACATCAACGCGCTCGATTCGCTCAGGCTGACCGTGCGGGACGCGGACGACCGGATGACTGCGCTTCGCGCCGGCGCCGACGAGATCGAGGCCGGCATTCGCGCGGCCCGCCACGGGTACGACGCGCTGCGCGCCACGGTCTCCGATCTCGACGTCGCCCGGGCCACCGCAGACAGCGACCTTGCCCACCTGGCGCAGACCTGCGTGGACAGCCTGCAGGTCACCCTCGACGACGTGCTCGCGGAAGTCAGCGCTCTCGAAGCCGCCGGCGAAGCGACACCCGACGCCCGGGCCATCGCCTCGGCCGATCTGGACGAGACGTTGGACGAGGCCACGGGCGACGATGCCAGCCCTCAGGCCGAGGACCCGAACGCGCCCGACGCGGCCGTCGTGGCCGCCGAGCAGCACGCGCTCAGCGCCGAGGAGGCCATCGCGGAGCTGCGCGCCAGGATCGATCGTCTCGGCCCGGTCAACATGATGGCGATCGACCAGTTCGACGAGTTGGAAGCCCGCCACACCTTTCTGACCACCCAACGCAAGGATCTGGTGGACTCGATTGCGCAGACGGCCGAAGCCATCAAGCGCATCGACGAAACCACCCGCCAGCGGTTCGCGGATGCGTTCACCGCGATCAATCGGCATTTTCAAGAGCTCTTCAGCACCCTCTTCGGCGGGGGCCGCGCGGGGTTGACCCTTCTCGACGAGAACGACCCGATTGAGAGCGGGATCGAAATCATCGCGCAGCCACCGGGGAAGCGCCTGCAGAGCGTCCAGCTGCTCTCCGGCGGCGAGAAAGCGCTGACCGCCATTTCACTGATGTTCGCGTTGTTCAAGTACAAGCCCAGCCCGTTCTGCCTGCTCGACGAGATCGACGCCCCGCTCGACGATGCAAACATCGGGCGATTCGTCGAGATGCTGCGAGGGATGCAGGAGCACACGCAGTTCATCCTCATCACGCACAACCGGAAGACGATGGAGATTGCCGACCGGCTGTACGGCGTCACCATGGAAGAGCCCGGTGTCTCGAAGCTCATTTCCGTGCAGCTGAACTGAGTTCGCCCGCCGGCGCTATCATGGCCTCCATGGCCTCCGCACTTCGTCTTCCCGGGGTTCTCCGCGCAACGGCTGTGGCCGTCGTCTTCGCGGCCATGCTGTCGGCCGGGTGCCACTCGGCTCCCGGCGGCCCCACGGCCACGGCGTCGGACGAGTGGACGCGCAGCTACTCGCTGGCGCCCGGCGGCGAAGTCCAGATCATCCAGAGGAACGGTCCGGTCACGGTCACCGCCGGGGAGGGCACGGCGGTCGACGTGCGTGTGGTGCGTACCGTGAAGGCGCCGACGGAGACAGCGGCGAAAGATCTGCTGTCGAAGGTCGAGATTCGCGAGGACGTGCGCCCCGATCACGTCGAGCTGCAGACGCAGGGGATCGACGGCATTCTGATCAACGTGTCGTGGACGCTCCATTACCACGTGCGCGCGCCAAAGACGTCGATCGTCCGGGTGCGATCGACCAACGGAGCGGTCGACGTCAGCGGGTTCAGCGGCCGGGTGATCGCCACGAGCACGAACGGCGGCCTCACGGTCAGCGACCTGGCCGGTGGCGCCGAGCTGCGATCGACCAACGGCGATGTCCACGTCAACGTCGCCCACATCGGCGCCGATCTCATCGAGGTGCGCTCGACCAACGGGCAGGTGCATGCGACGCTGCCGGCGGACGCCAACGCCAATCTCCTCGCGTCAGCCACCAACGGACGCGTCCAGGTCGACAGCCTCTCGATTGAACCCCTGGGCGAGCAGACCCCGCGCCGCGTGCGCGGCCGCCTTGGCAGCGGCGGCACGCCGATCGAGATCACGGCGACGAATGGGAATATCACGATCGCTGGTGCGAAGTGATGGCCCGGTGCTCGGTTCTCGGTGCCCGGTTCCGGCGAGCGGTGGCTCAACGCATCGTGGGCGCAACCATCTTTCTTTTCGGTCTGGAGAAGCATCGCTGCCCGCTGCCTCGAACGCTAGAGGAATGCCGCGCGTCGGGATCACAGCGCGCTTCCTCGTACCCGGAACCTGGAACCGATCCCGCACACTCAGTTCCCCACGTGAACGAAGACAAATCCAGCCGCTATCACCGGCTCAAGCGCCAGGGCGACCTGCTCGAGCGTCTCTGGGGCGTCGTGCTGCTCGTGGGGCTGCTGGCGACCGGCCTGAACAGGGGCCTGCGCGACTGGGTGTCGCTCCTGGCGAACGAGTCAGCGACGCTGTCGGTCGCGCTGTACGCGGGCAGCCTGTTGCTTCTGCACGAGGCTGGAGCGCTTCCGCTCGCGTTCCTGGGCGGCTACCGGGTTGAGCGGCGGTACGGCCTCTCGGCCGAGCCCACGGCCTCCTGGCTCGGCAGTCAGCTGAAGTCGGTCGGCCTGGGTCTCGTCCTCAGCGCTGCGGCCGCCAACGTCGTGTACGCGTGCATTCGATGGTCGCCCGGGCACTGGTGGCTGCCCGCCGGGTTCCTCTTCGCCGCGGCGTTCGTCGGGTTGACCAACCTCGCCCCTGTGCTCGTGCTCCCGCTGTTCTATTCGGTCAGGCCCCTCAGCCGGGAATCGCTCCGGGAGCGTCTCCTCCGCCTCGCCGACCGCGGCGGCGCCCGCGTCCTCGGTGCGTACGAGTGGGGGCTCGGCCAGAAGACGCGCAAGGCGAACGCGGCGCTGGCCGGTCTCGGCTCCACCCGCCGGATCCTCGTCTCCGACACCATGCTGCAGGAGTACTCGGAGGAGGAAATCGAAGTCGTCCTTGCGCACGAGATCGCTCACCACGTCCACGGCGACATCTGGAAAGGCCTTCTGCTCGAGAGCGCGCTGGCGCTGGCGGGCTTCTACCTGGCCGCCCGCGCGTTGCAGGGGGTGGGCGATCGCCTGGGCCTCGATGGGCCGTCGGACCTGGCCGGAATGCCGCTCCTGGTGCTCGCCGCGGGGGTCGTCTCGCTCGCCATGCTGCCGCTGTCGCGAGCGATCTCGAGACGATGGGAGCGTGGCGCCGATCGGTTCGCGCTCGAGCTCACGCGCAACCCGGCCGCATTCATTTCGGCGCTGCGACGCCTGGGCGCGCAAAATCTCGCCGAAGAACGGCCGTCGGCGCTCGTCCGCTGGCTCTTCTACAGCCACCCGCCGATTGACGAGCGGATCGCGGCCGCCCAGGCCTTCGAGCCCTGAGGGCGTCAGCGGGACAGGCGCTTTCGGAGTTGGAGGAGCGCCCAGGCGCTGACGATCGCGCCTGCGGCGCCGATTCCCACGATGAGGAAGGTCCGCTGCTCGAGGAAGCTCTCGCCCAGATAGACGGTCCCGACGGCATACGGCAGTTCGGTGATGGTCAAGGCGGCCATGTACTTCCCGAACGAATAGCGGACCAGCCCCAGGACAGAGCCGGGCACTTCCGACGGCAGCGCGAACTGAAAGAGCAGCACGAGCCCGAACGGTGCGCGCGTCGTGATGCGGTGTTCGAACTGATCGAGCGTGGCATCGGAGATCATCGCCTTGACGACCGGCCGGCCCAGCCAGCGTCCAACGGCATACGTCCCCATCCCGCCGACGGTCCAGCCAATCCAGAGCAGCAACATCGTGAGCGGCGCACCCCAGGCGTGCACGGCGGCCGGCACGATGATCGCCGAGGAGAAGAACGCGAGGATCGCCGAGAGCGCCGACGCCACGACGAAGACCGACATCCCGAACACCGGACGTCGGTCGATGATCCCCTCGACCGTGCCGAGAAACTGGAGGAGCCGTGAGTGGAGGGCATCGGACTGCGCGAGCGCAGCGAGCCCGACGCAGAGCAGAATCAGCAGCAGGACCCGCTTCCAGACGGACGCCTGGCCGACGTCCGCTTCGGATCCCGGCGGTGACTCTGGCATCAAGGGCGGCTCGAATCTACCATACGGGAATGCTCTTCCGGGGCGACTTCCTCGATGGTCTCGCCAGAGGACGCGAGGCGCGGCTGCTGCGGCCGGTTACGGTCGCGCGCGTACGACGAGCGCCCCGCGCATCTTCAGGCAGCCCTCTTCGGCCTTGAGATCGCAGACGAAGGGAAACGTGCCGGGGCGTTCGGCTCTGAACTCGAAGGTCACGGTCTGACCGGGGCCGACGCGCTTCGCGATGCGGTATTCCTCGATGGTGAGGCTGTGCGCGATGTCGGCGCTCCGCAGCTCAATCGTGACCAGATCGCCCTCGTTCACTTCGATGCGCGCGGGCTCGAAGCGGTAGCGGCTGGCGGCGATGGCGAAGGGACGGGTCGAGGAGCCTTGACGCTGCGAGGGGAGGGCGTGCCCGGGCGGGCCCAGGCTGACGGCTGACGCCCAGAGCGCCAGCGGCAGCGCGAGGCGAAGGCGCGGGTTCATCCACGCGATCTGACGATGAACCCGCCAGGGAACAGCTCGACGTTACGCGGCGCCGCCCTCGGCCTGGAGGAGCGCCTTCCGGCTCAGTCGAATCTTGCCCGTCGGATCAATGTTGATGACCTTCACGAGAATCTGCTCGCCTTCCTTCAGCTCGTCCCGCACATCCTTGACGCGATGGTTCGCGATCTCGGACACGTGCAGCAGGCCGTCGGTGCCCGGCATGATTTCGACGAAGGCGCCGAAATCCGTGATGCGCTGAATCTTGCCCAGGTAGGTCTTGTTCAGCTCCGGCGTCGCGGTCAGCTCCTGGATGATCGAAATCGCCTTCTGGGCCGACTCGCCATCCGCTGACGCCACGTTCACGCGGCCATCGTCTTCCACGTCGATCTTCACGCCGGTACGCTCGATGATGCTGCGGATCATCTTCCCGCCCGGTCCGATGACATCGCGGATCTTGTCCACGGGGATTCGGATCGTGACGATGCGCGGCGCGAACGCCGAAATGGACTGACGCGACTCGGCGAGCGCCTCCTTCATCTTCTCGAGGATGTGAAGCCGTCCGCGACGCGCCTGATCGAGCGCTTTGGTCATCACCTCGGTGGTGATGCCGCCCACCTTGATGTCCATCTGAAGGGCGGTGATGCCTTCGGCCGTGCCGGCCACCTTGAAGTCCATGTCGCCGTAGTGGTCTTCCGCTCCCGCGATGTCGCTGAGCACGGCGTACTTGCCCGTCTTCTCGTCCATCACGAGGCCCATCGCGATGCCGGCCACCGCATGCTTGAGCGGCACACCCGCGTCCATCATCGCGAGCGAACCGCCGCAGACCGAGGCCATCGACGACGATCCGTTCGACTCGAGGATGTCCGACACCACGCGGATGGTGTACGGGAACTGCTCTTCGGTCGGAAGGAGCGGTGTCAGCGAGCGTTCTGCCAGCGCCCCGTGTCCGATCTCGCGCCGGCCGGGCCCGCGCAGGAACGCCACTTCGCCGACCGAGAACGGCGGGAAGTTGTAGTGGAGCATGAAGCTCTTCCACTGCTCGCCCTCGAAGCTCTCGATCTTCTGCGCGTCGTCGGCCGTCCCGAGCGTGCAGGTGACGAGCGCCTGGGTTTCGCCGCGCGTGAACACGGCCGAGCCGTGGGTGCGCGGGAGCACGCCCGTCTCGATCCAGATCGGCCGGACCTCGTCGAACTTGCGCCCGTCGAGGCGCACACCGTGCTGCAGCACCTCGTCGCGAAGCACTTTCTCCTTGAGGTCCTTGAAGATCTGTTTGGCTTCGACCTTGCGCTGGACCTCGCCCTCCGGCAGGCTCGCGACGAGCTCGCCCAGGACCTGGTCCACGCGGTCGTAGTTTTCGAGCTTGCCGCGGATACGCATGGCCTCGGTCAGCGGGACCAGGACCTTCTCTTCGACCTCGCGATAGAAGTCGTGGCCGATTTCCTTTTTCGCCACCTGCAGCTTCGGCTTGCCGGCGTCTTTGGCAAGCGAGTCGATGCCGCCGACGATCGCCTTGATCGCGGCGTGGGCGGCATTCAGCGCTTCGACCACCTGGGTCTCGGTGACCTGCTTGGCGCCCGCCTCGACCATGACCAGCCCGTCCATGGTGCCTGCCACGACGAGGTCGATCAGGCTCTGCTTGCGCTCGGCAAAGCTCGGGTTGATGACGTACTTGCCGTCCACGAGGCCGACGCGGACGCCGGCGATCGTCTTCTGGAACGGGATCTCCGAGAGCGCCAGGGCCGCCGACGCGCCGGTGATAGCCAGCACGTCCGTGTCGTTTTCGGAGTCAGCGGACAGGACCAGCGCGATGATCTGCGTCTCGTAGCGCCAACCCGACGGGAAGAGCGGCCGGATGGGCCGGTCGATGCAACGGCTGGTCAGGACTTCCTTCTCGGCGGCCTTCCCTTCGCGCTTGAAGAAGCCGCCCGGGATGCGTCCGGAGGCGTAGGTGTACTCGCGGTAATCGACGGTGAGCGGGAGGAAATCGATGCCTTCCCGGGCGCTGGCCGCACGACAGGCCGTGACGAGCACGACCGAGTCGCCGGACCGGATGATGACGGAACCGCCGGCCTGCTTCGCGAGCTTGCCGGTTTCGATGTGGATGGTCCTTGGACCAATCGTGATGTCGCGCGTATGCATAGTGTCCAGAACCACCGCTACTTCCGGATGTTGAGGCGTTTGATCAGATCGGCGTAGCGCTGGGCGTCCTTCGCCTTGAGGTAGTCGAGCAGCCGCCGCCGCCGGCCGACCAGCATGAGCAGACCGCGCCGCGAGTGGTGGTCCTTCGCGTGGGCCTTGAAGTGCTCGGTGAGGTAGTTGATGCGCTCGCTGAGGATGGCCACCTGCACTTCAGGCGACCCGGTGTCGGCCTCGTGTGTCTTGTAAGAGCCAATCAGCTCGGTCTTGCGGTCTTTGGTCAACGCCACTGGACTCGTCCTCCACGCACGCCCCAGACCCCCTTGCCGGATCCGGATGCGCCGTCTGTCGGGAATTCTTTTACTCGAACAAGCTCAACATGTTACCCCAAGACAACTGAGGGATGCAAAACGGGTGTCGGACTCGTCGAACTCTCCGGGGCCTGCCACGTGGCGACGGCCAGGAGCTCCCCGGCTGGCGTCAGGAGCCGGACGGGCACGCTCGCGCGTCGTCCCGCCAATGCCTCGTCCGGTATCGTCGCCGGCCCTTCTGCGAAGTCGCCCGCAATCAGCGTCCGCCCCTGTGCCGCGTGCCTGACGCCCTCAGCCGAGAGCACCACGGCAGGAAGGTCCGTCAGCATGGCAGCCAACGGCACCAGCCGCCGTAGCGCCAGCCCTGGCTGTTGTTCCAGCTCGCCGAGCGGCACCGCCGCGTCGATCGTCTCGGACCCGCACCGGGTACGGCGAAGTCCGGCCAGATGCGCGCCGGTCCCGAGCGCCGCCCCAAGGTCGTGTGCGAGCGACCGCACATAGAACCCGGCCGAGCACTCGACCCTCAGCCTTACCAGGTCCACGTCCACCCCGAGAAGGTCGAGGGAGTGGGTGGTTACGGACACGGGCTCTGGAAGGTCGGGCAGGTCGGGAAGGTCGGGTAGGTCGGGAAGGTCGGGTAGGTCGGGAGGGTCGGGAAGGTCGGGAAGGTCGGGGTAAGCCGGGCAGGTCCTGCTCTCGACAGCCTGACCCACCTGACCCACCCGACCTCGTCTGCGCGCCAGCACGTAGCTGCGCTGGCCACCGATCTTCTTCGCCGAGAACGCGGGAGGCTGCTGCAGGAACGTACCGCGAAAGGCGTGCAGTGCGGCCTCGATGGCCGCGCGATCGGGGAGCGGGCCGGTGAAGGCAGGGCCGAGAGGGTCGCCGGCCGCGTCAGCGGTCGTCGTGGCGAACCCGAGACGGACGAGGGCTTCGTAGCCTTTGGAGGCGCTGCTCAGAAAACGCGCGAGGCGCGTCGCGCGTCCCAGCACGATCGGAAGCACGCCGCTGGCCGCGGGATCGAGCGTCCCGGTATGGCCAACCCTGCGCTCGTGCAGCAGCCGCCGCACTCGAGCCACGACGTCATGCGAGGTCGGCCCGACGGGTTTGTCGACGATGAGCAGACCATCCATCACGGGTGAACCACTCAATGGCAGGATTGCAGGATTGCAGGGTTGCAGGATGTGAAGAAGGATTAGGACGCGTTCGATCCCTCCTGCAATTCTGCAATCCTGCCATCCTGCAATTCCACGGCACGCCTCACCTTCTGAACCAGGGCGTGCTTCAGCTGTTCGAGCGGCCCGGCGGCGCTGCAGCCCGCCGCGTTCTTGTGGCCCCCGCCGCCGTATTCCCGGGCCACCGCCGCGATGTCGATCGCGCCCTTTGACCGCATGCTCACGCGGTAGTCGTCGGGCGCCACTTCCTTGAAGAAGATGACCGCCTGGATCTCCTTGACCGTGAGGGGCAGGTTGATGAGGCCGTCCGTGTCCTCGTAAGTCCCGCCCGCCTCGCGGGCCATTCGGGGGTTGAGATCCACGATCGCGATCTGCCCGGTCTCGTCGATCGCCATCCCGCTCAGCACCGCTCCAAACAGCTTCAGGCGGCCCATGTTGTTGCTGTCGTACACGCTTCGGGCGACGTGGACCGGATCCACGCCAGCCTCGAGCGCCTGGCGGCAGATATCGAACGTGCGGGGCGAGATGCTCGAGTAGTGGAACGAACCCGTGTCGGTCAGGATCGCCAGGTACACATGGGTCGCAATTTCCCGCGAGAACGGCACGCCCAGCGCCTGAACGAGATCGAACACCATCTCGCCACACGCGGCCGCGCCGGGATCGAACCAGTTGATCTGGCCGTACTCGCTGTTGCCCTGGTGATGGTCGATGTTGATGACGAAGAAGCGGTCGAGCCCGCTCACGCCGGTGCGGCCCAGGTCCCCGCATTCCATGATGATGGCGGCGTCGAAGTCGCCCTCGACCGCCTTCGCGATCTCGATGTCGTCGACGCCGGGAAAGGCCCGAAGCGGCGGCGGAGCGGGGTCCAGGTTGACGAGCCGGACGTCCTTTCCGAGCGCACGAAGCGCGTAGGCCATGGCCAGCTGCGAGCCGATGGCGTCGCCGTCCGGCCGCGCGTGCGAGGACAGCACGAATCGCTGCCGCGTGCGAATGGCATCGGTGATGCGCGAGAGCTCAGTCGCGTTCGTCATCGGAGTCCGCCGGTCCCGTCGGCGTATCTGCGGGCCGGTCCGCCTCGGCGGCGTGCAGCTCGTTCAGGATCTGCTCGATGCGGTCCTGGCCGGCCACCGAGTCGTCGAAGAGGAACCTCAGCTCGGGCGCGCGCTTCAGACGCAGGCGCGCGCCGATCTGACGACGGAGAAACGGGGCAGCCCGTTCGAGCGCGCGGGCGCTGCCCGCTTGCGCCTTCTGGTCGCCCAGCACGGTGTAGTGCACCCGCGCCAGCTGCAGGTCCGGGCTCACCTGGACGCGGGTGAGCGTGATGAATCCAATCCCCGGATCGTGCACCTCGCGCGCCAGCAGCATCGCCAGCTCGCCGCGAATCTGGTCAGCGACGCGATCGGGGCGGGAGCCTTGCGACATTCAATCCTGATCCGTACGGTTCTCGGTGCTGGGTTCCTGGTGCCAGGTGCGCTTGCGGTTCAAGGTTCCCGGCTACCGGTTCGCCCTTGCCCGGGAACCGGCAACGGAGAACCGTGACGAACCGGGGCACCCGGAACTGAGCACCGAGCACCGTGTCCGTTGGAGGAATTTACGCCGTCGCGGCCACCCGCTCCATCGTGAAGACCTCGATGCGGTCGCCGACCTTCAGGTCGTTGTACTTGTCGAATCCGATGCCGCACTCGAAGCCGGTCTTGACCTCGCTCACATCGTCCTTGAAGCGGCGGAGCGAGCCGATCTTGCCTTCGAAGACCACGACGTTGTCGCGTATCAGGCGCGCCTGAGTGTCGCCCGACCGCGTGATGCGTCCCTCGGTGACGAAGCAGCCGGCGATGGTGCCGAACTTCGGGACCTTGAACGTGTCGCGCACTTCAGCCACGCCCATCCGCACTTCCTTGAAGGTCGGGTCGAGCATGCCCTCCATGGCCTTCTTCATCTCGTCGGTGACGTTGTAGATCACCGAGTGCAGCCGGATGTCGATCGCCTCGCGCGCGGCGAGATCTTCGGCATTCCGGTCGGGCCGCACGTTGAACGCGATGATGATGGCCTTGGACGCGGAGGCCAGCAGCACGTCGGACTCGTTGACGGCGCCGACGCCAGCTCGGATGATGCGGATCTTCACCTTCTCATCGGTCAGCTGGGCGAGCGTGTCGGCCAGCACCTCGGCCGACCCCTGCACGTCCGCCTTCAGGATGATCGGCAGTTCCTTCATGCCGCCTTCAGCGAGTTGGGCCTGCAACGACTCGAGCGTGAGGCGTCCGCCCTTGGCGCCGAGCGCGCGGACCTTGGCCTGCTCCTGCCGGAACGTCGCTATCTGGCGGGCCTTGGCCGCGTCGGCCAGGGCCTGGAACGAGTCGCCCGGCTGCGGAAGGCCAGTGAGACCAAGGACCTCGACCGGGGTGGACGGGCCGGCCGACTTGGTCTGACGTCCGCGGTCATCGATGAGGGCGCGCACCTTGCCGACCACGGGACCCGCAATGAACGTGTCGCCCACGTTGAGCGTCCCGTCCTGCACCAGGATCGTCGCGACCGGGCCGCGACCCTTGTCGAGCTTGGCCTCGAGCACGGTGCCCGACGCGTTGCGCTTCGGATTCGCCTTCAGGTCGCCGATGTCGGTCACGAGCAGAATCATCTCGAGCAGGAGGTCGAGGTTCTGTTTCTTCTTCGCCGACACTTCGACCGTGACCGTCTTGCCGCCCCATTCCTCGGGCATCAGGTCGAGCTCGGTCAGCTCGCGCTTGACTTTTTCCGGGCTGGCTCCCGGCTTGTCGATCTTGTTGATCGCCACGATGATCGGCACGTTGGCCGCCTTCGCGTGATCGATCGCCTCGCGCGTCTGTGGCATGACGCCGTCGTCGGCCGCCACGACCAGGATCACGATGTCGGTGACCTTGGCGCCGCGCGCCCGCATGAGCGTGAACGCCGCATGGCCTGGCGTGTCGAGGAACACGATGTTCCGGTTGTTGATCGTGACGTGATACGCGCCGATGTGCTGCGTGATCCCGCCTGCCTCGCGCTCGGCGACGCGCGCTTCCCGGATGGCGTCGAGAAGGCTGGTCTTGCCGTGGTCGACGTGGCCCATCACGGTCACCACCGGCGCGCGTGTCACGATGTCCTCGGATCGCGACTCCTCGGTATCGGTCTTGGTCAGCTCTTCCTCGAAGCTCCGAAGCTCCACGTCGGCGCCGAATTCCCGGGCCAGCATGGTCGCCGTCTCGGTGTCGAGCGTCGAGTTGATCGTCATCATCAAGCGCTTCATGAGCAGCTTGGCGAGGACGTCCTTCACGCGCAGGTCCAGCTTGTCAGCGAGGTCCTTCACGGTCATGCCTTCGGCGAGCGTGATCGTGCGCGTGACCGGCGGCGGCGATGCCGGCTGCGGCGGAGACGCCGGGCGCTGCGTGTGGTCGCGACGCGGTCCGGCCGCCGGACGGCCGAAGCCTCCTGGACGCATCGGCGGCCGCTGCGGCATCCCGGGCCGCTGTGGATATTGGCCGGGGCGGGGCGGCAGCCCTGGCTGCGGCGGTCGAACAGGCTGCGACGGAAGCGGCCGTGGTCCGCCCGGCGTCGGCCTTGCTCCCGCCGGGCCTGGGTAGGGCGGGCGCGGCGGTACGGTTCCCGGACGCGCGGCTGGAACGCCAGGCCGTGCCGGAGCGCCGGCGCCCGGCGCTGCCTGACCGGCAGGCCGGGCCTGGGTCGGTGCCGCTGGCCGGGATTGAGCTCTCGGCGCCATGCGCGGCGCGGGCTGCGTGGGCAGCGGCGGCGTCGGCGTCGTCGGCCGTTGCTCCTCGATCCGCAGCCGAAGGGTCGGTGGCACCACGCGCCCTTGCGTCGGCGCAGGCCTGGCCGCCGGGGCGACCGTGGCGGCGGCGAAGGCTGCTGGCGGTTCTGGCTCGACAATGGCCCCGGCGGCCGCGGCGTATTCGGTGGCCAGCTCCGGCGTGGCAGCCAACGGCGCTGCGGTGGCCGCGGTTTCGGCGGCCGGGGCGACAGGTTCTGGCGGCGCCTCTTCGACCGCAGCGGCCGGTGGCTCAGCCTCGACCGCACTGGTCTCTAGATGCGCGACCTCGGCGCCATCGCCTTCGGGGTGCTGTACCGCGGGTTTCGCGGTCTTGACCAGGCGCGGCGGCGGCAACGGCGGCGCCATCGGTTTGGCCGGTTCGGGGGCTCTCTTTGCCGGGGGCGCCCCTTTGCGGGCCTTGGGCGCCGGCGTCTCGGCGAAGATGTCGCCCGTCGGCAGCACAATCTTGCGCTGGCGGGACAGCCGATCGACGAACTGCCGCGCGACGACTTCTTCGATGGTGCTCGACGCGCTCTTCACTTCGATGCCGTGGTCGCGCTTGAGCAGCGCCGTCACTTCCTGGCTCGTCGTGCCGAGCAGTTCCGCGACTTTATAGATCCGGACAGTTGACAACGGTGACCTCTAAGATTCGGGTACTTCGTCCGCCGGGGCAGCCTCGCCGCGCGCCGCGGCCAGAATCTTCTCGGCGGTCTTGCCGCCGATGCCCGGGATCTCCGACAGTTGTTCCGCGGTAGCCGCCGCCACGGCCTCGGCCGTGATCAGGCCCGCCTCGACCAGCTTCCTGACCGTCTTCTCGCCGACGCCTTCGAGCGTGTAGGGCAGGGCCGCCTCTTCCGCGGCGGCCGCCTCGACGCCGTCCCCGGGCGGCGCGGCCGCTTCGCCGGCGTCGCCCGCTTCGCCGGCGTCGCCCTCCTCCGCTGTCGCACCCGCCTCGAGGCCCTCGAACTGCGCCTCGACTTCCTTGCGCTTTTCCTCTTCGCTCTTGATGTCGATCCGCCAGCCCGTCAGCTTCGCCGCCAGACGCACGTTCTGGCCCTTCTTGCCAATGGCCAGCGACAGCTGCTTGTCCTCGACCACCACTTCCATGACGCGCTCGGCGTCGTCCACGATCGACACCCGCTGGACCTTGGCCGGGCTGAGCGCGTTGGTCACGAACGCGATCGGATCATCGGAGAACTCGACGATGTCGATCTTCTCTCCACGCAGCTCACGGATGATCGACTGGACGCGGGTGCCCTTCATGCCGACGCACGCGCCGACGGGGTCGACATCGCGCTCTCGCGAGAACACCGCGACCTTCGCGCGGTCTCCCGCTTCGCGCACGGCCCCGCGGATCATCACGGTGCCGTCGTAAATTTCCGGCACTTCCTGCTCGAAGAGCTTGATGAGCAGCGCCGGATCCGTACGCGAGAGCAGAATCTGCGGACCCTTGGCGCTGCGGTTCACGCCCTTGATGACCGTGCGGATCCGGTCCGCCGGCGAATAGCTCTCGGCGCGCGACTGCTCCTTCCGGGGCAGCACGGCCTCGATACGTCCGACTTCGAGGATGATGTCGCCGTTCTCGAACCGCTTGACCGTGCCGTTGACCACGTCGCCGATGCGCTGGTTGTACTCCGCGAAGATGTTCTCCCGCTCGGCCTCGCGCACCTTCTGGAAGATCACCTGCTTGGCGGTCTGCGCCGCGATGCGTCCCAGCACTTCGGTCGGCTTGGGGAACTCCATCTCGTCGCCGAGCTCGATGCTGTTGGCCACGTCGTCGCCGTAGAGCTGCTGATACATCTGCCGCGCCTCGTCGATGGCGATCTCGACGGCCGGGTTCGCGACCTCCTGGACGACGAGCTTCAGCGCGAAGAGGTCCACCTGCCCCGTGTCGGTGTTGAACCGCGTCTTGAGGTTCTCGCCGGTCTTGTAGTACTTGCGCGAGGCGGTCGCGACCGCTTCCTCGATGGCGGTGATGACGACATCGGGCTCGATGCCCTTCTCTTTCGCCAGGGCCTCGATGGTCTGCTGCAAAGGATTGGAAGACACTAGAACTCCACCTCGAGATTCGCCCGCGTAATGACGGTGAACGGCACGCGGTGCCGCCGGCCGTCGTCTGTCTCGATCGTGATGACGCCGTGCTCGTCGAGGCCCGCCAGCCGGCCCTTGAAAAACGTCTGCCCGTCGACCGCCTCGGCGAGCACGATCTTGGCCCGCCGGCCCGCGAAGCGCCCGTAGTCGGCCGCCTGCCGCAGCGGACGGTCGAGCCCCGGCGACGACACCTCGAGGATGTACGCCGTGGTCACCACGTCGTCGACGTCGAAAATCGCGCTCAAGTCCCGGCTGACCCTGGCGCAGTCTTCCACGCTGACACTCTCTTCCGCAGTCGCGGCCATGCCGGGCCGATCGAGCTGCACTCTGAGGACCATGCCGCTCGCTTCGCGGCGGAACTGGACGTCGAAAATATCCAGCCCGTAGCTCGCCGCCACCCGCGCGGCGGTGTCCCGCACTCGCTCGACGACTGACGTTTCGCGTCGCATGGCCGACAGACCGGCTTCCCAAACAAAAAAAGTGGGCACACGCCCACTTCGGTCCTACCCCCAGGCTCGAACACAAGATTATAGCACGCCTAATCGACCGGTCGGGCCAGGAGATCGTATCCTCGCGCCCCCACAATCTGGACCTCGGCGAACTCTCCGGCTCGCAGCTCCGAGGGATCGCACTCGGTCAGGTAGACGACCGCGTCGATATCGGGCGCCTGCGAAGCCAGCCGAGCTTTGAGCACCAGATCATGGTCGCCGGACGGCCCGTCGATGAGCACACGGGCCCGTTCCCCACCCTCGCGCGCATCCGGCGCCCGACCAGCCCCTTCTGGAGCCCCATGACCCGTGTCCGGCGTGCGGTCTTCGACCGGGCCGGCACGTTGTCGGCCAGAATCGTGCGCCGATGTCCCTTCTTCGTGGGAGTAGGTAAACACGCCGACGTGGTCGAAGGCGTGGTCCGACACGAAGGCGCACAGCTCGTCGACGTCGGCGGTCGTTTCCCCTGGGAAGCCGACGATGAACGTCGTGCGCAGCGCGACGCCAGGCACCCGGGCGCGAATGCGTTCGAGCAGGCGGTCGTACTTCTGGCGCGTGCCCGGGCGCTTCATCCGCTTGAGGATCGGGTTCGAGGCGTGTTGCAGCGGCAGGTCGATGTACTTGCAGACCTTGTCGCACTCAGCCATCGCCGCGAGCGTGTCGTCGTCGATCGTCGTCGGGTAGAGGTAGAGCAGGCGAATCCATTCGAGGCCGTCGATGGTGTTCAGCTCGCGCAGCAGGCGCGCGAGCGCGCCGCGCTCCTGGCGGTCAATCCCGTAGAACGTCGTGTCCTGCGAGATGAGGAGCAGCTCCCTGACGCCGCGCGCCGCGAGGGCGCGCGCCTCGCGCACGATCGAGTCGGACGGACGGCTGCGATAGGCGCCGCGCAGCGTCGGGATGATGCAGAACGCGCACGTGTAGTCGCAGCCCTCGGCCACCTTCAGGTACGCGTAGTGCCTCGGCGTGGCGAGGAGGCGCGGCGTTTCGGCGTCGTAAATGTAGCTTGGGCGATTCGACTGGTGCTCAGTGCCCGGTGCCTGGTGCCGGGTACTGGCGTCCCGGTTCCCTGTTCTCAGTTCTCCGTGCGGAGCACCGCCTCGGAAAAACGTGAGCGGGGAGGAGCCGCGGCCGGTTGCGGTCCCGCCGATCGCCTTGACGATGTCGGGGACTTCGCCGGTGCCGAGGATGGCGTCGATTTCGGGGATCTCGGCGCGAAGCTCGTCACGGTACCGTTCCGCGAGACACCCCGTCACGATCAGGCGCTGGCAGGAGCCCTCTTTCTTGTGCCTCGCCATCTCGAGGATGGCGTCGACCGACTCCTGTTTGGCGGCGTCGATGAACGCGCACGTGTTGACCACGAGCACGTCAGCGCCCTCGGGATGCCGCGTCAGCTCGTGCCCGGCTTCCTGCGCCAGCCCCAGCATCACCTCGGAGTCCACGAGGTTCTTCGGACACCCGAGGGAAATCAATCCAATCTTCAATTCAATCCCTTAATCCCAAATCCCTGAATCCCCAGTCTAGGGGTACAGCCGATACAGCATTCGCGGAAACGGAATCGTTTCGCGGACGTGTTCGAGCCCGCAGATCCACGCGACCGCCCGCTCGATCCCCATGCCGAAGCCCCCGTGGGGCACCGTCCCGTAGCGGCGGAGGTCCAGGTACCACTCGAAGGCCTCCTGCGGCAGCTTGTGCGCCTCGATCCGCTCGAGCAGGAGATCGAGATCGGCGAGCCGCTCGCCCCCGCCGATGATCTCCCCGTATCCTTCCGGCGCCAGCACGTCCACGCCAAGCGCGAGCTCGGGGCGTTCCGCGTCCGGCTTCATATAGAACGCCTTGATGGCCGAGGGGTACCGATGGACCATCACGGGTCGATCGAACTCGGCCGACAGCGCCGTCTCGTCCGGTCCGCCGAAGTCGCCACCCCACTGGATCGGCAGGCCCTTCGCCTGCAGCCGCCGGACCGCGTCGTCATAGGTGATCCGGGGGAACGGCGCCTGGACCCGCTCGAGGGGCGCGGTGTCACGTTCGAGCACCTTGAGCTCGCGCGCCCGTCGCTCGAGCACACGTCCCACAATCGAGGCGATGAGCGCCTCCGCGAGGTCCATCACATCGTCGAGGCTGGCGTACGCCATCTCCGGTTCGACCATCCAGAACTCGGTGAGGTGGCGCCGGGTCTTGGACTTCTCGGCCCGGAACGTCGGACCGAAGCAGTAGACGCGGCCAAGCGCCATCGCATTGGCTTCGTTGTAGAGCTGCCCGCTCTGCGTGAGATATGCCGTCTGATCCTCGAAGTACTGTGCGGGAAACAGTGTGGTCGTTCCCTCGCATGCGGCCGGCGTGAAGATCGGCGTGTCGGCCAGGATGAAGCCGCGATTGTTGAGGAAGTCGCGGACGGCGTCGATAATCTCGTGGCGCACGCGCAGGATCGCCTGCTGCCGCTCGGCGCGGATCCACAAATGACGGCGATCGAGCAGGAAGTCGACGCCGTGCTCCTTCGGCGAGATCGGGTAGTCGTGTGACGCGCCAACCACTTGCAGGCTCTTGACGTCGATCTCGTAGCCGCTCGGCGCCCGCTTGTCCGCGCGCGCCGTTCCAGTGACGATGACCGACGTCTCCTGTCCCAGGTGGTCGGCGGCGGCGAAGAGCTCGTCGCCCACCGCAGCCTTGGACATCACGGCCTGGATGAAGCCCGAGCCGTCGCGCAGGATCAGGAAGTGGATCTTCCCGCTCGAACGCCGGTTGTGCAGCCACCCCTTGATGGTGACCTCGTCGCCTTCGTGACGACCGATGTCTTCGATGTAGACGTGCATGGTGTGTGTGTCAGTCCGCCAGCAAGCGTTCCATTCGCTGCCTGGCCTTCTTCGCCTGGGCCAGCCGGCTCCCTATTGAACCATGCGGAGCGAGCTCGAGCACCAGCGGGCCCTCGAAGCCGACTTTCTGCACGGCGGTCAGCGCCCCGGCCCAGTCGATTGTGCCCTCGAACGGGACCAGATGCTCGTCGAACCGGCCGCGGTTGTCGTGCAGGTCCACCGCCAACAGGTGCTCGGAGACCGTTTCGATGGCCTCGACGAGATCCCCTTCCAGATGGGCATGCCCGAAATCCAGGCAGATGCCCACCGGCTCGTCCAGCACCTCCTCCACGAAGTGCACGAGCGATCCCGACCGCGAGAGCTCGTTGGGCATCACCTCCACGGCAAGCTTCACTCCAAGAGAGGCCGCACCATCCCGAAGGCTCTCGATGCTTCGCCGCGCCGCGTCGCGGCCGTTGTCCGTCGGGGCCGGGTGCTGCCACCGAGGCAATCCCAAGTGCACCACGAGCACGCCGAACGGCAGGCGCCGGGCGATATGCAACGCGTGCTCGGCCTCGGCGAGCGCCTTCGCGCGGGCCGCGGCGTCGGTGCTCGCCAGCGAGAACGGTGCACCCCAGCGCCCCCCCGCAAAACCCTCGCCGACTGGTGCGTGCACGCGGCCAAGCTCGAGTCCGGCTTCGCCAAGCCACTGCTGCAGGTCGGCGACGGCCGCCTCGTGGTGGTAGTCGAAGTGCGTCCGCGTCGCAAAAAGCTCGATCGTGTCGAACCCCTGCGCCGCCACTTCCAGCAGATGCTCCCGGCTCAGACGGGCGGTGTGAAACAGGTGCGTCGAAACGCCGAAGCGTCGAGGCTTCGCCACTTACCCCAGCTCGTCGATGTGGCCGGCGAGCAGCCCGCGGAGTCTGTCGAATCGCGGGTACTTTTCGAGGTTCGTGCGGGCGTAGCGCAGCGTGCGCGGCATGTACTGGATGTAGACCGGGTTGGTCCTGGTCATCGTCTGGTACCCGAACGTGCCGAGCGCCTTGAGATTGCGCTGCAGCGCCATCAGGTCGAATCGCCGCCGGAAGCTCGCGGCGCCCTCGCCGCGCCGAAGCGCCAGGAAATACGCAATGAGCTCGTCGAGCTGCTCGTCGGTGAGATCCACGTAGGAGTCGCGCAGCAGCGATACCAGATCGTATGTGTCCGGACCGAGCCGCGCATCTTGAAAGTCGATGATGTGCAGCCGCGCGCGATGAAGCATCAGGTTGCGGCTGTGGTAGTCGCGGTGACACAGGACGCGCGGTTCCGCCGCCAGTTCAGTGGCCACGATCGCCCACTCTTCGTCCAGCGCCGCGCGTTCGGCGATGGTCAGCCGGATACCGCGATACCCTTCGACAAAGTGCTTGACGAAGAAGTTCAGCTCCCATGTCAGCTTCTCGACGTCGAAGGCGACGCGATAGGGCAGGTATTCGTCCGACGTCAGCTCGACACCCCGGCGCTGCAGCAGCTCGATGAGCGCCACGGCCTCGCGGTAGAGCGCAGCGTGCTCGGCGGGTGACGCGGCGCCAAGGTGCGCCTGGAGCGTCACATCGCCAAGGTCCTCCAGCGCCAGCACGCCGTCTTCGTCAGAGTGGCCGACGATGCCGGGCACCGGCAGCGGGATGGCGCCGAAGAGCCGGGCGACGTTGGCGAAGGGCAGCGTCGCGTAGTCGATGGCGCCGGCATGAAGGGCCAGGACGATCGATTCGCCGTCGGCAAGCAGCACTCGGAAATACCGGCGGTCCGACGCGTCCCCGGTCAGCGGCACCACGCGAGGCGCGCGCGTCGCCAGCCCACTGGTGCGCAGGTAGCGATCGATCCGATCCCTCAGGTCCGTGCTCTCCGAACCGCCGTGTTCCGTCATGCCATGCTCGTGCGTCTGGTGACGTTGCCTTCTTCGTGCTTTCGTGTCTTCGTGGCGTCTTCTTCGTGTCCTGCTGCTTCGTCCTATTGCTTTGTGTGCTCGATCGGAATGCTCTCGATCTCTCCTCGGGTCTCAATCAGTACCGCGTCGCGAAATGCCCGCCCTGCCGGCACGCGCACCCCGTCGGTGACAATGCAGCCGTCGAGGCGACACCCGGCGCCGACCTCCACATCGTCCCACAGGATGGAGCGGGTCACTGTTGCTGACGGGTCGATCATGCCGCCCCGCCCCGCGACCACGCGGTCCGGGGGGGTGTCCGACAGCGACAGGCACGTCGCGAAGTAGTCGGCGACGGTGCCGACGTCCCGGAAGGTCGTCTCCAACACGACGGCGCGAACGCAACCCTGCTGGTGAAGGATGAGGTCGTCGTAGACGCCGGCGTTCCCGGTGCCCGGTCTCCCGCCCCCGATGACCGCCCGCGGGACACCGGGCGGCACCGTGCGGAACACCTCGGCCTCCACGATCTGAACGCCGACGAAGTGGAAGCTGCCTTCCGCGGCTGTCCCGCGCGGCACGAACCCGGTGACGTCCCCGTCCGCCTTCATGCGAACACCACCGTACTTCTGAGGCTCCCGATTCGGCGTCACGGCCAGCGTGACCAGCGCGCCTCCAGACCGATGCGCCGAGGCAAGGCCGGCCAGGTCGACGTCGGACAGCGTGTCGCCGTTGACGATCGCGAACGTCGAGGCCTCGATGAGGGGGAGTGCGAGTGCTGGGCCCCCGGCGCTGCCGAGGATGGCAGGCTGCTCCCACGAGTAGCGAACCGCAGCGCCAAGATCCTGCCCGTCGCCGACGACCGCAGCAATCGTGGCGGGCAGGTGGTGCAGGTTCAGGACGAGGTTGGTGACCGACTGCGCGACGAGGCCGCGGATGATGCGCCGGACCAGCGCCTCGCCCGCGACCGGCACCGCCGGCTTGGCCCGGACGCGCGTCAGCGGGTCGAGTCGGGTTCCGAGACCGGCCGTCAGGACGAGCGCGTGCGACAGCCTAGCCATCGATGAACAGCATGTCGGTCGCGGGCCGCTGCGCGCCTGGCGCAGTAGTCGACGAACAGCCGCCGGTACGAGTCCAGGATGTAGTCCGCTTCGCCGCGCCCGAGGGCGGCGGCGGTCGACCGGATGCCCTCTTCGCTGCCCTCGATCTCGACGAACGTGCCGATCGGTGTTTCGTCGACCGCGATGAGGACATCCCGGCCGACGAACTCCTCGCGGTGCTTCTCGTAGCGGAACCAGACGTCGAAGCCCAGCTCGTTCAGGATACGTACGAGGACCGCGGCGTCCTGGACCGGTGTCTCCAGCTCGTCTCGGAGCTTCGCGATGGAAGGCCTGACGGGCCCCTTGAAGGTCAGGATCGCGCGCCCGGGCTCCTGCCGGACGCGCAGGGCGCAGCCGCGCTCGCGCAGGCGTCCGTCGCCGGTGTCGAGCAGGCTGTCCTGCTGCAGCCGTCGCGCCCCGTGCGGCGTCGCGCCGGTCGTCAGCACCGCGCCCCGCGCTTCGGACACACCCGGAAACTGCAGCTTGATCTCGCGTTCGAGCGCCATGGGCGCTATGTTACCCGCCCGCCCTGTGAACCGCCGAGCAGCGCCGGGGAACCCACGCCCTTGCCGAAGATCATCACCTTGAACGTGCTGCCAAGGCCGCCGGGCATGATCAGGGTCTTGACGGCCCGGCGCTCGGCGGCAGAGAGCTCGCGTCCGCCATCGGGTCCAAGGAGTCCCAGGAGGAAGTAGGTCTGGTCCATGAAGCCGAGGCGTGCCAGCCCCTCGGCTTCCGCCGCACGGCCGACGGTCGTGAAATCCACGTGCGCCGTGATGTCCTGCTCGCCCGGGCACGCAAGCCACGCGAGGCCGTCCGCGCCTTCCGGCGGCGCCGATGTATGGCGCCGGAAGGTGGTCAACGTCCCCGAGGCATGCGACGCTGAGTACAGGTCGGCCGCGGGATGCCCGTAGTCGATCAGGATGAGGAATCCGCGGGTCAGCCTCCGGGCAGCGTTCGATACCCAGTCGCGCGCGCGCAAGTTGATCTCCACACGCCAGCCCGGCTCGAGGTCGACGCCAAGCGCCTCCAGGTAGGCGCCCAGCGCCGGTGTGGACGGCGCTCCTTCGCGCGCAGTCAATCGCCCGCCATGTTCGACGACGAACACCTCCCGCAGTCCGTCCTCGTGCATGACGACCTGATGCGCCGGCATGGCGTCCAGCAGCTCGTTGGCGATGAGCACGCCCTCATAACGCTCCGGCAGCTCACCGCCAGCTGAGGTCAGCCGGCTGGCGTACTCCCCGAGCGTTCCGGGCTGCGCGGCGCGGGCCGCGGCGCTGGCCTCGACGAGGTGAAGACGCAGCTGCCGCAGGAGAAGTGGGTCTGTCGCCTCGACCGCACGCAGGATGTCGGCGCTCAGGCGGCCGTTGCCGGCGCCCGCTTCGACCAGGTCGCAGGCGTGTGGGGGTGAGCCGAGGATCGCGGCCATCTCGACGATCTGTCTGGCGAGGAGCTCGCCGAAGATCGGTCCGACATCGACGCTGGTAAAAAAATCGCCCGCGCGCCCCGAACGTTGGGCCGCGCGGGCGTAATACCCGAGCTCGGAATGGTAGAGCGCCAGATCCATGAACGCGGCCACGGTGAGTGGCCCTCGTTCATGGACGATTTCAACCAGCCAATTGCTGAATTCGGCGCCCAACTCTCACTTGGCAATCAGCATTTAGCAATCAGCAATCAGCAATCGCCACTTCTATTCTTTCCTCACCGTCACGAACACCTCGGTGTCGCCGCGCCAGACCAGGATCTGGGCGATGCGGCCGGCCTGGATTCGCTGGAGCGCGCGTCCGGCCTCGGTCGCATTCGACACGGCCTGGCGGTTGATCGACAGAATGACGTCGTTCGGCCTGAGCGCGCCGGCCGACGGTCCATTCGGGTCCACGTCGGTGACGAGCGCCCCGGAGGTGCCCGCCGGAAGCTGCAGGCTGCGGGCGCGCTGCGGCGTGAGGTTGGTCATCGCCAGCCCGAAGCTGTCGCCGCCCTGCTCGGCCGGCTCGTCTGACGGTGTCGCGCGGCTCTGGCGGCCCTGCTGTTCGGCCTCGAGATCCAGTTCCTCGACCACGACGTTGATGGTGCGCGCCTTGGCATCGCGCATCAACTTGACCGGAACGGACGTGCCGGGCTTAGTGGCGGTGACCATCTTGACCAGCTCGTTCATGTTGGGCACCGGGCGGCCGTTGAAGTCGGTGATCACGTCACCGGGCTCGATGCCCGCCTTGTCGGCGGCGCCATTCGGCGCGACGCTCGAGATGAGCGCGCCGGTGCGGCTCGTCAGCCCGAACTCTTCGAAGCCTTCGCGCGGCACGGCGCTGACCGACACGCCGATCCGGCCGCGAATGACCTTGCCCGTCTGCAGTTGCGGCAGCAGATCGCGCACCGTGTTGATCGGAATCGCGAACCCGATCCCGATGTTGCCCTCCGCGCGGCCGTTGCTGATGATGGCCGTGTTCATCCCGATGACTTCGCCGCGCAGGTTGAGGAGCGGTCCGCCGGAGTTGCCCGGGTTGATGGCCGCGTCGGTCTGGATCATTTCGCTCCGGCGGCCCACGCTCATCTCGAAGGGCTGGCGCTCGACGGCGCTGATGACGCCAACGGTGACCGTGTGCGCGAAGCCGAAGGGATTCCCGATGGCCATGACCCAGTCGCCGGCCGCCATCTGCGACGAGTCGCCGAACTTGGCCTCCGGCAGGGGGTGACTCGGTTTCTCGAGCAACTGGATGAGGGCGCTGTCGGTCAGCGCATCGCGGCCCACCAGCTTCGCGTTGTACAGCTGGTCCGTGTCCTCGCCGAACAGGGACACCTGGATCTTGCTGGCCCCCTCGACGACGTGGTTGTTCGTCAGGATGAGGCCATCCTTGCTGATGATGAAGCCGGTCCCGGCCGCCACCGTCGTCTGCTCGCGGCGACGCCGGTTCGGTGTGCTCTGGCCAGGCTCATCCTGGTCGCCGGGAGGCTGGCCGAAGAACCGCCGGAGCAGATCGTCCGGCGCGCCGCCGCCCCCGGGGCCTCCACCGCCGAAGAACTCCGAAAGGTCCTGCGAGCGCTGCGTCGTCTCGGTGCGGATGTTCACCACGATCGGCGACTGCGATTTGGCGACATTCCTGAACGTCTGAGCGTCGATGGGCCCGGTCACCGGTGCGCTGTTCATGGGCGGCAGGGCGAGCGACTGCGCCGACGACTCGGACGACAGGTCGAGCCTGGACGAAATCACCATGCCCACGGCGAGCGAGGACACGGCGATCAGCAGGGCATAGAACAGGGTGGTCTTGCGAGTGGACATCGTTCCTCCGAATAGCCTAACCAAGAACCAGAATCGCGTGCTGCCTGGGTCCGGTGACGGTTGCGTCACGGTCCCCGACGACAAGATTGATCTCCGAGCGAACGCCGAACTCCGAAAAATAGACGCCCGGCTCGACCGTAAAGCCGGTGCCGGCGAGCAGGCGCCGGTCATCGTGGGTTTCGTAGTCGTCCATGTTGACGCCGGTCCCGTGGACCGTCTCTCCAAGGCTGTGGCCGGTCCGGTGCAGGATCTGCTCGGCATAGCCCGCATCCCGGAGCACCGTTGACGCCCGCCGGTCGACTTCCCACCCTCGCACGTCGCGCCCGGCCCGGACGGCCTGCTGAACCAGATCGACGGCGGCGTCCCGGGCGGCCGCCACCGCTTCGAAGGCTTTCACGAAGCGTACCGGCACGTCGCGTCCGGTGAACCCCATCCATGTGATATCGGCGTAGACCGAGCCAGGCTGTTGCAGCTTGCCCCAGAGGTCCAGGAGGACCAGCTCGTTCGGACCGATGGCTCGCGAGACGGCCTCGGTCGGCAGATAGTGCGGGTTGCCGGCATTTTCCATGGCCGACACCATCGGGGCGGAGTCGCTCACGAGCCCCTCGTCCGCGAACCACCCCGCCATCAGCTGCTGTATCTCGAACTCCGTCGTCGGCTGTCGATCGTGGGTGCGCCTGGCGATCGCTTCGAACGCCTGGTCCTTGATGCGGTGCAGCTTGTCGGACGCCGATCGGTGCGTCGCGATCTCCACGTCGTTCCAGACGGCCGAGAACCGCTGGACGAGATCGCCGGACGACACCACGTCGACGCCCAGCTGCCGGATGCGCTCGACGGTGCCCGCATCCACGCGGGAAATGTACGGGATCGCCCCGTTTGGCGAATACTCCATCGCCAGGCGACGCTGGCCCTCGAGCAACCGGCCGAGCTCAGCCTCGAGCTGGAGGCGTCCCGAGTAGTGGGCGGTCGCCCCGGGCAGGTGCGCGAGGGTCCCCGATTCGATCTGTGAACCAGCCCGCGGGGTTGGCCGGTTGCCGGGATGAGGTAGTACCAGCGGCGCGTGGCCAGGTGGCCGCCCTGGCGCGCGACCCCCGTGACGTCGGCGGCAATCGGATTCAGGCCGCGGAAGTCGTAGAGCAGCCAGCCGTCGAGCCCCTCGGCCTGAAGGGCCGCCTGGATGGCCGACAGGGGAAGCCCCCCAGAGATTGACTCTGGTGGCTGCGGCGGCTGAGGCTCCGACGTCGCGACGGTGGTCTCGTGGCTGCCGGACATCAGTTCTCCAGTATAGCCCCCAACCGAGCCGGTATAATCGCCCAAGGTCGCCGCGCCTGACCCCTGTTCACGAATGGGAACTACCATGAGACGCCTCACATTGGCCGGGCTCCTGCTGGCGCTGGCCGGCGCCGGTCTCGCCGGACAATCCGCTTCGGGCCAAGCCACACAAGCTCCGCCCCCCGACCTGCAGACCCCGCAGTTCAAGGTGCAGGTCGAATACGTCGAGGTGGACGCCCTTGTCACCGACGAGCAAGGCCGCTTCGTCCGCAACCTGACGAAGGACGACTTTCAGGTCCTCGAGGACGGGAAGCCGCAGACCATTTCGACCTTCACGCTCGTGGACATCCCCGTCGAGCGGCCCGACCGGCCGCTGTACAGCGAGACGCCGATCGAGCCGGATGTTGAGACCAACGAGCGCCCGTTCGAAGGTCGCATCTACGTGATGATCCTCGACGACCTCCACGTGGACGCGCTGCGGTCGCAGCTCGTCAAGGCCGCCGCGCGCCGCTTCATCGAGCGGAACCTCGGCGCCAACGATCTGATGGCGGTCATCTTCACGGGCGGACGCGCCGACGCCGCGCAGGAGTTCACGAGCAACAAGCGCCTGCTGCTGGCGTCGGTCGATCGCTTCCTGGGCCGGAAGCTCGTGTCCGCCACCATCGCGCGGAATGACGAGTACTTCAGGCAGCAGGCTGGTGCATTTCAGGATTCGCGCATCCCCGACCCGTACGAGCAGGAGCGCGCCTATAACGCCCAGGGCACGATGCGGTCACTCCGGCAGGTGGCCGAGTGGTTTGCCGGCGTGCGCGGCCGGCGGAAGACGATGCTCTTCATCAGCGAAGGGATCGATTACGACATCACGGACATCATCCGTGCGCCCGACACGCCCACGAGCTCGGCGTCGGTGATTCTGCAGGACATCCGCGACGCCATCCAGGCCACCGCCCGCTCGAACGTCAGCATCTACGGCATCGACCCGCGCGGCCTGACCAGCATCGCCGACGAAACCATCGGCGTGGCCGGGTTTGCCGTGGCCGACGATCCGAACCAGCGCAGCATCGGCCCCTCGGGCCTCATGAACGAGCTGCAGCTCTCGCAGGACAACCTCCGCGCCCTGTCCGAGGAAACCAACGGCTTCGCCATCGTCAACCGCAACGACCCCGGACCGTCGTTCGACCGCATCGTCCGCGACAATAGTTCCTACTACGTCCTCGCCTACTACCCGCCAACGGACAAGAAGGACGGCAAGTTCCACCGCATCCAGGTTCGCGTCAACCGCCCGGGGCTGACCGTGCGCGCCCGGCGCGGCTATCTCGCGCCCAAGGCCAACAGCAAGCCCGCACCCAAGCCGACGGGCGGAGCGTCGGCCGCCTCGGTCGAAGCGTTGAACAGCCCGATCCAGGTCAGCGGCCTGACGATGAGGGCATTCGCTGCGCCGTTCAAGGGCACCGCGCCCAATACCTCCGTGCTCGTCGGAGTAGAGGTGAGCGGGCGCAATCTGACCCTCGAGGCCAACGGGAAGCTCGAGCTGGCGTTTCTGGCCGTGGATGCGTCAGGCAAGCAGCGCGGGGGCAAGACCGACGTGCTCACCCTCAACCTGCGGCCGGAGACGAAAGCGCGCGTCGCGCAGACGGGGCTGCGATTCCTGAACCGGATGGATCTGCCGCCCGGCCGCTATCAGATCCGCATGGCCACGCACGACACCGTCGGCGGGGCGTCGGGCTCGGTCATCTACGATCTCGAGATTCCGGACTACTACAAGCAGCCATTCACCATGAGCGGTCTGGTCCTGACGTCGATGTCGGCGGGCGCCATGATGACGGCGAAAGCCGACGAGCAGCTCAAGGCGGTGCTGCCAGGACCGGCGATCGCCACGAGGAGCTTCGCCCAGAACGACGAGCTGGCGCTCTTCACGGAGATCTACGACAACGAAGGGCGCACGCCCCACCGGGTGGACGTGATCGCCACTGTGCGGTCGGACGAAGGCACGATTCATTACAAGGTCGAGGAAGAGCGCGACTCCAAGGAGCTCTCCGGCAATCGCGGCGGCTTCGGCTTCGGGACCAGGATTCCGCTCACCGGGCTCGCGCCGGGGCCCTACGTCCTGACGGTCGAGGCTCGTTCGCGGCTTGGCGAACGGCGCGAGGCGACCAGGCAGGTCCGCTTCACCGTGACGGCTCCCACCGTCGTGCGCTGATGCTGACGGCGATGCTGCTCCTGGCCGCGCTGCTCCAGGCCGCACCGGCGCCGCGGGTGCTGGACTCGGGCGATCAGAGCAACATGGACGACGCCCGGCAGGCCGTCGTGCGCACCGCCGCGGAGTTGAATGCGCTCTGGCGGCTGCATGCGCCGGAGCGTCAGCAGCCGAAGGTCAACTTCGACACCGAGATGGTGGTTGGCGTGTTCATCGGCAGCCGACCGTCTGCCGGATTTACCGTCCAGATTCTGAGTGTTGAGGAACAAGGCGGGGCGACGATCGTGCGCTACCGCGAGACCGTACCACCGAGGGGCGGGATTGCGGCCCAGGTGATCACATCTGCCTACCAGCTTGTCGCCGTGCCGAGGCGCACGGGCGACGTCCGCTTCGAGAAGCAACCCTGAGAGTAAGAAGAGGTTTGCGCCTGCGGCCATCCCGAGCCGAGGACCTGCAGAATCCGAGGCGAGGGATCAGCGTCAGTTCGCGCCGGGGGTGGGGCCCCGGCGCCACTGAATAATGCCTACGGCTTGGCGCCGGGCGCCGGCGGCTTGGCCGCTGGCGCGGCGGCGGGGGCCTCGAGCTTGGGCACTCGCGTCGGCTTGACGGTCCCGTTCGCGTGGCTGAAGTTGTAGTTGTTGGCGTTCATGCCGTTCACCCACGGCGTCTCGATCACCACCACCTTGACCTCGCCGACCTGCAGGAGACCCTCGACGATGCCGCGACCGCCCGTAATCACGTTGTTGGCCTTGTCGTACCACGTCTCGGAGATCGTGAGGCGGGGAATGGGCCCGAGGGAGGTGTTCTTCACCGTGACCCGGGTGACCACCATGTCCTTGCCGCTGACCTTCTCGCGCTTCGTGACAGGCGCCGTGTACTCGAGCGCCGCTTCGCCCTTGACCGGCGGGGTGAACTTCTTGCCTGCCAGGACCGAGGTCATCGGCGGGGCCTGAGTCGCCTGACCCGCCGCGGCGGATCCGGCGCACAGAGCTGTGGCAACCAGCGTCGCAGCGAAACGGATGCGCACGCGATTCATTGGACTCCTCCGGAAGATAACGCGCTTCAGTTCGAACCTACAGGACGGCCGATTATATAGCAGCCGCCGGCTACATTTCGCCGTTCCAGTCCTCCGGTTCGGGGTTGACCGACCGGAAGATTTCCATGTGCCACTTCCCGCCACCCCAGGGCTCGATCACCTCGGCCGCGACCACGTCCACGAGCAGCTCAGAGAACAGCCGTCCCTCGGGATCGCCCTCCAGGTGATAGGCGGGCTCGTCCCATCCGAAGTTGGGGTAGAGCATCAGCGTCAGGAACAGGTCGTAGCCATCGTCCACGACAATGAGCTGCCCGCACGGCCGTTTGAGGGTCGAGTGATAGATGAGGTATTTCTCGGCGCTGTGCGCGCGGATGTAGCGCTTGAGCGCGAACTCGCGCGCGACGATCTCCTCGACCGCAATCTTCTTGTCCCAGCAGTCGCGGCAGTACTTCTCTTCGCCACGCGGTTCGGAGACTTCCTTGGCGCCACAGAGCGCGCACTTCGACTTGGCGACGGCCTTTCTAGGCATAGAGACAGTATTGTAGATTGTAAATTGATGGATCGCCCAACCCACGCCGGCCTGCGGCATCTGGCGCTCAACGTGCGCCAGCTGGCCGAGATGAAGCGTTTCTACGTCGATTTGCTGGGATTTACCGTCGAATGGGAGCCCGACCCCGACAACGTCTATCTGACCTCGGGCATCGACAACCTGGCGCTGCACCGGGCGGCGGATGGGGCAGCGGGCCCGGCGCCCGGCGCCCTCGATCATCTCGGCGTGATTGTGCGGCAGGCGGAGGATGTCGATCGGTGGGCGGCGTTTCTCGAGAGCCGCGGCGTGGCGATGGATGCGAAGCCTCGCACCCATCGCGACGGCGCCCGGTCGTGCTACTTTCGCGACCCGGACGGCAACCGCGTCCAGGTCATTCATCACCCGCCGATCAGTGGCCGGGTGTAGCGGGAGCCTTCCGTTCGTACAGGCCGACGAGTTGACCCTGCCCGACGATGTGGCCTTCCATGGCCTTCAGCAGCCCGGCCTTGTTGAGCCCTTCGGCGACCTCGAGGGGCGCGTCCAGTGCGTACACCGTAAACGTGTAATGGTGCGGTTTTCCCGGCGGAGGCGCCGGGCCACGGTAGCCGGGCGGCGTCGGGGGCGTATTCGCGCGGCGGAACGCGTCGAAGCCGTTGAGTCCCTGAATCGCGCCCGCTAGACCGGATGCCGAGACCGCCCCCGCAGGCAGCGCTTCCGGCAGGCCCTTGGCGGTTGCGGGAATCTTGTAGATGACCCAGTGCACGAACGGCTGCGGCATGCCCGCGTCAGGGTCGTCCATGATGAGGGCGAACTCGCGGGTCGTGGCGGGCGCGCCGGTCCATGACAGGGCGGGCGACGAGTTCTTGCCGTCCGCGGTGTGCTCCGCGGGGATGACCTCCATGCTCTTGACCGTCGGGCTCGAGACGACAATCTTTGCCGGCGCGGTCTGGGCGTGCAGCGCCGACCACCCCGGGATCGCGACGAGCGCCGTCACGGCGCCCACGCACCAGAAATTCCTGTTCATTCGACAACCTGCCTTTTGGAAGGGATCTACGGCTCGACTTTGACCTCACGCTCGAGCGCCGGCGCGTACATACGCTCGACGTATTCCTTGACCATGCGCCTCGCGGAAAAACGCGGGGCCACCGATCGGATGGCCTGCTTCACGATGGCGAGCCAGCGATGCGGCACGCCGGACGCGTCCCGATCGTAGAACGCCGGGACCACCTGCTCTTCGAGCAACCGGTATAGCGCGGCGGCATCGGCGGCGTCAACCGCGTCAGGATTGCTCGGGTCGCCGCCGCCGTCGATCAGCCAGCCGTTCGTCCCGTTGAACCCTTCGGCCCACCAGCCGTCGCCGATGCTCAGGTGCGGCACGCCATTGAGCGCGGCTTTCATTCCGCTCGTGCCGCTCGCCTCGAGGGGCTTTCTCGGGTTGTTCAGCCAGACATCGCAGCCCTGCACCAGAAAGTGCGCGACGTGCAAATCGTAGTCGTCGACAAACGCCACCCGTCCGCCGAACATCGGGTCGAGGGCCCGCCGGTAGACGCGCTGGAGGTGGTGCTTCCCGATGTCGTCGGCCGGGTGCGCCTTGCCCGCGAAGACGATCTGCACCGGCCGTTCCGCGGCGTTCAGGATTCGCGCCAGCCGTTCGGGGTCGTGGAAGATGAGCTCGGGGCGCTTGTACCCCGCGAATCGCCGGGCGAAGCCGATCGTCAGCGTCTCGGTCTCGAGGAGGGTTCCGGCGGCGACCACGCGCGGCGTGCCCACGCGCTCGACGCTCCAGCGATGCCTGGCGCGCTCCCGCACGAAAGCGAAGAGGTAGCGACGCAGCGCCTGCCGCACCAGCCACAGCTCATCGTCCGGAATCTCGAGCACACCCTCCCACAGCGACGGATCGTCGTGCTGCTCGATCCAGTCCTTCCCGAGGTGGGCGGAGAAGAGCTCGGCGAGCTCGTTGGCGATCCACGTGGGGACGTGCACGCCGTTGGTGACAGCGGTGACCGGACGGTCCGCCTCGCCGACGCCAGGCCACATCGGTGCCCACATGGTGCGCGTGACTTCGCCGTGCAGCTGGCTGACCGCGTTGACGTTCCCGGCCGAACGAAGCGCGAGCGCGGTCATGTTGAACTGCGCGCCTCCGCCGTTGTCGTACGCGCCGAGCGCCAGGAACCGCTCGCGGTCCACGCCGAGCGAGCCCCAGCATCCGGCCAGGTGCTTCTCGACCATCGAGAACGGGAACGCATCGTGCCCTGCGGGCACCGGCGTGTGGGTCGTGAACACCGTCGACGCTCGAATCTCGGCGAGTGCCAGGTCGAAGCTGACGCCCTGCTCGATGAGGTCGCGAATCCGCTGCAGCACCACGAAGGCCGCGTGGCCCTCGTTCAGATGGAACACGCCGGGCGTGTACCCGAGCGCCTTGAGCGCGCGGACCCCGCCGATCCCGAGGACGATCTCCTGCTGGACGCGCGTCTCGCGATCCCCGCCGTAGAGGCGTGCGGACAGCTCCCGGTCCCAGGGGGCGTTCTCCTCGAGATCGGTATCGAGCAGATACAGGGTGACGCGACCGAGCTGGACCCGCCACACCGCCGCAAGCACCGAGCGATCGCCGAGGGGTACGGCCGTGATGCACGGTTTGCCTTCCGTGGTGAGCGCCTGCTCGATGGGCGCGTCGGCCCAGTTGAGCCGCTCGTAGCTCTCTTCCTGCCACCCTTCCGCGGACACGTGCTGGTGGAAGTAGCCCTGCGGATACATGAAGCCGACACCGATCAGGGGCACGCCAAGGTCCCCCGACTCCTTGCAGTGATCGCCGGCCAGGACGCCGAGACCGCCGGCATAGATCGGCAATGACTGATGGAGAGCAAATTCGGCCGAGAAGTACGCGATCGTCTGCCCGGCCAACTGCGGCAGCCGGCTGGACCACCAGGTGCGGTGGGCCGCGCGCGCATCGTCCAGCCCGGCGACGGCCCGGTCGTACAGGAGCACGAAGTTGTCGTCGCGGGCGGCGGCCTCGAGGCGCTCGTGCGGCACGGCCCAGAGCATGCGCACGGGATTGTGGGCCGTCGATCGCCACAGCGCGTAGTCGAGCCGGCGGAACACCATGCGCGCGTCCTTGTGCCAGCTCCACCAGAGATCCGTGGCCAGCTCGTTCAGACGCTTGAGGCGATCGGGAAGCGGGGTCAGCGCGGCGTATCTGTTCATGGGGCCGTGTGCACCAACGATACGAATCGGGCAAGGTCGATGTTACCGCCAGAGACCACGGCAACGACCTTCCCCCGGCCGGCTCGTCCGCTGGTCGCGGCGGCGACCGCGCAGCCGGCGGCGCCCTCCGCGATCACGTGCGCGCGTTCGGCCACAAGGCGGATGGCGCGCGCCACGTCGTCCAGGGTCACGACGATTGAGCCGGAAAGAAGGGACAAGAGCGGCCACATCGATGCGAGGACGGACTTGCCGCCGGCGCCGTCCACGAATGAGGCCTGCCAACGATCGAACGTCACCGGGCGGCCGACCTCGAGCGAGGCGGCGAGCGGCGACGCCGTGTCCGGCTCGGCGGCGTAGATGCGCGTCGCCGGCCTGGTTGCGCGGACCGCAGCGGCGATACCGGCAAGCAATCCGCCGCCGCCGAGCGGCGCCACGATGGCGTCAACGTCGGGGAGATCCTCGAGGATCTCGAGCCCTACGGTGCCGTTCCCCGCGATGAACCGGTCGTCGTCGAACGGATGCACGAAGGTGCCGGTCAGGCCCGATCCTGGCGGGGCGGCGTGCGTCATCACGGTCTGCCAGCATGCGTCATACGAGGCGCGCACGATCGTCGCCCCAAGCCGTTCGAGCGCCTGAATCTTGGTGTCTGGCGCCGTGTCCATGACGAGGACCGAAGCCTTCGCGCCGACAATCCTCGCGGCATACGCGACGCCCAGTGCGGCGTTGCCGGCGCTGACCGTCCAGACACCGCCCGCGAGCGCCGCCGGCGAGAGCTGCCGGACGACGTTGAAGGCACCGCGGATCTTGAACGAGCCGATGGGCTGCAGGACTTCGAGCTTGAGGTAGAGCTCGTCTGGCGCTCCGGGCAGCCGGGGCACATCGATCCGCACGAGCGGTGTCCGCACGGCGGCGCGGTAGATGGCGGTGGCCGCATCGCGAACCGCGGCCGGATCGATTCGTCGGGTCACCGAGAGCGACAAGGCCCACGATCGTAGTCGGCCCCTCGCCGGAACGTCAATGGCGGATCGACCGGCCACGGTACAATGGTCGCCCGCATGCGCGCTCGCGTCGTGACTCGGCTGATAGGGCTCTCCGCCGTCGCGTTCCTGGCGAGCGGCCCCGCGTTCGCGCAGGATCCGCCGCCGCCGATCGGGCCCTTCGCCGTCGACATCCGTGGATCGTTTCCGGGAGCTCCCGACGATGCGGCGCTTGCTGCGAGCCGGGGCATGGCGGAGGATGAGTTGCCCGGGCGCGGGCCGGGGCTCGAGATCGGCGCGCATTTTTATCCGCTGCGGTGGAAGGCGATGACGATCGGCCTCGGCGGGCAGATCTTCCTGGTGCGAGCGTCGTCGGGCGGTATCCCGTCTGCCGGCATTCGAGGAGCCCAGTCGAAGATCACGTCCCTCTCGCCGCAGCTGTCGTTCAACTTCGGCACCGGCCATGGGTGGAGCTACATCACGGGCGGCATTGGTCCGACGACGTGGTCGCTCGTGCCGGACGGCTCGGCGCCGCTCGCGATCGACGACACCAGGCTCCAGACCGTGAACTATGGCGGCGGCGCACGGTGGTTTGTCAGGACGCACGTCGCGTTCACGGTGGACCTCCGCTTCTACGACACCGCGGCCGGTGTCCCGGAGGCAGGCTTCCCGGCCCATCCGAGGACGAGACTGGTCGTGATCTCCGCGGGGATCTCCTTCAAATAGGGAACAGGGAACAGGGAACAGGGAACCGGGAACCGGGAACGGCTATTTGAACGAGAAGATCATCGCCCGCAGGGGTCCGTCGAGGGCCTCGAGGGTCTCCACGGTCCCGCGAGACAGGGACCGAATCTCGCCGGCCTTGACCCGCGCCGTCTCGGTGGCGCCGCCCGCCCGCGTGACGCGAATGGTCCCCGCCGCCAGCCAGACCCAGATCGTGTCGCGCTCGACCATCGACATGGTCTCGCGCGCGCCGGCAGTCCACGAGCAGTCCCATACGGTCACGCGCTCATCGTCGAGCAACGCCTTTGCGCCCTCCCGGGGAAACGCCCGCGGCACGTCGCCGGGCGCGACGCTCAGGCCGGAGGCGCCGTCTCGCTTCAACTCGATGAACACCGCGCGCAGCGGCGGGTCGGTCGCGCCCTCCTCGATGTGGGTGGTGCCTCGACGCGTCGTGGACAATGCCCCGACTGCGGTCATCGCCGATCGTTTTGTGCCATCAAGGCTTGTAATGACGCGTCCGCCCGCCTGATAGTAGGTTCCCACCTGGTCGTAGACGTGTCGATGCAGGGGCGAGGGCTGACCCGTGGGCCAGACGATGTCCCAGACCGTGATGCGATCGGTCTCGACGAGCTTCGTCGCGTTGGGCCGCGGAAACGCCGGCGGGTACTCCTGCGCGGCCAGGCCCGCGAACAAGCCGACGAACACGACCGCTGAGAAGCGCAAGTGTCCGGATTTCATGGCTCGGTCTCGCATTCTGGTATTCCTAATTCCTAATTCCTAATTCCCAGGTTCCTGCCCCGTGTTTCCGGCCCCATCCACACCAGCACGATTGTCGCAACGCCTGCGGCCGCGATCGAGATGGCCATCGCCACAGGGAGTGCCATGCCGTCGTCTCTCAGCGAGCCGATGACCGACGGGGCGATTGAGGCGACGGCGGCCCCGGACTGGTACGCGAAGCCCGCGCCACCGGCCCGCACCGCGGTCGGAAACCGCTCGTTCAAGTAGCTCGGCACCACGCCGAAGGCGCCGGTACCGAAGGTCCCCATTGATGCTGCGCCGACGAGCATGAGCGAGGTGTCCGAGGTGTAGAGGAACAGCGGGATCGATGCGACGCCGATGAGCGTGACGAGGCTCATCGCGCCCCGCCGCCCGAGCGCGGTCTCGGACAGCCGTCCGCCGAGGAACGCACCGGTCACTCCGCCAGCATTGAAGGCGACGAGAAACGGCAGCGTCTGCCGTCCCATCTGAACGAGGACGGTCGGATACCAGAAGGTGATGGCCTGGTAGAGAAAGAGGAGCGATGCCATGAGCAGCGTCGTGTGCAGGGTGACCCAGCGCAACTCGGGTGCGAAGACACGGGCGAAGGAAGGGCTGCCCGTGGCGTGCCCCGCCCCGCGCAGGCGCTGTTCTTCGAGCCAGACGGGACTCTCCTCCACCCTGAAATGGATCCAGACCACGAGCGCCGCCGGCGCGATGCCGAGCCAGAGGAGCACCCGCCATCCGTCGCTGCGATCGCCGAGAAGGGGATAGACGAACTGGTACACGGCGGCAGCGAGGATGCTGCCCATGGCATAGCCGCCCTGGACGAGGCCGGAGGCCACCCCACGAAGGCGGACCGGCCAGTGCTCGAGCGCGAGCGGCAAGCCTGCCGCCCAGACACCGCCCATCCCGATGCCAAATAGCGCCCGGCAGGCCAGCAACATCACGTACGAGGTCGAGAAGCCGCCGAGGAACGCAAAGCACGAGTACGCCAGAATCGAGGCCATCAGAGGGCCTTTACGACCCCACCGATCTGCCGCCGTGCCGGCACTGACGCCGCCCACCACGCGGAGGAGCAATGGGGCGGTGCCGAGGAGCCCGACGAGCGCGCTGGTGACGCCGAAATGCCGCTGGATATCGACGAGCAGAAACGTCAGGATGGCGAAGTCGAAACCGTCCAGCAGCCACCCGAGGTAGGCGGCCAGGAAGGCTCTCCACTGCGTGGGAGTCACCACCGCGAACCAGGGCGTGTGCCGGGTGCCAGGCATCGGGGTCCCATCGTAGTTCAGGTCCCGCTGCCACTTGCTGCAACCTCCGGCCCGCCGTTGACGTAAGAGTAAGGAGAAGATGCGCTGGCGTCTTGTGGCGATCGCCTGTGTGGCGATCCTCTCGAGCCTGGCGGCGGCGGTCGTCGTCGTGCCGTTCGCCCTCCGGGCTCTCGTCCGTGGCCTCGACCTGACGCTGAATGGCAGCGTGTGGTTCGCCGCGTCGGTGGGCACCGGGATGGACGCATGGACCATCACGGCGACGGTGGGCCGCGCCGTCGGCAGCGCGCTGTTGACCCAGCAGGCGCTCGCCGCGGGCGGCGGGCTCGTGCTGCTCGCGGCTCTCGCGCTGTACGGCCTGCAACGGTTGCTTGGTTTCGAAGAGGAGTCCTCCAAATGACGAGGATCCACCAGATAGTGTTTGCCATCGGCGGTGCGCTGTGCGCTGCGCATCTCGCCTCCGCGCAGCCGGGCGCCCCGTCCGGCGCAGACCTCCAGCGGGAGGCGCAACGGACGTTCGAGGTCGTGCCGGGCCAGGATGGCTTGCTCCTGCGACCGCTCGCGCCGGCGACATTCCGCTCAGTGGAGATTACGTCCGGGGCCATCGCGATTGATGGCGTGCCCGTGACCGGTGCCGAGCTTCGAAGCCGGCTCGGCGACGGCGCTGATCTGATCCTCCGCCTTTCGTACCTTCCGCCAGCCGAACGCCGCGCGTTGTTCGGTACGCCGGCCGTTGGCGCGGGAGGCGGCGCCGCCGGGCCCGGCAGGGACGCGCTTCCGCCGGTCGAAGCGCCACGGCCCGGCCCGCCCCCACCCTCGCCGCCAGCGCCGCCCCGCGTTCCCCTTCCGGATCGGACCCGCGAGCTTCGCACTTCGGACGGCCGGGTGCGCCTCGGCGGCGGCGTCACGGTTCGCGAGGACGAGATCGTCACGGATTTCGTCGTGGCCATCGGCGGCTCTGCCACGATCCTCGGAGAGGTTCGCGGCGACGTCGTGGCGGTTGGAGGGGACGTCGAGCTCGGGCCCGGCGCCATCGTCACCCAGGATGTAACGGTGGTTGGCGGTGCGCTTCGGCGGGACCCGACGTCGCGCATCTCCGGGGAGGTGCGTGAGATCGCGCCGGGCGAGTTCGGCGACTGGCAGGGTTGGCCCCGCGGGGCGTTCAGCTGGCCGCAATGGAATTGGTGGGGACGGCCATTCAGCCGGGCGTTTCAGCTGGGGTCCACGCTGATGCGCGTGGCGATCCTCTGCCTGTTTGTCGCGCTGGTGGTGCTGCTGGCGCGCGAGCGCGTCGAACGTGTCGGCCGTCAAGCCGCGGAAGAGCCGCTCAAAGCCAGCATCGTCGGAGCCCTCGCGTTCGTGCTGTCCCTTCCACTGCTGATCATCACGATCGTCACCCTGGTGATCACCCTGATCGGCATCCCATTGCTGCTGCTGCTGCCGTTCGCCATCCTGTTTCTGTGCGCGCTGGCGCTGGTTGGCTTCACTGGAGTGGCGCAACAGGTCGGTCGATGGCTGCTCGCCCGGCTGGGCATCCCGGAGAGCGGACCTTACGCTGCGGCGATTGCCGGTGTCCTGCTGATCGTCGCGCCGATCATCGTCGGACGACTGGTCGGCCTGGTCGGGCTGCCGCTCTCGCCGATGACGTTCGGCTTCGGGCTCCTGGGGGCCCTGGTGGAGTCTCTGGCGTGGACAATCGGGGTGGGCGCCGTCGCGCTGGTGCGGTTCGGAAAGAAGAAGGACATGGGCGTCCTTCTTCCTTCCTAGTTCTAGCTTCCAGGTTCGCGCGTTAGCGCGTTGCGACTTTGATCTCGCCGAGCTTGGCGATCATGTCTTCGGCCGACGTGGCCGGACGAACGGTCTTCTCGATCGCCGCGATCTTCCCGCTCTTGTCGATGTAGAACGTCCAGCGATTCGACATCCCGCGTTCGTTGAGCACGCCGTAGGCGGTCGCCGTCGCCTTGGTCGGGTCGCTCAGCAGCGGAAAGTCCGCCTTGTTCTCCTTGGCGAAGCCGACGTTCTGGTCGAGCGGATCGACGCTCGCCATGAAATAGGTGACGTCGAACTTTCGGATCTTTTCGCCGTTCTCCGCGAGCGACTTGCACTCGATGGTGCACCCTTGCGTGAACGCCTTCGGGAACCAGGCGATCACGACGGCCTGTTTGCCCCGGAAGTCCGAGAGCTTGTAGGTCTTGCCGTCGGATGCCTGCAGCGTGAAGTCGGGGGCGGTATCGCCGACTTTCAACTCGGCGGCCGCGGCCGGAGCGGCCATGGCCAGACCGGCCGCGAAAAGAACGCCAAACGTCAGTGCTTTCATTGAACCTCCTGAAGGGTGAAGCTGGCCGATTCTATCGCGGTTGCGGCGAGCGGGCCTATTCAAACGTCCAGAGCGCCAGAGTCTCGTCCTTACAGGCAAAGATGAGGTTCCCAGCGGTTCTTGTAAAGCCGTCGAGCGCCAAGGTCTACAATGGCGCGCATGGATCGGACCACGACGCGAGAGGTGCTGGCGGAGTTCCTGGGGACGTTCGTCCTCATCGTGTTCGGCATCGGTGTTGTTGCCCAGACGGTCCTCAGCAAGCAGACAGCCGGATCGGGGCTCTCGATCAACATCGCGTGGGGCCTGGCCGTGACGATGGGGTGCTATGTGGCGGCGGGGGTGTCGGGGGCGCACCTCAACCCGGCGGTCACGCTGGCGTCGGCGGTCCATCGCAACTTCCCGACCGCCAAGGTCGCTGCCCTACGTGGTTGCCCAGTTCGCGGGCGCCTTCGTGGCGTCGGCGGTGGTGTACTTGACGTATCGCGAAGCGCTGGCCGCGTTCGACGGCGGTGTCCGCCACGTGACCGGCGACCTTGGGACGGCGGGGATCTGGGCGACCTATCCCCAGGCGTTCCTCAGCACGTTCCCCGGCGGGTTCGTGGATCAGGTCGTGGGTACGGCGCTGCTCGTCCTCGTCATCTTCGGCGTGACCGACAGCCGCAACGCGATGCCACCGGCCGGCCTCGCCCCGGTCATCGTCGGCCTGATCGTCCTGTTGATCGGTGCGACGTTCGGATTCAACTCCGGGTACGCGATCAACCCGGCGCGCGATCTCGGGCCGCGCCTGTTTACCGCCGTGGCCGGGTGGGGCGGGGAAGTGTTTCGCGCAGGAAACGGCTGGTGGTGGGTGCCGGTCATCGCGCCGTGCGTCGGCGGTGTCCTCGGCGGCTGGGTCTATGACGCCCTCGTCGGCAACCGCTTCCCGAAGTCGTCGTGATGGGTGCCTGCCCTGCCTGCCCCGCCCGCCTTCGCTGTCTGGCTAATGCGTCAGCACGTACAGCACGACGTTGACGCCTATCGCATAGCCGGTCGGCGAGAAGTTGTCGAAAAAGTCCCGGGGCTCCTCGCCCTCGCGTTCCCAGGTGTCGGAGATGTCGGTGTTGTGCGTCATGAGCACCATCAGCCGTCCGTGCCCGTCCTGGATGCCCTTGACGTACACCTCGGCGCTGTCGCGACCCCGCTCGGAGGTCGAGGTGCCGCCGCTCCGTCGCCAGTGGTTGATCGAGGGTACCTGCGGCACCCGTTCCACCTGATACAGCGTCCGCATCATCGGATGCGTCGTCGGGATGTCGACGATCGGATGTTCGCCCGGCCGGAGGACCCGTGAAATCTGGCTCACCCACTGCGCCCATGCGTACGAACCCCACGAGTCGTCGACCCAGATGAACCCGCCCTTGAGGAAGTACTCCCGCAGGCGCAGCACCTCTTCGTCCGAAAACTCCGCCGTGCCGATGTCGGTCATGAAGATGGCGCCGCAGCGGAAAAGCAGCGGGTCATTGAGGGCGACGACCACGTGGTGCGGCTGCCGGTTCTGGTCGAACTTGACCGGAACTCGCGTCAGCTCGGCGAGCCGCACGGAGAAGTTGTTGTCGGCTCCAGGGTAGTCCGTGTTCCAGCCGCTCCCGCTCTGCTCCTGGAACACGCTGGTGTAGAAACCGCGACAGTAGATGAACCTGCCGTCGAAGTCCTCGGCGGCCGGCCAGCGTGGCGCCACGCGCGCGAACCGTCCCCCGCCGACCCAGATCTGGGCCGATGCGGCGCTTGCGGCCAGCAGGATCAACACGCCGATCGTGAGACGCCAACGAGTCATAATTCTCCGACCCACCCGACCTACCTGACCCACCCGACCCTCCCGACCCTCCTGACCTGGTGATCAGTGCGTCATCGCGTAGATGACGATGTTGACGCCAAGCGCGTAGCCGGCGGGCGAGAACAGGCCGAAGTAGTCCTCGTTGGCGCCCTCGCGCTCCCAGGTGTCGGCGATGTCGGTGTTGTGCGTCATGATGACCATCAAACGTCCGTGAGCGTCTTGAATGCCCTTGAAGTTGACGCGGTCGCTGTCCGGGCCGCGCTCGGACGTCTGTCCGCCGCTCCCGCGCCAGAAGCCGATGTGCGCCACCTGTGGCACCGCCTTCACGTGGTAGAGCGTGCTCATCACCGGGTGCGTGGCGGGAATATCGATGACCGGAAACTCGCCTGGCGGCAGCACACGCCCGATCTCGCCGAGCCAGTGGCTCAGTGCGGGCGAGCCCCAGAAGTCGTCGACCCAGAGGAGGCCGCCCTTCAGAAAGAACGCGCGGAGGTTCTGCACCTCAGCTGCGTTGAGGCCGACCGTGCCCGCGTCCTCCATGAACACCATGCCGCAGCGGGGGAGGAGCGGGTCGGTCAACTGGACGACGACATGATGCGGCTGGCGGTCCTCATCGAACTTCAGCGAGACGCGCGTGAGCTCTGCCAGGCGCACCGAGAAGTTATTGTCGGCGCCAGGGTAGTCGGTGCCCCACCCCTGACCGCTTTCCTCGTACCGGACGCTGTTGTAGAAGCCGCGGCAGTAGAGGAACGAGCCGTCGAAGTCTCCGGCCTGCGCCCAGCGCGGCGATCGTCGGTTTCGGCCGCCGCCCACCCAGATCTGCTGCGCGAAGGCCGCCGTGGCCGCCAGCAACGCAAGCATCGCAACCGTCAGTACGAGGGCGCGGTGGAACCGCATGCGCTGAGTATGTGGAACGCCGCCGGGCCGATCAAGACCCTTTCGGGCGCGCGAGTGGGCGCCTCAGTCGGGCGATTGCGCCAGGCGCGCCACCGTCGCCCCCTGTGCCAGCTGCGACACCCGTGCGCGGAGGCGAGGCAGGTCGATCGCATCCAGCCGGAAATCCGCCCGGTCGGGGCTCGCCAGCGCCCGCCCGTCGAACACCGTGCGCATCAGCCCTCCGGAACGATGCGCCGGCAGGCCCACCAGATAGTGGCCGAGCTCGTGCGCCAGCACCCGGCCGAGCGCGCGCGATCGCACCGTGCCGGCGAGTCCCGCGGGCCACTCCGCGATGGGCCGGCCGTTGATCTTGCGGTCGCTCAGCATCGTCTCGACCGACTCCACGGCGATCTTGATCGCTGGCTCGAACCCGTCGCGACCCTGGAAGACGATGGCTCCAAGGCCGGGCGAGTTCGCCGCAGCCCTGCGATCGAACCGGTCCACGAGCTGGACAGCAACACGCACGTCGACCGCCTGCGGCGGCACCGGATCGAGGAGGCTGACCGCTCGGACCAAAACGCCGTGCGGCCGCCAGATGGCGTCGGCCTCATCGGCGATCGCCGTGAACACCGCGCCGCGCGCCTTGAACGCGACGCCCTCTGCCACCGAAAACGTGACGCCGATGCGCAGCGACGGCCGGGGGACCGGCGAGGCGAGCAGCAGGACCGACGCGGCTGCGACTCACGGCAAGCGATGAAGTGAAGACCATGCCCGGGATCGTAAGGGTCGCGAGTGCTATGAATAAAACGCTTTGTTTTCATCATGATGATGAACGGATATACTAGGCTTCGATGGAGATCGAAGTCCGGCACCTCCGCCTGGTGCAGGCCGTCGCCGCCGAGGGAAACCTGACCCGCGCCGGCGCGGCGCTGCACCTCACGCAGTCCGCCCTCAGCCACCAGCTCCGGGATATCGAGTCGAGGCTGGCCACGCCGCTCTTCCTGCGGGTGGGCAAGCGGATGACGCTCACGCCGGCGGGGGAGCGGGTGCTGCAGTCCGCCGACGAGATCCTGGCGGCGATCGGCCGCACCGAGGACGCCGTGCGTTCGCTCGCCGGCGCGGGCCGCGGCTTGCTGCGCGTGTCGACCGAATGCTACACGTGCTACCACTGGCTGCCGCCGCTGCTCAAGCGCTACCGGAAGAGCCATCCCCGCATCGACGTGCGCATCGAGCCCGGGGCCACGTCCGATCCCATCGCGCACCTCATCGACGGCACGCTCGACGTCGCCGTTGTCAGCGACCCGGTCAAGGATCGCCGCGTCGTGGCGTCGAAGCTGTTCGAGGACGAGATGGTGGCGATCCTCCCGCCGTCGCATCCGCTGGTCGGCCGGCCGTACCTGCGGCCCGAAGACTTCGCGAGCGAGACGCTGCTGACCTATTCGCCGAAGGAGGACAGCACCGTGTATCAGCGGCTGCTGGTGCCCTGTGGCGTGACCCCTCAGGTGCAGCAGGTGCAGATCACCGAGGCGATCATCGAGCTCGTCAAGGCCGGCATGGGCGTTGCGGTGCTGGCCTGGTGGGCGGTCGAACCGGCCGTGCGGAGCGGAGCGCTCCGGGCCGTGCCGGTCACCCGGCGCGGCTACCGGAGGACGTGGAGCGCGGCGACTCTCAAGGACATGGCACGTGTGCCCCACGTGCGCGAGTTCATCGCCCTGCTCGCCGAGCGCCCGCCCTTCCGCCAGTGCGCCCCCATCCGCGCGACACGTGGGGGCCGCGCCAGAGCCATCGCCGCAGCATCGTGAGTGCCTGCCATGGACAATCAGCACTTCGTCACCTGCCCGTACTGCGGTGAACAGGTCGAGATCTACGTCGACGACGACATGAGCGGGACGTTCGTGCAGGACTGCGAGGTCTGCTGTAATCCGTGGCGCCTGCGGATCAGAGGGCGTGGGGACGAGCGGTACCTGGAGGTCCGCAAGGCTGACGGCTCGGAGTGAGGAACGGGCTTCGGGCTTCGGGCGCCTGGCTTCCGGCAACACCGCTGTGCTGGCGCAGGAGGTCTTCGGCGCTGCTGCTGATGGTGTCCTTCGCGGTGATGGCGTGCGCCGTGCCGGCGGCCGGACAGGGCCGGAGCCGTCGCTTCGAGATCTTTGCAGGAGGCGGCGTCGCCCGCATGGGCGGCGACGAAGGCTCGCTTGGCACCGGCCCTTCGGTGCTCGGGGGCTTCGGTTTCCGGGTCACGCCCAGGCTCTCGGTCGAAGTCGATTTGACGAGGGCGCAGCATGAGCGGAGTATCGCCGGCGGGCCGCTCGAAGGCACCGCCAGCGGGCTGTTTGGCGATCTCCTGTACCACTTCGGCGAAGGCCGGACGCAGGTCTTCGTGGCCGGAAGCGTTGGCGTGCTGCATTCCGAGATTACGCAGACCTATCCGGCTGCTGGCGGCACGCAGACCTTCACGAGCGACGAGAGCGACCTTGCGTGGGGCGGAGGGGCCGGCGTGAAGGTCTTCCTGAGTCCACAGTTCTCGTTGCGGCCGCAGTTCCGGCTGGTCCTCAGCGAGAAGACAGGCGTGCTGGGCCAGGCCACCGGTTCGGTGGCCGTCGGCTTTCACTGGTAGCTATAATCCACATCCAGACCGAGTGGCCATTCCTGCCGGCACTCGCCTCGGATCGTACGAAGTCGCTGCCCTGATCGGCACGGGCGGCATGGGCGAGGTTTACCGTGCCACCGACACGAGGCTCAACCGCCCGGTCGCCATCAAGTTCCTTGCTGACGAACTTGCGGACGCGGTAGCGCGGCGGCGCTTTCAGCGCGAAGCCCAGATGGCATCAGCGCTGAACCACCCGCACATCCTGACCGTGTTCGACGTGGGCGAGTTCGACCTTCGCCAGTACCTCGTCACGGAGTTCGTGGACGGAGGCACCCTGCGCGACTGGGCTCGGGCAGAGAAGCGCTCCTGGCACCAGGTCGTCGAACTGCTCACCGGCGTGGCCGACGCGCTGGCCGCGGCGCACGCTGCGGGGATTCTGCACCGCGACATCAAGCCCGCCAACATCCTGGTGGCCAGGAACGGCTACGCCAAGCTCGCCGACTTCGGGCTCGCGAAGCTCGTTGAAAGCGCGGAGCCCGACGCCACGCGTGCGCTCACCGACGGACTGACCCGCGCCGGAGTGGTGGTCGGAACGATTGCTTACATGTCTCCCGAGCAGGCCTCGGGGCAAGCGCTCGACTCGCGCAGCGACGTGTTCTCGTTCGGCGTGGTGCTGTACGAACTTCTTGCGGGGCGCCGGCCCTTTGGTGGAGACACAGACCTCGAGCTCCTCCAGAACGTCATCCACCGCACTGCCGAACCGCTCGACGAGACCGTCCCCCTGCCGCTGCAGGATCATCGTCGAGAAGGCGCTGGAGAAGGATCCGGCCGATCGCTATCAGTCGATGCGCGATCTCGCGGTCGACCTGCGCCGAGCGGGCCGGCAGTCTGCCACAACGACGCCGCTGGTGGCAGCGACCTCCACGGCGCGACGGCTGCCCTGGATGGTCGCCGGCGCGCTTGCTGTTGGAGTTGGCGTATGGCTGCTGACCCGCGGGCCGTCCGACACGGGGAACCCGCTCGCCGGCGCCACTTTCACCCGGTTCACCGACTTCGAAGGTATGGAAACGAATCCGGCGATTTCGCCGGACGGGAAGCTCGTCGCGTTCATTTCGGACCGGGAAGGCTCCTTTGAGGTCTGGCTGGGCCAGATCGACAGCGGCCGAATGCAGAATCTCACCCAGGGCAAGCTCGGCGACGTACGGGGACCGCTGCGCTCGCTCGGGTTCAACGGAGATGGCACGGAGGTCTGGATCGCCGGCATCGACGGCCGCAGACTCCGTCTACTGCCGCTCGTCGGGGGCACCTCACGCAACTTTCTGCAGGAGCCCATCGCGGAAGTCTCATGGTCCCCGGACGGGACGCGCATCGTGTATCACTCCAGGGTAGCTGGCGACCAGGTGTTCACGGCGGATGGCAGCGGCGCCAATCCCACCACGCTGATCGCGGCCGGTCCCCCGGACGACCACCGGCACTTTCAGGTGTGGTCGCAGGACGGCCGGTGGATCTATTTCGTTCGCGGGCGTCCGGCGACACGGGAAATGGACCTGTGGCGCATCTCCGCCGCAGGCGGTGCGCCCGAGCAGTTGACCAACGTAAACACCGACGTCGCTTTTCCCACGCCGATCGACGCGCGGACGATTCTCTACGTCGCTCACGAAGTGACCGGGGCCGGACCGTGGTTGTGGGCGCTCGATCTGGAAAGCCGGGCGTCGCGGCGGGTCAGCCTTGGCCTGGAGCAGTACACCGCGGTCGACGCCAGCTCGGACGGCCGGCGGCTGGTGGCCAGCGTCGTCAACTCCACGGTCAACCTGTGGACCGTGCCGATTCTCGATCGTGTGGCCACGGAGTCGGACGCGAGGCCGTTTCCCGTGCCGACCGCCCGCGCGCTGGCGCCGCGTTTCGGCGGGGGAGCGCTGTTCTACCTGTCTTCCCGCGGCGAGGCCGATGGGTTGTGGGCTTTTCGGAACGGAGAGGCCGAGGAGATTTGGAGAGGCTCAGCCGGCGCGCTGCAGTCTCCGCCGGCGGTGTCCCCCGATGGAACGACGGTCGCCATCGCGCTCAGGAGGGACCAACGATTCGTGTGGCACCTGCTCGAGGCGGACGGCACCGAACTCCGGACGCTTGGCGAAGAGGTCGACGCGCGAGGCTCGTCCTCATGGTCGCCAGACGGTCAGTGGATCGTGACCGCCGGCAGCGACCGCCAGGGTTCAGGACTGTTCAAGATCCCTGTGATCGGTGGCCCGCCTGTTCGTCTCACCTCGGGTGCGGCGTTGGATCCGGTCTGGTCGCCCGCAGGAGACCTGATTGTCTACGGCGGTGCCAACGTGTTCACGAATGCTCCGTTGATGGGCATCCGTCCGGATGGGACTCCGGTGAAGCTGCCGTCGATCAACGTGCGCCGCGAAGGCCAGCGCGCCCGGTTCCTGCCAGATGGCAGCGGGTTGGTCTACATGCAAAACGCGACGCCCGCGCAGGATTTCTGGATGCTGGACCTGGCCAACATGCAGTCGCGGCCGCTCACGAAGTTGAGCACGGTCGAGACCATGCGGACCTTCGACATCACGCCGGACGGCCAGCAGATCGTGTTCGACCGGCAACGCGACAACTCGGACATTGTGTTGATCGACCTGCCGCGGTGAGTCCTTCGCCCCCGTGCCGGCTCCGGAGTCCGCTTCGCACCAGACGAACTTGAACAGCGTGGCCGTGGAGCGAGAGGGATCGGGCCGGTCGGAGTTGGACGTCTTGTAGTTTGCAGGAACCGAGGCCCAGTCCTCGTAAATGCTGCCGCCGAAATAGAACCGTTGGCCGGCGTCAGGGGTCGTGACCGGCGCCGGTGCCGGTATCGTGAGGCCCGTCTGCGGCGCGGCGAGGACCATGTCGTAGCTGCGCTGGGGCGGCGTCGTGCCCGCCCGGTCGCTGCCCGACACGAGCTCCGCGCGGCCGTCGCCGTCCACGTCGGCGCGAATCCAATCAACTCGCAGGAGCCGGTGATACGTGCGGTCGGCGATCATCCGGCGCAGTTCTCCGTTGAACCGGTTGATCAGGGCCGCGGCGTCCGGCCGCTCCCGCCGAATCGCGAGATAAAGCGGACGCCTGATCAGAGGTACCGTTCCGACCTGCAACCGGCTTCGCGCCTGGTCGCCATGGTTGCTCATGATGTTCTCGACGACCAGTTCATCCATCAACGTGTAGTCCGCCTCGTTCGCGAGAAGCCTGGCAAGGCTGTCCTCCTCGCTGCGCGACTGAAGGAACGTCGGACCGGATCCCGTTGTCACTGCATCGCCGTACGAGTAGCCCCCAACCAGCACGATCCGCTTGCCCTTGAGAGAGGCCAGCGTCGTGGCCGATACGTCGCTCCCGCGTCGCCCTACGAGGATCAGCCGGTTCTCGAGGTACGGCTCAGAGAACACCATCACCCGCTCGCGCTCCGCGTCTTTCCAGACGGCGGCGCTGCCGTCGAACTTTCCGCTGAGGAGGGATGGCGTGAACGCGGCTTCGTCCACGATCGCCGTCTCGGCCGTGGTCCCGATGCGCTTGAGGGCCTCGTAAACGAGATCGAGCGCGAACTGCGGCTGGCCAGGCGGGTTCGTGAACGGCGGCCATGCGGTCGACACCAGGTGGAGCTGCGGGGGCCTGTCCCCAGGCGCGCGACGGCAGGACGAGCGCGGCCAGACTCGCGGTCAGGGTCCAGCACATGCGGACGCCGGCGCGGTTGGAGCGAAGCGGATTTCGAACGCACGTGCAGCTCCCTTGGCAAGTGAACTGGACGGCAAAGTCTCTGCAGGATCATATTACGCGCACGGACGCCGCGCCGCGTCGTCTGCAACGCGCTACGATAAGCACCACGAAATGCCGCGAAGCCTGACCTTTTCGACCGTGGCGTCGATCGGCCGTTCGCTGCCGGACGTCGAGGTCACGACCACCTGTGGAAAGCCCGCGCTGAAGGTTCGCGGGAAGATGTTCGTCTGCATTGCCTCCCACAAGTCCGCAGAGCCGAGCTCGCTGGTGGTGATGATGGACTTCGCGGACCGGGATGCACTGGTGGAGGACGACCCTGCTACCTACTACCTGAAGGAACACTACGTGAACTACCCGTGTGTCCTTGTCCGCCTTTCGCAGGTCCACGCCGACGCGCTGCGCGATCTCGTCACCGGAGCGCACCGCTTCGTGAGCGCCAGACTGCGGAAGAAGGCCGCTGGGAGCGGGGCGAGGAGTTCGATTCGACGTTCGCGCAGTCGCTGACGAAGGGCGTCGCCACCACCGCCCTCGACGATGGCGGCCCCTAACGAGCCAGCTTATCGCCGAGTCTGGCCTGGTCCCGCTCGTCGCGCCCAGAACGCCGCAGCAGCAACAATCCGATACCGGTACCGATCTGCCACCAGACGGACCATCCACCCACCGCGTGCCCTGGAAGAACCCGTGGCTGCGTTCAACTCCCACCCAATGAGGCCGGCGACGAGGAGCAGCAGTCCGACTGCAGCGGCGCTGAAGACCCGCTGATAGTCGGACTGCCCGGCGGGCCGGCCACCAGTAGAGATTCAGCCTGATCCCGACGAGGACGGTGGCGACCATCATGCCGATCAAGATCAGGAGTTCGTAATCCACTCGGGCGCCTCCACCTCATCGCTGCAATTCGATCAACACGATGTCCGAATTCTCCTGCACGCGGTCGAACACGAATCTCCTTACCGTCAGCCGAGATATCGAAACTGCGGACAGAGTAGCCGGTCTTGAGCTTCGTGAGCTGACGCTTTTCGCCGGTAGTCAGATTGGCCAGCCAGAAGTCCTGATACCGAAAGTCGCCCTGCAGGAACACGACATTCCCATCGGGCGTGAAACGAAACCCCTCCCAGTCGCCCCGATTGCTGAACTCCGGCAGCGTCACCGGGGACTTGTCGAGACGGAGGCCGCGAACCTGGAAGAGCGCGCCGCCGACCGTTCGGTCATCGAACAGAATCGTCTCTCCATCACGGGACCAGAGGGCATTGGAGGCGACGTGTTCGGTGAGCTGTTCGGGTGCACCACCGTCGATGGGGACGCGATAGATATGCGGGCCTTTGCCGGCATCGGCGGCTACGGCGACGGAGCGTCCGTCCGGGGACCACGACGGCGAGCCGCGCAGATCCAGGTGCTCTGCCACCGGCCGTGCGCCGGTGCCGTCGGCGGAGGCGACGTGGAGGGTCGTCCGTCCGTTTCTGCGAACGCCGAACGCCAGCGCGCCGCTCGACGCCACACCAGGGGCGGCGATGACGGCGCCGGAGGTGGCACGCCACACCTCCACCGCCGAACCGTCTTTCCAGCGCCAGATGCCGTCCGTGCCGCCCTTGCCCGCGAGGTACAACAATCCATCGTCCACGTACCGTGGACCTTGTGCCTGCGCTGCCGGTACGGGCACGCGCCTGGCCGCCGATTCGTCGGCGATCCCGTTCGTGATGGGCACGGTCCACAGGCTGACGACCGGGTTCGAAACCGTGACCGCCAGCCTGCGCCCGTCGGCGCTCGCGGCGACCGACTGGTACTCCTCCACGCCGCGGCTGATCTGGTGCGGGATGCGGTGCTCGACGTCCATGCCGTAGAGGACCCACGCCGTGCCATCGCCGCCGGTCCCGCGATAGATAAGGGTACGGTTGTCCAGGAGCACCGGATAGGCGACATGCGAATTGTGGTGGGTCAGGCGTTCCGGCGTTCCGCCAGTGACGGCGATACGCCAGATATCGGCTTCGGTGCTGCGCCAGTTCCGGACGAAGTAGATGTGCCGCTTGTCGGGGCTCAGCGTGACGAAGTGATTATGTTCACCTGGGGCCCCAGCGAAGATCGGACGCTCGTTCTGTCCGTCCGGCTCGGCCAGCGTGATCGGATCCCCTGCTGTGGAGTGATGGAACACGAGCATCGTCCCATCGTGGGACCAGACCGGATTCAGCGACGCCGGCGTCAGGAACGGCCGTGCGGCTCCGCCCAGCGTGGGAAGGAGGCTCAGGTTCGCTCGAGGGATGTCGGTCCGGGGCGAACCTCTGGTCAACGCCGCACGCAGCCACAACTGGCTTCCGTCCGCGTTGAACCCTGTGGTCCGCGTCATTTCGTGAAGCAGCGTCGCAAATTGGCCGCCGGTCAGATTCCGGAATTCGCCGCCGCCCACCTGGGTGACCCACATGTCGTAGGGTCCATCGCGGTCTGACAGGAAGGCGACGAAGGTGCCGTCGTGAGAAATGGCGGCGTCGAGCTCGGTGCCGGGCCAGTCGGTGAGCTTCTCGAATCGCGCGCCATCGAGCGGGTTGGTCCAGAAGTAGTCGGCCTCGAGGAGCCGCCAGTAGAGGACCCCGAGGGCCGCGGCGACGAGGAGCGCCCCCAAGGCCGCGGCGAGCGCCAGACTGTCCGCCGTTGGTTCGCGGAGGCGCCCCGGGTGCGGGCACAGCCTGGTCCGTCGCGCGCCCGCGCGTCAGACGGCGGAGATCGATCACCAGGTCGCGCATCGACTGGTACCGCTCGGCCGGGTCCTTGTCGAGGGCCTTCTCCACCAGCAGGTGCAGGCCGATCGGCACATCGTCGCCGAGCGGCGGCGGCTCGGCGTGGATCACCTTCTGGAGGATCTCCAGGTTGCTCGATCCTTCGAATGGCTTGCGACCCGCGAGCATTTCGTACAGCACGGCGCCGAACGAGAAGATGTCGCTGCGGGCGTCGAGCTGGTTCCCCGACGCCTGCTCCGGGGACATGTAGGGGATGGTGCCGATGACCGTTCCCGGTGTGGTGTGGCCTTCGGTTCGGGTACGGGTCACATCGGTGTCCGCGTCGGCCAGCTTCGCCAGGCCGAAGTCCGCGAGCTTGGCGTAGCCGCTCGTGGCAATCAGAATGTTGTCGGGCTTGATGTCGCGATGCAGGATTCCGGCCGCGTGCGCCGCGGCCAACCCGTCCGCGACGCCGGTCAGGAGTTCGACCACCTGCCGCCAGGTACGCTTCTCGACTCCGGCCCACTCCTTCAGCGTCCCGCCGTCGACGAACTCGGTGACCAGGTACTGTTGGCCCTCGTGTTCGCCGACGTCGTACACGGTGACGATGTGCGGATGATTCAGCGACGACGCGGTCTGCGCCTCCGTCTGGAACCGTCGCCGGGAGGCCGCATCGGCGAGTTCGTTTGACAGGACCTTGACCGCCGCGGGCCGGTTCAACTTGGTGTCGTGGGCCTTGTAGACCACGCCCATCCCTCCCACGCCGATCTGGGCGGTCACTTCATACGGGCCGAGGCGACGACCGGGAGCGAGGGCCACTGAGGCGTGGATTATAAGCGCGAGACCGCCGTGGCTTGCCCTTCGACTCGCAGCTTCGCCGCTCGCTCAGGGCACCATTCGCTGGCCTGCCATGAGCGATCGGTGTTGTCCACCTTCGCGGCTCACGCCGCTACTGTGGATCCTTCGCATGCAGGTGCTTGCGCTCCGAAGCTCGCGCACAAATGCAGGCGAGCGAAGGAGTGCGGAAGGGGGGATTCGAACCCCCACTGGATTGCTCCAACTAGCTCCTGAGGCTAGCGCGTCTGCCGTTCCGCCACTTCCGCAAGTGGAGAGAACGTTAAGTATAACTTAAGGGGCGTCGGCGGCCGAGCGCCACTTGACGACCACCGACGCCGTCGTCGTGCTGTCGGTCTTCTCGAACCCGAACACCGGCTCGTTCGAGAACCGCCATCGGTAGCCGAACTTCAGCGCGAAGCGGCTGTTCAGCGCCGCCTGCGCCGTGATCTCCGCTTCGGACCGGTACGCCGACGAGTCCTTGAAGTTCGGGTAGTAGGTAAACCGCTGCGTGGTGTCGGCGTCGGTCGAGAAGGGTATCTTGCTCAGAAGCTGGAACACGCCGGCGGGGCTGTGCGTCTCGGTACCCACCACGGGATCCTCGTACAGCCAGGCTATCGAGGTCAGCCCTTCGAGGATCCATTGCGGCCGGTTGAGCAGCGCCCACGATAAACCGGTGTCGGCGATGTTCCTGTAGGACATCCCGGAAAGCTCGTCGCGTTCGGCCTTCTCTCCTGCGGTCAGGCTCAGGAACGACGACAGCCGCCGATCGCCGCGGAACGTCGCCAGATACCGCTCGGCGGTGGTCTCGCCTTCGTCGCTCGCGCGTATGGCCGCCGCCGTCGCCGTGATCAGCCAGACCGGCCATCGGCGGTTGACCACGAAGTCCGCCCCGAAGGTCGACGTGTCCGTGTTCCCGCTGGTCCCGACGAAGGCGGCACCGATCTGACTGTCCCAGAGGGGCGGCGGCGGGGCAGGGGCGGGCTGCGCCTCGGCTGACCCAGCTGAGCTCAGCATGAAAAGCGCGGCGCCCACCAGGCGCACGCGGGATTCACTGAACGTCGTCGCTATACTCATGATCGGAGGATACCAGATGGTCCGGCGCATCTTCGGTTTCGTCATCACGCTGCTCGGCATTGTGTTCGCCGCTTCGATCGTGGCGAGCGTGGTGTTGTTTCTGCTCCTCGGCGGCGAGCCGGCCATCCCCGACGACGCAACGCTCGTGTTGCGAATCGGCGGCGACCTCTCCGAGACCGCGCCGGACGATGTCGTGTCGTACGTGAGCGGCTCGCGGACGCCGACGCTCCGAGCGACGGTCGAGGTGCTGCGCAAGGCCAAGAACGACCCGCGGATCAAGGCCGTGCTGCTGAAGCCGACCGGGTTCGCGACGCCGTACTGGGGCAAGGTGCAGGAGCTTCGAGGCGCGGTCGTGGACTTCCGCGAATCGGGGAAGCCGGTCTACGCGTACCTGGAGTACGGCGGCGACCAGGACTACTACCTGGCCAGCGCTGCGGACAAAGTCTTCCTGATGCCGTCGAGCCCCCTCCAGCTCGTTGGCGTCGCTACGTACGAGCTCTTCCTTCGCGGAACGCTGGACTGGGTCGGCGCCTACCCTGATCTCCACCACATCGGCGCTTATAAGAGCGCGCCCAACCAGTTCACCGAGAAGACGCTGACCGCGACCCACCGCGAGATGAGCACCTCGCTCAACCACGCGCTCTACGAGACGATCGTGACCACGGTGGCCGAGGCGCGGAACAAGAGCGCGGCGGATGTCCGGACGCTGATCGATCTCGGGCCGTTCCTGCCCGAGGCGGCGCTCGGCGCGGGGCTCGTGGACGGCGTGGCCTACGAGGATCAGGTCACCGACGAGTTGAGGAAGGCCAGCGGCGGAGACGACAGTCCCTCGCCCCGGGCCGTAGTGTCCGGCGAGCAGTATGGACAGGTGAGTCTGGCGTCGCTCGGCCTCAACCGCGGACCGCGCATCGCTCTCGTCTATGCCGCCGGCGCCATCGTCAACGGGAAGAGCGGCTTCGACCCGGTCAACGGCGCGGTCGTGGGTTCGGACACGCTCATCGAGCATATTCGCGCGGCGCGGCGCGACAGCTCGGTGCGCGCCATCGTGCTGCGCATCGACAGCCCGGGAGGATCCGCATCGGCGTCGGATGCGGTCTGGCGCGAGCTGATGCGCGAGAAAGCCGGCCTCAATCCGAGGCCGATTGTCGCGTCCATGTCGGATCTGGCCGCGTCCGGCGGCTACTACATCGCCATGCCGGCCGACGTCATCGTGGCCCAGCCGTCCACGCTGACCGGGTCGATCGGTATCTTCGGCGGCAAGTTCGTCACGGGCGGCGTCTACGGGAAGTTGGGGGCGAACATCGAGACCACGAGCATCGGCCGGCATGCGGAGATGGACTCGCCTGCACGGCCTGTACAACCCGGACGAGGTCGCCAAGCTCCAGGAGCAGCTGCGGGACTTCTACAACGACTTCGTCGAGAAGGCCGCGGCTTCGCGCCGCAGCACGCCGGAGAAGATCGATCAGCTGGCGCAGGGGCGCGTGTGGACCGGCAGCCAGGCCAAGGAGAACGGCCTGGTCGACGAGATCGGCGGCCTGGCGCAGGCGATTGCCATCGCCAAGGCGCGCGCCAAGATTGCCGAGGAGAGCGACGTCGAAATCGTGGCGTTCCCGGCGCCCCGCAGCTTCTACGAGCTGCTGTCGGAGCAGCTGTCGCCCCAGAGCGAGAGCCTCGCCGTGTCGGCCTGGTTGTCGGCGAATCTTTCGACGGCCGAACGGGACGCGCTGCGCGCGCTTCGCGGCCCGTTCTCGATGTTCAGGCGAGGCGAAGCGCTCGCGATGATGCCCTTCAGGCTCCTGCGATGAATTGAGGATTGAGGGACTTGGGATTCAGGGATTGGATTCAGGGATTGGATTCCCTCAGTCCCTTAATCCCCAATCCTAAGTTCCGCTGACCCTCTGCAGCGCTTCTCGATTGACCTCGATCTTCATCTTCTGCTTCGCCTTGACCATGTAGGCGCTGAAGAAACGGTTGCGCCGGTCGGCGAGCATCTCTTCGCGGAAGCGGTCCTTGTTCGACGTCACTTCAATCGGCGTCACTTCCTGCTTCTCGACCACCTTGAGCACGGCCGCGCCGGCATCGGTGGCGATGGCGTCGCTGACGGCGCCGAGCGGCAGGGCGAAGGCGGCGTCGATGACGGACGAGGCGACGCCCAGGTTCGGGATCGGCGAGTCGCGGGTGATGAGCTCGGTCGTCTGCGGCTCGGCGCCGGCGGCCTTGGCTGCGCGCTCGAAGTCCGCCGCCCCTTTGACCTTGGTGGCCAGCTCGGTCGCGCGCTGACGGGCCATCTCCCGCGCTTTTTCGCGCAGGACGACTTGCCGGACCTTCTCCTTCACCTCGTCGAGCTTCGGGATGTACGGCTCCTGTCTGGCGACGACGGCGCCGACGACGAACCCGCGCGACGTGGGGAGGACGCCGGTCACCTGGTCCTGCTCCAGGCCGAAAACGCGCGAGTTGATTTCCGGCGCCATCCCGAGGCCGAGGACGGGCTCCTCGCGCGCGAAGAAGCCGGAGTCCTGCACCGTCAGCCCGAGCGCCGTTGCGGCGTGGTCGAGATCGGTCGGTCGCGTCACCTGCTTGGCAAGGGCGTCGGCCTGGTTCGCCGCTTGCGTCTGGGCGCGCTCCATCGCGAGCTGCTCGGTCAACTGGGCCCGGACCTCGTCGATCGGCTTGACCGCGCCTGGAACTTCTTCTCGGTCAGCTTGATGATGTGGAAGCCGTACTCCGTCTTCACGACGTCGCTGATCTGGCCGGCTTCCATCGCGAAGGCCACGGTGTCGAATTCCGGCACCATGCGTCCGCGGCCGAACAGGTCCAGATCGCCGCCGGTCTTGGCGTTCGACTCGTCCTGCGAATGCTTCTGGGCGAGCGCCGCGAAATCGCGCCGCGCCTTCGAGCCTCTTTCAACACGGCCTCGGCCTGCGCCCGGACGGTCGCTTCGTCCTTCCCCTCGAGCCGGAACAGGATATGGCTCGCGCGCAGCTGATCCGGCGATCGAGTACTGGTCGAAGTTGTCGTTGTACGCCCGCTCGATGTCGGCCTGGGGCACGACGATCCTGGTGCGCATTTCCTGCGTGTCCACGAGCACGTAGCGAAGCTTTCGCTTTTCCGGCACGCGGAAATCTTCCTGCTTGGACTCGAAGTGCGTCGCGATCTCGGCGTCGGTCGCCGTCACGTCCGGGAGGAAGCTGTCCACCGGGAACGTCACCACCGCGAGCTTGACCTTGTCGTTCCGGCGACGGTATTCGGACTCGAGCTCCTTGTCGGTCACCGACAGCCACTCGGTAATCGACTTCTGCAGCTTGTCGACGAGCAACGCAGCGCCGGATCCCCTCTTCGAACTCCTGCGTGCTGAGGGGCGGCCGCTGCATGCCGAGGATCTGGCGATAGCGCTGCTCGCCGATGAACGCGCCGTTTTCCTGAAAGGCCGGATACGAGAGGATGCGCTGCTTCACTTCTTCGTCGTCGACGGTCAGGCCGACGCGCATCGCCTCCGCCAGCGCGGCGCGCTCGTCGACCATCTGCTGGAGGATCTGCTGGTCGACGCCCAGCTGCTTCAGCAGCTGATCGCTCATCTGCCCGCCGAACTGCTGCCGGTAGGCCTGCATCTGGGCCTGGTACGTCCGGCGGAACTCGTTGCCCGAGATCTCCTGCCCCTCGACGACGGCGACCGTGTCAGTCGCGGCGAGATCCGTGGTCGGCGTCTGCAGGAAGTCCGGAATGTAGAAAATTACAAACGCCAGACAGACCAGCCCCAGGCTCCACTTGAGCCAGTTCCGGTGCCGGCGCATCCGATCGAGCATCGTCATGAGGGTTCCTCGGAAACGGTGATCGTATGCCAGGAGGTTGTGGGGAGGCAAGCCTCGAAGGAGGGACCGTGTGGTATATTTGCTGTGTATAGAGCAACTTAGCGGTCCGGGCCTTTGCCCGGCGCTCGAAAGCATGTCTCCAGCAGGGCGAGTGACCCGTTTGTCCGACAACCGCCGGCGCGCCAGCGCCTCGGCGCGCGTGGCGAAGCCGCGCCGTGTCGCCGGGTCGTCGCAGGCGGCGAGCCTCGACCTGGCTGCGCGCCTGCGGGCGTTCCAGCGTGCGCTTCGGAGCCGTCTCGAGCGGCGCGAGGCCTTGGTCGACATCGTTCGGGCGGTGAACACCAGCCTCGAACCCACGCGGATTGCCGAGCTTGTCGTCGAGCGCTCGGCCAGCTGGGTTCCCGCGCCGTGCTGGGCCCTGGTGTCGTCGGACTTGTCGGGCCAGCTGTCCGTGCTCGCGGACCGCGGCCTGCACGCGCACCTGGGCCCCGCGGTCTACAAGATTGCACACTGGGTCATGGAGGGCGGCGCCGAGTTCGTGACGGCCGACCTCGCCAGGGACTCCCGGATTCCCGACGAGGCCACAGCGACCGTCCTCGCCTTTCCGCTGACGAGCCGCGGGGTTCGGGTGGGGGCGCTCGTGGCGATTGACCGCATGCCTTCGTCGCGCGAGCCCAGGCTGTCTCCGGCCATGCTCAGCGCGATGCGGGTGCTGCTCGAGCCGGTGGCGGGCGTCCTCGACAACGCGCTTCAGCTCAAGCGGGCAGAGGCCCTCTCGGTGACCGACGATCTGACCCATCTCTACAACTCGCGGTACCTGAACCAGGTGCTGAGGCGAGAGACGAAGCGGGCCTCTCGTAGCGGGCGGCCGCTCTCGCTCCTGTTCATGGACCTCGACGGCTTCAAGTCGCATCAACGACCGCCACGGCCACCTGTGCGGCAGCCGGGCGCTGGTGGAGGCGGCCGCCGTCATCAAGGTGAGCGCGCGCGAGACCGACGTGGTGGCGCGCTTCGGGGGCGACGAATTCGCCATCGTGCTGCCCGATACGGGCGGCGAAGGCGCCTTCGCGGTCGGCGAGCGCGTCCGCGAGCGGATCGCCGCCCATCATTTCCTCGAGAGCGAAGGTCTGAACATCCGGCTGACGGCGTCGGTCGGCGTGTCGACGCTGCCCGACGCCGCCGTCGTCTGCCGAAGAGCTGGTGCAGGCGGCCGACACGGCCATGTACCAAGTGAAGGATCGCGGCAAGAACGGCATTCAGGCCGCGCGCTCCCGCCGATAAATAGGCCGGCTGGTGGAGGCGGGTTCCGTCGCCTCCGCGGGCCGACCGTCCGGGGTTCACAGAAGTTCACACGTGTTCTCACGCCACGGTCAGCCGCCGCGCTTCGTCTCCACGCACAAGGAGTGTCCGATTGAGTCTTCGTTCGATGCTCTCGTTGTTCTCGAGTGATCTGGCCATCGATCTCGGCACCGCCAACACCTGCGTCTACGCGCGCGGCAAGGGCATCGTCGTCAACGAGCCCTCGATTGTCGCCATCAACAAGGTGAACGGCCGCGTCGAGGCAGTCGGCAAGGACGCGAAGGACATGCTCGGCCGGACGCCCGGCAACATCGTGGCCATCAAGCCGATGAAGGACGGAGTCATTGCGGACTTCGAGGTCACCGAGAAGATGCTGACCTACTTCATCAAGAAGGCCCACAACCGGAACGTGTGGGTGCGGCCGCGCATCGTCATCGGCGTGCCATCGGAGATCACGCAGGTGGAGAAGCGGGCCGTCAAGGACAGCGCGTACCGCGCCAAGGCCAGCGAAGTGCACCTGGTGGAAGAGGCCATGGCGGCGGCGATCGGCGCCGGCATGCCGATCACCGAACCTTCGGGCAACATGATCGTGGACATCGGCGGCGGCACCACCGACATCGCCGTCATCTCGCTCGCGGGCATCGTGTACAGCAAAGCGGTGCGCGTGGCCGGCAACGAGATGGACGAGGCGATCATCCAGTACATCAAGAAGACGTACAACCTGCTCATCGGCGAGCGCACGGCCGAGGCCGATCAAGATGGAGATCGGCTCCGCCTTCCCGCTCGACGAGAAGATGACGATGGAGATCAAGGGGCGGCATCTCATCGAAGGGGTGCCGAAGACGATCACCATCAGCGACGAGGAGATCCGCGAGGCGCTGGCCGAGACCGTCAACGTCATCGTCGACGCCGTCCGTGTGGCGCTCGAGCGCACGCCGCCGGAGCTCTCTGCCGACATCGTGGACCGCGGGATCGTGCTGACCGGCGGCGGCTCGCTCCTCAAGAACCTGGACAAGCGGCTGCGCGAAGAGACCGGGCTGCCGCTGGCGATGGCCGAGGATCCGCTGTCGTCGGTCGTGCTCGGCGCCGGCAAGATGCTGTCCGACTTCAACCTGCTGCGGAAGATCTCCATCGACTGAGCAAGCACACGAAGGAGTCTCACGAAGAAGACGGTCCCTGACCGTGGCACTCCTCGATATCCGCCAGCGTGCCGGCTACCTGTTCCTCGCCGTCATGGTGGGGCACGTGGTGCTGATTTCGGCGCAGGTGAGCTCGAGCCGCGGCGTGCCGGTGCTCGAAGAGGTCACGTTCGGCCTGTTCTCCGAGGTGCAGCGGGGCGCGTGGTCCGTCGTCTCGGGCACGCGTCAGGTCTGGGCCGGCTATGTGGGGCTCCGGGGCGTGCGGGAGGAGAACGAGAAGCTTCGCCAGCGGCTGGCCGACGTTGAAGTGGAGCTGCAGGAACAGCGAGCGCTCGCGGACCGGAGCCGCGGGTTCGAGCGCCTGCTCGAGCTCCGTGGCCGCACGGAGCTGCAGACGACCGCCGCGGAGGTCATCGCGTCGAGCGTGGCGCCGGAGTTCCGGACGTTGACCATCGACAAGGGATCGCAGCAGGGTCTTCTGACCGACATGGCGGTCATCGCCCCGACAGGCATCGTCGGCCGCGTCGTGTCGCCGACCGCGCGCGCGTCCAAGGTGCAGCTGCTGATCGACCGGAACGCCGCGGCCGGCTCCCTCGTGGAGCGTTCGCGCGCCCAGGGAGTCGTGACGGGACGCGGGGACGGGCTGCTGCGGATGGAGTACGTAGACGAGATCGCGGAGCTCGCCGTGGGCGACACCGTGGTCACGTCGGGCATCGACGGGATCTTTCCAAAGGGGTTCGTCATCGGCCGGATCGAACGCATCGACCGGAGCGGCGGCGGATACAAGGAAATCCTGGTGAAGCCGGCCGTGGACTTCACGACCCTCGAAGAGGTGCTCGTCGTGCTCACACCCACACCAGCACGCGAGCTGGCTGCCGAGGGCGCTCGGTGAGAGCCGTCGGCGTCGTCGTCGCCACCGCGCTGGCGATCGCGCTCCAGACGACCATGGCGCAGTTTGTCATCCGCGGCACGGTCGCCGTCGACCTGGTGCTCGTGGTGGTCGTGTACGCCGCGCTCGTGGCGGGGCCGGTCACGGGCCTGCTGGCAGGGACCTTCGCGGGGATCGTGCAAGACGCCCTGTCGACGGGCGTCATCGGCATCGGCGGGATGGCAAAAACGGTGGTCGGGTTCTTTGCCGGGGTCATCGGGACCCAGTTCATCGTGGCCCAGTCGCTGCCGCGGTTCGTCGTATTTTTCGGAGCGACGATCGTGCACGCCGTGATATCTATCGGGTTGTACGAGCTGCTGAACCTGGCTGAGTTCGGGACGCCCTACGCTGCCGTGGCCGGCCAGGCCACGGCAAACGCCCTCATCGGGGTGGTGGCGTTCCAGCTGGCTGAGTTGCTCCCCGGGGCGGTCGAGCGGCGCCGGGCGGCCGGCCGGACGGGGTTGCGGAGATAGGGCAGGCGGGACGGTCGGGACGGTCGGGAGGGTCGGGCAGGGAAGGCGGGTCTGAACCCCTGCGGCCGTTCTAACCGAAGCCGGGAGCCTGTAGGCCGGAGCCGAGTATCAACGAATGGCACTGCACGAAGAACGGCGTCGCGTGGGCTCGCGTCTGGGCATCCTCCAGGCGGGGGTCATCGTGCTGTTCTCCGCTCTGGCGGTGAGCTTCTGGGTTCTGCAGGTCGTGCAGCACGCCCGGTTCGAGGAGCTCGCCGAGAACAACCACCAGCGGACGCTCGCCCTGCGCGCCCCGCGCGGGATGGTGTTCGACCGCGACGGCACCGCGCTCGTCCAGAACCGGGCGTCCTTCAACATCTCCATCGTTCGTGAGCACACCAAGGATCTCGACCACACGATCCGCATGCTGGCGTCGGTGGCGGGCATCGAGGAGCGCCTCGTGCGCGAAATCGTCGAGCGGCACCGGCGCGAGCCGGCCTATCGGCCGATCGTCGTCGTGCAGGACGCGACGCGCGCGCAGGTGGCGGCGGTCAGGGCCCGCCGCCTGGACTCGGAGCTCCCCGACGTCGTCGTCGAACAGGTTCCGACGCGCCGGTACTCGACCGAGTCCATGGCTGCGCACCTGTTCGGCTACGTCGGCGAAGTGAGCGACGCGCAGGTGGCCAGCAGCAGCGGCCCCCGGCCGCTCAAGAGCGGCGACATCGTGGGGCAGATGGGCCTCGAGCGCATCTACAACACGCTGCTCATGGGCGAGGACGGGGCGCGGAGGGTCGTCGTCAACAGCGTCGGGCGCGAGATTCGCACCATCGAGGAGCTCGACCCCACCGAAGGGAAGCGGCTGCGCCTCACGATCGACGCGGACGTGCAGCGATCGGTCGAGGAGAGCTTCAAGGCCTTTGGCTTCAACGGGGCCGCCGTGCTCATGGACCCCTCGAACGGTGAAGTGCTGGCGTTCACGAGCCTGCCGGCGTTCGACCCCAATACATTCGCCGCCGGCATCGATCGCGCGACGTGGTCGGCTCTCAACACCGATCGCCTGCGTCCGCTCATCGATCGCGCGCTCCAGGGCACATACTCGCCGGGCTCGACGTTCAAGATGACGGTGGCGACGGCGGCCCTCGAGGAGGGCATCATCACGCCGGACTTCCGCGTGCACTGCGGCGGCGCTGGCGTGTTCTACGGTCGTTCGTTCAAGTGCTGGAAGCCCGGGGGCCACGGGTCGGTCGACCTGCGGCACGCGATCGAGGGCTCCTGCAACGTGTATTTCTACACGGTCGGCAACATGACCGGTGTCGATCGCATCAACAAGTGGGCGACGCTGCTCGGTCTGGGCGTGAAGAGCGGGATCGACCTGCCGAACGAAGTGTCGGGTCTCGTGCCGTCGTCGGAGTGGAAGCAGCGGCGGACCGGCGAGCGCTGGTACCCCGGCGAGACGATCTCGGTGTCGATCGGACAGGGGCAGGTGTCGGTGACCCCGATCTCGATGGCCGTGATGATGTCCACGCTCGCCAACGGCGGGACGCGCGTCACGCCCCATCTGCTCCGCGAGGTCGACGATGGCACGGGATGGAAGCCGGTGCCGGCGCCGGCGCCGCAATCGACGACCGTGTTGAAGCCCGATACGGTGCGCGCCATTCGCGACGGGTTGTGGCTGGTGGTCAACGCCGCGGGGACCGGAGGCCGGGCCCGGATTCCCGGCTACGATGTCTCGGGCAAGACCGGCACCGCGCAGGTGATCTCGCTCGAGGGACGCAGGGCCGCGACGGGCCGGACCGATCGAGACCTTCGGGATCACGGCTGGTTCGTGTTCTTCGCGCCGCGCGACAACCCGCAGATTGCCGGCGTCGTGTTCGCCGAACACGCGGAGCACGGGTCGAGCGCGGCGCCGATCGCCAAGCACGCGATGGAAACGTTCTTCGCCAAGCGGGAAGGCCGGCCGCTGCCGCCGCCGCTCCCGTCGCAGGCGCCGCCGCCCGTGCCAAAGCCGATCGACGAGCCCGCGCTCGTCGCGACCGCCGATCGTCCGGACGCTGGGGTTGCTCAGCAGTGACGCTGCCGCAACGGAGCCCGGTGGATACAAGTATCGCGGCGAGCGAGCGAGCGAGCCGCGACACGGCGGGTGACGACGAGCGGTGGTGCGACCCACCGCAGAGTAATAAATGTTCGAACGCCGCCTCTACCATCACATCGACTGGGCGCTGCTGGCCGCCATCTTCACGCTGTGCGCCATCGGCGTCGTCATGATCTACAGCACCAGCGCGGGCTCGCGCCTCTACGTCACGCAGATCTACGCCATCGTGCTCGGTGTGCTGGCGATGGTGGTCACGCTGACGCTCGACTACCGAACCTTCACCGACAAGTCGCATCTCATCTACGTGGCGTCTCCTCGGCGTGCTGCTGTACGTGCTGTTCATGGGCGACGTGCAGATGGGCGCGCGCCGCTGGATTTCGCTCGGATCGTTCAACCTCCAGCCGTCGGAGTTCGCCAAGGTCGGCGTGGCGCTCGTGCTCGCCAAGTTCTTCGGCGAGAATCGCGGGATGCCCGGCTGGATCGATCTCGCCATCGGCGCCGGCTTGACGGCGCTGCCGCTGTTGCTCATCGCCCGCGAACCCGATCTCGGCACCGCCGTGACGCTGGTGCCGGTGTTTCTCGCGGTCGCGTATCTCGCCGGGATGCAGATGCGCATCCTCGGCGTCATGGCATTGTGCCTGCTGCTCGCGGCGCCCGTCGCGTGGAAGTTCGCGCTCAAGGACTATCAGAAGGACAGGATTTCGTCGTTTCTCGATCCCTCGCAGGACGCGAAGGGCGCCGGCTACCAGCAGATTCAGGCGCGCATCACGGTCGGATCGGGCGGGCTCACGGGCAAGGGGTTTCAGCAGGGGACGCAGGGCCAGTTGCGGTTTCTCCCCGTCGCCCACAACGATTTCATCTTCTCGGTGCTGGCCGAGGAGCAGGGGTTTGCCGGCGTCCTCGTGGCGCTCGGCTTGTATCTGTTCGTGATTCTGCGCGCGCTCGAGGCGGCCCGGCTGGCCAAGGATCGCCTCGGCTCCTATCTCGTGCTCGGCGTGCTGGCCAGCTTCACCTTCCAGGTGATGTACAACATCACCATGTCGGCCGGACTGGCGCCCGTCAAAGGGCTCACGCTTCCGCTCATGAGCTACGGAGGCTCGTCGATGATCGCCACGCTCGCCGGGTTCGGGCTGGTGCTCAACGTTCGCATGCGCAGATTCACCAATTAGGGCTGGAGCGTCCCGAACTGGTCATCTAGTCATTTGGTCGTGCTGGTCATTGGATTGTTCAATCGGGCGATCACTGACCAACTGACCGAATGACCGATGACCAGCATGCGCGATGCTCCCAGCGGAGTGGTGAGCATGACCAAGGAGATGATCATCTCCTCGAATGGCCACGAGACCATGGTGGCCATCCTCGAAGACGACCTCGTCGCGGAAGTCTTCGTCGAGCGGGAGCGGCAACGCGGCGTCGTCGGCAACGTCTACAAGGGCCGGGTCTCGAAGGTGCTGCCCGGCATGCAGTCGTCCTTCATCGACATCGGCCTCGAGCGCGACGGGTTTCTCTACGTCGCCGAAGTCATCGACACGCTCGAGGAGTTCGACAAGCTCGAGGCGGGCGAGGAAGACGAGAACGGCGAGACGAGGAATGGCGCCGAAGGAACGGCGATCGCGCGCAGGCGCGGCCAGCAGCCGAAGATCGAAGACCTCCTCAAGGAAGGCCAGGAGATCCTCGTCCAGGTCGTCAAGGAGCCGCTCGGCACCAAGGGCGCCCGCCTGACCTCGCACGTGACGATGCCGGGACGGTTCCTGGTCTTCATGCCGACGGTCGATCACGTCGGCGTCTCGCGCAAGATCGAGTCGCGCGAGGAGCGGGCCCGCCTGCGCGGCATCGTGCGCGAGTTCCGCGAGTCGCACGGCTTCACCGGCGGCGTCATCATCCGCACGGCCGCAGCCGGCCGGCCGAAGGAAGACATCGTCAGCGACCTGGAGGCGTTTCACGCCATCTGGACCGACATCCGCCAGAAGATGGAGTCGTCCCGCGCGCCCGCGGTCGTCTACCGCGAGCCGAGTCCTGGTCGGCAAGCTCCTGCGCGACCTGCTGACCGACGAGTTCCAGACGATCCGCATCGACAACGCCCAGGAGTACCAGCGCATGCTCGAGCTGGTGGAGCGGATCCTGCCGACCTCGCGCCAGAACGTGAAGCTGTACGTCGAAGCCGTTTCCCATCTTCGAGGAGTACGGCGTCCAGGCCGAGATCGACAAGGCGCTCAAGAGCAAGGTGTGGCTCAAGTCGGGCGGCTCGATCGTCATCAACCAGACCGAGGCGCTCGTCGCGATCGACGTCAATACCGGCCGCTACGTCGGCAAGAAGACGACGCGGCCGGCTCGAAGACACGATCGTCAAGACGAACCTCGAGGCCGTGAAGGAGATCGTCCGTCAGGTGCGTCTGCGCGACCTCGGCGGCATCATCGTGCTCGACTTCATCGACATGGAGGAGAAGAAGAACCGGCAGAAGGTGCTGCAGGCGGTCGAGCAGGAGCTGAAGAAGGATCGGTCGCCGTCGAAGGCGCTGCAGGTGGCCGACTTCGGCCTCGTGATCATCACGCGGAAGCGCGTGAAGCAGAGCCTCGAGCGCGTGCTGACCGAGCCCTGTCCGTACTGCTCGGGCACCGGCGTCATCAAGTCGAGCTCGACGATCTGCTACGAGATCCTGAGCGAGGTCAGGAAGATCAGCCCCGACCTGAACGGCCACCGCCTGTTGCTACGGGTCAACCCGGATATCGCGCGGGCGCTCGGCGAGGAAGAGAACGGCGTGCTGCAGGACCTGAAGCAGTCCATCGGCAAGGACGTCACCGTCCGGTCGGATCTGAACCTCCATCACGAGCAGTTCGACGTGATGGCGGTCTGAGGTCAATTTACGATTACAATTTACAATTTACGATTTGCGCTGCGGGTCGCGGGATCAGGAGTGCGAGCAGTACGGAAGAAAGGCGCGCAGCCGCATAAGCGGCGTGCGCGCCCGTACGAATTCTCAATTCCTAGTTCTAAATTCCTAATTCGCGCTACGAAGCAGCCGGCGGCATGTGGATGATGTAGTTCACCCCGCCGCGGTTGATCCACACCCGGACGTAGTCGTCACCTTTCAGGGTGTCGACGCGCGAGCCGCCGTTGGCGGGCTTGGGGCCCTTGACGATCGTCGCGATGTCGGCGGCCGAGACGACCGTGGCGACTTCTTTGCCGACCACCTTGCCGCCCCGCACGAACTCCACGTACCGTTCGGCTTCAGCCGACTGTCCCACGCCGGGCTTCGGGACGTCGGCGCTCAGGCGCACCTGATAGGTGCCCGCCGCGAGGGGCTGCCCGTCGGCCATGACCCGCTTCGCCAGAGTGACCGAGCCGAGGGAAGATCCGGCCGCAGGCGCCGTCTGGCCCGACACGATGGCGGCTGCCGACAGGCTGGCCACCAGAGTTGCCACGAGAACCACGTGCTTCATCACGCCTCCTGACGTCCAGCCTTCGCCGGACGGTACCGCACTTCAGCAATTATACTCACCCGCGTCCCCCGAAACCGGATGCCTTCGGCGATCAGCAGAGCTCGCTTCATGTGCTCGCTCCCGCCGTAGCCGCCCAGCCGGCCTCCCGCCGCGATGACGCGGTGGCACGGGACGTCAGGCCGGTTGCAGTCCCGCATGATGTTTCCCACCGCTCGTGCTGCCCGAGGGCGCCCCGCGAGCGCTGCCACCTCGCCGTACGTCGCCACGCGGCCCTGGGGTATCCGCCGGACGACCCCCAGGACCCGCGCAGTGAAATCGTACCTCGGTTTGGTAGGTCTGGTGCGTCGTGCGGGTCTCGTGGGCCGAGCAGGCATGCGCTACCTCGGGCGGACGGCGGACAACACCTGTCCTTCCGCCGACCTCAGCTGGATGCCCGTGAGCGCGGCCAGCGTTGGGGCAAGATCCGCGGGCGTCGCGGGTTCGGTGTACTCGCCAGGCTTGACGCCTGGCCCCATCACGATCACCGGCACCTTCTGATCGTACGGACTTGCGGACCCATGTGTGGTGCCACCGGCGGCCCGGAAGATCCACCCGGGTTTGAGCGCCAGCCGGAGATCGCCGCTGCGACCCTCGACGTAGCTGAGCGCCGCCGCGCGACGCCGCGGGTCTTTGAGGCTCGCCGGGTCGGCGAGCTCCTCGCGTCTGAACACTGCCGCGACTCCGGGCTGCGCCAGAATGGTGCTGATGATCTGCGACAGCACGGCTGGATTTCCCTGCAGCTTCTGGTACACCCGCGGCTCGAAGTACAGGTCGTTTGACGAAAGCCGTGCGACGTAGGTGCCCTTGCCGAAGGCGGTTTGCACGGCCGCGTCGACGATTGACGTCATCCCCCCGCTGCTGAGGCGGCCGCCATCCCGCCCCGCAGACCGCGCCTGCTCGGGCATGTCTGCCACACCATGATCGGAGCCGAGCCCTACCACGTAGCGTCCGCGACCCACTCTGGCGTCCAACCCATCGAGGAGCGTGCCGATGGTCTGGTCGAGCCGCAGGTACATGTCCTGGATTTCCTGGCTGTGCGGCCCGAACGCATGTCCCAGGATGTCGGGTGCCGAGAAGCTCACGGCCAGGAGGTCCGTCGTCCGGTCGCGCAGACCGAGCCCCTCGGCATCGACCAGGGCCACGGCCAGCCGCGCCAGATACTCATCGGCGTACGGGCTCATCTCCCAGTGATCGAGCACGCCCGCGTCGTCGGCCCGCAGCGCGTGGGGGAATGTGGCCGTCCACCCTCGCGGTGGCGCTTCGCCTTCGCCGGCGTCGGCCGCCGGGTAGCGCTCGATGGGAAGCAGCCGATCCCAGACCTTGCCGAAGTCCGCGCCGATCGGGTTCGCGTCGGTAAATGCCTTGACGCTTGCGACGGCCCCGGCCGCGAAGGCCGTCGATGTGTCGAAGCCACGCTTGGAGGCGTCGAGCCACGTGACCGCGTGCCCGCCCTGCCCGGCCATCATGATGGCGCTCCGTGCCTTGAGCGCCAGCGTGACCACACGCCCGCCCCGCTGACGTCGCAGCTCGTCCCCGAGCGTCGGCAGCGTGAGATTGACGCCGCTGTCCCCGCCGCTTGCGCCGTCAAAGTAGCCGAGGTTTTTCTGGGCTCGATCCTCCGTGCACGTCACCGATCGACCCGCTGTGCGATCGAACCATTCGTTCTGGAACACCCCATGGGATCGTGGAAACGCGCCCGTGGCGATTGTGGCGTGGCCTGGGCACGTGAACGTTGTCTGGTACGGGTAAGCGGCGTTCGAATACCACGCCCCCTCACTCAGGATCCGCTTGAGCCCGCCCGTCCAGTCCTTCTGGAACCGCGTCACATAATCGGTGCGCATCTGGTCGACGACGAGCAGGACCACGAGCGTCGGCGCGGCGCCAGGGGCCGGGGGCTGCGCGGGCTGGGCCAGGAGCGGAAGAACCGCCAGAGCGGCACCGGCCACTACGGCGGTGACGATACGCATCGCCTCATTCTCGCGTACGACCGCGACGGACGTGTCACAGAAAGAAAAGCGGGTCGAGGCCGTAGGCTTTCGGATCCACTGGCTTCAGGACGTATGACGGGCGACCGTCCTGGGCGGCGCCGCCCGCCGGCCGCTGCCACAGGTTCACCTCGTAGGGAAACTCGAGCGTCGCCTCGTCGCGGTCCAACACGACCTTCACCTTGGGACGATGAGGATCCGGCGCATGCACTTTCAACACCACTGCAATTTCGCCGGTGTCGAGCTTGACGAGGTTCCCGACCGGATAGATGCCGACGAGCTGCGAAAAGCGCCGCACGAGGTGCTGGTCGAACTGCGCGCCTTCGGTTCGCTTGAGCACCTCGAGGATGCGATCGGTGGGGAACGCCTGCTGGTACGCCCGCTGCGACCGCATGGCATCGTACACGTCCGCGATGGAACACAGCTGGGACCCGAGATTGAGCGTCTGCCGCTTGATGCCGAAGGGGTAGCCCGATCCGTCGAGGCGCATGTGATGTTCGAACGCCATCACCGGCGCCAGCGTCGGGATGTCCGGCGTGGCCCGCAGGATCTCGGCGCCATCCACGACGTGGCGCCGCATGATCTCGAACTCGTGGTCGTTCAGCTTGCTGGGCTTGTTGAGGATTTCGAGCGGCGTTCGGACCTTCCCGATGTCGTGCATCAGCGCGCCCAGGCCGAACTCGCGCAGGAGCGCTCCGTCGATGCCGACCGCCCGCGCCTGCCCCATCGTGAGAATGGACACGTTCACCATGTGCGTGAACGTGTAGTTGTCGTAGTCCTTGAGCATGGTCAGCGCGAGCAGCGCCGACCGGTTCTGCGACACGGCCTGCGCGAGGCCGTCGATCATCTTCTTGGCCACCGTGGCGTCAGGTTGCGACTCGACCGCCGCGCTGTCCCAAATCGTCTCGGCCAGATTCACCGAGTCCGCGTACAGCTTTCGAAACGCCGCCATGTCGGTCGATCCGGTTTCGACATGATCGCCCAGGTTGACCCGGCCGACCCGGATATGGGGCAGGGTCGGAAACGGCGCCGGCTCGCTGCCGGTCGTGGCCTCGAGGGTTGTGACCGCGTCGACAAAGGCGGAGACCTCGTCTGCCGTGACGCCTCTATCGAAAGTGATCCGCTCGACGCCGATGGCCTTGAGGCGTCGCACCAGCCCGCCGAGGTTTTCGCCCTTCGGCATCGGCTGGTCATTGACGATGATCTCATCGCCGACGATACCCATGACCAACGACGGCGCCGATCGATGCAGGCTGCTGTACGGTGGCCGACAAGGCCTCGAGGTTCCGGCTGATGATCGGGTGGCCTCTCGAGTAGAGCTGGCCGGATCGAACGGCTGCCGCAAGGCGGCGCAGAAGCTCTTCGGGCGGCTGGGTGTGAGACTGGCTGGTCATCTCGTCAGGCCCTGCCCACTTCCCGGCGCTTGAGGGCCGCCCGTGCGGCCGCGATGTGAGCGTTGGCTGCGGTTCTGGCGCCCCTCGGGCCGTTGCTGGCCACGTCCTCGAGCGCGGCAACCGCCTCCGGCGTCCCGATCTTCGAGAGGGCCATGGCGGCCAGGTTGCGGAGATTGCGCGTGCGCCCGGGCGCCCACCATTCGCCACGGCCGAGGGCCGCCGTCAGCGCCGGAATGCCCTGCGGGTCTTTCAGCCCGCCGAGCGCCTCGAGGGCGCCCCGGTACACCGGCGCCAGCCGGCCGCGGTGGTCGACGTGCTGCAGGAGGTACGCGAAGAGGGGCGCGGCGCCGTCGTCGCGGACGAGGGCCAGCGACTGCACCAGGGCGCCCCGCGTCTTCTCGGTTCCGTTGGTGAGCGCGTTCTTGAGAGCCTGGAACGCCTCTTCGGTGCCGATGTTGACCATGGCCCGCACGGCCTCGCGCTGAACCTGCGGCTCGTTGTCTTTCAGGAGCTCTATCAGCTCGGGCAGGGCCTCGGTGCCGCCAAACTCGCGCAGCAGGTAGATGGCCGTCCGCCTGACGGCCGCGTTCGGCGAGCCCTTCAACCGCTCCGCTTCCTGACGCCCGGAGGCGCCGAAGCCGATGAGAATCTTGCTGAGCCTCTCGCGGGGGCGCGCCCGCTCCTCGGTCGTGAGCGCGTCGACCAGCGGCCGCACCAGCACGTCGCCGATCGACAGGCACATCGCCTTGACGCGGTCGAACTGCGCGTCGTCGATCGTGGCGAGGTGCGAGCCGACGTGCACCATCATCTGCCCCCGTGCGAGGGCCTCGATCTCGGCGCTCGCGACCCGCCGCCGATCGGGGTCCGCCTCGGGGGCGGTCGCGGCGCGCAGCGACGCGAGGAGCAGGTCGGCGTCGTCGAAGTCGCCCACGAGCAGCAGGTCCTCGAGCAGCCGGACGGCAGGCCTGACCATCGTGGTCCAGAAGGTCGTGTTCTCCTCGATCCGCAGCAGGTCCAGGACGAGATTCAAGTCGAGCTTTCTCAGCTCGCTGACCGCGACCGACGTGCACCACGTTCTGATGCGTTCGGGCGGGTCGTCGGTGGTTTCTTCGATCTCGATGGCGGCCGTACGTGCGCCAGAGAGCTCGCGGGCGTACTGCTCGGAGACAAACGGCTTGTCCGAGTACGACGTCAGCAGCTTCTGCGCCACCGCGTCCCAGGCCTCCTCGAACGCCTCGGGGTTGCCGAGCGGCGAGCTCGCGGCCTCGTCGTGCGCCAGGTCGATGAGGCGCTCGCGGTGGTCGGCGTCGGGCACGAGGGAGTGGAAGGCCTCCGCCACGCGATCGATCGACGTGTCTTCCGCGAGCGCGTTGCGCGCCACGAAAGTCGCGATGGTGCCGTCCGTCATGCGGTTCACCACGGCGTTGACGAGCTCCGCGCCCTTGCCGCCCTGCGATCCCCCCTGCGAGAGCAGCGACACCATCATGTCTGGCGGCAGCCGGCCGAGCGCGCTGGCCATGCTGCGCATGATCTCGTCCACCTTCTCGGGCTCGTACTTGGTCGTGGACTCGACGATGCTTTCCAGCAGGCGGATGAGGGCGGCCGTGCGTTGTCCGATCCCGTGCCCCTTGTCGACGGCCTGGGCATCCAGGTCGGCCATCACGTCGGCGAGACGCGCCGGGTCGCCGGCGGTCTCGATGAGCCGGCGCCAGGCCTCGTCGCTCAGATCCAGCTGTGCGTCGCCCTCGAGGCAACGCGCAATCACCTGTTCCCAGTCGGCGTGCGCTCCGGCGTCTCTCTCCCTCAGGACCTCGGCGTAGTCGATCTCGCGCAGCTCGACGTGGTTGCCGGCCATCTCGGCCCACAGCCGGCTGATGCCGCCCTCGGCGCGCACGCTTTCCGGCGTGCGGCCAAGCAGCAGGAGGAACCGTCGCCAGGCCTCGAGGTCGCCGCCTGGCCGGACGGTCATCTCGCCGATCAAGTGATCGTGGAGGATGGTCGCCAGCTCGCCAATCGCGGCGTCGGGCCTCGTGGGCGCGCGGCCGTCCATCTGCAGTCCACGTGCGAGCACCCCGATCCGCAACGGCTCGGTCAACTGCTCGGCCGAGGTCATCGACACGATGCGGCCGAGGGTGACGCCGATGGCGGAATGACCGGCGGGGTAGAGCGCGACGGCGCGCAAGGCCGCCCTGAACGACCGTGCGAACTCGGTCAGCCTGATGGTGTCTTCTGGCGCGAGGGCCGCGGCTCGTTCGGCCGTCATCGGCGCGACACTCCGACACCCCGCATGCCTTCAGGGGCGTCTCCAGCAGACCCGCTCATGGATTCCCGAAGTATACTGCCCGCCTGCATGCGAGCCGTCGACCTCATCATCAAAAAGCGCGACGGCGGGACGCTCGAGCGCGACGAGATCGCGTTCATGGTCGACGGCGTGACGTCAGGCGCGGTGCCGGAGTACCAGGCATCGGCGCTGCTGATGGCGATCCTGCTGCGCGGCATGACGGCGGCCGAGACCGCGTCGTTGACCGACGCGATGGTCCACTCGGGCGTCCGCGTTGATCTGAACGACATCCCGGGCATCAAAGTCGACAAGCACAGCACGGGGGGCGTCGGCGACAAGACGTCGCTGATTCTGGCGCCCCTGGCCGCGGCGTGCGGCGTTCCGGTGCCGATGATGTCAGGCCGCGGGCTCGGCCACACGGGCGGCACACTCGACAAGCTCGAGGCGATTCCGGGGTTCAACGTCAACCTCACGCTGCCCGAGATGAAGGCCGCGCTGGCGAAGGTCGGCTGCGCGATGATCGGCCAGACGAAGGAGATCGCCCCGGCCGACAAGAAGCTGTACGCCCTGCGGGACGTGACGGGCACGGTCGAGAGCATCCCGCTCATCACCGCGTCCATCATGAGCAAGAAGATTGCGGAAGGCATCGACGCGCTCGTGCTGGACGTCAAGACCGGCAGCGGGGCGTTCATGAAGACGGAGGCCGACTCGCGGCGCCTGGCCGAGTCGCTCGTCGCCACTGGCCGCGCCTCTGGCGTGCGGACCGAGGCCGTCATCACGGCCATGCACGCGCCGCTTGGCCGGGCCGTTGGGAATGCGGTCGAAGTCATCGAGTGCCTGGAAGTGCTCAAAGGCCGGGGACCGGCCGATCTCCTTGAAATATCGGTCGATCTCACGGCCCGCATGCTCGTGCTGGGGGGCGTGGCGGCCACTCGGGCCGAGGGCGCGCGCAAGGCTGCGCAGACCATCTCGAGCGGGGCCGGGCTCGAGCGCTTCCGGCGGATCATCGAGTGCCAGGGCGGCGACCCGCACGTGGTCGACGACTACACACGATTGCCCACAGCCGCAGGGCGCCATGTTGTGAAGGCGTCGCGGTCGGGCTTCCTGACCGGGCTCGATGCCGAGCTCGTCGGCAAGGCGTCCGTGGCGCTTGGCGCCGGCCGCGACCGCGTGCAGGACCCTGTGGATCACGGAGTGGGCATCATGATCCTGGCCAAGCCTGGCGACGCCCTCCGCGAAGGCGACGGCGTCCTCGAGCTCTTCTACCGCGACCGCGACCGCCTGGACGCGGCTGTCGTGCTGGCGTCGAGGGCGGTCACCGTGGGCGACGATCGGCCTTCACCGACGCCGCTCCTGATTGGGGATATCGGGGAGCTCAACTGATGCTCGGTGTGTTCCAGCCGCTCTTCGGCGCGATCGTCATCCTCGGAATCGCTTACGCGTTCTCGACCGATCGCCGGGCGATCAGATGGTCGACCGTGGCGTGGGGCCTGGGGCTGCAGATCGTCTTTGCGCTCATCGTTCTCAAGACCAGGGTCGGCCAGCAGGTCTTCGCGACGCTCGGCGACGGCATCAACCGGCTGCTCGGATTTGCCGGCGTCGGCTCGGCGTTCGTCTTCGGGCCGCTCGGCGACGCGGGCATCTGGGGCAAGGCGATGACCGGCGCTCTGGGTCCCGACGGCGCGCAGTATGCGGTCATCTTCGCCTTCCAGGTGCTGCCGACGATCATCTTCATCGCGGCCCTCTTCGCGATCCTCTACTACTACGGCGTCATGCAGCTGGTGGTGCGGCTCTTTGCCGTGGTGATGCACCGGGTGATGCGCGCGAGCGGCGCCGAGTCGCTCAACGTGGCGGCCAGCATCTTCATGGGCCAGACCGAAGCCCCGCTGACCATTCGTCCGTACCTGCCCGAGATGACCCGGTCGGAGCTGATGACCGTGATGACCTCCGGCATGGCGCACATCTCCGGCGGGATCATGGCGGCCTACATCCTGTTCGGCATCGAGGCTCAACATCTCCTCACGGCCGTCATCATGACCGCGCCGGGGACGATCATGATGGCCAAGATGTTCGTGCCGGAGACCGAAACCCCGAAGACCATGGGGACGGTGCGCCTGGAGGTGGAGCAGACCGACGTGAACGTGATCGATGCGGCCGGGCGCGGCACGGGCGAAGGCCTGCACCTGGCGCTCAACGTGGGCGCGATGCTCATCTCGTTCCTCGCGCTGGTGGCGCTCGTCAACGCGATCCTCGGTACGGTGGGCCTGAGCCTGCAGATGATCTTCGGGTGGGTGTTTGCGCCCGTGGCCTGGAGCATGGGCGTGCCGTGGAAGGATGCGCCGACAATCGGCAACCTTCTGGGCACGCGCATGGTGCTCAACGAGTTCGTCGCCTACTCGCAGCTCGGCCCGCTCAAGAGCTCGCTCGATCCGCGGTCGTTCACCATCGCGACCTTCGCTCTCTGCGGGTTCGCCAACCTGAGCTCGATCGGCATCCAGATAGGGGGCATCGGAGCGCTGGCCCCGAACCGCCGGCACGACCTGGCGCGGCTCGGCCTCCGCGCGATGTTTGCCGGCACGCTCGCCAACTTCATGACGGCGACGATCGCCGGCTTCCTGCTGTGACCTATTTCGACCGGGTGTCGGCAGCGGCGGACGTCGTGCGGGCACGGACGCCTGTCCTGCCCGAGGCGGCCGTTGTCCTCGGCTCCGGGCTGGGAGACTTTGCCGGGACACTCGAGGAAGCGGTGTCGCTGCCGTATCAGGAGCTGCCGCACTGGCCTCGGTCGCGCGTGGTCGGCCACGACGGCCGGCTGGTCGTCGGCCGTGTGAAGGGCAGGATGATTGCGGCCCTCGCGGGACGCTGCCATGCGTACGAAGGCCACGACGCGCAGACCGTCACGTTTGCCGTGCGCGTCCTCGGGGTGCTCGGCGTGAGGACGCTGGTGCTCACGAACGCGGCCGGGGGTATCAACACCGGCTTCGCACAGGGGGCGCTGATGGTGATCGACGATCACATCAACCTGACCGGCATGAACCCGCTGGTTGGCGCCAACGAGGACCGGTTCGGATCGCGGTTTCCTGACATGACCGAGGTGTACTCGCGCCGCCTGCGCGAACTGGCCGACGAGACGGCGACGAGCCTGGGCCGGCGGCTGCCCCACGGCGTGTACGCGGCACTGCTCGGCCCGAGCTACGAGACGCCTGCCGAGATCCGCTACTTGCGCGCGATCGGCGCAGACGCCGTCGGCATGTCCACGGCCTTCGAGGCTATCGCCGCCCGGCACATGGGTCTCGAGGTCCTGGGTATATCCTGCATCACGAACATGGCCGCGGGCGTGCTGCCGCAACCGCTCGATCATCTCGAAGTGATGGAGACGGCCAGGCGGGTGCGCGGAGACTTCGTGGCGCTACTGGAGGGGATCATTGGCCGCCTCTGAACGCGAACGGTTGTCGGTGTCGCTCGTCGACGTGGCCGACGGGCAGGAGAAGGCGTTTCTCGAGCTTGCCGATGAGTTCGAGGCCCTCATCAGAATCAAGGGATACGGCCGCGCCGAGGTGGTGCGTGACGAATCCGTGCCGCGGCGCTACTACGCCGTCCGCCACTGGGCCGATCTGGCGTCCGCTGAACGGTGCCACGTCGACAAGCAGGTCCAGACGCTGACCATCCAGATGTACCAGATCGCGCGGGTGACCCACGTGGTGAACGGTGCGCGCCGGGCCACGGCGGCGGCGCCGGGAGCGCCCTCCATCGATGACCGGCGATCGCACGGGGAGACGGACCGGCGGTCAGGCTTCGAACGCAGAAGCCGCCAGGCGGGCCGCACCGAAGGCGAGCGCCGGACCGGCCGCGATCGACGCCTGGGCTCCAGGCGCCTGCGAGATGGCCATGCCGCCGAGATCGATCTCGTCGGGGCCGCGCGACGCGCCCGCGAGAACGCCGACGCCGCCTATTCGAAATTCAAGGTCGGCGCCGCGCTCGAGACCGCGGACGGCACGATTGTCACAGGCTGCAACATCGAGAACGCGACCTATGGCCTCACCGTCTGCGCCGAACGCGTCGCCATGTTCAAGGCGCTCTCCGACGGTCACCGCGCCTTCTCCCGCATCGCGGTGGTGGCTGACACCGATGTCCCCACCCCTCCGTGCGGCGCCTGCCGGCAGATCCTCTGGGAGTTCGGCGGTAACCTCGAAGTGATTCTGGCCAACCTCACCGACGAAAAAGGGACGCACCGGCTGAAGGACCTGCTGCCGCTCCCCTTCGACGCGCGCTTGCTCTGATGCCGCCACGGCGGCCGACGGCAATTTACGATTTACAATTGGGAATTTACAATGCGTCGTGCACGTTGCCAGATGTACCCGTGACCTCCGTCGGCGGTGTCGCCATCCGTCGTGACGACGAATTCCTAATTGTAAATTGTAAATTGTAAATTTCATGCTCCCCACCATCGCTCGCGAAGCCGACGTCGTCGTGATGATCGACCAGCGCAAGCTGCCTGCGCGGGAGGTGTACGTCCGCTGCCGGACGGCCCCCGAAGTGGCGCGCGCCATCAAGACGATGGTGATCCGGGGCGCGCCGGCAATCGGCGTCGCGGCGGCCATGGGAATCGCGATCGGGATGCGGGCGAGCAAGGCCACTGGCACGCAGAAGTTTGCCGCGGAGTTCTTCAGGATCTGCGACCTCATGGCCGCCACGCGTCCGACCGCGGTCAACCTGTTCTGGGCCATCGAACGCATGAAGCACTCGTTCGGCGCCGGCGCCGAAGCCGGGGAGTCGGTCGATCAGCTCAAGGACCGGCTGGATCGCGAAGCCGGGGCGATTCACGACGAGGATGTCGCGAGCTGCCGGGCGATGGGCGCCTTCGGCGCCGCGGTCGTGCCCGCGGACGCCCGAATCCTGACCCACTGCAACGCCGGTGCGCTCGCCACCGCCGGCTACGGCACCGCGCTCGGCGTGATCCGGGGCGCAGTCGAAGCCGGCAAGCGTGTGGCAGTGTTCGCCGACGAGACGCGCCCGTTTCTGCAGGGGGCGCGGCTCACGGCCTGGGAACTCGTCCGCGATGGAATAGACACGACGGTCATCACCGACAACATGGCGGGAGCGCTCATGCGCCGGGGAGGGGTCAACTTCGTCGTGGTGGGCGCCGATCGGATCGCCGCCAATGGAGACACGGCCAACAAGATCGGCACCTACACCGTCGCCGTCCTCGCGCGGGAGCACGGCGTGCCGTTCTATGTGGCCGCCCCCCTCTCGACGGTCGATCTGCACACGCTCGACGGCACGCACATTCCGATCGAAGAACGGAACGCGAGGGAAGTGACCCACGTCGGCCCCGCACGACTGGCCCCCGAAGGCGCGCACGTGTGGAACCCGGCGTTCGACGTCACGCCACACGCACTCATCTCGGGCATCATCACGGAGCGCGGCATCCTTCGTCCGCCGTACACTGAGTCGCTGAGGCAGGCCTTCGAAGCGACTGTCGCGACCACATAACCCTGAAGCCATCTGAGCATCTGGTCACTAGGTCATTTGGTCACTTGGTCAGTTGGTCACTGGGTCAGTTGGTCACTGGGTCAGTTGGTCACTGGGTCAGTTGGTCAGTTGGTCAGTTGGTCTCTTGGTTACTTGCTCACATGGCCCACTTGCCGATTGGCCACCAAATGACCAAATGACCAATTGACCAACTGACTAGATGACTAGATGACAAAATAGCCAGATAGAGAAGACCACCAGTGCTGATCCTCGGCATCGAAACCTCCTGCGACGAGACGTCGGCCGCTGTGGTCGAAGAAACGGGCGATCCGGGCAGACCGTGGGCGGTCCGCTCCAACATCGTGGCCTCCCAGGTGCAAATCCATCGCGAGTGGGGTGGTGTGGTGCCAGAGCTCGCATCCCGGCAGCACCTCCGCGACATTTGCGGCGTGGTCGAACGGGCGATGCAAGAGGCGGACACGAGCTGGCCGGATCTGGGCGCCGTCGCCGTCACGCAGGGACCGGGCCTCGTCGGATCGCTGCTCGTGGGCGTGTCGTTTGCGAAGGCCGCGGCAGTGGCCACCGGGCTTCCCCTGGTCGGGGTGCATCATCTTGCGGGCCACATCGAGTCGCTCGTCCTCGAGCACGGCGAGCTGCCGCTGCCTTCGATTGCCCTGGTGGTCTCCGGCGGCCACACCAGCCTCTACCTCATCGAAGTCCCCGGTCGCTACCAGCTGCTCAGCCGCACGCGCGACGATGCGGCGGGCGAAGCGTACGACAAGGTCGCCAGGCTCCTTGGTCTTGGGTACCCCGGAGGCCCGGCCATCGACCGGCTCGCCCGGTCGGGCAACGATCGCGCGGTATCGCTGCCGGCGACACGCCTGACGCATGCCGATCGCAACGCGCCTGCGCTCAAGGGCGACCTCGACTTCAGCTTCAGCGGTCTCAAGACCGCGGTGCTGCGCCACGTGCGATCTCGTGCCGAGCTGTCGGAGGCCGAGGTCGCCGATGTCTGTGCCAGCTTTCAGCGAATCGTCGTGACGGTCCTGGTCGACCGGGCCTTCGACGCGGCGCGCCGGCACCAGGCAAAGAGCATCGGAGTGTCGGGCGGCGTGTCCGCGAACAGCCGCTTGCGCCTCGACCTCAAGGCCCACGGCGACGCGCGCGAGATGCCCACGTTCGTGCCAAGCCTGTCGCTCTCTACGGACAACGCCGCGATGATCGCCGCCGCCGGCCTGCGCCAGTTCCGCTCGGGCCGTACCGCCTCGCTCGACCTGAATGCAGACCCGTCGCTCGCGCTCTAGATTTGGTCACTTGGACATCTGGTCATTTCGGCATTTCCTCCAATCAAATGACCAAATGACCAAATGACCAAATGACCAAATGACGAGATGTCCAGATGCTCGCATTCACCGATTACCTTTTCTTCAACACCCGGAAGCGGCAGGAGTTTGTCCGCATCACCGACGAAGTCGCGGCCATCGTCTCCAGGAGCGGCGTCAAGGAGGGCATGGTCCTGGTGTCGGCGATGCACATCACGGCTGGCGTCTTCGTGAACGACTGGGAGGACGGGCTCATCGCCGACTTCCAAGTCTGGCTCGAGAAGCTCGCGCCGGCCGGACTCGACTACCGGCACCATCAGACCGGCGAGGACAACGCGGATGCCCACCTGAAGCGGACGCTCATGGGCCACCAGGTCATGCTGCCCATCACCGAGGGCGCGCTCGATCTCGGCCCCTGGGAGCAGGTCTTCTATGCCGAGTTCGACGGTCAGCGCAAAAAGCGCGTCGTCGTCAAAGCCTTGGGAATTGGGTAATTGGGTGATTGGGTAGTTGAGTAATTGAGCGATTGAGTAATTGAGTAATTGAGATGAGAAGTACCCGGAACGGCCGGTTGTGGGCGTGGGCGCCGTCGTCTTCGACCGGGGACGCGTGCTCATGGTCAAGCGTGGCCACCCGCCGCTCAAGGGCGAATGGAGCCTGCCCGGCGGGGCGGTGGAACTCGGCGAAACGCTCGAGACCGCGGTGGCCCGTGAAGTGCTCGAGGAGACGGGGTTGGTCGTCGACGTCGGGCCTCTCGTCGAGGTCATTGATCGCGTGCACCGGGATACCGACGGACGCGTCGAGTACCACTACCTCGTCGTCGATTACCTCTGTCAGGCGAACGACCCGGCTGACGTCGGCCCCCTCGCCGGTTCAGACGCCGACGATGTGCAGTGGGTCCTGATCGAGGACTTGGCCGCGCTGCGCGTGCAGACGGCGGCCATCACGGTGATACACAAGGCTCTGGGGCAACTTCGAACTGAGAAGTGAGAACTACGAAGGACCGCGTTACTCGGCCCGGAGCGCCAGGATCGGGTCGACGCTGACCGCGCGGAGCGCGGGCACACACCCGGCAACGACCGTGACCGCGGCGAGCACGAGCGCGGTCCCGCCGAAGCTGATGGCGTCGGTCGGCGTCACGTTGTACAGCAGCGCCTGAACGACCCGCGTCACGAGGAACGCGCCGATCCCGCCAACCACAATGCCGATGGCAGCGAGCCTGGCGCCCTGCCCGACGACAAGGGCGAGGATGTTGTGGCTCGTGGCGCCGAGCGCTAGGCGCACGCCAAACTCCTGCGTGCGCTGCGCCACCGAGTACGACAGGACGCCGTAGATGCCGACGGCCGCCAGCAGCAGCGCGGCCGCGCCGAAGATCGAAAACATCCACGAGAGAAACAGCGGGGCCCACAGCCGGCCCTCGCGGTTTTCGTCACCCGTCCGCAGGTTGAAGAGCGCCAGGGACGCGTCGGACTCGCCGATCGCGCGCCTCGCGGCCGCCGTGATCGACGATGGCGGCATGCCCGCCACGCGAATCGTGATCCCGGTGTCGCGCGTGGCTTGATAGGGGTAGGGAAGAATCGCAAGCGGCTCCACGCGCCCCTTGTCCCGCAGGAGCAGGGGCTGGAAGTTCGACACTAGGCCGACGATCGTCAGCCATTGGTCCGGCGGATCCGCGGCGAAACGGAAGCGGCGGCCGACAATCTCAGAGGCCTCGGGCCAGAAGCGGGCAGCGAGCGCCTCATTGACGATCGCCACACCGGATCGCGTCGCGGCCTCGGCATCGGTGAAGTCGCGCCCCGCGAGGAGCGTCTGATCGAGCGTATCGATGGCGTGCGACGTGGCAGCGAAGTAGCTGATCCTCGGTTCCTTGCCGGGCTCGAGCGTCGTGCCCTCGACTACGAGCCCCGCGCTTCCGCCGCCGGTCGAGAGCGGCACCAGGTTGGAGGCAAAGGCTCCGGCGACCCCGGGCAGCGCCTCGACTCGCCGCACGACATCCTCCACCCGTGCCGTCATTGCTTCCGGCCGGTCGTACGCGTCGCCCGCCATGAAAAGCCGCAAGGTCATCAACGAGGAGGTGTCGATCCCGGCATCTGCCCTGTAGATGTTGAGGATACTGCGCACGAACAGCGAGGCGCCGACGAGCAGCATGAGCGAGAGGGCGACCTCGACGACCACGAGCGTGCTGCGCAGGCGGGCACGGCTGCGGCTGCCGGCGGCGCCGCGCCCTCCGTCCTTGAGCGCGCCGACGAGGCTGGCCCGCCCGGCCTGTAGCGCCGGTGCGAGTCCGAACAGCAGCCCGGTGGTGACCGATGCGATTGTCGTGTACAACACGACGCGCGTGTTCATGCTCCAGTCGACGTAATAGGGCACCATCACCGTCGGCGGAATGGCCGCCATCATCGCGTCGAGGCTCGCGTACGCCAGGAGCAGGCCAAGAGGCGCGCTCAAGAGTGCAAGCAGCACACTCTCTGTGAGGAGCTGCCTGATGAGGCGCCCGCGCCCGGCTCCGAGGGCCGTCCGTACGGCAATCTCCCGCTGACGGCCGGTCGCGCGGGCGAGCAGCAGATTGGCCACGTTGGCGCAGGCGATGATCAACACCAGCGAAACGGCGCCGAGCATGGCGGTCGTGGCGAGCTGCAGCTGCACCGGCATCAGATCGTCGCGCAGGGGCGCAGCCCGTGCGCTCCACCCCGCGTCCTCACGATGCGCCTGCTCGAGGCGCCGGGCCGCGTCCGCGAGGTCGCCGCTCGCCGCCGCAGGGTTCGCCCCTGCTGCCAGGCGGGCGACCGGGAGCAGCATGCGTTCGCTGCGTGGCTGGTCATGCACGAGGGGGACGGCTGGAAGCCAGAGCTCGGCCACCTGCGGGAACTGGAAGCGCGGCGGCATGACGCCGATGACCGTGCGCGGCGTCTGGTCCACCAGCACGATTTGGCCGACGATCGATGCATCCTCACGGTACCGGCGCTGCCAGAGGCCGTGGCTCAGCATCACGACGGGGGGCGCGCCCGGGCGATCATCTGCCTCGACGAACTGGCGTCCCAGGACCGGGTGGATACCGAGGACCGGGAAGAGGTTCCACGTCACGATCGACCCTTGAAAGCGCTCGGACTCTACGCCTTCCGTGATCGACAGGCTTCGGTACGAGTGCGCGGCGACATTCGAGAACGCTCGTGTCTGTTCCGTCCAGTCGCGGTAGTCCGGATACGAGACAAGGCTCCGCTCAACGCCTGCCGATGGCTGTGTGGAATAGAGAACCACAAGCTCGTGGGGCCGATCGAAGGGCAGCGCGCGGAGCGAGACGTTGTCGACGATGCTGAAGACGGTACTGTTGATGCCGATGCCCAATGCCAGGCAGAGCACCGTGAGCACGGCGAAGCCCGGGCTGCGGACGAGGCCCCGGGCCGCGTACCGGATGTCCTGCAGCAGCGCATCCATGGGCCGTTCGACGGAAGAAGCCTGGCGAAGGTTCCGATCAGGAAGTTCGAACTTCTGAGCGTGGTTTCCACGCGAAGTAGACAGGGACGCCGAGGAGGACAATGACCAGCCCCGGCCAGGTGGTGGCCGTGCGGTACGCGAACAGAATGATCAGGATGGCCGACGCGCCGGCAATGTACATCGCCGGAATCACCGGGTAGCCGAAGGCGCGATACGGCCGTTCGGCGTTCGGACGGGTACGGCGCAGGCGGAACACGCCGGCGATCGTGAGGATGTAGAAGATGAGCGCCGCCGAGACCACGTAGTCGAGCAGGTTGCTGTACAGGTTGCCGTACGCGCCCGTCGTCGGATTGTAGGTGCGCGGCAGCACGAGGAACGCCGCCCAGATGCCCTGCAGCGCCAGCCCCCAGGCCGGCACCTTCGCGTCGTTCAGCACGCCCGCCGATCGGAAGAACAGGCCGTCCCTCGCCATCGCGTAGTACGCCCGCGCCCCTGCCAGGATCAGGCCGTTGTTGCACCCGAACGTCGAGACGATGATTGCAACCGCCATCATCGCGGCGCCCGCGCCCGGGAAGATCCGCGTCGAGGGTGGCCGTGGCCACCCGATCGGACGGCGCGTGCTGGATGTCGGCCAGCGGCAGCGTCACGAGATACGCGACGTTCGCCAGCAGGTACAGCCCGATCACGATGATCGTGCCGAAGCGCGAGCGACAACGGAATGTTGCGCCGCGGATCCCTGACCTCGCCGGCCGTGAACGTGATGTTGTTCCAGGCGTCGGCGGAGAAGAGCGAACCGGTCTGCGAGACGCCGAGCGCCACGAATCAACCCGAACGCCGTCAGCGCATCCAGCCCCGGGACGACCGGCGCGATGCCCCGTGGCGAGAAGAGGTTGCCGAAGTTGTCCGCCGACGGCCTCGCCGTTCCACCCGAGCAGCAGGCCGACGGCAATCAGCCCCAGGAGCGCCCCGGTCTTGGCCGTGGTGAAGACATTCTGGATGACGCGGCCGTATTCGAGGCCGCGGGTGTTGGTCCAGGTCAGCAGCGCAATCAACAGCAGACCGACGAGCTGCGCCGTGGACAGCGAGAGCGCGTATCCGGTCGTCACGTGCAGCGGAGCGATGAGGTACCGATCCTCGGCCACCCACGGCACGAGCACGCCGATGAACCTGGCGAATCCGACCGCGACCGCGGCGATGGTGCCGGTCTGGATCACCAGGAACAGCGTCCAGCCGTAGAGAAACCCCCAGAGCGGCGAGAACGCCTCGCGGAGGTACACATACTGTCCGCCGGCCCGCGGCATCATCGCGGCCAGCTCGCCGTACGACAGCGCGCCGACGATCGTGAGGAATCCGGCGATGAGCCATGCGGTGAGCAGCCAGCCGGCGCTCCCGACGTGCCTCGCCATGTCGGCCGACACGATGAAGATGCCCGATCCGATCATCGAGCCGACGACCACCATCGTCGCGTCGTACAGGCCGAGCCCGCGCGTGAATTCGGTGTCGAGGGCCGTGGGGGACGCGGTGGCGCGAGTGTCGGACATGAACGTTTGGCTCACGGCTCAGGGCTCAGGGCTCAGGGTACGAGGGCAGGCGCGCGGCAGGCCCTGAGCCCTGAGCCTTGAGCCCGCGCGAAGGTTCCTGCACTAAGATGCCTGAGCGCCGACCTTATCATGCTCACACTCGACTTGGTCCAGACACTTGCGTTCGCAGGTCTCGTGCTTTTTCTCGGGTACGGCGTCCGCTCCCTCGTGCCCTGGCTGGCGCGCCTCAACGTGCCGGCGCCCGTCGTTGGCGGGCTGCTGGTGGCAAGCGCGCTGCTGGTCGCCCGGAACCGCGGGCTGACACCCGTGGCCTTCGACACGGCGCTCCAGACACCGCTGATGGTCGCGTTCTTCACGACCGTGGGCTTCGGTGCGAGCGTGTCGGTGCTGAGGATCGGCGGACCTCAGGTCATGCTGTTCTTCGCGTTTTCGACGCTCGTCGCCATCCTGCAGAACGTGGTCGGCGTCGCGGTCGCAACGAGCCTCGGTCAGCATCCGCTCCTGGGCGTGCTCGCGAGCTCGGTCACCCTCGTGGGCGGGCCCGCCACGGGCCTGGCGTTCGCACCCGACTTCGAGCGCGCGGGCCTGGCCGGGGCGGCCACGCTCGCCGTAGCCTCGGCGATGGTGGGCATCGTCGGCGGAGGCATTCTCGGGGGCCGCTCGGGACGTACCTCGTCGAGCGAGGCAAGCTCAGGCCGGCCAAGCGGCGTCCCGGTGGCTCTGTCACCCCAGACGTCGCGGCGCACGTCGTGGAGGACTTGCTGCCCGATCCGGCGCCGTCGGCGCCGGCCCGCGAGGACGTCGAGGCCTATGGCATCCTGAAGACGCTGGTCGTCATCCTTGTCGCGATGTGGCTCGGGCTGGGTCAGCAGCTTCATACAGACGAACGTCCGGTTCCCAGGCTTTATCCCCGGCCTCGGCGGACGCCCCCTGACGCTCCCGGTCTACATCGGCGCGATGCTGGTCGCCGCGGTCATCCGAAACCTCGACGACGTGTTCTCCTGGATCGGACTGTCCCAGAAGCTGATCGACGACCTCGGCAGCGTGGCCCTTTCGCTGTTCCTGGCGCTGGCCTTGATGACGCTGCGGCTCTGGGAGCTCGCGGGCCTGGCCTTGCCGCTGCTCGTCATCCTCGCCGGACAGCTGGTACTGGTGGCTGGTGTGGCCGTCTACGCGGTGTTCAGGGTGATGGGCCGCGACTACGAGGCCGCCGTGACGTCGGCCGGCTTCGTCGGGTTCATGCTCGGCACTACGGCCAACGCCATGGTGAGCATGGAGACCATCGTGAGCCGGTACGGGCCGGCGCCCCGATCGTTTCTGATCGTGCCCATGGTGGGCGCGTTCTTCATCGACTTCACCAATGCGGTGATCATCACCATCTGCTTGAACATATGGAGCTGACGCGAGAGGCGGCCTGGGCGCTGCTGACGGAGTACACCAAAGGCGAGAGCCTCTTGAAGCACGCGCTCGGCGTCGAGGCCGCCGTCCGCGGTTACGCCCGCCTGTTTGGCGAAGACGAGACGGGCTGGGGCATCGTCGCCCTCCTGCACGACTTCGACTACGAACGGTGGCCGAGCCTCGAGGACCATCCATTCCGTGGCAGCGAGATCCTGCGGGCGCAGGGCTACCCCGAGTGGATGGTGCGCGCGATCCTGTCGCACGCCGACTACAGCGGTGTGCCGCGCGACACGCGGCTCGAGAAGACGCTGTTCGCCTGCGACGAGATGGCGGGCTTCGTGACCGCGGCGTCGCTGATCCGGCCCAGCAAGAGCGTCCTCGACCTCGAGCCGGCGTCGGTGCTGAAGCGGATGAAGGACAAGGCGTTTGCCCGCGGCGTGAAGCGCGAGGATCTCCATGCGGGCGCCGCGCTGCTCGAGCTGCCGCTCGACATCCACATCGGGCATGTGATCGGCTTTCTGCGCGAGCAGGCCGATGCCCTGGGCTTGAGGGGACTCTCTGAACCCTCCTGGCCGAGAATCCGTCTACTTGCGGTGACATGGAAGGCCGCGACCCCGTCATCACGCTCGACGCGGTGACCGTCCGCTACGGTGCGCAGACCGCGCTGCAGGATGTGTCGGCGTCGTTTGCCGCTGGCGCCGTAGGCCTGCTCGGTCCGAACGGCGCCGGAAAGAGCACGATGCTCAAGGCCCTCCTGGGCTTCCTCGTGCCCACACAGGGGAAGATGCGTGTGCTCGGTCTCGACGTGGCGACCTCGCCCCTCCAGATCCGCAGCCGCGTCGGCTACATGCCGGAAAACGACGCGCACATTCCAGGGATGAACGCGGTGTCGTTCGTCGCGTACTGCGCGGAGCTGGCCGGGTTGCCGCCGGCCGATGCCATGCAGCGCGCTCACGAGGTGCTGTTCTATGTGGGGCTCGGCGAGGCGCGCTACCGGAACGTGGAGACCTACTCGACCGGGATGAAACAGCGCATCAAGCTCGCGCAGGCGCTGGTGCACGACCCGGACCTCCTGTTTCTCGACGAGCCGACCAACGGCATGGACCCGAAGGGCCGCGACGAGATGCTCGAGCTCGTGCGCGACCTGGCGCTCAACAAGGGCGTCAACCTGATTCTGTCGTCGCACCTTCTGCCAGACGTCGAGTTCACGTGTGAAAACGTCATCGTGATGGACCGCGGGCGCGTGGTGGCGTCGGGGCCGATTGCCGGCATGAAGCAACCGCGCGGCCGCGTGTACGAGCTGCGCGTCAAACTGCACGACGGCCCCGACACCCTCGACCGCTTCGTGGGCACACTCCAGCAGGAGGGTCTCGAATGCCATTTGACTGACGAGGACGTCATGCGGGTGTTCGTCCCCGGCGACGGCGGTGCGCGGGCGCTCTTCGCGCTCGCCGCCTCGTCCGGCGTGCAGGTCAGGCACCTGCGCCCGAGCGTGCCGACGCTCGAGGATGTGTTCGCGAAGGCGGTCGGGGTCGAATGAGCCCGATCCACGACCAGGGGTACCGCCGCTATGCGGGCCAGCGGGCCGCGCACGGCCGCGCCTGGGCGGTGATTGCGTCGGCCGGCGTTCGCACGCTCTTCAAGAAGCGCGCGTTTCTCGGCCTGATGTTCCTGGCGTGGGGGCCGTTCTTCGTGCGTGCCGTGCAGCTCTATGCCGCGGCCAACCTCCCCCAGGCCGCGTTCCTCGCGCCGACGCCGGAAATGTTCCGCGAGTTCCTGGCGCAGCAGGACACGTTTGTGTTCTTCCTGACGGTTTACGCCGGCTCCGGGCTCATCGCCAACGATCGGCGTGCGAACGCCCTGCAGATCTACCTGTCGAAGCCCCTCTCGAGGCTGGAGTACATCGTCGGAAAGCTGGCCATCCTCGTGGGCCTCCTGCTGCTCGTGACCTGGATTCCCGCGCTGCTGCTCCTGGTCGTGCAGATTGTGTTTGCCGGCAACTTCACGTTCTTTGTGGACAACCTGTACCTCTTTCCCGCCATCACGCTCTTCTCGCTCGTCCGGGTGCTGGCGGCCGCGTCGGTCATGCTCGCCCTGTCGTCGCTTTCGAAGAGCAGCCGGTATGTCGGCGTCATCTATGCGGGCCTGATCTTCTTCACGCAGGCGCTGTCCGGGGTTCTCCGGGCTGTCACCAGCAGCTCTTCGATGGCGTGGGTGTCGATCGAGAGCAACCTGAACCAGATCGGCGATGTGATCTTCCGCCTTCCGCCGAGAGCGGACCTGCCGTGGGTCCTTTCGCTTGCCATCGTCGTCGGCCTGATCGCCGGCTCGGCGCTGGTGCTCGAGCGGCGCGTCCGCGGTGTCGAGGTGGTGGCGTGAGCGCTGCCGTTGTCGCCGCCGAGCACGTGTCCAAGTGGTACGGCCAGGTCAGCGGCCTGAACGACGTCACGCTCACCGTGCCGCCGGGCATCACGGGCCTGCTGGGGCCGAACGGCGCCGGGAAGTCCACGTTCATGAAGCTCGTCACCGGGCAGCTGAAGCCCAGCAAGGGCCGGCTGACCGTGCTTGGAGAACCGATCTGGAGGAACCCGTCGCTGTACTTCCGAATTGGCTTCTGTCCGGAGCAGGACGCCTTCTACGATCGGATGACCGGGCTCGAATGGGTGACAGCCCTCGTGAGGCTGAACGGCGGCGGAGAAGCCGCCTCCCGCGCGCAGGCGCTCCGGGCGCTCGAGATGGTCGAGCTGACCGACGCGGCGCACAAGAAGATCGGCGCCTACAGCAAGGGCATGCGGCAGCGTGTCAAGCTGGCGCAGGCGCTCGCACACGATCCGGAACTGCTCATCCTCGACGAACCGCTCTCTGGCATGGACCCGCTCGTGCGGCGCAAGACGATCCGCCTGATCAAGGACTGGGCGCGCGCCGGCAAGAGCATCCTCGTCTCGAGCCATATCCTCCACGAGATCGAGTCGATGACCTCGAACATCCTCCTGATCAATCAGGGGCGGATTCTGGCCGAAGGCAACGTGCACCAGATCCGGGAGCTCATCGACGAGCACCCGCACACCGTGTCGATTGTGGCCGACCAGCCGCGAGTCCTCGCCCGCGAGTTCCTGGCCGACGACCACGTGCTCAGCCTCAGGCTCGAGGCCGGGGCCCTGGTCGTGCAGACCGGAAAGCCGGACGCGTTTTACGCGCGGCTGACCGAAATGGCCGCATCCGGCGAGTGCGGCGCGGTGCACGAGGTCACGTCTCCGGACGACAACCTCCAGGCTGTCTTTCAGTACCTCGTCAAATGACTGCTCCCCCCCTCGCCTCGACCGTCGCTCGAATCTTCGATCTCTCGCTCGGACAGATGCTGTGGTCGCGCCGGTCGGTGTTCCTGGCCCTGCTCGTCTCTGGCCCGATCCTGCTGGCCCTTGGGGTTCGAGCCGTCCTTGTGTTCGAGGAGGGCGGCCTCCCGCGCATCAATGGCGAGTCGGTGGGTGGGCCGGCGCTGTTCGGCCTGATGATCTGGCTGGTGTACCTGCGGTTCGTCGTGCCGGTGCTTGGCGTGTTCTACGGCACGGCGTTGATCGCGGACGAAGTCGACGACAAGACGATTACCTACCTGTTCACGCGGCCCATCGCGCGGCATGCCGTGCTCTTCGGCAAGTACGCCGCGTACCTGGCCTGCACGGCGCTCCTGGTGCTTCCCTCGGTCGTCGTCGTCTACTTCCTCATCGTGCCCCTGGACGGCGGGCAGGTGGGCGCCGAGTTTCCGGCGCTGCTCTCCGATCTGGCCATGCTGCTCGCCGGCCTCGCCGCCTACGGCGCCGTCTTCGCCTGCGTCGGGGCCTGCATCAAGCGCCCGCTTGTCGCAGGGCTGGTCTTCGCATTCGGATGGGAGCCGGCGGTCCTGATCTTTCCGGGCTACCTGAAGCGACTCAGCGTCGGCTACTATCTGCAGGCGCTGGTGCCTCACACGATGCCGTCCGACACGGCGGTCAGCGTGCTGATGCAAATCTTCGCGGAAGTCCCCTCGCTGGCGACGAGCCTGACCTCGCTGGCGATCATCACCGGGGGGTCGCTCTGGCTGGCGGGGCAATCAGTCGACCGGCGGGAGTACGTGCTGGAACAATAACGGCGCTGTTTCGTATAAGGTTCGTAGGGGCTGCATATGACGTCGAGAACCCGGTATTTCGTGATCGCTTCGCTCCTGGTCATGACCGTCGGCCTTGGAGCGGGGCTGGTGGCCTACTACACGGGCCTCTCGACGAGCGCGGTGGGGCCGCTTGGCGGGCCCGACGAGCTCAAATACGTGTCCCGCAACGCGACGCTCCTGGCCTATGCCGACGTCGGCGCGGTCATGGCCTCAGATGTCCGCCAGCGGCTCCGCAAAGTCCTCCCTTCCGAGTCCCACGGTCAGCGCGATTTCCAGGAACATACCGGCATCAACATCGAGACCGACATCGACCACGTCGTCGTTGCGGTCGCACCGCCGAACGACGCGAGCGGGTCGCTGCCGGGCTCAGCGCTGGTGATTGCCCGCGGCCGGTTCGACGCCGTCCGAATCGAAGCGCTGATGCGTGAGCACGGCGCCCGTGTCGAGGACTACAAGGGCATCAGGTTGATCGTCGCCGATGACATCGCGAAGCCGTCTGACCCGAACACCGTTCCGGATCCGAACACCGCCCCTGCGGCGCCCCGCCCGCCGCAGAGCCTGTCGGTGGCGTTCGTCGAGCCCGGAGTGGTCGCCGTCGGACACAGTTCGCTCGTGCGTTCCGCCATCGACCTCAAGAACGGCGGCGACAGCGTGTCGCTCAACGACGACATGATGAAGCTCGTGCGGTCGCTGGAGCGCGAGACGGCATGGGTCGTCGGCCGGTTTGATGCCCTGGCTTCTCAGGCCAAGCTGCCCCAGGACGTGGCCAGCCAGCTGCCGGCTCTCACCTGGGTCTCAGCGAGCATCGACGTCAACGGCGGTGTCCGAGGCATCCTCCGAGCCGAGGCGCGCGACGAAACGGCCGCCACGAACCTGCGCGACGTGATCAGGGGTTTCGTGGCCCTGGCAAAGATGCAGGCTTCGTCGCAGCCGGCCCTCCAGGCCGCCGTGCAGTCGCTGGATCTGGGCGGCACCGGCACTACGGTGGCCCTTTCGTTCGACCTTCCGGCTGAGCTATTCGACCTGATTGGATCGCTCCACCGCCCCGATCAAGCCCCCCAACCGGCCCAGTAGTACGCCAGCCAGACCGGCGGCTCGAGGTTCCACTGGTAAATGGAACGGGCCTGTCTGCCGTAAATGGGAATACATCTCCCATGTTCCCGGCACCATGACAGATTTGGTGTTCTTCTACGGCACGCTGATGAGCGGGTTCCGACGGCCCGGCCGAGCGCGGCTGGACGAAGTCCTCAGGCCGGTCGGCCGCGGGTGGATTCCGGCGGCGCTCTTCGACCTGGGGCTGTACCCGGCGGCCATACCCGCTGACGACAGCCGTGTCTGGGGCGAAGTCCACCAGATGCTCGACTCGGACGCCGTCCTGTCGTCGCTCGACGAGATCGAGGGTTTCACCCCGGCCGAGCCCGATGCCAGCCTCTATACCCGCGAAGCCATTCCGGTGACCCTCGAGAATGGCGCCGAGGCGAATGCCTGGGTCTATTTCTACAATGCGCCCCTCGGCCGCGCCGAGCGGATCCAGTCCGGCGATTATCTCGAGCACCTCAGGGTGAAATAGGCCCTGTCAGGACTGTCAGGCGGGGTGCCGACGGCTCTTGATCGAGTCGATGAAGTCGGTGATCACGTCGCGCACGCGCTCCGACGGCTCGACGAACTCGATCCCAGTCCTGTAGGTCACCAGTTCCTGGTCCACGTCGCTGATCCCGCAGTACACGATGCGTCCCTTGACGATGATCGCGTGATCGCCGAGCGTGAGGCGCAGCTCGTGCAGCGAGTTGAGCTGAAACGGAAACTGTGTCTCGATCTGGGCGCCGCCGCGACCAATTTCCTTGATCGCCATCGGCTGGAACACCATGACTTCGCCGTGCAGCTCGCCCAGAATCGTCAGGCGCTCGGTATCGCGCTTGTTCTCGTCGTCGGCCTGGGCGGGGCTGTCGCGCATCGCGCCGGACTATACCACGGTCAATTCATGACGACCGGACCGCGCGGCGCGAAGAAACTCTCCGGCGACTCCTCGGCGTCGCGCTCGTCGTCCTGGATGATTCGCGACACATCGCGGTCTCCCTGCCCTTCGGTCGAGACGGTGACGATGGGAATGCGACGCGTGGCTTCGTCGAGCTTCAGCATCGAGAGCACCTGGAAACCCTCGACGCGATCGGGCTCCAGGCAGAGAACGACCAGGTTGGGTTGTTCCTGCTTGATCTGCGAGTAGGCCTGAGCAGTCGATGCAACGAAGACCATGTCGTAGCGTCCTCCGTCCAGCATGGCCTCGACCATCGCGGCAGACTCGGTCGAGCCGTTGACAATCACCAGCTTCCGCGCCACCCGCACGGGTGCGAGGGGCGGGTGAGGGCGGGCGGTGGCCGGGCTCGAGACCGTCGGAGCGGCTCTCAGCATCTCTGGTCCGTCTCCATACGGACACCCGCAGATACTTCACGAATCGTGCCACGCCTCCCGGAAGAAAATGGCTGTGATTTCGTCCAATCCCTGAAATCGATGACGAAGTTGGCCGTACATGACCCACGAAAAGGCCAACTCTCTGCGAGGGGAGGAAGTCCACAGTAGAATCGTCGACCGTGATCGCACACTACCCATGAGCGCACACCTGCACATCGCGGTTGTGCCGGGTGACGGCATCGGCATCGACGTCACCACCGAAGCGCTCAAGGTGCTTCGCGCCGCCAGCGACGTCTCGGGCAGACCCATCGTGTTCGACCTCCTGCCGTGGAGCGCCGATCACTTTCTGCGTACCGGGATCACGGTGCCGTCGGATGGATATCGCTCCCTGGCTGAGCACGACGGCGTTCTGGCCGGCGCTTTTGGCGATCCGCGCGTGGCAGACAACCGACATGCGCGAGACATCCTGCTCGGAACCCGGGTGGCGCTCGATCTCTACGTGAACCATCGTCCGGTGCGTTTGCTCGACGAGCGGCTCTGCCCGCTCAAAGGCCGAGCGCCCAAAGACGTGAACTTCGTGGTCTTTCGCGAGAACACCGAGGGTCTCTACGCCGGCATCGGCGGCCGATTCAAGCCCGACACCGAAGACGAGGTCGCGATTCAGGAAGAGATCAACACGTACAAGGGTGTCCATCGGATCATCCAGCACGCGTTCGCGCATGCGGTCTCGACCGGCCGGACGAGGGTCTGCATGGCGGACAAGAGCAACGCCATGGTCGAGGGGCACGCGCTATGGCAGCGGGTATTCCACGAGGTGGCGGCGGAGCATCCAGGCATCGAGGCGCGACACCTCTACATCGACGCCCTGGCCTTGCTCGTTGTGCAGGACCCGTCGGCGTTCGAGATCATCGTGACGAACAATCTCTTCGGCGACATCATCACCGATCTGGGCGCGGCGCTGCAGGGCGGGCTCGGCGTAGCCGCCTCGGGCAACATTCATCCTGGCCGGACCTCGATGTTCGAGCCCGTGCACGGGTCGGCGCCGCCCCTGGCGGGGAAGAACGTGGCGAACCCGATGGGCGCCATGCTTTCGGCCGCGATGATGCTGGCCTCCCTTGGCCGTTCGGACGAGGCCGCGCTGATCGAGCAGTCCGTGCAGCAGGCCGTCGTGGACCGCCAGGGGACCCGGGACATCGGCGGCACGCTCGGCACGCGCGAGACCGGCGACTACGTCGCTGCTGTGATTAAGAACAAGCCCGGAGCCTGAAAAGAATGCAGATAAAAACCGTTGGTGTGCTCGGTTGCGGCTTGATGGGGTCGGGAATTGCGCAAGTGTCTGCCGCGGCCGGCTACAAGACGATCGTGCGGGAAGTCGACGACACGGTCCTGCAGCAGGGGCTCGGCCGAATCAAGGGGTTTCTCGACAATGGAGTGACGAAAGGCAAGGTCACCGCCGAGGCTCGCGACCGAACGCTCGACAACCTGTCGGGCACGACGACGTTCGAGGCGTTCGCGGGCTGCGATCTCGTCATCGAGGCCATTGTCGAGAACCTCGAGGCCAAGCGCGCAAGCTACACGGCGCTCGAAAGCGTCGTGGGTGCGCACACCGTCTTTCTGTCGAATACCTCGTCGCTCTGTATCACCGAGCTCGCGGCCGCCAGCCGGCGGCCGGATCGGTTCGGCGGCCTCCATTTCTTCAGCCCCGTGCCGCTGATGAAGCTGGTCGAGGTGATTCGGGCGCTGACCACGAGCGACGAGACGTTTCAAGCGGCGTTTGCGTTCGCGAAGTCGGTGGGGAAGGAGCCGATCGCCGCGCCAGATCGCCCGGGATTCATCGTGAACCGGCTGCTGGTGCCCTACCTCCTCGATGCCGTTCGAGCCTACGAAAACGGGCTCGGCACCGTGGAGGACATCGACAAGGGGATGATGCTCGGCTGCAGCTACCCGATGGGGCCGTTCCAGCTTCTGGACTTCGTCGGGCTCGACACGACCTACTACATCGCCAACATCATGTTCGATGAGTTCAGGGAACCCGCCTATGCGCCGCCGCCGTTGTTGAAACGGATGGTCGCGGCCGGAAGGCTTGGCCGCAAGTCCGGCCGCGGGTTCTACAACTACGCGACCTGACCTGCCTACCGGATCTTCGAGAGCAGCGCGCGAGCGCGTTCCTTGTTCTCCTGGTCCTCGGGGATCCAGGCGGGGTTCGCCGGGGAATCGAGCACGCGCTGGAGCTCCACACGAGCGTCCGCCTTCTTGTTCTGCGCAAGCAGCACTTCCGCCAGGAACAGCCGGCTCAGGGTGCTGTGTTCGTCGTAGGTCAGGGACGCGCGGAGGTGTGCCTCGGCCTTCTTGTCGCTGCCGCCGAAGAGGCCGGGCACCCTGAAGTACCAGCGGCCCAGACCGCGATCGGCGGACCCATCCTGGAAGGCCGGATCGAGGCGCAGCACCGTCTCGAGGCGTTCCCGCACCGGCTTGCGGTACTTGAGGCCCGCGCGCAGTCCGAACGATTCCGCCAGCCCGCCCATGTTGGCCGCGGCCCAGAAATGGCCTTCGGGCCGCGCGGGCTGGAGTCGGCATGGCCGTTTCGCCCGCCGCGATGCCACGCTCGAGCGCGGCGCGTCGTTCGTTCTGGGGCAGGTGACCACCAAGCCAGTAGCACACGCGCGCCAGCTTCCAGGCGGCGTCGAATGAATCCGGGTGTGCGGCCAGCTCGGCGGTCCACAAGTCAGCCGCCCTCCGTGCGCTGGCCGGTTGGGCGCGGTCCGCGTACGAGGCGTCGGCATCCTGAGCCTCAACAGGAATCGCGCAGGCCAAGTAAAATAGCGCGATGCAGGACGTGATCAGGAAGCTGCTGGCGGAACTGGGGGAGGACCCCGCGCGCGAAGGGCTGGTCGACACGCCGAAGCGCGTCGAGAAGGCGCTCAGGTTCCTGACAGGCGGATACGGGGCCGACATCGACGAAGTCCTGAACGGGGCCTTGTTCTCGGTCGATTATAGCGAGATGGTGATCGTCAAGGACATCGACTTCTACAGCCTGTGCGAGCACCACCTGCTGCCGTTCTTCGGCAAGTGCCACATTGCCTACATTCCGAGCAGCAAGGTAATCGGCCTCAGCAAGATCCCGCGGCTCGTTGACGTCTTCAGCCGCCGGCTGCAGATTCAGGAGCGCCTGACGAACCAGATTGCCGACACGATCCGCGAGAAGATCGCGCCGCTCGGCGTGGCGGTGGTGATGGAAGCCACCCACCTCTGCATGTCGATGCGGGGCGTGCAGAAGCAGAACTCCTTTGCCGTGACGAGCGCCATGCTCGGCGCGTTCCGCAGCAATGCGCGCACGCGCATGGAGTTCCTCGAGCTCATCAAGCTCCGCAGCGCGGTCCCTGGCCTGCGAGATACTCCGTCGGGCAGCCTTGCCTGCATGGGGGAGGAGTGACGTTGCTCGGTCGGGAAGGTCGGGAGGGTCGGGAGGTCGAGCGCGCTCGCGGCACCGGCCGAGACATGCTGCTCGTGATGTTCGCGTCGCTACTGTTCCTGGTGCTCGGGTTCGACGCCGGCAGCCGACGCGCAGACACGGCGTGCGCCGGCGCCAAAGCCTGTGCCTCCGACGCCTGTCAAAGTGGCGCCCGAGATGGTTTGTCCCACGCCGCTCGGCACAGGCGTCACGACGAAGCTCGCCTTCTGCGACGTGATGAGCGGGACCGATCCCGCGGCAGGGGTGGTCATCACCCTGCCTCCGCATCGCGGACCGGTGACGCTCACCTTCGATCTGCACAACCGGCACACGTATTCGGAAGAGCAAGTGAAGGCGAACCGGGCCTACGCGCGCTACACGGCGGGCATTGGGGCGTTGACGATGGACAATACGCTCATCAGCCGGGCGGCCATCGAGAGCGAGTTCAGGAACGGGTCGGATCTCATCGACCGGATCGACGGCGGGGCCGGCCCGGGGGGTCTCAAGGCCGTCGCGCCCACGGGGAGTCAACCCATTTCCCTGATCATCCCGGCCGAAGTCGTCGACAAGGTGGGCCTTCTGGGCGAGCGCCTGACCGTGATGCGGCTCGACGGGACGTCCACGTACACGCAGCCCGGTCGGCCGATTGCGGTCATCAGCAACGTCATGATCGAGTACGTGCCAGGCCCGCCGCCCAAGCCTGTTCCGCCGCCGCGTCAGACGACCAAGCCGACGACCAGCAAGCCGACGACCAAGCCGAAGCCGTAGAAACCAAAAGGCCGGGCGCCTCTCGGCAACCCGGCCTCACGAATTGTAAATTGTAAATTGTAAATCGTAAATTTCTAGTTCTTCACACCGTCGGCTTGTGCAGCACCGGCTGTACGTCCTGCTTCTTTTTCGAACCGCCCAGCCCCTGAATCTGCAGCGTCGGCTGCTCCTTGAGCACTTCCTGGCGGTAGAGGCGCGCCATCTCGTCGTGGTACTTGGCGTCCTTGTCGTCCTTGTGGCGCGCGGCGATCTTTTCCTCGCGCGCGTTCTTGGCGATGCCGAGGTCGTCGAGGTCGGTCTGCGCCCCGGCCCGGACCGCCTCCTCGTTGAGCTTCAGCGAGTGTGCGGTCGAGTTGAGCGGAACGGCCTTGTTGCCGGCGAAGATCTCGTGGCGGCCGTGCTCCTCGTACCACTTGGTGAGGGTGGCCGTCATGTGCATCTTCTCGATGATGTTGCGCCAGCCGATGCCCGTGTTGTAGGCGCAGAACGAGATCTCGCCCTGCTGCGTGGCATACGGGATGATGCACATCTCGGTGCGCCGGAAGTCGTAGTTGAAGAGATCCTGGAACCACATGCCGGCAATGAACAGGAAGTTCCAGCGATCCGCCCTGCGCTTCTTGATGTCGTCGATGGTGCGGTCGCCTTCGACCCGGCCGTACTTGCCCTTTTCGGCTGACTTGGTGGCGCCAAAGGTCTTGTCGAACTTCCTCAGGAGATCGCTCAGCTTGAAGTGCGTCGGGGCCTTGAACGAATCGTAGTTGCGCACCACCGCGAGGGCCATGCCGAAGACCGACCAGAACCGGCTGCGGCCCGGCGTCGCTGACTGCGGCGACGTCCTTGGCGAGCTGCTCGGCCTTGAGGAAGGCCGTCACCGGCACGGCTTCCTTGGTTTCCTTGTCGATCATGATGGCCATGCCGACACCGCAGTTGGGGTGGCAGCCGCAGGTCAACTGCCCGAACTCCTTCTCGGCGCCGTGGGTCACGTCGGCCCAGTCGGTGAAGCTGCCCATGAAGGAAATCGGGAACCAGTCGCGGACCGGCTCGCCGATGCCCGTCTGGTTCTTCACGTCGTGCGCGAGGTGCGAGAGCGTGTACCGCTGCGCCGCCCGGCGCTCCGGCGTGACTTCTTCGTCGCGGCCCGTGAACGACACCGGCTGGAAGGAGAGGAAGTTGATCTTCTTCGGGTTGTCGAGGGCGAACTCGATGATGCGGCCCACCTGCTCGTTGTTGACGCCGTTGACGATCGTTACCACCGGCACGATGTCGACGCCCGCGCTGTACAGGTTTTCGATGGCGCGCAGCTTGACGTCGAACAGGTTGCCCACCCGGCGGTGCGCGTTGGCGGCGTTGCCGATGCCGTCGAACTGGAGGTAGGCGTAGCGGAGGCCAGCCTCAGCCGCCTGCTTCGCGAACTCCGGGTCCTTGGCGAACTCGATGCCGTTGGTGGCCGCCTGCACGCTGTTGTAGCCGACCTTCCGCGCGTAGCGCACGGCGTCCAGGAAGTGGGGCGAGATGGTCGGCTCGCCGCCCGAGAACTGCACCGACATCTGCCGGCGCGGCTTGATGCTGATGGCGTTGTCGAGGACCGTCTTGATGTCGTCCCAGGTCAGCTCGTGCACGAACCCGACCTGGTTCGCGTCCATGAAGCAGGGATCGCACATCATGTTGCAGCGGTTGGTCAGGTCGACCGTGAGCACCGACCCGCGGCCATGCTGGATCGTGCTGCTGCCGTGGTTGTGGAGCTTTTCGTCGTTGTGGGCGCGGATGTCGCGGCCCGGAAACGTCTGCTCCAGGTGCTTGAAGAACGCCGTGTCGATGGCCATCACGTCTTCGAAGTGCCCGTGGATCGGGCAGTCCTTGACCATCAGGATCTTGCCGTCGCGCTCCAGAATGGTCGCCTTGATCTCGCCGACCTTCTCGTTGAGCAGGACGCTGACGTCCTTCTTGCCGTCCAGAATCTCCTGACGCGCCTCGCGCGTGCAGGTCGGGCACAGCGAATCGGTCTCGCGGGGCCAGCCGAGGGGCGGCTTCGTCTTCTCGTACGACTTCAGCAGCGGTTTATCGGACCAGGACGGGGTGAACGAGGGGTTCTGCTTGATCTTGTTCAGATTGCTGAACACCACCCAGGCCCCGTTTGCGGCGATCGCGAGCCCTTTCTCGAAGTACTTGATGGGCGCGTGCATGCGTGTCGTCTCCTCTGGAAAATTCGCGGCAACAGCGGGTCCCGTGTCGGGTTGACCGCTCGTTGATTTGCGCTAAATGATAGAGCAAAAAGGGCTTGCGAGCAGAGACTTTTCAGCGAACTGGCCGTGGATCGCCCTGAGCGGGCCGCAGGCGGGGCTGGATGGCCACGGCCTGCCCACGCACCTCAGGCGTTCCAGGGGTCCAGGCCCCGATTTGAACCCGGGCCAGCCCGGCCTCGTAATATGATTAGCCCTGCTAAGCACAGTCAGCCCATTGGGGCCGGTGAGGAATGAAAGGACCTATCGAAATGTCGACACGCACGTGGTTCAGAACGGCTATCGCTTTTGCCGCGCTCTTTGGTTCGGCGCTGACGGCGTCGGCCCAGACCCCAGCCACCCCGGCTGACGCCGCACCCTTCGTCGGCACCTGGGTGCTCATGCTCGAGACGCCGCAAGGCAACATGCCTCTCGATCTGAGCGTCAAGTCCGACGCCGGCAAGGTCGTTGGCGAGGTCGGCTCGGAGATGTTCCCGGCCCAGGCCATCACCGACATCACCAAGGCGGATGCGAGCCTCGTGCTCAGCTATGCCATGGACTTCCAGGGGAACCAGATTCCGATGAAGATCACCCTGACGCCTGACGGCGACAAGATGAAGTTCGGATTCGACGCCGCCGGCGGCCAATTCTTCCTCGAAGGCGCGGCCACCAAGAAATAGCCCTCCTTCTTGCAGGATGGCAGGATTGCAGGATTGCAGGAAGCATTGCAGGAAGTAGGTCCCGTTCGATCCTTCCTGCAATTCTGCAATTCTGCAATACTGCAATTCTCTTGCGGGATTTGTTGATCATCGGCGGGGGGCCGTCGGGCCTGTCCGCCGCCATCGCGGCCAGCAAGCGCGGACTCGACTACCAGGTCATCGAGCAAGGCGTCCTGGTCAATTCGATCTTCCGCTTTCCGCCGCAGATGGTGTTCTTCACCACGCCGGAACTGCTCGAGATCGGTGGCCTCCCGTTTGTCTCTCCCTACGACAAGCCCACGCGGACCGAGGCGCTGCGCTACTACCGGAAGGTAGTGGACACCTACGATCTGCGCATCGCTTTCGGCGAGCCGGTCACGGCGGTGAGCCTCGAGGCAGGCGTGGCAGGCGGGCAGGCGGGGCGGGCGAGGCAGGCGAGGGCCGGTGCTTCGTTGTCGAAACGCGCACCGCGTCAGGCGGGACACGCGTGCGTGAGGCGGCGAACGTCATCTTCGCCATCGGCTACTACGACCGGCCCAACATGCTGGGAGTCCCGGGAGAGGACCTTCCGCACGTCAGCCACTTCTACAGCGATCCCCACCCCTCGTATCGTCAGCGCGTCGTCATCGTGGGCGGGGGAAATTCTGCCGCTGAGGCCGCGCTCGACATGTACCGGGCCGGCGCCTCGGTGACCATCGTGCACCGCGCCGCCGAGTTGAAGAGCACCATCAAGTACTGGGTCCGGCCGGACATCGAGAACCGCATCAAGGAAGGCTCGATCGCCGCGGTGTTCAGCTCGCAGCTCGTCGAGATTCGGCCCACCGTCGTCGTGGTGCGGTCGGCCTCCGGCGAGACCCGCGAGATACCCGCCGACGCCGTCTTTCTCCTGACGGGATACCGTGCCGACAAGGCGCTGATGCAGGCCGCGGGCATTCGCCTGAACGAACGCGACGCGCCGATTCTCGACCCGGAAACGTTCGAGACCAATGTGCCCGGCCTGTTCGTGGCCGGCGGCGCCATCGCCGGCGAGGATACGGGCACCATCTTCATCGAGAACGGCCGTTTTCACGGCGAGAAGATCGTCGAGGTCATCGCGCGTCGAGCGGAGTCCTGAGCCGTCATACTAGGCGCATGGCGAACGATCAGGCCCCACGGCCGAATCTGCTTCGAGATGTCCCGACCGCTGTCTGGATTGCGGTGGCGGCCATCCTCATTGCCCTCGCGATCGGGCTGCACGGGATCATGCCGCGCTACGAGTTCTCCTCCAACGGGTCCAGTGTCGTCGTCTACGATCGCTGGACCGGTCGGTTCCAGAGGGCGACGTACAACGAGCAGGGAGAGCCCACCCTCACTCAGGTCGTGAGGCCCTTCTAGAGTTCCGGCGAAGTGAGAACTCAGAAGGACTGTGCGACTGCACGTCTGCCTTCCGCCAGCCCTTCCGCCGGCGTGAACCGCCCGCCTGCTTAGTGGGCGGCCCGTGACAGACCAGGTGTGCGTGCCATCAGGATCTTCATCTCGAGAAGCTCGACGAGCGACTCGGCGCGGCTGCGCAGACAGTCGCGCTCGAGCAGCGCCTGCTTCTCGAGGGGGTCGAGGTCGAGATACTGAGCGAGCGCATTGACGAGGTCTTCGTCGCCCATGGCCGCCGTGGTTCTGGCCTCGCCGCCCCGCGGCTCGCCCGGTGCGGCGAGCAGCGCTTCGAGCTCGCCCCGCTGCCTGCGGACTATCGCTCGATCGTCCGGGCCCAGCTGCCGCTCCGGCAGCGGATCCACGAGCGCACGTCGGTAGGAGCGCGAGCGATCTTCCTCGAGAATCCTGAAGCGTTCGAGTCCGCGCAGCACGATGTTGTAGCGCCCGTCGGCCAGTTGCTCGACGTGCGTGATGACGCCGCTGCAGCCGATGCTGTAGATTGCCGGCACTTCGCGATGGTCTCCTGGAGCGTCCGGCCGCGACAACACCATCCCGATCATCCGGTCGCTGGCCAGCGCGTCGGCCACCATGTCGCGATAGCGTGGCTCGAAGATGTGGAGCGGCAGGAACACGCTCGGGAAGAGCACGACGCTCGGCAGCGGAAACAACGGGAGCCACTCGGCCATCAGTGGATCGTCCTGGTCTTCCGGTTCATGTAATCCATCAGCACGTACTGGCCCAGGGTGTAGGGCGTCGTGAAGTACGCCTTGCCCTTGCAGATGTCGGCCACCCGGCGCACGAAGCTCACGAGATCGTAGTCGCGTGCCAGCATGAAGGTGTTGATCATGATGCCGCTCTTCCTGCAGGCGGCAACCTCCGCGCACGTTTCGGCAACGATGAACGGGTCGAGCCCGAAGGCGTTGCGGTAGATGCGTCCGTCCGGCTGGGTCAGCGCCGACGGCTTGCCGTCCGTGATCATGATGATCTGCCGCATGTCCTTCTGCTGGCGGTCCAGAAGGCGCCGCGCGAGCCGCAGGCCCTCGCGCGTGTTCGTGTAGTACGGGCCCACCCGGACACGCCCGAGCTCGGCGAGCGGGATCTCCTCGGCCGAATCGTGAAACAGGACGACCTTCAGTGCGTCACCGGGGAACTGTGTCTTGATGAGCTGCGCCAGAGCGAGGGCGACGCGCTTGGCCGGCGTGAACCGATCCTCGCCGTAGAGAATCATGCTGTGGCTGCAGTCGAGCATCAGCACGGTCGCACACGAGCTCTGGTACTCGCCCTGGACGACCATCAGGTCTTCGTGGGCCACATGGATGCGGCTCCGGGCTCCCGCCTTCGGGCTCCGGACGGAGCCGGGAGGCTCGAGTCCGAAGCCGCCGCCGGACCCCGCCTCTCTCGCCTCGCGCCGCACCGCGTTCAGCAGCGTGCTGCCAGGGTCGAGGTTCATCGTGTCGCCGAACTCGTACGGCTTGGGTGCGCCCGTTGTCTCGACACCGGTGGCCTGCTCGCGCGTGTCATGACGTCCGAAGCTGCTCTTGCCGAGAGACCCGAGCAGATCACGCAGCGCACGGTATCCCAGAAAGTCCAGCGTCTTGTCGGTCACCTGGAAATGCACGGGTGGCTCGCCGTCGCCAGCCCCGGGGCCGCTCCGCCGCTGACGCTCGCCTTCGAGATCCGGCGGAGCCGTGATGTACCCCTGTTCGCCCATCCGTTCGATGATCTGCTGGATCAACTCCTCGAGCTGGCTGCGGGCATCAGCCTGGTCCCCGTCCGACGGATCGCCGAGCAGGCGCTCGATGGTCTCTTCGGGCAGCACACCGCCATTGAAGAGCGCGTCCAGAATCGCGTCGTGCAACGCCTGCATCGTCCGATCGTCATCGTCTGTGGCGTAGGGGTTTCCGAAACCGCTCGAAAGCAGCAGGTCGGACAGCTTCGACACCAGATCCTCGATGTCGAGCTCGTCGAGCAGGTCGCCCGTGTACTGGTGTATGCGGTACTTCATCTACTTCTTATCTTACGCTCGCGGGGCCCCACCCCCGCTCGCGCCTCACGCTGCATCCTTTGTCCCTCGGCCTCGAGCGTAGACTCTCGGCCTCGGGTGTCCAAGTCGGCGTCGCTCAGTTGTAATCCTTCTTCTTGATTTCCGCCCGGGATGCGAATCTCCTCTTCCATGGCCGCCTCTTCGCGGCGCGACGGACGCCGCGGCGCCGTTTCGGTCCCTGCGGTATAGCGGTCGTCGTTGCGGCTGATCTTCTTCTGCGCGCAGAGGCCCTCGAGCACGAAGTCGATCGCCGAGGCGACGGCCGGGGCCGGCGCGCCGGGGGCGAGCCCGTCCGTTCCGCGAGAGCGCGCAGCCCCTGCACGTGTTTCGTGCCTGCGATGAGCGCGTCACCGGACGTCGCGTCGGTCATCGGCAGCGACCCACCAAGGTCGAACCACTCGACGACCGTCTTCGTATCGGCGCCCTCGAACATGCCGGAGAACGCCATTGCCCACGGCCGCCGGATGAGATCCCGCGCGATCTGTGTCCGCGCCGCGGAGCTCGCCTTCGTACTCGAGCTCGAACTTCCCGGTAATCGACGGCAGCGCCGCGTACACGTCCGTGACACGCGGGACGACGAGTTCCGTTTCCCAGTGGCCAGCGCCCGGCGCTCCGCATTACGAGACACACCTCCAGGGTGGAGATGGGCAGTCGTCTGGCTGACGCCGAACGTTTGTCCACCCGTTGCGTCGCTCCTGGCCTGGAACGCGACTGCCTTCGACGACTCGCGCACGAACGGCCGGAATGCGACTTGCCGGCCGCCGCGCCCTGGAGCCACGCCTCCTGATGCGTGATGGCGAGCGCCGTTTTCCCAGCTGGCCGGATAGTGCGTCGGATTTCCGAACCGATGCGGTCCTTCAGCGGCTAATCATCTTGCCTGGCCGTGTAGTCTTCCGGATTCGCCGTGAAGACGAGCACCATATCCAGATTAAGCCGGATCGGGTAGCCTTTAATTTGGACGTCGCCCTCCTGCAGGATGTTGAACAGGCCCACCTGAATCTTGCCCGCAAGATCGGGCAGCTCGTTGATGGCGAAGATGCCGCGGTTGGCCCGCGGCAGAAGACCGTAGTGCATCGTCAGCTGGCTGGCCCAGCTCGTGGCCGCCCTGCGCGGCCTCGATGGGTCCATATCGCCAACCATGTCAGCAATGGTCACATCGGGTGTGGCGAGCTTTTCAACGTAATCGGTCGCCTCGCGCGGGACCAGCCGATTCGGAGTGCGGTCGCCTATCGGCCGCGACCCGGGCGCGGCACGCGGCGCAGACGGGAGCGAACGAATCGTCGTGAATCTCGCAGCCGGAACGACCGGCACCGTTTCGTCGAGAAACTCGACGAGCCCGCGCAGAATCCGGCTCTTCGCCTGGCCGCGGAAGCCGAGGAGGATGAAGTTATGCCGCGACAGCACCGCATTCACGACTTGGGGGACGACCGTCTCGTCGTACCCTATGATGCCCGGGAACAGGCGCTCGCCAGCCCGGAGTTTCCGCATCAGGTTGTCGCGGATCTCCTGCTTGACGCCTCCGGTTCGACGGGTGGAGCCATGTGCCTTCCGGAGTTCGCCCAGGGTCTGAATTGACGACGTCATGAGTCGATTCTATATCGCGCCGCATCCGCTGGTGTTCACGCATCGAGGAGGCGCCGGTCTGGCGCCCGAGAACACCATGGCGGCCTTCAAGAACGGTCTCGCGCTCGGCGCTGACGGACTGGAACTGGACGTTCGCCTGTCCAGGGACGGCGCCCATGCATGGTACACCACGACACCACGCTTGATCGAACGACGAACCTGACCGGGCCTGTCGCGCGCTTCACGGCAGATGAGCTGAGCCGCGCGGACGCCGGGTTCCGATTCGATCACGGGCGGGCCGGGCGGGCGGGGCAGGCGGGGCAGGCAGGTCGGGAGGATTGCGGCATTCCGACGCTCTCCGCCGTGTTGGCGCGTTTTCCTGATGCCAGGATCATCGTCGAGCTGAAGGAGAACACGCGCGAGCTGGCGCACGCCGTCGTTTCGGCAATCCGCCGCGCCGGGGCCGAAGAGCGGGTGTGCC
>CAVRVW010000005.1:0-56660 GCA_963724695.1 uncultured Acidobacteriota bacterium | reverse complement strand
CTCACCCGCATAATTGCCGCCCCCGATCGCCACGATGACATACTGCTTGCCGGCGTGCATGTAAGTCATCGGCGATCCGGTCTGCTGAGCGGGCATCAGCACCGAGCCAGCATCCTTGCCCGAGGCCTTGTCGTACGCGCGCAGCAGCGCCCCGCGCGGATGGCCCGCCGCTGAGGTCACCTGCGACTCACCAGCGATGAGCAACGTCTTCGTCACCAGCGCGCCGATGATTCCGGCCTGACCCGTCCGCGGAATGTCGCGGCCCTTGAGCGCAGGGTGATTCCTCACGTTATCCGGCGTGTCCCCGTGCGCGATTTGCCACAGAACCTCCCCGCGGTCCAGGCTGATTGCGCTGATGCTCCCGTAAGGTGGCTTGACGAGCGGCAGGCCTTGCACGGAGAGCCCGCCTCCGCCGCCGCCTTCACTGCCTCCCCCACCGGCCGGCGCAGCAGCCGGCGTCGCGGGCGGGGCTGATCCGGTGGCCACCACCGCCGCGCCCCCCCGTCCAGGCGTGGCGCCCATCGGCACCGCAGCGCGCGCACCGGTCAGCGCGCTGCCTTGCACGAAGTTCATGTCGTTCTTGTCAGGGTCGGGTTTGATCAGACCGAGAACACCAGGCGATCGGCGTGAGTACACGTAGAGAATGCGCGTCTCAGGATCGAATGAGCCGCCCGCCCAGACGGTTCCGCCGCCGTTGATGGCGAGCTGCAGCGTGCCGAGCGGCCCTTCGGCCCTGCTGACGGTCGGTGGTGTGTAGATCGGCCCGATCTTGTAGCGAGAGATGACTTTTTCGCCCTCGGCGCGCAGCTCCGGGGTGAAGTCGATCAGGTCGCCGCGCGAGAAGCCATTGAGATCGTACTGGAACACCCGGCCGCGCGCGTCGAGCGGAAACGGTTGCGTCGGCGTGTACCACTCGGTCGGCACGTCGCCTTTTTCCACCGGCCGTTCCTCGATCGGCCAGATCGGCTGACCGGTGACCCGATCGAGGACGAACAGGAACGCCTGCTTGGTCGGCTGCGCCAGCGCTTTGATCGTCTTCCCGTTGACCGTGATGTCCGCGAGGATCGGCGCGCACGGAATGTCGTGGTCCCAGATGCCGTGATGGACTGTCTGGTAGTGCCATTTCCGCTGGCCGGTCTTCAGATCGACCGCAACGATGCTCTCGCTGAAGAGGTTGTTGCCGTGTCGATGACCGCCGAAATAGTCGCCGGTCGGCGCTTCGATGGGGAGATATGCCATACCCAGCTCTTCGTCAATCGACATCTGCGCCCACGAGCCTGTATTGCCCGTGTACGACCACGAGTCGCCGAGCCACGTGTCGTTGCCGAACTGGCCCGGCCGTGGAATGGTATGGAAGATCCACAGACGCTTGCCGCTCCTGACGTCGAAACCCCGGACGTATCCCTTGACGTTGCTCTTACCGCGCGGGACGCCGCCAGACAGGTGGGCGGCGCCGATGATGATGGTGTTTCCGCCGATAACCGGCGCGGAATGAAGCCCGACCTCGCCGGTCACGAGATCGATCGTCTGATCGTTGTCCTGCTTGAGGTCGACGATTCCGTTTCTGCCAAAACCCGCAATCGGGATCCCGGTTCTCGCATCGAGCGCAACGAGTCGATAGCCGGGCGTCACGTAGAGGATCCGCTCGTCCTTCCCATCGGTCCAGTACGACACGCCTCGGCCCGATAACTGCCGCGGGGCAGCTTCGCCGCGCTCGCCCTCGCGCTCGCTGTGCATCCACAGCAGCTCGCCCGTGCCCGCATCCAGTGCGACGACGGCGCGTCGGGTCCCAGCGGTCGAATACACGACGCCTTTGACCATCAGCGGTGTCGACTCGAACTGGTACTCCGGCCGCGGGCCCAGGCTCTCAGTCTTCAACCGCCACGCGATCTCGAGCTTGGAGAAATTGTCCGCGTTGATCTGATCCAGCGGCGAATACCGAGTGTTCGCGAGGTCGGCGCCGTAGGTCGTCCACTCGCCGTTCTTGGCGCCCGACTGACCCGCCATCGGCAGGGTTGCATTGACGAGCAGGCCGATGAGCGCCGCAAAGGCGAATCCAAATCGTCGAAATCTGCCGCTCATACTTCCTCCGATTTTGTCGCGTGTCTTCCGCGCCCCCAACCCGAGTCCCGAATCCGCGGTGATGTTCGCTAAAGTTCAGGTATCGTCCATGCGAGCACATATGCCTGCGTGTGCTGGACTGCGACATCAGTACTCCGCAAAGGCATCGTCTGGATAGCAGTACAGCCAGCGCTCACCAGGCTCGGCGGACGCAATGACAGGGTGCGCCGTGGTCTTCGCGTGCCTGGTGGCGTGACGATTCGGGGAGTTGTCGCAACAGAGCGTCACGCCGCACGCCTGGCAGGTGCGAAGGTGCACCCACGTCGACCCGATCTTGACGCACTCTTCGCATTCCCGGCGCTTCGGGTGCTTCACCGTCGTGACCGCCGCGACATGGGCGCAGGATTGGTCGGTCATCGTGCCTTCCCTGATGCCCAGACGCGCTCGAGCGCGGGGCGATCCCAATGGCCGAGCGTGGCCGCCTGTTCATAGGTGGATTCGACAAACGCGCGGATGGCGGCCTCGGGCGAATCGGCGAGGTCGTACGGACTCGTACGGGAGGATGAACTCGTTCAGTTCCCGGTGATAGAACGCGGCGTCGGGTCGCACCGCGACATCCTTGAGTCCGGGCGGCTCGGGCACGGCGTAGGCGTAGAACGCCGGCTCCAGGATCGGGCCGCTGCCTGGCCAGAATCCGTGGCTGATCACCTCGTGCGAATATGCGTCGCGCATGAACGCCGGTCCTTCCCGAGGCGGCGCCGGCCTGCCGGAGAAACGTGTGACCGCGAGATCGAAACTGCCCCAGAAGAAATGGGTCGGGCTGCACTTGCCGATGAAGGCGCATTGGGTCCGCGTGAACACCTCCTCGATCTGAGGAGAGGATGCGCCAGAAGCGGTTCGCGAAGACGCGGATCGTACGATCCGTGCACCGTGTCCTGCTCGAATCGAATCGGCGACGGAATCTCGACCGGCATCGGCCAGATCGTGACCTGCGAGCCCCATCTCGCCCAGCACCGCCATGACCTCGCGATAGAAGTCGGCGACCGTCCTGGGGCGCGAGGCGCACCGAGCGTTCGCTGCCGTCAGACGCGCGGATGACGAGCTGATGGTCGACGAAGTCGAACTCCATCGTGAACGACCGATTGCCGTGCAACAACCGTCGCGTGGAGAGACCACGCGGGGTCAGGCGCAGCGCGACCGCCCAGCTGTGATTGAGCGGTGGCGCGAGGGCCAGCGCGACCTTGCCCACCACTTGTGTCCACATGTGGAGCGTCGCGTACGTGTCCTTCCACGCGCCGTACGGCAGCGCCGGCCAAGCTCGTGGGTCGTCCTGGTCACGTCCCGTCAGCCTACCCCACCTTGAGGTGGCTTTCACGGTGGCGCAATCGATCAGATTCGCGCGATTCAGGCGGCCTCACGGATGAGCCAGCTGCGGAAATCGCCACCGAGACTGCACTTAAACGGCAAGGTCCAACGATCACACCGGGTCGACGACCAGAAGTCTACCAGCTCTCGACACGGACGGCATCACCGACGAATCAATCACTTGCAGGACGCAGTATCGAACCTCCACAGCGTAAGTTGTTGATCTGAAGACCTCCAGGTGCAGCAACGGTGAGCAGCGCTCCGCACCGAGGCGATCCAGGCGCCGGTCATCCCGGCATCAGGAGCATCCAGATCCCGAGTGCGCCGATTGCCACGCCAACGGTCTGGCCGAAACGGCGCGGCGACAATCCCAGCAGGATCCGCTCGCCCACGATCGTCCCGATGAGAACGCCGACCGTGGCGACGATGATGGGGGCCCAGAGCGTCAGTGGTACTGGCCCCGAGTGCCAGAGATAGACCGGTGTTCGAGCCGCATCGACCAGGAGACCGGTCGCCGTCGCAGTCGCGACAAAGCCCAGCGGTGAAAGGCCGAACGCGGTCAACGCGGCCGAGCGCAGACCGCCTTGATTTCCGGCGACGCCGCCAAAGAAGCCGGAGAGGAGGCCAAAGAGGGCCACCACCGGTCCGCGCGGTTGCCAGCGCGACGTCCAGCCCGTGAGCTGCGCAATGGCGGTCAAGAGCAGCAGACCGCCGAGGACGCGCGTGAGGGCGCCCGGGCCGAGTCGCGTGTAGATCAGGGCGCCGGCCAACGCACCCGTGGCGCTGAGCAGGCCGAACCGCACAAGGACCGCGCGGTCCACGTGGGCGCGCAAACGCCAGCAGCGGACGGCCGTGGCCGCGGCATGCGGCAACGTCACGAGTGCCACGGCGGTTGTGGTACCGAACTTGACGGCGAGCAGTGGCGTCATCAGGCTGCCGATCCCGAATCCGACGACAGTGGCCGTCGCGCCGGAGAGGATCGCGACGATGAACACCGCCACGAAAAACACCAGGCGATTCTATCGTCGCGAGGTAGACAGGCGGAAGCCGCTTCACGGGATCAGCGAGCCGGCTCGAACAGTTCGATTGGATTTCCGTCCGGATCCTCGATTTGGATCTGGCGACCACCGGGACCGGTCTCCATCTCGTTGCGAAAACGAAGTCCCGCCTTCTTCAGTTCAGTGATGAAGCCTTGAAGATCGGCGACTTTCAACACGACGCGATTCCATCCGCCCGGCTCCTGCGGCTGTCCGTTGGGCATCGGCCGAGAACCGGATGCGCCTGGGCCGCTGAGCAGGATCTGCGCGTCACCGAGCGCGACGTTCGCGAACGCGGGAAGTTGCTGGTGTTTGAGCGTGAAGCCGAGGTGCTGCGTATAGAACGTGGCCGAGCGAGCCACATCCTTCACCTGATAACGGACGCCGTGAACGGCCTTGACGAATGCGTGGGGTGCGGTCTCGTGGGTGCCGTGCTGCATCATGGTGACAACTCCTCCTTCTCGATGACGTACTCCAACGATGAGACGGGACAGGGCTTCGGAACGTGACATTGGCTGGCGGGACTAAGCAGGAACGTAGGCCAACCTGATCACATCCTCGCCGATCCGATCATTCGAGCCATCAGGCGGAGCGGCGGCCGGGGCCCGGCGAAGTATGGCTTGCCGTGACCGAGCACGACGGGGTGCAGGTAGATTCGATACTCATCGATCAGGCCAAGTGCGGTCAGGCTCTGCGCCAGGTCCGGGCCAGCAACTTCGATCTCCCCGTCGCGCTCGGCCTTCAGCTCGCGGATCGCGCCCTCCAGGTCATCCTCAACAAGCCTGGCGTTGGGGCCGACCGACTTCAACGAGCGCGAGACCACCCATTTCGGCTGGTTCCGCCACGCCGCTGCGAAGGCATGTTCCTCTGCATGCCATTCAGGATGATCGTCGTCCCAGTAACGCATGACCTCATACATGTGGCGACCGTAGACACTGCCCGCCTGCCCCTGAGCCTCCTCGATGAAGTGGCGGAAGAGCGTGGGACTTGGCGCAAACGCCGTATGGTCGACGTAGCCGTCCAGGGACTGGTTCATTCCGAACACGAGCCTAGCCATACGGCTTCCTTTCCTCACGCGGCCATATCCGCTTCGTTGCCGGGGCCGCTCGTCGGCCGGGCTGGCACCATTCTCCGGGATTCTGGATCCAGCGGAGAGCCAGGACAAGGTTCCCCTGTTTCCCTGTGGACAGACGGCCGGGCCGTGCTAGGGTTCTGCGACATCGTTTTTCGGGAAATTCCCTGGGGATTCGGGATCCCATTTGGAGGCCCTCCATGAATCGTCGTCTCCTTCACGCGATCGGGTTGGCGCTCGTCCTGTTTCTTGCGCCCTCGATCGCTTCCGCGCAGAGCGCGATCAGCGGCCTGGTGCGCGACACCAGCGGCGCCGTCATGCCCGGCGTCACCGTCGAAGTCGCCAGTCCGGTGCTGATCGAAAAAGTCCGGTCGGCCGTCACCGACGACCAGGGTCGCTACACGATCATCGACCTGCGTCCCGGGATCTACACGGTGACGTTCACGCTGCCCGGGTTCAACACCTACAGGCAGGAAGGGCTCGAGCTGCCGGCCAACTTCACCGCCACGGTCAACGCCGAGATGCGCGTCGGCGCCCTCGAGGAATCGATCACCGTCACCGGCGCCGCGCCGGTCGTCGACGTGCAGAACACGCAGCGGCAGGTCGTGCTCAACCGCGAGCTGATGGACGCGGTGCCGACCGCGCGCAACTACTCCGGGACTGGCCTCGCTGATGCCGGGCGTCCGCATGAGCAACACCGACGTCGGCGGCAACCAGCAGATGGAACAGATCTACATGACCGTCAACGGCTCGCGCCAGACCGACACCACCGTGCAGGTCGACGGCATGAACCTGAACAGCCTGATGAACGACGGTCAGGTGCAGGCCTACTTCAGCGACGCGGCGATGGCGGAAATCACCTACCAGACGAGCGGCGTCACCGCCGACGTGTCGACCGGCGGCGTCCGCATCAACATGATCCCGAAGGACGGCGGCAACATCTTCTCGGGTCAGGCGTTCGTCGGCGGCACCGACGGCGACTGGCAGGCGAACAACGTCACCGACGAGCTGCGGGCGCGCGGGCTGACCACGCGGGTCGCGCGTCGCCAAGATCCAGGACATCAACTTCGGCGTCGGCGGGCCGATCAAGAAGGACAAGCTGTGGTTCTTCGCCAGCTGGCGGCGCATCGCCACCGACTCGATCATTCCGGGCAGCTACTTCGCGTCGACATCGGCCGAGATCGGCACCGGCGTCGAGGACCAGTGGATTCAGAACCAGATGGTCCGCCTGACGTGGCAGGTGAACCAGCAAGAACAAGTTCAGCGTCTACCACGACCGCTATCCGAAGTTCAAAGGCCACGAGGTGATTGTCGGCTCGATCGCCGAGTGGGACACCGCGGCCGGCCGCCGCGACCCGGAACACGCCCTGTACTACACCGGCCAGGCGAAGTGGACGTCGACGATCAGCAACCGGCTGCTGCTTCGAAGCTGGCTACTCGACCAACGTCGAGTACCTCTACATCGGCTATCAGCCCGGCGTTCAGAAGGAGCGCGGCACGCCCGAGTGGTTCAACCAGATCGGCAAGAGCGACCTGATCACGCTGCGGGCGTATGACGGTCGCATCACGCCGGCCAACGGCATCGACCCGAAGGCGCAACACGGTCACCGGCATGCTGTCGTACGTCACCGGCAGCCACTCCTTCAAGACCGGCGTCAACTGGACCTTCGGCGACTACGTCCTCGAGTACGACATCAACGGCGACCTCGTGCAGCTCTATCGCAACGGCGTGCCCGACTCGGTGCGCGTCTACAACACGCCGGTCCGCGCGAACGAGTACCTGAACGCCAACCTCGGCATGTTCGTGCAGGACGCCTGGACGATCAACCGCATGACCCTCAACATGGGCGTCCGCTTCGAGCGCTTCGTCGGTCAGATCAAGAATCAGAACGCCGGCGCCGGCCGCTTCGCGCCGGAGCGCAGCTTCAGCGAGGTGACCGGTCTGCCGAGCTGGTTCGACATCGCGCCGCGCCTCGGCGTGTCGTACGACCTGTTCGGCAACGGCCGGACGGCGCTCAAGGCCACCTTCGGCAAGTACATGGCCGGCCAGACGACCAGCTTCCCGGCCCGCTACAACCCGCTGCAGATCCAGACCGACACCCGCACCTGGCGCGATACGAACGGCGACAACCTCGCGCAGGACAGCGAGATCGGCGCCAGCAACAACGCCGCGTTCGGTCTGCCGGTGCAGACGATCCGGCCCGATCCGGACATCAAGCGCGAGTACGACCTCGAGTCCACTGTCCAGGTTCAGCACGAGCTCATTCGGGGCCTGTCGGTGAACGTCGGCTTCTTCCGCCGCGGCACGCACAATCAGCGCCTGCACCCAGAACCTGGGCTGGTCGCCGGCCGACTACACCGTCGTCAACGTGGTCAGCCCGCTCGACGGCACGATCATCCCGGTCTACAACCTCGATCCGGCCAAGCGCGCCAACGTGAACCGGCTCGACGTCAACTCGACCGACTCCGACCTGCGACGAGCGCACCTACAACGGCCTCCAGGCGGGCTTCAACGCGCGCGTCAGTCGGCTTCCAGTTCTTCGGCGGCTGGACGATGGACCGGATCATCGATACCCGCTGCGATGCGATCGAGAGCAACGCCGGCCGCTACGCCGGCACGGCGGCGATCGCGGCCAACAACTTCCCGCAACCCGACTTCCACTTGTGCGACCAGAGCGAGCTCGACCTGCCGTTCCTGCACGAGTTCAAGCTCGCCGGATCGTACACGCTGCCGTGGTGGGACATTCAGGCGAACGTCGCGCTCCAGAGCTACAACGGTCAGCCGTTGTTCACGCGCTGGAACATCGCGCCGACCACGCGGTACGCGGCCAACTGCGTTGGACCGTGCCGGCCGGGCGAGCTGGTCATCCCGAACCAGACGCTCGCGACCTACGTCGCTCGACCTGGTCGCCCCCGGCCAGCAGTACTACGAACGACAGAACCAGCTCGACATGGGCTTCCGGAAGATCTTCCGCTTCGGCCGTTACAATCTCTCCGGCCAGGTCGACTTCTTCAACATCGTCAACTCGTCCTACGTGAAGAACCAGAACATCACCGTCGGCACGTCGCTTGGGCAGCCGCTGGACATCATCCAGCCGCGCACGATGCGTCTCGCGGCGCAGCTGAGGTTCTAGTCCCACGCGGGCTGACGCCAGCCGTCAGCGCATCGGCTTCGACTTCGGCCTGAAGGCCCGTCTCCTCCGGGGACGGGCCTTCCTGTTTCCGGCCTCGCCATCCCGGCAATTCGAGGAGCCCTCAAGCCCGAGGACCGAGCTGATGAAGAAGCGCATTCCCATTGCCGCCGGCGCTGGCCGCGGCGCTGCTGTTCTGCTACTTCGCGATCAATGCGATCGACCAACAGCCGTTGACCGACACCTTCAATCGCATCTACGCGGAAGGCACGTGGGGCAACGACATCGCAGGGAAGGGAACCAGCGGCTCGGGATCGACCATGGAGATCACGCGGGAATATCGCGCCTACGTGGAAGACTTCATGAAGAAGCACAGCGTCAAGTCGGTCGTCGATGCTGGCTGTGGGGATTGGAGCTTCTCGAGCGCGATCGACTGGGGCGACGCGAGCTACCTCGGGGTCGACATCGCTTCGGATGTCATCGCGGCCGTCCGAAATAAGCACGAGAAAGGCAGGATCACGTTTCAGGTGGGCGACATCACCGACGAACTCCCCGCCGCGGAACTGCTGATATCCAAGGACGTCCTGCAGCATCTCTCCAACAAGCTGGTTCACAAGTTCATCAGGAACAACCTGAGGAAGGGCAAGTACAAGTGGGTCATTCTCACGAATGACCGCGGCAGCGGGAACCAGGACGTCGCGAGCGGGGGATACCGGGCGATTGACCTCGCCGCCTCTCCGTTCGAGGTCAGAGGGCTCGTCGACCTTTCGATCAAGTTCGGAGACGAGACCACCAAGATCACCTCGCTCCTCGACCTGACGCAGCAGCCTATCGGTTCGACCGACGTCGTCAGGGATCCCGCGTTCAAAACACGATCGTCCATCCCGGATTGCGTGCCTGCTCCTTCGTGTAAGACACCCCATGCACCTTGAGCCCCCTCTCGTCCACCAGCGTGATCACGCCGCCCTGGTTCGAGAGAGCGAACGGCTGGCTGACGCGCACGACTCGAGTGGCACCCGCGCTCAACACCTCCGAGAGGGGCAGTCGCTTCTTCTGGGTATCGAGCAGCATCCATCCCGACAGGTCTACCTCGTGTGGAGCCGTGTTCAGCAGCGTGATGATCTCCATCTCCGGCGACTGCGCCGAATTGACAAGTGCGGCCACGATCCGGATGAGACCATCCGGGTCGGTGGAGGTGGGTGGACCCGGGGGCTGCGGTGGACCAGGGGGTACGGGAGGCACGGGACCGGTGACGGAATGTCCCGTCGTGTCGTCGGTGTGCCAACTCTGCGACTGGAACTTCAGGAAGATGGCGGTCCATTCCTGCTGGTCCGGGAAGTGCACCAGGACGCCGCCATCCTGAAACACTCCGTCATCGGCGGCAAACCGGCCGGCATTGCCCTGGTTCATGTGGATATCGTGGATGCCGTTGCCAGGCAGGAAACCGAAGTACTTGTCCTTTGTGCCCGGCTCCGGTCCCCAACGCTCGCCGAAGGCGTACACCACGGCGTTCTCGTCGGCAACCGCGCGCTGCATCACGCGATCGAGCTTCTCGTTGAGGTCGTTGTCGAAGCCAGGGAGACTGAAGGGCAGCGGCCGCATCTCCGCACGGTCGAAGAGATTGCCTCTGATGAAGTCGAGCGCTCCCGAGCCAGGCGTTCGCTCGAGCACGGTGAAGCCTTTTGGAAGCTGTTCGACGATCGGCGTGATCGGATGCTGAAAGTGCTCAATGACCAGGAATTCGACTTCAGACGGGGGTAACTGCGACTTGACGTTGACTGCAATCCGGTAGTCGGTCGTATCGTCCACGATGCGCACCTGGTAGTGAGGACTCTGCCCCGCGCCCAACCGGACCTCGATGGCCTTCCCTTTCAAGACACCGTAAGAGCGTAGCGCCACTATCTCCTCCCGTGGTTGGCGCCGGCGTTTACCCTCGCCCTTTCAGCTCCGTCGCGATCTGGGCAAGCGTCGCGCGTTCTTCAGCGGAAACCTTGCCGATTCCAAAGATGCCCCCTGAGGCCTCGGCGATGAGCTCGCAGTAGCGGATGATGTCGTCGGCCGAAATCATGTCGGGACCGGGTGCCGCGTTGGCGAGCATGGCGCGAATTAGCCGCATCGCGTTGCTGAAGATCTCGGGCGAAGGCGCACGAGCCATCCAGTCGGCGAGCAGTTGATCGGCTGGGCTCCCTTCGTCGATGCCGCGGTTGCGGGCGAGCGAGACGAGCAACGTGCGTTCCGCCGGTGAGACGCCGCCTTCCGCCCAGGCGAGCTGGACGATCGGCATGAGCGGCAGAACCCTGACCGTCTCGGGCGTGAAGCCCAGCTCCTGGAGATCGCTGATGAGGCCCGGCTCGTTGATCCGGATCCGCCCGGCCATCTCGCTTCGCGCCTTCTCGTTGGCCGCCGCCTTCCGCATCTTCTCGATCAGCTCGCGATCCTTCTGGTAGAAGTACCTCGTCTTCCCTCGCGCGGCTGCGGGCACCAAAATCCCCCTCGGTCATCGGTCCTCCTCGACTACGCAAGATGATAACAGGATCGATCGGAGCTCGGTGTTCTCGCCGTGCAGGACATCGTCTTCAAGCTCTTGTAGCCGAGGGGCATGCGGTGAGGGATGTCGCGGATGAGCCGCGCGCACAGCCAGGCGTCAGAGCCTCCGACCGTTCGAGTCGAAGAAATGCAGGCGGGCGGGGTCCGCTCCTATGTGCACCTCGTCGCCCGGGTCGAACGCGCTCTCGGGGCCGGTGACGGCAGTAATGCGGCCGCCATCGGTTTGGACGCGCACGATCTGGGAGGCCCCGAGAAACTCCACGAACTGCACGCGTCCACGGAGTAGCGCGGGCTGAGTCATCAGCCGTACGTCGTGCGGTCGAATCCCTAGCAGGGCCGTGCCGGTGGCCACAGCGATGCCGCTCGTCGCCATGAGGCGGCCGGGTTCGATCAGGTTCATCGGTGGCGATCCGATGAACTGCGCGACGAAGGTCGTCGCGGGCAGGCTGTAGAGCTGCCCCGGGGCATCCACCTGTTCGACTCGCCCCTCATTCAGAACGGCCACACGCTGGCCGAGTGTCATCGCCTCCTCCTGATCGTGCGTCACGTACACCATGGTGGCGCGGAGGCGGCCGTGCAGCTCGAGCAGTTCCGCCCGCGTGTCTCCGCGCAGTCCCGGATCGAGATTCGAAAGCGGTTCATCGAACAGGAATGCGCGTGCGTCGCGCACGATGGCTCGGCCAACGGCCACGCGCTGGCGCTGGCCGCCGGACAGCTGTGAAGGCAAGCGCTCGAGCAAAGGGGCCAAGCCAAGGGAGGCGGCCGTGGCTTCGACGCGAGTGCGGATGTCGGCGGGGGCGATGCCGCGCATCCGAAGACCGAACGCGAGGTTCTCGCGAACGTTCTTGTGCGGGTAGAGCGCATAGTTCTGGAACACCATCGCGAGATCGCGTCGCTCGGCCGGTACCTCGGTCACATCCTGCTCGTCGATCAGCACGCGACCGCGCGTGGGCACCTCGAGCCCGGCGATGATCCGCAACACGGTGCTCTTGCCGCCGCCCGACGGCCCGACGAGTACAAGACGCTCACCGTCAGCGATGTCGAGATCGATGCCCCGGAGGACGGGCTGCCCGGACCCGAACGCCTTGTCGATGCCTTCGAGGCGAATGGCGGCCATCGATGCTCAACCCTTGACGGCGCCGGCAGTCAACCCGCTCACGATCCGCCGCTGGAACGCCAGGACAATCACCGCCACCGGCAGCGAGGCCACGACAGCAGCGGCGAGCACCTGGCCCCACGGTACCTGATACTGACCGCGGAAGAGCGCAATGGCGACGGGCACGGTCTGGCGATCGGGTCCAAGGGTGAACGAAAGGGCGAACAGGAACTCGTTCCACGCGTACAGAAACGTCAGGATGGCGCTGGTTGCGACGCCCGGCGCGGCCAGCGGCAACATGATCTCGAATGCCGCCCGCGCGCGGCTGGCTCCATCCATCATCGCGGCTTCTTCGAGATCGCGCGGGAGCTGTCGGAAGAACGCCGCCATCAGCCAGATGGCGAGGGGCAGCGAAAAGGTCATGTACGGGAGCACGAGGCCGGCGTAGGTGTCGATCAGGCGCGCGGCACGCAGAACCAGGAACAGCGGCGACAGGATCGCAATCTGCGGGAACACGGAGATCGACAGGATCGCGGCCGCCACGAGGTGCCGTCCCCGAAAGCGAAGCTCGTGCAATCGCGTACGCCGCGGGCGCGCCGATCATGACCGCCAGTACCGTCGTGGTTCCCGCGACGACGAGCGAGTTGACGATGGGTACCCAGAACCGCCGCTCGGTGAAGAGAGCCTCGATAGTGAACGAGCACCGGAGCGGCGGGAAGAAGCGAGCGGCCGCCGAACAATCGTTCGTCGGGGGTGATCGACGAGAGGAGCATCCACGATAAAGGCAAGGCCCATGCCGCGAGCAGCAGCGCAACCGCCGCCGTGCTAAGCGATCTGCACGGCTCACGCGTCGGCCTCCGGCGTGCGCAGCAATCGCACGTACGACGAGCGCGAGCACGAACGTGAGCACGAACGTGACGATCGACAGCGCCGACCCGTAGCCGAATCGCAAGTCCTGCAGAAGTGTCGTGAACGCATAGAGCGAGATCACCTCCGTCGCTGTTCCCGGCCCGCCACCGGTCAGCACATAGACGAGATCGAACACGCGGAACGCATCCATCGTCCTGAATACGAGCGCCACCGTGATGGCGGGCACTGAGCTGCGGGAGGGTGATCTGCGTGAACCGCCGCCATCGGCCGCGCCGTCCATGCGCGCTGCCTCGTACAGGCTCGCGTCGATGCTCTGAAGTCCGGCGAGCAACAACAGCGCAACGAAGGGGGTGCTTTTCCAGACATCGCCGAGCACGATGGGCACCCATGCCGCGAACGGTCGCGACAGCCAATCGGCGTCGACGATCCCGGCGATCCCGCCGCTCTCGAACATGAACCTCCAGACGAGCGCGGCAACGACCGTCGGCAAGAGCCCACGGGAGCAGCACGACTACGCGCGCGATCCCGCGGCCTCGCGTCAACGCATCGAGCGCCAGAGCGAGCGCCATCCCGAGGACGATCTCGACCGACACGCTCACACCTGCGAAGAGCATCGTGTGCACGACGGCCTCCCGCAACCGCTGATCGGTAAGCGCGGAGCGGTAGTTGTCGAGCCCGATGAAGGGCCGCCCGAGCCACGGCATTCGCAGGTCGTCGAGGTGCAGCGACTCCCAGACAGTGGCCAGGAGAGGCCCGACGGCGATGGCACCCAGCAGGAGCAGCGTCGGCAAGAGCAAGGTCCACGCGAGACGCCTGTCCTGGCCCGGTGTTGATGCGCCGAACTTCACGAGCCCTGCCTCGGCGAGCCCGGCGATGGCGAGCACGCGGCGCATGCTGTCGGCGGCAGCGTGCAGGGCGTCCTCGGGAGAGGTCTGCCGCGTCAGCGCACGGTGCAGATGAATCTGCAGGATGCCCGAGAGCTGACTGTAAACCGGCGTCGTCGGCCGCGGCACCGCACGCTCGATGATCGCTCGCGCGATCTCGGCCGGAATGGGCAGCGCGTCAGCGAGACGCGGATCGCCGTAGAGACTTCGCCTCGACGGAAACTGCCCGTTCCCTTCGGCGCGCTCCAGCATCCGCGCCGGGGCCGTGAGGTACTGGACGAGGGCCCACGCCTGGTCTGCCTGCTTCGATCGCGCGTTGATCGCGAGCTGTGCGCCGCCGAGTGCCGCAGCGGGGCGTCCTTCCTCGCGCGGCATCGGCGCGACAGCAAAGCGTTGGGCGACCGACGATTCGCCGGGCCGCCCGAGTAGCGCCGCTGCGTAGGGCCAGTTGCGCATGAACGCCGCTCTGCCGTTCTGGAAGGCAAACCTGACCTGCTCCTCCTGCCACGTCAGCACCGCCTCGGGGACGATGCGATCGCGGAAGATCGAGTCGCGCATGAAGGTGAGCGCGCGCACGCCAGCGGGCGAGTCGACGACGACGGCGTCGTTCTCAGCGAGAATCGCGCCTCCGAATCCCGCGAGATGTTCAAGGAAGACGGTGACGAGCCCTTCGTACCGAGCGCCCTGCCATACGAAGCCAGCGGTCACGTCGCCGGCCTCGACCACGCGCGACGCCACAGCCGTCAGCTCCGTGAAGGTGACCGGCGCGCGTTGCATCAGGTCGGTGCGCCAGTAGAGCATGCCCGCGTCCACGAACCAGGGGACCGCATACAGACGTCCACCCCAGCGGTTCGCCCGGAGCGTCGCGTCGAAGAAGTCGGCCAGGGTCTCCGCAGGAATGCGAAATTCATCGAGCGGCCTGATCCAACCGGCAGCCGCGAACTCGGGGTCCACATCACATCGAGCTGCAGGATGTCAGGATCCGCTGACCAGGCGTTGAGCCATTGCACGAAGAGCTGATGACGCTGATCCGCGGCGTCTGGCGTCGGTCGCACCTCGACTGCGCACGCCGTGCTCGGCCTCGAACCTCTCAACCTGCCGCCGGACCACCGCCCCTTCGGCGCCGAGGACGCTTCCAGAGAAGGTCAGCCGGTCTGGCGGGCGCCCGCAGGCAGTAGTCCACCGCCGCGATACACATGGCCGCGCGCCATGACATGCGCAAACGATATCAGAGGGTGGTCGCTCCTCATCCCGTGCGGACGAGCTTCCTGCAGAAGCGATTCTTCGCAGAGATTTGCCAGTTCCTCCAGCCGTGTCACTTGCTACCTCAGCCGTTCTCCGATATAAGCGTCCCACTCATGCACAATCTTTCCGCACTCCTAGTCCTGACCTTCGCCCTCGCTTCGATGTCGTCGCTAGTGGGGTGCGCAGGCTCGTCTGGATTGCCGACCGATCCCTCGGCTTCCTCGGCAACGCTGGCCCCGTCCGGCCCCAACACGTTCCTGGGCTCCGTTTCGCTGCCGGGCGGTGGGACGGGCACGCTCATGGTCCGCGCGGCGGCGACGCTCGACGTGATGCCGCCAGGCAGTTATGGTCTGCTCGGCATGCTCTTCGACTTTCTGTTGCCGTCGCTGAACGCTCAGAGCGGCGCCGCGAGCGGTGTGCTCACCCTGAGCGATGGCGACTCGGTCACATTGGCGGGCACGCACAACGCTGGCGCGTTCCAACTCTCAGCGAGCGGCGGCTACAGCGCGAACGTATCGGTGGCAAACGGCGCGCTCTCCGGCATGGTGTCGACACCGGCCGGCCCTGCAGTCGTGGCGCCCCTCGGATTCCCGGCGGCGGCGCCGCCGACGTCGGCCACCGCTGGCCTGTACTCAGGCTCTTATGAGTTGAACGTCGACGGGTTCTATCTGCACACGATAGCGGCGACTGGTGTGCTAGTGCGGTCGTGCAGCATGCGTGTCAAGGTCACCGGCAGCGTGACGGCCCGGGTCTACGTGCCAACCGATCGGCCGAATACCTGGGCCGCGCATGTCCTCGATACCTGGCGAGAGGTCCAGAACATCGATCCGAATTGTTCGACCACTTCCGGGCCCTACGAGCGTGTCATCACGCCGCTAGGAGCGCTGGGATTCGAGGTACATCGGCGATCCCTCCACTATGCAGAGCGCCCGCGTGGACAGGTCCACCAACAGCATCGGCAGCGGAGTCCGGACGCACACATTCTCGGGAGCCGTCGCAGGCGGGGCGCTCGAAGCCCGCATGTCGAAATCGTCCCTGTTCACGGCGCCTCCCGTTCCGCCAGGGACTTGGACGCATACGGAAGGCTATCCGACCACCGAGGCGACATTCACGCTTCGGAAGTAGCCGTCCAGGCGGCCTACCTGCGGTCCTTGCGACCCTTCCCACGACCCTCCATTGGCGGTCGCGCGCTCGTCGGGAAGAATATGGTGCTGACCATGTATGGCACGCGACCGGCGGCTGGCTTGTTGTTCATCAGCGCTCGCAGCGTTCGCTGGAAGTCCATGACGAGCTGCGACCGCTCGGTCGGTCGGAGCCACATGGTGAACTGACGGTAGGACACCTCGTCGGCCATCGGATTCGCGCCGCGGAGGTCAAGATAGGCGCTGAAGTCCCCGATAAGAGCCGCCATGGCTGCCGTGAACCCTCGCCGGTGATCCTCCAGCGTCATGGACCGGGCGGCCTTCGCATCCACCACGGCGCCGCCCGCGGCCAGCCGGTACCGGCGCTCGACGGCGCCCCGCACCTGCCGCGCGCTCTCGACCTCGAACACCCCGCCGCGCACGAGGCGTTTGACCTGCCGGTACACAGTCGCTTTGGGCACATCCGGCAGCGCCGCGCACAGTCCAGAGGTCGTGAGCATTCCGGCCAGATGCAGTGCATGAACGAGGCGCAGGCGGACGGGGTGAAGCAACAGGTCGAGGCGAGTGGTGGACATGAGTTACAGTCTCATACTTGATATCATTATCAAAATCGATAATGATGTTGCCGGGAGGGCCGAATGGCGCGGACTGCGAAGGAGCCGGTGCCGATGGTGGCGGCACCGCCTCTAGGGCGCTTCTATGAGGTCGGCGGGCGGCGGTTGCTGCTGCATCGATCGGGCAGTGGGAGCCCATCGGTCGTCTTCCTCTCGGGCGCCGGCACGGTCGGCTTGGATTACCTGAACGTCCAGCGGCTAGCCGCGGAGCACACCACCAGCATCCTCTACGACAGGGCCGGAACGGGGTGGAGCGACCCGGTCAAACTGCCAGGCCGCACATCCGCCCAGGTGACCGACGAGCTTCGAGAACTGTTGAGGGCGGCGGGCGTGCCGGCTCCCTATCTGCTGGCAGGCCACTCGCTCGGCGGCCTCTATGCACGCCACTACGCTCACCGCTTCCCCGACGATGTGGCCGGCTTGCTCCTGCTGGACCCCGCACACGAGGACTACGACGCGTACATGCCCCAACAGCCGGGCCAGCAGCGGAAGGCGCAGGAGACAGACCAGCCGCTCTCCAAGAAATCGACCGACTCAGTAGTCAGGTCTTCCAGGAAGCCGCTCGAGCGCCTGGTGAGCCTCGCTATGGCCGTTGCTCTCCGGAGTGCTCTCGGCCGAGGCCTTCTCTTGCGCCTGCCAACGATCCGCCGCTACCGCGCGCTGTACCGTCGTCTGTTCGCGCAAGAGATGGCCAACTGGCCTGACGAGATCCGCGAGGTGCTCATCGAACGCCACGTCAGCCTCGACTGGCTCTGGGCGGGCGTCCAAGAGGCACAGAATGCGGATCAGCTTTACGATGAGCTTCGCCACGCGGGACCGATGCCTGATGTCCCCCTGATGGTCCTATGCTCCATGGGAGTCGATGACTTCAGGAGAGCGGTGTCGGCAGGCGCGTCCGAATCGCTGCTGCGCGAGGAGATCGAAGGCAAGCGGCGCCTCTACGCGGCGCTGGCGGCATCGGTCACACGCGGCGAAATCCGCCCGGTCGACGCCGGGCACCTCACCATACACCTCCGCCACCCCGAAGCCGTCCTTCGAGCGGTTCAGGACCTGATCGGCAGGCACCGCGTCTCACTTGAGTGAGACGACGACCTTGCCCTTTGCGCGCCCGGCCTCGACGTAGGCCATCGCGTCCCTGGCCGACGCACCCGGCAGACACGGGTTCGTCACGCGTCGTTCGTAGACTGAACGCGGAGGTGACCCATGAAGCCAGAAACGCTCGACCCCGTGATGGAAGCGCTGCCCGATGAGGAACTCATCAGCCCCATCGAGCCGCCTTCCGAGGCCAACGACGGACCGGATGCGGATGCACTCGAGGACAAGGACGCCGCCGAGGACGACGCCGACCGGGCGGGTGAGCTGTAGAAGCCGTTTCCGTGTGAGCAGGCCGGCCGGGGGTGTTCTCCTCGGCCGGCGTCCGAGCCATCGGTCACGCGGCGAGACGCGCCCGTTTCTCGTGAGGTACCGCGACGCGGGCCTTCCGAGGCACCACTCGTTGTGGTCGCGTCCGATGACCAGCCGCCCGCCAGAGGCGCCGCAAGCGCTTTGCAAACTGACCGGCGCGACGCTGGGGCTTCATGGCGCTGCTTCAGCAGACGCGGTTCCGCTACCTGGGCGTCCGTAGTTGAGGACTTCGACGGAAGGCGGGACCGGGCAGCTCTCGTCAGCCTCGATCGTCAGAGTGTAGGGGCCAGCGAGCCTGGCGAACAGGGCCGTCGGATCGACGTTCGCAAGCCGCCGATCCTTGTCGAACGCGACCTGCAGATCTCGCAGTGTACAGTCAGCGCCTCGTGAACACCATCGTGCCGCGGTCTGCGACGCAGGTATGGTCAGCCACCAACCGCTCACGAGGAACGGCCCCGCAGAAGGGATAGGCGCCTCGAGGTGAGCTCAGCTCGCAGTAGGTGAAGAACGCTTTGAACGGAAGGGAGATCGACGCCCCGACGGCATTCACCGGTTCAGTCGCCAGGCTGATTCCCTGAATGTCGAGATAACGAAACGGCGACAACTCCTCGTAGATGCCCTCCTCCTCCATGTCGAAACGTACAAACGGGCCCGCGACGGAGAACGAGAACAGATGCTGGGACAGGAGCGTCGGATCGTCGGCGGCGACGAGGCGATCGAACATGTAGTGCTGCGGATAGCGGCTGGGCGTGATGCTCGCCCGGTAGCGGCGCGAGGTCAGCGTCTCCGGAAACCCTGAGCATGGCGCCTGCGGCCGGAACGGATGGTCGGTGGCTGCTGCGAGATCGATGGCGACCGATAGCGTGTACTCACCGGGCCCGAGACCAATTGGCGGCTCGACCGTATCGACCCAGAATGGGAAGGGTCCCGCCATCGCGTCTTTCGGTTGCCATGTCGCTGTGGTGGTTCTCGTCTCAATCCCTTCGCGACTGGCACGGAGGGTCGCCGAGGTTCCCGACAGGGCGTTAGGGCTCGTGAGCTCGAACCTGCCCTTCGCATCGCTGAGACGGGTTGTCCCGGCGATCGGCCCGTCGAGGACCTGGACGAGGACGCCCGCGATGGCCCTCCCGGCCCTGTCGGTGACTTCCCCGCGAATCCAGGACTCGGTCTCTGATGGGCCGACGATTCCGCATCCCGCTGTGGCGAGCGCCGCCGCGGTGAGAATGCCGACCACGCGCGTGAAGGCTTCCATTTTCTTACCCATGCACGCGCGCGAAAGTACAACGCTGCCCAGACGGGCGACAAGCGTCACGGGGTTGAAACGGGGTTGAACCTGGGTTGCAGCCCCCAAAACGTGCGGATATCCTACGCTCGTGCAGCCCCCAAGCGGTCACGCGGCGGTGCGACGGGAACTCGATCGTGTCCTGTCGAGCGCCGGGTTCTCGAAGAACGAGCGGCTGTCCCGATTCCTCCGCTTCGTCGTCGAACGTCACCTTGAAGGCAAGGACGGTGAGCTCAAGGAGTCGGTCGTCGGTGTCGAGGTGTTCGGCAGGAAGCCTGGGTTTGATCCGAAGATCGACGGGATTGTGCGGACCGAAGCCGTACGCCTGCGCGCCCGCCTCGACAAGTACTACGGGTCAGAGGGCGTCGGCGACCCGCTCATCATCGAGATGCCCAAGGGCGGCTACCGGCCCGTGTTCCGCGAGCGTACAGCCGCGCCTCAAGGGCCGCGCGCCGACTCGGGCCTGGCGTGGCGGGTCGGAGCTGCTTTGACGGCTCTCCTCCTGGCTGTGGGAATCGGGACGACCTGGTGGTGGCGACCCACGCCCCTTTTGGTGGCAGTGGATCCGACCCGTGACCACACGGCCGGCGGGCTGAGAGTCACCACGGGGCCGCGTCGGTACGAAGCCAACCTGGAAGCCTACGCAGACTATCTGCGGGCCCGCCAGATCATGGCGTCCTTTCCCACCCAGGGCCGCCCCCTCGTCGAACCGGCGCTCGACTACTACGAGCAGGCCATCGCGAAAGACGCCACGTACGCGCCGGCGTACGCCGGAATCGCGGACACGTATCTGGCCGTCGAGCGGAACATCGGGGTGGCCCCGAAGCTCGGCCCGGATTTGTTGGCCCGAGCGAAGACTGCGGCCGCCCGCGCGCTCGAGCTCGACCCGATGCTCTCGGAGGCCCACAGCGCGATGGGGTCAATTCATGCGCGCGAGTACGCGTGGGAACAGGCCGAGCGCAGCTTCAGACGCGCGATCCATCTCAACCAGAACAACGCCAGCGCGCATCTGGATCTCGGGTTTCACGTGCTCCTCATGGCGGGACGTGTCGAGGAGGGGCTCGACGAGGTGCGTCGTGCCGTGCGCCTGGATCCTCTGTCGCCGTCGGTCAACACCGAGTACGGGCGGGCGTTGTTTTGGGCGGGCCGCTACGCTGCCGCCATCAACCAGCTGCGAGACGCCATCGCGCTGGAGCCCAGTCGGGCGAGGGCCTACGGCCTGCTGGCGCGTGCCCTTTCCGCGCAGGGCCGGACCGCGGACGCCGTAGCCGTGTTCGAAGAGGCGATCAGGCGCGGGGCGCTCCTGCCCGGACTGGCAAACGGCGAGCTGGCGTGCGTCGCGGCGCGCGCGGGACGACGCGACGACGTCGTCGTGGCGATGCTTCAACGGCAGCTCACGAACCCGGTGGCGAATATCGCCGCACGCGCCCACGCCTGCCTCGGGGATGCACCGCAGGCGCTCGAGCATCTGGAGAGGGCGCTTGCGGCCCGTGAACCGAACCTCGCGGAGATCCTCCAGGCCCCGGATTTGGTGTGGATGCGTGCGAATCCCAGGTTTGCATCGTTACGCCAGGAGCTGAAGCTGCCCTGATCGGCCCACGGCCGACACGTCACCCAATCAATTCGACGTGCGCCCGGTGACCTGGCGCTTTGGCGAGGGGCGTGTCGCAGGTCACGATCGGCGCATCGAGCGCCTCGGCCAGGGCGATGTACATGGCGTCGTACGCCGTGACATTCTCCCGCAGCTTCCACGCGCGAGTCAGGAGATCGAGGTGGGGGTGACGGTGGAGATCGAGATCGGCCAGATCCGCCATCGCGTCGGCCGCCCGGTCAGGTGACACGTCGCCAGCCCGTACGAGGCGTCGGAGGCCCTGAGTCACTTCAACGTCAACCAGGTGGGGTGAATGGAACTCGTCCCGGTCTCGAAACAGGCGGGCCTCGACCCTGGTGCCAAGCCGAGTCTGCAGCAGAAATTCGAGCAGCGCCGAGGCGTCGACGACGATCATGCCAGCTCGCGCTCTTCCCGGATGACCACCGCGGCCGGCGTCTTCAACGTCACGCGCTTTCGACTGTGGATTCGGGTCAGCATCTCGTCGCGCGTCGGGCGCGCGGCCAGACGTTCGAGCTCGGCGAGGAGGTAGTCGGAGAGCGTCTGTCCCGAGCCCGCGGCCCGGACCTTCAGCTTGCGGTGCAGCGCGTCCGGCACGTTCCTGATTTGGACCATCTTGGACATGTGGACAGCATGCGTGCATGCTCTTCGCATGTCAAGGCGCGGGCCTGAGCCCGGAGCCCGAGAGTAGGCCCGCGGGCCCGCGGGAAGCCGCGAGACGCGCAGCGTCGTCCAGAGTCTTCTACTTGCACACGATTTGGTTCGCCGTACCCTGACCGCCACGACGCACCGGAAACCCAGACCTAAAATGGGCCGTGCCACGCCCACCGTACAGGTTTGCCGTTGCGGTCGGGGCTACGCTGGTCGCGCTGTCGTTCCGTCTGGTGCTCCAGCCCATGCTGGGCCAGGACATCCCGCTGCTGTTCTTCGTGCCGGCGGTCCTCGTCTCTGGATGGTACGGGGGGTTGGCGCCCGGCCTGTTGGCGACAGCCCTCTCGACGGCCGCTGCCAGACTCTTCCTGCTCACACCCGAGTTCTCGTCGATCGCGGGCGCCACGACGGAGCTGCGCGCCCTCGTCCTGTTCGCACTCGTCGGTGTCACGGTCTCCTGGCTCACAGAATCGCTGCACCGCTCCGCAGGACGCGAGCGCAAGGCCGCGGAGGAAGCCGCGGAACACGCCAACCGGCTGGCCGTGGCCCGCCAGCGCACCACCGCGCTGCTGTCGAACGTTCCCGGCGTGGTCTGGGAAGCCTACGGCGAGCCGGACGCGGCGTCGCAGCGCATCGATTTCGTCAGCGATTACGTCGAGACGATGCTCGGCTATTCACCCGAGCGCTGGACCTCGACGCCGAACTTCTGGCTCACGATCGTTCATCCTGACGATCGTGAGCGCGCAGGCCGGGAGGCCGCGGCGATCTTCGCCGGCGGCCGCGGCGGGGTGCTCCAGTTCCGATGGATTGCGAAGCACGGACGCGTGGTCTGGGTCGAGGCAACGACGCAGGTCATCACCGACGGCCACGGCCGGCCCGTCGGCATGCGTGGCGTCACGATGGACTTTTCACAGCACAAGGAGACGGAGCGGGAACGGGACGGACTCCTGGCCGAGGCGCGAGAGCTGAACCGAGTGAAGGATCAGTTTCTGGCGACGCTTTCACACGAGCTCAGAACGCCTATCAATGCCGTGCTCGGATGGACACAGATGCTGCGCGCCGGCGTCGTCCAAGGGGAGCGCGCCAAGGCGGCGCTCGAAACGATCGAGCGAAACGCGATGGCCCAGCAGCGTCTCACCGAGGACCTCCTCGACGTGTCGCGCATCATCACGGGGAAGTTTCGTTTGGACCTGCAGCCGGTCGACGTGGCGACAGTCGTCCGCGAGACGGTGCAGGGCGTCGAGCCGGCTGCCCGAGCGAAGGGTGTCGGCCTGATTCTGCACCTGGCGACCGATGTCCTCGTCGTGCAGGCCGACCCGCACCGGCTTCAGCAGGCCATCTGGAACCTCTTGTCGAATGCCGTGAAGTTCACCAGCCGCGGGGGCCAGGTCGACGTGGACATCGTCCCAGCCGGCGGCCATGTCGAGATCCGGGTGCGGGACACGGGGGTCGGCATCGCGCGCGAAGTCCTGCCGCACATCTTCGAACGGTTCACGCAGGCCGACAGCAGCACCACGCGAGCGTACACGGGCCTCGGGCTCGGGCTCGCGATTGTTCGTCACATCGTCGAGCTGCACGGTGGAACGGTCAGCGCCCTCAGCGACGGCCTCGATCGAGGGGCCACGTTCTCCCTGCTGCTGCCCTCCGCTCCCCCCGAGCTTGCCGCCGCTCCGCTCGAGCCGATGCGCCTGAAGGATTCCGACCGCGAGATGACACCGCTGGCAGGCATTCGCGTGCTCCTCGTGGAGGACGACAACGATGGGTGCGAAATGATCGCGCTGTTGCTGCGCGAGCACGGGGCGGATGTCGAAGCGGTCGGCTCTGCGCAGGAAGCCTTCAGGGCCTTTGACGCGCGTCCATTCGACATCATTCTGAGCGATCTCGAGATGCCGGGGGAGGATGGGTACTCGCTTGTCCAGCGAATCCGGGCCCGCCAGGCCCAGGGCCCGACCCGCACCCCGGCCGTCGCGGTCACGGCCTATGGAGGCGCCGAGGATCGAGCTCGCGCGACGGCCGCCGGATTTGACCGCCACATCGTGAAGCCGATCGACGTCGCCGAGGTCATCACGACCGTCGCCACGCTCGGCCGGCCGTCCAACCTTTAGACCCCGTGTGACCCCGCCGCGAGTCCCCTCGACCGTCACCTCCTCCAGAATGCTTCGCCGAGATCCCACAGGTCCGCGGTAGTATTCCTGCCCTGGAGGACCGCATGGCCAAGACCAAGAGGAAGGTGAAGAAGGCTTCGAAGGCTCGCAAGACCACTCGCGTGGCGAGGAAGAAGCCCCAGAAGGTCTCGTGGCTCGCAAAGGGCTATCCGTTGCTGTCGTCGGTCATCGTGCTCGACGATTGCGCGCGGGCGATCGACTGGTACAAGAAGGTGCTCGGCGCCAGGCAGCGGCTCCGCATGGACATGCCGGGCGGAACGGTCGCGCACTGCGAGCTCGGGTTCGGCGACGCGGTGCTGATGATGGGAAGCCCGATGCCGCCTCAGTTCCCGCCGAAGAAGGCCGACCCTGGCGATCTACGTCAAGAACTGCGATGCGACCTACAAGGACGCGATTGCCGCCGGCGCGCGCTCGCTGCAGGAGCCCGCGGATCAGTTCTACGGCGATCGCAACGCGCGATTCGAGGATCCGTTCGGCAACGAGTGGGCGGTCATGACCCACATCAAGGACGTCAGCGAGAAGGAGATGAAGAAGGCCATGGCGCAGATGGGAAACCCCGCCTGAGTGCTTAAGCGGTGACAACATGTTCAGGAGGAACGCGATGAAAAACACGGCACTGAAAGTTCTGCTGACGGCGGCGGTTCTGATTCCTCTGCTGGTCTCGGCCCAGCCCAGGCCGGGAAACCCGACGACCGCGACCGTCATCACCAAGGCCGAGATCGACAAGATCGCCGCCACGATGCAGAACGTGACGACCCGTGACGAGAACGCCAGGGTCGTCGACATCGGCGACGGCTGGAGCATGGAGCTGGGGATCATCCATCGTGCGAAGCAGCGCGTGCTGACGGTCGGGGAGGCCAGAGCTCAGGCTGCTCGCGGCAACGCCCCGGCTGCCGCCGGTCGTGGCAATGCGCAGGCTGCGGAGCAACGGGCGCCGTGTGGGCAACAAATGGCGACTCCGCCGGACGACGCACTTCAGGGCGCCATCACGCACGACTTTCAGACCGAAGGCTATTACATCGTGTCAGGCAGTGGCACGGCGTTCATTGACGGCACGCTTGTCAACGGCCGGAAGAGCACGAACAACCCCGACGGCGGACCGAACGGCCCGGGCTGCGGCGGCGGCGTGGCGGTTGGCGCGCGCAAGATCGAGTTGAAGGCGGGCGACGTGCTGATCGTGCCGCCGGGCGTCATCCATGGCTGGTTCGATATTCCCGATCACGTGGACTATCTGAGCTTCCGTCCGTCGCACGGCATCATGAAGAACGGCTGGGTGAATCCCACCATCGCCCCGAAGTAGTCGAAGGGGGTCGGCGGCATGTCTGCGAGAGCCTTCGCCGTCGGGCTGAGCCTCGCGATGCTGGGCTGTGGCGAGCCGGACGGACCAACAGCTCCGACCGGTTCGGCGACAGCAGGCGTGCGTCTCGTGTTCATGGGCTCGACGACGCGGCGGGCCGATCTCCCGGCCTCCGCGCAAGCATGCGTCAACGGTGTCGGGCCAACGCACACGCATCCGAGCTGGCGCAGCTTTGCCGCGATTCCCCTTCAGGCCGTGCCTCCAGATCGGTACGAGATCACGTTCACCGACGCACCCGTTGATACCCGTGTGTCTTTCCGCGTCAACGATCAGAACGCGTGCGACGAGAACCCGACGGGCGCTGTCGTTCGCAATGTTTTTGTGAACAACATGCGGCTGATCCAGAACGCGACGACTCCTGGCAATGGGGACGAGCCCGGCTTTGCCTTCACAGTCGCCCGGAATGGAACAGTCAGTCAGTAGGCGGCAAATCGCCCAGTGCCGCGATCCCTGCCCTTTTTCGAGCCTCAGGCCGATGCGTCCACAGGATGGCTGATCGGCCGTGATGGCGTTGAGGAGCCGGATCGGCGCTCTATAATGCCGGTGTGGACCACGTGACGTCCGAGCCGGTCCGGTCGGTTCTCGCTGCCGACACCACTGCCGACATCGAGCGACGTCAGGTCGATCGGTGGCGGCGGCTCTCGCCGCTCGAGCGACTGCGCCTCGTCAGTGACACCACTCGCGCGGTGATGGAGCTGTCGCTGGCCGGGATTCGTCGTCGCCATCCCGAGGCCGGCGAACGCGAGTGCTTCCTGCGCCTGGCCGCGATCCTGCTCGGCGTGGACACGGCTCGGCGAGTGTATCCCGAGGCCGGCGAGCTGCCGGACCTTCGCGGACCGTCGTGACGGACCCGGTCGCCGTCGCGCTCAGCGTGGGCGAAATGCTCGAAGCGTGCGGACTGCGTTACCTGGTTGGCGGGTCGCTCGCCAGTTCCATGAGCGGGGAGCCGCGATCGACCCTGGACGTCGATATCGTGGTCGCCATGACGGCGCCGGATGTCAGCCGGGTGACCGATGCGCTGCGCGGCGAGTTCGACGTCGACGATCTGGCGGTCGCGCGGGCGGTACGCGAGCGGTCGAGCGTCAATGTGTTCCATCGGGCGAGCGCCATCAAGGTCGACCTGTTCATCATGGGCGAGTCGCCCTTTGACGAAGAGCAGATGAATCGGCGCCTGCGGATTCAGGTGACGGCCGATCCCGACCGCTATCTCTACGCCTACACGCCCGAGGACATCCTGTTGCAGAAGCTGCGATGGTTTCGCAAGGGACACGAGGTCTCCGACCGCCAGTGGCGCGACGTGCTGGGCATTCTGCTGGTGCAGGGCGACGCGCTCGACCGGGACTATCTTCGCGATCGCGCCGACGTCTCGGCCTCTCCGATCTGCTCGCTCGCGCGGAAACCGCTGCCCGCACCGGCTGAGCGTTCGATCTTTCGCGCTCCTCCCGGAGACGACGCGCGGCAATGGCAGACGGCTCTGCCACGCCGCGTGATCGAGGTTGATCAGAACCGGATCCTGGCGCCGACCAGAACCGGGAACGACCAGCGCGAGCTCTCGCTGTTGACGTCCCGCAGGCCCTCTTCGACCAGCCAGTCCACATCCGACAGACCGCCCATGAAGCGGATCTGCGTCTCGGCCATCACCTCGAAGGGACCGACGCCGATGAGCACGCCACCGGTTGGACCCAAGCTGAACGCCCACGACTTCTCGAAGAACTTGCCATCCTGCGCTGCGAGCCCGGGGTGACATTGGCGGGCACGTTGACGAAGGTCCCGCGGATGTCCTGGTGCCGGTTGATGCCCACCAGGTAGCCGACGAAGGGCGTGAAGCGCGTGCGGGCGAAGAACCACCGCTGGCCGCCCTCGAGGCCCCAATACTTGTACGTCGTGAAGTTCACATAGAGCGGCACCGCGGGTTGCCCCGTGCCGACCGGGGTGGCTTTCTCGTTTGCATCACTGCTGGACCAGACGAAGTTGAACACGGCCTCGGTGCGCGGGGTGGTCCGGTAGCCGGCGCCGATCTTGAACATGCCAATCCTGCCGTACACTTCGTCGTAAGTCGTCTCGTCGAGGTTGATCGGCACCCCTCCCGTGGTCCGTCCGGTCGCCTGCTTGATCATCTTGCCGCTGAACTGGTTGTCCCACCCGAACAGCACCGACACAGTGAGCCGATTCCGCAAAGTGTCGGGGGCAGCCGCTGCGTCGCGCGCTCGACTTCGACGCGAACCGCTTCGGTCCGCGTAACGTCCACGCGATCGCCAACCTTGAGTCCCGTCATGAGGTTCGCGTCGGTCGTCTCCACCAGACGGCGCGAGTAGGACGTCCCCGACGGTACTGTGAACGTCACCACGCGCGTTGCGGGGTCCCAGGCGGTAATCGTCACCGTCGTCACGCGCCGCTGCGCGACGGTGCCGCCGGGCAGAGCGCCGGGCGTCGGTGTCGCGATCGGAGGCTCGAGCCGGTCGTTGTCGGGCGCGCCGGCCGGGTGCGGGGCGACGCTCACCTGGTCGTAGTACACCGCGCTCACGACGTCGCCGACTTTGACCTCGTTGAGGCGCTCGACCGTCTTCGGGACGTCGAGTGTGGCGACGTTTCCGTCTTCCCCGCGGATTGTGATCGTCCGGGCGGTGACGTCGACGGCCTGCACCGTTCCGCGAAGCGTGACCTGCTCGCGATTCGGTGTGGCCTGCGCGCTCGCAAAGGTCGCTGACAGAATCAGGGAGAGAAGCATCCACAGCGTGAGTTGGACGTTGTTCAACACGGCAAGACCCCATATCGCGCCCGATCACCAACGCTCGGCTCGATGGGCGCCTCAAGTCGAGCGGTTGTGAAAGCGAAACGGCGATGAAATCCTGTGAAGCTGAAGCCGCAATGCATTGTAGATCCAGTGCGCCTCACCCACGGACGAGCTAGCTTCATCGCGTCGATGTTTCCGGATCTCCACGGCTCCAGCCCGGAATCCATGTTGCCTCAGGATCTCCTTATTGACCCACCGAGCCGGAGCCCGAGGCCGTGTCAGCAGCGGGTCACCTCGCCGCGGGTCCCATCGACCGTGACCTCTTCACCATCCACCGGGCTGGACGTCGCGTTTGCCGTCGCAACGACGGCTGGAAGTCCAAACTCGCGGGCGACAATCGCCGTATGCGACAAACACGCTGCCGGTGTCGGCGACGATCGCACCCGCCCGTCGAAACACCATGCACACCGTCGCCGGAGAAGTATCGATACGCGATCACGACGGCGATCGCCAGGACTGCGCCGGCGAGCGTGTCGAGGACGTAGTGGAAGCGGCCGTACACGGTGGCGAAGAGCAGTCCCCCGCTGATCGGGACGAGCAGGTACGCGAGCCGGCGCTGGTGTCGCCACGCGACCAGGATCACGACAACCGCACCCGACGCGTGCGCGCTGGGAAATGCGCCCCCGCGCGCGCCGCCGCGCGCGGACACCTGGTGAACGAGATCGAAGAAGAAGTGGCCGGAGAGCGGCGGGCCCAGGCGCTGCGACAAGTAGTACGGGCTGTCCACCGGCAGCAGGATGAAGAACAAGTAGCTCCCCAGCAGCACGGTCGAAAGCATCAGCACCAGTTCGCCGAACGCCGCCCGTCGTCCGCTGATGTACCAGTAGGCGCAGCACAGTTGGAATGACGATCACGTAGGAGAGGTAGGAGAAATGCAGGAACTCGGATAGCGGCACGAACGCCAGCCGTTCGCTCAGGTACAGACTCGGTTGCCCGGCGAACAGCGCCGACTCCCAGGCGGGAATCGCCGCACTCAACCGCCAGTCGCCAATCGCGGGCGCCAGCAGCTCGACTTCCTTGTAGAGGAGGGGAAACAGCATCAATGGATGCCAGTCGCGAATCACGCGAAGGATCCCTGCCTGCGGCCTCACGCGGTTCAGGATCAGCAGCGACGCGGAGAGCGTCAGGTGCGCCGCGACCAGCCACACGCGGCCTGGAACGGTGCTTCCGAGAATCGCGATCAACGCGGCCGTAATCGCCAGATACGACGCCGTCAGCGTCGTCGTCCAGCGTGCACAATCAACGGGTGGCATCCGGTATTATGATCCTCGTATGCCGCGGCTGCCGCGCATGCTCCGAAGCGCCGACCGCAAGTGGAGAGAGGCCAGGATGGTCGCGCGCGGCTTCCAGTCCGCGAGTCATCCGCTCCTCGCGCAGATCGTGCCGATCCGCCGCTGCAACCTGGCCTGCACCTACTGCAACGAGTACGACAAGCACTCTCCGCCGGTGCCCCTGGCGACCATGCGCGAGCGCCTCGACCACCTGGCTCGGCTGCGCACGGCGAACATCGAGATCAGCGGCGGCGAGCCGCTGCTGCACCCTGACCTCGACGAGCTCATCCGGCACATCCGCGGAACCGGCGCGCTGGCTGGACTGATCACGAACGGCTACCTCCTCAACGAGAAGCGCATCGAGCGCTTCAACGACGCCGGGCTGGATCACCTGCAGATCAGCATCGACAACGTGAAGCCCGACGACACGTCGAACAAGAGCCTCAAAGTGCTCGACGCGAAGCTGCAGATGCTGGCGAAGCACGCCGCGTTCAGCGTCAACATCAACTCCGTGCTCGGTGGCGACCTGAGTAACCCCGGAGACGCACTGACGATCGCCAGGCGGGCGATCGAGCTGGGTCTGACGACGACGGTCGGCCTGATCCACAACGGTCGCGGCCGCCTGATACCGCTGACGCCGGAGCAGCTGCGCGTCTACAGCGAGATCGCTTCGCTGGCGGCGCCGTTCTATACGGTACAGAACCAGAACGATTTCCAGCGGAACCTCGCGTTCGGGCGCCCGAACGACTGGCAGTGCGGCGCCGGCGGCCGTTATCTCTACATCTGCGAGGACGGCCTCGTGCACTGGTGCTCACAGCAGCGCGGGTATCCAGGCATCCCGCTTGGCCGACTACACCACCGCGGATGTGCTGCGCGAGAGCACGAGCGAGAAGAGCTGTGCGCCGCTCTGCACCGTGTCGTGCGTGCACCGCGTGGCTCTGCTCGACCGCATTCGCACGCAGCCGATCAAGGCCCTCGATGAGATGATGCCGGCGAGCGGCAGCGGAGCCGCCAGCGTGCGCGTGCTCCGCTGGATGTTCGTCACCGGCCCGCATCACGACCGCTTCCGCGCCAGTCGCCGCGCGCCTGCTCGGCTCGCGCTCGTAGCACGCCTCACTACACCAATCGCGAGATCACGAATCCGAGGAGCGCGAGGGCCGCGCCTGCCAGGGCATCGGCGGCATAGTGGTATCGCCCCACGACGCTTCCCGTCATGATGGCGAGCGCCAGCAACCCGAGCGGGAGGCCGGCGAGCGGAAGGCGCGCGTAGACAGCCAGCGCGGTCGCGAGTGAAGCGGCGGCATGCCCGCTCGGAAACGTGTTCAGCTGAACGCTCGCGATACCGAGGACGCGCACGTTGAGGCGCCTGACAGGCCCGGACCATCGCATTGGCGCCCCTTCGATCGCACGCGGCGGCCGTGTGGGGAGCCAGGGAAGCACGCCGTAGCACCCGAACGCCGCCAGGAGCACCGCGGTCCAGAACCTGTCGAACTCCTCATGCATGCCGGCGACGTACAAGCAGGCGAAGCCGATGGGGACCATCGGATAGCAGAAGAGATATGCGAGCTCGAGCAGCTCGGTCACGGCACGCGGCGTGCGCTCGCTGATCGTGGCCACGTCTTCGCCGAGCCAGCGGCGGTCGAGTGTCAGCAGCGTGCGTTCAACGGCCTGGTTCGTGCTGGTCACGAGGAGCGCTGGAAGCCGGTAGCCGAGCAGGATGTACACCAGCGGCATCCAGTCCCGCCACGAACGCGCCGACGTACCGAACGCCGCGAAGGTGAGAACAGCGATCACGACCGTTATCGCCGTGCCGATGGCGCGAGCGTCGCTGCTGTCGACCGATACCAGGCAGAACTGCGGCGGCGCCAGCCAAGTAGGCGAAATACGCGATGGTGATCCATTCCGACGCGCGTAGTTCCATCTGAATACGAACTGTCGGCGACGTGCAGGAGCTACGCGGCGTCGGACGGCTGCAGCCGCGAAAGATCCGGCAGGGTCTGGCTCAGCAGGATGAGCTCATCGCCTTCGCGCAGCGGTCCCGCCTCCCCGCCAACAGGGTTGAGCATCATGGCTTCACCTCGGTAGAGCCCGATGAGCAGGCACGCCTTCATGTTCGTGCGATCGGGGAGGAACACGCCTGCCGCCGCGACGAAATCCATTCCGACAAGCTTGGCAGGCACCGGCACCAGGTACATCTCGTTGGCGTCGCGCCGGACCGACAGCAGCTCCTGATACACGCGCGTCATGCCATGAAAGAGCGAGGCGCGTGCCATGAGCCGCAAGCCGAAGTCGGCGGCCGAGATGACTTCATCGGCGCCCGCCTTGCGCATGTGCGCCCGGTATTTCGGATCCTGGCACTCGGCCACGATGTTTGGCTGGCGCTCTTGCGCGCACACGTTCTTGACGGCGATGCAGCACACGATGGTTTTTCCGTCCGCGTGCTGTTCCTGACGGTCATCCGACAAGATGACGACGGAGTGGGCTTGCGCCACCTTGGCGCGGCGGAGAATCACTTCGTTGGCCGGGTCACCCTTGACGATATAGACGTCATTGAAGGCGGCTTCGTCCAGCTTGTCGGGCAGCACGACTTCGTCGGGCGTGTCGTGAACGATCACGACCGGCCGCTTGTCGGTGACGATCCCGCTGTGAACTTCGCGTATCCAGTCCAGTGCTCGCGGCGACCAGTTGCACAGCACCAGATGGCCGGACATTTCAAGATTAGGCACTTCACGACTCCTTAGTGCGCGTTCGATCAGGAGCGATGCCACGCTGGCCGTGAACAAACCGGCCAGGGCGACACCGACGACAAGCACGGCGCCAACCGCAAACCGCCCGACTCGAGAGTTGATCTCGATTTCGAGCCCGCTGAAGAGGGTGACCCAGACGTTCCAGAGCGACTCGCCCAACGTCTCGAACGCTGGATTCGTGTCACGTTCCGCGAAGTGGAGTCCTATCCCGCTGACGATCCACATCGCGACGATAGCGGCCAGGATCTTCCAGACCTGGTGGCGGTTCCACGCCTTCAGCAGGTTCAGCAAGGTGTCGCGCCACGACGCCTTGTCCCGAACTCGGACGGGCTCGGTCAACGCCGAGCCTCTGCGCGGGAGCCATGCCTGATTTCATTTTTCGTATGCGAGGTGGTCACGAGAAGCCCTGTCTGCGGCCGATTATCGCCAACCAGGCGGGAATGCCAAAGGGAAATGACGTCTAAGTAGTGCGGGGTGGCGAGTGTTGTCGGCCTTGGCCGCGACTTCCTGCACGATCCTCCTGCCTCCCGTCAGGCTTTCAAGTCTGAAGACGCTGAACGTACGGGGGGTACGCGCTTTGCTGCGATCCGGCACGTGCCGGATCCGCGCGAGGAGTCGCGGGAACTACTGGAGCTCGCCTCGCTGGTGGACCTGCGCCGCCAGTTGCTGAGCGGGCTGAACGAGCACCCTGCCTGGGCGCCAGCTGAGGCATATCTGGCGCGCCTGCTGCGCGCCGAGTTCGATCCCGCCAACCTCGAGTTCCGACGCATCGACCTGAATTCCTCTCCGGTGGTGCTGGACAACGTGATCCGGTACGAGGCCGTTCACGCGATCCGGAATCGGCGCGACCTGGTCCGCAGGCTGATGGCCGATCGCCGCTGCTTCGGCTTCTTCCATCCGGGCCTTCCGAACGAGCCCCTCGCCTTCACGGAGATGGCGTTCACGAGGAGCCTGAGCGCCAAGGTGCAGCCCTTGCTCGATCCCGCGTCGCCCGTCATCGATCCGACCTCGTGCGATTACGCGATGTTCTATTCGATCTCGAGCTGTCACAACGGCCTGCGCGGCATTCCGTTTGGCAACGCCCTCATCCGGCGCGTGGTGGACACGCTCGGGCGTGAGTTCCCGGCGCTCAGCACCTTCGCGACGGTGTCGCCCATCCCCGGGTTCCACGCGTGGGTGGCCGAAACGGCATCACGAGGCGACCGTGCGCAGGCGGTGCTTGCCGAGAAGATGATGAGGGACCCGGGCTGGATGGACGACGGAGAGAAGTCGGCCGAACTCGAGCGCACACTCGTGCCCTTGTGCGCCTTCTACCTGCTGCACGCCAAGCGCGATGGCGACCCCAGTGATCCGGTCGCCAGGTTCCATCTCGGCAATGGCGCCCGGCTGGAGCGCCTCAACTGGCTGGGCGATGTGTCCGACGCGGGCCTTGAACGTTCCGCCGGCCTCACGGTCAACTACGTGTACTCGCTGCCAGAGCTCGATCGCAATCAGGAGGCCTACCGCACCGATCGACGGGTGGTCGCTTCGAGCTGGATGGAGCAGCGCGCTCACGCCCGGTGAGGCCCCGCAGCCACGACCCTAGCCGGCCCGCCCGCGGCTGTTACTCGGGCAGCAGCGCCGTCCAGTTGACCACCACGGTCACGGGCGGACTTGCGCCACCCGACGAAGGCTGGCGGATCAGGAACCGATGCCCGTCGGTGCTGACAACGTACTGGTTGCGTCCCACGATGCCCAGCTGCGACGGATCGGCCCTGGTCCGGAAGAGGGCTGCCGGCGAACCGACGCGCAGCGGGCGGCCCGGCTCGAGCGGCACGGCCATCAGCGAACCGTCGGTGGTCAGGTAGAACAACTCGCGGCCGTCTCCCCGCCAGTGCGGCTCGACGCCGCCTTCGGCCGAGACCTGGACCCGGTCAGTGCCCCCGGGGAAGGCGACGACGTACACTTCGAAGCGGCCGGACTCGTTGGACGTGTACGCGGCCCAGCGGCCATCGGGTGAAAACCGGCCGTGATAAGCCTCTGCGCCCAGCCCCGAGAGCCGAGCCGGCGCTCCGGCCCCCGTCAGATCGGCCCACCAGACCTCGGACAAGCGGCTCGTCCCGTCGGCCTGAAACAGCAGATACCGGCCATCCGTCGACCAGTCCGTCGGCAGGCCGCCGGCGGCACCGACGAGTGGCTGTTCTTCCGACGCCTCATGCACCGCCTTGGCCATGATGCGGGATCGGCCTGATGTCATCGAGCGGTAGGCCACGCGCTGGCCGTCTGGCGACCAGATGGGCGTCGTGTTCCAGTTCGACGTGGCGGCGATGTGACGTCCCGTGCCTGTCGCGGTGTCGAAGGTCCACACGCCTCGACGCCCGGTGGCGGCGTTCGTGCGGGTGAAGGCCAGGCTCCGGCCATCGGGGGCCAGTGCGGGCTCCGAGTCGCCAGCGCCGATGCCGGCGACCCCGACCGAGAGGCCTCGGCGATCGAACCACGAGAACTCGGCGGCCGGTGCGGCCCGGAACGCCAGCACGCCCGTGTGCGACGCCGAGAACATTCCACGCGCCGTCGCCCGGTTCCGGCCCACGACATATGGAAGCGGCACGGCGCTGCCGCGCAGCTCTGCGCTGGCGGCGTCGAACCCCTGCGCGAATAGCGCGTCGTCTTTCAGGAAGAGGAGATAGCCCGGGTCTACGTAGTGGACCTGCGAACTTGCCGTGAGCAAATAGCGGCTGCCGGTGCCGTCGAGCGACGAAAGGTGGATGTCGGCGCCGGCCAAATCGAGACGCCGCGACACGTACAGGTAGCGGCGCCCGTCCGGCAGGAACGCCGGCAGAATATGGCCGCGCTCCCGCGCCGGATCCACCTGTGTCACCTGGACGGGGGCCCCTCCCGACGCCGCCACCTTGAAGATGCCGCGCTCCCCGCCGCCGAAGAGCAGTGTGCCGCCGGCGCTCCACGTGCCGCCGGGCGTTCCATCCCCGGCCTCGCAGATGGTCTGCACCGGTCCGCCGCTCGCGTTGACGACGCGGAGGTCGTTGTCCGCGAAAAACGCGATCTGCTGGCTGTCGGGCGACCAAAACGGGCCCAGCGCCCCGTCGGTCCCGGCCAGCTCGTACGGCGTGGGCGAGTCGAGCGGACGCACCCAGAGACGGCGGGTGCCGTCTGTGGTGCCGGCCAGAAACGCGAGCCGGCTGCCGTCGGGCGCTACGGCGAGCACCGAAGCGCTCGGGCTGAGCGCCAAGTTGTCTGGCGGCGCCACCGTGAACTGGATGGACTGCGGAGCGACGGCCCGCGGCTCGTCCGGGCCCGACCCGGCGAGCCAGGCCACCGCGGCGAGCGCCGGCGCCGACGCGGCGAGCACCCAGGGCGCGGCCCGGCGCCAGAGGGACGGCGGCGGGGGGTGTTGCGACTCCGCGTCCGGCCGGGCGGCGGCCGGCGGGGCCGTCGCGGCAGGCGCCTGCGGCGAGACCGGCGAGGCCATGGCGTACCCGAAGCCGTGGACGGTCCTGATGAGGCGCGGCTCCCGGGCGTTGTCGCCGAGCGCCGCGCGAACTTCTGTGACCAGGCGGGCGAGGCTGTCGTCGGACACGAAGGTCTCGGGCCAGATGGCCTTGTGCAGATCGACCTTGGAGACAGCCGCCGGCCAGCGCTCGGCAAGCAACGTCAACAGCTCGAACGACTTGGGCGACAGGCGCACCTCGCCCTGCGGGCCCCGGAGCTGCCGGGCCCCATCGTCGAGCGTGAAGTCTCCGAAGCAGACCTTCATGGCCATGCCGCGCAGAACGATTCAGGAAAGCCGAAGGCGATCGTCATGACTCGGCAGGGCGGCCGCGTTGATTCTACGAGTCTCCGGCCGCTGCCGGCAACTGGGGGGACCGTCGTGGGGAAGACTCGCCGTCTCATAGCCATTTCCAACGGGCACGAGCCGATGCGTAAGGGTTGGCTTGGGTGTGTCGGAGCCGTGCTGACCGCCTCGTTGATCAGTGGGGTTGTGGCTTGCAGCGGGAAGCCGCCCGTGCTGCCGACGGCGCCAACGGCGCCGGTGCTGGACCCTCAGCGGGAGGTTTCAATCACGTTCACAGTCTATGACACGGTCTATCGACGGGTCGCCGGTGCCAGAGCCGAAATCACGAGTGGACCCGACTCCGGAGCGTTTGCGACAACCGACTTCGATGGGCGCGCGACGGTGACCGGACGAATGTCAAACTATCGGCTGTCGGTTCGAATCTCCAAGGCAGGAATGAATTCGGTTGATTCCGATTTTGGGTCCTGGGTCCGCGCGACTGTAAATACCAGTCAGCAGCTTACCTCCGACCTCCTCCTGGATCTGGCCGGCCAGCACGTGCTGACCGTCGAAGCTGACCGCCTGTGCGGCGACCTGCCCCCGGTCGCCCGGGTGCGGACCTACCAGGCATCGGTCACGCCAACATCTGACCGCGCGGCTTTCAACATCGGGCTCGGCGCCGCGTCGTTCATCCCGTACTGTCACTCCCCCCGGTGTCCGGGTCGGTTCAGACGCTGCGATCTTCAACTTTTCCTCGTTCGTGAACATCGATTACGACGACCCGATAGTGGAGCAGGTCGGCCCAGACGAGTACGTCGCAATTTGAACTTGGGGGGTTGGTCGTGGTGAGCCCGGCCGCACAAGGTGATTTCCGCGCCGTTGTGCGGGCTCGGTCTCGTACTGCCCGGCCACAGCAACCGTCAGGCCTTTCACTTGCCCCGTTCAGCCCGTGACGTGCTTCTCAGAGGCGCACAGACTGACGCTCACGCGTCAGTGACGGCTCGGAGGGAGGACCTCTGCCTAAGGCGATCGCTCGATCAGTCGCGGCGGATGACTCTCCCGCCCTTCATGACGAAGGTGACCCGCTTGAGCTCGCTGATGTCCGCCAGCGGGTCGCCAGGCACCGCGACGAGATCGGCGAACTTGCCCTTGGTGATCGACCCGATGTCGTTGTGCCACCCCATGACCTCGGCGTTGACGATGGTGCCGGACTGGATCGCGCGGAGCGGGGTCATGCCCGACCTCTTCACGAGCGCCTCGAAGTCGAGGGTCTGCGTGCCATGGGGATACGTCGATCCGTCGGCGCCGCTCCCGACCATGATCTTGAGCCCCTTGGTGCCCACGGCCATCGCCACTGCCTTGTCGAAGATGGGAATCATCCGGAACTTGCCGCCGGTGTTCTTCGCGTCGTTGTCATCCATGTACGGCTCGGTGTAGCGCACGAGCGTCGGATCGAACGCGAGCCGTTTCTGGACCATCGTGTCGAGCTGCTGCTGCGTCAAGCCGTAGCCGTGCTCGACCGAGTCGCAGCCGGCCGTGATGCTGTTCTGCAGTCCGTCGCCGCCAAAGGCGTGGCAGGCGGCCTTCTTGCCGAGACGATGGGTTTCGTCAATGAGCGCCTGCAGGACGGGCAGGGGATAGGTCAGCACGTACTGCGCCTCGCCCGTCGCAGTAAAGGAGTAGCCGCCGGTCGGGTAGAGCTTGATCCAGTCCACGCCTCGATCGACGTGCTCTTGAACGGCGGCGCGCGCCTCCTCGGCCGAGCGGATGACGATGCTGGCGAGTGGACTTGGTGGTCTCGCCGGGTCAGCCGGCCTCGGGCCCCAGGCGATGCCGCGTCCGGCGACCTGCAGCCGGGGACCGTCGATGTCGCCCCAGTTGATGGCGTTGCGGATGTCGACGTCGCCGTATCCGTTGCCGTGCGACCCCATGTCGCGCATGGCCGTGAAGCCCGCCCGCAAATCGGCCTGCGCGTTGTTGATCGCAATGAGCGCCGACCGTTCCGTGGTCATGTCCGGGCGGCGGTTGTTGTAGATGTGCGAGTGCGTGTCGACGAGCCCTGGCAGCACGGTCGACTGGCTCAGATCGATCACCTGCACCCCGGCCGGGATCCTGACCTGTCCTTCAGGACCGACTTCAGTGATGCGCTCACCGGTAACGAGGACGACCTGCCTGGTCAGCATCTGCCCCGAGACGGCGTCGAACAGCCTGCCGGCACGGATGGCGATCGTCTTGGCGGCCGGAGGGCACTGCAGGATGCCGCCCTCGGGGCCGGCGCAGGGCTGCGGGCCGGCGAAGCGCCACGGGCTCGGTGCCGCTTGCCGTGCGGGTGTCGGCGGCGCCTGCGCCCAGAGGGCCGTGCACGTGGCCGCGATGAGTGCAGCACCGGCGAGAGCGTTCACACGGCTCATGATTCCTCCTCATTCCTCCCCAGGCAGTCGGCAGCTGGCGGGATTGTAGAACAGACGCAGGGGTACAATCCCGCTGTGCGGCTTTCGACCCTGGGCGTCTGCCTCGTTGCCGGCTCGATGTCGCTCGCGGCCCAACCTGGGTCGACCGCGATGCCGCCGGCGAGGTCGCTCGAGCAGCTCGCGCCCGAGCTCAACGCGATGCTGATGGCGCTCGAGCGGGCCCAAGGCGTGCTCCTCGGCGCGCTCACCAAGGGGAATGGCGTCGTCAGCGAAGCTGATGTCTTGCGGCGCATGATGCGGCGAGCGTCGGACCTGTCGAGCCTCGCCAGGCCTGACGTTGAGGCCGACAGCGGGTTTGACGCGCTGGGGCCGCAGGCCGCGGAGATCATTCGTGAGGCACACGGGTTTCACCGCGACGTGCTGGCGATCATTGGCAGCCTGGAACCCTCACAGCGAAAGGCGGCGCTCGCCGCGGCTGTCCAGCGCTACAAGGGCGGCCGCGCGACGCTGGCCGATGCGCCCAAGGACATGGGCATTCTGTACGATCACAAGCACACATCGTTTGTCGCGCCCAAGCCGCCCGCAACGGAGCCCACACGAACACTGAAATATCCCTCATTGACGGGGTTCATCTGGGCGGCCCACTGGTACGAGCTCGCGGCGGTCGAGCCGCTGGAAATCTTCAATGACACGGCGGCACGGGCGCGGGCGCTCGCCACGATCGCCGACCGGCTGTCGCGCAAGCTGTCGGCGGGCGCGCCGCTCGACGGCTATCCAACAGAGCTGCCGCTGGCGCCCGCGATCGCGCCAGGGCTCGTCGCGAGCAGCGAACGCGCGGCCGCGATCATCGACAACCTGAACATGATGCTCAGCGTCATCGAGGACGTGCTCGTGCACCCGGCAGTGGATGACCGCCGCGCAGCCGTCAGCGAGGTCATCGCGCAGTTCACCGATCGGCAGTACCGCTGCGTGCAGGCCGACGAATGGATCGTGGTCGCGCTGCGGCACAGCATCTTCGACCAGGGCGGGTACGCGTTGGCATCGATGTCGGGGTACGAGCGCAACGCATTCGGGCACGGTCACCACTACGGCGTCAAGCGCCCGCCCCCAGCCTGCGATCCCGAATAGCAATCGCCGAAGTCTTCGCTGATCCTGCCGCGGGCCGGCTCCTTCTTTTTGCGCCCTTCCTGGTTCCGCGACGCGTCGATTCGCACTGATCGAATCTGGCTCGTGCTTGCTCCAACGACGTGCTTGCAGAAAGGCAAGCTGTAGAAAGCCCGACCGCGTAGGTTGGTCGAGGTTCGGCTCTTTGGAAGGCGTCTTGCACTCCTCGCCGCAAGAACTGCCACTGCGGCGGTCAGGAGTGAATATGACACTTTCAGGAAAGAACTTGGTTGCGGCGAGCGTGCTCGTAGTCGGGCTTGGAATGGCATCGGCGTGCTCGAGCGACGACAGTCCAACCTCACCAAGCAACCCCAGCAATCCCAACGCGCCGCGCATCGCCGCTCTGTCACCACAGACACCAAAAGCAACCGCTACCGCGCAGACAATCACCGTAAGCGGTGAACGCTTCGCCAACGGGCTCACAGTGCTGCTCGATGCGCCCACTGGCGTGTGGACGACGTACAGCGGCAGCGCGATCACTGTCCAGTCGCCAACGACATTTACCGCGACGGTGATGCTGAACCTGCCAGGAGTCTGGGATATCACGGTACACGGGCCGGACGGGCTGGAGTCCAACGAGGTCCAGTTCTCCGTGGCGCAATAGGCCATAACCGCCCCGTCCCTGTTCACGGCCGCACGGCCGCCCGGGTCGAGGCTTCTGATCACAGGTCGCACCTTACGCGGCCCCGAGGTTGAAAAACGGACGAGGGAAATCGGGTGCGAGCTCCGTGGAGCGCCCGATTCTTTCGTGTAACGTCCAGGTAACGCCTCTCCGCCCAAGGCCTTCCGGCGGGCGCCATTGTTCCCGACGAGTCAACGGTGACTAGAATGGGCCGATCGAAAGGCCCGATGATAAGGATCCCCACCACCTATCAACAGTACGAAACGCTGAAGATTCAAGCCGACGAATTGCGTGCCGCGATCTCGTCTGCCGAAACCTCGCCTTTGAAGACTGGCCCGGATTCCGAGAAGCGAAAGGCAAAAGTCAACGCGATGCGGGTGGAACTGCGACACATCGAGGAGGCCGTTCGCCAGTACGACGAGCAGCGCCGGAGCCGCAGGCGCAGAGCCACCGATCAATAGCCTTCCAAGTCCCCACTGCCTGAGATGATCCGCCGTCCTCTCCGGACGGTCGCGACCGTCAGGATTTGTTACAGTGTTGAATCGCAGCCTGGACTGAAAGGTCAAGCCCTGTTCAGAAGGAGAACGTTTTGTGAGATTCGCCTCGACATTCATTGTCGCGCTTGTCGCGTTTGTGCTGTCCAGTGGTTCGCTCATGTCAGCTCAAGGGCGGGGCGGTCCCGACCAGCCGCTGCCCGCGGGCCAGACGAACGATCCCTTTCCGCAGCCGATCGTCCGCGACGAGGGCGTCATCACGGTCACGCTTCGCGAGTTCGCGTCGCTTCCCGACATCGACGGCGTCGCCCGCGCGCATGATGACGCTCGTCGAAGAGCCGGGCACGCGGCGCCTGTTCGTCAGCGACATGCGCGGCCTGCTCTACACCGTGAGTCGCGGATGGCAAGACGGTGACGCCGTACCTCGACCTCCGCGATCCGAAGTGGGGCGTCGCCGTGCAGTCGCAGGGCCGCGAGCGCGGGATGCAGAGCTTCGTGCTCCACCCGCAGTTCGCCCAGGCCGGCACGCCAGGATTCGGCAAGCTCTACACCTACACCGACATCTCGAACCAGACGCCGGCGCCGGACTTCACGACGCCAAACGCGAGCACCACGCACGACACCGTGCTGCTCGAGTGGACGGCGAAGACGCCGGGCGCGGCGGCCTACGACGGCGGCGCGCCGCGAGAGCTGATCCGGCTGCGTCAGCCGTTCGCCAACCACAACGGCGGCGCGATCACGTTCAACCCGACGGCGCGTCCAGGCACCGCCGACTTCGGCCTGCTCTACATGGGCATCGCCGACGGCGGCAGCGGCGGCGACCCGATGAAGCTCGCGCAGAATCTCGGCTCGGCGTTCGGCAAGATCTTCCGCATCGACCCGCTCGGCAAGAACGGCCGCGGCGGCAAGTACGGCATTCCCGCCGCGAATCCGTTTCTGTCGACGGCGGACGCCCTGCCGGAAATCTTCGCCTACGGCATCCGCAATGCGCAGCGCTTCGGCTGGGATTCGAAGAACGGCGCGATGTACATGTCCGACATCGGCCAGAACATCGTCGAGGAAGTGAGCCCGGTCACCGCCGGCGCCAACCTCGGCTGGAACGTCTGGGAGGGCAGCTACCGGTACGTCAGCCAGCGGGCGGTGATCACGGAGGCGCCGCGCAGCGATCCGAAGGTCACGTATCCGATCGTCGAATGGGGCCAGCTCGATCCGGTCCTGCTCCCCAACAACTCGTCCGCCTCCGTCGGCGTCGTGGTCTACCGGAGCACCACCGTCCCGCAGCTCAATGGCCGGCTGCTCTTCGGCGACATGCCGAGCGGCGAGATGTTTCACGTGAGCGCGGACGACCTCCCGAAGGGCGGCCAGGATCCGATCCGCCGCGTGCTCTTCGTGACCGCCGCGGGCGCGGCGCCGCGCACGTTCCTCGAGATCATTCAGGAGAAGAACCGCGCGCAGGGAAAGACGGCAGCGGCGCGCGCGGACCTGCGGTTCGACGCGAACGCGGCGGGGCAGATCTTTCTGCTGAACAAGGCCGACGGGACGATTCGCGTGATCGAGAAGTAGCCCGCATCTTCGCATACGCCCGTGACGGCGGGCGGTCGTGGAATACTTGAAGCTTCTTCGGATATCGCGGCGGTAGCGCCTGGAGTTAGCTGTGGCTGAAACGAGCAGGCTTTCGCGTCGGGGCTTCGTGAAGTCCGTGGCCGCCACGGCTGGAGCGGCCGCACTACCCGGTTATGCCGCGGCCCAAACCACGGCGGCGCAGACGCCGGTTCCCGTGGGCCCGTTGTCGCTGCGCAACGCCTCGCAGTTTCCGGGGCTCACGCCGCGCGGCGCCGGCTGGCTTCGATTCCTGTGGGAGAAGGCGACGACGAGAGACGACTGGAGCGCGGCGGGCATTCCGCATCCCTGGTGGGATCGATACACCGCGCCCGTCGTCCTGAGCTACGGCCGCTTCGATCTCTCGTATTCCGCGTACGGACTGCTGCTGATGGCGGACCAGACGCCGGCATGGCGGGAGGTCTACACCAGGATTGCCGACGAACTTGCCAGCCGCTACCCGACGCACTGGGGCGCCATCGACTGGCTCACGCAGATCGGCGACGACCCGAAGCGCGCCAACTATCCGCCGCAGATCATGGGGCAGATCCCGGCCAACCTGCGCGGCAAGTACAACCGCTTCGGCTGGACCGCCAACGGGACCGAGCCGTGGGGTCTGCAGCCCGATCCGGTCGGCGCCGACGGCTATCTGTTTTTCCGCGCCTGGTTTCTCCTGCTGCTCGCGACGCACAAGTACATCTCCGGCGACGACAAGTGGGCGCGGCCGTTCAACGTCACCGGCTACCACGACGAGACGTTCCAATGGGATGCCCATCGGATCGCCGAGCGCCTCGAGGCGCAGTATCGTGCGCACCCCGAAGGGCCGCACTGCGAGAACACCAAGATCTGGATCGTTCTGCAACACCGCCGGCGGGCTCGGCATGCACCTGTACGACAAGGTGTTCGGCAAGAACACGCATCGTGCCTTCGAGAACTTCATCGGCTACACGCGTGAGAACTACATGAAGGTCGGCAGCGACGGAAAGCTGCAGTCGATCACCAGCTACTACGACCCGATCGAGAAGTTTCACTTCGGCGGCAGCGTCGCCGGCGGCCTCAGCACCGCGCACCTGATGCATCCGCAGAATCCGGAGCTCGGCGCGCCTGCTCTACGAGGGCACCGCGAATGCCTCGGGGTGGCGGACCGGCACCGGCGATATCAGGGCGAACACCACCGGCCTGGTCATGGCCAAGGAGCTCGGCGACGACGTGGCGTACGCGCGATCTGCGTGCGGCCGCCGAGCGCGAATACGAGCCAAGGTTCTTCGGCGAGCACCAGGAGCAGTTCGGCTGGTTCTTCAACAACAAGGAAGGCTTCCCGCGCGGCCAGGGGAGCGCCATGTTGATGGCGGCCGAGATCGCCGGGCCCGGCGACTGGTCGCGCGCCTTCGAAGCCCGGCATCTGGACAAGTACACCGCGCCCGACGGTCGAAGGCATCGAGTTCCCGTCGCTCGGCGTCTCGCAGGCGTGGAACGACCGGGCGACCGGGCACGCTACACGTCGTGACCTATGCCGCGGCGCCCGACAAGCGAGGCACGGCGACCAGGTGGCGCGTGACGAACCTGCCCGCACCGACGAATCTCACTGTCCGGCTGAACGGCCAGCCCTTCACCCGCTTTGCCGCCGTCGGACCACGCACGATCGAGATCACGTCCACCATCGACGCGCACCAGTTCGAGATCGTGACCGGATATCGGGGTGACGGCACGCGCGCGACGGCGGAGCCGCCCGCGAGGCCGCGCGCCGTGGCTTCGGCGTCGCTTCTGGCGTCACCCGGCGATGCTGCACCAGGACCGGACGCGGCTGCAGGGGGCATCGGGTGCCCCTGCTGTCCCTCCGCATAACGAAGAGCGAGTTCCCCATGACACAGGATGTGCTGACCACTCTCTTGGACCTTGCATCGCCGGCGATTGCGATCGCGTTCGTCGATACACCACCCGCCGGCGTCACACGCGTCGCCAGCGCGGGACCGGCCAGTTGTGACTATTGGCGCAGGGCGGCGGAAGGCGAAACCTTCTACACGGTGGCCGACGACCACAAGGCGTGTCCGATCGGCGCGCACACACACCATGTCGAGACCTCAGCGGAAGAGCAACAGGAATTGATGGGCCTGGTCCAGACCATGGTGGGTCTGTCCTACATCAAGATGGAGGAAGTGCCATCCATTCCGAGGCGCGCGACACCGATGCAGGTCGCGGTTTACGCACCGTTGGGAAATACCCCGCTCGTGCCGGACGTGGTGCTCGTGCGCGGGAACGCGCGCCAGTTGATGCTGCTGGCCGAGGCCGCGCAGTTGGCCGGTGTCGCGGGCGTCGGGCCGGCCATGGGCCGTCCCACCTGCGCCGTCCTGCCGGCGGCCATCAACTCACAGTTGACGGCGGCGAGCTTCGGCTGTGTCGGGAACAGGGTGTACACCGGCGCCACCGAGAACGAGGCGTATGTCGCAATCCCTGGCGCGCACATCAGCGCTGTGGCCGACAGCCTTCGCACGATCCTCGACGCCAACGACGCGCTCGAGCGGTTTCATCGCGAACGAGCGTCTGTCAAGTCGTAGCGAAGAGATGCGCCCGCCAAGGGACCGCAAGACACGCTGATCTGGCGACGACAGCTCACGTAACCTTTGAGACAAGCCATCGGATTTGCGAGGAGAATCTAAGAAGCTGTCGCATTCATGGCTGAATCACCCTCCTCCGAGCCCCCGCCAGAGCGTGGGCGCATCGCGCGCCCTGCAAAACGCCAGGGCGGATGGACGCGGTGGCTTCCCGGGCTGAACACGCTCGGTCGGTACGAGCCCTCCTGGTTTCGGCACGACATCGTAGCGGGCCTGGTGATGACGACCATGCTCGTTCCGGTCGGCATCGCGTACGCGGAGGCCTCCGGCGTGCCGGGGATCAACGGCCTCTACGCGACGATCGTGCCTTTGCTCGCGTACGCATTGTTCGGCCCCAGCCGGATCATCGTTCTCGGGCCGGACTCGGCTCTTGCGGCCGTCATCCTCGCGGTCGTGCTGCCGCTTTCGGCGGGCGACCCGCAACGCGCGGTTGCGGTGGGCGGAACGATGGCGATCGTTTCCGGAGTCGTGTGCGTCGCAGCGGGCCTGGCTCGACTAGGCTTCATTACCGAGCTGCTCTCGAAGCCGATACGCTACGGGTACATGAACGGCATCGCGCTGACGGTGGTGCTGAGCCAGATCCCGAAGCTGTTCGGTTTTTCTGTCTCAGCGGACGGGCCGATCAGGCAGGCGTCGGGAATCGTCGAGAAGATCCTTGCGGGAAGCACGAACCTCGCGGCGCTCGCGGTCGGCGTCGGCACCCTCGTCCTGATTCTGGCCCTGAAGCGCCGGCCGCGTGTCCCTGGCATCCTGATCGGGGTGACCGCGGCCACGATTGCGGTCGCGGTCTTCGATCTCGCAACACGATTCGGCGTCTCCGTGCTCGGTCCGTTGCCGCAAGGGTTGCCGACGCCAAGACTTCCGGTCATCGACATCGACAGCCTCATGCCGGTCTTCCTTGGCGGCCTCGCGGTCGCTCTCGTTTCGTTCGCCGACACCAGCGTGCTCTCTCGAACGTATGCGGCGCGACTGCGCGCACCGGTCGACCCGAACCAGGAGATGGTGGGCCTCGGCGTCGCCAACCTCGCAGCAGGATTCTTCCAGGGCTTTCCGATCAGCAGCAGCTCTTCGCGCACACCGGTGGCCGAAGCGGCTGGCGCCAGAACGCAGCTGACGGGCGTTGTGGGTGCGATCGCCATCGCAGTGCTGCTGATGCTCGCGCCCAACCTGCTCCGGGATCTGCCGCACACGGCGTTGGCGGCCGTTGTCATCGCGTCGGCGATCGGCCTGTTCGAAGTGTCCGATCTGCGCCGCATCTACCGCATCCAGCGGTGGGAGTTCTGGCTTTCGATGGCCTGCTTCGCCGGAGTGGCCACGCTCGGCGCCATTCCGGGGATTGCGCTCGCGATCGTGGCGGCCGTGATCGAGTTCCTCTGGGACGGTTGGCGTCCCCATTCGGCGGTGCTCGGCCGCGTCGAGAACGTCGAGGGCTACCACGACATCACCCGGTATCCGGAGGCACGGTTGATCCCCGGCCTCGTGCTGTTCCGCTGGGATGCGCCGCTGTTCTTCGCAAACGCCGAGTTGTTCCACGAACGCGTTCTGGATGTCGTTGCGAGCTCGCCGACGCCTGTCCGCTGGCTCGTCGTCGCGGCGGAGCCGGTCACGAGCGTCGACGTCACCGCAGCTGACGCGGTCTGCGAGCTCGACGACACGCTTCACGCCGCCGGGATCGCGTTGTGCTTCGCCGAGATGAAGGATCCGGTCAAGGACAAGCTCAAACGCTTCGAGCTCTTCGAGCGCTTCGGTGAGAGAACCTTTTTCGGAACCATCGACGAAGCCGTGAGCGCCTATCTCGCGAGCCGTCCCGTCGGGTCGGTCGACAGGGAGGATCCAGGGTGCGCGTGAACACGGTTGGGCTCCGGCCGGCGCTGCTGCCTACGGCCATGTTGTGTCTCGCGATCGGGCTCGTGCCCGCTGCGGTCCCAGCGCTCGCGCAAGTCGCGACGGCGAGCCTGTCCGGGGAGGTGATCGACCCATCGGGAGCAGCCGTGCCGGGCGCCGATGTCACGGTCACGGCGGCGGTGGGCGGCGCCGTCCGCCGGACGACGGCCGACGCGGAGGGCCGCTTCGAGCTTCGGGACCTGCCGCCGGGCCGACATGCGGTCGTGGCCGAGCATCCTGGACTGCTGCCGGCGGTGATTCCGAACGTGGTCCTGGCGCCTGGTGGATCACGCACGGTCGATCCTCGAGCTCAAGCTGCCGGGCATCCGCGAGGTGGTCGTCGGTCGGCGGCACGCAGGCCCCGGTCCCGAAGTCGCGCCCTCGACCATCGACGTCCCCCCGACCGTCGTGCAGAGCGTGGCCGGCGCGGGCGAGAACATCTACCGCGTGCTCCAGACGCTGCCCGGCGTGGCCGCGGTCAACGACTTCGACAGCCGCCTGACCGTGCGCGGCGGCGGACCGGACCAGAACCTCACCATGATGGACGGTGTCGAGATCCACAATCCCTATCGCCTCTTCGGCCTGACGAGCGCGTTCAACCCAGAGACGATCGCCAGCTTCGAGCTCATCACGGGCGGCTTCAGCGCGCAGTACGGCGATCGCCTGTCGTCGATTCTGCTCGTCGACAACCGCCCCGGCAGTCCCGCCACGGCGTTCGGCGCGCACGGCCGCGCTGTCGCTGACCGACGCCAACATCGTCACCGAGGGCAAGCTGCCAGGCGCGAACGGCAGTTCGTGGCTCGTCACCGGCCGCCGCACCTACTACGACCTCGTCGCCGAGCGCGTCGTCGACGCCGACCTGCCATCGTTCGCCGATGTGCAGGCCCGCGCGGACATCCAGGTGCGGCCGGGCCACAGGTTGAGCCTGTTCGCCCTGAGCAGCCGCGAAAGCACCGACGCGCGTTTCGACGACGAGGAGTCCGGGCGACGAGTTCGTCGACGTCCTGACCTCGACACAGAACGATCTGGCTGCGCTGTCCTACTCGGCGACCATCGGCGCGCGCGCGTTCAGCAAGACCACTCGTCTCCTGGTACCGGAATCGAGGAGCTGATCGACTTCCTCGGTGACATTCGCGACCGGGTCGCGTCGATCGAACCGCCCCGGACGCCGGCGCGGAGCCGCTGAGCGCGATCGCGTTCACGCGCGGGGTGACGATTCGCGATGTCGCCGTGCGCCAGCAGTTTGGCGTCAATGTCGGGACGTCGCACCTGCTCGAAGCCGGCTTCGAAACGCACAACCTGGACACGACGTGGCAGCTGGCGGACGTCGGCCGACGCTCGACGTGGCCAACGGCTCGAGCGCGGAGGGCGGCGGCGGCATTCCGTCGCTGCTCGACTCGGCGCGGTCCAGCGTGCGCGCCGGCGCCTGGCTCACCGACCGGTGGATCCTCTCGCCGCGCGTGCGGCTCGAGCCCGGCCTGCGATTGGACTGGAGCGGCGTCAGCGGCGAGACGATTGGGTCGCCGCGCCTCGCCGCCCTGTTCGACCTCACCGAACGGACGCGCGTGCGCGTGGCCGGCGGCCTCTTCACGCAGAGTCCCGGCTACGAGAAGCTGCTGCAGTCGGACTACTTCGTCGACCTGACCGACTCGGGCGACCTCTCGGTTCGCAGCGAGCGCGCCTGGCAGGCGCTGGCGGCGGTCGAGCGGCGCCTGGATCCGGGCGTGACGCTGCGGGTGGAGGGCTATTACAAGGACTTCGATCGTCTCGTGCTGGGCCGGCTCGAGACGCCCGAGGAAGTGGCCGCACGAGTCGCCACCTACGACTTTCCCGACGAACTGGCGTTCGGCATTCCGCGCGCGCCGCAAGTCACGACCATCCCGGAGAACATCGGCACGGGGCGCGCCTACGGCGTCGAGTTCTACGCCGAGAAGCGCGCGACGTCGGCCGGCACGCGGCTGAGCGGCTGGGCCTCCTACACGCTGGGCCGTGCCGAGACGACGGCCTACGGTCGCACGTTCGCGGCCGACTACGATCGCCGCCATGCGCTGAGCGTGGTCTCGTCGTTCCGGGTGAGCCGGCTCGTCGAGCTCGCCACGACCTTCCGCGCGCAGTCGGGGTTTCCGTATACGCCGCCGCTGGGCGTCGTGCCGGCGTCGGTCGAGGATCCGGTCGCAGCGGCCGAGGGCGTCACACGTCGTGTGCCGCTCTACGACAACCTCGGGCTCCTCGTCTGGTCGGCCGACTACGGCGACACGTCGAACTTCAACACGGCCCGCCTTCCGATCTTCGCGCGCGTCGACGCCGCGCGTGACCTTCCGGCCGCGCTGGGCGAACAGCCGCTGGCAGTTCTACTTCGAGGTCATCAACCTGCTCAACCGGGACAACGCGAGCGAGCTGGAGGTGGAGCTCGGTCTACGATCCGGAGTCCGACCGGCCGAAGCTCACCGAAGTGCGCAGCGAACGGCTGCCGCTGCTCCCGAGCTTCGGGCTGCGGTATCGGTTTTAGACCACGAAGAAGTCAGGGCCACGAAGACACGAAAACACGAAGAAGACCAGTTCTTCTCGCGGATCCGCAGGTGATGCTGACGGCACGGCGCGAACGAGCTACTCGCATTTGAGCGCGACGAGTGGGTCGACGCTCGCCGCTCTCATCGCCGGGAGCCACGACGCGGCAAGGCTCGTGGCGACGAGCAGCACCGCCACCGACACGAATGTCTGTAGATCGGTGGGACCTACGTCATAGAGAAGTCCCGTCATGGCGCGTGTCAGCGCCAGGGCCGCCGCCAGCCCGATGAGGATGCCCGCCAGCGCGATCTTCAGGCTGTGGCCGAGCACCATCCTGACAACCCCAACCCGCTCGGCGCCGAGGGCCATGCGGAGGCCGATTTCCGGGGTGCGCTCGGTCACGAAGTAGGCAATGACGCCGTAGATGCCGAGCGTTGCGAGCCCGAGTCCGACCGATGCCAGGAGCAGGACGAGGCGCAGGTAGAAGCGGCGGGTTGCGGTGAGATCGACAAAGGTGCGGTCCAGCGTTCTCACGTCGTAGAGCGGAATCGATGAATCGATCCGCGACACGGCCCGCCGCATGACGGGCACATACCCGTCTGGCCAATCGTTGCTCGTACGCACGACGAGGACCATGCTGCGCTGGTAAACATCCCAGGAGCCGGAAGGCGCCTGTGTGTAAGGGAGGAAGATCTCCAATGGAACGGGCGTGGCCTGGCCAAGGCTTCTGACGTCGGCGACCACGCCGACGACCTCACGCCATTCAGGTTCCGGGGTGGCAGCCCACCCCGACACGCGCCTGCCAATCGGGCTCTCGCCGGGCCACAGCGTCTCGGCCAGCCGCTGGTTGATCACGGCCACCTGCGGGGCGCCCCGGAGCATGTCGGACGGCTCCAGCGAGCGTCCGCGGACGGTCGTCATGCCGACGGCCTCGAAGTAGTCCTCCGTCACGAGCCGGAAAAGCGGACTGGGCATGGCTCCAGGCGGGACGGCCCTTCCCTCAACCGCGAGCGCGGCCTCTACATTGCCGCCGCCCAGGGGATACTCGTGGACGCGCCTGCGCGCCCGACACCTCGCTCGGCCCGCAGTTCATCCAGCATTCGCCCGTAGGCTTCGGAGACGAGGGAGCCCTCACGGTACCGCGCGGCGGGCAGCGAGAGGCGGGCGGTGAGGACGTCGTGCGTTTCGAAGCCGAGCGGGACTTCACGCAGTTTCTGAGCACTGCGGAACAGCAGCCCCGTGCCTACGAGCAAGACGACCGTCAGGGCGACCTGCGACACAATCAACGCGTTGCGCAGCCGATCGCCGGACATCGACGACAGCGAGCTCTTTCCACCGTCCCGCAGCGAGGATTGCAGATCGGTCGGGACCGCGCGAAGCGCCGGTGCCAATCCAAAGGCGATCGCGGCGGCCACGGTGACTGCCAGGGAGAAGAGCAGCACCTCGGGTTCCAACCCGGCTTCGCGCAGACGCGGCACGTTGGCCGGGCCGCGGTTGATGAAGTAGTCGATGGTGGCGTAGGCGACAGCGATCCCCGCAGTGCCCCCGGCGAGCGCCAGCATCAGGCTCTCGGTCAGAAGCTGCCGGACGATCCGCGGCCGTCCGCCGCCAAGTGAGGCCCGAACCGCGAACTCCCGGCGCCGGGTCCGGGCTCGTGCCAGCAACAGGCTTGCGATATTGACGCAGGCAATCAACAGGACGCACCCGACGGCCGTAAGAAGGACGAAGAGCTGCACACGAACATCGCCTGACAGGGCATCTTGCAACGGTTGAATCCGGACTCCCCGTGATTCCGTTTCCCGGGGGTTGCGCTCGGAAATGCCGCGCGTGACGCGTTCGAGATCGGCCTGGGCTTCCGTGAACGTGACGCCTGGTTTGAGTCTGGCCAACACGCCGAAACCGTGGTTGCCGTAGTTCGCCCGCTGCGCTGGAGAGAAGACCAGGGGGGTCCAGAGTTGCGAGCTGAACCCCCCGACGACGGATGCACGCGCGGGATCGGTCAGGGCGTACTCCGCCGGCGCGACCCCGAGCACGACGAACGGCTCGCCGTTCAGCCGGATCTCCCGGCCGACAACGGACGGTTCTCGCGCCGAATCGTCCTCGCCACAGGCCATGACCCAGGACGACCAGGCGGGCGCCGGAGGCAACATCCTCGTTCGTGAAATAGCGTCCGAGAACGGGCGGCGCGTACGCCACCTGGAAATAGCCAGGGGTCACACGCATGCCGCTGATACGTTCGGGCTCTCCGGTATCGGCGCCCAGGTTGTATGTCGCGGGCTGCCCGGCCGCCGTCGTCTCGAACACGACTGCCTGCTCGGTCCAGTCGTGAAAGTGGCCGGCCGAGGCGGACCCCAGCCGCTCGCGCAACGTCTCGCGGACCAGCACGATGCGCTCAGCGGCCGCGTACGGCAGGGGCCGAAGCAGGACCGCGTTCACGATGCTGAAAACGGCCGTTGTCAGCCCGATGCCCAGGGCAAGGGTGAGGATGCTGATGCTGCTGAATGTTGGATGGCGCGCGAGCATGCGAAGCCCGTAGCGGATGTCCTGGCGGCACTGATCGGCCCAGACGGGAATCCAGACGGCGCGCGCATTCTCCTGCACGATGGTCACGTTGCCGAACTTCTTCAGGGCGGCGGACTGCGCCGCCTCCGGCGTCATGCCCTTGTCGATGTTCTCCTCGATGTCGCGGGCAATGTGTTCGCGGATGTCGCCGTCCAGGTCCGAGAGAGGATGGTTCGTCATGCCGGCCTCAATACCCTGGCGATCGCCCGTGCCAGCTTCTCCCACTTGGAGGTCTCGACGGCCAGCTGTCTCTTGCCTTTCGCCGTCAGCCGGTAGAACTTCGCTCTCCGGTTGTTCTCCGACGCCCCCTCGCCGAACGTGATCCAGCCGCGCTTGATGAGGCGGTGCAGCGCGGGATACAGGGAGCCCTGCTCGACCTGCAGGACGTCTTCTGAGGTCCGTTCGATCACCTTCGCGATGGCGTGGCCGTGGGCCGGGCCGCCCTGGAGGGTGCGCAGGATGAGGAGGTCGAGCGTGCCCTGAAGCAGCTCGATCCGGTCTTCGGTAGACATTCTAGGTGGAGGCTACGCCCGCTCACCTAGAATGTCAAGGCGACGTATGCGCGCGAGGCAACGGGTCAAGACCACGAAGAAGTCAGGGCCACGAAGACACGAAAACACGAAAAATACCGATCCAGTCTTCGTGCGCTCGTGCGGGCTTCTTGGTGCTCTAGGGTGTCGCCGCGATCGTCGATCGGTAGCCGGCGCGATCGATCTCGTCGCCACGCAGATAGACTGCGGCGATCCGCCTCGTGTTGGCGATGTCCTCGAGCGGGTTGGCGTCGAGGACGATGAAGTCCGCGCTCTTGCCCCCGGAGAGCGTGCCGGCATCGGCCAGGCGCATGAGCTGCGCGGCCTGGCTCGTCGAGGCGGCGATCACCTGCGCCGGCGTCATGCCGGCCGAGACCATGTCCGCCATTTCCAGGTGCGGGCCCCAGGGCGTATTGCCGTCGGTGCCGAGCGCGATGCGCACGCCTGCCGCGCTCAGCCTCGCGAGGTTGCGCGCCTGGATGCCGAACGCCTTCTGCGCCTCGGGACGATCCACCGCCGCCTCCTGCAGCTTGGCCAAGTCCGCGGCCGGCACGCTGCCGCGGAGCCAGCTGAGATCCGTGGCGACGCCGCGGTCGGGCAGGTTCGGTACCACCACGACGTCCGGGCGTTCCTTGAACAGCCCCATCACCTCGTCGTCCACGTCACGATCGCGGATGCCGTGAGCGAATGCGTCGACGCCTGCGCGCAGCAGTCCTTTCGCGTCCTCGAGCGAAAAGATGTGCGCGGTGACGCGGAGGCCGTTCTTGTGCGCTTCGTCGATGATCGGACCGTAGAGATCCGGCGTCAGCTTCTTGTACCGTCCGTTGCGATCGTCCACCCAGATCTTGACGAAGTCCACCTTCTGGGCCGCGAGCTCCTGGATGGCCTTGCGTCCTTCCGCCTCGCTGCTGATCCAGTACGGCGCATCCGTGCGGCCGGGCTCAGGCATCGTGATCCCGCGGCCCGCCGTGCGATAGAGCGCCGCGCCGGGAAGCGATTCGGCCCGCATCTGGAACGGCAGCTCGCCCCGATCCTGGCCGAGGCTCATGGCGGCGCCGACGCCGAAGTATGCGCGTCGGCGGAGGTCGTCGGTCAGCGCTTCGCGCGTCTGGCTCAAGTGGGTGTGCGTGTCCACGATGGCGGGCATGACGGTCTTCCCGGTCAGGCTCACGCGCCGTGCGCCTGCCGGTACCGTCACGTCGGCTCCACGGCCCACCTGGACGATGCGCGGACCGTCAATCAGGATTGTCGCGTTGTCGATCTCCGTGCCGTCGCCCACAATCACGCGGGCTCCTTCGAACGCGGTGACCGACGTCGCTGCTGGCTCCGTGCCGCTGTTCGTGCACGAGGCCGAGGCGAGAACGAGCGCCGCGAACACCGGAAGCGCGCGGCGGCGGGCGGAGTGCATCGGGTTCATCCCCTCACGTACTTGTTGAACCAGGCGATCGTCCGCTGCCAGGCCTCGTCGGCCGCCGCCTTGTTGAAGCGCTCGGGCGTCGCGTCGTTGTTGAAACCGTGGACGGCGGCGGGATAGATGTGCCCCTCGTAGGGCACCTTGGCGGCCTTGAGCGCCGCTTCGTACGCCGGCCATGCCTCCACGAGTCGTGTGTCGAGCGCGCCGTGTTGCACGAGGATGGCCGCCTTGATCTTCGGCACCTCCGCCGCGGGCGGAGCGCCGCCATAGAACGGCACTGCAGCCGCCAGGTCGGCGCCCATCCGCACGGCCAGCGTGTTCGAGATGCCGCCCCCATAGCAGAAGCCGGTCACGCCAATCTTGCCGTTGCCGTCCGGACGCGCCTTGAGCCAGAGCGCCGCCGCGACGAAGTCTTCGAGCTTCTTGGCGTTGTCGACCTTCGCGAACATCTGCCCGCCCTTGTAGTCGTCGCCAGGGTAGCCGCCCACCGAGGTCAGCGCGTCGGGCGCGAAGGCATTGAAGTTCGCCAGGGCCAGCCGCCGCGCGATGTCCTCGATGTGCGGGTTCAGGCCTCGATTCTCGTGAACGACCAGGATGCCCGGCAGCTTGGCCGGCGTGGCGTCCCGCGTATCCGCGCTCACCGGGCGCACGAAGTACCCCTTGATGCTGCCGTTCCCCTGCGGAGACGGAACGGTCTCGTAGCTCGCCTTGATGCGCTCATCGCTCTTCGGCACTTGTTGCCCGAGCGCGTAGTTCGGCATCAACGCGTCGGCGAGCGCGCCAGCCGTCAGTCCGAGCACGCTGAACTTCTTCAGGCCGTGCAGGAAATTGCGGCGCGTGACCTCGCCGTGGACGTAGCGGGTGTAAAGGTCCACGGCTTCCGGCGGGAGCGTCGGGCGTTCGTTGGACATGTCAGCAGGCTCCTTGTCGAGGGGGAGAATAACACCGCCAGGTCCGTGATATACCCTTCGTTGGCGAGGAACCGGCGATGAGAATCAGAAGCTCCGGGTATTTCGCAGCGTGCTTGCTCAGCTTGGCCGCCCTCACGCAGGCGCAGCAGCCGCCGCCCGTCGGCATGCAGATTCCCCCGCTGGGCCCGGGGCCCTGGGTGTTCGACACCCACGAGCAGCACAAGCTCCGCGTCAGCATCGTCACCCAGGGGCTCTCGCATCCGTGGGCGATTGCGTTCCTGCCCGATGGCAGCATGCTCGTCACCGAGCGGCCGGGCCGCCTGCGGATCGTCCGAAACGGCGTGCTCGACCCGCAGCCGATTTCAGGCGTGCCGACGGTCAGGACGGACGGCAACGGCGGGCTGATGGACGTCGCCCTTCACCCACGGTTTGCCGAGAACCACCTCGTCTATCTGACCTACACGAAGGCGGTCGAAGGCACCAAGGGCGCTCCGGCGCTCGCACGAGGACGCCTCGAAGGCGGCGCGCTCCTGGACGTGCGCGACCTCATCGTCGCCACGCCCGCGTTCGAAGGCACCAACGGGCTGAACGGCCGCGTCGCCTTCGGGCGGGACGGCAAGGTGTACATGTCGACCGGCGGCAATACCGGCAGCACGTCTCAGGACCCGGGAAGCCTTCGCGGCAAGATCCTGCGCCTCAATGACGATGGCTCCGTACCTGGCGACAACCCCTTCGTCGGCAGCCCTGGCTACCGGCCCGAGATCTATACCCTCGGCCACCGCAATACGCTCGGCCTCATCGTCCACCCGGAGACCGGTGATCTCTGGAACCACGAGAACGGGCCGAACGGCGGCGACGAGATCAATGTCATCGTGCGCGGCCGTAACTACGGCTGGCCGACGTTGAGCTTCGGTCGGGAGTATCCAGGCCCGCGCATTTCGGAGCACCCGACGCGCGAGGGCGTGGAGTCGCCGCTCGTGGTCTGGCTGCCGCAGATCGCCACTGCCGGAATGGCCGTCTACACCGGCGATCGTTTCCCGTCCTGGAAGCGCAACGTGTTCGTGGGCTCCCTGCGCCAGGGCGGCATTCCCGGCACAGGACACCTGCAGCGGATCGTGTTCAACGAGAAGATGGAAGAAATCCGGCGGGAGCCGATGTTGATGGAGCTCAGGCAGCGCATCCGCGAGGTCCGCCAGGGGCCCGATGGCTTGCTGTACCTCCTGACGGACGAGGATGCCGGCGTCCTGCTGCGTCTCGAGCCGACCTCCTAGTCAGCTCGGCAAGAGTCAACTCCAATGCCAAGAACGGTTTAGCTGCCGCTCCGTGTCAAATTGTCACCTAAATATCGCCGCCCGTGGACCGACAATTCGATAGGCTATAGAGGCCTGTCGGTTCAGCAGTTTGCCGACACCCAACCCACGCCGCTGGAGGAACTGATGAAGTTAGCAACGCTGGCCGTCGCCGCTGCCGCAGTCGTCGCCCTTGCCGGTCCGATGTCGGGGATGGCCCAGGCGCAGACGAGCGACGTCACTTACGCGAAAGACATCGCGCCCATCCTGCAGCGCAGCTGCGAGAACTGCCACCGCGCCGACGGCGCGGGCCCGATGCCGCTGACCTCCTACGAGGAGGTTCGGCCCTGGGCGCGGTCCATCAAGCAGCGCACCGGGATTGGCCCCCGCGCCGGCGTGATGCCGCCCTGGTACATGGAGAAGAACATCGGCATCCAGAAGTTCCAGGACGATCCGTCGCTCAGCGCCGAAGAGATCGCCAAGATCGCGAAGTGGGCCGACAGCGGTGCGCCGCTGGGGAACCCGGCGGACCTGCCGAAGGCCAGGA
>CAVRVW010000004.1:0-23891 GCA_963724695.1 uncultured Acidobacteriota bacterium | reverse complement strand
CCGGGCGACGAAGGTCGCGGGCGACGGGTGGGTGCTCGTCGGCGACGCGTACGGCTTTCTCGATCCGCTCTACTCGTCGGGCGTGCTCCTCGCGCTCAAGTCCGGCGAGCTGGCGGCGGACGCGATTCACGAGGGCTTCGACAAGAACGACCTGTCCGCCGCCCAGCTCGGACACTGGGGTCCGGCGTTCAACGACGGCGTGGACCGCATGCGCCGCTGGTCTGCGAGTCTACGACGGTTTCAGCTTCGGCAACTTCATCCGCAACTACCCGCACCTGCGCGGCACGGTCACCGATCTCCTGATCGGCGATCTCTTCAACGAGCGCGTGGACAAGGTCTGGCCGCCGATGGAGTCGCTCTACCCGCCGGACAAGCGGGCGATTCCGAGTTGGAACGCTGGCACGCCTCAGGCGATCGCAGAGAACAAGGTCAACGAACTGTTTCTGCCTGAGGGCGTAAAACCTTGAGGGGAACTTCGAAGTTAAAACTTAGAACTACGAAGGACACCGTTGGCGACCGGGGCGAGGGGTCACGCCGAGCCGAAGACGGCACCCCTCGGCCCGAACGCCCTCACGGGACCTTCGAAGTCAGAACTTAGAACTGCGAAGGACACTGACTGCGATCACCACCCCGCCCCATGGTCATACGTGGACTTGTTGCCGGGATGGATCGAGAACTGCCCGTAGCAGAGCTTGCGGAGAATCGACGCCGGTCGCAGGTGCCAGCTCGCCCAACTGAGGGGCGTGTCTCCGTTCATGTCCTTCGCCTCCCGATCGGCGCCCGCGCCCAGGCAGTAGATCGACGGCCCTCTCGGTGCCGAACGCCGCAGCCCGATGCAGCGGCGTTTCGCCCTTCGTCCGCACGTCGCGCATGAAGCCACCCGTCTCGACCCCGGTCCTCGTCGCGCTGTTTGGATTCGCGCCACCCGCGAGCAGGATCTCGACGACGTGGTCGTAGATGGGCCGGTTGGCCTTGCAGAGCGCCGTGTGGAGCGGCGTCTCTCCGGTGTCGGGCATCGGGTGGTTGACGTCGGCGCCGCGCTCGACGAGGAACTGGCACAGCTGCCAGTGTCCATGGAACGCCGCGCCGTTCAGGTCGAGGTTCTCGCCGAGCGAGGCGAGCGACTCGCCGTTCGCGAGGAGATACCGGATCGCGCTCACATCGCCGTAGTACGCACACCACTCGATGAGTCGCGTGCCATGCTCATCCGCCGAAGTCGCCGCATGCCCCTGGGCGACGTGGTCGAAAACCAGGTCGGTCCGTCCGTCCCGTATTCGCTGCAGCATCTCTGTCCTTCTTACTTCTCACTTCCAAGTTCGAACTTCCCGCTAGAGTCCGCTAGGGCCAAAGCGGGTTCCAGCCGGCATCTTCAGGCCGAAGTACTCCTCGAGCACGCGGAGCAGCTCCTCTGCGGAGGCGATCCGGCGCACGTCGCTCGACCCATCAGCCTTGCGGATCGTGAGCTCGTTGTTGAGCAGCGTGTACCGACGGCCATCCGGCACCGCCAGCGCTGCGACGAGCCGGTTCTTGAAGTGCGACTCCGGGTGCGCGCTGGTGTACCAGTTGGCGAGCACGCGATCGATGGGCGGCATCTCCTCGAGCGTGAACTCGTTGATGTCGGACCACTGCTGGCCGAAGCGGACCTGATGGTAGAGCAAGCCGCCCTCGCGGACGATGCGGCGGGTGTCGTGCGGGGTTTGCTGCGGCTCGACGGTATTCAGGCGGATCGCCGAGGTGAGCGAGAGCCCGCCGATCCCCACATCCGCGAGCCAGGATTCCCCCCCGATCTCCACGCGGAGGAACAGATGCGTCCGCGCCGGCGTCACGCTGCGCGGCTGCTGCCAGCGCACCCGGGCGCTGATCGGCACGGCCTTGAAGCCGAGCGCCTCGAGCACGAGCAGGAGCAGCCCGTTCTGCTCGAAGCAGTACCCGCCCCGCCGCTGGCGCACGAGCTTGTCGAAGAGCGACGCCGGATCGAGCGCAATCGGCCGCTCGAGCAGGACGTCGAGGTTCTCGAACGGAATCGAGCTCGTGTGCGCGAGCGAGATGGCGTTCAGGACGTCCAGCGTCGGCTCACGCGGGCCCTGGTATCCGATGCGTTCGAAGTAGCCGTCCAGATCGATGCTCATTCAGTCCTCGAAACACGCTGCGGATCAAAGCGACCTTGCGACGGGACGGGAGAGGCCGGCTCCGGCGTCGGCGTCCTGCGCCGGGAAGCTGGCCGTCGCTCGTACTCTATCGGTCACGCGGCGACTATCGGGCTCATCCATCGCGGGCCACTCACGGCATGCACCGACACGGGTTACCCACGCGTTCTGGATCGCGGAGAACGAAGTCGCCGCGCGGAATCGCGACGCCCACCTTCCGGTCACGGAATGAGTCGGCCCAGGACGACTCCACCGGAGCCGACCTCTCCCGTCCCGTCGCAACTGACTTCGGGCTCCCCGTGAGGGTGCAGTGTCCTTCGTAGTTCTCACTTCTAAGTTCAAACTTCCCTGAAGAGCCACGTCCATTCGAAGGGATCGAGATCCACCTCGATGCCGAGCGTCTCGATGTCGACTGACTGAGTCGTCGATGCCCAGGTTGGCCAGCACCAGGATCTCCTCGTGCTCGTGCTGCCTGGTGAGCGCAAGGATACGCGGGTTGCCAGCGTCGATGAACGCGACCGAACCGCGCCCGAACGCGGGATGTTGACGCCGCGTGGCGATCATCCGCTTGATCACTGACAGCAACGACTCCGCGCCGTCGCCCCTGTCAGCAATGTCCAGGACCGGCCGAAGCTCCTGTCGTTCAACGTCCTGCCATCGCATCGGCAGCCGCAGGCCATCCCGATCCGGCAGCCCGATATCGTCGCCCATGCCAAGCTCGTCGCCGTAGTAGATGACGGGCGAGCCTGGCAGCGAGAAGAGCAGCGCGAACGCGAGCTCCACGCGCGCGAGATTGCGGCCCAGGAGCGGCGAGAGCCGGCGCCGCACGCCGCTGATGAGCCGCATGCCCGGCTCAGGCCCGTACTCGTCGAGAAGCTGCTCGAGATCCGGGTCCTCGACGCTGGAGAACGACAGCTCGTCGTGGTTCCGGAGGAAGGTCGCCCATTGCGCGCCGGCGGGCAGATTCGACGCGGCCGTGACCACCTCCACAATCGGGCGCGCATCCTGACGGGCGAGCGCCAGGAACAGCCGGTGCACCAGGGGGAAGTGGAACGCCATCTGGCACTCGTCGCCGTCGCCGAAGTACGACCGGATGACGTCGAGCGGCTGGTTGGCCTCCGCGATGAGGATCCGATCCTCGTAGGCCTCGTCGATCGCTGCCCTGAGCCGCTTGATGAACGCATGCGTCTCCGGAAGGTTGTCGCAGGTCGTGCCCTCGCGCTCGAAGAGATGCGGGATCGCGTCGAGCCGCAGGCCGTCCACACCCAGATCGAGCCAGAAGCGCATGACGTCGAGCACGGCGTCCTGTACGCGCGGGTTGTCGAAATTCAGATCCGGCTGGTGGCTGAAGAAGCGGTGCCAGTAGAACGCACGGGCCTCGGGGTCCCAGGTCCAGTTGCTGGTCTCGGCGTGATGAAAGATCACGCGCGCATCCGGATAGCGGTCGGCGGTCTCGCTCCACACGTAGAAGTCGCGCTCGGCCGAGCCGGCCGGCGCGCGGCGCGCGGCCTGAAACCACTGGTGCTCGTCGGAGGTGTGGTTGATCACCAGTTCGGTGATCACTTTGATGCCGCGCTCGTGGGCCGCCGCGACGAAGCGCCGGCAGTCTTCGAGCGTGCCATAGCGCCGGTTCACGACGCGATAGTCCGCGATGTCGTATCCGCCGTCCCTGAGCGGCGAGTCGTAGAACGGCAGGAGCCACACGCACGTCACGCCCAGCCGCTCGAGGTAGCCGAGCTTCTCGAGTCAGCCCGTTGAAGTCGCCAACGCCGTCGCCATCCCCGTCGTGGAAGGTGCCCACGTGCAGCGAATAGATGACCGCGTCCTTGTACCAGTCGCTCACGTTCGTGCGGCGGGTCCAAAAGGACCCGCCCTACGGCGACATCGCGCCGCACTGTGTAGGGCGGGTCCTCTGGACCCGCCGCGCCTGAGGTCAGCAGCGCCTCGAGGAAGACGTCGATGGCGAGCTGATTCGGGAGGCAGAAGGGCGCGAGCGTCGTGCCGCGCGTTCCGACGTGGACCGCCAGCAGGCGGTTCGGCGGCAGCGCGCCAAATGCGTCCTCGTCGGTGTCATCGTCTCCAACGAAGATCGCGAGGTCACAACCGAGCAGGCGCTGCACCCGCCGGAGCGCCACGCCCTTGTTTGGCGCACCCGCCGGCACGACGTTCACGGCCTGGCTGCCGGCGACGACCCTCGTGCCGCGAAGCGCATCCACCGCCGCGTGAACCTCCCGGATCACGCGCGACTTGTCGCGGGACTTCCGGTAGTGGACGGTCAGGGAATACGTCTTCTGTTCGACGAACACGCCGGCATGGCCGGCCAGCGCGTCCCTGAGCGTGCGCGCCCAGCGCGCGACCCGGGACGCGTACTCTCGGGACGTTCGCCCCAAGGCTCCATCCCATGGTTTCCGGAAAGGTGCCGCACGGGCACCGATCCGATTCGTGCGGCAAGATCGGCGCGGCTTCGGCCGGAGATGACGACACAGGGATAGCGGCGGGCAACGGCAGTGAGGAGCCGGCGCGTGGACGGCCGCATGCGGGCCTGATCGGGAGTTTCAGCGATCGGCGCGAGCGTGCCGTCGTAGTCGAAGCCGACGACGACGCTGGAGAGGGCGAAGCGGCGGAAGGCGGGTTCGCAAGCGCTCGAGAGAATATTGGGCACGAGTCTCAGCCGAAGCCTGGAGCCTGGAGTCTGACGCCTGGAGCCCCAGAAGCCCGGAGGCTGAAGGCCGAAGCCTATTATCGTTCTTCGACGAGAATCTTGCCGGTCAGGAGCGAGCTCAGCGTGTCGTTCAGCTCCTGCTCGTTGCCCGCGGCCAGCACGAGCCCCCCGGCGTCACGGACGCTGTCGAACCGGCTCGCCGCGATATCGAACGCGACGAAGTACACCGACGGGCGCTCTTCGGGAGGCCGTCTCGCCAGCGCGGCCATGACGTCCTCGGGCTCGTGACCGTCCGTGTTCTCGCCGTCGGTGACGACGAGCAGGTGCCGCTTCGTCAGGCCCGAGCGGTCGAGGACGCGCTTGCCCACGACCACGGCATCGCCGATCGGCGTGCCGCCGCGCGCGCGCAGCCCGGCCAGGGCCGCTTCGGCCTGCCGCGGCTCCGCCGGCGACAAGCCGATGATCTCGCGTGTGTCGTCGCCGCTCGAGTTGCTGAACTCGTAGAGGCCGACGAGCACCGGCTCCTCCGGATGCGCGCTGGCGTAGGTCGCAAACTGCTTGATCAGGGCGAGGGCCGACCGCTTGGCGATCTCGATCTTGGGCGGGCCGCCCTTCTGAACCGGATCGGCCATGCTGCCCGACACGTCCATCAGGACCAGCGCGGCGATCCCGTCCTTGGTCGCGGGGAGCACTTCCGACGGCGTGAGGTCGTCGGCGATGCGCTCGATGCGGCGCTCGGATCTGGAGCGCCCGGCCTCGGCGTCGGCCGCCGCCCGCTCGGCCGGGCCGGGTGCGAACTGGGCAATGAAGGCCACCCAGACCACCACCGCTGCGAGAGCGAACACGATGCGCGCCGAACGGCTGATGGCCACGCTACGCGACCTTGACCCCGTCGCGCTGGGCGATGCGGCGGGCCACGAGCGCACCGCTGTGCAGCGCGCCCTCCATGAAGCCCATGAACGCGTAGCTCGTGTACTCGCCGGCGAAGTGCAGCCGTGTCTTCTCGGGCCACAGCATCGGGCCGAGCGAGGTGACCTGGCCTGGCGCCGGGAAGGAGTACGACGCGCGCGCCCAGACATCGGAGGGCCAGTCCATGAAGCGGCCGCGCACGAAGCTCGCCCGGATGCCCGTGTACACCTTGGAGAGCTCGGTCAGGTAGTTCTCGAACCGGAGCGCTGCCGGCCACGCGCGGATCGTGTCGACGTCGGGGCCGCCCGAGAAGGCCACCATCGCTGCTCCGGGGCCTCGCTGACCGTCGGTCGCATCCCATGTCAGGTTGACCGGGCCATCCGACAGCAGATCGGGCGCGATCTCCGCGCGCTCCCAGAACCGTTCCCTGCAGGGCAATGAGGCCCTTGACGTTGCTGCCCATCTGCGGCGTGAGAACGGGCGGCAGCGGCGGCTCGAACCCGATCTTGTTCCACGCCGACGGCGGCACCGTCAGGATCACATCGTCTGCCTCGAGCGTCTTGCCGTTGGCGAGGCGGACGCGAACGTTCGAGGCGCCGACCGTGATGCCATCCACCGGCGTCGAGAGCAGCACGCGCGAGGTGCCGATGGCCTCTTGCAGCTTCCGCGCGAGCTGCTGGTTGCCCCCGCGGCAACGATACACCTCGGAGTCGGTCCAGTACTTCTCGAGCCCGTGGCCTTTCACCATCGCGAGGTTGGCGAGATAGCTCTGCCACTCGGTTCTGACGCCGTTGTCGGCCGTCATCATGGCGTCGAGAGCGACCTTGCAGCGATCGGACGCCTTGAGTCCCTGAATCCACTGCGCCAGCGTCCGCTGATCGAGCGCTTGAGCGTTGGCGGTCGTCCACGGACGATCCGCGTCGGCCACGCCGGCGGCGTCCGCGTTCATCACGTTCACGACGGTGTCGAGCTCCTCCCAGAGCGCTTCGGCGTCCTCCGCGCTGAGGGCACGGCCTCCCAGAATGATCGGGAAGTCGAAGTCCTCGGACTCGGACACGTCGAGGAACTCCAGCTTGAACCGGTCGGCGTACGCCACCCACGTGGGATGGTTCGATCCGACGAGCTCTCCTCCGCCCTCGACGTTCTTGCCCGCCACGAGATCCCCGAAGCTCACGACGCGGCCGCCGACGCGGCCGCGGGCTTCGACGACGGTGACGTCGTAGCCGGCCCTCGACAGCTCGAAGGCGGCGGTGAGGCCGCTGAAGCCCGCGCCGACGACGACCACGCGTTTGCCCTGCGCAGAGAGTTGCAGCCGATCGCTCAGCAGCATGCCGGCCGCAGCCGCGAGGCTCGTCTTGAGCATCTCGCGTCTCGAGATTCTGGTCGTGGCGCTCCGGCGCGAAGCGCCGCGAGAGGTGTCGGTAGAGTTGAGGCATGGGCTATTCCAGCGTGAACCACTGCACTTCGACGCGCCGGTTCTGCTCGGAGTCCTGCGACACGGGCTCCTCCCAGCCGCGGCCGACGATGTCGATGCGTGCGTTGTCGATCTTGTACCGTTCGTTCAGCTGCTTGCGGATCTCGGCCGCCCGTTCCTTGCTCAGCTCGACGGCGCGCAGCGCCTGTGTGCGGACGTAGGCTTCGCCGCCCTGCTGGCGGAAGCGCGCGACGAGCGCGTTGTCCGTGTGCCCGCGGAGAAGCAGCGTCGAGCCCGGGCTGACCTGGACCAGCTTCCTGATGGCCTCGAGGTTCCTGATGTTTTCCTGGTTGGACACGTCGAGCGCCGACGAATTGGGCTCGAACAGAAAACGGATGTCCTTGCTGAGCAGCGGATCGACTTCGAGCGTCCCGGTGGACGCCGTGCGAATGGGGCTGATCGCCACTTTCTGCTCTTTGAAGAGCCCGCCCTTGTCGAGCGCCTGGAGCGCCTTGAGGTCCATGAACCGATCGGAATCAACCGGGTCCTTGATGAGCGTGCTGCCGTAGGCGTACACGGCGGACTGGTAGATGCCGGGGAAGCTCCCCGCCTCGTCTATCTCCCCTGAGAAGAACGCGAGGTTCTCCGGCAGGTTCGACAGGTGGACGCTCGCGAGCTCGGCCTTGGTGTCGTCGCGGCTCCACTTGAACGCGCGGCCGACGACATCCAGGTACTCGGCCTGGCGGTCGCGCACCATCCGGTTGCCCTCGAGGAGCCCGTGGACGAGGCCCGCAACGATCTGCGGGTTCTGCTCGGCGAGGCCTCGGTGGACGACGAGAACATCGGCCACGATCAGCAGGTTGCGGTTCGTGGTGAGCACGTGCGCCTTGCCGCCGCTCGCCTCGACCACTTCCGACACCTTCGGCTCCCACGTGAGGCAGCCGGCAATGCGGTTCTTGCCGGACTTGACCTCCGCGAGAAAGAGATCGCCGGCCGCGAAGCCATCTTCGGTGTACACGAGGTTGATGCGGTCAGGACTTGCTGCCGAGTCGAGGCTGCCAAGCGTGCTGACCGCCAGCCCGGCCTCCTGCGCGAGGTAGCGGATGAAGAAGTCGACCTCCGTGAACTGGGCGGTCGCGATGATCTTGCCCTTGAGGTCGTTGATCCGCTTGATGTCCGAGCGCACGACGAGCCCGTCGGCGCCGCGCGAGTAGCCGATCTGCACCGGGACCACCGCGTGCAGCTGGCGGCCATACGCCGCCAGCACATCGACCGTCGTCACCGACGCGCCGAGCTTGCCTTCGTTCAGCTCCGACCAGTTTTCGTCCTCGCTGACGGTCAGCTTGACCTTGAAGCCGTGCTGCTTGAAGAAGACGGAGTTCTCCGTCGGCTCCAGGCCGCCATTGGCGGCGATGAGGCCTGCGTAACCGGCGTACTCGCTGATCTCGATCGGGACGATGTTGTCCTTCAGCTGGAAGGGCGCCGGTGGCGACAGCTTCGGGACGTCGACCTGCACCTCCGCCACTTCGGCGGCCTCGGGCGTCTGGCCGGCCTCCGTCGCGGGATCGCCGGCCGCGCCTCCGCCGCCCGGGCGGAACCCGACCATGTACACGCCGAGGGCGATGAGCCCCGCGATGAGGACGATGGAAACGAGCTTGCCGACCGCGGTGAAGCGGGCTTCAGCCATTGGGGCCAATCTCCTTTGCGCTCGCGGGCGCCTCGCTCGCCGCCGCCGGCGTCTGGATGCCCTGGCTGGCGAGGAACTCGGCGAGCGCGTTCTGCTCGAGCGCCTTGCGCTCGTTTTCCTTCTCCTGGATCTGCTCCATGTTGACCATGTCTTTGGCGACGCGCGCCTTGCCGGCCGAGACTTCGTACCGCTTCTGGAGAATCTCTTCGACCGTCTTCATGGTGTCGCCGAGGTCGCCGATCTTGAAGCCGACGCCGCTCAGGGCCGTCGCGGCCTCGGCCTGCGCTTCCTTGATCTTGACCATCGACAGCTGCTTGTCGACCTTGCGGATCTTGTCCTCGAACTCCTGCTGCGCGAGCTTCGCCTGGCGCAGGTTGGCCTGGTACGCCTCCTCGGTCTCGCTGAGCTCCGCGGTGTCGGCGGTCAGGTCGCCTTTGAGCTCCTGCAGCTCGCGGGCGAGGCTGCCGGCGAGCTCCATGTTGCCGGCGCGGTGGTTGGCGAGGATGCGGCGTTCCAGCTCCTGCGCGCGGACGGCCTTTCCCTTGACCTGGCTTTTGAGCCGCTCGGCCACGCCGGCCATCTTGGCGAGGGCCAGGTTGTACTGCGTCATCTTGGTGCGGAATTCCTGCCGTGCCGCTTCCATCAGGGCCTCGGGGTTCTGCTCCTCGATGCCGCTGATGAACAGGCCGAGAAACCCTCTCACCAACCGGCCGATGCGCGCAAACATTGGCACTCCTCGGGTAAATCGCTCGGGTAGCCCGAGCAGTTAAACGAACCGCCGCAACTCGTCGATCCGGGCTTCCACTTCCTCGGGCGCCATTTTCTGGAAGTGCTCCGGCAGGAACCGCGTGTCGGTGCACTCCTTGACGGCCACCAGGTCCATGTACTCCAGCTTGCGCGTGTGCGCGCTTGGCCGCACCTCGCGCAGCACTTCGCCGAGCAGCTCCTTCAGCGGCCGCTTCGGTTCGCCCGCCAGCTCCCACGTCCGGAGCGCGCGGACGAGCACGCCCTCGATCTCGTTGCCCCCGAGGCCGACGTGCCCGCCGAGATCCGGCAGATCGTCAGGCGTCAACGGCAGCTTCAGCTTCTTCGCCACGGCCACGAGCAGCGCCTGCAGTTCCTCGCGCGTCTGCGGCGGAAAGAGCGGAATGTGCACGTCGAGCCGGCCCTGTCGTTTGAGATCCACTTCGAGCAGGTCCGGCCGCGACGTCGCGAACACCCAGATGATGCGGCCCCGGTTGCGCGTTTCCGACAGTTCCTTCGCGAGCATGCCGTAGACGCGGCCCGACAGGCCGCCGTCGCCGTCCGACGACTCCCGCTTGCCGGCCATCTGATCCGCTTCGTCGACGAACACCACGACCTGGCCGATGGCGTGGAGCACGGCGAAAATCTTCTCGAGGTTCGATTCGGTGGCGCCGACCCAGCGATCCCGGAAGTTCTTGAACACCACGCACGGCACGCCGAGCTCGCCGGCCCAGCACTGCACGATGAACGTCTTGCCGGTGCCAATGCGTCCCGAGATGAGGTACCCCATCGGCATGGCGCGCAGCGCGCCCTTGCGCATCAGGCTCGCATCCTCGCGCAGCCAGGCCTTGACGGGCTCGTGCCCGGCGACGTGGTCGAGCGTGAACGGCGACTCGATGAACTCCAGCAGGCCCTGGCACTCGCGTTCGATCGTCTTCTTCTTGATCTCGGTGAGCCACGCGTTGGTGATCCGCTTCGGTTCGCTCCCCGACGCGGCCGGTCCTCCCAGGGCCAGCGACACCGCCGTGCGGGCGCCCACGCGGCTCAAGCCGGTCAGACGGGCGGCCAGCACGTCCATCGACACGTCGGACTTCGACTGCAGGTCCGGAAACTGCGTGGCCTCGAGCGCCTTCAGGTACTCGAGCATCTCGGGCTCGGAAGGCAGCGGCAGATGAATGGCCACCGCATGCGGGTTCTCCACCACCAGCTCGTTCAGGTCGTGCAGCGCCTCGCTGATGAACACGGTGACGATGTTCGACTGAAGGATGGAAGTATCGTTGGCCCAGCCAAGCGCCTTGACGACGTTCGCGCTGAACGGACCGCCGAGCTGCACGGCGTCGCCGCGAGGCACGACGAACTGCGCGAAGTCGATGACGACCGCGATCTTGCGCGGCGTCTTGCTGCCCGGCTTGGCCACCGCCTGCAGGTTCAGGCAGCGCAGCAGATAGCGGTCCACGAGCTCGAGCGCGGAGCCAGGCTCGCGCGCCAGCGTCAGCGCCTTCCCGCCCGCGCCATCCGGACCGAGCGCCTGCTCGAGCCAGTCGTTCCAGTCCTCCGCGCCGCGCGTCGCGCGGACGCCGCGGCTCCGGTCGTACTGCAGCACGACGTCGTAGCCCGCGAACATCACCTCTTCGAGGAAATCCTTGAGCGAGAAGAGGCGCCCGGCCGCCGGCACCACGTCGAAGACGTTGCCGTGGAGCAGGAACTGGGCGGTCGAGCCCGAGCGAAAGAGATCGCGGAGCTCCGACGCCCACCGGGGAAGCGTCGCGGGCGACACTGCCGCGGACCCGGCGCTCCCGGTCATTGGCTCTCCCGCACGCGACTGCCTGGCGTCGCGGTCGCGACCGGCGGCGCGTCCGAGAGCAGATCCTCCATCGCGCCGTACACCTGCTGTTGATCCCGAATCCACTGCGAGGTGCCTCCGAGTGTGGCGACGATTTCGTCGATCCGCTGCGACAGCAGCTCCGGATCGGTCGAGAGGGCCGCCTGCTCTCGAATCAGCTCCACCTGTTCTTCGATGCGCGTCAGCTCCGCGTCGAGATACGCCTGCTTGCCGCGGGCCTCGGTCTGCTGCGCCATTCGCTGACGGAGAATCTCTGCCTGGCTCGTCAGGCTTCTGCGCAAATCGTCGCCCACCTGCGGCGCGGCAAGGGCCGCCTCGAGATCGGTGAGCCGCTGTTCGAGGCTGGGGCCCCGCAGGCTAGTATCGGCATCTTCGACCACCCTCACCACGGCTTGCCGCGTGACGAGCAACCTCAGGTACATCCATAACAGACGACCCAGGCCCTCGTCGTGTTCCCGCAGGCCGTGCGGCACGGAACCGCCCTGCGCAAGTTGATCCAGCACGGTCTGGCACCGCGTCGACAGCGTCTGGTAGCGCCGGCGTTCCCGATCCCCGAGCCGGGCGACGAGGCCGTCGATCTTCGCGCGCCATTCCCGATCGGATCCGCTCGCATCCACCGCGTCGACCACACGCTGAAACCGCTGGTTCGTCGCGAGCACCGCCAGGTAGCCGAGCTCGAGCCCGGCGCCGAGCACCCAGAAGCCAGGGTTGGCCACGCCGAGCAGCGCGAACGCGCCGAGACCCACCCAGTTCGGCGGCACGAACATGCCGATCGGCCGCGCGCTGAAGGCGGCTCGCACGTAGTCGAAGAAGCCGTGAGGCTTGGGCATCAGGACGAAGCCAATTGTACTGGCTTAGGGCTCAGGGCTTATGGCTCACGGCTCAACATCTCACTAAGTGTTGACGGAGTCTGGCGGCTCACCGCAGGAGATCTCGGCAGACGGAGTACCAGAGCCGGCGAACGGCGGTCGGAAGTCAGGGTACGCGTCTCAGCCCGATGAATGAGCCCTGAGCCATGAGCCTGTAGCCTGCGATCGCCTGAAGGCCGAAGCCCCTGAAGCCCGAAGCCTGGAGCCCGAGGCCCGTTACCGCAGCGTCCACTCCACGCCGACCCACGCCGCACGAGGCGCGCCGGGGCTGAGGAACCGCGGATCGTCGTAGTCGTCGCCCAGCACTTCGTCTGCCTCGCCGAGGAGGCCGAAGGTCTCGAACCCGGCATCGAACAGGTTGGTGAGGCGTGCCGACAACCGGAGGCCGCGGCCGAGCGCGTAGCCGGCAGAGAGATCGACTGTGGCGAAGCCGTCGACCGGATCGAGCAGGTTGGCCTCGTCGCCACGGAGGAACTGCGACGAGTTGGCGAGCAGGTTCGCGCCCACCGACCACCGAGCGTCGGCGAAGAACATCCCGGCCTTGAAATTGTGGTGCGGGACACCGGGCAGCGTGCTGCCGGCCGCGACGTCGACTTCGCCGCCTTCCTCGTCAGGGTGATTCGGGCTGCTGAGGGTCAGCGGTGTCTCGAATGTCGCGCGCAGATAGGTGTACGCCGCCGTCCAGCCAAGCCGCGGCGTCCACTGGCCCGAGGCGCCGATCTCGACGCCACGCCGGAGCGTGTCGCCCACGTTCTCGAAATGTCCTTCGTTCGTCAGCGCGCCGCTGCTGATGAAGATGATGTCGTCCTGGTTCGCGGTCCGGAACACCGAGGCAAACCAGCTGGCGCGCGCGTTCCTCCCGCGAACGCCGCCTTCCCACGTTCCGGCCACGACCTGCTCGAGCGGTGGATCGGCCACGAACGCGTTCGGCAGCCGGCAAGGATCCTCGGGATCGGCGCAGCTCAGCTCCGAGGGTGTCGGGACCCTGGACGACACGCTGTAGCTGCCGTACGCGGAGATCCCGCGAGGCAGCTGGAACGTCGCGCCCGCGGCGGGATTCAGCCTGGTGAACGTGTGATCGCCGTTCAGGTCGTCGCCGATCTGATCCCTCAATTCCACCGTGCTGTGGGTGAGGCGCGCCGACCCGCTCAGCGTGAGGCGGGGTGTGACGCTGAAGAAGTCCGCCGCATAGAGGCCGGCGTTGCGCACGGTGGTCTTCAGGCGAACCGACGCGTCCCCGTCGAAAATGCCGACGCCTTGCGCCCCTCGCGTATCGTCCAGCCTGGCCAGCTCGGTGTCCGCCTCGTAGTCCGAACCCGCGCCGTCGAAGCTTCCGCCGGCAATCAGGCTGTTGGCACGCGTTCCGAAGGGGCTCGACAGCGTCGCCTGCAGACCGGTGCCCCAGCCCTGCGAGCTCGTCCTCGATGTGTTGCCGGTCCCGTCGTAGGCAGTCGCGGGCACGGGCACGACCTGTCCGAACTGGTCGTGAATCGGGTCGTCGTCTCCCTCCACACACAACAGGTGGTCAACATCATCGTCATCGCACGGCTCGTAGGCGGTGTCGTCGCCGTTCAGCGTGCGCACCGTGGCGGGCCGATACGAGACGATGAGGTCGACCAGGAAATCGGGGCGGAGGGTATGACGGGCCGAGAGCGTGAAGAGACCGAGGCTGGTCTTCGTCTCGTCGGGATGCGTGAAGATGGCCGCGCGATCCTCGTCGAGGAGCTGCACCGGCGCCGGGCCGTTGCCGATCAGGCGATTGCCCCCGGCCGTGACCGACGCGCCGACCGTGGTGGCATCACCCCGCCACTCGATGTTGCCGAAGAACTGCTTGACCCGCGACTCGGAGAAATCCCGCCACCCGTCTTCGCCGAGCAGCCGCGCGGCGGCAAAGTACGACAGGCCGCCGCTCTGGCCGATCCGGCCGCCGCTCGAGAGGTCGGTCCACACGCGGCCGAACGAACCTGCGAACACGCTCGCGGAGTGACCCGGATGCGTGGCGCCGGTCTTCGTCTGCACCGACAATGCGCCGCCGAGGGCGTTCAGGCCGAACAGCGGATTCGAGCCGGGCATCAGGCTGATGCTGGCGATGGCGCTTGTCGGAAGCAGATCCCAGTTGACCGTGTCCCCAAAGGGCTCGTTGACGCGGGCGCCGTCTTGGTACACGGCGATGCCCTGCGGCAGCCCGAGCAGCGGAGACGCCGCGAAGCCGCGAAACTGGATGTCCGGCTGGAACGGGTTGGCCTGCGCCTCGTTGAAGGTCACGCTGCCGAAGCCGCGTGCCAGCACGTCGCTGGCCTGCGCTCCTGGCACCCGCGCGATGTCCGCGGCGGTCGCTGTCTGCACGTTGGCGGGAACCTTGTCGCGCGACACGCCCAGGCCGTGAATCGGCGTCACGCCAACGACCTCGACGGTCTCCTTCACCTGAATGGGTGAGGTCGGGTCAGGAGGCTGAGTCGGCTGAGGCGGCTGAGCCGCCGCGGGCGCCGCACACACGCCCAACATGAGAAGGACGAACCACTTCATGATGCGGTCACAGAATACAGGAGAGTGTCCTTCTCACTTCTCACTTCTAAGTTCGAACTTTCCTGAGGTTGGTAGTCGGGAGGCCACATTGTGCCTCCCGACCCCCTGCTGGGGAAAGGCTGAGGATGTGTGCCGACCACCAGATGGGCGGTCGGGCGAGGTTGACCACTCCAGGAGCAATCGCGGTGCCAGCTTCGTTGTAGTATTCGCCGTGGAGGATCGGTGATGGCGCAGGCGGGGCGAAACCAGGCGTGTCCGTGTGGCAGCGGGAAGAAGTACAAGCAGTGCTGTGCGGTCAAGGAGCAGCGGATGAGCATGGCCATGCGCCTCGTGCTCGTCGCTGTCGGCGGCATCATCCTCGCCGGTGTGGTCCTCGGCTACCGTTCCTTCACCGCCGAGCGAACACCAGGCACCGGCCAGGTGTGGTCCGAGGAACACGGACACTATCACTGACCTTCGGTCAGAAGTTCGAACTTGGAACTGAGAACTCAGAAGGACGCTGAAGGTAGACCTGCGAACTCAGAAGGGCTGGTGATGAGCGACCTCAGGGTTCCGGTCCTCGCGCTGGCGGTTGCGGCCCCGCTCCTCGCGTGGGGTCAGCCCACCGGCTCACCGACCGCTGACCAGATCCGCGCGCTGACCAGGGACGTGCAGGCAGCCAAACACGACGACAAGAGCGACATGGTGCTGGATCTCGACGCTCGCGTGCGTGCGCGGTGGGGAGACTTCGAAACGTTTCCGCTCTCGATCGTCCACCAGGAAAGCCTGAGCGTGGTGTTGACGACGCCCTTCATGCGGTATCGCAGCTCGCTGACCGCGTACTTGAAGATCGACCGGCCGCTCGCCGACCTTCCGTGGGTCGACGGTGTCGTCGTGTCCGTCGAGCCGCTGCGCATCGACGCGCCGGACGTCGCGCGCGTCGTGATCGAACGCGGAGGACGGGCCGTACCGCCGTTGGAAAACCGGCTGAGGCCGATGACATTCACCAACGGCAGCGGGGCCGAGTCTGTGATCCACGCCGGCGAGGTACGCTTCCCGCTGGAGGCAGTCGCGCCAGGCGCGTCGGTCAGAGTCTCGGTCGTGCCCCTGACAGGAGCACCGATGACGGTGACGCTCGACGAGCAGCAGCTGTTGCTGCTGAAGTGAGCGAACACACCGGTCCCACCAAGCGTTCTTTACTGGCGCCGGGGCCCCACCCCCGGCGCGAACTGACGCTGATCCTTCGCCTCGGCGTCGCATGGCCTCGGCTCAGGATGGCCGCAGGCGCTGTTACAGCGGCGCGTCCGGGTTGATCAGCGTGCGCCACATGTGCGCCACCGGGCTGTTGTCGTTGCCGAGCCCTTCCTTCGGCTGCTTGAAGTGGCGTCCGATGATGTCGATGAACGGATCGAGCGACACCACGGCGTTCGGGTCGAAGGCGTAGAGGTCGTTCACCGTCACGAGCCGCGGCTCCATGTACCACTTGTGGTTCCGCACCATCTTGTAGGTCGCCTGGATGTGCGGCGGCGGCACGTAGTCGACGCCGAACGTGCGCTTGTAGAGATCCGGGTACTCGTAGCCGTTGGCTTCGTCCGGATAGAACCGGAGCGCCTGGTGGTAACGAATCCCGAACGTCGTCTTCTCCGGGACGTACGGCTCGAAGAGCTGCGCGCCCCACCAGCCGTGATCGGTCTTGACCAGGGCATGGACGACGTCGTGCAGGAGGCAGGCGAGGATGATCTCCTCGGTCATGCCGGTCTTCATGGCGCGCGTGGCGCTCTGCAGCACGTGGTTCGCCGGGTTGAAGCGGAGCTTGAAGAAGTCGACCAGCGTCGGTTTCTCCGGCATTTTCGGCAGCCGCGAGATGGTCCCGTCGTTCCGGGCCACGAAGAGGTTGCCGACGCCTCGACGCGTCGTGCGCTTCAGGTTCTGTTCCTCGATCTCGGCAACGGTCGGGAATGTCTGCGCGCCGCCTTGATTCTGGGCGACCAGGGCGTCCAGCGTGTTCTCGGTGTGCTCTTCGAGGGCCTCGGCCCGCGCCTCGTGGTCCATCAGGGCCACCGCCGCAGCGCCTCCGAGGCTCGCAATGAACTTCCTGCGATCGATCTCAAATGGCACGGGCATGGTTGACTCCTTACTCACTGCTCGCGGGGCCCCACCCCCGCTCGCCAGCACGCTGGCTTCGCCTTGTCGCTCGGCCTCGAGCGTAGACTCTCGGCACCTTCTCTACGCTCGCGGGGCCCCACCCCCGCTCGCCAGCACGCCGTCTTCGTTTGTCGCTCGGCCTCGAGCGTAGACTCTCGGCCTCGCGGATCGGGCAGAACATACGCCCCACCCGCGAACAGGTCAACACAAACCGACCACCCGGTCGAACAACCGATCCGAAACGCCTCTGGCCACCCGCGGGCGCTGTCCTTCGTAGTTCTCACTTCTAACTTCTCACTTCGAAACGACTACCTCCCCAACTCCACTGTGTGGAAGGGCTCCAGGGTGTCCATCGCGTCCGGCGATTGGGTGTTCCGGTCCCATTTGAAGAGCCGGACAACAATGCGGTCCGGGAGAAAGTCCGCGAGCATGAACCCGTGCTGCTCGATCGGCTTGACGTCTTCCGTGAGGTCGAGATGGGCCGGCGGCGTGGGCCCGACCCCACGGAACGCCGACGGCCAGCCTGCCGGCGCCGTGCCGATCGGCCCCGAGAGCACGGTCGTGATCGGGCGGGCGCGGAAGTCCAGCGTGCCGGACCGCAGCATGCGGCCGATGCCGGTGGCATGGAGGTCGCCGCTGACGATCATGGCGACCCGGCGGTCCATGGCGCCCATCGATCGCATCAACCGATCGTGTTGTTGCAGCCACCCGCTCTGCCAGTAGGGCTTCGGCTTCGCCGTGGTCAGCTTCCCGCCCTCGTCCAGGATGTCCGGGTACCACTCACCCCACTTGCCGGCGGTCCACCCCGGCGGATTCGAGGGCCCGTGGACCAGGTGCCTGACTTCGGTCGCGCCCGTGCGCGCGTGCAGCCACTGCTCGACTTCCGGAGTGATGAAGACGGCGCTCGGTCCGGCGAGCGTCATCGTGCGCCGGACGTCGTACATCAGAATCTCGGCGAGGCGTCCGAACCGCAGCGTGCCGAAGCTCTCCGACACCTCGGCCCCACCATCCGCCGACGACCACGGCAGGTTTGGGGGCCGCGCGACGTCCGGCAGAAACTCCGGGTAGTACATCCGCTGCGTCGCGCGCGCGAGCTGAAGCTGAAACCAGGGCGGCGGGAACGTGACGATCTCGTCGGTCCCCTCGTCGTTGTCGAAGTAGTCGTGATCGTCCTGCAGGAAGAACACGGGCGTCGACCGGAAGTCGGTGCCGTACACAGGAACGATTTGCGGGGCGGCCGCGAGCTTGAGGACGGTCTCGTTCCTGTCCCCAAAGACGAGCGCCGACCGATTGAAGCTGTCGAGCCGCGTCGTGTCGCGCCGATCGGCCGGCGTGCGCGGCGCGTGCAGGTCCCAGTACACGTGGTCGCCGTTGGCGATGGCCGCATCGGGCTGAAACGACAGCCCGCGGCGCAGCAGCCGGTTGCGAAGCGCAGTCGGCAGGTTGCCGCTCGGCTGGCCGTCGGCCCGCAAACCGCCCCCCTCGGGTCCGCCAGCGCATGTGAAGAACAGCACGCGGAGGCGCTCGGGGTTGGCGTCGGGCGAGGGGAACGTCGAGAGCTCCCACGGCTGGCAGAGCGACGCCCCGCTGCCATCGGCGAGCGAAAGCGGGTAGCGGCGCGCGGGCGCGAGGCCGGCCGCGTAGAACTGCCAGCACTCGCCGGCCGTGTCGCTCATCCGGCCGCGGACGGTCGTTGAGCCGACGCGCAGCGTGGGCGGCGACTTGAGCGGCACGGTGAACGATGCCTTGACGAGCATCCGCGTGTCGCTGACCGCGGGCAAGAGATGCCGCAGTCGGCCCGAGTCCCAGGTCGCGGTTGACGAAGGCGCCGGAGCCTGCCCGAAGGAATCTGCGGGCCAGGACGCAAGGATGGCCGCGCCCATCGACCCGAGGAGGAAGTCGCGTCGGTCCATGGCCCAAGAGCATACGCCTGTCGCAGGCGCGGCGATCAGCCCGTCTTGGTGAACAGCAGCTTGCGCGTCTGCTCGCCCTGCGGCGCGCTGATCGTCAACTCCACGCTCATTTCCTTGCCGCTGGAGTCGAGACTGCGGACTTCCTTCGTCTTGAGTGTGTTGCCTCGCATATCGCGGGTGGTCTCGATCACCAGCTTCGCGCCATCCCACTTCGCCGTGGCCTGGGCCGAGCCGCCACGGCCACCAGTGATCGTGCTGGGCGAGCCGTCGAGCTTGTAGGTAGCCGGACCGATCGTGATCTCGGTCGCGCCCTGAGTGATGACCACCGGCGCATCCGGCGACATCCCGAGGGCCGCCAGGCCGCGCCCCCCGCCGCCACGGCCGCCGCGGCCGGCCGGCGGCGCGTCGCTCCTGGACGCGTCGAAGGTCCAGGTTCCCGAGAAGTTCGGCTTCTGCTGGGCCCACGACTCCAGAGGCCACGACACCGCGACCGCCACGGCCAAGAGCATCAGACGCTTCATCACCTTCGTACCGCTCCTTTTTTGTCCGGTTTGTCCGGCTTTTCGTCCGGCGGCTTCCCTAATGAGCCCTCACTCACCTGGCTACTGTTTGACATTGTTTGACAGGTCCGACTGGACTAGGTTACAGGCCATGTCGAGAGCCTTCGCGGGAGCGGCGGTCGTACTGGGGATACTGACGGCTTCGTCCCACGCGCAGACCTCCAGGACGGCCATCGTCGACGTCGGCTCGGCGCAGCTCGACACCCTTTCATGGGGCGATGGCGAGCCCATCGTGCTGCTGCCAGGCTCGGGGTACTCCTCCACCGCCTTCGGGCTCCTCGGGCCGGAACTGGCGCGCCGCGGGTACCGGGCCATCGCGGTGAACCCGAGAGGCATTCGCGGCAGCACCGGTCCGCTCGAGAACATCACGTACCACGACTACGCGGCCGACGTGGCCGCCCTGATCGATCGTGTCGCAGGAGGACGGGCGCACGTCATGGGCTGGGCGTGGGGCAATCGGATCGCCCGAACTCTGGCGGCCGATTCTCCTGGACGCGTTGCCAGCATCACGCTCGTCGCCGCAGGCGGCAAAGTCCCCGCAGACCCGTCGGTGGCCTCGCTCACCCAGCAGCTGCGGCAGCCCGGCCTGTCGACCGCGGACAGGAACCGTCTGCTGGCCCTCAGGAGCCTGGCGCCGGGCTCCGAGGTCGCGCCGCTCGTCGCCATCACGGAATCATGGCCAGACGGCTCGGCGGCCCAGGGCGCCGCCGGACGCGGAACGCCGCTCGACCAGTGGTGGCCAGGCGGCTCGGCGCCGATGCTGGTGATCCAGGGCCTGCAGGACAAGATTGCGCCTCCCGGTAATGGACGCGATCTGAAAGCGAACTACCCGGACCGCGTGACGCTCGTCGAGATCGACGGCGCCGGCCACGCGGCTCTCGTCGAGCATCCGGTGCGAATCGCCGACGAGACTGTCGCCTTCCTGCGTCAACATCCCATCGGGCGGACCGAGCTTGCGCAGAACCCGCGCGATCGCCACATCCTCGGCCCGGAGACTTTTGCGAGCCGGACGGTTGCCAGCGGCCTCGACAACCCCTGGGACATCGCCTGGGGCCCGGACGACCACTTATGGATCACGGAACGCACGGGCTTCCGCATCACGCGGCTCGACCCGGCCACCGGAACAAAGCGCGTGGCGCTCGTGCTCGATGACGTCTATCAATCGGTCGTCCAGGACGGGCTGCTCGGGCTCGCGCTCCACCCTGACCTGCTGCGCGGCAGGGGCCGCGACTGGGTGTTCGTCTCCTCCACATACGACCGCGATCCCGGGCCGGGCGTCGAACGCCGCATCAGGGTTCGCCGGTACACCTACGACAGCGCCAGCCAGGCGCTGAAAGCGCCGACCGATGTCATCGACAACGTGCCCGCCCACGACGACCATGGCGCAGGCCGCCTGGCCATCGGGCCCGACGGTCACCTGTACTTCAGCCGCGGCGACCTGGGCAGCAATTTCCTCACGAACTACTGCAACCCGATCCGATCGCAGGACCTGCCCTCCGCCAACGATGTGCGTGCGAGGGACTGGAGCACGTATCAGGGCAAGATCCTGCGGCTGCGCCTGGACGGCTCGATCCCGGACGACAACCCGATGTTTGCCGGTGTCCGGAGCCACATCTACGCCATCGGCCTGAGAAACACGCAGGGCATGGTCTTCGGCCCGGGTGGACTGCTCTACGCCTCGGACCACGGTCCGAGCACGGACGATGAGCTCAACCTGATCGTGGCGGGAAGGAACTACGGCTGGCCGCGCGTCGCGGGATTCCGGGATGATCGCGCGTATGTGTACGCCAACTGGTCCCAGTCGACACCCGCCCCGTGCCCCTCTCTGAAGTTCGACAGCGTTCGCGCTCCAGCGTCGGTGCCGCAATCGAAGGAATCGGAGTGGAACGACCCCGCGTTTGCTCCTCCGCTCACGACGTTCTTCACGGTCGCCGCCGACTACGACTTCGCGACGCTCGGCACGGCCACCATCGCGCCGGGCGGCATCGACGTGTACACGGCGCCCGCGATTCCGAACTGGGCGAACTCGATTCTGATCACCGGCATGCGCGGAGGCGGACTATACCGGGTGAAGCTCGGCCCGGACGGCCGGACCATCGTTGGTGAGCCTGTTGAATATTTCCGGAACGCGAACCGCTACCGCGACGTCGTCGTGAGCCCGGACGGCCGGCGCATTTACCTCAGCACCGACAGCTTTGGAACGACCGCAGACGTGAAAGAGGGAAGGACGAGCCGGCTGGGCAACCCAGGCGCGGTGCTGGAGTTCACCTACACCGGGCCAACCGGGCGCTGACGCTCGATCGGGGATCAGGGATCGGGGATCGGGGATCGGGGATCGGGGATCGGGAGACGAAGGACGAAGGCCCGCCCAAGGGCCAGGAACCAGGGACCAAGGACGGGCGGCCACAAACGAAGTAGCAGCCGCTAGGCGATGTGGGCCCCCGTCGTCTCGACGTACACCGCGTAAAGAGACTGGCTGCCGGTCATGAACAACCGGTTCCGCCGCGTCCCGCCAAAGCAGACGTTGGCGCAGGTCTCCGGCATGCGGATCATCCCGATGCGGTCCCCGTTTGGCGCGATCACCTGCACGCCAGGCCGCGCGCCCGCCCAGACGTTGCCGTCGGCATCGCAACGGATGCCGTCGGCGAACGACGGCGCGCCCGTCCCCGGTACGTCCAGGGCGATAAATCGCTTTCCGTTGCGCAGCGCCTTGCCGTCGACGTCCCAGGCCTTGATGTCGCGCGGTGCGCCGGTATCGCGACGTAGAGCTTCTTGTAGTCAGGCGAAAAGCAGAGCCCGTTTGGCTGACCGACCTCGTCGGTGACCTTGTCGATCTGGCGCCGACATCGGATCGATCCGGTAGACGGCTTCCTTGGTCTCGGATTCGGCCTTGAAGCCTTCGTAGTTGCCTCGAATGCCGTAGATCGGATCGGTGAACCAGATGGCGCCATCGGGATGCACGACGACGTCGTTGGGCGAGTTCAGGCGCTTGTTCTGAAACTTGTCGGCGATGACCGTCGTCGTGCCGGACGGTTCGTATCGCACGACGCGCCGCCCGCCGTGCTCGCACGAAAGCTGCCGGCCCTGGTAATCGAAGGTGTTGCCGTTGCTGTAGCCCGACGGGCTCCGGAAGAGTGTGACGCGGCCGTCGTCTTCGATCCATCGCATCTGCACGTTGTTCGGGATGTCGCTCCACACGAGATACCGTCCGACGCCGTTCCAGGCGGGCCCTTCGGCCCAGAGCGTCCCGGTGTGGAGCCGCCTGATCGGCGTGCTCGAGACCATGTACCTGCGGAAGCGGTTGTCGAGCGCCACGACATCCGGGTCGGGGTACTGGAGCGGCTGCTGCCCTGACCAGTCGCGTGGCGCCGGGGTCGACGTGACTGGCGCCTGGCCTCCCTGCGACTGCACCGAAGCCGTCATGGCCGGCGTCAGTGCAATGCCGCCGAAGGCGGCTTTAAGCAAGGTTCGACGATTCATCTCGCTCATGGCACTCCAGAAAATGTGAGCTCGGCGGCCGCGATGCCCTGCTCGCCGCAGAAGGAATAGAAGAGGAACGTCCGGCCGTTCTCCTCGAAGAGGCCCGGATCGCGCAGCTGCCGCACCGGGCCCTTCACGTCGCCGCCTTCGGACGGTGCGTTGGGCAGCGTGCGGTGCACTCGTACGGCGCCTCGGGCCGGAGCAGCTCGACCGGCGCCGACGCCTTCCAGTTCCTCCAGTCGCCCGTCAGATCCATCGTGGACATCATGATCCGCTCGGGCGCGTCGCCGATGCCGGTGAAGAAGACGTACGAGCGTGCCGCCGCGCCGGGTCACCGCGACGTGGCGGACGCGACTCGCGTACGGGCCGTCCCGGAACGGGTTGGCTCCCGCCTCGAAGCTGGCGCAGCGGATCGTTCGATCGCAGCAGCAGTCCGAGCCGCGCCATGCCGTACAGGTAGCCGTCGTAGCGGAAACACGCGCAGGTAGCTCGTCCTCGTGATCGCCGGCCGCACGTCGAAGTGCAGGCCGTCGGTCGATTCCGCCGACTGCGTGTACTGGCCGTAGCCGTGCTGCCGGGCCCACTCGCGCGCCGCCGCCTCGCCGACCGGCCACCGCTGTGCCTTCGGTCCACCAGCCGTGAAACCACATGACGAGCCGGCGGTCGCTGCTCGTCCACGTAAATCTCCGGCGACGCGACGTGCGTGTAGAAGTTCTCGAGGTTCTCCGGCGGATCGGGCTGCGGCCGGAAGAACGCGGTGTCGCGGACCTGCAGCACGCCGGGCTCGTAGATCTTCCACGGGCCCGTGATCGCGTCGGCGTACGCGAGCCGGATGAATCGCGCCCATGTGGTGCGCGAAGTACATGTAGTAGCGCCCGAGCGGCTGCTCGACCCACGACGGGCACCCGAATCACGGTCGGGTTGTTGATGTTGTCGCCGAGCGACGCCGACGTGCGCGTCGTGATGAGCGGATTTTCCGGAAGCCGGCGGGCAGCAACCCGCACGGCGGCCTG
>CAVRVW010000003.1:0-1066659 GCA_963724695.1 uncultured Acidobacteriota bacterium | reverse complement strand
GACACGTTTCGATCAACTCGTTCACTGAGACCGTTTTGCGCACCGACGCGCGGCGGGAGATCAATCGATGGGCCATGGAACGGGGCGCGAGACCGACGCTCTGAAGTTCTACGACGAGCTGTCGGCCGCGCCGTACCGCTACGACTTTTATCAGGCGCTGCGCCGGCTGGAGTGTCTCTACGACTCGAAGCCGCGCTGGGGACAGGCGCTGCGCCCGATCGACGAGCCCATTCGTCTCGGACAGGACCCCGATCTCTCGTTCGCGCCGGCCTCGCTCGCGTCGTTCGAACGGCGGGATGGCCGCACACCGCGGCTGCAGGTGCGGTTGTTCGGCCTTTTCGGTCCGAACGGACCGCTGCCGATTCATCTCACCGAGTACGCGCGCGAGCGTCTGCAGCACTCCGGCGATGCGACGTTCAGCAGGTTTCTCGACATCTTTCATCATCGGTTTCTCGCGCTCTTCTACCGGGCATGGGCGCAGGCCCAGCCGCATGTCAATCGCGACCGCCCGAAGGACGATCGTTTCACGGTCTACATCGGCTCGTTCATCGGCATGGCGCCGGAGGCGCTCCGCGACCGCGACACGCTGCCCGACCTCGCGAAGTTCTTTCACGTGGGCGCGCTGATCAGGCAGGTGCGGAATCCCGAAGGGCTGAAGCACATTCTCGAGCACTTCTTTCGGGTGCCGGCAAAGATCGAAGAGTTCGTTGGTCATCGGATGTTCCTTCACGCGAGCGACCGGAGCTTCCTCGGTGGCGAAGGCGCGCCGCTCGGATCCGGCGCCGTGCTCGGCAGCAGCGTCTGGGATCGCCAGCACAAGTTCCGGATCCACCTCGGCCCTCTCACCCTCGCTCAGTACGAGAGTTTCCTGCCAGGTGGTGCGACGCTCGGCAAGCTGGTTGACTGGGTCCGCATGTATTTCGGTTTCGAGCTCGATTGGGACGTGCGTCTGCAGTTGAATCAGGAAGAGGTGCCGAAGCTGACCCTCGGCAAACGCCAGCGGCTGGGATTGACGACGTGGCTCGGCCATCGTAAATCCGGGGAATGCGCCGGCGACTTGTGCCTCGACGCCGAAGCGCTGATGGATCGCGAAGGAGCCCTGGCCGCATGAGCGAGATCAGCCGCACGGCGTTATTCGGCAAGTTGAACAGCCTCGCTTACAAGGCGATCGAGGGCGCGACGGTATTCTGCAAGCTGCGGGGCAACCCGTACGTGGAACTGGTCCACTGGATTCAACAGATCCTGCAGACGCCCGACTCCGATCTCCACCGCATCGTGAGGCATTTCGAGCTCGATCAATCGCGTCTGGCGAAGGACCTCACCGATGCGCTCGATCGGCTGCCGCGCGGCGCGACGTCGATTTCGGATTTGTCGTCGCACGTCGAGAGCGCCGTGGAGCGCGGCTGGGTCTACGCGACGCTGATGTTCGGCGAACCGCGCGTGCGAACCGGTCACCTTGCCGTCGGCATGCTGAAAAGCCCGACGCTGCGGAACGCCTTGCTAGCTATTTCGCGGCAATTCGATCTGATCAAAGCCGACACGCTCACCGAGGACTTCGCGCGCATCGTCAACGGGTCTCCCGAAGATCGGCTCGGCGCCACCGACGGTTCGTCGCTGGCTGCGCCGGGCGAAGCCAGCGATGCCATGGCGCCGGCCCAGATGGGGAAGCAGGAAGCGCTGAAGCGCTTCGCGACGAATCTCACCGAAAAGGCGCGCAAGGGCGAGATCGATCCGGTGAGCGGGCGCGACGAGGAGATCCGGCAAATCATCGACATCCTCATGCGACGCCGCCAGAACAATCCGATTCTCACCGGTGAGGCCGGCGTCGGAAAGACGGCCGTCGTCGAAGGCTTCGCGCTGCGGCTCGCGACGGGTGATGTGCCGCCGCCGCTGCAGAACGTGCAGCTGCTACACGCTCGATATCGGACTCCTGCAGGCCGGTGCGAGCATGAAGGGCGAGTTCGAGAACCGGCTGCGGCAGGTGATCGACGAAGTGCAGGCCTCGCCGAAGCCGATCATCCTGTTCGTGGACGAAGCGCACACGCTGATCGGCGCGGGCGGCGCGGCCGGCACGGGTGACGCAGCGAATCTCCTGAAGCCGGCGCTGGCGCGCGGCACGCTGCGCACCATCGCGGCGACCACCTGGGCCGAGTACAAGAAGTACATCGAGAAGGATCCGGCGCTGACGCGCCGCTTCCAGGTCGTGAAGGTAGAGGAGCCGACCGAAGACAAAGCGATTCTGATGGTCCGCGGCGTCGCGTCAGTCCTGGAGAAGCATCATCGATTGCAGGTGCTCGACGAGGCGCTCGAAGCGGCGGTCCGGCTGTCGCACCGCTACATCCCGGGACGGCAGCTGCCGGACAAGGCCGTCAGCCTGCTCGACACCGCCTGCGCCCGCGTCGCGATCAGCCAGCACGGCGTCCCGCCCGAGCTCGAAGACTGCCGGAGAACGATCGAGGCGTTGAAGACGGAGATGGAGATCATCGGCCGCGAAGAAGCAGTCGGCATCGACGTCGACGATCGCCGGAAGGCGGCACAGGAAAAGCTCGACGCAGGCGAGCAGCGCCGCGCGTCGCTGGAGGAGCGGTGGGGCGCCGAAAAGAAGCTGGTCGATCGGATTCTCGAGATCCGCGCGAAGCTTCGTAAGGGGAGCGAACCAGTCGAAGGCACGGGCAGCAAGCTCGAACAGGCGGCGCAGCAACAGAAGGGCGCGGCCGATGCGCCTGCGGTCGAAGCGATTACCCCGCGAGGATCGGCGGACACTGCTATCCGAGCTGGGCGAGCTGCAGACGAAATTGTCCGCGCTGCAGGGTGAGTCGCCGCTGATCCTGCCGAGCGTCGACGAGCAGGCGGTCGGATCGGTCGTGCAGGACTGGACCGGCGTGCCGGTCGGCCGCATGGTGAAGAACGAGATCGAGACGGTCCTGAATCTGGCCGAGTCGCTTGAACCAGCGCGTGATCGGTCAGCGCCACGCGCTCGACATGATCGCCAAACGCATCCAGACCGCCGCGCGCCAAGCTCGACAACCCGAGCAAGCCGATCGGCGTCTTCATGCTGTGCGGCCCATCGGGTGTCGGCAAGACCGAAACCGCGTTGACGCTCGCTGAAGCGCTCTACGGCGGCGAGCAGAACGTCATCACGATCAACATGAGCGAGTTCCAGGAGAAGCACACCGTCTCCACGCTCAAGGGTTCGCCGCCCGGCTATGTCGGATACGGCGAGGGCGGTGTGCTCACTGAAGCAGTACGGCGCCGGCCGTACAGCGTGGTCCTGCTCGACGAGGTCGAGAAGGCGCACTCGGACGTGCACGAGCTCTTCTTCCAGGTGTTCGACAAGGGCTGGATGGAGGACGGCGAAGGGCGGCGCGATCGACTTCAGGAACACGATCATCCTCCTCACGTCGAACGTCGGGACCGAACTGATCATGAGCATGTGCAAGGACCCCGATCTCATGCCGGAGCCCGAGGGCATCGCGAAGGGTCTTCGCGAGCCGCTTCTGAAGAAGTTCCCGGCGGCGCTGCTCGGACGCCTGGTCACGATTCCGTACTACCCGTTGTCCGACCAGATGTTGTCCAACATCGTCCGCCTGCAGCTCGGGCGGATCGCGAAGCGGGTGGCGAGCACCACCGGATTCCGTTCAAGTACGACGACGAGGCGGTGAAGCTGATCGTGAGCCGCTGTACAGAAGTCGAGAGCGGCGGCCGCATGATCGACGCCATCCTGACCAACACCGTGCTGCCGGCGATGAGCCGCGAGTTTCTGACGCGGACGATGGCCGGAGTGCCGCTGAACGGCGTGCGCCTGGCCGTCAGCAACGGGGATTTCGCGTATCAGTTCGAGTGAAGTATGGAAGCCACAGCAACAGAAACGAAGGATCGCGCCGTCACCCTCGAAGAAGCGGTGTCGATCGCGATTCGGCTGCAGCAGAACGAGCAGTGGAGCGCCGCGGAGGACATCTATCGCCGGATCCTCGACGTCGCGCCCGACTATGCCGATGCGTTGCATTACGCCGGTGTCCTCGCGCATCAGCAGGGGCGGAGCGCCGACGCCGAGACGTTGATCAAACAGAGCCTCGCGCTCGAGTCGGATCGCGCCGACTGGCACAGCAATCTCGGCATCGTCTATCGGGATCGTCTCAAGCTCGATGAGGCGGTCGCAGCATTCGAGGACGCAATCGCCCTCGATCGAAGTCATGCGAACGCGCACAGCAATCTCGGTGTCGTGCTGAGGGCTCAGGGCAAGCTGGCCGAATCGGAAGCGGCGTACCGCGCCGCGATTCAGGCGGAGCCGGAGCACTCCGACGCGTACACGAACCTCGGCATCCTGCTGAACAGCCAGAAACGCGTCCACGAAGCGGTCGTCTGCTTCTGCAAGGTCATCACGTTCAGGCCGAAGCATCCCGAAGCGCGGCGGCTGCTCGCGCTCGCCCATTGCACGCTCGGGGAAAAGGACAAGGCGATCGAGGTGTTCGAGGAGTGGCTCAAGGAGGAGCCGGACCATCCAATCGCGGTGCACATGCTGGCCGCATGCTCCGGTCGGGACATGCCGGCGCGCGCGTCGGATGGATTCGTCGAGAAGACCTTCGACAGCTTTGCCCGCAGCTTCGATTCGAAGCTCGCGAAGCTCCAGTACCGCGCACCCGCGCTCGTCGCGGGCGCGCTGGCGGAGTCGGGTGTCACGCCGTCGAAGGAGCTGGACGTCCTCGACGCCGGATGCGGCACCGGGTTGTGCGGACCGCTCATCGAACCGTATGCGCGGCGTCTGGTCGGCGTCGATCTTTCGGCGAGGATGCTCGATCAGGCGCGCGCGAGGAATGTCTACGACGAAGTCGTGAAAGGCGAGTTGACGGCGTTCCTGCGCGACTTTCACGCCGCCTACGACGTGATCGTGTCGGCGGATACGCTGTGCTACTTCGGGCCGCTGAACGAAGTAGCCGCAGCGGCGGCGGAGGCGCTGCGGCCCGGCGGATCTCTTGTGTTCACGGTTGAAGAAATGATCGACGGCGGAGCCGATGCGGGCTACGCGCTCAGCCTGCACGGGCGCTACCAGCACGCTCGCCGTTACGTCGAGCGTGTGCTGGCGGATGCGAATCTGCGATCGGACATCACGTTGGCGGAACTGCGGCTCGAGGCGGGCGACCCGGTTGCGGGCCTGGTCGTGCGAGCCACCAAACCGCTGACGCAGGAATAGACCATGCCTAAGACCATGCGCGCGATGGAGATCACCACTCCCCTCGGCGAGGACGTGCTGCTGTTCCACGGCATGCACGCGCGGGAGGAGATGGGCCGCCTCGGCGAGTATCAGCTCGATCTGCTGAGTCCGAAGAAGGACATCAACCCCGACGGCATCCTCGGCAAGAACGTGACGGTGAAGCTCGCGCTGCCCGACGACAGCGTTCGGTACTTCAACGGCTTTGTCTCACGCTTCTCGGCCGGGGGTCACGTCGGACGCTACTACCACTACTTCGCGACCGCGCGGCCGTGGCTCTGGTTCCTCACGCGCACGACCGACTGCAAGATCTTCCAGGAGATGACGGTCCCCGACATCGTCAAGAAGGTGTTCGGCGATCACCCGGACGCCGATTTCAAGTTCGAGCTGACCGGCCAGCTATCGCAAGTGGACCTACTGCGTCCAGTACCGGGAGACCGACTTCAACTTCGTCAGCCGGTTGCTGGAGGAGGAGGGCATCTCCTACTACGTGAAGCACACTGACGGTCACAACACGGTCGTGCTGACCGACTCGACCAGCAAGCACTCTCCGACGCCTGGCTACGAGAAGCTGTCGTTCATCTCGCCCGAGCAGGTGATCAAGCCGGAGCTCGAGCGCATCACGAGCTGGGACTTCACGCGCGAGATCCAGCCTGGCGTCTACGTGCACGACGACTACGATCTCGAGCGGCCGAGCGTCGAGCTGAAGACGCGGAAGGTGCTGACGCGCACGTATACGCCGAGCGACTACGAGGTCTACGACTACCCGGGCCACTACGTGCAGAAGCCCGACGGCGAGCAGTACGCGGGTGTGCGCATCGACGAGTACGGCAGCCAGTTCGAGACGAGCCAGGCGGTGACCAACGCGAAGGGAATCGCCGTCGGCTCGCTCTTCACGCTCGAGAACAGCCCGCGCGACGATCAGAACCGCGAGCATCTGATCCTCGCGGCGAGCTACGACCTGGAATTCAGCGACTACGAAGCGATGCCGGCGGGCGGCGGGCACCGAGCTACCGGTGCAGCTTCGTCGCCATGCCGAGCAGCAGCAGTTCCGTCCGCAAGCGGTCGACGCCGAAGCCGTTCGTGCAGGGGCCGCAGACCGCGGTGGTCGTCGGGCCCGGCCGGCGACGAGATCTACACCGACAAGTACGGCCGCGTGAAGGTGCAGTTCCACTGGGATCGGTACGGCAAGAAGGACCAGAACAGCTCGTGCTGGATCCGCGTGTCGCACGCCGTGGGCCGGCAAGGGCTGGGGCGGCGTGTCGACGCCGCGCATCGGCCAGGAAGTGATCGTCGATTTCCTCGAGGGCGATCCCGATCAGCCGATCATCACCGGCCGCGTCTACAACGCCGAGAACCCGCCGCCGTTCGGATTCCCCGCCGGCGCGGTGCTGAGCGGGATCAAGTCGAACACGCACAAGGGCAGCGGCAACAACGAGCTGTCGATGGACGATACGGCCGGGAAGGAGCGCGTCTTCATCCACGGCCAGTACAACATGGACACCGTCATCGAGCACGACCAGACGTCGACGATTCACAACAACCGGACCGACAAGGTCGACGTCGACGACGATGAAACCGTCGGCGGCAACCAGAAGCTGCATGTCGTCAAGAACCAGACGATCAACATCGATGTCAATCGACAGGAAACCGTCGGCGGCACGGAGACGATCACGATTACTGGCCATCGGTCGGAGAAGGTCGGCGGCGGCGAAGACGTCACGATCACCGGTGCCCGAACACACACCATCACTGCAGCGCAGGCGACCACCATCTGGCCTTGCCGAAGCGCACACGGTCGGCGGCGCGCGTGCGCACACGCGTCGGTGCGGCCGAGGCGATTACGGTCGGCGCGGCGCAGGTGGTGACGGTCGGTGCGGCCCAGATGATCAACGTCGGCGCCGTTCAATCCACGAACGTCGCAGGTGCGCAGTCGACAAAGGTCGGGGTGCGCAGTCGACGACCGTCGCTGCTGCGCGGTCGGTCACTGTCGGCGCGGCGCAGACGACGAAGATCGCCGCCGCCTTGTCGACGACCGTGGGCGCTGATGAGTCGCACAAGGTGACAGGCGGTCGAGTCACCGAGTATCGGCAAGGACGATGCGACGAAGGTCAGCGAAGAACTACGTCGTCGACGCCGGCGACTCAATTGTCCATCAAGACCGGCGACTGCCAGCATCACGATGAAGAAGGACGGCACGATCGTCATCAAGGGCAAGGACATTACGATCAGGGCAGCGGCAAGATCAACGTCAAGGCCGATGGCGACATCGTCATGAAGGGCAGCAAGATCAAGCAGAACTGACGCAATCAGTATCTTTGACGAGGGAACCGTGGCAAAACACACTAACAGTGTCGAACATGGCAGTTGCAGAAACCGCGTCTGTGGGCGACGGCATCTCTTCGAGGCGTCGTGACGGCCGGACTCTGGCCGGCTTCATTGGCACGGTGAGCCGTTGCTAGATATCAATGGGATAGCCCCTGACTCGTGTCGTCGGCGAGATCGTGCGTTCTGCTGAGCTGCAACTGATGTCGGAAGGCAAGTCGTCGTCGTATTCGACGCCGACGATCGAAAGTACCCGATTGTAATCGGTGTCGTTCAGAGGACGACGAGCACTGACGCCGATCGAGATTACTGCCGACGGCGAGACGATTGCCGTGCACGCGAACGATAAGATCACGCTGACATGTGGGAACGCGAGCATCACTCTGAACCAAGACGGAAAGGTTGTCATTCGTGGTAAGCATGTCGTCACACACGCATCGGGGTGAATCGCATTCGGGGCGGTTCAGTGGAACTCAACTGAGAACATCGCTTCGAATCCAGCAACGTTCGTATGAGCGAACCTTCGCTACGCGCCCGATCGGTTTCAGCGCCGTCGGAAATATCCGACGATGGTGAACGAGTCGGTGGTGTCCCGGCACGCCGAGGAAGCGGCCTTCCTGTGGACACTGAGAAATCGTGCTGTCGGCGAACCGCATTACACGGTCAAAGATCTTGCTGCACTCGATGAACGGGTGGAAGCACACGTTGATGGGTTGAGGGTCGCAGGAACTGTTGGCTGGAAACACTGCAAGGCGAACTTGGAGAACGCGGGTTCGGGTGAGGTCTTTGCTCTGGCTGTCATGGCCTTTAGCGCTGGGGATCGGGAGTGGATGTCGGAGGCTTTGAGGGTAGGTTGCGCATCGCCAACAACGAAATCCGGACTCGTATCTGCTCTCGGTTGGCTTGACTACGCGACCGTCTCGCCATGGATTTGGCGGCTAGTGAGGCGAAGTCTTCTCCATCGCAGCGTTGGCATAGCGGCATGCGCGATTCATCGAGAGGATCCTGGACCTGCGCTGACATTCGAGCGCTCAGCGACTCGGACAGTGTGTACGCGCCCGAGCATTGCGAGCGGCAGGTGAGCTTAAACGTCGCGATCTCCTAGATCAGCTCGTGGACCACATTCGGGACGAGGACGACGCTTGTCGGTTTTGGGCTGCGTGGTCACTGACCTTGAACGGTGAACGCTCTGGTCTTGGCATTCTTACCAATTGGTTCGAGCGAGATGACTCATTTACTTGCCGGGCGTTACAAACTGCCCTTCGTGCCCTGGAGCCGGAACAGAGTCGTCAGTGGATTAGTTCATTGGCACAGGAATCGAGTCGCGCTCGACTGGCCGTGATCGGTGTCGGTATTGTCGGCGACCCTGCCGCAATTCCTTGGCTGATTCGACAGATGGAGTTGCCAGAATTGGCGCGCCTCGCCGGAGAGTCCTTCTCAATGATCACTGGGGTAGACCTTGCTTTTCACGACCTTGATCAGGAGGCCGCACCATCCGATCAAAGCGAGGACATGTCGATCGAGGAAGTGCTTGACCTGAACTATGAGAGCAACCTCGCATGGCCATCACCGACACGGGTCGCGCAGTGGTGGGAGAAGAATGGTGAGGGCTTTTCTCCAGGCACTCGATATCTTGCCGGTGAACCCATCACTGTCACGTCGTCGCTGAGGGTGCTCCTGAATGGCAAGCAACGTCAACGGATCGCAGCGGCGCTCGAACTGTCGTTACTTGATTCGGAGCGAATCTTGTTTGAGGTGCGAGCGCGTGGAAACTGGCAAGAACGGGATCTGACATTATGGACTTCGTGAACGAAACGAAGGGTGTCGCCGGCTGGATAATGGGCTTCGAGCGCGATGGTCGCGAGATCGTGGTTGTCGTGGTCAAGGCGACATTCATGATTCCGCGGCATGGTGACGAACCGGAACTGGCCGAAGAACAGATTCCATTGATCGAAGCCGATCAATTCAGCGGCGAACCTGGTAAATCTGCTCCAGTTTACGAAAGCGACTACGCGCATCGGAAGCCGATGTGTGATGTTCTCGTAGATGGCAGCGCTTATGCGCCCCATGGTAAAAGAGTTCGTTCTCTCGAAGTCGGTGTGCGCGTTGGGTCGATGGTAAAGACGTTCAGAGTCGTTGGCAATCGCGTGTGGCGTCGGAGTATGTTGGGAGTTTCAGCAACTGCGACCAGAAACGTTCGATGTCATGCCGATCTCATATGACAACGCGTTCGGCGGTGTTGACAACACTAAGGATGATCCATCGAGTGCCGTCACTTTCCTGGATAATCCGGTCGGCCGCGGTTACTGGCACTTCAGGGACAAGATTGACGGAAAGGCTCTGCCCAACACGGAGGAGCTCGACAGGCGCATCACCGAGCCGAACGGTTCATACCGCCCGATGTCCCTTGGTGCGATCGGTCGCAGTTGGCGGCCGAGAGTGAATTGTGCTGGAACATATGACCAGCAGTGGGTGGACAACCGCGCACCTTTTTGGCCAGATGATTTCGACTATCGGTATTTTCAGGCGGCCCCGCCTGACCAGCAGATTTTTACCCTACGGGTGGCGAGCAAGTCGTCCTTAAGAACCTGACACGTGATAGCCGTGTTGAGTTCAAGCTACCGACGCGGCCGATGCCAATATGGTTTCTTCCATACCGCGGCCGAGATACACGCGTAGATGGTGTGATCGACACCGTCATGATCATGCCTGATCGAGGCGTGCTTACGCTTGTGTGGCGGGCGTCGCTCGCGATGCGACGCAGCTGTTTCGATCTCAAGCAGATTATTGCAGGACCGATGTCAGAGGCCTGGCAACGTGCGCGAAAGTACGGAACCAAGCCGTACTACAAAGGACTCGCGGAACTGGTAAGGGCCCAGCGTCGCGCGAAATAGGGTAGCTATGGCATCTGATTTGGCGATAACGGCTGCCGGAATGGTGACGGCCGTCGGTTTCAACGCGCCGGCTACATGTGCTGCGTTGCGCGCGGGAATCCGCAATGTGAACCAGACCAATCTGTGGGATCCAGAGACGGGAACGTATTTGGCGGCTGGCAAGGTCCCCCTTCCTCAATGGTGGGTGGGTCTGGGCAAATTGGCTGATCTCGTGGCGCCCGCCATTCATGAATGCTTAGTTGCGGCGCGGCCGGTGCCGGCCACCAACATACCCGTGCTTTTGGGCGTCTCCTCACCAGACCGACCATTCCGGTTCGATGAATTGGATAATCGGATTCTTCCAGAGATTGAGCACCGTCTTGGTTTTCGGCTTCATCCTTCGTCTCGAGTCATTCCACGAGACCATGTCTCTGTGGTGGTGAGTCTGCGTACTGCCCGTGAACTGATCGTTAACAAACAAGCATCATGTGTGATCGTGGCTGCAGCTGATAGTCTGTTGCAGCAGGATCTCAAGAGCCACTATCTCTCGAAGCGTCGCTTGCTTACACCCGTGAATTCGAATGGATTTTCGCTCGGTGAGGCCGGCAGCGCGGTGCTCGTTGCTCCGGCCGTGACTGGTCGCGACGGTGAACTGCGAATCCACGGTATGGGTTTGGCTCGCGAAGACGCGACGATCGAGTCTGAAGAGCCGTTGCGGGCTGAAGGCTTGATTCAAGCCATTCGCGAAGCCTTCCGCGAAGGCAATATGACGTATGAGGATGTCCAATACCGCATCACTGACCTCAATGGAGAGCATTACAAATTCAAGGAAATGGTTCTGGTGATGATGCGCATTCATGGAAAGCCCAAACCGAAGCTCTTTGATCTGTGGCATCCGATTGAATACATCGGTGATGTTGGAGCAGCGATTGGTCCGATTGTTCTTGGTGTGGCCTTGGATGCCATCCAGAAAGGCTACGCAGTTGGGCCTGGCGTCCTCTGCACCTTTGGCAATGATAACGGCGAGCGGGCTGCGATGGTACTGGCCTCTCGGTCAGAGAAGACGATGGGCCAGCCTGCACAGATGAGCGTCGCGCGTAACCAACGGTAACGGAAAGCCATGGGGAAGAACGTATTTGCTAACGGGAACGAGATTTCCGGCAGGAAGGACGATAACAAGTCGATCGCTGCTATGGCCGATGTGTGCCTTTCGCCGCCGTCGCCGCCCGCCGGCCCGGTCCCGCTTCCTTATCCCAATACTGCCAAGGCTTCCGATACAAGCGACGGTTCCAAAAGTGTCAAGCTCGGCGGCGACGAAGTCGGCTTGAAAAATGCGTCGTGCTACAAGAAAAGCACGGGCGATGAAGCCGCCACCAAAACATTGGGCATGGGCGTAGTGACTCACACGATCGAAGGCAAAATGAGGCATGCTGCCTGGTCCATGGATGTGAAGGTCGAAGGTAAGAATGCGATCCGTCACATGGACCTCACGACACACAATCACATCAACTGTGCCAATTTGGCCGTGCAGCTGAATGCCGCAGCGCAAGTAATGGCCCGAACGGAAGGACTTAATTGTGACGCGCTGAACTTTATGAACCAGGTAGCGCGGGCCGCCGAGATTCCTCCAGGAGAGCTTGGAGGAACAACAACCACGACTGCTTATCGTGTTGATGGAATGGGCGGCCGCTTTCTAAAGGCCGCGTCGCTTCGACCGGAAGAGCTTGAGGCTGCGGCTGCCAGTGGTTACGCGCCACCGGTGAATGATCGCCAGCAGCCGCCATGCGCCGGCAATCGGCGGACGGATGTTCAGCATAGGAACGACGCGGAGAATAAACTGCTTTTCCCGGAAATGGACGGACAGACTGGCGGCTCGATACTAATGAGCACTATGCACCCGGCGCCGAATCCGCCTCCTCCGTTGGATGCGATGCCGTGTCCCAGTTGCAGGCAGTCGATCTGCGAAGCCGAGCAGTGTGGAATTCAGGTATATCTGTGCCCGGCGACCGGTGGAGCCCCCGTCAGGCCGCAGGCGGCCGGGTTGTGTCCGCCGGCAACAGGGACAAACTCTGGTCAGGCTTGGCAAAATGCGGGACTCGGAGGCTGGCCGAATTGATCTTTCTCACTGTCGCGAATCAAGAGCGAATCTGTGGTCTAAGTGCCCTCAAAACGTAGCTGACGTTGAGGTTGGCGTCTATAGTAACGACACAGACATGATCCTGCCAGCGCAGAATTACCTGAAGGCCGCAAACGTTCAGGACAACCATCTGCACTATGAATGGGATGATTGGAGGACTCTGCCTGCCGCCACGACTCCGGATGATGAGCTTGTCATGCGCCTCAACGACATATCCCAGCGCGCTACTCTGGCTTTTGCGTGCGGAAGTGCCGAGTGGATCGTTTTTCGTCTGGCAAAGTTAACCAATGATCAAGCTCCGTGGGATTACCTCGTCGCGGCATGGGCCATGGTCGTCGATGTGCGATACGGCGGTTACGGAACGGCTTCTCAGTTTCAGGGTTACTCCCATCTAGGATGGGACGGCCCAGTAAGAAAACCAATTAGAAACGCCCTTCAGGTCTTGGAAGCCGCTCTTCAGGAGGTGGCTTGGAACAAGACCGATCCAGCACGACGCGCCGGGAAGATCGCTGCTCTCGCCTGCTACATCATGAACGACGCCACGCCTTACAAGCATTGGCGTGAGCGAGTACTCGAGCGGTTAGAGTCCCTTTATCCACGGAATCCCGACGATCCACTTGGCGACGTCGTCCCGAGGCAGGCAGTAGATCCTGAGTTTAGTTTTAGGGTTGAACAAACAGAGGCCTTGACCAATCAGTTTCTCGCCAGTTTGGACTATCGATCCAACATGTTTCTAAGCCCGCCAGACGGAATGTTGGAGCATTTTGAGGATGGAGAAGACTTCGTCGGAACACCCTACGCTTTTGATATCGAATTGGACCGACGGGTTCGATTGTCGAGGATCGCTAGGAGCGCCAGTCCGGACGAGTGATGCCTCGAGTGATGGTCGACGGTTCGATGGTCCAGTCGTTGATGTTAGCAAGCTCCGAACGACGACAAAGATGATCGAACGGCCGCGGACCGGTTGCGGCACTTGGAATCTCTGTGTCGGATCAGGCCCCAACATGGATTCGGCGCCGAATTGTGGCAAGGGTGATCTGAGCCGACTGTAACAGCGCAATACGCACTGTCGGCGATTGCGACCGCCGTTTTTGATCGGTGCCGCCTTCGGCCGTGCGCACGGCCCAGCGCTCTCGAACATCGAACGGCGCACGCTGCTGCCGATTGGCGCTATCTCGAGCATCGTCAGCGCATAGCTGTTTTACTCAACATAACGTTCGCTGGATAGTGAGGGTGATGTGCTCCCCAACCAGCTGTTGCTCAACACTTATCTCGGCAGACCGATCGCCGAGATCTGCCTGAACGGCTACGCGAACGCCGCCGACAATCACGGGGCGCATTTTGTCTCTCACGTGATGGGATACGGGTGGGGCCTCACCTGCGTAACGCTAAGAGGCGGACCGCGCCGCGGAACGGGATTCGGCGCCAACATTCGCGTCCACGAGATATTCCCGCATTGTCTGAACGTCGGCAAGTGGGCCAGGCGGCCCGCGACGATGACATCTTGTCTGGTGTTCATCACCAAGGCGTCGAACGTCAAAGTCACGAAAAAAACGATGAACAACGTGCCGCGGAAGCATGTCGGCATCTACCTCAGCGGCCTGATCTATCACTACTCGAACAGCCAGCACCGCGTCATCCAGGAGACGCCGGAGCAGTTCTCCCATCATTACCCGGCGCCGGACAACGCGATGTTCTACGGATCGTTGCCATGACAGGCGCGGGAGCAGGTTAGAGCCAATGAGCAATCGGGACTACTGGCGACAGGTCGCGACCGGCTTCTATCGCACCTTTTGCCCAGACCGCATCGGCGAAGTCGACTTCATCGACTTCAACTACCCGGTGCGCGACGTGCGGATCGAGCAAGGGCACGCGACTGACCGGCTTCAAGGATCCGCGTGTCTCGCCGCTGAAGACGACGTTCTTCAGCATCCCGGGCACGCCGATTCAAATCCTCGGCGTGCACAACGTCGGCAACTTGAAGACGAACCCGAAGACCATGTTCAAGCTGATGAACGAGTACGAAGTCCTGGTGACCATTCCGCACGCGCTGGAGTCCGTGTGCGCCGATGGCGTCGACGCATGGTCCGAAAAGGGGAGCGTGCATCCAGTGGCGGGAGGTGGCTGCAGTACAAAGTGCCGCACCCGGAACGTCATGTGCGGTACACGACCCCGTTCCCACAGAGACGATCGTGATGTGATCAGGCGACCCTGAAAGCGTCGCCCTACGACTGGGAGAGAACGATGGGCGGTAAGCAACAACCCGGACCGCGCGGTGCCACCGCGGAAGACATCGACGGCGGAACGCTGCTCTCGATCAGCACGCCGTCGCCGGTCACGACCTCGACGCCGACGCCATCACAGACGCTGTGGACCGCAATCAGTCGCCGACGTCCCCATTGTCGGGCGGCATCCCGTACGCCATCGGCCAGGCGAGCGTCGTCCGCATCCCCGTGCCGGGCACGAACGGACTCTGCATCGAGCTGAGTCCGAGAGGGTGGGTGCCTCAGAGCGGCTCGACGTCGACGCTGTTCTTTCAGGACGCCACCGGCAAGCGTCATCTCCGGCTCGACTACGGCTACAACGTCAAGACGAAGACGATCGACTACCACTGGAATCAGAAGGGCACACTTCAGCGCAGTTCGGCATCCCGGATCACGCACCGGCGGGGACGGCCGGAGAGGTGGCCTACAAAGCCGCGAAGTACTTTCGATACGCCGGCCGCGTGCTCGTCGTCGTCGGCGTCGCCGTCGACGTCGTCTCCATCGTCCAGGCGAGCAAGCCGATGCGACGTGCATCGCAGGTGGTCGTCGGATGGGCCGCCGCCTGGGCCGGCTGCGAAGTCGTCGGCGCCGGCGGCGCCGCCCTCGGCACGCTGGCGTCGCCACTCGGAACGGCGATCGGCGGCATCGGCGGCTGCATCATCGGCGGCATCGGCGGATATTACGGCGGCTCGGTCGTCGGCGGCGAGGTCTACGACTGGGCGGAAAACACCTTCTTCACACCGCTTCCCGAAGTGAGCGCTCCGTGACGCACACGTCCATCTTCGTCTGCCGCGACGCGCGCGGCCTGCAGTGGCAGCTTGGTCCGCTTCGCTCCGCCAACCGGTCGATTGACCCTCATTGGCTGGCAGCAGTCGACCGAGCCGGTATGACGCCGGCGTGCCGGAGGAAGTGGCCCGCGTGCTGGCGCGCGCGCTGACCTCGTTGCGCGCGTCACCTTTCTCTCCTCGTCCGTCAGTCCGGTCGCGACGAGCGTCTGGTCGACGTCGTGACGGCGACGCTGGTTCGCGCGCTGACGGGACGCAGGGTTTCGGCGAACGCATCGTGGCGAAGCTGAGAGGACATCCCCGAACATCACGCTTGATGTCGACCCGGCGGCCCGAGATCGCGCTGCGATCTGTTCGACGATGCGGGCTTTCCGTGGTGGCATGCAGGGACAAGTCGTGCTGCTCTCCGGCCCGCGATGCTGCCTCCACCCGACATCGATGAGGAGGCGCTGCTCGGCGCTGTTTGGAGACGACTGGACGAGCGCGCCGCGTCGCTCGCGGCGAATGGCGTCGAGGGAGTCCTGCGGCCGGGCGTCGATGGCGATGTCGCAGGGCTGCTGTCCTCGACGGACGCGTTCGAAGCAGGTAGTGCTCGACGCGCTCGAGCGCGAGACGGGGCTCGCCGGATTCGATTGGGCGCTATTACCGGAAAGCGCGTTCGCTGAGAAATCGTGATCCGAAACCGCGACTGCAGGCCTCAGACCAGCTCGGGCGCCTGCTGACGCGTGATCTCGAGCAGGCGTTCTTTCAAGGGATCGCGCAAGCCGCAGCGATGTCCTCGACCTTGACGATCTCCTCGAACGCGTCCATGCCGGTCATCTCGGCGCTCTCGATCACCACCGCGTCGGACGGCCGGATCGTCGAAATGGGGACGCCGATGCGCGTGATCGGCAGATCGCCGAACTGCGGCATCTTGCTCGTGGTCAGGGGAAAGTGCAGCGATTCGAAGATCTGCGTCAGTGTCGGTTCGCTCTTGTGGCGACGTGGAGCACCAGATAGTGGAGAACGAAGCGCTGAAGCTCTTCGATGGATCGCGCCTTCGCCTCGATCAGCTCTTGAAGCCGGTTCGGCGGGTAGTCGGCGTAAGTGAGCACCCATGTCAGCGGACAGCGAACCTTGATCCGGCGGCGTGTCGGACCCCGACTTGGCCTCGTGGTAGTAGTCGAGCGGCGTAATTTCCAGGCCGACGCTGGCGAAGGAGAGCGGTGTCGTGAGCTCGCGCGGCAGATTGTACGGTCTGGCGGTCGCAACCGTTTCGTAGCAGCGCCTGAAGGTCGCCGAACGCTTTGTCGGACTTACGGCTGGGCTCTTTTGGTCCGCCCTGGACGTAGTCCCCGAGGATGGCTTTCGGGCGCAGGAGCGGCGCAAGGGTCTTCAGATACTCGGTCATCTGCACTCGCACGGCGTCCGTAATGGCCCGTGTGAGCTTCCGATGTACCAGGAGCGACTGCACGCCGTCGCGGTCCTTCATAGAGGATGCTCCACTACTGCGAATACCCGAATGCCCGAAAACGGGCCCAGATTATCGGGCGTCGTAGAGCTTGTCAACGAACGGGGAAACGAGCGGTTCTGGACGGTTCCACCTCGCCGACTTTCCGGCCGCATTCTCCGTCAACATGCTAGGATGCCGAGGTTTGCACGATGCCTGCCCTGCCAACTCTAATCGGCCGGTATCAGATCAAGAGCCTCATCGGCCGGGGCGGCATGGGCAGCTCGTACCTCGCTCATGACCCTAATACCGGCCGGCTCGTCACCATCAAAGTCCTGAACGCGACGCTCGATTCGGTCGATCTTCGTGAGCGATTCGGGCGCGAAGCGCGCGCCCTGGCCGCGCTCAACCAACCCAACATCGTCAACATCTACGACAGCGGCGAATTCGAGGGCTCACCCTTCATCGTCATGGAGTACGTGCGCGGCGAGACCCTCGACGAGGTGATCCATCGTCGCGCCCCGCTGCCGGTGTCGCAGAAGCTGAAGCTCATGGAGGAGCTCTGCGCCGGCCTGGCGCACGCGCATGAAGCCGGCATCATTCATCGCGACATCAAGCCGGCGAACCTGATGGTGGATCAGCAGGGCCACCTCAAGATTCTTGATTTCGGCATCGCACACGTCGCCGAAAGCAGCAACAAGATGACGCGTGTCGGTGTGCCGTTGACGCAGATCAACATGACCATCGGCACGCCGGGTTACATGTCGCCGGAGCAAATCGACGGCCGTGATGTCGACCACCGCAGCGACATCTTTGCCGTCGGCGCCGTGTTTTACGAGCTCTTGTCGTACACGGTTGCCTTCGAGGGCACCAATACACGGGCCATCGAACGGAAAGTCCTCCAGTCGCGGCCGGCTGGCCTTTCGACGCTGCTGCCCGATCTCGATCCGGAAATCGACGAGATCGTCCAGCGTGCCATGAAAAAGGATCCGAACAAGCGTTTCCAGGATGCCGGGACGTTCGAGCGGGCGCTGGAGCGGGTGCGCGCGCGGCTCGGTCCGGAAGATGTCGCGGTTCCAGTGCGCCGGCCGACCCCTCAATCGTTGCCGACCAGAGGCAAGGTCAACCAGGCACGGGCCGAGGCGGCGTACCAGCGCGCTGCCGCGGCGCTCGCGGAAGGCAGCATGGAGGCCGCCCGGCGATTCGCGGCCGAAGCCCTGGCGGAAGACGCGTCGCACGTTCAGGCCCGCTCTCTTCTGGCCGGACTCGATCCGCGCCCCTCCACCGCGTCAATCCCGCCAACTGCGCGGTCGCTGGATCCTGTGCCGCCGACCATGGTCGGCACGTCGGTTGGGGCCGGTGGGATGGTCGATGCGTCACCCACGATCATCGTTCCGCCCAGTGCGCATGTGCCGAGGCAGGCGCACGTTCCCCCCCGAAATCCCGCGCCGCCGAAAAGTTCCGCACCAAAGCCGCAGGCGGCCCCGGCGCTGCAGCGCTTGATGGCGTCGTTGGAGCCGGCGTTGCAGAAGTTGCCGGTTCTTTGGAAGCGCCATCGGACGCCGATCGTGGCGGTAGCTGCTGTGTTTCTTGCGATCGTTGTCGTGACGGCGGCCGTGTGGATGTTTGTTTCCGGCCCAGCGGGCGAGCTCCTGACCATTGCCAAGCCGGTCGGCGGAACCATTTCGGGACCAGGCATCAATTGCGGCACGCGAGGAAGCGATTGCACGACAAGAAGGCCGGCTGGCGAAATCGTCGAGCTGACGACCTGAAGCAGACTCAGGCTTTGCGTTCGAGCAGTACGTCGGCGACTGTGCGCCCGGTGGTCGAACGATCATGACCGGCCCTCGCAACTGCAGCGTGACGTTCGCAGCGGTTGTCGTTGCTCCGGCGGCCCCCACTCAGCCATTGACGATCTCGCCGGTACCCACCGGCGGCACACTGGAGGGTGTCGACATCCTTTGCGGGACGAAGGGAACCGTCTGCTCAGCCAATCATCCCGAGGGTGTGCCAGTCGAATTGCGTCAAACCGCTGACGACGGCTTCACCTTCATGGGTTTCACCGGCGATTGCACGCCGCTGGGCCAAACGCAGATGGCCGGTGCCACGCACCTGCAGCGCCAAGTTCTCCCGCACGGCCGAGGTCATCGCCGCAGCGCCTCCTGTTCCGCCGCGACCAGTAACCTCGAGACCCTCGCCAGCTCCACCAACCGGTGGAGGAACGCCGAGTGCCCCGGGCACACCGGGGCCGCAACCTACAGCGCCAGTTTCGCAGACGCCTCCAACACCGTCGCCGTCAACCCCGCGAGAGGGTCATCAGGTGGTACACCTCCCGAACAGGGGCCTGTGGCAAAGCCGCCGACAGATGAGGAGTATGCGAAGGGAAAGATTGTGGAATTGCTCAAGGCATTCTGCGCTGCCTTCGAGGCCCTCGACCCTGCGGCTGTGCAAGGAGCTCTACCCCGAAGGCGGACATGAGGTCACTCGAAATCCAGCTGAACAAGTCGAAGTACAAGTCCGTTCAGTGCACCATTGCGGGAGCCGACATACCTTGCGCTCGATGCGGTCAAAGGAGCGGCGAAAGTGCGGGCGGAAACCAAGCGCGTCTTCGTCCACACTTTTCAGTCGGCAAAGCCAGACGTTCAGGAACTGATTGCGACCTTCCAGCTGCTTCGAGCTGACCCCCGAAGTCCCTGGCGGATTGACAATGTGGACTACCAGGTCAAGCCGAAATAGCGCGAAAATCCGCCCGTCTTGCGCTTGACTTGGTCCGTCTATCGGTGAGATAACTTGCGGCTCGACAGCACGATGAAAGCGTTCGGGTGCGCCGACAGACAGGCCCACGCTCTCTCGCAAGCAGCTCATTAGTTCAATTGCCGGAGTCCCGTTCGATGAGGATATCCTCTGCGTCTGCTGTTTGGGCTGCGATGCTGGTGGTCGGTTCTTACCTTCCCGCCGATGCGCAGGTAGCCCCCCCAAACCCGGGGATTACGACGACGATCCCCGAGTTGACGCTCGGTAACACAATCATTCAACTGGTTCGCCCTACCGGAGCTACTCATGCTGGCGAGGCGCTCGGGCTGGCTACTCAGCTCGCGGTCGCGACGGCGCCGTTCGGCTCGTCTTCAGGCGGTTTCGTCATCAGGCTCGATCCGAGCACCGGCCTCCAGGTACGCACGGCCACCACGTTCGGGCCGGCGTTCGCCGAGCGGGCGTTGACGGCGGGCGAAGGAAACGTCAGCCTCGGCGTCAGTTATCTCTACTCGAATCTCCAGCACCTGGATGATCTTTCGATGAACGCCCTTCAGCTGCGTTCGTCAACGGGAACCGTGGCGGCCAACGGGCGCTCGGGCACCGCCGATCTGACCCTTTCCTCCAAGACGGTCGTCATAGCCGCCCGAATGGGTGTGACCGACAGGCTCGATCTCGGAGCGTATATTCCGCTTGTCGCGTTGAAATTCAACGGGACCTCCGCGCTCGTGGACGGCAATGGCCAGACGATTCTGGTCGGCACGGGCAGCGACCTTGCGAAAGGGCTGGGGGATGTAGCCGGTCTCGTGAAGTATCGCTTCTACTCCTTCGGGAGCGGGCTGCCGGATCCCGGTGGGCTGGCGGTGATGGCTACGATGCGTTTCCCGACCGGCGACAAGCAGAACCTTCGGGGTCTCGGAGTCACCAGGACGGCAATCAGCTTGATTGCGTCGGGCGGGCGGGGAAAGTTTCGGCCCCATGCCAACGGCGGCTTCGAGTACTGGAGCGACGGCGTCAGCGTGAAGTCGGATAACCCTGCGAACAGCACCGTCACCGCTCAACACCAGATTCAGTATGCGGCGGGGTTTGAGTTGGAGGCCGCGCCGAAAGTGACGATCCTCCTCGATCTGCTCGGCGCAAACATCATGGGCGGAGGCCGGGTCGGTTTCAAACCGGACGCGACGCTGCCGGCAGGAACCAGTGCGTCCAGTTCTCTGGTTGCATTGCCCGAAGGAGTTTCGAAGCTGTCACTGACCCCGGGGCTGAAGGCGAACATCAAGGCGAAGCTTCTGCTCTCGGTCAACGCGCTCATAGCGCTGCACGATAACGGGCTCCATGCCACCGTCACGCCGATGGCCGGTCTGGATCTGACGTTCTAGGTCACCGCCGAGGATATGTCTGTGCGCCACCTATTGCCGATCGCCGCCGTGGCTGCTGCTGTGCTTCTTTCCGCGTGCGGCGGAGGTCCGAGCCAGGCGGAGGGCATCGTGACCATCACCCAGGCGACGCCGCCCGTTCCTCCCACTCCTGCGTTGACACCCGGTACTCCGTCGGCTTCTCCGACGGGAGTCGGTGTCGCATCAGCAACCGTGATCACATTCCAGCACGCGACTCCGCCGACAGGTGGGGTTCCGCCGTATACGATTTCGTGGAAGTTCGGCGATGGCACCGAGGGAGCCGGCAATTCAGTCGCGCATGTGTACGCCCTCACCGGTGATTTCACCGTAGTTGCCACTGTCACGGACTCGAAGGCCACGGTGGCGACTTCGTCGGTGCCCGTCCAGATTCGCGATATCACGGCCCGGTGGACTGCAGTCATCAACGGCGCGGGGCTCGACAACGACCGCATCAATCTCATTCAGAACGCAACGGCGGTCTCCTCGACGATTAACTCCACCAATAACTTCGGGTTGGGATCCGGCGTGGGCGCCGTCGCCAATCCGCGTTCGCTCAACGTCGGCATCGCGTTCGACACACTGCCAGCGCCGCCGGCGCTGCCGCCAAACCCCTTCGTCGTAAGTTACCGCGGCACGCTCAACGAAACCTTGTTGACGTGGACCGGGACCGTGACCGGGTATCCCGGATGCCCGTGCACGTTTGTCGCGACACGTCCGTCCAACACCGGTTCGAGCACCGGGACGAACCAGAACTGATTCCCGATTCGGTTTTCAGGTTCCGGACTGGCGTTCTGCGACCGCCAGCGGATTGTCGAAGCTGAAGCCGAAGAGCGCGAGGGTTTTCCCCAATCACTGCCGCCGAGACAATCGACAGCACGTAGTCGTATGTCTCCTTCGGGACTTGATTGCGATGACGCTCGAGGACCTTCCAGAAGTTGCGTTCCTTCGGGTTCGCCGGCATGGTCCGCAGCAGGTTGATGACCCTGTTCTCGCCCCAGTTGTACCCGCCATCACCAGCAGCCCCGACGCTTGCGCGTCGGTCGCGTAGATGTCTTTGATGTAGGCGGCGGCGGCGCGCGTTGCGGTCTCCCATTTGTGGCGATCGTCGGCAGGATCGGCGCGCCGATAGGCCGCGAGCGGTCCGACTTTCATGCCGTACCGCTCGGCCGTGGGAGGCACGAACTGCCACATGCCCTTGGCGATCCCGTAGCGTGTCGGCGGTCCGCTGGCCACCTCGTCGAAGCTGCTTTCCTGCAGTGGCGAGATAGAAGAATTGCGCCGGCAAATCCTGCTGCTCGAATTCCTCGATGATCCGCTTCGCATACCCCATCTCGTGGGCGCGGTTCACGGCCGTCGCGTAGCGGCCGGTCGTCTGCCACTTCCGGATGTAGCTGTTGACTTCCGCCAGATACTCCGGCGGCGCAGCCATCTCGCATTCGCCGAATAGCCGCGTCACGCGCAGTATCAGCTGCTCCTGCGGTGTTAGTGGATGGTCGTACAGGTTCAGTCCCGAGATGAACTGCTCGTAGGCGGTCTGCATCTGGCGACGGCGTGCCAGGTACGCTTCCACTTGACTCTTGCTGTCCGGGCTCTTCGACGCGAGCAACTGGCGCTCGAGGTTGGCGATCTCCACATCGTGCGCCTTCATCTGGTAGAACAAGTCCTCGGCCAGCGCCGCCTGGCGGGCCAATTGGCGTTGTCCGTACCACGCAAACCCTCCGGCACCGAGCGCCACCACCACCAGCACGGCGACGATCGCCTGGTAGGTGCGTTTCTGTCTCGTCTGGACCTTGTGGAAGGCTTTCCGGATCATCATCGTCCGGCCGCCCACCACTTCATCGCCGGGCCCTGACCCGAAGTAGCGCTCCGCGACAATCATCGTCTCGCTGGGGACTCGCCGCACGGCGGCTGCTTCGACGGCCGGCTGATGCGGCGATTCAACCTGGAACTCGAGGGAGGGCCCCGACGCACCGAGCCGGATCGTCAGGCCCGAATCGATTGAGACGCTGTCAACGCGGCGGTCCTCGACGAACACGCCGTTTCCGCTTTGCTGATCGCTGATTCTCCAGCGCGCGTTGCCGAATGACACGAGGACGTGCCGGCGGCTGACGGACGGATCGTCGATGTGCACATCGCAGTTACGATCGCGCCCGATCGAAAACGGGCGCGAGAACCGGAAGGTGCGTCCGTCGCCAGTGCTGACGATCGGTACTGGAACGGTGCCAGTGCGAGTGTGTGGTTCTGAGCCGTTCAGGAAACGCCTCAGTCTTTCGTCGTCGACGGACTCGCCGAAGCCTTGAACGACTGAATCATGTGCATAACCGTCGACTCATGCTTGGAGAGCAGCCTGGACGGCATTACGCCGCTCAGACGGTACAGATCCTTCTTGACGGGAATCGAGTACTGAACGACTGCCTCTGTCTCGGCGCCCGGACGCGAGTAACGGACTAAGACACCGCGACCCGACTTGCCCTCGAGCATCTCGGACTTGAAGTCTTTGCCGGTCGGCTGCTGCGCCTTCAGCGTGGTGATTTCGATGTCGGCGAGGGCGTCGACTTCTGCGGGCGTCAATTCCTCGGCAATCGTGGTCCGGTCGATGAACAGCGACGGTCCATCCGATCGGGAGAAAACCAGGCTCGAGCCGACCCCGCTTGGCAAAACCCGCCAGTCCTTCGTTGGATACTCGAGCTCGAAGCGCCCTCCAGGATCCTTGTAGGTCATGTACTTGACGCTCCTGTCGCCGCCGGTCAACCACTTGAAGGGGTTCTGCCCGGCGCTCAAGACCGGTAGTGGCCGTCACCGTCCACAACACGACAAGTGATCGCGAAACGATGCGTCGTCGCCGCCAACCTGGAAGAGTCATCGTTTCAGCTCCTTCAGCCTCTCCGCCGCGTTTTCTTTGGCTTCATCGCCAGGCAGCATCAGATCGTATATCTGCTGATACAGTTCAATGGCTTGCGCGCGCTGGTTCAACTTTGCCGCAGTGCTAGCTCGGGTCGCGATTCGGCTTGCTTCCTCGGTCATCTGAGCTTTCAGGACCGTTTCCTTGTTGCGGGCAACGGTGGCCGACGGGTCGGCGTCTAGCGCGTGTCTATAAAACAGACGAGCGTCGCGCTTCCTGCCTGAATCTTCGTACGTCTGTCCGTTCTTGATATCGTCTTCGACCACCTTACGCTGTCTTGCGGTCGTTTCGGCGATGAGCGCGTCGACGCCCTGGTATTTAGGCTGATCTCGTTCGACGTTCCGGAAATGGTTGAGAGCGGCCACGAACTCGTTCTTTTCGAGGCTGGCCCTGCCGTCAGCGATTTCTATTTGCACGCGTTTCACTCGGGCGAGGTACTCGACCTGCGACTCGCCGTCTCTGCGCGGGATACCCGGCGTCTCCGGGTCGGCTGCGGGCGGTGGCGGCTTGACAGGGCTCTTCGCCGCTGCGGCCGCGGCCGCGGCCGCGGCGATGACCTGATCGGCCTCCTGTTTCATCGCGAGAGCGTCCGCGTTGTCGGGAGCGAGCTCGAGCACAGGCCGCAGGTGCTCATTCACCGCGCCTTCGTAGTCGCGGGCGTCGATCTGGGCGCGTGCGGCCAGCAGATGTTGCTCGATGACCTCCTTGTTTGGATCGACGGGCGCCTCAGGAATCGGCGGCGGTGGAGGCGGGACCTCCTGCGGTACAGGAACCACGGCCACGGTCACTGGGCGCGTCACGTAGCGAACTACTCCGAACGTGCCGACGGTGACCAGGAGTAGAAGGGCGCCGACCCCGCCCCAAAGGGCAACCTGGCGTCGATTGGCGAAAAGAGACGACACGGGTGCGCGCGATTGGGACTGACGCCGGCCAGCCTCTTCTTTCCTGACGGCTGGCTTGTCGGCCACAGTGATCGGGTTGAACGGCGCCGCGGGTGTCTCGGCGTCACTGACCGAGATATCGTCTTCGAGTGTCAGCTCGAACCCTCCGATCGTGACGGGAATACCCGGCGTGAGCGCGGCTTTTTCCTTGATGCGCCGGCCATTCACCCAGATGCCGTTCCTGCTCTCGAGATCGACGATGAAGTAGTTCGCGCCCTCGACGCGGAGCTCCGCGTGAAATCTCGACACACCGTTCGCCGAATCGTCGAGGACGACATCGTTGCGTTCGTGCCGGCCGATGCGGAGCGGCTTTCTTGCGAGACGGATTTCCTTCTCGACAGCATCACCGCGGAAGACTACGAGCTTCGGCACAACTACCTCTTTCGTATCCCGGTTTGACGCGGGCGGATCGGTGACCTGAGCCGGCCCAGGGTTCCTGTGATCGCGGCATCAACGAGATCGCGTGCGCGGCCCACCCACGTGGGTGGACGCAGTGTCACGGTATCGTCCGAGTTGAACGCTGCAACTGGCAGCGCATCGACCGTGTCATCCGTGCGCGGGCCGTCCTCCGGTGCGATTCCGCCGGCGTCGCCGGTGCCTCCACGTGTGTTTTGCGACCGATCCTCCGCGAGACGAGCCATCGAGACGCGCTGCCCAAGCGGGTAGGCGCTCCGCAACTTCATCAGATCGAGCATGAGCTCCTGGCAGTTCTGGTACCGTGCTTCCGGCTTCTTCGAGAGCGCCTTCGTGATGAGAGCGGTGAGATCGGCCGGCACATCCGGCGCGATCGGGGTCGGCTGATCGCTCTGAATCTGACGGAACAAGACCGGCAGCTGGGTGGCGGCGAAGGGCTTTCTACCAGTGAGCATGAAATAGAACACGCCGCCCAGCGAAAAAATATCCGAGCGGGCGTCCACTTCGTCGCCGCGCGCCTGCTCGGGCGACATGTAGTCGGGAGTGCCGACCACGAACCCTGTGGCGGTCATGCTCGAGCTCGCTATGCGTGCTACACCGAAATCGAGAATCTTCAGGAGGCCGTCTGATCGGACGAACAGATTTCCGGGCTTGATGTCTCGATGGTAGATAGACGCGTTGTGCGCGGCTCTCAATCCTGCGCACGCTTGAATCATCAGATCGAGCTTGAATTCGAGCCGCGCGCTATCGGGCTGGTTGAGGAAATCCTTCAGCGTGGCGCCCGACAGCAGCTCCATCACGATGTAAAAACGATCGCCGTCCTCTCCCACATCGAAGATCGTGATGATGTTGGGGTGCGAGAGGCTTGCGGCGGCCTCGGCCTCGCGATGGAACCGGGTGCGGACCTCCGGGTCGTCTTCGAGATCCGCCATCAGGACCTTGAGTGCAACGTCCCGGCCCATCGCATCGTCGTGGGCGCGATAGACAGAGCCCATCGCGCCGCGGCCGATCCGCTCGATCAGTTGATAGCGGCCGATCCGTTCGGTCGTAAGGCGCCGCGGCCGGTCTTCCGAGGTCATTGCCATTTCAGCCTTCGGAACACCGGACTACGAGCGCCGTGATGTTGTCGCGGCTGCCTTGGTCGAGGGCGGCGCGAACGAGCGTCTGCACGAGATCTGGCAGCTCCTGCTTCGACGCCATGACTTCCCGTAGCGTGTCGTGCGCCACCGAGCCGTGGAGCCCGTCGCTGCACAACAGCAGGGTTTCGTCATCGAACATCTGACGCTCGAGCAGGTGGACCTGTGTGTCCGGGCGCGCACCGAGGACGTTAGTCAGCACATGGCGGGTTACGTGCGATCCCGCGCTGGCGTCCTTTCCAACGACCGTCGCGGCCCACGAATCGTCCTGGGTGAGCTGCACGAGCGCATTGCCCGCCGAGACGTACAGGCGGCTGTCGCCGACGTGCGCTGCGATCAATTGCCCGTCAGACAGGAGTGCACACACGATCGTCGAGCCCATGCCGAGATAGTCGTCGTGATTCTCGGCAAGGCGGTTAATCCGTCTATTCGCGACGGAGACGGCGGTTTTCAGCCGGTTCGCTTCGTACGACAGGGTGGGATCGACGCCGAACGGCCAGGAGAAGTCGGATGTCTCGTGAGACCGCCGGATGAAGTTCTCAATCGACTCGACGGCGACCCTGGAGGCGGTTTCCCCGGCCGAGTGAGCACCCATTCCATCGGCTACTACGAAGAGCCGGAGATCCTGGGCGCTGACGAAGCAGTCTTCGTTTGTGCGCCGAAAGGGCCCCGTCTCGCTCAAGCCGAACGCCTTCACCAAATGCCACCGTTGGCCCGGAGTCTATCATGGTGGCCTCGGGGGAAATTGCTACTTTAGTAGTAAGGCGTCTGAGCTGTTTTGACGATTTCAGGCCAATTTACTCGCTAGTTGAGCTCTTGAGTCCACTCCGACTTTCGCGAAAACGCGGGACAGGTGCTTCTTGGTCGTCGCCGGCGTTATCCCCAGCGTGTTGGCGATGTGACCGTTGGTGTAGCCCCTCAGGACGAGCTCAATGACCTGTATCTCTCGCCTGGACAACCGGTAGCGGTTCTTGAACACCGACATGTCGCTGCCGATCTCGCGGATGCTGACGGCAACGTCACGCAATCGACCTGGCAACGCCATCAGATGGACGACGAACGGCTCGTTGTCGTCGCCAGTGAGCGTCAAGGTTGCAGCCGTTTGGGGTCGTTCGCCGGATTGGGCAAGGTGATCGACGAGCATCACCAGGAGCTCAATCTGATACTTCGTTCGCAATCTGTGAATGAGTCGTGTCGCACGCGGATTGGAATAGATCAGGCGTTGTCCCCGAAACACGAGGATGGCGAGCGACAGCTCGTCGAGAATCGACTGTAGGGCATTCGCGGACAGCATGCTCACAGACTTCTTGACGCTAGTAGACACCGAGCCATCTGAGCACAACGATGAGGGCGATCACCCCAAGCAGTACCAACGCCGCTATTACAAACAGCTCCTGTCGACTTCGCTCCCGAGGCGGCTCGGCATCGACCAACGCAGGGTTGAACCCGTGCATTGTCGTAGCGTCGGGGTTCGGCCCCGGCTTCTTCGCGACGGCAACGATCGTTTCGAATGCCCCGGAATCGATCGGCGCCGGGAGGCGGTCCGTCGGAGTTTCTGACGGGGCTTCGGCAGCCTTGCGCTCTTCGATTTGCCGCAGAGCGTCACGCAGTTCGGCCAGAGTTGCCGCGACTGCGGGATTGGAAGCCGGATCGAGACTCTCGAGCAGCTGGAACGCGGCCTGATGCTTTCCGATGGCAAAGCGGCTGCGAGCATTCCCGATCGCCGCGCGAATGAATGCCTCCTGTCGCTGCGCCGCAAAAATCTCGTCAGCCCTGATCTTCAACGACTGCGCTTCCGCGTGACCGGGCGACAGTTCCAGTGCGCGACTGATCTTCTGGATTGCCAGGACTATGTCGTTCGGCCGCTGAGCAATGGTGTCGAGCGTCTGAGAGGCGGATGCGAGAAGTTCCTCGACGTTCCGTCTCAAGCGGTCGGCGGCTTCAGCGCTCTCTTTTTCCTTCCGTGCGGTCTCGACGAGCGGTGCGAGCCGCGCGACTCGTTCGTGCTGCGGGTCGAGAGCCGCCGCGCGCTTCAGCAGCTCTTGTGCGCCTTCGACGTCGCCTGCTTGCAGCTTCTGCTCGGCGGCGGCGCTCGTTTCCTCCACTTCGCGCGTCCGCGCTTCGGCTTCCCGAACGGCCGCGGCCGCTGCCTCGATGCGCTGCTTGAGAGCCGGAACACGTGCGTCGGAAGGTGATAGCCGCGACGCGATTCTCAGCACGTCGTCCGCGCCGGTCAGATCGCCCGCTGCCAGACGTCGCTCGACATCCCCCAGCAGTTGTTCCGCTTCCGCTTCACGCTGGGCAGTGGCGCGCTGCGCCATTGCTTCCTCTGTCAGGGCTTTTATTTCCGGCGCGGCCGGGTCGACTGCGGCCGCTTTCGCAAGATGCTCGAGTGCCTCGTCGAATTGACGTTTCCGAAGTGCCGCGCGCGCGACTCCTGCCAGCGCCGATACGGTCTGCTCCCGTTCGATGCGCTCACGTTCCAGACGGCGCTGTTCCTCGATTTCGCGGAGCGCCGCGCGCAGCTCGTCGAGCACTGCGGCAATTTCTGGTTTGCCGGCAGGCTCATACTCCTCCAGCAGCCGCAACGCCGCCTGGTGCTTGCCAATCGCAAAGCGGCTGCGTGCGTTACCGACGGTCGTTTTCAGGCGTGCGGCTTCCCGTTGCGCAGCGATTGACGTTTCGATCGCTGTCTTCAGCTGGAGGCCATCCGCGTTCGATGAATCGAGCGCCAACGCCTCGGTGACTTCACGCAGCGCAACAGCCAGTTCGTTCGCCTGATCGCCTGCCGAAGCCAGTTTCTGAGAGGCGCTCTGCAGGAGATCCGCGACTTGCTTCCGCAGACGCTCGGCCGCTTCGGCCGCAGCACGTTCCTCGGTGGCCTTGCGCACTCGCTCAGCAAGTTCCAGCGCTCCTGAGTGACCCGGCACCAAATCAAGTACGACCCTCAAGACCGCGGCCGCGTCGACGAGATTACCGTTATCGAAATGCGTCTGCGCCTCCGACAGCTTCTGCGTCGCGTTCCGATCACGGGCCTTTTCGGCTTCGGCGGCAGCGGTTGCCTGATCGAACCGGCTTCGTGCGGCCCGGACTCGCGAATCTCCCGACGCAAGTGCGGCCGCTTCCTCCAGGAAACTGCCTGCGGCGGCGAGATCTTTCTGCGCGATCCGTTCGTCGAAACTGCGGAGGGTGCCGTCCACCCGTTCTCGAAGGGCGCGTTTTTCTTCGAGGTCGCGAACAATGGGACTTCGGTCGCGAATCGTTGGAGCCATCGCGGCGTCGTCGAGCTCCTGCTGCTTCTCCGCACCCGGCTGCGCGTCGTCAATGGCTGCGTGTATCTGGTCGAGCAGCGACAACGCACGTTCGTCTGCGTCGTCGAGCAGCAGGACCTGCCGGCAGAATTCGATGGCGGCGTTGTACTCGCCGGCGTTGGAGGCGTTCTCCGCGGCGCTGAGGTGTGCTTCGATCTGGCGGGCGCGAAGTTTCGTCATTTCATCGTCGCTCGGCCGAGGTGTTTTCCGGCGCGTGGCCGACCGGGATGGTGGAGCCGGGATGGAGTCCGAGTCCCCGATGACGATCGGTCGAGATCCGGCACGCCCTTGAGCCGCCGGCGACGGGTTCAGTCTGATGTACGCGAGCTCGCCCTGCATCGACGCGACATCCTGAAATCGATCGTGTGGATCCTTCTCGAGCGCTCGCTCGATCACCTGGACGAGGCGTGGGTCGATGTCGGGACAGTAATCGGTGATGCGTTTCGCCGAACCATGCACGATCAGGTCGAGGACTTCGGCGAACGAATTCCCCGGGAACGCCTGTTGATGCGACAGGAGCTCGTAGAACACCGCTCCGACGGCGAAAATGTCCGCGCGAGCGTCGACCGGAGCGCCGGTGAATTGCTCGGGAGACATGTAGTTCAAGGTCCCCAGGATGGTGCCTTGAACCGTGAGTCCCGAAGAACTCAGCTTGGCGATGCCGAAATCCAGAATCTTGACGATGCCTTCCGCGCCGACGATGAGATTCGCCGGCTTGATATCTCTATGAACGATGCCCTGTTCGTGGGCATGGGCGAGGCCGAGGCAGACTTCCTCAATCAGCTGGATTTTTCGCAGGACGGGCAGCGGAGGACGAAGGCCGGCGAGGTCGTCAAATGTCTCGCCTCGCACGAACTCCATCGCGATGAACGGCAATCCGTTGTCTTCGCCGACGTCGTAGATCGTGACGATGTTCGGGTGGCTCAAGCTTCCAGCGGCACGGGCTTCCCTGGAGAAGCGGTCCCGAATTTCCGGACTGTCGAACTCCGGCCGAAGAAGCTTGATCGCCACGAACCGGCCGATGCGGGGATCGCGCGCTCGAAAAAGCGAGCCCATGCCACCGTGACCGATCAGGCCGACCACTTCGTAGCGCCCGAGTGTTCGTGGAATCTTCACTGGTCCGATCCAAACTACACTCAAGGCGTGGACAGCGCAACGGCGGTGTTTTCGCTGCAGTCCCTGATGGCCGTCGCCATCGGCATCGGACTGGCGGCGGCCACAGGCTTTCGCGTGTTCCTTCCGCTGCTCGTCGCCGGCCTGGCCGCCCGCTGGGGCAATCTTCCCCTGTCCGATGGCTTTCAATGGCTGTCGACGACGGGCGCACTCCTGGCGCTCGGCAGTGCGAGCATCATCGAAGTCGCCGCTTACTACATTCCCATCGTCGATCACCTGCTCGACGTGCTGGCGGGTCCGGTTGCGATGGCTGCTGGCGTCGTGGCGAGCGCGGCGGTGATGGCGGAGATTCCCCCCCAGATCAAGTGGCCTGTCGCGATCGTCGCAGGGGGTGGCATGGCCGGCTTGACGAAGGTGATGAGTGCGCTCGTGCGGGTCAAGTCCGGACTGTTCACCGGCGGCCTGGCCAATCCGGCCGTGTCGACTGGTGAAACGGCAGGAGCGCTCGGCGTCGCAATCGCCGCCATCGTGCTCCCCGTGATCTGTCTGCTGGGGCTTATCGTGCTGCTGTTCTGGATTGGAAGGCGGGGCCGCCGCTCGGCTGCCCGAGCACCTTATATAAGGTAGCGAGACGGTCCCGGGTCGCCGCGGCTTCGCGGCCCTGTTTGCCGGGGACGTCCTTGAGGACCTGGCTCGCGGCGACTAGCAGCGGTTCGGCCGCGCGGTACTGGCCCTGCTCCATGAGCGATGCGCCGAGCATGCTCCGGGTCACGGCAAGACGCCAATCGGCCTTGTCCTGGACCAATGTCTGCTCCTGCCTTTTCAGCGCATCGCGAAGCAGTTTCTCCGCCGCCGCCGGCTCGCCCTGCGCGATCTGCACGCGGGCGAGACTGACCTCGAATCCAGCGATGCTCTGGTGACTGTCGCCGAGGCTCCGGCGCGTGACGGCCAACGCTTCCTCGAAAAGGGCGCGCGCCTCTGGCAGCTTGCCTTGTCCACGAAGCGACCCCGCCAGGTTGTTGAGCGTCGGGCCGAGGCTGGGATGGTTGTCGCCGAGCCGCTTCCGCTTGATCGCGAGTGACTCCCGGAACAACGGTTCCGCGCCGGCATAGTCGCCTTTGTCCAGCAGCACGAGCCCGAGATTGTTGAGGCCCGAACTGACGTTCGGATGATCCTCCGAGAGGACTTTCCGGCTCGTCTCGAGCGACTGCCGGAAGAGGGGCTCGGCGGCTGCGAGATCGCCGCGGTCTCTGAGCAGCAGGGCCAGCGCGCTCTTGCTCGTTGATGTTTCTCTGTGCGCGTCGCCGAAGATCGTTTCGCGGATGTCTAGTGCCTCGCGAAAGAGAGCCTCGGCGCGATCGTAGATGCCGCGGTCCTCGTAGGCGCGGCCGAGCTCGACGAGAGTGACGGCGACATCCTTGTTTTCACGTCCAAGAAGTTTTCGCCGCATCGCCAGCGATTCTTCCAGCAGCGATGTCCCGGCCGGGAGATCACCGCGTTCCCGTCGAAGGACGCCCAGGTCATTCAGGCTTTGCGCGAGTTGCGCGGTCTCCTCGCTGCGAGCACGTCCGATGGTGACCGCCTGTTCGAGCAGCGGCGCGGCCTTGTCGAAGAGCCCGAGACGCTCGTAGACGCGACCAATCACGGTCAGGATTTCGGCCTTCAGCGCCGGCTGATCCCGCAGCTCCTTTTCCACGCGGTCGGCGCCCGCGTCGAGGATATTGCGGACGGTTGGCTCGCGGTCGTGCGTCGCGTAGGGATCGGCGCCGATCAAGAGGCTCGTCAAGAGCTCGCTGACCTTGGCCGACTTCTCCGCCTCGAGCCGCGCCCGATCGCGTTCGGATCCCAGTCGTGTCGTGTAGAACGCGACGAGCGACGCCATGACCAGCGCAACGCCGGCAGCGCCTGCCAGGCCTCTGGCATGACGCCGCACGAATTTCGCCGTTCGATACATCAGCGTATCGGGCCTGGCGCTCACCGGTTCGTGGCGCAGATACCGGCGCAGATCGCCGGCGAACCCCGAGACCGACGAGTAGCGCTCGGCCGCCGCTTTCTTCACCGCCTTGGCGACGATGTTGTCGAGATCGCCGCGGAGGGCTTTGCCATTCGGTGCAACGTCCGAGAGGCGCGGCAACTCAGTCTCGACGATCGACTTGATCAAGTCGCCAGCGGATGCGCCGCGCGCAGCGGTCGGCCGTGGCCCGCCGAGCAGCACGTACAGCAGGACGCCCAGGGCGTACACATCGGTCGCCGTGGTAATCAGGCCGCCGATCATCTGCTCGGGCGCGGCGTATTCGGGCGTGAGGGCACCGCCGCCCTCGGCCGTCGCGGGGATCACCGAATCGGCGCTGGCGTCGATCAGTTTCGCGATGCCGAAGTCGAGCAGCTTCACCTCGCCGTCGACCCTCACGAGCACGTTCGACGGCTTGATGTCGCGGTGCACGATCAGGTTCGCGTGGGCGTGGCAGACGGCGTCGAGGACGTCGAGAAACAGCCGGATCCGCGCTTCGAGGCCGAGGGCGTGATGGTCGCAGTACTCGTCGATGTGCTCGCCGTCGACGTGCTCCAGCACCAGGTACGGCTGGTTCATCGTCGAGACGCCGGCGTCGATCAGGTGCGCGATGTGCGAGTGCCTGAGGCGCGCAAGGATGCTCCCCTCGCGCTTGAAGCGGGCTTCCGCGTCACGGCCGACCAGTCCGAGGTTCAAGAGCTTTATAGCCACGTTCCCGACAAACCGGCCATCGCTTCGTTCCGCGAGCCAGACGGTTCCCATCCCTCCGCGGCCGATCGGCGATTGAAGTGTGTAAGCACCGATGCGGTGGCCGGCGAGCGACACCTCCGGCTGGACGGCGATCGCGTTATCGAGGAAACCGTCGCGGCTGATTTCGTCGTGATCGGCGAGAAGCCCCCGCAGCTCGTCTGCGAGGGCCGGATCGATCGCACGAACGCTTGCGATCAATGCGCCGCGTTCAGACGGCGGGAGATCCAGCGCTCGGTCGAGGTACGGGTCGACCGCGTGCCAGCGTTCGCGGGTGATTGCCGTCATGACGTCAGGCCGGGATCGCGGTCGCGAACGCGGTCTCGGTGGTGATGGTGCGGTGCAGGTACAGTCGCGCCTTTTCCCATTGGCGCTGCACCGTGCGCTCCGAAATGCTTTTCATCGCCCCGATTTCCGCGAAGGAGAAGCCACAGAAGAACTTCAGGTCGACGATTTCCGCGAGAGCGGCATCCACCCCGGCGAGCGCATCGAGCGCGTCGCTGAGCTGCTGCAGCTCGTGCTCGTTGGCGACGCTGTCTGCGATCGTGGTGTTCAGCGTCGTCAACTCGAAGAGGCCCCCGCGTTTCTGGGCGTGGCGGCGGCGCACGTGGTCGATGACCAGCCCGCGCATCGTGCGCGTCGCGTAGGCCATGAACCTGGAGCGATCGGGAAAGACGACCCCGTCTCGTCGGGCGATGTGCAGATATGACTCGTGGAGGAGCGTCGTGGCGCCGAGCGTCGCGTAACCACTCCGCCGAGCCACTTCGCGCCTCGCCATGCGGTGCAGCTCACCATACAGCGCGGAGAACAGTGTTTCGCCGCCGGTGGGATACCCCTCTTCTCGCGACTCGATGACCGAAGCGAGCGATTGCGGAATCATGTCCATCACTCCTTTGAATCGGGTGGCGCACCTCATGAGCTCGTCGGCCCTGGAACCCGGCCGGGCACTGCCCACTCAGACCTAACGCGACAAGTGGCCGAAAACCCCGCAATGCGGTCGAGCTGGACGTCTGCCTTGGGATGCCACCAAGGCAGAAAGCGTGACGCAGATGGGGTTTACGGACCGGGAGCTACGGGCGGTGTCGTCCGGGCCGGGCCGATTGCGATATCTCAGCAGGAAGCCAACAGGCTGAAAACAAAGGAGAGTTGCCAATGTTGATGAGGACATTCGTCGTGGCAGTGGCGTTCGCGCTCGCCGGAACGGCGCAAGCCGCCGACCGGGTCTATCCACCGGCAGTGCCGGGAGACATCGAGGCCCCTGAGGACGTCAGACCGTTCCTCGCCGGTCACGCCGTCGGCACACAGAACTACATCTGCGCTCCCGCCGCCACGGCCACCGGCGTGGACTGGTTCTTCCTGGGACCGCAGGCGACGGTGTTCGATTCGGAGTCCGACCAGATCATCACGCACTTTCTCAGCAAGAACCCGTACCTCGTCGACACGCTGCACGCCACCTGGCAGTCGTCCAGGGACTCGAGCGCCGTGTGGGCTAAGAAGCGCTACGGATCGACCGATTCGAGATATGTCGCGCCGGATGCCATCGAGTGGCTGCTGCTGGAAGTGACAGGCCCCGCCGTGGGACCGACCGGCGGCGACAGACTCACGAAAACCAAGTTCATTCATCGCGTGAACACTGTCGGTGGACTCAAGCCGCCGGCAGGCGAGTGCACGCCAGCGACCATCAACACGAGAAAGCTCGTCCCGTACGAAGCCGACTACTACTTCTACAAATAAAAACTGGAAAGGAACGGGGGCGTTCGTGCACGAAACGCTCGGGTGCACCGGGTCATACAATACTCGGGCATGCCTTGCCCTCGCTGCGGCCACGCGAGCCCGACGCGAGCGAAGTTCTGCGCCGAATGTGGAGCTTCGCTCGAGTCGGTCCAGCCGGCGGCCGAACGCCGGCAGATCACCGTGATGTTCTGCGATCTGGTAGGTTCCACTTCACTGTCGGCACACCTCGATCCTGAGGAACTGCGCGATCTCATCCGGCGAGTACCAGGCTCATTGCGCCGAAACCGTCCAGCGCCTGGACGGGTCGGTGGCGCAGTATCTCGGCGACGGCGTGATGATCTACTTCGGCGCTCCGCACGCCCATGAGGACGACGCCTCTCGCGCTGGCCATGCAGGCCTCGACATCGTGCAGGCCATCAGCAACATGGGCGCGCAGTGGGCGCCGCGGCTGCGTGTCGAACTGGCCGTCCGAATTGGCATTCATACCGGCTCGGTCGTCGTAGGGGAGATCGGAGGTGGCGCGCATACCGAAACGCTCGCGATTGGCGAGACGCCGAACATTGCCGCCCGTCTGCAGAGCGCGGCCCGTCCCAACACCATCGTCGTCAGCGACGCCACGCATCGGCTTTTGTCCCGTGCCTTCCGGTGCCGAGATCTCGGTCAACTGACGATCCCGGGTGTGAGCACGGTGGTTCACGGTTACGAGATCGTCGAGCGATCCGACGCCGCGATTCGTCAGCGGCCGGTGCAGGAGGCCGATCCATCGACGCTCGTGGGACGAGCCGCGGAAATGGCCATGCTGCGAGACGGTTGGCGGGAGGTCCGGAGCGGCGCCGGCGGGATCGTCATGCTGCGTGGCGAGGCCGGCATCGGCAAGTCGATGCTCGTGGAGGCGCTCAAAGCTGACGTCACACGCGACGAGGGCCTCGTGTTGCACGGCGATTGTTCTCCGTACTACGAAAACAGCGCGTTTTTCGCCATCGCTCGGCTGCTGCGGAGCTGGTGCGGCTTCCGGTCGACCGACGCGGCATCAGATCAGCAGCACAAGGTGGCGCAGGCTCTCGCGACTGTTCCGTTGGCCGATGCAGCGGCCGTTCCGCTATTGGCGAACCTGTTGTCGGTTCCCGTGGACATGTCGCACCCGGTCTTCACGCTCGGCCCGGCCCTTCAACGCGCGCGGACGCTTGCACTGCTGCTCGCGATTCCGCTCGCGCTCGCGCGCCAGCGCCCGGTCATGCTGCTTCTGGAGGACCTGCACTGGGCGGATCCCTCCACTCTGGAGTTCCTCGAAACGGCTGTGAGCCGGCTCCAACAGTCGCCGATCCTCATAGCGCTGACGGCGCGGCCCGAGTTCTCCGCAGCCTGGATCGCCGGGCCTCGTGTCACACGGATGGAACTCGGCGGGCTCGACCGCGCTGGAGCCGAGTCGCTTGTGGCGCAGTCGATCGGCGGGAAGTCGCTGCCGCCTGAAGTTGTGGACCAGATTCTGCGACGCGCTGACGGCGTCCCGTTGTTCATCGAAGAAACGACGCGCGCGATTGTCGACTCGCACGTGTTCCACGATGCCGGCTCTCGCTACGAACTGAAGGAGCCCCTTCCAGCCACTCTCGTCCCCGTGACCTTGCAGGACGCGTTGATGGCGCGCCTCGACCGTCTGGAAACCGCAAAACCGATCGTGCAGCTCGGGGCGGTGATCGGTCGGGAATTCGCATACGAGCTCCTGCGCGCTGCGTCGGAAGAGGACGAATCAACGCTGCAGAAGCAGCTCGACCGCGCCGTCTCGAGTGGATTGCTGCAGCGACGAGGTGTCTCGTCGGACGCGACGTTCGTCTTCAAGCACGCGCTCATTCAGGACACGGCGTACCAGTCGCTCCTGCGCAAGACGCGACAGCAGCATCACCAGCGGATAGCAGGTGCCCTGGAAGCGCGTTTTCCTGAGGTCTCGGACCTCCGGCCGGAACTGCTCGCGCACCACTACACTGAAGCTGGCAGCATCACACGGGCGATTCCCTACTGGCAGAAAGCCGGAAACCAGGCGATTGCGCGGGCGGCGTTCGCCGAAGCGGCGAGCCACCTGTCCCGCGGCCTGCAGCTGCTGGACGCGCTGCCGGCGGGTCTGGATCGAGACCGCGATGCGCTGGCGTTGTGGTCGACGCTGGGCATGGCGCTGCAGGCGCATCGCGGGTATGCCGCGCCGGAAGTGGAACACGCCTACCGGATGGCGCGCGAGGTCTGCCAGCGCGCCGGCACCGCCGAGGATCTGCTGTCGGTGTGCCGGGGACAGAATCTGTATCACATCGCGCGCGCCGACTATCGGACGGCTGCCGAGATGGCCACCGAGCTGGTGCACGTGGGCACGGAGACGCAGAGCATCGAGCATCAGATCGAAGGATTTCTGATGCTCGGCGTCGACGAAATCTACCAGGCTCGATTCGTGGAATCGCGGGCACACTTCGAGCGCGGGCTCGCGCTGCTCACCGCCGACAGCGGCCCGCGGGCCAAGTTTCAGTACGTCGGTCATTCGTCGGCGTTTTCGCGGTCCTATCTCGGTCGCACTCTGTCGTTCCTCGGCTATCACGATCAGGCGCTCGAAGCCAGCAAACGGGGCCTCGAGGTGGCGCACACGCTGTCGATTCCGATGAGCGTGGCGCAGGCGACGGGGATGCACATGGTGCTGCACAACGTGCGCGCCGATATCGCCGGGGCCGAAGAATGGGCCGCGAAAACGCTCGCGTACGCGAGCGAGTACGGACTGCCGTACTGGGTGTCGCTCGGTTCGATCGTTCAGGGCTGGGCGCTGGGACATAGGGGTCAGCTGGAGCGCGGCATCGGCCAGCTGCGGCAGGGGATCGAGAGGAATCTTGCGACAGGCGCCAAGGTCGGACGCTCGTGGTTCCTCGTGATGCTGGCCGAATTGTGCTGTCTGGCCGGCGCGCGCGAGGAAGGACTCACGGCCGTCGCTGAGGCGCTGGCTCACGCAGCGGAAACCGACGAGCGGTACTACGAAGCCGAAGCGTACCGAATGAAGGGAGAGTTGCTGCGCTCGCAGGGTGAAGCGGCGGCAGATTCCGAAACCTGTTTTCGTAAGGCGATCGCGGTGGCACGCGACCAGCAGGCCCGCCCGTGGGAGTTGAGAGCGTCGATCGGTCTTGCCCGTCTGTGGCGCGACACGGGTCGCGCGGCGGAGGGGCTGCACACGCTTGCGGCGTCGTATGAATGGTTCACCGAAGGATACGACCTGCCGGACTTGCAGGAGGCCCGGCGGGTTCTTGGTGAGCTGACGGCAGTTGTCTGATGCTCGCTGGTTCAGCGACGCGAGAGCTGCCGTGTGTGATCGATCAGCGCGAAGAGCGGCTCCGGATTCGGCGCACGGGTGAAGGCTTCCGCCCGCGCTTCATCGGCGATCCCGTCCAGATACGCTTCGGCATCCGGGATCCGCTCGCTGATCGCGCGCGCGCTTTCCGCCAGTTCGTCGGTGCTCGGGTCCGGTTTGCAGAACAGCGTGCGGATACGGCGGTTGCGGATGGCAAAGGCGGCTGGAAGCGTCAGGATGCCGTCGCGAACGTCTTCGTCGCCGCCGCCGCCGAGCGCCTCGAGACCACGCGCGTCGCCGACGTCGTCGCAACCGTGATACAGCATGCCGAGCAGGCGGCCGAACTTCCGCAGCGCTTCGCTCCGCGTGCCCATGCAGGCGCACACTTCGAACATGGTCCCGGTATCTTCGCCCGCCAGGACCCGCCAGTCCTCTACACCCAGCGGCTGCCGGCGCAGCCGCCACTGAAGGCATTCGGCCACGCCGAGACGGCCCAGCAGCTCGGACAGCAGCCGAATGCCCATCGGATCATTCGCCAGCACCCGATACGCATCCGCCACGACGAACCCCGACGCCATCAGCGCCGGGAGCGAACCGAAACGGCGATGCAGTGTCGGAATGCCGCGTCGTTCGTCCGAGGCGTCGAGAATGTCGTCCACGATGAGCGAGACGTTGTGCAGAAGTTCGATCGCGATCGCGCCCTGCAGGATTTCCGGCGTCACACCGTCCCGGCGAGTCGCCCGGCAGCACGCAAAGACCGTCAGCGGCCGGAAATACTTCGCGCGGCCCAGGAACTGCCATCGGAGGAGCGGTTGCATTTCCTCGCTCGTGCCGGCCACCCACTCGAAGATCCCGCCACGCAGCTGACACACTTCGGTGTCGTATCCGAGTTTCGAGATGACGGCCTCGTCACCGGGATTGAGCGCCTGCTCGCTGACGACTGGACTCGAGACAACAGCACTCACCGTTTGGTCCTGGCGCGTCGCTTGCCCCGCGTCTGCCCTTCTGCCTTCGTGCTTTCTGTTCGTGAATCCGGGGATATGATCGCGTCGATTTCCGCCTGGAGTCGCTTCGCTTCGTCCACGGGCAACTCCGACATTTCGCGGAGGAACGCGCGCAAGCTGTCCACCAGAGCCGCCAGTTCCGCGTCCGTGATCGTTCGAGACGCGTTCATCCCGGAGGATAGCGCCGCGAATTCGGGATATCGCCTCGCTGAGATTTCCGCCCAGCGAGCCAGGTACCGATAGCCGCTGTTGACGAAGGCCGCGTACAGACGGGCCATCTGCTGCGCAGCGTCGGCTGGCATGGACTGCCCCTGCGTTTGCCCCGCCCACGGATATCGCGTCAACGCCTCGGCGGCGGCAGCCATCATGCGATACATGTCGTAGGCACTGTTCATCGGATCGCGATTCATCAGTTCCCTCGCTCAGTTGAAGAAGATGCGCGGCGAATCAGGTCGGCGGCGCGCTCGCCGATCATGATCGCAGGCGCGTTGGTATTGCCACTCGGAATGATCGGCATCACGGAGGCATCGGCGATCCGTAACCCATCGATGCCGTGAACGCGAAGCTGCGGGTCGACTACCGCCATTCGATCCTGTCCCATTCGGCACGTGCCGACCGGATGCCACACTGTCGTTGCGTTGCTTCTCACGAACTCGACGAGCGCCTGCCGATTGGCGCGCGCCACCGGCATTCGTTTGTCGGGCCGTGTCGGATCGGTAAATACGCGATAGCCTGGCGGCGTGTCGATCCGCTGGTGCTGCGTCGGCTCGATCAGATGCTCGGTGGCGTGCCGGAGTTGATCGTGCCGTGCCGATTGCCTGCCGAAGTGCAGTGTGGTCGTTTGAATATGCGGTCGATCGGCGTGCCGTCCTGGGCAGCCGCTCGATCAACTTCGCATCATCGTGATGATGATGGCCATGGGTAGATCACTTCGCTTCGGGTCTAGACCGCGCCACTGAACCGCCCTGTTCAGACTCGCTTTCGCTACGGCTTCCCGACACGGGTTAACCTCGCGACACGGCACTGCTCGCAGCTCATTCTTCCAAAGGCACGCCGTCACCCCAACAAGGAGGCTCCGACGGATTGTAGACACACGGTTTCAGGTACTGTTTCACTCCCTCCCCGGGTACTTTTCACCTTTCCCTCACGGTACTTGTCCGCTATCGGTCATTGGGTAGTATTTCCAGGCTTACCAGGTGGTCCTGGCGGATTCGCACCGGATTTCTCGGGCCCCGTGCTACTCGGGATACTTCCACGGAACGGCGGAACGCATTGCGGCTACGGGACTTGCACCCCCTCCGGTCAGGCCTTCAAACCTGTTCGCCTATCGCCCGCACCTCATTCCGGCGGTCCGGCAGAACCGCCACGGGAAGTCCCACAACCCCGACCATGCAACGCCCGCCGGCTATCACGCATGGACCGGTTTAGCCCCTTCCGCTTTCGCTCGCCACTACTCACGGAATCACTGTTGTTTTCTCTTCCTGCGGGTACTGAGATGTTTCACTTCCCCGCGTTCCCCTCCACGCAGCCTATGTGTTCAGCTGCGGGTCGTACGGCATGACACCGCACGGGGTTTCCCCATTCGGAAATCCTGGTCTCAACGTCCGGTTATCGACTCCACCAGGCTTATCGCAGATTCCCACGTCCTTCATCGGCTCCCAATGCCAAGGCATCCACCGTGCGCCCTTGAAAACTTGACCACAAACAGGTCAAGCAAGAGCACTTCTACAAATCGAGAAAACCACGTGGAAACACGCCCGAAGGCATGCATCCAGGGTCTTCAAATCAAAGAAATTGCTTATGCACGGCACCCCGAAACAACGCCCGGACCCGAAGGCCCGAACCCGCCCGGAGCACCAATACAAGATGCTCGCGTCCACTATGCAGTTCCCAAACAACAACCCCGTCGCACCCCCGACACGCGCCAACCCCCTTCCGCAAGGAAAAGGGGCCGAGCGCGCCCGGGCCGTGCGCGGGAAACCGAAACAACGTCCACGCAGGACCCCCTCGCGGAGGTCCTTCGTGTCCTGTTGCCTCAGGACCCAACAGTGCGCCAAGGACCCGAACGGTGCGTTCCGCCCGGACCTTTCCAACCCGCAAGCGGGCGTACTCGATCCGGAGAAGAACAACCCTCCGGGCCACGATTCGTTGACATTCCACCCATGAGCGCCCGCCGGACCACACAAGGGTCCGCAGCGGGCAACACTGGGCAACACCGGCACCGGATGCGGTCCGGGCGCTGCTGCTAGTTGCTCCTTAGAAAGGAGGTGATCCAGCCGCACCTTCCGGTACGGCTACCTTGTTACGACTTAGTCCCAATCGCCGGTCCCACCTTCGACGGCTCCCTCCCGCAAGGGGTTGGGCCACCGGCTTCGGGTGTTACCGACTTTCGTGACTTGACGGGCGGTGTGTACAAGGCCCGGGAACGTATTCACCGCAGCGTTGCTGATCTGCGATTACTAGCGACTCCGACTTCATGGGGTCGAGTTGCAGACCCCAATCCGAACTGAGACCGGCTTTTTGGGATTAGCTCCACCTCACAGTATCGCAACCCTTTGTACCGGCCATTGTAGCATGCGTGAAGCCCAAGACATAAGGGGCATGATGATTTGACGTCGTCCCCACCTTCCTCCGAGTTGACCCCGGCAGTCTCCCATGAGTCCCCGGCATAACCCGCTGGCAACATGGAACGAGGGTTGCGCTCGTTGCGGGACTTAACCCAACATCTCACGACACGAGCTGACGACAACCATGCACCACCTGTGAACCGGCCCCGAAGGGAAGGACTGTTTCCAGCCCGGTCCGGCCCATGTCAAGCCTTGGTAAGGTTCTTCGCGTTGCATCGAATTAATCCGCATGCTCCGCCGCTTGTGCGGGCCCCCGTCAATTCCTTTGAGTTTTAGCCTTGCGGCCGTACTCCCCAGGCGGGGCACTTAATGCGTTAGCTACGGCGCGGAAAACGTGGAATGTCCCCCACACCTAGTGCCCAACGTTTACGGCATGGACTACCAGGGTATCTAATCCTGTTCGCTCCCCATGCTTTCGCTCCTCAGCGTCAGTTACAGCCCAGAGACCTGCCTTCGCCATCGGTGTTCCTCCTGATATCTGCGCATTTCACCGCTACACCAGGAATTCCAGTCTCCCCTACTGCACTCAAGTCTGCCCGTACCCACCGCAGATCCGGGGTTGAGCCCCGGACTTTCACGGCAGACGCGACAAACCGCCTACGAGCTCTTTACGCCCAATAATTCCGGATAACGCTTGCGCCCTACGTATTACCGCGGCTGCTGGCACGTAGTTAGCCGGCGCTTCTTCTGCAGGTACCGTCACTTTCGCTTCTTCCCTACTGAAAGAGGTTTACAACCCGAAGGCCGTCATCCCTCACGCGGCGTCGCTGCATCAGGCTTGCGCCCATTGTGCAATATTCCCCACTGCTGCCTCCCGTAGGAGTCTGGGCCGTGTCTCAGTCCCAGTGTGGCCGGTCACCCTCTCAGGCCGGCTACCCGTCGTCGCCTTGGTGGGCCACTACCCCACCAACAAGCTGATAGGCCGCGAGTCCATCCCCGACCGGAAAAGACCTTTCCACCACCCTCCATGCGGAAGGAAGTGAATATCCGGTATTAGACCCAGTTTCCCGGGCTTATCCCAGAGTCGGGGGCAGGTTACTCACGTGTTACTCACCCGTTCGCCACTAATCCGCCCAGCAAGCTGGGCCTCATCGTTCGACTTGCATGTGTTAAGCACGCCGCCAGCGTTCATCCTGAGCCAGGATCAAACTCTCCGTAAAAAACAAAACGGACACAACCAACGGCCCGCGGGAAAACGCGGACCCGGCTGCACCAAGCAAAAAATCCCGGCAAAAAACCCGCAACATGCCACGGAGGTGGCACAAAATGCGGGCGTTTCACCAATACAAAAATCGGTGTCAACAAACTTGGCACACTATTGAGTTCTCAAACAACAGGAGCACCCGGCACACACGCAACAACCCGAACGGGCCGTCCGCTACACTCCGGAGCAACTTTTCCAACTTACCAGACCCGCTCCCCCGGACCAAATCGGCCGTCCGTGTGTGTGTGTGTGTAGGCTTCCTTCGCATTCATTCTGTGTCCGCGCGAGATAAAACAATACACGCCTTTGCGCACAACACCAAATCGGGGTATCCCGCACCGCCAAAACCCCGCCAATCCGCGGTTCCGGCTCATCCGGCGCACCTGCGGGAGCATCGGCGCCCGCCCGGTCCAGCGCTAAGGCCCGGTGCTATAGGCCTGAGCTAAAGACCGGCGGTAAGAGCAGTCGGCAAGGCTCGGCGAGCTAAGACCCCGCCCGGCGGCCGGCGACCGACCCGCGACGGCATGTTGTCGATCTAGGCGCACCGGCCCCACCCGGGCCGCGATCAGCGCCAGGGCCTCGCCGGTGAACGGGGTCTCCAGCAGTTGAAGGCGAGCGGCTCAAGGGTCCTCGGCTCCACGACCTCGAAGTAGTCCAGCTTCACCAGCGGCTGGCTGGCGATCATGGCCTTGGCCTCCCTCGACGTGCAGCGGCTCGCTGGCGTCGGCCCGGCGCTTCAGCAGGAACAGCGCGCGGCTGAGGACCAGAGCCGCCTCCGCCTCCCTCGGCGGACAGGAACCGGAGAAGTTCGCGGCGCCCGGACAGTGCCAGCCCCTCCCGGGGCACGGATCACTCGCCACCGACCGGATGTCGACCGTCGTAGTTCAGGCTCCGGGACCATGCGGCGGAACTGGACCGCCAACTGCTGGGCGTCCTTCTGCCCGAAGTAGGCGCGGGGTAGACCGGCACGGCGGTGGACAGCGGCGCTGGCCGCAGCGGCAGCTCGGGAGACGACGGCCAGCACGGAATCGAAGTGGCCCGGCCGGGCCTCGCCCTCGAACCTCTGCCCGAGCCGGCCCGCTGGGCTCCAGCTTCACCAGGGCCGTTCCGGCTACACCTCCCCCTCCTCGGGGGCGAAGACCAGGCCGCGCCGGCGCCGGCCAGCAGTTCGACGTCGGCCTCCAGCGTGCGCGGGTAGCGCAGGAGCTTCCTCGCGGTCGTTGAACTGCAGTTCGCATTGACGAAAAACGGTGACCACCACGACGTCGTTGCGGCTCCTCGTCGCCTCAACCAGCACCGCGCGTGCCCCATCGTGCAGGGCGCCCATGGTGGGCACCAGCGCCAGCCGGCGGACGGACCGGGAAACCGCGCCTTCTCCAGCCGGCCGCGGACCGCGTCCTTCAGTTCGGCGACGGTTCGGACAACCCCGCCCGGCGTGGTGGCCGCGGCGCAGGTGTTGTCGCCGACCGGCGGCAAGTCTAGGCCAGCCGGCACCTGGCCGACCCGCACCCCGGCAACCGGCGCTCGGCCAACCTGCACCGGGCGCCGCCGGTCAGGCCAGGGCGTCGAGGATCGCCGCGGCCTGGGCCTCGGTGAGCAGTCCGCGGGCCAGCGCGCGCTGCGCGGTGGCTCGGGACAACGCACGGTAGGCCTCGCGCACGTCCAAAGGGACGGCGTCGTTCTCCAGGGCGGCCCGGTGGACCAGCACGGTGCCCACATCCCCGCGCGCGACCGGGCCGGTCAGCGCGCCTTCGCCCGAGGCGAGGGCGTTCTCCAGCGGGGCCCGCATCAGCGGACCCAGCACCCGGTCCGGCCGGTCGACGACCCCCACGAGGCCAGCAGCTGCGCGGCCTGGCCGGCGACTGGTGACCAGGTGGTCGGAGGCGTGCGCAAGGCCGCGTGACAGCGGGCGCGGTCCTGCTCCTCGATGACCGTGGACTCCGCGCCCATCTCCACCACCAGGGCCTGGGCGATCGGCAGCACGATGCGGTCGGCGTAACCCCGAACACGCAGTCTCTGCAGCCGGGCCAGATCCAGGCTCATGCCGGTGAAGCTCATCGCCGGGTGGATCGCCAGCGGGATGGCGCCGGCGGCGCGCGCCGGCGCCAGGATTCCGGTGCCTAGCGGCCGGCGGTGTGCACCACGATCTGGCCCGGCTGCCAGTGCCCGGCATCGGCCAGTCCTTGACCCAGTGGCCCCAGGGCGTCGTCCGGCACCGCCAGCAGCACCAGTTTCGGAGCGGCGGACGATTTCCGGGATCTCCAGCACGGGCACGCCGGGCAGCAGCGCCTCGGCGCGTTCGCCGGGATTCTCCTCGGACACCGCATGCACACCCACCACCGCATGCTCGGCGGCACGCAGCGCGGCACCCAACACGGCGCCGACCTTGCCGGCGCCGATGACTCCGACGCCGCGAGGGCGCCCGGAGCTTAGCCATGGCGATCCTCCTCGAACCAGTGGTCGCGGTCGTTGCGGTGCCGTGCCTTCGCCGCACGGTCCGCCTGCTCAAGGGACGGTTCCCGGGCCGCCTCCACGTCCGCTTGGACCACCCGCGGCGCCACCGGCCCCGCCGTGGTGGCCAGGCGCACGTCGCACACGCCGAAGCGGCGGGCCAGCGGCCCCTGATGGAGGGCGATCCCCTGGGTGCGCTCGTGCGGGACGATCGCCAGCGCCCGGCCCAGCACCCCGGTGCGGGCGAACAGCGCGGTGTCCGTGAGCGCGAAGCCCTGCCGGCGCCAGGCCAGCGGCGCCAGCGCCTTGGCACGCCGGGGCGTGGTGCGGAAGCCCTCGGCGTCGCCGCTGCCGTTGATGCCGGCGGAGACCAGTTCCAACGGCCGGGCGGTGCCGGGGTCCGGCAGCACCACGGAAAGGACCGCGAGCACATCCGCGAAGGTGCCCACCGGCAGGACGGTGGAGCGTTCCTCGCCGCCGGCACCGCCGACCCGCGTAGCGGGCGAGGACGTCACGTAGAGCGGCCCGGTACCAGCCGAACGGCCGCCACAGCAGCGGCCGCCGGATCTCCACGGCCTGCACCCGTCCCGGCGGGACGGTCTGGTGCCGGGTGTCCAGCAGCCCGTAGCCCATCCTCAGCCCGTCGGGGCTGGCCGCCGCCCGGAAGTTGAAGCCGTTGGAAAACCCCTTCCACAGTGCCCCGGCCGCGCCCAGCAGGAACGGCAGCACCACCAGCGGGCTGATGCCGCCCTCGAGGAGCGGCTGCTGTACGGCCATCCGCCGACGATCAGCACCGCGACGCTGACGGTCAACGGCCGGCAAATCATCGAGCCGACCAGCCTCCCGACCGGGACGGTCGCGACCACCCGCTCCGGCGCCTCGGTGGCGTCCGCGGCGGGCACGACGCCGGCTGCCGGCTCCGGCGCGGAAGGCGCGCCGGAGCCCGTAGACGCCGCGTCAAAGCGCCTGCCGACCGGTGCCGGCCGGGCACGGCGCCGATGCCGCAGGTGCCGGCGCGGACGGCGGCGGCAGGAAAGGTGCCGGTGCGGCGGGTCCGACGGCAGCGGGCCCGGTCGGGCCGGGCCGCAGCCCTGCGGCGCGGGCCAGGATCAGGTTGCGCAGCCGCTTGGCCTCGTCAAGCCTGAGGAAGGCCAGGCTCATGGCGGTCTGGCCCGCGTCGGCCGACCTCGAACTTGAGCTCGGCCAGGCCGAAGATGCGCGCCAGCAGCGGCTGGACGATGTCGATGGCCTGGACCCTGTCGATCCGGGCCTGCCGTTGGCGGCGGAAAACGACTCCGCTGTTCACGTTCACGTGCTGGCCGGTCACCTGATATTTGGTGAAGCGCCAGGAGAGGAAGAAGGAGAGCGCGACCAGCAGCAGGACGGCCCCGCCTGCCATCAGCAGCCAGGCGAGGCCGCCGATGAACGGCATCCCCTCCACGGGCGGGGCGCCGTAGCCACCGGGATCCTCGACGGCGACGACGATGTCCTCAAGCCAGTTCTGGCCCCAGACCCAGGCGACGGCGAGCAGGCCGATCCAGCCCCAAGGTGGCGGCGGCGGATCGTCGGGAGGCGGCGATCGGGGGCGCAGAGGCGGCGACCTGATCCTGAGTTTTGCGCTGCCACCTCGCTGACCTCGGACCGGGTACGTGGTCTACGTGCTACAGCGATCTAAAAACCGCCACGAGCCTGACGGTGACAGGAGGCAGGATGAACGCCGCAAGACGCCGGGCGAGACGCTGGCGGCACTCGGCCGTGATCTCGGCGGTGACGGTTCTGCTCGGGGGGCTGCTCGTCGCCGCCCCGCCGCCGGGAGGCCAGCCGTCGGCGGCGGACCCGCAGGACGTCGCGGAAGGGATGCGCATCTATCGCCCGAAGGCCGACTGCCAGACGTGCCACGGCTGGGCGGCCGACGGCCGCAAGATGGACACGCAGATGCCCGACGGCGCGAACCTGCGCACGACGCGGCTCGGCCGGGCCGGCATCATCAACGCGATCAAGTGCGGCCGCCCCGGGCGGGGCATGCCCGCGTTCGACCGTCTCGCCTACACCGACGCCGCGCGGTGCAACGGAACGACGATGGCGGATCTGAAGAAGAACGGCCTGGCGCTGCCCGATCCGCCGGCGACGCTGCAGCCGCGCGAGATCGAGATGATCGCCGACTTCCTGTTCGACAAGGTGATCGGGAAAGGCCCGATGGATCACGCGAAGTGCGTGGAGTTCTGGGGCAGCGACGTCGACGTCTGCAGCGAATTTCCGAAGTGAGGTGGCGCTGACCGCGCCACCTCCCTTCCGGTGTCAGGCCTCGAGCTGACCTGAGCCTAAGCGTGAGTCCCTCTAGTTCAGCGCGAACACGAACAGATAGCTCGAGTTCTCGAGGTTGTCGAACTTCACCGGGTGCAGGTGCCGGCCGCTCGTCTGCACGGCCAGATACTGCTTCGGCCCGATGGCGTAGGTCACCGGCGAGCCCTTGAGCGGCGTGCCGAGGTTGAAGCGCCAGAGTTCTTCGAGCGTCTCGTCGTTGTAGGCCACGACCCAGCCGTCCTGCAGCGCGCTGAAGACGAGGCCGCCGGCCGTCGCCGTGACACCGGAACGAATCTCGATGTCGGTCGACGACCTTCGCCAGCACCTTGTGGTTGAGCGCGTCGAACGCCGTGACCGCGCCGTAGTACGAGATCGCTGCTGTACTTCCGCGGCTCGCTCGGCCTTGTTGTTCGACGCCGCCGTCCTGGCCCGAGTGACGCGACGGCCGCGCCGTTCTGCGAGAAGCAGCCTTCGGTGCCGACGCCGTAGGCGATGTTCTTGATCGGGTTGAAGGCGAGCGGCTGGTGCGCGATGCCGCCGTGCCAGGTCGGGCAGGTGCGCTTCTGCCCGTCGCCGCGCAAGCGCGCGCGCCTCCGGGTTGTACAGCTGAACGTCGAGCTTCGGGTTGTACTCGAACGGCTTGCCGGTCTTCTGATCGATGCCCTTCGTCCAGTTCAGGTCGTTGACGTATTTCTCGGACTTGATGAACTTGCCGGTGGCGCGATCGAGCGTGTAGTAGAAGCCGTTGCGCGCGTAGTGGCCGACGACCTTGCGCATTGACGCCGTCGATCGTGATGTCGTACAGCATGTGGACGCCGACCTCGTCGAAGTCCCACGAATCGTTCGGCGTGTACTGGAAGTGCCAGGCCAGCTTGCCGGTGTCGACGTTGAGCGCGATGGCCGAATTGGTGTAGAGGTTGTCGCCCGGGCGGAACTGCGGATCGTAGATGGGATACGGGTTGCCGGTGCCGACGATGTAGAGCTTCGTGGCCGGATCGTACGAGCCGGTCTGCCAGATGCCGCCGCCGCCGGTCTTCCAGGCGTTGTGATCGTCCTTCCACGTCTCGCTGCCCGGGTCGCCTGGCTTCGGCACGACGTAGAAGCGCCAGAGCTCGTCGCCGGTCTTGACGTCGAGCGCGGCGACCCAGCCGCGCGTGCCGCCGTCGCCGGCGCCGTTCTGGACGAGGACCTTGCCGTCGGCCACGAGCGGCGCGGTGTAGAACTCCTCCTGAGCCGCCGAACTCGTTCTTGCCGGCGATCGCCTTGTCCCAGACGATCTCGCCGTTGTCGCGATCGATGGCGATCACGCGGCCGTCGGGCAGGTTGGCGATGACGCGGTCTTCCCAGAGCGCGATGCCGCGCGTGCGCGGCGAGTTGCCCTCGTGCCGGACGGCGGCATCGGCGATCCACACGAACTTGCCCTGATCCGGGTTGCTGGCGTCGATCTTGTAGACCGTGCCCCAGCCGTCGGTCGTGTACATGATGCCGTTGTCGATGAGCGGGATTGACCTCGTTCTCGGGACCGTTCTGCCCGACGTCCTGCATGCCGCCGAGCGCCAGCGCCCAGACCATCCGCAGGTTCTTCACGTTGTCGCGGTTGATCTGCGAGAGCTTCGAGTAGCGGGTCGAGCCGTAGTCGCCGTTCATCAGCAGCCAGTTCTGCGGCTCGTTCATCGCGTTGATTGAGCCGATCCTGGCTGACGGTCAGCTTGTAGTCGGCGGCCATGACGAGCGCCGAAACCGTCACGAGGCTGGCGACGGCGGCCAGCAGACGAGTGTGCACCTGCATCATGGTCCTTTCCAGAGGTCGGCACGGCGCCGAGCGAGGCACCATCAGGCCACAGTTTCCGCCGTGGAGCAAGGGCCGCGCACCGGGCGAGATTCTTCTGCCCAGGCGCCGGAACTCGGGTATCTTCCAGTCGTCGCTGTCGTCAACGACGATGTCCATCCCATGACGTCGCTCCTCGCCCGGCTTGTTCGGCAAGACTGGTCACGCTGCGCGAGGGCGAGGCCGCGACGGCGCTGGCTGATGTTCGCCTACTCGTTCCTGGCGATGACGGCGTACAACATCCTCAAGCCGATCACGCGGTCGAAGTTCATCACCGCGCTCGGCGCCGACAACCTGCCGTACGTGCAGCTCGCGGCGGGCGTCGTCATCGGCGTGCTGATGCACGTCTACAGCTGGGCGATCGCGACGGCTGCCGCGCCGGTGCGGTCATTCCGGTGACGCAGGCGGGCGAGGTCGCCGCTGCTCGTGCTCTTCTGGCTGCTGTTCCGGGTCGGCGGCGACTGGGTGTCGGTCGCGCTTCTACGTCTTCGGCCTGCTCCTCGGCGTGCTGCTCATCAGCCAGTTCTGGACGCTCGCCAACGACATCTACGATCCGCGGCAGGCGCGGCGCCTCTTCGGCTTCATCGGCGGCGGCGCGAGCCTCGGCGGCGCGATGGGCGCGGCGGTCACGGCGTTCGCGGTCGACGAGGTCGGCACCGACAACCTGCTGCTCGTGAGCGCGGCGGTGCTCGCCGCTCTGCGTCGGTCATCGTGGCGGCGATCGTGCGGCGCGCAGCCGGTCGCCGCCGATGACGCCGGTCGAGAGGAGCGAGGCGTCGGCGGCGGCGAGGCGATCCGCTGCTGCTCGGCTCGCGGCACCTGCAGCTCATCGCGCTGGTCATCGCGTTCGCCGCGATCGGCGCGGCGATCGTCGAGCAGCAGCTGAACATGGCGGCGGAGGCGATCAAGGGCGCCTCGGACACCGACGCCATCACGGCGTTCCTCGGCGCAGGTGACCTTCTACCTGTCGCTCGTCGGCTTCGTCATGCAGGTCGGGCTGACCGAGCCGGATCCATCGATCGCTCGGGCTGGCGTTCGCGCTGCTGGTGCTGCCGGTCGAGCCTCGGCGCGACGGCCATCGTCATCCTGCTCACCGGCGCGCTCTGGGCGCCGGCCGCGGCGCGCGTGCTCGACACGTCGCTGCGCTACACGCTCGACAAGACGACGCGCGAAGTGCTGTTCCTGCCGCTGCCGGCCGGATCTGAAGCACCGCGCGAAGCCGTTCGTCGACGTCACCGTCGATCGGTTCGCGAAGGCGCTCGGCGCGCTGCTGCTCCTCGTGCTGATCAAGCCGTGGGGCCTCGGCCTCGACTGGCAGCAGCTGAGCTACGCGAGCCTGGCGGTGACGGCGGCTCTGGATCGTCATGGCGCTGCGCGCGCGGCGCGAATACCTGCGGGCGTTCCGGCGCAGCCTCGAAGCGCGAGCGATGGCGCCGGAGACCGTGCGCCTCGACGTCGCCGACCCGGCGACGATCGAGACGCTCGTCGAGGAGCTGGCGAACCCCGACGAAGCGTCCGTGCTCTACGCGATCGAGATGCTCGAGACGCTCGACAAGCGGCACCTGATCACGCCGCTGCTGCTGCATCACGAATCGCCCGGCGTGCGGGCGCGGGCGCTCGTCGCGCTCGAGGCGGCGCGGCCCGCGGCGCCGGGCGGCTGGATGCCCGGCGGTCGAGCGCATGCTGAAGGACGACGACGCCGACGTGCGCGCGGCGGCGGTGCGGGCGCTGGCGGCGCTGCGCAAGGAGGACGTGTCGACGCTGATGCGGCGCTCATCTCGACGATCCGGACCCGCGCGTGGCGGTGACGGCGGCGGTGGAGCTGGCCGACTCGGGCGACGAGGCCGACGCGGACGCCGCCGAAGCGCGCTCTGCGCGGCTGATCGACGACACGCGCGACGCGCGCCGCCGGCGCGCGCCGCGAAGCCGCCGCCGCGCTCGCGCACATCCGAACCCGTCGTTCCGCTCGCTGCTGATTCCGCTCATTCACGACCGCGACGTCGACGTCGCGCGCGAGGCGATCGCAGCGTGCAGAGCTGGGCGCCGCATGGGAGCGAGCGACGCGCTCTTCGTGCCGGCGCTCGTGTCGCTGCTCGGCCACCGCGTGCTGAAGAGCGCCGCGCGCGACACGCTCGTCAGCTACGGCGAGGACGTGCTCGGCCCGCTCGTCCACTTCCTGCAGGATCGCGACGAGCAGCGCTGGGTGCGCCGGCACATTCCCGCGACGCTGGCGCGGATCCCGGCACGAGCGTCGATGGACGCGCTGCTCGGCGCCCTCGACGAGCCGGACGGATTCCTGCGCTACAAGGTCATCGACGCGATCGAGCGCGCTGCGTCGCGATCATCCGGAGCTCGCGTTCCGCGCGCCGCCGATCGAAGCGCTCGTCCTCAAGGAGAGGCCCGCTACTACACCTACCTGACGCTCCGCTACAACATCGTCACGCGCGATGCCGGCGCGTCTCGATCGTTGCTCGTCCGCGCCCTCGACGACAAGCTGGAGCGCACGCTCGACCGCATCTACCGCCTGCTCGGGCTGCTCTATCCCTGGAAGGACGTCGCCGCGGCGCGCTACGCGATCGAGCAGCCCGACGGCCGCGCGCGCGCCGGCGCCGTCGAGTATCTCGACAACCTGCTGACGGGCCCGTCCGCAAGCGGGTGATGCCGATCATCGACGACATGCCGCTGGCCGAGAAGGTGCGCCACGCGAACAGCGTCCTCAAGACCCGGCCGCGCGACCTCGAAGACACGCTCGCGCAGCTCGTGCACGACGACGATCCGGTCGTCGCCGCGTCGGCCATCCATTTCGTCGAGCAGCGCCGCCTCTGGTCGCTCGCCGACGATCTCGAGTACTCGGTCGCACAGCGGCCGGCACACGATTTTGCGTTCGAGGCCGCGGAGTGGGCGCTCGCCAGCGCATCGGCTGTCGGAGATGCGCCGCGTTCCATGGACCGAGCCGCTGCCCGTCGTCGAGCTGGCAGATCGGCTGCGTGCCATTCCGGTGTTCGACTTCGTCTCGGTGGACGAGCTCTTCCGCATTGCCGGCGCGGGCCGGCAGTCGACGTCACGAGGCGGGCCGCGAGATTGGCCGCGAGGGCACGCCGGCCACCGACGTCCAGTTCCTGCTCGAGGGCGATGTGCAGCTGTCGGCGGCGAGGACGCGCCGCGCGAGGTCGCCGCGCCCATGCCCTCGCCTTCGAGGAGGTGCTGGAAGGTGCGCCGCTCGGACGCACCGACCAGGGCCGTCGACCGCGCCGTGACGCTGGCGCTCGACGGGAGCGACTTCCTGACGATGCTGTCGGACAACGTCGTCCTGGCGCAGGGACTGTTCCGCATGCTCCTCGATCGGCCGAAAATGCAGCCTTGGCGCGTGGTTTACGCGCCGCCGGCGGGCGCCGCGATCCCACGCGGCCCGTCTCCGCAGCCCATCGAAATCGTGCTGTTGCTGCGACAGAATCCGCTCCTTCGGCGGGCGACGGTCGGCCAGCTGCTCGACCTGGTCACGATTACGCGGGAAATCGAGCTCACGGCCGGACGCGTGTTGTTCGCCGAGACCGACGGCCCCGCCGTGTATCACATCCTGGCGGGCGAGGTGATGCTCGAGGGCGACCGAACAGAAGAGCGAATCGTCGGGCCCGGCTGCACGATTGGCCTGGCCGAGACCCTCGCCGGCGTGCCGCTCGGCCGGCGCTCGACGGTGACCCAAACGGGACGGGCGCTCCGGATCGAGCGCGACGACCTGTTCGATGTGCTGACCGATCACGTTGATCTATTGCAGGGACTCTTCAGCGGCGTCTTGAGCGCGGGCGAGCCGGAGGCGGCCGTCGCTGGTGCGCCTCGGACAGCCGCGTCTGGCGCCACGAGGTGAAGGCAGTTGCGGGTGAATTGCGAGGGTGAAATGAGAAAACGTCTGTGCACGGTCGTCCTGCTCGCGGTGAGTCTGTGGTCCTGGAGTGCGGTGGTCGCGCAGCAAGCGGCGGTGGTCGCGCCGCCAACGAGGGAGGTCTTCCAGGGTGAGGCGCCCGAGCAATTTCTCTTGAAGGGCGAGCTCGTCAACCTCAGGAGCACTCCGGTGGGCGTCACGGCGCCGCAGCGGGCGACACTCAAGCTGGATGGCGTCGAGCACTACGCCTTGTTCAAGACGATTGACGATGCCAAGTCGGGGTTTACACAACTGGAACGTGGGAAGGGCGAGATCGATTTCCAGGACAGCTGGCGAACGGAGATCCCGGCCTACGAGGTGGACAAGATCATCGGACTCGGGATGGTGCCGGCCACGGTCGAACGGATACTCAACGGAAAGCGCGGGTCGCTGCAGTTCTGGGTCCAGTCGATGATGCCGGAAGCCGAGCGTGTCAAGCAAAAGCTCACGGCCCCTGATGCGGCAGCCTGGAACCAGCAGATGTTCAAGGTGCGTCTGTTCGATAACCTGATCTACAACACCGATCGCCACCTCAACAACATTCTCATCACGAAGGACTGGGAGATCCGCCTGATCGACCACTCCCGGTCGTTCCGGCCCTTCGACACGCCGAGAACGCCCGCAGATCTCACGCGGTTCTCGAGGTCACTGCTTGCGGGCATCCAGAAGCTGGAGGAGAAGGATTTGACCGAGCGTGTGGGCAAGCTCCTCACGGGCGCACAGATCCGGGGCCTGCTCAGGCGGCGCGACGCCATCGTGGACTTGTCGAAGAAGCTCGTGGCGCAGAAGGGCGAAGGCGCGGTGCTCTATCCCTGAGGCACGCCTGCGGGCGCAGGCGCCGCGCCGCGCCCCGCGGACGGCAGCTCGTCGCGCCTGTCCTCGTAGATCGCCGTGAACCGGCCGTCCCGGATCTCGAGGGCAGAAGCGCGGCCGGACGGATAGAACGTGCCGCCGAGCATACCGGTGTCGAGCTGGATCACGCGGCCGCCGAAGCGCGGTACCACGCGGCCGCTCGCCGTGACCGTGTGCCCGACGACGATCGCGCGGGCGTTCAGCCCGCGCAGAATCGCCTCGACATCAGGGGCGAACGTGGACTCGTCGTTCAACGCCAGGCCGCGATACCAGAGCGGGCCTTCTTCGCCGGTCGACAGCTGGGCGGCGACCTGCGCGGCATCACGAGGCGCACCTGAGGCCGCCAGATCCGAACGCACCGTCGCGTTGACCTTCGCGCACCCCAGCGCCGCCACGGCGGGGCTGATCCCGCCGTGAACGAAGACGATGCCGTTGATGCGCACCATCGTGTCCCGCTCTCGAAGCCACTGCCCGTAGTCGCCCTTGGGTCCGAACGCCAACTGCATCTCGACCCATCCGAGAGGCGTCCGGCCCAGAAACGCCTTCCGGAAAGCCGACTCGTCGAACTTCTGCCCGGCGCCCTTCGCGCGGTCGGACGCCTCGCCGGCCGCGACCGTGTAGTACCGGTCCCGCAGCGTCTCGGAATCGACCGACCTGAAGGCCGTGTACTCGCCGCTGCTCACGTACCGCAGGTCTCCCAGCATGCGCATGACTTCGTGATTGCCGAGCAGGGCGTGAACCCGGCCGCCGGCACGGGCGGCCTCGCTGGAGAGCCGCCGAATCAGGTCCATCGCCCGGCGCGAGTCCGGTCCTCGATCGAGCACGTCTCCCGTCTGCACGAACACCGCGCGGCCTCCCGCCCATCGCTCACGGTTGTCGATGAGGCCCGCGGTCCGCAGGATGCCGACGAAGCGATCGTACCCGCCGTGGACGTCCGCCACGGCCACGATCCGCTCCGGGGTCTCGAGATTGCACGAGTCCGGGGCCGCATCCTGCGCTCCGGCCAGGACGGACAGGCACACAGTGAACAGCACCGCGAGAGCGGACACAATCGGCCATGCGGTGCCTCTGCGCGCCGGCGTGAGCATGCCCCATTTTAGTCGCACACTCGACCGGCGGCTCTGTATACTGCGCGCCATGCGCTGGACCCTGAGTGTCGCCGTCACCCTGGCCCTCGTCTCATGGTCGCCGCCGCCGTTCGTGGCCGCGCAGACCGCCGTCGAGCCCAGCACGAGAATCTGGCTCGGCCGACACCAGGAGTTCGAGGCCTACATCAAGACCGCGCCAATCGTAAAGGTGGAGAGCATCCCCGTCGGCGTGACGCGCCCGAGGCATGGGTTCTTCGCGCCCGGCGGCCTGGTCGGGGGCGTCGCCATCAAGGCGCTGAGGCCGAGTCGAGCGACCGGCTATTTCGAGAGCTACCAGTCGGAGATTGCCGCCTACGAGATCGACAAATTGATGGGGCTCGACATGGTGCCGCCCACGGTCGAGCGGCAGTACGAGGGCCAGAACGCTTCGGTGCAGCTGTGGGTCGACGGCGTCGTGCAGCGGAACTCGCTCAAGGGGCAGGAGCCGCCGGACCAGGCCGATTGGAACCGGCAGACCCGCCGGTGGGTCGTGTTCCACAACCTGATTGCCAACATCGATCCCAACCAGGGCAACCTGCTCGTCGTGCGCGAGCCCAACTGGCAGCTGGTGCTGGTGGATCATTCGCGTGCGTTCACGAACACGACACGCATGGTGTTTCCCGAGATGATGGGAATCGATCGCCCGTTCTTCGAGCGGCTGAAGGCACTCGACAAAGGCCTGCTCGACCCGAAGATCGGGAAGCTCGTGCTCGATGGGTCGACCTCGATTCTGAAGCGCCGCGATCTGATCGTGGCCCAGCTGGAGAAGCTCGCGAAAACCAAGGGTGAGGCCACGGTCTTCACACCGTAAGTCGAGGTGCGAACATGAAGCCCTTCCGCTTTCTGCCCGTCTATCTCCCCCTTCTGGGCGGACTCGTGCTCATCGGCTGCACGCCGTCATCCCTTCCACGTGCGGCAGGGAAGGCCGAGATCCTGTGGGACCGTTACGGCGTGCCCCACATCTTCGCCGCCGATCGCGAGGCAATGTTCCACGCACAGGGCTGGGCGCAGATGGAGGCGCAGGCCAACCTGCTCCTGCACCTCTACGGCGAGTCGCGCGGACGCGCGGCCGAGTACTGGGGCGCCGCGGGCCGGGAGCTCGATCGATGGGTGCATCTCAACCAGGTGCCCGACCGTGCCAGTGAATGGTACAAGGCGCAGGATCCGACGTTCCGCACGTACCTCGACGCATTCGCGCGTGGCATCAACGAGTTCGCCGCAGCGCATCCGGACGCCATCGAGGCCGAGAATCGAGTGGTCCTTCCGGTCTCCGGCGTGGATGTCATCGGCCACCCGCTGAGGGCCGTGCACTTCGGCTACATGGGCTCGCTCGAGCGGATGCGCCGGGAGGTGAACGCGTTGAAGCGCGACGCCGGCACGCAGGCCGACGCGGGCGATCCCGATCGCGACGAGTTCTCGGCGGGGTCGAACACCTGGGCGATCGGTCCGGCGCATTCGGCGAGCGGGCGGGCAATGCTCCTCATCAATCCCCACCTGGCGTGGGGCAACACGTTCTATCGCTACATGGAGATGCACCTGGTCGGCCCCGATTACGATCTGTACGGCGCGCCGCAGGTGGGCTTTCCGGTGCCTGTCGTGGGCTTCAACCGTCACGCCGGATGGGGACGCACCGTGAACACTATCGACACGGTCGACTTCTTCAACCTGACTGTGAAGGACGGGCAGTATCAGTTCGACGGACAGCTCCGGCCCTTCGAGCGATTGAGCCGCACGTTCAAGGTCAAGGCCGCCGACGGCAGCTTCAGCGAAGAGACCGTCGAGATCCGGAAGAGCGTTCACGGCCCGGTCGTCTATGACCAGGACGGGCTGACCGTGGCGATGCGGGTGGCTGGGCTCGACCGGCCGCGGATGCTCGAGCAGTGGTTCAAGATGGGAGAGGCCACGACGCTCGCCGGGTTTCAGGACGCCCTTCGCATCATGGCCGTGCCCATGTGGCACGCCAACTACGCCGATGACCAGGGCCACGTGATGTTCGTCTTCGACGGCCTCGTGCCGAGGCGCAACGGGCGCGACTACCAGTACTGGTCGAGAGTCGTGCCCGGCGATACGTCGGACACGATGTGGACCGACTATTTGTCGTTTGACGAGCTGCCGAAGGCCGTCGACCCGGCGATCGGCTGGACGCAGAACACGAACCAGCCGCCCTGGGACATGACGCTGCCGCTGCTCGATCGCACGAAGTTCGCGCCGTATGTGGCGCCGACCGGCGAGACCCTGCCGCAGATGCGCACGCTCCGGTCGCGGCGCATGATGACCGAGGACCCGAAGATCGGCTACGAGCAGCTCATCGCCAAGAAGCATTCCACCCGAATGGAGCTGGCCGATCGCGTGCTTCCGGACCTCCTCAAAGCGGCCAACGGGTCAACCGAGGCGGCGCGCGTGCTCGAGCGGTGGGATCGGCAGACCGACGCAGACAGCCGCGGCGCCGTGTTGTTCCAGCTCTTTGTCGATCGCTACTTCGCGGCCCCGGGAGGAATCGCGGCGAGACTGCGGGTCCCGTTCGACATCAATCGCCCGCTCGAGTCCGCACACGGCCTGAAGGATCCGGCCTCCGCGCTCCCGGTGCTTGCAGCGGCGGCCGACGAGTGCATGAAGCTGTATGGCGCGCTCGACGTGAAGTGGGGCGACGTCTTCCGCTTCGCGAGTGGAAACGCGGATCTCCCGGGCAACGGCGGCCCCGGCGGCTCCGGGCTCTTCCGCACGGTCGCATTCAATCGTAAGCAGGGGAACCGGTACTACGCCACCAACGGCGAGACGATCGTCTGCGCGATCGAGTTCGGTCCGACACAACAGGCGCGCTGCACGCTCGGCTACGGTAACGCGAGCCAGAAGGGGTCGCCGCACCTCGAGGACCAGCTGCCGCTGATGACCCAGAAGGCGCTGCATCCCGTCTGGCGCGAGAAGAAGGACATCGAGGCGAATCTCGAGAAGCGCGAGGGGCTGTAAGCGCCGCGGCAGATGCGCACGGACGCTCGAACCAACGGCCGGCGCGTCAGCCGAAGGCGCCTGCTCGCGCAGTCAGTATGGCTGCTCGGCCTGGCGCTGTGTTCGGCGCGCGGCCTCGCGCAGACGCCGGGTGCGATCGTCGCCGTTGGCGGCGGGACGATCGGCGACGAGATCTACGAACGGACACTGGCTCTCGGCGGCGGCCCGCAGGCAGTCGTCGTCGTCCTTCCGCAGGCATCGGCGGTTGCGAACGCCGGCGACAGCGCGGTCGAGCGATGGAAACGCGCGGGCGCCAGGGAGGCCAGAAAGATCTCCTTCGAGGACGGCGCAGCGGCGCGGCTCGCGCTCGAGCGCGCGACCATCATCTGGATGCCAGGCGGCAGCCAGAGCCGCTTCATGGAAGCCATCGCCGGCACGGGCCTCGCCGACCTCGTTCGCGCGCGGCACCGGGCCGGCGCGGTGGTCGGCGGCACGAGCGCGGGCGCCGCGGTGCTGTCAGAGGTCATGATTACGGGGGACTCGGACCTCAAACGCGTGGCCGCGGGAAAGACCGCCACGGCCGCCGGCCTGGCGATCTGGCCGGAAGTAATCGTCGATCAGCACTTCCTGCAGCGCCAGCGCGTCAACCGGCTCGTCGCTGCGGTGCTGGACCGTCCCGCGCTCGTGGGCGTCGGGATCGACGAGGGCACGGCGGTTGTGGTGCGCGGCGCGCGCCTCGAGGTGGTCGGGGTGAGCAGCGCTCTCATCGTGGATGCCCGGGGCGCCAGCGTGCCCGGCGCCGCGCCGGGTGCCGTACACGCCGGCACCGGCCTCGCGCTCCATGTGCTCAGGGCGGGCATGACGTTCGACCTCCGCTAGCCCCGCGCGAGCCCGGCCACTCGGCCTGTCTCGGAAATATCACGATTTTCCCTGCGAAGATCGGTCAATCCAGGTTGGGAGAACGGCACGAATCTGGTAAAATTCGGCCATTCTGGCCACTTGTCGGGAGCCAGGCAGGGACTGCGGTGATCACCGGTTGCGACCGGCACCGCGCTGAAAAGGAGCCGGTAATGGTTCGATCCACCCGCCAGTGGGGCGTCGGCGTGCTTGCAATCGGCGCGCTGCTCGCGTTGCCCGGAGCCGTGGCCGCGCAGGAGGCCAAGAAGGTCACGTTCTCCAAGGACGTCGCGCCGATCCTCCAGGCCAAGTGTCAGAACTGCCACGAGCCCGGGTCGATCGCGCCGATGTCGCTCAGGACCTTCGAAGAAGCGCGTCCCTGGGCGCGCTCGATCAAGCAGCGCGTCGCGCACGCGTCAGATGCCGCCGTGGCACATCGACAAGAGCGTCGGCGTCCAGAAGTTCAAGAACGACATGTCGCTCAGCGACGAGCAGATCGAGACGATCGTCGCGTGGGTCGATCAGGGCGCGCCGCAGGGCAACCCGGCCGACATGCCGCCGCTCGAAGCCGGTCGACGACGACGCTCTTCTGGCAGGGCGAACGCGACGGCTACGGTCCGCCCGACCTCGTCGTGAAGTCGCCGGAGTACACGATGCCGGCCGTGAGCCAGGATCAGTGGTGGCGTCCGATCGGTCGACATCGCCGGGGCTCACCGAGCCGCGCTGGGTGCGGATGGTCGAAATCCGGCCGTCCAACATCCAGGGCCGCAAGATCCTGCATCACTCGATCGCGCACGTCGTGCAGGATCCGAACGACCCCGACGCCGATTCGATCGATCGCGGCACGGCCGAGCGGCCGCCGCGACCGCGGCAGGACGACCCGTCCGCGCGTCGATCAACGCCCGCCCGTCGCTCATGGAATGGGCGATCGGCAAGGGCTACGACCGCTACATGGACGGCACGGGCAAGCTGATCAAGCCGGGCCAGAAGATCTCCTGGGACCAGCACGTGCACGCCGTCGGCGAAGCGGTCACGGCCGGTTCCGAGCTCGGCATCTGGCTCTATCCGAAGGGCGAGGAGCCGAAGCACCGCAGCTACCTGATTGGCTTCACCGGTCTCAAGAACGGCGCGGCCGGCCTCGACATCCCGCCGAACTCGATCGCGCACACCGAAGGCTTCACGGTGCTGAAGGAGAACACGCTCATCACCAACTTCCAGCCGCACTTCCATCTGCGCGGCAAGGCGATGCAGGTCGAGGCGATTCTGCCCGACGGCGGGACGCAGATCATCAGCTACGTCGACAACTTCAACTTCAACTGGATGACGAACTACATCTACGCCGAGGACGCGATTCCGGCGTTCCCGAAGGGCACGATCATCCACGTCACCGCCTTCTACGACAACACGACGACGAACAAGAACAACCCCGACCCGAATCAGTGGGTGGGCTACGGCGATCGCACGGTGGACGAAATGGCGCACGCGTGGATGAACGTCGTCTATCTGACCGACGCCGAGTACCAGCAGTGGCTGGCCGACCACAAGAAGCCGGCGAACGACGACGCAGAATCAGCAGCAGTAAGCTCGCGACTTCGCAATCCGCGGGGGGAGGCGCCGGTTCGCGCGTCTCACCCCGTTTCCGGCGTCAGCGCCCGCGTCAGGCCGCACGCTGCGGCGCGCCAGCCAGGGGGCTTCTCATGATATCAGACACGGCTTATCCGCGCTGAGCGCTGCGCTGGCGCTGCATCGTCAGCGGCGGCGTGCTGGTGTCCGCGCAGATCCAGCTGCCGAGCGCGCCGCGAGACAGTTCGGCGCGAGCGTCACCCCGGCGTACGAGGGCTGGTTCGACAACCCTGACGGCACGCACAACTTCCTGATCGGGTACTACAACCGCAACACGGAGGCGGAGGTCGACATCCCGATCGGTCCGAACAACCAGTTCGAGCCGGGCAACCCGGACCATGGGCCAGCCGACGCACTTCCTCACGCGGCGCCGCTTCGGCATGTTCATCGTCACCGTGCCGAAGGAACTTCGCCAAGACCCAGAAGATCACCTGGACGCTGACGCGCCAACGGCGTGACGACGACGCATCCCGTTCCACATGCACACCGACTACAACATCACGCCGCTCAAGTCGTCGGAGGAGAGCCCGAACCGCGAGTTCAACACGCCGCCGGTGCTCCGGTTCGCCGAGGCGGGCCCGAAGTTCGCCGGGCCCGTGGGGACCATGGCGACGGCGCTTCACGCGCACGGCCGACGGTCGGCACGCCGATGCCGCTCGATGTCTGGGCCGACGACGATGCGCTGTACAGCAGGGCGGCAACGGTCCGCTGACGGGCGATCGCGCCGCCGGTGAACGTCACGGTCACGAAGTACCGCGGTCCGGGCACGGTCAAGGTGCGACGCCCGTCAAGTTCAAGGCCATCAAGGGCGGCAAGCCGATCGAGCCGTACTCGGGAAGGCGGCGACGACCGTCACCTTCAGCGAGCCGGGCGACTACGTGCTGCACGTCAACGGCGGCGACTCAGTCCGGCAACGGCGGCGGCGGCTCCGGCTGCTGCTGGACGACGGTCATGATGAAGGTCACCGTGACGGGCACCGGCACGCGCACTGGCGGCGGGCAGTAGCTCTCCTGGCCGGCGGGAGACCGACATCGCGGCGCCGCCCCATGAAAAAATGAAACGAGCCGCTTCGAGCACAATCCTCCTGCTTCTGTGCTCCACGGCGTTCGCGGCCGCTGACCTGACGGGCACCTGGGCCCTCGAGTTCCAGCGCGACGGCAGTACCTCGCTCTACCAGGCCGAGTGTTCGTTCAAACAGGAAGGCGATCGACTGGCCGGCAGCTGCTTGTCGGGATACGAGTCGGTCGTCCCGGTGCGCGGCAGCATTCAGGGCGCGACCGTGACGTTCCGGTTCACGACCGGGATCGAGTCGGACATCGCCACGGCATTTTCGGGGCAGCTCGATGCCCAGGAAACGTCGATGAAGGGGACGTGGCGCTTCGCCGACCAGCAGGGGAATACGGGCGAAGGCACGTTCACCGCGAAAAAGCGCTGAGGTAACCGCGGCCTCTCGGTCGAGACGCGTCATTCAGGCGCGCGGACGGCCCAGCGCAGCTTGGCCGCCGAGGCGCGCCGGTTCGAGAACGTTTCCTCCTTCGCCGGGCGAATGACTTCGGTGGCCACCGCGCGGTAGACACCCCCCCGATAGCCGGCCTGAAACGCCTTCTTGACCCGACGGTCCTCGCCGGAATGGAACGTCAGCACGGCGACCCTCCCGCCGGGTGCGAGGCACTGCGGCAGCGAGCGCAAGAGCGCATCGAGCACCGAGAACTCGTCGTTGACCGCAATGCGCAGCGCCTGGAACGTCCGGCGGATCGACATCTTCAGGTCGGCCTTCGTCAGGCGCGGCAGCGCCGCGGCAAGGCCGGCCCGTAACACGCGGTCGACGGCGTGCGTGGTCTCGAGAGTCTGTGACTTCAGCAGGCCTGCAATCAGCGCCGCGTGAGGCTCGTCGGCGTTCTCCTCGAGCAGACCGGCCAGCGCCTCCTCGCTGGACCGCGCGATCAGCCGGGAAGCGGGCTGGCCACGGAGCGGGTTCATCCGCATGTCGAGGGGCCCCACGCCCTTGTAGCTGAAGCCGCGATCGGGGTTGTCGAACTGCATCGACGACACGCCGAGGTCCGCCAGAATCATGTCGACCGAGGCCAGCCCTTCGGCCGCCAGGACTTTCGGCAGGCCTGCGAAGTTCGCCTGGTGGGCGGCGAAGACGTCGGAGCCGTAGCCGGCCTCGCGCAAGGACGCTTCGGTTCTCGGCAGCTCCAATGGATCGACGTCGAGCCCGATGACGCGGCCGCCGGGCTGCACGCGCTCCAGGATTGCGCGAGCATGCCCGCCGCCGCCCAGCGTGCAGTCCACGGCGACCTCACCCGCGGTGGGCCGAAGGCAATCGAGCACTTCTGCGACCATGATGGGCAGGTGCATGCCCGCCGGGGTCTTGCCGGAGGCGAGGACCTTCTTCACGTCCTCGGGGTACTGTTTGGGGTTCAGCTCTTTGTATTTGTCGTGGAAGGCACGGGGGTTCCTGCCCGGGTAGCGCGTGCGTCGGGTGTGCACCGGCGGCACATCAGGGGGCCTGTCAGGCACACGGCATTCTATCGTGGCCCGAGTTCGACAGCCGGGCTACGAGGGCAGTCGCTCTGGCGCCGGCTCTGGTGTGAAATCGCTCAGCCTCGACAGATGCAGTCGCGCCCCGCCATCTGCCACATCGAAGGCGCGGGTGTAGCGACCGCCCCACACAATCTCGTCGAAGCGGAACGAGCAGCGCGTGATCACCGGCTGCATGTAGCCCTCGTCCACGCCTTTGATGATGAGCATCAACTCCGCGCGCCGCGCGGCCAGGTCCTGGTGGCTCATGCCGGCGAGCGGACTCTCAGGCGTGATGGGATGAACCAGCGTCCAGGAGAGCGGCAGAAAACTGATGCGATCGATCTGTAACGGCAGGGCGAAGTAGGTGAGGCGCTCAAGGCCGCCGCCGACGTCGGCCATCGCAAGCAGGAGGCGTGCCTCGAGCTCGACGAGCAGAGTGTCGCGGCGGTTGGCGGTTCGCACCTGCAGGCTCCAGCCGTCCTTGTACGGTGCGATGAGCGCGTGCGAACTGTAGGCGAGCCTGGCCGTCGGGCGCGCAAACCGCGCAAAAATCACGGCGGCGACGAGCGAAAACCCCAGAACGCCGAAGACGCCCTCGACGGCCGCCAGGAGCCAGGTGGCCGGGGTCGTGGGGTGGAGCGAGCCGTAGCCGACCGTGGTCAGCGTCTGTACGCTCATGCCGATGGCGCTCAACCATCGGCCCGCCGTCGACGACAGGTCCGCGTTGCCAATCTGCTCGACGCCGATGGCCATGTAAAAACCGCCGAAGATCAGGTTCATCGTCAGGTAGGCGGACATGAACGTGGCCACGAGAAGGGGAGTGGGCATGGTGGCCAGCGCCACGAAGCCCTCGCCGAGGGCGCCGAGGCGGCCCACGCGGACCACGCGGAAGCTCCCGTCCCGGGACATCAGCCGGTCGACGGGCCGATCGAACGAGCTGGCGAGGCCTGGGTCGTCGGTGTGCAGACCGTCGGCGCGCCCGCCAACAGCGCGGGTCGGTGGCAGGGTCATTGGCGGCTTCGTGCAGTATACGATGCGCGGCCCCGTCGCCCCCCCGCCGCCTGGCGCTGCCTCAGGTAAGATACGCGGGCGCCGCCTTAACGTGAGCCACGAGCCCTTGATTCCGCATATCCGCGACATCCTGGCCAAGGCCAGAACGGACCGACGCCCGTCGGTCTCGTTCGAGTTCTTTCCGACCAGGACCGACGAGGGCGAGCGTGTCCTCCTCGAGCAGACGATTCCCGTGCTCAGCGAACTGCGCCCGGACTTCTGCTCGGTCACTTACGGCGCCGGCGGCGGCACCCGCGAGAAGACGCTGGCCATCGTCGATCGGATTCAACGGCAGCAGCAGCTGCCCACCATGGCGCATCTGACATGCGTCAACGCCACGCGGGACCAGACGCATGCCGTGCTGCAGCGCGCCCGCGATCTCGGCATCCGTAATATCCTCGCCCTTCGAGGCGATCCACCGGACGGCGGCGGGGCGTTCGCGCCGACCGAGGGCGGTTTCGAATACTCCTACGAGCTCGTGCGGTTCATCCGCGAAGTGGGAGAGTTTTCCATCGGCGTCGCCGGATTTCCCGAGGGGCACATCGCCTGCAAGGAAGGCCGCCACGTGGACTGGCAGCGGCTCAAGCACAAGATCGACCATGGCGCCCACTTCGTCATCACCCAGCTGTTCTTCCGGAACAGCGACTATTTCGCGTGCCGGGACTATCTCGCCGGTCTCGGTGTGGACGTCCCGATCATCCCGGGCATTCTTCCGATTCTGAGCGCCGCGCAGATCAAGCGCTTCGTCGCCCTCTGCGGCGCCGAACTGCCGGGCGCGGTGCTCTCCCGGCTGGAACAGTGCGAGAACGACGAGGCCGCGGCGGCGTTCGGCATCGAGTACGCCACGAGGCAGTGCGAAGAGCTGCTGCGTGAAGGGGCGCCTGGCCTCCACTTCTACACGCTCAACAAGGCCAGGTCCTCATCGGCTGTCCTCGCCAATCTGGGACTCGACCGGTCGCGCGGGTCCACATCTCCGACCGGGACCTTGACCACGCCGTAATCTGCACGCGTTATCGCTTCTGGAGGTGCCTCGATGCGCTCGCTCCCTACAATTTTTGCCGTCGCCTTGTGCGCCACTGGCATGCTGGCCCAGACCGCGGGCGCGCCTCCTGCGCCAAAGGATCGCGCCGTGGACTTTTCGTCGAGCGCGCTGGACGCCGCCGCGCGCGACCTCGTCGCCAAGGGCCTGATCACGCAGCGCGTGCTCGAGGGCGGCGCGTTCAGCATCAACGTCAGACACATCGCGGGCGCGGAGACGGCGCTCTCGCACGGTGTGATCAGCGAGGTCTGGGTGGTGCGCGAGGGCTCGGGGACGCTCGCGACCGGCGGCACGCTGGTCAACCCGACGCCGGGGACCGGACCTGGCGAGCTGCGCGGCAGCGCCGTCCAGGGAGGTGTCGAGCGTGTCATCAAAGCGGGGGATATCGTGTTCGTGCCGCCTGGTGTGCCGCACGGCATCAAGGCATCCGCCGGGATTACCTACATGAACATCCGGTTCGAGACCCGGTAGGGAAGTCGGCACGACATGCCGGGCAAGAGCCACGGGCGGACGTTGGGAGCGCGTTTCGTCGTCATGGCCCTGCTCGCGGGAACTTCAGTCGGGGCGCAGACGTTCTCACCGGCCGTGTTTCGCGACGGGCAGCTCCCGACCCAGGGGATTCGGTCGGTGGGGGTCGGCGGCGGCCAGGTCCTCGTCGAGGTGACAGTCGGTGTTGACGGGTCGGTCAGCGTTGTCCGATCCCTGCGCGAAACGGCCATGTTTACAGAGCGGCTCATTGGCGCCGTGAGGACCTGGCGGTTCGCACCAGCTCAGGAGTCGGTGGCGTCGGTCGAATCCAAGGTGCTCGTTGCGGGCGTGTTTCGTGCGCCAACATTCACGTCCCCGACGCTCGGCGAGCCCATTCGCGACGCTGGCGCGCCATCAGAGGAAGTCCCGTTTCCCCTCACTGTGGCGGTGCCCCCGTTTCCGCCACTGGCACGCGACCCCGGCGTCGTCCTGATCGAAGCCCGCGTCGATCCGAACGGTACGGTGGTCGACGCAAGGGTCAGACAGCCGTCGCCTCCGTTCGACGACCCGGCACTCGGCGCGGCGCGACAATGGCGCTTCCGTCCGGCACGTGTTCGAGGGAAGGCCGTCGCCTCGCTCGTCTACATCGTGTTCGCCTTTCCCGTGCCTGTCGTCTGAGAACCGCTAGTCGAGGTACTTGATGAACACGACCTCGTTGCGCGCCTCGTTGTAGATCAACTCGTCCACGATTCCTCGCGTGATCGCGAGGCCCAGACCGCCGGGCCGCAGTCCCTTTCTCCTCGCGCACCAGGGCGTGCCGCAACGGATCGTCCTCCGGATTGTTGACCGCCGAGTGCGCGAGGCCCTCGATGCTGAACCCCTGGCCCGGATCGGCGATGCGGTACAGCAGCATGCGCCGTGCGCGCAGGCAGGAGATGCGAACCATCCGCATCGGATCCAGCTTGCCGCCCCACTCGACCGCGTTCAAGAGCAGCTCGCGAAATGCCGTTCCGACCGACTCACGCACCGCCTCCGGCAGGTCGGCCGGGAGCTCGCATCATGAAGGCGTGGACACGATCGGCGACGTGCAGCGAACAGGGGACGACCAGTTCGACCCACTCGGGTCGTGCCGACACCACCGTAATCGGCAAGGCCGCCGCCGGTGGCGCCTCGAGGACCTCGTCGACAACCTGCAGGATGGCGCCCGGTGCAAACGGCTTCGTGACGTACCGATCCGCCTGGCCACGGATGGCCTTGAGCAGCGTTTCAGGCGTGTCGTCGGCCGGTGATCATGACCACGCGCGGAAGGGTCGCCAGCGTTCTGCACCGCTGCGAGGACATCGAGCCCGCTCATATCGGGCAGCCCCACGTCGAGCAGCACGACGTCGAACGCCTCGCCTCCCAGCGCGTCGAGCGCAGCGCGCCCGTCCGCCGCCTGCACGACGAGATGGCCTGCCTCCTGAAGCAGCGTGCCAATCGCGTGCCGAAACCCGCGATCGTCGTCGACGACCAGCACGCGACTCTTCGCGATCGCTCCAGACGTCATGACGAGCCTCCCGGACGACGAGACGGAATGGCGGATGTGGATCGGCAGACCGAACCGTAGTGTAATACTGGTCGCTCCTTCGAGTGAGGTGTTGGGAATGGAGCCGCCGCCTCCGAACCAGGCACACGCGCACACCCGCATGCAGCAGCAGGTCGTCTACGAGACGGCCTGTGCCCTTGCGGAGTCGGCGACGCTCGTCGAAGCGGCGCCGCGGATGCTCCAGGCCATCTGCGGTGCGCTCGGGTGGGAGTACGGCGCGCTCTGGACCGTCGACCGCGCCGCTGCCCGTCTTCGTTGGGCCGCGACATGGCACGCTTCGTCGCTGCCATTCGACGAGTTTGCCGCCGTCAGCCGGGCGACCGCCTTTGCGGCAGGCGTCGGCCTGCCGGGACGGGTGTGGTCGAGCCTCCAGTCCGCCTGGATTCCCGACGTCGTCCGCGATCCAAACTTCCCGCGAGCGCCTGCCGCCGACCGGGCGGGCCTGCACGCCGCGTTCGGCTTTCCCGTGCTCGGGCGCGCCGAGATCCTCGGGGTCATGGAGTTCTTCAGCCGCGAGATCCGCGAGCCCGACGAGGATCTGCTCGGGATGCTGACGACGGTCGGCAGCCAGATTGGCCTGTTCGTCGAGCGGAAACGGGCCGAGGAGGAACTCGACCGGTTCTTCACGCTGTCGCTGGACCTGCTCTGCATCGCCAACTTCGACGGGTATTTTGTCCGCCTGAATCCAGCATGGGAGCGCATGCTCGGGATCCCGCGAGACGAACTGCTGTCGAAGCCGTGGCTCGACTTCGTCCACCCCGACGACCGCGAGGCCACGATCGGCGCCAAGTCCACGATCGTGAACGACACGGAGCTGACGGTGTTCGAGAATCGCTATCGATGTGCCGACGGAATCGTACAAGTGGCTCCAGTGGAACGCCGTCGCCCACAGCAGATCTCGGCCTGATTCACGCGGTGGCGCGCGACGTCACGGACGCAGAAGCGGGCCGAGCGGGAGCTCGAGATGCGCAAGACACGGGCGGAGGAGGCGACGGTCGCCAAGAGCGAGTTCCTCGCCAACATGAGCCACGAGATCCGGACGCCGATGAACGCGATCATCGGCATGACCGACCTGGCGCTCCGCACGACCCTCACCGAGGAACAGCGCGACTACCTGCACACGGTCAAGGACTCGAGCGAGGCGCTCCTCGCGATCGTCAACGACATTCTCGACTTCTCCAAGATCGAAGCGCGGCAGCTGTCGCTCGAACAGGTGCCCTTCGCGTTCCGGGACGTCGTCGAGGATGCCGTCCGGCTGCTGGCGTCGCGCGCGGACGCGAAGGGCCTCGAGCTCGCCTGCCGCATTGCCCCGGACGTTCCCGATGCGCTCGTGGGCGACCCTGGACGCCTGCGTCAGGTGTTGATCAATCTGGTGGGCAACGCCATCAAGTTCACCGAACGCGGCGAGGTGATCGCCGACGTCGTGGTCGACGACCTGGCGGATGGCGCGGTGACGGCTGCGGTTCGCGGTGTCCGACACCGGCATCGGCATTCCGCCGGAGAAGCAGTGGCAGATCTTCGGCCCGTTCGTGCAGGCCGATGCCTCCACCACCCGCCGCTACGGCGGCACGGGCCTCGGCCTCGCGATTTCCGTCGCAGCTCGTCGAGCTGATGGGCGGACGCATCTGGGTCGAAAGCGAGGTCGGACGGGGAAGCCGGTTCTCGTTTGTCGCCCACTTCGGCGTCCAGCAAGGGGCCGCGGCACATGCGGCGCCTCCGGAGTCCTCGGACCTCGGCGATCTCCGGGTCCTGGTCGTTGACGACAACGCCACCAATCGTCGGATCGTCGAGGAGATGCTGACGGCGTGGCGAATGAGACCGACGTCGGTCGACGGCGCGCGTGCCGCGCTCGCCGCTCTCGCGAAGGCCGTCGACGCCGGTGAGCCGTTCCGGCTCGTGCTCTCCGACGCCCTCATGCCCGACGTGGACGGCTTTGCGCTGGCGCGCGCCATTCGCGCGGACGCGCGGTCTCGCGGACGCCAGGCTGATCATGCTGAGCTCGATGGGGCTGCCACCGGGTCACTCCCGCGTCCACGAGGCCGGCTTCTCGGCCTACGTGAGCAAGCCCGTCAAGCAATCCGACCTGCTCGACGCGATTGTCGCGGTGTTCGCCCCGCGTCACGGCCCAGGGTCGACAGGAGGCGCCGGCGCACACCCGCCGCCCCCGCGCGTGCGAACGCGTCCGCTTCGCATCCTGGCGCGCGGAAGACAACGCGACCAATCAGAAGTTGGTCGTGACGCTCTTCGAGAACCGCGGCGACACGGTGGTCGTCGCGTCGGAACGGTCGCGAGGCCGTTCAGCGATCTGCTGGAACAGCCGTTCGACGTGATCCTGATGGACGTGCAGATGCCCGAGATGAGCGGCCTCGAAGCGACGGCCGCGATCCGGCAGCGAGAGCAGTCGTCCGGCGGACACATTCCCATCGTGGCCATGACGGCGCACGCCATGGCCGGCGATCGCGAGCAGTGCTCTTGCCGCCGGGATGGACGCCTACGTGTCGAAGCCGCTGCGCCTGGACAAGCTGCTCGCCGTCGTCGACGGCTTCTTCGCGTCAGTCACTCCTGGCCCGGCCCGTTCTCGACGCTCCGACCCTGCTGGCAGGCGTTCGGAGGCAACCGCACGGTGCTCGCCGAGGTCATCGACATGTTTCTGGTGGACGGCCCACGGCTGACCGCAGGGCATTCGACAGGCGGCCGAGCAGGGCGACAGCCGGAAGCTGGCTTCGTCCGCCCACGCGCTTAAGGGATCGGTCGGGTTGTTCGGGAAGCAGGGCGCCTACGAGACCGCGAAGCGTCTCGAGCAGATGGGGAAGAGCGGCGACCTGACTGGCGCTGGCGAGACGTGCGCTGAGCTGGAACGAGAGATGGACGAGTTGCGCGCCGCGCTCGGTGAGCTGCGCAAGGACCTGCTTTAACAGAGTCTCAGAACACGCGTCTTGAAGAACCGCGTGGGAGCGCGGCGTCCAGCGCGGCGATGTCAAGGCGCCAAGGGCTTGCCTTTCCAGAAGCTGTTCAACGTCGCCAACCGCTCGGCCGCGAGGTCACGATGTCCGGCCGCAGCGTGTGCGCGCGCGGCACCGGCGAGCGATCGGGCCCGGTTGGGCATTCGCAACAGACCGGTGTCAAACGCAGCCGCGGCATCTGCGGGCGATCCGGTCTGCAGCAGCACTTCGCCGAGGAGCTCGTGAGACGGTTTCACGGGGTCGGCCGCGCCGTTCGGTGGCCGCATGCCCTCTTCGATCTTCACCGCCTCCTTGAGGAGCGCCACCGCCCGCTCCTTCTCGCCCTTGCTCAACGCGATGAGTGCGGCGAGTTCGCGGTGCATGATGCGCACCGACTGACCGGCATCTCCGCCGCCCGGGGCGGGCGGAGGTGGTGCGCCTCCATGGTCGGCGTGCCCGCCTCCTGCAGCGGCCAGCTCTCCAGGCGCGGCCTTGGCTTTGGCGGCAAGGATCGCTTCCATCTTTGTGGCGGTCGCCATGTCGCCGGTCCTCAGGGCGCTGACCCCGTTGGCGAACACCGTCTCGTTCGACGCGGTGTCGGCCACCGGCTGCACCTTCCACTCTTCGGTCTCGATGATGTAGCGCGCCTTGATGAGGGCCAGCGCGCCAACCGCTCGCGGGTGCTTCGTGGTCGTCGCCATCTCTTCGAACACCCTGATACGCTCCCGTGCACCGGCGTAATCGCCGAGCTGCAGGAAGCCGTACTGGCCCCAGTCGCCCGAGTGCGACATGTCGCCGGGCACGTCGCCTGGTTCCCAGAGGTCCTTCGCGATACTGAAGGCACGCACGTTCTGATTGGCCACCTCGTTCCACATGCCGTGCTGGATGAAGATGTGCGTCGGCATGTGCACGGCGTGCGAGACCGCAGGCACGATGTTCGCGTAGACCCGTGCGGCCTCGAGCGCCAGCGGCGCATGAATCGGGTCGTCGAAAGCGTGGATGATGTAGTGGGTGGCGCCCGGATGGTTGGGGTTGCGTCTGAACACTTCGTTAGCCAGCGCGCCGGCCTTCATGTTGTAGCGGAACGTCGTGTCCTCGAGCGCTCCGCCGCCGCTCAGAAGTGAGAGTGCATAGAACGTCTTGACTTCGTCGTCGTTCGGGAACTGTTTGTAGAGCCGTTCCATGGCGTTCATGTAGGCGACCCGGCGCTGGCGCCAGTCGCCCTCGCCCCAGAGCGCCTCGACCGCACCAAGGAAGCCCTTCTCGCGTTCGGTCGGCGCCTTGGCCATGCGGGCCGCCGGCGTCGGTCCCAGCCGCGCCAGCACTGCGCGGGGGCTCTTTCCGTCCTGCTCGGCCTGGAGCGGATGGTTGTAGGCGAGCGTCTCGCCCCAGTAGGCCAGGGCAAAATCGGGCTGCGCCTGCTGGGCGAGCTTGAACTCCGCGATGGCTTGCTTCCACCCGAAGCTGTGGAGGATCGCGACGCCACGCAGGAAGTGCTGCTGCGCCGCGGGCGACGCAGAGGTCGGGAACGAGAGCTGCCCGACATTCTCCAGCTGGGCGGACGCGGGCGCGACGAGGGCACTGGCGAGAACGGCGCAACACAACACGCGGCGCATCGGACCCTCCTGGGCGGAATCAGTCAGCAAGCGATGGTATCGTGAAGCAGGGGTATCCTGAACGCCCAAATCGACCATTCGAGGTTGTTGACTTAATGCTCCATGCTGCGCTCATCGGCTTCCCCGCGACCGGAAAGTCCACGCTGTTCCAATTGATGACGAGCGCCAAGGACGCGCCCCGGGGGCACGGCAAGGCCGAGACCCAGACCGGCATATCGAAGGTGCCCGACGCCCGGCTCGACCGGCTGACCGCGATGTTCAACCCAAGAAAGCGGGTGCCGGCGACGATTGAGTTCACCGACGTGGTGGCCTCGGGCCGATTGGGGGCGGCCGCGCTGGTGGAGGTGGCAGGCTACAAGAGCGCCGATGCCCTCGTGCATGTCGTCCGCGCATTCCAAGACGCGGCGGTGCCGCATCCAGCGGGTGCTGTCGATCCGGCTCGCGACGCGCAGGCGATGGAGGACGAGCTGATCCTGGCCGACCTCGGGGTGGTCGAGCGGCGGCTCGACCGGATTGAGAAGGACCTCAAGAAGGGGAAGTCGCCCGATCTCGACAGGGAACGCGCCCTGCTCGTCCGGTGCCGCGCGGCGCTCGAGAGCGGCCAGCCTTTGCGCGCGCTGGGACTCGCCGGCGACGACCTTCGGTGGCTTCGCGGGTTCCAGCTTCTGTCGGCCAAACCGCTGCTCATCGTGATCAACCTGGACGAGAGTGATGTCGCCGCGGCGGCCAGCGTCGGGGAAGCCGCCGCACGCACAGGCCTGACGGCATTTCTCTCTCGAGCGGCGACGCGGGCCGTGCCTGTCTGTTCGAAGATCGAAGTCGAGATTGCGGCGCTCGATCCGGCGGACGCCGCGGCCTTCCTCACGGATCTGGGCCTGGTCGAGTCGGGCCTGGATCGTGTGGTCCGCGCCAGCTACGATCTGCTGGGTTACATGTCGTTCTTCACGGTCGGCGAGGACGAATGCCGCGCCTGGTCGATTCCTCGCGGGACGATTGCCCTCGACGCGGCAGGCGAAATCCACAGCGATATTTCGCGCGGTTTCATCCGGGCCGAGGTCGTCGCGTACGACGCGTTCATCGCCCGCGGTTCGATGCCGGCATGCCGCGATCACGGCGAACTGCGCCTCGAAGGGAAGGAGTACGTCGTGCAGGACGGCGACATCATCAACTTCCGGCACGCCACCTAGTCAACAGGTCGAGGCAGGATGGGATGATCCGGATGCCTGTGCCGGACTCGAGTGGCGCGGCGACGCCGTCCACGAGCCGGCGATGCTGAGTGTGAGGTGAACAATGACCGGCCGCTACAGACACACGCGAACGATACGGCTGATGGTCCTCCTGGCCCTGGTGTCGTGCGCGCCCCTACGCGCACAAGACCGCATGCCTCCGATCCCTGCCGAAAAGATGACGGAGGCGCAGAAGAAAGCGGCAGCGGAATTCGCAGCGGTCCGCAATTCGGCTCCCACGGGACCGTTCGCGGTTCTCCTCCGAGTTCCTGAACTGATGGATCTGGGGTTCCGGTGGCGTCAACATGTGCAGGCTAGAAGCGTTCTCGATCAGCGGCTAACAGAATTGGTGATCCTCGTGACGGCGCGGCACTGGACGCAACAGTATGAGTGGAACGCTCACTACCCGGCCGCCTTGAAGGCCGGCCTCAAGCCCGAGATTGTCGCGGCCGTGGCTGAGGGGAGGCGTCCCGAACTCATGGCAGAAGACGAAGCCATCCTGTACGACCTGTGTCTGGAACTGCAGCGCCATCAGAGCGTCAGCGATGCCACCTATGCGCGCGCACTTGCGAAGTTCGGGGAAGCGGGCATTGTCGAAGCGACCAGCATGGCCGGCTACTACACCCTCCTCGCCATGGTGATGAACACGGCGCGAACCCCTCTTCCTGCGGGGGCGAAACCAGCGCTGGCGGCATTTCCCTGAACGTCTCCGCCGTCATTCTTCTCGCTCCCGGCCCCGCCAGCTGGCCGTAAAACATGGCCGCTCGGCACACGCGGCTCAGCGCGCGAGAGGAATGAGCTTGGAGCGCCGAAGCGCGGCGTCGCGGGTGACGAGCGGCACGTTGTGCACCACACTGGTCGCGGCGATCAGTTCGTCGGCCGGGTCGCCACGGACGTCGAGGCGGGTGGAGGCGTGAGCAATCTCTCGGGTCATGGGCCACACATGCAGCCTGGAGAGCACCCGCACGACCTCGGGATCCTGCAGGTCCATCGCGATCCGGCCAAGCTGCGCCAGCTTGGCCACCTCCCACAGGACGATCGGCGAAATGCTCCAGCGCTCCGTGCTCAGCAGCTTGCGCTCGGACGGCTTGAGCACGCCCGACACGGCGTGCAGCAGGATATGCGTATCAAGATTCAGCATCCCACCTCGCACGCGTCGACATGATGTCGCCCGTGATGCGTAGCTTGCCGCTCAAAGCGCCGATGAGGTCTGACGAATCGGCGGCAAACGGAATCAGCTTCGCGACAGGCTTCCCCCGCTTTGTGATGATGATGCCTTCGGGATCGACCTCGTCGAGCAGCGCCAGGCACGTTTCCTTGAACTTGGCCGCAGGAACGCTCTTCATGGACACATTATCTGACTAGTCGTGACACATGTCCAGTTTGTCGCTGCAAGGCAAGGCTGACCGTGGGCGCCTGCGGCGGGCCAGGTGTTTCGACCTCACGTTCACTCAGCCGTGAGCCAGCGGAGGACGTTCAGCGCCAGCTGGGCGTTCTTCTCGGCGCCCGGCGCGTTCATGCCCATCGGCACCTTGTTTGGCCCCGCCAGCTGAGCAGAGAACATGGCCGCTTCACCGAACACCGCGACCTTACCCTTGCCGAAGACGATCACCGCTCCCTGCACCGGACCCTGACCCTGGGCACCGTAGAACATCAACGGCTGGCCGAGCAGCCCCTGATCGAACCAGCCTCCGCTGAATGTCGCAATCTGATCGATGTCGCGCGTCAGCGGGTGCTCACGCAACGTGCCATCAGACTTCTTGAACGCGCGAGTCTGGCCCGCATCGGCGCCGACCGTCGCGGCATCCCGAAACTTGACGCCAAACGTGCTGGCAAGGTTCGCCGCCGCTGCATCGAACGGCTCGTGGTCGGCGATGAGGAGCAGCCGGCCGCCACCGGCGACCCAATTGCGCACGGCATCGACCTCTGCCGGCGTGAAGGCGGGCCGGAAGGGGGGCTTCCATCCGTTGCGATCGTTCTCTTCGTGCAGCGCGTTGGCGATGACCAGCACCTTCCCCGAACGCCACGTCTCCGACAGGAACGTGCCGGTCGAAGGCCGGACAACGTAGCCGTCGCGGCGGAGGAGATCGGCAAACGCCGAATAGCGGCCAGACGCGGTGTGGAAGTTGAAGTGCCCTTCGTCGATGAGCAGCACCGGCCCCGAGCCGGCCGCGTGTGTTGGCTTCTCGATCGGCGGCCGAAACGAGGTGTCCGCCACCTGCTGCGCGCGCACGAGTCCGGCCATCGCCAGCAGTGCAACCACACCGATCGCGGGCGTCACACGCACCGGGGCGATCTGCCAGACGCGCGCAAAGAGATCATGCATGCTCAGTTGACCCCTGGGCTCAGTAACGTGGAAGTCGGTAAACGCGCATCGCCGTGTCGTGGAACATGGCCGCCCGCTCGTCCGCAGAGAACCCCTGCGTCAGCTTCTTGAACTGGTTCCAGAGCACCGTGTACGAGCACGAGAGCTTGTCGACGGGGAAGTTGCTCTCGAACATGCACCGGCCGGGCCCGAACTGTTCGATCGTGTAGCGATACCAGTCCTTGTTGGCATTCAGCAGCTCGTCGGAGGTCGGGGGCCGTTTCCGCTCGTGCCAGCCGTAGCCGTTGACGACCATCTGAATTCCGCCAACCTTGGCCACGACATTCGGGCACTTCGCCAGCGCCGCCACCGCAGGCTTCCAGGCGGCGAAGATCTCGTCCCTGCGCCCGGCGTACGAGCCGATGCCGATCGGTCCGCCGAGGTGGTTGAAGATGATCGTCGTGTCGGGGAACGCTCGCGCGAGGTCGGTCAGGTCGGCGATGTGCGTGTGGTAGACCCAGCCCTCGAACGTCATGCCGTACTGGCGCAAGTACGCATAGCCCTTGCGGAACCCAGAGTCGAGCAACACATGGTCCGCGAGGTCGGCCGGCTGATTGGGAACGACCGTGCGGTCCGCCCACGCCGCCCGATGGCGGATGCCGCGAAAGCGCTGCGGGCTCGCGGCGATCTGGGCCTCGAGCACCGGCTGGACACGGTCTCCCAGCCGAAGGTCGGCGCTCCCGACGATGGCCGCGGCAACCCGTGTCTCGCCGTACCGGCCGCTTGCGCTCATCGCCGCGATGCCTTGGACGAACTCGGTTTCGCCCACGACCTTGAACTCTTCCGGCCCGCTCGCGCGATACATCGACGTGCACTCGACGAACACCGTCTGGCGCACGTTGTGCGCGCGCGTGTCCGCGACGAGCTCCTCAAGGAGGTAGCGGTTGCCTGGCCGGTCCCACAGGTGGTGGTGGGGATCGATGATCGGAAGGCGCGGCTCGAGCGCCACCTCTTCAGTCAAGCCGAGCCAATCCTGCGGCTTGCCCCCTGACTGCTGGGCTGCCGCGTCCGCCGCGGTCCCGCCTCCAGCGATGGCAGCGGCGGAGAGACCGCCAACCGCGTACTTCCGGGCACGGCGGAGAAAGGCTCGACGGTTGAGGTTCGTCACGGCCCGATTCTACAGACTTTGCGTGCAGACGCGAATTGACTTCGTGCTGGCCGGGGCAGAGGATGGGCCCGACATCGCGGCGGTATCACCAGAGGGAGGCGGCATGCTGAGGCTCCGTCGTTTCGCGCTCGCCGTGTTTGTGTTCGCACTCGGCCTCATCGCTCCTCGCATGGTGGACGCGCAGAACACGAGCCAGGTGTTCGGCCGCGTCACGGATACCTCTGGCGCCGTGCTGCCTGGCGTCAGCGTCACCCTCTCGAGTCCGGCGCTGCTCGAACCGCGTGTCGCGGTGACTGGCGAGACGGGCACCTACGAGTTCTCCGGGCTGCCACTCGGTTTGTACTCGGTCAGGTTCGAGCTCTCGGGCTTTACGACGCTCGTGCGCGAGGGGCTCCAGCTGCAGTCCGGCTTCAACGCCCAGGTCAACGGCGAACTGGCTGTAGGCGGACTGCAGGAGAGCGTCACGGTCAGCGGCGTCAGCCCTATCGTCGACGTCCGGAGCACGACGCAGGGGACGCGGTTCAACGTCGAGGAACTCCAGGCGATCCCCTCCGCTCGTGACGTGTTCCAGGTGTTGACGCAAACGCCTGGCATCGCAGGCGACCGGCAGAACGTCGGCGGCACGCATAACGGCCAACAGACCGGCATGTTTTCGAGAGGCGCAGGAAACGGCCAGGGCCGATGGTTCGTGGACGGCGTCGATCGCAACGACCTCGCCAACGGGCGTCCGTTCGTCGTCGACTTCAATTCGGTCGAAGAGGTCCAGGTGTCTACGGGCGGTGCCGACGTCACCATGCAGACGCCGGGCGTGTTCGTCAGCGTGGTCACCAAGAGCGGATCGGACGCGTTCCACGGCGCCTCGTGGTACCTGCGAACCGATCACCATCTCGGGTCGACCAACGTCACCGACGAGCAGCGCGCGCAGGGCGCCAACTCGGGCAACCCGCTGGTGTACACCAACGATTACGGGGGACAGCTCGGAGGCGCGATCAAGACCGGCCGGGCGTGGTTCTGGGCGACCTACGGCATGCAGAACGTGCGGCTGGGTGTCTTGAACGTCTACCAGAAGACTAGCGAATGCGCGCCGGTGCAGGCGAGCCCGTTGAGCTTTCCCTTTAAGGATGTGGTCGACTGCCTCGTGCTGAACAAGCAGGACGTGCCGGCCCTCGGGGCCAAGTTCAACGTCCGCCCCGTCGCCGGGAATCTGTTCACGGTTGCCACGTCCTTCGGCCAGCGCGTGGAGAGCATCCGTAGCGCAGACGACCTCCATCCCACGTTGGAGACGACGAACAAGATGGCGTACATGCTCAAAAGCGACAGCACGTACGATCTTGGCCCTGCTTTCTGGAACACCGAGATCTGGGATCCGAGCTGGAAGTTCGGCGATCAGCACACCTTCAGCGACCGCTGGCTGGTGGACGTGTCGTTCGGCCACCACTGCTGGTGCAACTCGATTGTTCCGCAGACACAGGAGCTGCGGCAGTTGCAGCCGATGCTGGAGTTGACCTCGGGCACCTGGGGACGATCGTGGTCCGACTCGACCATCATGCTCGTCACGAACAACACCCTCGACGCCACCAGCACGTACTTCCTCCCCGGCACGTGGGGCGGCGAACACTCGTTCAAGGCCGGCTACAAGTACGGCCACTACGGCGAGGTGTATGACCGGACCTACAGCGGATACGCCCAGTCAGTGTTCAACAGCCCACAACCGCTCCCGATTTTCAGCACGCCCTTCACCGCGCGTGTCATCCGCGACTTCATCACGCCGGCCTTCTTCGATCAGCACTCCTTCTACGTGCAGGACACGTACTCACGACAGCGGGTGACGGCCATCGTCGGCCTCAGATGGGACCGCCAGGAAGACTACGTGGCGGCCGTCAACATCGGTGCGCACGCCTTTCAGGGCCAGCCGACTCTCGACGGCACACCCTTCAACCTGTTTCCGGCCCTCAATGTCCCGGAGGTCCGCGCCGGAGCGGTCTGGAACACCGTGGCGCCGCGCGTAGGCCTGACCTACGACCTCACCGGAAACGCCACGAATGTCATCAAGGGCTCGTACGCGATGTACTTCGATCAGCGTTTCGGCGGGCAGCTGTCCAAGTCGCTCAATCCAGCGGGCTCAGCGCGAATCGACCTTGGATGGACCGACCTCAACCGCGATCAAACGGTGCAGCCGAACGAGATCAACCAGAGCCTGATCCGATCGGTCACCGGATTCGACCCGGCGAATCCAGGGCGGCTGGTCAGCGCCAACAGCGTCGACCCCGACGTGCAGGCGCCGCGCACTCACGAAGTCGTGGTGGGGTTCGGGAAGGAAATGGCGGGCGACTTCGGCATCAACGTCAGCTACGTCTGGCGTCGGTACGATCGCTTCATCTGGAACGACACCAACGGCATCACATCCGCCGACTACTCGCCCGTGCAGGTCACTCCGCCCGCGAGCGCCTGTCCTGCCGGCGCCCGGTGTGAGACGGTGACGTACTACGTCCCGAACGTCACGCTTCCGAGCGCCTATACAGTGACGACGCGGCCGGACTTCACGCATACCTACAATGGCCTCGAGCTGGTCGTCCGCAAGCGCTCGTCGCGTGGCTGGATGATGACAGGCAGCTTTTCCTACAACAGCACCATCGAAGACTATGCCTCGCCGGCGGCATACGAGGATCCGACGAGCATCACCGAACGGAACGGCGTTCAGTATGCTCCCACGGGAGGGGGCATCGGCGGCGGCGGCGGGTCTAACCTTGGCGGCATTCCCATCAACGCCAAGTGGATCGCAAAGCTGAACGGATCCTACCGGCTACCGTTCGAGGTCAACGTGGCCGCGACGGCCGACATGCGCCAGGGATATCCGTTCCTTCAGGCCATCAACATCGCCTCGCGTCCGAATCGGGCGCCCGCCGTGGCCGTGCTGCTCGACCCGGTCGGCGACGTTCGCTTTACAGACTTCGCGACCATGGACTTCCGGGTCGACCGGCCGTTCACGGTCGGAGCCGCGAAGCTGCTGGCATCGTTCGATATGTTCAATCTATTCAACGCGAACACGGTGATGGGGCAGCGCGCGAACCAGAATGCGGCAAACGCGAACCAGGTGTTCGGGATCCTGGCGCCGCGAATCGCGCGCGTCGGCCTGATGCTGACGTTCTAAGAGCCCAGTGCCTGCGATCAGGCGACGGTCGTGCTCCCAAGGCCGAGCATATTGAGCAGGCCGGTCGCCTTGTTGAGCAGTTCACGGCGGTGTGCCAGGCCGTTCTCGCCGCCGTTGATTTTCTTCGTCAGCCCTACCACGTCGTCCTTGTCGGCGAGCTTGTTCAGGCCGTTCTTGTCCCAGAAGAACACGGCCGAATGCACGGCGTATTCGCTGGACACGAGGTCCGGCTCGTCGACGACCCTGTCGTCACCGATCCACTCGGCAAACGCCTTGTAGTTGTTCCGGCCCGTCAGCTGGATGAGCCCGCGGCCGCGGTACTTCCACCCGTCTCCGCTGTCCTCCCCGCGATTGCCCATGCGGTTGGCGTAGACCTTGTTGGCGATCTTCTCGGGCTGCCGAGCGTAGGCGTCCGCCTCTGCCTTGGTCGTGAAGTACTTGCCGAACACCTTCCTCAGCGCATCGGAGGAGTAGTTCAGGTTCTCCATGTCGAACCGCATGCAGCCGGACTCGTGCAGGATCTGAGCGAAGAAGTGGGCGAGCCGCAGCCGCGTCTCGGCGATGCCATATTTCGGCAGTGCCTTCTCGAGATGATGGATGTACTGCTTGGCGTCACCGTCGGACACTCCCATTTCCTTCAGCATCTCGATGCGTGTTTTCATTCTCCCCTCCGTAGAAACCACTTCAGGTCGCCCGACGCGCTCATTCCACCAATCAGGGAGCATCAGGCGGCGCGTCTGTGCGTACCATCCACTGGTTGTCGAGACGCTGCGTAAGATCAATCGGATCCCCAACACCCACAGCCCCGCGGGCCACCTGGTACGCCCACACCTGAAAATAGGTCAGCGTGGCGCCTCCGTAGATAGTCGAAAACGCTCCGTCCACCGCGTCTTGCCCGCATGAGACTTTGATGCGGCCTATTCGCGGCACGTGGAAGCGGGCGTCGGTCGTGAACCATGCGCCTCCGATGTACACCTCGGCGTAGGCGTGGAAGTCCATGTGACCGTCCGGATCGGGAAAACCGATGTCTGGCAGATGGCCTGTCACATAGCGGGCAGGGATGTTGAAGGCGCGATTCAGCGCGATCGCGAGGTGGGCGAAATCACGGCACACTCCGTAGCCGCGTTGCAGGACGTCCCAGGCCGACAAGTCGGACCGACCGGACAGGTAACGGTACTCGATGTTCTCGTGCAGCCAGCGGCTGATGGCCTCCACCCGTGGCATGCCGTGCGCGATCTGACCGAATTGCTGCCACGCGAAATCGGTCAACTTGTCGGAGTCGCAGTACCGGCTGGGCAGCGTATACCGCAGCAAGGCGGCGGGGAGGTCGCCCGGCACCTGCGGACACGTGGGGACAAGGTCGTAGTTATCCGGTTGGGAGGGCACCGCCACGATCGCGTCGTGCCGGAAACAATTGGTGCCGTGCGCGAGCGCCACGCGACAGACGTGGTTCCCGTGGCTGTCGACGAAGTCTTCGGCAGGAAGGTTATTGGCGAGCGTCAGGGCTTCGAAGAGCAGGGCGTGGTTGCGATCGGGACGAAGCTTGAGGTTGAGGAGCAGCGATGCCGTGCCGGTGACTTCGTAGACAAGGCTGCAACCCACGCGCACGGTGATATCGAAGTTGGGCGGGATGTTCTGCGGCTGCATGCTCATCAATGTTGCTGGCAGGAGAGGCTGCGCGCCGGGCGGAACGGCGCAGAGGTCGGCTTCCAGTCTGTCTGACCTCGGCTGCGATCGCCATGACGGCAGCACAGCCGAGACGCGACAGATACTTTTCAGCCTGAGAGAAGTATAGTCCGTGGGGTTTCACGGAGGCGACCATGAATATCCGATTCGCGACCGCCGGATTTGCGCTCATCATGGCCGCAGGGCCGGCCGCGCAGCCGGGCGCCCATCAGTTCATTCCGGAGCGCTTTTACAACACGTTTTCCGGCGCCCACCCGCCGGCGCTCCGCATCAAGCCGGGCGAGCGGGTCGTGACCAAGACCGTCGATGCCGCGGGCACCGACTGGAACGGCAAGTCGGTCGCCAGCGGGCCGAACCCGCAGACCGGTCCGTTCTACATCGAGGGCGCCGAGCCTGGTGACGCGATTGTCGTCACGATCGACAAGATCGAGATCAACCGGCCAACCGGCTATTCGAGCAGCCTGCTCGCGCCCTACACCGTCGATCCCGCCTCGCTCCTGTCGCGCGTGGACCGGGAGCCGCGGCGGGTGATCTGGAACATCGACAAGGCCAGAGGCATCGCCAGACTCGAGGGGCCTGACATCACGCCGCCGATCGAGGTCCCGCTCCGGCCGATGCTCGGATGTCTCGCCACGGCGCCCGCCCGCAAGGAGGCCATTGCGACGAGCACGCCAGGGCCGTTCGGCGGCAACATGGACTATGCGGGTCTGAACGCGGGCGTCAAAGTGACGCTGCCGGTCAACGAGCCGGGGGCACTGCTGTTTCTCGGCGATGGCCACGCAAAACAGGGAGAAGGCGAGGTCGTCGGCACCGGCATCGAGATCTCGATGGACGTCGAGTTCAGGGTGGATCTCGTCAAGAAGAAGGCGATCGGCTGGCCGCGGCTGGAGAACGACACCTACATCATGACGCTCGGGAGCGAGCGCCCGCTGCTGCAGGCGCTCCAGCACGCCACGACCGAGATGCACCGGCTGCTCGTCGCCGACTACGGCTACTCCGAGCGCGCCGCCGCCGCGCTCATGGGTCAGGCCCTCGAATACGAAGTCGCGAACGTCGTCGATCCGCACTTCACGATGGTGGCGAAGATGCGGAAGACCCTGCTGGCGCGAAAGTGACGACAAGCGCACACCGGCCGGAAGCACGATCGACGTGCTGTAGCTGCGAATATCCAATCGCGCACTAGGTCGCCGACGCACGCGGGTTTCCCTCTGGAGAAGCCCGCGTGCCAGACACTCTCCTAGAACCTCAGAACCGCGCCCAGCTGGAACACGCGACCAACCAGGATCGACTGAGGCTGCAGGTACGCGGTGGTGCCGTAGTTCAGACTACGGACGGCGTAGACCGGCGAAGCGTTCAACACGTTGAAAAGGTCGAACTTCGGCTGAAGGGTCATGTTCCGAATCTTGATGGTCTTCACGATGTTGAGATCGAGCTGATTGATGCGGTCGCCGAACTCGGTCTGCGGCGCCACGAGAGGCACCAGGAGCTGCGCCGCGGAAATCGACGGATTGACGAACTGACCCGCCGTGCACGTGCCCTTCGCGACGCATGGAGAGCTCGCCGTGTAGGTCGTATTCCTCGTGATGAGCCACACCGTGCCTTGACCGTTCGGGTTCGCGAGGGACAGGGCGCCGGGCTGGCCGCTCGGGCCGGCGACGATGCCGGCGTCGATGTTGAGCGCTGCTGTGCCAAAGCGATAGCCCGGGAGACTTTGGAAGGAGAAGCTCGTCTGAATGCCAAACTTCAGCGGCACGGACCCGGCGATCTTGAACTGCGTTCTGAAGGGGATGCCGCTCTTGGTCTGGTCGCAGTAGAGCAGCAGGTTCGGATTCCACTTCTCGTCGCACAGTTGCCCGATGGTACGCTCGCTCATCCCGCCGCCAAACATCGTGAGCCCGCGGGGCAGCCTCACGTTGAAGCTGTACTCCAGACCGTTGAACGCCAGCGTGCGGTCGCTGCCCGCGGTCAGATCGACCGTCGAGACGCGAGGAAGAGCCGCAGCGCTCACGTTGTAATACGTGATGGGCGTGCCATCAATCGGGCTGAAGACGGTGAACGGCGTGTAGTCCGCGAACGACTGCAAGACGTTGTCGCGACGACGAAGGTTCTTGTAGTCGCGATGGAACCAGCCTCCGGATATCGACACGCGAGGGAGGAGCTCGTGCTGAACGCTGACGCTCGTTTCGATGTTGTACATCCGCTTGATGCCCGGATCGAACTTCGAGAGGTTCGCCACGCCGAATCCGATGGGCAGCTGCGCGAGATTCATCTCGCAGCCGGCCGTCTGGTAGACGCAACCCAGCTCACCCTGCGGCACCTTGTCGCCGTTCAGGTCCGTCCAGCTCAGCTGCGCAATCGTCAATGCGAGAGGGTTGTAGGTCTCGGAGAAGCCCGTGGATCCCGCCTGCATGTACTTGCCCATGCTGAACTTGATTGCGGTTTGCTGAGTGCCGAAGAGGTCGAACACCGCGCCAAAGCGGGGGGCGATGCTCTTCCAGGTTGGCATCTCGATCGGGCCGAAGGTACGGGCGCCGGTGAAGCGGCCGGCCGGCGCCGTCTCGAGCGGAATCCCGTGGGCGAAGTACTCCCAGCGGGCGCCGTAGTTGAGCGTCAGCCGCTTCAGAGTCCACGCGTCCTGCGCGAAGATCCCGATGTCCTTGTGCAGCTGGTCGCGCCGTTCCCAGGGCGTGTTGAGCACATCGACTCGGGTGGGCACGCCGTTGGTGAAGAATGCACGGAGGTCGCCGTTGGCGAGGTAGGTGCGGCGGTAGTTGCCCCAGCTGTCCTGGATGCCTGCCTTGATATTGTGCGCGCCCGAGACGTAAGACAGTGACGCAGCCAACGAGAGCCGGTCTGGAGACTGCAACTGCTGGCTGACCGCGGCATTGTAGGTCGTGGCCAGCGCGATGTCCTGCTTGTTGATGGTCGTGTACCACTCCGGGGTGCCGCGCTGCTTCTCGATGCCGGGCTGGTACAAGAAGTTGTAGCGCTCGTAGTTGGTGGAGAAGCCACCTTCGAACAGGAGTCGGCTGGTCAGCGTCGAGGTCAGCTTCGCGGACCCTGTCATGTAGATCGGCGAATTCCAGACGACGGACGCCGTCGCAGGATCAAAACCGGCCGTCATCGCCGAGCCTCGGTTCTTGCCGATGCGATCGTTGTAGACCGACAACTTGTTCTTCGGGCTGATCTGCCAGATGAGGCGCGCCTGTACGCTGTTGATGCTCTGCGGATCGACCCCGGGGGAGCCGTCCGCGTTGAAGGCGTCGGCTGGCAGCGTGTCGAGATGGAACGTGCGCGCAGAGAGGAAGAACCAGATCCTGTCCTTCATGATTGGCCCGCCGATCGAGGCTTCGAAGTTGGAGAGCCTGTCGATGCCGTCGGCGGACCTCAGGCCGCGGGCTATCAACTCGTCGGTGAGGTTGTCGGTCTGGAAGCTCTTGTCCTGGTAGCCGGCAAAGAAGCTCCCGTTGAACACATTGCCGCCGTCCTTCGGAATCATGTTGAGCCGGACGCCCCCGCCCGACACGTCGGCCGCCGCGCCGCTGGTCGTGTAGACCATCTCCTGGCTCATCGAGCTGTTGAAGTAGTTCTGCACAGCGCCGTCGCCGTCGAGGCCGTTCACCAGCAGGCCGTCCACCTGGACCGTCGTCTGCGAGGCGCTCATGCCGTGCGCGGACATGTAGGTCTGCTGCATCGCACGCGAGCCGCCCACGTCCGGAATGTTCAACGACACGCCCGTGATGAGCTGTCCCATGCCCTGGATCGTGCGGCCGGTCGGGATGGCATCGAGCGTCTCACGATTCAGAACCTCCGACTTGGTCGTGCTCTGCACGTCAACCATCGGCGAGGTCCCCGTCACCGTCAATGTCTCTTCGACGGCGCCGATTTTCAGCTCGAAATTCAGGGTCATCGTGAAATCCGACGGCAGCTCCAGGCCCTCGCGCACCACGGTCGAGAAACCCGTGAGCGAGAACGAGACGGCATAGATGCCGGGCCGGAGGTCCACGAGGCGGTACGCGCCGTTTTCGTCCGTCACGACCGACCGCGTCTTTTCGATAAGCACCGGGCTCGATGCTTCAACGGTCACCCCGGGCAGCACGGCTCCGCTCGTGTCCTTGACGACGCCGGCAAATGCGCTTTGCGCCTGTGCGGCGCTTGGCAGCAAGCAGAGCACCGCGAGTGCCAGTAGCACCGCTCCTGCAGGTACGAAGTCGACTCATGTGGCATCCTCCTGCATTGACGACCGCCAATTGCCGCGAGTGACGTCGAGGCGCCGATATCGACAAACGCCGGACCTGACGCGCGCGATGAGCAGTAGTGCAGGAGCGAGGAGAGAAGAAACGCGGAAAGAAACAGCTGAAAGTTAGCCCGTGGCGCGGAGGCCGTCAACGACAATTGCGTGCGGCGGTGCTCCGATCGCGACGGGATCCAAATGCGTGAATTGCCGTGGCGGGGCGTTCCGACGGCGATTCCGCATGGTAGAGGCTGAGCGTCGGGGGACGGTCTGCGAAGAGCGAAAGCAAGTGCTCGCCACAGCGGTATGGGTTCTGGGCCTGTGCCATCATGTCGTTGCTAGGGCAGTCCCCCTTGGAGCATATCGTCACCCTCCGGGACAATGCCTAGGGCCTTGAGAGAAGGAGGCGTTAGGAGGCTTCCATGAAGAGTGTCGTCCTGCTCATGCTCACCGGCGCCTTCGTCGGCCTTGTCGCCGCATCCTTCATCGTGCCGCCCTTGCTCGGCTGGTACACCGCGCCGGGCGGGTTGCCGGCCGGCGCGCAGATTCAGGCGATGGTCCAGATTCCCGAGGTCATTCGGTACGCCACCACCAGACTGCTCCAGGGTCAGGCGATCGGTGCCGGCCTGGGCGCCACGCTGGGATTGGTCGTGTACTTCATGACGTCGCGACGGAGAGTCGATACAGGTCCGGCGCCGGCAACACCGCCATCGGTCTGAGCCTCACGAGCGATTCGCCTCCAGCAGCGCTTAGCGGAGGAGCCTACGAACAGCCGGCTCCCACCTCCTCACGATGCTATCCGCCCTTCGGAAGATGTCCACGCACCGGATCAATGCTACGGCCCCCGAGGCCAGTCTGTGCGCCACGCGGTGGAGGCCGGCACTCCCACGCCACCCGCTCGCGCGTTGGGACTGCGGGACGTTAACGCTTCTTCCGGCGTGCCGAGGCCACTTTCGCGCGCTTCCTGGGCGACGCGCCCTTCGCCGCCGGCATGATCACCTTATGTACCGGCATCACGCTCGGTTGCCCCGGATCAATCCCGAGCTGCTGAAGGATCGGCATCAGAGTCTTCCCGAACTTGTCGAACGCCGCCTGCGACGTCCAGACGTCGAACACCATCAGCTTGTCGTTCGGACCAAACGACGCATGATACGACCGCCCTGGGGGGCTGCCCGCCCCAGCTTTTCGCAACAACTTGATGCATTCGTCGTATTTGTTCGCCGACATCGCTGCAGGCGAGAAATAGATCCCGATTGCCATGGACACCAACCTCCCTCACACGGATCGACACCGCCGGACTGGCGAGTCGCGCGCGTAGACAGTTCTGTGTCGACCGTCACGCCGCAAGTGCGTACCGATTTATCACCCGTTGCAGTAATCCCGGTCGCGGCGGTAGCCTCGCCGCATGTCAACAATTCATGTGAACGGCTTTGACATGTACTTCGAAGACCGTGGCGCCGGAGAACCGTTGCTGCTCCTGCACGGCGGTATGGGAATCGGCGCGGACTGGCTCCACGTGTTTCCGGAAGACCCGGACGGATACCGAGTGATCGTGCCGGACCTGCGCGGACATGGACGGTCGACGAATCCGTCGGGTGCGTTCACCTTCCGCCAGTGCGCCCAGGACGTGCTGGCGCTCCTCGATCATCTCGGCGTGCCGAGCGCCAACGCGATCGGCATGAGCATGGGTGCCAAAACGCTGCTGCATGTGGCCACGGCTCGTCCGAATGTTGTATCGGCGATGGTGCTCGTCAGCGCGACGCCGTACTTTCCACCGTCTCTGCGAACGGCGGCGGCGCAATTCACGCAAGACGCGCTCGACGGTCTGACGGACGCAGAGCGCGCCGCACTCCGCGCGCGGCATGTGCATGGAGACGCGCAGATTGCCGGCCTCTACGAGATGACCCGCGGATTCGCCACGAGCTACGACGATCTCGCGTTCACGCCCCCGCAGCTCGGGACTATCACGGCGCGGACGCTCATCGTGCATGGCGATCGCGATCCTTTGTACCCAGTGGAACTCGGCGTGGACCTTTATCGCGCCATTCCCCATTCGGCTCTTTGGGTGGTTCCCTACGGGACGCACGGACCCGTGTTTGGACCCTTTGCCGGGTCGTTTCGGGCCGCGGCGCTCGCGCATCTGTCAAGGACGGGGCAGGGGTGAAGGTCGCAAATGCGATCCGCTATTTGAGGATTGGGCTTGATCCGGTTCTGTGGACTCGTTCCGAAGGGCTGGCACGAGATTCCCGCGAGTTGCCTGGGCACGTCCCGAAGGGGCCGATCGAAAATGGCCTGAACACGGGCCTCGCCTGGTGGCGTCGGTCGGCGAAGAGCAACCGCCGGCGTCATTTTGCGTGGCCCTTGGAGCAGCGTCGGCTCACGTCGATCGCACGGCGTTTCTAACCGCCCTGCACACAGTCTCTTCGCTCGACGCGCGCGATGGCACGCTGGCGGTCCGCGCCTTGCCTCTAGCCCGGACGACCCTGGGCCGGTGCCCACAACTCTTCGCCGGGGCCCGACCTCCCTCGCTTACGAGACGCCTCGGCCCGGGGTCATCCACTGTTACTGATTAGCGCCGAGGGCCGCGTCAAGCTTTTAGACTTCGGCATCGCTAAGGCAGTTCGGATTGTTGGTGACCAGGAAGAAGCCGTCAACGCCCGAGTTGCTCCGGCGCATCGACGCGAAGGCAATGTTGTGCTCGACACGGCCTCCGAAGTTCCAACTCTCGGTGTCTCGCCGACTCAGAAAGGAACCTTCCACAGGTACGAAGTCATTTTGGGAACGCCCTCATACATGTCGCCTGAGCAGGTACTCGGTCGGGAAGTCGATACGAGGACCGACATTTGGGCGTTCGGTTGCTGTTTATTCGAGACCCTGACGGCCTCCAAGGCGTTCAGCGGCGTCCGCGTCAGTGCAATCCTGCAAAGCGTGCTGCGAGACGAGCCCGAATGGTCGCTCCTCGACGTTGCACCCACTGCCATCCGCGAGCTTTTGCGTCGGTGCCTTGCTCGGGATACCAACGCCCGTCCACGTGACTTCGCAGAAGTCGGTTCCTATCTTCATACACCCTCCGTCGGACACGAACGGAGACTCTTTGATCTCTCACCGGACCTCCTTTGTGTCGCGGACTTTGACGGGTTGTTCCGCCGTGTAAATCCTGCGTTCGAGCGCGCGCTGGGATGGACCGAGGAGGAGTTGGAGGGCCGCCCGTTCGTTAACCTCATACATCCCGACGACGTTGAATTGACACTTGCTGAGTTCCTGAGACTTCAGACGACAGGTCAACCGACTATCTCCTTCGAGAATCGCTATCGATGTGCTGATGGACGATCTGTTCGGCTTCAGTGGACGGCGCAGCCAGAGAGCGACAGTGGGCTGATCTATGCCGTCGCGCGGTTAGCTGAGGCGCCGAACCGAGGTTAGGAGACCGTTTCCTGAAGCGCCTCGTGCCAACCAGGTGAAGTTCACCGGTGGCCTCCGTGTGATTGCTTGAGTCTTCTCGAGTTCACCCACGAGTAGTCGCGTTGTGATGACCTATTCGCCGTGAACGGTCGGTCGCCAGTGCGGCGTCAGTGGGGAGCCAACGTTTTGTGCCCGAACCGGTCCTGCGGAGAGTCGCAAGAGTGCCTCACAGGATCGGCCCGCTCGACAACCGATCTCCGCGAGCCCGGGTCACGCAGACCGCGGCGCCGGCTTGATGTTGGCGTTGAGGTGAAAGGCGTTGCCGGGGTCGTATTCGGCCTTGACGCGCGCAAGGCGTAAGTACTTGGCGGCGCCGTACGAGGCACGGACGCGATCCTCGTCGGCTTCTGCCATGAAGTTCACGTAGCCGCCCGACCCGGTCGCGTGCGGCCGCATCGCGTCCCAGAAGTTCCGCACCCAAATGCGATCGGCGTCGTACGACTCGCGATCGGGGGCGGCCGCTTCGATGTTGAACACGTAGCCCGCGGAGCGGCTTCCGCCGAAGGCCGTGTCCGCCTCGCCGGGCTTACGGTAGGCGCCGTTAAGGGTGAACGTGGGGCAGAACGACAACGGGGAGCTCTTCTTCGGAACGTGCTCGCCAATGACCGCGATGGCCGCATCCGACAATTCATCGAGGTAGAGGGCCTTCTCGTAGCCGAGCAATCCCCAGGTCGCGCTCTCGTTGAACATCTGCTGGAGAGCCACGAACGGCAGCGGCGTCACCAGCTCGAAGAGGGGAGTCACCGCCCTGCGGATCGGCGCCACTAGAGCGAGGTGCTCGTCGGCCGATCCGAAGCCCACGACGAGCAGCGCGTGCCCAGGCCGGAACCGGTACTGCTCCGGGACGAACGGCGCAGGCGGCGCGCTCAGGCCGATTCCGAGGAACGCGGTGGCCTCCTCCGGCAGCGTGTTGATGAAGTCGCGAGCGAAGCGGAGTGCCTCCGGTCCGTTCTCGAGGCCGAAAAAGAACAGCCCGAGGTTGACCAGCGGGCCCACGGGGTGAAGCGCGAACTCGAAGGATGTGACGACGCCGAAGTTGCCGCCACCGCCGCGCAGTGCCCAGAAAAGGTCAGGATTCTCGTCCTTCGATGCGCGGACGATCCGTGAGTCGGCCGTCACCATCTCGGCCGCGACCAGGTTGTCGCAGGAGAGCCCAGCCTGCTTGGTGAGCCAACCAATTCCTCCCCCAAGCGTGAGTCCCGCGATGCCCGTGTGGCTGATGAAGCCACCCGGCGTCGCGAGCCCATGCTGCTGCGTCGCTAGGTCGACGTCGGCCCAGGTCGCGCCACCGCCGCACACCGCACGCCGCGCCGCGGGATCGACGGCGACGCCGTTCATCGCGCCGAGATGGATCATCAGCCCGCTGTCGCATACCGCGTGCCCGGCGTAGTTGTGACCACCGCCACGGACCGCGATCTCGAGCCCGTTCCCGCGAGCGAAGCGGATCGCGTCCGCGACCTGCTCGGCGGTGGTGCAGCACGCAATCACCGCGGGTTTGCGGTCGATGGCTCCGTTCCAGACTGCGCGCAATCGGTCATAGTCCGGATGGTCCAGCGTCAATGCTTGTCCGCTGAAAGCCGCCTTGAACGCTTCGATGTTGTCGCTTGCCTTGAGATTCATCGTGGTACCTCACGAAGTACTTCGAGCCGCCATCCTATTCCTATTCCGCCTGCGATGCACTGCCGCTGCGAGAGCGTGCCGCTCGGCCTTTCTCCCCGTGCCATCCCCGGCTGTACCTACGGCGGTGGATGCCCCGGGAAGAGTCTCGGTAAGTAACGATCAGTCGCGCAGGGTTTACCCGGCCGAGCACCGCTCCATCCCGCCCGCTGGTGGGCGCACAAAGCCGCGTCGATCGTCTCCGGAAGTCGCCAGAACGCTCAGGAATGCTCCCAAGGTCCCAGGCTGGTGGGCGCAGTGGTGGGCGCACTGATCCAGGACACGGTGAAAGGGGAGGACGATGCGGCTCGCGCCGATCGGTAAACACTTCGGCGTTGCTGGTTACCTATCTGCTCGCAGTGCGGCCTTCGAGGTGCGGGTCGCCTCCGTCCCATATAATGGGCATGGCTGCCGAGGACTCGATTATGAGCAAAAACCCGGATACGAATTCTGCGGACAGAGACGCGGAAATCGAACGAGAAATCCGGACGAACCGCAAGTTCTCGCTGAGCGAAGCCATCGGGCGAATGGCCGGTGGCGACTTCATGAAAGGCGGATCGCCGGTCACCCGTAAGCGCCAGGCAGAACTCGAAATCGACGATTACCTGCGTCGCCACCTGGTCGACTCGGGAGGTGTGCTGAGAAGCGTGTTATTTCGCCACCTCGGAGAAAGTCTGCTCAATGGCGACTACGATCAGCCACTCGCAGCCCTTGCGGAGTACATCCGAAGAATTCTTACGTCGGAGGCCCTCCTGGAGGAGTTCGTCCGCGAAGCCGACGCGGAGTGGGGACGAGTGCAAAACGAGCGGCCATACTTTCAAAGGCCAAGTCGGCCACCTCACCCTGACGATCCATACACAATCGATTCAGTTCGCCTCGCACTATTCCAACTCCGCGAGAGACTCGCATCGGGGGAGATGTAGACATACGAGGAAATTCCTGGGCGAGCCACAGCAGAGAATTTCGTCCATGCTCTGGGTTACCCTTTCGCGGCAAGGTGATCCGTGAACGATACCCACCTACGAGATGCGTGAGGAGAACGGCCGTTGGGCCGGTAGGTAACGAGCAGTCGCGATGTGGCGAACGTACGGCCCGGATAGGCCGAATGCTTCGCTCTGTCTAGTTTCCCCGAACCGTTGTGGGTGCGGAGAGAGTCTGCTCAGAGACTTCGCGCAAGGCGGAACCCAAAGTCGTTGTAGCGGAAGGACGGAACGAGGTGGCTGCGCAAGGTGACTCGGCACATCGTGCGCGCGTGGCGCCACGCTCCGCCGCGCGCGGCGCGTCGCACGCCCTGGTCGGGGCCCGCGGGATTCCGCTCCGGTGATCGGCTGTAGTAGTCCTTGTCGTACCAGTCAGCGCACCACTCGTGCACGTTTGTCGCGATGCCGAGAAGGCCGAAGTCGGTCGGTTCGCCCAGTGTCACCGGCCACGGTGCCTGTAACGGACCGCGTCCGCCGTTCGGAATCCACTCCGGCATCACGTCACCCCACGGGAAGAGCGCCGCTTGTCGCCCTCGTGCGGCGAATTCCCACTCGGCTTCAGTCGGCAACCGGACGGGGCGCCCGTCTTGCTCGGAACGCCACGCGCAATACGCGACCGCGTCGATCCAGCTCACGCCCACGACGGGGAGATCCGCTTGTGCAAATGGCGGATGCGACCAGTCGCGGGGCGGTTCGTGCTTGGTGGCGTCCACGAAGCGCTCGTACTCCGCGCGCGTGACCGGACACACGCCCAACTCGAACCTATCGACGAAGACCTCATGCGGCGGGCGCTCGTCCTCGTGGCCGAGCTGGGTGCCCATGGTGAACCAGCCGCCCGCGATCGGCGCAAACGTTGGCGTGAGCACCGGCGAGCCCAAATCGGCCATCACGCCATCATAATGCGAGAGACAAATTCAGGATTCAGAATGCTGGCAGCTTCAATGTGATGCTCGTCGTGCACCTCTGCTTCGATTTTCCTCCGTGCGGAGGATCTCGATCCGAAGCAAATGACCTCCCCGGCACATGGAGCGGCCGTCTCGAACACTCGCTGAAAGGCTCAGGACATCTCAGCGCGTCTCACGGCTGGTGGGCGCGCCCGGTCCGCTTGGCCGACGTGCCCGACGTGGAGCGGGGGACTCAATCCTGCAGTGTCACGAAGAACCTATGTCCATCGCCAAGAGATCCGTAGGGGGCATCCGACTTACAGTAGATGTCCACGCGAGCGGATCAAGGGCACGTGGGGCGTCATCATGGCCGCGACCTGTACAGAGCCAGTGGGACACGTCTGACACGGCCCGCCGGTGGTCGCAGGCGGTGGGCGCACCTCGCGTTCACCCGCATAAACATTGCGCCGACCAATCCTCTGAAATCAGATCGGTCAGTAAACACTTCGGCGTTGATCGTTATCAACGCCAGACTTGAGCCGCGGCGGTACGCGATTCACCGAATCGGCGACGGCTGCAAGCCGCGACGTGAAGCTTTCTGCCGAGTGCTTAGTGCATGAAGGCCGCAATCGCGATCTCCTGCTCGACCTGACGATACGAATGAGCCGGGCGGCCTCTCGGCTCAGCTGCGTCGGCTCCAATCGGTTGTTGGGCTGCTTCCATCGCGAACATGTCCCAAACCAAGACAGAGTTGGCAGGCCTTGAAATGCGGTATGTCTTCCCCGAGTTCGGCAACCATGCCCTTCACACATGACTTGCAGGGTCTCCAGTCGCTCGCTGGTGTGCGGATGCGCGACACCACGCGGTCGCGGAGTGCCGCGAGGCCTTCATTGCTGTCGTAGATGTGCTCTAAGATGGCACTCGCGGCGCGGTCCCCGGCAGACGCGCCGATCTTTCCGAGCGCAAGCATCGCGTTGAAACGCGGACCAAACATTCCTGGTCGTGCGACCGTCGCAACAAAGTCATCAGTGACGTCGTGCAGATCAAGCGGGAGGTCGCCCGCGGCGATCGCGAAGTCGCTCCAGACTGCAAGATTCACCGTCCTGGCCAGTCCGAGCCGCCAGAACCGTTCAAGCCGCTTCCGATCGTTGTGGATGACCGCTAGCCAGCACTCCAGTCTGTAGGTGACGGCGCGATCCAGCGGGCCGGCTGCCGCCACACAATCGAGCCGCTCGATTTGCCCGGGGGAAAGCTCCGGGGAGCGCGCGTAGTAAATCTGCTCGATGATATGGCGAGCACCATGGAAAGCGTCCATGGGCGCCGGAAACGCGGCAGTCTCGAGGAGAAGCACTAGGTCGTCAGTGCGAGACGCCTGCCAGGACCAGAAAATCCTCTGTCTCGCGGAGACCCGGTCAGTCTCGGCCTGCTCGTTTCTTAATGTTTCGATCGACACGGCTGCTGGGTCGAGGAACCGCCCCTTGGTAAGCCCACCGCAACCATTGGGCATCCTCGACAAGGCGCCTTTCTGGAGAGCGTGCACGGCCACGACCACGTTCTCCTGCGTTGACCACTCCACATAGCAGTACTCGGTGGCCTTGATCAGTCGGAGCGCCTCTTCGTTTGTCATCACCGGCAGTCTGCCGAACTAAATATTTAGGCCGACCAGCATATCGCGGCCGACTCTGCGAGCCTCGCAGCATAACGCCAGACGGGCCGCGCCGCGAAGTGTGCGCCGTCACAAGGGCTTGTGAGATGCGGAAAGCCTCGGCGAACCCGCATCAGACCGACCTGCATGACACCGCGCTCGGTGCTGCGTATCGCGGCAAGGGCGGATAGGTCCTGATCAGTCGCCAAGTGGCGACCTATCCGTAGTCACCCTTTGGTTCGTCGTCTGGTTGCCGCGCGGTAATCCCTTTCTTGAATACGCGCGCGGGCGCCGCCCGGCGGGGCCATAATGACCGAAAGGAGAGACCATGGGAGACAAGGGCGGCAAGAAAGACAAGGAGAAGAGCAAGCAGCAGCAGTCGAGGAAACAGGATCAGCAGGCGAGGGAGAAGCAGGCCAAGGCCCGGCCACAGAGCAGCAAGTAACGGATCAGCGCCGTTGGGTTTTTGAGCCGGCCGGTGAGACAACCGTGCTGCGCCTCGAGAAGCGTGCCTGGTGTGTTCCTACTCACGTGATCTCGTCGGCTGGGCCCTACTTTAGATGAAGCTCGAGTGCGACGCGTGAATCCGCAGCGTTGCAACGACCTGCGCCTGACCGGTTCCGGCGGCGCGAACCGGGTCATGGAGGCCGAGCTCAAGCGCCTCGTGATGCGCTCGCCGTTCGACGTGCGCCTCGACAAGCCGAAGCGCGAGGGGGACGAGACCCTGCTCTACGCCTTCGACGCGCGCGTTGCCTGGGTCGCGGCGTGTCATCACCGCACGTCGTCGCGAATCTCCTGGGATCTGTGCTCCAGTCCGGCCGTACGCCTCGAGCCGCTCTTCGCCGACCTGCTGCCCGCGCTCTCGTCGGACGACAGGCTCCCGGAGGGCAAGCACCTCCGCTTCTCGGTCGAGGTCGGTTCATCGTCCGACTTCGAAGCGTCGCCGCTCCAGCTTCGTGGCGTCGTCAAGAATGCGCTCGTCGAGGCGCTGGCATCGCGAGGCGTCGCATCCGAGGTCGACGGCGACGCGCCGGACGTCGTGTTCGTCGCGCGCCGCGCGGGGACGCCTGATGCGCGGCGTACAGTGGTGGGCATTGACGTGGGCGGCGGCGCGCGTCATCGACGTGGCGCGCGCGTGGCCGCCGGACTCGCGCCGCTGCGCGAGACGCTCGCGGCGCAGCTGATCATGCTGTCGCGCTGGGACGCGCGAACCGAGCCGCTCGTCGATCCGATGGCTGGAAGCGCCACGATTCCGATCGAGGCGGCCGGCCTCGCGGTGGGCGCTGCCATTCGTCACCCGGCGGATCTCCCGTTGCGGCATCTTGCCGCGTTCAGGGGTCTGCCGAACGAAACGCCAGACCTGTTCCCAGGGACCGTGGCCACCATCGTCGCGCTCGACGCCGACGCCGGCTGCATTCCCGCGATGGTGGGCAACCTGCGCGCCGCGGGCCTGACCGGTGCCGCGTACGACCACTCCATCGTCATCGCGCAGCAGGACGTTCGAGGGCTGACGCCGGACGACATCGAGCGCCTGCTGCCTGCGGTGCGCACCATGCAGCCGGGTGTCTTCTGCTTCAACCCGCCCTATGGCGTGCGCATCGGCGGGGAGCACGGCGAAGCGGAGCTGCTCGCGCTCTACGCCGACATGGGCCGCGCCCTCGGACGCTTCCGTGGTTGGCGCGCGGCGTGTTTCGTCGCAAACCCGAAGTTCGTGTACGCCTTTGGTCACCGTGCAACCATGACGAAGCCCGCGAGCAACGCCAACCTCCGCGGTACCTTCCTGGTGTTTCAGCTGTAATCCGGCGTGGCCACGACGGCCGCGGCTGTTAATATCCGAACGGCCGCATGACCGCCACTCGTCGGTGATTCGACCGACGCTGACGTCAGTCGCCGCGCTCGGAGAGGAGGGAGGCGTGAGCACGAAACGATCCCTGACGGTAGCCCTGCTGCTGATGGCGCCGCTCACAGCGGGCGGGCAGTCAGGTGGCACAGGTCCCGGGGTTCCCCGCACGCCGTGGGGCGATCCGAACCTGCAGGGCGTGTGGGACTACTGGACCTTCACGCCGCTCGAACGCCCCAAGGAATTCGCCGCCAAAGCGGTGCTCACCGAACAGGAAGCCGTCCAGTACGCCGAGCGGCTCCGTGGCCTCGCTATCGGCAGCGATGCGACAAGGCCTCGCTCTGGAGACCCTGGTGCCTACAGCCAGGAGACCTGGACCGATCGCACCAGGGCTCGTGCGCTCACGCAGACTTCCATCATCGTCGACCCGCCTGACGGCAAGTTGCCGCCGATGACCGAAGAGGCTAAGCGGCGGGCGGCGGCGCACGACGCCGGTGGTGGACGGCCCGTCCGCAAGCGATCGGACGGCATTGGTTTCGCGGGTCCTGAGGACCGCGGGCTGTCCGAGCGCTGCATCCTGGGCTTCAGCACGGGCCCACCCATGCTGCCCGGCGGCTACAACAACAACATCCAGGTGTTCCAGTCGCCGACCCACGTGGCCATCCTCCTCGAAATGAACCACGACGTCCGCATCGTGCCCCTCGACGGGCGTCGGCATCTTCCTGGGCACGTCCGCCAATGGCTGGGTGACTCGCGCGGGCGATGGGAGGGTGACACGCTCGTGGTCGAGACAACGAACTTCACCGACAAGACGGCGAGCTTCAGCGGCCGCGTCGGGGCCGCAGGTTTCGAGCTCGGCTCCGCAGAGCACCTGCGTCTCATCGAGCGATTCACGCGGACCTCGGCCGGCACGCTCATGTACGAGTTCACGGTGGACGACCCGTCGACGTTTACCAAGCCGTTCACCGGAAGATTACCGATGAGCGCCAACGAGGGACAGGTGTACGAGTACGCGTGCCACGAAGGCAACTACGGACTGCGCAACATCCTGGCCGGCGCCAGGGCGGGTGAGCGCAGAGCGCCCAAGTGAAGGACCCAGGCCCACACCAACGGTGACAGCACAGCAGTTTTCGAGAGCGAGGCAGGAATGTCGGACACGGCAGCGCTCCTGGCGGCACTGTGGGTCCAGGCCACCTTAATTGGGCAGTTCGGCGGAAGCGGGTCCAAGGGCGAGACGGAATGGCGGTTCTTCGAGCGTCGGGAACCGGTCAGGCGAGCGTCTCAGACACTCGGCGGCACGAACGCCAGGAAGCGCCGCGGGTTGTCCACGAGCAGCTTGTGGAGCAGCCGGTCGTTCACGCCCGCGTAGCGGAGCTTGGGCACGAACTGCGCGATGACCGAGGCGTAGCCTTGGCCCCAGTTGGCCTTCAACTGCGGCGCAGGCGTCGAATCGGCCGAGAGCAGGACGTGATCCTCGAAGCCTGCCTCGAGCACGGCGAGCACGTACTTGACCTTGTGCGCCTCCGGAATCGCCGAGCGGCCCATCATGTGGCCGACGGTATCGAAGCCGAGAAACGCGCCCCGCTTCGCGAGGGCTTTTGCCGTGAGCGCCAGAGGCTCGGCGTCAGGTCTGATCGTTGCCAGGTGCCCGATGCACACCCGACGCGGGTCGACGCCGACCGACTCGAGAACATCGAGCTGTCCCACCGCGCAGCTCGGACAGCCCTGATGCGGCGTATGCGTGAAGATGGGCAGATTCGTCTTCGCCTGTGCGCGACCCACCGCTCGAAGGAGCCGGCGCTCTTCGGCCTGCATGGGTTGCGACGACGCGATCTCGCCAAGGGCGCCCCAGCGCTGGGTGCCCGCGTCCGCGACAAGCTCGTCGGTGAGCGCGTCCTCGGAGAGCGCGAGCATCTCTGCCGGGTACTTGGCCGGCATTGCGAGGTCCTGGTAGTAGCCGCCGCCGAGGACGACCGGTACATTCGACTCGGACGAGATCTTCCGCAGGTTCTCGACCGTGCGGCCGGTCTCGCCGCTGGTTGGAGGCGGCGTCCACCAGGCACCCCAGCCCGTCGGCTTTCGCCATCTTCAGCTCGTCGATCATCAGCGCGAGGTATTCGGCCTCATTGGCTGGCGCGACGACTCCCGGCACGAGGTCGGGCTGCGTTGGCGGGGGCGTGGGAGCGAACACTCCCGTGACATGCTCGTGGATCTGCACCGACCCGGCGGGCAATTGGTCGGGCGCAAAGTCCTTCAGTATCGTCCTGATCACGGATCCTTCTGGGAAAGCGCACCCGCTGCGGGCTGAGCGCCGCGTACCACGGTCCCGGCTGTGCGTGGACAGACGTGGCGCCACGCCAAGCCTGGGCCATTCCGGCGATGGCCGTGGCGGCCGACAGGCGCAACAGGTCTCGGCGAGTCAGGGACATGATGTCAGGCTCCTTTCGCACGACGCGACCACCACATGATCGCACCGATGAGGGGCCGCAGCCTCGAGTTGCTCTGGCACGTCCCAGAGGTGTCGGTCGAGAACTGGCGCAAACACGGGCCTCGTCTGATGGCTCCGGTCGCCGATAGCAACCACAGGCGTCATTCGCTGCGGCCTGCCCGACGGCATCGGACCTCGCCCCTCGGGCCGCCTTCCTAACCACCGCCCCCGCAACCATTTCCCGCGCCGCGCGTGATAGCGCGTATTCGGTCCGCGGCTTGCCGCTGGTCCGGACGACCCTGGGCCGGTGCCCACAACTCTTCGCCGGGGCCCGACCTCCCTCGCTTACGAGACGCCTCGGCCCGGGGTCATCCACTGTTACCCGTCAACACCACGGAGGACCCATGCTGTTTCGAACGCTCGCCATCCTGGCTGCCATCGCTCTCGTCAGCCCGCCGCTCGTCGCCGCGCCGCAGTCCGCCGCCAAGGCCGACACCGCCAAACCCTCGCCCGTCGTCAACATCAACACCGCTGGCGCCACCGAGCTGCAGCAGCTGCCGGGCATCGGCGAACGAACGGCGACCCGCATCGTCGAGTACCGTCAGAAGAACGGACCCTTCAAGAAGATCGAAGAGCTCATGAACGTGCAGGGAATCGGCGAGAAGAGCTTTCTGAAGCTCCGTACCCAGCTCACCGTGGAAACGCGTCCGGCGTCCGGCGCTCCGCAGCAGCACTGACACGTGGCTGGCTACACGCTGATCGAGTTGGTATTTGCCCTCGGGCTCGCCGCGACCCTCTCGGTCGCGGCGGGCGCATCGGCTCACACAGCCTTGGACGAGTACCGAGCCATCGGCGCCCTCCGGTACCTTTCGGCCCGGTTGCAGGAGGCGCGAATGGACGCTGTCGTGCGGGGTGTGCATATCGCCGTCCGCTTCGACCGCACCGGATCGGACTTTTCCATGGCGGTGTACGCCGACGGCAACCGCAATGGCGTGGGGAGCGCCGACATTCAACGCGGAATCGATCGCCAGCTCCGCCGCGCGGTACGTCTCGCCGATAACTTCGCGGGCATGACATTCGGCACCCTGCCCGGTGTGCCTTCGATCGACAACCCCGCACAGGCCGCCGGAGTGGACCCTATTCGCACGGGACCGACCGATATGGTCGTTTTCACGCCCCTCGGGACCGCCACGCCGGGCAGCCTGTACGTGCGTGGAAACGCGCGGACGCAGTTTGTGGTGCGGATCTTCGGCGAGACAGGTAAAACGCGCGTGCTGCGCTTCGACGTGCGCTCCCGGCAATGGATTCCGCTCGCACGGCCGTAGCCACGGAACAGGAACGGCGGCGCGAGCGCCGCCGCCGCTCGTCGTCAGAGCACGGCGTGCTGGCCGCCCGGGTCCGGCCTGGGCAGGTGGCGGTGCTGCTCGATATCTCGACCTACGGCGCACAGCTCGAGACCGGGCGTCGCCTGCTGCCGGGTTCAACAGTCGACTTGCTGTTGGCGCTGCCGGTTGGGGACCTGGTCGTGCGCGGCGTGGTGCTGCGCTGCTCGGTCACGCGGGTGGAGGCCGCCGAGGTCCGCTACCGCGGCGCGGTCGCCTTCGATCGCCGCATCTGGTGGAGCCGGACCCTGGAGTATGTGGTTCCCCGCTCCGAACTGGCTTCCGGCCGCTGAACGGCCGGGCACGCGCTACCCCGATGAGGGCGCACGGCGAGAGGAGACGGCGCGGATGTCGAACGATTTCGAACACGCGCGTGGGCCCGAAGCTGGCATTCGATTTGGTTGGTCGTTTTGGCGTCCCGCGAACCAGGAGATCCGATGACAATCCCGATGGAGTCGTCTTCCGCGCCCGACTTGCCGCTGCTTCCGAGGCGTCGCGACCGGAGGCCAGGTGTGACCGGACTCCTGGAGGCCTTGTCACACTCCCTCGGCGAGCGTGCGGAGGTGGCCCTGATGCGCGGCGCGTTCGAGGACACGCTCCGCCGCCTTGTGCCCGTGCGTTCGGTACAGCTGAAGGACGCCACCAACCGATGGGAGAGCCGGCGGGACGCCGGCGTCGAGTCGATTGCCTTCGACGTTCCGGGCGCCGGTTCTGGCGGCGTGCTCGAAGCGACGTTCGACCCAGGGTCGCATCTCGGAGAGTGGGACTTCCAGATCCTGAACGGCGCGGCGCACGTCGCCTCGCTGGTGCTCGAGATCGAGCGGGCGAGAGCACAGCTCGCGCGATCGGGGCTCGGCCCTCAGCAAAAGACGCGGCGGGACGGAGCCGCGCCCCTCATTGGCTCGACCGACGTCATGCGAGAGCTGCGCTCCCAGGTCGAGCGTGTCGCAGCGACCGACTTCACCGTGCTTCTCGTCGGCGAAAGCGGCGTAGGCAAGGAGCTCGTCGCCCGCCAGATTCACGAGCTGAGCCGGCGCCGGAATGGGCCGTTTGTCGCCGTCAACTGCGCGGCGCTCGTCGAGACACTGGTCGAAGCCGAGCTCTTCGGCATCGAGGAGCGCACCGCGACCGGCGTTCGCGGCCGACGCGGCAAGTTCGAGCATGCCGACGGCGGCACCTTGTTCCTCGACGAAGTCTCCGATCTCTCTGCGTCGGCTCAAGCCAAGCTGCTGAGGGCCATTCAGGATCTTGCTGTCGAGCGCGTGGGAGGTCAGGGGGCGCATCGCGTCGACATCAGGATCGTGGCGGCCACCAACCGTGCGCTCGCCGGCATGGTCGAGGCCAGACTATTCCGGCAGGATCTCTTCTATCGCTTGAGCGGCGTCGACGTCCGCGTCCCGTCCCTTCGCGAGCGCCGCGCCGACATCCTCGAGCTCGCCCGGTATTTCCTCAGCCGGCATCGCGCCGCCAGGCCCCTGCGCCTCTCCGTCCCCGGCGGCTGAAGCGCTGCTCAACTACGCGTGGCCGGGCAATGTGCGCGAGCTCCAACGGCTGATCGAGCGCGCGGTCGCGCTCGCAACGTCAGACGTGATCGGCCTCGACGACCTCCCTCCAACGGTGTGTGGCGACTACGGCCTGGCATTGATGCCTGCGCTCCAGCGACGCGACACCTTGCGGGCGTGGGCCAGCCGTTACGCCCGGCTCGTGCTCGATCGCTCCGGGGGCAACAAACGCGAAGCCGCGCGCGTCCTGGGGATCAGCTATCACACGCTCATTGTCTATTTGCGACAGGACGATGGGGCAGTGGCGCCCGCCAATGGCTGGCACGGGGCAGCGGGCGACACCGGCGGCGAGCCCGTCGCCCAGAGCTAAACGCGGGTCGTGGACAGGTACGTCGGTCTATCGAGCGACAAGCGTCGAGGGTCTGCGGCGCTATCAGGCGGACGAGACAGGGCAGAGAGCGAATCTCTGCGGGGTCGCGCGTACTGCCGCTGCTGAACAGGGAGCGAACGTATGCTGCAGAAGGAAATCGTCTGGATCATCGCGGGGCTGGCGCTGGTGGCGGGTCCGGCCGGCGCGGCTACACCCGGGACTCCTCCGGCAGGCGCCTCGTGTGCACCGGCCGACCTGTCCGCCCCAGGCCCAGGGGCTGCGAGAACCAGGGTCCTGACGGGCCCCGAAGCCGAAAAGCGGCTGGCAGAGCGCCGTACGGCCAGCCCGGCGATGCACAGGGCGCTCGAGGACAGCGAGAAGCGCTTCTCCTCACTCAAGATGAAGCGCCTGGGCGTCGCTGTCCTCATCGTCGGCGAGCCGCGCGAGCCGCGGCGCACCAGCGTCCCCGGCCGGATCTGGAACTGGTTCGCGCCGGCCCTCAAGGCACAGGCAGTATACGAACCCGGCGGCGAGGTCTACATCAGCGGGTGGGACGATGGGGATCACGCGACGTGGGAAGGGAACGTCTACGCGATCGACTACGAGACGCAGGGACACTACGCAGCCGATATGCAAGTCTATGTGGCAGACTCTGGCAGCGCGCCCATCCTCTGGGACTATGGATGGATTTCGTCCCCGCCGGTCAGAGACGATTTTCAGTGGGCGGGGAGGCGCTCCGCACCAGCTCCGCGTCTCCAGCGGGTGGCGATGAACAACAACGCCTCGTGCAACTGCAGCAGCTCGTACGGGTGGGGCCGCTGTGCGCTCACCCAGTCGATTAACGACAGCTGGCCGATGTGCGTCGCCGCGGGCGCGTGGTGCCTCGCCTCGCCAAACTACTTTCTGTGCGCGGGAGGTGTCTGCTACGTCAATGTCTTCGGAAGGTATCTCGCAAACATCCGCGATACGTTCCACAATTGCTACAACCTGCAGTGAACGGCCGCTACGAGGAGGCAGGGATGACAGGCACCGCTCGTGCGCTCATCGTCGTCAACATCGGAGCCGTCGTCGCGCTGGCGGCTCTCACCGTCGGCGCGCTGTCGGACGCGGGCTCGGCGACGGGTCAGGGCATCACGGCCGCAGTGATCACGTTGGGGATGGCCCCCACGATGCAGTTCCTGCTCAAGCTGCGCGGCCTCGGCCCGGAACGCTGGTGGGCACTCTGCGCCCTGATACCAGCGACGACCGTCGCCCTCAAGGCCGCTGAGCAGCGGCTGCTCACGCCGGAGGTCTCGCGCGTCGCCGTGGTCCTGACGGTACTTCTGCTCATCGTCTCGCCGTTCATGGTCTGGCGTCAGCGCCGCCGATAACGCGAGACAGGGCAGCGTCAAGACCACGAAAAAGCCAGGGCCACGAAGACACGAAACACACGAAGAAGACCGATTCTTCTTCGAGTCTTCGTGCCTTCGTGGCGGGCTTCTTCGTGCCCTAAGAGCAGCTACACCAAATTGAAGCCGCTCTAGGTGGCGGTGCGGGCGCGTTCCTCGGCCACGAGCACACGGCGGAGAATCTTGCCAGACGCCGACTTCGGGATCTGTGCCACGAATGCGACGTGCCTGACGCGTTTGTAGTGAGCAACACGCGAATGCACGAAGTCGATGACGTCCTCCGCGGTCAGTTCGCCGCGCGCGACGACCATGGCCTTCGGCACCTCGCCGCACTCCGCATCCGGAACCGGAATCACGGCCACGTCGGCGATGGCCGGATGCTTCAGCAGGATCGCCTCGAGCTCGGCAGGCGCCACCTGGAATCCCTTGACCTTGATCAGCTCCTTCAGCCGATCGACGACCTCGAGGTAGCCCTCGTCGTCCATGGTCCCGATGTCGCCGGTGTGCAGCCATCCATCGGCATCCACCGTGCGCGCCGTCGCCTCGGGATTGTTGAGGTATCCCTTCATCACCTGCGGCCCGCGAACCCACACTTCGCCCCGTTCGCCGCCGCCGACATCACGCCCGCTCTCGGGATCGACGATACGGCACTCAGTCGACGGCATGAGCAGGCCCGCCTTCCCGGCGCGCTCGCGCCCCGCGACGGTGAGGTGCGTCGCGGGACTCGCCTCCGTCATGCCGTAGCCCTGCCTGACGCGCACCGACAGGCGCGTCTCGACTGCCTCGGTCAGTTCGGCACCGAGGGGTGCGGCGCCGGAGAACAGCCAGTCCACACCCGAGAGGTCGTAGTTGGCGACGATCGGATGCTTTGCGAGCGCCACAGCGATCGGCGGCACGATGTGGGCCATCCGGATGGGCCAGTCCTGAAGAATTTTGAGGACGGTCTCGAGATCGAACTTCGACAGCGTGACGCTGGTGGCGCCGCGCATCAACGCGAGATTCATGATCACGACCATGCCGTAGATATGGAAGAACGGCAGGACACCGAGGAAGGTGTCGAGGTCTGGCACCTCGACCGCATCGATCTGCCTGAGGTTCGCCACGAGGTTGCGATGCGTCAGCATGACGCCCTTCGGCAACCCGGTCGTCCCGGACGAATACGGGAGGACGACCACGTCGTTCGCGGCGTCGATCGATACGGGTGGTGGATCGGCATCGACCGCGATTGAGGCGAGATGTGTCGCCTGGTCCGAATCGTCTATCGTGAAGATCTCGATCGGCAGCCCCGCCAGGGCGGCCGCCTCGCGCGCGCGAAGCGCAAGCGCCGCCACGGTTACCAGAACTTTGGGCCGTGCGTCGCCGATCTGAAACGCGGCCTCCTCCGCGGTGTACGAGGTATTGACGGTGGTGAGAATCGCACCGAGAGATGCCACCGCGTGAAAGACCACGGCGTACTCCGGAAGGTTCGGGGACCAGATCGCGACGACGTCGCCCTTGCCGATACCGCGCCGCGAGAAGCCGGCCGCCAGCCGTCGCACCTGCTCCGCGAGGTCCCCGTAAGTGATTGTTCGCCCCGACACCCCATCAACCAGGGCCGGGTGAGCGCCGCGCGACCTCGCCGCCCCCAGGACGAACTCCGTGAGCGCCACATCGGGGATGGTGACATCCGGAAACGAGCTTCGGAAAACTTGCGAATCGGCAGGCATGGCGGGCCGATTCTAGCGCGTCAGGCCGCCCTGCGTTACTCGACCTACTCCACCTACTCCACGGGGGCCACCTTCGCCTTGAGGGTGTCGAGGACCGACACCTCGCCGGCCTGAAGCAGGCCCCGGCCGCCAGCGGAATGCAGCGGCGTCGAGTTGTCGAGCGCAAAGCCGGCCGGCGTGTGAAACGTCCACGCCGCGGCGCCTGCTTGCCTGGCCAGGGACAAAGCCAAGCCGTAGCTCTCGGGCCGGCTGTCGGTGTCGCGCCGCCCTTCGCCCGGCATCAGGAACCGCGTCGGCTCCTGCAGATAGATTGGGCGTTGCCCTGACGGAGCATTGACCGACTTGCGCAGGGCCGCCACGACATCAGTGGTGCGGGTCGCCCAGTTCGGGGCGGGAACGTCCCGGTCGCTGTCGCGGCCGTCGTGATACGCCACGACATCCAGCTCGAGCGCCCTGCTCGTGTTGGCGAATGCTCCGGGCGGCTCTCCGCCGGCGCTCGAGGCGGTCACGATCCGCTTCGGGTCGACCGCCTTGATCGCGCGTCGAATGGCGGCAACCGGATGGGGCGTGGACGCCAGCTCCTCGTTCGAGAAGTGAATCGTGAACTCGTTCTGGACGTCGAAGAGCACGTTCTCGTACGGCTCGAGCGCCTCCGCCACAAGCTGAATGCCTGCCAGGTACTCGGCCACCGAGAACGCACAGTGCCGGTCGGAAGGCGAGGTGCCTGGAGGACAGCTCGTCTCGCGTGTGAACGTGACGTCGACCAGCATGCCGCGGGCGCCAGCGGCGGCCACGAGCGACGTGAGCTGGCCGAGGGCGGCCCCGTGCACGCCGCCGTCTGTGGTCAGGAGCTGCGCCCTCCAGTTCGGGAGGACCCTGATGCCGTCGATACCCTGTTTCGAGAGGTAGTCCAGATCGGCGTGCAGGACGGCTGGCGGCCGTCGTACCCCGTCAAAGTACGAAAAGAACACCAGAAACCGGGGGGCGCCATCGACCAGCAAGCGCTCCCCGTCAACCCGAAGCACCGGACCATGTGGCTGGGCCATTCCGGGGACGACGGCGTGCAGGGCCATGATCCCGACGAAGAGCCAGCAAAGACGCGCGCGCCCAAACGTCATTCCTCCTTCGACCGACTGCATTCCTTGACCGCCTCTCGTGCCCATAGTACGTTACCGGTTCGGGCTTCGACGCGCCGCTGCTGCCTTGCCCGCCCACGCTGCCGAATGGAACAGGCTACCGACGTCCCCCTCAAGAAGACCGCGCTCAACGCCCGGCACCGCGCCTCCGGCGCGAAGATGGTGCCGTTTGGCGGCTGGGACATGCCGGTCGAGTACTCGGGCATCGTCGCCGAGCATCTGGCTGTTCGGGAACGGGTCGGGCTGTTCGACGTCAGCCACATGGGCCAGATCGAGATCGCCGGCAAGGACGCCCTGGCCGCTGTCCAGCGTTTCTCTTGCAACGACGCCTCCAAGCTTGTCCCAGGCCAGGCTCAATACTCGGGCTTGATGACGCCCGAGGGCACGCTCGTGGACGACCTCCTGGTCTACAGGCTGGCAGCCCAGCACTTTCTGCTCGTCGTCAACGCGTCGCACATCGCGGAGGACTACGCCTACATTGCAAGCGCCATCGCGCCGGTCGGAGACGCGATCGCGGTGGACGCGAGCTCCCGCTACGCGCTGCTCGCGGTGCAGGGCCCCCGCGCGCTCGAGGTGCTGCAGCCGCTGACGGGCGTGGATCTCTCGGCCATCAAGTACTACTGGTTCGCTCATGGGGAGGTGGCCAGCGTCCGCGCGACGATCTCGCGCACCGGCTACACCGGCGAAGACGGGTTCGAGGTCTTCGTCCCGCCACAGTCCGCCGACCGCGTGTGGCTCGCCCTGCTCCAGAGCGGAGCGTCGGCCGGCATCGTGCCATGCGGCCTCGGCGCCAGGGACACGCTGCGTCTCGAAGCCTCGATGCGCCTGTACGGCAACGACATCGATCGAACCACGACGCCCCTCGAGGCCGGCCTGGGCTGGATCGTGGCGCTCGGCAAGGGCGACTTCATCGGCGCCGACGTCCTGACTCGTCAGAAGGCCGACGGCCTGCAGAGAAGGCTCGTCGGCTTCGAGATGATCGACCGCGGCATTGCCCGGCACGGATACGATCTCTACGCGCCTGGCGGAACCGACAGGATCGGCGTGGCGACGAGCGGCACCCAGACCCCGTTCCTGAAAAAGGCCATCGGCATGGGCTACGTGCCGATCGCGCACTCGGCCGCCGGCACCGAGCTCGAGGTCGACATCCGCGGCCGACGGACGCGCGCCAGGGTGGTCCCGATGCCGTTCTACAAACGTCCCGCGTAGGAGAGAGTCCATGGCGTACCCGGCCGGCTACAAGTACTCGAAAGATCACGAGTGGATCGAAGTCGGCGGCGGCTCGGGCAAGGTCGGCATCACCGATTACGCACAGCAGCAGCTCGGTGACGTCGTCTACATCGAGCTCCCGGAGGTCGGGACGAAGCTCAAAGCCGGTCAGTCCTTCGGGACCATCGAGTCGGTCAAGGCGGTCTCTGAGCTGTACGCACCCGTCGCCGGCGAAGTCCTCGAGGTAAACACCGCGCTCAAAGACAAACCGGAGGTCGTCAACTCGGACCCGCACGCCAGCTGGATGATCGTCCTCAAGCTTGCCAACACCGCCGATGCGTCAGCGCTCCTCGACGCGGCCCAGTACGAAACGCTCATCAAGTAGATGCTCACGCCAGCCTCGTTCCGCTCACGCCACATCGGCCCGGACGACGCCGATACGGCCGCCATGCTGAAGGTCGCGGGCGCCGCCTCGCTCGATGCCCTCATCGACGAGACCATTCCGGCGCGCATCCGCCTGCCGAAGCCGCTCGCCCTGCCGAGTGGGCAGTCCGAGCAGCAGTTTCTCCGAAGCCTGCGCGGCATCGCCGCCAGGAACAAGAGCGTCCGGTCCTATATCGGCCTGGGTTACTACGACTGCGTGACGCCGAGCGTCGTGCTCAGGAACGTGCTCGAGAATCCTGGCTGGTACACACCCTACACGCCGTACCAGGCTGAGATTGCGCAGGGCCGCCTCGAGTCGCTCTTGAATTTTCAGACGATGGTGGCCGACCTCACGGCGATGGAGGTCGCGACGGCCTCGCTCCTGGACGAGGCGACAGCGGCCGCCGAGGCAATGACCCTCCTCGCGCGCGCCCAGAGCCGCCGGATCGACAGCATCGTCGGGCCACCCCAGTTGATGGTTGCCGGTTCCTGCTTCCCGCAGACGATCGACGTTGTTCGGGCCCGTGCCGAACCTCTTGGCATCGACATCGAGCTGTTCGATCCGGCGAACGCAGAGGCGGTGGAGTTCACCGATCGGGTGTTCGGCGTCCTCGTGCAGACACCGGATGAAGCGGGCGTCGTTCACGACTTCCGCGGCCTCATCGCCAGGGCGAAGACGGCAGGCGTCCTCGTGGCGGTCGCCACCGATCTGCTGAGCCTGACGCTGCTCACGCCCCCGGGCGAGCTCGGCGCCGATGTCGTGCTCGGCAACTCTCAGCGCTACGGCGTCCCGATGGGGTACGGCGGCCCGCACGCGGCCTTCTTCGCCACGCTCGACAAGCACGTGCGGCAGGCGCCTGGGCGCATCATCGGCGTCTCGGTTGACGCGGACGGCAACCGTGCGTACCGCATGGCGCTCCAGACCCGCGAGCAGCACATCAGGCGCGAGAAGGCCACCTCGAACATCTGTACGGCGCAGGCGCTTCTCGCCAACATGGCCGCCTTCTATGCCGTGTATCACGGGCCGAAGGGCCTGACGGCGATCGCCGCCCGCGTCCACGCGATGGCTGCGCTGCTCGCCAACCGGCTGCTGGCGCTCGGGCTCGGCCAGGTCAACTCCGTGTTCTTCGACACGATTCGCGTGGCCGGGGCGGACGCGGCAAGCGTGCGGTCGGCCGCCGAGCGGAAGGGCATCAATCTTCGCTATCGGGACGATGGCACCATCAACATCGCGGTGGACGAGGCCACCGACGTCGAGGATCTCGACGCGATCGTCGCCGTCTTCGCCTCGGCAGTGGGAAAGCCCCAGCCCCTGGCCTCGAGCCTCCAGCATCGAGCCCCCAGCCTCCAGCCTCTGGCCTCGAGTATCCGTCCACGCTTGCGCGGACGTCACCGTTCCTGACGCATCCCGTGTTCAACACGCACCACTCCGAGTCCGAGATGATGCGCTACATCCGCAGCCTCGAGCGCAAGGACATCGGCCTCGACACGTCGATGATTCCGCTCGGCTCGTGCACGATGAAGCTCAACGCCGCCACCGAGATGCTGCCCGTCACGTGGCCGGAGTTCTCGAAGCCGCACCCGTTCGCGCCGGTGGATCAGAACGAGGGATACCAGCAGATCTTCCGGGAGCTCGAAGCCACGCTGTGCGAGATCACGGGGTTCGCGGCCGTCTCGCTGCAGCCCAATTCCGGGGCGCAGGGCGAGTTTGCCGGGCTGATGGTCATCCGCGCGTATCACCGGTCGCGCAAGGACGCGGACCGCGACATCGTGTTGATTCCGGCATCCGCGCACGGCACCAACCCGGCCACAGGCGTCATGGCGGGCATGCGGGTCGTGATCGTCGCGAGCACCAGCGAGGGAAACATCGACGTGGCCGACCTGAAGGCGAAGGCCGATGAGCACCACCGCCGGCTGGCGGCGCTCATGGTCACGTACCCGTCGACCCACGGCGTCTACGAAGAGAGCATTCAGGACATCTGCGAAATCGTGCATGCGCACGGCGGGCAGGTGTACATGGATGGCGCGAACATGAACGCGCAAGTCGGTCTGACGAGTCCGGCCGCGATCGGCGCCGACGTGTGCCATCTCAACCTGCACAAGACCTTTGCGATCCCGCACGGCGGAGGAGGCCCGGGCATGGGCCCGATCGGCGTCGCGAAACACCTCGCACCATTTCTGCCGGGACACCCCGTCGTCAAGACGGGCGGCGCGCAGGCGATCCCCGCCCTCTCCGCGGCGCCGTGGGGCAGCGCAAGCATCCTGCTCATCTCGTACGTGTACGCGACGATGCTCGGTGGCGACGGCATGACGGACGCTACGCGGTACGCGATTCTCAATGCCAACTACATCAAGTCGCGCCTCGAGCCTCACTACCCGGTGCTGTACACGAGACCCAACGGCCGCGTGGCCCACGAGATGATCTTCGACCTCCGGCCGCTCAAGCAGGCCAGCGGGGGAGCGATCGACGAAACCGACGTGGCCAAGCGCCTGATGGACTATGGCTTCCACGCGCCGACCGTCTCGTTTCCCGTGGCCGGGACGCTGATGGTGGAGCCGACCGAGAGCGAGCCCAAAGAGGAACTGGATCGGTTCTGCGACGCGATGATCGCCATCCGGGCCGAGATCCAGGCCGTGATCGACGGCAAGGCCGACCCGAAGGACAACGTCCTCAAGCACGCGCCGCACACGGCCGCGGCGGTGTCCGCCGACGAGTGGTCCCACCCGTACTCGCGGCAGCAGGCCGCCTATCCGCTGCCGTTCGTTCGCGCACGCAAGGTGTGGCCGGCCGTCGGCCGCATCGACAACCCCTACGGCGACCGCAATCTCATGTGCGCGTGCCCGCCGGTTGCGGCTTACGCGGAAGTTTAGACCGACCTCTGCTACTCTCACGCAACTGACATGCGCGTGCTCAACTCGTCACAGATGCGCGAGGCCGATCGCCGGACGATCGAGGACCTCGGCATCCCCTCGCTCGTGCTCATGGAGAACGCGGGGCGGCAGGTGGTCGCGGCCGTCGAGGCCATCCATACGGATCTCGCGGAGCGGCAGGTCGCCGTTCTCTGTGGACGCGGCAACAACGGCGGCGACGGGTTCGTCGTCGCCCGGACGCTGCTGCAGCGCGGCGTCGACACGTCGGTGTTCCTGATCGGCCAGGTCTCGGAAGTGCGCGGCGACGCCCGGGTCAACCTCGACATCCTCGGCCGGCTGGGTGTCACGGTCGTGGAGATTGCCGACGGTCAAGCCTGGGAGCTTCACTTCTCCGAGATCGAAGACTGCACCCTCATCATCGACGCGATTTTCGGCACGGGACTCAATGCGCCGCTGTCGGGCCTGATGGAGACCGTTGTCGCCGACGTGAATGCGTCCGGCATCCAGATTGTGTCCATCGACTTGCCGTCAGGACTGTCTGCAGACTCTCACGAGCCGATCGGGGACTCGATCGAGGCTGGCCTGACGGTCACGCTCGGCGCTCCGAAGCTTCCGCTCGTGCTGCCGCCTGCCGAGACCCGCGCCGGCGATATCGTCATTGCGGACATCGGCATCCCGGCCGAGGTGTTCGAGGCCCTCGAGGGCCCCCGGGTCGAGCTGCTGACCCGTGCATCCGCTCGCGAGCTCATCAGCCCGAGGACGCCGGACACGCACAAGGGGGATTACGGCCGCGTCCTGATCGTGGCGGGTTCTCGCGGCAAGACCGGCGCCGCCTACCTCGCCGCGCTCGGCGCGTTGCGATCGGGCGCGGGCCTGGTGACCGTCGCCACTGGCGCCAGCAGCCAGCCGGTGCTCGCCACGATGGCGCCGGAGTACATGACCGAGGCCATCGCAGAGGCGCCGGGCACCGATGGAGAGCTCGACCCCGATGCCGTCGATCGCGTGCTGGAACTGGCACGGGATGTCGTCGCCGTCGGCCCCGGCCTCGGCCAGGGCGCGTCGACGCGTCTCCTTCGTGAAGACGCTCGTCGACCGGGCGACCATGCCGATCGTCATCGATGCGGATGGCTTGAACGCGTTCGCCGACGATCCGGACGCCCTCACGGGGCGCGAAGGGCGGGACGTCATCATCACGCCACATCCAGGCGAGATGGCACGGCTGGTCGGCATGTCGACCGACGAGGTCCAGTCCGAGCCGCGCTCGAGATCGCCAGGAACTTCGCCACGGGCCACCAGCTGCTACGTGGTGCTCAAGGGACATCGCACCCTGATCGCCACGCCGGACGGAAAGGTGTTCATCAACCCGACCGGGAATCCCGGAATGGCGACCGGCGGCACCGGGCGACGTGCTCACCGGGCATGATCGCCGCGTGGCTGGCGCAGCTGCTCGACGCCGAAGGGGCGTGCCGGCTCGCCGTCTACCTGCATGGCATGGCAGGCGATCTGGCCGAGGCCGACGAGGGCGAGATCGCCATGACTTCCGGCGACGTGGCCGGGCACCTGGGTGATGCCGTCATGGAGCTGACCGCCCGGCGCAAGGTCGTCGACCGAAACGGGTCGTGACCATTACGACAGCGCCGAAAGCGAGACCGCCGGGGTCGGGCGCGACCTCGCCAGCAGCCTCGGACCCGGGTCGGTCACCTGCTCTCGGGCGACCTCGGCGCAGGAAAGACGGCCTTCGTGCGGGGTGTCGCGGAGGGGCTGGGGATAGACCCCGGCGAGGTGAGCAGCCCACCTTCACACTGGTTCAGGAGGACGCGGCGGCCGGCTGCCGCTCTTCCACGTCGATCTCTACCGCCTCCGTTCTCTCGAGGTCGGAGATCTGGCCTCGACGAGATCACGCTTGCCGGTGGCGTGACCGCCATCGAATGGCCGGATCGCCTTCCGTACCGATTCGACGGTGCCGTGGAAGTGCGGATCGATCACGGCACCGCGGGCGACGAGACCAGGCGAATCGTGATCGACGACAGCCCACATTGATCGGGGAGCGCCGGTCGCGTAGGGCGGGTCCTTTTGGACCGCCTGCCACAACCGCGAGCCGGGTCCGAAAGGACCCGGCCTACGTACCGCTACACCGTTTTGCGAACCGCTCTAGCGGCAGCCCAGGTCGACCATCACTGACTGTTGAATCGCCTCGGCCAGCGCGGGACGGCCTGCCGCCCGCTGAATCCTGATCGCTTCGACACCCGCCGCGCAGATGTGCCGCCGGACGATCGGGCACTCCGGATTCAGGACCGGCGCTCCGGCCTTGAGCGACACGGCGCAGCCCTGGGTGTCCAGCCCGCCACGGTACAGATCCAGCGACGCGGCGCGCAGCTCTGAATTGCCGGTCACCATCACGCCCACCGTGAGGGCCACGGCGGCCTCGTCGAACCGACGGGCCTGAATGAGGGCTGCGGCAGCGCACGCGGTAGTTTGCCGCATTGAACGGCTCGCGTTCGAGGGCGAGCCGCGACGCGTCGACGGCGCCGGCGCCATCGTCGAGTTGGAGCAGAGCCGCGGACAACATGCGTTCTCCATCAGCTCGCTCAACGGCGTACGCCGGCGGCTTGCCGAGAAGGTCGAAGATATCGCTCCAGAAGGGCAGCCGTACGTCGATAGGACGCCGCAGCATCGGCGGCCGCGCCGCGCTGACGGAGAGCGTCCGCGTGTTCGAAGTGGTACGCAGGCGGCCTGACGATACACGCGGATCGCTCGGCGATTGTCGGGAAGCGTGTCGAGAATCGCAATGCTTCGATCGATTGCGGCTGTTGCCTCTGCCAGGCGCAGTCGGTCCGGATCGGCCTGGTAGAGCGCCTCAGCAAAAGACGAATGGGCCTTGAAGCTGTTCGGGACGGTCTGGACCGCTGACGTCCAGAGGGCCAGCTCGGTTTGCCATGCCGGATTCCGCGTCCAGGTCCCGTAGGCAAGGAATCCGGCCAAGAGAAGGACAAGGGCCGCTGTCATCATTGTCATCATGGTCGGGTAAGGTTTTCGCGCGCCTGCGCTACTGCGAGAAACCTTACCCGACCAGGTTTTCGCGATCGCGGCGGCACAGCCGATGACGCCGAGCGCCGGCAGGTACATCAGCCGCTCGGCCATGATCGTCCCGGTTGAAAAGAGCAGGTTCGACACCGGCAGAAACGCAATGGCTGTGGCCGCCGCAAGAAAACGCACCAGCCGGTCGGAGCGCGCCACGAACAGCGCGAGGATCACCGCGACACCAAGCGTGGCCAGCGCGGCCCACTCCTCCGGCCGGCCGGTAAAGATCGGAATCTGCGCAAACGAGTAGTCCGGCGACAGTGCGCGCGGCCAGGCCACGAGCCAGAGGTAGCGCCCGCCGACGCTCAGGGCCGTGAGCAGGCCCGCCCCGACGCCCGCGCCTGAAATCGGGTTGTCGACGAAGACGAACTCGCTCGCCCCGTGCGTCGGAATCGTCGTGCGCAGGAAAAGGAACAGGGCGAGCGGACACGCCAGAAGGAGCCAGACGGGCAGCAGCCGGCGCATCGGAACCGCCGGCCGCCGCAGCAGGAGGTCGTAGGCGATAACGATGGCCAGGAAGGCGACACCGCTTTCCTTGGAGAATATCGCCAGCGTTGCCGCCGCCACCGACAGCGCCAGCCAGCCCGAGCGGCGCGACGACCCGTCGCTCATCAGATACGCGTAGAACCCGCCGAGCACGCCAACGCCAGACAGGAGATCCGCACGTCCGACGATGTTGGTGACGGCCTCGGTCAACAGGGGATGGACGGCCCACAGCCCGGCGACGGTCGCCGCCGGCCAGCACCGCCCCGGCAAGCCGGCGCCCGATGGCGAAGACCAGCAGCACGTTCGAGAGGTGCAGCAGCAGATTGACCGCGTGATAGCCCGCGGGCCGGTCCTGGTTCCCGAGCACCGCGTAGTTGATGAGAAACGAGACCGTTGCCGCCGGCCGGTACAGCGGGCTCTCGAGCGTGGAGCCCCAGTACGACTGTCCGGCGATCGCGCGCAGGCTCCGGGCGCTGACCTCACGGATCCTGGAGTCCTCGAGGACGATGGCCCGGCTGTCGAAGACAAACCCGGCTTCGAAGGTGCGGCTGTAGGGCAGAACGGTCAGCGCACAGAGCGCGGCTCGGGCGAGCCAGACGTGCGCGGCCTTGTTCATTCGGAGCGGTAGTTGGGTGCTTCCTTGGTGATGGCCACGTCGTGGACGTGGCTTTCGCGGAACCCGGCCGGCGTGATCCGGATGAGCCTGCGATCGCGCTGCAGTTCGGGGAGGTTGGCGCAGCCACAGTAGCCCATCCCTGCGCGCAGCCCCCCCACCAGCTGGTGAATCATGGCCGCGACCGTGCCCTTGTGGGCCACGCGGCCTTCGATGCCCTCCGGCACCAGCTTTTCCGTGCCGCCGGTCGCCGCCGTGGCATCGAGATCGAACTCGTCCTGGAAATATCGATCGCGGCTGCCGCGGCGCATGGCGCCAATCGAGCCCATGCCGCGATACTCCTTGAAGCTGCGGCCCTGGTACAGAATCAGCTCCCCCGGGCTTTCGTCGGTGCCGGCGAAGAGATTGCCAATCATCGTGGTGCTCGCGCCAACCGCGAGCGCCTTGGTGATGTCCCCAGAGAAACGGATGCCCCCATCGGCGATGACCGGCACATCGTGTGGCGCGGCCGCCGCCGCACACTCCATGATCGCAGTAATCATCGGGACGCCGATGCCAGCGACCACCCGGGTCGTGCAGATCGAGCCGGCGCCGATTCCGACCTTGACCGCGTCGACCCCTTTGTCGATGAGCGCGAGCGTGCCCTCGGCTGTGGCGACGTTGCCGGCCACGAAATCGACGTCAGCGAAACGCTTCCGGACCTGGCCCACGATGTCCAGCACACCCTGCGAGTGCCCATGTGCCGTGTCGAGCACCAGGACGTCCACACCGGCAGCCACGAGCGCCTCGGCGCGCTCCATCGTGTCCCTGGCCACGCCAATCGCGGCGCCGCAGCGCAGGCGGCCGAGAGCGTCCTTCGATGCGTTCGGGTACTTGACGGCCTTCTGAATGTCCTTGACGGTGATCAGCCCCTTCAAGCGGTAGTCGCGGTCGACCACCAGGAGCTTCTCGACCTTGTGCTGGTGCAGAATCTCCCGTGCGCCGTCGAGCGTCGTGCCGACGGGTACCGTGTACAGCGGCTCGCGGGTCATGATGTCGGCGATCGGGCGGTTGAGGTTGCTCTCGAACCGCAGGTCACGATTCGTCAGGATGCCGACAAGGCGGCCTTCCTTGCTTCCGTCCTCCGTGATCGGCACGCCCGAGATCCGGTACTTCCTCATCAGCTCGAGCGCCTCGAAGATCCGGTGAGCGGGGGAGAGGGTAATCGGATCGACAATCATCCCGCTCTCGGAGCGCTTCACGCGATCGACTTCCGACGCCTGCTCCTCGATCGACAGATTCTTGTGAATGACGCCGAGGCCACCGTGCTGTGCCATCGCGATCGCCAGCCTCGACTCGGTCACCGTGTCCATGGCGGCGCTCAGGAGGGGCACGTTCAACCGGATCCGCTTCGTCAGCTGAGTGCTGACGTCCACCTGGTAGGGCAGCACGGTGGAGTGCTGCGGGACCAGCAGGATGTCGTCGAACGTGAGCGCGGTCTGCAGCTGCTCGCCGCCGGAGGAGAGGTTCGTGATCGAGCCGATCCTGGACCACGCCTCTTTGGTGTCGTCGGGAGACTTGGTGTCCATGTTAGGCCGCCGCTCCATGACATTTCTTGTACTTCTTGCCGCTGCCGCAAGGGCAGGGATCGTTCCGGCCGACTTTCGGTTCGTCGCGCCGCACCTGCTTGACCGGCGCATCGTCGCCGCCCACACGGGCCGGTTGCGGCGCCCGGCCGCCCGGGCCGGCGCCCGGGAACATCTCCGGAGCAGCCGGGGCGCCAAACGGGCTCGGCGACTGAGCGGCGGGATCGTTCAGGATGAGCGGGGTGCGCCGCGGTTCGGGCCGGCGCACCGGCGGCAGCTCCCGTCCGGCCTCGTTCAGCACCGGACGCAGTCCCCACAGGTAGCGGACGATCTCCTCGTCCACCCGGTCCTTCATGGCCTGAAAGAGGTCGAAGCTCTCTTTCTTGTACTCGACGAGGGGGTCGCGCTGGCCGTACCCGCGCAGGCTGATGCCCTGCTTCAAGTGGTCGAGCGAGTAGAGGTGGTCCTTCCACTGGGTGTCGACGATCTGCAGCATCACGTCGCGCTCGACGCGACGCAGGACCTCCGGCGGGAGCGTCTTTTCCTTCTCTTCGTAGGCCGTTCGTACGCGCTCCCACAAATCGTCGCCGATCTCGTCCGCCTTCATCTGCGAGTAGTCGAGTTCCTCGGTGTCCACGCTGAAAACCCGGGTCACCTCGCGCTGCAACGCATCGAGATCCCAGCCCTCGGCGTCGGCCTCCTTGGCGGTGTAGGTCTCCACCAGGCCGTCGAGCACGCCCTGCGCCAGGTCGAACAGGTACTCGCGGGTGCCGACGACCTCGTCCTCGTCGAGCCGAATCTGCCCATCGAGAATTTCGCGACGCAGCGCGTAGATGTTCTCGCGCTGCTTGTTCATCACATCGTCGTACTCGAGGAGGTGTTTGCGGACCGAGAAGTTCTGCGCCTCGACCTGCTTCTGCGCGCGCTCGATGGCCCGCGTCACCATGCCGTGCTCGATCGGCACGCCTTCCTCCATGCCGAGCTTCTGCATGAGGCCGGAAATGCGATTCGACCCGAAGATGCGCATCAGATCGTCTTCGAGCGACAGGTAGAAGCGCGAGGACCCCGGATCGCCTTGCCGGCCGGCGCGGCCGCGCAGCTGGTTGTCGATGCGACGCGCTTCGTGGCGCTCGGTGCCGAGGATATGCAGTCCCCCCAGGCCCACCACCTCGTCGTGCTCGGCGTCGGTCACGCGCTTGAAGTGCGCGAAGATCCGGTCGTACTCCGCCTTCGGCACCCGGTAGAAGCCGTCGAGGTGGTAGTAGTAGACGTACTGCTCGTCCTCGACGAACCGCTCCTCGCCCTTCGGCAACCGTTCGGCAATCTGCTCGGCGAGACACTGCTGGCGCGCCATGAACTCAGGGTTGCCCCCAAGCAGGATGTCCGTGCCGCGGCCGGCCATGTTGGTCGCGATCGTGACCGAACCCTTGCGCCCCGCCTGGGCGACGAACTCGGCCTCCTGCGCGTGGTACTTCGCGTTCAGGACCACGTGCTTGTCCGCGCCGCCGCCGGTGGTCGTCCCGCGCTTCAGCCCGCGGCGGTCGAGCATCGTCGAGATCTTCTCCGACTTCTCGATGGAGACCGTGCCCACGAGCACCGGGCGGCCCTTCTGGTGCTCGTCGATGATCTCGGTGACGATGGCATCCCATTTCTCGTCCTGCGTGCGGTAGACGAGATCGGGGTTTTCGATGCGGGTGAGCGGACGATTGGGCGGGATGACGACGACGTCGAGGTTGTAGATTTTGGCGAACTCCTCGGCCTCGGTGTCCGCCGTGCCCGTCATGCCGGAGAGCTTCTTGTACCTGCGGAAGTAGTTCTGGAACGTGACCGTGGCGAGCGTCTGGTTCTCGCGTTCGATCTTCACTTCGGGATGGCGCCCGTTGTGTTCCTTGGCCTCCACCGCCTGGTGCAGGCCGTCGCTCCAGCGGCGGCCGGGCATGAGGCGGCCCGTGAACTCGTCGACGATCACGACCTCGCCGTCCTTGACCATGTAGTCCACGTCGTACTTGAAGAGCGTGTGAGCCCGCAGGGCCTGGTCGACGTGGTGCTTCAGATGAGCGTTCTCGAAGTCGTAGATGTGGCCGCCGTTCAGGTGGCGGCTCAGCATCTGCTCGGCGTGGGCCATCCCGCTTTCGGTCAGCGTGACCGTCTTGTGCTTCTCGTCGACGATGTAGTCGCCGGTCGCCTCGAGCTCCTCGCGTTCCTCGGCCTTGGTGTCGCCGCGCACGACGGCGCCAGGCTTGAGCTTCGGCACGATGCGATCGACGTCGTAGTAGAGGTCGGTCGACTGCTCGGCGGGCCCGGAGATGATGAGGGGCGTGCGCGCTTCGTCGATGAGGATGCTGTCCACCTCGTCCACGATCGCGAAATGATGGCCGCGCTGGACGTAATGCGCGAGCTCGAACTTCATGTTGTCGCGCAGGTAGTCGAAGCCGAACTCGTTGTTCGTGCCGTACGTGATGTCGCAGGCGTAGGCCGACTGCCGCTCGGCGTCGACCAGATCGTGCTGGATGACGCCGACCGTCATTCCAAGGAAACGGTAGACGCGCCCCATCCACTCGGAGTCGCGGCGGGCCAGATAGTCGTTGACCGTGACGACGTGGACGCCCTTGCCTTCGAGCGCGTTGAGATACGCGGGGAGGGTCGCGACGAGCGTCTTGCCCTCGCCCGTCTTCATCTCGGCGATCTTGCCCTTGTGGAGAACCGCGCCGCCGATCAGCTGAACGTCGAAGTGCCGCATGTTCAGCACGCGGCGGCCGGCTTCGCGCACGACGGCGAACGCTTCGACCAGAAGGTCGTCCAGCGTTTCGCCCTCGGCGACGCGCGCCTTGAATTCCGCCGTCTTGGCGCGGAGCTGCTCGTCGGACAGGGACCCGATCGCGGTCTCGAGCGCGTTGATCGACCCAACGAGCGGTTGCAGGCGCTTGAGCTCGCGCTCGTTCTGGGTGCCGAGGACCTTGGCGAGGAATGTCTGGAGCATCTAGAGCGGGACTGTCACGCCGGGTATCCGATGATTGTAGCGGAGCTCAGGAAGCCAGGCAATGCTCGGACGGGTCGCGCAGGTGAGCGTCGCCGAGCGCGAACGCCGGCCTAACGCTGCGTGGGCCTGGTCAGGAGCTGGAGCGGGTTGATCAGCTTGCCGTTCGCCAGAATCTCGTAGTGCAGGTGCGTCCCGGTCGAGCGCCCGGTCGACCCGACGACGCCGATCACATCCCCGCGCTTGACGACAGTGCCCGGCGACACCGCGAACTTGCTGAGGTGCCCGTAACGGGTCGACAACCCGAAGTCGTGCTGGAGCTCGACCAGATTGCCGTAGTCGCCCGATCGACCGGCGGAGATCGACCGTGCCGTCCGCCGTCGCGTAGACCTGCTGGCCCTTGTCGGTGGCGATATCGAGGCCCTGATGGAACCCGCGTTCGCCCGTGAACGGATCCGCGCGGCCGCCGAAGGTGCCCGTCAGCCACCCGAAGGTCGGCCAGATCGAGGGCGTCGCCGCCGCGAGCGCTTCCTGTCGTTCGACGTCGCGACGGACGTAGAGCAACCGGCTCTCGAGTCCCTGCAGGAGCGTGCGGAGCACGCCGAAGGTGTCTTCCGGAGAGATGAGCGAGGAGGACAGCACGCTCGAGACGGAGGCCTGCGGCTGGCTGACGCCGCCCGCGGCACGCGCCTTTGTGATCGCCGGCAGCCGTTGGATGGCTCGGGCCTCGGCGGGATCGAGCGCGGCGCGCTGGCCGAGGTCCTCGATGACGTTCTCGAGGGACTGAATCTGCGTGGTCAGCTCGCCGGTCGTCGCCCGATAGTTGCCGTTCTCGGCTTCAAGCGCGTTCTTGGTGGTGCGGAGCCGATCGATCTCCGCAAATGCGCTCCACCTCGCGCCCAGGCCGATCAGCACGGGCATCGAGAGCACGCCGACGACGAGGCCGGCGGCGAGACGCACACTGATCGTCATCCGGCGGACGACGCCGGTGGTGCGATCGGCGATGAGAACCGTGTAACGTCTTGCGAACATACCCCTGTTTAGCGCGAGCGTGCGCCAGCTGTGCTCGGACCGGCGAGCACGCAAAGCCCACGGAGTGAGTTGTCTGGGACGAGGCCGGGCCGCGTCAGGAAGCTACGGCAATGTATCACACGGGGTTTTCGACACGGAAGCGCGAAGTCTTGAGCGAACATCTGGCGAAAGCCAGGCACCCGCCAACGGGGCCCGATTGACAAGGGTAGAGGTGGCGCGTAGCCTGCGGCCGTCCCAGGAGGTGCCCGTGCGAGCCCACTACGTGGTGTTGCCCATACTCACGGCGGCGCTGGCCGCGCTGATGACCACGCCAGCCGGCACGGTTGGCCGACCCGGAATTACGCCCGTGGCGTGCCCGGCACAGACCTGGGTCTTCCCGGACCCGGCGTTCGAGGCGCTGCCGGGGGCCAAGGCCTACTTCGGTCAGTACGACGGCGGGGTGTACCGCATCGAGATTCCGGACAAATGGAACGGCGAGCTCATGCTCAGCTCCCACGGCTTCGTCTCCAACGCCGGTCCCGAGGGCTCCAGGCTGCGCGTCGGCAACCCGGCCATCCGCGAGCATCTGATTCAGAACGGCTTTGCCTGGGGCGCGTCGAGCTACCGGTGCAACGGCTATGTGCCGGGGATGGGACTTCAGGACACGATGGCGCTGACCGGCATGTTCACGACCTTCAACGGAGGGCGTGCGCCCGAACGCGTGTACCTGACCGGCACGTCAATGGGAGGCCACGTCACGCTGCTCGGGATGCACGAGTTCCCGACGGCGTTCGCGGGCGGCCTCGCGATGTGCCCGGCAGGACCGGAGCTCTTCGACTTTTTCACCGCCGTCGGCGCAGCCGCGGAGGTCGTGACAGGCGTACAGTTCGCCCAGACGTCCACGGTCCAGCAGGACCTCGAGAAGATGGCGGGAATGCTTGGGAAACCGCCCTCTCTTACCGAGAAGGGACGGCAGCTGGCGAGCGTGCAGATCGAAATCAGCGGCGGCCCGAGGCCGTTCGCGGTCGAGGGCCTCGCGTCGCGCTTTCTCGCCAACATCAGCGGCGGTGCGCTCGCCGGCAGCACCACGCCGTCCAATCTCGCCGTCACCAACACGCACGTCCGCTACAAGGTGGACGAGGCGCTGGGTCTCTCGAGCGATCGGCTGAACGCCGCTGTCCGGCGCAAGGCGGCCGACCCCAAGGTGCGTACCGACATGGGACCGTTCGACGAACTGGTGCCGTTCGACGGCCGTCTCGAGCGTCCGGTGCTCACGATGCACGGCACCGGGGATCTCTTCGTGCCCGTGTTCCTGCAGCAGACCCTCAGCCGGGCCGTCACGGCCGCGGGCAAGCAGGATCTGCTCGTGCAGCGCCTTATGCGGATTCCCGGACACTGCGGCTTCAGCCTGCAGGAGCAGATCCGGGCGTTCGACGATCTCGTCGCCTGGGTTCGCAAGGGTACGAAGCCCGCGGGCGATAACGTCTTCGGCGACTTGAGCAACGCCGGTCTGGCGTTCACGAACCCGCTGCGGACGAACGACCCCGGGGGGATCAGGATCGCGAAGTAAGGACAGACCTCACATCCTGAACTGCAGCGCCTCCGCCACGTGGTCGGCTGAAATCGATTCGGAGCCCGCCAGGTCCGCAATGGTTCTTGCGACCTTTCGGACCCGATCGTAGCCGCGGGCGGTCAAGGCCAGGCGGTTCACGGCCGCATTCAGGAGTCGCGCTCCGTCCCGGTCGAGCCGGCAGTCGCGGTCCATCAAGGACGGACGGAGCTCCGCGTTGGCGCGAACGCCGTCCGCCGAGTACCGCACCCGCTGGCGCGCCCGCGCCGCAACGACGCGGTCCCGGATTGACGCCGAGCCTTCGCCCCGGTCGGCCGTCCCGATGACATCCGGGGGAATCGCCGGCACTTCGACCGTCAGATCGAAGCGATCGCGCAGGGGTCCCGAGAGGCGCGCGGCATAGCGGTCGATGTCGGGCGGCGTGCAGCGGCACTCGCGCCGCGGATCCCCCGCAAAGCCGCACGGGCACGGATTCATCGCGCCGACGAGCACGAACCGGGCGGGAAACACGACCGCGCGCGCCGCGCGGGCGATCGTCACGCGCCCTTCCTCGAGCGGCTGGCGCAGCACCTCGAGCACGTGACGGCTGAACTCGGGCATCTCGTCGAGGAACAACACTCCGTGATGCGCGAGGCTCACTTCTCCGGGCCTCGGGTGAGCGCCGCCTCCAACGAGCGCCGCGTTGGAGACGGTGTGGTGTGGCGCGCGAAACGGCCGATCGGCGACGAGCCCCGCACCCGGCGGAAGCAGGCCGGCGACCGAATGCACGGCGGTCACCTCGAGCGCTTCGTCAAGGGTCAACGGCGGCAGAACGCCGGGAAGCCGCCGCGCCATCATGGTCTTGCCCGCACCGGGAGGCCCCACCAACAGCAGGTTGTGGCCGCCCGCGCTGGCAACCTCGAGCGCTCGCCGGGCCAGGAGCTGCCCTCGGACGTCCGCGAGGTCCGCCGGGTCCGGTCGTGGCGCCGCAGGCTGGGGAGGACCTGGACGGACGGAGAAGTGCACGGGATCGTTCAGCGCGCTCACGGCCTCGGCGAGCGACGACACCGGCAGGAGCGCGAGGCCGGAGACCACGCCAGCCTCCCCCGCGTTGGCCAGCGGCAGCAGGAGCGTCGTCGCCCCATGCCGCCGTGCCGCGGCCGCGATCGGCAGCACACCGCGCGCCGGCTGCACGGCGCCGTCGAGCGAGAGCTCTCCGAGCACGACCACGTCCTGAATGTCGCGACGCTCGACCACCCCCTGCGCCGCCAGAATCCCCAGCGCGATCGGCAGGTCGAACGCCGACCCTGCCTTCCGCACGTCGGCCGGCGACAGGTTGACCGTGACGCGATGCGGTGGAAACTCGAAGCCGGAGTTGCGGATCGCGCTCCTGACACGATCGCGGCTCTCGCGAACGCTCGCATCGGGCAGCCCCACCATCGAGACCAGCGGCAGCCCGAAGCTCACGTCAACTTCGACCTGAACGGGACAAGCCTCGACGCCGAAGAGGGCGGCGCTGCGCAAGCACGCGAGCATGCATCCGGCGACTGCAAGATGGACTGCACGTTATGCCCGGCCTGCTTGCCAGCAGTTACGCGGCGGGGCGCCCTTGGATGTTGCAGAAACTGCAGCAGCGGGCATCCTGGCCCGGTGCGATTTCTTCTTACTTACTGCTCGTGGGGCCCCACCCCCACTCGCCAGCACACTGACTTCGCTGTCGCTCGACCTCGAGCGTAGACTCTCGGTCTCGCCTGTCACCGACGGGACCATGATCCCGCTCGCCAGCACCCTGACTTCGCTGTCGCTCGACCTCGAGCGTAGACTCTCGGTCTCGCCTTTCCGTGGACCGTATCTCTGGGCATGAAGGTGCGGGCGGCGGATGTAGGCCGGGTCCTTTTGGACCCGGCGGGAGCAGGCTAGTTCGCCCGTGCCGTGTAGATGGTGAGACGCTCGCCGGCGTTGATCCGCGAGCCCGAAATGCCGTTCCAGGTGCGAATCGACGCGACGCTGGTCTTGAACACGCGCGCAATCGATGCCAGCGTGTCGCCGCGCTTCACGCGATAGACGACCTTCACGCGATCGTCCGGCGCACTGGCTGGCCTCGCATCTGCCGTCGTCTCGGCGGTCAACACGGCGGGCACCACCGCGTCCGCGGTGAGCGGCCTCGCGTCCACCGCCGGCACGGCCCGGTCGCTCCGAGCGGCCATCAACACGGTCGGCTGCTGCGGGATGATGAGGTTCTGTCCGACGGCCACACGCGCGCTGGTCTTCAGGTAGTTGGCCTCGGCCAGATCCGTCCGGTTCACGCGGAGCTTCCTGGCAATCGTGGCCAGCGTCTCGCCGCGCTTGACCGTGTGGTAGTTGAGCGCGACCAGATCCGCGCCCGGATCCTGGCCAAGCCGCACCTGCACGAGGTCCGCGGTGCCCTCGGGAACACGAAGCTCGTAGTCGGTATCGCGCACCGGCGTCGTCCAGCGGCGCAGTTCGGGGTTGAGCGCCTGGATGTCGTCGATCGTCTGATCGGTCCACTCGGCGATGTGGCGCAGGTCGACCGGTCGTGGCAGCGTGACGGTGTCGTATTCGAGCGGCGACTCCGGCGACACGGCGAAGCCGTACTGCGCCGGGTTTCGCGCGATGACGACGGCCGCGAGGATCATCGGCACGTAGTCCCGGGTTTCACGGGGGAGGAGATTGCGCTTCGCGGACAGCGACCAGAAATCGTCCACTCGCCCGCGCTTGAGCGCCCGCTGAACGCGCCCGGGCCCGCCGTTGTACGACGCCATGGCCAGGTGCCAGTCGCCGTCGAACATCTTCGCGAGGGTGGTCAGGTACTTTGCCGCGGCCACCGTGGCCTTCTCGGGATCCGAACGCTCATCGACATACCAGTCCTGGCGCAGGCCGTTCTCACGGCCCGTATAGGACATGAACTGCCACACGCCCTTGGCCTTCGCGCGCGAGAGCGCATTGGGCTTGAACGCACTCTCGATCAGCGGAATGTAGGCCAGGTCGAGCGGAAGGCCTTCGGCGCGGAACACCTCCTGAATCATCGGCAGGTATTTCGTCCCACGCTGCATCCCTTCCGCGAGGAAGTCGTGCAGCCGTCCCTGGAAGAGCGCGATGAACGAGAGCACGCGCGGATTGAGCGGGATCGGAATATCGTGGACGACCGGGTCACCCTCGACCGCCGCCTGGAGGGCAGGCTCGGGCTCCGGCGGGGTGAAGGTCGCCGACACCGCCAGCAGCTCGTCGATCGACGCCGGCTCGGACTGCTTCTCGGTGAAGCCATCTCCGGCCGCAAGGGCCTTGATCTCGTAGGCGCTAATCCGGTCGATGAGCCGGTCGAAATACTCACGAATGCGCGGCTCGGTCCGGCCGCCATATGGCGATTCCAGCAGCACGCTCACGGCCCTGTCGAACTCGACACGGGCGCCCTCGACGTGGCCAAGGTCAAGCTCGTGCTGGCCGGCCCTGAAATGCTGGTCCGCGAGGGCAATCAGGGTGAGCGCCGGATCCTCGGGAGGGGCGGGAGGCGCGAGAGGCGCGACGAACTCGGCCTGCGGAGGCTCGGGCGCGACGGCTGGCTTGGCCGCACGGGTCCCCGGGCTGCACGCGGACCCCGCCAGAGCGACGACGAGGACCGCCGGGACGACAGCCGCAACGCGCGCCGGGGTCAACCGGCGATCGGTCGATACGCGAACCATTCGGGCGCTCCGCGGCCGGTCCCCAGGCAACCGGTCGTAAGTCACCCCCCTCAGCGGGGGCTCCGGGTTGTCACGTGGCGGGCAGGCACCCCTGTCTTATCGGCTGGTGCCGCGTCGCCGGGTCGTGTAGCGCGGAGGGCGGCGGCCCCCGCCTGCGGCAAGGGGTCACGCCCCTCGCTACGGCTCTCGAATCCTATCATCCAGTCGCTGAGTTGGTCAACTAAGTCCAACAGATTCAGCAGGAACGAGCAATCCAGGCCGGCGTTCCTCCGGCGCACGCCCGAGAGAGCGCCTGGGAGACCCCTACCCCCGCCAGGGAGGCGCGACAAACACGCGGTGGGTCTCTCCAAGCTCCCGCGCCGCCGGCGTGATGATGGCTCGCTCGGCGACGACCAGCTGCCGGCCGGCTTGAAGGGCCTTCCGAACGTCCTCTTCGCAGACGAAGTCGAGGGGCGTGGCGGCGTCCAGCGGAGCCTGAGCCGCGCCCAGGGGACTCCGAGGGGGCTCGCCGGGGGTTCCGAGGGCTCGGCCCGGTATCCCCTGGCGCCCAGAAACTGGTCGATTCGGGAGGTCAGCGCCTCGGCGGGGATTCCTCCAGGCCGGCGATCCCCGACGGCGGTCGGGGACTTCTCGAGCCGGGCGGCGGCCGGCGCGATCTCGTAGGCCAGGCGCTTGATGTTCAGCAGGTGACGCGGCGAGATGTTGTCCGAGGTGATGTTCCCGCCGTACCCTCCGCACCCGAGCGTCATCGCAGGGTCGAGTCCTGTCGTCAAGCCGATCGAGCCGAGCGTCGCCGGCGAGTTGACGATGATGCGGAACGCCGGCTTCTTGAGGCCGAACTCCAGGATCACCTGATCGTTCTGGGAATGGATGGACATCGTGTGGCCCATCCCGCCGTAACGGAGAATCTGTTTGCAGCGCTCGCAGCCTTCCCGCCAGTCGCTGAACGACGTAGAAGGAGAGCACCGGACAGAGCTTCTCGATCGACAACGGGTAGTCGCGGCCAACGCCGGCGAGCGGCGCGATGAGCACGCGGGTGTCGGCGGGAACCGTGAGGCCGCACTTCGCGGCGACGAACGTCGCGGACTTTCCGACGAGGGCGGGATTGGGCAGCCGCTGCGGCGTGACCAGCACTTTGGCCACCGCGTCGATCTCGGCCGCCGACATGAAGTACCCGCCCTGCGCCTGGAATTCCCGCTTGACCTCCTCGGCGATCGCCTCGTCGACCACCACCGAGTTCTCGGACGAGCAGAGCACGCCGTTGTCGAACGTCTTGCCCGTGATGATGTCGCGGACGGCCTTGGGGACGTCCGCCGTGCGCTCGATGTACGCCGGGGCGTTGCCGGGGCCGACGCCGTAGGCCGGCTTGCCGGCGCTATAGGCCGCGCGGACGAGCCCCATCCCGCCCGTGGCGAGAATGACCGCCACGTCGCGGTGCTTCATCAGCTCCTGCGTGCCTTCGAGCGTCACCGTCGTCATCCACGAGACGGCGCCGTCGGGAGCGCCCGCGCGTCGCGCGGCCTCCTCGAGCACCTCGGCGACGCGGGTGATGCATCGAACCGCCGAAGGGTGCGGGCTCAGCACGATGGCGCACCTGCGCCTTGAGCGCGATCAGAATCTTGTAGATGGCCGTCGACGTCGGATTGGTCGATGGCACGACGGCAGCGACCACGCCGAATGGCTCGGCGATCTCAATGACGCGGCGGTCGCTCGTCTCGCGACGACGACGCCCACGGTCTTCATCGGCCGGATGAACTCGTAGACCGTGTCGGAGGCGAACAGGTTCTTCTGGATCTTGTCGGCGACGACACCGTAGCCCGTCTCTTCGACGGCGAGCGTCGCAAACGCCTCGGCCTGGGGGCGGGCCGCAGCGGCCATCGCATCCACGATCGCGTCGATCTGCTCCTGAGAGAACTCGGCGAGCGTTGCGGCCGCCTGTTTCGCGCGCCGCGCCAGCGCGCGCGCCTGGGCGATCGAGGCGAGATCGCGATCGGTCTGGGGAAGGGCGGCGTCCGCCATGTCAGATCAGCCTACAGGCGCGTCAGTTCGAGCCCTGTGGAAGGATCCGCTCGACTTCGGCGTGGGGACGGGGAATCACATGCACCGAGACGAGCTCGCCGACGCGTCGAGCGGCAGCCGCGCCGGCGTCGGTCGCCGCCTTGACGGCGCCGACGTCGCCGCGCACGAGGACCGTGACGTAACCGGCGCCGATGTATTCCTTGCCGACCAGGACCACGTTGGCCGCTTTCACCATTGCGTCGGCTGCCTCCACCGATCCGATGAGCCCTTTGGTCTCGACCATCCCGAGTGCGTCCTGCGGCATCCTGATCCTTCTTCCAGGCCTTGCGGCCGCGAAAACTGTAGCACAACGTCTCGCGCGCCCGGCCGTGTTTCCGTTGCGTCACTGGGGCAGATCCGGTACGATCTCTGCGGCATGCCCTCATCCATCGTCCGATCGATCCGGTTCGCGTCGACCGCTGCAGTGCTCATCACGGCGTGGTCGTGCGGCGGCGCCGAGCCGCCTGCACCGCCCGTCGCGACGCCGACGCTGACCCTCAACCACGAGCGCGCGCCGGCCGGGAGTCCACTCGACCTGACCTACAAGTTCGTCGTCGCCGAAGCGCGCGGCGTTCGCCGAGGACTACCGCGTCTTCGTGCACGTCGTCGACGCCGACGAAGAGCGGATGTGGAGACGACGACCACAATCCGCCGATGCCGACGAGCCAGTGGAAGCCTGGCCAGACGATCGAGTACACGCGCACGATCTTCGTGCCCGTGTTTCCGTACGTCGGCGATGCCACCATCAACATCGGACTGCATACGGTCAAGAGCCAGCCGTCCGGAGAGCAGACCGCCTGCCCCTCACCGGCGACGATGTCGGGCAGCGCGCATACCGCGTGGCCCGCCTGGAGCTGCTGCCGCAGACCGACAACCTCTTCACCGTGTTCAAGGACGGCTGGCACCAGGCCGAGTCGCGGGCGACAACGCGATGATCGAGTGGCAGTGGACGAAGAAGGAGGCGATCCTGGCCTTCAAGAACCCGAAGAAGGACGCCATCCTCTTTCTCGACCTCGATAGCCCCGGCGGCGAGTTGCGTGGGCCGCCAGCAGGTGCAGGTCGTGCGTCGGACGGACAGACGGTCGACGACTTCACGCTGGGCCCTGACAGCGGACGCTTGCGGAGTCGAAGATTGCAGGCGGCCCAGCTCGGCGACGCCGAAATGGCCGAGATGCGGATCTCGACGTCGACAAGTCGTCGTTCCCGCCCACGTCCCGAGGCGGCGACGCAAGGACCCGCGCGAGCTCGGTGTCCGGGTGTTCCACGCCTTCGTCGATCCGCGCTGACCTTCCGACCGGCGTGTTCCGGCGCAGGACCAGCTTTTCGCGGCGCCTGCACGGTCTAAAGCCTTCAGCAGGCGCTTTGGCCCTCAAAGCGCCGATATATAATCCGGAACTGTAATGTCCACGCTGACAACCTGTTGCGGGCGGACCCTAGCCAATGGAGTTCCGCTGCCGCCTTGCGTCCCCGAGCGGGGAGATCGTCGAGGGCATCTACACGGCCGAGAACGAGACGCGCCTGCGGCACGAGCTCGAGGAGAAGGGGCTCTACGTCCTGTCGCTGCAGCCGAAGGGCGTCGATCGGCGGGCTGTCGCTGCAGCTGCCGCCAGCGTCGCGGCGAATTCCGACGCGGCGAGTTTCTGGTCTTCAACCAGGAACTGGCGACGCTGCTCAAGGCGGGGATGCCGCTCGTGCAATCGCTCGATCTGCTGAAGCGCCGGGTCGAATCGCCGATCTTCCGCAGGCGTGCTGGACGACGTCCACGAGCGGGTCCGAGCGCGGCGCGGCGCTCTCCGACGCGTTCGCGGCGCACGGCGGGCTCCTCCCGAGCGTCTACACGGCGTCGCTGCTCGCCGGCGAGCGGAGCGGCAGCCTCGACGCGGTGCTCCGGCGGTTCGTCGAGTACACGAAGATCATCGCGACCGTGAAGCGGAAGACGGTCTCCGCGCTGATCTATCCGGCCATCCTCATCTCGCTCGCCCTCGTCCTGGTCAGCGATCATCGTCCTGAAGGTCGTGCCGGCCTTCACCGACTTCTACGCGAGCTTCGGCGCCGAGCTGCCGCTGCATCACGCGGATCATCGTGCGCGTCTCGATCGTGGTGCGCGAGCAGCTGATCCTGCTGTCTGATCGTCGGCGCTGGCGGCCGCGATCGGCGGCGTTCGTGCTCTGGATCCGCCAGCCCGGGCCAGAAGGCGCGCTTCGATCGCCTGATCCTGCGCGTCCCGGTCGTGGGCGAGATCGCCAAGAAGTTCGCGACGTCGCAGATGGCGCGCACGCTGGCCACGCTGCTCGGCGGCGGCCTGCCGCTCGTCAACGCGCTCGACATCGCCGCGCAGTCGATCGGCAACCAGCTACATCGCCGGCGAGCTCGAGGTCGTGACGGCGAGGGTGCGCGAAGGGCAGTCGTTCGCGGCCGCGCTCGAGGCGCGCCACGTCTTTCCGGATGTGGCCGTGCAAGATGGCGGAAGTCGGCGAGTCGACCGGCGCGCTGCAGGACATGCTGAACACCGTCGCCGACTTCTACGACGAGGAGATCGCGACCAACATGGAGCGGTTCGTGACGCTGGTCGAGCCGGTGCTGCTCGTCATCATGGGCATCGTCATCGCCGGCCTGCTGCTGGCGCTGTACATGCCGCTCTTCCAGCTGAGCTCGGTGCTGAGCTGATGGCTGACCCGACGACGACCCAGCGCGATCCCGCTCCACGCCGAGCCGCCGAGCTTGGCGCCGAGCGAGCGCCGGGCCGAGCTCGAGCAGGCGCGCCGGCTGGCCGAGCGCTACCGCCTCGAGTTCGTCGACATGGACACGTTCCGGATCGACCAGGACCTGTTCCGGTCGATTCCGGCCGACCTGATGCTGCGCTACGGCTTCGTGCCGTACCGGCGCGAGGGCAAGGCCGCTCGTCGATCGTCGTCTCGGACCCGACCGACCTGCCGATGATCGACGAGCTCGGCGTGCTGCTCGGCGACGCCCATCAAGGTCGCGGTCGGGCCCGCGCTCGGCCATCGAGTCGATCCTCAAGAAGAGCGAGAGCTCGCAGCGCGTGCTCGAGGAGGCGACCGAGAGCTTCCAGCTGCAGCTGCTCAAGGACGAAGAGAACGGCGACGACAGCCTGACGGTCGAGCGGCTGACGAGCGACATCAGCCCGGTCATCCGGCTCGTCGACTCGACGATCTACACGGCCATCCAGCGGCGGGCGAGCGACATTCACATCGAGACCCAGGACGATGCGGTGCACGTGAAGTACCGGATCGACGGCGTGCTGCAGCCGGCGATGCGGCCGATCGCCAAGCAGTTCCACAGCTCGATCATCTCGCGCATCAAGGTCATGGCCGAGCTCGACATCGCCGAGAAGCGCGTGCCGCAGGACGGCCGCTTCAAGCTGCGGATGCCGGGCAAGACGATCGACTTCCGCGTCTCGATCATGCCGAGCGTCCACGGCGAGGACGCCGTCATCCGCATCCTCGACAAGGAATCGATCAGCGAGCAGTTCACCGAGCTGCGCCTCGACATCCTCGGCTTCCCGGACGCGGAGCTGAAGCGGTTCCGCAAGTACATCGCCGAGCCGTACGGCATGGTGCTCGTCACCGGGCCGACCGGCAGCGGCAAGACGACGACGCTGTACGCGGCGCTGTCCGAGATCAAGTCGATCGAAGACAAGATCATCACGATCGAGGATCCGGTCGAGTACCAGCTCGCGCGGCGTCACGCAGATTCCGATCAACGAGAAGAAGGGCCTGACCTTCGCCCGCGGGCTGCGCTCGATCCTCCGGCACGATCCCGACAAGATCATGGTCGGCGAGATCCGCGACAACGAGACGGCGCAGATCGCCATCAACTCGGCGCTGACGGGCCACCTGGTGTTCACGACCGTCCACGCCAACAACGTCCTCGACGTGCTCGGCCGCTTCCTGAACATGGGCGTCGAGGCCTATCAGTTCGTGTCGGCGCTCAACTGCGTGCTCGCGCAGCGGCTGGTCCGCATCATCTGCACGCACTGCAAGCGGCCGGCGAAGATCTCGCGAGTCCATGCTCGAGGAGTCGGGCCTCGACCCCGCGCTCGAGCACACCCATACGTTCTACGAGGGCGTCGGCTGCATCGAGTGCAACGGCACCGGCTACAAGGGCCGGATGGCGATCTGCGAGCTGCTCGACCTGACCGATCGCATTCGCGAAATGATTCTCGAGAAGCGGCCCGACGTCGGAGATCAAGAAGGCGGCGCGCGACGAAGGCATGCGCTTCCTCCGCGAGTCGGCGGTCGAGCGCGTCATGGAGGGCGTGACGACGCTGCGCGAAATCAACAAGGTGACGTTCGTCGAATGAGCCCCGACGTGTCTTCGTCATCGCCGTGGTGGTCGCTCGCCGCGGCGGCGCCGCCGCCGGTCGCCGTCGAGCTCGCCGCACGCCGCATTTCGGCCGCCGCGCTCGAGATCCGCGGCGGCGCGCCGACGGTGGTGGCGCCACGCGTCCGAGCCGCTGCCGGACGGCGCCCTCGTCGCCGTCGCTGACGGCGGAGAACCTCCACGACCGCGCCGCGGTCGCCGGCGCGCTCGGCCGGGTCCTCGACAGCGTCGGGCGGCCGCGACGGATCGGCCTCGTCGTGCCCGATCCGGTGGCGAAGGTGTCGCTCGTGCGCTTCGAGCAGGTGCCCGCCGACGCGCAGCGATCTCGACCAGCTGATCCGCTGGCAGGTGCGCAAGACGCGCCCCGTTCCCCATCGAAGCGGCGCAGGTCAGCTACTTTGCCGGGGAGCGCTCCGCCGAGGGGCAGGAGTTCGTCGTCAGCGCTGGCGCGCCGCGACGTCGTCCGCGAGTACGAAGGCGCTGTGTGACGCGGCGGGCGCCCAGGCGGGCATCGTCGACATCTCGACCTTCAACGTGATCAACGCGGTGCTGGCGTCGGGCACCGGCCGAGCGGCGACTGGCTGCTGGTCAACGTGGCCGCCGACTACGCGTCGATGGCCATCCTTCGCGACCAGCATCTGATCTTCTTCAGGACGCGCGGCGCGGAGGCGGACGAGACGCTGGCGCGATCTCGTCCACCAGACGGCGATGTACTACGAGGACCGGCTGGGCGGCACGGGTTTCGGCCGCGTGCTGCTCACGGGCGCGTCGACCGCCGGCGACGGCCCTGACGCGAAGGTCGACGAGATCCGCCGGATGCTGGACCAGCGCGTCGGGCGTGTCGGTCGAGACGGTCGATCCCGAGCCGGCGCCGCGCTGACCGATCGCATCAGCGCCAGCCCGGCCCTGCTCGACACGCTGGCGCCGCTGGTCGGCCTGTTGCTCGAGGGGGCAGGCCGCGTAATGCTGCGCGCGAACCTGTCGACCCGCCCGTTCTACAACGACCGCGCGGTGCGGGCATGGATAGTGGTGCTCGCGGGGCTCGTCGCGGCCGCGACGGTCGTCAACGTGTCGCGCATTCTGCGCTACTCCCGCAGCGACACCGAGCTGGCCCTCCAGGCCTCGCAGGACGAAGCGCGCGCCGCAGACCTCCGAAAGGCGGCGACCAGCCTGCGGGCGAGCGTGAATACGGCGCAGATCGCGGCGGCGTCGGTCGAGGCCAAGCTGGCCAACGATCTCATCGATCGCCGCACGTTCTCCTGGACGGCATTGTTCAACACGTTCGAGTCCACCTTGCCGGCCAACGTGCGTATCACGGCCGTGCGTCCCATCGTCGGCGACCAAGGACGCGTCGCGCTCGGCATCTCCGTCGTCGCGCGCGGCGTGGACGACGTCGACGCGTTCATGGAGAAGCTCGAATCGAGCGGCGCCTTCACGAACCTGCTGTCGCGCGATGAATTCGTCAACGACGGCGGGCAGCTGGTCGCCGCCATCGAGACGACGTATCTGCCTCCGGCGGCCCCGAAGCCGGCGGTCGAGGCAGCGGGGCAGGCGCAGGCGCCGCCGGACGCCGGGGGTCGACGATGACCTTGCTCAAGCGCATCTACGCCGAGAAGCGCGTCGTGCTGCTTCCCCTGGGGCTGGCGCTGCTGGCCAACCTCCTGGCGTACGCCCTGGTGGTCCGGCCGCTGGCGACGAGATCCGCGGGCGCGGCGGACCGGGCGGCGCTCGCGGCCACAGCCAGGCAGGCCGCGGAGCGGGAAGAAGCCGCGGCCCGGGCGCTGGTTTCCGGAAAGGCCCAGGCTGACGAAGAGCTGAACGCGTTCTACCGCAAGGTCCTGCCGGCGAACCTGGTCGCCGCGCGCCGCATGACCTACGCGAGCATTCCGGCGTTGGCCACCAGGACCAACGTGCAGTACCGGCGACGACAGTACGCCGCTGAACAGGTGGAGGAGGGCGAACACCTGAGCCGCCTGAACATCCGGATGGAGCTGGCAGGGGACTACGAAGACATCCGTGACTTCGTCTTCGCACTGGAGAGCGCCCCCGAGTTTGTCATCCTCGACGAGGTCAGCCTGAGTGAAAGCGGGTCGGAAAATGTGTTGACCCTGCTCGTCTCGCTGTCGACGTATTTCCGGACTGACGGCCGTGTGGACTGAACGCGGCCGCCAGATCGTGCTCGGCATCCTGCTGGTTGCGCTGGCGGTGGTCGTGTACCGTGCCATGCAGCCCACGGCCGCCACCTCGGCTGGGACGTCTAATGTGAGAGCCGGCCGCCAGGGGAACGCGGCGGCCGCGCCGGATGTCGCGCCCGATGTGCAACTCGAGGCGCTCGATCGCGAACGGGTGCAGCCAGGGGGAGCACACCGGAACCTCTTCAGGTTCCAGACCCGCGCGGAGTCGGCGCCGGCGCCCGCACCGGAGATCGCCCGCCCTCCAGCGACCCCGGTAACGAGCGGTCCGCCGGCCGCGCCTGCGGTGCCGCCGATCACGCTGAAGTTCATCGGCGTGATCGAACCGGAGAAACCCGCGGCCCGCATCGCCGTCTTGAGCGATGCCCGCGGCGTTGTACACGGACGGGAGGGCGAGGTAATCTTGGGCCAGTACCGGATACTGAGGATCGGTCCCGATTCGATCGACATTGCGCACTTAGACGGCCGGGGTCGTCAGACCATCCGGCTCAATGGATCATGACCGTGCATACAGCACAGATGACGTTCTCGAGGTTTGCGCGGTGGGCCGGCGTGGCGGCTGTGCTGCTGCTCGCGACCGGCTGCGCCGCGAGCCAGGCGTTCAGCCGCGGCGAACAGGCGATGAAGGAGGGGAACCTCGATCAGGCCGTGGAGCACTACCGCGCCGCGACGCAATCGGACCAGGACAACGCCAACTACAAGATCGCGCTCGAGCGGGCCCTGCTGGCCGCCTCGCGCGCACACTTCGACCGGGCCCGGGAGTTCGAGGCGCAGGATCAGCTCGACGCCGCGCGCGGCGAGTACCGCCTGGCGAGCGAATACGATCCGACCAACCGGCAGGCGGCGGCCAAGGTCATCTCGCTCGACCAGATCATCCGGCAGCGCATCGAGGCGGCCAGGCCGCGGCCCGCCATCGAGCAGCTGCGCGAGCGCGCGCGCGCGGCCTCCGCAGCGCCGCTGCTGAACCCCGCCTCGCGAACGCCGATCCGGATCCGCTACACCAATACCAGCGTGCGCGACATCCTGAACAGCCTCGGGGAACTGCACGGGATCAACATCACGTACAACAGGGACGTCCAGGATCGCGCGGTCACCATCGCGCTCGAGGGCGTCACGCTGGAACAGGCGCTGACCCAGCTGATGACCATGAACCAGCTCTCGTACAAGGTGGTCAGCGAACAGTCGGTGTTCGTCTTTCCCGACACGACGGCCAAGCACGCGCAGTACGACGAGCAGGTGATTCAGACGTTCTACGTCTCTCACTCCGACCCGACCGAGCTCACCCAGATCCTGAGCGCGATCGTGCGCTTCACGGGCATTGCCATCCAGCCGCTGATGCAGCCGAACAAGACGAGCAACACGATTGTGGTGCGCGGCTCACGGCCGGTCGTCGAGATCATTGGCAAGCTCATCGCCCAGAACGACAAACCGCGGGCCGAGATCGTCATCGACGTCGAGATCCTGGAGGTCAACAGAAACAGGGCCCAGCAGTACGGGCTCAACCTCACGCAATACGCGTTCGGGGCGATTCTCTCGCCAGAAGTGACGCCGGGCGGATTGACCGCGACCCAACCCACCCAGCCCGGGGGGCAGCCGACAGTTACGGCCGGCACCTCGACCGCCCCTGGCAGCGTCACGTCGCCGCCGCCGTTCAACCTCAACACGATCTCGCGGGGCTTCGCGACCTCGGACTTCTATCTGGCCGTCCCCGCGGCGATCGTCAAGGCCATGGCGTCTGACAGCAGCACCAAGCTCATCGCCAAACCGCAGCTCCGCGGCTCCGAGGGCTCGAAGCTCAGCCTCAAGCTCGGCGACTCGATCCCGGTCATCTCGACGAGCTACACGCCCATCGCCACCGGAGGGGCGGGCGTCAATCCGCTCAGCTCCTACAGCTACCGCGACGTTGGCGTGAACATCGACATGACGCCGCGCGTCACCGTGGAAGGCGATGTGATCCTGGACCTGACGCTCGATAACAGCTCGCTTGGGCAATTCCTGCCCGTGGCCGGCCAGCAAATCCCGTCGTTCGGTCAGCGGACGGTCACGACGCGACTGCGCCTGCGCGACGGCGAGTCGAACATGCTCGCCGGCCTGCTGCGTGAACAGGAGCGAAAGTCGCTCACGGGGTTCCCTGGCGCGATCCACGTGCCGGTGCTCAAGCAGCTCTTCTCGGCGAACGACAACAGCATCGAGCAGACCGACATCGTGATGCTGCTGACGCCGCACATCATCCGGACCAACGAGATCACCGAGGACGACCTGAAGCCGATCTACATCGGCTCGCAGCAGAACCTGGGCGTGGGAGGGCCGCCGCCGCTCATCGCGCCGCAGCCCGACGCCGATCCCGTGCCTCCGGCGGCCGCCGCGCCAGTTCAGGTGCCGGGCGCGCGCGTGGGGCCGGGCGGCGTCATCGTCGCGCCGCCGCCTGGTTCGTCGCCGGTGCCCGGTACGGTTGTCGTGCCCCAGAACCCGCCGCCAGCGCCGGCGCCCCCGCCTGGGGCAGCACCGCCGAGCGGGGCGCAGGCGACGCCGCCGAGCAGCCCTGTCACAGTCGTCCCTCCCACGACGGCGCCCGCGGCGCAGGCACCTCCCGCGGCCGATCCGCCCATCTCGTCGCCCGGCATCGGCGTCGCTCAGGTGACCTTGAGCCCGCCCGCGACGGTGAGGGTCGGCGGCGGGCCGTACACCGTTCCAATTTCCGTGGCCAACGCCTCGCGGCTGTCTGCCGTGTCGCTGACGCTCGTCTACGATCCGGCGCTGTTGCGGGTGCGGACCGTGCAGGAGGGCAGCTTCATGCGCACCGGCGGCGCCGGGTCGGCCTTCGATCAACAGGTCGGCCCGGGGCGCGTGGACATCACGATCACGCGGGCAGGCGACGCCACCGGGGCCTCGGGCACCGGGCTGCTCGCCGCCGTGCTGTTCGACGCCGTCGCCCCAGGCGCTGCCACGCTGACGTTGAGCGGCGCCGCGACGGGCCCTGGAGGCGCGGCCATGGGCCTGCAGTTCAGGCCGGTCACGGTCAACGTCCAGCAGTGATCAGGCTGATTGCGAACCACCGGATCCGTCAGGCACGCGGCTACACGTTCGTCGAGCTGCTGGTGGTCTCGGCGATCATCATCGTCCTCGCGTCGGTGGCCATGCCGCTGGCCCGCGTGACCGCCACGCGGCAGCGCGAGGCCGAGTTGCGGCGGGCCTTGCGCGAAATGCGAACGGCCATCGACCGGTACAAGGACGCCGCGGATCTGGGTCAGATTTCGCCGCTCGAGCTCAAGGCGGGTGCCGAGGGTTATCCGCCAGACCTCGAGACGCTGGTGGACGGCGTGCCGGCGGCCAACGACGCGTCCGGCCGCAAGCTCAAGTTCCTCCGGCGCATCCCCATCGACCCGATGACGCACGACGCCGAGTGGGGTCTTCGGTCGTATCAGGACGAGCCCGACTCGACACGGTGGGGCGGACAGAACGTGTTCGACGTCCACACGAATGCGGACGGCACGGGTCTCGACGGTTCGAAGTACAGGGACTGGTAGTGATGGGGAACGGGGAACGGGGAACAGGGAACAGGGAACGAGCATCAGGGTTCGGAGAGCGGGGATTCACGCTCATCGAGCTGATGGTCGTGATCTCGCTGATCGTCGTGCTGGCCAGCATGGGGCTGGTGCAGTATCGCAACAGCGTGGTGCGGGCGAAGGAAGCCGCGCTCAAGGAAGATCTCTTCCGGATGAGGGAGGCGATCGACCAGTACTACGCCGACAAGAACCAGTACCCGGGCACGCTCGAGTCGCTCGTGAGCGACGGCTACCTGCGCAGGGTGCCCGAGGATCCCTTCACGATTTCCGCATCCTCCTGGCAGGAAGTGCCGTCGGAACCCGACCCCACCAACCCCGCGGGCCAGCCCGGCGTGTACGATGTGAAGAGCGGCTCCGAGCTCGTCGCCCTCGACGGCAGCCGCTACGCCGACTGGTAGCTGAGTCCAAAAAGGGCTTTCACTTCGGTATAGCCGCTCTTAGGGCACGAAGAAGCCCGCCACGAAGACACGACGACTCGAAGAGAGCGGTCTTCTTCGTGTTTTCGTGTCTTCGCGGCCCTGACTTTTTCGTGGTCTTGACCCGTTTCCCGGCTGCTACGGTGATACCGACACCGATGTGAACCCGACCGTCGTCTGACCGGCGGTGTCCTGCACGGTGACCGAGACCGTGTACGTGTTCGTCACGGTATACACGTGAGGCACGGCGGCGGATGTGGCCCCACCGAGACTGGCCGACGTCCCGTCCCCGAAGTTGATCGCCGTGCTGCGCACGGAGATTCCCTGAGGCACCGTGACGAGAATGTTAATCGTCGTTGGCGCGTTCACGCGCGCGGGAACTGGCGAGTAGGTGATCACGATCGTGGGCTGCGGCACCGGGATGACCGTCACCGTGGTCGACACCGAGCCGACGTTGCCCGCGCTGTCGGTCGCCGTCGCCGACACGGTGTACGTGCCGTCCGAGCTGAAGACGTGCGAGACGACCTGACTTCCAGAGAGGGCGCCGAGGCTCTGTGAGCCACCATCCCCCCAGAAAATCCTGACGTCGCGCACCGCGCTGCCGCCGGGCGGCACGGTGACGGCGACGGTGAACGCGGCCGGGAGACCGGCGCTCGGCGGCGTCCCCGGCGGCGTGATCACGATGGTCGGCGCGGGAACGACGTTGACGGTGACCGAGCCCGAGGCCTGCCCCGAGCTCGTCGTGGTGCCCGTGCCTGTTCCGGTGCCACCCGTAGGAGGTGCCGTCGCACCAACGCTCGCGGTCACAATCGCCTGCTGACTCGTCGTCAAGGTAATGGTCGCCACGCCGTTCACGTCTGTGTTGACGAGGGCGGCTGACAGCGTTCCTGCTGTGGTCGAGAAGGCGACGGGTGTGGCAGGCAGCGTGTTGCCGTTGATGTCGAGCACGCTTGCCGAGACGCTCGTGGACCCGCCAAGGGCCGACACCGTTGCGGGCGAGGCGTTCACGATCACCCTGCCCACAGCGGCCGTGCCGATGGCGATCTTCACGGCTCCTTCGGTGCCGGTCGTCGCTGCACCGGAGGTCGCCGTGATCGTCGCCGTGCCGTTCGACCCGCCGGCCCGGAACTTGACGAACACGCGGCCGGCCAGATCGGTCTGCGCGTCGGACGGCTCAATGCGGCCGAGCGACGTCGTAAAGCTGACGAGCGTGCCGCTATGTGGCGGCGTGCCGGAGCTCTCGAGAACCGTGGCCACGAGATCGGCACTGCCGTGGACCGGAAGCGCCGTCGTCGGCGACGTCAGAATGATGGAGGACCCGCTCGGAGCCATGAGCGGCACTTTCTCGCACGCCACCGTCACGATCGCGGCCACCGCGAGGACAAGGACCAGCACACGAGGAGCCGTCAGGTTTGGTCGTGGTATCATGAACTCAGTTAACATCTTAATTCCCATGCACTTAGCGGGTCAAGAGCGCAATCCTCGTCACCGCCGGGCACTTCTGGGCAGCCAGAAGGGGTACGCCATGATCGCGCTCCTCATCGGGCTCAGCGTGATGTCGATCATGCTGGTCGTGGCCATGCCGGTCTGGCGCCAGGCGTCCACGCGCGAGAAGGAAGCGGAGCTGGTGTTCCGCGGCAAGCAGTACGCGCGCGCGATCGAGCTCTTCCAGCGCAAGACACCCGGCGCCCTGCCGCCGAACGTGGATCTGCTCGTCGACCAGAAGTTCCTGCGGAAGAAGTACAAGGACCCGATAACGGGCGACGACTTCCTGCTCGTGCGGCAGGGCGAGGGGATCAGCGGGGCACAGCCCACAAGCGGCGGACCGGGACGATCTTCACCGGGGCCGGCTTCACCGGGGCCGGGAACAACGACCGGCAGACAGACGACCCCGCCGCAGTCCGGCCGGGGTGGAGCACCCTCCCAGCCGGGCGGCGTGGTCGGGGGCATCATGGGCGTCACCAGCAAGAGCACGGCGGCGTCGCTGCTCATCTACAACGGCCGAACCAAGTACAACGAGTGGCAGTTCGTGTATGTCGCGCAAACCCAGACGCCGGGCGCAGGGGGCGCGCCAGGGACCGCTGCACCTGGGCAACGCGGCAGGGAGGGCGCGCCGCCTGGACGAGGCGTGCCTCCGTTTGGAACGGGCGGGCCCGGGGGAGGTCGGGCGCAGCCACCTGGAGGCCGCGGTTTCGAGCCGCCAGGCGGACGCCAGGGGCCTCCGCCGCCTCCCGGAATGCCAGGTCGTCCATAGAGACATAGACGAGCCACGCCTTCATCTGGTCGTTTGGTCATTTGGTCGTTTGGTCATTTGGTCATTGCCAGGAATGACCAGATGAAATGACCAGATGACCAAATGACCAGATGTCCAAATCTAGCGGCAGAGTGCATCGTGGAACGCGCGGCGAACGTCGCGCATCTCGTCGACGGTCCCGCCACCGCACACGCGGTTCGTCAGCAGGACGAAGTAGCGATCGAGCCCGGATCGATCCAGAGCGACGTTCCCGTGAAGCCCACGTGGCCGAAGGCCGCCGGCGACATGTGGTGCCGCACGACGACGTCGGCAGCATCGTGTCCCAGCCGAGCGCGCGCGAACTCCCGGCCACCTTGCTCGGCCGGGTGGCAAGCGTCACGAGCGCAGGTGAGAGAGCGGCCCCTGCCACCAGACTCCCCGCGCCGCAGACAGGATCGCCCGCGCGAAAGCGCCGACGCCACCTGCGGTGCCGAACAGCCCGGCATGACCGGCGACGCCGCCGAGCGCCGCGGCGTAGTTGTCGTGCACTTCGCCAGCGAGCAGGCGGCCGCGGCGGATGTCTTCGTCGAGCGGCCACGGTCGGCGCGAACCGATTCCCGTCGATCGAGGGCCGCGAATCCCAGCGCGGCGGGCGCCAGGCCGCGCCCGGGAGCGCAGGGCGTCGATACGACCTTCGAACTGGCGGTCGAGCGACGCGCCGCCGCGATCGGCCGCCAGAAATCCCAGCAGGATGAAACCGAGATCGCTGTAGAGCGACCTTCGTCCGTGGCGGGTACTCGAGGGCGATCGCGCAGATGTCGTGCTCGAATTCACGTCGGCCCGCGGGCGGGTGGTCCGACCAGCCTCGCCGGCAGGCCCGACGCGTGCTCGAGAAGATCGCGGATCGTCGCGGCGTCCCGGTCAGCGCCGCGCCACTCGGCGAACGATCTGGCGACGGGTTCCTCGAGCGCGATCTGTCCGGCGCTCCACGAGCGACAGCAGAACCGTCGTCGTGGCGATCGGCTTGGTCAGCGAGGCGAGGTCGAAGACGTGTCGAGGTGGCGGCCGGCGCTCGCTCGTCGAAGGTCAGCGTGCCGAACGCTTCGCGCCAGAGCAGCGCGGTCGCCGTCGCCGACCTCGGCGACCGCGCCGGGAACGTCCGATGCGCGATCGCCTCCTCGAGGATCGTGCCCGCGCGTTCAAAGCCTGTTGATGCGCTCATGGGGTCGCGCGTGTCCGCCCGCGATCCGGGAGTCGGTCACGGCTCGCTGAGCACGCGACGCCTGGCGACCGTCTTCGCCGATCGCGTCGCGGACGAAATCATGCGCCCGCCGCAAGCGCGCCATGGCCCGCGCGTAGGGCAGGCCGGTCTTCTGCATGACGATGGCGGCCTTCACGTTCCAATGCGCGCGCCTCAGCAGCTTGTCGGCGTCGTCGTACTCGAGTCCGGTGACGATCGTGATGATGCGGCGCGCGCGATCCCGCAGCTTCTCGGATCCATCTGCACGTCCACCATCAGGTTGCCGTACGTCTTGCCCGATCCGGATCATCGCGGCCGTCGTCAGCATGTTCAGCACCATCTTGGTGGCGGTGCCGGCCTTGAGGCGCGTCGATCCCGCGATGACCTCGGGGCCGACGGCCGGCGCAATCGTCAGATCCACGAACGTCTGCAGCTCGGTTCGCGGATCGCAGGTGACGAAGATGATCTTCGAGCCGGCGCGCCGGGCCCGCGTCAGCGCGCCGCGCACGAACGGCGTCATCCCGCTCGCCGAGACGCCGACGACCACGTCCCGTTCTTCGGGTGCAGCCGATTGATCGATCGCGCGCCTTCCTCGTAGTTGTCCTCGACGCCTTCCTTGGCCTGGAGGACGGCGTTCTTGCCGCCGGCCATGATCGCCAGCACCAGATCGTCGTTGGTCCCGAAGGTCGGCGGCATCTCCGCCGACTTCGAGGACGCCGAGACGGCCGCTCGTGCCGGCGCCGACGAAGACGATGCGCCCGCCCTTGCGAAGCGCCTGCGTGACGATGTCGACGCCGACGGCGATCCGCTCCTTCTCGCGGTGCACGGCGGCTGAGCATCTTGCGATCTTCGTTCAGCATGCCCTCGACGATGTCGGCGGGGGAGAGCTTGTCGATAGCGAGCGTCGCGGGGTTGATGGCCTCGGTGGGAAGCGACTGCCACTTCGAACGGACAGGCATGCTCGGACGGACCTCAGGAACAAACCGCGAGATGGTAGCATAGCCGTCGACCGATGGTCGACCGCCTACCTGGATCACCTCCGCGTCGAGCGTCGCCTGGCCGCGCACACGCTCGAAAGCTACGCGCGCGATCTCGGCGCGCTGGCGTGCGTTCGCCGAGCGCGACGGGCGAGACGCTCGACGACTCGACCGCGCGGCGCTCGAGGCGTTCGTGCGCGGCGCAGCGGGCCCGCGGGCTGTCGCCGCGATCGGTCGCGCGAGCGGTGGCCGCCGTTCGCGGGTTCTATCGCTTCCTCGTCCTCGACCGGCCGCTGACGCAGCAATCCGGCCGAGGATCTCCGGCCGCCGCGCGCGTGGCCGGCCCTGCCGAAGTTTCTCTCGCTCGAGGAGGTCGACGCGCTCATCGCGCAGCCCGACGTCTCGACGCCGCTCGGCCTGCGCGACCGCGCCATGATCGAAGCTGCTCTACGCGACCGGCATGCGCGTCTCCGAGCTCATCGGCGATGCGCGCGGCGGACCTGCACCTCGACGAGGCATACCTGACGTGCGTCGGCAAGGGCAACAAGGAGCGCCTCGTGCCGATCGGCGACGCAGGCCACCGACTGGGTCCGCCGCTATCAGCGCGAGGCCCGGCCGCATCTGCGCACGCGTGCGGCCGCCGCTCCGCGCGCCGCGGCCACGGCTCTTCGTCAACGCGCGCGGCGGACCGCTCAGTCGCGCGTCGGCTTCTGGAAGATCCTCAAGGCGCCACGGCCGTCGGCGCCGGCCTGCCGCGATCGCTCAGCCCGCACGTGCTGCGGCACTCGTTCGCCACGCACCTGCTCGAGCGCGGCGCCGACCTGCGCGCCATTCAGATGATGCTCGGGCACGCCGATCTGTCGACCACGCAGATCTACACGCACGTGCTCGAGGCGCGGCTGCGGACCGTCTACGATCGCTTTCACCCGCGTGCGTGAATTCTGATAAACTTAGCCGTTTACCTGAGTTCGTTCAGTTCAGTCGTACGTCGTGTCCGGCCTCGCGCCGGACTGTTCTGAAGGAGAGTCGCGGCATGAGCCGTAACGGACGGCACCTGTTCACGTCGGAATCGGTCACCGAAGGACACCCGGACAAGATCGCCGATCAGATCTCGGATTCGATTCTCGACGCCATCCTCGCGCAGGATCCGATGAGGCCGGGTCGCGTGCGAGACGCTCGTCACGACGGGCATTGCCTTCGTCGCCGGCGAGATCACGACGACGGCCCGTCATCGACTATCAGGAGGTCGTGCGTCAGACGATCGCCGACGTCGGCTACACGCGCGGCAAGTACGGGTTCGACGCCGAAACCTGCGCGGTCATCTCGGCGATCCACAGCCAGTCGCCCGACATCGCGATGGGCGTCGACACCGGCGGCGCCGGCGATCAGGGCCTGATGTTCGGCTACGCCTGCACCGAGACCGACGAGCTGATGCCGCTGCCGATCATGCTGGCGCACAAGCTGGCGCGCGGGCTGTCGTCGCGCGCGGCGCGACGGGTCGCTCGACTACCTGCGCCCGGACGGCAAGTCGCAGGTCACCATCGAGTACGACGGCAACCACGCCAGTCCGCGTCGACGCGGTGGTCGTCTCCAGCCAGCACAGTCCGATCGTGACCAACGAGACCATGCGCGCGGACATCACCGAGCAGATCATCAACCGGGTGATTCCCGAGGGGATGCGCGACAAGAACACCAAGATCTACGTCAACCCCACGGGCCGCTTCGTCGTCGGCGGTCCGCACGGCGATGCCGGCGTCACCGGCCGCAAGATCATCGTCGACACCTACGGCGGAGCGGCGCCGCACGGCGGCGGCGCGTTCTCGGGCAAGGATCCGACGAAGGTGGATCGCTCGGCCTGCTACATGGCGCGCTACATCGCCAAGAACGTCGTGGCGGCCGGCATCGCCGACCGGGCGCTGGTGCAGCTCGCCTACGCCATCGGCGTGGCCGATCCGGTCTCGGTCATGGTGCACACCGAAGGCACCGGCAAGATCGCCGAGGAGAAGATCACCGAGATCGTGCGCGCGCACTTCAAGCTGACGCCGCGCGGCATCATGGAAGAGCTCAACCTGCGCCGGCCGATCTACAAGAAGACGGCCGCCTTCGGTCACTTCGGCCGGACCGAGCCCGAGTTCACCTGGGAGCGGACCGACAAGGCCGCCGCGCTCAAGGCGGCGCCAAGCTGTAGCGTCCACAGGCCAGTGACACGTGCACGTCTGGCGAGGACGGCGGCCCTTGGGGGCCGCCGTTCTCGCCATCTTCATCGCACGCGCGCTTCCACCCGCTCAGATCTCACTTCAGAACGAGCCTGGACGGCGACCGGTCGCCGGCGCCTTCCACATCCACTCCAATCGATCCGACGGGCAGAGGCTCGCCCGACGAGATTGCCGCAGCGGCAGCGCGCGCCGGGCTGCAGTTCATCGTCCTGACGGACCACGGCGACGCGACGCGCGAGCCGGATCCCCCGACGTATCGATCCGGCGTCCTGTGCCTGGACGCGGTGGAGATCAGCACGAGCGCACGGCCACTACGTCGCCATCGGGCTGCCGGCGGCGCCGTACCCGCTTGGCGGCGACGGCCGCGATGTCGTCGAAGACGTCCGGCGCCTCGGGGGGTTCGGCATCGTCGCACACCCGGACTCGCCGAGGGCGTCGCTGCAGTGGACGGAATGGGAGGCGCCGTTCGACGGCATCGAGATCCTCAACCCCGACACGAGCTGGCGCGTGCACATGCAGGATCGCCGCATGAGCGGGCGCTGGTTCCTGCTCTCCAGATTTCTGACGTATCCCTTCAGGGGAGCCGAGAGCCTCGCCAGCCTCATGGCGGACTCGCCCGGCGCGCTCGAGCGCTACGACGCCCTGACGAGACCCGCCCTGGCGGTGGCCGGCGTGGACGCCCACGGACAGATCGGCCTCGGCGAGCTCGAGCCCGGCGAGGCGCCCATCGGCCTCCCGCTCCCCAGCTACGAAGCGAGCTTTCGAGCGCTCGGCGTGCGCGTCACGCCGTCGCGGCCGCTCACGGGCGACGCGCTTGCCGACGCGAGCGAAATTCTCGGCGCGATCCGGCGTGGACACCTCTACTCGGCCACGACAGGCCTCGCCGCGCCGCCGTCGTTTCGCTTCACCTCCACGCCCGCCGCGCCGGGCATGTCGATGCTCGACGTGCGAAGCAACAGGCCCGAAGGGTACGTGACCATCGTCAAGCAGCGAGGCCGGCCCATCGAGACGCGGCGAGAGTCAGCGTTCGCGGTTACCGTCCGCGACAGCGACGGGCCGTATCGCGTCGAGATCCGCACCGGGGATCAGCCGGACAGCCTTCCGTGGCTGTTCAGCAATTCGATCTCGACCGGCGAAGGAGTGCGGTCCTCCGCCAGCGTGACTCCACCACGGGCCGTCGCCACCCGCCGGACGCTCTTCGACGGGAAGACCGCCGCCGGATGGGGCACTGAAGCCGACCCCACCTCTCTTGCGGCGCTCGACGTGGCGCCGACGATCTCCGGCGCCGAGCTGCGGCTCCGCTTTGGCCTGTCAGGTGGGGCCTCGATCAATCAATACGCGGCGCTCGTCGTCGAAACGCCCGGAGGACTGCAAGGCGTCGACCATCTGGCGTTCCGGGCGCGCGCCGAGCGTCCGATGCGCATTTCCGTACAGGCGCGGGCGACACGCGAAGGCGGCGGCGCCGATCGCTGGCAGCGATCCGTCTACCTCGACGAGCAGAGCCGCGAGCATGTCGTCAGGTTCAGCGAGATGCGGCCGCTCGACCGGCCGGCCAGCGCCACACCGGTGGCATCTGCGGTGTACAACCTCGTGTTCGTCGTGGAGCTCACCAACAACAGGCCCGGCAGCTCGGGACGCATCTGGATCGCGCAAGCGGAACTTAGAAGTGAGAACTGAGAACTGCGAAGGACTGCGTTCTACGTTCTCACTGTGAGAATCATGTAGGCGGCGGTTGCGCCGAACAGAATGTTAGACGCCCAGGCCGCGAGCATCGGCGGCAGCAACCCGCCTGATCCAATCGCCGTGAACAGGATGAACGTGATCCAGTAGACGATGGCGAGCACGATGCCGATGCCGATGCCTTAGAGGGCGCCGTGGCGACCCGTGGTGACGGCGAACGGAATGGCGAGCAGCGTCATGATCACGGCCACGAAAGGAAAGGCGACCTTGCGCTGCAACGCGACCAGGTGCGGCACGACGTCGGCTCCGCTGGCCCTCAATCGGTCGACGTACTCCCGCAGCTGGCCGTACGTCATCTGTTCGGCGGCGGGCGCCTCGGTCTTGAAGTAGTCCGGCGCCTCGATGGACAGGTCCTTCGCCTCAAAGGCCGCGTAGCTCACCGACTTCTCGCGCGCCGGGTCGGCCCCTGGCGCAAACTCCCTGGTCCAGCCAGCCCGCGCGGTCCAGCCGGACTCGCTGGTCGGACTCAGGGACGGCGTCGCTCGCATAGTCCATCGCAGCGAGGCGCCAGGACGCGGCGTCCACCCGGTACACCCACAGCCTGGTGAAGCGGCTCCCGGTCGAGGTCGAACTGATCGTAGTGGTACATCTCGCCGCCGGTGCCGACGATCCAGCGCCGGTCGAGCGCCGAAGTCTGCGGCGGCATGCTGCGGATAATCCGGTTGAGGCGGTCGGCTTCGCGGTTGGCCGGCGCCAGCACCCGCTCCTGCAGGAGATAGAGCATGCCGCTGGCCGCCAGACCGAAAATCACGCAGCGGCGCCGACGTTCGGTACAGGCTGATTCCGCACGCACGCATGACGAGCAGCTCGCTGTTCTTCGTCATCACGCCGATCGTCACGAGCGTCGACACGAGCACCGCGATCGGGATCACGTAGTAGACGAACTGCGGCGTCTGGAAATAGAAGAACCGCAGCACCAGCGACGTCGTGGCCTCGCCGCGAAACATCTTGTCGGCCAGGTCGATGAACGTCGAGATGTAGAAGATGCCGAGGAGCGCCGTGACGCAGAGGAGCAGCGTTCGGCCGTATTCCCGCGCCACGTACAGGTCGAGCAACCGGGGCATCGGCAGGTTCAGCCTCGGGATCCTGATCACGACGACGACACGCGCCGACGATGTCGCGGCTGCGCCTGGCGCCCTGGCCTGCCACCGCTGCCAGAACGCCGGGAGGGTGATGTGGATCGGGCGATCGGCGGCGCGGGCGCGCCAGGCCAGGAGCGCGAGACCGACCGCGCCCATGATGATGTTCGGAATCCAGGGCGCCCACTCGGGGCTCAGCCGCCCCCCGTGCGCGAACGCGCGGGCCATCCAGAGCAGGACGTAGTAGACGAAGATGACGCCGAAGCCGAGCACGAACCCGGCGAGCTTGCCCTCCTTGCGGCTGCTCGCACCGAGCGCCAGGCCGATCAGTGCGAGGATCGGGCAGGTCATCGGCAGCGACAGCTTCTGCTGCACCATGAACCGGAACGAGTTGCCCGGATCGTTTCTCGCTTGCGCCTCGGCGATGGCCACCTCGAGCTCGGCGAAGGTCATCTCCGGCGCACCCTTGGAAGGCGGCGGTGGAAACACGGTCGCCGGATCCAGCGTGATGGCGATCTCGTCGAAGGCCGCTCCCTCGTAGGCCTCGGGTTTTGACAGGTACGTGGTGTGGCTCGTGCCTTCGAGGAGATGCAGCTGGACCAGGCGCTTCTCGCGATCGAGCCGGATCTGGCCCTCCTTCGCAAAATAGACGGTGGTCTGATCGCCTCTGGACGTGTCCGAGAGAAACACATCTCTCCAGCCCCCGCCGGGCGGCAGGCTCCGGACGTAGATCACCCGGTTGGGGAAGTCCTCGAAGAACACTCCGGGCTTGACGCTGCTCTCGACGCGCGTCGCCATCACGCCGAAGGTGATTTCGCGGAAGGACTGGTTGCCCTGGGGAAGGGCGACGATGGTCTCGTAGGCGGTGGCGGCGGTCGCCACGATCGCGACGATGGCCACGGGACGGATCAGGCGGGCCAGGCTGACGCCGCACGCCTGAAGCGCCACGAACTCGCGATCCCCGGCCAGGCGGCCGAACCCGATGAGGATGCCGCCAAGCACCGCCATCGGGATGGTCAGGCTCAGCGCCTGGGGCAGGAGCGTCAGGAGCAGCCTGGCCACGACGGCGAGCGGAACGCCGCGCGCGACGAGCGCCTCGCCTTCGCGGAGGATGGGCGGGATCTGCAGGATGAAGGTCGACACCACGAGCGCAATCGCGAAGGGCATCGCGATCTCGCGCATCAGGTACCGATCGATGGTGCGCAGCACAGTGAACTCGGGCGCTCGACGCGAACGCCAGAAAGTAGACTAGCACTATGACCCAGGTCGCGCTCGTCTGGCACATGCACCAGCCGTACTACGAGGACCTCGTCACGCGGGAGCACATCCTGCCGTGGGTGCGGCTGCATGCGCTCAAGGACTATTTCGGCATGGTGGAGCTGCTCCGGGAGTTCCCGTCGGTCAGGGTCACCTTCAATCTCGTGCCGTCGCTGCTCGTGCAGCTCGAGGCCTTCGCGGCGGATCGGGCGACGGACCGCGTTCTGGAGGTCGGCCTCAAACCCGCGGAGGCACTGACCTCGTCGGACATCGCCTTCATGGTGGAGAACTTCTTCCACGCCCATCCCGGGCGCATGATCGGCATCTATCCGAGGTACGCGGAGCTCGAGGCACGGCGCGGAACCGGGCGGGATCCGGCCGCCATGGGACGACGGTTCAGCGTAGACGACCTGCGCGATTTGCAGGTGTGGCAGAAGCTCGCCTGGATCGATCCGTACTACCTGCAGGGCGATGTCCGCGTGCGCGGGCTGGTCGAGAAGGGCCGGCAGTTCTCGGAGGACGACAAGCGTATCCTCCGCGAGGCCGAGCTGGAGCTGCTGAACGCCGTCATACCCGCCTATCGGGCCGCGGCCGCCCGCGGGCAGGCGGAGCTCTCGACGTCGCCGTTCTACCACCCGATCCTGCCGCTCCTCTGCGACACGGAGATCTACAAGCGCACGCATCCAGAATCACGGATGCCGCGGCGGCCGTTCCAGCATCCCGAGGACGCGGCCGAGCAGATTGCGAAGGCCACGGCGCTGCACGAGCGGCTGTTCGGCCGGCGGCCCATCGGCATGTGGCCGTCGGAGGGATCCGTGTCCGACGCCATGATTCCGCTCGTGGCGGCCGCGGGGATTCGGTGGATCGCCACCGACGAGCTGATTCTGGCCCGCACACTGCAGACCACGTTTTCGCGCGACGGGGCCGGGCAGGTCGATCAGCCCGAACGGCTGTACGCCCCGTACCTCGTCCGGGCGGGCGGAACGCAGGTCGGATGCCTGTTCCGGGACCACACCCTCTCGGATCTGATTGGCTTTCACTACTCCGGGTGGGACGCCGAGGCCGCCGCGAGCGACTTCGTCGACCGTCTCGCCGAAGCCGGCCGCCGGTATCGGGCCAAGGCCGGTGGGGGAGAGGCGGTCATCCCGATCATCCTGGATGGCGAGAATGCGTGGGAGCATTTCGAGGGCGGGGGACGGCCGTTCCTCCGCGCGCTCTATCGGCGCCTCGCGACGCACCCGGAGATTCGGACGGTCACGGCGGGCGAGGCCTGCCAGCACGCCCGGGCGGAACTGACCGGCATCTTCCCTGGTTCCTGGATCGACGCCAATTTCTATATCTGGATTGGGCACGCGGACGACCATCGGGCCTGGGGTCAGCTCGCCGACGCCCGGGAGGCGCTCGAGTCGCCGGCCGAGGGTGTCAGCGCGGCGGCGCGCGCGCAGGCGCGCGAGGAGTTGCTCATCGCCGAGGGCAGCGACTGGTTCTGGTGGTACGGCGACGACCACTCGTCGGATCACGACATGGAGTTCGACGATCTCTTCCGCCGGCATTTGCGGAACGTCTATCGGCTCCTGCACAAGCCCGTGCCGGACGAGCTCTACACGAGCAACATCTCGTCGGGCGCGCCGCCTCCGCTCGACCTCGAGCCGACGGCGCTCGTGTCGCCGACGATCGACGGGGAAGAGACCAGCTACTTCGAATGGCTCGGGGCGGGCGTGCTGGAGGTCCGGGAAACCGCCGGGGCGATGCACCAGATCGACGCGCCCAAGGCGCTGACCCGAATCGTTCTGTTTGGATTCGACCGGCAGTCGTTTTCTGTGCGCGTGGACCTGACGCGTCCAGCGCGGGCGCTGCTCGACGAGGGCTATGACATTGCGCTGAAGTTCATCCAGCCGGAAGGGCTGGCGGTCTCAGCACGCAGCCCGATCGGCGGGCCGCCGGGCGGCGGGGTGCAAATTGCGGTCGGCGCCGTGCTCGAAGTGGGCGTTCCCCTGGCGACCCTCGGCACGCGTGCCGGGGCAGGCGTGTCGTTTTTCGTGGCCGTTACGGACCCGACGGGTCTGGAGGTCGAGCGTCACCCGGCCCATCGGCCGATCGACACGACAGTCCCGGACGCCCGGTTCGAAGCGATCCACTGGACGGCATAAAGGCCGGCTTCGGGTTCCAGGCTTCGGGCTCAGGGCTCAGGGCTCAGGGCCAGAACCTCAGGGCTCAGGGCTCAGGGCCCGGGCCAGGGCCCAGAACCAGCTGCCCCTTCAGCTCGGCTCGGGCTCACGGGCCCAGAAACACACTAGAACGCGTGTTTAAGAAACGTCAATCTCCTCCCACTGTGTGCGCCACCGATCTGAGTCACGTCCATCCGCTCCGCGTTGAAGGCGTTCCTTCGGGACAGGTCGAGTATCCCCGCGAGGGCGATTCCATTCGGCAACTGCAGTCGGACGGTCTGATCGTCAATGAGCTCGCCGCTGAAGCGGCCGGCGAGCTCGCTGAGTGCCCCCTGTGCTCCGATCCTTCCCGACAAGAAGCGGCCGCGCTGATCGTCCAGGTCGATTGACGCCAGGCCGTTTTCGATTGGTTCGAGCAAACGCCACTCGCAACAGCCGGCCAGGGTTTGCACTGCGATCTGTAGGGTTTCTGCGTCCGTGCGGCCAAACCGGTCGACGACGGTCAATCGCGCGACGTACGTTCCAAACTCCTCGATGGGATGCACCGCCACAGACTCGGTGCTGACCCTCCTGGCCGTCGCCGAACTCGATGAAGTACGACAGGCCGTCACCGCGCGAGCCCGAGCCGTCGAACCGCATCGGGCTGAACCCCTGAATCGCGTACGGTGCGCTGAAGCTGAAGTAGCGATGGTTCAGCACGGCGTCCGGCGGCGGACCGACAGGCTCACCCTCCATCGGCCGGAAGGCGAGTGGCTCGCCGTTCGCGGGTCCGCCCGTCGCGCGCAACTCCACGACGGTGGTGGGTCCGAGCACGCCGGGCAGCACGCCCTCGAGGCTGCCGAAGGCCGGGTCGTCAAAGGTGAGCCGCAGGGTCCGTGGGGGCACGAGCTCGCCGCTGACTGGCCGATCTGGCTCGCCGGGCAGGCCGACCACGCCGACCACGCCGCGCACGGTCGTACCCGACTGCGAGGTGAGACTCAACCGCCGGACCAGCACCTCACGAGAGCCTGAGCTGTAGCCCGCGTGCAGCCACGCACCCGTCATCGCCCGCACAACGACCGCCCTGGAGATCGCGGCCGCGCGGCCGGCGCTGTCCGTCACCGTCGCCGTGACCGTGTAGGTGCCGGGCGCGGCGTACACATGGCGGGCGGTCGCCATGGTCACCGTCGTCCCATCGCCGAAGTTGATTTGGTAGGTGAGTGGCCCTGCCCCGGTTGATCCGCTCGCATCGGCCGCGACCTCACTGAGGCCCGCGATCGCCTCCTCGGATCCGAGGCTATCTATCGCCACCGCCAATTGCGCGCCAGGCCCAGCGGGTCCGGATGTCCCTGGCCCTGTTGGCGTCGTCGGGGAGGCCCCAGGACCGCATGCCACCGCCAGGCAGCACAAGAGGCCTACGCCAACCCCTTGCGTGCGTCGAGTCGTCTGGACGGCCAGCCGCCGCCGAACTTCAATGTCCTTGGGCAAAGTGGAGGACGTAAGTCTTTCCGTGATCCGGCCCGCCCGATTGCGTCAGAAGCATGCGTCGATCCGCCGAGCTGTTCGCCAGAGTCAGCGTACCTGCCAGCACGATCCCAGAGCCATCCATCCTGAGCCGCACATCGTGGTCCCCGATCAGCTCGCCTGAGAACGGCTGCGAGGGCGAGCCGGAGGATGAGAAGGTAAATCGACCCAGTCCGGCCACTCGATGATCCGGCTGAGACGTGAACGTCAACAAGAGCCCGGAGTCGAGGGTTCGCCAGAACGATCCGTCCGAGTCAACCAGCGAAACAACGCCAAAGTCGCGCTCCTCGCTGTCGCTCCGACCGAATCGATCGATTACAGTCAGCCGGGCGGTATAACGACCGGCCTGCGCGATTTGGTGCACCGCGGTGGGCCCGGCGGACACTCCGCCGTCGCCGAACTCAAGAAAGTACGTGAGCCCATCTCCCCTGGACGTTGCACCGTCGAAGAGGATTGGACTGAAACCCTGAATGCCGTAAGGGGCGGCAAAGCTGAAAAAGCGTTGGTTCAGAACGGCGTCCGGCGGCGGACCGACAGGCTCACCCTCCATCGGCCGGAAGGCTAGGCGCTCACCGTTGGCGGGGCCGTTCCTCGCCTCGAACTCCACGACGGTTGTGGGTGCGAGCACACCGGGCAGCACGCCCTCGAGGCTGCCAAAGGCCGGGTCGTCGAACGTGAGCCGCAGGGTCCGCGGGGGCACGAGCTCGCCGCTGACCGGCCGATCCGGCTCGACTGGGCAGGCCGACCACGCCGCGCACGGTCGTACCCGACTGTGAGGTGAAACTCAACCGCCGGACCAGCACCTCACGTGAGCCCGAGCTGTAGCCCGCGTGCAGCCACGCACCCGTCACCGCGCGGACGACGACCTGCTTCGAGACCGCGGTCGCGCGGCCGGCTGCTGTCGGTCACTGTCGCCGTGACCGTATAAGTGCCGGGCGCGGCGTACACGTGGCGGGCTGTGGCCGTGGTCGCCGTCGTCCCGTCGCCGAAATCGATGCGGTAGGTGAGTGGGCCAGCGCCGGTTGATCCGCTCGCATCGGCCGCGACCTCGCTGAGGCCCGCGATCGCCTCCTCGGAGCCAAGGCTATCGATCGCAAGCGTCAGCTGAGCGGCCGCACTCGCCCCGGGGCCAGGTGCCGGGCTGGCCGGCGGCGTTGGCGCAACCGCCGATGGACTGCAGCCGGCGGTCGCCATCAGCAGACCGAGCACGACGACGGCGCGTGCCCTGGATCGCCACGGCTGATGGATCAGCAACACGCCTTCAGTCTACCAAGGGCCAACTCAGGAAGCCCATCAGAAGGAGGAGGTCTGCGGACCGGAGCTCGGCAGTTTTGGGTGACTGGCCTACAAACGACCCACAAACCGCGAACAGGCCCCTTTCCATCCAACAATCCTCAATGTCTGATAATGTATGTTATGTTAACTTACACTTGGCTCCGGGCTCCCGGTCCGGGCTCCAGGGGCTCATGGCACCGCGGGCGCCGATCTCCTATCTCTCCGACAGGTGCTCCCTGAGCCGCGACCCCGACGAAGTCCCCGCTGCTGGCGCCCGGCACAGATGGCGCGCCCCCAAAGCCAAGCCGTGAGCCGTGCCCGGCCCAAGCCCTGAGCCCTGAGCCCTGAGCCGTAAGCCTTGAGCCCCCTGAAGGCCGGAGCCTGGCGCCCGCTACTTCGCTTTTCTGAGCTCGCGCAGGATGCCCTCGAGCGCGTCGATGATCTCGTCGCGGTTCACCCGGGCCTTGGTGAAGCTGAGCTTGAGGTTGAAGAGCTTGGTCGGCGGCCTGAAGGCAAAGACATAGTGCTTCGGGCGGCCGGCCTTCGGCTTGGCCGTCGCCTCGCGCACCTGCTGGCGGGTGGCGCCGCCCTGGCTGGCGATCTTCTCGACCAGGGCGGTCATTTTCTGAGGTGTTTCCTGCCTAACTACCTGTAGAAGCAACGACTTGGATGAAATGTCGGCCAGCCGACAAAGATTCCGGACCTCGTCCGGCATGCCGGCGAGGGACAGGGACTCGGTGACCGACGTCCTGGACTTCCCCAGCCGGCGCGCCAGATCCTCGTGGGTGTAGCCGCACCGATCCGCGAGCCCGTGCAGCGCTTCCGCCTCCTCGAACGGCGTCAGGTCCTTGCGCTGCAGGTTCTCGATGAGCGCGAGCTCGATGACCTCCGTGTCGTCGACCTCGCGGATGACGACGGGCAGCTCCCGCAGCCCCGCCTGCACCGACGCCTGGTAGCGGCGCTCGCCCGCGATGATCTGGAAGCGGTCGCCGCGCTGGCGCACGACCAGGGGCTCGATGATCCCCTTCTCGACGATCGACGAGATGAGCTCCGAGAGGTCGCCCATGACCTGCCGGGGCTGGTTGGGGTTCGGATCGATGAGCTCGATCGGCACCAGCCGCCCGACCGGCGTCCCCGCGGACGCGGCCAGCGCGTCGACATAGTGCTCGTCGTGGCGCATCGTCAGGGTCTGTGGCAATCCCCGTCTAGGCACGATCGATAACCTCCTCGCAGAGCCGGTAGTACTCGGTCGCGCCGGTCGAATCCGGCGCGAACGTGAAGATGGACTCCTTGTACGCCGGGCTCTCCTCCAGGCGCACGCTCTTGGTAATCACGGTCTTGAACACCTTGCCGCCGAACACCTTCTGGATCTGCGCCCGGATGTCCCGCGCGAGCGCCGTGCGCTTGTCGTGCATCGTGATGACGACGCCCAGAATCCGCAGCGCGGGGTTGGGGCGCGCCCGCACCTTCTCGATCGTCTCGAGGAGGTCGTCGGTGCCCTCGAGCGCAAAGTACGACGACTGGATCGGGATGAGCAGATGCGTGGCCGCCACGAGCGCGTTGACCGTCAAGAGGCCGAGCGTCGGCGGGCAGTCGATGACGACCTGCGGGTAGTCCTTGAGGATGGGCTCCAGCTTGTCCTTGAGGCGGAAATGGGCGTCCATCTCCCCCACCAGCTTCGCCTCGAGCTTGGCGAGGGCGATCCGCGAGGGCGCGACGAAGAGGTTCTCGACCGACGTCGGCAGCACGACGTCCTGCAGGGCCACCGCCGGGTCGGCAATGGCGTCGTAGACGCTCCGCGTGACGAGCGGCATGTCCACGAACGACATCGTGCTGTTGGCCTGGGGGTCGAGATCGATGAGGAGCGTGCGGCGGCCTCGCAACGCCAGGGCGGCCGCCAGGTTGATGGCCGTGGTGGTCTTCCCCACCCCCCCTTTTTGATTGGCGATAGCGACGATCATGCGAAACCGGGAAGGATTGTAACCCGGTTTGCAGCGGCGACTACATCTTGTATTTGCCCAAATCGTCGGGATCGAGGCTGTCGAGCCACTGCTGGAGGCGCTCGGGGTCGTGCTTGTCGGTCGGCAGGTCGATCGGCTTCGCGTTCTCGATGACCGATTCCTCGACGAAGATGGGCGCCCGCGTCCTGAGCGCCAGCGCCAGCGCGTCGCTCGGCCGCGCATCGACGGTCACGGTCACGCCGGCCAGCGCCAGGTAGATCAGCGCGTAGAACGTGTTCTCCTGCAGATCGCAGACGACGATCTTCTCGACCGAGGCGTTGAGATCGTGGATGACGTTGCGCAGCAGGTCGTGCGTCATCGGCCGGGCGGTCGTCACGTTGTCGATCTGGAGGGCGATGGCGTTGGCCTCGAAAATCCCGACCCAGATCGGCAGCACGCGCACGCCGGTCTTGTCGCGCAGGACCACGATCGGCATGTTGGTGACCGAGTCCACCATCAGCCCCTTGATCGACATCTCAATCTGCATCGTGTATCCCCGGGCGCTCCGCGCCGGCCTCCGCGCCAACCAGCCGACCCCACACACTGTACGGCCCCGACCGCTCCACGCGGACCCGGACGGAGGCGCCGACCAGGCTCGCCGATCCGGGAACGTTCACCACGACGTTCTGGCTCGTGCGCCCCGACAGCTCCGTCTCGCGCCGCCGGCTCACGCCGTCCACGAGCACCTCCACCGTCTGCCCCACGAGCGCCTCGTTCAGCGCCACCTGAATCTCCCGCTGCAGCGCCTGCAGCGCGACAATCCGCCGCGTCTTCTCGTCCTCGCTCACATCGTCGGCCAGCCGCTGCTCCGCGAGCGTGTTGGGCCGCGGCGAGTACTTGAACGAGAACATGCTGTGGTACCGCGCCTCCCGCGTGAGCGACAGCGTCTCCTCGAAATCGCCCTCGCTCTCGCCTGGGAACCCGACGATCATATCGGTCGAAAGCGCGACGTCCGGCATGGCCGCGCGAATGCTCCCGACGAGATCGAGATAGCTCTCGCGCGTGTAGCGGCGGCGCATCGCCGCGAGCACCCGCGTCGAGCCGGACTGCACCGGCAGGTGGAGATGGCGGCAAATCTTGGGGAGCCGCGCCATGGCCTCCAGGAACCGCGGCGAGACGTGGCGCGGGTGCGGGCTCGCGAAGCGGATGCGCTCGATGCCCTGAATCTCGTGGATGGCCTCGAGCAGCCCGGTGAAATCACAGCCGGGCTCGTCGGGCGCGTCGTAGTGGTTGACGATCTGCCCGAGGAGCTGCACTTCGCGCCGCCCGGTGGCGGCCGCCTCGCGGACCTCCGCGAGGATGTCCTGCTTCGGCCGCATGCGCTCGTGGCCTCGCGTGTACGGCACGACGCAGAAGCTGCAGAACTCGTTGCAGCCCTCGATGATGGTGACGTACGCCTTGACGGGATCGTTCCGCCGTGTCACCCCCAGCGGGAACGACACGTCGTCGTGGGGGTCGAGGTCGACGATCGGGCGCCGGCGGTGCTGGTGTTCGACGTCTTCGATGAGCATGGGCAGCCGGCGGATCGCCTGCGTGCCCAGGACGATGTCCGCCGTGCCGGGAGACCGCTTCAGGATCGACGCGCCTTCCTGCTGCGCGACGCAGCCGGCCACCGCCACCACCGGATCGTGCCCGTACTCGGCCGCCAGCTGCCGGAGCTCGCCGAGGCGCGTGTAGAGCTGCTGCTCGGCGCGATCGCGGACGCTGCACGTGTTGATGACGACCACGTCGGCGTCGGCCGCGTCGGTCGTGGGCTCGTAGCCCGCCTGCTCGAGCAGCCCCGCCATCCGCTCCGAGTCGTGGACGTTCATCTGGCAGCCGAAGGTTTCGATCAGATACTTGCGGGCCACGGCGTTTCTACCTCGCGGGGCGTTCCCGGCTCCCGGGGACTTTCGCCCTTTCGCTTTCGCCTTTCGCCTGTGCGCGCCAGCAGCTCGCCGGCGGACGCCCGGATGGCGTCGGTCACGTGGGCGCCTCCAAGCATACGGGCAATCTCCTCCACGCGCGCCTCGGCGTCAAGGGCGGTCACCCTCGTCCTGGTGCGTCCGCGGTCCACGCGCTTCTCGATGTGGAAGTGCCGATCGGCGCGGGCCGCGATCTGCGGCAGGTGGGTGATGCACAGCACCTGGAACGCCGACCCCAGGGCCCGCAGCTTGGCGCCGACCACGTCGGCCACCCGTCCGCCGATACCGGCATCGACCTCGTCGAAGACGAGACCGGGCGCCGACCCGCTCGGCGGGCGTCCCTCGTCCTGACTGAACCCGCTGCGGGAGGTGGCCGTCAGGGTCTTGATCGCCAGCATCACGCGCGACAGCTCGCCGCCCGACGCGATGCGCGCCAGCGGCCGCAGGTCCTCGCCGGGGTTGGGCGAAAAGTACAGCTCGGCGGTGTCCAGTCCGGTCGCCGTCCACCGCGTCTCGTCCTGTTCTGATCCGGCGGCGAACCGCACCTCGAGCCGCGTCCGATCCATGGCCAGTTCCGCCAGCAGCGCCACCAGAGCCGACGAGAACGCCTCGGCGACCCGGCGGCGGGCCGCCGACAGCGTCCTGGCCGCCTCGAGGTAGCGCGACGAGGCGGCGGCAAGGTCGCGCTCCAGGGCCGCAAGCCGCCCAGCGCCGTCGTCGAGGTCGGCGACCTCCGCGGCGAGACGGTCGCGCCTGTCGACCACGTCGCCCAGAGTCGGACCATACTTTCGCTTGAGACGTTCGAGCAGGGCGAGCCGCTCTTCGATCTGCTGCAGACGCGCCGGCGAGGCTTCGATGCCGTCGGCATACCGGCGGAGGAAGAGCGCGAGATCCTCGAGCTGCGACTTGAGGCCGTCCCTGGCGTCCAGGTACGGCTGGAACTCCGGGTCAAGGGCCGCGAGCTCGGAGACGCGCTTCCAGACCCCGTTCAGCTCCGCCAGCACGGAGTGGTCGTGCTCGTACAGCGCCGCGTAGCTTTCCTGGCAGAGGCGCTCGACGCGCTCGGCGCTGGCCAGCACCTTCCGTGAGGCGGCGAGCTCCACGTCCTCGTCGGGCCTGTCGAGGGCGGCCTTCTCGAGATCGCCAAGCTGAAACCGCGCGAGCTCGAGCCGGGCGTCGCGGTCCGCCGCGCGGCTGCGCAGGCGGGCGAGCTCCTCGCGGGCGACCCGCCTCTGCTCGAAGGCCTCCCCCACTGCCCGGAGGAGTTGGTCGTGCGCCGCCAAATTCGTCGACGACAGGCAGGTGGGCCGCGGGGTCGAGCAGCGTGTGGTGTTCGTGCTGTCCGTGCAACTCGACCAACTGTGACGACAGCGCCTTGAGGGCCCCGGCCGTCGCGAGCTCGCCGTTGACGAACGCGCGGCTGCGCCCCTGCGCGGTGACTTCGCGCCGGACGAGCGTCTCGTCGCCATCGCGTTCGAAGATGGCCTCGATGGTGGCCGTCTCCTCGCCTGTCCGCACGAGGTCAGGCCGACGCACGTCCACCAAGGAGCAGGCCGACGGCCTCGACCAGCATGGACTTGCCGGCGCCGGTCTCCCCCGTCAGGACGTTCAGGCCTGGCCCGAACTCGACCTCGACGGCGTCGATGACTGCGAGGCGATTGATGCGCAGGAAGCGGAGCATCAGAAAGGCGCGAACTCCAATCCTAACATAGGTTTGACAGCGATTTCACGGCATGATACAGTTTGCGCACTTCGCGCTGTCCCAGCGGCGCACAGCAGACGTCTCGGAGGGTTGTTTGCGCACGCTTGGAGGCACGTTCCTTGCCCTGCTTCTGCAGGCAGAGGATGTCGGTGCTACCCGAAGGTTCCGGTTTCGATATCGTCACGCTCATCAGGGATGCTCCGCTCCTCTCGAAGGCGGTGCTCGCGAGCCTCGCGCTTCTCTCGGTCGCGTCGTGGGGCATCATCCTCTACAAGTTGTGGTGTTTCAGCGATCGGCCCGGCAATCGAGCAGTTTTCTCGACGTCTTTCGGCGGAGCAACAAGTTCTCGGAGGTGCAGGCCGTGTGCAAGTCGCTGGGGGACAGCCCGCTCGTGGGGCTCTTTCAGGCGGGCTACGCGGAGCTGACCGCACAGCTGCGCCAGAGCGGCCAGGCGGCCGATGCCGCCGCCCAACCCGCGGGCGGCGCGCCTCGTCCTACTCTCAAGAGCCTCGCGGCCGTGGACCGGGCACTGATGCGGGCCTCCGTCGTCGGAGGTCAACAAACTCGAAAGCCAGATACCGTTTCTGGCGACGCACGGCGAGCATCGCCCCGTTCATCGGGCTGTTCGGCACGGTGTGGGGCATCATCGCGGCGTTTCGAGAGCATCGGGGCAGAGCGGGTCGACCAACCTGGCCGTCGTGGCGCCGGGCATTGCCGAGGCGCTCGTGGCCACCGCCGCGGGCCTGGTCGCGGCGATTCCGGCGGTGTATGTCTACAACCACCTGTCGAACCGCGTGAAGCTGTTCGCCTCGGAGATGGACGACTTCGCGATGGAGTTTCTCAACATCGCCGAAAGGAACTTCACCTAGGTGCCGAAAGTACAGGCCAACGGCGGATTCGCACGGCGGGCGTCGCGGCCGCGGGCGCCGCGTCTCGAGCTCGCTCGCCGAGATCAACGTCGTCCCGCTCGTCGACGTGATGCTCGTGCTGCTCATCATCTTCATGGTGACGGCGCCGATGATGCAGCGCGGCATCGACGTGAGCCTGCCCGAGTCGCGTCGCGCCACCGAAATCGACGGCGACCGTATCGAGGTGACCGTTCCCGCGGACTATCGGAAGACCCGCACCGTGTTCCTCGGGACTGAAGCCGTGCGGATCGATGTCTTCCAGGAGCGCGTCCGGCAGAGCATGGAGCGGACCTCGCGACAAGGAGGTCTACCTGCGCGGCGACGGCACGGTCCAGTTTCAGGAACTGATGGACGTGTTCGATCGCCTGAAGGCGGCCGGAGTCGTCACGGTGGGTCTCGTGGCGAAGCGGCCGGGCGAACGGTGACCTGGAATCACCATTCATGAGCGAGGTCAGCGACGTCCTCCGCGATCGACGCCTGCAGGCGGGCGGCCTCCAGCAGATGGCCGCCGTGTCCGCGCTCGTTCACGCGGGCCTGCTCGCCCTCATCGTCCTCGCGCCGGCTCGCTGGCTGACCGCGCCTCCCGATGCTGCACCAACGGTGATGACGATCTCGCTGGACAGCGGGACCCCGGGGCCGACGAGCGGCGGCATGACGCAGATCGGCGGCAGGGCCGTCCAGGCCGAAACGCCGCCCGACGCACCGAAACGGCCCGAAGCCGGTACGCGCCCCGGCGGCAGTGGCACCGACCATGACCGTGCCGGTGCCCGAACGCACACCGACGCGGCGCGGGTCGGCCGAGGTCAAGCAGGCGCCGACCGAGGCGCGCGGCACGACGCCCACGAGGGGCGCTCAAGTGACCGAGGGAACATCTCTTGCTGAGACCGGCGCCCGTGGGCATGGCTTCGGCCTCTCCAGCGGCGGCGGCGGCGGGTCCGGCATCCAGCTCGACGTCGGGGATTTCTGCTGTCCGGACTATCTGATGCAGATGGTGCAGCGCATCCGCTCGAACTGGAACCCGCAGGCCGAGGTCGCGGGCCAGGCAATCGTGAAGTTCACCATCCAGCGCGACGGCACCCTGACCGCCATCGAGGTCGTCGAGGCCAGCGGCTACGCCGCCCACAATCTCCTGGCGCAACGCGCGCTGGTCGTCACGCGACAGCTGCCGCCGCTGCCGGCGGCGTTCCCGAATCCGACGCTCACGGTTCGCCTCACCTTCGAGTACACGCGGTAACGCAGCAATGAAAATGATACAGGTCCGCCCGTCCATGTTTCTGGCCTCGAGCGCCGGATTGACGTTTCTGGCCGTCGGCCTGCTCGCGCAGCCCGCGGCCCAACCCGCTCAGGTCCCGGCGCCGCCCCAGCAGCCGAGCGAGATCCAGCTGACGATCAGCGGCGAGGCCGGCGCGGCGCCGCGCTTCGCCGTGCCCGACTTCATCGCGCTGCCCTCGGGCGACGGACGCCCGGCGGATGCCGAGACCGCCGAAGCCGCGCGCACGATTGGGCGCGTCCTCTGGGACGACCTCAACTTCGAGCGCGAGTTCGCGCTGATTCCGCGCGACACGTACGACTCGATCCCGGCGGCCACGTCGATGGCCGACGTGCCGTTCGACCGCTGGCGCGAGCTGAACGCCGACGGCGTCGTCGTCGGGCACCGTGCAGAAGACCGACGCCGGCATCCGCGTCGAGGTGCGCCTGTTCAACGTGCGCACGCGGCAGTCGGCCTTCGGCCGCGAGTACCGGGCGGCATCGCCAACACGCGGCTGTACGCGCACACGATCGCCGACGAAATCCACCAGCAGCAGCGCGGCCTGCGCGGCGTCGCGCGCACGAAGCTGACCTTCAACTCCGACCGACGACGGCGAGCGGATGGCCGGCACGGTCGAGAACCGCAGCGTCAAGGAAATCTACATCTCGGACTACGACGGCGAGAACCAGCGGCAGGTCACCACGCAACCGTTCGCTGAACATCAACTCGACGTGGTCGCCCGACGGACGATCGATCGCCTACACGTCGTACCGCCGCGGCCCGCCGAACATCTTCATCGCCAACATCTACCAGGGCACGCGCGAGGAGCTGACCAAGGACGGCGCCAAGAACTTGCCTGCCGGTCTTCTCGCCGGACGGCACGCGCATCGCCTTCACGTCGACGCGCGACGGCGAACTCCGAGATCTACGTGATGAACCGCGACGGCTCGAACGTCCGCCGGCTGACGAACCACCCGGCGGCGGACATCACGCCGACCTGGTCGCCGTCGGGCACGCAGATCGCGTTCACGTCGGACCGCGGCAGCGGCCCGCAGATCTACATCATGGGCGCCGACGGCCTCGGCGCCCCGCAGAGGATCTCGCCCGAGGCGTACGCCGATCGGCCGACCTGGTCGCCGGCGCCGTACAACGAGATCGCGTACGCCGCGAGAACGGGCCCGGGCAACGACATCAAGGTGATCGATCTGGCGACGCGGACCGGTCCGCCAGCTGACCTTCGGCGAGGGCACCAACGAGAGCCCGGCCTTCGCGCCGAACGGCCGGCACATGGCGTTCATGTCGACGCGGGCCGGCAAGTCGCAGATCTTCACGATCGTCGCGCGACGGCAAGAACCTGCGGCAGGTCACGCGGACCGGCAACAACTACCAGCCGGACTGGTCGAAGTGACCGGGCTGAGGGCTGGAGTCTGAAGTCTGGAGCTGCCGTCCCGAAGCCTGGAGCCTGGAGTCGAAGCTGATATGGAGCACACGATGAGACGACGCGCGGTCTGCGAAAGCCGCTTTTGTTCCGGTCCTGTTGACGGTGGTCCTGGCGGCGGCTTGCGGCAGCAAGCAGCCGCCGGTGGCGCGGCCGACCCGCCCCACGCCACCGGCGGGCACGACGACGGCGGGTTCGCGCCCGCCGGCGCCGCCGGTGCCGGTGGCCGAGCCGACCGTCGTGCCGCCCGAGCCGGTCCGCGACGACGGCATCGCCTCGGCGTCGCTCGACGACCTGAACCGCAACTCGCCGCTGAAGCCGGTCTTCTTCGAGCTCGACAGCAGCGACGTGTCGCCGGAGGCCCAGGCGGTGCTCGACGAGAACGCCGCGGTGCTGAAGCGCAATCGCAACCTGGACGGTGACCATCGAAGGTCACTGCGACGAACGCGGCACCGCCGAGTACAATCTGGCTCTGGGCGAACGACGCGCGGTGGCGGCGCGCGCCTATCTCGTGTCGCTCGGCATTCCGGCCGATCGGCTGCGCACGGTCAGCTACGGCAAGGAGTTTCCGTTCGATCCCGGGACACGACGAGGCGGCGTTCGCCAAGAACCGGCGCGCGCATTTCGTCATCACCGCAAAGTGAGTCAGGCCATGCAGCATCAGAATCTGCCGCTGCGCTCCTGTTCCTGCTCGCGCTTGCTGGCCGCTGGCGCCGCGCCGGCGGCCGCCGCCGACAAAGAACACCGGCAGATGATGGCCGACATCCGCATGCTGCAGGAGCAGTCGCAGCAGCTGCAGAACGCTCCTCGGCGTCGCTCACCGACGCGCTCAAGGCCGTCAACGCGCGGCTCGACGGCCAGACCGACGCGACCCGCAAGGCGTTCGCCGATCAGAAGCTGGTCGTCGACACGCTGGCGAACGACCTGCGCGTGGTGCGCGAGAAGATCGACGACAACAACGTGCGCATCGGATCGCTCGACGCAGGAAGTCGACGCGCTGCGGCAGTCCGTGATGGAGATCAACATCGCGCCGCCCCCGGCCGTGGTCGCCGACGCCACGGCGCCGGGCGCTCCGCCGACGGGACGCCGCCGCGACAACGCCTCCGGTCGCCGCACCGCCGGCGCCGCCGGCGCGGACCGGCACGCCGGTCACGGGCATGTCGCCGACCAGAGCTCTGGGACATGGCGTTCGCCGACTACGCCGCCGGGCAGTACGACCTCGCGGTGCATCGGCTTCGAGTCCTACATCAAGAGTTTCCGCGGTCCGAACAGGCCGACGACGCGCAGGTTCACATCGGCGACTTCGTACCTGCACGACGGCAAGAACGACAAGGCGGTCGAGGCCTGCGACATGGCGATCCGCACCTATCCCGAAGGCCGACACACTCGCCGACGGCGTACGACCGCAAGGGCCCAGGCGCTCGAGAACCTGCGAGCGCACGGCCGAGGCGCGGGCCGCGTGCGAGTACGTCGTCAAGACGTACCCGGACACCGCAGAGGCGACGCTGGCGCGCCAGAGTCTCGAAAAATCGACAGCGCAGCCGCCGTGAGCCGATGACCCGGACCGCGCTGCCGCTGCCGCAGACGATGTAGAATGGCGGGCTTATGGGCAGCGTCAACAAAGTGATTCTGGTCGGCAATCTCGGGCGCGACGCCGAGCTGCGCTACACGCCTGGCGGCGCCGCGGTGGCCACGCTCAACATGGCCACGACCGAGGTGTGGAACGACAAGGGCGGCCAGCGCCAGGAAAAGACCGAGTGGCACCGCGTCGTGCTGTGGGGCAAGTCCGCGGAATCGCTGGCCGAGTACCTGACCAAGGGCAAGCAGATCTACGTCGAGGGTCGTCTGCAGACGCGGCAGTGGGACGACAAGGACGGCAACAAGCGCTACACCACCGAGATTCGCGGCGACCGCATCGTGCTGCTCGGCGGAGGCGGCGGCCGCGGCGCAGTCGATCGACCGCGGCGGCGATCCCGGACCAGGGCACGCCCCGGGCCCCGACATCTCCGAGCCGTTGACCGACGACGATATCCCGTTCTAGCGCTTCCGCTACGTGTCTCTTCCGCCCGTAGCGATCCTCGAGCCGGACGACGTCGTGAAGTTCCGGCGTCGACACCTCGAAGATGTCGCTGTCCTCGATCGCCGTCATGCGGTGGATGGTCTTCGGCGTGATGTGCACGCGCTCGCCGGGCTGCATCTCGCGCTTGACGAGCTCGCCGCCCTCCTGAATCTCGAAGAGCAGCTTGCCCGACTGCAGGTAGATCGTCTCGTCCTTCAGGTTGTGGTACTGAAGGCTCAAGGCATGGCCGGCGTTCACGTGGATGAGCTTGCCGACGTACCGGTCCGTCTTCGCCCAGTGCAGTTCGTAGCCCCAGGGCTTCTCGACACGCGTAATATCGCCGCTCACTCCGACTCCCCTTCTCTTCTGCGTCTGTTACACGTCCACCCTGGTCGGTGCCCCGCGGGCAGACCGGACGGAACCCGATATGGCCTCGAGCAGCGCCTGCTCGATCTCGTCCACCGTCGGCAGGCGCAGCACCCGCCGCGCCAGGGCCCGCAGGTCGTCGCGCGGACCTCGCTCAGGACCTGTCTTGGCGACGCCAATGGCGCCCGGTGTCATGCTGAACTCGGTGAGGCCGAGGCCGACCAGCAGCGTCAGCAGCGCGGGTCCGAAGCCATCTCGCCGCAGAGCGACACCGGAATCCTGTGCCGCGCCGCAGCGCGCCGGACCATCACGATGACGCGCAAGATGGCCGGATGCAGCGGCTCGTACAGCCGCGACACGCGATCGTCTGCTCGATCGACCGCCAGACAGTACTGAATCAGATCGTTGGTGCCGATGGTGAAGAAGTCCACTTCCCTCGCGAGGAAGTCTGCGGTGTAGGCCGCGGCGGGAATCTCGATCATGACGCCGACGGGCACCTTCGCCACCGGCTCGCCCTGCCGTGACAGTTCGGCCTGGACCTCGGTGGCCAGCCGCCGGGCCTCGCGCACCTGCTCCACGCCGGACACGAACGGAAAGAGGATGCGCAACGCCCCATGAGGCGACGCGCGGTAGAGCGCGCGAAGCTGCGTCTTGAACAGATCGGGCCGGGCGAGGCTGAGCCGCAACCCGCGAAGACCCTGGCGGCTGATGCCTTCGAGGCGCTCCGCGTCCCAGGCGCCCTCAGCTGACACGGCCCGCTGCTCGGCCAGTTGTTCCTCGTCCACGTCGAAGGTGCGCACCGTGACCGGGCCGGGCGACATGCCCTCCAGCATGTCCCGGTAGACCTGGTACTGGGCGTCCTCGTCAGCGACGGCGCCGTCCGGTCCGGCGCTCAACAGGAACTCGGAGCGATAGAGGCCGATCCCTTCCGCTCCGGCGTACCGCGCTGCGGCCAGGTCGTCGGGAAACTCGATGTTGGCATCGAGACGGATGTGGACGCCGTCTGCCGTGGCGACCGCCGCGCGTTCCGGCGCGTCGAGGGTCCGCCCGACCGGCCGTCGATCCTCGACGCTGCGGCTGGCCTGCGCCAGCAAGTCCGGGCTCGGGTCCACGACGACCTCGCTGGCCCCGCCGTCGATGACCACCAGGGCGCCAGCCGGAATGCGGCTGCTGGCGTCGTGGAGACCCACGACGACCGGCACTTCGAGCGAGCGCGCCAGAATGGCCGTGTGGTACGTGCGGCTGCCGGCGTCGGTGGCAAACCCGCGGATCTTCGTCCAGTCCACCTGCGCTGCCAGCGAAGGCGTGAGCTCGTCGGCGATGAGCACCGATGCGTCCTGCACGTCCTTGAGGAGGTCGCGTGGCGACACCAGGTCGTGCCGGAGGTTCATCCGCAGCCGGCCCACCAGGTCCGCCACGTCGCCCTTCCGCTCGCTGAGGTAGGGATCCGCCACTTCGTCGAAGACCGCGCTGAACTCCTGGAACACCTGGTGGAGCGCCCACTCGGCATTGACGCGCTGCTCGCGCACGAGTTCAGCGGCTCGCGGCACGAGCATCGGGTCGTCCAGCATGAGCAGCTGTGCATCGAAGAGCGCCGCCAGCTCGCTGCCCCGCCGCCGGAGCAGCCTCGCCCGGATGTCCACCAGTTGTTCGCGGGCCCGCGTGCGGCTGGTCTCGAGGCGCGCCAGCTCGTCGGCCACCCGGGCGGACGCCAGCTGGTACCGCAAGACCCGTGCGCGAAGCTTGAGGATGACCGCCCGGCCGGACACGATGCCGGGCGACACCCCGATGCCCGTCAGATGCTGCATACATCCTCTCCGAACCCGGACTCGACAAGGGTCGCCAGCGCGTCGACTGCCGCTTGTGCGTCCGGTCCATCGGCCGTGATCGTGATCCTGGAGCCGCGCGAGGCGGCCAGGAGCAGCAGCCCCATGATGCTCTTGCCGTCCATTTCCCGTCCCTGTCGCGACACCTTCACGGCCGCCCCGAACCGGCTGGCCACGTGCACGAACTTGGCGGCGGCCCTCGCGTGCATGCCGAGCTGGTTGACGACGACGACGGTCCGCGCGATCATGCGCCCGGCTTCTCCCCGCGCAGCAGATCCGACGCCACCCAGATCGCGTTGCGCCCGTGGTCGCGCATTTCTCGGGCCACTCCGACCAGATCCTTCGAGCTGCGGAGTGATGCCAGCTTGATGAGCATCGGCAGGTTGACGCCGGTGATGACCTCGAGGCGATCGGTCTCCAGAAACGTCATGCCCAGGTTGGACGGGGTGCCCCCGAACATGTCGGTCAGCAGCAAGACGCCTTCCTCGCCCCGGACGCGTTCGATGGCCTCCGCGATGTCCTCGCGGGCGTCGTTCACTTCGTCATGCCAGCCGATGGACACCGCCGTGAACTGCGGCAGATCGCCGACGATCATCTCGGCCGAGTTGACCAGCTCGGTCGCCAGTTGCCCGTGCGTCACGACCACAACGCCGATCATGATCTTGTAATCTTACTCCCGCCTCCGGGCTCCTGGCTTCCGCACGCCAGACGACGAATTCCAAATTCCTAATTCCCAATTCCCAATTTCATGAATGCCCTATATCCCGATGCCTGACCCGTGCCGTGATGTCCTTGGTGCCGGAGAGCCCCTTTTTCAGACGTTCGGCAATCATCACCGAGCGATGGCGCCCGCCGGTGCATCCAACCGCCACCGTCAGGTAGCTCTTGCCCTCCGACACGTAGTACGGGAGCACGAACGCCAGGTAGTCCTGCAGCCGGTCCATGAAGGCCCGCGTCACCGGGTCGCGTTCCAGGAAGAGGCTCACGGCGCGGTCGCGGCCGGTCCGGCGCCTGAGTGCCGGCACGAAATGCGGGTTCGGGAGGCACCTGACGTCGAACATGATGTCCGCGTCCACGGGCACACCGTGCTTGAACCCGAAGCTGAGCAGCGTGACCACGAGGCGCGCGCGCGTCCGGTCCCGTGACAGTCCCATGAAGAACTGCCTCAGCTCGTGGACGTTCATGTCGGACGTGTCGACGATCTCGTCGGCCAGGTCGCGGATTGCCGTCAGCCGCTCGCGCTCGTCTCGGATCCCCTCGGTTGCCGACCGGTCGCGGGCGAGCGGATGCGGCCGGCGCGTTTCGCTGAACCGCCGGACGAGGGCCGCGTTGCTCGCCTCGAGGAAGATGAGCACCGGGTTGAGCCCGCGCATGCTCCGCAGGCGGGCCAGCACCCGCGGAAACGCCGAGAGAAAGTTCCCTTCCCGCACGTCCACGACAATCGCCACCTTCTCGATCTCGCCGCCGCGTACGAAGAGCGTTGCCAGCGTCGGAATCAGCGTCGTGGGGAGGTTGTCGACGCAGAAGTAGCCCAGGTCCTCGAGGGCCCGGATCGCCTGTGATTTACCCGAGCCGGAGAGGCCGGTCAGCACGATAAACGGGGTGCCGCTCCTCGTCGTGCGCCGTGGAGCGGTCGACCTGCGGTTCACGCGCGTCCTGGTCATTCGTCTTCCTGTTCCCCCTCATCATCGCCCCGCCGCAGCCGATCGTCGAGCCTCTCGGCGAGCTCGCGCGCCGGATGGCGTCCGCGTGCACGCAGCAGCTGGTTCCTGGCGGCCACCTCGACGAGAATCGCAATGTTCCGCCCCGGCGCCACGGGCATGTGCACCAGCGGCACTTTGAGCCCCAGGATCGTATCGAAGACATCGTCGATCCCGAGCCGCTCGTACTCCCGCGTCTCGTCCCACCGTTCGAGCCTCACGACGAGCTCGATGCGCTTCGACGAACGCGTCGACGCGATGCCGAACAGGTCCTTCACATTGATCACGCCAAGGCCGCGCAGCTCCATATGATGCTGCGTCAGCTCGGGGCACGTGCCGATGAGCAAGGTCTCGGCGCGCCGCCTGACCTCGACGGTGTCGTCAGCCACCAGCCGGTGACCGCGCACGATGAGATCGAGGGCGCACTCGCTCTTGCCGATGCCGCTCTCCCCGGCGATGAGCACGCCGAGCCCCAGAATGTCCATCAGCACCGCGTGAATGGTCTCGCGCTCGGCCAGGTGGTCTTCGAGCAGGGAACTGAGCTTGGCGATGGCGGCTGGTGTTCCGACTGCCGTCTGAAGCAACGGAACCCGCAGGCGTTCGGCTTCGATCACAAGCGCGTCGGCCGGACGAAACCCGCCGGTGATGAGCACGCAAGGCACGTCGCACGCGAGCGCGAGGCGCGTCGCCTCGACCAGGGCCGGCGGCGTGAGGCTTTCGAGATAACGCACCTCGCTCTCGCCGAACACCAGCACGCGGCCGGCCTTGAGGTAGGTGTGAAAGCCCGCGAGCGCGAGCCCCGTCTTCTGGATGTGCGGGCTGGTAATCTGGCGATCGAGGCCGTCGCTGCCAGCCAGGAGCCGAAGCCCAAGGCCCAGCGCGTCGGAACGCGCCCCGATCAGCGTGCGAACGGCAACGCCGGACGGTGTGCTCATGCGTCAGTCCCGGTGGGTGCAAGTCGCGTGACGCGCCCGATCGGGGATCCCTAGTAGAGCACCTTCCGCTGGTTCGACGTGGGAATCTTGAGCTCCTCGCGGTACTTCGCGATGGTCCGCCGCGCCAGGTCGAGCCCCTCACGCTGCAGGATGCTGACAATCTTGGAGTCGCTCAACGGCTTGCGCGGATCCTCGTTCTCGATGATCTTGCGGATGCGCTGCTTGATGGTGACCGACGAGACGCTCTCACCATAGGCGCTGTTGATGCCGCTGTGGAAGAAGTACTTCATCTCGAACACGCCCTGGGGCGTGTGCATGTACTTGTTGGTGACCACGCGGCTGACCGTCGACTCGTGCATGCTGATGTCGTTGGCGACATCCCGCAGCACCAGCGGCCGGAGGTGCTCGATCCCGTGATCGAGGAAGTCCCGCTGGAAGTTGATGATGCTGTTGGCGACCTTCTGGATGGTCTTCTGACGCTGCTCGACGGACTTGATGAGCCACAGCGCCGACTTGAACTTGTCCTTCACATACGCCCGCGTCTCGGCCGTGTTGTCGGCCGCGCTCTTGTCGAGCAGGCGACGATAGACGGGCGAGATGCGCATCTGCGGAAGGCCGTCCTCGTTCAGCACGGCGACGTACTCGTCCTCGACCTTGAGGACGTAGACGTCGGGAATGACGTACTGCGACTGGTTGGGGTTGTACCGGCTGCCGGGCTTCGGATCGAGGTTCCTGATGACCTCGATGTGCTCCTTCAGCTCGTCGATCGTCAGGCCCAGCTTTCGCGCGATCTCGGGGACCTGATGGTTTTGCAGCAGCCGCAGGTGCTCGGTGACAATCCTGTCGGCCGGCGTCCCTTCGAGGCCGATGTGCCGGAGCTGAATCTGGAGGCACTCCTGAAGGTCGCGCGAGGCGACGCCGACGGGGTCGAAGCTCTGGACCAGCCGAAGCGCCTTTTCCACATCCGCGACGTTCCACGGCCCCATCGCCGCCAGTTCGTCGAACGACGCCACCAGGTACCCATCGTCGTCCAGGTTGCCCACAATCGCCAGGCCGATATCGACCAGGAGCGGCTCGCTGGTCTGCATCCGGAGCTGCCAGGCCAGGTGGTCGGACAGGGAGCTCGAGGTGGAGAGGGTGTTCTCGATCGGGGGTAATTCCTTGATCTCCTGGGGCGCCCGGGGCCGGTAGCTGTCTTCGAGGTACTCGCCGAAGAACTCCTGGTAGTCCTGGTCGTCCCAGGCCTCGGGCTTGTTCGCCTGCGGGTCGGGCTCCGCCCGTTCGGGGGTGGCTGTCGTGTCGGCCGGCTGCAGATCTTCGGTGGGAACCTCCTCCAGCATGGGGTTCTCGACCATTTCCTGGTTCAGCAGGTCCGAGAGCTCGAGCGTCGACATCGGCAGCAGCTTGATTGCCTGCTGCAGAGACGGTGTGAGGATCAGCTTCTGGACAAGCCGTGTGTGAAGTTTCTGCTGGATACCCATTGAGACGTCGGCGCCGCCTAAGTCGCTCGATCAGAACAGTTTAGTAGCCAGAACTGCACACATGCCGGCCATCGCTCTCCACGAAAGCGACCCGGCGGATGCAATTCCCAGGCCCTTTATTCTAGTCCAATCGGAACTCGGCCCCGAGATAAATCCGCCGGACCTCGTCGTCCTCGGCCAGGGAGGCCGGGGTGCCGCTCTTGACGATGATCCCGCCGTGCACGATGTAGGCGCGGTCCGTGATGCGCAGCGTCTCGCGCACGTTGTGGTCCGTGATGAGGATGCCGATGCCGCGGTCGCGCAGGTGGAAGATGATCTTCTGGATGTCGGTCACCGCTATCGGGTCGATGCCGGCGAAGGGCTCGTCGAGAAGGATGAACTTCGGGCGCGATCACGAGGGCCCGGGTGATTTCGGCCCGCCGGCGCTCGCCCCCCGACAGCGTGTAGGCCTTGGCGTGCGCCAGCGGGGTGAGATTCAGCTCGGCGAGCAGTTCCCGAAGCCTGTCGCGGCGCGCCTCCGCGGCCATGTCCATCGTTTCGAGGATGGCCAGGATGTTCTGCTCCACCGTCAGCCCGCGGAAGATGGACGCTTCCTGAGGCAGATACCCGATGCCCTTGCGCGCCCGCACGTACATCGCGTCGTTGGTCACGTCCAGGCCGTCCAGCTCCACCCGCCCCGAGTCGGGGGCGGTCAAGCCGACGGTCATGTAGAAGGTGGTGGTCTTGCCGGCGCCGTTGGGGCCGAGGAGGCCGACGATCTCGCCCGACGCCAGCTCCAGGTTCACGCCGCGCACGACGGTGCGGCCGCCGTACGACTTGGTCAGGTCAAACGTCCGGAGCGTCGCCATTCACTTGCAATTCGAGCCGCCGCCCCGTGTTTGTGTCCGCATTTCCTGGTTGCCGTCGACGACGATCCTATCGGTGGCCTGAAAGAAGGTCAACGTGCGGCCGGTCGTTTCGCGCCCGCATTCGTCGGTGATGGTGACCGGCGTCCCGGTCATCACGTACCGCTGGTCCGCGCTGAAATAGGTCATGCGGCTGCCAGTCGTCTTGCGGTTCTTCTCGACGAGCGTTACGGAATCGTACCCCTCGGCGCGTTCGAGCTCGTCTCCGGCCGGCTTCAGGTAGAGCTCGATTCGGGCGGCCGTCAGGTCGCCCTGCGGGCCGCTCATATGGCCGTCGCCCGTGTACGTCGCCCGGCGCAGGGCCTCCTCGTAGAGGAAGTCCTTCGCCGTGGTAATCGACCGCGCGCGCGTGACCTTGCCGTCCTTCTCCTTCTGATCGAAGGCGGAAGTGGTGACCACGGGGCTGCCCTCGACGCTGGTGCCCACGAGATCGCCGGTCTTTTCGTCCAGCCGCAACGAGGCGCCTTTGATCGACGTGTCGCCCTGCCAGAGCAACGCGTTGCCCGTGTAGGTCGCGCGGCCGGCCGCGCCGTCGTACACCAGGCGCTCGGCCGAGACCGAGACGGGCTGGTCACCGTCGAGCATCGAGGGCATGACGGCCTCCGTGCCCGCCTCCTTCTTCGCGGGCTTCAACTCGCTGGCGACCGCGCCGACCGCGGTCACCTGGGGGCCCGCGAGGACGATATCGATGCGCGCGGCATCCACCGTGAGCCGCTCGTTGACCAGATGGGGGCGCGGGGCGCCTGGCTCGGAGCCTGAGAGCGCCAGGGTGCCGGGGCCTAGCAGGTAGGTTGCGGCGGCAGCGGTCGCCGACATTGCGCCCTCGTCGAACCGGACGTTGCGGGCGAAGCGGGCCTCGTCGATCGACGCCATGCCGGCGCCAAGCTCGACGTCGAGGGTGGCCGATCGGGCCTGGCGATCCGGCGTGCCCTGCCCCGCCTGGCTGGCGCCCTGCTCCCGGTACTGGACGTCGCCCGCGAACCGGCCGCTCGTCAGCCCGTGCTCGGCGTCGCCCCGGCTGTCGAAGGCCTGCGAACGAATCACGCGCGAGCCGGAGCCCCCCGCGTCCGACCCCGGCAGCGTGAACTGCACGTTCTGCCTGGCCGCGAGCCCCGTGGGCGTTGACCCGTCTGCCGCCAATGTGATGTCGATTGTGGCGGCCTCGATCCGGCGCCCGGCGGTACCCCGCGCGCCTGAGAGGCTCAGCACGCTCTCCCCCGTCACGACCGCGCGTTGAATAGTCTGGCCGTCGGGGCCGTATGTGAGATCGATGTCCCGCCCCGTCATGCGCTCGAGGCCGCCGGCTGCGCTCGGCGCCCCGACGATCCTCGAGTTGCCCCGCAACTCCATCGTCTCGAGCCGCTCCTCGTCCGCTGTCAGGCGCGCGATGCCGAGGTCGGCGTCAATCACCTGCCCTCCGCGCTCGGCGTGCATGCGGCCCTCGAACCGGAGAAGGTGCTCCCGGCGTGCGAACTGCGCCGCACCTGACGTGATGTGTGTGGCGTTCCCAACCTGTCCCTCGCCGGGATCGCCGCTCACGTCGACCACGACCTGACTCAGGATATGCAGCGTGTCGCTCTGCTGGGTGTAGTGCAGTCCGACGCCTGAGCCGACCGTCCGGCCCCGGCGGAACGCCACCGGACCTTCGGCTCTCACCACGCCGTCGTTCTGCGAATACGTCGCCCGGTCAGTCTTCACCTCCAGGCCGTCGTCTGCCGTCAACACGACGTCGCCGTTCAGCACGATCTGCGAGTCGCCCTGCGCCACTTCGGCCTGTCGCCCCTTGATGACGAACGTGCGGCCGCCGGCGCGTTGGGTCGTGACGGTCACCTGCTCCAGCTTGGACGACCCGTTCGCGTAGGTGAGCTGACGCTCGTACTCGACGCGCACTTCCTCCTTGTTCAGGTTGAAGCGCTGCGTGCTGCCGCCGGAGCTCTCCACGAGGGCGTTGGGATCGGTGGCGCCGAGAGTGGCTGGGCGGGCGGTGCGGGCCTGGGCCGGAAGCTGTACGCGAGCACGCCGGCAAAACCAACCGCCCCTACAGCGATGAGCACACGCGCGCTTCGCTGCCAGGTCATGGCCGTCATGTCCGAGGCAGCAGCAGGCCGTCCTGCAATCCTGCAGGCCTGCCATCCTGCAATCTAGCCGCTGTTCCCCCGGATATCGGCCAGGGTGAGCTCGACGTACGTCTCGCCATTGTACTGGTTCTGATCGAGCGAGAAGGCCACGTCGAGCGCCGTGCGATGCTCGGTCCACGTACTCGTGGCGCTCGGCCGCCCGCCAGGCGACCGCGCGAAAGATGCGTCCGTCCTGCGAGGGCCATCTTGAGGTGGCGTCTCCTTGAGCTTGCGTGGACCGTCGACGATCTCGACGCCGCGCGTCGCAAAGATCGGTCTCGGATTCCCGGCGCCAAACGGCGCCAGAGACGGCCACGCCTGAGGCGACGTCGCCGGTGATGCTCCGAAAGTCCAGGTCGCCGTCGATCCTGAGCCGGGGCATCAGGTCATCCGGTCCGAGCGTTTCGTCGGCCACGTCGTTGACTCCCGCCCGCAGCTCGCCGAATCCTCGCCGACGTCCAGGGTCAGGCCGGCCGCCTGCCGGTGACCGCCGAACCGGATGAACAGATCGCGCGCAGCGTTCGAGCGCCCCCAGCATGTCGAAGCCAGGAATGCTCCGGCACGACCCATGCGCCGTTCCATCGTCGTCAATCGACAGCACGATCGCCGGTCGATGGAACGCATCGACGAGCTTGGACGCGACGATGCCGATGACGCCGCGGTGCCAGCCTTCGCCGGCGACGACCAGCACGGACCGCGCGCCCACTTCGGGATCGGTCTGGACGACCTTCTTCGCGGCGGCGAGGATGCCGGCCTCTTCCTCCTGGCGCTCGACGTTCTCTCCGTCGAGCTGCAGGGCCAGCGCCCTGGCTTCCTCGGCCATCGACTCGTCGCTCGCCAGCAGCAGGCGCGTCGCGATGTCCGGAGTGCTCATGCGTCCCGCGGCGTTCACGCGCGGCGCGAGCATGAACGAGATGTGATAGCTGTCGATGGCCTTGCCCGTCAGCCCTGCGACGTCCAGCAACGACCGGAGGCCGACCTTGTGGGGCCCGCGCGACAGCTGGTCGAGGCCGAGCTTCGCAATGACGCGGTTCTCGCCGACCAGCGGCACGACGTCGGCCAGCGTGCCGATCGCCGCGATCTTGACGAAACCCGGCAGCAAGCTCTCGTGGCCCGCCTGTCGACACATCGCGTGCACGAGCTTGAGCGCCACGCCGACACCGGCCAGGTGTTTGTCCGGATACGTGCAATCGTGGCGCTTCGGGTTGATGACGGCGAACGCCGGTGGCAGTTCCGTGTCGGGCTCATGATGGTCGGTCACGACGAGATCGACGCCCAGCTCTCGCGCACGGCGTGCCGCCTCCGCGCCGCGGATGCCGCAGTCGACCGACACGACGAGCGACACGCCGTCCGCGTGCAGGCGGTCGATCGCCGCTGGCTGGAGCCCGTACCCGTCCTTGAGCCGGTCAGGGATGAAATGGATCACATCGGCGCCCTGCAGTTCGAGCGCACGGCGCAGGATGACCGTCGACGTGATGCCGTCGACGTCGTAATCGCCGTGAATGGCGATGCGCTCCTTCCGTGCGACGGCCTCGCGGATCCGCTCGACGGCCTTGGGCATGTCGGCGAGCAGCATCGGGTCGTGCAGCTGGTCGAGCGACGGATGGAGAAAGCGGTGCGCCGCCTCCGGATCGCCGAGACCACGCTGGCAGAGCAGGCGCGCAACGACCGGGCGCAATCCCGAGGGCGGAGGAGAGCGTGTTCGCCGCCGCTCTCGTCGCACGGCAGGTGCTCCCAGCGGGGCGGCGCGACGGCCATCAGGCTTCGCCCAGTCGTCGTCGTCCGACACGACGTCGATGGCGCCGGGTCTCCTGGTGGTCGGGGAGGGGTCGTGCCCGACGAAGTCTCGGCCCATGTTCCGGAACTTCTCGTATCGCCGCGCGAGGCGCGTGTCGCTGTCGATGGCGGCCGCCTCGGCGAGCGCACGGAGGATCGCGGCGTCGACCAGCCGCGCGGCAGCCGTCGGGTCGGTGTGGGCGCCGCCCATCGGCTCGGCGACGATCTCGTCGATGATTCCTGTCGCTGAGGAGATCCGGCGCCGTGAGCTTGAGCGCAGCGGCCGCCTCGACCTTCTTCGTCGGGTCGCGCCAGAGGATGGCGGCGCAGCCCTCGGGCGGAATCACGCTGTAGATGGCGAACTCCTGCATCAACACTCGATCGCCGACGGCGATGCCGAGCGCGCCGCCGCTCCCGCCCTCGCCGCTGACGAGCACGACGATCGGCGTGTCGAGCATCATCATGTCGCGGAGGTTCACGGCAATCGCCTCGGCCACGCCGCGTTCTTCGGACTCGATCCCAGGGTATGCGGCGGGTGTGTCGACAAACACGATGATCGGGGCGGCCGAACTTCTCGGCCAGGCGCATCGCGCGCAGCGCCTTCCGGTATCCCTCCGGACGGGCGTAGCCGAAGTTGCGAAGATCTTCTCCTTGGTGTCCCTGCCCTTGACGTGCCCGACGACCAGCACCGGCTGCTCGTGAAAGACGGCAAACCCGGCGATCAGCGCGTGGTCGTCGGCGAAGCGACGATCGCCGTGAATCTCGGTGAAGTCCGGGAAGAGCCGCGTCGAGGAAGTCCTCGAGACCCGGCCGATTCGGGTGACGGGCGACCATCACGCGCTGCCACGGCGTGAGGTCTCTGTACAGCCCGGCCCGGGTCGCCTCGAGCTGCCGCTGCAGCGCGCGACCTCCCGATCGCGCGCATCGGTGCGCGGCAGTGCCTCGAGCGCCTCCACTCTGCCAGAAGCCCGGCAATCGGCTCTTCGAAATCGAGGGTTTCGGTCTGCATAACGGTGCGTGCGTCTCGACTGTCGGCTCACGCGCAGACCGCGAGACCGCGCCGGCTCCCACCATCTGCTCCACTTCGGCGATCGAGCGTGGACGAGGGCCGCACCCGGATCTGGGACGACACGTCGGCCGTCACCTTGAGGCGCCGGCCGTCGCAGCTCCATTTCGAACGAGACACGACGATCCCCCCGGTGCCTCGAAAAGATTTCGCCGAGCGCCTCGAACAGCCGCGTTCCAGCGGGCAGCCTCACGCGGATGGCGACCTCGCGTGCGAGCCGTTCCCGCACGCCTTCGATCGGGATGATCTCCGACGCCAGCACGCGGACCGTCTCGTCGTCCCGCTCGAGCTTGCCGCGCACGAGGATCATCGTGCCGCTCTCGATGAGGCTCGCCGATCGCTGGTAGACCTCAGGGAAGGCGATGACTTCGACGCCGCCCTGCGCGTCCTCCAGGGTGAACACGGCCATGCGATCGCCCTTCCGGGTCTTGAGCTGCCGGCACGCCGCGACGATGCCGCCGATGCTGGTGTCGGGCTCGATCGGCTTGGGCCCGCCAGGGCCCCAGCCGTCTCCGCGCGCATCCGGACACTGGCTGGTCGGCGAGTTCGGTGGTGGGCCTGGCGCCGAACGCCCGCAGCTGGTCGGCGTAGCGGTCGACCGGATGGCCACTCCAGTACAGTCCGAGCGTTTCCTTCTCGTAGTTCAGCTGCTCGGTCTCCGACCAGGCGGGCGCATTCGGCAGGGCCACGCGTCCCATCGCGGACGCGTCGGGGCCGTCCGACGGCTCGCCGCCAAAGCCGAAGAGCTGCGCCTGTCCGCCCTCCTTGTCGCGCTGGTGCCTGGTCCCGTGCTCACAGGCCAGGTCAATCGCCGCAAACAGCCGGGGTCGAAGCTGCCGCGACGGGAGCCCGGCCAGCGCGGGATCGTCCGCGGCGAGCGAATCGAACGCGCCGGCCTTGACGAGACTCTCGAAGACCCGCTTGTTGACGAGCCGCAGGTCCAGATCCTCGCAGAGCTCGTGGAGCGACCGCACGCGACCGCCAAGCGTCGCCCGCACCTGGAGCAGCGACTCGATCGCCCCCTCGCCCGACGTTCTTGATGGCCGTGAGGCCGAAGCGCACGCCGCGGTCGGATACCGTGAACGGGAGCTGGCTCTCGTTGATGTCCGGCGGCAGCACCGGCACGCCGCGCTCGCGGCACTCGCCGAGATAGACCGCCAGCTTGTCGGTGTTCTGGGCCTCGATGGTGAGCAGCGCCGCGGCAAAATGCCACGGGTAGTTGGCCTTGAGGTAGGCCGTCTGGTAGGCGAGGAACGCATACGCGGTCGAGTGCGACTTGTTGAACCCGTAGCCGGCGAAGTGCTCCATCAGGTCGAAAATGTGCGCGGCCTTCTTCTCGTTGATCTTCTGCTTCCTCGCTCCCTCCACGAACTTGCCGCGCATCTTGGCCATGACCTCGGCGTTCTTCTTGCCCATGGCCTTGCGCAGGAGGTCCGCTTCGCCGAGGCTGAAGCCCGCCAGCACGTTCGAGATGCGCATCACCTGTTCCTGGTAGGCGATGACGCCGTACGTGTCGGACAGGATCGGCTCGAGCTCGGGGAGCTCGTACTTGACCTCCGTCCTGCCCTGTTTTCTCGCGATGAAGTCGTCGACCATCCCGCTTCTGAGCGGCCCGGGTCGGTACAGCGCGTTCAGCGCGATGAGGTCGTCCAGCCGCTGCGGCTTGGCCTTGCGCAGAATGTCGCGCATGCCGCTGCTCTCGAACTGGAAGATGCCGTAGGTCTGGCCATCCTGGAAGATCTGGTATGTCTTGGGATCGTCGAGCGGAATCGTATCGATGTCGAGCACGACGCCGGTGGTCCGCTTGATCTCCTGGATCGCATCGAAGATCAGCGTGAGCGTGCTGAGGCCCAGGAAGTCCATCTTCAGGAGGCCGATGCGCTCGATCTCCTTCATGGACCACTGCGTCGTGATTTCGTCGCGCGCGCCCTTGTAGAGAGGCGCGTATTCGGTGATGGCTTTCGGCGCAATCACCACACCGGCAGCGTGAACCGAGGCGTGCCTCGTCATGCCCTCGAGCCGCCGGGCCACGCCAAGGAGTTCCTTGACCTTGGGATCGCTCGCTTCGAGCTCCTTGAGCGCGGCGCTCTCCTCGAGCGCCTTGTCGAGCGTCATGTCGAGCGCCGGCGGAATCAGCTTCGCGACCTTGTCGACCTCGCCGAAGGGCATCTCCAGCACGCGCCCCACGTCGCGAACGACGGCCTTCGCCTTCATGGTCCCGAACGTGATGATCTGGGCAACGTTCTCGCGCCCGTATTTCCGCGTGACGTACTCGATCACTTCCCCGCGGCGCCGCTCGCAGAAGTCGATGTCGATATCGGGCAGCGAGACGCGCTCGGGGTTCAGAAAGCGCTCGAAGATGAGATCGAAGTCGATGGGGTCGACGTCGGTGATGCGCAGGGAGTAGGCCACGAGGCTGCCCGCGGCCGAGCCGCGCCCGGGCCCGACCGGGATGCCCTGCTCGCGCGCGTAGCGGATGAAGTCCCAGACGATCAGGAAGTACCCGGGTACTTCATCCGCTTGATCATGTCGATCTCGTACGAGAGCCGCCGCTCGTACTCGTCGATCGTGTGACGCAGGGCTGCCCGTCGAAGCGAGGTGCTTCAGCCGGGCCAGCCGTTCGTCGAAACCCTGACGCACCACGTGCTCGAAGTACTCGTCGAGCGTGAACGGCGCTGGCACGTCGAAGTTCGGAAGAAAGTTCTCGCCCTCGGCCAGCCGGACATTGCAGCGTTCCGCGATGCGGGCCGTGCTGGCAAGCGCCTGGGGAAAGTCCTTGAACACCTCGGCCATCTCGTCGGCCGTCTTCAGGAAGAACTGCGTGGCGTCGTACCGGAGACGCTTGGTATCGCTGAAGGCCTTCCCGGTCCCGATGCAGAGCAGCACGTCGTGCGGGTGCGCATCGCTCTCGCGCAGGTAGTGCACGTCGTTGGTGCACACGAGCGGGAGCCCGAGATCGCGCGCGATCGCCGGCAGGCCCGAATTGACCGCCCGCTGATCCTCGATGCCGTGCCACTGCATCTCGAGGAAGAAGTTGCCGGGCCCCAGGATGTCGCGGTACGCGGCCGCGGCTTCGACCGCCTTCCGATTCTGCTGGTGGGTGATCCCCTCAGCCACCTCTCCCTTCAGGCAGCTGCTCAGGCCAATGAGGCCCTTGGAATGCTGCGCCAGGAGCGCCTTGTCGATACGCGGCTTGTAGTAGAACCCCTCGGTGTAGCCCGCCGACACGAGCTTGATCAGGTTGTGGTACCCCTCGAGCGTCTCGGCCAGCAGCACCAGGTGGTTCTGCGTCGCGCCAGGGTTTCCGCTCTTCGTCAGCCGGCTCTCGGGCGCCACGTAGACCTCGCACCCGAGGATGGGGTTCAGCCCGCGCGCCCGCGCGTGGTCGTGGAAAATCACCGACGAGAACATGTTGCCGTGCTCGGTCACCGCAATCGCCGGCATCTTGAGCCTGACCGCCTGGTCCAGCAGTTCGTCGATCCGGCAGGCGCCGTCGAGCAGCGAGAACTCGGTGTGCAGGTGGAGGTGGACGAAATCAGCCACGCGTCATTCCCACTCGATGGTGGACGGCGGCTTCGAGCTGATGTCGTACACCACCCGGTTGATGCCGCGCACTTCGTTGACGATGCGCGAGGAGATGCGGGCGAGGAGATCGTGCGGCAGCCGTGCCCAGTCGGCGGTCATGCCGTCGCGGCTTTCCACGGCCCGGATGGCCGCGGTGTACTCGTAGGTTCGCTCGTCGCCCATCACACCAACGCTCTGCACCGGGAGGAGGACTGCGAAGCTCTGCCACAGTCGCCTGTACCAGCCCTCCCGTCGCACTTCCTCCGCCACAATCGCGTCGGCGCGCCTCAACAGCTCCAGCCTCGGCCTCGTCACTTCGCCGAGAATCCTGACGGCCAGCCCCGGCCCCGGGAACGGCTGGCGGACGACGAACTCCTCCTCGAGACCGAGCTGACGGCCCACTTCGCGGACCTCGTCCTTGAAGAGCTCGCGCAGCGGCTCCACGAGCTTCATGCGCATGCGTTCGGGCAATCCGCCGACGTTGTGGTGGCTCTTGATGAGCGCCGACTGCCCGACAATCGACACCGATTCGATCACGTCCGGATAGAGCGTGCCTTGCGCCAGGAAATCCACCGCCCCTAACGCGACCGCCTCGGCCTCGAACACGTCGATGAACGTCGCGCCGATGATCTTGCGCTTCTGCTCGGGATCGGTCACGCCGGCCAGGCGATCCAGGAAGAGATCCGCCCGGTCGGCGAACACCAGCGGAAGTTTCAGCCGTTCGAAGCGCTTCCGGATTTGCTGCGCCTCGTCCTGACGGAGCACGCCGTTGTCGACGAAGATGCACGTCAGCCGATCGCCGATCGCCCGGTGGACGAGGAGCGCCGCAACGGTCGAGTCGACTCCCCCGCTCAGCCCGCACACCACGCGGCCGTCGCCGACCTGCGTTCGGATACGCCCGATCGCCTCGTCCACGAACGACGCCATCGTCCAATCGCCGGTGCATCCGCAGACGCCGTAGGCGAAGTTCTGGAGCAGCTCGAGTCCGCTTTCGGTGTGGACGACTTCGGGGTGAAACAGGAGGGCATACAAGCTTCGGGCGGGATCGACCATGGCGGCGACTGGCGCGTTGGCGCTCGTGGCCGCCACCGCAAATCCAGGCGGCGCCTCGGCGACGAAGTCGCCGTGGCTGGCCCAGACGCGGATGGCCGCCGGAACGCCGGCAAAGAGCGGTTCGCCCGCCGCGTGACCCGAGACGCTGACCGTGGCGTGTCCGAACTCACGCTGCACCGCCGGGGCCACCCGCCCGCCGAGCGCGTCCGCCATCAGCTGCATGCCGTAGCAAATCCCGAGCACTGGCACGTCGAGATCGAACACCGCTGGATCGCAACGCGGCGCCCCGGGGTCGGAGACGCTCTTCGGGCCGCCCGAGAGGATGATTCCGGCCGGTTTCCGCCGGCGGATCTCGGCGGCCGGTGTGTTCGGCGCCAGGATCTCCGAGTAGATCGAGAGCTCTCTCAGCCGGCGCGCGATGAGCTGTGTGTACTGCGACCCGAAATCGAGAACGAGAATGGTTTGGTGGCTCACGAAAGGCCCCGGGACCGAGCAGGGTGGAAGACGAAAACGCTATTATACGGTGTGCGAGCCAAGCGCACCACGACATGTTGTAGTGCCGTCGTCCTGATCGTGCTGAGCGTTTCGATCGCCGTCCGCGCGCAGCCGCAGGCGGATGCCCCGCTTTCTCTCTTTCCAGTTCGCGGGCTGTGGACACTGGCGCTCAACAACGCCCTGGCCGCGCCGCCAGGTTTTTTCGGCGCCCACGGCTACTTTCCACTCCACGGCGGCCGGCTCGCGGCGTACGACCTCGTGGCCGGCACACTGCTCTGGATCGTGGAGACGGCGACGACTCTTCCGCCGGCCGCTGGCGACGGCCTCGTCTTTCTCGTCGAGCCGGACGCGATCGTGGCCCGACACGACCGGGACGGTGCTGTCTCCTGGAGGACACCGCTACCCGAACCGCTGGCGACTCCCCTCGCGTGGGTGTCTGGCTGGGTTGTGGCAACCGAGGCCAGCGGCTCAACGGTCGCCTTGCGCGCCGTGGACGGGAAAGTTCTCTGGCGCCGGGATCTCGGCTCGACAGCTCAGGCTCGCCCCACGATCGCCGACGAGCGCGTGCACGTGTCGCTCGAGGACGCCCGAGTCGTCGCGCTGGAGCTGGCGACGGGGGTCACGGTGTGGGAGCGCCGCCTCGGAGGCCCGCCGTCGGACATTCTGGTGGCCGGCGATCGCCTCTACGTCGGGTCTCGCGACAATTACCTCTATAACCTGCGCGCGGTCGACGGACGGGTGGACTGGCGCTGGCAGACCGGGGCGGACGTGGTGGGGCTCCCCGTGGCCGACGATCGCAGGGTCTACTTCGTCTCACTCGACAACGTGCTGCGGGCGCTCGATCGACGTTCTGGATCGCAGCAGTGGAAACGTACCCTTCCAATTCGGCCAAGAGGCGGCCCGCTGGCCGTCGGCGACGCGCTGCTGGTTGCGGGATTGGCGCCAGGCGTCCGGGCATTCCGCACGGCGAACGGCACGCCTGCTGGCGACATCCCGACCACGGCTGACCTCGCGGCCCCCCCGCATGTCGTGCCGGGCCCGGCCGGACCCATTGCGATCGTCCTGACGAGGGATTTGATCAGCGGCGTGACCGTTCACGCCTTCATCCGCCAGATCGAGCCCGCGATGACGCCGGTGGCAGCCCTTCCCAATCCGATCCCTGTTGCCCCTGTTGTCCCTGCTGCGCCGGTTGCGCCTCCAGCGCCTCTGCCGCGACCGTAGCGGGGGCGAAGCGCCGATAGAGCGTGACGTACGACCCGAGGGCCACCAGTCCGATGTACTCGAAGACCAGTCCCTGGACGAGGAGCACCGCGAGCTGCACCGGCACGACGACCAGGCCGACGACGGGGACAAACGCGATCAGGCTCACGGCGGACAGGGCCAACGCCGACGCGAGAGTCGCCGCCACCAGCATGCCCAGGACAACGAAGAACACTCGCCCCAGCTCGCGGTACTCGGCCGCCACGAAGCGCGCCACGCGCTGCGCGGCGCGCGCGACGCCGAGATCCTCCGCTGCGATGGCGAGCTGGATCAACAGGTACAGCAGATTGACAGCGGTGATCCAGAGGATGAACAGAAAGCTGGTCAGCGCAACGAGTGCAATCGCCAGCCCGCCGCTTCTGTAAGCCACCACGCCCAACGTCAGATACGCCGCCATCGACAGACCGTAGACGGCCATCAACACCAGGCCGAGCACGATGTATCTCCGGAACACACGCCCGCATCCCTCGACGAACCGCTCGAGGGTGAACGCGAACGCCTCGCGCATGTGCCCGAGTGTGATCGCTTCGTGTTCGATGGCGCCAGCCTTCGCGTGCGCATCGAGCAGCACGTGCACGGTGCCGCCCTTGACGAGAAACAGCAGCACGGACCCGCCCGCGAGGACGATGGCAACCGCGACCAGGAACGCCCAGAGCGCGCCGGGGTGCGCCGCGAGCGACTCCGACACCGACGCGACGATCTCCCTTGTGGACCCCTGCAGCACGTTCTGCTGGTCCGCTCCCACGAGTGTCGCCAGCGCCAGGGCGGCGCCAACGACGGGTACCGAGAGGAGGAGCTTGAAGGTGGTTTGTGCGGCCCACTGAATGGCCACCACGGGCCAGTTGGCCACGGCGACGAGCGCACCGCGCTTCAGCAGGAGCTTGAGGTCCAAATCGATTTCACTATAGCACCCGTGTATTCTGTGGCTGACCGTGAGTTCAGACCCGGCGCCCTCCCTCCGCGCGGTTGTCGCCCGTCTTGCGGCCATCGGCCTCGCGGTCGCCGTGATTGCCGCGATCGCCGGGCGGTCGATCGAACGCTCCCGGCTCGGGCCGACCGACGCCGATGCCCTGGCTCGGGTGCAGGCGGAGCTCGCCGGCCGGTTCGACGCCAGCGCCAGCACCCTCGCAGCGCTGGCGCGGGAGGTCGGGCAGCACACCGACCTGATCCGCGCGGCCGGCGCCGGCGCCGACGCCGCCTCGGCGCGGCGGCTGTTCGATGCCCTCGATGCCGCCCTCCCGGACACGCTCGCGAGGACCACAGGGGTGACCGTTCACGGCGGCGGAGCGTCCTCGCCGATCGCGTGGGCGGGTCGTGTGTCGGAATTGCCCGCCGCGCGCATAACAGGGCCCGCGGCGCTCTTCATCGCGCCCGGAGCGCTCGGACCTCGTCTGGTCCGCGTTGAACCGGTGGTCGATTCCGGCGGTTCCGGAGTGGCCGGGGCACGCGTGCCATCGGGCGTCCCGAACGCCCAGGATCGGGGTCTCGCCCGCCGCGTCGGCACCATCGTCGTCGAGCAACTGCTCGCGCTGTCGGTCTCGACCTCGGTTGTTCCGGTGACCCTGAGCACGCGCTTGAGCGGCGCAGCCGACGGCTCGCCGTTCTCTTTTACGATCGCCTCGAGCAGTGGTCAGATCCTGGTCGACGCCTCGGTCTCTCCCGACGACCTCACAGGCGCGCGACAGCGCTGGCGCGACGGGACGCGGGCCGTGACGTTTGCCGTTCTGGCCCTCACGCTGCTGCTGTGCACGACCCTGGCCTTTGACCGGCGCCGGGCGCACCGCCCGCGGCGGGTGCTCGTCGCAGCCCTTCTTGCGACGCTCATCGGAGGGGTCACCTGGGCTGTCCTCCTGCGCCTGCTCCCGCGGCTCGATCTTCCGATCACCGCAATCGCCACGCTGGCTGCCGTCGCGATGGGCCTCGATCTGGTCGAGCGTTGGCGACAGGGCCGGCCGCGCTTGATCGAGCTCGGACAGCTCGCGATGTTTCCCTCGCTCGCCTCCATTGTCGGACCGCAAGCCCTTGCCGGCCTGGCTTCGGTCTGGATCCTCGTGCGCTACGAGTCGTTCCTGAGGCGGCTCGTCAACGAGCGCGCCGTCGACGCCCTGCCGTTCTCGCTCTATCCCTTCGAAGTCCGGACCGTGATCGCCACCCTCGCCCTGCTCGTACTCCATGCCAGCGTCGTGTGGGGACTCGTCGCGCTCGAAGGGATCGCGGCCAACATGGCGCGCACGCCACGGCACTGGCGTGCGCGCGCCCTGGAATCCGTTTCCTGGATCCTCGGCGCGATTGCGGGCTTCTGGCTGGTCCGCCGGAGCGCCGCCGGGCCGGTGTCTCCGGTTCTCATCGTCGCGCTCGCGGCCGTCGTCCTTTGCTGGTGGATGCTGACGCGGGGCCGGCCCCGGCTTCGTCATGCCTCCCAGGCCGCGCGTCTCATGGCGTACTTCCTCGCCCTGCTCGTTCCTGCGCTCGCGATGTACCCGACGTTGTCGGCCCTGTCCATCAGCGCCAAGGAGGCGTCGATGGCTGCGGAGTACGGGCCCCGCGCCGCCAACCTCCGCGACGACCTGCAGCAGCGGCTGCAGAGCGCCCTCTTGACGATCGACGGGCTGAACGCGCTCGAGGGCTTCGTCGCGGACATCCCTGCCGGCGCTGCACCCACGACGGATCAGGCCTTCGAGATCTGGTCGCAGACCGATCTCGCGCGCTTCCGGGTGACTTCGGCGGTCGAGTTGTACTCGACGGGCAATACCCTCGTCAGTCGATTCGCCCTGAACCTCCCCGATTCGGGCGGCGGCGGCTTCTCCGAAGCCAGCTGCAAGGTCTGGGACGCCCTCGAAGAGGTGTCTCCGTTCGGATCGACCGAACGCCATGTGCTGAGGGCCAGCCGCAGCATCTGCGCCGACGGACGCCGGATGGGTTCGATTGTCGTCCGGGCGATGCTGGACTACAGGACGCTGCCGTTCATCGCGTCGCGCAGCCCGTACCTGGAGTCTCTGACGCCGGCCGACCGGCAGCCACCCGAGGACGTGCGGGCCCGCGATATCGACTTCGTCGTCTACGGATGGAGCCGGGCTCCCCTCTACGCGTCAGGCACGAGCGTCTGGCCGCTGCCCGATCACGTCTTCGAGCGGATGGTCGTCGACGCGAGCGCCGGTGTGGGCGCACGTTGACCCGCGGCGACCGCGGCTTCCGCGTGTATTTCTTCAACGACCGCGGCGGCATCTATGCGCTCGGCTATCCGGTCATGACGCTGTTCGGCCACCTCATCAACCTCGCGGAGCTCGTGTTGCTCTGCGGCGTGCTGTATCTGCTGCTGCTCGCCGGCGCGACGCTGCTGCAGCGCGCTGACGCTCCGGCGCCGGCCAGCGGCCGGGCCCTTCTGCGCGAGGTCCGATCGAGCTTCTATCGAAAGCTGTTCATCGCCTTCGTGGCGTCGGCCGTCGTGCCCGTCGTCGTGCTCGCCGTTGCCACGCGCGCTACTTCGCCAACCAGTTCCGCGCCGGAGTCGAAGAGGCCGCTGTCAAGACGGCCACCGTCGCGCAGCGGCTGGTCGAGGACTACGCCGCGCTGCAGGAGCGTGACGCGTCGGGCGCCGCTCGATGCTCGACGATCAGATCATGGTGCTCGTCCGCCGGGCCATCGACCAGGACGTCAACCTCTTCGACCGCGACTCGCCTGCAGGCCACGAGCGAGCGCGACCTCTTCGCGTCCGGACGCCTGCTGCCGTCGCGCACGCCGGGCGACGTCTACCGCAGCATCGTGCTCGACCGCCTGCCGACGAGCGTCGGCGAGGAGGAGGTCGGCGGGATGCCGCTACCTGCTCGCGGCCGCGCCCGTCCGCGCGGGCGGCCGCGAGGGCATCGTGACCGTGCCGCAGCCGCTGCAGCAGCCCGAGATCGAGCGGCAGAGCGACGAGCTCGACCGGCGCGTCCTCTCTGCCTCCGTGCTGTTCGTGCTGCTCGGCGCGGCGCTCGGCTACTGGATGGCCGAGCGCATCGCCGACCCGGTGAACCGACTGACGCGGGCCACGCGGCGCATCGCGCGCGGCGACCTCGACGCGCGCATCGCGGCGACGTCGTCGGACGAACTGCGGCGGCTGGTCGAGGACTTCAACCAGATGGCCGACGATCTCAAGCGCCAGCGCGCGGATCTCGAGCGCACGCAGCGGCTCGAGGCCTGGGCCGACATGGCGCGCCAGGTCGCGCACGACATCAAGAATCCGCTGACGCCGATTCAGCTGTCGGCCGAGCACGCGCGGCGCGTCAACCTCGACCGGGGTCGCGCCGCTCTCGCCGGTGCTCGACGAGTGCGTGAACGCCATCCTGTCGCAGGTCCGGCTGCTCCGTCAGATCTCGGCCGAGTTCTCGAGCTTCGCGTCGTCGCCCGACGGCCGCGGCCCGAACCGGCCGATCTCCGGCCGCTCGTCGAAGAGGTCGTCGAGCCCTATCGCGCCGGGTCTGGCGGGACCGCGTGCGAATCGAGGTGGACGAGGCGCCGGGCCTGCCGGCGGCGTTCATCGACCGCACGCTCTTCGCGCGCGCGCTGACCAACGTCATCGAGAACGCGCTGCACGCGATGCCGGGAGGCGGACGCGCTGACGATCGCCATGCGCGTCGACGACGGCGAGCGGCGAGCGCGCGTCGCTCGTGGAGGTCGCGACACGGGCGTCGGCATGGATCAGGAGGCGCTCGCGCGGATCTTCGAGCCCTACTTCTCGACCAAGGCGACCGGCACCGGCCTGGGGCTGACGATCGCCAAGCGCAACGTCGAGCTGAACGGCGGGACGATTGCGCGTCGCGAGCGAGCGGGGCGTCGGCACGACGGTGACGCTGACGCTGCCGGCCGAAGCCTGAGGCCCGAAGCGCCGAAGCCTTCGTAGTGATTTCACGCAGCCAGCATCGTGATGTCGTCGTTCTGCGGTGCGTCGCCGCAGAAGCTTCGCGGTCGCCAGCAGATCAGCCCTCGAGCATCTGCTGCGGCGGCTTGTCCCGTGGCGGCTCGCGACGCAGTCGATCAGCCGATCGTCGCCGAACTCCTCGTCCGGCCGCGTTGCACGGCCTCGGTCACGCCGTCGCTGAAGCACGAGCAGCAGTCGCCCGGCTCGAGCTGGACCGTCTCCTGGTCGAACGTCGCGCCCTCGAAGAGGCCGAGCACGAGACCGCCCGCCTCGAGGCGGCGGATGCCGGTGTGCTGACAGCAGAATCGGCGGATTGTGGCCGGCGTTCGTGTAGCGCAAGCGAGCCGTCCGTGCGAGGATGCCGTAGAACGCCGTCAGGAACCGCGCCTCGATCGCGCGGCGGAACAAGCCGGCGTTGACGCGCGTGATCGGCGACGCCGCGCCGTCCTGATAGGTCGCCTCGGCGCTGAACATGCCGAGCACCGCCGCCGCCAGCAGCGCCGCCGGCGATCCCTTGCCGGAGACGTCGCCGAGGATGAACCCGACGGCGCCGTCCGGCAGGTCGACGTAGTCGAAGAAGTCGCCGCCGACCGACCGGCACGGCACCGACGCGGCCGCGGCGGCGAAGAACTCGCCGCTGTGATTTCCCGGCGGCAGCAGCGACTGCTGAATGCCGGCGGCCACCTTCAGTTCCTGCTCGATCTTGGCCTTGTCGAGCGCCTCGCGGTACAGCCGCGCGTTCTCGATCGCGATGGCCGCTTCGGCGCTGAGCGTCTCGAGCGCGGCCTGCGACGTGTGCGCCGACCGCAGCGCGCCGCGCTCCCGGCTGTCGAGATACAGCACGCCGATGACGCGATCGAGCGCCTCCTGCTCCGCGCTTTCGACGTAGCGCATCGAGCCGCAGCGGCGCGCAGAGCACGTGGCGGATGCCGAGCGCCACCGTGCCCATGTGCGCGGTCGCGAGGTCGCCGTCGAGCAGGTCTTCGACGATCTTCTGCTGTCCGGTGGCGAAGACCAGTCTCGGGAATCTTGCGGCTCGTCTCGAACGTGCGGCCGCCGCAGCGTCATCTTGCCGCGGGCGCGCACCAGCTTCAGCTCGAGCTGGCTGCTCGGCGTTGGCCAGCATGATGAACCCGCGCTCGGCGCCGGTCACCTCGATGGCCGAATCGAGCACCAGCGCCAGCACCTCGTCGAGCACCTTGCCCGATCCGAGCGCGCGCAGGCCTTCGAGGAGCGCGGCCATGTGGCGAAGGTCCGAGACGGCGGACACCGTGCTCTTCTCGAGCTCGCCATTGACGACATACGTCACGTCCATGTCGTCGGCCTGACCGAACCGCACGACGTCGCCGGGCTCGAGATCGTGGACCTCGATCCGCCGGCCGTTCACGAACGTGCCGAAGCGTGACCCGCAGTCCTTCAGCCACACGCGGCCGTCGACCGCGCGGATCTCGGCGTGCAACCGCGAGACGTCGGCGCCAGCCAGGCGGACGTCGCTTTCGCTGCGCCGCCCGAAGGTCAGCACCGGCTTGTCGAGGAGAATCGTCCGGCGGCCGGAAGCGTCGCGAACGATGAGGCGGGGCTGACCCGTGGCCTGCACCATCAGGCCGGCGTGGTGAAGCTGGCCACGGCGTCGGCCTGGCTGTCGTACGAGTCGAATACCGTGACGAGCTTGGTGATCGTGAGCAAATCCTTGAGCCGCGTCGTCACCGCAACGAGCTTGAGCATGCCGCCCTCCTTCTTCGCCGTCGCGTACGCCTGCACCATCTCGCCGAGCCCGGCGCTGTCGACGTACGAGACGCCCCCCAGATCGAGGATCAGCTTCTTGCGCCCTTGCTGGAGCACGTCGCGGACCTTGTTCTTCAGTACCAGGTCGCCGCCCTTGTGCTGGGTGATGTCGCCGCTGACAACGATGACGGTGACGTCACCAACCTTACGCTCCTCGAGCTGCATGTGGACTCCTCCGCTAGGGTGAGTTCGCTGTCGTTCTGCCCGAACAGGCTCCAGGCTTCGGCAGGACTCGGACGGCGCGGATTATAGCTCGGGGCGCGAGACAGGGCATCGGGAAGGCCGCTCCGGGCGATCAGGGTCGCTGCGAAAGAGTGCGGGTGGCGACCGCCTCGTCGACGGTGAACGACCACTTGATGTTCGAGGCCTCGACGACGGCGAAGAAGACGCGGGGGTCGTCGTTGAGGTAGGCCGTGCCGCCACCCGGGCCACGGTGATCGACCGCGACCTGGAGCGGCCTTCCGCTGATGGCGCTATGGAGCGTCAGCAGGAAGGCGCCCTCGCCGGGCGATTGACCGGCGTGCGTGTCCCAGGTGATCCGGAATGCTCCCGTGTCGCTCGTGAACGACTCGGTCTGCAGGCTCTTCTGGCCCGACCACTCGCCGAGCCGCGCCCAGACAATTTTATCGGCGGCGCTGGACGCCGGCGCAGCTGACGCCGGTGCCGGTTCGGCCCGGCACCCACCGACCAGGGCCGGTACCACAACGCACGACAGGAGCCCAACCCTCAGACGCCGACCCCGTGCGCTGAGCAATCCCCCAATTACCCGATTCACCGATTACTCAATCACCCAATCACCCAATCACCCAATTACCCAATTCAGATATGGGCCGTGAGCCCCTCGAGCACGGGCTTGCCGTTCTCGAGCGAGGTCAGAATCGTGTCAGCGTTGACGGGCGCCCGCCGGAAGATCTCGTCGCCAAGCGCGGCGGAAATCGCGTTCAGGATGGCGCAGCAGCCCGCGGCCACCGGCGGTTCGCCGATGCCGCGCGCCCCGACCGGCGTCTCAGGGTCCGGGATGCCGACCGCCGACCATTTCATGTTGACCGGCACATCGAGAATCGTTGGCGGTCGGTTCTGATAGAAGCGCGTGGCGAGCGGCACGCCGTAGTGCTGGTCGTACACCCACTTCTGTGCGAGGGCATGGCCCATGCCCAGGATGGAGCGCCCGAGCACCTGCCCGCCAAGCGCCCTGGGATGAATCACGGTGCCGACGTCTGCAACGGCCATGTAGTCCAGCAGTTGATACGCGCCGGTCTCGACGTCGATCTCCACCTCGGCGAAGCCTGCCACGAAGGAGAAGGTCGCCCCATCGCGCGGATACGTGTCGCGCGCCACACCCATCAGGCCCTGGCCCGCAAGGCCAGCCACGGCCACCTTGGTCACGGCGTTGATCCCTTCGGGCACGTCATGACCGTCGTACTTGCCGCCGAGCTCGATCGCCTTCTTCGCGACGTCGGCGAGGCTCATGCTGCGTCCACCTCCCGACACCCGCTCGTTGGACAGGGAGTACTGGTCCGCCCGCCCGCCGAGCGTCCTCGCCGCGATCTCCTGGATCTTCTTGATGGCATCGGTCGCCGCGGCATGCGCGGCGCGCGTGTGCGCATGGATCGTCTGGCTGCCCCCGGACACACAGCTCCACGGCAGGTGCTGGCTCGAGTTGCCCCAGACGATGTCGACCTTGTCCCACGGCACGTCCAGCATCTCAGCCACGACGCGGTGCACGTCGCTGAACGCCTCGGTACCGAGGTTGCCAATGCCGGTGTGCATCCGCAGCCGGCCATCGGGTTGGATGACGAACAGTCCATCGAACCCGGTCGATCCGGCCACAAACGTGCTGACCGCCACACCGGCGCCGCGCACCTTGGTGCCCTGCCGCTTGCCGCTGCGGGCTGCGCGCTCGGTCCAGTTGAAGTCCCGCGCGCCCTTGTCGAGCGCCTCCTTGATGAACGCGCTCGTGGCGTAGCCTTGCTGGCCGCGTGCATTGGGCGGCCCGAACTTCGCTTTGCCCTCGGGCGCATTGATCCGGCGGATGGCCACCTGATCGATGCCAAGCTGCCTGGCCGCCTTCGCCAGGAGCGGCTCGATGATCGTGATCCCCTGCATGCCACCCGGCTGGCTCTGGGCGCGGCGCGGCGGCGTGTTGGTCAGGATGGCCACCCCGCGCCAGCGCATGGCGGGCGGCATATACATGAGCGAGACGATGCGGCCGGCCTGGCCTGCATCGCCGTTCTGCTCGTAGGGTCCGTTGTCGCCAACGACGAACAAGTCGAGAGCCGTGATGCGGCCCTGCTTGTCGAAGCCGACCTTCGCGCGGCCGTGCAGGCTCGGGCGTGCCCCTCCGATCGCGTGCTCCTCGTCGCGGGTGATGCGGTGCATCACCGGCGCGTTCGCCTTCTTCGAGAGGAGCGCCGGAATCATCACGTTGATGGTGCCCGTCGCCTTGCTGCCGAAGCCGCCACCGGTGTACTCGCTGATGAAAACGATGTCCTTCGCTTCCATCCGCATCCAGCGCGCGATGGAGGCGACGGTCTGCACGGTGCTCTGCGTGCCGGCGTGCAGGTACAGCTTGCCGTTCTGCCAGTACGCCATGGCCGTCCGCGGCTCGAGCGTCTGGTGGCTGGTATTCGGCGTCACGAAGGTCTCGTCGAGCACGAGCGCGGCGCTCTTGAAGCCGGCGTCGAGGTCGCCGAACGTCCACTCGTCCGGCGTCTTGCCCATCGGCAGCTTGCCCTCCGCATAGTCGGCGAAGTCAGCGTCGGTCCACTTGAGATCCATCACCTCAACCGGGGCCGGCGGCTGCCCGGGTTCCGTCGCGGGGCGGCCCCAGTAGTTGCCTTCGACGCGCGCATTCGGTCCGCCGGGGCGCAGGCTGACCAGCGGATCGACGACGTGCGGAAGCGGCTCGTACTCGATCACGATGCGCTCGATGGCCTCGGCCGCGGTCTCCTCGTCAACGGCGGCAACGGCGAGGATCGGTTCACCTGCGTACAGCGGTTCGTTGGTGAGCGCGCGTTCTCCCTTCGGGTTCGCGCGAATCGTCTGACCGAGGTCCGTGACGATGTCCGACGGGGCCGGCAGGTCGTCGGCGGTGAGAATCGCCTTCACGCCAGGCATGGCCAGGGCGGCGCTCGTGTCGAGCCTGGCGACGCGCGCGTGCGGCATCGGGCTGCACAACAGCTTGGCGAAGAGCATCCCCTCGACCTTGAAGTCCTCGGAGTACTTCGCCTTCCCGGTGACCTTCGCGACCAGGTCCGGGGTCGTGTAGTTCTGCCCGACGAGCTTTGTGCCAGCCATCGTCATGCCCTCCTCAGCCAGGTGCCTGCCGCAGGAGCCTCAGGGGCCCCAAGGGGCAACGATACGGCGAAACGCGAGCATTTACAACGGGCGACAGACAACGGGCTGCGGGCTCCTGGCTACAGGCTTCGGGCTCCGGGCTTCGGGCTCCAGGGATTCGCTCCGAAAGGCCGACTCCCAGCCCGCGGATCGATGCGAGTGACGATGGTACAATCCGTGCTCCGGGGAAAGGAGATGCAGGTGGAGACGGGCCATTCGAAGCTCACCTACGACGACCTCGCCGCCCTGCCCGACGACAATTTCCGACACGAGATCATCGACGGGGAGCACTACGTGGCGCCGTCGCCCGTCACGAAACATCAGCGCATCTCGCGGGAACTGTTGTACTTGCTGGTGCAGTTCCTGAAGGCCCAGCCCGTCGGCGAGGTCTTCTCCGCCCCGTTCGACGTCGTGCTGTCCAGGTACGACGTCGTCGAGCCCGACCTGGTGTATCTCTCCAACGAGCGCGCGTCCCTCCTGACAGAGAAGAGTCTGCAAGGAGCACCCGATCTCGTGGTGGAAATTCTTTCGCCGGGTACGTCGCGCCGCGACATCGGGATCAAGCGAGACCTGTACGAACGCGTCGGCGTGCGCGAGTACTGGGTAATCGACCCGGATCTGGAGGCCGTGACTGTTCACCGCCGCCATGGTGACCAATTGAAGGCTGTTGGCACCGTCACGCGAGAGGGAGACGGTGTCGTGACCAGCCCGCTCCTCCCGGGATTCGAAGCGCCCCTCAGCGCGCTGTTCCCGACCGGCCGGCCGACCTGACCGACCAGACCCACCCGACCTACCAGACAAGTTGTAGCCCGCGCTCCCAATCGCCGATGCTAGGATGCTTGCGCCGTGACGGTCCGTGAGCTCGCGAACCAGCTGCGCATCCTGGAGAAGTAGCCGCCGCACCGCCCGGCGTTTCACGTCTCGATCCGCAGTCGCGAGCCTATAATGCCGCCTGTCAGTGTCCTTCTTACTTCTCGGTTCTAAGTTCTAACTTCCCGTGAGGGCGAATGGCTGACTGGATTTCGGCGTTCCGTTACGCGGTCCGCGGCCTGCGCCGGCAGCCGACGTTTGTCGCGATCGCGCTCCTGACCCTTACGCTGGGCATCGGGGCCAACACCGCCATCTTCAGCGTCATCCGGGCGGTGGTCCTCAACCCCCTACCTTACGAAGATCCCGAGCGGATTGTCGTCCTCTGGGAGGTCAACCCGGAGGGAAACATCGAGCGCGTGGCGGTCCCAACGTTCGAGGACTGGCAGAAGGAACTGCACAGCCTCGAAGCGCTGGCGGCGTACAGAACCGTCGACTTCGCGTACGCGGGAGGCGGCGAGCCACTCAGTGTGTCGGGCGCCCGCGCCACACCGGGCCTGTTTGCGGTCCTCAAGGCCGGCGCACGGCTCGGACGCACGTTCACCGCGGAAGAAGCCGTCGTCGGCGCCGATCGCGTCGTCGTCCTCAGCCACGCCTTCTGGCAGCGTGTGCTCGGAGCGAAGTCAGACATCGTCGGCTCGTCGATCCAGCTGGATTCGCAAGCCTACACAGTTCTCGGCGTCATGCCGCCGGGGTTCGAGTTCCCGACGAGCACCAACGTCCAGGTGTGGACGCCGTTGGCGTTCGATCCCAAGGATCTCCACGGTCAATCACGCCGCGCGCGTTCGCTGATGGTGGTCGGCCGGGTCGCGCGGTCTGCCACCGCCGGTCGGGCGCAGGAGGAACTGTCCTTGCTGGCGAGCCGCATCGCGGCCGAATACAAGAGCAGCAACGACGGCTGGGGCGCCAGGGTCGTTCCCGCGCACGAGCAGCTGGTCGCCGCATCTCGACCAGCACTCATGATGTTGATGGGCGCCGTCGGCTTCCTCCTGCTGATCGTCTGCGCCAACATGGCCAACCTGCTTCTGGCCCGCCTGTCCAGCCGCCGGCGAGAGATCGCCGTCAGGGCGGCGCTCGGAGCGAGTCGCTGGGAAGTTGCTCGGCCGATTCTTGCCGAGAGCCTGCTGCTCTCTGGCGCCGGCGGAGCGCTGGGGCTCATCACCGCGGTGTTCGGCCTCCGGCTCCTGGCGACCCTGCCCGAAGCGCGGCTGCCTCGCCTGGGTCAGGTCCAGCTCGACGGCGGCGTGCTTCTGTTCACCACGGCCGTGTCGATTGGCGTCGCCATCGCCTTCGGCCTGTTGCCGGCCCTGCACGCGTCGCGCACGGACCTGCGCGGAAGCTTGAGCGAATCGGCAGGCACGACGAGCAGCTCGGGTGCTCGGCGTGTGCTGAACGGCCTGGTCATCGTCGAGGTCGCGCTTGCGCTCGTGCTCCTCGTGGGCGCCGGCCTGATGACGCGAAGCTTTGCGAGGCTCCTCCGAGTTGACCCCGGCTTCGAGCCAAACAACCTCGTGGCCGCGCAGATCTTCCTTCCCACGGCGAAGTATCGCGAGCGGCACCGCCTCGTGCAGTTCTACGAGGATGTCCTCACCCGCTTGCGGAGCGCGCCAGGAGTCTCGGCTGCGTCGGCGGTCTCGGCGCTGCCCATGAACGAGGTGGGCGCCGCCTCCGCTCTGCCGTTCACGGTCGAGGGCCGGCAGCCTCCACCGACAGAGGATCCGCTCGCCGATGTCCGCATCGTCGCACCCGGCTACTTCGAAACGATGAAGATTTCGCTTCTCGAGGGGCGGTTCCTGGACCCGCGCGATACCGACGGCCAGGGCACGCAACGCACCAGTGTGATCAACCAGACGATGGCGCGTCGGTACTTCCCCGATCGGAGCCCGATTGGCCAGACCATCGTGAACCCGCACGGCAGAAGCGTCGTCGTGGGGGTCGTGGCTGACGTGCGGAACCAGGGCCTCGCCAGCGAGGCGAAGAAACAGGTCTACCTGCCCCTGCGCCAGAGCCCGGCCGCGGGCATGTCCATCGTCGCGAGAACCGAAGGAGATCCCCTGGCGTTTGCCGGCGACATTCGCCGCGCCGTCAGGGCCGTGGACGCCGAGCAGCCTATCTACGATCTGAGCACGATGGATCAGATACTGGCGCGGGCCGTCTTCCTCCCACGCCTCAGCACGGCGCTCCTGACGGCTTTTGCTGGCGGCGCGTTGTTGCTGGCCGCCCTCGGCATCTACGGCGTCTTGTCGTATTCGGTGTCCCAGCGCACGCGTGAGATCGGACTGCGGATGGCGCTCGGCGCGACGAGCGGCCGCACGGTGGGCCTCGTGGCGCGCAACAGCCTGATGATGGTCGGCGTCGGCATTGCCGCTGGCCTTGTCGTGGCCGTGACGCTCGCACGGTCGCTCGGCGGCATCCTGTACGACATCAGCCCGTTCGACGTACCCTCGTTCGCCCTCGCCGCGCTGGTACTGATGACCGCCGGCCTTGGCGCCGCGCTCCTTCCGGCCCGGCGAGCCACCCGCGTCGATCCCATGGTCGCGCTCCGCGAGTAGTCAGTGTCCTTCGCAGTTCTGACTTCTAAGTTCTAACTTCTTCAGCTAGCGGCTGGCGTGCGCGAGGAGTCGGACGGCTGTTCTGACTTGTCGCCGTCCTTCGGGCCGTCCTTCGCGCGCAGCCTCGTGAGCGCCATCCCGACAAAAGCGGAGGCGAGGTAGGTGTAGGCCATCGCGACGAGGACCCAGCGGGGCTCGGTCGCAATCAGCACCAGCGCGCCGGCCACGAGCAGGAGCACGGTGTACGGGCGGCGGGAGCGCAGGTCGATCGTCTTGAAGCTTCGGAAGCGGATCGTGCTGACCATCAGCACGGCAGGGACCAGCACGATGGCGAGCGCGACGAGGGAGCCGCGGTAGTCCGCGATGCCCGCGGGATAGGCGAAGACGGTCGCGGCCGGCACACCGGCCGCGGCCGGGCTGGGCATGCCGACAAAGTAGCGTTTGTCGCCGCCGGCCGCGCTCTGGATGTTGAAGCGTGCGAGGCGCATGGCGGCAGCCGTGACGAAGAGGAACCCCGCCGCCCAACCCCAGCGCCCGAGCGGGGCCAGCCCCCATCCGAACGTCAGGACCGCCGGCGCGATGCCGAACGAGATGACGTCCGCGAGCGAGTCGAACTGGACGCCGAAGTCGCTGGTCGTCCCGGTGAGCCGCGCGATCCGGCCGTCGAGCATGTCGAGCACGACCGCGATGCCGATGAACGGCGCGGCGGCCTCGTACTCGCCGCGCATCGCGTAGATCACGCACGCGTAGCCGCAGAACAGGTTGCCGATGGTGAAGAGGCTCGGCAGGAGCGACACGCCCCGGCGGACGCGCGGACGCTTCCGATCGTCCACCCGGCGCAGGAACGTCAACCGTGCGCTTGCATCGGGGTCGCTATCCATACCCGGGCTTTCGGGTGTTCACGGTTGTGAGTGTAGCACCGCGATGACGGTTTCCCCGGCGCGGACGTCCTGCCCGGCTCTGACGCGGATCTCGGCGTCAGGGGGCACAAAGATGTCCATCCGCGATCCGAACTTCATCACGCCGTAGCGATCTCCGGCCCGAACGATCGTCTCGGGCTCAGCCCGGCAGACCACGCGACGGGCCAGGATGCCGACGATCTGGCGGGCGACGACCATCTGTCCGCCGTGGTCGATCCAGATTTCGCTGCGTTCGTTGACCGCGCCTGCCTCGGCCCGGTATGCGGGCAGGAACTTGCCGGGCGTGTAGCTCACCTTGGTCACGCGGCCGCCCACGGGCACGCGGTTGATGTGCACGTTCATCGGCGACAGGAAGATGCTGATCTGTTTCCAGCTGCCAGGCGGAGCGCCTGCACCGGCCGATTCGCCAGCCACCATCACGCGGCCGTCCGCCGGCGAGACCACGAGGTGCTCGCCCTCGGCGATCTGGCGTTCCGGATCGCGGAAGAAGAACAGGAAGAAGCCCGCGAGCACGACGAAAGGCGCGAGCAGCCATGGCGACACGAGCGCACCGGCCGCACCGGCGGCCAGCGCGCCCAGTACAAACGGCCACCCGGCCGCGTCGATACGCATCGCTGCCTATCTTACGCCGGAGGCCAAAGGCGAAGAACCCGCGTGCGCGGCGGCCGGCTAGTGCGCCGCCGACAACCGCGACAGCGTAGGGCCATCTCCGCGATAACGCCGCAGGATGTCCTCCATCCGGTCCTTGATCTGGAGCTTCCGTTTCTTGAGGGTGACTTCTTCGACTTGCTCGGGTTCTGAGAGGTAGTGCTTTGCGGTGAGTTCGTGCAGGCGATCCTCGAGTTGGTGATGCTTGACCGCGAGATCGTGAAACTCCTCGTCGGTCTGCAGCAACAAATCTTTGACGTCAGGCGACTGGTCGCTCATGTCCCGCCTCCTTCTCTGTTGGTGACGGCTTGTACGGCGGAACGTAGCACAAGGCCAGCGACCTTTCAAGGCCAGCCGGTCGCCCCGGCCAGGAGCCTCCCGGATGCGTCTCAGACCGGGCCGAGATCGTCGCGCGACAGCACCAGGGCGTCCTCCACGGGATGGGAATAGTACCCGCGGCGGGTGCCCGTCACCGAAAAGCCGAAGCGCTCGTATAAGGCGCGGGCTTCGACGTTCGACGCGCGCACTTCGAGCAGCGCGCGCACTGCGCCCGCCCGCACGCCCGCGGCCAGCGCGTACTCCAGCAAGGCGGATCCCATGCCGGCCCGCCGGTGCTCGGGCAGGACCGCGAGGTTGTTGATGTGCAGCTCGTCGAGCACCCGCCAGCACGAACAGAAACCCACCACGCGGCCGTCCGCGTCGCGCGCGAGATAGAAGAATGAGGTGTCGGGATGCTCGAGCTCGGCAAGATACATCGGGCGGGTCCACGGGTTCGTGAACGACGCCTCTTCGACGGCGATCATGGCATCCAGGTCGTCGAGCGTGGCCAGCGGTTCAATGCGCCAGGCGGGCATCGCGCGCGATCTCGACATCCGGCCGCCGGACATACAGCGGCTGCACTGCCGCAGGCTCAACGGTCTCGCCGGCCCGCGCACGCCCGATCGCGAGGCGCGCCACGGCCTCGGCGAGCGGCGGCGGCGGCATCACGGCCACCGCCGGCGCCAACAGATCGCGATAGAGCATCGCGCCATCGCCGACGCAGACGTCCGGCCGCAGTCCCTGCCCCTGCCATCGGCGAAGCACCGCACGAGGATCGCCGACGGAAGCGGCTTCGAGGGTGTCCGGCCACTCTTCAATCACGCCCGCCCGGCAGCGGTAGAGCGCCGAGTACACCTCGTGACGGTGCGCGTCCATCCAGGCTGCCACGAGCATCGTGCCGGTCCGGTCGGGAGGCGACGCCGATGATGCCGCGAGCGCATCGAGCGCCGAGACGGGCACGATCCGCTTCCGGCCCACGAATGCCAGCCCCTGGATTGTGGCAATGCCAATCCGCAGACCGGTGAACGAGCCCGGTCCGACGGCCACGGCGAACACATCGACCGACTCGAACCCACCCGACCCGCCGGACGTGCCCGACCCATCAAACACACCAGACCCACCCGACCCACCAGACCCACCAGACCATGTCATGGCCTCGATCAGTCCGCGCGGGAGCTGCGCGGCGAGCGGCAGCGTCGGATCGCTCGACCACAGGCCGATCGTCCGGTCGTCGTCGACAAGCGCCGCGCTCGCGTGTCGTGTCGTGGTGTCCAGGGCCAGCAGCCGCATGCGTTAGACTACAGAATATGTCAGCGACGCCGGCGATGCGTCAGTACCTCGACGCGAAGGCCCAGCATCGCGACGCCATCGTGCTCTTCCGCATGGGCGACTTCTTCGAGATGTTCTACGAAGACGCCCTGACCGCGGCGCGAGCCCTCGATCTGACGCTGACATCTCGTTCGAAGGACTCGAACGGCGGCGGCATTCCGATGTGCGGCGTGCCGTTCCATGCCGCGGACGGCTACATCACACGCCTCGTCAGGAAGGGCTTCCGCGTCGCGATCTGCGACCAGGTCGAGGACCCGCGCAAGGCCAAGGGACTGGTCAAGCGCGAGGTGGTCCGCGTGGTCAGCCCTGGGACGCTGACCGATGCCGGGTACTTCGACGCGCGCGAGCCGGCGTTCCTCATGGCGATCTCGCAGGTGGCCGATCGGGGAAACGGCCGGGCCGTTGGCGTCGCCCTCCTCGACCTCTCTACGGGTGAGTTCACCGCGGCGGAGTACGACGGGCCGGACGGCCTGCAGGCGCTGGCCGACGAGATCGCGGTGCTCAAGCCGCGCGAGATCATCGTGCCCGCCGATACATCACCCCTGCCCGCGGGGACGGCGCCGGCAGGCGTCCCCGTCACCCCGGTCGACGCCTGGGCGTTCGACGATGAGCGGGCGCGGCGGACGCTGCTCGATCAGCTGCGTGCGGGCGGGCTCGAAGGGTTCGGCCTCGATCGAAGACCGGCGGCGGTGTCGGCGGCGGGCGCGCTCGTCCACTACCTGCGCGCGACGCAGAAGGCCGATCTCGCGCACGTCCGGACGATCGGATTCCGGCAGCGCGCTGATGCGCTCCTGATCGACCCGACCACGCTCGACCATCTCGAAGTCCTTCGGGGCTCGGATGGCGGGCGCGAAGGGTCGCTTCTCGACGAGCTCGACGGCACGGTGACCGCCATCGGCAGCCGGCTCCTCCGCTCGTGGCTCATACGCCCGTTGATGTCACTCGACATGATTCGCGACCGTCTCGATGCGGTCGAAGAGCTCGCATTTCGCACCACGGAGCGCGGCAAGTTCCGCGAGGCCGTCAAGCCGGTGCAGGACCTCGAGCGCCTTGTCGCCCGTGCGGCGCTGGGAACGGCTGGCCCGCGGGATCTCGCGGGCCTCAAGCACTCCCTGATGGTGATCCCCCGGGTCCGCGCGGTGCTGGCGGACGTGCAGGCGCCCCTCCTCGGGTCGCTCGTCGCCGGACTCGACGAGCTGGCCGACGTACGCGACGAAATCGACCGGGTGATCGTCGCCGAACCGCCGGCGCTCGCGCGCGAGGGAGGGTTCACGCGCGACGGCGTCGACGCGGGCCTCGACGAGCTCCGCACGATCAGCCGATCCGGCAAACAGGTGATCGCCGAAATGGAAGAGGCCGAACGGCGGCGCACCGGCATTGCCTCGCTCAAGGTGCGCTACAACCGCGTGTTCGGGTACTACATCGAAATTTCGAAGTCGAACCTGCACGCCGTGCCGCCCGACTACCACCGGAAGCAGACCATTGCCGGCGGGGAACGTTTCATCACGCCCGCGCTGAAGGAGTACGAGGAGAAGGTGCTTGGGGCCGACGAGCGGATCCTCGAGCGCGAGCTCGAGATCTTCGAGGCGCTGCGTGGCGCCGTCGCGGCCGAGGCGTCGCGAATCCAGGCGTCAGCCCGCGCGCTGGCGGCTCTCGACGCGCTGGCCGCGTTTGGAGAGGCGGCCGCCGTCGGCAACTACATCAAGCCGCATGTGCACGAGGGCGACGACACCGTCGTGCTCGACGCCCGGCATCCGGTCGTCGAGCGCCGCACAGCGGCCGCCGGCGAGCCTTTTGTGGCCAACGACATCATTCTCGACAGCGGGGCGTCACAGCTCGTGATCCTGACCGGCCCCAACATGGGCGGCAAGTCCACGTTCCTCCGCCAGACGGCCCTGCTCTCGGTGATGGCGCAGGCCGGCTCGTTCGTGCCGGCACGGGAGGCCAAGATCGCCCTGGTGGACCGCATCTTCGCCAGGGTCGGGGCCTCTGACAACATCGCGCGCGGGCACTCGACGTTCATGGTCGAAATGCAGGAGACCGCCAACATCCTGCACGCGGCCACGTCCCGTAGCCTCGTGGTGCTCGACGAGATCGGGCGCGGCACCGCGACCTTCGATGGCCTCAGCATCGCCTGGGCCGTGGCCGAGCACCTCGCCACGAACGCCAGAGTGCGCCCCAAGACCCTCTTCGCCACCCACTATCACGAGCTGACAGACCTGGCCGACGCGACGCCCGGCGTGGTCAACTATCACGTCTCGGCGCGCGAATGGAAGGACGACATCATCTTCCTGCGAAAGATCGTCCCCGGGCGCTCGGACAGAAGTTACGGCATTCAGGTCGCCCGCCTGGCGGGCCTGCCCGCCGCGGTGATCGAACGCGCCCGCGAGATTCTCTCCGCGCTCGAGCGGGACGAGCTCGCGAGAGGCGGCCGGCCGTCAGCCAGCGGCACGCCACGCGAGCCCCAGCAGCAGCTCGGCCTCTTCACGCCACCAGCAGCGGCGCCTGACGTCTTTCGCGCACGCCTGGCGGCACTCGATATCGACCGCATGACGCCGCTCGATGCGTTGACGTGCCTGGCGGATCTCAAGAAGGACGCCAGCGCGTGATCTCCCGTGGCGCCTGGCTTACCCGCCTGGCCTGCCTGGCCTGCCTGCCCTGCCTGCCGCCGCTTCCGCCTGTCTCCAGCGTCCCGTCGACAACCCGAACGTCATCGTCGTCGGCATCACGACCGGGCCCAACAACCTGGATCCGCGCTTCGGCCTCGACGAAGTGTCGCAGCGCGTGCAGGAGCAGATTTTCGACACCCTCCTGGTGCTGGACGACACGATGCGGGCGGCGCCGAGGCTGGCGGAACGGCTCGATCATCCTGATCCGTTGACCTACGTGGCCACGCTGCGCCAGGGCGTACGCTTTCACGACGGCCACGAACTGACGTCGGCCGACGTCGTTCACACGTTCAGAAGCCTCGCGGACCCGGCGCTCGCGGCCCCCCGCGGCGGCCCGTACCGCGTGCTGGCGTCGGTCGATGCACTGGACCGCTACACGGTGGTCTTCAAGCTGAAGGAACCGTACACGTCGTTTCCCATCAACCTGGTCATGCCCATCGTGCCGGACGGGGCCGACCAATCGTTCCGCGATCACCTCGTCGGAACCGGTCCTTACCGGTTCGTCCGATACCAGATCGACGACCGCGTCGAGCTCGCGCCGTTTGCCGACTACTGGAACGGGGCGCCGCTCAACGATGGCCTCGTGCTGAAGGTCGTGCCCGACGAGGTGATGCGCGGCCTCGAGCTCCGGAAGGGCACGATGGACGTCGTCGTCAACGATGTCTCGCCGGACATCCTCCACCAGCTCCAGCGCGACGAGGCGCTGACGACGACCACCGGACCGGGGGCCGACTATCAGTACATCGGCGTCAACATGCGCGACGGCGTGCTGGCCGATATCCGCGTCCGCCAAGCGATTGCCCATGCAGTGGACCGGCACGCCATCGTCCAATACCTCCGTCGGGGCCTCGCCACGCCGGCCATCGGGCCGCTGCCCGCGATCTCGTGGGCGCACGCCCCGGACCTCCCGGACTTCGCCCACGATCCCGCCAGGGCGAAGGCGCTCCTCGACGCCGCCGGTCACTCCGATCCTGACGGCGACGGCCCGGCTGCACGGATGCGGCTCACGCTCAAGGTCTCGACCAATGAGTACAGCCGGCTCCAGGCAGCCGTCATCCAGCAGGATCTGCGCAACGTGGGCATCGACCTCGACGTACGGACCTACGAGCTGGCGACGCTCTTCGCGGACGTGTTCAGCGGCAACTTCCAGCTCTACACCCTGCAGTGGGCAGGCGGGGCGCTCGCCGATCCGGACATCCTGCGGCGAATCTTTCACTCGACGCAGACACCGCCCGCCGGATTCAACCGCGGTCATTTCGCGGACGCCGAAGTCGATCGCCTCCTGGACGAGGCGTCCGCGGCGGCCGACGAGGGACGCCGGCTGACGCTGTTCGCGGACGTTCAGAGGCGTGTGGTCGCACAGGCCGTGTACATCAGCCTGTGGCACAAGACCAACTTCGTCGTGTCCCGCCGCGACCTGACCGGCATCCGGCTGTCGCCGACGGCCGACTACCTTTTCCTCAAGAATGTCGCGCGCCTCCCTCCTGCGTCGACTGACTAGCGCGGCGTGCCTGGTGCTCGCGGCCGCGGGCCTGGCGGCCGCGGGATCGATCGTCGATCCGGCGCTCCGCTTCAGGACGATCGACACGGAGCACTTCACCATCTACTTCCATCAAGGCGCGGACCGGCTGGCCGCACGCCTGGGCGACATCGCCGAGGAGACATGGCGCGACGTCCAACGGCCGCCCGGAGCGATCTGGGACCTCGTTCCCCGTCGCACCCACGTCGTCCTCGTGGATCAGAGCGAGGCGGCCAACGGGTGGGCGACTCCCGTGCCGTACAACACGATCTTGATCTCGACCGCCTGGCCTTCAGGATTCGAGCTCATCGGCAACACGGACGACTGGCTGCGGATCGTGTTCGTCCACGAGTTCACGCACATCCTGCACCTCGATCGATCGAAGGGCTGGGCGCGCCTGGTCCGTGGAGTCTTCGGGCGCGCGCCGCTGGCTTTTCCGAATCTGTTCCTGCCGGTCTGGCAGATTGAGGGCATCGCGACCTACGAGGAGAGTGCGAGAACCGGCGCGGGGCGGCTCAGCGCCGGCAACTTTCGCGCGCTTTCCCGCGATGTCGCCGACACGGGGCTGACGCTCGACCGCGCCAACGGCGGTCTCACCTCATGGCCGGGCGCCCTCGCGCCGTACTCCGAAGGCGCCGGCTTCCATGCGTACCTTGCCACGCGATTCGGGGAGGCGCGGCTGACCGAGCTGGCGCAGGCGACCTCGGGCCGGGTGCCGTTCACGGCATCGCGTGTCTTCCCGAGAATCTTCGGGGCATCGCTCGGCGAACTGTGGAAGGCCTATCGTGCGGCTGAAACCGCGCCGCTCGTCGACCGTCCCGTCGATCACGCGGCACGGATCACCCGTCACGGCTACTCCGTGACGGGCCCGCGATTCTTCGCGCCGTGCGAGGGCTGTCCGCTCGAGATCCTCTACTCGCTCCGCACGCCTCACGCCTTCCCCTCGCTCAACAGCGTGACGCTCGACGGGTCGGCGCCGCAGACACTGGCCACGCGCTTTCTCGGTGAGACGAGCGCCGCGGCGCAAGGCTTCGTGATCTTCGATCAACAGGAAATCGCCCGGAACGTCGGCCTTTACAGCGATCTCCACCGGCTGGACCTTTCGAGCGGCCGAGTGCGCCGGCTGACGCGCGGCGCCCGGCTGCTGGATCCCGACCTGTCGCCCGACGGGCGGACGATCGTCAGCGTGCGCGAAGGCCTCGGCCATCGAGCCCTGATGCTCTTGTCCAGCGCCGATCCATCGGCGCAGCGAGTCCTTGTGTCCGAGCCGGACACCCAGTTCAATGCGCCCCGCTGGTCTCCAGACGGCCGGCGGATTGCTGTGGAGCGTCACCGCCTGGACGAGCAGTCGGACGTGGTCGTCGTCGATGCCGAGACCGGACGCGTGCAGGTGGTCGCGACCGCCGACCCGTCCATGCGCGCCGTCACGCCCACCTGGCGCCGCGACGGCCGCGCCCTCGTCGTGGCCGCCGCACGGGGAGCCGGGGTCTTCAACCTTTACGAGGTGCCGCTCGTGGAGGGCGCCGCGTGGCGACAGATCTCCTTCACGGCGGGGGCGACGTGGCCGGACGTCTCGCCGGATGGACGGACCATCGCGTTCTCGGGATATACGCCAGACGGCTTCGACGTCTTCACCCTGCCGTATCCAGAGACCCCGTCCACGTCGGAGACGGCGCGACCCGGACGTCTCGCTGCGCCAGCTGAGAACAGGCCCGGGGCCATCGATCCTGGCACCCCTTCCGACCCGCCCACGCGTGCCGGCCGTGTCTACTCTCCCTGGCGAACGCTCGCGCCGACGTTCTGGAGTCCGATCGTGGAGGCTGACGGCGATCAGGTGCGACTCGGCGTGTCCACGACCGGCGTCGACGTGCTCGGATATCACGCGTACGGCCTCGCGGCCTCGTGGCTGACGAGCTCCCCCGGATGGTCAGGGAGACAGGATCTGATCGACCGACGCACTCCCGACTGGAGCGCCGGGTACTCGTATGCCCGCTGGCAGCCGAGCTTTGTGGTCAACGCATCGAGGCAAACGTCGTTCTTCGACGTTGCGCCAGGCGCGAGCAGTCCCCCGCTGACGGTCGGCGTCGTCGAGCGAAGGCTCGAAGCCGGGATCCTGCTCCCCATCCATCGCGTGCTCGTCACGCAGACCGGACTGGCGTCGATGGTCTACGCGGTCGACGAATACACGGTGGCGCGAACCGTCAATCGCTCCGGCCTGCGTGCAGGGTGGGCGTACGACTCGGAAGCCCGCTACGGGTTCTCCATCAGCCAGGAGGACGGCGTGAACATCGGCGTCACGACGGAGTTGATCCGGAAGCAACTGGGCGCCACGGGCAACGCGACAACGACCGTGCTCGACGGACGGCTGTACCTTCCTGGATTGGCCCGCCACCACGTTGTGGCGATCAGAGCGGGCGCCGGGCGGTCGGCTGGCGACGCGTCGGCTGCGCGGCTGTTCCGGTTAGGTGGTCCCGGGCCGGAGGGGGGCACGCTGCACTTCGGCAGCGATGCGCTGACGCTGCTGCGCGGGTTTGCGGAGGACAGTTTTGCCGGGAGCCGCATTGGGCTCATCAACGCGGACTACCGCTGGCCTCTCGCGAGGCCGCAGCGCGGGTGGGGCACGTTTCCGTTGTTTCTGCACACGGTGCACGCGGCGGTGGGCGCCGACCTGGGTCACGCGTGGACGGGGCAATTCCGATCGACCGACGTCAAGACCTCGGTCGCCGCAGAGTTGTCGTTTGATCTGGTGGCGGGGTATCGCTACCCGCTGACCGTCACTGTGGGAGGAGCGCTCGGCCGCGATGGAGCGACGATGACGACAGGACAGGCCGCCTACCTCCGCGTGGGCGCCGCATTCTAGAGTGGAGCGGGTCCTCTTGGACCCGCCGGCCTACGTGGTCTTCTTGAGGCCGTCGAGCTCGCGGCGCGCGTCGCCGCTGAACGGCGATTGCGGGAACTCCGACACGAGGCGGTTGAACGTCTGCTCGGCGTCGGCCTGCTTGCCCGCGTCGAGGTACGCACGCCCGAGCTGCATGAGGATTCCGTCGACCGGCAGCGTGCCGTCCTTCTGTTCGGCCAGCGTCTTGTACGTGCTGATGGCCTGATCGAGCTGGCCGTTCCTCGCCTGCGCATCCGCGAGACCCAGGCGCGCCATCTGGCCGTACAGGCTCGAGCCGCCGCGATCGACCACCTGCTGGTAGGCCGCGGCCGCATCCTTGGCGTTGCCGAGCGACATGTGAATCGCCCCTTCGCGGTAGCGTGCGAAGATGCCCGCTTCGCTCGACGGGTACTGATCCGCCACGGCCTTGAACTTGGCCAGGGCCGTCTCGTAGCGCTCCTTCTCGGTCGAGAAGCGCAGACCGGCGGGCGGAGCACCCGGGGCAGGGGGCGGTCCCACTTGCGCTTCGGTGACGACCAGCGCCTCGGCGAGCAGCTGACTCGACCGGCTGACACCGCGCGACCGCCAGGCCAGGAAACCGATGACGAGCACGAGCAGGGCCACGACGGCCACGAGACCGATGGTCGCCTGCTTCTTGCGCTCCTCGACGGTCTGGCGCGCCGTCGCCGCGAAGTGCGCCAGCTCGTTGTCCTTCAGGTGATGGCGTTCTGTGCGTTTCATAAGGAACCAGAAAGGATAGCACGAAGGCCCCGGAGTGGGGCGCTACCGAAGGCGCCGAAGCAGACTCGCTGCCGCCCTGTTCAACCGCGCGTCGAAGCTCGAAAAGCGGGCATTCTGAACGCCGCCGCGAGACGCGATTTCAGCGAAAGACGCCAGGTGGATGCTGTCGAACCCTCGCAGGCCGTACTTCTCGGCAAGGTCGCCGGCGGTGCGGCACAGAGACACTGTCAGGCCGACGGTGAGGTACGCCTCCCACTGCTCTTCGAACTCGCGCTTCGCGTTCGCAAAGAGCGAGGCCGTCAACGCGCCTTCACGGCGAAGCCGCGCCAGCGCCGCGCGGGTCTCCGCGTACGCCACCGGGGAGGTGGAGACAACAGTCGCCCTATCAACTGCCTCGATCACCGTTTCAGAGCCCGATTCGGACACGCACAGCTTGATCAGGCTGCTGGTGTCGAGGTACAGGTTCACCGCCGATCCTCGAGCACGACGGAGGACGCGAGCCTCTGGCCCTTCAGCCTCACGGCTCTGGTCGACGCCCTGGGCTTCGTGCCGTTCCAATGGGCACGCCCTTCGGCCACGAGCTGGTGCGCCCACTCGGCCTCGACTGGCGCCTCGATCGGCGTGATGACAGCGATGGACCGGCCGCGGTCGGTGATCAGCAGGCGTTTGCCCCGACGCAGATCCCTCAGGTAGCGGCTCAAGTGTGTCTTCAGCTCACGCACGCCCACGGTCTCCATGTCACGCCTCCTGCACGATGTGACTACAATTATATCATGATGTAGTCACACAACTTTGATGCTTGGAGGAGCACGCGGCTCCCTTATCCGGCGTGCAGCAGACTGCGATGCTGATCGGCGCAAGCCCATCAGCGCGAACGAGCGCCGGCGAGTGAGCCACGCGCGGGGAGCGGGGATCGCGGGGCCCCCGCGAGCGCGCGTGCGGGGGAGTTCGAGGGGCGCTAGCCCCTCGAATAGAAATGGTGGCGCCCGGCCGGAATTGAACCGGCGGCCCTCCGCTTAGGAGAGGAGCCTCCCCGCTCGAAGAACTGCGCCTCCCAGCCAAAACGACTCGCCGTGGAACCGCGGTTCACAGGACATCGGTGCACGATCAGACGCACGGACGAACTCGAACAGCCGCTCGCCCGGCTTCGCCACGCGCAGCGGCGCGGCCTTCGTGTTCGGGAGTAGAACGGTTCGTCGGTCACAGGTTCCACCGTGCGGACCAGTCCAGCCTTCGTCTTCCTTTGATCGGGGGGCGTGCACGTTGCTCAAGGTTGTCTCAGCGATGGGAGATCATCCCGGGCCTGCGATCGCCGTCGCCATGATCGCCACGGTCGCGACCGCCGTCACCGTGATTGCCGTCGCCGTGATCGCCACGGCCATGGTCACCGTCATCATGATCGCCGTCACCGTGATTGCCGTTGCCATGGTCGCCGTTGACGCGGTTAGACACGAATCCGTGGTGTGAACCTTCCGCATCGGTATAGGAGCCGACAATATAGCCGCGGTCATTGATCCCATTAGCTAGCGTGCTTAATGCGCCAGGGACTTCGACAGCTATCAGGTTTCCATCTTGGTCTCGGAGGAAGCTGTGAAAGACCGAGAACTGAGGTGGAGAATCGAGGGCGTATTGACCGACGATTTCACCGCGAGTATTGATTCCTGTCGGGAAGCTTGTGACTCCCAAAGGCACGTCGAAGAAAGTGAAGACGCCGTCCCTGTCGCGAAGAAAAGGACCAATCGTTTGCGGGAGGTTATCCTCGGAATACCAGCCAACGATGTCTTCGCGCGCGTTGATCCCGTTGGCGAAGGTGCGATGCCCAGTAGGCGGATATGAAATGTTAGAGAAGGCACCACGATGATCCAAGAGAAAGCCGTACGAGGCGGTGAAGGGGAAACAACATGTCTGGCGATAGTCGCCGACAATATCGCCACGATTATTGATGCCATTGGCGGAGACATTTCGCCCGGTCAGGCGCGGTGGGAGGTCGGAGCTTGGGCTTACGGGGAGCTCGATGGTGGTGAAGACGCCGTCGCGCAGCAGAAACGAAAAAAACACATTCGGTTCGGCCGGGATGTAAGTGCCGACGATGTCTCCGCGATCATTGATGCCCGACGGAGACGTAGAGCAGGAGCGGCATGTGGGGCCCGGAACTGCGTCCGGAGCGTCGAACGAGGTAAAGACACCGTCCTTCAAGAGAAAGCCGTGGCCGTCGTAGCGGCCGACGACGTCGCCGTGGTCATTGATGCCCGTCGCTGCTGTGAATCTGGCACCGGGCACATCGATGGTGACGATGGACTCTACCGCCGCTGTCCGATGAGCCTGTGCTGGTGTCCCACAGAAAATGATCACGAAGAGCGCGATCCCGGACATCGTGGCGAGCGTGAGAGTCTTCATTGGCAGTACACTCTCGCGATGGTCCGACTTGAGTTAAGCCCGGAAGAGAACGATCGTGCGGAATACGGCAGAGGCTGCCATCCGACGCGCGCGTTTGTCAAGTAATCGTATCGACCAAGCTAAGGTCGTCCACGCGAGCTGCGCCCGAACCCTCCTTCGCACACGCCTCTCGTCCGCCTTGAACGAAAACGGCCACCCCCTCGATCTGGGGGTGGGCGTATCTTACGAGAAAGTTACGAAATCTTCTGAAAGGTGGCGCGCCCGGCCGGAATTGAACCGGCGGCCCCCCGCTTAGGAGGCGGGTGCTCTATCCGCTGAGCTACGGGCGCGCGTGGGAAGAACTCCTAGTGTAAGGCACATCCCCTCCTGGCCGGATCGCACCGAGGCGGTTCACCGCCGCTGCGAGCGACGAGTCAATCCGGCCGATGCTAAGATCCTCGCCCAGCCTCACTGATGAAAACGCCGTCGACGCGCCTCGGCCCCGCCGCACTCGGGGTCAGCCTGCTCGTTTTCGCCCTCGCGCTTACTATTCGTATCTGGGGCATCGAGACACGGTTCTGGCTGCTCGAGGACCAGATGCGCGACTGGTGGATCGCGCTCGGCCCGTTCAGCCAGCTGCCCTTCGTCGGCCCTCCAACGCATGTCGGCGGGTACACGATCGGTCCGGCGTTCTACTGGATTCTCTGGGGAATTCGCGTCACGATCGGCCCCTGGTTCGACAACCTGCCCCACGCGGGCGGCATCGGGCACGCCATCCTCCAGTCAGGCGCCGATGCGCTGCTGCTCGCAGCCGTCTGGCGCCGCACAGGCTCCCCCTGGATCGCGCTCGCCACCATCGTTCTCCTCGTCACATCGGCCTACGACCTGGCCCTCGCCGCCCTCGTCTGGAATCCCGTCATGGGCACGATGCTCGCCAAAGCCGCGACCGCGCTCGTCCTGTTCGATTGGCATCGCCGCTCGATTGCGCGCGCCAGCCTCACGGCCGTTCTGGCCTGGACCGCCGTCCATGCGTACACGGGCGCGATCTATGTGGCCGTCAGCGTGTTCGTCGCGATGCTCGTGGATCCGTTCTTCCGCGGCGACCGCCACCAGGCGCGCCGCAACCTGGCCATCGTGGCGGTGACGATTGGGCTGCTCCAGCTGCCGTACCTCGCCCATCGCTTGTCGAGCCAGTTCAGGGCGGACGCCATGGGCGCGGTCTCCGGCAGCGTGGGCCGCATCCTGACTGGAGACGCGCTGCCGGAAGTCGCGAAAAGCGTCAACGGATACGTCGGCGCTTTCCGCTTCATCGAATTTGCACCGTGGAACGTGCCTCTCGTCGGCTGGGCCCTGCTCGCCTGCTGCGCTGTCGTTGCCGTTCGGTACCGACGCGATCCATCACTGCTGGCGATGACGCTGCTCCCACAGGCGCTCGCCGTCGTCGGCTACTCGCTCTTCCTGGCCAGCCTCGACCACTACTACTACTTGTCCGTGATGCCGGCGGGGGCGATGACCGTCGTGCTCGCCGTCCTGGCGATTCCACCCACCCGCCTCGCGACCGCAGCCGGCGTCGTCCTGCTGGCGGGCGCGCTCTCGATGGTGCCGACGAAGATGCGCTTCTCTGCGACGATGCACCGGATGCCCCAGTACGGCGTGCTCGTGGACGCATCGCGGCGAATCAAGAGCGTGAATCAGCCGATGCGATCCATCCGCGCGGAGTTCAGCCTGCCCCCGACAGCCGATCCCGAGTATCTCTTCAAAGTGCTAGGCGGCCGAATCGATCGCGACGCCTCGTGGACCAGCGTGATCACGGCCGACGGCAACGTGACCTTCCGTCAGGTCAAATGAGCGCTCCGACCGGCGGCGTTACTCGCGGACGCCGGTAGCCGTCGATCGACTTGCCAGCTGCTCGACCAGCTTCGGGTATTCGGGTCCGGGGAGCACGACGCATAGGGGCGTGCCGTCGGCGGTGGTCACGCGGTACAGCACGTCCGGGTTCCCCGCCGTTCCCAGCACCTCGCGAGCGGAGCCCTTCAGGAGACGGATGTCGAGGTGATAGCCGCCGTGCCTCTCCTGACGGAAGAACAACGACGGAAAACGGTCCTTGTCCATCACCAGGACTTCCCAGGCGTTCCCCGCCACGCCCACCGGCATCCCGGCGCGACGGGCCTGATCGGCCGACCACCGGGTGGCTTCGAGCACGCAATTGCCCCAGTAGTCCATGTCGAACCGGCCGAACGCGCCCTTCGGGCCTCCGATCAGGGGCGTGAAGTAGACGTTCTGATTCGGGTGGTTTCGCAACTGGAACACCATCGGTTCGGCCACGAGGACGACGAGCGCGGCAGCCGCCACCACCTGCGCGCGCCCTCGACAGGACGCGAGCACGTAGTCCCATCCGGCCGCCGCGATCACGGCCATCGGCGGGACGATGAAGAACATGTGGCGGATACCGTCGTACAGCGACACGTGTCGGACGATGGCGGCCGTCGCGGGCAGGAGGACGAACGCCCAGATCGCCGCCAGTTGCACGCGCGCCGCCCGGTCGCCCTTCAGCCGCCCGAGCGAGAACAGCAGGCCCACGAGCACGACGACGGGAACGATCAGGCCGATCCAGGTCGGCAGGTAGTACCAGGGCACGTCCGTACCGGCAACGCCTTGACCCATGAACAACGACGGGTTGCCCCAGTTGAAGCCGGTCGTCAGGAAAAACGCCTCGAACGGTCGCGTCAGCGGCCGTTCCTGCGCCCAGGGCCAGAAGGCGCTTCCGCCGAGCAACGCCACGAGCGACATCGCGACCACGCGTCCCGCGGTTCTTCCGAGATGCGCCGGCGACCAGTCGCGCGCGGCGATCGTCACACCGGCGATAGCGAGACCCGCGTAGCCAAGCAGCACGAGGCCCATCGCCCGAACGTTCAAGGTCAGGGCGACGACGAGCCCCAGCTTCAGCGCATGCGGCCAGGAGAGATAGGGAAACTGCGGCTTGATCGTCACGATGTAGTAGTAGCCGGCGAGCATCAGCACCGCAAACGGCAGGTCCTTGGGATTGTTCATGGACTCGCCGATGTAGCGCGGCATGCTGACGAGGAGCAGCGCCGCCAGCCAGCCAGCGCGGGCACCGAAGAGCCGCGCCGCCATCAATGCGCCGAATACGATGCCGACCCAGCCGAACACCGCGTTGACGAAGTGACGGACGGCCCAGATGTCGTAGGCCACGAGATGTTGGGCTGCGACCGACAGAAACTCCACCAGGCCGCCATAGACCCGCATGTAGCCGAAGCTGATGTCGATGCCGGACCGTGGAATTCTCCCCGTGTAGTAGTCCCACAGCTCTTCGCCGAACCTTTGGAGCGCTCGCTCGTCCCAGGTCGATCCGAAGTCGCGCGACAGCAGCACCATGGTGGTGAGCAACGTCAAGGCCGCAAGCACGATGAGCCCGCGGCGGAGTCGCGCGGACACCGGAGGGTTGACGGTCGCTGGCGAGGCCATGATCAGCGCGACCGCAGGGCCTGAATGGCTTTGGCGGTGCGGACGTACTCTTCGTAGCGGCGCTGGTAGAGATCGAGCTTGTCGCGCTCGACATCATCCACGCGGGCACGGGCCAGCGCGCACGCTGCCTGCCCCTCGTCGGATGGGCCGAGACTCGACCGGGCGGTCGCCGCCGTCAGCGCGGCGAGGGCCTCGGCCGCCTTGAGCTTGTAGACCCCGTCGTGGGTGCGCTCCCAGGCCAGCCAGTCGGCGGTCCATCGGCCGTGCGCGCGCTCGATGTCATCGTCGCTGAACGGGAACCGGCCACCGAACGCGCGGTCGATCTCGGCGCAATCGTCAGGGAACAAGGTCCGCGCCGTGGCGGCGATGGGCGCCCATGTCACGAAGGCGCGCGGGTCTGTGGCAGCTTGCCCGATGGCCGGACCGAACAGCGCGAGGATCTGCAGCCTCCGGCTGCCGGCGGCGTCGCGGCGCGCGAGATCGGAGGCCGCCCTTGCCCGCCCGCCCAGCCAGGCGGCCAGCGCGGTGACCGCCACCACGATCAGCGCAGCGGCGACCAGCTCCACCTAGTACCTTGAGCACCGTGTGCAGGTGCTCGCCTCCGAGCCGCTTGCGCCCGTCGAGCGCGACGAGCTCGATGAGGAACGCCATCGCGTGTACGTCTCCGCCCAGTCGCTTCACCAGCCCGGCGGCCGCCTTGGCGGTTCCCCCTGTCGCCAGCAGGTCGTCGACGATCAACACCCGCTGCCCCTTCCTCACCGCATCGTCGTGAATCTCGAGGGCGTCGCTGCCGTACTCGAGATCGTAGGTCACCTTGACCGTTGTCGACGGCAGCTTGCCGGGCTTCCGCACCGGTGCGAAGCCGGCGCCGATCCGATCGGCAACTGCCGAACCAAAGATGAAGCCTCGGCTTTCGATGCCCACGACCAGGTCGATGCCCTGGCCGACAAACGGCGCGGCCAGGCTGTCCACTGCCGCGCGCAAGCCGGCCGGCTCCTGGAGGAGCGTCGTGATGTCGTAAAAGAGGATGCCCGGCTTGGGAAAGTCGGGGACGTGGCGAATGCTGGCCTTCAAGTCGGTCACAGTCATAGTTGGTTGTGCCTATCGAACGCTGAATCCGGTGTCGAGGCCGCTCGGGCCGCAGTCGGTGACGTCCACGTGCTCGACTCGCGCTCCTGGGGGCCCGTGGCTGACGTGACGCTCGAACCGCTCGAGCGCCTCGCGTTCACCCTCCGCCGTGATCTCGACGCGCCCGTCGGCGGTGTTGCGAACCCACCCGTGGAGGCCTTCGAGGGCGGCCCTCCGCTCCACGAAGAACCGGAACCCCACACCCTGGACCCGCCCACTGATGAAATACCGTCTCGCGAGCCTCATGCGAAGGAAACACGCGATTATAAGCTGATACGATCTTCGCCGACGAATGACGCAGCCAGGAGCAGCGGAACTGAAACGACCCGGCCTCGGACGCCGCCTCGCGTGGGTCCTGCGGCTGGCCCGGGGTGTTCTGTACGTCGTCGTCGCCGTGCTCGTCCTGGGCGGGGTGGGCCTGGCAGCGATCGAAACGCGTTGGGGCAAGAACCAGCTGCGAGAGCTCATCGTTCGCGAAGCCAACCAGTTCCTCACGGCGACGCTCGAAATTGACGAGCTCGAAGGGTCGCTCCTCAGAGGGCTGCGCCTCACCGGCATCCGGCTCTCGCGGAACAACGAGGCCATCGTCACCATCGAGGAGGTGTCGCTCAGCTACAGCGTCCGTGAACTGCTGCAGGATGGCACGACGGTCCGCAGCCTCCGGCTCCTCCGCCCCAGGGTCTCCGCGCGGAAGGACGCCGACGGTCGATGGAACCTCGCCTCGCTCGTTCGTCGCGATGCCAGCGACGCGGATCGGCAGGGCCCCCGCCGGACGATTCGGCTGCTGTCGATTGAGGTCGTTGAAGGCGACGTCCGGCTCGGAAACCCGTTGACCCTCGGCGGATTCCAGTTGCCGACAGGCTATGAGGTGCTCAACGCCTCGTTGAGCTTTACCTACGTGCCCGTGACATGGCGGCTGGACTTCAAGGAAGCCTCCTGGATCGGCCTCGCGCCGGACCTGACCATCACGCGGCTCTCCGGTGGGATCGCCAACGGCCGCGACGGCTGGGAGCTCTCCGATCTGCAGATCCGCACGCCCGACAGCGCGCTCACGGTCGGCGGTCAGGTTCGCCGCGGGCAAGGTCCGGCCACGCTCGATCTCGGCGTGCACGCCGAACGGTTCCGCTTTCAGGAATGGGCGGGCATCGTCGGCCTGCTGGGGAACATGGCGGTCGAGTCCGCGTTCGACGTGCGCCTCACCGGTCCGACCTCGGCGCTCAAGATCGACATCGATCTCAAATCGGACGGCGGCACCGTCGCAGGGGGCGTTGTGCTCGACACGTCTGCGGCCCCGTGGCGCGGCCAGGGCGGCGTCGATGTCGCCCGCCTCGACCTCGCGCGCTGGCTGAACCGGCCGGATCGCACGTCCGACATCACGGGCCGCGTGGATTTCGATCTCGCGTTCCGACGGGGGTTTCCAACGGGCTCGTTCAGCTTCGACGGCGCGCACGCGCGGTTCCTGGAATACGAAGCGGACGATGTGCGCGCGACGGGCCGGCTGACCGAAGGCGAAGCGCTCATCACGCAAGGGGACGCCACCGCATACGGGGCGAACGTTACCTTGCGCCAGAGCACCATCTCGCTTGAATCGCCGTATGCCTTCCGATTCCTCGGCACGGCCAACGGCGTCGACCTTCGACAAGTGCCCGCGTCGGTGCCCATTCCGCACGTCGAAAGCGTTCTGGCCTTCGCCTACGACGTCAGCGGCCAGTTCGCCTCACCGTTCATCAGGGGCGGTGCCACACTCGGCGCGTCGACCTTCATCGGCGCGGAGGTTGGCGCCGGGTCCACAGGGAGCCTTGACACGTCAACCACTCCCTTCACGTACAAGGGCAGCGGCTTCATCACGGGCCTGTCGCTGCCGCGGCTCGCACGCGAGATCGAGATCGACTGGCTGCGCGATCCCCGATACTCCGGCTCCATCGACGGCCGATTCTCGGTCGAAGGGACCGGCGGCGACGCCACATCCATGGTGCTCAGAGGCGGTGGACGCGTCGCCCGGTCGGACCTGTTCGGCGGCGTCCTTTCGGATGCCGACGTGACGGTGCAGATCGAGGGCGGATCGCTCAAGGCGTACTTCAATGGGCGCCTCGCGACGATCAACCCGGCCCTCGCGCTGAACGACCCGCGCGCCGCCGCGTCGCTTTCGGGCACGGGGTGGGCCACGATCGAGGTCAAGGATCTTCTGGTGCGTCCGCCAACGCTCGCGGACTACACCGTGTCCGGGGACGTGGCGCTCACCGATTCGGTGGTCCGGGACGTGTCTCTGACCAGCACGCTCATGGCCGCCACGCTGCAGGACAGCACGCTCGACGTCCAGTACATCAGGGTGGATGCGCCCGTTCTGCTCGGATCCGGCTCGGGCCGGGTCGAGCTCGATGGCACGCGCAGCTCCTGGTTCGACTACGAAGTGGGACGGGCGGACCTCGGGCTCGCCGGCGAGCTTCTCGGCCGTCCGATGTCCGGCGAGATGATCACCGCGGGCCGGCTCACGGGCCCGACTTCCGCGCTTTCGGTTGTCGGCGAAGCCACGGCCACCCGCGTCGATGTCGCCGACGTGCGCGCGCTGACGACCAGCGGGCGGTACGACATCACGTTTCCGCTCGACGCTCCGGCGCGGGCAACGGCGCGGTTCAACGGGCGATCGTCGTTTGTCGAGGTCTTCGGTCAGCAGATCCTGGAAGCGGCAGGCACGGTGGACTACCGGGACGGTGAGTTCGACGTCAACCTCGACCTGACGGCCGAAGAGACGCGGCTGAGCGGCACGATCGCCGGCGCCTTCCGGCTCCGGCTGGAGGAGCGTGCGCTGGATCTCCTCAGGCTCGAGCTCGACATCAGCAACTCGTCATGGAGGTTGCTCGCCGAGGCCACGCCACCCACGCTCTCCTGGGACGATGACGGCCTGACGATCACGCCGCTCACGATGGCCGACCGGGGTCGAGGCGATCAACGTGTCAACCTTTCCGGCAGCTGGCGCACCGATGGACGTGGCGCGCTCCAGGTGGCCGTGTCCCGCGTGGCGCTGGATCCGTTGGCGAGCGACGGCACGGGCGCGCCCCGCTACGGAGGTTTCCTCGACGCCGAGGCCACCATCACCGGGAACCGGCAGCGCCCGACCGCCAGCGGCCGATTCCGGATCAGCGAGGGGCGTGTCCAGCGCGTGACGTATCGCCAGCTCGAAGGGCGGCTCGACTACGCGGACGGCATTTTCGAGGTCAACCTGCGACTCGATCAGTCGGCGGACGTCTGGCTGACCGCGGCGGGAACGGTGCCGCTCGCGCTGTTCAGCGAAGGCGAGCTCGATCTGCCGATCAATATCTCGGTCGCTTCCAGCCCCATCAGCCTCGGTCTCATCGAGGGACTGACCGGCCGCGTGACGGATGTGAGCGGCCAGGTGCAGCTGAACATCAGCGCCGTCGGCACCGGCCGCGATCCGCACCTGACCGGCACGGTCGAACTGACCGACGCGGCCTTCGCGGTTGCGGCATCAGGGGCACGCTATCGCAACGGCCGCGTCTCGCTCCGGCTGGTGCCCGATCAGGTGACCGTCGAGGCGTTTCGCCTCGAAGACCGGGCCGGGCGCACGCTGGTCGCCCGCGGCAGCATCGGCACCCACGAGCTGAAGGTCGCCGATGTCAGCATCGAGGCCCACGCCCTCGGGTTCGAAATCCTGCGCAATGAGTTCGGGACGGCCACGATCGACACCACCCTGACCATGCGCGGACAGATCGAGTCGCCGCGTCTCACGGGAGTGGTGACCATCGTCGGCGGGGTGCTCAACGTCAACGCGATCCTCGACCGCACCCTGCTCCAGCCGTACTCGAGCGAGCCGATGGTCGGCCCGGGGCTGCCAGGCGCCAGGGAGGATGTGACGCTGACGGCGTGGGAACGGCTGGGCATCGACGTGGAGTTGCGGGTGCCGAACACCATGCGATTCACCGGCGACAATCTACAGGTGACGCCCGGGACTCCGCTCGGCCTCGGCGACTTCAATGTTCGCGCACTCGGCGACCTCTATCTCTACAAGGATCCTGCGCAGCCCCTCTACGTCACCGGGTCGCTCGACTCGCTCACGGGCACTTATGCCTTCCAGGGCCGCCGATTCACGATCGACCCAATCAGCTCGGTCAACTTCCGCGGCGACCTGAACCCTGAGCTCTATATCACCGTCGAGCGGGAAATCTCTGGCGTGCGGACACAAGTCACCGTCGCCGGTCCGCTCGACACCCCGGAGCTGCGGCTGGCCAGCACCCCGCCGCTCGATCCCTCGGACATCCTCTCGCTCATCATCTTCAACACGTCCACCAACCAGCTCTCCTCGGTGCAGCAGCAGGAGCTCGCGGTGCGGGCCGGCACGCTGGCGGCGGGATTCCTGGCCGCGCCCCTGATGTCCGCGCTCCAGCGCTCGATCGGGCTCGACACGCTCGAGATCGAGCAGGGCACGGTCGGCAACAGCGCCCGCGTGACCATCGGCGCGGAGATCGCACCGGGCCTGGTCGCCCGTTTCAGCCGTCAGTTCGGCGCCTCGGAGTACGACGAGGCCACGATTGAGTACTACCTGTCGCGGATCCTGCGGTTGCGGGGCACGTTTTCGGACGCCGGATCGCTGTCGGCGCAGTCGCCCTTCCGCCGCGTTGAACGCGCGGGCATCGATCTCCTCCTCTTCTTCAGTTTCTAGAATTCAGGAAGGGAGTTTCGCGGCCCGCCGGGTCACCGCCCGGATCGTCTGCATCAGCCGATCGAGGTTGACCGGCTTGGTGATGTGCGCCGCAAAGCCGGCCTTTGCCACCCGGACACCGTCATCGGTATGTGCGCGCGCCGTGATGGCGATCGCCGGCGGCGTCAGTTCGCGGCAGCGCTTCCTGACCTCGTCCATGAGCTCGAAGCCGTCCATGTCCGGCATCTGGACATCGGTCAGGATCAACGTCGGATGATACGCCTCGATCAGGGCAAGCGCCTGCCTCGACGTGGCGGCGACGAGCACATCGGCGCCGGCCTCCTTCAGCACGAAGTCCAGAAGCTCGCGCGAGTCCGCCTCGTCATCCACGACGAGGGCCAGAACCCCCGCCAGCCGGCCGTCATCTGAGGCTTCGGACAGCCCGCTCGGAACGTCGCCGGCCTCGCCGCGCCTCGCGCCTGCGACGGGAAGGAAGACCTCGAACGTGGCGCCCCGACCGACGCCCTCGCTCCGCGCGGCGATGGTTCCGTCGTGCGCCTCGACGATGTGCTTGACGATGGCGAGCCCGAGGCCAAGGCCGCTGTGCGCACGCGTCGAGCTGGCATCGCCCTGGCGGAACCGATCGAACATGTTCGGCAGCAGCTCCTGGGCGATGCCCTGCCCGGTGTCGCGGACGAGCAGGCGGACGCCGCCCGGGGCCCGCTCCAGCACGACATCGATCCGGCCGCCGGGGGGCGTGAACTTGACCGCGTTCGTCAGGAGGTTCAGCGCCACCTGCTGCACACGGTACGAATCGGCCTCGACCACGCAGGCTTCCGCGATATCGGCCACGAGGGTGAGCTGCTTGGCGTCGCCGTCGGGCCGCACGGCGTCGAGCGCCGCCGTCACGGCAGAGCCCATATCGAACGGGCGCCGATCCAGCGGGAACTTGCCGGTGACGATCCGCGAGACGTCGAGGAGATCTTCGACCAGCCGTTGCTGCGCTTCGGCGTTGCGGCGGATCGACGCCAGCGCCCGGGCCTCTGTCGCTTCTCCGAGAGCCCCCGTCTGCAGGATCTGCGTCCAGCCGAGGACCGCATTGAGCGGCGTGCGCAGCTCGTGCGAGAGCATGGCGAGGAACTCGTCTTTGAGGCGGTTGGCGTCCTCCGCCTGGGCGCGTGCCGCCTGCTCGCGCTCGGCCGCCGCGCGGTAACGCTGTTCGCTGTCGAGGAGCGCCTGCTCGTGTGCCCGTCGATCGGCCACGTCGCGGAAGACGAGCACGGTGCCTCTCAGCGACCCGTCGAGGCCGCGAATCGGTGCGCCGCTGTCGTCGATCGGCCGTTCCGATCCGTCCCTGGCAATCAGCAGGGTGTGGTTGGCCAGACCTTGGATCTTGCCTTCGCGCAGCACTTTGTCGACCGGATTCTCAACCGGCCGCCGCGTCTCTTCGTGGACGATGGCGAAGACCTCTTGGATGGGCCGTCCGATGGCCTGCTCTTCCGTCCAACCGGTCAATGCGCTCGCCACGCTGTTCATCAGCGCGACGTTCCCATTGACATCGGTGGCGATCACACCATCGCCTATGCTCGACAAAGTCACCTTGAGGTGCTCGCGGTCCTCGGCAATCCGCCTGGCGACGCGCTCCTGCGCCCTGACGCGCGAGGTCACCAGCCACGCGAGCCCGATGAGCAGCAGCGCGCTGACGATGCCGCTTCCGATTCGACCGCCGACGGCCGAGCGATAGGCCAGGTCGACACGCTCGCGCCGGGAACGCAGCAGGTCGCCCTCGACCCTGGACATCTCCAGGGTCGTCGCACGGATTTCGTCCATCACCGAGCGGCTTGCGGTCGGATCGAGGCGGGCGAGCACCGCCTCCAGCCCTTCGTTCTGACGGAGCTCGGCAAACTCCCGCAGCGTGACGACGCGGGCCTTGACCAGCGTCTGCAGCCGCTCGAAGCGAGCCGTCTGCTCGGCGTTATCTCGCGTCAGGCCGGCGAGCCGATCGAGCGCGCCGGGCACTCGGGACACGGCGGCGCCATACGCCTCCAGGCTCGCATCGGACCCCGTGATCACGAACAGACGCTGCTGGCTCTCCGCGGTCGTGAGCTCGAGCAGCACGCTCTCCAGGGCCTGCTCGACTTCCAGCGTGTGGGTGACAAGCGAGGTCTCTTCAGCGAGAGTCCGGACCTGGGTGACGTTCTGGCGCACGATCCCGTACATGGCGAGCACGCTCAGCGTCGTCGCCACCCAGACCGCCAGCAGCAGCCAGGAGGAAGGGCGGATCGCAGGCAATGGGACACCATCATCGCAGCCCTGTGCGCGTCCCAGCAAGAGCCCGCAGTCCCGAGGTCGTGCTGATCAGCTGGCGCGCCGCCGCTTGACACCGTACCTGGGTATAAGGTTCATACTGTCGACATGACGATTGGCGAAGCCGCGGCCGATGCCGGAGTGAACGTCCAGACGCTGCGCTATTACGAGCGGCGCGGCCTGTTGCCGCGGCCGGCCCGACGGGCCTCCGGCTACCGGGACTTCCCACCAGAGACCGTCCGTACCGTGCGCTTCGTCAAGCGCGCCCAGGACCTCGGGTTCTCGCTGGACGAGATCGCGGAGCTGCTGCGTCTCGGGGGCGAGCGCCGGCGCGACCGGCAGCAAGTGCGGGCCGTCGCTACCCGTCGCCTCGACCAGGTGACGCTCAAGATCGCCGAGCTCGACGCCATCCGCTCCGCGCTCGCCCGCCTGGTGCACTGCTGCCGCGAGGGCACGACGCTCGACTGCCCGATCATCGACGCGCTCGAGGGCGCCGCACGGGCGGAAAAGAGGCTCGGCCAATGACGCACATCGACCCGGTGTGCGGCATGACCGTCGACCCGGCACGCGCCGCGGGCACGTTCGACCACGCGGGCGTGACGTACTACTTCTGCGGCGCACGCTGCCGTCAGCGGTTCGGCCAGGACCCGGCGTCGTTCCTGGCCACGGGGCCGTCGGGCATGTCGGAGCCGGTCATCCTGATGCCGTCCGGCGGTCTGACGGCGTCGCGCGGCGGTACGCCGGCCCCTGCCCCGGTCGCAAATGCGCAGGCCAGTTACACCTGCCCGATGCACCCCGAGATCGTGCAGCTCGGCGCGGGCGTCTGCCCGAAGTGCGGAATGGCGCTCGAGCCGCGCGAGGTGTCGCTCGAGGACGAGGCAAACCCGGAGCTCGCCGATATGACGCGACGCGCCTGGATCGCAGCGGCGATCGGCGCCCCGGTCTTTGTCGCGGCCATGGCCGACATGATGACCGGCGGACGGCTCATGGCCTCGCGGGGGACGCTGCTCAACTGGGTGGGCCTGGCACTCGCGACGCCCGTGGTCTTCTGGGCCGGATGGCCGTTCTTCGAGCGTGCCTGGGCCTCGCTCCTCCACGCGAGCCCCAACATGTTCACGCTCATCGCCCTCGGTGTCGGCGCCGCCTACGGATACAGTGCGGCCGGCACGGTGGTGCCTGATGCTTTTCCAGCCGGCTTCCGGATGCACGGTGTCGTCGAGACGTACTTCGACACCGCGATCGTCATCACGGTGCTCGTGCTGGCTCGGGCAGGTGCTCGAGCTTCGCGCACGCAGCCAGACCAGCCAGGCGCTGAAGCAACTGCTCGGCCTGGCGCCCAAGACCGCCCGGGTGGTGCGCCGCGGGCTCGACCGGGACGTCGATCTGAAGGACGTCATCGTCGGTGACATCTGCCGCGTACGCCCGGGCGAGAAGGTACCGGTCGACGGCGTGGTGGTCGAGGGCCAGAGCGCGATCGATGAGTCGATGGTCACCGGAGAGTCGATGCCCGTCGAAAAGGCACCCGGGTCTCGTGTGGTCGGCGGCACGGTCAACACCACCGGCGGCCTCCTGATGCGGGCGGAGCGCGTCGGCAGCGAGACCCTCCTCGCGCAGATTGTCCGTCAGGTCTCCGAAGCCCAGCGCAGCCGCGCGCCGATCCAGCGGCTGGCCGATCGCATCGCGGCCTGGTTCGTGCCAGCGGTCGTCCTGATCGCTGTCGTCGCGTTTGCCGCGTGGAGCGTCTGGGGACCGCCGCCGCGCCTGGCGCTTGCGCTCGTGAGTGCGGTGGCCGTGCTCATCATCGCGTGCCCGTGCGCGCTCGGGCTGGCCACGCCCATGGCCATCATGGTGGGTACCGGCCGCGGCGCCACGGCCGGCGTGCTCGTCCGGCACGCCGAGGCGCTCGAGCGGCTCGAGCAGGTGGATACGATTGTCATCGACAAGACCGGAACGCTCACCGAGGGCAAGCCCAGGCTCGTTTCCGTCGTCGTTTTCGGGAATCGGTCAGAGGCGGACATGCTCGGGGCCGCCGCGGCCATTGAACAGGCCAGCGAACACCCTCTGGGCGCGGCGATCGTCGACGCAGCCAGGAGCCGCTCGCTCACGATTCCACGGGCAACCGGCGTCGTGGCGGTGCCAGGCAAGGGCATCATCGGACAACTGGCCGACACCATCGCGATCGGCAACCTCGCGCTGATGACGGACCAGGGGGTGGACGTCGCAGCTGGCGCCGAACACGCCGAAGGATTGAGCCTGCAGGGTCAGACGGTCATGTACCTGGCAGTCGATCATCGGCTGGCGGCGCTCCTCGGGGTGGCTGATCCGGTCAAACCCACAACCCCCGAAGCGCTCGCGGCCCTCCGCGCCGAGGGCCTGCGGATCGTGATGCTCACCGGCGACAACAGGCGGACTGCCGAAGCCGTTGCGGCTCGCCTCGGGCTCGACGACATCCATGCCGGAAGTTCTGCCGGCCGGGAAACGCGACGTCGTGCGGGCCCTCCAGCGCCAGGGCCGAGTGGTCGCCATGGCTGGCGACGGCGTCAACGATGCGCCAGCGCTGGCCGAGGCGGCCGTCGGTATCGCGATGGGCACAGGCACGGATATCGCGATGGAAAGCGCCGGCATCACGCTCATCAAGGGCGACCTGCGCGGATTGGTGCGCGCCAGGCGCCTCAGCCGGGCAACGATGCGAAACATCCGCCAGAACCTCTTTCTGGCGTTCGCATACAACGCGATCGGCGTGCCCGTCGCCGCCGGCCTTCTCTATCCCCTGACCGGCACGCTCATCAGCCCGATCTGGGCCAGCGCCGCCATGACGCTCAGCTCGGTCTCGGTGATCGCGAACGCGCTGCGGCTGCGGAGGCTACGGCTGTAGCTTCACGGCTTAGGGCTTACGGCTCAAGGCTCAGGGCAACGCATTCCCAATTCCCAATTTCAGAATTCCTAATTTCGCCGAGGCCGCGCCGGTCATTCCCAGGAACGGGTTGCTCGTCGATCCAGGGCCCGGCGGTGGCTGTCGTCCGCGTCTCGGCGCCGTCGATCGTCACTCTGGTAACGACGGCCATTCCCTCGGTCAGATGGCTGTTGATGAGTTCGGTCTGGCTGCCGTCGCTCAGCCCGATCTCGACCGGCACGGGAACCAGCAATCCGTCGGCGAGCTGCCAGACGCGAGGCCCGCGGGAGGGTGACTCCGGCGCCTGGTCGATGGCCGCGAACATCGCGGGCGTTGGCGCGAACCGCAGGGCGGCATTCGGCACGCGCAGGACGTCGTCGCGTCGAGCGATCTCGAAGGTCAGGCTCGCGGTCATGCCCGGCTTCAGCTTGAGCTCGGCGTTTGGCGCATCAACGATGACGCTGTAAGTCGTCACGTTCTGGATGACCACCGGCTGGAGCCGCACCTGCGCCACGCGGCCCGAGAACGACTCGCCGGGATAGGCATCCACCGTGAACGTGACGGGTTGGCCTTTGACGACCCGTCCGATGTCGGACTCGTCGATGCTGGCGTTGACCTGCATGTCGGTCAGGTCGGCCGCGATCGCAAACACCGTGGGCGACTGCAGGCTCGCCGCCACGGTCTGCCCGACGTCCACGGAGCGCTGAATCACGATGCCGTCGATCGGCGCAGTGATCACCGCGTGCTCGAGGTTGACGAGCGTCTGGTTGAGTGACGCCCGCGCCTGGACGACCTGCGCGTCCGAGGACTTGACCTGCGCCTCCGCCGAGGCAGCCGCCGTTCGGGCGGCGTCGAGCTCGCTTCTGGCCAGGAGCTGCTTCGCGAACAGTTCCTCCGTCCGCGCGAGCTTCTGCCGCGCGTCGGTGAGCTGCACCTGCATGCGATCGACGTCGGCCTCGGCGCGCGCGAGGTTGGCGCGCGCCTGCTCGACCTGCGCCTCCAACAGCGACGGGTCCAGCCTCGCAATGACCTGCCCTTTGCGGACGAGCGAATTGAAATCGGCGCCGAGCCAGACAATGGTCCCGGACACCTGCGTGCCCACCTGCACCGTCGTCACGGCCTGGAGCGTCCCCGTGGCCGACACGGTGGCCAGGATGTCGCCGCTCGTGATTGGAGCCTCGCTCACGGTGGCCCCGGGAGAACTCCGGCTGGTGTAGTAGGCGTGGGCGCCAACCGTCAGGGCGGCGGCGAGCAGGAGCGTGACAGCGATCTTCTTCATTTGTTCAATTGGACGCCTGACGTGTGGCGAAAGTGTGGCCGGGCGGTGAAGTGACGGTGACCCGATGTAGGCTGTGAAGCGTGAGCCTGCAGGACGCTTCGCTCTTCCTCCTCGCGCTGCTGGCCATCGTGAACCCGGTGGGTTCTGCGGTGTTGTTTGCGGCGTTGGCGGGACGCTTTGCCGGATCCGTGCAGCGCCGGATGGCCAACCACAGCGCGCTGGCCGTCCTCATCATCCTGCTGGTCTCTGCGTGGGTCGGTCGCTACCTGCTGCAGCTCTTCGGTATCAGCGTGCCCATGTTGCAGGCAGCCGGCGGGCTCATCCTGCTGCGGGTGGGCATGCGGATGGTCAGCGTGGAGGAAACCAAGCTGACCCCGGACGAGCAGCACTCGGTCGAGGAAGTGCCCGAAGCGCACTGGAAGACGCTGTCGGTTGTACCCCTGGCCATCCCTGGTGCCGTCGGTGCGGGGGCAATCACCACGGTCGTCGTCCAGGCGACGACCTACAACACGCCGTTCGACCTGCTCATCATCACGCTCGTGGCGGTGGCGGTGGCCGTTGTGGTGTGGATCGCGTTCCGATCCGCCGGAGGGATGGCCGCGCGTCTCGGCCCCATCGGCCTGAACATCGTGACGCGCGTGATGGGGATTCTGGTCACCGCCATCGCGTTCGGCCTGCTGGCGCGCGGGATCGGCGGGCTGTTGCCGGGTCTGGCAGCCCGCTAGGGGCTACCTTGCTTTCGCGGCCCGTGCGGCGCGCACTTTCTGGGCGCGCGGCCCGCTGATGGCGTCGTCGAGCCACTCGAATGTGACCCGATCGCCGACCTGCAGGTCCCAGAAGGCCCCGTGCACTTCGGTCTTGTGGAAGAAGGCGTCGCCATGCGACGCGCTGATCACGCCACTGCCCTGTCCGCGGCTGAGGAGCTTGATACGGCCGGACGTGGGTTTTCCAGAGTAGGTCGGCTTCAGCAACCGCATCGGACGCCCTTTCAGGGTCGGGCTTCCATTGAGACAGCCGCGGGACAGCGGCGGAATCCAGGCTCAGGGGAAGGGTCCTCAGAGCTTATCAGAATCCCCGATTCCGGGCGACTTGACAGGCAGGCCCGGGACACGCCAGGCACTTCACGCACGCGGTAAGATGGCGGCATGCCCGCACGTTCTCGAGGCGCGCAGATGTGCCTGCTGGCCGGCTGCGCCCTCGTCGTAAGCCTCCCCTCCCCGGCCGCCGGCCAGCCGCGCGAGGCTCCGGCTGCCGAGTCCTGGACGCCACCCCGAACGCCGGACGGCCAGCCGGACCTCCAGGGCATCTGGACCAACGGGACGCTGACGCCCTTCGAACGGCCGGCCAACCTGGCGGGCAAGGCCTTTCTGACCGAGCAGGAAGCAGCGGACATCGAACGGCAGGCGGCGGAACGGCGCGCGAATCCCAATCGACCGCGCCGGCCCGGCGACGTCGGCGGCGACAACGAAGCGTTCGTCGACTCCGGCTATAAGGTCACCGTCACCCGGCAGACCTCTCTTGTGGTCGACCGGGACGGCCGCATTCCGCTCCGGCCCGAGGCCGAGCAGATCCGCGACGCCAACGAGAACGGCGTCGACTCGTTCGAGACGATGAGCCCATGGGACCGCTGCATTACGCGCAGCATCACGGGCCTGTTCCCCGCCGGCTACAACAACGGCTACCAGATCATTCAGTCGCCCGGCTACGTCGTCATCGTCTCGGAGATGATCCACGAGGCGCGCATCATCCCGGTCGATGGCCGTCCCCACGCTCCTGCGAGCGTGCGTTCGTGGCTGGGAGACTCTCGGGGCCGCTGGGAAGGCCAGACACTCGTCGTCGATACCATCAACTTCGTGGGCCGTGGATGGTTTTCGACGCACGCGGGTTCCGGGCGCCTTCGCGGCGTGCCGCAAACCGAAGCGCTCCATCTGGTCGAGCGCTTCACGCGCACGAGTACCGATACGATCATCTACGAGATGACGATCGACGATCCGGGCGTCTACACCAGCGCCTGGAAGGTCTCGCTGCCCTTCAGGCGCGACGAAGGCTATCAGATCTTCGAGTACGCCTGCCACGAAGGCAACAAGGCGACCGAGCTCATGCTGCGAGGCGCGCGCACGATCGAGAAGGCCGCTGCTGTCGCAACCCCGAAGTGACCGCCGCCGCCCTGCGCGTTCGGGGGCTGCGCAAGACCTATAAGGACGTGGTGGCTGTCGACGGGATCGACCTCGACGTCCACCCCGGCGAGTGTTTCGGGCTGTTGGGTCCGAACGGCGCGGGTAAGACCACGACGATCGAGATTTGCGAAGGCCTGACCGAGGCCGACTCGGGCGAGGTCGAGGTGCTCGGCCTCCGCTGGAAGTCAGATGCGGCGGTGCTCCGCCAGCGGCTCGGCATCCAGCTTCAGGAGACCCAGCTGTCGGACAAGCTCACCGTTCGCGAAACGCTCTGGCTGTTCAGGAGCTTTTTCGCGCGCGGCCCGGCGCCGGACGATGTGATGGCCCTGGTGCAGCTCGAAGAGAAACATGGCGCACGCGTCTCGGCGCTGTCGGGGGGACAGAAGCAGCGCCTGGCGCTCGCGTGCGCGCTCGTCGGCGCACCCGAGCTCCTGTTCCTCGACGAGCCGACGACGGGGCTGGATCCGCAGGCCAGGCGCCAGCTGTGGGACCTGATCGAGGAGTTCAAGCGCGAGGGCCGCACGATCGTGCTGACCACCCATTACATGGACGAAGCCGAGCGGCTCTCAGATCGCGTGGCCGTGATGGACCGCGGCAAGGTGATCGCTGGCGGCACGCCGGCGGCGCTCATTGCCTCGATCGGGGCGGATCATCTCGTGGAGCTGAGCCTCGGCGCCAGCGTCGACCTGGTCGCGCTGCGAGCGATTCCCGGTGTTCGCGACGCCAGTCGCGAGAACGGCGCCGTCCAAATTCAGGCGACCGACCTGCACCGCGTGGTCCCGGCCCTCCTCGAGGAGCTGGCGCGCCAGGGTGTGGCGCTGACCGAACTGCGGACCCACTCCGCGACGCTCGAGGACGTGTTCGTCTCCTTGACGGGCCGGCACCTGCGCGATGAGTGAGCGGCGGCCGTCCTCGTCGCTCTCGCCGGCGGACCTGGGACTGCGCGGCCATCCGCTCGTGCAGCTCACGCTCGTTCGCGTCCGTGAGTTCGTTCGAGAGCCCGAGGCCGTGTTCTGGGCGGTGTTCTTTCCAGGTACCTGCTCGCCACCGGACTGGGCGTGGCGTTCCGGGGCGGCTCGGTCGAGATCCTCAAAGTCGTGACGACCTCGCCAGCCGTGGCCGAGTCGCTTCGCCGGGATCCAGAGCTCGAAGTGCAGCACCTCGATCCGGTTCGAGCCGCCGAAGCCTTGCGCACCGGCCAGGTCGCGCTCTTCGCCGAGCAGGATTCCGCTGGCCTCGTCTACCACTACGACGACACGAACCCGCAGGCCCGCACAGCCCGCCTCCTCGTGGACCGGGCGATCCAGGGCGCCGCCGGCCGCGTCGATCCCGTCGCGCATGCCGATGCGCTCGTGCGCGAGCCGGGCGCGCGCTACATCGACTTCCTGGTGCCGGGCCTCGTGGGGCTCGGCATCATGAGCAACGCCGTGTGGGGCCTCGGCTTCTCGATCGTCGATGCCCGCCGCCGAAAGCTGACCAAGCGGCTGATCGCGACGCCAATGTCGCGGACGTCGTACCTGCTCTCGTATCTCATCTGGCGCATGATGGTCCTCGTGGTCGAGGTGGGCATCCCGGTGGGTTTTGGCGCCCTGGCGTTTGGCGTGCCCGTTCGTGGACGGATCATCGACCTCGTCGTCATCTGTGTCCTGGCGTCGCTGTCGTTCAGCGCGCTCGGCCTGCTCATCGCGTCGAGGGCGCGGACCATCGAGGCCGTCTCCGGACTGATGAACCTCGTGCAGGTCCCCATGTGGATTCTCTCGGGCGTCTTCTTTTCGGCACAGCGCTTCCCCACGCTCGTGCAGCCCCTCGTCAAGGCACTCCCGCTCACCGCTCTCATCGACGCCCTGCGCGGGCACATGCTGCAGGGCGCAAGCCTCGTCCAGATCACGCCGCAGCTGGCCACGCTCGGCATCTGGCTCATCGCGTGCTTCGCGCTGGCCATGAAGCTGTTCCGCTGGCGATGAGCCATGCAGACATCCGCTGACCACCAGGCCGGGCATCCGTCGTTTCGCATTTGGATCTCGGCGCTGCTGTTCTACGTGGGCCTGTCGGCCTGGTACACGTGGCCTCTGCTCGGCGAGGCGCGGACCCTCATCGCGAGCGATCCCGGAGACCCGATCCTCACGGCGTCCATCCTCTGGTGGGACGCCACCACGTGGCCTTTCTCGTCGGCGTGGTGGAACGCACCGCACTACTACCCGAGCCTGGGCATCGCCGCGTTCACCGAAAACCTCGTCGGCCTGATGCCTCTCTCGGCGCCCGTCTTCTGGGCGACAGACAACCCGATCCTGGCGCATAACATCGCGTACTTCCTGGCGTGGCCGCTCACAGCCTTCTCGGGCTACCTCCTCGTGCGCTTTCTCACCTCCCGTGACGATGCCGCGATTGTCGCGGGACTGGCGTTCGGATTCTCGCCGTATCGCATCACCGAGCTGCCGCACATCCACATGATCAGCGTCTACTCGATCGCAATCGTGCTGTACGCCTGCCATGCGTACCTGGCGGACGGACGCAGGCGCTGGTTGTGGATCGGGGGTGCGTCGTGGATCCTCGTGGCGCTCTCGAACCTGTACTTCATGCTGTTTGGGGGAGTGCTCGTCGCCATGTGGCTGGCCTTCTTCTGCTCGCCACGCCGGATGTGGGGGCGAGGAGCGGCCCTCGGCGCGGCGTTTGCCGCGGCCAGCCTGACCCTCGCGCCGGTCCTCTATAGATATCGCGTCATCCACGACTACTTCGGGCTCAGGCGCGGCGAGCAGGAAGCCCAGTACTTCAGCGCGAGGGCTCAGTCCTGGGTCGAGGTGTCAGATCTCGTCTGGCTGTGGGGGCGTGTATTTTCGCCTGGCAAGGACAATCTCTTTCCGGGCATCACGGCGGTCATGCTCGTGCTCATCGCCATCGCGTTCATGGTGTTCAGGCGCGGGATCGTGCCGCGAAATCGTGTGGAACCAGCCCCTCGGTGGCACCGCGTCGTGCGTCCAGTGCTGGCCGCGGTGGTCTTCCTGAGCGTCGCGGCAATGCTGGTGGCCTTCGTGGTCGGACCGCTGGCCTTCACAGTCGCCGGCATCCTCGTCCGCATGAGAACGATCGACCGGGCGCTGACCTTGACGATCGTGGCTGGAGTGTCGTGGACTCTCCTGACGCCAGCCTGGCGAGCAGCGCTCAGCCGCCGCAGCCCGTTCGCCTTCTACACGGCCGCGACGCTGGCCATGGCCATCTTCGCGTGCGGGCCCTCGATTCGTGTCGGCGAGCAGACGCTGCTCGCCTCGGCGCCGTACTCATGGCTGGTGCTGCTGCCGGGTTTCGATGGCGTCAGGGTACCAAGCCGATTCTGGATGCCGGGCGTCCTCTGCCTCTCGGTGTCCGCGGGCCTCGCGCTGGATGCGATTCGTCCGGCGCGACGGAGCCTCGCGATCGCCTTAACGGTCGTCGTCGCCGCGGGCATCCTCGTCGACGGGTGGATCAAGGTCATGCCGATGGTCGCACCCTTCGAGCACTGGCCCGTGGTTGAGGCGTCGAGCCGGAGTGAGCCCATCCTGGAGCTTCCTCTTGGACCGTATGCGGACTGGGGCGCCACGTTCCGGGCCGCCGGACATCGCCGGCGTGTCGTCAACGGGGTCAGTGGATACGACCCGCCCCACTACGACGCGCTTCGGGTCGGCCTGGAGCATCGCGACCGTGCGGTCCTCGACGCTTTGGCGTCGCTCGGCGCGCTGGATATCGTCGTCAACGGCGCCCAGGATCCGGACGGGGCATGGCTTCGGTTTGCGGCGAGCGTGCCAGGGGCGGTGCCGGGAGGCGGGGACGGCGTCCGCACGCTCTTCCACGTGCCGGGTCTCCCGGCCGAACCCGCGCTCGGTCCTGCACTGCCCGTCGCGCGCGTCTACGCGATCGGCCACGACACCGGGAGCATGCACGATGGACGGATCGACACCGGCTGGGGAGACATCCCGCAGTTGCCAGGCCAGTGGATCGAACTGGATCTCGGCCGAGTGCAGCCGGTCGGCGGCGTCACGCAGGCCCTTGGCCGGTTCCATCTCGACTATCCTCGGCGGCTGTCGATCGAGATCTCGGTTGGCGGCAGCGACTGGGAGCCCGTGTGGGAAGGCGCCGGCGCTGCGCCGGCGTTTCTGGCCCTCGCGCGCGATCCGCGCGAGGGCGCGATGCGGTTTGCGTTCGCGCCGAGGCAGGCCCGCTACGTGCGCCTTCTGCAGCTGGAGCACTCGAACACGATGTGGCGTGTGTCCGAAATCACCGTTCACGGCCCCCCGTGATCCAGCCGAGTCAGTACGCGGTCAGGCCTTCGGTCAGCTCGATGTAGACACCCGAAGGATCGGTCAGGAACGCGACCGCGATGCCGAGGTTCGGCACCTTTCGGTATGGCACGTCCAGTTTGATCCCGGCCGCCTCGAGCTTCCTGCAGTACGCCTCGAGGTCCTTGACCTCGAACCCGATATGGTCGAGCGAACCGCCGCGCGTGCCGATGGGAGGAGAGACCTTCGATGCGGAGAAGGTCAGGTTCATGCCTGAGGCATTCGCGGTCTCGAACGTGCCGCGCCGCGTGGCAGTGAGCGAGAGCTTGTCGATGTACCAGGCTCTGTGCACCATCGGGTCCGCCAGCATGAAGTGCAGGTGGTGGCTCGCCGCGCGCACCGGCAGCGTGGTGTCCTCCTGCATCTCGATCCTGACGTTGTCCGGTCCCACGACGTACGCGTTCGGGAAGCCTTCGTTGCCCTTGAACTCAGACTGCACGGTCACGCCGGCTGCGCGGAAGCCGGCCAGCATCTCGGGCAGGCTTCGCACTTTGAAGCCGAAGTGATCCAGGACCGTCCCTTCGGTCCCGCGCGCGGGGTCCCGCTTCGTCATGACGATCAGCATCCCCGGCACGCGCACACCCTGCAGTCCCTCCTTCGCAAGCGGCGTCGCACCGAAGTGGTCGGTCCAGAACTTCTTGTGCACCTCGACGTCGCTCACATTCAGGTGCACGTGGCCCATCGTCACCCCGGCTTCGTTCGGCGGCAGCAGTTGAGCCTCTACTGCCGTCTGCGTCAAAAGAGTTGTGATCACACTCAAGACGACGGTCAGCATCCGTTTCATGGCGGGGATTCTACCTCGGCGGGTGCCACGGATCGAAGAGCTGGCCGGTTGCACAGACGAGGTCATGGTCCTTGCAGCATCGCCTCCCGTAGTGAGGAGGTCGAACCAATGAGACACATGGGCTTTCTGTCGCTCGCGCTGGCTGCCACGCTTGTCGTTGGGTGCAAGAACGCGAGTGAGAGCGAACTTAGAGCTGACGATCCGGCAGTTCCGGCAGACGCGGCCGCCGACTCCCGAGGCGTCGCGACCGACGCCGACAGAGATTTCGTCCGGGATGCGGCCCTGGCGAGCATGGCCGAGGTCGAACTCGGCCGCATGGCGGTCGAGCGTGGCGCCAGTGCGAGTGTGAAGGCGTTTGGGCAACAGATGGTCGACGATCACTCAAAGGTGGGCGATGAGCTCTTGTCGCTCGCATCAGAGCATCACCTGGTGCTCCCCTCGCAGATTGATGAGGAGCATCGCGCGCTCCGCGACAAGCTCATCACGGTCCAGGGCGGAGCGTTCGATCGGCAGTACATCGATGCGATGATCGACGGCCACGAAAACGTGCTGAGCTCGCTCGAATCCAGGCTGGACAGCGCCCGCCTGGCGGAATGGACGGCGCGAATCACCGACCCGGGCCGGAGCCGTCCGGAGACGCCCCGGGCGGCGCCCGACGAGCTCGTCCCGGAACAGAGCGACAACGCCGTGACCATGGCCATCAACCGGTGGGCCGCCAAGACGTATCCGGGCGTTCGCGAGCACCTCGAGAGCGCGCGCCGCATCGACAGCGCGTTGTCGAAGGGGCGCATCCCGACAAACTGAGCGCCGGTTGTCGTGCACGGCAGGTTGGCTGGAGAGGTATCTTCTCGGCCGGCCTGCCGTGGAGCGGATGGCGCACCATCTCTCTCGAGACGCCAGGCTTGACACGTCAGGGCCACGACGAAGAAGCTGCACCGAGCCAGCACTGACGTTGCCGACGGCCCAGATTTTCCTCCTCTCGCCTGCCTCCTGCAGCGGCCGCCGCGCGGGCGTGCTCATGAGGGAGGGCTCTGCTCTGCCTCTCGCCGCACGGCTGCGCGACGGCACGCTCACGCTCGGTGAGGGCTTCTCCTTCATGAGCAGCCTCTACTTCAGAGGCAAGCTCACTTACGCGCGAACGTTTGGCCGGACAGCAACGCCGCTCGGCTCGAGTGTGCTCGTCATCACACCGACACGCGGGCTGCAGCCGCCAGAGATGCTGTTGACGACGGACCTGATCCAGGAGTTTGCGTCCGTTGACCTCGGAAGTGCTGATGATCGGTACCGCGTCCCGCTCGAACGGGACCTGGTCAGCCTGGCGTCGAGCCTGCCACGCGACGGGCGGGCAATTCTGCTGGGCAGCGTGGCAACCGCGAAGTACGTGGACCCCCTGGTCGAAAAGCTCGGCGGTCGCCTGCACTATCCTCCGTCGTTCGTCGGTCGAGGTGACATGAGCCGCGGAGGGCTGCTGCTGCGCAGCGCCGCCGCACGCACCGAGCTCGAGTACGCCGTGCTCGAGGTCGACAGCCCTCGCCGGGGTGCCCGTCCGCCGAGGCTTCCGAAGGTTTGATCGCTCTCGCCGCCCCTGCCGTGAGAACCAGCCGATTCACGGTTCGCAACCTTTCCGAACTCAAGCGCGGCGCCAGCGCCACACGGTAATGCACCGCTTCCAGCCCATTCGCACACGGCGGCGGCTGTCGTCCGGCGGCTTCGATCTTGCCCTGTCGCCTGTCCAGCCACATTCAATTGAGGAGAGACATATGCGCATTCGGCATACGCGCCATGTTGCGATTGCCGCGGTCGCGCTGCTGGCATCTGGCGGCGCCGCGATCGGCGTCGCCCAGACGGTCGCTGGAGGCTTCGAGGGCTTCTGGGGTCCGAAGTACAGACCACAGACGACGCCGACCTCTTCGGCACGTTCTCAGGAAACGCGTGCGGAAACCACGGTGTCGGGCCGCATTCGTCCTGCACCTGCCAATACGCGCGCACGGCTCGTGCACTGGAACGGCATCGCAATCGACGCGTCTGGCGTGGATCACACGCCGGTGGCGCCGGGTGAGGTGCGAACGTTCGGTGAACAGCTCGGACCCGGGCGCGCGAGCCGGGCGATGGCGATCGTTCACATCGCAATCTTCGACGCGGTCAACGCGATCTACCAGGACTGGCAGAGCTACACGGGAATCGCCGAGGCCCCGCCCGGCGCCTCCGTCGATGCCGCGATCGCGCATGCGGCGCACGATACCCTCGTCAGCCTGTTCCCCTCCCAGGCGGCAGCGCTCGATGAAGAGCTGTCGAAGGACATGGCCCTTATCAGCGCCCGCGGACGGGAGGCAGGACAACACTTGGGCAAGCGCGCTGCGGCGGCCATCCTGGCAGATCGCCGCAAGGACGGGTCCGAGCGACCCGAGCCCCGCCTGGGCATCGAGTACATTGCCAGCGACCAGCCTGGCCAATGGCGCCAGGATCCGGTGAGCGAGCTTCCGGTGGCGCTGGGCGCGTACTGGGGAAGCGTCAGGCCCTTCGTCATCGAATCAGGCGCCGCGTTTCGTGTGCCTGCTCCGCCCGCACTGTCGAGCCGTGCCTATGCGGCGGCGTTCGAGGAAGTCAAACGCCTCGGTGGCAACGGCAGCACGACCCCGACGGAACGTACCGGCGACCAGCACTCGGCAGGCATCTATTGGGCCTACGACGGCATGCCCAGCCTGTGCGCTCCGCCACGGCTCTACAACCAGGTCGCCATGATCGTCGCCGACCAGATGGGCTCGGACTTCTTCCAGCTCACGCGCCTCCTGACACTCGTGAACGTGGCGATGGCCGACGCCGGCATCGCGATCTGGGAGTCCAAGTATCACTACAAGCTCTGGCGGCCGGTGACCGGCATCCGCGAGGCGGACAAGGACACGGGACCGACCGGGCTGGGCGACGGCAACGTCGCCACAATCGGCGATCCCACGTTCCATCCGCTCGGCGCACCCGCGAGCAATCTGAGCGGGCCGGACTTCACGCCCCCCTTCCCGAGCTACCCTTCAGGGCACGCAGGGTTCGGCGGAGCGGTTTTCGAGGTCCTGCGCCAGTTCTATCGTACCGACGCCATCCAATTTACGTTCACGTCGGACGAGTACAACGGCGTGACCCTCGGCGCGAACGGCCAGGCTCGCCCAAACGACCCGCGCACCTTCACGTCGCTCTCGCATGCAGAAGAGGAGAACGGGCAGAGCCGCATCTACCTCGGCATCCACTGGTCGTTCGACAAGACCCAGGGCATCGCACAAGGTCGCCGCGTGGCGCGATCGGTTATGAGGAACGCGTTTGGCTCAGGGAGCGTGCGTTTTTAGGCTAACCCGCCGTCGTCCTCGTGGGCCGCTGCGCCTCCGGGTCGGCCACAAGCGCCTGGAAGAGGTCTGAGTTGGACACGGGTTTGACCAGATGCAAATCGAAGCCGGCGTCGGCCGTCCGCTGCCGGTCCTGGGCCTGCCCCCATCCCGTGACGGCGACCAGGATCGCACGCTGTCCCCACGGCCGCCGCCGTATCTGGCGAGCGGTCTCATAACCGTCCAACCTCGGCATGCCGAGATCGAGGAGGACGACCTCGGGCCTGAAGGTCTTCGCGATGGCCAGCGCCTCGATGCCATCGCCGGCCATGCGCACATCGTGGCCTTCCAGGCTCAGCAGCGTGGCAAGCGACTCGGCGGCGTCCTGATTGTCGTCGGCGATGAGAATGCGCCGGGCTTCCAGACGCGGGCGTGCCGGCAGGGTCGGGGAAGGATCCACGACGGCCTGGGCCGGAACTTCCGAGAGCGGCAATCGCACCACGAACTCGCTGCCCCTGTTGGCGCCATCGCTCCGTGCCGTGACGGTGCCATCGTGCATCTCCGCCAGTCGCCGTACCAGGGCCAGGCCGATGCCCAGCCCCCCTTGGCCAGACTCGGCCCTCGGGTGCAGCCTGGTGAACAAATCGAAGATGTTCGGGAGGCCCTCGGCCGGAATCCCGACGCCCCAGTCCTTGATGAGGACCGCCGCGTGGTCACCCTCGCGGGTGACCCGGAGCAGGATGCGCCCGCCCGGCTCGGAGAATTTCGCCGCGTTGTGCAGCAGGTTGCTCACGATCTGGACGAGCCGCGTCTCGTCGGCGTGTACGGCGAGCGGCTCCTGGGGCGCCTCGAGCATGAGGTTCTGACGACGGGCATCAACATAGGGGCGCATCGTCTCCACGGCACGCGCCACGATGGTGCTGACCAGGATGGGCTGGCGGCGCAACGTGATCAATCCGCGCGTAATCCGCGACACATCCAGGAGGTCGTCGATCAGCCGGACAAGATGATCGACCTGCCGCTCGATCACGTGCTGCGCACGCGCCCGCTGGGGTTCGCCGATCGCCTCGAACCGGAGGAGCTGCACGGCGGTGCGGATCGGCGCGAGAGGATTGCGCAGTTCGTGGGCAAGCATCGCGATGAACTCGTCCTTCCGGCGATCGGCCTCTCGCAGGGCCGCGGTCGAGGCCTCGAGCGCCGCAGTGCGTCCGGCAACGCGCTCCTCGAGCTCGCGGTTCAAACGCTCGAGCGCTCGGGTCTTCCTGTACAGCTCGGCAAACACGCTGACCTTCGCCCGGAGGATTTCCGGCACCACCGGGACCGGCACGTAGTCGACCGCGCCGCATTCGTAACCTCGCATCCGATCGAGGTCCGTCATCAGAATGGCGGACACGAAGATGATGGCCGTCTGCTGGAACCGCGGATGCTGCCGGATCATGGTTGCCAGCTCGTATCCGTCGCAGTCCGGCATGCAGACGTCCACCAGGACTACCGCGATGTCGTTGTGCAGCAGACAGTCCAGCGCGGCAGTCGCAGAGTTCGCGGTGATGAGCCGCTCTCCGAGCTCCCCGAGGATGGCCTCGTAGGTCAGCAGCTTCGATGGTTGGTCGTCAACGAGCAGAATGTTGACGCTGTTGGCCTTCGTCATGTCGTGTCCCTAGCGGTGGAGCCACATACGGAGCACCGCCAGCAGCTGCTCGGTATTGACGGGCTTCGCGAGATAGTCCGATGCCCCCGCCTCGAAGCATTTCTCGCGGTCTCCCTTCATCGCCTTGGCCGTGAGCGCCACGATCGGGAGCCGCCGGAACTCAGGCCGTTCTCTGACCTTCTGGATGGTCTGATACCCGTCCCTCTCTGGCATCATGATGTCCATCAGCACGATCGCGATGCCCGGCGTCGCCTCCAGCAGTTCCGTCGCCTCGTTGCCTGTTGTCGCCGTCAGCACCTTCATGCCGCGCCGCTCCAGGACACTGCTGAGGGCGAAAATGTTGCGGACGTCGTCGTCAACGACGAGGACGGCCTTGCCCATCAGATCCTCATCCGACCGGTGCAGCTGCTCGAGCATCCGTTGCTTCTCCGCCGGCAGGTCCGACACGACGCGGTGCAGGAACAGCGAGGTCTCGTCGAGCAGACGTTCGGGCGACTCGACGCCCTTGACGACAACGCTGCGGGCGAGCGTGTGCAGGCTGGCATCCTCGTCTGGCGAAAGCTCACGGCCGGTAAACACGACGACGGGCACGTCTGTCCATTCCTGGCTCTGGCCGATCCGTTCCAGCACCTCGAACCCTGAGATATCCGGGAGCCGCAGATCGAGCACCACGCAGTCGAACGCCTGCTCGGTCATGGCCGCGAAAGCCGCGGCGCCCGTGTCGGCGGTGACGATGTCCAGGTCGTCGTCCCCAAGGAGCGCTCTGATGCTGAGCTGCTCGGCCGGGTTGTCCTCCACGATGAGCAGTCGCTTGCGCCGCGGCGCCGCATACTCTTTGATCCGCCCGATGGCGGCTTGCAGCTCTGCGGGACTGATTGGCTTGCTGAGGAACGCGAACGCCCCTCGAGCGAGCCCGTGCTGGCGATCTTCGTCAAGCGTCACGATCTGCACGGGAATGTGTCGGGTCTCCGGATCCTGTTTCAGCTGGCTGAGCACGGTCCAGCCGAGCATATCAGGCAGAAAGATGTCGAGCGACACAGCGGTCGGGCGAAACTGCTGGGCCAGCGCCAGCGCGTCGGCGCCGGTCATCGCGACGAGGGCCTTCATGCCTTTGGCGCGAGCCAGGTCGACGAGGATTCGCGCGTAGCCCGCGTCGTCCTCGACAATGAGGAGCGTGGTATCGCCGGGCTGAATCTCATCGCGATCGTCCGGCACGACCTCCCGAGGTCGCTCTGGCTGGTGCACGGCGGGTACGTGTCGCATCAGGCGATCCGGCATCGAGCCGCGGACACTTGCCACGCTGCGACCCGCAACGGTCGGGCCGGCGTACTTCATCGGCAAGTAGAGCGTGAAGGTGCTGCCGACGCCCGGTGTGCTGTGAAGATGAATCTCGCCTCCGAGCAGGCTGGCCAGCTCTCGGCTGATGGCGAGACCTAAACCTGTGCCGCCGTACTTGCGGCTCGTGCTCGCATCCGCCTGCTGAAACGCTTCGAAGATGATCCGCTGCTTCTCCGGCGGGATGCCGATGCCCGTGTCGGACACCTCGAACGAGACCACGCTTCCGGCATGGCTCAGCATCGGATGCGCGGACGTCCATCCGTGCGGCACTTCAGACACATGCAGGCGCACGCCGCCCTGTGACGTGAACTTGAAGGCGTTCGACAGGAGGTTCTTGAGCACCTGCTGGAGGCGCTTGGCGTCAGTGACCATGCCGCGGCCAAGGCGCGGTTCGACGTGGACGTCGAACGAGAGCCCGCGGTTCTCGGCCTCGTGTCTGAAGGTGCGTCCGAGCATGTCCAGCAGGTTGCTGAAGAACACCTCTTCGGCGTCCACCGTGACGGTTCCCGACTCGATCTTGGAAAGATCGAGGATGTCGGTGATGAGGTTGAGGAGGTCCGTGCCCGCGCTGTGGATGGTCCGGGCGAACTCGACCTGCTTGCCGGTGAGGTTGCCGCCCGGATTCTCGGTCAGCTGTTGGCCGAGGATCAGGATGCTGTTGAGCGGCGTCCGCAGCTCGTGCGACATGTTGGCCAGGAATTCCGACTTGTACTTCGAAGTCAGCGCCAGCTCGGCGGCCTTGTCTTCGAGCGCGAGGCGCGCCTGCTCGATCTCCTGGTTCTTGCGCTCGACCTCGACGTTCTGCTCGGCGAGCTGCTGCGCCTTCTGGGCGAGCTGATCGTTGGTCTGCTGGAGCTCTGTCTGCTGCGCCTGCAACTCGCCGGCCAGCTGCTGCGACTGCTTCAACAGCCCCTCGGTCTGCATGGTCGCTTCGATGCTGTTCAGCACGATGCCGATGCTGGTCGTCAGCTGTTCGAGGAAGGCCAGATGCGTCGGGGACAGCTCGTTCAACGACGCGATCGCGAGCACCGCCTTGATCTGTCCCTCGAAGGCGACGGGGAAGACCACGAAACTACGGGGCAGGGCCTGGAAGAACACCGATCCGATCGGCTTGGTGTCGGGCGGCACGTCCGAGACGAGGATCCGCCGTCTGTCCCGGGCGCACTGTCCGACGAGCCCCTCGCCCAGCTTCAGCACCGGCGGGTACGGGTGGTCGTATTCGTCCGCATAGCTCGCAAGCATCCGCAAATGCGGCGTGCCTTCGGCATCCATCTGGTAGATGACGCCCTGATGGGCATTGACCAGCGGCACCAGGTCGCCGAGCAGCGTCCGGCCGACGGTGGCGAGGTCGCGCTGGCCCTGGAGCATGCCGGTGAAGCGGGCCAGGTTCGTCTTCAGCCAGTCCTGCTCGGTGTTGCGGTCGGTGGTGAGCCGCAGGTTGTCGATCATCGTGTTGATGTTGTCCTTGAGCTCCGCGACCTCCCCGCGCGCGTCCACCTGAATCGAGCGCGTCAGATCGCCCTTGGTCACCGCGGTCGCCACTTCCGCAATCGCCCGGACCTGATTGGTCAAGTTGGCCGCGAGAAGGTTCACGTTGCCTGTCAGGTCTTTCCAGGTGCCCGATGCGCCAGGCACGTTGGCCTGACCGCCGAGCCGGCCTTCGACGCCGACCTCTCGTGCCACCGACGTGACCTGGTCGGCGAAGATGGCGAGCGTCCGGGTCATGTTGTTGATCGTGTCGGCGAGTGCGGCGACCTCCCCCTTGGACTTGACCGTCAGGTTCTGCTCGAGATCGCCGTTTGCCACGGCCGTGACCACCTTGACGATTCCGCGAACCTGCTCGGTCAGGTTCGCGGCCATGACGTTGACGTTGTCCGTCAGGTCCTTCCACGTGCCCGCGACGCCGGGCACCTGGGCCTGTCCGCCGAGACTGCCGTCCGTCCCCACCTCGCGCGCCACACGCGTGACCTCGGCGGCGAACGCGTTCAGCTGATCGACCATCGTGTTGATGGTGTTCTTCAGCTCGAGGATCTCGCCCTTGACGTCGACGGTGATCTTGCGCGACAGGTCGCCGCGGGCGACGGCCGTCGTCACCTCGGCGATGTTCCGGACCTGCGTCGTGAGATTGGCGGCGAGGAGATTGACGTTGTCGGTCAGGTCCTTCCAGGTGCCGCCGACGCCAGGCACCACGGCCTGTCCGCCGAGGCGACCGTCGGTGCCCACCTCGCGCGCCACGCGCGTGACTTCGGCGGCGAAGGAACGGAGCTGTTCGACCATCGTGTTCAGCGTGTCCTTCAAGAGCAGGATTTCGCCGCGCACGTCCACCGTGATCTTCTTGGAGAGGTCCCCGCCCGCGATCGCCGTGGCGACCTCCGCGATGTTCCTCACCTGCGCCGTGAGGTTGCTCGCCATGAAGTTGACGTTGTCGGTGAGGTCCTTCCATGTGCCCGCCACGCCCTGGACCTGCGCCTGTCCGCCCAGCTTGCCTTCGGTGCCCACCTCGCGGGCGACGCGCGTCACTTCGGCCGCGAACGCGTTCAGCTGATCGACCATCGTGTTGACGGTGTTCTTCAGCTCGAGGATCTCGCCTTTGACGTCGACGGTGATCTTGCGGGAGAGGTCGCCGCGCGCGACGGCGGTCGTGACTTCCGCGATGTTCCGGACCTGTGTGGTCAGGTTGGCGGCAAGCAGATTGACGTTGTCCGTCAGGTCCTTCCACGTGCCGCCGACGCCGCGCACCTTGGCCTGACCGCCAAGACGCCCTTCCGTGCCCACTTCGCGCGCGACGCGCGTCACTTCACCGGCGAACGCGTTGAGCTGGTCGACCATCGTGTTGATGGTGTCTTTGATCTGGAGGATTTCGCCGCTGACGTCGACCGTGATCTTCTGACTGAGATCGCCATTGGCGATGGCCGTGGCGACCTTGGACACGTCGCGCAGCTGCACGGTCAGGTTGCCGGCCATCGCGTTGACCGAGTCGGTCAAGTCCTTCCACGTGCCGGCGACGCCAGGCACCTGGGCCTGTCCGCCCAGACGGCCTTCCGTGCCGACCTCGCGCGCCACGCGCGTCACCTCGCCGGCGAACGCGTTCAGCTGGTCCACCATCGTGTTGATGGTTTCCTTCAGCAGCAGGATCTCGCCGCTGACATTGACCGTGATCTTCTTGGAGAGGTCGCCGCTGGCGATGGCCGTGGCGACTTCGGCGATGTTCCGCACCTGCGCGGTGAGGTTGCTCGCCATGAAGTTGACGTTGTCGGTGAGGTCCTTCCACGTGCCGGCCACGCCCGGCACCTGCGCCTGGCCTCCGAGCTTGCCGTCGGTGCCGACCTCGCGCGCGACGCGCGTCACTTCCGACGCAAACGCGTTCAGCTGGTCCACCATCGTGTTGATGGTGTTCTTCAGCTCGAGGATCTCGCCGCGCACGTCGACGGTGATCTTGCGCGAGAGGTCGCCGCGCGCGACGGCGGTCGTCACTTCCGCGATGTTCCGCACCTGGTCGGTGAGGTTGCTGGCCATCGCGTTGACCGAGTCGGTCAGGTCTTTCCAGGTGCCCGCCACGCCCGGCACGACCGCCTGTCCGCCCAGCCGGCCTTCGGTGCCGACCTCCTGCGCGACGCGCGTCACCTCGGACGCGAACGATCGCAGCTGATCGACCATCGTGTTGATGGCTTCCTTCAGCTGCAGAATCTCGCCGCGCACGTCGACCGTGATCTTGCGCGAGAGGTCGCCGCTCGCGACGGCGATGGTGACCTCGGAGATGTTGCGGACCTGCGCCGGTCAGGTTGCTGGCCATCGAGTTGACGCTGTCGGTCAGGTCCTTCCAGACGCCGCTCACGTTCCGGACTTCCGCCTGGCCTCCGAGCTTGCCGTCCGTGCCCACCTCGCGCGCCACGCGCGTCACCTCGGAGGTGAAGACGCCGAGCTGCTCGATCATCGTGTTGACGATGGTGGCGGATCGAAGGAACTCGCCTTCGAGCGGACGGCCGTCCACGTCCAGGCGGACGGTCTGCAGCAGATCGCCCTTGGCCACCGCGGCGAGCGCGCGCGTGACTTCCGTCGTCGGCCAGAGCAGGTCGTCGATCAGCGTGTTGACCGACGTTTCCATCTCGGCCCACGCGCCGCTCGACCGGCCGAACTTGACGCGCTGGCGCGTCTTGCCCTGCTTGCCGACGACCGTGCCGACGCGTTCGAGCTCGCTCGCCATCTTTGCGTTCGACGGCGACGATCTCGTTGACCGTGTCGGCGATCTTGCCGTCGAGGCCAGTCCAATCGCCGGGCAGGCGCACCGAGAAGTCGCCGTTGCGAACGGCCTGGAGGACGTTGAGGAGCTCGGAGAGGGACGAGTTCGGAATCGAAACGGGCTGTCGCCCGGGGGAAACGGCGCTGTCGTCGGCCCGCTGCATGCTGGTGCTCCACTAGAAAGGGCGTATCAATCTGAGCCGTATTCGGTGGGTATGTCTGCAATCCAGACACAATTCCACGAACGCGACGCTGGACTGGCGGGTTTCAGCAAAAGACGTGCTACCAGCTAGCTCATCCTTGACGCCAAGCGAGTCGCTCAGCCGTCTACCATCACGGGCGGCCAGACCTGGGATCAGGCGCCCGGGCGGCGCGCGAGGAAGACCTTGAAATCGCTCGGAAGGACTTTCCCTCGAATGAGCGCGTTCTCTTCTTCGATGAGCTGTTCAACGGCCCGCTCGTGCACCGGGCTGGTCGGGTCGAAGTTGCCGGCGATGTTCTGGAACACCAGGTGGTTCACGGTACCGCCCCAGTTCCACTCGGCGAACACGTCGAAGGTGGCCTTGAGCAGCGGCTCGATCTCGGCAGATCGAACGGCCTCTGAGGGATCGTGCGCCACCATCTGCGCGACGGTCGGGCGATCCACCTTGGTCTTGATGCCACCGGCGAGTCGATCGCGTCGCAAGTCTTCCGGCAGGCGAACGAGCGCACGATTGGCTGCCTCGATCTGCGCATCGGTCCACTGAAACCTCGACGGCCCCACGAACTCGTTGACCATCAACAGTCCGCCAGGACGAAGCGCCTGTCGGCATTGAGACAGCACGTGCTCGAGCGCCTCGATATGGTGGAGCGACTGGAAGAAGTAGATGAAGTCGAAGCTTCCTGGCGGCAACCGATGGCTGTTGAGGTCGGCCGCCAGGTAGCGCACCGTGGCCGCCAGGTTGATCTCCCCGGCCAGGACGCGGGCCCTGTCGACTGCCGGCCCGCTGATGTCGATTCCGGTGAAGGACCGGAACGAATAGCCGCACTGCTTGAGGATCCGATCCAGGTGTCCGGCGCCGCAGCCGAGCGCCAGCGTGTCCCCGGCATCGCCCTGCGTGAAGTACCGATCCCGAATCCACTCCACCCAGGACGCCGTGCGCGATCCGGTGATGAGGAAGTTGTGATTGAGGTGGACCTGGGGGATGCCCGACCAGGACAGGTCGTTCAGGCCCTTGACGTACTCGTCGGATGCGAGCCCGGCCCAGCGCGCGGAGACCTGACTGGACAGAGTGCGCCGCGTGAGTGCCATCAAGCGGTACGGCAGCTGCGACCAATCCGAACGAAGGGCCCGCAGCCCGCGCTGTACGATCGGCACGTCTGTCAGCGACAACGTCGGGGAATATACCACTTGGGTCCCGCACACCCAGGTCCGTACAGCAGAAAGGCCCGGAGGACCGGGCCTTTCTCGAGATTTGTTGGTCGGGGCGAGAGGATTCGAACCTCCGACCCCTCGGTCCCGAACCGAGTGCTCTACCAGGCTGAGCCACGCCCCGACAGGCGAATCGTTATCTTACCCCAGCTTCCTTGCCGAGCGGTAACTCGGCGGCCAGTTGTTCGACGGCCTTCACCGCGTCGTGTGCCGTCAGGTCCGGCTGCAGCGGCGTCACCGAGACGTAACCATCCTTGACCGCCTGATAGTCCGAGCGATCGTGCGGATGCCAATCGCTCTGGCCCTCCTCCACCCAGAAGTACGAACGGCCTTTCGGATCCTGCCGCTCGGCCACCGACGTCACGTGATTGCGCGAGGCCTGCACGGTGGCGCGGTACCCTTCGGCCGCCCCTTCGGCACGTTCACGTTGAGGAACACGCGCGGCGCAAACGGCCGCCGCAGCATGCCGGCAGCCACCGCGGCCGCTGCCCGCGCGGCGTAACTGAAGTCGTAGGTTCCCCGCGTGGCCCGAAGCGACACGGCCACGGCAGGCACGCCGAGCAGCGCGCTCTCGAGCGCACCCGCCACGGTCCCCGAATACGTGACGTCGTCGCCCAGGTTGTACCCTTTATTGATCCCTGAGACGACCAGGTCCGGCAGCCCTTTGAACACCTGTGTGATCGCGATGTTCACGCAGTCGGTGGGCGTTCCATCCACGGCAAACACCCGCTCGCCCATCGCCTCGAGCCGCAGCGGGCGCCGCAAGGTCAGCGCGTGCCCGATGGCGCTCGCCTCTTCCATGGGCGCGACGATCGTCACCTCGCCAAGCGCCCCGATGGCCTCGGCCAGCGCTCGAATGCCATCGGACCGATACCCATCGTCGTTAGTGACCAGAATTCTCTTCATACGGTTCATCGATTATATCGACGCTCAGCTGGTGCTTGGGTCTTGGTCCTTGGTTCGGCCTTGGCCCCTGGCAGTCCCTGGTCCCTGGTTCGACACGAGCCGACTTCTAAGAGCCATGGACCAAGCACGGACAAGGACCAGGGACAGACCAAGGACCAAGACCCAAGTCCCAAAGGACTAATTGTCGCGCACCATCACGAACAACAGGACCGTCGCGACGAGCGAGAGCCCTGCGCCCACACCGAATGCGACGATGGGGCCGGCCACGGTCCAGAGCACGCCGAACAACACGCTCGCCGCGAGCGACCCGAGGCCTTGCACGGCCGTGAACACGCCAAAGGCGTACCCACGTCGCGAGGCCGGCGCGAGATCCGCGACGAACGCCTTCTCAGTGCCTTCCGTAAGGCCGAAATAGAGCCCATAGACCAGAAACCAGGCGAGGAGTGCGCCGACCGACAAGGCGAACGCGAACCCCGCGTACACCGCGGCGTACACGAGCCATCCAGCGGCGATCACCTTTCGACGCCCGATGCGGTCGGACCATCGGCCGCCCACCGCCGACATACCCGACTTGACCACGTGCAGCGCCGCCCACATCAACGGGATGTAAGTCGCACTGCCGGCCGCCTCCGTAAGCCGGAGCAGCAGGAACGCATCGGTCGAGTTGCCCAGTGTGAACACGGACATCACGACCATGAACGAGGTGAAGGCACGCGGCAAGGGATCCCGGGAGTTGGGACTGAGGGACTGGATTGGGACGTGGGTCGAGGGACGTTGGGATTCGAGGAGTTGGGATTGGCGTCTTCGGCGACGAAGAAAATGAGCAGCACGGCAATGGCGCCCGGGATGATGGCGAGCGCAAACAGCGTCCGGTACTCGCCGGGACGGAAGAAGAGGAACGCCGTCGCCAGCAGGGGCCCAATCGTCGCGCCGGCGTGGTCCATCGCGCGGTGGAATCCGTACACCTGCCCCCGCGTGGCAGGCGTCGCGAATCCCGCGAGCATCGCGTCACGCGGCGCGCCTCGGATGCCCTTTCCGACGCGATCGACGAGGCGCACGGCAAACACCTGCGTCCAGGTCTGCGCGAGGGCGACGAGCGGCCGGACCGCCGACGACAGGACGTAGCCCGCCAGCACCAGGGGACGTTTGGCCCGCGTCCGGTCGGCCAGCCGGCCCGACGCAATCTTGAGGAGGCTGCTGACCGCCTCGGCCGCGCCCTCCACCACCCCGAGCGAGACTGCGCCGGCCCCAAGCACTTGGGTCAAAAAGAACGGCAAAAGCGGGTAAATGGCCTCGCTGGCGGCATCGGTGGCCAGGCTCACCCAGCCGAGAAGCCAGACGGGACGAGGGAGGGAGGACATCGGAATTTACAATTTACAACTTACAATTAGGAATTCGGTGTCGGGTCGCCCAGCGGTGTAGCGTGTGTATGCGCAACCAGTGTGTGCGGTGGCAGCGAATTGGAAATCGTAAATTGTAAATCGTAAATTGTGCGTGACCTCCTCAACCGTCCTCTGAAGAACCTGCGGCTGTCGGTGACCGACCGCTGCAATCTCCGCTGCGAGTACTGCATGCCGGAGGAGGAGTACGTCTGGCTGCCCCGCGAGGACGTGCTGCACTTCGAGGAGATCAGCGCGCTCGTCGACGTGTTCCTGGAGCTCGGCGTCGATCGGCTCCGGCTGACCGGAGGCGAGCCGTTGCTCCGCCGCGATCTCGATGTGCTCGTACGGCTGCTGTCGGCCAAGCCAGGCCTCACCGACCTTGCGCTCACCACCAACGGCATTCTGCTCGCGGATCAGATCGACGGGCTCAAAGCCGCAGGGCTCCGGCGCATCACCGTGAGCCTCGACACGCTTCGCCGCGATCGCTTCAAGGCGCTGGCACGGTTCGACGAGCTCGATCGTGTCCGGGAAGGCCTGGCTGCGGCCCACCGCGTGTTCGGCACGTTCAAGATCGACACGGTCGTCATCGGTGGCGTCAACGACGACGAACTGGCGGAGTTGATCGAGTTCGGCCGGCCGCTGCAAGCCGAGGTGCGGTTCATCGAGTACATGGATGTCGGCGGCGCCACGCGCTGGGCCCCTGGACGCGTCGTCTCGCGGCGTGAGATCCTCGAACGTCTGTCGGCCCATTTCGGTGGCGTCCAGCCGATCGGCGAGCCCTCGTCCGCGCCGGCGGACCGCTACGCGCTGCCCGATGGCACGACGTTCGGCGTCATCTCGTCGACGACCGAGCCCTTCTGCAAGACCTGCGACCGGAGTCGGCTGACCGCCGATGGGCTGTGGTTCATGTGCTTGTATGCTGCCCACGGCCTCGACTTGCGGGCGGCGCTGCGAGGCGGTGCCGCGCCGGCTGCAATCGCCGAGCTCGTGCGCGCGGCCTGGCAAGGGCGCGCTGACCGGGGTGCAGAAGATCGGCTGGCGCTGGGCGACCGTCGGGCCTTCGTGCCGATGCGGGCCCTGAAGCAGGACCCGCACCTCGAAATGCACACGCGCGGCGGGTAGCCAGCCACGCCGGGTCCGAAAGGACCCGGCCTACGCCGCGTCAGCCTGCCGAGAGCGTTAGTCGAGCCGGCCAGAGACGAGAAGCGACACCGCCTGCAGCAGGCCCTTCACACTGCATGGCTTGTCGAGGAACGCTTCGTCTGCCCAGAGCGTGGTCTTTTCCTTGAACAACCGGTCGCTGAACCCTGTGAGATAGAGGACCTTCAGCCCGGGCTCCTTCTGCCTGAAGCGCCTGGCCAGCTCATCGCCCGCCATCTGCGGCATCATCACGTCGGTCACCAGGACGTCGATCGGCTCGAACTTCTCCACCGTCGCCAGGGCCTCGGCACCGTCGGAGGCGGTCGCCGTGTCGTAGCCGGCCTCGCTCAGCACGCGCTCGACGAACTTGCGCACGGGCTCTTCGTCGTCCACGATCAGGATGCGCAACCGCCTCTTGGGAACCGTCTTGAGCCTCGCAGCGTAGTGAAGGATCGACGCCAGCACCGATGCCGGCTGCGCTTTGTCCGCGGCATCCTGCTCCGGCGTCGATGGCGCCTGCGCTGAATCTATCGGCCTGCCGTCGCCCTCAGGCTTCAATTGCTGGCCTCTCTCTGCCTAGCCCCGGGAGCCCGCGTCTGCGAGCAGCTCGCAGACGCGATTGACCAGGACCGACGCCTCAAAGGGCTTGCTGAGAAAGCTGACGTTCGGATCGCTGCCATCGACCGGCGCCACGTCGGCGTAGCCGGAGATGAACAGCACGCGGAGTCCAGGGCGCTCGGCCGTGAGCCGTCTGGCAAGCGCCGGACCATTCATGTCGGGCATGATGACGTCGGTCAGCAGCAGCGCGATGTCCTCGGCGTGCTCGCGGAAGATCTCGCACGCGCCGCGCGGCGTCGCCGCCTCGAGCACGTGGAAGCCGTGCCGCCGAAGCGCCGCGCCGACGATCACGCGCACCGCATCCTCGTCCTCGACCAGGAGAATGGTGCTGCCGCGCCCGGCCGATCGGCCCAGCGGCGGAATCGCGCGCGGAGTCGGTGCCGGTGCACCCACGGCCGGAAAGTGCATCGAAAAGGCTGACCCCCGGCCCGGCTCGCTCACGACGCTGATGAAGCCGTTGCTCTGCCGCACGATTCCGTAGACGGACGCGAGCCCAAGCCCGCTGCCCTTGCCGATGTCTTTCGTCGTGAAGAACGGCTCGAAGAGATGCGCCTGCACCTCCGGCGGAATTCCCACGCCGTTGTCGATCACCCGCAGACGCACGAAGGAGGACGACCGTACCGGGTAGTCCGGGGGCAGCAGGGACTCGTCGAGTTCCACCCGGGCAATCTCGATGCGGACCTGCCCGCCGTCCGGCATCGCGTCCCGCGCGTTCAGCACCAGGTTGAGCATCGCCTGCTCGAACTGCGCCGGATCGATCCGGACCAGGGCCGGATCCCCGGAGAAGTCGCACACCAGCCGGACGTCTTCGCGGACAGCGCGAGCGAGCATGCCCTGCATGTCCTTCACCGTGCGGTTCAGATCCACGTCTTTCGGCAACAGCACCTGCTTCCGGCTGTAGGCCAGGAGCTGCTGCGTCAACGCCGCGGCGCGCTGGCCGGCTTTCTGAATTTCCAGAAGATCGGCGCGATCCGGGTCGCCTTCTGCCCGCGCGGCGAGCAGCAGCTCCGTGTACCCCAGAATCGCCGTCAGAAGGTTGTTGAAGTCGTGCGCGACGCCTCCCGCGAGCCGGCCCACGCTCTCGATCTTCTCGGCCTGCACGACTCGATCCTCGATCTGTTGCCGTTGGGTGATATCGCGGCCGATCCACAGGTGACGGCCGCTCTGGCCCGACGTCCGATAGCTCGCCTCGACCGTTCGTTGACCGCCGGCCGAGAGCACCCGATGCTCACAGCGCGCCTCGCCAAACGCCGTCAGCTCGCGCCACGCCGACTGGAGCCCGGGATCCGCTCCCGCAGAACCCGCGCCCGCCAGCACGAGATCGTCGAGCAGCCGCGCGGCGAGGCTTTCGAGCGGCACGCCGAACAGCAGGGATGCCGACCGGTTCGCGTCCAGGATCCGGCGGTCGGCGTCCAGGATCAGCATCGCGTCGGCGGCGTCGAGGAACGCTGATCGAAAACGCGTCTCCCGCTCCGTCAACACGGCTTCCGCCTGGGCGCTTTCCGTGACGTCGAGGATGAACCCATGGGCCTCGACGAGCTCGCTGCCTTCGAACACGCCCACGACGGAGGAGAGCACCTGGATGGACCGGCCGTCCCGTCGTCGAAGCGGCACCCGCGCACGTTCGATGGCGCCGTCGGTTTCCAGCCGCCTCATGAACGCCTCGCGCTGCCCCGGCGTGTCGTGAAGCGTCGCCATATCAGCGGCCAGCGCATCATCAACGGTCGCGAACCCCAGAATCTGGGCGAACGCCGGATTGCAGGCGATGAGCCGGCCGTCGGGCCGCGACGCGTACACGCCGAGGCGGGCGTCCTCGATGATGGCCCGGTAACGCTCGTCGCGCTCGTCGGCCCCCGGACGTCCGGGTTTCGCCGCGATCACGGCCTGCGCCCTGCCGGACGCGTCGCCGGGTCCTCGATGTGGTGGCGCTCGAGGCGCCGGTAGAGCGCCCTGCGGCTGATGCCCAGCACCCGCGCCGCAGCCATGCGATTGCCGCTCAGCTGCTTCAGCACGTCGACGATGTGCTCACGCTCGAGGTCGCCGAGCGCCGCCGGGAGATCGGTCGTTCGAAACGACACGGGCCCTGATCCGCGCGGCCTCGGCGCCCCGCCGTCGTGGCCGATCGACCCGCTCAGCTCGCGCTCGGAGATCATGACGCCCTCGGCGAGAATGCAGGCGCGCTCGATGGCGTTCCGGAGCTCGCGCACGTTGCCTTCCCAGCGCGCGCCGAGCAGCAGGCGCTCGGCCGACGGCGTCAGCCCGCTCAGGGGCTTGCCGAGGCGCTCCGCGCACTCGCGGATGAAACGGGCGGTCAAGTACGGGACGTCCTCGCGGCGATCTCGCAGCGGCGGCAGCGTGACCCCGACGACGTTCAGCCGGTAGAAGAGATCGCCCCGAAAGCGCCCGGCGGCGACTTCGGCGCGCAGGTCGCGGTTGGTGGCGGCAACGACCGAAACGTCCACCCGCTTCGGCTGCAGCGATCCGACGCGCTGCACCTCGCCGCACTCGAGCGCCCGCAGGAGCTTCGCCTGCACGCCGATCGGCAGCTCGCCGATCTCGTCCAGGAAGAGCGTGCCCCCGTGCGCCGCCTCGAACAGGCCGGGCTTCGATTCGACCGCTCCGGTGAACGCACCACGCACATGTCCGAAGAGCTCGCTTTCGAACAGCGTGTCCACCACGGCCGAGCAGTTGACCGTGATGAACGGCTTCTGGCGCCTCGGGCCCATTTGATGGAAGGCTCGCGCCGCCAGTTCCTTGCCCGTGCCCGTTTCGCCGTTCACCAGGATGACCTTGGCGTGCGGCGCAAGACGCTGGATGAGGCTGAAGATGTCCTGCATCGCAGGACTGCGCCCCACCATGCCGCAGAACTCGAGCTGACGCGCCACCTGGCTTTCGAGCGCCAGCAGCTGGGCCCGGCGCTCGATCTCCTCGCGGATCTCGGTCAACACCCGTCGGAGCCGCTCGACATCAAACGGCTTGGTCAGGTACTCGCGGGCACCGAGCTTGATCGCTTCGACTGCGCTGTCGACGCCGGCGAAGCCCGTCATCAGGATGACCTCGCAACCTGGCACGGCTGTCCGGATCTGGCGGAGCAGGTCGAGGCCGTTGGCGTCCGGCATGCGCAAGTCGATCATCGCCAGGTCGGCGGGACGGCGCATCAGGGCGCGCATCGCCTCGGCGCCACTGGCACAAGTCACGACGTCGAAACCGGCCCTCGATGCCAGCCGTTCGAGCACACGCAACACCGGCACCTCGTCGTCCACGACGACCAGGAGCGGGCGGCTCTGCGCAGATTTGTGCAGCGGGGCTACCCGCGGCATCTCACCGCACAGCGCACATCGGTCGGCGAATACTGCCCCGCTCGCCACAGGCCGCGCGTCGTGCTCTCGCATTTGCAGCCCGCAGGAGTCCAAGAAGCGTACCGGAGGCCGTCCGGAGCGATCGCGCGGAACCGCCCTTGGATATGGGCGGTTACGACCGGTCTTGTGTGCGCCAACTGTGCGTTTCCGCACATCGGCGGCTTGCCCTCGGAGCGCATCTTCAAGAGTTATCGGCGCGAAGGGCGCTGGCAGCACCTTTGCTCCCCTGGCCCGCCTGGCTCCGACGACCTCTGTGCTCATCGTGGACGACGAACCGGCCGTTCGCGAATTGATGGCGCGATGGGTCGCGTCGCTGGGCCTGCAGCCACGCACCGCCGGCGATGCGCAGGCGGCGATCGCGTCACTCCGCGAGCGTCATGCCGACCTCGCGGTGATCGACATCATGATGCCAGGGCAGAACGGCCTGTGGCTCGCGGGAGAAATCCGCCGCGATCACCCGAACACCGCGGTCGTGCTCGCCACGGGCTACACGGAGCTTGCCGATGCCGCCGCCGCCGAAGGACGAGTCGCCGATCTGCTCGTCAAGCCGTTCAGGCGGGATCGTTTCGAGCTCGCGCTCGACCGTGGGCGCCAGTGGCGGCGACAGGCCGTCGAGGAAGTGGAATGGCACGCGCGGCTCTCGCAGGAGATGGCGGACCGCATCGGCGAGGTCCGACACGTGCTCGCGACACAGCGTGCGCTCGGCTTCGACGAGGGGCAGACGCTGATGGCGCTGGTCGAGGAGCGCATGCCCGAGGTGATGCGGCACAGCGAGCGGGTGAAGGCCCACGTTGTCGCGATCGCGGAGCTCCTCCGCGCGGCGCCCTCTCAATTCGATCCGGACGTCGTCATCGCCTTCCTGACCGTCCTGGCCCGCGAGGGGGAGACCGCGGGCCGTCCGGTTGTGGGACCAAGCCATCCCACAACCGGACAATCGGCGACGTGCCCTCGTTCTACTTCCATCCACTAACTCTAGACCCTATAATCACTTACCGGTTCAGGTCGCTGCTGGCGCACAGCTTGCGCTGAGGTGTGCCGATCCGAAATTGGAATTTGACCGTCTAAGCGTTCTGACAAGAAGGCCATGGATATCGCCCGCCCGTCCAATGTGAAGCAGAAGCGTATCAAGCGCGCGATTTACGGGGGCGTCGCCCTCCTCGTGGTCGGAGGGGTCACCTTCGGCCTCTCGCAGCTCCAGCCGGCGGCGCCGACGGTCGAAGCCGCCACGCTGTGGCCGGACACCGTCAAGCGCGGCCCGATGGTCCGGCAGGTGCGCGGGCTGGGGACGCTGGTGCCCGAGGACATCCGGTGGATTCCGGCCACGACGCAGGGGCGCGTGGAACGAATCATCCTCAGGCCGGGCACGACGGTGAAGGAGAGCGACATCATCCTCGAGCTGACTAACCCGCAACTCGACCAGGAGATGCAGGACGCCCAGCTCAAGTTGTTGTCGGCCGAGGCATCGCTCGCCAACCTCCGGGTGCAGGTGCAGAACGACCTGCTGAGCCAGCGGGCGTCGGCGGCCAACATCGCCGCGGACTTCAACAAGGCGAAGATGCAGGCCGAAATGAACGAGGCGCTGGCGAAGGATCAGCTGGTGGCCGATCTGGTGGTTCGCCAGTCGAGGGTCGACGCCGAGCAGCTCGCCATCCGGAACGAGATCGCGCTGGAGCAGCTCGCGAGCCGTGCCGAGGCCAGTCGCGCGCAGCTCGCGGTGCAGCAGTCGAGCGTCGATCAGGCGCGCGCGGTGCTGCAGCTCAAGCGAGCAGCAGCAGGACGAGCTCCGCGTCCGCGCGGGATTGAGCGGCATGCTGCAGCTCGTCCCGGTCGAGGTCGGCCAGCAGGTGGCGCCGGGGACCAACCTGGCCAGGGTGGCCAACCCGGGACGGCTCAAAGCGGAAATCAAGATTGCGGAAACGCAGGCGAAGGACATCCAGATCGGCCAGAAGGCGGAGGTCGACACGCGGAACGGCGTGATCGCCGGCCGCGTGGCCCGCATCGACCCGTCGGTGCAGAACGGCACGCGCACGGTTGACGTCTCGCTCGAAGGCGAGCTGCCGCGAGGCGCCGTGCCGGACCTGAGCGTCGACGGGACCATCGAGCTGGAGCGGCTCAACGACGTGATGTTCATGGGCCGGCCGGCGTTCGGTCAGGAACAGAGCGTGGTCAGCATCTTCAAGGTGGACGACAACGACTCGGCGTCGGCGAGCCGCGTCCAGGTCAAGCTCGGACGCAGCTCGGTGAACACCGTGGAAGTCGTGGAAGGGCTGAAGGTGGGCGATCGCGTCATCCTGTCGGACATGTCCGCGTGGGACGCCTTCGACCGTGTGAGCCTGCGCTGAGCGCCGGCGGAATGGAGGCTAGCGAGATGGGCCAGACCGAACCGCTCCTGAAGCTCGACGGCGTGACCAAGGTGTTTCTGACCGACGAGGTCGAGACCCACGCGCTCTCGGGCATCCACATGGAAATCGCCAAGGGCGAGTACGTCTCCATCGCCGGGCCGTCGGGATGTGGAAAGTCGACCCTGCTCGTCGATTCTCGGCCTGCTCGATTCCCCGACCGCCGGCCAGTACCTGCTCAACAGCCGGCCCGGTCGCCGATCTGCCGGCGTCCGAGCGCGCGCGCGTCCGCAACCGCGAGATCGGGTTCATCTTCCAGAGCTTCAACCTGATTGGCGACCTGACGGTCTTCGAGAACGTGGAGCTGCCGCTCACCTATCGCGGGATGAAGGCCGCCGAGCGCAAGCAGCGCGTCGAAGGCGCGCTCGAACGCGTGGGCATGGCGCACCGCGCCAAGCACCTGCCGAGCCAGCTCTCGGGCGGTCAGCAGCAGCGCGTCGCCGTGGCCCGCGCGGTGGCCGGCGAGCCGCTCATCCTGCTCGCCGACGAGCCCACCGGCAACCTCGACTCGAAGAGCGGCGAAGCGGTCATGGACCTGCTCAAGGAACTGCACAACGCCGGCGCGACGATCTGCATGGTGACCCACGATCCGCGCTACGCGCGCAACGCCGATCGCAGCATCCACCTGTTCGACGGCCGCGTCGTCGAAGAGCACGTCGCGATGGCGGGGATGGAGTCGTAAGAACCTGCGGTTCAGGGTTCAACGTTCAGGGTTCAAGGTGCTCGTTCCTCTGAGCCATGAGCCGTCTAAGCCCTGAGCCATCCAGAAGCCCGAAGCGATGCTCATCTCCCTCCGTAACGTCGAGAAGTCCTACCCGGTCGGCTTGTCGCGCAGCTACGTGCTCCGGCGGATCAACCTGGACATCAAGGCCGGCGAGTTCGTGTCGATCATGGGGCCGTCGGGCGCGGGCAAATCGACGCTGCTGCACATCCTCGGCATGCACGACAGCGCGTGGACGGGCGAGTACTACTTCATGGACCAGCCGGTGCACAGCCTGAGCCAGAAGGAACGGGCGGAGCTGCACAAGGCGCACATCGGCTTCGTGTTCCAGAGCTACCACCTGCTCGACAACCTCACGGTCTACGAGAACCTCGAGATTCCGCTCTCGTACCGGAACGTGAGCCGGAAGGATCGGCAGAGCCTGGTGGCCGACGTGCTGGACCGTTTTCAGATTGTCGGGAAGAAGGATCTCTATCCGAGTCAGCTCTCCGGCGGGCAGCAGCAGCTCGTGGGCGTGGCGCGCGCAGTGATTGCCAACCCGCAGGTGTTGCTGGCCGACGAGCCGACCGGGCAATCTGCACTCGGCGCAGGGCAAGGAGATCATGGAGCTCTTTCGGGCGCTCAACGAGGGCGGCACGACGATCATCCAGGTCACCCACTCCGAGGTCAACGCGTCCTACGGCAGCCGGGTGGTCGAGCTCCGTGACGGCTGGGTGGTCGGGGGCGAGCCCCTCTCCGCCGCCCGCTGAGACCGGGCGGGCTATCCGGCATGCGCGCAGACGCCTCCGTTCTGATCGCCGACGATCAACCCGACGTGCTCGAGGCCCTGCGGCTCCTGCTCAAGGCCGAAGGCTACCGCATCGAGTCCGCCGGCTCTCCGGCGGCGCTGCTGGACGCGGTCGAGGCCAGGGACTTCGACGCGGTCCTGATGGACCTGAACTACGCGCGCGACACGACGTCCGGCCAGGAAGGCCTCGACCTCATCACCGAAATCCAGCAGCGCGAGCAATCCCTCCCCGTCGTCGTCATGACCGCCTGGGGGAGCGTCGACCTTGTGGTCGAGGCGATGCGCCGCGGCGCCCGGGACTTCGTGCAGAAGCCGTGGGACAACGCCCGCCTGCTCGCCGATCCTCCGCACGCAGGTCGAGCTGTCGCGCGCGCTCCGCAGAACCGAGCGCCTCGAGAGCGAGCGCCAGGCCCTCAGGCCGGACGCGCCGCCGCTTCTCATCGCCGAGGCGCCGGCCATGGTGTCCGTGCTGGACATCGTGCGCCGTGTCGGCCGCTCGGGCGCCAACGTGCTCATCACCGGCGAGAACGGCACCGGCAAGAGCCTCATCGCGCAACCTTCTGCACGCCGAGTCGCCTCGAAGCGCCCGACCGCTGCTCACCGTGAACGCCGCCGGCCTGCCCGACGGCGTGTTCGAGAGCGAGCTCTTCGGCCACGTCAAGGGCGCGTTCACCGACGCGCGCGCCGACCGCGTGGGCCGCTTCGAGCTGGCCGACGAGGGGACGCTGTTCCTGGACGAGATTGCGAGCGTCCCCCTGGCGCTGCAGCCCAAGCTCCTGCGGGTGCTCGAGACGGGCGAGTTCGAACGCGTCGGATCGTCGCGGACGCGCAAGGTGAGCGTGCGGATTCTCTCGGCGACCAACGCCGATCTGTCAGAGGAGGTTCGGAGCGGGCCGCTTCCGGCAGGACCTGCTCTTCCGCCTCAACACAATCGAGATTCCCCTGCCGCCGCTCCGCGATCGCCGCGAGGATCTCCCGGCCGCTGGCGCGACACTTCCTGCAGGTCCACGCCAGACGCTACCGGAAGCCGCTCGACCGGGTTCGACGCGGCCGCCCTCGCGCGCCATGGCCGATCACGCCTGGCCGGGCAACGTGCGCGAGCTGGACCATGCCGTCGAGCGCGGCGTGCTGCTGGCCGAGCTCCCGACGATTCGGGCGGCCGACCTCGGACTGCGGAACGGCAGGGACGGCCTGTCGCGCCTCGACGACATGAGCCTCGATGACGTCGAGGTGCTCCTGATCAAGAAAGGCGATGACCCGCTTCAACGGCAACGTGAGCCAGGCGGCCCGCGCCCTTGGCCTGAGCCGCAGTGCCCTCTATCGACGGCTGCAACATCACAGACTCTAGTGCTCTGCTAGTCCCTGGTTCTTGGGGCTTCGTCCTTGGGCGGTCCTTTGTCCTTGGCCGACCCCTGGTCCATGGTCCTTGGCGGACCAAGCACGAAGGCCACGACGACCAACAACCAAGGACAGCCAAGGCCCAAGGACCGCCCAAGGACAAGGGCCTAAGAACCAAGGACGACGGTTTACGATTACCGCCTTGAGATTTGATCAGCGCATCCTCCTGCTGGTCGCTGGCAGCCGGGTTCCCCGCGGTGGTCGTCGCGCTGCTGTTGCTCTGGTCGGGAGGCCAGCCGGCCCGCGTGCAGTGGACGGTCGGCCTCCTGGTGATCGTCGCCTGGGTCGGCGGATCGTTCGTCGCCAGGCGCCGGGTGTTCGTGCCCCTCCAGACGCTCGCCAACCTGCTCGCCGCGGTGCGCGAACGCGATTTCTCGATTCGCGCGAGGAGTGCGGCCGGTGCGGCCGCCCGCGAACGCGATCCGCTGGCCGCGGTCATGATCGAGGTCAACGACCTGTCGGCGATGCTCCACGATCAGCGTCTGGGCGCCATCGAGGCCGGCGCCCTGCTGCGTACGGTCATGCTCGAGATCGACGTCGCCGTCTTCACGTTCGACGCGGGACCATCGCTGCGGCTCGTCAATCGGGCTGGCGAGCGGCTGCTGGGTGTCCCGGCCGATCGTTTGCTCGGCCGCACGGCCGAGGACATCGGGCTTCAGCGCTGCCTCGAGGGCGCGACGCCCCGCATCGAGGCCGTGACGTTCCCTGGCGGCTCCGGCCGTTGGGAGGTCCGTCGAACGACATTCCGACAGGAAGGACGCCCCCACCAGCTGGTCGTGCTGGCCGACGTGAGCCGGCCGCTCCGAGACGAGGAGCGCCAGGCCTGGCAGCGGCTCATCCGCGTCATCGGGCACGAGATCAACAACTCGCTCGCTCCGATCAAGTCGATCGCAGGCAGCCTGCAAACGCTCGTCGGCGGCAACGAGCTGCCCGATCACCGGGACGACATGCGGCGTGGGCTGGCCGTGATCGCCTCGCGTTCCGAGGCCCTGAGCCGCTTCACGACCGCCTACGCACAGCTCGCGAAGCTCCCTTCGCCGCAGTTCGTGAGCGTCAACGTTGGCGACCTGGTGCGTCGGGCCGCGAGCATCGAGACACGCGCCAGAGTGGAAGTCGCAGCGGGGCCGGACGCGACGGTCCTGGCCGATCCCGTGCAGCTCGAGCAGCTCCTCATCAACATCATGCGGAACGGAGTCGATGCGGCAATCGAGACCGCTGGGGGCGTGCGCGCGGGCTGGCGCATCGAGGGGACTGCCCTGCTCATCTACGTCGAGGACGAGGGAAAGGGGCTCACCAACGCGTCGAATCTATTCGTCCCCTTCTACACCACCAAGCCTGGCGGCTCGGGAATCGGGCTGGTCCTGAGCCAGCAGATCGCCGAGACGCACGGCGGGACCCTCACATTGGAGAACCGGGCGGATCGGTCGGGTTGCATTGCGATGCTGAGGCTGCCGCAAGGTGCGCGCCCTTGAGGTCGCGGGCGCGATCGTAGAGGTCGGACTTGCTCGGGTAGAGCTCACGAAGAAGGATCTCCCCCCTGCGCCGGACCTGCAGCTCCGCGCCTGCACAGCACGAAACCATCACGCAGGTCACCTCATCCACCGTCCACAACTCCCGCTCGTCGTCTCGCATGTGTTTGCCTGAAGCCCGAGGCCTGAAGCCCCCGGAGCCTGAAGCCCGAAGCCCGGAGCCCGGCCCTCGCTCGGGGCGCCCGTCTAGAACCTGGGCCCGATGGCCTGTCGGAAAGCACTCGCGAGGACTGCGCCGAGCGCGGCCGCCGCGAGCACGAGCGCACCGGTGGGCTGCTCCTCGATCGCGAAGCACAACAGGATGCCTACGATGCCGCCCACCGTCACCGTAAACAGGCTGTCGCCGAGTCGGCGCAGCCAGTTTCGCGGGCACCGATGGTCGTCCGTGAGCGGGCCGAAGCACCGCGGGCAGGTGGCCATCGATCCTATTATCGGCCGAGACCGCTACTTACCGCGATTCCCTTCGAGCCTAATATCTCTGCCAGGTACCCTTCAGCGGCTTCTCGTGCAGCCCTGGTTTGCTCCAGTCGCAGACGCCCGCCGGGAAGATGGCCTTCAGCCTGGCCTTCTCCGCGTCCGTGAACGCGACCTTGTAGTCGTTCGCATCGATCGGCTTCAACGCGCACTTCCACACATCGTCCGCGAGCGGCGCACCGGCTTGCGAGACGCGGCGCCGAGCCCGGCGGGAAGAGCGTGTTGCACTCGCTGGTCTTGCCGTAGACCGCGGGCTCCACGATCTTCTGGCCCTCGCTCGTCCAGCAGGCATCGACCAGATCGGCCGGCTTCGTCCGCACGACCTTCTCCGGCAGCGGTGTCGCCGACGTGTCGGCCGCGATCGCGTCGAGCCACCGATCCATCTGCGCGAGGTACTCGCCCTGGATCTTCGTGAAGATCTGGCCCTGCGCGCGCAGCATCACCTGGTTGTTCGCGTGGCCGTTGGCCTTCACCAGACGCGCGCGCGCCTTGAACGAATGGTAGCTCTCGTGGAAGTCGCCGGTCGGATCGGTGTAGCTGCGCGCGTCGATGATCGGCACCTCGCGCAGGCCGCCGGCGCCGGAATTGGTCATGCCCGACTCGAACGCGATGCGGATCGCATCGGGATCGCCGGCGGTCCTTGCGGCCTGCGGCCTGGCGTCGATGTCGAACCCGCCGACCTTCTCGTTGAGGTCGAGAAAGACGTCTTTCGTGATGACGCCCGCGTTGAGCGCGCCGAGCCCGTACTGCACGCCGACGTTGTCGTGCGGGCTCCTGCGCAAAGCCCGGTCTTCGGATCGCGCCCGAAGATTGTCGACCATTCCGTCGTAAATCGAGCAACGCGCGCCCTTGGGGTTGGTCACGGGGTGGTACCGCAGCGCCTGCGGAATCGCCGCATCGCAGTCGACCGGATTCACCCGCCCGGGACGGTTCGCGTACGAGCGATCGCAGGTGCCCCACGTCGAGAAGCCGCCGATCGCGCGCTTCTGCTCATCGGTCAGGCTGGTCGTGTTCAGGTACGGCCGGAGCACCATCCGGCAGTCTTCGCTCTCGATGAAGTACGTCGTCGCGTCGGGGAACGTCGCCGACGGGATGATACCGTTCAGGAGGCCGGGATAGTTCTGCGCGATCACGTACTGCGCCATCGCGCCGCCCGACCCGCCCCATCCGATCGTGTGCTTCGGCACGCCGACCGTCTCGATGAAGCGCTCCTTGACCATCATCAGCGTCTCGGCCGAGAGCACACCGTTGCAGTTGTTGTTGAACGCGTTGAGCGACGAGGACGCGACGGCGTAGCCGGCCGACAGGTGGAGGTCGTTCATCACGCCGCCGGAGTCGTCGCCCTGCTGGTAGCCGGCCATGCAGCCGCCGCCGAAGGTGTAGATCAGGCGACCGTTCCAGCGGCCGGCGGATTCCCTGGCGTCGGTGCCGCCGCAGCGGGATCGGCCAGGTAGGCGATCTGGTAGACCGCTCGGTTGATCGTGCCGGTCTCGAGTCGAACGATGTACGGCACATGCCGGCCGTTGATCGTCGTCTCGGCCAGATCGGTCGGCCGCGGCCCGGACGTCGGCAGAGGCTTGAACGCGGCGGCCCCTCTCCCCTGCGCCGGCGCCGTGGACTTGTACATCCAGGTCGACTTTGGTGGCCGCGGAACAGTTTTCATCGAGAGGCGCACCGAGATCCCAGACGTCCGTCTGACACACGAACGGCTTCTGATGCGGACCCGAGAACACGGGGCCAGTGATCGGGTAGTTCGTCACCTCGAGGGTCGCCTTTGACGCGGCCGTCTTCACCTCAACCACGCTCTTGCCGAGCGGCAGACCGGTGAGCAGTCCCTGAGAGACGCTGCCAGGGCCGGTCTTGAAGTGGTTCTTCAGCGCGACGGGCTTGCCGTTGACACTCACGGTGGGCCCAGACCAGCCGCCTCCGCCGCCGATGCGAATCACAGCATCGCCGCCCGTCACCATGTCCGCCCGGCTCGAAACAACGCTGATCGTCAACGCTGACCCGTCCGTGGCCGGCGTCTGCGCCGTCAGCGACATCCACGCCGCGGGAAGAGCCGCGAGTACAAGTGCTGCCAGGGCCGTCACCGGGCGCGACATCCGTTCGGTCATGCAACCCTCCGGGGCTGGATTCTATAGGCTACGCAGGCCTTCAGGGCCACAACTCGTACACTTGTTTGTATCCTCGACTCATCCGATCCCCGATCCCCGTTCCCTGTTCCCCGTTCCCTGTTCTCTATTTCGTGAGACTGAGCAGCGCCGCCCTGGCGCACTCGCCCGCCACCGTGACGTAGTTCGCCGCAGCGGTCTTGCCGATGACGTACGGATGCGCCTGGCCGGGCTTGCGCGTGGCGAGCGCCGCCACTTTCTTCGGCGTGCCATCGAACCGGGTGTGGTTCGCAATGATCACGTCGGCGCCGGCCTTGGCGACGATGTCGCGGAAGCGGTCGGCGGAGTTGACGTAGACCTTGAAGTTCTCCGGCGTTCTCGGGAAGTTGAACGCCGTGCCGCCCCACGCCGCCGCAAGATGCGTGCGGCCGCCGTCCTTGACCGGCACCAGGGTCGAGATCGTCCCCGGCGTGTGTCCGGGCGTCAGATACAGCGTCAGCGTGGTGTCGCCGAGCGTCAGCTTCTGGCCGTCGGTGGCGACGATGTCGCGCTTGGGCGCGGGGGTGCGCGCCGCTCCGCGCTCGACCAGGTCCCAATCAGGAGCGCCCATGATGATCCGGGCGCCGTACTTCTCCTGCAGGAACTTCGCACCGCCGTGGTGATCGCCGTGGCCGTGGCTGATGATCGCGTACCGAATCGTTGTCGGGTCGAGGCCGAGCTTCTTCAGGCCTTCTGCGACCTCCGCTTCGACGGAGTAGTCGAAGATCGCGTCGATCACGATGATGCCGGCCGACGTCGTGACCGCCCACACCGAGTATTCGGTCTGACCTACAAAGTAGAGGTTGTCGAACACCTTGACGGGCTCGGCGTACCACTCGGACCCGTGGCGGCGCCGGTCGTGGGCCCGCTGGCGCGGCGCCTCTTGCCGCGCCCGCGGCGGCCGGCGGCGGCGCCGGCGGCCGAAGCGCCGTCGGCGAGCAGAGCGTGTCGAACAGCGCCGCGTGGTCCTGCCCGGCAGCCGCCTTGGCCGCGGCCACGTGCGAGTCCACGGTTCCGGTCACAGGCACAGCGGAGCCCTGCGCCGCGGAGCCCTGCGCGAAGACCGCCGCCGATCCCAGTGCGAGAGCCACGATGGCCGCCATCGCCCATGCTGCCTTCGGAGATGTCATTGCTGCCCTCCAGATTGTCCGGCCCATGCCTTGCGCAGCCCGGCGCGGTCCACTTCCGCGCCGCGCAGGTAGACGCTCGAGATCCTCTTGGTATTGGCGATGCTGTCGAGCGGGTTGGCATCCAGGACGACGAAGTCCGCGACCATGTCTTGCTCGATGACGCCCCGCCGCAACTGCCTGAGGATCGTCGCGGAGTTCCTGGTGGCCGCGACGATGGCGTCCATCGGCGTCAACCCGGCTTCCACCATCAGCTGGAGCTCGCGGTGATCGGTGAATGCGTGAAAGTGATCCTGAACGGCGCCCGCATCGCTGCCGAACCCGAGGAACACGCCGGCCGCCTTCAGGCGAGCCACGCTCTGCTGCATGCCCTTGTAGATCGCCGCCGATCGCTCGACGCCCTCTTTTGTGCGCCGGCTGTAGGACGCGCGCAGGCGCTCGAGCTCAGGGGCCCCGACCAGCTCCTTCAAAAGCGGATCATCGAGCCAGGCCGGCGGCGTCATGTGTGTGCCGTTCTCGCTCACGGCGAGGTTGGGCAGCACGAATGCGCCGCGTGTCTTCATGGCCGTCGCGAGCGCATCGTCCACCGGCAGATCGCGCGGCAGGTGCGCGAAGCCGTCGACCCCCAGCTCGACGAGCTGCTTTGCGTCGGCCAGGTAGTACACGTGCGCGATGACACGCGTCGCGTGACGGTGTGCTTCCTGGACGATGATGCGCACCAGATCGGGGGAGAGCTTCGGGACCGTGCCGTTGCGGTCATCGACCCAGATCTTGATGATGTCGGCGCCACGCTTCACCTGCTCGAGCACACCGGCCCGCGCCTCCGCTTCGGTCGTGACTCCGTACGCGGCCGGCTTCATCGCCTGGTTCGCGGGGCCGGCGTTGGGCGGCGCGAATCCCCGTCCGGCGGTCAGCATGAGAGCCCCGCCGACAACGCCCATCTCCTGCTGTCCTCGCAGTCCGAACGGCAGCGTGTTCGGATCAGTGCCAAGCGAGGTGACCGTTCCGACGCCGGCGTACGCGTAGCGCTGAAGCTGGGCGATGAGATGCTCGCGCGTGAAGTTGTCGACCGTGTAAGTCAGGCCACGGTCGTAGCCAAGGTGGACATGGGCGTTGACGAGCGCCGGGATGACGGTCTTTCCCGTCAGATCCACGCGCGTCGCGCCCGCCGGCACGGCCACCTCGCCCTTCCGGCCGACCGCGACAAACCGGCCCCCGGAGACCACGAAGGCGCTGTTCTCGTGTGGCGCCGCGTCTCTTCCGTTGATGAGACGCGCGCCTTCGAACACCATCGCCGGACCCTGCTGGGCCGGCGGACCCTGCGCGGCCGGCGTCAGGATCGAGGCAAGGACGAACGCTCCGCACCCTAGAACGCCGCGAGTCATCTTCGTTCCATCCACGGTGTGTCCTCGAGCAACAGCCGCAACACCGGCGCGGCCATCAGCGTGGTGGCCAGCGCCATGATGACGAGCATGGTGAACAGGCGCGGGGAGATGATCCCCAGATCGAGCCCGATGTTCAGCACGATGAGCTCGACGAGGCCCCTCGTGTTCATCAGCGCCCCGAGCGCCGCAGAATCGCGCCATTGTAAGCCCGACCACCGCGCCCCGGCGATCGTGCCGCCGAACTTTCCCGCCGAGGCCACCAGCACGATGGCGGCGCAGAGCAGCCAGTCGGTCACTCCGACGAGGAGGCCGATCTCGGTCCGCAGGCCGGTGAACGCGAAGAACACCGGCAGGAACAGCATGGCCACGACATCCCCCAGCCGGCGGTCCACATCAATGGCCAGCGGCGATCCGTGCGGGCATGACGGCCCCGAGCAGGAACGCTCCAAACAGGCCGTGAATGCCGATGAGCTCCGTGGTCGTCGCGCAGAGAAACACCGCGATCAGCACCGTGCCCAGGTCGGTGCGCGACACGCCGTTCGCGGGATGGGTCTCGTTCCGGCGCGCCGTCCAGGTGCGAACGACCGGCGCCACGACGCGAAACATCAGCGCGGCGAAGACCAGCGTCAGCCCGAACGTGCGCAGGCCCGCGACGGTGTCGGACCGTGCCATGCCCACGACCATGGCCAGCAGACACCAGGCGATCACGTCGCCCACGGCCGCCACGGTCAAGGCCATCACGCCTAGAGGACTCCGGGCAATCCCCCAGTCGGTCAGAATCCGGGCCAGCACGGGGAACGCGGTCACCGCGAGCGACGTGCCGATGAAGGCGGCGAACACAACGAGGGGCACTTGCTCGGACGAGACCCTGGAATACATCCAGAGCGAGAGCGCGACGCCAAAGACAAAGGGAACGAGAATGCTGGCCGCGGAGATCACGAGAGTGGAGCGCCCGAGGGCGCGGACCTTCGGCAGATCGAGCTCGAGCCCGACAAGGAACATGTACAGGATGATGCCGACCTGCGCGTGAATGCCGAGAAACGGAACGACTTCGGGGGGGAGCAGCCAGTGGAACAGGCCGGGCGCCAGCGCGCCGAGGACCGATGGGCCGAGCAGAAGGCCGCCCACGACCTCGCCCATCACGGCCGGCTGGCCGATCGCGCGAAACACTCGCCCCGCGGCGCGCGCGGTCAGCATGATCGCCGCGAGCGCCACGAGCGTGTGCAGGAGCAGGTTCACAGGCGCAGGCGCTCCACGGAGCCCGTGAGCGTGTCGGCCTCAATCGACACGTACAGCTCCCGGTCGGTGACCGCCAGGCTGAAAGACATGCGGCGGTCGAGCCGCGCGACCAGTGCCGAGATCAGGTGTCGATCGATGGCGTGGATCTCGAGCGATTCTGCGCGGTGAATCCTCGCGCCGGCGAGGCGGCTCAGGAACTGCGCGGAGTCCTTGTGGATGTAGACGGCCACGCGCGCAGCGGCCTTCGACGCCCGGTGCAGCCGTTCGGCATCGGGCGTGCCGACCTCGACCCACGATTGCACTCGTCCCGTGAGGTCGCGGACGGTGATCGCCGGCTCGTCGGGATCCGACAGCCCCTTCGAGAACGCAATGCCGTCGGCGAACTCCAGGGCATACGCCAGGACGCGCGTGACGAGAAACTCCTCGGACTCCGACGGATGCCGGGCGACCCGGAGCGCCAGCGCCTCGTACACGCCGCGGTCGCTGTCTGCCAGGTCGATGTCGAAGTTGTAGATGGTCGCAGTCAGGGCCATGTCGGGAGAGCCTGCAGACTCCGGGCTCCGGGCTCCGGACTCCGGGAGCAGCTATACTACCGCGACCGCTTCGGCAGAGGAGGAACAGTGAAGAAAGCGCTGACGCTGACGCTCGTCCTGCTGTTCGGAGCTGGCCCGCAGGGACAGCCCGCCATGCAGACCCCGGCCATCACGCCTTACACGATCAACGTGCCCGATGCGGTCCTCACCGATCTCAAGACCCGCCTCGCGATGACACGCTTCCCCGACGAGATCGCCGGGTCGGGCTGGGACTACGGTACCAATCTCGGGTACATGAAAGAGCTCGTGGCGTACTGGCAGACGAAGTTCGACTGGCGGGCCCAGGAACGGCGGCTCAATCAGATGCCGCAGTTCAGGACGAACATCGACGGGCTCGACATCCACTTCGTCCACCAGCGCTCGCCGGTCCCGGGCGCCATGCCCCTGGCGTTGACGCACGGGTGGCCTGGCTCGATCTTCGAGTTCACCAAGGTCATCGGCCCGCTGACCGACCCGGTTCGGCACGGCGGCCAGGCGGGCGACGCCTTTCACGTGGTCGCCATCTCGCTTCCGGGGTTTGGCTTTTCCCAGCGGCCCGACGCGCGCGGCTACAGCCCCGAGCGCATGGCCGGCATCATCGCCACGCTCATGGCCCGCCTCGGGTACACGCGGTACGGCATCCAGGGCGGCGACTGGGGCGGCATCATCAGCCGGATCATCGCGCTCAAGGACCCCACGCACGTCGCCGGGCTGCACCTGAACTTCTGCACCACCGGCGCCCCCCCGGGGACAACCCGAACGCCGGTGTGCCTCCCGACGGAGCTGAAGCTGATGCAGGAACGCAACGCCTACATGGAGAACGAGCGTGCGTACCAGCAGATTCAGGGGACCAAGCCGCAGACCCTCGGCTACGGCCTCAACGACTCGCCCGCCGGCCTGGCCGCCTGGATCATCGAGAAGTTCCGCGCGTGGTGCGACTGCGACGGCGACGTCGAAAAGAAGTTCACGAAGGACGAGCTGCTCACCAACGTCATGATCTACTGGGTCACGCAGACGGGTCCCTCGTCCACGCGCATCTACTACGAGAGCCGCGTGGCAGGCGGCGTCCAGGGCACGGTGACCGTCCCGACCGCCTGCGCGCTCTTCCCGAAAGAGATCACGACGCCGCCCCGCAAGTGGGTGGAGGCGCGCTACAACCTCGTGCGCTGGACACCCATGCCTCGCGGAGGACACTTCGCGGCACTGGAGGAACCGGTCCTGCTCGTCGACGACGTCAGAGCGTTCTTCCGGACGATCAGGTAGGCATGACCGGGAACTGGCGCGCCACGCTTGCAGTGTCGGCCGCGATCGCCGGCCTGGCACTCGGCACGGGCGGACCTGCATCTCGGGCGCAGGTCCGCAGCCCCTACGACCTCGGGGCGCTCGGCCTCGGTCAGTCCCTCCAGCGTCTGCAGACCACCGCGAGCGCCATGCACACCGGCGCTCATCCCGACGATGAAGACTCGGCGCTGCTCGCGCGCCTCGCCCGCGGCGACCATGCGCGGGTGGCGTATCTGGCGCTCAACCGCGGCGAAGGGGGCCAGAACATCATCGGCCGCGAGCTCTTCGACCAGTTGGGTGTCATCCGCACCGAGGAGCTGCTGCAGGCGCGGCGGATCGACGGCGCCGACCAGCTGTTCACACGCACCGTGGACTTCGGCTTCAGCAAGACCCGCGAGGAAGCCGGCCGCGTCTGGGGCGAAGAAGTCGTGCTCGATGACATGGTGCGCGCGATCCGCACCTTCCGTCCGCTCGTCGTGATTTCCCGGTTCAGCGGCACTCCCAACGACGGCCACGGACACCATCAGCTGGCCGGGTATCTGACGCCGGTCGCTGTCGCGCGGGCAGCCGATCCGGCGGCGTTTCCGGAGCATCGCGCCGAGGGTCTCCGTCCGTGGCGCGTCCTCAAGGTCTACGTCGGCGAAGGCTTCCGGCCGTCGACCGACGGCGGGCCGGCGCTGCGTGTCGAGACCGGCGGCGTCGATCCGCTCCTCGGGCGTTCCTACTTCGAGCTGGCCATGGAGGGGCGCAGTCTGCATCGTTCCCAGCGGCAGGGCGCGCTCGAGCTCCGCGGGCCGAGGGCGAGCGTCCTGCGTCTGCTCTCGAGTGCGGCACCGTCCTCGCCGGAGGCGCTCGTCGCGCCGATGTTCTCCGGCATCGACACGTCAATCGCCGGCATTCCGTCGCTCGCGGGCGCTCCGGCGACGGCGCTGGGCGCAGAGCTCGCCAGCGCGCAGGCGGCCGCGGCACACGCGCTGGCGTCGTTCCAGCCGATGACACCACACACCACCCTGCCGTCGATCCTCGAAGGCCTCGAGGCGATCCGCCGGGCCAGGGGTCGGCTCGAGGCGCTGGGCCTCGACCCGGGCATCCGCGCCGAAATCGACTTCCGTCTCGACGCCAAGGAAGAGGACTTCGTCGACGCGGCGGTACGCGCTGCAGGCGTTGTCGTCGATCCGCTGGCGGACCGCGAAACGGTCGTGCCAGGTGAATCGGCAACCGTTTCCGTCAGAACCTTCATCGCCATGCCAGCCGGTTCGGCTGTGCCGGCGCAAAACATATCTGCCCGCGTGGTCGCCGCTCAAGAGTGGCGGGTGGAGTCCTCGGCGCCGGCGGCCGCGGCTCCAGGGGGCCGTGGGCGTGGAGCCCCGGAGACCGCGCGACACGAGGCCACATTCCGGGTGACCGTGCCTTCGGGCGCGAAAGCCACCGGGCCCTATTGGCTCGCCAGCGCGCGAGGCGGGCGCGCACTCTTCTCGTGGCCGGACGGGGCACCAAAGGGTCGGCCCTTCGGTCGGCCGGTCATGGAGGCCGAAGTCGATGTGGCTCTGGGCACGAGCGCGATCAAGGTACGCCGGCCCGTGGAATTTCGCGTGGCCGATCCGATCCGCGGCGAGCTCAGGCGCCGCGTGGACGTCGTGCCCGCGCTGTCGGTCAGCGTCGACACGCCCCTCGCCATCGTGCCCGCGTCCAACGAGCCCTCGCACCGCAACATCGTCGTCCAGGCCGAAAACCTGTCGCGCGCTTCGATACAGGGCAGGCTGCGTGTGCGGGTGCCTGCGGGCTGGTCCATCAGTCCGGCCGACGCCCCGTTCAGCATCGCCAGGCCGGGCGAACGGGCGAGCGCACGCTTCACGGTGACGATCCCGCCGACAGCCAGGGTCGGGCGGTACAACCTTGACGCGACCGCGTCGGCCAACGGCATCGACTACGCCAGCACGGTGACGGCCATTGCGTACCCGCACATCCAGACCCATCGACTGTCGAGCGGCGTGACCACCGAGGTGCAGGTGCTCGAACTGCGGACACCGGCCGTGAAGGTCGGTTACATCTCCGGGACCGGCGACGAGGTCGCGAGCGCCATCAGGCTCATGGGGCTCGCCGTCACTCCGCTCGATGCCGACATGCTGGCGAGCGGCGACCTTTCGCAGTTCAACACGATCGTCGTCGGCATCAGAGCGGCGGAAGTGCGCCCGGACTTCGTCGCCAACCACCGGCGTCTGATGGAGTTCGTGGAGGGTGGCGGGGCGCTCGTCGTGCAGTATCAGCCGCCGGAATATGCCGAGCAGGGGCTGCCGCCGTTCCCGGCCGAAGTGGGCACGCGCATCACCGACGAGACCGCGGACGTCACGCTCCTCCAACCGGGACACCCGGTCTTCACCACCCCGAACCGCATCGTTGCATCCGACTGGGCCGGGTGGGTGCAGGAACGATCGGTCAACAGCTGGGCGGCCTTCGATCCCCGATATACGCCTCTTGTCGAGGCGAGCGATCCTGGCGAACCAGCGCAGCGCGGCGGCCAGCTGCTGGCCGAAGTGGGGCGCGGCGTGTACGTTTACACGTCGTATGCATGGTTCCGACAGCTGCCTGCCGGAGTGCCCGGCGCCTATCGACTGTTCGCGAACATCCTCGCACTCGGCAGCCCTGACCGCAGGTAGTGGGTCGCGTACGGTGTGGTATAACTAGCGTCGCCTCGGGTGCCCACGACGGGCCTAACAGGGAAGTCCGGTGTAAAACCGGCGCGGTCCCGCCACTGTAAGCGAGGGAACGTCGCTTTCGAAGCGCCACTCGGCCAGACGGCCGGGGAAGGTGAAGCGACCGGCAGCCACGCGCTGCCCCCTCCGAGCCAGGAGACCTGCCCAGGCGTCCTGCGGTCGACTTTCTGCGGCGAACAGAAGGCCGTGCAGGTCGCGCACACACGCCCCTGCCCCCGACGTCTGTCTACCGCGCTGCTCGAGGAGGCACACGTCATGGTTCGCGTACACCCGGGTCCCGTTCTCTCGATTCCTGTTTTCCGCAGTCTTCTCCTCGGCTTGATTGCCGCGCTCTCGCTGTTCCTCGGCGCACCGCCGCTGGCCGCGCAGGCCGCGGCGACGATCAGCGGCGTCGTCACGGACACCTCCGGGGGCGTCGTCGCCGACGCGAGCGTCGAGGCCATCGTCGCCGGCAGTGTGGCCGCCGCGGCGACCACGGGCGTGGACGGACGATTCCAGCTGTCGATTCCCGCCCAGGCAGGGTTGGCCCTTCACATCCGCCGCCGCGGGTTTGCGGATCAAGTGGTCGAGATTCCTGGCGCGACGGGCTCTCTGACGAGAGATGTCACGCTGTCGGTGGGCGGAGTCTCCGACACGCTCGTCGTGACGGCCACTCGAAGCTCGGCGTCCCGCGCGGCCACGACGCAATCGGTGAGCGTGGTCACCCGCGCGGACCTGACGGCCCTGGGGAGCACGTCGCTGGCTGACGTGCTTCGCTTCGTGCCGGCGGTCAACATCGAGAGCTCGGGTCGCGAGGGCGCGATGTCGTCGATGTTCGCGCGCGGCGGGCGAATCCGACTACAACCTCGTGCTCATCGACGGTGTGCGCGTGAACCAGAGCGGCGGCGCCTTCGACTTCAGCCGCATCGGCGCCGCCGAAATCGATCGCGTCGAGGTCGTCCGCGGGGCGCAGTCATCGCTCTGGGGCTCTGACGCCATGGGTTCCGTGGTGCAGGTCTTTACGAAGCGCGCTGGAGCCGCCGGAGTGGATGCTGCGCCGCGCGCCACCGGAGCCATCGAGGCCGGGTCGTTCGGCAGCTGGCGTGCAGATGCCGGCATCGCCGGCGGTGCGCAGGGCCGCGTGGACTACAACGCCACGGTGAGCGGACGACAGACCGACGGCGCCTTCGCCGACATCCTTCCGGAGGACGACAGCTTCGAGCAGACCGCTGTCACCCTCGGCGCGGGCCTCGCCCTGGGGCCTCGGGCGAGCCTGCGAACCGGTCTGAGGTACAGCGATGGAACCAGTCGGAACGTGGGTCCCATCAACTATGGGTCCCGGGACACCGGCGGCGTCTACGAGGCCGACGATCTCTCATGGCACATCGATGGCGCTCACGCCATCGGCGCCTGGTACACCGGCACGGCGGCGTTCAACTACTTCCGCTACGACAGCCTGTCGGCGGACACGAACGCAGACCCCGAGTTTGGCACCTACACCATCCTCGAGGGGACACGGGACGCGATTTTTCCGAACGGCCCGCGTCTGGTTCGCACGATCGACGTGACCGAGTTCCTCTCCCTTGCCGGCGGCGGCGCGCTGCCGGCGCCCGGACAGTTCCTGGCCGCGGCGATCTCCTTCGACTATCCGTTCGACAGCGCATCGGCGTTCCGCAGGCCGGGGTTCCGGTACCAGGGTGATGCGCGTTTGGGGCAGCGGCCAGCGGCTGAGCGCCGGGTACGAATGGGAACGCGAGTCGAACCCGCTGACCGAAGACCCATCCCTCACGAACAACGCGTTCTTCGTCCAACAGCAGTTCACGTTCCGGCGATCGGTGGTTCGCGACTGTCGGCGGCCGCGTCGACAGCAAGGAGAGCTACGACACGTTCTTCAGCCCGAAGTTGTCGGCGGGCGGCTTCCTGGTGCCGTTCCGGAGTGGCGCGGTGTCGTCGCTGAAGGTGTTCGGCAACATCGGCAAGGGCATCAAGTCGCCCACCTTCTACGAACGTTTCGGCGGGTTCGTTCGCCGACGGCTCGCCGGACCTGGCCGTTGAGCACGCGCGGACGGGCGACGTCGGCGTCGAGGCCACGTTCGCCGACCAGCGTCTTCGCGGATCGCTGGTCATTACTTCAACAACGACTACACCGACCAGATCGCGTACCGGGCGGCTTCGTCGGCGACGGCAATCCGGAATACATCAACATCGACGGATCCGAGGCCGACGGCTGGGAGCTCGAGGTGGCGCTGCAGCGGCCGATCGCCGGCCTCACGGCCTCGGCCAGCTACGCGCTGGTCGATAGCGAGGTGGTGACGACCATCAGCACGAGCCAGCAGTTTCAGCCAGGCCAGCCCCTGCTCCGCCGGCCCAGGAACTCCGGCGCGGTTCGCGCCGCGTACGCGCTCGGACGGGCCACCATCAACTTCAACATGCGGATGGTCGGTCAGCGCCACGACAACAGCTTCCTCTTTCTCCGCACCGTACCCAACGCCGAACGGCCGACATCGTTCACCACCGACATCACGGTCAATCCGGGGTACGTCGTGGCCGGGCTTGGCGTTGACTGGCGGTTCCACGATCGGCTGACCGCGTTCGTGCGGGGCGACAACGTCGGAGACCGCGAGTACGAGAGCGTGCTCGGGTACCCCGGGCTGCCGCGTGCGGTGGTGATCGGCGCGCGCTTCAATGTCGCCATGAGGCCCTGAGAAACTGACGAACTGAGCTGCACGCTGTGTGACGGCCGAGGTCGGGCTCGAGCGGCGCCGATGTATCGTGGGGTCGTCTGAATGGTGCAGTCACGATCCGTTCCCGCGCGGTTGGCCGCGGCGCTGGCGCACGCCGGCGTCGCAGCCCTTTTCACACTCGCCGCCGTCGCCTGGAGCTTTCCCCTCGCGATTCACCTCAACACCCACCTTCCTGGCGAGTCGCTTGGCGACAACGCGCTGTTCCTCTGGGACTTCTGGTGGATGCGCTCGGCGCTGGCCGCCGGCACGACGTTTTTCCACACCGCCTGGCTCTTTGCGCCGGCCGGCGTCGATCTGACGCTGCACACCCACACCGCGCTCCCGGCATTCGCAGGCGCCACGCTCCTCGGCTCTATGCCGCTCGTGACTGCGCTCAACCTGACGATCATCGCCTCGCTCGCCTTGAACGCGCTCGCCGCGTACTGGCTGGCCTGGCGGGTCACGGGCCAGCGCATCGCGTCGATCGTCGGCGGCCTGATCTTCGGCGGGTCGCCGTACATCGCTGCCCACCTGAACGGTCACTTCAACCTCACGACCGCATGGACCCTTCCGCTCTTCGCCCTGACGTTCCTCGAAGCCAGCCGGGGCTCGGTCGCCTGGGGGGTGGCCGCGGGAATCGTGCTCGGCGTCACGGCGTACATCGACTACTACTACCTGGTCTACGAAGGCGTGTGCGCGCTTCTGCTCCTGGCGCTGACACGCTGGCGTTGGACCATCGCGCATCGATCAGGAGCGTCGGTCGCCTCGACGTGGTCCAGGCTCGTCCTGGTGGCCGCCGGCGTGCACCTCGTCCTCATCGCCCTGGTGATGACCACGGGCGGCTTCGGCGGGCCCGACTGGCCTGGCCGGTTGACCGTGCGCGACACCTTCAACCTTCGGCAGACCGTCTGGATCCTGCTTCTCGTGTGGCTGTGGCTCCGCTATCGTCCACGCCTTTCGGTGACGCCCGGCGAGGCGGCCGGCGCCTCGGTCTGGCCCGTCTTCGCGGCCGTGGCCGTCTTTGTCGTACTCGCGTCGCCCCTGCTCCTGCGCGGCGCCTCCCTGGTGATGGATGGTCAGTACGTCAGCCAGCAGTACTTCTGGCGAAGCGCTCCCAAGGGCATCGACCTCGCCACCCTCGTGCTCGGCCCGCCGTTCCATGGCTTCGTCGGCGGATTCGTGCGTCATCTCTACGGCGTGTTCGACATCGATGCCATCGAGTCCGGAGCGTGGGTCGGCGTGTGCGCGCTCCTGCTGGCAGGCTACACCTGGCGATACCATGCCGCAGACGCGTCGGTCCGCCTCTGGGGCACGGTGGGTGCGTTCTTCTTTGTCTGGGCATCTGGGATCCCACGCCTTCGTTCTTGGCCAGAACACGGCGTTCGTCATGCCCGGCGCGCTGCTCCGGATGGTGCCGGTGGCGTCTAACGCCAGGATGCCCGGTCGGGCAATCGATCGTCGTCTCGCTGGCTCTTTCGACGCTCGCGGCCATCGGTGTCGCACGCTACGGCGCGCGACGCGGCCGTCCGGTGCTGGTCGCCGCATGCGCCGCCCTCGTCGTGTTCCTGGAGCTCCTGCCGGCGCCATTTCCCCTCGCCGCTGCGGAGTGCCCGCCTATCTACCGTATGCTCATCGGACGGCCCGAGCGGGGCGCGCTCGCGGAGCTCCCGCTCGCCATCAGCGACGGGCTCGGCGCCATCACGCCGGGCGATCATCGAAGGCTCCTGTGTCAGACCATCCACGAGCGTCCCATCGTGGACGGTTTTGTCGCCCGCCTGCCGCCGTCTGTGATGGAGCGCTTCCGGGCCGACCCGCTGCTCGCCGCATGGCTGCGGCTCTCTGGCGCGAGGGCCGGCGTTGCGGATGCTGCCCCGCTGCCCGAGCGCCCGAGCCGCAGCCGAGTCCCTTGCGGCCGACGAGATTGCGTTTGTGATGCTGCACGAGCGCGCGGCCTCGCCGGAGCTTCGGCACTATGTCGAGCAGGTGATGCCCCTGACGGCCATCGCGAGGGATGGGGAGCGCACGCTGTATCGCGTGGATCTGTCGGGGCCGTGATCCAGGGCCAGGTGGAGAACGATCGCGGTAAGATGCGGGCCATGCAGAAGAGCGTGTCGCCAGGAGTCTTCGCGATCGTGACGGCGGTGCTCCTCGCGCAGGCGGGCGGCGCCGGCCAGCAGCCACCGTCGGATGCGGGCGCCGACTGGCCGATGTATCGCCGCGACCGCGCCGGCACCGGGTTTTCTCCGCTGACGGAGATCAACGCGCGCAACGTCACGACCCTGAAGCAGTCGTGGACATATCGCCTGGACAGCGCCACGCCTCCGCCGGCCGCGGCGCCCGGCCGCGGCGGCGCCGGCGGACCGAATTCTCAAGCGACGCCGATTGTCGTGAACGGCGTCATGTATCTGCCCGCCGCCGACCGCGTGGTGGCGCTCGAGCCGGACACGGGCAAGGAGATCTGGCAGCACGTGTTGGCCGGCGGCGTGCCATCCAGGCGCGGCGTCAGCTATTGGGAGGGTGCGCCGTCGCCCCGCATTTTCGTCACGTCAGGCCGCCGGCTCATCGCCTTGAACGCCCGGAACGGCACGCTCGATACCGCATTCGGCACCAACGGCGAAATCGACATGGTCGTGCCGTACAACTCGGTGCCCCTGGTGTACCGCAACGTGGTGGTTGTTGGCGCCAACACCCCGCCTGGCACGCCCGGCGGGATCGGCAACGCGCGGGCGTACGACGCGCGGACCGGAGCGAAGCTCTGGGAGTTCAACTCCGTGCCGCAGCCTGGCGCCCTCGGCCACGACACCTGGGAGGGCGACAGCTGGCGAGGCCGGCTTGGGGTCAACGCCTGGCCGTTCTACTTCACGCTGGACGAACAGCGCGGCCTCGTCTTTCTCCCGCTGGCCTCGCCCATCGGCGGCGCCTACGGTGGCGACCGGAAGGGCGCCAACCTGTTCGGCAACTCAGTGGTAGCCGTCGACATCCAGACCGGGGCATACAAGTGGCACTTCCAGACGCTCCACCACGATCTCTGGGACGCCGATCCTCCAGCGCCCCCCAGCCTGTTCGACATCGTCAACAACGGACGCACGGTCCCCGCTCTCGCCGTCACGACCAAGTCGGGTTACCTGTACATCTTGAACCGTGAGACCGGACAGCCGATCTTCGGCGTCGAGGAACGCCCGGTGCCCAAGAGCGATGTTCCGGGAGAGCTGGCGTTCCCTACACAACCAATACCGGTCAAGCCCCAGGGACTCTCTCGCGTGGCCTATGCACCGGCGGATCTCGTGACGGCGTCCGACACCACACCCGAGCACGCACGTGCCTGCGCCGAGCTCGTCGAGAAAGTCGGCGGCGTGCAGAACGCCGGCCCCTTCACGCCGTGGCGCTACCGTGCGCCAGGCGCGCCGCTGGCGAGCACCCTCGTCTTCCCAGGAGGGCTTGGAGGCGCCAACTGGGGAGGGCCGGCCGTCGACCCCGCCTCGCGCTTCGTCTACGTGGCGACTCAGGACGTCGGCGCGCTCGGCTCGATCGAGAACGCTCCGCCTCCCAAGCCCGGGGCTCCGCCCGCCGCCGTGCCCGCTGTGCCCTACGTCAAGACCACACCGGGGCGGGCCACGTTCGACGTGCCGATGGGCGGAAGCAATTGGCCGTGCCAGAAGCCACCATGGGGCCGACTGACCGCGGTGAACGCGTCGACCGGCGACATCGTGTGGCAAGTCCCCCTCGGAATCACCGCCGGGCTACCAGAGGGCAAGCAGCGCACCGGGCGTCCGGTGCTCGCCGGCCCGATCGTGACGGCCGGCGGCGTCGTGTTCATCGCGTCCACTGATGACAACCGCTTCCGCGCGCTGGACGCGCGAACCGGCGCCGAGCTCTGGACCGCCGTCCTCGAACGGAGGGGCAACGCCGACCCGATTACCTATCGCGGCCGGAACGGCAAGCAGTATGTCGCGGTCGTGGCTACCGACACCCTGATGGTCTACGCGCTACCCTGAGACGCTGCTGGCGCGTCCAATCAGGATGGCGGCATAATTGGGGTTTGGGTCACTCATGGACCGCGACCATGAGGTGAAGGAGGACGTATGGCACTGCAACTTGGTCAGACCGCGCCAGATTTCGAAGCCACGACAACTGAGGGTCCGCTCCGCTTCCACCAGTGGATGGGTGACGGTTGGGCCGTGCTTTTTTCGCACCCCAAGGACTTCACGCCAGTCTGCACCACCGAGCTGGGCTACATGGCCAAGCTCAAGCCGGAATTCGACAAGCGCAACACCAAGGTCATCGGGTTGAGCGTCGACCCCGTCGACAAGCATGCGAAGTGGGCTGACGACATCCGCGAAACCCAGGGGTACGCACCCAACTACCCGATGATTGGAGACACCGACCTCGCGGTCTCCAAGCTCTACGGGATGCTGCCGGCCGACCTCGACGGATCCTGCGACGGCCGGACCGCGGCGGACAACCAGACGGTGCGGAACGTGTTCGTGATCGGGCCCGACAAGAAGGTGAAGCTCATCATCGTCTACCCGATGACGACGGGCCGGAACTTCGACGAGGTGCTGCGCGTGCTCGACTCGCTGCAGCTCACCGCCAAGCACAAGGTCGCCACACCGGTGAACTGGAAGCAGGGCGACGATGTCATCATCGCCGGGTCCGTGTCGGACGAGGATGCCAAGAAGACGTACCCGAACGGCTGGGCATCACCGCGCCCCTACATCCGGATCGTCCCACAGCCGGGTAAGTGAAACGCCGGGTCCGAAGGACCCGGCCTACGATTACGATTGCGAAAGCCCGTCGCGTAGCGAAAGGCCGGCGCGTAGGCCGGGTCCTTTCGGACCCGGCGCTAGTTCCGAGCAAGACTGGCTTGGAACCGGTCGTAGCGCATCGAGAGGCGATCCTCTGAACGCGCGATCGAACGGCACGCCGCGTCCGAGATCGCCGAGGAGCGAGACGATGGCGGGAGTGCCGGCGAGCTCCGTCATCCGTCTCACCGCGCGGGCGCTGACCGCGTACGCGACTTCGGCATCCGGCGTGTCCAGCCGAAGGAACGTGTCGTGAAGGCGCGCCAGCGAAGGCTGAGCACGGTCGCGCGACAGGACCGCTTCTGCCCCAGCTGACCCGTCAGGCTCGACGGCCGTGGCCAGGCCTTCGTTCAACCATACCGGCGCATTGCGGCCGGCCAGGGTCGCGACAACGGCGTGCACGAGCTCGTGCGTAAGAACCCGATCGAGCTCGGCTTCGTCGTGCGGCGCGCCGCTGAGCGGCAGGCGGATGCGCCCGTCGTACGCTGCGACGGTCCACGCCGGAAGCCGCGTGATTTCCTCGAACTCTTCTCGCGTGTACAGGACAACGGAGACCGGCTGCGAGGGCGAGGCGCCCAGAATCCCCACGATGCGCGAGGACGCCGCTTCGAGACGCGCCAGCACGTGGCCGGCCAGAGCATCGTCCCGCCCTTCCTTGAACCGCACGGCCACGCCATCTGCATGGAGCTCGGCAAAATCTGTCTGGACCTCGGTTTCGCGGCGCCAGCTCGCCAGCCGCCTGCCGAGCTCTTCGGTGCCAGGCGCCGACGGTCGATTCGCGATGGCGTTTTCGTACACCGCGATTGCCCGATCCACGCGACCCGCGCGATAGTGCAGTTCGCCGAGCCACTCCGACGCTGTCAGGCTGTCCGGGTTCAGCGCGAGCGTCCGCTCGAACCAGCCTTGCGCGGCGTCATGCTGTCCCGACATGAACGCGGCCACGCCGGCGCCGACGCTGAGGCTCGCATCGCCGGGGCTGATGGCCGCCGCCTCGGCGAACGCCGTCAGCGCGACGGGAAACTGGCGCGTGTCGAGGCCGGCCAGGCCCTTCTTGAGGAGCGCGGATGTGTCACGCGCCGGCTGCGCGGCTGCGCCCACAGCGCCCAGTCGCCATGAGCAGGAGGGCGAACGACGGCGGAACGACCGGTCGATGAGCGCACTCTGGGCGCGCTCGCTGCAATTGCGCGCCCGGCAGCTCTGGCCTGATACGCTCGACATTTCGAACCGGGCGCCGCATCGGACCACTGGCAGGCCGTTCAAAGTCTGCCACGAGGCGGACTACCGCCGGACCGCGCGCGACATCGAAGTGAGAAGCCGCTTAGGCTAGGCCGGAATTGTCAGCTCCGGCATCGGGCGCGCCGTGAACAGCCGGCGGCACGGCTTGGCGATCCAGCGCGCCCAGTGCGCCGAGCGACCGACGCGTGCGCTGTCGGTGGCGATGCCGGTGTTGGCGTACATCTGCCGGTACAGCTTCGAGATCAGCACGAAGGCGAGCCGCGACTTCAGCGACTTGACGCAGTGCGAGCGCTCCCAGATGTTCGCCGAGGCTGTAGAAGCGATCCCACGCGCCCTGCGTGCCGCGCCGGATGTCGTCGGCCGACATCGCCGGATGCGGCGTGTAGACCTTCGGCCGCAGCGCCTGCGGGAATCAGCCAGTGGCGTGTCAGCGGCGTCCCCGTCGATTCGCGTCGGGTCCGTCTCCATCGCCTTTTCCCAGGCGGCGAAATCGATCGTGCCGGGAAACGGCGTGAGCATGACGAACTGCGCGAAGGTGACGCCGGCGCGCTGCGCGACGTCGACGGTCGCGTCGAACGTGCTCGCGCGATCGCTCGGCAGCCCGAAGATGAACGAGCCGAGCACGTGGACGCCGTGGTGCTTGAACGCGCGCAGCCGATCGACCAGATGCGTCGCCGGCGGCGTTGAACGCCCTTGTGGACGTCCTTCAGCCCTTCCGGCGTGACCGACTCGACGCCGACGAGCGCGCCCTTGATGCGCGCCTTGCTGCATCGCGTCGAGGAACTCCGGATCCTCGGCGGCTTCCATCGTGATCTGCGTGAAGAACACCATGTCGTCGGGCAGCTCCGCCAGGCGGCGCATCAGCTCGAAGCGCTCGGCGCGAATGGCGCTCAGCGTCTGGAACTGCGCCTGGTCTGCCGCGGCGCGACGCCATCTGCAGATCGGTCAGCGTGACCGGATAGAAGTTGTCGTCGGCCAGCGCGATGAAGCGGAAGCCGCGGCGCCGCAGCTCGACGATCTCCTCGATGACGACGTCGCTCGCCGCGCTGGCGCGGGCGCTGGCCGTCGGTCTTCCAGACCGAGCAGAACGAGCAGTGCTTCGGGCAGCCGCGGACGGTCTGCACCGACGCCCACATGTAGCGGTCGGCCGGCATCAGGTCCCAGCGCGCCGGCAGCAGATCCTCCGGCTCGACCCGGCCGCCCTCGTAGACCGGCTGCGCCGCGGCCGGCCGCGCAGTCGTCGAGCACCTGCGCCCAGACCAGATCGCCGTCGCCCTTGACGACCGCGTGCGCGCCGCCGAGCTCGCGCGCCTCCTCGGGAAACAGCGTCGCGTGGATGCCGCCGAAGACGACCGTGGCGCCCGCGTCGCGCGCCATGCTGCCCGATCTCGTAGCCGCGCAGCGCGTTGCCCGTGTGGATGCCGATGCCGACGATGTCGCCGGCGGCGATGATCGACGGGTCGAGCGGTTCGAGCGTTTCGTCGGTGATGACGCGGATCGCCGAACTCGTGCGGGGTGTGGCCTGTGCCAGCACGTACAGCCAGCGGGGCGTGATGACGCCGATGCCAAACGACACGTGGCTCGGATTGATCAGATGAATGCTCAAATATGGATACTCAGGGTTACGCCGAATTCCGCCCGCGGGGCAGCCGGCAGCCGCGTGAATTCCGAACAGGCGACAGAGTTGTAGTGTACCCCCTCCCATGGGCTCCCGCGCGGAAAAATGCCCGGTTCTCCCTGGACGCGTCCTACCCCGCGCTAGCCTGGACGACCCCCGTGTGATACTGGCCTCTGTCCATCGGATGGCTCAAACATGAAGGTTTTCCACTGCGACCGCTGTGATCAGGTGCTGTTCTTCGAGAATTCGCACTGTGTTTCATGCGGTGGCGCACTGGCTTATGTGCCCGAAGCGGCACTAATCGCGTCGATCCCGGCGGATGCCGGCGACAGCTGGGCGTCAGCGAATCCGGCGCTCGCGGGAAGAAATTTCCGCTTGTGCCGGAACTACACCGAGCACCAGACCTGCAACTGGGCGATCGCGTCCACCGACGACCACGTGTACTGCCGGTCGTGCCGTCTGACCCGCGTGATTCCCGACGTCGCGGACCCGGACCAGCGGACAGCCTGGCACAGGCTCGAGTTGGCCAAGCGGCGGCTTGTCTTCACGCTGCTCGCGCTCGGCCTGCCGGTGGTCAGCCGCGACGATGACCCGGCGTCCGGCCTGTCCTTCGAGTTCAAGACCGATCCGCTCGAGCCCGACGCGCCGCGCGTCTTCACGGGGCACTCGGACGGCGTCATCACGGTGAACATTGCAGAGGCCGACGATCCTGAGCGCGAGCGCCGGCGCCTGGGCCTCGGCGAGGCCTACCGCACCCTCCTGGGCCACATGCGGCACGAGAGCGGCCACTACTACTGGAATCGGCTGGTGAAGGACACCGAGTCTATCGAGGCGTTTCGGGTGCTCTTCGGCGACGAACGGCGCGACTATCAGGCCGCGCTCGAACAGCACTATGCGCAAGGGCCGCGCGGGGACTGGCAGAACCAGTTCGTGAGCGCATACGCGAGCTCGCACGCGTGGGAGGACTGGGCCGAGACCTGGGCGCACTATCTCCACATGGTCGATGCGCTCGAAACCGCCGGCAGCAACGGTCTGGTGCTCACGCCGCGGCGCACTGACGAACCGGCGCTCGCGAGGCTGCCTTCCGAGGCGCCATCGGGCATCCTCCCGTTCGATCGCCTGATCGACGGGTGGTTTTCCCTGACCTATGTACTGAACAACCTCAATCGCAGCATGGGGCTCCCGGACGGCTATCCGTTCGTCCTCTCGCCGCCGGCAGTCGAGAAGCTCCGCTTCATCCACGACGTCGTCGGCCGGGCCGGCCTCGGGACCATTCCTTCGGCGGTCTGAGGGTGAGCTTAGCGCGATCCTCCGTGCATCACGGCGACGGCATGGAGAAGGAACTGCCCTCCGAACCAGACGGCCACTGCTGCAACAATCACGATGGCAACGGTACGAATCGACCGCTTGTTCATCCGCTGATCTCCTGAGGCACTACTGCTTCACGGCGCGCATCGGGTCCACCCGCGAAGCGCGCCAGGCGGGAACCACGCCGGCCGCCAGGCCGACGACTGCAAGGAAGACCGCTGCGACGCCGAAGACCACTGGATCGAACGGGCTGACGCCAACCAGAAAGGTCTGCAGTGCCGGCGTCAGGCCCAGCGCGGCGGCCCCGCCGATCGCCACGCCGGCGGTGACCAGTCGCGAGGGAACTCTGGAGGACTTCCCTCCCGATTCGGGCCGACGACGCGCCGAGAACCATCCGAATGCCAATCTCGACCCGCCGCGATGCCACGACGTAAGACATCACCCCGTAGAGCCCGACCATCGCCAGAAGCAGCCCGACGGCCCCGATCGAGCCCGATCAGCCACGTCCCGACCTGACGCATGGTGAACTCACTGCTCGCGGCGCCGCGCAGCGTCTGCACGCTCACCGGGCACTGTGCGGTCGATGCCCTCGATCGCAGACCAGATCGTGGAGGTCATACTGTCCGGGGGCACCTCGGTCCGGATGTGCACGATGAGGCGGCGCGGGCGCTGGGCAAACGGATAGTAGATGACTGCCTGCGGCGATTCGCCGATCGTGTCGATGCGGCTGTCGCGAACCAGGCCGATGATCTCGGCTTCGGGTTCGTCGACCGTTTGGACGACCCTGCCGATAACGTCCTGCCCGGGGAAGTGCGTTTTCGCGAAGGTCTCGTTGACAATCGCCACCCTCGGCGTGCCCGCAGCGTGCAAGGCATCGAAGTCGCGTCCGCGCACGATGGGAATCGACAGGGACTGAAAGTATCGAGGCCCGACACTGTACGTGTTCGGCCGCGAACCCGGGATGTCGGTGCGGCCCGCAGGATGAAAGCTGCTCGCGAGCGACTCGCCTCCAAGCGGGATCAGGTTCGCCACGCTCGTCAGCGACACACCCGGCAGTCGCGCAACGCGTTCCAGGACGCGATCGGCCAGGCGCACGCGTTCGGCACCGGGATACTGGCGCGAGTCGAGACTGAACCGCGCGACGACGCCGTGGTCGATGTCGAACCCGAGGTCGGCGCTGCCCACGTAGATCTGGCTACGTACGCAGAGCAGCGCGAGGACGATCAGCATCAACGAGAGGGCCACCTGACCCACGACGAGTGCGTGCCGCAGCCAGAGCCGGCCGGTCGCGCCGTCGCCGCCTTGTCGCACCTCGCTGGCCACGTCGCCCGCGGTGGCTTTCAGAGCCGGGACCAGCCCGCACAAGAGCGTGGTCAGCGCAACCAGGCCGAGTGCGTAGGGCAACACGCGCCAATCGAGCGTCACCGCATCCTGGAGCGAGCCCCACGTCCCGGACCACGGAACGCTTCCGACGGCGGCTGCGGCTGTCAGCCCCACGACTGCCCCGGCCAGGACCAGTAGAAAACTCTCCACGAGCATGCCCTGCACGACCCGTGCGCGACCGGCGCCAATCGCCACGCGGATCGCGATCTCCCGTCGGCGATGGGCGGCGCGCGCCATCAGCAAGCCCGCGACGTTGACGCACGCGATGGCGAGCACCAGGCCGACGCTCGCCCACAGCAACCCGGCCAGGAGAAAGAAGCCCGCCGGCGTGCCGCGGAACTGCATCGTGGCGGCCGGAAAAACCTTCGCCGGGCGGCCCATCCCGGCATTCCGATCGGGAAACGTCTCTTCGAGCGATCTTCCAAACCCGGTCACCGCGAGCTCGGCCTGCGCGGGCGTTCCCTCTGGAGTGAGCCGCGCGAGGACGCTGAGGCTCGGGCTGCCACGGTCATCGAGGGTCGGCAGGACCAGCCGGCTGATGGGCACATACAAGGCGGGCCCCATCCAACCCGTCACCGGCCGGTAGCTCTCGGGCAGGATCCCCACGATGAGGAAAGGCTGGCCGCTCAGGGTCAGCGAATCGCCGATGGCGGTCGGATTCCCGCCGAGCCGGCTGCGCCAGAACGCGTGCGTCACCACGACCATCCGCGGCTCGCGATCCGCTGCGGCCTCCGCGGCCGAGAACGTCCGGCCGAGCTCGGCCTTCACGCCGAGGACATCGAAGAAGTTTCCCGTGACGGCGAGGACGCTCGCGGGCCACACGCCATCGCGCGAGCCCAGGTTCAACGAAGCCGTTCTGAAGCCCAGCGCGTCCGCAAAAATGCGGCTTGCCACCAGGTCGCGGTAATCGGGGTACGAGAACTGGTTGGCGTTTCCTGGCTCGACGCCCACCACGCGGTCCGGATCGACCATGGTCGGCTGGTGCCGGTACACGGTGTTCACGCCGGCAAACAGCATCGCATTGAGCCCGATGCCGAGGCCCAGGGACAACGCGCTGACGACCAGCAGTCCCGGGCTCCGGCGAAGGCTTCTGACGCCGTAGCGGAGATCCTGCCAGAGGCCTTCGAGCCACGGCGGAATCCAGACAGCGCGCGCGTCTTCCCGCACGAGCGTCGTGTTGCCCATCACGCGGCTGACAGCCCCGGTCATCTCGTCCTCGGGCACGCCCGCATGCTGGAGCGCCCGGCTCGCCATCTCGCGATGGAAGCGCAGCTCCTCCGCCAGCTCGCGCTCGGCGCGGTTATGGGTCAGCAGGTAGGCGATACGGCGAAGCAAGGCGCTGATAGACGGCACGGTGGCGACCTCAGGCCTCGAGCACGCGGCGGATGGCGCCGACGATCTGGTCGAAGCCATCGCGCTCGGCGGCCAGCCGCTTGCGGCCGGCGGCGGTCAGCGTGTAGTAGCGCGCCCTCCGGTTGTTGTCGGAGGTGCCCCACTCGCCCTTGGCCCATCCGTTCAGCAGCAGGCGCTGCAGCGCCGGATAGAGCGAGCTCTCGCCCACCTGCAGGACGCCGCGGGTGGTGGTGAGCAGGTGCTGCGCTATGCCGTACCCGTGCATCGGGCCGCGCTGGAGCGTCCTCAGCACGAGGAGGTCGAGCGTGCCCGGCAGGAGATCGTGCGCCTGGTTGGTGACTCCCATCGTCGGTCGATGGAAGTATCCACACGCGCCGGCCGGCTGTCAACTCCTGTCGATAGACGATGGGTCGAGGCCGGCGGCTAGTCGACGCTGAAGCGGCCGGCGCCGCGCGTGGCGATGAACAGGAAGATAAAGCAAAACAGTACGGCAGGTTCGCCACCGTTCTGAATGGGCCACGTCCCTCGCGGCTGATGCGCAAGGAAATACGCAAACGCCATCTCACCGCTCGCGACGAAGGCGGTGGGTACCGTCAGGAATCCGGCCATGATGAACGCGCCGCCCACGACTTCGATGAGCGCGGCCAGACCCAGCCGCGACATCAGGTCGACCTGTTGTCCCCCGAGCAGCCCGAACTTCTGCAAGCCATGGCAGAGAAAAAGGAGGCCGGCGACGATGCGCAGCGCGGGATAGGCATAGGGCTCGAGCCAGGAGAACAGTCGTAACTGCATGCCGCCGATCATAGCGCGCCGGCATGAGCCGCTCCGAATCCCGCCGCCGAGCTGGACGGCGCGGCCCACTCTGTCTTAGGCGGCGGAAGAGTCGGCGCACTGCCGGAGACGGTCTCCCATCGCGTATGATTCGGGTCCCAGCGAGAGGAGTGACCATGCGTGTGAGCGGAACCAGGGCCACGTTGGCCTGTCTGGCAGCGGCGACGATCGCGGGCGGGGTTTCAGCCCAGCAGCCGACAGGCACCCTTGCGAAACAGGAGCAGATGTTCCGCCGCAACGTTGGCACCAAGGACGACCAGGTAACGCCGTTCCCACCGCACCGGATCATCGGCAACGTGCACTATGTGGGCACGAGAAGCCTCGCGTCGTTCCTCGTCACGAGCCCGGAAGGGCACATCCTGATCAACACGAACTACGAAGCGGGTGTGCCCGGGCTCCGTGCTTCGGTCGAGAAGCTCGGCTTCTCTTTCACCGACATCAAGATCATTCTCGGCAGCCATGCCCACGGGGACCACATGGAAGGCGATGCACTCGTGAAGTCGCTGTCCGGCGGCCAGGTCATGGCGATGGCCCAGGATGTTCCGGCGCTCGAACGCATGCAGCCCGGCGGCAAGCCGCATCCAATCGACCGCGTTCTTCAAGATGGAGGCGCCGTCGTGCTCGGCGGGACCACGCTTCGCGCTCGGCTGACACCTGGCCACACGAAGGGCTGCACCACGTGGACGATGACCGTGCAGGAGGGTGGCCGTTCGTACGAGGTCGTGATTGTCGGCAGCATGGGAAGCAATCCGGGCTTTCAGTTCGTGAACAACAAAGACAATCCCGGCATCGCCGACGAATACAAGCAGGGCTTCAAGGTCCTGCGCACCTTGACGCCCGATGTGCCGCTCGCCTCGCACCCGGCCATGTACGGGATGGCCGAGAAGTACGAGCGGCTGCAGAAGCAGGGCGGCAAGGGCCCCAATCCGTTCATCGATCCCGCGGGCTACAAAGCGGAGCTTGACGCGGTCGAAGGGCTCTTCCTCGAGGTGCTGTCCGATCAGCAAAAGGCCGCCGGTCGATAGCGCAACACCTCGTGGCTGGCTCAGCGTTCGCAGGCCACACCTGAGCCAGGCGACGCCCAGCGCGACCGGGATGAGTCCAAGGAAGGGCTTGTTGGCTGCGTAGCCAAGACCGCCGGAACAAACGTTGCAGTTCCAGATCAATGGAGGGCAACGTGACCGATCACAAGAGTTCTGACGGCTTGACGTCTTCGAAGGTAGACCGCCGGCGACCGCGCCCCCCCGAGGCGCCGTTGGACGGTGCCATCAACCGTGCAATCAACGACGAGACGGGCGCGATTGGCTATATCGTGTTGTGGCTTCTCGGAGTGCCAGCGGGCCTGCTCTTCGTTGTGTTCCTCATGCGCGGCTGCACATAGCAAAGCGAGGCCGAACCTGCCTTCGAAGCCAAGGCCAGCGGCACGCCGGGCAACCCGCGTCAACCCGATCGTCGCTCTGCGGGTCGAGTGACGCTCGCGCGCTAACCGCGAGCGAGCCAGGTGAGCAAAGCCATCCTGGAGAAACGCCAGTCCTTACCAAAGCGGCGGCCGGGCAGATGGCCGCCTTCGACGGCGGTCTGGATGGCCTCTGGCGACAACTTGAACAGCGTCGCGGCTTCTTCCAAAGTGAGGACATCGTCACCGGTCATGTCCGGCGGGTTCGCCACCTCGATCCGGCCGACGGACAAGGCGCCTGACGCCAGCCGATCGGCAAGGAGCTCGCTCAGTAAGTGCTGCTTCGGGCGCCCCGTCCGGCCGGCCAAACGATCAAGAGCGGCGACCTGCTGCTTCGGCAGTCGGACGAACAACGGTGCCTTCTCGCCGGACATTGCCTCATGATATCACTTGATATCTTTTGATATCAAGTGGGAACGAGGACAGCCGAAGTACAGAACATACCCGTCCGCGTCCTGAAGCTCGAATCCACGCAAGCCATCATCGTCGTCCTCGAGCGGCCGGGAAAACACGACATTGCGCGACGAGAATTCTGCGGCCAACGCGTCCGGGTCGGGGACGTGGAGGTAAGCGTCCCAGCGGGCCCAGCCTTTGTTGACGTCCCGCGTGCAGTTCGGCAGGGGCTCGACACCAACGTCCTTGAGCATGATCATCGCGGCGCCCCGCTCGACAATGCCGAAGAAGATGTCGTCGGGTTCCGGCCCTTGAAACGTGATGTCGAACCCGAGACGGTCGCGATAGAACGCCAGCGCGGCGGGGACATTCCTGACGATGAAGAACGGCGCGATGCCTGAAATGTCCGGTTTGGTCACGCCCGATTCAACCCCATAACGCCGAAGCGCCCGGCATGGAAGCCGAGCGCTGGCGCGACGATTGGCGTGCTCGCGAGCTGCTGAGGGCAGCCCTGCGTCTGTCCCCTCTCTTTCCGGGTACGAAATTGGTCGGGATGGCGGGATTCGAACCCACGACCCCTTGACCCCCAGTGATCGTTTTCACGCATTTGGTGAAACGCCCTGACCTCTCCTGAACGTCATGTTCGACGCCGGCATGGCAGAGGCCTCGAGAACTTCTTTTGCCTATACAAGGATATCGCGGCGACCTGGCGCCTGTATGACACGTCGGGCAGCCAACCAAGGATGGTCGCCGCGCGTTTGGACAACCAAGCGGTGAAGATCTACGATGGGATCACTTGGGCACTCGCCAGGCGCGGGGTCACCGATGAAAGCTGACGCTACCAAGGATCTCAACCGCATCTTCGTCTACGAGGGCCACCTCATTGACGAGGCCCTGAAGAAGGGCGTCCGCGAGGCGCTGGTGCGCCACAAGAGGGAGGGTCGGCGTGTTGTGGTCAACCGCAACGGCCAGCCCGTCAGAGTCGATCCAAACGAGCTCGATCTCGACTAGCCGACACTGTTCGCGCTGCCACGTTTCCTGGCGCTGCAAAGAGCCGATCGCCTGAGATGAGCTCCAAGCGATCGCCTTACCGATCGCCTTGCCGTGCGCTTTTACGATCGCCTTCGAGTACGTGAACCTGATCACGCGGGCGAGACAGGAGCGACCCCGAGGCGTTCACCGCGGGTGGTCGCTCCGGTCTCGCCGGCCTCCCGCTGGCCGCTCCTTTCGTCGCCACGTCCGGTCGTATCTGTGCTCGCGACTGAGGTTAGCCGTGAGGCACGGGTGAACGTAGCGGTGAACAGGGGCCTGAACCCATCACTTGTCGCCTGTGGCGGCCCGTGGGTCACTGCGCGATCTTCTGGTAGTTCGACTTCGTCATCTTCACCTCGAGCTGCCGCTTCGCCAGGGTGAACACGATGGTGCCGGGATAACTGATCCCATCGGGCATCGCCTGCATGGTCACCTTCAGCGTCACTGCGTTCTCCGGCTCGTCCAGCCAGGTGTCGACCGCGATCTGGCGCAGCGACTTCACGGTCGAATCGAAGGTCAGCGTGAGCGCGTCACCCTTCTTGACGTATCCGGGGAACTTCAGCGACGCGGCTCCCGGGCCGGCTTGAGAGATCGAGGCCGTGCCGGCGTTCATCACCACCTGCATCAGGTCCGGCGAAGGCGGCACGTACTGATGGATGAGAGCGACCGCGGCCTCGAGCTCTTCTTTCATCTCCTCAGTCTTGTTCGCCACGATCCTTCCCTTCAGCCCGCGCTGCTTCTCTGGAGCTGTCGGCTCCACGACCGGGGACTTCTGCACCTTGCCGTCCGGCCCGTACTTGCACATGTCGACCTTGGTGTTCTTCAGATCGCCCTTCAGCCTCAATTCGGTCTTCTCGAGCCACGAGTACGACCGGAGCGCCTGCTGGTTTCGTGCGGCCCCCTCCTTGGCTGCCGCGAGTCTCTGCTGGACATCCTGGGCGCGAGCAGTCGCCACGAGCAGTACGGCCAGAGCGATTCCCGTCACAATGCGTTTCATGATTGTTCCTTTCTAACTTACAGCCACGTTTGTCATGATCTCGACCTGGATCGGCACAGCCAGCGAAAAAGCCTGCGGCGACTGTGCGCCAATCACCGCCGGGGCGACTGAGCTCGCGGCCGTCGCGACGCCACCCGCACCCGCTCCGACCGCAGCACCGATGGCCGCGCCTTCGCCACCACCGGCGATCGCGCCGATTGCGGCACCGACTGCGGCGCCACCCACCACCTTCTTAGTCCCCGTGCCCTTGCCGCCAGCCGCGCTCACGGGCTTTGTCTTGACCGCCAGAACCCTGTCGCCAACCTTCATGTCGGTGAGCGTCACGCTGACGGTGGCCTGGCCTTTCATCTTGCTGCCGTCATCCACCGCGCTCACGACGCCGTAGACTTTGGTGCCGCGCGGTGCGACCAGGCGCCCGTCGGCCGAGAGCTCCTGATCGAGGAACCCCTGGACGCGATCTCCTACATGGGCCGTTGCAGAGCTCACGTCCGCGGAGAGTCGCACGACCAGCAGTGTTCCCTCCGGTACAACGAAACTCTCCTCAACCGCCTGCACCGGCGGAGCTGCTGCAGCAGGTTTGGCACCGGCCTTGGTTACGGAAGCAGCCGGCGGCGCTGAGGCCGGGGCTGTCGCCGCGGCCGGCGCTGTTGCCGCGGCCGGCGGGGCGGGCGGGCGGTCCACCAGCACGTACAGCTCCTTGCCGTCGGCTGAGAGATACGGCACGTAGTACTGCCCATTGGCGGTGAAGTACATCGTGTTGAGCTGGACGACCTCGAAGTCCGCGGGTAGCGCCTGCACGAAGACGACCCCAGCGGGCGCCGTCACGGTCACGAAAGTCTCCTGGGTGCCGTTCATGACGCGACGGTAAAACGCGTTGGCACTGACGTAGTACGTGGTGCCGGAGACGGTGACGAGCACGCGCGTCGCCGGAAGCGTCTTGATGCTGGCGCCCTGAGGCGGTGGCACCGACTGATACACCTCCTTGCCCTCGCTGCTCGTCGTCTTCTTGCTGTAGCTGCCGTCCTTGGACATCAGGTACGAGACGCCGAGCACCATCACCACGACGGCGCCCACAGGCGGACTGTCGTAGTAGGCGTAATAGGGCACGGGAACGGGGTAGTAATAGGGCACGCCGCGGTGCATATACGGTCGGTAGTACGCCCCGCCGTACGAGTAGTACGGCCGGCCGTGGTACGTGGTGGTGCGGTACCCGGACGGTAGAGTCCTGGTCACCTTGCCGCCGTATGGACCGGCGACAGCCGTGTTCCATCCGCCGTAGGGATTGCGCGCGGCCGCGACGTTGTAGTCGCCGCTGTACCGCGTGTCGACGCTGCCGGCCACGGCTGGCTGGCCATATCGGTTCCGGTCGGCGACGAGGTCAGCGGATGCCTCGCGGCCCGTGCTGGTCTGCGCACTACCCTCGATGGTTGCGTAGCCGCCCTGACCCTGGACTTCGCGCTCACGGCTCGCGGATTGTCCCCACTGGTTCGTGGTCGTCGAGCTCCGATTGACTTCTTTATCCTCGACGTTCACCTCCTTGCTCACCGACTTGGACGCACCGCTGTCGGTCGTCACCTGACGGTTGACGTTGTAGCCGTCGCCCGACTGCTCGACCGTCCGCGTTCCAGTGGCGCGCTGTCCCTGGGTCGTCGTGGTGTTGCCCTGCCTGGTCGTCGTCGTGCGGCCGCTGCGGGAAGACGCCGACACCGAGCCACGCGAGCCGGTGCGTTGTGCAAACAGCCCGTCGGTCGATGCCACGATCAATGCCGTGGCCGTGAAAATGGCAGTCACCTGGCGTGTCATTTCTGTTCTCCCGTGGCGGCTGGCGGCCCGCTAAACGCGACGACGTCCACCCGAGCGGATCCCACGGGCGGCGAGAAGGTGAAGAGTTCGTCCGGCAGCTGCGCCTGCAGGTTCCACTTACGGATGGTCACCGCATACTGCGGGACTTCCTGCTCCGTCTTGTAGGTGATCACCAGCTTGCGCGGCAGCGGTTCCCTTCCGGCATCGATCCAGATCTGCCAGTCGATGGTCGCCTGCTCGAACGACAGATGGTGGCACGGCACCCCCGCCGCCTCGTGGATGCCCAGGTACACACCACGCTGCACGTCGCCCATCAGCCGGGCGTAGATGTCGGCATAGAGGAAGTCCCCGAGCGGGATGACCGTGCTGGTCTGCTCGAAGACCCAATCAAGGGCCTGGTCGACGGTCGGCGGCACGGCGCCGCTCGCCCAGACGTTCTGTTCCTTGTCGTGGGCTGAGAACACCTTCCCGTCGTACCAGAACGTCCGATGCATGGCGTCGCCCGATGCATCGCCGACGAGACGATTGGGACGCCGCATCGCGACGCGGCGCAGGTTCGTGAGCTGTCGCCTGGGGCTGTGGTCCGGCACTTCGTCGTAGACCTCCTCGGCTTCCAGGGCAAACGCGCCAGCGCGGGCAAGGTGCTCGCTCATCTGCCGCATGAACTCGTCGGCCCGGGGATCGACGAGACGTGATCCGGGCGCAAGCTCCGCTTCGATCACTGGAGGAGGCGGCTCGGCTGCGGCGCTGGCTGGAGACGAAGCTCGCTGACAACCGAATCCCGCCACGCAAAGAACGAGGGACGCCATCAGGTTTCGAGTCGTGAACATGGTCATCGTCGCTCCTTCGCCGCGACTCGGACTACGTTTGACCGTCGCGCCATCGCGACGGGTTTCACATCTGACGTTCACCAGTACCCTCCTTCAGCAGAAGCGTGAGGTATGGCCTCGAGCCATGCAGCACCGCGCCTCGTGCCCGCAGCGCTCCAAGCGCCGTCAGACCCGCGCTATCGGCATGAGAGACCTCGGTGAGATTGATGATGCCGCCTGCCACAATCCCCGCGCATGCGTTGACCAGCACTTCGACCGCGTCGCCGGCGAGGCGACCTGCAAGCTTGTAGATCGTCGGCGCACTTGGGGAGCGTTCCTCCGAGATCCGGAACGGCATGGGCGTTCAACTGCTCCAAGGAAGTTGCGTGCCAACGCGTTCTCGAAGCGCCCGACTCGGGAAACCCCAGCACACACAGGCGTTCGTGGCGACGTCACCGTACGGCGCGGACCCTCGCAGGACCAAATATCGACCCGCACAAGTCGGCAATCGGTCCCTCGAGGTGCGCGGCTGTCGTCGTCTGCTGGTGACATTCGCTTTGAACCCTGCAGGGGCGCCCTCGAGAGGTGCCCGGTATCGTCGGCGAACCGCGTCAGGATGGCCTGACGATGCCAAGCTTGTGGATGCGGTAGTAGAGGGTGCTCGGCTTCACACCCAGTCGTACGGATGCCGAGTCCGGGCCTTTGATACGCCACCCGCAGTCCTCACAGACCTGGACAATGTGGGCCCGCTCCACTTCCCGAAGGGTGAGGCGACACTGGCTGGCGGGCGCTGCAACGGTTCCGCCGACTGGCTTACAGTCAGTGGGGGCCAGACCGGGACCGAAGACACCCTCGAGAGACAGCGTTCCATCTCGCGACAAAATGATCGCACGCTCGATGACGTTCTCGAGCTCCCGCACGTTACCCGGCCACGGATAGTCCAGTAAACGCTGCAAGGTCTCTTGAGGAATTCGATCGATGATCTTGCCGACGGCCTTGCCTTTCCGCTCGGCCAGGTACGCGACAAGGAGGGGAATGTCCTCCAGCCGCTGCCGTAGCGGCGGCACGTGGATCGGGAACACATGAAGCCGGTAGTAGAGATCGGGACGGAACCGGCCGGCCGCGACGGCGTCCTCGAGGTTCCTGTTGGTAGCCGCGACCAGCCGAACATCCACCCGCAGGGTCTCGGTCGAACCGAGTCGTTCGACCTCACCCATCTGAAGCACACGCAGCAGCTTCACCTGGATTTCTTCGGGCAACTCCCCCACTTCATCGAGGAAGATCGTACCCCGGTGCGCGAGCTCAAACCGGCCGACACGCCGGGACGTCGCGCCGGTGAACGCGCCTCGCTCGTGCCCAAACAATTCACTCTCCACGAGCGACGGCGTCAGCGCCCCGCAGTTCACGATGACCAGCGGCTTATCGCGGCGGCGACTTCGTCGGTGGACCGCGCGAGCGACCAGCTCCTTTCCGGTGCCAGTCTCACCGGTCACGAGCACCGCGGAGTTGGTCCCGGCCACCTGGTCGATCTGATCAAGCAGCCGGACCACAGAAGGCGTCCGTCCGACGATGTCGTCGACGCCGGTCGCGTTCAAGAGGTCACGATGAGAATCCTGCTCGCCGGCGAGCCGCGCTTTCAGCCTCGCGACCTCTTCCAGCGCCTGCCCGAGTGCCTGCTCGACACTTATCCGGCTGGCCGGGTCGCCGGCTGAGGCCACCCGTACGATCGCCTCGCCCGGCCATGGCTCGTCACGCCGAAGCAGTCGGTCGGCGAGTGGCACGCGATCGCGCGGGGCAGGGGGCACGCAAGGAGAAGTTACGACCTGCATTGTGGCGCTCCTGTTATCAGCGATTCAGATCAAGCGCAATCGGATGCTTTCCGACACGTGCTGTTGCCCGGCTTTAGCTGCTCGGACCGCGTTGAGCAGTTCCTCGACCGCCTCATGCTTGAGGATGTAGCCCATCGCACCCAGGCGGAGAGCTCTCTGGGCCATCGCCCGATCGTCGTGCACCGTCACGAAGACGATGCGGGCGTTCGGCTGTTTGTCCAGGATGATGCGCGCGGCGGCCAGGCCGTCGAGACCGGGCATGCTGATGTCGCTCACAATCACCTCCGGTGCCATCGCTTCGACGGCTGCGACCAGACTCTGTCCGTCGTTCACGACATCGATGATGTCGCACTCGACTTCGAGCAGGCAGCGCAACTGCCGGGCGACGGACTGATGGTCTTCGGCGATCAACACCCGTACCCGCTGTCTCGCGATTCCTGTCACCGGGCTCGTCCGGCCTTGCAACCGATCGATGACATGGGTGGATTCTAGAAACGCACGCGCACCGGCGCCTCCGGGGTTTCCCCTCTGGCGATGTGGAAATCACGGAGATCGCTGAGGAAAAATCCCGGAGGCGAGCGTTAGCCTTCGACCAGGCCCTGGCGGACGGCGAACTTAATGAGATCAGCCGTGGTGTCGAGACTGAGCGTCTGCAGGAGGTCCTGCTTGTGGGTTTCTACCGTTCGGACGGAGATGTTCAACTCGCTGGCGATTTCCTTCATGCGTTTCCCTGCAGCGATCAGGCGCAGCACGTCCAGCTGACGGGGTGTCAAGGCAGGAGCTTGAACGCCGTCCGACTCGCCTATCGCCAATAAGACATCCCGGGTCATGAGCGGCGTCAGGTAGATGTGACCTGCCATCACTGCATGAATGGCCTCGATGAGCTCCTCGGCGGCGGCGTGCTTGAGCAGGTAGCCTGACGCCCCGGCACGCATCGCTTCCGATGCCAGTCTTGAATCGGTGTGCAGCGTCAAGAAGATGAACTTGGACCGGAGGCCCTCTGCTTTGAGCCGCCGCATCGCGTCGAGGCCGCTCATTCCCGGCATGTTGACATCCGAGACGATGATCTCGGGCCGGTGCTGGCGCGCCCGCTCGACGAGCTGCTGCCCGTCACACGCGGTAGCAACGATCTCGGCCTCGTCCTCGAGAAGGCGGCCGAGCCCCTGCACCATTATGGCGTGGTCATCCGCGAGAAGGAGTCGTGGTCGTGGCATCCGGGTCTCCGAAAGGTACCGTCACCGACACGATCGTTCCGATGTCAGGTGAGCTTTCAATGCTGAGTGTGCCCGCAAGCATCCTGACCCGCTCGTCCAGACTGATCAGGCCCAGGCCGCGATGGCTGGCGGCCGCCCCAGGCTCAAAGCCACGCCCATCGTCAGTGATGCACATGGCCACGCGTCCGTTCTGGCGGGACAGCTCCACTCTAGCCGAGCGAGCCTTTGCGTGATTCACGACGTTGCGTAGCGCCTCCTGCGCGACGCGGTAGAGGCACAAAGCGACTTCGTCGGGCACCGGTCCCAACTCGGATGTCACGTCGAGTGCCACTGTGATACCCGACTCTGCGCTCACCTCTTCACAGCGTCCCCGCAATGCGTCCACCAGACCGAGATGCTCGACCAGGGCGGGGTGCAGCTCGTGGGACAACGAGCGGAGATCGTTCCCAAGCGTGACCGTCTCTCGCTGCAGGTCGGCCAGATCGTCGTGTACCGGCTGAGCCACGGGAGGGAGCCGCCGCCTGAGAGTACCCAGCGCGATCGAAAACGAGGCGATGCGCTGCCCCACGTCGTCGTGTAACTCCCGGGCGATGCGGGCTCGTTCGACCTCCTGAGCCGTAATCAGCCGGCCGGCGAGCTCCCGATTGTGCTGATGGCTCGTTCGAAGCGAGGCTTCACTCTCGCGCAACTCGGCCTCGGCCCGTTGGCGGTCGGTGATATCAATGCAGGAACCGATGTATCCCGCGAACGCGCCGTCGGCCGCAAATCGGGGTATCCCCGAGCCGAGCACCCACCGATACTCTCCGTCCGCCCGGCGAAGGCGGTACTCGATGCGAAATGGCCGCCGTTCATCAAATGCCTTCGTGTAGGTGGCCAGATACCGTTCGAGATCCTCGCGATGGACGCCCTCGGCCCAGCCGTCTCCCAATTCCTGCTCCATGGCACGCCCCCGGAACTGGAGCCAGGGTTGGTTGAAGAAGTCGCATGCCTTGTCAACGCCCGACCGCCAGATGAGTACTGGAGCCGTATCCGCCATCAGGTGGAACCGCTCTTCGCTCTCGCGCAAGGCGCCTTCAACCCGTCGGCGTCTGACGCGCTGAACCAGCAACCCCACGATCAGGCCCGTCTGCCACAGGAGCAGTCCGATCGCGCCGACAATGTAGAGTTTGTATCGATCCCAAACGGACGGTTCGCGAAACCTGACCAGGCTGCCAGCCGGTAAGCGGGCTTCGCTAATGCCCCAGCGTTGAAGCTGACGCCAGTCGAATTGGGTGACGTGGGCGTCGATCTCGCGCACGGGGATGCGCTCGGGCGATTCGCCCTTGAGGATCCGCAGCGCCACGTTTGCCAGAGCAGCAGCCGCGAACTCGACACTAAATACGTTGCCGCCCACGCTGCCATGTCCCATGCGCGTGTCGATCCACACGTAAGTGGGCACGTTCGCGACGGCCGCGACCTGGTCGAGAGCCTTGAGCTCGTCAAACTGGCTGTCGTGGCCGTCGTCGAAGAACGAGAGGAAGTAGACAATCGTGTGCCGAGGCAACACCGACACCTGCCGAAGCAGGTCTTCAATCGCCAGCCCGGACGAGTAGGTGAAGCGAAGCCGGCCGTCGTAGGCGCGAAATTGCGCTCGCGCCAGATCCTGGTAGCCGCGGTCGGTGTCCGACGCGCCGCTGACCACGAATACATCCCGGATGTCCGGTTGGAGCTGGATTGCGACGTCGATCGTCCTTTTCAGGTCCACCGGCAGCACGACGCCGGTTGCCCACGGTCCAGCTCGCGGGGTCGACACGTCAGCCGCCGGACTCGACACGCCTGACACGACCGCCGCGGCAGGAAACAACTCGTCTCGATACGCTTTGACGAAATCGAGCGTGACGTCGGTGGTCGCAACGACCAGGTCGAAGGTCTGCCTCGCATACTTCCGCCGGAAGAAGTCACGGACCGCCGATTGGTAGTCGGGCTCGGGAAAGCGTGCGACATCCAGGTATTCGGTGTAGTAGTCGAGGTGTCCGGCCAGTCCCTCGTTGAGAACGGCGCGAATGGTGTCATCAATGTCCAGCGACATCGACGAACCCCTTTGCAAGGGGATCAGCACTAGTACCGTTTTCTGAGGGCTCTGCGCGCCCGCAACCGGGCGGAGCAGGAACATCACTGTGCAAGCGGCCACCAGCGCGGCACATCTGGAGAATCTCGCCGCACAGAACGCCGAACTGAAGATACGCGACCGGAGCAGCACCCCGGAGATCCTAACACCGCCCTCTGCAGAACTTGCCGCGGCGAAATGGGCGCTGGAGTCAGCTCGGGACCATATCCTGACCTCCGCCGGTCGGTATCCCGCCTCGCAGGCCTCCCGACGTGCAGACATTCGCCGCCACGTAAGAGATCCTGGCGTCGAAAGAACGCAAATGGCGCGGGCACGCTTCATGAAAGACGAGGTGGCATGCGCCTGGTCACGATTGCCACTTTCCTGATCGTCACGATGGCCTGCGGCGGTGCTCAGGCTCCCGAACCGCTGGGCTCAGCACCGACGGGCCCTCCTGAGGTTCTCGGTCCACCCCCGACGCTGGCGGGCACGGCGGTCGCTGATGCCGGCCAAATCGAGCCGGCCGATCCGAGCAAGTTCAACAAGACGCCGGGCTATTCCCCATATGCGGGTCGCAAGTATCCCGAGCGCGTCTACTTTGGCGACGAACACGTCCATACGGCCTGGTCGGTTGACGCGGGCGGCACCGGGACAACGCTCGGCCCCGAGGAGGCGGTGCGGTTCGCTCGTGGAGAGGAAGTCCTGTCGACCAGCGGTCAACCCGTGAAGCTCGGCAAACCGCTCGACTGGATCGCCGTGACCGACCACTCCGACGGGATGGGCGTCATCACCGAGATCAAAGCGGGCAATGCCGAGATGATGCAGGACGCCACCATCAAGCGGTGGCACGACCTGTTCGAAAAGGGTGGGCAGGACGCCAAGTCGGCGGTCATGGAGCTGATTGGGGCCCAGTCCACCAAGAAGCTGCCTCCGCTGATCATGGACCCGAAGTTCGCCAAGGCGGTCTGGGACAAGAACATCGCGATTCAGGAGAAATACAACGAGCCCGGCCGGTTCACGGCGTTCATCGCCTACGAGTGGACGTCCAACGCCGGAGGCGGCGACAACCTGCATCGCAACGTGATCTTCCGGGACGGCAGATCCAAGGCCGAGCAGGTTCTGCCGATGACGACGTTCCAGAGCGAAAACCCCGAGGACCTGTGGAAATGGATGGCGGCCTGGGAGCAGAAGACCGGCGGCAAACTGCTCGCGATTCCGCACAACGGCAACTTGTCCAACGGCCGCATGTTCCCGCTCACCACCTTCGCGGGCGACGCGATGACGAGGCAATGGGCCGAGGACCGTCAACGATGGGAGCCACTCTTCGAAGCGATCCAGATGAAGGGCCAGAGCGAGTCGCATCCGTCCCTCTCCACGACGGACGAGTTCGCGGTGAACTACGAGCTCTGGGATCGCGGCAACCTGACACAGACGCCGAAGAAGCCGGGCATGATCCAGTACCAGTACCTGCGCGAGGCCTTGAAGAATGGGTTGAAGGTCGAACAGGACCTTGGAGCCAATCCGTTCAAATACGGGATGGCGGGTGGCACCGACACGCACAACGGGTTGGTCGCTGCGGAAGAGGATAACTTCTTCGCCAAGTTTCCGTCCGCTGAGCCGAACGCCGAGCGCTGGAACGAAAACGCCATGAACTTCGACGGGCGTATCGTCAAAGGCTGGGAGATGACCGCCGCGGGCTTCACGGGTGTCTGGGCGACTGGCAATACCCGCGAGGAGCTGTGGGACGCGATGAAGCGTCGCGAAACCTACGCGACCACCGGTTCGCACATGATCGTCCGCTTCTTCGGGGGCTTCGACTTCACGAAGGCCGACATCTCCCGCACGCCAGCCGTGGTCGGCTACACCAAGGGCGTGGCGATGGGCGGTGACTTGAAGACGGCCCCTGCCGGGAAAGCGCCGACGTTCCTGGTGGCCGCGCTGAAGGACGCGACCGGCGGAAACCTGGATCGCATTCAAATCATCAAGGGATGGCTCGACAAGTCCGGCAAGCCCCAGGAAAAGATCTACGACATCGTATGGGGTGACGCGGATCGTCGCCGGATCGTGAACGGCAAACTCACTCCGGTGGGCAATACGGTTAATGTGGCGACCGCCTCGTGGACGAATACGATTGGCGACCCCGAGCTGATCACGGTGTGGATGGATCCGGACTTCGATCCGTCGGCACGCGCGTTCTACTACGCGCGCGTGCTCGAGATTCCTACGCCGCGATGGACGGCCTACGACGCCGCGTACTTCAAGGTCACCATGGATCCAAAGGTTCCGATGACGACGCAGGAGCGCGCGTTCACGTCGCCCATCTGGTACACGCCATGATCCGCCGGCTGCTCCGGGAACCGCTCCTGCATTTTGCGTTGCTGGGAGCGGCGATCTTCGGCGCCTATCGCCTCGTCGCGCCGCCAGCGTCCGATGCATCCCAGATCGTGATTACGGCCGATCGCATGGCCTCGATCACCGCACAGTTCAGCGCGAGCCACGGCGGACGGCCGCCTCGCGAGGACGAGCTGCGTGCGGCCATCGATGCCTACGTGCGCGACGAGATGCTTTATCGGGAAGGGCTCGCTCTGGGCCTCGATCGGGACGATCCCGTCGTCCGCAACCGGATTCGACAGAAGGCTGACCTGCTCAGCGAAGATGCCCTGACGAGCGAGCCGAGCGACCGCGATCTGGAAGCGTATCTCGCGGCGCACCACGCGGAGTTCGATATTCCGGGCCGGGTATCGTTTCAGCAGATCTACATCGATCCCGGCAGGCACCCAGGTGATGACCTGACCGTGGTCGTCACCGGCGTCCGGCAGGCGCTCACACTGGGACGGCCGCCGGGGACGCTCGGCGATCGCACGCTGCTACCGGCGACCATGACGGAGGCGTTGCCGCATGAGGTCGAAGCGGCGTTCGGCAGTGACTTCGGCAGGCAACTGGCGGCAATCGACGGCGATGGCTGGCAGGGTCCGTTGCCGACGGGTTACGGACTCCATCTCGTGCGCATCACCCATCGCGGCAAGCCGACGCGTGCCACCCTGGCGGACGCGCGCGACGTGGTCGCCCGTGAGTGGTCGCGTGCACAAACCGCGAAGCTGAAAGAGCAGTTCTACCGGATGTTGGCGGGACGCTACACGGTCCGCATCGACGCGGACGCCGACGTCCCACGGACGGCACGGAAGTAGGACGGCACTGTGCTGCACCGAGGGATGTTCGCGGTCGCGCTGATGCTGACGGGGGCGGCCACGATTCGCGCCGACGTGTTCCGCCCGGCCTACCTCGAGCTTCGCCAGACAAGCGCCGAGACCTACGACGTCATGTGGAAGGTGCCGGCGCAGGGCGGTACGCTGCGCCTGGCCATTCACGTCCTCTTTCCCGAAGGCACCGTCAACCTTTCCGAGCCGCGCGGACATTTCACGGGCGACGGCTTCGTCGAACGATGGGCCATTCGACGTCAGGGCGGCCTGGCCAACGGCAGGGTAACGATCGATGGGTTGCCAGGAACCATCACCGATGTTCTGGCGCGCGTCGAACGCGAGGACGGAACGACGCAGGTGGCGCGACTCCTGCCGGAACAGCCCGCGTTTGTCGTCGAGCCGTCGGCGCACGCGGCCGGCGTCGCCTGGACCTACCTCGGACTCGGCGTTCATCACATCCTGGTAGGCATCGACCATTTGCTCTACATCCTCGCGATGCTCTTTCTTGTCAAGGGTTGGCGGCGGATCGTCGCGACGATGACGGCGTTCACGATGACACACAGTCTGACGCTGACCGCTGCGGCGCTGGGGTGGGTCCACGTCCCGCAGCCCCCCGTCGAAGCATGCATCGCGTTGAGCATCGTCTTCGTGGCACGCGAGATCGTACAGGCCCGCCGGGGTCGACCCGGGCTCACCGCGCGGTGGCCCTGGGTGGTGTCGTTCAGCTTCGGTCTGATGCACGGCTTCGGCTTCGCGGGTGCGCTGGCGGAGGTCGGCCTGCCGGTGCGAGCAATTCCAGTGGCGCTGCTGTTTTTCAATGTGGGCGTGGAGATCGGTCAGTTGGTGTTTGTCACAGCGGCACTCGGGCTGTTCTTCTTCTTGGCGAAGGTTCCGAAAACGTGGCCGCGCTGGGTGGAGGCCCTGCCCGCGTACGCGATCGGTGCGGTCGCGATGTTCTGGGTCATCGAGCGCATCGCGGCATTCGCAGGATCGTAGCCAGGTCCGTCTTCACGCGGCCATGACCGTCTGGTGCGTCAGGACCTCGCGGCGTCGACCTCGCTCCCTGTGACCTATAGGTGACCTACCGCAGAAAAGCCCGAGGCGGAGACCTCGGGCTTCAGTCGGAATGCGAAATTCTGGAGGAATTTCGCGAGAAATTGGTCGGGATGGCGGGATTCGAACCCACGACCCCTTGACCCCCAGTCAAGTGCGCTACCAGGCTGCGCTACATCCCGTTCGGTGTTGCAGGCTCCAGGCTCCGGGCTTCAGGCTCCCGGCGGCTTCAGGCTTCGCGAGGCTCCAGCCTCCAGCCCTCTGATTCTACGTCGAACGCTTGCGGTGTGACGAGGGGGGCGGTCGTCTGGCGGGCGGCGAGGCCTTTCCGCGCGCGGGCTTCGCGTGCTTGCGGCGGCGGCCGACGCGCGGCGCGGCGGAGGCGCCGTTGGCGGGGACAGTCGAAAGTCCCGCTGGCTGACGCTGCCCTCGAGCAGCTCCAGAATGGACTGGAGCCCGCGCTTGACGTCGGTCAGCCTCTCACGGGCGTTCCGCCCGATGAGCTCGTCGATCACCGGCATGTCGGCGCCGACCGGCGTCGTTTCCTCGTCGAGCTTCCGGCGTGCGCCCGCGAGCGTCAGCCCTTCGACCAGCAGCAGGTGCTTGATGCGCGCCACCTGCTCGACGTCGGTCCGCCGATAGACCCGGGGACTGCCGGCCGCCTTGGACACGCCGAGGTCGGGAAACTCCGCCTCCCACGTGCGCAGCACGTAGGGCTGGACCTTGACGAGATCGCAGACCTCCGTCGCCTTGAACAGCGCACGGTTCGGAATCTCGATGGGGGTGGAGGTGTCCATGAGGAGACGGGTCAGTATAGCATCCGGGGATCGGGGATCGGGGAATCAGGGATCAGGGATCAGGAATCGCTAAGGGGCACGACCTGGACGGCGGCGTCGCGGACCTCGGCGAGAAAGCGGTCGATCGTGGACCCCTTCCACAGTCGATCCCATCGCGACCGGGCGCTCTGACCGAAGATCACGTGGGTGATGCCCTCGCGCTGCGCGAAGGCGATGAGGCCGTCTGCCGGTCGGTCGGCGCGCACTTTCACGACCGTGGCGCCAAGGTTCTCGGCAAGCCTCGTGTTCTGGAGAAGCGCGGCCAGCCCCTCGGGGGTCATCCGGTCCTGCCGCTCGCGCGGCGTCTCCACGTACACGGCATACCATCGCGCTCCAAACTTGCCGGCGATCCTGGCGCCTGTGCGGATCACGCGCGCTGCCAGCGCGTTTGAGCTCATGCATACCATCACCCGCTCCGGGATCGGGGCGCGCTCCCGACCCTCGCTGGTGCGCTCGCTGACCCCGCGATCGCCGACCTCGTCGGCTACGGCGCGAAGCGCCAATTCCCGCAACGTGGACAGGTTGCCCGTGCGGAAGAAGTTGGCGAGCGCCTGCTCCACTTTCTCCGGGCGATAGATCTTCCCGAGCCGCATCCGCTGCCGCAGCTCCTCCACGGTCACGTCCACATTGACCACCTCGTCGGCGCGGTCGACGAAGGTGTCGGGAACGGTCTCACGGACGCGCACGCCGGTCGCCCTCGCAACCGCATCGTTCAGCGTCTCGAGGTGCTGGATGTTGACCGCCGTCATGACGTTGATCCCGGCCTCCAGGATCTCGAGCACATCCTGGTACCGCTTCTCGTGCCGGCTGCCAGGTGCATTCGTGTGCGCGAGCTCGTCGACGACGACCCACTCGGGCCGCCGTGCCACAATCGCATCGACGTCCATTTCTTCGAGGGTGATGCTCTTGTGCTCGAGACGACGGAGCGGGACGATCTCCAGCCCTTTCATCTGCGCGGCCGTCTCCGCCCGGCCGTGGGTCTCGACGAAGCCGGCGACGACGTCGTGGCCGCGGGCGCGGAGCGCCTGGGCCTCGAGCAGCAACTCGTAGGTCTTCCCGACACCTGGCGCAGCGCCGATGTAGATCCGCAGCCGCGCCCTGGACGGCGACGGCTCCTGAATGCGCGCCAGCAGGGCGTCAGGGCTCGGTCGCGGCTCGTTCATCGTCTCTCTCGACCTACGCCAATCCGACAGCTACCAGGAAGACATCGATGACCTTGATGCCGACAAACGGCAGGAGCACCCCGCCCGCTCCGTAGATCAGCAGATTCCGCCGAAGGATCGCCGCCGCGCCGAGGGGCTTGTACGCAATGCCCCTGAGCGCGAGCGGAATCAGCGCAATGATGATCACGGCGTTGAAGATCACGGCCGACAGAATGGCCGATTCGGGCGTTGCGAGGCGCATGATATTCAGCACGGCGAGCTGGGGGAATGCCAGGATGAACATCGCCGGAATGATCGCGAAGTACTTCGCGACGTCGTTCGCGATCGAAAACGTGGTCAACGCCCCGCGCGTCATCAGGAGCTGCTTGCCAATCTCCACGATCTCGATGAGCTTGGTCGGATTGGAATCGAGATCGACCATGTTCCCGGCTTCCTTGGCCGCCGTCGTGCCGGAGTTCATCGCCACGCCCACGTCGGCCTGCGCAAGCGCCGGGGCGTCGTTGGTGCCATCGCCGGTCATCGCGACGAGCTTCCCCTCCGCCTGTTCCCTGCGGATGAGCGCCATCTTGTCCTCGGGCGTGGCCTGCGCCAGAAAGTCGTCGACGCCGGCTTCCCTGGCAATTGACGCCGCCGTCAGCGGGTTGTCGCCCGTGATCATCACCGTCTTGATGCCCATCGCCCGCAGGGCGTCGAACCGCTGGCGCATGCCGCCCTTCACGATGTCCTTGAGGTGCACGACGCCGAGCGGCCGCGTCCGCTCGGCGACCACCAGCGGAGTGCCACCCGCACGGGCGATGCGCTCGACGATAACCTGCAGGTCCGCCGAGGCGACGCCACCGTTGCCCTTCACATAGGCGGCGACGGCGTCAGCCGCCCCCTTGCGGATCTCCCGGCCCGGAAGGTTGACGCCCGACATGCGCGTCTGCGCCGTGAACGGCACGAAGACGGCGTCCTTGTCGGCCAGATCGCGTCCGCGGATCCGGTACTTCTCCTTCGCGAGCACGACGATCGACCGTCCCTCCGGCGTCTCGTCCGCCAGGGACGAGAGCTGCGCGGCATCCGCGAGCTCGGCCTCGGTGACGCCGGGCAGGGTCACGAACTCGGTCGCCTGGCGGTTCCCCAGCGTGATCGTGCCGGTCTTGTCGAGCAACAGCGTGTGGACGTCTCCCGCGGCTTCCACGGCGCGTCCGGACATCGCGAGAACGTTGTGCTGCACCAGGCGGTCCATGCCAGCGATGCCAATGGCCGAGATGAGCGCCCCGATAGTGGTGGGGATCAGGCAGACGAGCAGCGCGATCAGCACCGGAATAGGGATCTCGGTGCCAGCATAGTACGCGAACGGCTGCAGCGTCACGACGACCATGAGGAACACCAGCGTCAGCACGGCCAGCAGGATGTTCAGGGCGATCTCGTTCGGCGTCCTCTGTCGCTCTGCACCCTCGACGAGCGCGATCATGCGATCCAGGAACGTGTGTCCAGGATCCGAGGTCACCCGCACCTTGATCCAGTCCGAGATCACGCGAGTGCCTCCGGTCACCGCCGAGCGGTCGCCGCCGGACTCCCGGATGACGGGCGCGGACTCACCCGTGATCGCCGATTCGTCGACCGACGCCACGCCTTCGATAATCTCACCGTCGGCGGGAATGAACTCGCCGGCTCTCACCATCACGACATCGTTCTTGCGGAGGCTCGCGGCCGGCACCGTCTCGGTCGTGCCTCCGGCCGTCAACCGGTTGGCCACCGTTTCGGTCCGCGTCTTCCGCAGTGTGTCTGCCTGCGCCTTGCCACGTCCCTCGGCCATCGCCTCCGCGAAGTTGGCAAAGAGGACCGTGAACCACAGCCAGAACGCTACCTGCCCCGTGAACAGGGGCTGACCCGTCCCGGAAATCAGCTCCTGCACCCAGACGACTGTCGTGAGCAGGCTCCCGGCCTCGACGATGAACATCACGGGGTTCTTGAACTGGATTCGGGGATCGAGCTTCCGGAAGGCATCCACCGTGGCCTGCCGGACAATGCCGGGATCCCAGATCGAAGTCGTACGCGCGCGTTCAGTCATGACATCGTCCTGCTATTACCGGCTCTCCGCCGGCGCGACAGCCCCGAGCGTATCGTCGAGGGCAAGGTTCAGCTCGAGCACGTTCACACGCGACCGGCCCAGCACTCCGAGGGTCGGCGGTTCGGTGTGCGCCTGGATCAGCCCGCGTACCCGCTCGAGTGGCACGTTGCGGGCCGCGGCCACCCGGCTGGCCTGGAGGTCAGCCGCCGCCGGCGGGATGTGCGGGTCCATACCTGCCCCGCTTGCCGTGACCATCTCGGACGGCACTTGAGCGGGCGTGACGCCTTCCTGCTCGACGAGCGCGTCGAGACGCTCCTGGACCGCCTTCAGGTGATCGGGGTTCGACGGCGCGTAGTTGGTGCCGCCGGTGGACGCGGCGTTGTAGTCGACACCGGACGGGCGCGGTTGAAAGTACTCGGCCTTGGCGAACTTCTGGGCGATCAACCGCGAGCCGACCACCGTGCCGTCGGCCCGGCGGATGAGGCTGCCTTCCGCCTGCGCGGGAAACACGGCCTGCCCCACCCCCCACAACAGCAGGTTGTAGACGCCGCCGAGCAGAATCATCGTGACGGCTGTAAATCGAATGCCTTGCGTGAATTCTTTGAGCATTGGAGTCTACCGAAGGGCCAGATGCTCGGCGATCGGGCCGAGCACGGCGACGGGCATGAACATCAACAGGCCGAGGATGACGATGACCGCCCACAGCGTGATGCCAAACGTGGCGCTCTCCGCGCTGAGCGAGCCAGCGGTCTCTGGAGCCGCGGGCTTGGCGGCCAGCGCGCCGGCCAGCGCGAGCGGCGCGATGATCGGGATGTAGCGCGACAGCAGCATGACCAGCCCCGTCGAGATGTTCCAGAACGGCGTGTTGTCCCCGAGGCCTTCGAAGCCCGACCCGTTGTTCGCGGTCGCGGACGTGAACTCGTAGAGCATCTCCGAGAAGCCGTGCGGGCCCGGGTTCTTCAGCCACGCGAGCGCCGATGCCGGGGTCGGCGGTCGTGGCCCAGACGTAGCAGGCGACGGCGGTGCCGACCAGGATGGCGAGCGGATGCCAGAGGAGCGCGAGGCTCGCGAGCTTCATCTCCTTGGCCTCGACCTTCTTGCCCAGGAACTCGGGCGTGCGGCCGATCATCATGCCGGCCACGAACACCGCGACGATCACGAAGATCAGCATGTTGATGAAGCCGACGCCCACGCCGCCGAAGATGTTGTTGAGCCACATGCCGACCAGCGGCATCAGGCCTCCGAGCGGCGTGAGCGAGTCGTGCATCGCGTTGACCGACCCATTCGACGTCACCGTCGTCGTGACCGCCCAGAGCGCCGAGAGGCCGGCGCCGAAGCGGACCTCCTTGCCTTCCATCGAGCCGGTCGACTGGTCCACGCCCATGGCCGCGATGGCGGGATTGCCTCCGGCTTCCTGGGCGACGCCGAACACGACCATCGGCAGGTAGATGGCGAGCATGGTCGCGAAGATCACGACCGTCAGCCTCCGGCGCGACAGCATGTAACCCAGCATGACCACCATGGACATCGGGATGATGGTGATCGACCAGGTCTCGATGAAGTTCGTGAGCGGCGTCGGGTTCTCGTACGGGTGCGTCGAGTTCGGGCCGAAATAGCCGCCGCCGTTCGTGCCCAGCTGCTTGATGGACACGACCCCCGCGGTGACGCCCCGGGCGATGGTCTGCTCCTGCCCCTCGACGGTCGTGGCCTTGGCGGCGCCCTCGAACGTCATCGGCGTGCCCTGCCACATCACCAGCACCGACACCAGCAGCGCCAGCGGCAGGAACACGCGAACGACCGCACGCGTGAGGTCCACGTAGAAGTTGCCGAGCACGGTCAGGCGGTTGCCTCCCAGGCCGCGGATGATTGCCACGGCCGCGGCGATGCCGGTGCCGGCCGTCACGAACTGCAGGAAGGTGATGACGAACATCTGCGAGAAGTACGAGAGGCCCGTCTCGCCGCTGTAGTGCTGCAGGTTCGTGTTGGTCACGAAGCTCGAGATCGTGTTGAAGGCGAGCGTCGGCTCCATGTTGGCGATCGCATCAGGATTGATCGGCAGGCCGCCCTGCAGCATCACGACGGCGAAGGTCGCCAGCCACATGACAATGTTCGAGACGAGCAGCGACACGGAATAGCGCTTCCAGTCCTGCTGCTCGTTGGCATCGACGCCGGTCGCGCCCAGCACGAACCGCTCGATGGGCGCCAGGACCGGGTCGAGAAACGTGCGCCGTCCCGTGAAGACCTTCGCCATGTACGAGCCCAGCAGCCCGCTGGTCGCAATGGTGAACAGAATCGTGACAACGACGGCGACGTATTCCGTAGCCATGTCTTCCTCAGAACCGTTCAGGGCGCAGCATCGCGTAGACGAGGTACACGAAAGCAGCGACAGTCAGCAGCAGCGACAACAGCGTCATGGTTCCACCTACACCCGGTCGCAGAAGGTGACGAAGGCGAGCATGGCGGCAAACGTCACCAGCCCGAGCAGAATCATTCCAACGGTCAGCACGATGCGGTTCCTTTCCCTGGCGTGTGAGAGCTCGAGTTCAGCATAAGAAGAGCCGCCTGAGATCAGGCCAAAAAGTCCCTGAAGAGTTCCTGAAGTCCGCCGCGACCCGGAAAATTCCCGCACCTTGGCGCGGACGTTCTCGCGGTGCGATTCCGTGATCGGGAACCCGCTCGTGCACAAGACGCCTTGCGGTCCAGCTCCACGCCGAATGGCACGGCATGCGGGACGATCACGACGACCGAGCGGCCTTCCAACGTCGCAATCTGCTGCGCTGTGCGCATCGCGAGCCGTGTGCCGTCGTCGGTGGTGGCAACGGCGTAGACCTCGGTAGGCCGGGCATCGCCCCACACACCGTTCTTGGTAACCATGAAGCCAGTCTAGGAACCGGCTCCCAAAATGGGGCCAAGAAAGTCCTGAGAAGATACTGAGTCGGTCGATTCGGGGACTTCAGCGATTCTTTGGGCGCTTCTCAGCGCTCTTGAAGGTGTGGAGTGCGATCTGGAGGCATGCAGACCATCACCGAAACCGGCGTGAGCCCTGCGCGCGGCCTCAGTCCCCTCGGCCCGCGGTGTCGCCGGTCGCGAACCGGTACCCGACCCAGGGCTCGCTGAGCAGATACCGTGGTGTCGCGGGATCCGGTTCGATCTTCTTGCGCAGCTGCGCCATCAGCATCCACAGATGCTCGGGCTGCTCGACGGCGTTTCCGCCCCAGATCGCCTTCAGGATGGCGCGATGCGTCAGCACGCGGTCGCGATTCCTGGCCAGCAGCGACAGCAGCTCGAACTCCTTGGGCGTCAGCCGGATCTCGGTCTCGCCCCGCACGACGCGACGACGATCGTAGTCAATCGTCAGATCGCCGGCGTGCAAGTGGCCGGTCTCGGCCTCGTCCTCCGAGGCGACGCGCCGCAGCGCCACGCGGATGCGCGCCAGCAGCTCCTCCGGGCCGAACGGCTTGGTCACGTAGTCGTCGGCGCCGAGGTCGAGCGCGTTGACCTTGTCCGCTTCGCTTTCCCGCGCCGACAGCACGATGATCGGCACGTTGGACTGCGCTCGAATCCGACGGCAGACTTCCGTGCCCTCGAGGTCCGGCAGCCCGAGATCGAGCACGATCAGGTCCGGCGGCCGCGCGGCGACCATCCGCAGCGCCTCGGCGCCCGTGCCGGCGATCTCGACCTCGTAGCCGCGCGACCGCAGCAGCGGCGCGACGGCCCGCTGAATCGCGACCTCGTCGTCCACGAGCAGAATGCGGGCAGGCGTCGTCATGAGACGGACACGCGCTCGTCGGCCACCGCCTTCACCTCAGCCGGGACCACGATCGTGAACTGCGCGCCGCCGTCCGGCGCAATTCTCCGCCCAGACGCGGCCGTGCTCGACGGCCAGCAGCCCGCGGGCGATCGACAGGCCCATGCCGGTTCCCGACGCTCGCGTCCTCGACGCATCGCCTCGATAGAACCGCTCGAACAGGTGCGGCAGATCCGCGGCGGCAATGCCGGGCCCGTGGTCGCGCACCGACACCATGAGACCTTCGTCGGTCAGCTCGGCGCGCACCTCGATGGTCGAGTCCGTGGGCGAGTACTGCGCGGCATTCTCGAGCAGATGGGCGAGGGCCGTCGCCGTGAGTCGTGGGTCGAGCTTCACGGGCACGTCCATCGATACCGTCACGTCGAGCCGTGTGCCGCCGAAGGGTCTGCTCCACCTGGTCCCGCGCCGCCTCGACGATCTCCGAGGGATGCGTCCACCGGATGGCCGAGGCCGACGGCCCCCGCATCGAGCCGGGCCATCTCGAGAATGTTCTGGAAGAGCCGCGTCAGGCGCTCGACCTCCGACAGAATGACGTCGCTCTGCTCGAGCTGCTCGTCGGGCGTCAGCCGCGACGCCTTGAGGTTGCTCGCGGCGATGCGAATGGCGGTCAGCGGCGTCCGGAGGTCGTGGCCGAGCGACGCCAGCAGCGCCGACTTCAGCTCTTCGCTCTGGCGCGTCAGCTCGCCCGCCTTCCGCTCCTCGAGGAACTGCGCGCGCTCGATGGCGATCGCGACGACGCCGCGCGAGCGCGTCGAGCGTGCCGGCCTCGACCGGTCGGCCGCCGGCCGCCAGCAGGCCAATCGGCTTCGTGCCGACGCGCAGCGGCACGAGCCGAATCGGTGCGGCCGTCGACCTCCATCGTCCGGTGGCCGGCGTACGTCCGGGCGTACGCGTCGAACTCGAGCGACGTCTGGGCGGCGGCGAACGCCGAGGACAGCTGCGCGCGTGTCCAGCGCCACCGACACGGAGCCCGCCTTCGAACACGTCCCAGTCGCCCGCGCGCGGCAGGCGATGGCCACGTAGCTCCAGATCGAACCGCCGGGCGATCGCTCGCGCCAGCGTGGTCATCGCCTCGCGGCTGTCGGTCATGAGCAGCACGTCGCGGCTCAGATCGAACAGACGGGCCAGCTCGTCGCGCCGTTCGACCGCTTCCTCCCTGCGCGCTCCGCGCCGTAGCGGCAAGGTTGCTCGCCACGAGACTGACGGCGAGAAACGCCGACCAGCGCGACCCAGTTCTGCGGGTCGGCAATCGTCAGCGTCCCGACGGGAGGCAGGAAGAAGAAGTTGAAGCAGAGCATCGCCGCGACCGACGTGGCGACGGCGACCCACAGCCGTGCGGTGGCGGCGACGACCAGAACGACCAGCAGGAACGTCATCGCCACCGTCGTCGCGTTCGTGACGTGCAGCCATCTGACGTAGACGAGCGTGACGAGCGCGACCCCACCAAGCCCCGCACCGAGGCGCGCAGCCTCCGATTGTGACGGGCGAGACCTGAAGGCGCCATGATAGCGCACACGCGTCAGCCGCCAGGCGGTTTGGCTTCGAGATGTCGGCGAAGACGGTCGACCGCGTGCGGGCGCCTCGCCGTGCTCGCCAGCTCCTCCTCGAGGCTGCCGAGCGCCGCGGTGACGACGTCGCGATGGTGGATGTTCGGGCCGACGGCCTTGACCGCCTCCACCCACAGCTGGTGGATCCGATCGATGTCGTCGGGCGACAGATCCGGCACGTGGGCGCCGAGCGAGAAGCGCTGCACGCTCTTGCCGTCCTTCCTGAGCACCACGAAGCGCGTCGACAGCTTCGCGGTCGTGCGGCGTGCGGTCCCAGGCCTCGCCAAGCAGATGCGCCTGCTGCTCCGGCGGCATGATCTCGGACTCGCCGACCACGATGAGACCCGACTCGAGCTGGACGGCCGACTGTGCCAGCGCGTCGAAGATATTCGTGCCCGGCGCGACGAGCAGCGTGACGTGCCGCCCATGCCGCTCGGCAATGGCCACGACCCGCGTGAAGAGCGTCTGCTCGTAGTCGGAGAACATGCTGATCCTCGATCGAGGCCCGGCGTGCCCTGCCCCTGCCGAAGCACCCGGACCGTCAGCACGACGACGTCGCGGTCCTCGGACTCGGGCTGGTCGAGCACCCAGTCGAGGTGCGTCAGCGTGTTGTAGTCGCGCACCGGCACCAGCACGCCGCCGGGCCGGCACGTCGATGGCCTCGACGCCGATCTCCGGCTCTGCCGTCAGCTGGAACTGATCGAGCTGCGCTTGTCGCGCCGACGTCGCTCGGCGTTCAACCGCTCCGAGACGACGAACGTCGCGAAGAAGGCGCCGGTGAAGATCAATGCCGGCGATCGTCGCGACCTCCTTCGTGAACAGGTTGACGACGGCGCAGCAGAACAGCACGAGCGCGATCGCGACCAGCCCGAGCGGGATCTCCACGGCCGCCGATTCGTGGATTGAACGGCACCCGCCAGTCGCGCGGCGCGTCCGGGCGCTTGTAGCGCAGGATCAGCACCGAGACCGCGTTGAACGCGAAGCTCCAGACCACGCCGAACGCGTACGCCTCGCCGAGCACGTAGACGTCGCCGCGGCTCAGCAGGATCGTGACGATCTGCAGGACGACGATCGAGGTTGATCAGCCGGTAGGTCGTCCCGAACCGCTTGTGCGGCTTGCGGAACCAGTCCGTCAGCACGCCGTCTTCCGACACGCGGTTGAGCACGCCGTTCGATCCGACGATCGCGGTGTTGGCCGCGCCCGCCAGGATCAGGAAGCCGACCACGACGACAAACGCCTGAAAGAGCAGCCGCAGGGACTCCGGCCCGACGAGGTGCATCGCCAGGCCGGAAATCAGGTTGTCGTAAATAGCGCGGCCGCACGTCGTCCGGAATGATCGCGACGGCGAAGAAGCTGACCAGCGCCGTGAAGACCAGGCTGTAGACGAAGATCACCATGCCGGCGCGCTGCAGGTTCTTGACCTTCGGCTGCTCGATCTCGCGGTAGACCTGCGCCAGCGATTCCTCGCCGCTCATCGCCAGGATCGAGTGGCCGAAGCCGACGAAGATCGCGACGGCGGTGAACGTCGGCCAGATGGTGCCGTTCAGCCAGCCGAGCGCGTCGTCGGAGAACTGCAGGTTCCGCGCGTCGGCAGCGGCGGCAGTGCTGCCGCCCTTCTGCAGCAGCGTCAGCGCGCACCAGAGGATCAGAATCACGACCATGACGGTCGTGATCTTCATGATCCGCAGCGCATCGTCGCTCGACTCGTGCAGGCCCTTCGTGTTGCGCCACCAGAAGTACACCGTGATCACGATGGCGATGACGGTCGCCGTCGAGGCCCTCGTGCAGGTGGAACGACGAGCCGCTGCGCATGCAGCAGGTCGTTGACCAGGCCGGCGATGTACCGCCCGGCCGACACGCCGCTGATCGGCCCGGTCAGCACGTAGTCGAAGAGCAGCGCCGAGACCGACAGCTTGGCGAGCGTGCCGCCCATCGCCTCCTTGACGACGCGGTAGACGCCGCCGCGGACGAACATCGCCGAGCTCTCGATATAGAGCGCCCGGACGGCGTAGGAGAACAGCATGACGCCGAGCACGAACCACGGCGCCGACTTGCCGATGGCCTGCTCGACGATGCCGCCGACGTAGAACGCGGTCGAGCCGAGATCGCTCAGCACGATCGCGGCGGCCCGCCAGAACGAGATGAAGGAAAGGAGGACGGTGGTGGCGACGACGACGTTGACGCGGCCGTCGGTCGGGGCGTTGATATTCACGAATGTCCTTGGATTATACCGTCTTGGGCTTCTTCGTCCGGCGCCGCGGGCCGGACCCGCCCACCTTGGCGCGCCGGCGGACCTGGAGGCGAATGGGCGTGCCGAGGAACCCGAACTCCTCGCGGATCTGGTTGACCAGAAAGCGCTCGTACGAGAAGTGGAACGTCGTCGCCACGTTCGTGAAGAACACGAACGACGGGCGGCGAGACGCCGATCTGCGCCGCGTACAGAATCCGCACGTGCCGCCGTCCCGGGCTGACGGGCGGGTTGGCGGCCGTGATCGACTCGATGAACTTGTTCAGCGCCGGCGTCGGGACGCGCTTCTGTCGCGACGCCGCGACCTTGTCGATCGTCTCGAGCACCTTCGGCAGCCGCTCGCCCGTCAGCGCCGAGATGTGGAGAATGGGCGCGTAGTCGAGGAAGCGCATCTTGCGGCGCAGCTCGTCGTCGAACGTCTTGACGATCTCCTGATCCGGTGCTCTTCACCAGGTCCCACTTGTTGGCGACGATCACGACGCCGCGGCCGGCGCGATCGGCTTCGCCGCCGATCGCCGCGTCCTGATCGGTCGGTCCCTCCTGCGCGTCGATGATCAGGGCCACGACGTCCGCTTCGACGATCGCGTGCTTCGCGCCGGCGACGCTGACGAGCTCCACCGCCCCGCCGCTCCGCACCCGTCCAGGGCGGCGCATGCCTGCGGTGTCCACGATGCGAAACCGCCGCCGGTGCCACGTCAGCACCGCGTCGATCGCGTCGCGGGTCGTCCCCGGCATGTCGCTCACCATGCACCCGCTCTTCCTTCAGCAGCCGGTTGAGGAGCGACGACTTCCCGACATTCGGGCCGACCGACGATGGCCACGGTGGTCTCGGTCGGAAATTGGGGATTCAGGGACTTGGGATCGGGGGACTTGGGATCGGAGGATTTGGGATCGGGGGAGTTGGGATTTAGGGAGTCGGGATCGAGGAGTTGGCGTCGTCGGCGTCGGCCGGCTGGGGCGCGACGAGGCTCAAGCCCGCCCGCTTCAACGCGATGACGATCTCGTCGAGCAGGTCGCCGACCCCGTGGCCGTGCTCGGCCGAGATTTCGACGATCGGCTCGAACCCCAGCTGATAGAACTCCGTCACGCCGCCGAGCGCGACCGCTTGTCGTCGGTCTTGTTGACGACCAGAATGACGGGCCGCCCGAACTCGCGCAGTTCGCGCGCGATGATCTCGTCGCCCGATACCAGACCCTCGCGGGCATCCACCAGAAACAAAAGGAGATCGGCATCGGCCATCGCGCGCTGCCCCTGCCGGACGACGAGCTCGTGCAGCGGATCCTCGCTCGCGCCGTACAGACCGCCAGTATCGAAGAGATCGAACGTGCGCGCCCTGCCACGAGACGGGTCGCGACAGCGAGTCGCGGGTGGTGCCCGCGATGGGCGCGACGATCGCGCGTCTCGACCCGGTCAATACGGTTGAATAACGTGGATTTCCCAACGTTTGGACGGCCGACCAGCACGACAGAGGCCTGTCTCCGGGTCATTCTGAAGTCAAGTTAGCCTCTGCCTTGACAGTGTAAGTGACACAATCTATAGTAGTTAGACGTTCTGAGGAGACCCTAAGCATGATCAAGGTCGACATCGTCAACGAAGTGTCGAAGATCGCCGACATCACCAAAGTCAAAGCTGAGGTGGCGGTCGATGCGGTGTTCGACGCGATGCGGACCTCCATGCAGCGTGGCGAACGGATCGAACTGCGCGGCTTCGGCGTCTTTCAGGTGAAGCCGCGCAAGCGCGGCATCGGCCGTAACCCACGGACCGGCAAGGAAGTGCGCATCCCTCCTGGCCGCACGATCCGCTTCAAGCCGGGTAAAGACCTGCAAAACATCGGGTAAGTGGACCCTTTCTTTCGCCCGCCCAAATTCCAGGACCGCGTCTGGCTGCACGCGCTGCTGTTTGCCCTGACCCTCGTCAGCACCACCCTGGTCGGGGCGCTGCACTACGTGGCGTTCGCGGCAGACTTCGGGACCAGCGGATCCGCGCTGGCCGCGGGCGATCTGCTCACGCCCGGCTTCCTGCTGCCCGGCTTCTGGTACAGCGGCACGATCCTCACGATTCTGGGCTGTCACGAGCTCGGACACTATTTCGCCTGCCGCTATTATGACGTCGACGCCTCGCTCCCGTTTTTCCTGCCCGCTCCGGTCCTGACCGGCACGCTCGGCGCGGTCATCCGCATCCGCGAGCCCATTACCAGCGAAACGGACGCTCTTCGACATCGGCATCGCCGGCCCGATCGCGGGCTTCGTCGTCGCGGTGCCGGCCTTGTTCGTCGGCTTGATGATGTCGAACGTCGTCCGCATCCCGCCGGACTTCAGCGGCAGTTGGCTCGGCGAGCCCCTGCTCTTCAAGCTTGCCGCGCTGATCACGTGGGGCAGCCCGCCGGACGGCTACTCGATCAACATGCACCCGATGGCCTTCGCGGCATGGTTCGGCCTCCTGGCCACCGCCCTGAATCTCTTTCCGATCGGACAGCTCGACGGCGGCCACATCTCCTATGCCGTGCTGGGCCGGCGGTCCTCGCACCTGACAATGGCCATGCTCGGCGTGGCGGTCGGTCTCACGTGGTTCTCATTGAGCTGGGTCGTCTGGACGACGCTGCTGCTCGTCGGCCTCTTCATGTTCGGCCGGCACCATCCGCCCACGTTCGACGAAGACGTGCCGCTCGACCCGACGCGCCTCGCCCTGGCCGTGCTGGCGCTCCTGATGCTCATCGTCTGCTTCACGCCCGCCCCGATCGAACCGCTCGAGCTCATCGGACGATAGACGCTAACGCAGTCCGAAGGCCCAAATCCGAAAGTCCCTGAATCCGACGTCCCTCAATTCAGAGAACAGAAAGGGGATCGACGTCGATCGTGGTGCGGCGCGCCAGGTCGGGGCGGCCCTTGACCGCGCTGACCACGGCCTCGCGCATGCGGGTGCGGTTGGTGCCCTTCACGAGCAGTTGCACGCGATACTCGCCCCGGATTCGACCGAGTGGCGCAGGCGCGGGCCCGAGCACCCGCAAACGCTCGTCGAACCGCCTCACTCGTTGAACCACGGCTTCGGCGTCGTCCATGGCCGCGGCGAAGGTACGTGAGCGCACGACGGCGTTCACGATCGACGAGAACGGCGGGTAGCGCATCGCCCGGCGGAACACGAGTTCGCTTCTCGTAGAAGGCCGGGATAGTCCTGCCGGCACGCGAGCTGGATGCTGTAGTGCTGCGGGTAGATCGTCTGCACGATCGCCTCACCCGGCATGCTCGCCGCGGCCGGCGCGCCCGGCGACCTGCGTGAGCAGCTGGAACGTGCGCTCGGAGGCGCGGAAATCCGCCATCCCGAGCCCGACGTCGGCTGACACGACGCCCACCAGCGTGACCCGGGGGAAGTCGTGGCCCTTGGCGATCATCTGGGTGCCGACCAGCACGTCGATGGAGCCGTCGCGAAAGCGCGCAAGCAGGTCGGCGAGCGCGCCGCGCTTCCGGATGGCGTCCCGGTCGATTCTGGCCACTCTGCGCGGCCGGACACGCCGTTCTGACTTCGGCCTCGACGCGTTCGGTGCCGAAGCCCGCCTGATCCAGGTAGGGCGCCGCGCACGCGGGACACGTGGCTGGCACGCGCGCCGTGTAGTTGCAGTAGTGGCAGCGCGCCCGTCGAGCGACCCCCTCGCCGTGGACGACGAGCGAGACGCTGCAGTTCGGACAGTCGATCGTGCCGGCGCACTGCCGGCAGAAGACGGAGGTCGCGAAGCCGCGGCGGTTGAGCAGGATGAGGGACTGCTCTCCCCGCTCGATCTGCGGAACGGAGCGCGTCGGCGAGCGGCCGGCTCAACACGACATCGGGCCCGCCCGCCGCGTATTCCTCGCGCATGTCCACGACCCGCACGGACGGCAGCGGTCGGTCGAGCACTCGACGGCTCAGCACGACGCGCTCGTACTTGCCGCTCACCGCGTTGTGAGTAGCTCTCCATCGACGGCGTGGCCGATCCGAGCACCACCAGTGCGCCGGCGCGCTGGCCGCGCACGATCGCCACGTCGCGTCCGTTGTAGCGCGGGCTCTCGTCCTGCTTGTACGACGCGTCGTGCTCCTCGTCGACGATGATGAGGCCCAGTCGGTCGATGCGGCGCGAACACCGCGGACCGCGTGCCGACGACGATGTCGACCTCGCCGCGGCGAATCCGCTGCCACTGATCGTGCCGCTCGCCGTCGGAGAGGCCGCTGTGCTGCACGGCCACGCGATCGCCGAAGGCCTGCCTGAACTCCGCCGGCCATCGCCGGCGTCAGCGCAATCTCCGGGACGAGCATCAGCACCGAGCGCCCGCGTTCGCGGACGGCCGCGGACAGGCGCAGGTAGACCTCGGTCTTGCCGCTGCCCGTGACGCCGTGCAGCAGGGCGACGCGGAATGTCCCGCCCTCGCCAAGCGCAGTCAATCGCGCCAGCGCCGCCGCCTGCTCGTCGGTGAGCGATCGCGGAAACCTCGTCGGGTCAGGTTTCGCTTCGATGGGTTCAGCGGTTAACCTTACCCGACCAGGTCTTCCCGGTCACTTCGAACGGATCGCGGTCGACCTGCTGGCGGTGCAGGGCCAGGGCGCCATCGCGCACCAGCCGGCCGACCAGGTCGGCACTGAAGCCGCGCGCGGCGAGATCGGCGGTTGCCACGCCGTCTGGTGCCCCGGCCAGGATCGCGAGCGCCTCCCGTTGCTTCCTCGTGGGACCCGACGCGCCGGCTGGAGCGGCCAGGGCTTCTGCGCCCGCGGCCGTCAGGGTGACGACACGGCGGCTCTTGTGCGCATCGGCTCGGACGCCGCGCGTCTTCGGCGGCAGCACGGCAGTGATCGCTTCGCCAACGCCGCCTGCGTAGTACTCGGCCGTCCATCGCGCCAGCGCCGTGACATCGGCCGGAACGAAGGCCGTCCGGTCCAGCGCCTCCCGGATGGGTTTGATGCCCTCGAGCGCCGGACTTCCCCGACTGTTCGTGCTCCACGACGATGCCTGTGACCCAACGCGAGCCGAGCGGCACGACGACGCGTGCTCCCACGGGCGGCGTATCCATGCCCGCTGGCACGCCATAGGTCAGCAAGTCGAGCGTCGGAACGGGAACAGCTACGCGGAGAAACACAGGGGAACTTCGAATTTAGAAGTGAGAACTACGAAGGACACTGCACACTACTATTTCACAGGGCGACGCGCGTGGTTAGTCTGAGTCCTTCTGACTTCTTCCTTCTAAGTTCGAAGTCAACAGTCTCTTGACGAGTTTCATGTCTTCCCAGACTTCCCGCTTCGATGAGGGATTGCGAAGCAGGTACGCGGGATGGAACGTCGGGATGAGCTTCGAGCCGCGATAGTCGAAGATCCGGCCGCGCAGCCGGGAGATCGGATCCTCGGTCCTGAGCAACGCGTGCGTCGCGAACTTGCCGAGCGACACGATGACCTTGGGTTGGATGCTGTCGATCTGCCTGAACAGGAACGGCTCGCAGGTGGCCACTTCGTCCGGCTCCGGGTTCCGGTTCTGTGGAGGGCGGCACTTGATCACGTTGGCGATGTAGACATCCTCGCGCTTGAGGGCGATTGCCTCGATGATCTTGGTCAGCAACTGGCCCGCTTTACCGACAAACGGCACGCCCTGCACATCTTCGTCCGCTCCGGGGGCCTCGCCGACGAACATCAGGTCCGCCTGAGGGTTGCCCACGCCGAACACAATCTGCTGCCGGCCGAGCGCGTGGAGCTTGCAGCGCGTGCAGTCCCCGATGTCGGCACGAATGGCCTGAAGCGTGCTGCGGGTGACCACCGCCAGAGGCTGCGCGACCGACGCAGCTGCCGTACCCGGCGGCCGAGGTCGTGTTGAACGGTCTCGCGGGCCGCCGCTCCGGCGTCAACGGTTGCCGGTGACGCGGGCGCCTCGCGTCGGCGCCAGGCGGGGTCGCTGCTGACGCCGGCCACGCCCAGTTCGGCCGCGAAGGCGAGGTGGTCCTTGAGGTGGTCGGGGTTCACGAGACCGGCGCTTTGGCCGTCGACCGCCGCAGCACGGCTTCGACACGGTCGAGGATCGCCTCCGCCGCGTGCGCCTTGGTCTGCAGGGGCAAGGTGTCGGCGCCTTCCTCGTCCACCAGGGTGACCTGCGTTGGTCTCGACGTCGAACCCGGCGTCGCTTCGCGACACGTCGTTGGCGACGATCAGGTCGACGTGCTTTCGCTGGCGCTTGGCCTTCGCGCGCGCGATGACGTCCTCGGTTTCGGCCGCGAAGCCGACGAGCACCGGCCCCGCACCAGACTTCTGGCGTGCGGCCCCGAGCTCCTTGAGGATGTCGGGCGTCCGGGCCAGCACCACTGTGAGCGTCTCGGCATCCTTCGTGATCTTCTGCGGCTGCCGTTCCGCCGGCGCGTAGTCGGCCACGGCGGCGGCCATGATCACCACGTCCATCGCCGACGCCTGTGTCATGACGGCCCGGTGCATCTCTCGCGCGCCGCGCACTCGCACGAGGCTGGCCACGGCGGGCAGCGGAATCGCTGTGGGTCCGACGACGAGCGTGACCTCTGCACCACGTCTCGCCGCCTCGGCGGCGATCGCCACGCCCATCCGGCCGCTGGACCGGTTCCCGACGAACCGCACCGGGATCGATGTCCTCGAAGGTCGGCCCGGCCGTCACCAGCACCCGCTTGCCAGCCAGCGTGCCCGTGGGCCGCAGCAGGGCATCGGCGGCAGCGACGATCTCTTCGGGCTCGGCGAGGCGGCCCTTGCCAATCCAGCCGCAGGCCAGATAGCCCTCGCCCGGGTCGACGAACCGCACGCCGCGGGCGGCCAGGGTCTCGAGGTTGCGCCGCACCGCCTCGTGCTCGAACATCTGCGTGTTCATCGCAGGCGCCATCAACACCGGCGCACGGGTGGCCGTGTAGAGCGTGCTCAGAAAGTCGTCCGCGATGCCGTTGGCCATCTTGCCGATGATGTTGGCCGTCGCCGGCGCAATCAGCAGCAGATCGATCGTCGACGCGAGCGCGATATGCTCGATGTCCGCATTGGCGCCGGCTTCCCACTGGTCGGTGATGACACGGCGCCTGGTGATGGCCTCGAAGGTGATCGGGCCGACGAACCGGGTGGCCGACGCCGTCATGATGGCGACGACTTCGTGGCCGTGCTTCTGCAGCCCACGCGCGACTTCGACGGCCTTGTAGGCCCCGATGCCGCCGGTGACGCCGAGCGCTATCAACACGTCGTGCCTCCGTCTCAGTCCTGTTCGACGATCGGCGCCAGCGGATCGGCCCGTTCGATCTTCTCGACGGCGCCGGTCACGACTTCCGCTGCGCCACGGTCGTCTTCTTGTGGTCGCCGACCTCGACGCGCGGCGTGGAGCCGGCCAGCAGCTGCCGGGCACGGGCGCCGGCGGTCACGACGAATTCGAACGAGTTCGACAGCTTGCTGCGGTCAATCATTGACAGTGTCCTTTAGCGTCTAGGTTCTCTGATCCTTCCTCGACTTCCGTTCACGTCTTCAGAATGTCCGCACGATCCCTGCCGCCGTGAGCCGCATCCGCGCCAGCCTCGCACGCTCGGCGATCACGATGCTTCGCAGCCGATCGACGGCGCGTCGTCAGCTCGTCGTTGATGACGATGAAGTGGTACTCCGCGAACGACGGCGACTTCCTCGCGGGCCACCTGCAGCCGGCGCTGGATGGCCTCCTCGCTGTCCTTGCTCCGCCCGCGCAGCCGCTGCTCGAGCACTTCGAACGACGGCGGCATCACGAACACCGTCGTGGCCTCGACGCCAAGCCGCTGCCGCACCTGCCGCGCGCCTTGCACGTCGATCACCAGCACCACATCGTCGCCGGCGGCGAGCAGGCGTTCGGTGTCTGCGGCCGCCGTGCCGTAGAGGTTGCCGAAGACGTCGGCCCACTCCAGGAACTCCCCGGCGGCGACCATGGCCTCGAAGCGGGCGCGCGCTCACAAAATTATAGTCCACGCCGTCGGCCTCGCCCTGGCGCGCGGGACGCGATGTGTAGGAGCGGGACATCCTGAGGTGCGGGCGTCTGCTCGACCAGCCGCTCGACCAGCGTCGTCTTGCCGGCGCCAGACGGCGCCGACACGATGAACAGCAGGCCCCGGCCGCTACTCGACATTCTGAACCTGCTCGCGCATCTTCTCGAGCTCGGCCTTCGCCGCGATGATGAGCTCCGAGACGCGGAGGCCGTCGGCCTTCGAGCCCATCGTGTTGACCTCGCGGTTCATCTCCTGCAGCAGGAAGTCGAGCTTGCGGCCGCACGGTTCGGCGCTGTCCGCCAGGGTGACCCAATGAGAGACATGGCCGCGGAACCGCGCGACTTCCTCGGTGATATCGGACCGCGATGCCGCCTTGACGATCTCCTGCGCCACGGCCGCCTCGTCGGCCTGCAGATCGAGGCCGGATCTGCCGGACGCGCTCGGCCAGCCGCTGCTTCCATGGCGGCGCGTCCCTCGTCGGCGGCGACGGCGATGCGTTCGACGAGATCGGCAACGAACGTGCGCCGCTGGTCGAGGTCGGCGCGCAGATGCTCGCCCTCCGTGGTGCGCATCGTCGTCGAGGCTGCGCAGGGCCTCGTCGACGGCCTCGCCCGCCTGCGCCGCCACGGCCGCCAGGGTGCCTTCGTCCGCGTCGGTCTGTCGCTCCCTGATGGTGAGGGCCTGCGGCATGCGCAGAAGATCGCCGGGCGTGAGCGTGCCGCTCACGAGACCGCGTCGCCCGCGCCTGCTCGAGTGCGGCCTCGAGGGCGCGGCCGAACTCCTCGTTGAACTCCACCTCGACGCCAGGCACCTGCCGCAGCTGCAGCGAGAGGCTCAGCTCGACACGACCGCGCGCCACGCGCTTCGCCACCAGAGCCCGGATCTCGGTTTCGATGGCCGCCAGCGATCTGAGGCACCCGAAGCTGCAGATCGAGATACCGGTGGTTCAGCGCGCGGATGGTGACCGCGATCGTCGCCCGCTCGTCCTCGCGGCTCACGGCCGCAAATCCGGTCATCGACTTGATCACGACGGGCACCATCCGGCGCTCGGCCTTGCGCCCCTCGAGCAGCTGCATCTGATACAGCATCGCGTAGGTCCCTGCCGGCTTGCCGAGCAGCTCGTCGTGGCGGCCGATCTCCACGATCCGGCCGCGCTCGAGCACGATGATCGCATCGGCGCGCCGGATCGTCGACAGGCGGTGCGCGATGACGAACGACGTGCGGTTCTTCATCAGGTTCGCCAGCGCTTCCTGCACCAGCAGCTCCGACTCGGTGTCGAGCGCCGACGTGGCCTCGTCGAGCACGAGAATCGGCGCGTTCTTCAGGATGCGCCCGCGCGATCGCCAGCCGCTGCCGCTGGCCGCCCGACAGCCGCTGCCCGCGCTCGCCGATCATCGTATCGTAGCCCTGCGGGAAGCGTGACGATGAACTCGTGCGCGTGGGCCGCCCGGGCGGCCGCCTCGATCTCCGCCCGCGTGCGCCCCGGAGCGCCGTACGCGATGTTGTTGGCCGACGGTGTCGTCGAACAGCACCGTCTCCTGCGTGACGATGCCGATCTGGCCCCGGAGCGAGGCGAGCGTCACGTCCCGGATGTCCACGCCGTCGACCAGGATGCTGCCCGCCGCTCACGTCGTAGAAGCGCGGCAGCAGGTTCACCAGCGTCGTCTTGCCCGCGCCGCTGCGGCCGACGATCGCCACCATCTGGCCCGACGGGCACCGAAAGGGTCACGTCGCGCAGGATGCGGCCCGGGCTCTCCTCGTAGCCGAACGACACGTCGCGGAACTCGATCGCCTGGTGGAAGGGCGCCAGCGGCTGGGCGCCGGGCTTCTCGGTCACTTCGGTGTGGATGTCGAGCATCTCGAAGATCCGCTCGGAGGCCGCGATCGCCTGCTGCAGGTTGGCGTTGACGCGGCTCAGCTTCTTGGCCGGGCCGTACATCAGCAGCAGCGCCGCGATGAACGACGTGAACTCGCCCATCGTCAGGTCGCCGGCAGCGATCTCGCGGCTGCCGTACCACAGCGCCCCGGCCATCGCGAAGCCGCCGAGCAGCTCCATCAGCGGCGGCAGGCTCGACGAGCGCCGCGGTCACCTTCATGTTGGTGCGGAACAGATGATAGCCCGCCCGCGCGAACTTGCTCGGCCTCCTTGCCTTCCGTGCCGAACGCCTTGACGATGCGGTGGCCGGTGAAGCGCCTCGGTGCTGATGTGCGAGAGCTGCTCGAGCGCCTCCTGGCTGCGTCTGGTCGTCCGCCGGACGCGCTGCCCGAGCCGGACGAGCGGATAGACGATGAGCGGAGCGCTGATCAGGCAGAAGATGGTCAGCCGCGCGTCGTAATAGAAGAGGAGCGCCGCAAAGCCGACGAGCGCGAGCGACTCGCGCGCCAGATCGCCGGCCGTCTCCGAGACCGCCTGCTGCACCTGCAGCACGTCGTTGTTGATGCGCGACATCAGCTGGCCGGTGGTGCGCTGCGCGAAGAACCCGGCCGACTGGCCGAGGATGTGGCGGTAGAGCGCGTTGCGCAGATCCATGACCACGCGCTGGCCGACGTCGGCCATCAGGTACGACGACACGTACGAGCCGATGCCCTTGAGAAGGTACAGCCCGACGATCGCCCAGACGATCGTCGACAGCCGCTCCTGATTGGGCAGCACGTTGTCGAGGATGGGCTGGATGATGAGCGCGAGCCCGCCGTGCCGACCGCGTAGACCAGCATGCCGGCGACCGCCCACGACCAGCCGGCCGCGATACGGCGCCCGCGTAGCTGAACAGGCGTCGGAGGGTCTGGGGATCGCTCACGAATGTCCAGGCGGACGATAACCCTGCGGATGCGTGTTGTGCCAGGTCCAGGCGGTGCCGACGATCGCGTCGAGATCCGCGAACCGCGGCGTCCAGCCGAGCGCCGAGCGGGCTTTGCCGGGCGCCGCGAACAGCGCCGCGGGATCGCCCGGGCGGCGCGGCGCCAGCGTCCACGGCACGGGACGCCCCGTCACGCGCTCGACGCAGTCGATCACCTCGCGCACCGAGTGCGGCCGCCCGTGCCGAGATTGTAGGCGTCGGACGGGCCGCCGCGGCCGAGCGCGTCGAGCGCCTTGACGTGCGCGTCGGCCAGGTCGCTCACGTGGATGTAGTCGCGCAGGCAGGTGCCGTCCGGCGTCGGGTAGTCGTCGCCGAAGACCTGCAGCGCTCGCCCCCCCGTCGCCGCGTCGATGGCCCGGGGGATCAGGTGGATCTCCGGCGAGTGATCCTCGCCGATCTCCCCGTCCGGATCGGCGCCGGCGGCATTGAAGTAGCGAAGCGCCGCCCAGCGGATGCCGGCCGCCCTCTCGAAATGCGGCAGCGCCCGTTCGATGGCCAGCTTGGTTTCACCGTAGCTGTTGATCGGCCGCTGCGGATGCGTTTCGGCGATCGGCGTCTCGATCGGCTCGCCGTAGGTCGCGCAGGTCGACGAGAACACGAACGCGGTCACCGACTCCGCCGCCATCGCCTCGAGCACGCCGAGCGTCCCGACGACGTTGTTGCGGTAGTACTTCGCCGGCTCGCGCACCGATTCGCCGACGTCGAGAAACGCCGCGAAGTGCATGACCGCGGAGATTCGGTGCGTGCGGAGCGCACGGCGAACCGCCGCCACATCCGCGATGTCGCCCTCGACGAGGTCGCCGTACCGCACGGCCTCGCGATGCCCGGCGACGAGGTTGTCGTAAGCCACGACGCGGTAACCCGCCCGGCTGAGCGCCTTGCAGGCGTGGCTGCCGATGTAGCCGGCGCCGCCGGTGACCAGGACGCGCCGGGCCGTGCCGTCAGCCACCTCAGCGGCCAATGGAGAAGTAGGTGAAGCCCGAGCGCGCGCATGTGCTCGGGCGAGTAGATGTTGCGGCCGTCGAACACGACCGGCGCCTTGAGCAGCTCGCGCATCGTTCGAAGTCCGGCTCGCGGAACTCGTTCCACTCGGTCACGATCGCGAGCGCGTCGGCGCCGTCCAGCGCGTCGTAGCTCTTGTCGGCCGAGCACGATCCGATCGCCGAACACCGCCCGCGCCGTGTTCTCCGCCTCCGGATCGTAGGCGCGGACCGCGCGCCGAGCGCGAGCAGACGCTCGATGATCGTGATGGCCGGCGCCTCCCGCATGTCGTCGGTTCGGGGCTTGAACGCCAGCCCCCAGATCGCAATCGTCTTGCCGCTGAGATCGCCGAAGTGCCGCTCCATCTTGTCGACCAGGCGTGACTTCTGCGACTGGTTCACCGTCTCGACGGCGTCGAGAATCCGGAACTCGTAGCCGCTGCCGGCGGACGAATGAATCAGCGCCTTGACGTCCTTCGGGAAGCAGCTGCCGCCGTAGCCGACCCCAGGAAAGAGGAACGAGTTGCCGATCCGGCGGTCCGCGCCGATCGCCTTGCGGACCTGGTCGACGTCGGCGCCCACCACCTCGCACACGTTCGCGATCTCGTTCATGAACGAGATGCGTGTCGCCAGGATCGAGTTCGCGGCGTACTTGCAGAGCTCGGCGCTCGCCGTGTCCATCATCATGATCGGCGCGCCGGTGCGGGTGAACGGTCCGTACAGCTCACGCATGATCTCGGCCGACCGCTCGTCGTCGCAGCCGATCACGACGCGGTCCGGCTTCATGAAGTCTTCGATCGCGGCGCCCTGCTTCAGAAACTCAGGGTTGCTGACCACGCTGAATGGCTGCGTCGTCTCCGCCGCGATGGTCGCGTGCACCTTCCTGGCGGTGCCGACCGGCACCGTGCTCTTGTCCACGACGACCGTGTACTTGTTCATCGCCCGGCCGATGTCGCGGGCGACCGCGAGCACGTGCTGCAGGTCCGCCGATCCGTCCTCGCCCTGCGGCGTGCCGACGGCGATGAAGACGATCTCCGACGCCTGGACGGCCTTCTGGAGGTCCGTCGTGAACGTCAGCCGCTCTTCCGAGTGGTTCCGCCGCACCATTTCTTCGAGACCAGGCTCGTAGATCGGCATCTGGCCGGCTTCGAGCCTCTTGATCTTCGCCTGGTCCTTGTCCACGCAGACGACGTCGTTGCCGTTCTCCGCCAAGCATGCGCCGACGACGAGGCCGACGTACCCTGTTCCGACGACCGCGATTTTCATTTCACAATAAGATACTGAGTCGGAAAGACTTACACAAGTGCGCGTCCTCGTTGACTATCGGCCGGCGCTTCGGAACCCCACAGGGGTCGGAGAATACACACGACAGCTCGTCGGTGCACTGGCCGGCACCGCGCGAGCGGGGGCAGCTACACGGTCGCTCGATCTCGCGATCTTCTCGAGCTCCTGGAAGGATCGCCTGGTGTTGCCCTCCGAGCTGGCCGGCGCGACCGCCATCGACCGCCGCGTGCCAGTCGCGGTGCTCAACCTGGCGTGGCATCGCCTGGGCTGGCCTTCGGTCGAACGGCTGACGGGCCAGTCCTTCGATGTCGCGCACTCGTTCCACCCGCTGCTGATGCCATCGCGATCGGCCGCCCAGGTCATCACGATCTACGACTTGAACTTCCTCACGCATCCAGAGCGCACTCGCGCCGAGATCCGGCGCGACTATGCGGCTCTCGTCAGGAGTCACGCGAAGGAGCGCCGATCACGTCATCGTGATCTCGGACTTCACGAGCCGTGAGGTTCAGCGGCAGCTGGGAGTACCGGCGGAACGCATCTCGATCTGCCGTCCCGGTGCGCCGGAGTGGACGGCTCGGACGACCACGCCGGCCGACGGGTATGCACTGTTTGTCGGCACCCTGGAGCCGCGCAAGAACGTGGGGGCGCTGCTCGATGCCTACGAAGCCCTGCTCTCGCGTGGTGTTCCACACCTCCCACCGCTTGTCCTGGCCGGCCAGGCCACTCCGGACGCGGCGCCATGGCTCGCCCGAATCGCCCGCCCGCCTCTTCTCGGCCACGTACGAGCGCTCGGGTATGTCGACCCATCCGCGCGGCGATCGCTCTACGAGGGCGCGCTCCTGCTCGTGCAACCGTCGCACGAAGAAGGCTTCGGGATGCCCGGTACTGGAGGCGATGACCGTCGGCGTGCCAGTGGTCGCAGCCGGGCGGGGAGCCCTGCCCGAGGTCCTCGGCGACGCGGGGCTGCTTGCCGATCTCGACCGACACGCCGAGGATGCGCAGTCGCTCACAGGGTCGATGCTGCAGATGCTCGGCGACGAGGGCCTGCGAGCGTCCGCGTCTGCACGCGGCGTGGCCCGGGCGCGGGCCTTCCACTGGGCCGCTGCGGCGGAAGCGGCCCACGAAGCCTATGATCGAGCCCTTCACCGCAGACGCCTGCGGACGTGAGCCGGCCAAGCTGACAATGCGGATTGGGATCGATGCACGCGAGCTCGGGGGCAAGCCGACGGGGGTCGGTCGCTATCTGGGCGGCCTGCTCGGGGAGTGGCTCGGCGCCGCGGCCACACCCCATCAGTTCGTGCTCTACACCAACCAGCCGATTACGGCGACGCTCGACCCGTCTCGTGTCGACACACGCGTGATCCCCGGGCCGGGTGGCGCGTGGTGGGAGCAGGTGCGGCTGCCTGCGGCGATGAAGCGCGACCGCCTCGATGCCTTCTTCTCTCCTGGCTACACCACACCGCTCCGCAGCGACGTGCCGGCCGTCGTCGCCATCCACGATCTGTCGTTCGCCGTCCACCCGGAGTGGTTCGGCCCGCGCGAGGGCCTGCGCCGGCGGTGGCTCACGAGCCGCGCCGCGCACACGGCGCGAGCCGTCGTGACGATCTCCAGGTTCACCGCAAGCGAACTGGAAGCCGCCTACGGATTGGCGGCCCCTCACGTGCAGGTCGTGCCGCCAGGGATCACGCCGCCTGCCGGTGCGTCGCGCCAGGACGGGGTTCCCCGCGTGCTGTACGCCGGTTCGATCTTCAACCGCCGCCACGTGCCCGACTTGATTCGGGCATTCGCTCCGCTGGCTCGGCGCCACCCGGACGTTTCCCTGGACATCGTGGGAGACAACCGAAGCCGACCGCACCAGGATCTGGCGGGGTTGATCGACGCCGCCGGCCTGAGCGGACAGATTCGCTGGTGTCGGTGGCTTCCGGATGCGGAGCTCGGCGCCCTCTATGGGTCTGCGCGTGCGTTCGCGTTCCTGTCCGCGTACGAAGGGCTGGGCCTGACGCCGCTCGAAGCGCTCTCCGTCGGCGTACCATCCGTGCTGCTCGACACCCCTGTGGCAAGGGAAAGCTGCGGTGACGCGGCGCTCTACGTGCCAGCCGATGACATTTCCGCCGTCACGGCGGCGCTCGAGCTGCTGTTGTTCGACGTCGGGACGCGACAGCGGCTGCTGGCCGCGGCGCCGGCGGTGCTCGGCCGCTACAGCTGGCCACGCGCCGCGGCAGAGACGCTCCAGTTGATCGAGCGGGTTTCGCGCGCATGACCGACCTCGCCATCGTCATCGTCAGCCACAACGCGCGCGACCATCTGGTGCGCTGCCTCGCGTCGCTCCGTGATCACCCCCCGGCCACGCCGCACGCCATCGTCGTGGTCGACAACCTGTCGACCGACGGCAGCGTGGACACCGCACGTGCGTGGCCCGCCGTGCGGGTCATCGTGCTGGAGGCGAATCGCGGCTTCGCGACGGCCAACAACATCGGGATCCGTGCCGTGGCATCCGAGTTCGTCCTGCTGTTGAACAGCGACACCCAAGTGCCGGCCGGCGCCATCGATGGCCTGGTGGCTGCCCTGCGGGCGAATCCCGGTGTCGCGGCTGTGGGCCCGCGGCTCGTGGACGGCGCAGGCCGTGTCGAGCTGTCGTTCGGACGGATGATCTCGCCGCTCAACGAGCTCAGGCAACGGCGGCTGCTGCGACGCCACGCGGCCCACGCGCCGGGGGGATCGTGCGAGGTCGAGACCATGACCGGCCGCGAGCACCGCCCCGATTGGGTGAGCGGAGCGTGTCTCCTCGTCCGGCGGGCCGACGCGGAGGCGGTCGGGCTCCTCGACGAACGCTACTTCATGTACACCGAGGACGTTGATTTCTGTGCGGCGCTGAGGGCGCGCGGGCGCGCGATCCTCTACACACCCGCCGTCGAGATCGTCCATCTGCGAGGCGCCTCGGCGGCCAGCGCCCCGGAAGCCACTCGCGCCGCCTATCGGCGGAGTCACCTGGCGTTCTACGAAAAGCACCATCCCGTGCTCGCGCCGGTGCTGCGCCTCTACCGACATTTCTTACAATAGGACCGTGCCAGACCAGCCAGGAGTGCGCGTGTGCGAACAGTGCGGCCGACGGGCCCCGCGCACGGTGAGGGTCTGCCGCTGCGGGGCGGCGCTCGTCTCCGACGCCGGGATCGGAGGGGAAACGAGTGCCGCGCTCCCGACGGCGTCAGGCTCGGTGGTGCGATCGGTCGTCGCCGCAGCGCTGGGAGGTGCGGCGGTCGTCTTCGCGTTCATGTGGGTCGACCGGCCTGAGCCCGCGCTGCGCGAGGGCCCGGTCGCTGCCGTCGCTCCGGCCACGCGGGAGGCCCTCGGCACGCCAATCGTGACTTCGCCGGCGCCGGCGGAGCCTCCCCGGGAGAGTGCGCCGGCCTCAGGCGCGAGGGTGGAGCCGCCCGTCGCGACTCCGATGGCGGTGGCCTCGCTCGAAGAGGTCGTGGCCCGCGCCCTGCCGGCCGTCGTGCTCGTCGAGACCGCCGAGGGCCGAGGCAGCGCCTTCTTCGTGGCGGCCGACACACTGCTCACCAACGTGCACGTCGTCGGCAACGCCAGCGTGGTGACCATCAAGCGGCTCGGCGGCGCATCGTCGACGGCCCGGGTCGAGCGACGGGCGCCGCAGTTCGATCTTGCGGTCCTCAAGTTGACGCCCGCGGATGCCAGCCAGCCGTTCCTGGTGCTCGCGCCGGCCTCGAGCGTTCGCGCCGGCCAGGAAGTGATTGCCATCGGTTCGGCGCTCGGTACCCTCCAGAACACTGTGACGCGTGGCATCGTCAGCGGCTTGCGCGAGAGCGGCGGCGCGACGCTCGTCCAGACCGACGCCGCGGTCAACCCGGGCAACAGCGGCGGCCCGCTGCTCAATCGTGACGGACAGGCGATCGGCATCACGACGATGGGCTATGCGGAACGGCAGGGGCTGAACTTCGCGGTCGCGGCCGATCATGCGAGGGGACTGCTCGACGGCCGCCCCGCGCCCGCGGCGGCGCCTGACGCACCGCGGAGCACCGAAGTGCAAGGCCTCTCGCCGGCGGTCCCGACGGCGTCGGACCGGGCACGAACCGAAGGCACGCGCGCCTATCGGGACGCGATTGCTGCGGCCGCCCAGCGCGCGCAGGCGATCGACGACAACTGGACGCGTTTCCGGGCCTCGTGCTACAGCCAGGCGCTGCCCGGCGGGTTCGACCGTGAGTGGTTCGTGCTCTACGAACCAAAGGGACTTCCCGGCGCCGTGGCCCCGGGTTGCACGGCGTTCTACTCCGATCTCCGGCAATATGCCGTGATGGTGGGCGACGCCGTGGTGAAGGCGGAAGAGGCCGCGCGCCTGGCCGGCGTCTATCCCGGAGTTCGGCGCGAGGCCAGGCGTTCGCATCGCCTGGATTACCCCGGCTGGGAACGGTAGCGCGTGCGCATCGGCATCGACGCGCGAAAGCTGCACGACTTCGGCATCGGGACCTACATCCGCAATCTGGTCCGCCAGCTGGCGCGCATCGACCCCGGCACGGAGTACGTCCTGCTCTGCCGCCCGGTCGATGCGGCCGGCATCGCCGCGCTCGGACCGAACTTCAGGCCGGTGGCGGAGACGGCGGGCAACTACTCGGTCGCCGAACAGTGGCGGGTGCCGCTTGCGCTCAAGCGCGAGCGCGTCACGCTGTTCCACGCGCCGCACTACGTGCTCCCGCCGCTCGTGCGCTGCCCGTCGGTGGTGACCATTCACGACTGCATCCACTTGATGTTCCCGCAATACCTTCCCAATTGGATGGCCCATGGCTACGCGCGCGCGTCGATCGAGATGGCGGCCCGCCGGGCCACACGCGTGCTCACGGTGTCGGAGAGCTCGAAGCGCGACATCCTGCGGTTCGTGGATGCTGACCCGTCGAAGATCGATGTGATTTACAACGCGTACGACGAACGGTTCGGAGTCGAGCCGCTGGAAGAAGACGTCGTCCGGGTGCGCGAGCGATACCAGCTGCAGGACAGGTTCGTGCTGTACGCCGGCACGGTCAAGCCGCACAAGAACCTCGAACGCCTCATCGAGGCCTTCAACCTGGTGCGGCAGCGCGGGCTGGAAGACCTGAAGCTCGTGATGATCGGCGATGACATTTCCAAGTACGCCGCGCTCAGGCGGGCCGTCCACAAACATCAGCTCCACAAGTACGTCAGGTTCCTCGGGTATCTCCCGGAGGAGACGCTCGCCGTCATGTACCGGCTCGCCGGGCTCTTCGTGTTCCCTTCCCTCTACGAGGGTTTCGGGTTGCCGCCTCTCGAGGCCATGGCGAGCGGCACACCCGTGGTCACCTCGAACCTGTCGTCGCTGCCAGAGGTCGTGGGCGACGCCGCGGTTCTCGTCGATCCCTACGACCCGGCAGCCCTCGCCGACGGCATGTTCCGCGTCTTGAGCGATCCGTCGCTGCAGGCCGATCTCCGGCGGAAGGGATTGGCGCGGGCGCGGCTCTTTTCCTGGGAGGAATCCGCGCGGCGCGTGCGCGGAATCTACGAGGTCATCGGACGGGAGCACGAGGGCGCAGCGCGATGAGGGTCGCGCTCGTCCACGACTGGCTGACCGGCATGCGCGGCGGCGAAAAAGCGCTCGAAGTCATCTGCGAACGGTTTCCCGACGCCGACCTGTTCACGTTGGTGCATGTTCCGGGATCCGTCTCGCCGGAGATCGAACGGCACAGAATCCATCCATCGTTCGTGCAGCGCCTCCCGCTGGCCGGCCGGTTCTGGAGGCACTACCTCCCGTTGTTTCCCACCGCGGTCGAGCGTTGGAACTTCGACGCGTATGACCTGGTGTTGAGCTCCAGCCACTGCGCCGTGAAGTCCGTGATCCACCCGGCTCACGGGCGCCATCTCTGCTATTGCTTCACGCCGATGCGGTACGCCTGGGATCAATTCGAGGCGTACTTCGGTCCGGAGCGGCTTGGCGCGGCTGGCACGGCGCTGATGCGCCCCGTGATGGCCCGGCTGGCCGAGTGGGACCGCCGGACGGCGGATCGCGTGGACCGCTATGTCGCTATCTCTCATCATGTTGCGGGGAGGATCGGCCGATACTATAATCGCGAGGCTAGCGTCGTGTATCCACCCGTCGACACTACCTTCTTCCGGCCGGACGAGACGCCCTCCGAGGGCTTTGCCCTCGTGGTGTCTGCGCTCGTTCCCTACAAGCGAATCGACGTGGCCATCGAGGCGTGCGCGAATGCCAAGGTGCCGCTGCTGATCGTCGGGGACGGGCCCGATCGCTCGAACCTCGAGCAGGCCGCCACCGGAGAGACCCGCTTCCTGGGCCGGGTGCCGGACGAAGCCATCCGGGACCTGTACCGGAGGGCGGCGGTCGTGCTGCTCCCGGGCGAAGAAGACTTCGGGATCGTGCCGCTCGAGGCACAGGCGTGCGGGCGGCCCGTGGTCGCGCTCGGAAAAGGCGGCGCGCTCGAGACGGTCGTGGACGGCGAGACGGGCCTCCTGGCCGGCGAACCGGGCGCCGCGGCGTTCGGCGATGCCGTGAGCCGCGCAATGGCCCACCGGTTCGACCGCGGCGCCATCAGGCGCCACGCCGAACGGTTCGGCCGCGAGCGATTCGGCGACGAAATCGAAGCCCTCGTCTCCGATACCATGCAGGCGACCCAGACGCGATGGTAAGACACAACCGCCTGCTCGTCGCCTTCCACCTCATCTCGGACGCGCTCCTCGGCGCGTGCGCGTTCCTCATCGCCTACGCGATTCGGTTCAACATCGGCGTCATTCCGGTCACCAAGGGGCTGCCGCCCTTCTGGCAGTACGTCAACGTCCTGCCCTTCATCGTCGCCCTCGTGCCGCTGGGGTTCCACCTGCAGGGCCTGTATCGCCTGCGGCGCGGACGCTCGCGCGTGGACGACTTCTTCGCCGTATTCGTCGGGAGCATCCTCACGGTGCTCTTCGGCGTCATGGCCACGCTGTACGTGCAGACGTACTTTGCCACGCCAGCGCAGCGCGACATTGGCGCCTTCGAGGTCTCCCAGCCCGTGTGGGCGATCTTCCTCGTCCTGAACGTCGCACTGACCTTCTCCTCCCGCGAGCTCATGCGCGAGGTGCTCGAGCGGCGGTGGCGCGCGGGCATCGGCCTGAAGCGGATACTCGTCGCGGGATCGGGCGACCTCGGCCGGCTCGTCGCCGACAAGATCCTGGAGCACCGCGAGCTCGGCTACCAGATCGTCGGCTTCGTCGACGATCGGGCGAACGGCGACCACCTGGGCTACCGGGGGCTGCCGCTGCTCGGCACGCTCGAGGAGGCGGCGGAGATCACCGCCAGAGAGGCCATCGACCACCTCTACGTCGCGCTGCCGCCCGAGCAGCACGTCCGCATGCTCGCCCTCATCGAGAGCACCAGCCGCGAGATGGTCGACGTCAAGGTGGTGCCGGACCTGCTGCAGGTGATCGCGCTGCGTGCGCGCCTCGAGGACCTCGACGGGGTCCCGGTCATCAACATCAACGACGTGCCGCTGCAGGGTGTCAACAGCGCCTTCAAGCGCGCCATCGACATCGTCATTTCGGCGTCAGCGCTCACCGTGCTCGCCGTGCCCCTCGGCCTCGTCGCGCTGGCGGTCCGGCTGACCTCGCGCGGCTCGGTGTTCTACCGCCAGGAACGCATGGGGCTGGACGGCAAGTCGTTCACGATCGTCAAGTTCCGCTCGATGTTCAACGACGCCGAGCGCGAGACCGGCCCGATCTGGGCGAGGGAAGACGACCCGCGGGTGACGCCCTTCGGCCGGTTCCTCCGCCGCTCGAACCTCGACGAGATGCCCCAGCTCTGGAACGTCCTCCGCGGCGACATGTCCATCGTCGGCCCGCGACCCGAACGGCCGCACTTCGTGCAGCAGTTCAAGCACCGGATCCCGCAGTACATGCTGCGGCACAAGGTCAAGGCCGGATTGACCGGCTGGGCGCAAGTCAACGGCTGGCGGGGCAACACTCCGCTCGAGAAGCGCATCGAGTACGACCTGTACTACATCGAGAACTGGTCTGTGCGCCTGGACCTGAAGATCATGTGGCTCACGCTCCTGCGCGGGTTCTTCCACAAGCACGCCTACTAACCCGCGGCGCTGCCGCGTTACACCCACGGAAAGCCAGAAGACATCCATGAGCAAACGAGTTGTCATTACCGGCGCGGCAGGATTCATCGGGTCCCACTTGTCGGAGGCGCTGCTCGACCTCGGCTACGAGGTCATCGGCATCGACAACCTCCTGACGGGTGATACCGAGAACATCGCGCACCTCGCCAACCGGAAGTTCACCTTCATCAAGCACGACGTGACCAACTACATCTTCGTGAGCGGCCCGGTGGACTACGTGCTCCATTGGGCCAGCCCGGCCAGCCCCATCGACTACCTGGAGCTGCCGATTCCGACGCTCAAGGTCGGCGCGCTCGGCACGCACAAGGCGCTCGGCCTCGCCAAGGAGAAGGGGGCCACGTTCGTCATCGCGTCAACCTCCGAGGTGTACGGGGATCCGCTCGAGCATCCGCAGAAGGAAACCTACTGGGGGAACGTGAACCCGATCGGGCCCCGCGGCGTCTACGACGAGGCCAAGCGCTTTGCCGAGGCAATGACCGTCGCGTACCACCGCTTCCACGGTGTGGACGCCAAGATCGTGCGGATCTTCAACACCTACGGGCCTCGGATGCGTGTGAACGACGGGCGCGCCGTTCCGGCGTTCTGCTCGCAGGCGCTCCGCAACGAAGACGTCACGATCTTCGGCGACGGCTCGCAGACGCGCAGCTTCACCTACATCACGGACCTCGTGGACGGCATCCTCAAGTTGATGCACTCGAAGGTCAACGATCCGGTCAACATCGGGAACCCGACCGAGACGACCATCGAACAAATCGCCAAGACCATCATCCGCATGACGGGCTCGAAGAGCCGTCTGGTGTACAAGCCGCTGCCAGAGGACGACCCCAAGGTCCGCCAGCCCGACATCACCCGAGCCCGGACGCTCCTCGGATGGGAACCGAAGGTGGCGCTCGAGGATGGGCTGGTCAAGACGATCGATTATTTTCGGACGAAGGTCAGGTAGGTCGGGCGGGTCAGGTAGGTCAGGCGGGTCAGGGGTCGAGGTCAGGTAGGTCGTGGATGGGTCGGGTAGGTCGGGTAGGTCGTGAGGGTCAGGCGGGTTGGCGCGGCCGTTGCTTTGGATGACGGGATGCCGCCGAAACACGCTAGTCTGATTGCCTGGCAACGGGCGGATGATCTGTTCATCGAGGTGCACCACCTCGTTCGACAGCGTTTTCCGCAGGAAGAGCGCTTCGAGCTGTCGAGTCAACTCCGGAGGGCGGCGTACTCTGTGCCCGCCAACATTGCCGAAGGAGTCGCCCGTCGGACGCCCAGGGATCAAGCCCGTTTTCTGAATCTCGCCGAGGCGTCCCTTGCGGAGGTCGGCTACGGCCTCCATGCCGCCAGGCGCCTGGGTTACATCAGCGACGAACTCTACGCGCAGCTCAATCTGCACGTGCGCCAGGTAGCGGCGCCGCTGGCAGGACTGCTTAGAACGTTGTAGCTACTTCCTCATGGAGTCCGCCCTACCCACCCGACCTTCCCGACCTTCCCGACCCACCTGACCACCCGACCCACCCGACCTCCGTCTGCCCGCCCTGCCCGACCCCGTCCCAGAGAATGTGGTCCAATAGAACCCGAATGCTTCGGGCAGACCGGCAGAGACCTCGTTTCGGTGCGTTGGTGCTCTTCGCCGCAGTAGTCATCGTGGCCCCGGGGCGCGTGCACGCGCAAGCCCCGGTGGAGTTCCTGCACGCGTTCACGGGCCATTCGAACCCGGCCGAACCCACCAGCCTCATTCAGGCCACCGACGGGAATTTCTACGGCACAACCGAAACAGGGGGCACTCCCGGCCACGGTACGGTGTTTCGGATGACGCCGGGAGGCGACGTCGTGGTGATCCACGAGTTCGACGGCAGCCAGGGCGCCGCGCCCGGTTCGCTGATTCAGGCGAACGACGGGAACCTCTACGGAACCGCAGCTGACGTCATCTTCACGATGACGCTGGAGGGCACCTCGTTCCGTGCCTTTCCTGCCGCCGCCACAATGCTGGTGCAAGGGCGGGATGGAAATCTGTACGGGACAGCACCCGGCAGCTTTGTCGACCGCGGCGGGATCTTCCGGATGACCCTCGGTGGCGTCGTCACCGTCCTTCACTCCTTCGCCGGTGGTGCGGGCGGGCGCCACCCGTTCTTTCTGGTGCAGGCCGCCGACGGTCACTTTTATGGCTTGACCAGAGGAGGGCCAAGCGCCTGGGCGACGCTGTTCAGGATGACTGCGAACGGTACGCTGACCACCCTGAACACTTTCGGGTACAACGGTGACGCCTATTGGCCGCGCGGCCTGACGCAGGCAGCAGACGGCACCTTTTATCTGGCCGTCGTCGACGCCGGTCCCCGCACGGGCAGCATCTACAAATTCGCCCCGGGCTTCGGGCTGACAACGCTTCACGGCTTCGGTCATGGGGATGACGGGTCGTCTCCTCTGAGCCTTGCTCAAGGAGCCGACGGCGCCATCTACGGGATAACGGGAGGCGGCGGCGCCCTCGGCCAAGGAACGCTGTTTCGGCTGACCAGCGATGGAAGCTTCAACGTCCTCCACGCCTTCGAAGAACCCAGCTGCTGCCACGCCACATTGATCCGAGCCGCCAGTGGAGATCTGTACGGGATTTCGCCGGGCAGCCTTGGCGACAATTCCGGAACCGTCTACAAGGTGGGCGTCGACGGCACCTACTCGCTCGTGCATCGCTTCAACGCCGGCCCGGGAGGCGCGAACCCGGCAGGGCCTCTGTTCTCCTCGAACGACGGCTACCTCTACGGCACAACCTCAACGGGGGGCAACTTCGACCGCGGAACGGCGTTCCGGATCGCGCCATCGGGAGCAATGACCGTCCTGCACGCGTTCGCTGGGGGTGCTGACGGCGCGTACCCGATTGGCGACCTGATTCAAGCAAGCGACGGCAACTTCTATGGAGCGACCACCGGCACCTACTACGGCCCCAGCAGGGTGTTCAGGATGTCGCCGAGCGGCAGTGTGACAACGCTCCACGAGTTCGGCGCACAACAGGAACGCGTGCGCTCACTTGTGAGCGGTGCGGATGGCACACTATTCGGCACGACCGAACTGAGCGTCTTCAGCCTGACGCTGGAGGGCGCCTTTTCAGAGCTGACCCTCTTCGACCGGAACCTTGATGGCGCGCTGTCCAGAGTCGTTCAGGCATCCAACGGCAGCCTGTATGGGATGACGACGGGCCAGAGCGGCCGGCACGCGACAATTTTCACCATGAGGCCGGACGGGAGCGGGTGGCACGTCATCGCGACCCTGCCTACACAGGCAGACTTCGAAGGGCCGTATGACCTTGGCGGGCTGATCCAGGCGTCCGACGGGTACCTGTACGGCATCATCCCGCGCGGTCTGGGGACCTCGGGAGCGACAGTGCTGAAAGTGTCGCTCGCTGGCACGGTGACCGCACTCCACAACTTCGCGGCCCAAGCCTGGTACCCCGTCAGGCTCGTGCAAGGGAGCGACACCAACTTCTATGGAGTGTCGTACCAGACGGTCGTCCGCATCGATCTGGCGGGCAACACCACAACCCTGCACGATTTCGGTTCGGGTCTCTCAGGGCGCGGGCTTGTCCAGGGAAGCGACGGAATGCTGTACGGCACGACGTTCTATGGCGGCCCACGCGGCTACGACGGGACGGTGTTCCGCCTGAACCCATTTACTCCCCTCCGGCCGACCTTGGTCACCGCGTCGGCCGCGGGCATGACCGGTGTGACGCTGCGATGGTCGCCCGTGGCGGGCGCCACGAGCTACACGGTCAGGCGGATCACGCCCGGGGGCGCGGCGGTCGTGATCGCGAGCGGCATCACCGGGTTGAGTTTCACCGACACGACGGCATCGCTCGCCGCGGGCGCTTCTTATGTCGTCGTTGCCGTCAACCTCGCGGGCGAGAGCCTGCCGTCGACACTCGTCTCTGCCTCGCGCACCCCGACGATGACCACCGTGCGCGACTATGACGGCGATGGCAAGGCAGACGTCACCGTCTATCGGGCCTCGACATCTGAGTGGCTCACGTTCCGCTCGACGGACCAGCGATCGGCGAGCGTTCAATGGGGGGCTCCTGCCTTGATGGACCGGCCGGTTGGGGCCGACTACGATGGCGATGGCCAGGCCGACATCGCCGTCTACCGCGAGACGAGCGGCGAGTGGTTCATCCTCCGGTCCTCGAGCAGCGCCCTGGAGCGATTCGGCTGGGGGGCCCCGTCCCTGGGCGACATCCCGATTCCCGGCGACTACGACGGCGATGGCTCGGCCGACCTGGCGGTCTTTCGCGGGACGACTGGAGAGTGGCTCATTCGCCAGTCCTCCAGCACGTCGCTGCTGCGACTGCGTTGGGGGGCCCCGTCGTTTGGCGATCTGCCGGTGCCGGCCGACTACGACGGCGACGGACAAACGGATGTGGCGGTGTATCGAACGACGACCGGCGAGTGGTTCGTGCGCCGTTCCTCGGACAGCTCGCTGCTCAGCGCCTCGTGGGGCGCCCCGGCGCTCAGCGATGTGCCCGTCCCTGCCGATTACGATGGCGATGGTCGCATGGACATCGCAATCTATCGCGGCATGACCGGCGGATGGTTCGTGTCCTTCGCGGCGGGCGGGACGTCGCAGTTCGCGTGGGGCTCGCCCGCGCTCGCCGACGTCCCAGTGCCCGCGGACTACGATGGTGATGGATTGGCTGATCCGGCCGTGTTCCGTGCCAGCACCGGCGAATGGTTCATCCGCCAGTCGAGCGACCTCGAGCTCGTGCAGCTGCGCTGGGGCGCCCCTCAACTCGGCGACTCGGTCACCGCGTACTAACCCACCCGACCCTCCCGACCCACCCGACCTTCCCGACCCTCCCGACCCCCGACCCTCCTGACCTACCTCGTGAGCTTCCGGTACTTGATGCGATGCGGCTGGTCGGCGGCTGTTCCGAGTCGACGTTTGCGATCGGCCTCGTAGTCCTGATAGTTGCCTTCGAACCAGACCACTTCGCTGTCCCCTTCGAAGGCGAGCATGTGCGTGGCGATGCGGTCCAGGAACCAGCGGTCGTGGCTGATGACCACGGCGCAGCCGGCGAAGTTGAGGAGCGCGTCTTCGAGCGCGCGCAGCGTGTCGACGTCGAGATCGTTCGTCGGCTCGTCGAGGAGCAGCAGGTTGCTGCCCTTCCGCAGCAGCTTCGCCAGATGCACGCGGTTCCGTTCGCCCCCGGAGAGGGTGCCGACCTTCCGCTGCTGGCCGCCGCCCTTGAAGTTGAACCACGACACGTAGGCGCGAGACGCCACCTTGCGCTTGCCGAGCTCGATTTCGTCCTGCCCTCCCGTGATCTCTTCCCACACCGTCCTGTTCGCGTCGAGCGCCTCGCGGCTCTGGTCCACGTGGCCGACCTGCACTGTCTCGCCCAGCTTGAGCGTTCCGCCGTCGGGCTTCTCGGCGCCCGTGATCATCCGGAAGAGCGTCGTCTTGCCGGCGCCGTTGGGCCCGATGACACCGACGATCCCGCCGCGTGGCAGCGTGAAGTTCAGGCCGTCGATGAGGAGGTTGTCGCCGTATCCCTTCTTGAGATTCCGCGCCTCGACGACGACGTCGCCGAGCCGCGGTCCAGGCGCGATGTAGATTTCAGCGGTCTCGATCTTCTGTGCGGAGTCCTCGCGGAGAAGGTCCTCGTAGGCGTTCAGCCGCGCCTTGCCCTTGGCCTGCCGGGCACGCGGCGACATGCGGATCCAGTCGAGCTCGCGCTCCAGCGTCTTCTGGCGCCGTGATTCGGCCTTCTCCTCCTGGGCGAGCCGGTTCTGCTTCTGCTCGAGCCAGGACGAGTAGTTGCCTTCCCACGGGATGCCCCGACCGCGATCGAGCTCGAGAATCCAGCCGGCGACATTGTCGAGGAAGTAGCGATCGTGGGTCACGGCGACGACAGTGCCCGGATAGTCCTTCAGAAACCGCTCGAGCCACGCCACTGATTCCGCGTCGAGGTGGTTGGTCGGCTCGTCGAGCAGCAACAGATCGGGCGACTGCAGCAGCAGCCGGCAGAGCGCGACCCGGCGGCGCTCGCCGCCAGACAGCGTCGTCACGTCGGCGTCCGGAGGAGGCAACCGAAGGGCGTCCATGGCGAGCTCGAGCCTGGAGTCGAGGTCCCAGGCGTTGGACGCGTCGATCCGGTCCTGGATGCGCGACTGCTCTTCCAGAACTTTGTCCATCTCCTCCGGAGAGAGATCCTCGCCGAGCCTGGCGTTGACGTCGTCGTACCGTTCCAGGAGGGCCTTGATTGCCGCAACCCCTTCCTCGACGTTTCCGAGAACCGTCTTGGCGGCGTTGAGCCGCGGCTCCTGGTGCAGGAAGCCGACCGAGATCCCCTCGGCGGGAAACGCTTCGCCGATGAAACTCTGGTCCTCGCCGGCCATGATCTTGAGGAGCGAGCTCTTGCCCGCACCGTTCAGGCCGAGCACGCCGATCTTCGCGCCAGGAAAGAACGAGAGCCAGATGTCTTCGAGAACCTTGGTGTCGGGCTGATGGACCTTCCCGAGGCCCTTCATGGTGTAAATGAACTGAGGCATCCGTTCAATTTACAATTTACGATTTACAATTGACAATTCCGAGGCGCGCACCACGGGCATTGACAGCGGCGTCCGAATTGAAGTGCGACCCATGACCACACGTCGCATTCTCCACATCGACATGGACGCGTTCTACGCGTCGGTCGAGCAGCGCGACAATCCGGGGCTGCGTGGGCAGCCTGTGGCAGTGGGCGGCAGCCCGGAAGGCCGCGGTGTGGTGGCCGCGGCCAGCTACGAGGCGCGCCGCTTCGGCGTGCGGTCGGCCCTCTCGATGGCAAAAGCCGTGCGTCTCTGTCCCTCGCTCGTCATCGTGCGACCGGACTTCGCGAAGTACAAGGCGGCGTCGACCGCGGTGTTCTCGCTGTTCCGCAGCGTCACGCCCCTGGTCGAGCCGCTCTCGCTCGACGAGGCGTATCTCGACGTCACCGAGAACGCGTGGAACGAGCCGATCGCCACGAAAGTCGCGCAGCGTCTCAAGACGGAGATTCGCGAGACGACCGGTCTGACCGCGTCGGCGGGCGTTGCGCCGAACAAGTTCCTGGCGAAGATCGCATCCGGGTGGAAGAAGCCGGATGGGCTGACGGTCATTCGCCCGGACAAGGTCGAGCCATTCCTGCGCCAGCTTCCGGTTGACGCCCTCTGGGGTGTCGGCCCGGTGACGGCCCGGAAACTGCGGGCGCGCGGGATCGAACGGCTCATCGATGTGCGCACGGCCGATCCGGCGGCATTGGCGGAGGCTGTCGGCCAGCTCGGGGCCTGGCTCCGGCAACTGGCTCATGGCATCGACGAACGGCCCGTAGTGCCCAACCGCGAGTTGAAGTCGGCCGGCTCCGAGAATACCTACGCTGAGGACCTGACTGACGGCGACAGGATTAGGAACGAGATCGCGGAGATGGCTCGCAGGAGTGCGGCCTGGCTGACGCGCCGCGCCATCTTCGCCCGGACCGTGACCATCAAGGTGCGCTACTCGGACTTCGCCACCATCACGAGAAGCCACACGGCCCCGGCCACTCGTGACGAGCCGGCGATCGTCTCGAGGGCGGTACAATTGCTGGACAAGACCGACGTGGGCCGGCGCCCGGTCCGACTGCTGGGCGTGAGCGTGCACAACCTGTGCGAGGAGCAGCCGGTCGAGGTCGTGGACCCCAATCGGCTGCCGTTGTAATGGGCGGGGAGCTCAGATGGTAATCAGATGTTGAAAGGCACGCGCACGGGCATTCTCAAGAAGATCCAGCCGGTCAGCATCCACGGTCAGATTTCCTGGGACGTCTACTTCCACGACGTCGAGGACCCGGACGGCCAGGTCCACGTGGCCCGCATCGGCCCCGAGGCCGTCTCCAACAATCTCGAACCAGGCGACCGCATCGATGTCGAATACCTCGTCGGCGTCGCGGTCAAAATCACGCTCAAGAAAGTTGGAAGTTAGAAGTTAGAACTAAGAAGGACACTGAGCACGGGCGGGCTGCCACGAAGGCAGAGTCCTTCGTAGTTCTTCCTTCTAAGTTCTTACTTCTTCTGGATGCGCGCGCTTGTGAGAGGCATCCTCTCGTTCGGCGTTTCCCCCGTCCGCGGCACCCGCTCGATGGCCTCGACCGCGGACATCCCGTCCACCACGCGCCCGAACGCCGTGTACTTTCCATCCAGCGCCGGCGACGTCGCCGTGCAGATGAAGAACGACGTGTCGGCGCTGGCCGGATCGTCACCTCGGGCCATCGAGACCACGCCCTTGACGTGAGGGGTGTCGCTGAACTCCGGCTGGAGCTTGACCACGAGCTTCTGCTGGCGCTCGGTGAGCGGAGCGCGCCGCGACGAGAGCGCACCGGTCTGAATCACGAACCCTGGCGCCACACGGTGGAACGCCATCCCGTCGTAGATGCCCGCCTGCGCAAGGCGGAGAAACTGGCGGACATGCCCCGGGGCCTTGTCCGGCCACAGTTCGATGGTGATGGGCCCGGCCGCCGTCTCCAGCACGACCTGGAAGGCCGCCAGCTCCTGCGCCGACTCGGTGAGGAACGGTTCAGCGGGCGTGTCGCGCAGGCCGACGCGTCGGATCTCCACCCGTTCGGTGGCCAGCCCCGTCGCGTCCACCGGCGTCTCGGAGATCTTCTGCAGGACCTCGATGCCGTCCCAGACACGTGCAAACACCGTGTACTGCCCGTCGAGCCCTGGCTGATCGACAATCGCCACGAAGAACTGCGCGCCGGCGCTGTCCGGCCGCCCCGGGACCAGTACGGCGGCCACGGCCCCCTTGGTCATCTTCGGTGCCCTGGCCTCCGCCTTGACCGCGTTCAGCCCGCCGGTGCCGTAAAGGCTCCGCTTCCCCGGATCCTTCGAGATCGGATCCCCTCCTTGCACCATGCCGAGCCTGACCATCCGGTGGAACGTCGTGCCCTCGTACGCGCCTTCCTCGGCCAGCTTCACGAAGTGCGCGACCTGCGCCGGAGCGGCATCGGCGAGCAGGTCGATGACGAACGTGCCGGCAGACGTCTCCACGACAGCTTGCCGCGACTGAGCCTGCAAGGGTGCGAAGAAAAGCGCTACGAGGAACATCGCCACGAAAACACGAAAACACGAAACCTGGTGGGCTTCGTCCGTTGCTCCGTGGAGGGCTGAGGGGAAGCATTGTTTCTTGGCTTTCATCTTTCGTGCTTTGTGCTTTCGTGGCGTGCTTTCGTCGTCGCTCTACGTCCCGATGATCTGCCGCGCATGCCAGATGTAGTGGAGACTCGAGATCAGCGTGATGGCGAGCGACGCCCACACGAAGAACTCGACGAGGGCCGATGGATAGCCCCGGTAGTTGAAGAACATCGCCACCACGGCGGTCACGATGTAGGTCGCCGTCGCCGCCTTCCCGAAAATCGACGGCCGGAACGTGCGGGGCCCGATTGCCAGGTTCACCACGGCTACAGTCACCACAATGACGACATCGCGGCTGAAGATGATGATCGTCAGCCAGACCGGGAGGCGGTTGGACAGGCCGAGCCCGGGCAGCGTCAGCACCACGAACGTGGTCAGCAGCAGCAGCTTGTCCGCCATGGGGTCGAGCCAGGCCCCGAGGTTCGACTTCTGGCCGGTACGTCTCGCAATCAAACCATCCAGCGCGTCGGTGAGTCCGGCCACCGCAAACGCCACGAGCGCCCAACCCAGGTGGCCGTACACCACCAGGATCACGAACGCCGGAATCAGCAGCATCCGGAGCAGCGTGAGCTGGTTGGCGGGCGTCAACGCCGTCATCAGCGGGTCCCGGCCATCTCTCGAAGGCGTTCGACGACGGCGATGGTGTCCGTGCCGTTGACCGGACCCGACGGGTCGAATGTCCCGCTGGCCGTCGGGCTCATGACCCGCGAGGCCACCGCGACCGACGCCACTGGATACGCCAGGTGGGTCTCCGCCAGATCCGGGAACTGGACGCGTGTGGCCTGCCACGTCTGCACTTGGGCGGCCGGCGCCACGCGGGGCAGCAGCCGCGCCACCGCCTGGGCCAAATCCGTGCGACGGAGCGGCGCATCCGGCTGGAACGTGTGGTTCTCGAACGGTTCGATGACTCCGGCCTGCACGACCGCCATGATCCACGCCTCGGCCCAGTGCCCGCGCACGTCGGTCACGACCGACGCCTCGCCCGAGATCGATCGATTGAGGAGGCGCGCCAGCCGCACGCCGAGGAGCGCCGCCAGGTCTCCCCGTGTCACTTGCGGCGCTGACTCGATCGCCCTGTACTCTTCAGGCATCCCGGCGAACGCGATTCGCGCCCTCAGGGCTTCCCTGCTGGCCTCGACCGACGCCCTCGGGTCGATGGCAATCGACTCGTCGTACGCGCGAAGCGCTCCCTCCAGGTCGCCCGCCGTGTCGAGCAACGCCGCGACCTGCGCCAGGGACTGCGCGTCTCCCGGGTCGAGCTCGACGGCACGACGAAAGTGCGCGAGCGCGGCCGAGCTCTCGCCGGCATCCCGCTCGACGACGGCCAACTCGCGGTAGAGCACGCCGCTTTCCGGCGACCCGGCAATGGCGGCCTCGTACGCCTTTCTGGCCTCCTCGCTCCGACCGCTCTTGGCGGCATCCCTCGCCGCCGCAAGGTGGCGTTCGAGCCTGCGAAAGCGAAGCACTTCGACCTGCCGCGCGAGATCGCCGAGCGTGGGGTCGGTGGCGAGCGCGGCCTCGTACGCCGCCAGCGCCTCGTCGTCTCGCCCGAGGCCCGCGAGCGCGCGGCCCCGGCCGACGAGCGCCGACAGGTATCCGCTCTGGAGGGCGAGGGCGCGATCGAAGTGCGGGAGGCTCGCCGGGAGATCGCCTCGAGCCACGGCAATCCAGCCGAGCGTCGTCTCCGCTGGAAAGAAGTCCGGCGCCTGCCTGAATGCCTGCGCCACTTCACGTTCGGCCATGCGCAGGTCGTCGGCTTGCAGGAAGCGCCACGCCCGGTCCTGGTGCCACGCGGCGGTCTCGCCGGCAAGCGCCGCGGGCACGGCAGGCATGATGAAGTCCTGGTAGCGTGGGCTCCCGACAGTGGGCACGGGCACCACGCTCGGGGCGCAACTCACGATGAGCAGTGCAGGCGCCAACACGACGACGAACCACCTTGCGGGACGACGCATCAGGATGAAGTTTACCGCCCGCGTTCTCTCCGCGGCAAAGGGTTCCCGGAGCCCGGTGCCGGCAACCCCAACGACTCGAGCATTCGGCGCGGCACGTCGGCCACGATAACGGTCGACGTGTCCCGGGACTCGTGCACCAGCACACGCGCGTGCCGGTACAGGCGCGCAATGCGCTCCTGTGCCGCCGGATCGTCCGCCCGCATGGTCAACGTGACCCGGCGGACGTCCAGCGCCAGCTTCGATGCGATCGTCGCGATCAGCTCGGCAATCCCGTCATCAGCGTCTCCATTTCGGCCGGAAGCCGCCGAGATGAGCAGCGCGTCCGGATCTGACTGCTGGAGCCGCCGCCGCTCATCCGCCGTCAAGAGGTCGCACTTGTTGTAGACCTCGACGAGCGGCACGCCGGTGGCGTGCACTTCTTCGAGGACGGCGCGGACCGCGGCCATCCGCCGCTCACGGTCAGGGGCCGCGGCGTCGGTCACGTGCAGGATCAAATCCGCCTCAGCCACCTCTTCGAGCGTGGCTCTGAATGCCGCCACCAGCGCATGCGGCAGGCGGTCGATGAAGCCGACCGTGTCGGACACCAGGAGCTCCCGGCTGTCGGGCAGCCGCACTTGTCGCACGAGCGGGTCGAGCGTGACGAAGAGCGCGTCAGAGACGTCGGCCTCAGATCGCGTGAGCGTGTTGAACAGCGTGGTCTTGCCCGCGTTGGTGTAGCCGACGAGCGCCACCGTGGGCACTGAGGCTTTCTGCCGCCGCTCGCGCAACTGCGCGCGCCGCTGCCTGACGCGTTCGATGTCTTCTGCCACGGCGTGAATCCGTGTGCGGATGCGCCGCCGATCCGTCTCGAGCTTGGTCTCGCCAGGGCCCCTGGTGCCGATGCCGCCGCCCAGCCGCGACAGCGCCGCGCCCGCGCCCACGAGTCGAGGCAGCAGGTACTTGAGCTGCGCGAGCTCGACCTGCAGCTTGCCTTCACGGGTGCGCGCACGCCTCGCAAAGATGTCGAGAATGAGCTGCGTGCGATCGATGATCTTGCGGCCGACTTCCTTCTCGATCTGCCTGAGCTGCGCCGGCGTGAGCTCGTTGTCGAAAATCACCACGTCGACGCGGGTCTCGTCACACGAGCGCGCCAGCATGGCCACCTTTCCCGACCCCAGAAACGTCGACGGATCCGGCTTCGGTCGCTCCTGCATGACTCGGAGAACGACCTCGCCGCCGGCGGCCTCGGCCAGCCCCGCGAGCTCGTCGAGCGAGCGTTCGGCATCGAGCCGGCGCTCGCGTCCCGACACCAGGCCCACGAGGGCTGCCCGCTCGCGGCCGGCTACTTTTGGCGAAGGCATGCGTCGATTCTCGCCCAGGGCACCGCACCCGCCCGCACCAGATTGAGCTCTGACGCGTCGACGATGGTGGAGGGCGGTCCGCCGGCGGTCGTGCCCGCATCGAGCAGGAGATCGAGCCCGGTCCCGATCGATGCGGCCACTTGGTCCGGATCCTCCGAAGGCGGCTCCCCGCTCAGGTTCGCGCTTGTTGCCGTGAGCGGCGAGCCCGCTCGCGCACAAAGAGCGCGTGCGACCGCATGAGCCGGAACCCGCACGCCAACGCGGCCCGTGCCGGCCGTCACGTCCGGTGCGAGACCGGCTGGCGCCGGCCACAACAAGGTCAGCGGGCCGGGCCAGAACGCCGCCGCCAGGGCGGATGCCGCGTCCGAAAGCGGACCGACCAACGCCTCGACCTGTCGCGTGTCGGCGGCAACCAAAGGGAGCGCCTGCCCCGTGTGCCGCCCTTTGAGCGCAAAGATCTTCCGTACCGCCTCGGGGTTGAAGGGATCGGCGGCGATCCCGTAGAGCGTGTCGGTCGGAAAGCAGACCAGGCCACCACGCCGAATCACGCCGGCAGCCTCGTCAATCGAAGCCGGCTCAGGCTCAACCGGGTTCACGTTCAATCGCCTCACTTAGGTGTCCACCATCCGTGCCCGTACCACCAATGCGAGGACCGCCATGATGGTGACGTTGACGGCGAAGACGACCCGCATGCCGGTGGCACCGATGAGGCCCGCGACGACCGGGCTCACGGCGAGGCCGGTCAGCGAGGCGCTCGTCAGCACGCCAAACCCCGTCGCGTGCGCGCCAGCTGGAATCACGGCGGCAGCGGCCGCGTAGGTCGCCGTCGACGCGACGCCGACCGAGACGCCGAAGACGGCGGCCGCGATCCCGAGCATCCAGACGTTGATCGACGCCGCCATGAACGCCGAGCCGGCAGTCGCGCCCAGAGCCCCCATCGTGATGATCACGCGGGGCCGACGATGCACGAGCAGCTTCCCCGCGGTGTGGTGCCCAATCGCGCCGGCGAGCGCCACCATCGAGAACAGCAGCCCGGCTCCAAACGCGACACGTCCGGGCCGCACGCCCAGCTGTTCGATGTAGAGAGGCAGGATCGGGCCGAAGCTTCGCTCGACGAAGTGACAGCAAAAGAGCACGGCCATGAGCAGGGCGAAGTTCTGGAGCGTCAGGGCATCCCGCACACCGAGCCGCCCTCGCTCCTCGGCACGGGCCGGCACCGCATGCGTGGCGCGCTCGTCGTACAGCGTAAACAGGAGGATCAGCGCCACGCCGTACAGGCCTGCCGTGATGAGAAAGGCCCGCCGGAGCCCGAAGAGGCCCGCGATCACCCCGCCGATCACGGGGCCCACCGTCGGCCCCAGACGCTGCGCCGTCTGCACGATGCCGATCGATGACCCGACCGTCGCTGGCGGCGAGGACTCCGCCGCCATGGTCAGCATCAGGCCGCCGTACCCCGTCAGCAGCCCGAGCAACCCCCTGAGCGCAAAGACCTGCCACGGCTCGGTGACAAACGACATGGCCGCCATCGTCAAGAGGCACGCTGCCAGCGAGCGGCCCGCCATGAGCCGGCGGCCGAATCGATCGGCCAGCCGCCCCCAGAACGGCGACAGCAGGGCCGTCAGGGCGGGCGTGACGCCCAGGCTCAGCCCGGTCCAGACCGCGATCTCGCCGACGTCGGTTACGCCGAGCTGACGGATGAACAGCGGGAGGAAGGGCATCACCAGGGTAAACCCGGTGAAGCCCACGAAGCTGACGGCCGTGACGGCGAAGAGGTTGCGGCTCAGAAGTGAATCTTAACGTCCTTCGAAGGCGCGACGTGAATGCTGTCGATGAAGCGAATGCGATGCGGCTCGTTCTGCATGATCACCGAGCTCGTGCGGACCCCGTCGCCGAAGAAGCGCACCCCGCGCATCAGCGTGCCGTCGGTGACGCCAGTGGCCGCGAAGATGATCCGCGAGCCCGGCGCCAGGTCCTTGGCGCGGTAGATCCGCTTGAAGTCCGTGATTCCCATCGCACGGCACCGTTCCTCGTGCTCGGGCTTGCTGACCACGAGCCTGGCGAAGATCTCGCCGTTCAGGCAGCGCATGGCCGCGGCCGCCAGCACTCCCTCTGGTGCGCCTCCGGTGCCCATGACCGCGTGCACACCAGAGCCGACGACCGCCGCGGCAATTCCCGCCGAGAGATCCCCGTCGCCGATCAGCTTGATGCGTGCGCCCGTCGCCCGGATGTCCGCGATGAGCTTCTCGTGGCGATCGCGCTCGAGCACGACCACGACCAGGTCCTTGACATCACGACCGAGGCAGCTCGCGATCGCCTTGAGGTTCTCGGCCACCGGCGCATCGAGGCTCACGTGGTCCTTCGACTGAAGGACCGACCACCAGCTTCTCCATGTACAGGTCCGGCGCATGCAGCAGGCCCCCGCTGTTCGAGGCGGCGAGCACGGCGATCGCGTTGGCCGCGCCGGTCGCGCACAGGTTCGTGCCCTCCAGGGGATCGACGGCGATGTCGATCTGCGGATACCATCCGGCCCCCTCGGCTTTCCGCAGGACGTTCGCCAGGCCGACCTTTTCGCCGATGTAGAGCATCGGCGCCTCGTCGCGCTCGCCCTCGCCGATGACGATGGTGCCGTCGATCGGCACGGTGTCCATCACCCGGCGCATCGCCTCGACGGCCACCTGGTCCGAGCCGTGGCGATCGCCGTAGCCCATCGTGTGCGCACACGCGATCGCCGCCTGTTCGACGACGCGCAGGAATTCGAGCGAGAGATCAGAATCCATAGGGGGGCAGCTCGCAGCGAATCGGACGATCGGTTCGATAGCCGAGCAGGTAATCCGCCTGCATCAGCTTGTGGATTTCGCGGGTGCCTTCGTAAATGACCGCACCCTTGCAGTTGCGATAGAAACGGCCGACCGGGTACTCGTCCGAGTACCCGTTGGCGCCATGAATCTGCACGGCGTCTCCAGACGCCCGCTCCGAGGCGACCGTGGCAAACCACTTGGCCAGCCCCGTCTCCCGGGTGTTGCGATGACCCTGGTTCTTCATCCAACCCGAGCGCAGCCAGAGGAGGCGCGCCGCCTGGTAGTCCGATTCCATCTGCGCGATCATTTCCTTGACCAGCTGGTGCTGCCCGATCTCGACACCGAAGGCGTGCCGCTCCTTGGCATACTTCACGCTCGCATCGCGGCAGGCACGAATGAGGCCCGTGGCGCCAGCGGCCACGGTGAATCGACCTTGATCGAGCGCGAACATCGCGATCTTGAACCCTTCGCCGGGTTTGCCGAGCAGGTTCTCCTCGGGCACCTCGACCTCGTCCATCTTGAACCAGCCGGTGTTGCCGGCGAGGATGCCCCACTTCTCCTTCATCGGCCCGCTCGAGAACCCCTTCGATGTCCGCTCGACGACGAACGCGCTCAAGCCCGGAGGTGTCACGCTGCTTCTTCTTCTCGGCGTCGGTCCAGGCGATGACGATGAAGTTGTCCGCGACGTCGGCCAGCGAGATCCACGATTTCTCGCCGCTCAGCACATAGCGGCTCCCCTTCTTCACCGCCGTCGTCTGGATCGCGCGCGCATCGCTGCCCGCACTGGGCTCGGTCAAGCCGTAGCCGGCGATCTTCGTGCCCTGGGCCTGCGGCACGAGGTAGCGCTGCTTCTGGTCCTCGGTGCCCCACGTGAGGAGCGACAGGCAGTTGAGGCCCGCGTGCACGGACATGATCACGCGCAGCGAGGTGTCCACGTACTCGAGCTCCTCGCTCACCAGCCCCAGGCACAAGTAGTCCATGCCGGCGCCGCCGTACTTCTGCGGAACCGAGACGCCGAGCAGACCGAGCGCGGCCATTCCGCCGAGGACCCGTTCGCGATCGAAGCGGTGCTGCCGATCCGCCTCGCGGATGTGCGGGGCGATCTCGCGTGCGCCCCATTCGCGGACCGACTGTTCGAGCAGACGCTGTTCGTCTGTCAGGTCGAAGCTGATCATAAGCGGGGCATGCTATCACGCACGGCGCGTGACGTGCACGGCGGCGCCACGGCCCTGCCCGGTGGCAGCGGCGGCGCTGGCCCCGCGGGCGGCAATCTCGAGGTGATCCGAGCTGCCGAACAAGGCACAGAGCTCCCCTGCTCCGGCGTCGGCGTACGAGGACACCAGATTCGGGATCTCGCGACCCGCCAGCGAGGGTACACCCCGGGCAGACGCTCCGACGAACTGCTCGAAGGTCCGCCGATCGATGTTGGTGATGAGGTTGCCGAAATGGTCAACGCGGACGACCTCTCCACTCAACAGGTCGCCAGCCACCGCGGGCGACGGCAGCGCGACGCGGACGATCGCCCCGGCCGGACGCCCGAGGGCCGTCAGCGCCACGCCCTTGGCCAGCCACGCGGCCGCCGGCGCGAAGCGGTCGCGCCCCTCGAACGTGCGGCTCACCGTCGGACGGGCGTACCGGCGCTCGGTGAGCTCGACGACGGCGCGGGACGGCGCTTCTTCGAGCGCGAGCGAGAGGACTCCGTTGTCGGGGCCAACGAACCGGAAGCCGCCGGCCTCTGCCGCCAGCGCGCGGCGGGACGAGCCAACCCCGGGGTCGACCACCGCGAGGAAGATCGTGCCGGCCGGAAAGTACTTGTAGGCCGCGGCAAGCTCGAGGGCGCCAGCCAGCACGTCGTGTGGCGGGATGTCATGCGAGATGTCGACAAGCGTCGCGTCTGGAGAGATCCCGAGCACCACACCCTTCATCGTCGCGGCGTAGTGGTCCCGGAGCCCGAAGTCCGTCAGGAACGCGATGACAGGACGCACCCGACTACTTTACGGTTTTCTGAAGAGGATTTCCCTGAGGTTGTTCTGCAGGAGGAACGAGTCGGAGACGCGAAGGCCGCCGAACAGGCGGATGATGTCGCGGTTGAGCAGGATGGTCTGCCGTCCGCGGGCCGCGTCGTACGGACGATGTCTGAGGTTGACCTCGTCCACGATGATGTACTTCGTGTAGCGAGTGTCGCGCGCCTGGGCACTGGCAAAGAAGCCGAGGAGCGCGCCGCCGCCCGGCCGCAGGACCCGCGTCAGCTGGATGGCCAGCTCCTGTGCCGAAGCGCGATCCAGGTAGTCGAACAGATCCCAGCACAGGATGCCGTCGACCGTGCCTTCAGCCTGGGGCAGGCGCTTCTTGAGGAACGCGGGGAGCTCCTCCAGCTTCTGGTCCCGGATGTGTTGCTCGAGGTTGGCGAAGATGTCCTCGACGAAGATCTTGCAGCCGAGTTGTTCGCCGAAGAAGTTGACGTTGCTGCCAACGACCGGACCGAGGTCGAGCAGGACCGGCGCTTCGCGCGCAGTGAGAGACGCCAGAAACTTGCGCAGCGCCTTCGTCGCGAAGATCGGGTCCTCGACGACCCAACCCGAAGCCGCCGCGGGCTCCGGATCAGGTCGACGGACGGCAAGCCGATCGAGAAAGCTCACCCCACTCCTAGGCGCGCTGACCGGAAGCGGCCTGCGGCACCGCAACGGCCGGCGCAGTGGCAGAGGCCGCCGGCTTGTCCGCAGACTTGTCCGCGGGCTTGCCCGCCGGCGCGGCAGCCGCATTGCCCTTGCGCTGCATATCCACGCTGCCGCGGAAGTGCGCGCCTTCGGCAATCGCCACGCGCGGCGAAACGATGTCGCCGTCCACGGAGCCGTTGTCGCGGATGTCGACCTTGTCGCTGGCCGTGACATTGCCCGTGACTTCGCCGAGGACGATCACCGCTTTCGCAAAGACCTGGGCCTTGATACGCCCGTTCGGACCAATCGTCAGGACATGGTCGCGCAACTGAATTGTGCCTTCGACATGGCCTTCGACCGTCAGATCTTCGCTGCCGTTCAATTCACCCTTGATGACAACTGATTTGCCGATGTTCACGATGTCCTTCTCCATGTGATGACTCGCCTCAACTCGAGGCACCGAAGCACCAGACACCGCAGGCGGCGCGGGCTGGGCCGGCTGTCCGCTGGCGGGTTTGGGTGCCTCATCGCGTTTCCACATGTCAACCTCCGCCTCTCCTATTGCGTAGGGGCTGGAATACGTACTGTCGGAGTGCTTCGGTTCCGCAAAAGCGGAGCCAGTATATGAGCCAGGTTCAGTGTTGTCTAGTCCTTTCGTTTCCTAGAGTTAGCGCCAGATGATAGAATGAACGTTTCACTATGCGTGTCTACTTTGACTACAACGCCACGGCCCCCATGGCCCCGGAGGCCATCGAGGCCGTCGCCCGGATCAGCCGGGACGTCTTCGGCAACGCATCGAGCCTCCACCACTTCGGCCAGCAGGCCAAGGCAGTGGTCGACGAGGCCCGTTCCGCGACGGCCGCGCTCGTCGGCGGAGACCCTTCCGAGATCGTCTTCACGGGCGGCGGCACAGAGGCCGACAACCTGGCCCTTCGAGGGGCCGCTGAGGTCCTCGAGCCGGCCGGCCGAAAGCACCTGGTGGCCAGCGCCATCGAGCACGAGGCCGTTCTGAACACCCTGAAGGCCCTGACCCGCCGGGGGTGGGAGACCACCCTGGTGCCGGTCGACAAGACCGGCGTGGCGTCCCCGGACCGTATCGCCGACGCCCTCACCGACCGCACTGCCCTTGTATCGGTCATGCACGCCAATAACGAGATAGGCACGATTCAGCCAGTCGCCCAGATCGCGGCGCTCGCCCACGCCCGTGGGGCGCTCTTCCATACCGACGCCGTCCAGTCTGCCGGCAAGATCGCCATCGACGTCCGGGCGCTCGGCGTGGATTTGCTGGCAATTTCGGCCCATAAGTTCAATGGGCCCAAGGGGGTCGGGGCCCTCTGGATCAAGCGCGGCACGCGGATGCTGCCCATCCTGACGGGCGGGAAGCACGAGCGTAACCGCCGGGCTGGAACCGAGAATGTCGCGGCCATCGCCGGCATGGGCGTCGCCGCGCGGCTCGCCGCCGGAAAGCTCGCCGGCCCGGCCGAAGAGGCTAGCCCGGCTGGCGGGGTTGCGGGACCGTCTCGAGGAAGGCGTCCTCCGCCTGGTCGCGGGCTCGGCCGTCAACGGTTCGACGGCCGCCGGCGACCGCGTGCCCAACACGACCAATATCAGCTTCGACCGTGTCGAGGCCGAGAGCCTGCTCATCGCGCTGGACCTCGAGGGGATTGCCGTCTCGACCGGCTCCGCCTGCTCGTCCGGCACGCTCGAGCCGTCGCACGTCTTGCGGGCCATGGGCTTCGACGCTCACCGGACCCAGAATTCCCTGCGGTTCAGCCTGGGCCTCTTCTCAACCCAGGCCGAGGTGGACCAGGTCCTCGCCACCCTGCCGCGGCTGGTCGAGAAGTTGCGGGCCCTCACGCGAACTGTCGGCAGCCGGACGGCCTGATATGCGGATTGTCGTCGCCATGTCCGGCGGCGTCGACTCGTCGGTCGCCGCGGCGCTGCTCGCCGAGCAGGGACACGAGGTCATTGGCGTGTCGATGCGGCTCTATGACGCCTCAGACGGCGCGGCCGAGGACCCGACCGGCAGCCGCGCATTCGGCAGCTGCTGCTCGCTCGATGACCTGCAGGATGCCAGGCGCGTCGCCGCCGCGATCAACATCCCGCACTACATCCTCGACCTCGCGAACGAGTTCGACGACCTCGTCGTGTCCAACTTCGTGCGCGAGTACGCCGCAGGCCGCACGCCGCTGCCCTGCGCGCACTGCAACAGCGACCTGAAGTTCTCGACCCTGGCGGAGCGGGCCGAGGGCTTCGGGGCAGAGGCGGTGGCCACGGGCCACTACGCCCGCGTCGAAGAGGACCCCGCGACCGGCCGCTATCTTCTCAAGCGCGGGCTCGACGCGTCGAAGGACCAGGCGTACTTTCTGTTTTCCCTGACGCAGGCGCAGCTCGCTCACGCGCTCTTCCCGGTGGGCGATCGTCCGAAGGACGAAGTGCGCGAGTATGCGCGGCGGCTCGGCCTGGCCGTGGCGGACAAGCCGGATAGCCAGGAGATCTGCTTTATTCCGGACCACGACTACGCCGCGTTCGTCAGCCGGGAGGCACCCGAAGTGGCGCGCGCCGGGCAGATCGTGGACGAGCAAGGGCAGAGGCTCGGGACGCACGGCGGCATCCATCGGTTTACCGTCGGCCAGCGGAAGGGCCTGGGGCTCGGCGGCGCGCCGACCGACGGCCCGCTGTACGTCCTGCAGCTCCAGCCAATGACGGGCGACGTGGTCGTGGGCCCGCGCGCTTCGCTCGAGCGCACCACGCTGTCTGCGTCCGGCGTCAACTGGATCCTGCCGCCCCCGGGGCCAGAGGGCCGCCTCGTCACCGCGCAGATCCGCCACCGCCACCACGCCTCCCCGGCGACCCTGCGGGCCACGGGCGAGACGTCGGCCGAGGTCGTCTTCGACACGCCGCAACTGGCCATCACTCCCGGCCAGGCCGTCGTGTTCTATGACGGGGACGTGGTTGTGGGAGGCGGCTGGATCGACTGAAACGTAGGGCGGGTCCTTTCGGACCCGCCTGAGGGACCGGGTCCAAAGGACCCGGCCTACGCCCAAATCCTAAGTTCCAAATGAAGTTCGCGAGACGCCAGCGTCAGTGCTCTAGGAACCGCTCGGCGTCGAGCGCCGCCATGCAGCCGGAGCCCGCTGCGGTAACGGCCTGCCGGTAGACATGATCCTGGACGTCGCCCGCCGCGAACACACCAGGCACGCTCGTCTTCGATCCGTCGCGCGTGATCAAGTAGCCGTTCGCATCCATCGTCAACTGGTTCGCGAAGAGCGTGGTGTTCGGCGTGTGGCCAATCGCGACGAACACGCCCTTCACCGGCACGTCGGTCACGACACCGGTCTGGAGGTTCCGAACAACCATCGAGGTCACCTCGCCCTGGCCGGTGTCCTTGATCTCGGTGACTTCACTGTTCAGCATCCACGCGATCTTCGGGTTGGCCCGGGCCCTGTCGACCATGATCGGCGAGGCGCGAAAGCTGTCCCGCCGGTGAACGACCGTGACCTTGCTGGCGAACTTCGTCAGGAACGAGGCCTCTTCCATCGCGGAGTCGCCGCCGCCGACCACCGCGATCTCCTGGCCGCGGAAGAAGTAGCCGTCGCAGGTCGCGCACGTCGAGACCCCGTGGCCCATGAGCGCGCGCTCCGACGGCAGTCCGAGCAGCCGGGCAGACGCGCCGGTCGCGATGATCAGCGACTCGGCCTGGAACTCCTGGTCGCTCGTGCGGACCACAAAGGGCCTGCTCGACAAATCGACCGACGTGACGTGGCTCTGGATGATGTCGGTCCCGAACTTCTCGGCCTGCACCCGCATCTCGGCCATCAGGTCCGGCCCCATGATGCCGTCGCGATACCCCGGAAAGTTCTCGACGAGGGTCGTCATCATGAGCTGGCCGCCCGCCTCCAGCCCCTCGATGAGGAGGGGATGCAGGTTGGCGCGCGCGGAGTACAACGCGGCCGTCAGGCCCGCGGGGCCCGAACCGATAATCAGAACTTTTCGTGTGGTCACGATCTAGATGTGCTTGTCGATGGCCCGCTTGAAGTCTTCCTTCGGGGCGAGTCCGACCACGGTCTCGACGACCTGGCCGCCCTTGAAGAGAAGCACCGCCGGGATGCCGCGAATCTGGAACTTGAATGCCGTGTTCGGGTTGTCATCCACATTCAGCTTGCCGATCGTGACCTTGCCCGCGTAGTCGCTGGCCAGCTGGTCGATCGTGGGTCCCAGGCGTTTGCAGGGCCCGCACCACTCGGCCCAGAAATCCACCAGGACCGGTCCGCCGGCCTTGAGCACCGTGTCTTCGAAGTTCCCGTCCGTAAACGTCTGCACATTCTCCGCTGCCATTGGTGTCTCCCTACGTCGGCTATTCCGAATTCCCTCAGTCCTAATTCCTCAGTCCTAATCCTGAGTCCTAAGTCCTAGTCCTAGTCCCAGGACCCGTTCATACATTCTGACGTACTCCCGGGCCGATCGGTGCCATGAGTGGTCCTGGCGCATCCCTGCCCCCTGCAGACGACGCCACACCCGGGGCTTGCCGAAGGTGGCCAGCGCCCGGGACAGGGCCTCGAGCAACGCCTCCGGCGTGGCGGCCTCGAACACGAACCCGTTGGCTTTCCGCCGGCTGCCAGGGTCGTAATCGACCACGGTGTCGGCCAGGCCCCCGACCGCCCGCACCACCGGCACGGTGCCGTAGCGCAGGCTGTACATCTGGTTGAGGCCGCAGGGCTCGAATCTCGACGGCATCAGGAACACGTCGGCGCCTGCCTCGATGAGATGCGACAAGGGTTCGTCGAATCCAATCCGGACGCCGATGCGATCGGGATGGCGGTGGGCCATCGAGGTCCAGAACGCCTGGTAGACAGGATCACCGGTGCCGAGGACCACGAACGAGGCGTCGAGGCTTGCGAGACGATCGCCCAGGGCCGCGAGGAGATCGAAGCCCTTCTGCTCCACCATGCGCGAGATCATCCCAATCAGCGGGCGCGACAGGGCCGTTCCTGACGCGTCAACTGGCAGACCATACGATGCCAGCACCGCCTGCTTCGCGGCGCGCTTCCCGGCGAGATCATCGGCCGTGTACGGTTGGGGGATGTGCGGATCGCCTGCGGGATTCCAGCGCTCGGTATCGATGCCGTTGAGGATGCCGACCAGATCGCCGGCGCGGCGTCGCAGGATGCCCTCGAATCCGAAGCCGAACTCAGGCGTCTGAATTTCGCGCGCGTAGGTCGGGCTCACCGTCGTGACGAGATCGGCGTCGTTGATGCCGCCTTTGAGCAGGCTGATGCGCCCCCAGAACTCCATTCCGTCGAGCGCCAGCAGGCTCCACGGCAGATCGAGGCGAGGCAGCCAGTCCGGCTCGGCCAATCCCTGGTACGCCAGGTTGTGGATGGTGAAGACGCTCGGCACGCCCCCGAGCACCGGGTGCGTCGCGTAGAACGTCTTGAGATAGACGGGAGCGAGCCCGCCCTGCCAGTCGTGCGCATGAACCACGGAGGGGCGCGATTCGCGATCCACGCACCAATCGAGCGCGGCGCGCGCGAGCACGGCGAAACGCCGCGGACTGTCCGGATAGTCGGCGGCGCCGCCGTAGATGAACTCGCGATCGTACAGGTCGGGAACGTCGAGCAGCAGGACCCGTCCGCCGGCCGCGAGCGGCACTTCGAAAAAGGCCGCCTCGCAGGCGTACCCGCCGATCTTGAGCGGAATCCGCCCGACCAGCGTCCCGTCCCGTACGCCGCGATACCTGGGCACGACGACCGTCACATCCCAGCCGAGCCGCGCGATCGCCGACGGGAGCGAGCCCAGGACATCCGCCAGCCCGCCCGTCTTCGAAAACGGCACCGCCTCCGAACCGATCATCAGCACGGAACGAGGCGCTCGACGGCGCACGGAGGGAACGGAGGCTCGCGGGCATTCGTCGAACATTCTATTGGACCGCGCAGGGCACGCTACAATCCAACGCCATGAACGAACGTCCGCCCCGTGCCCCCCGCGCTGAACCTCGCGAGATAGCCGAGCTCAAACAGCTCAAGATCGATCACCCCGAGCTCGGCGTCGCCGTCGACATGCAGATCGAGCTCGTCGACATGCAGCGCCGCATCCAGGCTCGCGTGCCGCTGCCCTGGATTCAGCCGGAACAGGAATGGCTGGCCGCGCAGCAGCGGACGGGCCGCCCGGTCGTGCGGTTCGAAGACATCCCGCTCGACTGGACGCGACTTCCGCCTCACCCTCCGGCAGACCGCCGACATCCTGCACCGGTTCGAAGCGATCGAGCGCGCCGAGCATCAGCACGTCGAGGCGCTCGCCCGCGACGGCAACGCCCTGGAGCCGCTCGTCACGGCGTGGTACACCGCGACGTCAGGCGTGAACGGCGCGTCGGACGCGCGGCCAGCCGACGAGGCCGCGCCGAACCTCGATCAGGTGCTGGTGCTCTCCATCCGGCCCTTCCTTGCGCGCTGCGCCGAGGTGCTGGTGCAGCGCATCGACCTCTCGACCTGGCGCCATGGACATTGTCCGTTCTGCGGATGGGAGCCCGACTTCGCCGTGATCACGCCGAGCGCGGAGCGGCGGCTCATCTGCGGGCGCTGCTCGGCGCAGTGGGCGTTCCCTGCCCTGGCCTGCCCGTTCTGCGCCAACGACGACCGATCGCGCATCACGTCGTTTGCCACGCGCGACGGGCGCTACCGCGTGTACGGCCTGCGACGTGTGCAAACGCTACCTGAAGGCGTACGACGCCCGGAACGTGACGCGGCCGGTGCGGGTCGCGGTGGACGCCATTGCCACGCTGCCGCTCGACGCGGCCGCCATGCAGCGCGGCTACATCTCGGGCTGAGGCTATTCCTGCGGGGTAACGACGGGGGTCGCGGTGGCGAAGATGGTCGACGCCTTCGTGGACAGCCAGTTGAAGAGATTCTGGGTTTCGAGGAAGCGCCCGGCGTTCGACCGGGCGCCGAGCACGACGACGGCGACCTGCTGACCGGTCTGCGGCAGCCGCAGGAGCGTCGCGAGGCAGTAGCCGGACTTCGAGATGAAGCCGGTCTTTCCCGCCATCACATCGACATCGTCCCGGCCGAGCAGCTGGTTCGTGCTCCGGAACGTGACGCGGCGGCGCGCCATCTGGACTGTGTGCTCGGCTCTTCGCATGACCGAGGAGATCCGCTCGTCGCCGGAGGCATGGGCGATGAGCCGGGCCATGTCGTAGGCCGACGAGACGTTGTCGGACAGCAGGCCGGACGTGTCGGCGTAGTGCGTGCTCTCGAGGCCGAGCTCGGCCGCCTTCGTGTTCATCCGCGCGATGAAGCCCTCGGAGCCGAGGGGCGACACGCGCGCGAGCGACGCGGGCACGCCGCGTTGTCAGAGGCGATGAGCAGCAGGTGCAGCAGGTCGTCCGTCGTCAGCTTGTCGCTGGCCCGGAGATAGGTCGTCGACGCCCGGTAGACGTCGCTGCGCACAATGGTGACGACTGTCGGTCAAGTCGGGCTTGCTCTCGAGGAACACCGTCGCGGTCATCACCTTGGTGATGCTGGCGATCGAGCGCTGGCTCTGGGCGTTTTCCTCCGAACAGGACTTCGTTGGTTTCCGGGTCGTAGATGATGGCCGCCGCGGCGCGCAGATCGGGGACGAGCTCGCCGCTCGCGTCGACCTTGTAGCGCGGGACGACCGTGTCGGCCATCTCGCGGGCGGTCGCCGCGGCCCGGGCCCTGGCTTGACGCGCGCGACGCGACAGGGTCTGCCTGGGTGGCGGCGCAGCGTAGAGGGGCTTGGCGGCCGGCTTCTTGACTTGAGGTTTGGTGGCTTCGGACTTCGCAGCCTGTCCGGTCGTCTGCGCCAGGCTTGTCGCCGGGCCGCTCAGGATGAGCAGGCAGACGACGACTGCGTACACAGCACCGGCGATCCACGAAAGTGGCCGCCGGGGACCCGCCCCAGCCGTTGTTTTGGTCAAGAGATGAAGCCCGTTCCCGTAACTGACGTTGCTGAAGCTTGGCATTATAGCAGACAATTCGTAGACCCCGCAGCGATTACCGTGACATGGCGCCAAAGCACTTACGGGCCAATCCCGGCAATTTGGGACCTGCGCGTCGGCTACGGAGCTGATATCTAAGGTTATCGGCCGGTCGAACCCGGGTCGGCAGAGGCTGCACAGCGATGATGACACCGCGCCAGCTCGAGGAATACCGTGCTCTTCGGGAGACCATCCGGGAACGAGGCACGGCCCGCATCTGGGTCGTTCTGGCGGGCCTCACGTCCTGGGCGGGGCTGGCCATTGCGACGACGGCGCTGGCCGTGCTGCCGATCGCCACGTTCCTGCCCCTCCTGGTGCTGGCGGCCACCTTCGAGATCGTCTTCTCGCTCCACACGGGCGTCGAGCGGGTCGGCCGATACATCCAGGTCTTCTTCGAAGACGACACCATTGGCGGATGGGAGCACGAGGCGATGGCCTACGGCCGCGCGTTCCCCGGCAGCGGGCCCGACCCGCTCTTCGGCTTCTATTTCTGGCTTGCGACGGTGTTCAACTTCATCCCCGCGGTGCTGGCGCAGCCAGTGCCGCTCGAATGGATGGTGGTGGGAACCGTGCACGCGTTACTGATGGTGCGCGTGGGGGTGGCGCGGCGGCAGGCGGCCCGCCAGCGGGCCATCGACCTCGAGCGCTTCGAGCGTTTGAAGGCCTCGACTACCGCGCGAGCGTAATCGTCACGAGCAGCGCATGCTGCGCGCCGCGCCAGGCATCCGTCGTGTCGAAAGACTCGCTCAGGGCGTGGGCGTCGTTGCCATCGCCGCCGCCCCCAATCGTCACAGCGGGAATCCCGAGGCTCATCGGCAGATTCGAGTCGGTCGACCCTTCCGACAAGGGGACGGTCAGGCCCAGCGCGCGGCCCGCATCACGCACCGCCTGAACGATGGGCGCGGTGTCAGCCAGCGCCCCCGCCGGGCGATCGCCGACGAGGGTCTTCTCGACCGTCACCATGCCGGGCCTGCCCCACCGGCGATTCTCTTCGACCACGGCTTCGTCGATCGCCCGGTGCAGGTCGCCGTCGAGCGCCTTGAGCGCCGCTGGCGCTGAGGACCGCAGGTCGACCTCCATCCATGCCTCGAACGGGATCGAGTTGACCGACGTCCCGCCGCCGATTCGACCGACGTTGAAAGTGGTGAGCGGGCGGCTCGGCACCTTGAGCTCGCTGATCTTCGCGACGGCTCGGCCGAGCGCATTCGCCGGGTTGGCCAGGCCAAAGGCGCCGAAGCTGTGACCGCCGGGCCCCTTGAACGTGACCCGGTAGCGCTGGCTCCCGACTGACACGTTGGTCACGTTGACGCCGCCGCCGTCGATCGAGACGAAGCGATCGATCTGCCCCTTGAGCGTGTCACCGAAGAGCGCCTTGACGCCGCGCAGGTCCCCGAGGCCCTCCTCCCCGACGTTGGCCACGAAGGTCACGGTCCCGGGCGTCACGACGCGCCCGTCGCGCATCGCCTTGGCAATGGCCGTCAGGACCGCGAGACCGCGGCAGTTGTCGCCCATGCCGGGCCCACGGATCACGTTCCCCTCCCGGCGAACTGCGACGCTGGTCTCGGCCGGGAACACGGTATCGAGGTGCGCCGCCACCACGAGATGCGGACGCGGCGACGTGCCGGGGCGCTCGGCGAGAACATTGCCCGCACGGTCGACGCGGACGTTTTGAAGCCCGAGGTCGGAAAAGGCCTTCCGAAGCACCTCGCCGCGGGCGGTTTCGGCGAAGGGCGGAGCCGGCACCTCGCAGAATCGGATCTGTTCGTTGACGGTCTGCGGCTCACCCGCCCGGATGGCGGCCAGCGCCGCTTGCACTGTCGGTTCTTTGGCGAGTGCGGCGACGCTCGTCGCAGGCTGAGCACGAACACTCTCGGCAAGGACAATCAGCGCGAGCGCTATTCCGACGTGTGTGCGTGTCATCATTCTCTACTTTGCGGCGGGGCCCCACCCCCACCGCGAACTGACGCTGATGCCCTCGCCTCGATCTGCGTTCCTCGGCTCGGGACAGCCGCATGGCGCAAACCGTCTTTACTCTGCCCGCCTGCCTGCCCAACCCACCCGACCCACCGACCTACCCGACCCACCCGACCCACCAGACCTTCCCGACCTACCCGCCAACGTTGCGCGCTGCCACCCGCGAACGGAGTTGAGCAGCCAGACCTGGTCGGCGGTCTTCAGGTCCTCGAGCGTCAGGATCCCCTCCCGGACCTCGCCGGTCGACAGCACTTCCGCGCGCATCGTGCCCGCCAGAAGCCCTGCGCTGACCGGCGGCGTGACCTTTTCACCTCGACGTTCGACGACGATGTTGGCGCGTGTTGACTCGGTCACCTGACCGCGGGTGTTCCGGAGAATCATGTCATCGAATCCGGGCCGCTGTGCGTCGTCGTAGACGGCCCGGTTCGTCGTCTTGTGAAACAGGAACCGGTCGTGGTCGTCCACCGGGACGTCGGCGATTCCCACTCTGAGAGCGTCGGGGCCCGGCTCGAGACGGCTCTCTTCGAGCCGGACCCGGCCGTCCCTGGCGACGAGCAGGCGCAGTCGCAGGGGGCCGACGCCTCGAACGCCTGCCAGGGCCCGCTCCACCGCCGCCTGGTCGAATGCAAACCCGAAGTACTCAGCCGAGTCGCGCACCCGCGAGAGGTGGCGGTCCAGGAGGTAGCACGCCCTCCGCGGGCGTCCATCGCATGGTCTCGAGCAGCTCGAAGGGCCGGGGCCGCCGCCCGAGCACCGACCCCTTCAGCAGGCACTCATCGTACTCGTCGCCAGCCACCGAGTCCCAGACGATCCCGCTGCCGACCCCGAACTCGACGCGCCCGCCAACCCGGTCGACCACCGCCGTCCGGATAGCGACCGTGAACCGAGCCGAGCCATCGGGACGCACGTGTCCGATGGCGCCCGTATAGACCCCGCGCGGATGCCCTTCGAGCTCGCGGACAATCTCCATCGTCCGCACCTTGGGCGCCCCGGTGACCGAGGCCGACGGATGGAGCGCGGTGATCACCTGGGACAGCCGGGTGTCCGCTGTGGTTCGAGCCGTGACCGTCGATGTCATCTGCCAGACGTTCGGATACCGTTCGACCGTAAGCAGGGCCGGCACGTTCACGCTGCCGGGCAGCGCCACGCGCCCGAGATCGTTCCGCATCATGTCGACGATCATCACGTTCTCGGCTCGCTGCTTGGCCGACGCGTGCAGGGCCGCCGCCTGGCAGCGGTCTTCCTCGAGGGTCCGGCCTCTGGGAGCGGTGCCTTTCATGGGCCGCGTCACCAACTCGGACCCGGTCCGCTCGAAAAACAGCTCCGGCGACGCCGAGCAAATCGCCAGGTCGCCCAGGTCGAGGAACGTCGAGTAGCGCCCCTCCTGAGCCATCGCCAGGTCGACGAAGAGAGCGTCCGCGTGTCCCGAAAAGACTCCCTCCATGCGAAACGTGTAATTGACCTGGTAGGTGTCGCCCTCGAGGAGATGGTGCCGCACTCGGGCGAAAGCCGACTCGAACGCCTGCCGATCGACCGACGGGCGCACGCTCCCAAGCTCGTAGCCCGATCCGCAGGGCGGATCCTGGAGCTCGGTCACGGCCGATGGCTCGAAGAGCGCAAACCAGACGAGCGGCAGCGTCCTGCGGCCGCTTGAAACGCTCAAGCCGAACGCCGCACCAGCTTCGTAGGACACGAAGGCCCACCCCGTGGAGGCCATCCTCGACGCTCTGACGTTCGACGTGTTCGATTGCAGCCGTCACGTCGTTGACATCATGGGCCTCTACGATGGCTGACGGCGTCCCGAAACGCAGCCAGCGTCCATCGTCTTGGCGCACCAGGGCGACCGGAGTCTCCGCGACGGTGTCAAAGCGAAGCACGACCCATTATCCGGGTGAGCGTAGCCAGAAGTCCGTCGAACGAATCCAACGGGCCGAAGTGTGAATCCAATGCGACGACGAACAGCACGAGGAACGCGGGAGGTCGCCTGACATCGCGGCGGGAATGCCCAGCATTCCGACGCAAGGCGAAACCCGAGTGATCCGTGCAATTCGGTACAGAGTTTGCTAGCCACGAAGCATCGGTAGCGCCACAAGAGGAACCTATGAGTCTCGTTCGACTTCTCGGCTTCACCACTCTCACGTGCGGCTGCGTCGTCGGCCGCTATCGTGAGGTCGCGACGAGCCGCGAAGTGAGCTACGTCGAGGAGAAGGGCAAGATCTGCGGCAGCCACGGCCACCGGCGGAACCACACCGTCGCGGTCGAACGGCTGGCGTCGGCGTCTGCTCTGGTCTTCGCGACGAAAGCCTCCTGATCCTCGCCCCGTTTTGACCCCACGGCCACAGCTCCTGTGGCCGCGGACCCCCAGCCCTGTGCGCCTTCAGCCCGGCAAACTGCACAGTACGGCTATCGTACGCCCATCCCCGAGCCGAAAGATGGGCTGACCATGTCCGTCCTCCTGAAGCCCTACGCCATCGTCGCCGGGCCCCGGAGCACGCAGCCGGTTCTATCTGGGCGACTGCCTGCGAGGTGTTCAAGGAGCTGCCGCCGCCAGAGCGTCGACGTCATCGTGACGTCGCCGCCCTACAACCTGGGCATCCGGTACAACAGCTACCAGGACACCCTGTCGCCAGTCGGAGTACCTGGAGTGGACCGACGCCTGGATCGCCGCCGCCGCCCGGGTGCTCAGCCCGGACGGGTCGCTGTTCCTGAACGTCGGGCACACGGCCATCGGACCCCTGGACGGCGCTCGACGTCGCGCAGGCCGCGCGGTCGCACCTGCGGCTGCAGAACATCATTCACTGGGTCAAGTCGATCGCGATCGATCGGGCGTCGACCGGCGCAGCCGCGGGCCTCGACGCGCGATCTGGCGGTCGGCCACTACAAGCCGATCAACAGCGACCGTTACCTGAACGACTGCCACGAGTTCGTGTTCCACTTCACGCCCGGCGGGCGAGCACCCGTCTCGACCGGCTGGCGCTCGGCGTGCCCTACCAGGATCAGTCGAACATCGCCCGCTGGCGTGCCGCGGCCGACGGCGTCCGCTGCCGCGGCAACACCTGGTTCATCCCGTACGAGACGATTCAGCGGCGCGACCGCGATCGCCCGCATCCCGGCGACCTTCCCGTCGCGGCTGCCCGAGCAGTGCCTGCGGCTGCACGGCCTGTCGCGCATCCGAACGGTGATGGATCCGTTCACCGGTCTCGGCAGCACGGCCGTCGCCTGCGCGCGGCTCGGCGTGAACTTCGTCGGCGCGGATATCGACGAGACCTACCTGACGGAAGCGGTGGAGCGGATGGCGGCGGCGTCGGACGCGCACGCTGCCCGCGCGGGGAACGGCGCGGATGAAGAAGGCGGCCCTCAAGCCGCAGACGGCCGCGCAGGCCCGTTAGGGCTTGCTCGCGGCCACCGGACGCGTGAGCGGACGGAGGACGTACTCGGTGCGCGAGAACACATCCGCTTCGCGCCGCGTCACCTTCACCTCGACCTTGCGGCGGCGCTTCGTGCGGATCGGGATTGCTCGAGTAGTACCCGAGCACGTAGTAGTCGCTGGCTCGCGCGTCGATCCGCTTCAGCGCCTTGTCGAAGTCGTTCATGTTGACGACCGCGATGCCGCCGGTCTCTTCCGCCAGCACGCGCATGCTGTCCTGCGACTTGCGCACGTAGGCCGCCCACTCCGTGCGGATCGACCTGCTCGTCGATGTCGGATGCCGGCGACCAGCCCGCGCGGATCGATCGTGTAGATCGTCGTGTTGGCGCGGTTGGCCGCGCGCGTGATCTCGCCGAGCTCGCGCGCGAGATCCGCGTCGCTGAACGTCTCGGACTGCTGCTGCTGCGTCGATCATCGGGTCGATGTGTCCGGCTCGTCGACCCGTCGTCGTTCGTGCGTGTTGTTGAGCATGACGTTCGACTGGTTCTGCAGGAACGGCGAGACGAGTCGCGCAGGCCGAGGCGCGACTCCTGGAACGGATTGAAGTCGTAGCCCTTCGCTGACCCACACGAGCGCCTTGCGGCGGTTGTGCACCTTCTCGAGGTTCTCCAGCGCCTCGTGCATCGTCGAGAACGCGACGTGCGCGCTGATGCCGCAGTTCGGTCGGGCCTTCGGAGCCGCGTCGCCGTCTGGATGATCTCGCTCGGCTTCAGGCCGTCTGCCCGCGATCTTGTTGATCGCCTCGTCGAGGCGCTTCCGGTCGTAGGTCATGTCGATGGCGATCGACGACGGGCCGCTCGAGACGATGCCGAACAGGTCGCCTTCGTGAACGAGCTGCTTGGAGATCTTCTTGAACAGCTCGCGCACGCGGCCCGACGTTCTGGAACTGCAGGTGGAGGTCGTCGACGAAGAACAGGAAGATGCGGCCGGACGTGTCGTTGACGCGGCGCACGGGCGGCAGAATGATGCCTTCCGGCGGCGGCGGCGGCGGCGCTTCGAGCACGTTCGTGACGCGGCCGCCGTGGCTCATCGTCATCGACGTGATGTCCTGCTTGACGCCGTCCTCGTAGATCTCGAACTCGTCCTTCTTCAGGTCCGGGATGAACCGGCCCTGCGTCGTCCTTGACGATGACGTCCATCGTGACCGCGTCGATCTGCACGCGGAAGGTCGGCGACTCCTGCGCGGGTGCAGCGGGTTGCGAGGGAGCCTGGGCCGTGAGCGCACCCACCAGCGACACCCAGACGGCGGCCGACCAGAACCCGTTGAATTTCAGGAGTCATGGCGCTCCAGATTATGCCACGTCCTCGCCGGCCCGTCTCCAGGATCTGTGACGCCCGGAGGGATCTCGGCGGCGGCCGCGGCGCCGCCGCGGCGGGCTGAGCTCCCCCGCCCGCCTCCCGGCCGTCGCCCGCCTCGACGCCGGCGACGGCGCTTGCCGGACCGACCCGGCGCCAGCGCCGTCTGGCGCCGGCGGGTCCGCCGCCTGCGGGCTGGCGGATGCCAGGAGCGGTCGCGATCGGGCCGCGCGCTTCGACCGTCGTCCTCTCCGGCAGGCGGTTCGGTCTGCCCGGCGGGTTGGAGCGCGGGCTCCTCGGGTCCGGTCTCGACCTCAGGCTCGGCGGACTCGGCGGCGCGTCCTCGAGCTCTTCAGCCTTGCGCGCCTGCTTGGCGGCCCGCTCGGCGCGACGACGCTCGCGCCAGTGCTCGACTCTGGCGGCGGGATCGGGGTGTTCGACAACCGATCCCAGTCGAACGCGACGCCGGGATTCTGCGCCTCGAGGGTGCGGCGCAGTTCGGCGTCGAACGGCTCGCGGCCGACCTTGACGCCGGGCGGCGTGCGAAACCAGTACAGGACCCGGGTGCCGCGGCGGCGACCGCGGCGTTGCGACGTGTGGACCAGGTAGATGTGTTCGTAGCCGCGCTTGTCGCGCGAGAACCGGACGAACGGCACGTCTCGCCTTCGTTACTTTCGCTTCGCGCTCGTCGCGCCCTTTGCGGTCCGGACCGACTTCGCGGCGGGCTTCGGCTTGCCGCCGGCCTTCGACGCCGCAGGCCGCCCGGCGTTGCCGGCGAGCTTCTTTGCGGCCGGCTTCTTAAGGGCCGGCTTCTTCGCCGCGCTCTTCTTGCGCGCACTCGCGGCTGGCGAACTGGACGCAGCGCGGGCCGGAGCGGACGCGTCGCGGCTGCGGTGCACGAGCGTGAACCGGACCTCGTCGCCGACGGTGTGATAGCTCCAGATCTCGTTGACGTGAATCTGGTTGTCCTCGCACAGCCGGCGCGCGACGTCGACCATCTCCGAAGGGACGTACAGGTGGAACGCCGCGCGCAGCTTGGAGAAGTGCGCCCACTGCGCCAGCGCCTCGAGGTGGTTGACCGACTCGCCGGTCTCGACTTCGACGATGGCCTGGAGGCTGCCGGCCGCGCTCCGGGCGAAAGCAGCACCAGGTCGGGATAGACCGCGGTTGGCCCCGTTCCGACGGCGGCGTTCTGCTCGGTGCCGGGATTCATGCCCGGCGTCGTACTTGCGCCGGGTCTTCGCCTGAAGCAGCCGAATGATGCGGTCGTGCTCGAGCTGTTCGCGGACCGGCCGCACCAGAATCGGGCTCACCGAGACGCCTCCAAGCGATTGGATATTGCGGGCGCATCAAAAACCCCTAAGTGTAACATGGCTCGTGTCCGGCTCACGCAGGGTCGTTTCAACAGGTCTGTTACAATAACTCGCGTGTCGGTTGCCAGCGCCAGAGGCGACGGGCGTTCGAACATCCTCATCGTCGACGACGACGAGGGTGTGACGCAGACCTTCGCGCGGATGCTGCGGCTCGAGGGGTACGTCGTTCGGACGGCGATGAACGCGGAAATCGGGCTCCGGGAAGCCGCAGGTGAACCGCCCGGACGCCATCATCCTCGACCTGCGGATGCCGCTGGTCGACGGCCTCGGCTTCCTGCGGCGGCTTCGCGGTCCGACGACAGCCACGCGTACCGTGCCCGTCGCGATCGTCACCGGCGACTACTTCCTCGACGACCGGGTCTCGGCCGAGCTGCGCGAGCTTGGGCGCCGAGCTCAAGTTCAAGCCGCTCTGGCTCGAAGATCTCGTCGGCCTCGCCCGACATGCTGCTCAAGGTGACGCACTGACCGACCCCGGCTCCCGATTCCTCAAGCCTGCCGCCGCGAGCCGGTCGACGCCACGCCGGTCTGGTTCATGCGCCAGGCCGGCCGCTACATGAGCGAGTACCGCGCGCTGCGCGAGCGCTATTCGCTGCTCGAGCTCTGCCGCACGCCCGATCTCGCGACCGAGGTCACGCTGCAGCCCGTCCGGCGCATCGAGGTCGACGCGGCGATCCTCTTCTCGGATCTGCTGCTGCCGCTCGAGCCGATGGGCATCCGCTTCGACTTCGTCCGCGGCGAAGGGCCGGCGATCGAGAATCCGATTCAGTCGGCCGACGACATCGCCCGGCTGCGCCGCTTCGAGCCGCGCGAGGCGCTGGCCCACGTGCTCCAGGCCATTCGGCAGGTCCAGCGCGAGCTCGGCGGCCGCGTGCCGCTCATCGGCTTCGCCGGCGCGCCGTTCACGCTCGCGTCGTACGCGATCGAAGGCGGCCACTCGAACAACTTCGCGAAGACCAAGGCGCTGATGTACGGCGCGCCCGACGCGTGGCATCGGCTCTGCGCGCTGCTGGCCGACGTCGTCCGCCGACTACCTGGTCGCGCAGATCGAGGCGGGCGTCGACGCGGTCCAGGTCTTCGACTCGTGGGTCGGCGCGCTGAACGCGCGCGACTACCGCGAGTTCGTCCTGCCCCACACGCGGCGGATCTTCGAGGCGCTCGTCGACCACGGGCGTGCCGACGATTCACTTCGGCGTCGGCACCGGCGCGATCCTCGGCGGACTTGCGCGACGCGGGCGGCGACGTCATCGGCGCCGACTGGCGCACGCCGCTCGACGAGGCCTGGGAGACGGATCGGCGTCGACCGCGCCATTCAGGGCAACCTCGATCCCGACGCTCCTGCTCGGTCCGCTCGACCGCGTCCTCGCCGCGGCCGACGATGTCCTCGACCGCGCGGCGGGCCGCCCGGGCCACATCTTCAACCTCGGCCACGGCATCCTGCCGTCCACGCCGGTCGAGCACGTGCAGGCGCTCGCGCAGTCACGTCCACCGGCAGATCCGGCTGACGGTCAGTCAGTCGGACGCGCCAGAACCGTGATGCCCCGTGCACTGATGCCGGTGCGTCATCGTCGGCGGCGGCATCGCCGGGCTCGCCGCGGCGTACGAGCTCGCACCGGCAGCAGCGTCCCGTTCGTGCTCCTCGAGAGCGGCGCCGCGCGCCGGCGGCGTGATCCTCAGCGAGCAGGTCGACGGCTTCACGATCGACGCCGGCCCCGACTCGCTGCTCGTGCAGAAGCCGGACGGCATCGAGCTCTGCGAGGAGCTCGGGCTCGGCGATCGGCTGATCCCGACCACGCCCCCGCGGCTCGCCTTCATTCAGCGCGGCGGCCGGCTGCATCCCCTGCCGGCCGCCTCGGTCCTCGGCATCCCGACGCGCGTCGGGCCGTTTGTCGGCACGCGGCTCTTTTCGTGGGCCGGCAAGCTGCGCATGGCCGCGGAGCTTGGTCGTCCCCGCGCGGCGCGACGACGCCGACGAGTCGATCGGCGCGTTCATGACGCGGCGCTTCGGAGCGGAGGCGACGACCTACCTCGCCGAGCCGCTGCTGGCGGGCATCCACGCGGGCGACGTCGATCGCTCTCGCTCCGCGCGCTGTTCCCGCGCCTGGCCGAGGCCGAGCGGGCGCACGGCAGCCTGCTCCGCGCGTTCAGCCGCGAGCGACGACCTGACGTCGAAGGACGGTGCGTTCCGATCGCTGCCAGGCGGACTGAGCGAGCTGGTCGCCGCGCTCGAACGCGCGCTGCCGGCCGGGTCCATTCGTCTGAACGCGCCCGGCTGCGCGGATCCTGCCCGCGGCTGGCGGCTGTCCGCATCGAGCTCGCCGCCGGAGAGATGCTCGAAGCGGCGGCGGCCGTCGTGTCGACGCCCGCCTACGTGACCGCAGCGCTCCTGCGCGAGGCCGACGCCCGGCTTTCGCTCGCTCTGCGACGACATCCCGTACGCGTCGACGGCGACGGTGGCCCTGGCGTTCACCGCGAAGCGCCGTGGCGCATCCGCTCAACGGCTCGGGGTTCGTCGTGCCGCGCGTCGAGGAACGGGCTCCTGGCGGCATCGTGGCTCTCGTCGAAGTGGGCGCACCGGGCGCCCGCCGGCCACGTGCTGATGCGCGCCTTCGTGGGCGGCGCGCGCGATCCGCGTGCGCTGGAGCGATCGGACGACGAGCTCGTGGCCATGACGCTCGGCGCGCTCCGGCCGCTGCTCGGCATCTCCGGCGAGCCGCTCTTCACCCGCGTCTACCGCTGGGAGCGGGAGAACGCCCAGCACGAGGTCGGTCATCTGGCGAGGATCGAGCAGATCGACCGTGTGCTCGCCGCCCATCCGGGCCTGTTCCTCACCGGCAGCGGCTTCCGCGGCGTCGGCATTCCCGACTGCGTGGCCGACGGCCGAGCCACAGCCAGAAAGGTCGTCGAATGCGTCCGACTCGTAGCCTCGCCCGTCCGGTCCTGACGATCCTGAGTGGATCGGTTGTTGGCCGCCGTGGCCGCGATCTCACCCGTTCGCGCTCAGCCCTCGAGCAGCGTGCCGCCGGACATCCAGAGGCTGCTGCAGCAGATCAAGGCGGCCGACAAGGAACAGCTCGCGGTCTCCGAAGAGGACGGGCGGTTTCTGCGCCTGATGACCGTGACCAGCCGCGCGCAGCGGGCGCTCGAGATCGGCGGCGCGAGCGGCTACAGCGCCATCTGGATGGGCCTCGGCCTGCGCGAGACCGGCGGACGGCTGACGACCATCGAGTACGACGCGGCGCGGGCCAGGCAGCTGGCCGATAACATCCGGCGCGCCGGCCTCGCCGACATCGTCACGGTCGTGCCGGGAGACGCCTTCCAGGAGATTCCGAAGCTGCCGGGCACGTTCGACTTCGTGTTCCTCGACGCGTGGAAGCGCGACTACAAGCAGTTCTTCGACCTGGTGCTGCCCCGCCTCGCATCGCGGGGCCTCTTTCTCGGCCACAACGTCGTCAACAAACGCAGCGAGATGGGCGACTTCCTCGACGCCATTCACGCCAATCCGGCGGTGCTGACGACCATCGTGTCGCCCTCCGGCGAAGGCATGTCGGTCTCGCTCAAGCTGCGATAGCAGGACACGACCATGCGAAGCGTGCATCTCATCGGCGTGCCGCTCGATCTCGGCGCCGGGCGCCGTGGCGTGGACATGGGGCCGTCCGCGTTTCGTATCGCCGGCCTCGGCGAACGGCTGGCCGCGCTCGGCTGCCCCGTGAGCGACAAGGGCGACCTGCCGGCGCCGATCGCCGAGACCAAGCAGCCGCGCGACGACCGGAAGAAGTACGTCCGCGAGATCGCCAAGGTCTGCGAGAAGCTGTACCTGACCGCGCTCGCGTCGCTCGACGCCGGGGCACTGCCGATCGTCCTCGGCGGCGACCACAGCCTCGGCGCCGGGTCGGTGGCGGCGGCGTCGGCGTGGGCGAGGAAGAGCCAGAAGCGTCCGATCGGCCTGTCTGTGGATCGATGCGCACGGCGACATGAACACGCCGACGACATCGACGAGCGGCAACGTGCACGGCATGCCGCTCGCGGCGCTGCTCGGCAACGAGCCGGCGAGCTGTCCGGCCTTGGCGGCTTCGGCCCGAAGGTGCGTGCCGGCCCGCACGGTGCTCATCGGCGTCCGCAACCTCGACGAGCGCGAGAAGCAGCTGGTGCGTGATTCGAAGGTCCACGTCTTCACGATGAAGGACATCGACCGTCAGGGCATCGCGGCGGTCATCGAGCAGGCGGTGGCCATCGCCGGAGACGGCACGGCCGGCATCCACGTCTCGTTCGACATGGACGTCTGCGATCCGTCGATCGCGCCCGGCGTCGGCACGCCGGTCAAGGGCGGGCTCGACTACCGCGAGGCGCACATGGTGATGGAGATCGTCGCCGACTCGGGCCAGCTGACCTCGCTCGACCTCGTCGAAGTGAACCCGACGCTCGACGTGCGCAACGCGACGGCGCAGCTCGGCACCGAGCTCGCGCTGTCGGCGCTCGGCATGAAGATCCTCTAGGATGCCGAGTCCGAAGGACGGCCTAAGGACCTCACTAAGAACTAGCGGGCTAAGCTTCTCCGTCGTGTCCGGATTCCAGCGCCAGAGCGGACCGCGCCCGGCGAGGTGGACGCCGCCCCTCCACGTGTCGATGCCGCACAGGTGAATCCTATCCGCCGTGCCCTCGAGGACCGCACGTCCCTTCAGAGTCAGCGCCGCCTGTCCGGCTGGCGGCATTCGATCATCCTCGCGGGCCCGCTCGACGCTCAGGAGAGCCGGCGTAGCCGTAGCCAGTCGTTGAACGAGCTGCCAGAAGCTGCCGTCGGTGATGTAGTACGCCGTTTCGCCTTCCCACATTCGCGGCCACAGCACGCGGATCTCCTGTGGACTGTGATCCAGCCGCTCCACGAGGCGGCGCTCCGAGCGGGACAGCCCGCTGTGGGACGACGGAAACTCCTGCAGATGCCTTCGCAGCGCGTCGGCCAGAAACGGCAGCGCCGATGGGTCGCCGGCCAGGAAGATCTCGATGTCTCGAGGATCAGGGCTGCGGAATGCCCGCCACGCCTCGGCAGCCGCCACGAATGCGCGCGCAGGCAGCGGCTGGCGAGTGTGGTAGAGCGCCGCGATGTCCTTCGGCGAGAGCTCGCCCATCCCCTTGAAGGACGCACGGCCGGGGCAGCTCGCGAATCGAGACGAGGCGCGATCGGGCACGCGGCGAGCCCCCGATGCGGTCGAGCACCTGGAGCAGGTTCAGCTGGTCGAACAGATCGTGCTCGAACCACAGCACCAGTTCGTCGAAGGCCGACCTGCGGTCGAGCGCGTCGCTCCAGGCCGTCAACTCCTGCCAGCACGGGCTCGACCGCATACTCGCCGGCAAGATACGCGGCGCGCACGGCGCGAAGCGCGGCGTCCGAGAGCCCGGCAGGCACCGGACCATCGTGCAGCGGATCGGCCCAGACCGACGTTTCCCCGCCAATCGCCGTTTGCTCGATGAGTGATGTGAGCTGATGGCCGTTGGCGATGTGGAGCGTGCGCATCGCGGCGGCCGGCCCGGCGGGTCAGGACGGCAGGCTTGAACCGGCGGCGAGCATTTCCTCGAGGGCCTCGACGCAGCAGCACCAGCGAGTAGGGCTTCTCGATGAGCCGCGTCCTCGGCCGGACGCGTTCGAGCTCCGCCGACTCCGACGGCACGCCCGAGAAGATGATCACCGGCACGTCGGCGGCAACCGACACCACGACGTCGCGTCCCGACCCGCGTTTGAAGCCGCAGATCGACGACCGCCGCGGCGAACCGTGGTTCGCGCGCAGCGCCTCGAGCCCATCGTCGGCGGTTTCGGCCGAGACCACCGAGAACCCGTGCATCTCGAGGAACTTCACGAGCGGCCGGCGCACCGAGATGTCGTCCTCGACGACCAGCACGAGGCGGGCGGCGTCCTTCGTCATGCCGCCGAACAGTATAATGAATGTTCGCGCTGCCGACTCGCGGTCGCACCGCTGCCCTCGAAGGACCTGGTAGCTCAGTGGTAGAGCATCTGACTTTTAATCAGAGGGTCGCGGGTTCGATCCCCGCCCGGGTCACCATTCGACTCGCCTGCGCCTCGCGAAGGCCAGCCGCAGGCTCGCTCATGGCAGGCCGTCCTCCAGTCGAATGCCCTGAGCGAGCAGCGCGAGTCGAAGGACAGCCCAGAGTTTCGGTGCGCGAATGAGCAAACACTGCATCTGGCTGGTCATCAGTGCTCTAGCGATCGGGTGTGGCGGCGCCTCGCCGACAAAACCGACAGCCACGCCCGGGCCAGGCACTGGCGACGAGCCCAGCTGCGCGGGTCGCCCTGACGATCGACAGCCTCGGATCGGAGAACGCGATTGCCGCCGTCAGCGAGGTGACACTCGACGCGACCGGTTCGACCGGGAGCGGACCACTCACCTACCACCTGGACTTCGGCGACGGCTCGACCGTCAGCACACCAACGGGCCGTCACGTCTACAGTACACCGGGCAATTACACGGCGAGCGTGACGGTGACAGACGCCGCGGGTCGGACCGCCGCAGCATCAAGAGCTCTTGCGGTCCAGTCCGTGGCAGGCGCGTGGCTGCACGCAGCCTACAGCCATAGCTCCCGCGACGTGATGGTCCGGCGACTGAGCGTGACGTCGCAGGCTGGCGCCACAGTGCGCGGGTTCGCGGGACGGCCCAATCAACCCGATCGTCCGGTCACCGGCGAACTCGTGCCGCCGCGGACGCTGCGATTCGCGTTCGAGGATCCCGCGTTTGTGGCCCTTGAAGGGGTGCTCCCAAGCGTTCTGGGCCCATCGACCTCGCTCGAACTGCGTGCGATTGGCGGACCGGCGGACGGGCAACGCCTCGCGTTTCGACCGGCGGACGGCGAGCCGACTGGTCCACCGCCCGACGCCGTGCTGAACCATCGCTACTTCAGCTTCGGCGCGCCATTCGCGATTCGCGGCTTCAGCCCGATACGCTTCGACGGATCTGGATCGCGAGGCGACGGCCTTACGTACTTCATCGAGTTCGGCGATGGTCAGGTCAGCACAGAGTCGGTCGCCGTTCACCCGATCGAAGAAGAAGGACGGTACACGCCACGCCTGACCGTGGTTGACCGGTTTGGCCGCGCCGACACGGAGGTCGGATCGATTCTGGTCTCGACACTCGAGGATCGCGCTCTCACAGATTGGAGAGTGCGCACTGGAACCCTTTGCCACCTGCGTTTCGATTCGCAGCGAGGGGCCGACGTGGCCGGGTCCATCGACTGCGGCTCCCTGCGGGGACCTTCTCCGGGCTCCTGAGCGGCGATCGGAACATCCGCCTCGTCGTCGCGCCGCCCGGCGTTGTTCTCAGCGGCACGCTGCACATGCCCGCTTCTCTTGACGGCGACGGGTGGCGGATGGACCTGGTTCAGGCCGGTGGCGCCGAGGACGGTCGGACGCTGCTGCTTTGGTTCTTGTGGGTACACCTGTTGTGTACCCGGCGATGTCTTCGAAGACGCTCGTCAGTAGACGTCTCAAGATGGTACGCCCTGGGCTTCGACCTCGTTGAAGACGTGCCTCACTAGCGACAGCCAACGCCCTTCCCCGCCATCTCTTCGAACCGGTTCGGCCATGTCTTCGCACGCCGGCGGCGCCGATACCTGAGGCATGACCCCGTCCGTGCGGCTCGTCGCGCCGGGCCGCCTGCAGATCCGTGAAGGCGGCGGATGCCTCTCGGTGTTCGGACTTCCCTTCTTCGGCGCCGGTATCTTCATGATGCTGGCCGGCCTCGGCATCGTGCCGATGAGCAACGACGGCGAGGTCACCCGCTGGACCTGGCTCCTCTTGGGCGTGATGGGCATCGTCTTCACGCTGGTCGGCGGCGGCCTGGTGTTTCGGACGAAGCTGGACCACCATCGATTCGACCGATCGTCAGCTGATCAAAGAGTGGGGCCTGCTCTGGCCGATGCGCACGCTGACGACGCCTCTCGGCTCCTACTCCTCGGTTGAACTGGGATTTGTCGAGGGAGACTCCGACACCTCGGACCAGTTTCCCGTCACCCTGCGAGCGGGTGCGGGTCCGGGGCTGCGGTTGTGCAGCTTTTCGCAGTATGCCGACGGGCTGACATCGGCGTCAGCGATCGCCTCCCACCTTCAGCTCGACCTGATCGATGCCTCGACCGATCATCCGGTGCGGCTGGCCGGAGACGAGGCCGGACGACCGCTGCGGGACCGGCTCCTGAACCAGCACCGGCCGGCACCGCGTGTCGAGCGGCCACCGACAGCGCGCAGTGAAGTTCACGAGGAGGGCGGCTCGGTCCGCATCGTGATCCCCAGGCCTCGTACGCACCCGGTCGCCGCCGTCTTACTTCTGGCGCCGGCCGCCGTCCCCATTCTCTTCTTCAGCTCGTTCCTGCAGTTCTTCCGGCAAACACGGACCCCTGAGCCGGTTGGCTGGGTCTTCCTCGCGTTCCTGGTCGTCGGCTTTGGCGTCATTCCCGCCAGCATGGCGCTCGGAGGCTTTCTGCGGTCGCGTTGGGGGCATACAGGCGTGACCGTGACCGACGAGGGCATCGCGGTCCGGGAAAAGGGCGCCTGGAAGACGCGCACCATCGCGAACATCCCGGCCGCCGAGATCCTGGATCTGGACTACAGCACGAAGCAGTCGCTGGTCGAGTCCGCTGACCGCGCCGTGGACGATCAGGTGATCGCCTTCGGCAAGCGGCACGGTGGATCTCCCTCTGTAGGCCCTCGTACCCAGCGGGTCCTGAACGCGCTCAAGCGGTTCGTCAAGGGGCGGGGCATCACCGTCAAGTCCCGCCGGCTCGGTCTGACGCGCTTCGGCGAGGGCCTGGAGGACGAGGAGATCCGCTACGTCCATGCGGTGCTCTGGCGTGCGCTCATCGCGGACCGGGGTCGCGACCGTACGCCCTGATGCGCGGCGTGATTGAGCCGCGGTATCGCGATGCCGCACAATGGCTCAGGGACGCGCGTGAGACCCAGGCCGACCATTCCCCCCGACATCGAAGACTACCGTGACGAGCAGTGGTGCCGCGAAGGCGCGCGCCAGATCGCGACCGCCTTCGAGGCGGAGCGCTTCATCGAGCAGGCCGGCTTCGTCGCGTGCCTGACCGACTCGCGCCGGCCGGGGCCGTCGCTCTACGTCGCGGTCTGCGGCCGCCGCGACGCCGTCATGCCCCGCAACGTTCAGAAGGATCCCGAAGCGTCGCTGACCTGGGTGCTCAAGGACGAGATCATCGCCCGCGGGAAGGTGTACTACGCGAAGCTCGCGCGTGGAAAGACCATGTTCCTCGCGCCTCGGATGATTCCCCACTTTCACGCGATCTGGGGCGTACGCAAGGCCGACGAGGCCCGGCGCCTGAGCCGTCCCGCACAGGCGATCCTGCGCGTCCTGCGCAGGGAATGGGAGATGGCGACGGGAGACCTGCGCGAAGACAGCGGTGTGAAGGATCGCAAGACGTTCACCGCGGCTCTCGACGAACTTCAAGCGGCGATGATCGTGGTGCCGAGCGAGGTCTTCTACCAGCCGAAGTTCACCTACATCTGGACGCTCGGCGTCGGCCGGTTTCCAGAGGGACTACGCCGGCGCGTGAGCCGCGCGGTGGCCCTCCGGGAGATCGCGCGCGCGTTTCTGGTGGGTGCGGGAATGACGCTCCCTGGCGAGCTGGCCCGCGTGACCGGCTTGTCCCGCCCCGATGCGGGGCTGGGCAACCGTGCGCTGGTGGCCGAAGGCTTTGCCACGACGGCGGCGCCCGGTGAGTATCACCTGGCCGATCTCGGCCCGAGACAACGGAGGTGACGACAAGGGTTCAGGTTATGGGTTCCAAAGATCCACAGAAAGGCGTAAGAAGGAACTGCGGAACCGCATGGAGGAGGCGTCACGATGAGGCAATCCTTGGCAGCGGCGGGTGTGGTGCTGGCCGTGCTTGTGTGCCGGGCGGCTTCGGCGCAGACACCAGGCCCCGAGGCAGATCCTGGCGTCAGGCCGACGCGGTTGATCGACCGCGCCGAGGTTCGCGTATCCCGCGTCGAGATTCAGCCGGGAGCGACACGCCGCACGCACACGCACGATGATGTCGACTTTCACCTCTGGATACCCATCGAGGGGACCCTGGAGCTCTCGATGAACAGCAGCCCCGCAGTCACCGCGCAGTCGGGTCAAGCGTATTTCATGGTGCGAGGCACGCCTCACGGCTTCAAGAACGTCGGAGCCACCCCGGCCGCCGTGTTCGAGATCTTCATCAAGCCTCGGGCGGGCGCCGCAGACCGTGACCTGATCGGGGCACTGGCTCTCGAACTTGCCTCGCTCGGCGCTCCATGGCCACGGTGAACCACGCCGCTGACATCGTTCTCATCAATCCACGGTTCGAGCCGTCGTACTGGGGGCTCGAACACGCGCTCCCGCTCTTCGGCAAGCGGACGGCCATGGCGGTGGCGAGCCTGCCGCTCCTGGCGGCCCTAACGCCTCCAGAACACCACGTCACCATTCTCGACGAGAACGTTCACCCTCTCGATTTCGACCGCATCGCACGCGCCGACATCGTGGGCCTGACCGGCATGAGCGTGCAGCGCGCCAGGATGCGCGCGATCCTCTCGGAGCTGAGGCGGCGCGACGCGTTTGTCGTGGTGGGTGGGCCGTGGGTGAGCGTGCACGAGCGCTATTTTGGAGACCTCGCGCCGGTCATCTTCGTCGGCGAGGCGGAAGAGACCTGGCCGCAGTTTCTCGACGACTGGCGGCAGGGCGCGACGTGTCCGCGCTACGAGCAGGCGAACCGCACCGACATGACCAAGGTGCCGGCCCCCAGATACGACCTTCTGGAGATGCAGCACTACCTCTTCGGCAGCATCCAGTTCTCCCGGGGGTGCCCCTTCCAGTGCGAGTTCTGCGACATCATCGTCACGTTCGGCCGCCGGCCGCGACTGAAGACCGCCGCGCAGATCGCCAGCGAGCTCGACGCATCTCCACGCCCGCGGCATGGAGATTGTCTTCATCGTGGACGACAACCTGATTGGCAACAAGAAGGCCGTCGCTCCCCTCCTCGAGGCGTTGGCGGCCTGGCAGGAGGCCCATGGCTTTCCGTTCATCTTCGTCACAGAGGCATCTCTCGATCTCGCCGAAGACGAGCGTCTGATGCGGCTCATGCTCGACGCCAACATCCTGAGCGTCTTTGTCGGCATCGAGAGCCCCAACGAAGCGTCGCTGGTCGAAACGCTGAAATACCAGAACCTGAAGGCGGGCCGCACGGTGGTGGACCGCGTTCGGACCATTCAGGAAGCGGGCCTCGAGGTCTGGTCAGGCATGATCGTGGGCTTTGACCACGACGACGAGACCATCTTCGCGGCTCAGGAGGAGTTCCTGCGCGAGGCCCGCATCGCGCAGGCCATGATCGGCATGCTGTTCGCCATCCCCAAGACCCCCCTCTTCGACAGGCTGGAAGCGGATGGCCGCCTCGACCCCGACGATGATTCCGCCTTCGGGACCAATGTGATCCCGGCCAGGCTCACCCGGGCGGCCCTGCGCGATGGATTCGTTCGGCTGATGGAGAACATCTACAGCCCCGACGCGTACTTCGAGCGGCTGGCGGCCGGCCTCGGGAGCACGGCGGCGCCGTTTGCTCCAGCGCGCGCCCGCTACTGGAAACGCCACCCGCTCGCCCGTGCGAAAGCACAGGCCAGGAATCTGGTCCGCGCGGCAGCGCCTGTTCGTCCGGCTGATGCGCCGAGTGGAGGACCCGGACCTGCGAGCGCGCTACCGTCGTGAGGTCCGCGAGCAGACGCTGGCGCGGCGCGATCCCGGGTTCGTCCTCGGCTACCTCATCCGCTGCGCCATGCACTATCACCATCAGCGGCTCGCGCGCGAGATGGCGCGTGCCGGAGGCCAGGTCGTCAACGCGTTCTAGGCCGCGCGCGGAGATTCCTAGAACAGGAATTTCAGCGCAAGCTGGACCACCCGGGGATCGCCCGCGGTCGTGATGCTGCCGAAGGCCGCCGACCCGAACGTGCCGTTGGGCGCGCCAAGCGGCGGCGCGTTGGTCAGGTTGAACACCTCGACGCGAGCCTCGAGCGCATTGCCCCTCTGCAGATTCACGCGGCGGATAAACGCCACGTCGAGGTTCCTGTACCCAGGGCCGCGAATGGGGTTGCGCGAGCTCGACCCGAGGGTGAACTGCGGCGCCAACGTGAATGCCCCTGTGTTGAACCACCGGCTCACGGTGCGTTCATCGTCGGGAAGCTCGGGATCGCCCGTGAGGTTGGGACGCTGGGTGCCAAAGCCCGCGAAGCTGTTGCTGTTTGTGGCCTGAGCGACGGCGATCGGGATCCCCGACTGCAAGGCGAGGGCGCCCGCGACCGTCCAATCGTTGATGAGGGCGCCGACCCACCCGCTCGTCGGATGCTGCCGGGTCCGCCCGAAGGGCAGGTCCCAGACCGCTGACGACACGAAGATGTGCGGGATATCCCCCGTCGAGTAATCGCGCTCCAGGCTGCGATTGAAGGTGTCAGCAACCGGGTAGTTTGCGACCGGCCCCGTGAGGATCGACGCGTCGAACACTGACGAGGCGTCGTCCACGAGCTTCGATCGCGTGTAGCTCACGAGATAGGACAGCCCTCCTGAGAATCGCTGTTCGAGCTTCACGTACGCGCCCTGATAAAAGGTCGTCCCGACATTGTTCCGGTACAGACTCACCGTCGTGTACTTCGGGTACGGCCGCATCAGCTGATTCACGGGGATCGTGGGATCGCCGATGGACGACGACCGCGGGACCTGGCCGAAATACGGATTTTCTACGCTGACCAGCAGCGGTGACCCTTGCGCCAGCTGCTCGACCGTGAGCTGGTTCAGGTTGGTGTCCGGGATGCCGACGTGTGTGATCTTCGAGCCGACGTAAGCCACTTCAACCGACAGGTTCGAGGTGAGCTCGCGCTGCACCGACGCGTTCCACTGCTGCACGTAGCCCGAGCCGAGGTCCCGATCGACCGAGAACACCCCCTGTCCCAACCCCGCGTCCGGCGTGGACGGCACAGGCACGACCCGAGGGCCAGTGGCCAGCACGAAGGCCGGATTGAGGCTGTCGAGCGTGCGCTGGGACACGGTCTGAAGAAACGGAAACGACGGCGTCGTGAACGGCGTCGTGATGCCCGCCATCTCGATCCAGATCATGCCGTAGCCGACGCGAGCCACCGTACGCTCGGTCACCCGGCCGACGATGCCGAGCCGTGGGCCGAAGTTGTTTTTGTGTAGCTGGCGGGCTGCGCGAGGCTGCCCGTTCTTCCCCGCGTACTCGAGCTGCTGCGTCTGGAGGTTGAAGATGCCGACCTGATCGCTCTCCTCGGTCGAGGGAAAGTTCAGGGTGTAGCGAAGGCCGGCGTTGATCGTGACCCGGTCAGACACGCGCCAGTCGTCCTGCACGAAGTACTCCTGGAAGCTCGCGCGGTTGCGAATCTCTTCCTGCTGCAGGTCGATCGAAAACCGCTCGACTTGGCCGAGCAGAAAGCTGGCGAACGGCGTGCCGGTGTTCGCGGTGCCAGGAAGGTTCGTGAAGAGGGCCGTGAAGTTGAACGCGCCGGTCGGCGACGGCGGCTGCACGACGTTGAGGCGCTCCCACCGGAGGTCCGCCCCCATCTTCAGGTTGTGCCGGCCCTTCAGCCAGGTGAGCGAGTCAGCGACCTGCGTGACGCTGGTGCTGAAGTCAGTCGCGGTGTTGGCCGGCGACCCGAGCTGTTGATAGCCGGCGATTGTGAAGGTCGGCACCGTATTGGGAAACTGCGCGTAGGACGGAATGCCTGGAATGCCGAGAATCGAAGAGGCCGACCCGCTCAGCTGCGCGGCGGATCGTGAAACGGACCGCCTGGTGTCGCCGATGCGCAGCTCGTTGAAGATGTTGCTCGAGATGGCGCGCTGGTAGCTCGAGGCAAACGACCAGGATGTCGTGTTCTGCGGGCCGAGGGTGCCCGTGGTCACACCGTCACCATCCGGCAGAGGGGTCACGGGAACGAACGCTTCCCCGAGGCGCGTGAGCCGCCCGAAGATCTGGTCGCGGTTCGTCACGCGATGGTCGATGCGCACGCTGACCAGATCCTGGTCCACGGCCTCGTCCGCGACCCGCCGGTAGTTGTTGGCCGTGCCGGCGCTCGTCGGCTGCGGATAGCGGTCGAGAAGCGACCGCGCGACGGGGTCCATGCGTTCGAGTGGAATCGTGTTGCCGGGAAACGGCGTCCGCGTGGGGCCGGCTCCCGTGGCCGGATCGTAGATGGCCGGCACCCGGCCGGCGATCGCTTCGGTGAACACGCCCTGCCGCTGAAGAATGGTTGGAACCGTCGAGATGACCGTTCGGCCGATCGTCTGGCGCTGGCCCTGATAGTCGGCAAAGAAAAATGTCCGGTCTTTTCTGATGGGCCCCCCGACGACGCCGCCGAACTGGTTGCGGCGGTACGCGGGTTTGACCGGGTTGGTCGAGGCGAAGAAGTTCCTGGCGTTGAGCGACTGGTTGCGGAAGAACTCGAACAGGCTGCCGCGCAGCGTGTTGTTGCCGGCTTTCGTCGTGAGGTTCACGACGCCGCCGTTGAAGCGGCCGAACTCTGCGGGCGGGCTGTTGGTTTCGATCTTGAACTCCTGAATCGCGTCCACGTTCGGAAAGAACGCGACCTGGCCGGGCTCGGGCTGCAGGACCGAGATCCCGTCGAACAGGTATTCGTTCGTTCTCGGCCGGCCGCCGTTGATCCGCGGCAGCAAGGATCCTGGCGGCAGCGCCACGTCCGGTGCGAGGCCGGCCAGCGTGATAAAGCTGCGGCCGTTGAGCGGCAGATCGACGACCTTGCGGTTCTCGATTACCTGGCCGAGCGACGAGGTCTCGCTCCGAAGAGCCGAGGCATCCGCGGTGACAGTGACTGACTCCGCAAGACCGGCCTCGAGCCGAAGGTCGAGCCTGACGGTTTCTCCTGTGGCCAGCCGGATGCCCTCTCGGGTCAACGGCCGGAAGCCGCTCAGCTCCACGCGCACGCGATAGAGGCCTGACGGCAGCCCGGGCACGACGTAGCGGCCGTCCGGTCCTGTCACGGACATGCGCGACAGGTTGGTGCTGACCGAGGTCACAGTGACCGTCACACCAGGCAACTGGGCCGACGTCTGGTCCAGGATGTCGCCCGTCAGGGCTCCCCCGCCGATTTGTGCCGCCGACGGCGCCACTGCAAGCAGCCCCGCAAGGCACACGCGTGCCAATCCGATCATCGAGCCTCCAGAAACCAGAAGACTTTAGATCGGTTTGAGCCGATATTCAAATCGGCTTGATTCGGCTTTAATAGCTATTTGTTTTCAACGGCGCCATCGCCGGCAAGAACGTCGATCGACACCGACTTGACGAGCGCGTGGAGCTGTTGGCCCTCCACGATGCCGAGGGCGGAAACAGCATCGAGGGTCACTTCCGCAAGGAGCCGGACGTTCCCCACCCTCAGCTGGACGATGGCGTGATCGACCGCAGGCTCGATATGGACCGCGGAGACCGTGCCCTGCAGCACGTTGTGGAGGCTCACTCCCTCGGGTGCCCGTGTCGCCAGAATCACCTCCCGCGCCGGGATGCGCAGCCGCACGGTCGAGCCAACCAGCACTGCCGGTGCCGACGCCAGCAAGGTGCCGCCGTCGAAGGTCAGCTCCACGAGGCGGCGCGACGAATAAGTGCGCGTCACCGTCGCATCGAACACGGTGCCCAACCCGACCGCTTCGCGCAGCCAGGTCAGATCGGGACGGCTCATGAGCGTCTGCAACGGTCCGCTGGCGATCCCGCGCCCGTTCTCGAGGATCAACAAGTGCGTCGCCAGCCGCACGACGTCGTCGAAGTCGTGCGTCACGAGGATGAGCGGGATGTCGAGCGTCCGACGAAGCGCATTGACCTCGTCCTGGAGATGCCGCCGCACCGTGCGATCGACAGCGGCGAACGGCTCGTCCAGCAGGAGCACGGCGGGCTCGCGCGCCAGCGCGCGCGCCAATGCGACCCGCTGACGCTCGCCGCCAGAGAGCTCGCTCGGGCGCCGGTCGAAGTGCCCGGACAAATGGACCTGGGCCAGAAACCGTTCGGCCCGGGGGCGCCGTTCCGCTCTTGGCCGGTGGCCCAGCGCCGACATGACGTTGCCGAGGGCGGTCATGTGCGGGAACAACGCGTAGTCCTGAAAGACGAACCCCACGGCGCGGCGATGCGGAGGGGCGAATGCGCCCGTTGCGGTATCGGTCCAGAGGTCGCCGCCGGCGCGCACGGTGGCGTGCCCGGGCCGATACAGCCCGGCGATGCTGCGCAGGATCGTCGACTTGCCGCTGCCCGACGGCCCGAAGATCGCCAGCACGTCGCCTGCGCCGCAGGTCAGCGACACGTCGAGCGGGATGGGACCGGGCTGACGGAGCGTCGACCGACAGAGCGCGTTCAGCCACGGCGGCCGACGATCCGGCGAGACAGCGCGGTGGTCAGCATCAAAGCCGCAACGGCCGTAATAAGCAGCGTCGCAGCCATGACACCCGCCCTGTAGTCATCAAAGGCCTGCATCCGATCGTAAATCGCAATACTCAACGTCCTGGTTTGTCCTGGAATACTGCCCCCGACCATCAACACCACACCAAACTCGCCGAGGGTGTGAGCGAAGGTCAGAATGGCTGCTGTAAGGATCCCTGGCCACGCGAGTGGGCCCTCGATGCGCAGGAAGCGCTGCCAGGGCGTCAGCCCACAGCAGGCCGCTGCCTCGCGGACGTCGACAGGCACGGCCTCGAACGCACGTTGAATCGGCTGCACGACGAAGGGGATGTTGGCGATCGCAGAGGCAATCACCAGCCCTGGAAATGAGAACGCCAGTGTGTCTCCCATGACGCGCTCGAACGCCCCGCCGAGCGGCGAGCGTGCGCTGAAGCTGACTAGCAGGTAGAAGCCCAGGACCGTCGGCGGCAGGATGAGCGGAATTGCGACAAGCGCTTCGACGATCGCCTTGCCGCGGAACTGTCGTGTGGCCAACTGGTGGCCTGCCCAGATGCCGGCCGGTAACAGCAGCAGAACCGTCCAGACGCCGAGCTGTAACGAAACGCGGAGTGCGGGCCAATCCATGGAATTTCGATGCTACTTCGGCAGCGTGAACCCGTACCGTGCAAGGATGGCCCGGGCTGGTGCGTCCTGAAGATAGCGGTAGAAGCGCTCCATCACCGAACCGGCTCGCTTGAGGAGCACCATCCGCTGCTGCAGGGGCGGATGATCGGCGTCGGGAATCAGCGCATAGGTGCCCAAGCTCTGAAGGTTGGGCGCCCGCGCGAGCGAATACGCAATGATGCCACCCACAGCATTGCCGGTCGTCGCGAATTGCGCGGCCTGAGAGACGTTCTCGCCGAACACGAGCCGCGGCTGCAGGTCATTCCACAAGCCGCGCTTGCGCAAGGCGGCCTCTGCGGCGCGTCCATACGGAGCGTGCTCGGGATTGGCAATTGCGAACCGCGACACTCGGCCGCTGACCAGCAATCGGGCCAAACCGTCAAGTCCGTCGTGCGGATTCAGTGGCGAGCCAGTTGGTGCGAACAGCACGATCCGTCCCACGGCATAAAGCGTTCCGGAATCGCGGGTGAGCCCCACCCCGACAAGTTCCTCGACAAAGGCTTCGTCTGCGGACAGGAACAGTTCGAAGGGCGCCCCGTCACGGATTTGGCGCGCGAGTGTTCCTGAGGAGCCGAACACCAGCTCCACGCGCTGGTTCTGCTCGCGTGCGAATTGATCTGCAATCTCGGTGAGCGCAAAGTTCAGGTCGGACGCGGCGGCGACGATCGGGCGGCCCTGCGCGATGCCGCCTTGCCTCAGGCCAACGGCCCCAAGCAGCACGATACATATGGCCCACCGTGGCATCCGGTCTTTACTTCCTGACCCGGGTGAGTTCCAGCCGGTCGAGCATCCGAACCGAGCGCGTCGGCCGGGCATCGCGCGGCACCACGACTCTGAACGGGCCCTGTTTCTCGACGAGTGGCTTGCCGTCCGCCGAGTCGGCCACGATGATCTCGCTGCCGCTGAGCGCAGGATCGAGCTCCGCAAGCGAGAAGACGACCTGGTAGCCGTCCGTCGCTGTGGCAACAACGAACGTGGTCAGCGCATCGCCGCGCATGGCGGTGCCGAGCGGAGCGTCAACACGCTTGAGCACCTCGGCCACCAGCACACCCTCGTAAACGACCGTACGGCCCTCGTCCTTGATCTCCGCGCGGGCCCTGGGCAGGGTCTTCAGGTCGGCTGCCGCAATCGTGACCGTCTTGCCATTGTTGGCGACCGTCAGCACTCTCGCCACCGCCGCGGGCGCCTGCGCCGTGGCGCCAACCCCGCCGCCAGCGAGGACGGCAAGCACGACGACGCCTGACCCGGAGAGCCCTGTTCGTGTGTTCATGTCACGTGCCTCGGCTAGGATTCTAGCCAAGTCGCTGACCCGCATCAAATCGACTCAATAATCGACTTATCACAGACCGAACAGCACACTGAGTCGGGCTCCGCACCAGCTCCCTACCATCCGACGCGTATGCCCGTCGTCCACGATGCGCCGGAGTAGGCGCCGGCGGTCCCGGTGGAGTCGTTCATGTCTGCGAACTGCACGCCGCTCTGGATCTTGAGCTTGTGACCGTACAAGTAGTAGTTCGCGCCCAGATACCACTCGTTGTACTCGTCGCCGCGGCCCTCGACCACGCTGTTCTCGTAAGTGGCGAGCCGCAAGCCACCCGGATCACTGCTCTCGAGAAACGTGTAGCGGACAACAAACTGGAGATGGCTGGTGACGCTGATGAATGGCATGGCCGTCAGGCCCCACATGTCGCTCTGACCCAGGTATCCCTTCGCCGCGGACAGGTCCGACCGTACGCCCCACCGATCGACCTCGTACTTGAAGTTGACTGAGGCGACATGTTCCAGCTGCCTCGTGAACGTGTTATCGGCATCGGGATGCTGGTAGACATAGTTCCCGGTCAGGACCGCTTCCTTCGCGACCAGCGACTTCGCGAAGTCATAGCCGAGGACGCCGAGCGCGAACACGCCGCCAGTGAACTCGCCAAACTCGCGGTTGGCTTCGCCTGATGAGTAGATGCCGCCTCTGTAGATCCAGGGCGCCCGTCGGCCAGACACGCTGACGCCCGGCATGTACTCCTGCGGAAACCAGATATTGTTGGCGAGATTGCTCCGATCGATGGTCAGAAGCTCCTTGGACGACGTCGCGCCGTCCAGAGTGAACGGAGCGCCGTGCTTGCCTACTGTCAGCGACCATTGCGCGTTCCTGGTCCATTGCACGTACATGTCGGTGAGGCGCACGTAGAGCGGATCGGCTTCCTGGGGGTTGAGATCGACCTCGGCGTGAAACGTGAAGCTCCGAAACAACGTCACCCTGGGTCCTAGCCGCATGCGGCGGACATTCCACTCGGTTCGTTCGCCCTGGTCCGCATCGAGAGTCGTGAACTCGTGCTGGTATCGGCCAGTGAACAGCACGCGCTGAACCACAGGGTTCGAGTCGTCCCCGTACCACTCGGTGAACCTCCAGATTCGGTCGTAGGGCGACGGCGGTGTCTGGAGCCGCTTCCCGGCTGCGCGTGCAGGCGACCTGTGCAGCAGAGAAGCGTGAACAGGAGACCTGCCGCGCGGATGTGGCGCCTCCGCACTGATGTCAGGGGCAACACGTGGGGCCGCAGCAGCTTCTTGCGGTAAGGGGTTTTCGGGCCCGGATGAACGCGCTGATGAAGCGGCCGTCAATCTGCGCAAGCGTGTCTTCATCCGCGAGCCCGGCTTCGGCAAGAAAGTGCCGCGCGTCCGCAGCGTGGTACACCCGGGTCGGTTCGACGTCGATCGCGTCGAACCCCGCTCCGGCCAGCTTCTCCCGGTAGCTCTTCTCTTCGAGAGCTCCGGCGATGCAACCCACCCAGAGCTCCATGCTTCGGCGCACGGCGGCAGGAACATCCTCGCCCCTGACCACGACGTCGGATACGGCGAACCGTCCTCCTGGCTTCAGCACTCGGAAAGCTTCCGCGATGACGCGATCCTTGTCGGCGGAGAGGTTGATCACGCAGTTCGAGATGATGACGTCGACGGAGTTGTCGGGCAGAGGGATGTGCTCGATCTCGCCCTTCAGGAACTCGACGTTCGTCAGCCCGGACTTCGCCTGGTTGTCCCGAGCGAGCGCCAGCATCTCGTCCGTCATGTCGAGGCCGTACGCCTTGCCGGTGGGACCCACACGTCTTGCCGAAAGCAGGACGTCAATGCCGCCGCCGGAGCCCAGATCGAGCACGACCTCGCCCGCATTGAGCTCGGCCAGCGCAGTCGGGTTGCCGCAGCCGAGCGACGCGAGCATCGCTTCTGCCGGAATTGCCGCGGCTTGCGCCTCGTCGTAGAGATTCGAGGTGATGGGATCGGACCCGCAGCAGGCGGACGTGCCGCAGCCGCACCCCGCCTTTTGCCCGCCGCGGGCCTGAAGCGCCGCCTCGCCGTATTTCTGCTGGACCACTTCCTTGACCGTATCCATTGCACTGACCTCCAATATATTCGTCTTTGCGAATATATAGTGCTGTGATATATTCGTCAAGGCAAATATATGACCCGCTCAACTCCGAAGATGCAGACGGCGGCCATCGACCACCTGGAGGACGTCTTCAAGGCGCTCGCGGACAAGACGCGCTTGCGAATCCTCGCGCTTCTCGGCAACAACGAAGTGTGCGTCTGCCACATCCACGACAGCCTCGGCGTGCCACAGCCGACCGTGTCGCGCCACCTCGCGTACCTGCGCCGAACCGGGCTCGTGGCAGCACGCCGCGACGGCGTCTGGATGCACTACCAGGTGTCGAAGTCGCTCGACCCTGTTGTCCAGAACGTCGTCAATGCAGCGGTTGACGCATTGCGACGACTGCCCGCCACCGCGAGCGACCGCAGGCAGTTCCAGCGCTCGTATGGACAGTTGTACGTCCTGGACAGCCCCGCAGGCGGCGCCTGCTGCGCGCCGCGAACCTAAGAGAGTGAGCGCCATGGTCGAAGCCGCGACCGATCGTGATCTGCCGCAGGTCCGCAGTCTTCTCGGCGCGGTTGGCCGAACCTTCTGACGCCGGCCTCGAGGGCCTTCTGCGCTAGACTCGGAGGATGGTCGCGTGAGCTGAAAGGACCCTCGGCCGAGCCCCATGCAGGATCTCACTACCGGATCGATCCCACGGCACCTTCTCAAGACCGCGAGCTTCATGCTCGTCACGATGGTCTTCCAGACGCTCTACATTCTGGTGGACCTCTACTGGGTCGGGCGTCTCGGCAAGGAAGCCGTCGCGGCCGTCGGCATCTCCGGCAACCTGATGTTCATCGTGCTGGCCGTCACGCAGATGCTCGGCGTCGGCACGACGACACTGGTCTCGCATGCCGCCGGGCAGCGCGATCGCGAGAGGGCACTCCGCACGTTCAACCAGTCGCTCGTCCTCTCGGCCGTCGTGGGCGTCGTGTTCGTGGTGCTCAGCATGGCGGCCAGGCTGCCGTACGTGAACGGCCTCAGCGCCGACGTGCCTACGGCGCATCTCGCCGCGGACTACCTGCTCTGGTTCATCCCGGCGATGGGGCTGCAGTTCCCGATGGTGGTGATGGCGGCGGCGCTGCGCGGCACCGGCAACTTCAAGCCCGGGATGGTGGTGCAGACGGCCACGGTGATCATGAACATCGTGTTCGCCCCCGTGCTGATCTTCGGCTGGTTCGGGAGCCCCGCGCTCGGCGTCGGCGGCGCGGCCGTGGCGAGCCTGATCGCCATCGCGATCGGCACCGTCTGGCTGGCGCTCTACTTCCTCCCGGCGAGTTCGTTTCTGCGGTTCAGGCGGCATGACTGGACGCCGGATATCCCGCTCTGGCGGAGGATGCTGGGCATCGGACTGCCGGCCGGGGCCGAGTTCGCGCTCATGGCGGTGTACCTGGTGATCGTGTACGCGGTGAGCCGGCCGTTCGGCGCGGCCGCACAGGCTGGCTTTGGCGTGGGCCAGCGCATCATCCAGGCGCTCTTCATGCCAGCGGTCGCATTGGGCTTCGCCGTGGCGCCGCTCGCCGGGCAGAACGTGGGTGCCCGGAAGGCCGACCGCGTCTACGCAACGTTCCGGACCGCGATGCTGCTCGTGGCCTCGGTGATGACCGTCATGGCGCTGCTCTGCCACATCGCTCCAGCCGCGATGATCCGGTTGTTCTCGGACGACCCCGAGGTCGTGGCGGTCGGCGACGAGTTCCTCCGCATCGCGTCGTGGAACTTCATCGCGTCCGGCGTCATCTTCGTCTCGGGGAGCATGTTCCAGGCGATGGGCAATGCGATGCCGTCGCTCATCGCGTCCTTCGTCCGCCTGCTCCTCGTGGCAGTCCCCGCATTCCTGCTGTCGAGGCTTCCGGGCTTCCAGCTCTGGTGGGTCTGGTATCTGTCGGTCGCGGCGATCGCGCTTCAGATGGGACTGGTGCTGCTGCTCCTCCGCAGCGAGTTCCGCAAGCGGTTGAACTTCGCCGTCTCCCCCGCCCCGACGCCGGTGCCCGACGCAATACCGGCGGGCTGAGCTGTCAGGCCATACGCTTCATCAGCTCGGCCGATGCATCGTCGGCCGGAAAAACGTCTCGAAAGGCCGCAGTGTCCTGATGTAACGACACGCAGGTCGAGGGGGACGTTGCTCACCGAGCGGAACGGTCCTGGGGTTGGCCGACCGACAAGCGTACGACGGCTCGCTGTCGTTCGTCATAGCGCCGACGTGCGTCCTGCTCCGCGGACACTGGGTTCATCCCTCAGGTACCGGGCGGCGCGGTCATGAAGCCGGCCGCCACCTCGCGCAAGGCCACGGCGAATCGACGCAACGGGGCCGTGGCGCCGATCACCGTCGTCCTCAACCGCCGGACCCTCCACATTCGAGTAGTCTACCAGTTGGGTGCGTTCGCATTGCGCCGAGGGAGCAAATCCGATGTCACAGGCCATGATCGAGGAACTTCGCCAGGAATCCGCTACCACGAGGCGCGTCCTCGAGCGCGTCCCTCCCGACAAGCTCACCTGGAAGCCGCATCCGAAGTCGATGACGCTCGGGCAGCTTGCCATCCACGTCGCGACCATTCCCGGCGCCATTTGCGGGCTCGCGGCGCTCGACGGGTTCGACGCCTCCACCGTGGACTTCACGCCGCCCCAGCCGGCGTCGCGCGACGAGGTCCTGACGGCGTTCGATGCCAGCCTGAAGAACGCCGAGGCCTACCTGTCGGAGCTGACCCCCGACGCGGCGATGAAGCCATGGCGAATGACAGCCGGCGCCCGCGAGCTGATGACCCTTCCTCGCGCCGCCCTGCTGCGCACGGTCCTGCTGAACCACTGGTATCACCATCGAGGCCAGCTGTCCGTCTACCTTCGGATGCTCGATGTGCCAATCCCGGTGATCTACGGCCGAAGCGCCGACGAGAACCCGTTCGCCTAAAGCCTTGGTTTCTCCACAGGCTGGCGAGCCGGGCGCGGATCAGGCGATCCTCGACCCCATTCACCGCTACCACGACGGGACGAAGCATCACTTCAATCGCTTTGCCCGATCGCTGGGCTACCTGGACTGGGCGTCGCAGCCGCGGCCATTCCGCATTTACGCCGGCGCGCCAACGTTTCCGCTCTATCCGGATCCCGTGGCGACCGCGGGCCAGTACGTGCCGCGGCACGCGACGTTCGACGCTCTGTTCACACCGGACCCGGCGCCGCTCGAACTGACTGCGCAGGCGGTTGGCGACGTGCTCAGGCATTCGCTGGGGCTGTCGGCGTGGAAGCAGTCCGGGCCTTCGCGCTGGGCGCTGCGCGTGAACCCGTCGAGCGGCAACCTCCACCCCACCGAGGCGTATGTGATCTGCGGGGCGCTGGAAGGACTGGCCCCTGGACCGGCGGTCTACCACTACGCGCCAGACCGACACGCCCTCGAGTTGCGCTGTGCGCTTGACGGCCGCGTGTGGGGTGAAGCGTTCGGCGCGCGGCAGGACGTTTGCCTCATCGCTCTGACGTCGATCCACTGGCGCGAGTCGTGGAAGTACGGCGAGCGGGCGTTTCGTTACTGCCAGCACGATCTCGGCCACGCCATGGCGGCCGTGAGCCTGGCGGCATCGCTGTGCGGATGGCGCACGATTGTGCGGCCCGAATGGCCGCACGGAGCGATCGCGGCCGCGACGGGCATCGATCGAGACGAAGACTTCACGGACGCCGAGCGCGAGGAGCCTGGGTGCATGCTGGCCCTGTCCAGCGGACCACAGCCGGCGCGCGCCGAGCCTGCTCTTCTCGCCGATGGAATCCGCAATGGCCGCTGGTCCGGAAGGGCGAGCCAGTTGAGCGAGGACCACGTCCAGTGGACGTTCATCGATGACGTGGCCGCGGCCACGGCTGATCCCGGACGGAGTGGCCCGCCAGCGATTCCGCCAATGCCGCCGCGGTACGCCCGTCCCGATCGCGGAATCGACGCGCGTCTTCTGCTGCGGCAGCGACGAAGTGCCGTCTCCTTCGATGGCCGATCGGCGATCGACCGTGGAGCATTCATGCGCCTCGTGGCCAGCGTGATGCCCGAGTCAGGCGCGCCGTGGCTCGCCCAATGGTGGGCGCCCCGTATCCACCTGGCGATTTTCGTCCACCGCGTCGACGGACTCGCGCCCGGTCTCTACATGCTGCCCCGCGCTCCCGAAGCGGTCGACCGGCTGCGGGCGGCCTGTCGCCCGGACTTTCTCTGGGAACCCATCGACGAGGGTCTACCGCTGCAATGCCTGGCGAAGGGAGATGTCCGCGCGCTCGCGGCGCGTCTCAGCTGCGATCAAGAGATCGCGTCCGCCGGTTTTTTCAGCCTCGGCATGCTCGCGGACTTCGATCTGGGACTGAGGGACTGCGGCCCCTCGTTCTATCGGCACCTGTTCTGGGAAACCGGGATCGTCGGGCAGGTGCTCTATCTCGAATCCGAAGCGGCAGGTGCCCGCGCGACGGGGATCGGCTGTTTCTACGACGAGCCCGTCCACGAGGTGCTCGGCCTGCGCGGGCACGCGTTCCAGAGCCTGTACCACTTCACCGTCGGCATGCCGATCGACGATGCCAGGCTGACAACGGAGCCGGGCTATCCTTGGGACAGCGGCGTCAGGGCTGCGCTCCAGCCGCCGATCCCGGGCCCGGGCACGCCTGGCCGCTGATTGTCGACAGAAAGATGGCAGGGTTCCGCCCCCGCCTCGTCACGACGCGCTCGGTGCCGCGCGGCACGATCGCAAACCATCCCGGCGTCAGCGGTTGCTCCTTCGGACCCATCTTGATCGTGGCCTCGCCGGCGACGAGATACAGCATCTCCTCGGTTTCTGAGGCCGGGGCAGCGGCGGCCGTTTCCCGAAGGACCATCAACTGCGAACGGCTCATGCCGGAGCAGCCGATCGGAAACATCCGCACGGGGTCGCGTCCCGACAGCGATCGTTCCGCCATGTCAGGGATCGACAGGCTCTTCGGCTCGCCTGCGGGACCCGTGGCGACCGCGGGTGCGGGCGGCGGCGGGGCCGCCACCGGTGGCGGCGGCGGGGGCGGCGGCGGCGGAGGCGCCGCCGAGAGCGCCATGTCGGTCACGACCGGCGCGGTCCTGAACACGACCTCTTTCTCGAGGGTCACAAACCCTTCGCCTTCGGCCCGCACCCGATAGGTGCCGGCCGACACCGTGCGGAAGAGCACGATGCCGCTGGCATCGGTCACGCCGTCGCGACGGACCGGCCCTTCGGCGGACACGCCGACGCCGGCGGCGGGCGTACCCGACCGGTCGGTCACTCGAATCTGCAAGGTGCTGCCAGCCGGCGCCGGACGCCGCGCCGGAGCGGCGGCCGCCGGGCGGGGCTGGCCAGTGGGTGGAGGCGGCGTGGCAGGCGCGGGCGCGGGCGCCTGGGCGGCAACGAACATCGCCAGGAGGAGGCTCAACATGGGGAGAACAGTAATGCGCCAGCCACTCTTCAGGCAACCTCAGCATTAGGGCCACCCGGCAATTTTTCATGGCCACCAGGTCAATTTCTGTGAACTAGACGGGCCGGCGCGAGCCCGTTCTGCGTTAAGCTGTGCGTCATGAGCGCCTCGGTCCTGATCGTGGACGATGATGTGACGACGTGCGCGGGAATGGTGGAGCTCCTGCGCCATGCCGGGCACGATGCACAGGCCGCGACGACGTTCGAGGATGCGCGGGCGATTCTCGCGCGCCGCACCCCGGATCTCTTGATCGTCGACATCAGGCTCGGCGAGTTCAACGGCCTGCAGCTCATCATGCTCTCCCGTACGCAGATTCCGGCGATCGTCATCTCCGGCTTCGCCGATCCGCTGCTCCAGCATGAGGCCCGTCAAGCGGGCGCCGAGTTCCTCGTGAAGCCGGTCGTGCCCGCAGAGCTCCTGGCTCTGGTACAGCAAAAGCTCGCGCGCGCACCCGTCCCGGCCGCACGCCGCACCTGACGGCTCTATCTGACCCCCGTTCCCTGTCCCCCGTTCCCTGTTCCCCGTTCCCTGTTCCCCGTTCCCCGAGGGAGTGTCGTATCATGCCCGCGCATGTCCTTGTTGACGGTCCGGGTGGCCGCGTCGCGTCTCGGTGTCGGGTACTCAACGCTCAAGCAGTGGATCTATCAAGGGAAGGTTCGAACGACGCAGACCGAAGGTGGGCACCACCGAATCGCGGAGTCTGAGGTCGATCGGCTCGTGGCGCGGCACGCGCCCGCCCTCAAGGCCCAGGCCGGCCCGGCAACGGTCACAGGACTGATCGTCGCGCTCAGCGGCCGCAACCGGCTCCGCGGCTTCGTCGATGAAGTCCGCATCGACGGCGTGCTCGGTCAGGTCCGGCTGCGGATCGGGGACCAGACGCTGACGGCCGTCATCACACGCGACGCGCTCGAGGAGTTGAAGTTGAAACGCGGCGACAACGCCGTGGCCATCGTCAAGTCGACGGACGTCATGATTGCCCGCGAGGCCGAGGCGCCAATGGTCGCGCGGCGCATTAGACGACGCTAGCGCCTGCGGCCATCCTGAGCCGAGGACGTGTAGATCCGAGGCGAAGGATCGGCGTCAGTTCGCGCCGGGGGTGGGGCCCCGGCGCCAGTGAAGAAGGTCGGGTGGGAGAAAAAAAATGACCAATGCTCACGTCGCCGTGCTCTCCACTGCCGTGATCGCTGTTGCCGGACTCGCCGCCGACGTATCCACGCAGGGCGGGGCCCCGGCCTCGAACCGCTGTTCAGTGGCGAGCATCCAGGCCGGTGCGCCGAAGGACACGACCGTGTCCGCGGCGTCGCTCGTGGAAGCGACCGATGGCGTGCCCCGCTACTGCCGCGTCGACGGCAAGGTCGCCGTCCCCGGGAACACCGTCAACTTCCGCCTCGGCCTTCCCGATACGTGGAACGGCAAGTTCTACTTCCAGGGCGTCGGCGGCACCGGAGGCACGATCGGATCGCTCAACACCGGCCTGGCGCGCGGCTACGCGTCGGCGTCGACTGACACCGGCCACGAGTCCAGCGACATGACGTGGGGCAGCAACCGCGCGAAGGAGATCGACTACGGTCACCGCGGCACGCACGTCACGACGGTCGCGGCCAAGGCGCTGAGCGAGGCGTACTACGGCAAGCCGCTCGCCCAGGCCTACTTCAACGGCTGCTCGAACGGCGGACGCCAGGCGATGATGGAAGTGCAGCGCTATCCGACCGACTTCACCGGCATCATCGCGGGCGACCCGGCAACCGGCACGCCCATGCAGGTGGGACGCGCGCTCGTCTACCAGCACATGCTGAAGTCCGAGGCGAACTACCTGACCATCGACAAGGTCGAGCTCCTGTCGAAGGCCACGCTCGCGGCGTGCGACAAGACGGACGGACTCGAGGACGGGCTCATCACCGATCCGCGGCTGTGCACGTTCAAGCCTGAGACGCTGAAGTGCGCTGGTGCCGATGCCCCCAACTGCCTGACGGCCGGACAGCTCGAAACCGTGCGGCGGATCTACTCGCCGGTCGAAGACGCCGGCCGGCGCGCAGTACACGGCGGGCTTCCCGGTGGGGCACGAAGGTGGACAGTCCGGCTGGCGCGCCTGGGTCTCCGGCAACACTCCGCCGGCGAAGCAGGCCGACGGTTCGCTCGCGTACGGCACTGAGCTGCCGAGCGGGTACCGCCTGAGCGAGCAGAACATGCGGTTCCTGCTCTTCGACGTCGACGAGCCCGGCTTCAACTGGCGGCTCTTCCGGTTCGCAGCAGGATCTGCCGCGCCTGAAGACCATGACCGAGATCCTCAGCCCTCTCGATCCCGATCTGCGCCCGTTCAAGAAGGGTGGCGGCAAGCTCCTGATGTACCACGGCTGGGCCGACCCGGCGATCAGCGCGTACGGCACCGTCGACTACTACAACCAGATGGCCAAGATCGTGGGCGGCCAGCGCGACGCGGACGCCTTCTCGCGCCTGTATCTCGTGCCAGGCATGCACCACTGCAGCGGAGGGCCGGGGCCGAATACGTTCGATATGCTGAGCGCGCTCGAATCGTGGGTCGAGCGGGGCACGGCGCCAGCGCAGGTTGTTGCGACTCGTGCCACAGACGGCAAGGTCGAGCGGACGCGGCCGCTGTGCCCCCATCCCCAGGTCGCCCGCTACTCGGGCCAGGGCGATATCAACGTCGCCGCAAGCTTCAGGTGCCAGGCGCCGTAGCGGCTGTGCTCACCGGTTGCGAAACAAGGCATAGGGCGGGTCTTGCTCTGTAGACCCGCCTCTGGCCGGGTCCAGAAGGACCCGGCCTACGTCGAATTTCGCAACAAGCTTAAACCCTCCGCAGAGCCGCGGAGAGGTTGCTGAGCGCCAGCTCGAGGGTTCGCCGCGAGGTGGCGATGTTCATCCTCATGTGCCCCGCCCCCGCCTTGCCGTACGAGGCGCCCTGGTTCATGTGCACCTTGGCGTGCTTCACGAAATGGCGCTCGACGATCGTCTCGGGTGTGACTGTCGCGCCGTTGCTGCTGGCCTCGGCCGCCAGGGCCTTCGCGCCAATCTTCTCGGACACCTGGCTGACGTCCAGCCACGACAGATAGGTGCCTTGAGGTTTTGCGACCTTGACGAGCGGGATGTGCGCCCGGACATAGGACTCGACGAAGTCGTGGTTGGCGTCGATGTACGACACCACCTGCTTCAGCCATTCCTCGCCGCCGGCATAGGCGGCCTGGCTCGCAATCATGCCGAGCGTGGTGAGATCCACCCGGTCGTGGGCCTTGATCCGCGCGAGGTAGTCGGCGTTGTCCGAAAAATACCAGGCGCACTTCATGGCCGCCAGGCCAAACGACTTGCTCGCGGCCTTGAACGTGATGCTGTTCATCACGATGTCGCGGTTCTCCAGCGTCGCGTACGGCGTGTACGTGTTCCCCTTGGTGACGAAGTCGCAGTGGATCTCGTCGGCGAGCACGACCACGCGGCGCCTGGTGCAGATCTCGCCCAGCCTCGTCAAATCCTCGCGCGACCAGCAGTTGCCGGTCGGGTTCTGGGGATTGCAGAGGATAAGCGTATTCGTGTCGTGGCTGATGCGCCGCTCCAGATCCTCGAAATCCATCGAGTAGCGGCCGTCCACGAGCTTCAGCGGGCTCTCTTCAGCCAGACATCCCACGAAGCGGATGTCGGTGAAGAATCCGCTGTAGCAGTCGGAGTCTGGACGAGGACCTTGCTGCCGGGCGGCGAGAACGCTCGCAGCGCCGCAATCAGCGCCGGGTGCACGCCCGTGGTGACGGCAACCAGATCGGGGTTGACGTCGATGCCATGCCGGCGCTTGTTCCAGTCGACGATGCTGTCGACAAACGCCCGGGGCATGTCGAGGTAGCCCCAGTTCTCGTGCTGCACCCGATCGGTCAGCGCCTTGGTGATCGCCGGCGCGACCTTGAAGTCCATGTCCGCCACGCCCATACCTGCGACGATGCTGTCCTTGCCGTAAAGGGCGATCTGCCGATCCCACTTCGTCGAATCGGTGCCGATGCGGTTGTAAGGGGTGTCGAAGTCGAAAGTGCCGCTACGGCCGCGGGAATCTGTGCCGCGAGGGGCGCGGCCGAGGTCGCCACGGTCCCAGTGGCGGTACCGACCGCTCCGGCGAGGGCCGTCAATCCGGCGTTTTTCAGGAACGTTCTGCGACCGAACCCAATCCCCTGTGACATGGGTTGTTCTCCTCGTCGACTGCCGGGTTGGCCGTTCCGAACGAGCCGATCCTACACCCGCGCGCTATAATCCCATCCCAAAGCCTGGAGGGTCTTATGAGGCAACGGTTGTCGGCTGGCGTCGGTGTCATGGCGGTCGTGTTCGTACAGGTCGTTTTCTGGACCGGCCAGTCGACGTCCGCCCAAGGGGGACAGCAGGCCGCCCCTTCGTCTGCCGCCCGGACGTGGTCTCCGGCACGGCTCGCCGACGGTCATCCCGACTTGCAGGGGATGTGGGATTTCCGGACGGTGACGCCGCTCGAGCGTCCCGCCGAGTTCGCGAACAAGGCCGTCCTGACCGACGAGGAGGCCGCCGCGTACGAGCGCCGCATCGTCGAGGCGCGCGATGCCGACGCCAACAGGGAGCAGAGCAAGACTGATACGTCCAGGGGTGTCATCAACGGCCAGGTCATCACCGCCGACGTGGCGCTCGCCTACAACGAGTTCTGGTGGGACCGCGGAACCAAGGTCGTCGGCAACCGCCAGACCTCGCTGATTGTCGATCCGCCGGACGGCAAGATCCCTGCGCTCACCGCTGAAGGAAAGCGACGCCTCGAGGCGCAGGACGCCGCGCGCGAGCGCCTCGCCCTCGGGCCTGAAGACCGCAGCGTCGGCGAGCGCTGCATCTCCGGCTTCAATTCCGGTCCGCCGATGGTGCCCGGCGGCTACAACATGAACCTCCAGCTCATTCAGGCGCCTGGCCATGTGGTCCTGGTGAACGAGATGGTGCACAGCGCGCGCATCATCCCGCTCGACTCGCGCCCGCACGGGCGCGTCGCGGCACGCACGGGCGTATCGCGCGGCCGATGGGAGGGCGACACGCTCGTCGTCGACACGAAGAATTTCCTGGATGAGACGTCGCTGCGCGGCTCGAGTGCGAACATGCACCTGGTCGAGCGCTTCACCCGTGTGGACCGGGACACGCTGCTCTACGAGTTCACGGTCAACGATCCGACGACGTGGACCAGGCCGTGGACGGCGAGGGTGTCCATGCGACTGACCCAGGATCAGATGTTCGAGTACGCCTGCCACGAGGCGAACTACGGGATGACCAACCTGCTCAAGGGCGCGCGCTTCCTCGAAAAGGAAGCGGCGGCAAAGCCGTCGCGCTGAAGCGCCTGTCGTGCAAGGAGCTCTGATGTTGCGGTACGTCGGTGCGCTTGTCGTGGGGCTCGGCCTCTGGCCCGTGTTCGCGGAACAGCAGCCGCCGCCCCCGGCGGTCAAGGAACCGCCCGTGCGGCTCGAGGCCGGCGAAACGCTCGTGCCCGGCGAATGCCTCACCAAAGAGGAATTGACCCTGATGAGCAGGCTCAAGGGCCTGAAGCGCCCAACGCTCGGCGTCGAGCGCGACGGGGAGGGCGACGATCAACCGCGATTCAACCCGAACTACCTGCTTGGCACCTGGAACGTCGAGGGCACGCTTCCCGAATCACCCCTGGGCCCGGCTGGCGATTTCGTCGGCGTCGAGACCGTCCGGTACGCCGACCACTGCACCTATGAGGGCACCGCAAAGATCAAGAGGCCCGACGGCGCAGTCACGATCAACTCGATTACCGTGTACGACAGGCGGGCCCTGTACATGGTCCGGCAGGAGCGCGACAGCCGGGGCTTCGAGCTGCTCAAGACCGGCGCGATCGGCGGCGACGCTGGTGGATATTTCTCGCACCACTGGGAAGCCCCCCAGATCACGCTGAAGGGCGGCCGCAAGGTGCGGCTCAAGGGCTCGACGTTTTTTGCGTCGCCTGAAAACTACCGGCTCCGGATGCAGATCTCCACCGATGGCGGGCCGTTTGTGAACTACGGAACGATCTGGTGGAGGCGGGACGGCGCGAAGCCCTAGGGGGACTTCTGCAGTCCTTGGGCCTTGGGCCCTGGTCCTTGGGCTGTCCTTGGTCCTTTGTTCGTCCGTAGTGCTTGGTACTTGGCGTGGTAGCAACGCACCAAGCGCCAAGGACAAAGGCCCGCCTAAGAACGAAGGACGAAGGACCAAGAACTAGCGGTGCTTTAGGAGCAAGCGTCTGCGACGCTGACGACCGACATCAGGTTGATGCGAGGTTCGCCGGCAACGTCCACGAGAAGACCCTTCACCAGCACCTTCCGCCCGGCGCGGAGCTGTCCGGACGCATTGGCCGTGTCGGCCGCCGTGAACTTGGACCGCTCCCCTGACTTGAGCAGCTCTTCGGGCGACAGAAAATCGGTCTCGCCGATCAACCTGAAGGTGTTCGTGCCGAGCGCGGCGCCCTTGGCCTTCTCGACCTGACCAACACTCAAGGGACCTGGCGTCACGGTGTCTGCATTCGACGCGCGAGCCAGCCACCACGTGGCGGGGCTGCCGGCGCGCTGCTCGGCACAGCCAACTGCCTGGACGATCGGCGCCTTGGGAGGCTCGGCTGGAGGTCGCGACTGACGTTGTGCGGCGGCGGGCCATGACCCCAGCAGGGCCACGGCCAGCGCCGCTCCGATCGGCGCGCGGTTCATCACGGCGTCAGGGCTGCCCTTGCGACGTCGGCTGCGGCTTCTTCTCGAGCTTGTCCACCGAGAAGCGCACGCTCGTGAGGAACATGTCGTCCCAGCTCTGCTCGGACCAGTACACCTCTTTGTCCGGCGATGGGTTCATGCGGTTCTTCGACGAGTTGTCGTAACGCGCGATCGCCTTCATCGTGCTGCCCGCCGGCACCTTGACCGGCTGGGCGAGCTGGTACGGGAACTGCCAGTTGAAGTCGTAGTTGGGCACGCGCAGCATGACCTCTTCGCTCCCGTCCGGGCGCGTGAGCAAGTAGGTCACGTCCTTGCCCCTCAGGTGCATGTGGAGCGTGAAACCGTAGAGCGTGACGTCTTCCATGAACGGTGCCACGCCAGTGACCGTCCAGCTCCCATCGCCCGGCGGAATCGGCGCGAGCATCGGGTTGACGCCAGTGCCTGAGCCGGTGCTGAGACGCGGCGCTGGAACCCGCGATCACCGGCTGGCCTTCGGAGGTCTGTTCGACCATCCGCATGCTCTGCTCCACGCTGGTGATCTCGCCGGCCGGTTTCCACCAGACGCCGATGGCTGGCTGCGCGGTCTCGGGCTTGCCCGTCGCCTGGTAGTGCAGGTTCCAGCGGACGTACTTGAACCGGTCGGCCCGGATCAGCCTGGCCTGGCCAGGACGTGACACGCGCGCGCCGGCGCCGGGAATGTAGGCGCCAAACCCGCCGCCGTCGTCCTCGTCTTCCGCCACGGCGAGGTCGCCCGTGTTCTCGACAGTGACGCCGCGCTCGGCCGCCACCGGCACGTAGGGATTCACGGGACCGCCGGGCCACGCGGGGCCGGTGCCCAGCCTCGTGCCCGGGGGCATGTTCTGCACGTTGGTCGTGATGTGATGCGTGGCCTCGACGTTGCCCGGCAGCACCTGTGTCGCCGAGACGTACCGGGCCTCGCTGAACGGCAGCGGCGTGTACAAGTTGAAGTTGGGCATCTCGCCCTGGGCATCGACCTTCCAGGCGATCGGGAACTCGATCACGAGATCGGGCGGCGCGCCCGACGGGTGGCTCCAGCCGGCGTCGGCGAAACGCGGCGGTGTCGGCGCGGCGCCGGTGCCCTGCGGCGCGCCCGCGTCCGCCCAGGCTGTGAGGGTGCGGATCTCGGCGTCGGTCAGGCTGCGATCGTTCTTGAACTTGCCGAACTTCGGATCGGCAAACCACGGCGGCATCTCACGGGCCTGCACCTTGGCCTTGATGGCCCGCGCCCAGGGGCGCGCGTCCTGGTAGGACAGGAGGGCCATCGGGGCGATCTGGTTGGGCCGGTGACACTCGGCGCAGCTCCGGAAGAGGATCGGCGCGACGTCCTTATTGAAGGTCGGGGTCTGGGCCGCGGCGGGAACGGCAGCGGCGACCGCCGCCGCACACCCGAGCCCGATGATGACGTGTCGAAGCATTGTCCATCTCTCCTTCATCGGCATCTGACTACGGACGGGTACCGGTCTTGGTGGCTTCAGCAGCCAGCTTGTCGTCCAGCCGCGCACCCTTGAGGATGCCCTGCAGGCCGTGATTGCCTTCGTGGCACGCGTACTCGAAAAACCCCTCGTCGTTCGCGCTCATCGGGATCTGCACGGTCCACGGCTTGGTCCACGTGGCCGGATCTTCGATCCTGACCTGGTAGAGCAGCGTGCCCGCGTTGACGCGCTGATAGCGTTCGACCAGACGCAAGCCCTCGCCCGAGCCGCGAAAGCTCGTCTTGCCGCTGAAGCGCGCCGTCTCGACCACCAGCGTATCGCCCTCCCAGCGGCCGCGCGAGTCGCCATGCCACCGGGTCAGCTTGCCTTGCGGGCGCCCGTCGAGCGGGATGATGCGCGCCTCGTGAATCATCTCGTTCACGATGACCACGTGATCCCGGGTCTGGATGATCTGGATGTTGTTGTTGTACGGGCCGGGAAGCGTCGGCAGCTGCCGCGTGATGCACCGCTCCCAGAGGCTGCGGTCTTCGGGACCTTCGGCGGCCGTGGTGCGACGGCTGCGTACTTCGGCCAGCGCGGCTGCGCGCTGCTGCGCCTCCGGCGTCAACGCGGGAATGCGTCCGTCGGGTGGATCGATCACGAGCGAGGTCTGCCTGCCGGAGACGTTCCTGCCGAAGTCCCACCAGAAGTCGTTGTACGCGCGCGAGACGTCGGCGTTCGTGCCGGCGCCGTCGCGCCGATCCTGGTTCCTGCTCTCGCGGGCCTGCTTCTGGAACTGTTCAGCCTCTTCGTCGGTGAACTCCGTCTTGCCCGACACATCGCCAGGCCGTTCGAGCGGCGTGAGCGTGCCGTAGGCCCACACCCCGTGCAGGTCCGGCTTCCCGTCCGCTGTCCGCGGCACGTTGGCGCTCGTCCTCGCGCGGGTCGCCGCGGCCGCCTGGCCCGCGACAAGGTCCGGAGACGTCCACACGATACCGAGAATGGCGATGCTGCCCGCGACGGCCGCCATCCTGCCCGTCCGACCGGTCATTCGACCGCTTACTTGCCGACTGCTCATTTGCGCCTCATTCTGTTTCGCACGCCGGTTGGTGCATTCTACACCTGGGGAGGCCCTGCCGAGGCAGCCCACAAGGCGTTATCACGCAGGTCCTTTCAGCGGCCACTTGATGCCCTGCCAGAGGTAATTGACCGCGGCGCGAGCGTCGTTGAGGGAGTTGAGGCCCTTGGGGAGGAGCCGGTAGAACCGTCGCGCACGACCGCCGCGGTCCGGCGTGCCGGTGCCGAGCCGCGAAGCGATGAGCCCACGGGCCTCGAGGCGGGTGAGCGTGGCGTGCACGGCGCCTGGCGCCACGGGCCGGAGCAGGTGGTCCTGCACGTCTTTCAGGATCGCGCGGCCGTAGGCCCCGTCGCCGAGCCGAACGATGCCCAGCAGGACCGCCTGCTCGAACGCTCCAAGCACGTCCGCCATGCGGCCTACATTATAGGCACCTGAACGGCGCCGTCAAATGCAGAGAACAGAGAACGGAGAACAGGAACAGGGAACAGAGAACCGGGGACGACCGGACTTCCCCGTTCCGGTCCCCGTTCCCTGTTCCCGTTCCCTGTTCCCCGTTCCCTGTTCCCCGTTCCCTGTTCCCTGTTCTCCTTCTCTGTTCAGGCTCGCTGGTCGTACGGCAAGCCGACGAAGGCAGGCTGAGCGTCCGCTCGCAGGATGACGACGGTCTGCATGAGGAGGATCGTGTAGCGGCCGCTGATGTCGCGGCCGAGCGTCATCGGCTGCTGCCACTTGATGTGCCAGTCGTGCACCGCGAACCAGTGCTCGAGGCTGACCTCGATGAAGTCCGGCAGCTTGCCGTTGGCGCGGAGAAACAGCTGTTGTGCGTCGCGCACGGCCTGGATCGCGGTGAACTGGTCCTGCCGCCGCAGCTCATCCCGCAGCCGGTCGATCGCCGCGACCAGTTGCTCGCTGTCTCCGCGCGACTGCACGGCATCCCCCGCTTCGGCGTGACCCGCCAGCAAACCCGCCAATCCGCCCACCACCCCAGTGCCGATCAACCGTCGTCGGTCCATCTTGGGCTCCCCATCTGGTCATCTAGGCATCTGGTCATTTAGTCATTTAGCCGTTTAGTCTACCGTTTGGTCATCGATGCCGAAATCGATCCAAGTGACCAAATGACCAAATGACCAAATGACCAACTTCAAGTAGCGACCGATTTCCAGTTCTTCGCGAGGTACTCGGCCGTTCGCCAGGCCAGCGCCTGCGACGGTGAGCGTCGGGTTGCTGCGCGCCGCTCGTGCCCATGACCGATGCGCCCAGCACGCCGAGGTTCGGCGCCTCGTGCGAGAAGCCCCAGCGATTGACGACGTTGGTCTCCGCGTTGTCGCCCATGCGCGTGCCGCCGTACGCGTGCGTCGAGGTGCCCATCGCGCCGCCGACCGGCGCGCGCTGGATCTCGATCGCGCCGGCGGCGCGGTACCACTGCTCCATCTTGTCCTGGCGTGAACGCGGCGATCGCCCGCTCGTTCTCCTTGTACTCCGCCGGTGATGCGGATGACCGGGAACCCGAGCGGATCCTTCACCGTCGGGATCGAGGTCGAGGTAGTTGTCCTCGTACGGCAGCGTCGTCTTCTGGATGTAGGCGCTGTGCGAGCGATCGGCGTTCTCCTTGATGAACGCCTTCCACTGCGAGCCCCAGCGCGGCGCCCGGCCGAACGTGTTCATGCCGGCGGCCGCCGATCGGCCGGCGATCCGACATCGACCCACAGGTTGCCGCCGCCGATGAAGTCGAGGCCGGAGTGATCGAAGTTGTCGTCGGCGAAGTCGTCGACGGCGACGCCCTGCGCCGGGCAGGCCGTACCAGGACTTGCAGGTCGAACGGGAACAGCGCCGACACGGCGCCGCCCTGATGGTGGCTGAAGTAGTGGCGGCCGACCTGCCCGTGATTGTTCGACAGGCCGTTGGGGAACGCCTTCGACTTCGACAAGCAGCAGCAGCCGCGTGTTCTCGTACGTGTAGCTCGCCAGCAGCACGACCTTGGCCGGCTGGAAGTACTCGGTGCCGTCCACGAGATAGTTGACGCCGGTCACGCGGCCCTGCGTCGTCGGACTCGATGGTCGTCACCGTCGCGCGTGTCACGACCTTGAGTTTGCCCGTCGCCTGCGCCCGGGGGATCGTCGTCACGGCCGTCGAGTTCTTGGCGTCGACGTGGCAGCCGCCGCGTGTTGCAGAACCCGTGATACATGCAGCCGGAGCGGTTCTGGTACGGCCGCGAGTTGATCGCGGCCGGGCCCGGCGAACGGATTCCAGCCGAGCGACCGGGCCGACGTCGGCCATCTTGTCGAGGAACGCCGTCCAGCGCAGCGGCGGCATCGGGTAGTCGCGCTTGCGCGGCCCCTCGAAGGGGTTGCCCCGCGGGTCGATCTTGCCGTTGACGTTGCCGGCCTGGCCCGAGACGCCGACCTCGTACTCGACCTTGTCGTAGTACGGCTCGAGCTCGTCGTAGCCGAACGGCCAGTCTTCGACCGTCGAGCCCTTGGGGATCCGCGACGCGCCGTAGCGCCGCTTGGTCTCGCTCACGACCTTGAAGTCCCACGGATTCAGGCGCCAGTGCTGCGCCCAGTAGTGCAGCGTCGTGCCGCCGACGCCGTTCATCATCGGGTGGCCGGCGCCCCGCGTGGTCGGCGACGAGGCCGTCGGCCCGCGACGTCGGCGACCTCCTGATTCGGCCTTGTGCACCGCCATCGGCCAGTCGCGCACGTTGTTGCGGATTTCGTCCGGAGCGAAATCGCGCGCGCGTCAGCCGCGTGCCGGCCTCGAGGCCGACGACTTCGATGCCGGCCTGCGTCGAGCGGCAGCACGGCGACGCCGCCGGCGGCGCCCAGGCCGATGACGACGACGTCGGTGTCCTTGAGCCTAGTCGCCATGGTGGTGCTCCCCGTGACCGTTCCGCGCAGTGGCCTTGTTGAACATGTCGCTGTCGTAGGCTGAACGGTGATTCGGCTTGAGCGCGCCCTTCTCCAGCAGCTGCTGATCGGCCGCGCTGACCGTCGTCCGCACGCCCGGATACCCGATGAGATCCCAGCCGACGAAGTTGGCGTTGCCGCCGTAGTACGGATCGCCGAAGGTGCCCTGCCGCGTGTGGTTCAAGCACCATCCCGAAGAACTGCGCGGAGCTGCCGGCGAACCCGGCGCCCGAGCCGGTGGCCGATCCGCTCTCGACGTCGATGAGCACGGAATCCTGGTCGGTCGTCGACAGCTCGACGAACGGGGCGCCGCGTGTCATCCGGCAGTAGCGATCGAATGCCGCGAACCCGGCCGAGTAGGCCTGGCGCGACGAGGCCAGCGCCCCGCCGAGCGCACGGTCGATGTAGTGCACGGCCCGCGCTTCGGTGGCGCCCGGCCCATTCGCATCGGTCGGAATCAGGCGCGCGACGATCGCTTCGAGCGTGTCCGCCTCGGTGGCGGTCAGGTTCTCGTAGGCCTCGCGCGCGCGCACCGCGTTCGTGGCGCCCTGCGCGGCCGCCGCATCGGCCGTCGGCGCACCCGCACCGCTCAGGAGTACCGGCGCAGCCGGCGCCGCCGCCGCCACGGCCGCGACACCGACGCCTCGCAGGAGGTCGCGCCGGGAGATGATGCGCAGTTGCTCGTCAGACATGTTTCATTCCTGAATTTCCGCCAGCGGGCGCGGGCGCTTTCCGCTCATAGATCGGCACCATCTCGCCCTGGCCGATGATGTGGCCTTTCATGGCCTCGAGCAGCTCGGCTCTCGTCAGCCGCGGCGGCAGGTCGAGCGCGGCGTCGAGTGCGTACACGACGAAGTGATAGAGGTGCGGCTTCCCTGCCGGCGGCGCGGGCCCGCGATACATCGGACGCCGCCAGCCGTTGTAGCCGTGCACCGCGCCGGCGAGCGGCGCCGGCATGGGCAAGGTCGGATCGATGGGCAGGTTCGCCGGCAGCCCGGTCGCCGTCGGCGGAATCTTGTAGATGACCCAGTGCACCCACGGCGGAGGGTTGCCTGCATCGAAGTCCTCGCAGACGACGGCGATCTGCCGGGTGCCCGGAGGCAGGTTGCTCCACGTGATCGGCGGCGAGACGTTCCGGCCGTCCGGCGTGAACTCCTTCGCCATCATCTCGCCCGTCTTCATCGCCGGACTGTCGACGACGATCTTGTGCGCGGGCGCCTGCGCCAGCGCGGCGTCGGAACCGCCGAGCACCATCGCTGCGATGACGGCGAACACGATCCTGAACACCATCAGTGGACTCCGAGCCTTGATCGAGAACTGAGAACCGAGAACCGAGCTGCGAACCCAGCACCCTGAACTGAGCACCGAGCACCGCAGGGTTCAGGTACGGCCGCCAGTCTAGCCCAATGATTCGTGCCCGGGAAGGTGTTTGCCGAGCGTAGTACGATGCCCCATGCCCAGCACCGCTGCTCCGGGAGTCGGCGAGCGGCTCCGCGATCCGGAGCTCTTCCGGCAAGCCTCCTTCATCAACGGACACTGGATCGCCGCAGCCGGCGGCGCCTCCATTCCGGTCGACAATCCGGCGACCGGCGAAATCATCGGCGCCGTCCCGAGGCTCGGCCGCGCCGAGACCGCGAAGGCCATCGACGCAGCGGCCGCCGCCTTCCCGTCCTGGCGCGCCCTGACGGCCAAGGATCGCGCCGGAATTCTGCGCCGCTGGTTCGAGCTGATCATGGCCCACCAGGAGGACCTGGCCCTCCTGATGACGCTCGAACAGGGCAAGCCGCTGGCCGAGTCGCGCGGCGAAGTGGCCTACGGCGCCGCGTTCATCGACTGGTTTGCCGAGGAGGGCCGCCGCACCTACGGCGACATCATCCCCTCTCACGCCCGCGACAAGCGGATCATCGTCGTCAAGGAGCCCATCGGCGTCGTCGGCTGCATCACCCCGTGGAACTTTCCGATCGCGATGATCACACGCAAGGTCGGGCCGGCGCTGGCCGCGGGCTGCACGACGGTCGTCAAGCCGGCCTCTCAGACGCCGTTCTCCGCGCTCGCGCTCGCCGCGCTGGCGGAACGCGCCGGCGTGCCCGCCGGGGTGATCAACGTGGTCACCGGCCCGGCAACCGAGATTGGCGCCGAGCTGACCTCCAACCCGCTCGTGCGGAAGATCTCCTTCACCGGGTCGACCGACGTGGGGCGCACGCTCATGGCGCAGTGCGCGGCGACCATCAAGAAGGTGTCGCTCGAGCTTGGCGGCAACGCGCCGTTCATCGTGTTCGACGATGCGGATCTGGATGCGGCGGTGGACGGCGCCATGCTCTCGAAGTACCGCAACACCGGGCAGACGTGCGTCTGCGCCAACCGGCTGCTCGTGCAGTCGTCGGTCTACGACGAATTCTCCAGGCGGCTCGCGACGGCCGTCGACGCGCTGAAGGTGGGCTCCGGCCTCGACGCCGGGGTGACGCAGGGCCCGCTGATCGACATGGCGGGAATCGAGAAGGTCGAGGCGCACGTCAGGGACGCGGTCTCGAAGGGCGCCACCGTGTTGACCGGCGGGGCGCGCCACCCGCTGGGCGGCCGCTTCTTCATGCCGACCGTCCTGACAGGTGTGACACCGGACATGGCCGTGGCGCGCGAAGAGACCTTCGGTCCTGTTGCGCCCCTCTTCCGCTTCGATACGGAACAGGAGGCGATCGAGCTCGCCAACCGCACGGAGTTCGGCCTGGCCGCCTACTTCTACGGCCGCGACATCGGCCGCATCTGGCGCGTCGCCGAGGCCCTCGAGTACGGAATCGTCGGCATCAACACCGGCATCATTTCCACCGAGGTCGCCCCGTTCGGCGGCATGAAGCAGTCGGGCATCGGCCGCGAGGGATCGAAGTACGGGATCGAGGACTACCTCGAGATCAAGTACCTCTGTATTGGAGGACTTGGGACTTAGGACTTAGGGATTTGCGATTCGCGATTCGCGATTCGCGATTTGCCCTCCCACGAGTCCGCCGGCCCGCCGCCCGCTTCTGCCCCTCGGGCGTTCACCCGGCCGTGGAAAGTTCGACTCTGGTCCGGCGATCTAGAGACTGGACTGATCGTAGCGCCCTTTGAACCGCTCGCGCAGCACCGACTTCTTGAACTTCCCGACCGAGGTCTTCGGGATCTCGGCAGCGAATTCGATCGCGTCGGGCAGCCACCACTTCGCGAAGTTCGGCGCGAGAAACGCGCGCAGCTCGTCGGCGGTCGACGTCTGGCCGGCCTTCAGGACCACCACCGCCAGCGGACGCTCGTCCCACTTCGGATGCGGCACCGCGACGACGGCGGCTTCGGCGACCGCGGGATGACCCATCAGCGCGGTCTCGAGCGCAACGGAGCTGATCCACTCGCCGCCCGACTTGACCAGATCCTTGGCGCGATCGGTCAGCTCGATGCAGCCCTCCTTCGCGATGGTCACGATGTCGCCGGTCCTGAACCAGCCGTCCTCGGTGAACCGCGCGTCGGGGCCCACGGTGTTGTAGTACTGCGCCGCGACCCACGGACCGCGCACCTCGAGCTCGCCCATCGTCTTCGCCGTCCCACGGAGCGAGGCCCTTGTCGGTTCGCGCGCGGATCTCGACGAACGGCAGCGGCGTGCCCTGCGTGGCGCGATAGCGCAGCTGATCCTCCGTCGGAGCGCGGCGCATGGCTCGAGGGCAGCGTGCAGATGGTGCCGAGCGGCGTCATCTCGGTCATGCCCCAGGCATGGAGGATGTTGAGGCCGTGGCGTTCCTCGAAGCCCGCGAATCATGGCCGGGGGCGCGGCGCTCCCGCCGACGACGATCGCGCGCAGCGCGCTCAGGTCGTGCGTGCCCGGGCTCTTGTCGAGCTCCTGCAGCAGGCCGAGCCACACGGTCGGCACGCCCGCTGTCAGGGTCACCCGCTCCGGGACGAGCAGATCGAGCACGCTTGTCGCGTCGAGATACGGCCCCGGAAACACCTGGTTGGCGCCAAGCAGCGGCGCGGAAACGGCAGTCCCCACGCGTTGACGTGGAACATCGGCACGATCGGCAGCATCGTGTCGTCCTCGCCGAGCGCCAGCGCATCGCGCAATCCGAGCGCGAGCGAGTGCAGCACGATGGCCCGGTGCGAATAGAGCACGCCCTTCGGCCGGCCGGTCGTGCCCGACGTGTAGCACATCGCGGCGGCGTCGTGCTCGTCGAGCTCCGGCTTCTCGAAACCGCGAGGGGTCGGCGGCCGCGAGCAGCTGCTCGTAGTCGAGCACACGCCGAGTCGCCGTCCCGGACGCCGATGCGATCACGATCACGTGCTTGATCTTCACCGCTCCCGGAACTTCTCGTAGAGCGGCAGCAGGCTCTCGTCGACCAGCAGGACGCGTCCTCGGCGTCGTTGACGATGTAGGCGAGGTCGTCGGGGTGGAGGCGGAGGTTCAGCGTGTGGAGCACCGCGCCAATCGACGGAATCGCGCAGGTACGCCTCGAGGTGCTGGTGGCTGGCCCAGGCGAGCGTCGCGACGCGGTCGCCGGGCCGACGCCGAGATCGGCGAGCGCGACGCCAGCCGCTTCACGCGGTCGATGACCTGGGCGTAGGAGTGGTGAACGACGCTCCGGTCGGGTCGCCGGCTCACGACACGCTTGTGGGCAAAAAGCGCCTCGGCCCGCCGCAGAATGGCCGGAACCGACAGCGGATAGTCCATCATCAGGCCGCGCATCGGGGCGGACGATATCACGGCAGGTCATTTGAAGTAGGATTTAGCGCCCCGTGCATCGAGACCTCGCCGAAGCCATCGACTTCCACAAAGCCATCATCGCCGAAGGCAGCAAGGCGCTCGTCGGCTACGACACCGCGAAGGCGCTCGCCAACGTCGTCCTGCTCTCGGAAATCCCGACCACCTACGACAAGAGCGAGCAGCGGCAGGTCAACGCCGGCAACCTGCTGCTGCGCGGCGTGCCGGCGTCGGCAAGACGTTCTTCGGCGTCATCCTCGCGGCCATCAGCAACGCGAAGTTCGCCCGCCTGCAGGGCCGGGCCGACCTGCAGCCGACCGAAGTGGTCGGCTTCCAGATGATCAACCCGGCGACCGGGGCGCTGGTCACCGAGTTCGGGCCGATGGCGTCGGCCGAAGTCATCCTGCTCGACGAAATCAACCGCATCCCGCTCAAGTCGCAGAGCGCCTTTCTCGAAGGCCTTCAGGACCGCACGATCACGGTCGGCAAGACGACCTACGAGCTCCCGGCCTTCAGCTTCGCCATCGCGACGATGAACCCGATCGAGCTCGGCCAGGGCACGTTCCCGCTGTCGGAAGCGGCCACCGATCGGTTCGCGATCATGATCAACATCGGCTACCTGCCGCCCGAGGAAGAAGCAGAAGCTCGTCAACTTCGACTTCAAGCGCGTGCGCCTGAACAAGCTGATGTCGAAGGAGCGCATCATCGAGCTGCGCGCCGCGATCAACGAGCAGGTCTTCCTGCACGAGCGGCTCGGCAAGTACATCCAGCGGCTGGTGGCGGCGACGCGGCCCTACAACCCGGACACCGACTGGCTCACGCACTCGCCCTCCGAGCTCGTCGAGCGCGGCGTCGACCTCGGCGCCTCGCCGCGCGCGATCATCTGCTGGGGCCGGCTCGCCAAGGTCTGGGCGCTTCTCCAGCGGCGAGCGCACCGAGGTCTATCCCGAAGACATCCAGGATCTGGCGCCCTACATCCTCAGCCACCGGATCTGGCTCGGCCCGCACGCCGCGAGCCACGGGCTGACGACGGAGGCCGTCATCCAGGACGTCGTCGAGCGGGTGCCGGTTCCATGAGGACGCCGCGAGCAGCGAGGATCGGCCCTGGGTCAGCCTGGCGGACATCACCGAGATCGAGCTCATCATCCTCAAGCGCATGCAGCGAGGTGACGATCGGCGACCATCGCAGCCGCTCGCACGGCTCGGGCTTCGACTTCCTCGGCCTGCGCGACTGGCAGGCCGGGCGACGCTCGTCGTCGATCGACTGGGCGCAGTCGACGCTCACCAACTTCTCCCCGCTCGTCGTCCGCGAGTTCGAGCAGCCGAGCACGGCGACCGTCGTCGCGATCGCCGACCTGTCCGCTTCGACGCGCTGCGGCGTGCGACGGCGTGCCGATTGCCGCCGCGGTCGCCCGCGCGATCGCGACGATCGGCATGTCGGCCGTCTTCTTCCAGGATCCGTTCGGCCTCGTCACCTTCGACGCGGGCTTTCGCAGCATCTGGCGGCGATCCGTCCGCGCACCGGCAAGAGCCACGTCGTGCACTGCCTCGACGCGTACCAGTCCCAGCGCGGCCTGCAGCCGGTCAACCGGACGAGCGAGCATCAGCACGACGCTCGGCGGCTACCTCCGGGGCACGACGATGCTGCCGGTGATCTCCGACTTCCTCTTCGACGAGTCGCCGCGAATCATCCGCGAGCTGGCGCTGCTGAACGCCACGCACGACGTGTTCCTCGTGCTGATCGACAGCGCGTTCGCGTTCGAGCTGCCGGCGGTCTCGGCCGGCTGGATCGAAACCGTGGACGTCGAAACCGGGCGGGCGCGCACGATCTCGCGTTCGACGGCCGCGGGTCTGGCCGAGCAGGTGCGCGAATGGCAGGACGAGGTCGGCACGCGGCGCCAAGGACGCCGAGCTCGACGTCGTGCGCGTCGGCCTCGATCAGACGACAGTCCGACATCGCGCTCAGCGAGTTCGTCGCCGAGCGACGGCTGCGGAAGACGAAGAACTGAGGTTCGGGGTTGCACATGTTGAGAGTCGTGATACTGGTTCTGCTCTCGTCCACGGCGGCGTGGGCGCAGGGCTCGGCGCCTTCGAGCCTGCCGCCGGCGACGCGGCCCGACACGGCGGTGGCCGTGCCCGTCCGAGCGCGCAACGGCGGACCGACGGCATGGTCGAGATCGATCCCATCCGCTGCTGGTGGCGCACCAGCACCGGCGCGGTGCGGATCGGCGAGACGTTCACGCTGGCGCTGACGTGCGCGGTGCTCGAGACCGAGGCGGTGCAGGTGGTGCCCGACGAGTCGCGGCTCGGCGTCGGCCGTCATTCAGCTGGCGCCCTTCGAGGTCGTCGGCGGCGCGCCACCCGGCGGATCTGCGCAGCGGCGCGCGGCGGTTCTTCCAGTACCACTACATCGCTGCGCATCATCAACCCCGATGCCATCGGCAAGGACGTGTGCCTTCCCGACCTGTCGATTCGCCTACCGCGTCAACAGCCGGCTCGCCGGCAACGCCGCGCTGCAGGGCCGCGAGCTGACCTACATGCTGCCGCCGCAGTCGGTCCGGGTCGCTGTCGATGGTGCCCGCGATGCGCCCGACATTCGCGACTCGGCGGCGCGTCGACTTCGCGACGGCTCGAGTCGCTCGCGCTTCCGGGCCAGCGCTGCTCCGAATCCTGCGGCTGGCGCGTTCATGGCGCTCGGCGGCCTGATGACGCTGCTCGCGCTCGTCGCGCTGGCGCGCCGGTCCACGCGGAAGGCCACGGCTGGCGCGCGGCTGCTGAGCGACGGCGCCATCGCTTCGGTCGCCGCAGCGCGAGCTCGCCGCCGTCGAGCGCGAGGCCGAGCGCCGGGCTGGATCGACGCGCTGGTCGATCGCGCGCTGGCGGCGTCCGCGCGTCGCGGCCGCTGGCGCGCTCGGCCGTCGTCCACCAGACGACGGCTGCACGCGGTGCGACGCCGCCGGAAGCCGGCGAAGGACGGCTCATTGCGCACGGGCGGTTGCCGCGAAGCCGCACCACGACGCTGTCCGCGTCGACCACGCCCGGAGACCTTGCGAGGCAGCTGGCCCGGCTCCCCGCCTCGGCGCCGGCCGGCCGGCGGCAGCAACTCGACGAGATGCGCGGCGCGCTGGCGACGTTCTCGTCGGCCCTGTACGGCCCGGCGGCATCGCTCGATCGTTCGGCGCTCGATCAGGCGATCGCGTCGGCGATCGTGCTCGCGCGCGCCGCCAGGTCCGAGCTCAACTCACCCCTGCGTCTCGCGCGGAACTGGATGGCTCGCGCGCAGGAATCGGAACAGCCCGCTGAGCCGTGATCGCGAGGCTCGCGCCCTCGTGGGCGAGCTCGCCTCGACTGGGCGGGCCTGCGGATCGCCGACCTGCAGTTCTGGCACCGGAGCGAAGCCCGGCTGGCGCTGGTCGGGCTGCGTCGGCCCTGGCGGTGCTGCTCCTCATTGCGCGGTCCGCGATCAGGCGCCGCGCCGGCCGCCACTGGTCGTGCTGCCGGCGCTGCTGAAGCGGTCCCCCGGTCGCGACTCTCGGTCATTGTCCACGTCCCGCTGCTGCTGTTCCTGGCCGGCCTGCCGTTCTTCTTCCTGGCGCTCGCCGATCCCGTTCACCGCGCTCGTCAGCCGCGAGTGTCCGTTTCCGGGCCGGCGCATCGGCCTGATGATCGACGCGTCGATCAGCATGCGGACGCCGTTCAAGGCCGCCACGCTCAACAAGCGCGCGCGACCGACGCGACGTTCTTCACGACGGTGGCCGCCGCCGAGCGCTTCGTGCAGCTGCGCGCGAAGAGCCAGTACCGCGACCTGATCGCGCTCGTCGAGTTCGGCAACCAGGCGTACGTCGATCACGCCGTTCACGAACGACTACGACAACATCCTGCTGAGCATCTCGCTCATCGGCGATCCGGTCGAGTTCTCGCTGTTCCCCGATCAGGGCACGCTCATCGCGCAGGCGATCGACGAGAGCGTCGAGCTGTTCAAGGCGTTCAACTTTCTCGACGCGTCCGGCAACCTGATGGTGATCTTCACCGACGGCGAGGACACGCAACGCCATGGTGAACGAACAGAGCCTCGACGACATCCTGCAGGGCGCCATCGACGCGAAGATGCCGGTCTACCTGGTGCGGACCAACTACGACGCACGAAGAGGCCAGCTCATTCCGGACGAGATCTGGATTCCGGCCGTTCAGAAGACCGGCGGCAAGTTCTACGCCGCGAGCGACGAGAAGAGCCTGCTCGCGGCGATTGCCGACATCGATCGCGTGTCGGCGGGCGTCATCCAGGTCAAGCAGTACACCAGCCAGCAGCCGCGCTACGCGGTCTTTGCGCTGGCCGCGGCCGCCCTGTGGACGGCTGCCGCGTTCATGAAGCTGGGCATCCCTGTCGTCCAGCGGTTCCCCTGACGGTGAAGCGATGCTGAAAACTGTGGTCGGTCGTCTCGTGCTTGCCGTGGTCGCGGTCGTGGCGGGCATCATCTGCTGGAACCAGTCGGGCGCCATCGATCGGGCGGCGGACGCCTACCAACGCCTCGTCACGCTGCGATACGATCGCGACGACAGCCTCGGCGTGGCGCCCGCGGACGCGGCCGCGCTCCCCTGGCCGCTGACCGAGATCAGCGCGCTCTCGACGCTGACGCTCGAGCCGGGGGTGCGGCGGCAGGAACAGGCCGCCGTGGCCTATTGGCGCCGCGAGTACGGCACGCTGACCGATCCCCTCGCGCTCGCCGATGCGGCCGGCGCGGACGCGGCGAGCGACCCGGCCTTGATGATGCTCGCGGCCAACGCCGCGTTCCGGCAGGCGCAGGCGAACGCGGCCGACCGCATCCGGACGGTCGAGCGGCTCGACGGGGTCATCTCCACGTACGCCGAGGTGCTGCGCGCGGCGCCCGAGATGGCGGACGCGTCGTTCAACTACGAATACGCATCGCGCTTCCGCGATTCGATCGCCAGCGGGAAGCCCATGTCGAGAGGGGCCCGCGCGCGCGCGGCCGCCGAGGCGATGACCCCGCCGGTGCCGAGCGCCGATCTGCCGATCGGGCCGACGCTGCACGGTCGGCCGGGCGGGCCCCCGCCGGAGATCCCGGGCAGCGACTTCAAGACCATCGCGCCGATGCCGTACGACGAGCGCGAGCAGACCGACCCCGGGAGAGGCGCGACGCCGAGGCGCCGCGGCTAGCATGCTGCCCCGCATCGACTTCGAGCAGGTCTCGTTCGGCCAGCCCGAGTGGCTCTGGCTGCTCCTCCTGCCCGCGCTGCTCGCGATGCTCTGGGTCTGGAGGTTCCTGCAGCGCCGGGCGGACATGCGCCATCTCGCCGCGCGCCGCATGCTGCCGATCGCGGAGAGATTCGGCCAGGCCGGCGACCTGCCCTTCTGGTTGTGTCTCTCCGCCGCGATCGCCTGCCTCGTGCTCGCGCTCGCCCGTCCGCACGGCCCTGCCGCCGTCATGCGGCAGGGCGGCATCGATCTGGTGATCCTGCTCGACGGCTCGGCCTCGATGCGGGTCAAGGACGTCTCCGGCGATCGCTGGCAGCGCTCGACGCGGTTCCTCCGCCTGCTCGCGGATTCGCTGGCCTGGAAGAGCGACCGCATTTCGCTGACGCTCTTTGCCCGCGTGGCCGCGCCGCAGGTGCGCCTCACGACCGATCCCAACACGTTCTTCTTCTTCCTCGACAACCTGGCCGAGGAACCGCCGTTCCGGCTCGCCGAAGAGACGACCTGGGACACGAACCTGGAGAAGGGGATCGACTGGGGCATCCGCATGGTCGAAAAGGACGAGGAGCTCCACGGCCGCTCGTCCAACGCGCAGCTGTTCGTGGCCATCACCGACGGCGAGTTCTGGAGCGGCGAAGTCGCCGAGGCGCTGAAGCGGGCCATCGATCGCCGCATCCCCGTGTTCGTCATCGGCGTGGGCACCCTCGGCGGCGGCCGCATGCCGGCGTTCGTCGCGCCCGAAGGCGAAGACGTGGAGCCGGATCGCCGACATCCCGCTCTTCTCGCGGCTCGATCGCGCCGTGCTCCAGAAGATCGCGCTGGCCGGCGGCGGTCAATACTTCGAGCTCGGCCGCGAAGGCGACCGGCAGATCGCGAACGCGATCGTCGATACCGGCAAGCGCCTCGCGCCGTCGCTCGGCATCACCGAAGAAGCCGAAGAGCTGTACTGGCGGTTTCTCGCCGCGGCGGCGTTCTTCGCCGGCGCCGGCGCGCTGTTTCTCCGGGAGCGTTCCGAGCTCTGGATTCAGCTCACCGGCGTAACGCTTGCGCTGGTCTGGCTCGGCACGATCCTCGGTTAACTGGAAGGGGTGGTGCACAGTGCTGGGTGCCTGGTTCCCGGTGCGCGGCTCGGTTCTCGGTTGTCGGTTCCTGGTTCGCCGTCCCGCTGCCGGTCTCGCGTTGGCCTTGGCGGGCAGCGCCGCACTCCTCGCGCAGGCGCCGGCCCAGCCGGACTGGAAAGCGCTGGAGGCCGAGACGCTCGCGCACTTCCAGTCGCTGGTGCGCATCGAGACGATGGACCCTCCAGGGCGCGAGGAACTCGCGGCCGACTACGTCGTTCAGGTTCTGAAGAAGGAAGGCATTCCCACCCAGACCTTCATCCTCGAGGCGGGGCGCACGAACGTGGTCGCCAGGCTCAAAGGCAGCGGCCGTCGCCGGCCCCTGCTGCTCATGGGACACCTCGACACCGTCAACGTCGATCCCACCAAGTGGACGTTTCCGCCCTTCAGCGCCGCGCGGGACGGCGGCTACATCTACGGCCGCGGGACGGTCGACGACAAAGACAATGTCACGGCGTCGTTGATGACGATGCTGATGCTCAAGCGGCTGAACGTGCCGCTCGACCGCGATGTGATCTTCCTGGCCGAGGCCGGAGAAGAAGGGTCGACGCGGATCGGCATCCAGTTCATGGTCGACCAGCACTTCGCCGAGATCGACGCCGAGTACTGCATTGCGGAGGGCGGCGGGGTCACCCGCATCGACGGCCGCGCCAAGTACGCGTCGGTCCAGACGCTCGAGAAGATCCCGCGTCAGATTCAGCTGACGGCACGCGGCGTCGCCGGGCACGGGTCGGTCCCGCTCAAGACGAACGCCATCCTGAACCTCGCCGGAGCCGTGTCAGCGGTCGGCCTGTGGCAGCCGCCGGTCAGGCTCAACGAGACCACCGGGGCCTATTTCAAGCGGCTCGCCGACATCTCGTCTCCCGAGGAGGCCAAGCGCTATCTCGCGGCGCTGAGCCTCGACCCGAAGGTCACCGCCGAGGTCGCCAACTGGTTCTTCGAGCACGAGCCGCGACACGCGTCGATGCTGCGGACGTCGCTCTCTCCAAACATCTTCACCGCCGGGTACCGCGTCAACGTCATCCCGTCCGAAGCCACGGCCACGATCGACGTGCGCCTGCTCCCTGACGAGGACCCGGACAAGTTCCTCGAGACCGTCCGCGGCATCGTCAACAATCCGGCTATCGACGTCAGCTTCGCCGCGCGCTCCCGCCCGCGGACGCCGGAGACACGCCTCGACTCGCCCGCGCTCGCGGCGATCGAAGCGGCCGTCAAGCGCCACTACGGCACCGTCACCCTGCCGACGATGAGCACGGGCGCCACGGACATGGCGTATCTGCGCCAGAAAGGCATGCAGTGCTACGGGGTCGGACCGGCGACCGACCTGGAGGATGGCCCGAAGGGCTTCGGGGCGCACAGCGACCAGGAACGGATCCTCGAAGCCGAGCTCTACCGGTTCGTGCAGTTCTACTGGGATGCCACGACAGCAATTGCAGGGCGGCAGTAGCCGCTATGACGTGAAGCGCCTGACGTCGATCGCGTACTTGCGGACCTTGTAGTTCAGCACGCGCTCGGTCGTGTCGAGCAGCCGCGCCGCCTTGGCGCGGTTGCCGCGCGTCGTCTTCAGCGCGTCCTGGATCAGGTCCTTCTCGAACCCGGCGACGGCGTCGCTCAGCGAGACGCGCGTCACCGTGCCCGACGCCTCGGCCGTCTGCAGCGACGGCGGCAGATGGTGGCCGTGGACCACCTGGCCGTCGCACATCAGCACGGCGCGCTCGAGCGTGTTCTCGAGCTCGCGCACGTTGCCCGGCCAGTGATAGCTCATGAGCATGTCGATCGCCGGCGTCGAGATGCGCTTGATGCTCTTCCGGTGCTCGCGCGAGAACTTCTCGAGGAAGTGATCGACGAGCAGCAGCAGGTCGGCCTTCCGCTCGCGCAGCGGCGGCACGAAGATCGTGAAGACGTTGAGCCGGTAGTAGAGATCCTCGCGGAACGTGCCGGCGGCAATCGCCCGCTCCATGTCCTTGTTGGTCGCCGCGAGCATCCGGACGTTGACCTTGATCGGTCTCGGTGCTGCCCAGCCGCTCGAACTCGCGCTCCTGCAGCACGCGCAGCAGCTTCACCTGCGTCGTGAGGTTGATGTCGCCGATCTCGTCGAGGAACAGCGTGCCGCCCTCGGCCAGCTCGAAGCGGCCCTTCTTCCGCTGCTCCGCGCCGGTGAACGCGCCCTTCTCGTAGCCGAAGAGCTCCGACTCGATCAGGCTGTCGGGCAGCGCCGCGCAGCTCACCTTGACGAACGGCTTGTTGGCGCGCGGCGAGTTGTAGTGGATCGCGTGGGCGATCAGCTCCTTGCCGGTGCCCGACTCGCCGCGGATGAGCACCGTCGTGTTGGTCGCCGCCACCTGCGCCATCTGCTCGTACATCTGGCGCACGGGGCCGCTGCTGCCGATGATGCTCGAGAAGTCGTACCGCTCGTGCAGCTCCTGCCGGAGGTGCGTGTTCTCGTCGACGAGCCGCTTCTTGTCCTCCTCGACGAGCCGCTGAATCTTGACCGCCTGCGCGATGCTCGACGCGACGATGCCGAGGAACTTCACGTAGCGGTCGTAGTCGCGATCCGGATTGAACTTGAGATCGACGCCGAGCGCGCCGACCGCGCGCCGGTTCAGCAGAATCGGCACGCAGATGAAGCTGAGCTCCTCCTTCTGCAGCTCCGGCCGCTTCGCCGCGCGGTTGAGGAACGCCGGCTCCTTGCTGACGCGCGGCACGACGATCGGCTTGGCTGCTCTCGACGACCTTGCCGATGATGCCTTCGCCGACGCGGTAGCGGACGGCGTGCGACGGCGCGTCGAGGCCGTCGGAGGCCTCGACGTGCAGCTCGTTGTTGTCGTGCAGCAGCGTCACCAGGCTGCGCACGGTGCCGTGGTGCTTCGCCAGAATCTCGAGCACGCGATGCAGCGCCGACCGCAGGTTCAGCGTGCCCGAGAGCGCCTGGCTGACTTCGAGCAGCGTCGACAGCCGCCGCGACTCGCGCGCGTGCGCGGCGGCCGGATCGGACCGGCTTGGACTTAGCCATTCTGCCGGGCGCCGGCGCCGACCGCTTCCTCGTCGGTGATCGTCACCGGCTTGAGGAACGGCATCAGCGCGCGCAGCTCGGCGCCGACCTTCTCGATCACGTGCGCCCGCTCCTCGCGGCGCTGCGCCTCGAACCACTTCCGGCCGGTCGCGTTCTCCTCGATCCAGCCCTTCGCGTACTGGCCGCTGCGGATCTCGTCGAGCATCTTCTTCATCTCCTTCTTCGTCTCGGCCGTCACGAGCCGCGGGCCGCCGGTGTAGTCGCCGTGCTCGGCCGTGTCGCTCACCGAGTAGCGCATGTAGTTCAGGCCGCCCTGGTAGATCAGATCGACGATCAGCTTCAGCTCGTGCAGGCACTCGAAGTACGCGACCTCCGGCTGATAGCCGGCCTCGACGAGCGTCTCGAAGCCCGCCTTGATGAGCGCGCTGACGCCGCCGCACAGCACCGCCTGCTCGCCGAAGAGATCCGTCTCGGTTTCCTCGGCGAACGTCGTCTCGATGACGCCGGCGCGGGTGACGCCGATGCCCTTCGCGTACGACAGCGTCAGCGCCTTCGCCTTGCCGGTGGCGTCCTGGTGGATCGCGATCAGCGCCGGCGTGCCGGCGCCTTCGACGTACAGCTCGCGGACGCGGTGGCCGGGCGACTTGGGCGCCACCATCGCGACGTCGACGTCCGGGCGGACGCGTGATCGTGCCGAAGCGGATGTTGAAGCCGTGCGCGAACATCAGCATCTTGCCCGGCGCCAGGTTCGGCTCGATCGCGTCCTTGTACAGCTTCGCGGCCGTCGTGTCGGGCACGAGCACCATGATCACGTCGGCCCACTTCGAGACCGCCGCCACATCGTCGACCTCGAGCCCGGCCGCCTGCGCCTTGGCGCGCGACCGGCTCGCGGCCGGCAGCCCGACCTTCACGCTGACGCCGCTGTCCTTGCAGGTTCAGCGCATGCGCGTGCCCCTGCGATCCGTAGCCGATCACCGCGACCTTCTTGCCCTGGATCAGGCTGAGGTCCGCGTCCTTGTCGTAGTACATCGTCGCCATTCGGAAGTACTCCTGAAGATGACCGGCTTAGGGCTCAGGGCTCAGGGCTCTGAGTCGTAAGCCTGAGCCGGCTCAAGCCATGAGCCGTAAGCCTTGAGCCTAGCGCGAACAGCGCTTCTACACCGACCCGGCGCTCGCGTCGTCGCTCACGCCGTCGGCATCGTCAGCGCCGAGCCCGGAGGACTTCAAGCCCGTCGCGCATGCCGAGCGCCGAGCCCCGCGCGCCATCGCGACGCGGCCGGTCCGCACCATCTCGATCACCCCGTAGGGCCGGAGCACCTCGAGCAAGCTGTCGATCTTATCCTCAGTGCCGGTCGTTTCGATCACCAGCGACTCGGGGCTGACGTCGACGATGCGGGCGCGGTAGACGTCGACGAGCTGCATGACCTGCGTCCGCGCGTCGCCGATCGCCGCGACCTTGATCATCGCCAGGTCGCGCGCGATCGGCGGCAGCTTGGTGATGTTGTCGACCCGCCGGACCGGAATCAGCTTGTAGAGGTTCGCCTCGACCAGCCGCGCGCCCCGCTCGTCGGTGTCGACGACGATGGTCATGCGCGAGAGCCCGCGCGTCTCGGTGTGCCCGACGGTCAGCGACTCGATGTTGAAGGCGCGGCGGCGGAAGAGCGACGCCACGCGGTTCAGCACGCCCGGCTTGTTGTCGACGTAAACGGCAAATGTCTGCATCTTTAGAATCTGGTAATTGAGTAACTGGGTACTTGGGTAATCGCTACTTGGGTTATCTTGTAATTGACCCGCCCGACCTTCCAGACCTTCCAGACCGAAACGTCAGTCCTTGGCCGTCTCCACGATCGGCGACGGACGGCGGATCATCTTGTGCAGATCGGCGCCGGCCGGAACCATCGGGTACACCGTGTCTTCCTGCTCGACACGGAAGTCGATGAGCGCGCCCCGCTGCGCGCCGAGCCTTCGCGACGGTCTGTTCGACCTCGCCGCGCGTGGTGACCGTCGCGCCCCAGATGCCGAACGCCTCGGCCAGCTTCTGGAAGTCCGGGCCGGTGATCGGCGTCGCGGCATAGCGCCGCTGGTAGAAGAACTCCTGCCACTGCCGCACCATGCCGAGGTAGCCGTTGTTGATGACGGCGATCTTGACGTCGAGCTCTTCCTGCACCAGCGTCGCGAGCTCGCACATCGTCATCTGGAAGCCGCCGTCGCCGACGACCACCCACACTTCGGCGTCGGGCCGGCCCATCTTGGCGCCGATCGCCGCCGGCAGCGCGAAGCCCATCGTGCCGAGACCGCCCGACGTGATGAGCGAGCGCGGCGTCTCGTGATGGTAGTACTGCGCCTCCCACATCTGATGCTGGCCGACGTCGGTGACGACGACGGCCTTGCCGTCCGTGATGCGCCAGATGTCGTTGATGACGTGCGCCGCATACAGATGGCCATCGTCGGGCAGGTTCTGGATGTCGCGGACCGCCGAGTCGCCCTTGAGATCGCGGATGTGCTCAAGCCACGTCCGAGCGATCGGTCAGCTCGAGCGCGGGCATCCAGCTGCGCATCGACGACGCCGACGTCGCCGGAGATGGCCGCATCGACCGTGACGTTCTTGTTGAACTCGGCCGGATCGATGTCGACGTGAATCTTCTTCGCGTTGACGGCGTAGGTCTTGAGGTTGCCGGTGACGCGATCGTCGAACCGCATGCCGAGCGCGATCAGCAGATCGGCCTCCTGAATCGCGGTGTTGACCCAGGCCTCGCCGTGCATGCCCATCATGCCGAGGTTCAGCGGATGCGAGGCCGGGAAGCCGCCGATGCCGAGCAGCGTCATCGCCACCGGGATCTGCGCCTTCTCGGCGAACGCCTGGAGCGCCGCTTCCGCGCCGCCGAGGATGATGCCGTGCCCGGCGAGAATGAGCGGACGCTTCGCCGCGTTGATGAGCGCCACGCGGATCGACGCCGCTCGAGTGGCCTGGACGCGCGAGCGCCTCGAGATCGGGCGCGGCCGCGTCCCAGTCGAACTCGCACGATGCCGAGCTGCGCGTCCTTCGTGATGTCGACCAGCACCGGACCGGGCCGGCCGCTGGCCGCGATCGCGAACGCCTCGCGGATCGCCGGCGCCACGTCGCCGCCCGCGTCACCAGGTAGTTGTGCTTGGTGATCGGCAGCGTGATGCCGGTGATGTCGGTTTCCTGGAACGCGTCGGACCCGATGAGCGCGCTGCCCACCTGGCCGGTGATGCAGACGATCGGCGACGAGTCCATCATCGCCGTCGCGATGCCGGTGACCATGTTGGTGGCGCCGGGGCCGGACGTCGCGATGGCGACGCCGACCTTCCCGGTCGCGCGCGCATAGCCGTCGGCCATGTGCGTCGCGCCCTGCTCGTGGCGGACGAGGACGTGGTGGATCGGATAGTCGAGCATCGCGTCGTACGCCGGCAGAATCGCGCCGCCCGGATACCCGAACACCACGCTGACGCCCTCGCGCACGAGACAGTCCCACAGAATCTGCGCGCCGGTCAGTGTCTTCTTTTCAGCCATAAATGCGCTCACGCGAACTTAGAACTACGAACTACGAAGGACCCTGAACAGAGAACAGAGAACGGAGAACCGAGAACCTAAATTTGCGATCTGCAATTTGCAATTAGCAATTTGCATTGCCACTACCCAGTAATTGCTCCCTGCGACGCCGACGAGACCAGACGCGCGTACTTGGCGAGCACGCCGGTCTTGTACCGCGGTTCCGGCGCCTTCCACGACTTCATGCGATCGGCGATCTCCGCGGCGCTCAGCTCGACGTCGAGCTTCCGGTTCTTGACGTCGAGCACGATCGTGTCGCCGTCGCGGAGCGCGGCAATCGGGCCGCCCCGCGAGGCCTCCGGCGCGATGTGGCCGACCGTGAAGCCGCGCGTCGCGCCCGAGAAGCGGCCGTCGGTGATGAGCGCCACCGACTCGCTCAACCCGGCGCCGACGATGGCGGCCGTCACCGCCGAGCATCTCGCGCATGCCGGGGCCGCCGTTCGGCCCCTCGTAGCGGATCACGACGACGTCGCCCGGCTTGATCGTCTGCTGCTGGACCGCCTCGAACGCCGCTTCCTCGCTGTCGAAGACCCGCGCCGGGCCACGGTGCAGGGCGCGCTCGGTGCCCGACAGCTTCAGCACGCCGCCCTCCGGCGCGAGGTTGCCGGACAGGATGACCAGCCCGCCGTCGACTTGAGCGGCGCGGCCACCGATCGCACGACCTGCTGCCCCGGCGTTTCGGGAGCCGCGGCCGACTCTTCGGCGAGCGTGCGGCCGGTGACCGTCGGCGCGTCGCCGTCCATCGCCTTCCCCTCGATCAAGCGCTTGATCACGAGCGGTGTGCCGCCGGCGGCGTGCAGATCGGTCGCGACGAACCGGCCCGACGGCTTGAGGTCGGCGATGACGGGCGTCTTCGCGCTGATGCGATCGAAGTCCGACAGGTCCAGCTCGACGCCGGCCTCCGCGGCGATGGCCAGCAGGTGCAGCACGGCGTTGGTCGATCCGCCGGTCGCCGAGACGACGGCGATCGCGTTCTCGATGGAGCGCTTCGTCACGATGTCGCGCGGCCGCAGCCCGTTGCTCGCGAGGGTCACGGCGAGCTTGCCGGCGTTCTGCGCCACGACCGCCTTCGCGGCGTCGGTCGCCGGCACGCTGCCGCTGCCGAGCGGCGAGATCCCGAGCGCCTCGCAGACGATCGCCATCGTGTTCGCCGTGAACTGGCCGCCGCAGGCGCCCGCGCCAGGGCAGGCGACGTCCTCGAGCGTCTTGAACTCCTGGTCGGTCATCTTCCCGGCGGCGTGGGCGCCGACCGCCTCGAACACGTCCTGCACGGTCACTGGATGGCCGTGAAACTGACCCGGCGCGATCGATCCGCCGTAGAGCACGAGGCCCGGCATGTTGAGGCGCGCCAGCGCCATGATGCCGCCCGGGATGGTCTTGTCGCAGCCGACGAGCACGACGAGCGCGTCGAACCCGTTGCCGCGGGCGACGAGCTCGATCGAGTCGGCGATGACCTCGCGGCTGACGAGCGACGCCCGCATGCCCTCGGTGCCCATCGTGATGCCGTCCGAGATGGAGACGGTGTTGAACTCCATCGGCGTCCCGCCGGCGGCGCGGATGCCGGCCTTGACGTCGGCCGCCAGCGTGCGCAGGTGCAGGTTGCAGGGCCCGATCTCGATCCAGGTGTTGGCCACGCCGATGAGCGGCTTCTTCAGGTCGGCGTCGGAGAACCCGGCACCCTTCAGCATGGCGCGGGCCGGGGCGCGGCTCGGGCCGGTGGTCAACGGGTTCGGTCTGTGGCTCACGCGGGTGTCTCGAGGGTTGGGGCGGAGGGGCGCGGGCGTTCTCCGCCGGGTGAACGGTAGCTCGGATACGACCCGAGCACGCGCAGCATCGGCGCGAACTCGGCAAGGTGTGCCAGCGCACGTTCGCACGCCTGGGTGCGATCGGCCGCGGACAGATCCACATAGAAGAGGTATTCCCACTTGCGCGCGGCGTTCGGACGCGATTCGAGCTTCGTCAGCTAGATGCCGCGGAGCGCGAAGACGCTCAGCGCCTTGAAGAGCGCGCCCGGTTCGTTGGGCAGCGTGAAGACAATGCTCGTCTTGTCCGGCGAGTGCGCGTCGGGCGGCTCGGCGCCTGGCCGGCACCACCAGGAAGCGCGTGACGTTGTTGGCGTAGTCCTGGATGGCCGACTGCAGCGGCGTCAGCCCGAAGACCTCCGCCGCGCGCGCCGAGGCGACGGCCGCCGCGTCCCTCAGGCGCTCGTCCGCGATCAGCTTCGCGCTCCCCGCCGTGTCGTAGGTCGCGATGATCTCGACGCCGGTCAGCGTGCGGAGAAACCGGTCGCACTGCGCCAGCGCCTGCGGGTGCGAGTACACGCGCCGGACCGCGGCGAGCGTCACGCCCGGCAGCGCCAGCAGATGGTGCACGACCGGCAGCTCCACCTCGCCGACGATCGGCAGCTGGTGCTCGAGCAGCAGGTCGAAGTTCCTGTGGATGCTGCCGCCAATCGAGTTCTCGATGGGCAGCACGCCGTAGACCACGCGGCCGGTCTCGACCGCGTCGAAGACATCCTCGAAGGCACGGCAGGGCACGAGCTCGGCGGCCGGGTTCACCTGCCGGGACGCGGCCTCGCTGAACGCTCCGGGCTCTCCCTGGTACGCGATGTTCACGCGGCGATCACCATTCCTGAAAACAAAAAAGCCACCACCCTTATCGGATGATGGCTGGGGTTGCGCTCGTGCTGAAGGGTCCTGCCATCACCCGGTCGATCGGCCTCCCGCAAGGACATTGCGGCCAACTCGAACAACGACGACCGGGACCCGACGGCGGAACATGATGAAGAGGATTACATCGCCTCGGCGACGCTGAGTCAAATCAATAGTATTTACACGAGTATCAATGATACTTATAGAGTACTCGCCTTCAATAAATCGGTACTATAGCCCCCACTGCTGCGCCGCCCGCGCCAGGACCGTGGCTACATCCTCGGCGAGGAGATACCCCCCGCGCACGAGCGCGTCGGTCGCCTGCTCGACCTTCCGGATGTACGCGTCGCGCGACGGATAGCGTTCGGCAATCGAGGGTCTCGGGTCGCCGGTCTTCTCGCGATCCGCACGGGTGGCCGGAAGGCGGATGTAGGACCCGGCCAGGTTCACGAGCTGGTCGGCTCCCCCGGTCGCGGCATCGCGGAAGTTCCAGCCGGTGTAGGTCGCAAGCGGCACCGCGAGTTCGGGCAGCCGCACGCCCGCCCGTTCGTTGCCATCGCCGTCCACCTGGCTCACCAGGAACGGCACGGGAGTATGCCCCTGGCGACCGGCGGGGATCCCATGCGGAGAGTGGACGCCCGGGATTCTCGGGAATGGGACGGTGGCGGCCGGCACCAGCGTACCGTCCGACAGCCGTGGATGCTGGCTGGCCGGGGGCGCCTCGTCCTCTCGAACCCAGCGGTCCATGGCCAGGAGGAGCGCCCGGAGGGTCCACCAGTACTCCAGAGGGTTTTCGGGCTGTTGTCCCTGGCTGACCCGCGGGGGGAAGCGCCCCGGCGAATGCTGGGTGCCGGTCAGGAAGTACGCGCGCACGTTGGCCGGGAGCGTCAAATCGGTCTTGCCGTCGGGCGAGGTGTGAACCAGCGCTGCGGCCCGCCCGCCGCCCCAGTATTCAACTGCGCTGTTCGTGTACATCACCTTGGGTTGATGCCGGCGGGCCCGGTCGTTGTCCAGCAGACCCTCCACCTGGCCGCTGATGGGATCGCGGAGGGCCTGATCGGCATAGGGAAACTGGGTCGCCTCGAACATGCTGAGCGCATTCGGCGTGGCGCCCCGCAGGTTCAGGCTCAGGCGCCCGGCGCCGGCGATGTGGGCCATCACCCCGTCGAAGACGAGGCGGTCACGCTCATCGGCGTTGAAGCCGTGGTACAGGAACGTCCGGAGAAACCGGCCGCTCTGCGACGACCCGAACGCAATCGCGTGGCGCACGGCTGCCGCCGTGCCCGTCGCCGAGGGATACTTCAGCCACGACGTGACGTCGCGCAGCGCCACCAGGCCGAGCCCGGCGACCGGCACCGCGCTCGCCCGGAACGACACCTCGTAGGTCCGGCCCGGCTCGAACCCGCCCGGCATGGACACCACGTTCCCGTTCAGGCGCCAGCGTTCGCGCGGCAGGGTCTCGGCCCGGCCGAAGGGACCGTCGCGCACGGTCAGCGCCGCCGTGCCCTCGTCTCCGGTGTAGCCCCCGAGATCGGCGACCGTGACGTCCGGCGACCGATCGTTCGGCACGAACACCGCCCGGACCGTCTCGCTGACGCCAGGGGCCGACGGCACGTCGATCGACATCAGGTCGTTCTGCCTGCGCACGTCGAACTGCCAGCCGACCCAGACCAGGGTGAAGCCGTGGCGCATCAGGAAGCCGTCGCCGAAGTCCGCCGGCGACTGGGGATCCTGTGTGCCCCCTCGGTTGAAACCAGTCAGGATCATCTTGCGGCCCCGGTTCACGACATCGACCAGTGCGACGCCGTTGCCGGGCGAGTTGGCCAGCGGCCGCAGGATGTAGATATCCGTCGAAAAGGTGACCTTTCCACCCGGTCCGGCGGGAACCTTGTCCAGATCGGCCACCGCCCGGTTCCTGGGATGCGCCGGGTCGAGCGAGAAATGGGCCGTGCCGACGATCTTTTCGTAGCCCGAGCCCTCGATCGGCGTGCGTCGCACGACGTCGACCCGCAGGACCTCGGCGCCCGCGTGAGACGCCGTGACGAGGGCGACGAACAGGAGCAGTAGTTGGCGCGTCATGCGGGGAGTATACGCCTCAAGACGCACGAAGCTGTGTGCAGCCCCGCCGAAACCGCCAGCTCCTCTGTGATACCTTTCACGGCATGTACGACTTCGCGCTCGACCTTCATTCGTGGCTTCGGTGGGCGGCGCTCATCGGGGGCCTGGTGGCCACCCTTGCAGCGTTCACCGGCGGAGCCTCCGGCAAGGCCGACCGCTGGGCCCTCGTGTTCATGATCATCATGGATATCCAGCTGCTCTTCGGGCTCGCGCTCTATCTGGCGCTCAGCCCGACGACGGCGGCGATTTTCGGCGACTTCGGCGCCGCGATGCGCGATCCGGTGGCCCGGTTCTGGGCCGTCGAGCACGTCAGCATCATGCTGCTGGCCGTGGTGATGGCACACATCGGACGGGTGCTCGCCCGGAAGGCGCGGACGCCAGAGGCCAGGCGCAAGCGCATGCTCATCTGCTTCTCGCTCTCGGTCCTTCTGATGATCGCCGGCATCCCGTGGCCGGGGATGCGCGCCGGCCGCGCGCTCTTCCCGCAGTAACAGCGTAAAAGGGGACGACCCCTTATAATCTGACCATGTTCGGCATCGACTCGTGGACGGTCGCGTGGATCACGGTCGCGCTCGTCAGCGCGATCGTCGAGGTCTCGATCCCCCACTTCGGCGTGCATGTTCGTCACGCTGGCCGCCATTCCGACGGCGCTCGTCGCGTTCCTCGGCTTCGGCCTCTCGGCGCAGCTGACGGTCTTCATCGTGGTGCTCGCCGCCTCGCTCCTGCTGCTGCGGCCCCGCGATGATGAAGCAGCTCGACGCCCCGGGCGTCCCCTCGCGCACCGCCGCGCTCGTCGGCCGCGAGGGGGTCGTCACGCACGACATCGAAGCCACGGTCGGCGCCGGCCGCGTCAACGTCGGCGGCGAAGACTGGGCCGCGCGAGCGCCGACGCCGATGACCGCCGGCACCCGCGTCCGCGTCGTGCGCGCCGACGGCATCGTTCTGGAGGTCACGCCGGCATGATTCCGATGTACACGCTGTTCGGCATCGCGCTGTTCCTCCTGATCGTCCTGATGAAGGCGATCAAGATCGTGCCGCAGAAGCAGGTGAAGATCATCGAGCGGCTCGGCAAGTACCATCGGACGGCCGAGGCGGGCCTCAACACCATCTTCCCGTTCCTCGACTCGGTGCGCGACACGATCGACATGCGCGAGCAGATCACCAAGATCGAGCCGCAGCCCGTCATCACGCGCGACAACGTCACGATGGAGGTCGACGCCGTCATCTACTTCGTCATCGTCGATCCGGTCCGGGCCACCTACGAGATCCAGAACCTGCGCTGGGGCATCGAACAGCTCACCCTCTCGGCGCTCCGCAACGTCATCGGCCAGCTCGATCTCGACCACACGCTGTCGTCGCGCGACACGATCAACGCCCAGCTCCGCGCCGCGCTCGACAGCGCCACGCAGCAGTGGGGCGTCAAGGTGATGCGCATCGAGCTGAAGAACATCAACCCGCCCGAAGAGATCCGGCTGACCATGGAAAAGCAGATGACGGCCGAGCGGTCGCGCCGCGCCGTGGTCACGACGGCCGAGGGCGAGAAGTCGTCGGCCATCCTCCGCGCCGAAGGGGGCAAGCAGTCGCAGATCGTCAACGCCGAGGGCGCCAAGCAGGCGGCGATTCTGGCCGCCGAGGGTCAGGCCGAGGCGCGGCTGCGGATCGCGCAGGCCGAGGCGCAGGCGCTCGAGGTGGTCGCCAAGGCGATCGGGGCCGGCACGAGCCCGGCGCAGTACCTGATCGCGCAGCGCTACATCGAATCGCTCACCCACATCGCCACCGATGCCGACAAGCTCGTGTTCATGCCCTACGAGGCAAGCGGCGTCCTGGCGTCGCTCGGCGGCATCAGGGAGCTGCTCAATCAGACGGCTCCGCCAAAAGCGTAGCCGGTCCGCTGTTGCCGCCCATGCGCATCGGTCTCGCCGCACTCTGGGTGGCCGCCATGATCGCACCTCGGCCGCCTGCCGTGCGGCAGTTCCGCCGCCGCCGGACCCCGAGCCTGGGATCTCGCTCGCGCTCGCCACCGAACGCGCGAAGACCATCGCCAATCTGAAGTACGACCTCGCGTTCGACATTCCCGGCGCTCCCGGGGAGCCGATTGCCGGACGCGCGACGATCCGCTTTACGCGAACCGATGCGGCGGCACCGCTGGTGCTCGATTTCGCGCCCGGCGACTCGCACCTCACGTCGGTGACCGTGAACGGGGCCGAGACCGCGGTCCGCACGGTCAACGGCCACATCGTGATTCCCATCGGAGCGCTCGCGGCGGCGTCCGGCACCGAGCACGTCGTGACCATCGTGTTCCGCGCGGGCGACGCGCCGCTCAACCGCAACCCCGAGTTCATGTACTCGCTCTTCGTGCCGGCGCGTGCGCACCTGGCGTTCCCCTGCTTCGATCAACCGGATCTCAAGGCCCGCTACACGCTGGCGCTGACGGTTCCGGCGCGCTGGCAGACGGTGGCCAACGGCGCGGAGGTCGCGCGCGAAGTTCAGGGGACGAGGCTCCAGATCCGCTACGCGGAAACCCAGCCGATCCCCACCTATCTCTTCGCCTTTGCCGCGGGCTCGTTCCAGGTCGAGGCCGCGGAGCGCAACGGCCGCACGTTCCGGATGCTCCACCGCGAGACCGACGAGAAGAAGGTCGCGCGCAACCGCGACACCGTCTTCGACCTCCACGCCTCGTCGCTGGCCTGGCTCGAGCAGTACACCGGCATCCCCTATCGGTTCGGCAAGTTCGACTTCCTCCTCGCGCCGGCCTTCCAGTTCGGCGGGATGGAGCACCCGGGCGCCATCTTCTACAACGCCAACTCGATCCTCCTCGACGAGAGCGCCACCGAGAACCAGATGCTCGGCCGCGCGAGCCTCATCGCCCACGAGACCTCGCACATGTGGTTCGGCGATCTGGTGACGATGCAGTGGTTCAACGACGTGTGGATGAAGGAGGTCTTCGCCAACTTCATGGCGGCGAAGATCGTGAACCCGGCGTTTCCGCGGGTCAACCACGAGCTGCGGTTCCTGACCGCGCACTACCCCGCCGCGTACTCCGTGGATCGCACGGCGGGCACCCACCCCATCCGTCAGGAGCTCGAGAACCTGAGCGAGGCCGGCAGTCTCTACGGCGCCATCATCTATCAGAAGGCCCCGATCGTCATGCGCCAGCTCGAGCAGTTGCTCGGGCCCGACGCGCTGCGCGACGGCCTGCGCGTCTACCTGGAACGGTTCGCGTTCGGGAACGCGACCTGGCGCGATCTCATTGCCGTCCTCGACGAACGTACCGATCGCGATCTGGCGGCGTGGAGCCGGACCTGGGTCGAGGAACCCGGCCGGCCGCAGATCGCGACCGAGATCTCGGCCACCGCCGAAGGCCGCGTCGACCGCCTGACCTTCGTGCAGAGCGACCCGCAGCCGCCTCGCACGCTGCGCTGGACCCAGCAGATCGCGGCGCTTGTCGGCACGCCCTCCGGCGCCGTGTCGATGCCGGTCGAACTGCAGCAGGAGCGGACCGACGTGCCCGCAGCCGCAGGGCTGCCTCATCCCGCGCTTCGTGCTGCCGACGGGCGGCGGCCTCGCCTACGGCGCGTTCCGGCTCGACGATGCGACCAGGTCGTACCTGGTGCTGCGCCTGCCCGAGCTGACCGATCCGGTGGCGCGCGGCGCCGCGTGGGTCACGTTGTGGGACGAAATGCTGGAGGGCCGGATCGCGCCGGCGGCGCTCCTGGACCTCGCCGTTCGGTCGCTGCCGCGGGAGGACACCGAGCAGAACGTGCAGCTGGTCACCGGCTATCTCGAGGAGATCTTCTGGCGGTTTCTCGCCGCGACCGACCGCGCGGCGCAGGCACCGCGCGTGGAAGGGGTGCTCACCGCCGGCTTCCGGCGGGCTGGCGCCTCGACGAGCCTCAAGGCGACGTACTTCTCGGCGTTCCGATCGACGGTCACCACCCCCGAAGGCGTGGCGCTTCTCGCCCGCGTCTGGAGGCGGCAGGAGCGGATCGCCGGGCTGACGCTGGCCGAACCGGACGAAGCCGGGATGGCGCTGGATCTCGCCGTGCGGGGCATCCCGGATGCGGCAGCGATTCTCGCGGAACAGCGCGATCGCTTCACGAACCCCGATCGCAAGGCGCGCTTCGAGTTCGTGACGCCCGCGCTCTCGGCTGACGAAAGCGTCCGCGACCGGTTCTTCACCAGCCTGGGCGACGTGAAGAATCGCGCCCGCGAGCCGTGGGTGATCGAAGGCGTCCGCTACCTCAATCACCCCCTCCGCGCGGCGAGCGCCGAGAAGCACCTGCGCCCGGCCCTCGATCTGCTCGTCGAAATCAGGACGACCGGCGACATCTTCTTCCCGAAGAACTGGCTGGACGCCACGCTCGGCGGCCACCGATCGAAGGTCGCGGCCGATACTGTGCGACAGTTTCTCGTCGCTCATCCCGATTACCCCGTCCGCCTGCGCCGCATCATTCTTCAATCTGCCGACGATCTCTTCCGCGCCTCTGGGGGCTAGGTTCCAGCACCTCGCTTACCGTCGAGCTGCGGCGACCAGCAACATCCCCGCCTCGCCAGTGATTCGTTACGTACATGTACCGCGCTGTTGCACGGACCGATACGGGGTCGTCGCGGCGTCGCAATGCTCAATGCCTAGCATCGACGCATCGACTCGATGCGTGGCCCGCCCGCCGCGCTGACCGTTCAATGGTCCTGAAGGAGTTCTCCATGCGACAGTTCGCCACCACCCTGACACTTGCTTTCGTCCTCGCCGGGTCGGCAGTCCTGGCATCGGGAGGCGTTGATGACCGCGACGACGATCGTCGCGACGACAAGCATCGCGGCGGAGGATCGAGCGTTCAGCTCGGACCCCGTCCATTCTTTCTCATCAACGAAATGGAGGACAGTCGTCTGAAGCGCGAGCTTCAGCAGTGTTCAGAGGGGCCGTTCCGCAAGAGCGATTTCTCGATCGGTCATCGCGGCGCAGCACTGCAGTTCCCCGAGCACACCAGGGAGTCGTACACGGCAGCCGCGCGCATGGGCGCAGGCATCGTGGAATGCGATGTGACCTTCACGAAAGACAAGCAGCTGGTCTGCCGGCACGCGCAGAACGACCTGCACACCACCACGAACATCCTGGCCACGCCGCTGGCGAGCACGTGCATCAAGCCCTTTTCGCCGGCGATCATCGCCGCCAATGGCACGCTGACGACGCCGGCGTCTGCCGAGTGCCGCACGAGCGAGATCACGTTGGCCGAGTTCAAGACGCTTCGCGGGAAGATGGACGCCTCGAACCCACGCGCGCAGACGGTCGAGGAGTTCCTGGGTGGAACGGCGAACTTCCGGACCGATCTGTACTCGGGTCCCACGAGCGGCCACCTGCTGACCCACAAGGAGAGCATCGAGCTCTTCAAGGAGCTCGACGTCAAGATGACGCCCGAGCTCAAGAGTCCGAGCGTCTCGATGCCGTTCAATGGGTTCACGCAGCAGATGTACGCGCAGAAGATGATTGACGAGTACAAGACCGCCGGTGTCTCGCCCCGCCGGGTGTGGCCGCAGTCGTTCGACCAGCGAGACGTGCTCTACTGGATCAATAACGAGCCGGCGTTCGGGAAGCAGGCGGTCTATCTCGACGACGCCAACGTGGTGGCCGATCTGCCGACTTTCTCCGACCTGGTCGGGTACAAGCAGATGGGGATCAACATCTGGGCGCCGCCCACGTTCGCGCTGCTGACTGTCGGTCCCGCGGGCCGGATCACCGCATCGCAAGCAGCGAAGGACGCGAAAGCGGCTGGTCTCGACATCATCACGTGGACGCTCGAACGGTCCGGCATCCTTGCGGACGGGAACAACGGCTTCTACTACCAGACGATCGATTCCGCGATAAGCCGCGAAGGGGATCTGATGACCGTGATCGACGTCCTTGCCAGGGAGGTCGGGATCCTGGGAGTCTTCTCGGACTGGGCGGCGCCGGTCACCTACTACGCCAACTGCATGGGGTTGAAGTAGGTTCTGAGTTCGCGTTCATCGGGTTTCGAATCGGGAGATCACGATTCGAAACCCGATGAACGCGCGGCGTGCGCCGGGGTCGGCGGCGCCGCGGGCGGCGGCGCGGACGAGGCGCGCAGGGTCGCCGAAGTGGCCGCCTCGCATCACCCACAGCGCGTCGGCGTCGAGGTTGGCGCGGTCGTCGGCCGTCGTGTACGGATAGGGCTGATACGGACTGCGCGTCCACTCCCAGACATTCCCCGCCATGTCGACCAGCCCGTACGGGCACTCCGGACACGGGAAGCGGCCCACGGGCGTCGTGCCCGTGCCTTCGTAGTTCGCGCGATCCTTCCGCGGCTCGTTCCCCCAGGGAAAAATGCGCCGGTCGGTCCCGCGCGCGGCCTTCTCCCATTCGGCCTCGGTGGGCAAGCTCACTCTCCAGCCGTCCTTCAGTGCCTGCAGGAGCGGCGCGGGCGTGTCCGTCCTCGCCTTGAGGACGCTCTCGAGCCAGCGGCAGTACGCGAGCGCATCGGTCCACGAGACAAACGTCACGGGATGATCCGGCGGCGCGGCGAGCGCTTGCGGATCGGCTCTGAACGCCGGTGGCCTCCACGAACGCGCGGAACTCGGCCACCGTCACTTCGTGCCGGCTGATGAAGAACGTCGCGACGTCGACGCTGCCGGTGCCGCCCGCCGGGGACCACCGCTCGTTCTCGAAGGCGAGCGGATCCGCGGCGGGATCGGTGCCCATCGTGATCGGCCCCGCGGGCACTTCGACGAAGCCGGCCAGCTCCCCCTCGAGCGCCGTCTGGGCATGGGAGGGCATGAAGAAAGAGGACACGAAGAAGAGAGCCACGAAAACACGAAAGCACGAAAAAGAACCGGCCACGAAGGCACGAAGACACGAAGCGGCGGCGACGGCCACGAAAGCACGAAAACACGAAAGAGGCGCCCTGAACCTCGGCGTCAAGCGGGCCTAGCACGCGAACATCCAACCGTGTGTGCACGCCCGCGCGTAGAGCTGGGGCTCAGGCATGTCGATCAGGTTGGGCCCGGCCTGCCGGAGCAGCAAGCGGAGATCGAACGCGCGAGGCGGCGCCTCGCTGATCGTGCGCGGATCGAGCAGGTTCACGCACCCGGCCTGGAACCGCAGCTCGCACGCGCGCGAGAAGTAGGCCAGCGCACGCTCCGGATCGCTGTTCACGAGCCGGCCCTGTGCGTAATGCGTGCCGAGCTCGTTGCACGCCCATCCGGCGTTGTCGGTGCAGTAAGAGGTTTCGACCTGCAGCAGCCGCGCACAGGCGCCGCGCCGCCCTTCGGCGCACGCCTGCTGCCAGAACGGGCACGCGATCGCCGGGGTGCATGCCGTCGGTCGAGCCCATCGCGGTCATCAGGCCGAAGAACCCGATCCACACGGCCATGTGCGCGAGGTTGTGGCGGCCGAGCGGCCCGTCCAGCCTCAGCGCGGTCATCCAGGGCCGGTCGCCAAGCGCCCGGACGGCGCGGTCGATCGCGGGCACCGACAGGTTCAGGAGCGGCACGCAGAGCAGCTTGTCGTAGAACGTCGGTGCGCCCATGGCGCCGAGCAGCGCGTACAGGCCGAAGACGCCGAGCCCGTACAGCACGCCGAAGATCGTGCGTCCGAGAGGCGTCCGCGGCGAAGTTGACGGATCGGTGACGAGCAGGTGCAGGCCGAGGAACACGGCCGTCGGAATCTCCGAGTCGAGGAAGTACGGCGTGCCGGTCACCGCCCAATACAGCGCGCTCAACCCGAAGAGCGTCGCCGCCGCGGACGCGGCCACGGGCGTGATCGAGAAGAAATACATCACGACCAGGCCGACGAGGAACAGGAACACGTAGATGTACGGCGCGAGGCTCAGCGTCGACGCAATCTCCGGCCCCCACGTGATGCTCGTGGTGCCGGTCGCGATCAGGACGATCGAGAAGAGCGCCGAGGCTGAACGCCGACGGGTTGAAGATGTGGACGCTCTTCCCTTCGCGCTCCCAGCGCACGAACTCCTTGCCGAGGAAGCCCGCCGCCACGAGCAGGAACTGCAGGTAGAACCAGTCGTCCCTGAACCACAGGAACAGGTTCGTGCTGAAGACGATGGGCAGCGGGCCGAAGCCGAGCGACGTAGCTGCCCCGCCGCGACCACGAGAGCAGCATGTCGAACGCGTACGCGAACACCAGCTGCGCCACCAGCAGCCACACGTAGTTCGGCACCGGCGCCCAGTACCAGCCCCAGTACGTGTAGACCGACATGTGACACATCGCCTGCACGTAGTGCTGCGGGCCTGGGCGGTGCCAGCACGATCGAGGTGCCGCCCGCCTGGGCGCATCCAGAGCGCGGCCTGCCACAGGAGGAGCACGGCCGCCGCGCCCCAGAAGGATCGCGTCAGCACGACGTTTGACTGCACGCGCGGCAGAAACGACATCAGGAAGAAGACAACCGTCAATACTGAAGGCAGCCAGGCTGCTTGCGTGCCTGTCGCCGCGGGCGTGCCGGCACCCTTCGAGGCAGTCACCAGCTTCTTCTGTGTCGCCCGCTGCTGTTTGCGCTGTTCCATGTCTGTGATCGGCTGCGCCTAGGGCACCGCTGCTGGCGCGAACAATGGGATATCGGCGTTGTCGCCCCAATGGTAGAGCACACCGGTCGAGCTCGACGACTCCCGGATGTACCACCCGGCGACGGATGGTCGGAAGACGGCGATGTCGATGCTGCCGTCACCATCGTAATCCGCTGGCACTGGAATGTCGCCCGCCGCGCCCCAGGTCACGGCCGTGCTCGTGCCATCAGCCTTGCGAATGTACCAGGCACCAGTGGTCGGGCGGTACACGGCAACGTCGGTTCTGCCATCGCCGTCGTAGTCGGCGGGCACCAGAATGTCCGTGCGCACGCCCCATGCGATTGGCAGCACCCCGACGCCGCTCGAGTTCTTGATGTACCACAGGCCAGTGCTCACTTCGAAGACGGCGAGATCGGCCTTCCCGTCGCCGTCATAGTCTCCAGGCACAGGCCGGTGGGAAGGGGGCGCCTGACCCCACGACATCGTCTGCGGCGGACTACCGAAACGTTGAATGTACCAAACGCCGATGGACGCAGTCTGTAGAGAGCCGCTGAAGGCCGCGACATCCGTGAGCCCATTGCCGTCGTAGTCGCCCGGAGCCGGCACCCACACGCTCGGAGTTGCGAGCGAGATTGGCAGAATACCGACGCCGCTCGAGAGCTTGAGGTACCACAGCCGCGTGCTGGGCCGCACAACCGCGACATCCGTCTTCCAGTCGCCGTCGAAGTCACCAAGAACCGGCACGTCATCCTGACCGCCCCACACGTGGGGGATGAGCGACCCGTCCGCAGACGATCGGATCCACCAGCGGCCGGTCGACGGCCGGTACACGCCGATGTCCGCGCGTCCGTCGTTGTCGAAGTCGCCGCGAACCGGCCGGCCGGCGAGCAGGCTCACTTCGTACGACCGCTGGCTCTCGCCAGCCGCGTTGATCGCCGTCACAACATACGTGTAGCGCGATTGCCGGACCGTGTCTCGATCTTCGAAAGTCACTGCTGATCCGCTCGCCACCAGGACCTCTGGGCCTGTCCCGGCTCGGCGCCGCACTTGATACCCGGTGGCGTTCACCACCGGACTCCAGCGCAGTTGCACCGCGAGCCTGTTGTTGGTGGTTGCCGTCACCACCGGTGGCGGCACCAGGACCGGCGTCACCCGGACGATGTGCCCCGTCGTCATCGTCGCGTACAGCCGTCCGTCGCTGCCCTGCACCACGCCCAACGGGTAGGAACCAGCATCGCCTCCGAGCTGAGCGAGGGGCGTCGTCAAACCACTCGTCGTCATCACAAAAATCGAACCGGCTGAAGACGTAGGGACGCCCCCTACCGACGTCGAGGTATACGTGGTTCCGTACAGCAGTCCATCCCGCCCCGCTGTCAGAGTGACAGTCCCGCCGCATCCAATCGGTGCCAGGGCAGTCCGTGTGCCATCTACCGTCATTCGAAAGATATATCCGCCTGCAGTCGAGCCTCCGCAGTAAACCACGCCGTAAAACGCGCCGTCGGGACCTGCGGCCAGCAGCGATACGCCTGAGTAAGGCATGAGCGTGACGCCGCCGGTCGTCGTGACCTTGAAGACGACGGAGCCGGCCTTGCCATACAAGTGGCCGTCGGGGCCGAGCAGCAGCCTGTCCTCGGGATACGCCCCACCAGCGCCGTCGGTGAACGAATGGAGCACCGCGAACGCGCCACCGGGCGTAACGCGAAACACCGTGCCCCGGTCGAACTGACCGCGAAGGATCGTGGTCCCGTAAAAGGCGCCATCGCCGGCGAGCGTCAGGCCGGCCACGGGCGCCAGCCCGCCGACGTCACCTGTGAAAGCGTGCACCGTGCTCAGTTCACCCGTCCGCGTCAGCCTGAAGACCGTGCCGGCGTCGTACAACCCCTTGCGCTGGGTCGTCCCGTACAACGCACCGTCCGGCCCTTCGACGAGGGGCCCATTGGGATACCCACCATCGACGCCTCCGGCAAATGTATAGAGCACGCTGAACGCCCCGGCTTTGGTGATCCGGAAGACCGTACCAAAGCGGTAGGTGCCGCCCCACAGCGTCGCTCCGTAGAAGTGGCCGTCGGCCGCCTCCACCAGTGGCCCCTGCGGATTGTACCCTTCCGATGGACCCGGAAAGATGTGGAGCGTGGTCACGATGGCCCCTGCACCCATAACGAAGGCGAATCCCTCGGCCGACGGACCCTGACTCATCGTCCCGTAAAGCCGTCCGTCAGACGCGAGCATGATCTTCGGAGTGGCAAATTGGTTCACGAATGGTGGGGCTTCCGGCCGCAGGACGTAGACGCCCGCGTCTGGTGCAATGAGGGAGAACCAGGAGGTCCAGTCCTGGTCATCGTAGTTGTAACGCCTCAGGCGGGCCCACGTGACGTACGCGCCTCCGTCGGGTGAAGGTGCGATGCTTTCGGCCGAGATCGTTGGGCTCGGGCGACGAGTCCAGCATGGTGACTTGGCCGTCCAGGGTCGCTCGAAAAACTCCGCCCCAACCGAATGCGCCCCCGTACGGCGAGGTCCCGAACAAAGAGGTCCCATCCGGCGATCGCACGAGCGTCGATGGACGCGACGGCCGCCAGGCACATCGAACTGGTGCAGGATCGTGACCTCCTGGCCAGGCAGGGCCAGTCGGATCAGCATGGTGGTGGAACCCTGCGCCAGCGCGTAGAGATGACCGTCCGCGCCAGACACGACGGCCAGCACACGTAGTGCGTGGCCGGCTGACGATCTAACGGGCACTTCCACATAGGCGCCTTCCACGGCGACGCGCAGTAGCTTTTGGGTTGTGATCAGATACAGATAGCCCTCAGGCCCGAGAACCAGTCCGCGAAGGTCTGTTGGTCCGTTCAGTTCCAGGCCGAAGTCACGGATGACCGAAAACTCCCCGGCGGCAGTCATTCTGAAGACGGTGCCGCTCCCGCAGCTGGAACCGCACGAATTTGGCGGGCCATAGTAGGTCGTCCCGTACCAGTGGCCGTCTCGTGCTTGCACGAGCGCATAGTACGATCCGTACCCGTCAACATCCGGGTTGAACGAATGGAGCACCGTGACCACACCCGATTTGGTCATCCTGAAGACACTTCCGGCGCCAAACGCCCCGCCGCCTACCGTCGTGCCGTAAAGGTGACCGTCAGTGCCTTCAGTCAACGGTGCCACGGGTCCGCCATACGAGAACGGAGGTCCCATGCGGTGCAGAACCTCCATCGGTGCCTGAGCGCGGCGGCTGTCGACCACAGCACCAGCCCGGCGGCGAGCGCGAGGACGGCTGCACGGCGAGCGTGCCGGAAGCGCAAGGCATGACGGAACCTACACAGTTTACCGATACTGCCGCGCTTCGTGGTCAAGAACGGCAAACCAGGACTCTGAGGCGGCCGGTTGACAAGAGCAGCCCAACCGTCACATCCTTTTCGACGCTATCGTCCCTGCCCACAAGGACTAAAAGAGGATCAATAATGCGCGGATTTCCCACTCGCTTGCGACCGCTCGCGGTCCGAGCCACTCTCGCTGCGGCGGCCGGCGCCGTCATCGCCGTCGTCGCCACCGGCAGCATCGGCGTCGCCCAGCAAGCGGGTGAATGGCCGAACATCACCGGCGGCAACAACGGCGCACGGTACTCACCGCTCGACCAGATCAACGCCTCCAACTTCAACAACCTGAAGGTCGCCTGGGAATGGCGCGGCGTCAAGGACGCCGGGATCAACCTCGGCGGCGAGGTGAACGCGCGCTCGCTCCCGATCTACGTCGACGGCATGCTGATCACGACCTCCGGCCCGAAGCGGACGGTCGTGTCGCTCGACCCGGCCACGGGCAAGACCCTGTGGGCCTTCCAGGAGCCGACGACCGGGCGCCTCGAGTACTCGATGCGCGCGAACCACGGCAAGGGCGTGGCCTATGCGCGCATCAACGGCCGCGGTGTGGTGTTCATCTCGACGCCGGCGTTCTTCCTGCACGCCCTCGACGCCCGCACGGGCCAGCCGCTCGCCAACTGGGGCGGCTCGGTGCCGGTTCCGGGCTTTCCGAAGACCGGCTCGGTGGACCTCGTCAAGGACCTCATCGCCGACTGGGAGCCGTGGACCAAGCTGAAGCAGCCCTACAACCCGAACATCGGGATGCCGCTGTCGATCGGCTACATCACGAGCTCCTCGCCGCCCATCGTCGTCAACGACGTGGTCGTCGTCGGCAACTCGGCCGAGCAGGGCTACAACCAGACCCGGCGCGAGAACGTCCCGGGCGACATCCTCGGCTACGACGCGAAGACCGGCAAGTTCCTGTGGAAGTTCCACGTGATCCCGCGTCCCGGCGAGTTCGGCCACAACACCTGGGAGAACGACGCGTGGCAGTGGACGGGCGACATCTCCTCGTGGGCGCCGATGTCGGCCGATCCGGAACGCGGCCTCGTCTACATCCCGACCAACGGCGCGACGATGGACTTCTACGGCGGGTTCCGGCCGGGCGACAACCTGTTCGGCACGAGCCTCATCGCGCTCGACGTCAAGACGGGCAAGCGCGTGTGGCACTTCCAGATGGTCAAGCACGACATCTGGAACTACGACACGCCGACGGCGCCGATCCTGATGGACGTGAACGTCAACGGCCGGCGCGTGCCGGGCGTGTTCCAGGCAACCAAGCAGGCCTTCCTCTATTCGTTCAACCGGCAGACGGGCGAGCCGATCTGGCCGATCGTCGAGCGGCCGGTGCCGCAATCGAAGGTGCCGGGCGAGAAGCTCGCGGCGACGCAGCCCTTCCCGACCAAGCCCGCGCCGTACGACCTTCAGGGGCGGACCGAAGAGCACCTGATCGACTACACGCCGGAGATCAAGCGCCTCGCGCTCGAGGCGGCGAAGGCCACGAACCAGCTCGCGCCGTTCTTCAACCCGCCGACGCACCGCGGCAACGCGGAAGGCGCCGGACCGGGACGCATCTGCCCCGGCGACACGGGCGGCGTGAACATCACGGGCCCGCCAGCCGCGGATCCGACGGCCGGCATCATCTTCATCACCTCGCACGCCGGGTGCGGCGCGGTGATGCTCGGCCCCGCCAGCGAACGTGACAACGATCGCATGACGGGCACGACGGTCGTGCCCTGGGCGCGTGGCTCGGCGGTACCCCCGGGAGCCGCGGGACGTGGTGGCGCGGCCGAGGGACGCGGCGCCGCACCGGCCGGACGTGGCGCTGGACCGGGAGGTCGCGGCGGCGCGGGCTTCGGCCCCGGCAGCCCGCTCGCAGGCATCCCGGGTCTCTTCAAGGGACCCGTCGGCCGGATCACGGCGATCGACGTGAACACGGGCGAGCACCTGTGGATGATTCCGCACGGTGACATGGCGCAGGAGCAGCAGGACGCGTTCCGCAACAACCCGCTGCTCAAAGGCGTGAACGTGGACACCAACTGGGGCCGCAGCGGTCACGCGGCCATGATGGCGACCTCCACCTTGCTCTTCGCGACCGGCTCGTCGGCCGACAGCAAGCCGATGCTGTTCGGCATCGACAAGAAGACCGGCAAGCGCGTCGGCGCGGTGGCGACTCCGGAAATGGGCGGGTACGGCCTGATGACCTACATGCACCAGGGCAAGCAGTATGTGATGTTGCCGGTGCAAGGCGGCTACACGGCGCTGGCGCTTCCGTAAGCCGAACGCCTCGCGAGGGTCAAGGACTGGGCCGGGCTCCAGGCCCGCCCTCGTAGACGTCGACCGGCCTTCGGCCGCTCTTTCGTTAGAGGGGGAAGGTCATGCCCTCTTTCGCCGCATCGGGGGCGTCGATCTCGGCGTTGCTGTTGTTGATATGGATGAACCAGACGGCGGCGCGCACGCCGCGCAGAATCTCGCGCGTGCGTCCCATCATCGGGTGCGGGATCTCCTCGATCGGCCGGTTGATCTCGTCCGGTGACGCGAAGGTGCCATCGAGAAACGCATAGTCCACGCTATCGGCGAGGGCGCGGATGTCCCTGTTCCACTTTTCCCAGCGATCGATATCGGGAATGAAGATGGCCGACCGGCGAGGGCCGTCCAGGCGGTAGCCGACCGTATCGGAGAACTCGTCGCGGTGAGGCACCGCAAAGGCCGTGACGCGCACCCCGCCATCGAGCGTGACGGCCCGATCGTAGGAGAGCGTCCGCAGCACGATGTTCTCGATAGCCACCAACTGGCTCCACGGACCGTTCGCACGCAGAAACGCCCCCATGCGTTCGGTCGCGAACACAGGGACGCGGGAGGCGTTGACGCTTTCTCGACCAAGGAACATCAATCCCGTGTAGTGCCCGATGTGCGCATGGGTGAGGAAGATGCCCGTCGGCGCGCGGCCACCGGTCAGGCGCTCGAGCTGGGCGGGCAGATCCGGCGTCGCGTCGAACACATACGCGTCGCCCGTTCGCCGATTCACCAGCCCGAGGCTCGAAACCTTCTCCGCCGGCCGCTTTCCCGACCGGATCTCCTGGCAGATCGGACGGACGCAGCCGAGCTGAGGGATGCCGCCGTCCTGCGCGATCCCCAGAATGACTACCTGCCAGTCCTCGCCCCCCGACGCCGGAGCGGGCTTCAGCCCCTGTCCCGCGACCAGATGACAAGCGAGAAAGACGGCCAAAACGACCACCAGGCCACGCACGGCGCCACGATACCATCGGCCCAACCCGGCACGACCGAACTGATTGACTTCGGCCCGGTTCGGGTGTATTTCCTGAGTCCAGCTTCGACCCGGCCGCCCGCGTGCCGCGGGAAGGCCGTCGTTTATTTCAGGAGGCGCAATGCGTAACCCCTCCGCTCACGCGCTGGGATTCCTCGCCGCGGTCGCCGGCTCGTTCTGCCTGCTCACGGTCTCTGGCTCGGGACAGCAACCGGCCGGCAGCTTGACCACGCCCAAGCCGTGGGCGCAGGTCCCACGCACGCCGGACGGCAAGCCGGACCTGCAAGGGACATTCAACGCGGCCACTCTCACGCCCATCGAACGGCCCGACGACGTGAAGGGCCGCCTGATCCTGACCGAGGCCGAGGCGCGGCGGATCAGCGGCGGCGAGTCACAGCGCGTCGAAGCGCGCGCACAGAACAGCGATCCGAACCGCCCTGCTCCCGTGCAGGGCGGCAACGTCGGCGGCTACAACAACTTCTGGATCGACCGCGGACAGCGCGTGGTAGTGATCGACGGCCAGTTCCGCAGCTCCCTCATCGTCGATCCGGCCGACGGCAAGGTGCCGCCGCAGACGGCAGCGGCGCAGAAGCGCAACAGCGCCTCGCGCGGCACGGTCGCGCCATCGTCGGACGCCGCCGAAAGCGTCGTGACCAGCGCGGCGGGGGCGTACGACAACGTCGAGTTCCGTCCGCTCGGCGAGCGCTGCATCCTCGGCTTCGGCTCGACGTCCGGGCCGCCGACGATGCCGAACTACTTCTACAACAACCTGAAGCAGATCGTGCAGACGCCGGACGCGATCCTCATCCAGGTCGAGATGGTGCACGACGCGCGCATCGTCCGCATGAACGCCAAGCACCTGCCCGAGTTCCATCCGCAAGTGGATGGGCGACTCGATCGGCCACTGGGAAGGCGACACGCTGGTGATCGAGACGACCAACTTCACCAACAAGACGCGGTTCCGCGGCTCGTCGGAGAACCTGAAGGTCACCGAGCGCATCACGCGGACCGACAAGGACACGCTGCTCTACCAGTTCACGATCGAGGACCCGGCCACGTGGGCGCGGCCGTGGAGCGGCGAGTACACCTGGCTCGCCACCGACGAGCCGATGTACGAGTACGCGTGCCACGAGGGCAACTACGCCATGCACGGCATCATGAAGGGCGAGCGTCTCCTCGATTCAGAGCGCGCGAAGAAGGGCTCGCGCGATTAATCTCCGCCGATCGCTCTTTACTGGACTCGCCATTTTGACGGTGGTGTCGGGGTGCTCGGATTCCGCGAGCGCCCCGACTCCGGCCCGAGAGCCTACCGCTACACCCGCACCAACACCCGCCCCTGCCACGCGCACCCTGACCGGCAGGGTCATGGAGTCACCGCCGACCGAGACGACGCCCGTCGTTGGCGCGAAGGTGGAAATCGTCAGCGGTGCGCTGCAGGGCAGAAGTGCCACGACGGACGCAACCGGACAGTACGTGTTGCCCGATGTAGTTGGAAGTTTCGACGCGGTCGCATCCCGGGGTGGGTACACCACTGCAAGCATCTCGGTTCAAGCCGAGGAGACCCGTCGCGATCTCCAGCTGCAGCCTGACGAAGTAGAGGCGCAGACGACCCTGCGAGACCGAGTGTGCATATCATCTCGTTATGCTCACATCCCGGGTGGGCCGATCCGGTGCAACGGCGAGCCGGAGCAGACGCACTACTTCCTGCCGATTCACCGCGCAGGTACTGCTATGGTGTCGATCGACTTCGAGTATGTCGGCGACTACTACCCGAGTTTTCTTGCATTCGAGATGAGATGCGGGGCACAGCTCATTGCTGAAGTCGATGCGGTCACATTCTCGGCGCGTCTCGCTCGGATAAGCCCCGGGGTACGGAGAACTGCCTACAACTTTGCCCAGCTACCCACGTTTCCGATTCCCGTGGTCCTTCCAGGACCGTGCAATTACGAAATCAAGCTGTTCGATTACGTTCCAGATCGAAAGGGCAACCGCGACTGGACGACTTACACCATGGACATCCGGCATCCCAAGTAGCGGCTCTAGGGCCTGACGCGGACGTACTTCTGCAGCTTCCTCGGGCTGGGTTCGCCGCCGTAGAGATTGCCTTCGCGATCTACGGCGACGAACTCAGCGCCATTCCCTGCCGTCGACCGCGGATCGCCCCACAGATACATGATGAACTCGGAGATCCACCCGGTCTTCGCGTCGCCGATCCGGATGCCCATCTCCCACCCCGGGTTCTGCACATCGTCGGACTCCGAGTCGGCGACGTAGATCCGATCGCGCTCGTCGAAGAAGATGCCGCTCGGCCGCCCGAACTGCGTCCACATCGTCAGGAACTTGCCCTCCTGATCGAAGAGCTGAATCCGGTTGTTCGACCGATCGCCCACGAAGATCCGGCCGCGCGAATCCATGGCGATGGCGTGGAGTGTGCGGAACTCTCCCGGGCCGTAGCCGGTCTTCCCCCACTCCTTCAGGAACTTCCCTTCCTTCGAGAACTTGACGACGCGGTTGTTGCCGTCGAGGCCGTGGCCATCGGCGATGAACACGTCGCCGTTGGGCGCCACGACGACATCGCTCGGCGCGTTGAAGTGCGTCGTGCCGCCGCCGGACACGCCCGGCACGCCGAGCGTCATCAGGACCTTGCCGTCGGGGCTGAACTTGACGACCTGGTGCCCGCGCTTCCCCGCCGGCGTGCGCTGCGGGCTGACTCCGTCGGTCACCCAGACGTTGCCGTCCGGATCCACGTCCATCCCGTGCGGCCAGATGAACATGCCGCCGCCGAAGCTCCGGACGACGGAGCCGTCGGGTGCGAACTTGACGACCGAGTCGAGATTGGAGTCGAGACACTCGTTGCCGAAGCGGTCGGGGGCGGTCGCGTCGCAGCGGATGATGGCCCAGATATGCCGGCCGTCGCGGTCCACCTCGACGTCGCCGACGGCGCCCATCTGGCGGCCGGCCGGTAGCTTGGCCCAGCCGTCAACCGCACGATAAGGATTCGGGAGGGACTGGCCCAGAACGACAGAACCGCTGAGCGTAACGGCCGCCAGGACCGTCGTCAGCCAGGGTTGATGCACATTCGACATATTCAGCACCTCGGTTGCAGGCGTGAGTATATGATTCCGCGCATGCGCAGACACATCATTCGTCTCGCCCTGCTGGCCCTCGTTGTGGCGTTCTCGGTGAACGTGCCGGTGTCCACCGCCACCGATCAAGCGGCGCAAACGGGCCCAGGAAGAAGCTGCTCTTCCTGACCTATCCCGGCGTCGCGTACCACGAGAGCCTCGATCCCGCCGAGCTGGCGGTCACCGAGCTGGGCAAGACCGGCGGCTTCGACGTCACGATCGGTCCGGGCCGGCCCAAGTCGCTCGAGGGCGCGGACAAGGTGGACCTCTCGTTCTTCACGCCGGCAGTACCTCGCCCAGTTCGACGGGCTGATGATGATGACCAACGGCAACCCGCCGTTCACCGAGGCGCAGAAGAAGGCGATGGTGGACTTCGTCCGCGGCGGCAAGGCGCTCATCGGCGCGCACTGCGCGACGGTCACCTTCTACGACTATCCGCCGTACGGCGAGATGCTCGGCGCGTACTACCGGCGCGTCGATGCGGCAGGGCGCGATCGTCGGTGCTGAAGGTCGAAGATCCGAACCACCCGGCCACGAAAATGCTCGGCGGGCTGACCTGGCCGGTGGTCGACGAGTTCTACCACTTCGCCAAGGAGCCGTGGGACGAGAGCCGGCCGACCGAGAACGTCAGCAGCCCGGGCAACTTCAAGATCGCCGATGGGCTTCTCGCGCGATCGCGTGCACGTGCTGCTGAGCATCGACACCGAGCGCAGCGACCTCGCGAACCTGCCGGAGGTCGTCAAGGGCGGCGACTACCCGCAGGCCTGGGAGCGGACGTTCGGCAAGGGCCGCGTGTTCTACACGTCGATGGGCCACCGCGCGGACATCTGGAGCAACGATCCGGTGTTCCGCGCGCACATCACCGGCGGGATTCGCTGGGCGCTGGGGCTCGAATAGAGATTGATGGAGCAGGCCGTCCAGGTCTACGCGGCCGTTTCGTTTCTGATCATCGGGCTGTCGCACCTGGTGAGGCCAGGGGCATGGGTCGCGTTTTTTCAAGATCTTGGCGCGCGGGGCGCTCCCGGGGCGTTCCTCGAAGGCTTTCTCGTGCTGCATTTCGGGGCCGTCATCGTCGCGTTTCACAATGTGTGGGAAGGTCCGGCTGTGGTGCTCACGCTGATTGGATGGGCGCAGGTGGTCAAAGGCGCCATCCGCTTTCTGGCGCCGGAGGTCGCGCTGAAGATGATGGCGCGCCTCTCACCTGAACGCGCCTGGGAGTTCCAGGCCGCCGGCGTCTTCTCGTTGGTCCTCAGTGGGTTCCTGTTCTGGGTCCGGTATGCGGGTTAGCGGATCGAAGAGGTAAAGAACATGCGAATGGCCGTCATTGCCCTGCTGCTTCAGGCGCTCGCCGCGCCCGATCCGGCGCAGATGGAAAAGGCGCCGGATCTCGGCTACGTGCCCGTCGCCAACGCTGTGAAGCTGCCCGATGGCATCACGATGGGCGCGCCCTCCGGTGTCGCGATGACGGCGGCCGGGCATCTCATCGTGTTCAACCGCGGGCCGTTCCCGCTGCTCGAGTTCGACAAGGACGGGACGTTCGTCCGGAAGATCGGCGAAGGCTCGTACGTTCGCCCGCATGGCTTCCGGATCGACAAGGCCGGCAATCTGTGGGTGACGGACGTGAACGGACACACCGTCACGAAGATGGACCCGAACGGCAAGGTGCTGATGACGCTCGGCGTCAAGGGTCAGCCTGGCGAATGGAGCGAATCTGCCAACACGCGGTTGCTGAACGAGCCGACCGACCTGGCGTTCGGCGCCGCGGGCGAAATCTACCTGCTCCAGGGGCACGGGCGCGGCGAGCCGCGGATGCTGAAGTTCGATGCGTCTGGAAAGCTCCTCAAGTCCTGGGGCGGTCTGGGAACTGCGCCTGGCAAGTTCGACACCTCGCACTCAGTCGTCGTGGACGCCAAAGGCCTCCTTTACGTGGCCGACCGACAGAACCGGCGCGTCCAGATCTTCGACGCCGAGGGCACGTACATCAAGGAGTGGAAGTTCGCGGGCCTGCCGTGCGGGCTCTTCATCGATCGGGACGGAACGTTCTACCTCGTGAGCGGGTTTGCCGGCCAGATCCTCAAGCTCGACGCGAACGGCAAGGCGATCGCCATGACCGGGCAGCCCGGAAAGGGACTCGGCGAGTTCGGGGAAGCGCATTACATGACGATCGGTCCTGGCGGCGAGATCTACGTGGCGGACACGATCAAGCCCGCGCTGCACAAGTTCGTCCGCAAGTAGTCGCGTTGGCGCTGCCGTAACCGTGGATTGGGAATGGAGGCCTTATGACACACCGCGGCTTTCCTGTCGTTGCGCTTACGGTGTTCGTGTTCTCGGCGTCCGCAATTGCTCAACTGCAGGGCCCGCAAGCCGCGCCGGGGCAGGGACGCGAGAGCGGTCCCGGTGGCGCCGGCCGGCAGGGTGGTCCGGGCGGGCGCGGCGCCGTGCAGCTGGCGGACGGCCCGGGCCGTCAGCAGCTCGAGGCCGCGTGCACGCGGTGCCACGGCGTGAACCTGATCGCCGGCTCGTTGGGCTACACCAAGGAAGGCTGGCAGGATCGCATCGCGACGATGGTGGTGCTGCCGGCGGCCGATCTCGAGACGATTTCGTCCTATCTGGCCACTCACTACCCGATAAAGCCCGCGCCTTCCGCCGTGCTGATCTCAGGGCCCGCGACGGTCACGATCAAAGAGTGGTCGGCGCCCACGCTCGGGTCTCGCCCGCACGACTCGCACGCCGCGGCCGACGGGTCGATCTGGTGGACCGGCCAGTATGCGAACAAGCTCGGACGCCTGGACCCGAAGACGGGCCAGATCCGAGAGTTCGACCTCCCGGCCAAGAGCCAGCCACACGGCCTGGCGGAAGACCGCCAGGGCAACATCTGGTACACGGGCATCCAGAAGGGCGTCATCGGCCGGCTGGACCCGCGAACCGGTCAGGTCCGCGAGTACCCGCTCAACGAGCCGGCGTCACGCGGTCCGCACACGCCGATCTACGACGCGAAGAGCGGGATGCTGTTCTTCACGCTGCAGTCCGGCCATGTCGGGCGGCTGAACACGGCCGACGGCGCGATGGTGATCGCGAAGACGCCGAGCGACAACACCTATCCCTACGGCATCCGTCTCAACTCGGCGGGCGTGCCGTGGTACGTCGACTTCCGAGGCAACCGCGTCGCCACCGTTGATCCCGCCACCATGAAGATCACGGAGTTCCCGCTGCCCCATGCGGACGCACGCCCACGCCGCCTGACGATCACGTCGGACGACATGATCTATTACTCGGACTTCCCGCGCGGCATGCTCGGACGCTTCGATCCCAAGACCAAGCAGGTCAAGGAATGGCTCTCGCCCGGAGGCCCGGACTCGAGCCGTACGCCATCACCCAGATCGGGGGCATCATCTGGTACAGCGAGTCCGGCGTCCGGCCGAACACGATGGTGCGGTTCGACCCCAGGACCGAGAAGTTCCAGACCTTCGCGATTCCGTCCGGCGGCGGAGTGCTCCGCCACTTCGAGGCCACCCGGGACGGCAACATCGCGACCGCCAACAGCGGCGTCAACAAGATCGGGCTTGTCGAGATCGGTACGCTTGGGGCTAACCGCACGAACTAAAGGGGGTTTCAAGCACCGATACAAGAGTCCATCCGGTCAGGTAGGCCGGGTCCTTTCGGACCCGGCTGTCCTGCCGCGGAAGGTTACTTGTCAGTTCGGCGCGTGCACGCCCGGGCCCGCCGTAGTATCGGTCGGCGCCGATCGCGTTCGACTCCAGGGAATACGCTCGCCCGCTCGAAGAGATCGTCCCGCTGTCCGTCCGTCGACGGTTGTCGACCGCCGCCAGCGTACTGCTCGATGCTGCCGACGAAGCGGTTGGCGCTCGTCTGCCCTCCGAACGGATCGGTGTAGATCCTGGTCGGCTTGCCGGTATTGGTGATCACCGTGTTGTTGAAGTAGAACTCGCGCTGGAGGCCGTTGAACGGCGACCGGGGATCGTCGTACGGAATCGGGCGTCTTGATCGCGCCGTAATTGGTCGCCCGATCGCATTCGCCTCCGCGCGCCTTTTCGACCACGCCGTTCACGGTTTCGCTGCCCCAGCACACCGAGATCGACCGCCCCACGCCGTTCGGCATCGCAGGATCGTAGTAGCGTGACGGGCTGAAGACCGCAAAGTGCGGGTCGAAGTACAGAATCTGGCTGGCGCCGCTGGAAATGTAGTTCGCGGAGACCCAATCCTCGTACAGACCCAAGGCTGAACTGCGACCACTGGCCCGGGCGCACCCAGATCGACTGGCGCACGCGCCCAATCGTCGGCAGCGAACGCAACGTGCCGCTGGGGCCGTTGGGCGAGTTCAGCGGACTGGGGGCCGCCGGGACCGCGATCGTCTTGAAACCGCCGGCGAACCCTCCTTCGCTGAAGGTTCCGGGCCGGCCGAACAGCACCATCTTGGTCACGATGGTCTTGGTCCCGATGCTGCCGTTCGGACCATCGTTGCACTGCATGGCATAGACGAGCTCGTGCATGTTGTTGGTGAAGGCATCCTGGCTGTGCGTGCCCTGATGCACCTTCATCAGGAAGTCGCAGGTCACGTTGAAGTACCGCCTGCTGCTGCCACCGACATTCACCGACTCGCTGAGCCTGACGTTGTTCTCCCACTCGATCTTGTGCCCGACGTGGTCCTCGTGGCGCATGCCGTTGGTGATGCCCTTGGCCTGATTGTGGACATCGAGCTGTTCGTTGCCGTGACCGAAGAGCACGCCGCCGTAGATGCGCTGCAGGTCGGTGAGCAGCTTCGAGCCTGACGGGTCGCGGCCGTGCTCGTGGCCGAACGTACAGCTCCGGCCGGTCGCCGGATCGACGGCGCTCGGCGGATGCCAGGTCGGGTAGTTCTTGTTGTCGGGTCCCACCGACGCTGAAGCTGTCGTGGAAGGCTTTCGAACAGGTGTCCCACTTGCTTGGCGTCCAGTGTCCGAACGCCATGGAGTTACTAGCCGACGCGCTCTGGAGCGCGCCCTCGACCGTCGCCGAACCGGCGTACCATCCGACGATTACGATGCCCGCGCCGAGCGCCGCCATAGCGGCTGCGAGCCGCAGTGATCTCTTCAATATCACGACTGCCTCCCTGATGTGGTGTGGTGGTGGCTGGCGCCGCAGAGCGGTGGGCGCCTGACCACAGCGGAAGTGGGCAAGGACATTGCCGTCGGCGATTTCGCAGAAATGTGGAATGAATTCCCGTCGAGGTGTGCTCGCGTCGCGACGATTGTTGGGTTTTGCAACTCGACTAAAGCGACCTGAAGTGCTCAGTCTCAGGCGAACGCTCGATCACAGGCGTGTAATCGGTGTGTAACTCTGAACGCCTGAGTTGGATGCGACGACGAATGAGCCGTGAGGTCCTGCCAACAGTCGCTCGAGACGCGCAGACGTGCATTCGATCCGACACCGCTTCGGCGCCGCCGCGCGATCGAAACGATCGAGCGCTATCGATCACTACTCTCTTAGCCGGGCAAGGCGGCCGCCCTCGGCCGGCAGCAGGCCGCCGGAATGGAGAGCTCCCATGACACGTCGCGTGGCTGCGTGCGGTCTCGTCCTGCTCACCGTCTGCGCAATTCCCCAGTCGACCTCGGTCTCGGCAGCGCCGGTCCAGAAGCGCTATGCCATCGTGGGGGGCGCGGCGCACACCTGTCAGCTTGTCGTGGCGTTCCCGGGGCCGGCGATCACTCCGTCGAGCTCTCTCGCATGCTGGGGCGCGAATGCAGACGGCCAGCTCGGTGATGGCACCTTCATCGAGCGCCATCAGCCCGTCAAAGTGAAGGGCCTCCCGTCTCCGGCCGCATCCGTCACCGCCGGCGCCGCCCACACCTGCGTCGTCGCCTACAGCGGCGGCGTGTACTGCTGGGGCCGGAACGATCACGGCCAGCTGGGGGACGGCACCACCACCGACAGCGCCGTCCCGTTGCTCGTGCCGTTGCCCTCGCCGGCGATCCGGGTCGCCGCGGGCCACTACTTCACGTGCGCCGTGCTCAGCTCGCACACGCTGTACCGCTGGGGCCACAACGAATACGGCCAGGCGGGCGGAGACCAGTTGAACCTGCTGACGCCGGGGCTGCGTTTCAAGATCAATACGGTCGAGGACGTGGCCGGCGGCTTCGGCCACGGGTGCATCCGGCTCATGGACGACACCGTGCAGTGCTGGGGGCTGAACGACACCGCGCAGCTCGGCGACCACACGCTGGGAGGGGTCGTGACCTCGCTGGTCGATCCGATCGACGAAGATCTGTCGGCCGGCGTCAGCCGTCTGTCACTGGGCAATCGCAGTTCGTGCGCTCAGCTGTTGGATGGGGTCGTGAAGTGCTGGGGCAGTCAGGCGGACGCCAACGGCACCCATCATGTGTATCGCCTGGGCGCCGGCACCGACCATGCCTGCATCGCCCGGAATGCGCGCGCCACCCGCGTGTACTGCTGGGGCGACAACAACCAGGGGCAGCTCGGAAACGGCTCGTTCGTGGACAGCGCGACGCTGGTCGCGGTTCAGGGCATCGGCGCCGTCGCAGCGCTGGGCTCGGGTCACTTTCACACCTGCGCCATCACCGCGGCCGGCGCACGCTGGTGCTGGGGCGACAATTCGGCAGGACAACTGGGGGACGGGACGACACTCGACAGCAATGTCCCGGTGCACTGACGCGGCGCGTCCATTGGGGCGCGTCGCGGCCTGCCCCGACCCGGAGTCGGGCTACTTCCGCTGGCGGAGAGCAGCGATGGCGCGCTCGAGACGAGCGTAGGTGTCGGCTGGCAGATCCGTGAAGAGGACGGCGAAGCCGAGTCCTTCGCGGACGTAGAGCGTCTCGCCGGTCAGCGTCAGCGTCTCCTTGCCGGGGAAGGTGACCTGAAGGGCGTAGGGCTCGCCGGCCTTCGGCGCGGCCTCGCGCGTGTTGACAAAGCAGCCCCCTTCGCTGAGGTCGTTGAGGTGCACGGGGAGATGCGGGGCTCCAGCCCGGTGCGCCTCGAACGGCCCCGGGACGCGGATGTGTTTGCGGCGTTCAGACCTCATGAATACGAGTATCGGCCTGTCGCCATCACTTGTGTACAGCACGCCAGGGGTTCCCTGCGCAGGGTGAGGTCCTGACGCGCGCCGCCCGCCGGATCGCCTTTCCTCCACGAGCTCCAAACCTGGCCGGGCGGTCCGCCTGTTCTCCCGAGACCCTTCGGGAAAAGCCGGGACACCCGTGTTAAGCTCAGCAGCCAAGCTCAGCAATTTACAGAACGACGCGTTCCAGCACCTGAGCAAAGGAAAAGCGTATGAGAGTCTGCTTTCGCAGGGGCCTGCTCTTTGTATGTTTCCTCACGGTGTTCTGACGTCCGCTCCAGCGTTTGCGCAGAACTGGAGCTTCGACGCGCGCATGGTCGGACTCGGCGGCGTGGGCTCGACGAGCAACGTCGCGGTGGACATGGTGGACGAGCAGCGGCCCGTATCGGGCGATCGTGCCTGCCGTTCGGCCTCCTCCAGATCCTGCCGAATCTCCCCAAGCTCGATCCCACGAGCGACGAGTTCGACCTCGTGCGTTCGATCGAGTATGCGGTGAGTCCGATTCACTTCATCATCGGCCGCGACGATACCGACACCGCGTCGCTGTTCATCACCGATCTTCGTAACGGCACACTCAACAGGGATCTCAACACGTACCGAGGGTTCGATCCGGCCACCAGCGTGGTCGCTGAAGGCCTGGCACGCGGCCATCGCGATATCTCTGCGGTTTCAGCGCGGCGCACCCTAGCCGCCGGTAGGAAGGCGAGCCGTCGGCGCGGACTCGGCTCCGGGTGGTTCCGCGAAGGGCTCCACGGGAATGCGTTGATAGCGCACCTCGAGGATCTGGAGCGGCTCCGTACGGCCCGGCGCTCGAAGGACCACCTGATCGCCTTCTCCGGACTTCATCAACGCGCGGGCTAACGGCGACAACCAGCTGATGTGGCTGCGCTCCAGATCGACCTCGTCGGCACCGACGATGCTCACCACCCGCTCCGTTCCGGCGGCGTTGGCGTAGCGCACGGTGGCTCCGAAAAAGACCTGCGTTGCCGCCCGGCCGCTTCGCGGGGCTTCCGGATCTACGATTTCCGCCGCGTCAATCCGCTTCGTGAGAAAGCGAATCCGCCGATCGATCTCGCGCAGCCGCCGCTTGCCGTACTGATAGTCGGCGTTTTCGCTGCGATCGCCGTTGCTGGCCGCCCAGGCGACGACCTTCGTCACCGCCGGCCGCTCCCTGACGAGCAGGAACCGATGCTCGTCTTTGAGCCGTTGCAAGCCGCCCGGCGTGATGTAGTTCCTGGCCCCGGCCGGCTTGGCGCGCGCAGCACCTTCGGCGTCGTGGCCCTGCTCCTGGTCCTTCCTGCGCGGTCTCCTCGTGAACGCCTGCTTCATGCGGCTCTACCATTCAATCACGACTGGCACCGCTGATTCTTCAGGGCTCACCCTTCCAGGGTCTGCGCGTGCTAGATTGACGGTGCTGCAGGAGAATCCAACATGATCACCTCGACAAACCGCATGCGCGACATGCTTACAGCTTCCATCGTCACACTGGCGGTCGCAGGGACACTTGCGCAAGGGGGACCTCCGCCTCCAGGGAGTTTCCAGCGGGTTCCACCGCTTCCGTTTCCCGATGCCGCGCGGGAACTCGAGCTGAGCGGCACGGCGTACCGCGTGGTACCGGTGGTCAAGGGCCTGGTGACTCCGTGGGGCCTCACCTTCCTGCCGGACGGCGAGATGCTCGTGACCGAACGGCCAGGCCGCCTTCGTATCGTCCGCAACGGCACGCTGGATCCTCAGCCGATCGCCGGCACTCCCGAAGTCTGGGCCACCGGACAGGGCGGGTTGCTGGAGGTGTTGCCCGCACCCGCGATTCAGCGAGAACCGCTGGCTGTATCTGACGTACTCGAAGGCATGCGCCACGGGGGCGACGACGGCGCTGATGCGCGGGCGGTTCGACGGCAAGGCGCTGACCGAGACGAAGGATCTGTTCGTGGCGGACAACTGCAACACGGGGAATCCACACTTTGGTTCGAAGCTCGCGTTCGGGCGCGACGGCGTCCCTGTTCATGACCATCGGAGAGCGCGGCGATCGCGACCGCGCGCAGAACACCGCCATCCACGGCGGAAAGGTTCTGCGGTTGACCGAAGACGGCGCGCCGGCGCCAGGCAATCCCTTCGTGGGCAAGGAAGGCTACAAGCCCGAGATCTTCACCTACGGCAACAGGAACGCGCAGGGGCTCGCGATTCATCCGGACACGGGCGCCGCGTGGGCGAACGAACACGGGCCGCAGGGCGGCGACGAACTGAACATCCTGCAGGCCGGGAAGAACTACGGCTGGCCCGTGGCGTCATACGGGCGCGAGTATGGGCCGAACGGTGTGCTCATCAGCCAGCACCCCAACAGAGAGGGCGTCGAGGAGCCCGTCCTGACGTGGCTCCCCTCGATCGGGATCTCCGGGATGATCTTCTACACGGGGGACAAGTTTCCGCAGTGGAAGGGCAACATCTTCGTCGGCGGGCTCGTCGGGATGTCCCTGCACCGCCTTGCCTTCAACGAGAAGGGCGGACTGCTCGGCCGGGAGGCGCTCCTCACCGAAGCGCGTCAACGGATCCGCGACGTGCGTCAGGGGCCGGACGGGAATATCTACGTGGTGGTCGACGCCAACCCGGGCGGCGTGCTGCGCATCGAGCCGGGAAACGCGGGGACCGCAACGGGAAGCCGGTAATCGCAGCGCGAGCCGTTTTGGCCACAGCCTCTACCACCCGCGACCTCTTCAGCGACGTGGCTGAAGCTTGGCTTGCACAAGTGCCTGTTTGTCCGCCGGGACGAGCACGGCGACTGTCCAGCGCTCGTATCCCTCCCGCTCGATACGAACGGCGTGTGAACCTGCGCGCAGTCCCGTCAGTTGAAGCGGTGTTTCTCCGACAAGCCGCTGATTGATGAAGACGGCTGCGCCGACCGGCTCTGATCGCACGACGAGCGCTCCAACGAATTGCGACCTCGCCCATTGCCGACCGCACGTTGACGATGGGGACCCGCACCCCCGCAGATTGTGCGTTCTGAACAGGCTGTTTGGTCGGCGTTGTGCTGACGATCCGGGTCGCGTGGATTGCCGGAACTGGGGAGAAGGGCAATGTTCCAATGGGCGGGACAGAATCCGAGACCGCCAGCGCCGGCTGCGGGTCGATGCGCGCAGAAATGGCGATGTAGGCTGGTCCACTGAGCAGCATCGCGATAACGGCAACTAAACGCCACTACGCTGAGGCTGCCAACAACCGCTCCCCGACGTCGCATCGGCTGCGTCGTCATCTGAATGCGGCGCCATGTTCGGGCGACCGATGCCTGTGTCACGGCAAGCGCTTTCGACATCGAAGTCTCAATTTCAGATCGTCTTCGCCCGAGCCGCTCGTCTTTTTCAGTCAGCGTCACGATCCGTGTCTCCAATGCGGCCACACGCTCGGTGACGTGATCGATTCTGTCGTTCTGAGCGCCGAAGGCGTTCGCGTGGCGCATCACCTCTTCGGCGACGCTGATTCAGTGCGGCGACCAGCGGGCCGAGTCGTCGCTCGAGGTCGTTGATGGCTGCGGCCACCATCGTGCTGCGTTCTTCAGTCTCGCGGCACCCGGTGTCAATCCGATGGTAATCCTCAGCGAGCTGTGCGCTGGCGTCGCGAAGCCTCTCGAGCGGGCCGAGTCGTCGCTCGAGGTCGTTGATGGCTGCGGCCACCATCGTGCTGCGTTCTTCAGTCTCGCGGCACCCGGTGTCAATCCGATGGTAATTCTCAGCGAGCTGTGCGCTGGCGTCGCGAAGCCTCTCAAGCGGGCCGAGTCGTCGCTCGAGGTCGTTGATGGCTGCGGCCACCATCGTGCTGCGTTCTTCAGTCTCGCGGCACCCGGTGTCAATCCGATGGTATTCCTCAGCGAGCCGTGCGCTGGCCTCGCGAAGCTGGCGCAAGTCGGACTGAAGGGCGTCCGTCTCACTGGTCGCTTGCCCGATGGCAATCCGGATCGGGCGGACCAGCGCGCGTAGATCCTCCGACGCCAGAGAATCCCTGTCAGGGACCGCGACCGCATCGTAGACGACGACAGCTGAGTGCGGTTGCGAGAGGTGATGGCTCGAGCCAGTCAGAAGCCGGCGGCCTGCTTCGCCAGGTGCGGGCTCAACCGGCGTCATGGGCTCCTCGAGTCCCGTCCCCTGTTCCTGTTCGTCGAGAGCGATGTCACGAATGATGTCGTGGAAACTTCCCTCGTCATCAGGAAACAGAAAGTTCGACAGCGCTGTTCTCACGAGCTGAACGTCTTCGCGGGAAGACGCGTCGCGTACGGCCGGTGCCGCATCGTTGACATCGAGACCTGCGGGGGTCTCGAGATCGCGAATCCACATATTGGTTCCAGAGAGTCGGTTCACGACGGTCCTCCAATCACATCGGATTGTTCGCGTGCCGCGGATTGGTCGTCGACTGGTAAGGCGGCTTGCAGATCAGGCGTGCCGATCACCGCTGCCCTCACACTTTCGGCGCACATCCGCGCCACGAAGGCGATTATATGCCCGCGTCACGGCTCCGGTTTGTCGAGGAAGACGATTCTACCGGCGCGGGAAACCGCCTCGCAGGCCAGCTGGTCCGTAGAAACTCGACCAGGGCGACTGCGAACCTCGGGGACTGCCCGGTCAAACTGAACCACTACCCAGCGAACGCAGTCGACGTCAGGACAGGCGAGCCCTCAGTCGAGTGGGTGGCAGCCAGCAGCCTACGGCGGCACCCACTGTCCCGAGGACAAGACTAAAGCCGAGTGCCATTGCCAGCAGAATGGACATGATCACAAAGATGAACGGCTTCTCGAACGGCGCAAGAAGAAGGCTCGGAGCGCTAGCAGCCGCATAGATGAAAAATGTCGTGAAGCCGACGAAGCTTGTTGCGCTCGAAATGACGATACCGGTGCTGAGTCGTCCGCTCCGTTGTGAGCCGTAATACCCGGCTGCCAGGAGGATCAAGGCATCCAGAAGTGACACTCCGGGCGCCGGCACAAGACTGGGATTCCATGCGCCTGGAAGGGGAAACGCGAGAACCCTCAGCACGGCAATCACGACGACCCACGGCCACAACAGACGCCAGAACACACTGAGCACCTGCTTGATGTACCAAGCGTCAGCGCGAAGCTGCCCAAGGGACGGGCGCCTGACGTCTCGATACTCCTCGAGCAGGTCGCCCGGAGTTGACTCGGAATCGGACGGCCTCAACAGCGCGGTGAGGAGTGTGGAGGCCCAGTGCGGCGGATTCGCTTGAGCGTCGCTCATGTTCGCACCTTCAGCGGCCAGACGAGACCGCGCCACATCGTGTCGTTCGCCGACTTGGCATGGTTCAACGCCCGAATGCCGGCGGCGGTAGGAGCAAAATAGCGCCGTGCGCGCCCGCCTCGAATCGCCGTTCCCGGCGCCAATGTTGAGGAGGCTAGCCCCTTGGCTTCGAGGCGCTCGAGCGTCGCGTACACTGCACCGGCTGACACGTCGCGCTCGAGGCGCTCTTGGACTTCGTTCAGAATCGCCCGACCGTAAGCGTCCTTGCCCAGTCGGAGGAGGGCGACCAGAACGGCTTGTTCAAACGGGCCCGGAATGTCCACCGTAGTGTCTACAGTGTATACATAAAGACGCAGTCTTGAACCGCTCGGACGCCATCGCTGGCGTGCGCGTGGCGAAGGCATGCTGAACGGACTGTTTCGGCGGACGTTTGATTCCCGAGGTATGGCGTCCCCAACGGGATTCGAACCCGTGTTTTGGCCTTGAAAGGGCCACGTCCTGGGCCTCTGGACGATGGGGACCGGCGGAGGGCGCTGACGGCACGTCCCGAGCGACGAACCAACTCTGCATAGTATCACGCTGTCTATCGAGCACCTCTTTCACTCGGCCGGGTCGTTCCTCCGAGGTTGCGTTGGCGGCGCCGCTGATGCTTCGACCCTACCTGGCGCGCCCGAGCGAAATTGACATCGAAGTAACCCTGCCGTTGAAGCGGCCGGATCTGTTCCCCTGTTTCCTCCTGTGGAAACAAATGCCCGTTCTGAGCGATGGCACCGTAGCGAGGTGCTGTGACGACTGCAACGGGACGGCCGGAATCGGACCCACCGCGCTGGTTCGCCCAGGCTTCCGCGCAGTGAAACACGGAAAGGCTGGAGGACGTGATACGGACGAGCTTGGCGGACAGTTAGCGCCATGCGGGATGTCCGTCTGCTAGAATCCCCGGCGTGTTGGGCCGATTTCTTTTCTCCAGGTCAGCTCACCAACGCACGCCAACGGCGCCGCGCGTGGAACGTTCCCAACCCGATCGCCGGTCGCCCTTGCTGTTTGCGGAACGAGTGGCCTGGGCGGTTGGTCTGCTCTGTCTGATCGTCTGGGCTGCACTGTACCTTGACGGCGTCACGGGTACCCGCTACGAACTGGAACGCTTCAGTGTCCTTCGCGCGGCAGCGGCCGAGCAGGCCGACACCCCCGACCTGACGCTCTGGTCCCCCGGACGCATCAGCGCCTGGCGAAGCGCGCTGCACCAGCCCGCGCCTCCGCCCCTCGCGGTCCTGCGCATCCCGACGATCCGTCTCGAAGTGCCAGTGCTGCCGGGCACCGACGACTTCACGCTCAATCGCGCGGTTGGTCACATCGACGGAACGGCACGGCCAGGGACGGACGGCAACTCCGGAATCGCCGGGCATCGAGACGGATTCTTCCGCGGCCTGAAGGACGTTCGTCCCGGCGACGGGATCGAAGTCGAAACGTTGCAGGGAAAGGAGACGTACCGCATCGAACGCGCCTGGGTCGTCGATCCGGACGACGTGTCGGTGCTCGACCTGACGCCCGTACGCTCGCTCACCCTGGTCACGTGCTACCCGTTCTACTTCGTCGGATCGGCGCCGCAGCGCTACATCGTCCGGGCCGTGCGCGTCGACCGCCCGGGTCCCTCGAGCACGCTGCCCTGAGCCTGGCGACCGTCGCTCCCAGAACTCGGCGAGACGCATACGCCGTGAGATTCGGTGAACTGCAGACGGAAGTGAGAGGAGTTTTTATGACGCGGAGAATTCTCCAAGTGATGCTGGGTGGTTGTCTCGTTTGCTTGACGGCTGCCGTCTCCTTTGCGCAAACGTCGACGGCGTCGGAAACCAAGCAGTTCCGGATCATCGCGGTGGACGGCAACCGGCTGATCGTCAATCTGCCCGAGGGCACGAGGGACATGACCGTGGCCGACGACTTCCGCTTCGTCGTCGACGGTAAGCCGTTGTCGGTGCGCGAGCTGAAGCCCGGCATGTCCGGCACGGCGACCATCACCACCAGGACGACGCTGGTCCCCGTCACGGTGACCGAAGTCAAGAACGGGACCGTCGCGCAGGTCTCGGGATCGGCCATGATCGTTCGCACTGACGAGGGCATCAAGATGTTCACGCAGAGCGACGTGGACAAGCGCGGTGTCACGATCATGCGCGAAGGCAAGCCGGCGCGGGTCTCGGACTTCCGCGCCAACGACAAGCTGTCGGCGACCATCATCACGTCGCTGCCGCCGCGGGTGATGACCGAGCAGGAAGTGCAGGCGACCCTCGCGCGTGGAGGCGGTGCACCCGCCGCCGCGGCCGCCGGCGGATCCGGCGGCGGTGCCGCGGGTGGAGCCGCCAGGGGCGCCACGGGCGGTGCCGCTGGCGGTGGCGCGGGCAGCGCCGCGAGCAGCGCGCCTGCCGCGTCGCGCCAGGCAACGGGCGCTTCGAGCCAGACGGCATCGGGCGGCGCCGCGCAGCTGCCCTCGACCGCGAGCCCCCTGCCCCTTCTGGGCCTCATCGGTCTCGCCTCGCTGGCAACGGGGCTGGGCCTCACCGCCAGGCGGCGCCGCGCGTCGCGATAGCGCGCTGACTCTTCGAACCTGGCCGCGCTCGTGATCGGGCGCGGCCAGTCGAGCGGCTTTCCTGGCGTGTCCTTGGCGGCTTGCTGCGTGGTCGTAACGCGTCAGCGCGCTCGCGGGGCCGGCGGGAGACCCGTGCTACCCTTGACCCGATGGGCACGCTGACACGGGTGGTCCTGGCCGTCCTGTGTGGCCTGCTGGTGAGCCGCCTGTCCGTCGCGCAGGATGCGGCACGCGCACCGCAAGGTGCGGGACGCGCTTCCACCGCGGCTGCACGTGCCGAGGCGGAATCTGGCGATCCGTCCGCTCAGTTCAAGATGGGCGTCAGCTACGAGTACGGCGAAGGGGTGCCGCAGGACTACGCGCAAGCGGCCGTCTGGTATCGCAAGGCCGCTGAACAGGGACGGGCGCCCTCCGACGCCCCTGTCCTGGCGCAGTTCGCGCTCGCCGTGCTGTACGAAAGGGGGCAGGGCGTGCCCCAGAACTACGCGCAGGCCGCGTCGTGGTATCGGAAAGCCGCGGATCGGGATCACAGAGGCGCGCAAGCGGCCCTCAGCGTCCTGCACGCTGCCGGGCAGGGCGTTCCACAAGACCTGGTCGCCGCTCATATGTGGCTCAACATCGCCGCATCACGCTCGTCGGGTGCCGAGCACACCAGGTTCGCCGAGGCCCGCGACGCGCTCGCGGCGCGCATGACGCCAGAACAGATCGCCGAGGCGCAGCGGCATGCCAGCGCGTGGCGGCCAGCTGAAGCCAAGCAGTAACCAATCACGAGGCACACATGCGCTGGGGAAGAGACGGTATTCGGGCGGTCGCGTTGGTCGCGGTGGTTGGGACCCTGACAGTCGGGCCCACCACCGTCTCAGCGCAGCAGAAGCCGGTGACCGCTGCGGACGGCTGGGTCAAGGCGCCCGCACCCGGCGAGACGACCGCTGCAGCCTTCGCGCTTATCCGCAACCCGACGATGTACGACATCTACGTCACGGCGGCTGCTAGCGATGCTGCGGGGAGCGTCGAGCTGCGCCAGGCGGCGCCCGGCACCCCGGGGAAAGCCGTCAAGGAGATCACGGTACCGGCCTACGAGAGCCTCGCCCTCGGCCCGGCTGGGATGCATCTGCTGCTGAAGGATCTCAAGAAGCCGCTGAAGCCGGGCGAGACCGTCGGCCTCACGCTCACAACCGACCAGGGCGTGCTCAAGGTCGCGGCCGTCGTCAAGTAGCCCTCAGACCTAGCTCTCTCGAAGATCGCGAGCAGCTTCTCCCGGCTCCCGGCCTCTATCCGCACCGATGAATGCCACGCCGGAAAGTCGTCGAGCTCGAGGCGGATGCGATGCACGCCCGGCACAATCGTCGAGAGGGTCAGCGGGGTCTTGCCGACTGGCCGGTCGTCGACGTACACGGTCGCGCCGATGGGCTGTGAGGAGACGGCCAGCGTGCCGCTCGTCGGTAGCGGCGCGGGCGGTTCGGTCGAAAGCGGCGCTTCGGTCCCACTCCGCTCAGCAGGCTGTGGCGCTACTCGACGGGGCACGGGATCGGGCGTAACGGGGCTTTCGGTGCCAGTCACGGCGTCGCGCTGTGTCCCAAGCAGGCCGTCGTCGGCCGTGCCGGCGCCGCGTCGCCCGTCGAGGAACAGAAACGTTCCAACCACTACTGCAATCGCCACCAGGGCGCCCGTGAACATGCCGATGTTCTTCGTGCGAGGGAGCGGTTCGGGCGGCGTGAGAGAGGGTTCGTCCGCAGAAGCCGGTGGCCGCGCCAAAGCTGTCGAAGGGTCGGCGCGCGGCAACCGCCGAAGCTGTTCGTAGGCAGCGTTCAGCGCCCGAAGCTTCTCCTGCGCCTTCGGACGGAGCGCGGGATCCGACTGGAAACGGTCAGGATGCCAGACCTTGACCAGATCGCGGTACGCATCTTCGATCTGGTGCCAGGTTGCGCCCGGCCCGAGCCCAAGTGTCTGCAGCCAGCGTTGTTCGTCAGGAACCATTTCCCGCCTTATCGTTTCAAGCGCCCGGTCACTTAAGGCGCTCGAAGCTCTCCCTGATAGCGTGGGGGAGGTCCTGGCACGCCACCAGAAGCCGCGGCACGCTCACGGTGGCGACGACGAAGATCGCGGCCGCGGCGGCCAGCAAGCGGCTGCGCCAGGAGCGCTCGGCAGCGAATCGGGGGATCACGCTCGCCGGGGACGCAACCGGCAGGCCAGGTTTCGTGGCACCAGTCGCCCGGGTTTGCGCAGGCCTTCCGCCGGGCGCCCACAAGATCGTAATGCCGCTGACGGGATGGTCAGCCGCGCAGGTCCGCTTCAACCCTCCACTGCCCGCGAATACGCGGGGATCGATGGATGCATCGGTCACGCTCCATGAGCGCTCCCGTGAAGACCGCACTCTGGACCCTGGCGCTGGCCGCGGGCCTGTTGACCCCTATCGTGGTGTCCTCTGAGACCCCGCAGGAGGCGTTCGCCAGGACCTGGAAGGGCCGCAGCGTGGTCGTGAAGCAGGCCCTGCATTCGCTCGTGTTCAACGAGCGCGGCCGGCTCGGCGCGATGAAGAGCGGGCTGCGCGAAGGCCTGACGGTCATCACCCCGAACGAGGGCGCCTACTTCCAGTTCGACGGCCGGCAGGGCCGCGACGACATCGCGGGCCGGGACCTTCAGGCAGTCGTGCAGAAGGTGACCGAGATGTACCGCGGCGATCCCCTCGAGGTGCGAAGCTACCAGCGCGTCGAACCGCTGCTGGTCGCGAGGTACGAGGCCGGCGTCGAGCTGGTCGTGAAGAACGTTCGCTTCGAGCAGCACGTCGTCAAGATCGACTTCGTGCAGCTGACCTCGCCCGACGGCGCGCAGGATCCCGTCACCTCCATCACCGTCAAGTGGCCGGCGCCGATCTCGAAGTCGCTCTCGGAGCGCGCCCTGATCGAGGACACCATGCGCGGCTTCGTGGACATCAAGCCAGCGCCGTAGGCCGCGTCACGGCGACGACACAATCCGGAAGTTGGCCGGGGCCTGCGGTGGCGTCCCCGCGCGGTGCTCGTCGGCGCCGATGTCGGTGGACCCGGCTGGCCGGGGCTCGCCGTCCCAATCCGTGCCGGCCGCGGCGGAAGGAACACCGATCCGGTCGATCAGTGCAGTGGCCGTTGACCTGAGGTGGAGGTCGCCCGCAGGCGCGTTCACGAACAGCGACGCGGTCGCGCTCGTGTGGTTGCTGGTCACGTTTCCAGTGGCGCCGTCCCGCGCGACCACGCCTGCGTCAGCCGCGTTGAAGGCCACCTGCACGCCGGTGGAGTTTGCAAAACGGTACTCGACGGCGTTTGGATAGGTCCCCGAGAGCAGCATGGAGTTGTGCAGCACCTGCGTCCCGGGCGAGTCCGCCACGAGCACCGCGGCATCCCCGCCCCCGCCGGCGCTCCGGTAGATGAAGTTGTTCCGCACGATCCCACCCACGTGATCGTCGGGCGTCCGCTGGATCAACCCGAGCGAGATCTCGCGGTGGCAATTGACGAACGTATTGCCGTCGACGATTGAGTTCACGGAGTGGTTCCACATGAGGATCGCGGGGCCGGCGAGCTGCCCTTGCGGCGCCCGGATATTCCGGAAGAGGTTGTGCCGGATGATCCAGTTGTTCCCCGAGTGGACGTCCACACCGTTGGTGTAGTCGTCGCGGCTGGTCGTCGTGTACTCGATGACCGAGTACTCGACGATGCCGTTGTCGACGCCGCCTCCGGCGCCATCGGGATTGGCCTTGACGAACTGCTGGCCCGCATTGATCAGGCGCACGTTGTGAATGAGCGGAGACTCCGCCCCGGCGTTCAGCATGATCGGGTGGTTGAAGATGTCGCGGATGGTCAGGTGGGCGATGGTCACGCCCCGCACGTCTCCGCCGACCCAGATGCCGAACGGGACCCCGCCGTCGTTCGCGCCCGCCATCCCCTTCCCCACCAGCACGACGTCGTCCCGGTTGCCTGTGGCCCCGCGGATGCCCACGTTGGTGAACGTGCCGTTGATGTAGAGCGGCGCCGTGAGCTGGTACGTGCCGGCCGCGATCACGATCGTCATGTTCGATCCCAGCGAGGCCACTGCCTGCTGCAGTTGCCCGACGGTCGACACGTTCACGACCGGACCTGACGGAGGCGGGAGGGGTACGGGCGGAATGGCTGGCCCGGCCAACGCCCTAAGCGCCAGGCACCACAGGCCTGCCGCAACTGCGAGGATACGGAACCCGCGGACGTTGCACGTGGCGGTCACCGGACCAAACCGAGCAAAGCCGCTGCCGCGAACGAAAGGGCGGCATTGCCCAGCATCGCGTCGTGATCGGCCACGCGGGTCCCCCTTCCTGGTCAGAACTGTCGGGTTCGATTACGGTCTCGGTTCCTGCTCGCCCGTCGGAGGGCCGGCGTCGCCGCCGGCGGCGCCCAGTCGATCGGGGGATACAGTCGGGAGTGCCGCAGCCCCGGGTGCCGGGCCCCGTACCTGGCCGGAACGTTCTGGGTCCAGTTGCTGGGGATCGCCAGGCAGAACGCGAGCAGGCACGCGAAGGCTACGCGCTGCGCCCAATGGGCAGGAACATCACCGTCGAGTGCCAGAGGCAGGGCAACCGACCCCGGGTTGGCAAGGCGTCCCATACGCCGGAGGCGCGAGCGTACGAGCAGCGCCACGCCAATGGCCGCCATGCACAGATTCAACGTCTGCCCCGTGCCGAGCGCGAACCGGTGCGTCGGGTAGTCCCGGAAGAGATCGATGAAGATCCGAGGGAAGGCATACCAGAAGACGAACCGGGCAGCGATAGCGCCGGGCGTCGAGTTGGTGTTCCGCACGCGGAGCAGGAACCACATCAGCAGCAGGTTCTTCGCGCCGTCGTACAGGACGACCGGGTGGCGAAAGCCGTCGGCGTAAGGGAACTTCACCCCCCACCACACGTCGGTGACGCTGCCCACGATCTGGCCGTCGATGAAGTTGCCGATGCGGCCGACGCCCATCAGGAACGCCCCAGGAATGACGAGCGCGTCCGCGAGCTGGAGGAACGGTTTGCGCCACACGATCGAGTACAAGGCCGTGGCCGCGGCGGCGCCGATGAGCAGGCCGTGCGTGGCCATGCCGCCAAGCCAGAACGCAGGCATGAGACTGGCCTGCTCGCGATAAAACGGCCACTCATCGAGCGCGATCTCGACCGAACGGCCGCCCACGAGCACCGAGACCGTCATCAATATCGACAACGACCAGACGTCGCGCTGCGACAGGCCGAGCGGCGCCCGGCCGCGCATCAGGAAGCGATGGATCTGGAGGAACCCCAGGGCGAAGCCGAGGCCGTACCACCAGAGGTAAACGCCGGCAACGGCGCCGACTACCGGCAGCACCGGGTCGATATCGTGGACGTAGCCTCCGGGCATTGCTTCCTCCGTCGAGCCGCCCGCCAGTCTACGCGGCGGAGGCCAAACCTCGTGCCGGATAGTCGTCTCCGATGTACAATTCGCGAAGCTCGTCCTTGGTGGACCCGGTCCGCTTCCCAGGAGGAATCAGGCAATGACGATGCGGAGAAGCGGTTTTGCGCGCGCGGGCGTATGTGCCGCGATCGCCGGCTTGGTGGCGGTCATGCTCGTGCAGTCGGACCGGGCGCTCGACGCGCAGGCCCCGGCGGCCGCGGCCATCCCGGATCTCGCCGGCAAGTGGGACGGCGGGGGGCGGGCCCGCCGCGTCAACAGCGAGACCGTGCCGTGGGGCAAGGAGAACTTCCCCGAGCTGAACGAGCGCGGCCTGGCGTACCAGAAGGTGTTCGAGGAAATCATCTCGCCGAAGTACGACTGCCAGCCGTCCACCTCGCCCGCCCTGCAGTACGACCCCTACAACATGGAGGTCATCCAGCAGAAAGATCGGGTGATCTTCAACTACGAAAAGGACGATCAGCAGCGCATCGTGTGGCTGGACGGCCGCACGCCCACGGCCAAGGACTTCTCGCTCCAGGGCTTCTCGACCGGCAAGTACGAGAACGGCGCGTTGAACGTCGTGACCACCAATTTCGTGTGGGACATCACGGGATTCGACGACTACAACGGCATCCCCTCGTCGGCCCAGAAGAAGGTCACGGAGCGTTACTGGCGGGAGGGCGCCGAGCTCCGGGTGACGCTCACCGTCGAGGACCCGATGTTCCTGAGGAAGCCCACCGGGTACACGACCCGTTGGCTGCCGCAGCCCAAAGACTTCAAGCTCCAGCCCTTCGACTGCGACCCCGAGTCGGCGCGCGCGTCGGTACGGTTCTTCGAGTCAAAGTACAAATGATGCCCGTGATCGCACCGAGGAGAGACCGATGAACGCTCAGCGATGTATTGCGGCGACGCTGGTGGCCGGCGGCCTGATGGCGGCCATTCCCGCCATCGCGCACCATTCGAGCGCGCCCTTTTACGACAACACCAAGAAGGTCGAAATTCAGGGCGCCGTCACGAAGTTCGTCTTCAGAAACCCGCACGCCTTCCTCTACATGGACGCCGAGGAGCCAGGGGGCCAGAAGACCGAGTGGCAGATCGAGCTCGGCGCCCCGGTGGGCCTGACGCGGACCGGGTGGACCCCGGAAACGCTCAAGCCCGGCACTGTGATCAAGGCCGCGGGTCAGCCCTCGAAGGCCCCCGGCTCGCACGGCATGTGCTGCGCCCGGATCACGCGAGCCGACGGCAGCCCGATTGTCGTCGGCGGGCGTGTGACGGAAGAAGTGCAGCCGCCCGGCAGCCAGCCTACTCCCCCGCGATAGTTCGAGCGGGATGGGACCGCGGTGACAGGCGAGGCCGAGAGTCTACGCTCGAGGCCGAGCGACAAACGAAGCGCGGCAAGCGAGCGGGGGTGGGGCCCCGCGAGCAGTGAATGATAAAGGAACACCCATGAGTACGTGGCGATCTCGAGCCCTGCTCGCGCTGGTCGTGGCCGTCGCCTGCTCGTCTGCGGTCGGTGGCCAGAGCCCGGCCCGCACCGCCGGCTACGACACGGCCGCGCTGCTCAAGTTCCGGGGCGAGCACGAGGCTTCGCTCCAGACGGACACGGGATGGCTGACCGTCGCCGGCCTGCACTTCCTGAACCAGGGCGAGAACAGCGTGGGCCGCGCGCCCACCAATGATGTCGTGCTCGATCTGCCTGGCGTGCCCGATCAGGGCGCCATGCTGATCCTCAAAGGGGACCAACCATACATCAAGGCTCCGGAAGGTCGCACGGTGACGGTCAACGATCGGCCGGTGCGGGAAGCACCGCTGCAACGAAGCGGGCTCGGGAAGCCTGCGGACATCGTGAGCTTTGGCCGCGTGAACTTCTTCGTGCACTACAGCGGACCGCGCCTCGCGCTACGCGTGCGCGACCTCGACAGCCCGCTGCGGACCAAGTTCAAGGGGCTCCGCTGGTATGCCCCGAACCCGGCGTTCAAGGTCACGGCCCGGTTTACGCCGTACCCGGCGCCGACCGTCGTGGACATGCCCAACATCCTCGGCGATCTGGAGCCCTTCACCGTCGTCGGGACCGTCGCGTTCTCCCTGGGTGGTGTTCAGCACGAGATGGTCGCGTGGCGGTCCGGACAGCGGCTCTGGTTCGTCTTTCGAGACTTGACGAGCGGCAAGGAGACGTACCCGGCAGCGCGGTTCCTGTATCAGCCAATGCCGGCGGCCGGCGAGTTTCCTCTCGACTTCAACTACGCGCAGAACCCGCCGTGCGGCTACAACCCCTATACCACGTGCCCGCTGCCGCCGCCCCAGAACCGGCTCAAGGTCCGCGTCGAGGCCGGTGAGCTGCGCTATTCGTCTAGTTCGTAATCTGCACCGCCCTCAGCCCGGTATTGTTCGTCTCCACGCTTTCCGGGACGCCGCCGTCCGCATCGGCCCGGACCAGAACGAAGAACGTCCCGGCCGGAGTCCCGGCCGGTATCGTGACCAGTGTGGTGCCCTGGTTCGACGCGCCAGCGGCCAGAGCCGGCACGGCGCGGGTTTCGGCGAGGGCGATGTCCGCGGCGTCGAACATCACGTTCGTGGAAAGATAGAAACGTACCGTCGATGCGCCCGCCCCGCCGGCGCCCTGATTGACCACGGTCGCCGTCACCGACGTCTGGGCCCCGGCCATCGCCGGAGAGGTGGCCGCCACACCGGTGACGAACAGGTCCGGCCCGATCGACACGAGCCGGGCAGCTGTGTTGTTGGCTTCCACAGTCTCAGCCACGGTGTTCAGGCCGTCCGCCTTCGCCAACAGGTAGTACGCGCCTGAGGTGGTTCCGGCCGGAATCACAATCGACGTCGACCCGATGCTGGCTGTACCGGCCGGCAGGGCCGCCACTGATCGATTCCCGCTCAGAAGAAGGTCGGCCGCATCCAGCTGCCCATTCGTCGACAGATAGAACAGCATTGTCGATGCCGGAGCGGACCCGCCGCCCTGGTTCGCCGCGGTCTCGGTCACCTGGAACTCGTCGCCGGCCCCGACCTTCGACGGCGCCGTCAGCCCAGATACGGTCAGGTCGGGTCCGATCTGGATGGACCTGGCGAGCGTGTTGTTGCTCTCCTGCGTTTCGCCGACGGCTCCCCCATCGTCGGCCCGGGCGATGAGGTAGGACGTGCCGGCCTCGATCCCGCCGGGAAGCGGCAGCAACGTCGAGCCCACACTGGACATCCCGGGCGCGAGAGCCGCGACCCCGCGACTGCCTGGCAGCTGCGCGTCGCCGGCATCGAAGGTCGAATTGCCCGACAGGTAGAACCGGGTGGTCGATGCCCCGCTCTCCTCGGTGCCCTGATTCATCGTCGTGTCGGTCACCGTCACGGACTCGCCGCCGGCGCTCTTCGCCGGAACCGTGAACGCGGACACGACCAGGTCGGCGCCGACTCGCACCGTGCGCGCCGTTGTGTTGTTGGTCTCCCGGGACTCGGCGATCGCCTTCGCGCCATCCGCCTCGGCGATGATGTAGTACGTCCCGGTCGCCACGCCCGCCGGAATCGTCAGCATCGTGGACGACGATGCGGCGGCCCCGGCATTGAGCGCGACAACGGTCCGGCTCGCCAGCAGCGTGTCCGCCGCGTCCAGCGCCACGTTGGACGAGAAGTAGAAGCGCGTCGTCGACCCGCCGGCGCCGGCGCCGCCCTGGTTGACCGTGGTGTCGAGCACGGAAATCACCGCACCCGGAGCCGCTGTCGCGGGCGCCGTCAACGTCGAGACGTACAAGTCCGGACCAATCAGCACGACCCGCGTCCGGGTGTTGTTCGCTTCGTCGGCCTCGAACACGACATCATCGGCGTCGCCCCGCGCGATCACGTAGTGCGTGCCGACGGAGACGTCTTCGGGAATCGTCAGGGCCATGCTGGCGGACGACGAGGCTCCCGCGGCCAGGGCAGGAACCGTCTGGGCGTCGCTCAGCACGCGGTCACCAGCGTCGATGACCGTGTTGCCCGACAGGTAGAACCGCGTCATCGTCGGCTGCGCCTGTCCGGCGCCCTCGTTGGCTGTCGTGATGCTCACCGCGAGCGGGGTGCCGGCACCCCCGACAGTCGGCGCGGTGAACGCCGGAATCGAGAGGTCCGATGGAATGGCCGGCGTGGCCGACGCTTCGTTGGAGTCAGCGCTCTCACCCAGCATGTTCACCGCCGACACCACGTAGTAGTACGTCGTGCCGTTCAGGAGACCTTCGTCCGTGAACTGATTCGGCTTCACATTTGCCGCGACGAGCACGTGCGGTCCGCCGGGTGTCGTGCTGCGCTTCACGCGGTAGCTCGTCGCCCCAAGGGCCGAAGACCACGAGAGCCTGACCTCGGCGTCGCCGCCGGCCGCCGTCAGGCCCGCGGGCGCCGCGGGCGGCGCGATGCATGCGTGCAGGGCATTGTGAACATTCAGGCGGCCACCGGTGATGGTCGTCGTGGCGAGGGACGCGACCGGGTCGACGGAGCCGAGCAGCGTCTCCTTCAAATCGGCGGTATTCAGGGCGCACCGCGACAGGAGGAGCGCGGCGGCGCCGGAGACATGCGGCGTCGCCATCGATGTTCCGCTCGAGAACCCGTACGCGCCGTCCCTGATGGTGGAGAGGATGTCCATCCCGGGCGCCCCGAGGTGCACGGAGCCGGCGCCGTAGTTCGAGAAGTACGCACGGGCGTCTGTGTTCGTCGTGGCCGCCACCGACACGACGTTCGGCGCCGTGAAGCTGGCCGGATAGATCGGCAGGATGTCGTTGGACACGCCGTAGTTGCCCGCCGCGGCGACAAAGAGCATGTCGTTGTCGTTCACAGCCTCAATCTGGTCGAGCAGCGCCTGCGAGAACTCCGTCCCGCCCCAGCTGTTGGACAGCACGCGGATGTCGGCGGCAGCCCCCATCACTCGTTTCGCCTCGATGGCGAACTGGATGGCCCGGATCGCATCCGCCACCGTGCCGCTGCCCGAGGCGTCGATGAACTTCAGCGCCATCAGCTTGGCGCTCCAGGCGACGCCGGCGACGCCGATGCCGTTGTTGCCGGCGGCGCCGATCGTGCCCGCGACGTGGGAGCCGTGGTTGTGATCGTCCCTCGGGTCACAGTTCATCTCGAGGGCGTTGAAGCCGCGGGAGCCCGCGGGGCACGTGACCGGCTGGCCGCCCACCATGACCGTGAACGGCGCCGGGGCGGACCAGAGATTCGGGATGAGGTCGGGGTGGGTGTAGTCGATTCCCGTGTCGAGGATTGCCACCACGGTCGACGCGGCGTCGGTGGTCAGATCCCAGGCGGCAGGCGTTCGGATGTCGGCGCCCGCCGTGCCGGCGGGCTTGTTGTTCACGATCTGTCCGATGTTGCGAAGACCCCACAACTGCGGCCACATCGGATCGTTCGGCTCGGCGAACGTGCGGACGACGAAGTTCGGCTCCGCGTAGACGACGTCCCCCCGGGCCGACAATCTCGAGAGCAGTGCCGCCGCTCCGAGCGAGCGGGAGCGCACGAGCACGAGCCCCGCACGGCCGATCGGCGCGACGAGCTCGGCGTCGGCATCCTGCGTCAGCCGGTTCTCCCGCGCCAGAGTGGACCACTCCGCAAGCTTGACGATGACCTCGCGCGAAGCCGCCTCGCGTCCGTTGACCATCTCGATCGACAGGCCACGCGGGCGTCGCATCTGCGTTGCCACGGAGGCCGACAGGAGGACGACGCCGGCAAGCGCGAACACGGCGGCGACACGGAAAGGCGGCAGTCGCATGTGGCCTCCAGGCGCGGGCGTCGCGTTCCCTGCTGACGGAACTGGCGCGCGAGTTGCGGATTCTGGCACGAATCCACGAGGGGGGGAGGCCCTGAGCGCAGTCTCTGCGAAACCGGTGCCAGCAGGGTGCAGAAGTGTGCACCCACGGCTGGCCCGGTCCTACTCCTTGAGGTCGCAGCTCGTGCCGCCGGCGGCGGGCACGTAGCACTGCCGGACGTAATCCTTGACCATGCGGTCCGCGCTGAAGCGGAAGCCCAAGGTCCGGATTGCGCGCTTCATGCGCGCGATCCACTCGCGCGGCAGGCCGTCGCGGTCGCGGTTGTAGTAGAGGGGAATCACTTCGTCCCTGAGCGCGCGCATCAGCGCCTCGGCGTCCCGGCGATCGTGCAGGTCCGTGGCGCGGTGCGTGTGTCCAACGCCGATCGCGAAGCCGTTCAAGCCGTCGTACGCTTCGGCCCACCAGCCGTCGAGCACCGACAGGTTCAGCCCGCCGTTCAGCACGACCTTCTGGCCGCTCGTGCCGCAGGCCTCGAGCGGGCGCCTCGGGTTGTTCAGCCACAGGTCGACGCCCTGCACCAGGTGCCGGCCGACGCTGATGTCGTAGTCCTCGATGAACACGAGCTTTCCCGCGAACCGCGGATCCCGCATCAGCTGCGCGATCTGCTGGAGCACTTCCTTGCCTGGGCTGTCGTGCGGGTGCGCCTTGCCGGCAAACACGAACTGCACGGGCATCTGCGCGTGGTTGATCAGGCTGGCGATGGTCTCGAGGTCCTGCAGGATCAGGTTGGCGCGCTTGTAGGTGGCGAACCGGCGTGCGAACCCGATCGTGAGCGCGTCCAGGCTGAGCGCGCGTCGGAGCTGCGCGATGTGATCCGCCGATTCGCCCCGGAGCCCGGCTTGATGCACCGCACGGCGTCTGGCGAACTCGATCAGCCTGGCCTTGAGCGTCTGATGGGTTTCCCACAACTCCCCATCGTCGACGCTGTCGATCGCTTCCCAGAAGCCCGGCTCCCCCGCGCGTCCGGCCCAGTCAGCGCCGAGATGGCGATCGTACACCTGCCGCATCTGCGGGGCGAGCCAGGTCTGGACGTGCACGCCGTTGGTGATGTGCCCGATCGGGACATGGTCTTCGCGGTAGCCGGGGAAGAGCGGCGTCCACATCGCGCGCGACACTTCGCCGTGGAGCGAGGACACGGCATTGGCCCGACGACAGAGCTTCAGGGCCAGGACGGTCATGCAGAAGTCCTCGCCCGCGTCGTTGGCCCTGACGCGTCCGAAGTTCATCAGGTCGTCGTGGCTGATGTGCAGCGCCTCGCGCAGCGGGCCGAGATGCTCCTCGACCAGGTGCGACCTGAAGCGGTCGTGGCCGGCGGGCACCGGCGTGTGCGTCGTGAAGACGATCTGCGACGACACGCGCCGCGTCGCCTCGAACGCGTCCAGCCCCTCCTCCTCCATGCGAATCCGCACGAGCTCCAGCGCGGCGAACGCCGAATGCCCTTCGTTGAGGTGCACCACACCGGGCCTGATGCCAAGCGCGTGCAGGGCGCGGACGCCGCCCACGCCGAGGAGCAGCTCCTGCCGGATGCGCACGCGATCGTCGCCTCCGTACAGACGCGACGTGAGCTGGCGATCTTCGGGCTGATTCCCCTCGACGTTGGAGTCGAGGAGAAGCAGCGTGCTGCGGCCGACCGCCACCTTCCAGACGCGCGCCGACAGCGTCCCCGATCGGGTGTCGATCGCAATCGAGATCGGCTCGCCGTCGGCTTTCGCGAGCTCGAGCGGCAGCCGCCGGCTGTCGACGTCGATGTACTCCTCGTGCTGCCAGCCCTCGCGGTCCAGCCGCTGCCGGAAGTAGCCCTGGGTGTAATAGAGACCCACGCCGACGAGCGGGATGCCCAGGTCGGACGCCGCCTTGATGTGGTCGCCCGCGAGAATGCCCAGCCCGCCCGAGTAGATCGGCATGGACTCGTGGAGGCCGAACTCGGCCGAGAAGTACGCGACAGGCCTCGCCCACAGGACACCGGCGTGGCGTGCGCCCCAGGTCCGCTTGGACCGCAAGTACTCGTGCATCCGGCGGTAGGCGTAGTTGATGCGGCCGTGCAGCGCGAGGTGCGACGCCCGCTCCTCGAGCGTGTCGCTCGGGACCCGATCGAGGAGCGCGATCGGATTGCTGTCGAGCTCGCGCCAAAGCACCGGGTCGAGCTCTCGAAACAGGCTGGTCGCCTCGTGATCCCAGCTCCACCAGAGGTTCTGGGCGAGCGTGCGCAGCCGCTGATGCGCGGGCGCGACAAACTGCCCGAGCGCCCTGGCCTCGCTCACGAGCGGCGCCAACTGGGCGCCCGCCGTCACGAACATCCGGACGTCGTCGGCGTCGAAGGCTCGCGGCTCGACGGTCTGCACGACGAGGACGCCCTGCAGGACGCCGCGATCGACGACCGGCACACCCAGAAACGACCGGTACGGGTCCTCGCCTGCCTCGGGGAAGTACTTGAAACGCGGATGCGTCGTCGCGTCAGCCAGCACCTGCGGGCGCAGTTGTTCGGCCACCAGGCCAGCCAGCCCCTCGGTGAGGCGCATGCGCACGCGGCCCACGCTTTCGGGCCGCAGTCCGATGGTGGCCGCGAGCACGAGGTTCGCGCGGTCGGGCTCCAGCAAGTACACCGAGCACACGTCGGTGCCGAAGCGCTGCTGGATAAGGTTGACGATGTTCGAGAGCGTGTCGGCGTGGTTGCCGCTGTGGGACGTCAGCCTGCCGATCTCCTCGAGCGTCCAGAGGTGCGATCCTTCGTGGCTGACGGAGTCCGCGCTGCTCGACATACGCCTCCCGGGATGACTGGTGAAGGAATGAGCAAGAAACCTGCCCGACGAGGGTGCCGGATCGCGAGGAAAAGCCGCCACTGCACCGGGCGTGCGGCTACAGCCTTGTCGGCCTCACGTCGAAGTCCTACCGTCCTGTCGCCCGCCGCCGGGTCCGAAAGGACCCGGCCTACGAACCCTCAGGCGTAGGGCGGGTCCTTTGGGACCCGCCGGTAGGACCCGGCCCACGAGCCTGGGCGTAGGGCGGGTCCTTTTGGACCCGCCGCTCAGCGAACAACGGGCGCCGCAGGGTCCTGTTGCCCGCAGAAGAGGCACCGCCCGAATTTGGGCGAGATCATGGCGTCGCATTTCGGGCACCGCCTGGGCTTGGGCGCCAGCCTGCCGTCGGCGGTACCGTCCCGCATGTCGACCTCGACGATCTTCGCCTTGAGTTGCTCCTCGGTGATGCCCGTCGACTCCTGTACGAGTTCGAAAAGCGCATGGCACATGAGCACGAGACGGTCGACCCGTTCGTCCACAGCCCTGGTCGCCATCCGCGTCCCGCCCTGAGCCGCGGCGTCCGAGCGCGCCATTGCCAACTGCTCGTCGAGTTGTCCGATTTGGTACTGCTGGAACAAGTCCCAGAACACGAATCCCCCTTCACTGGACGTCGGCGCGCCGGATGACATCCGCGCAGATGGTAGATCAATACGGGTCGCGTATCATGTCGGCGGCACATGCGCCTGGACACGCTCGAGATCCTCCGGTGTCCCTTCTGTGGAGGGCGGCTCACACCCCATCACGTCCAGACCGACCCGCACGATCGCGAGATGGCCTGCGGGGTGCTCGGGTGCGCGTGCTCCGCGTTTCCGGTCGTCGATGGCATCCCCATCCTGCATCTGGCCGACCCCGTCCCGGCGGTCCTCGCGCACCTCGAAAATCGGCGTCCCGATCTGGCACGAGGGGCGCTGCTCGCGCTCGATGCGGCCCAGGCGGCGCGGTTCGACGCGCTCGCGCTGTGCGACTCGACCACCTATCGTGAGGCCGTCGCCGCGCTCGGTCTCGATCTCGAGGGCACGTACTTCGTCCACCGCTTCTCTGACCCGAGCTTCGTCGTGGCGCAGGCGCTGGTGCAATCGATCGGCGCCGCCACGCTCGCCGGCGGCGGACGGGCGATCGACATCTGCGGAGGGTCCGGCCATCTGACCAGGGAGTTGAGCGCGCTGACGCCCTCGGCGCCGTTCCTCGCCGACGTCTATTTCTCCAAGCTGTGGCTGGCGCGCCGTTTCGTCGCGCCTGGATGCGAAGCCGTCTGCTGCAACGGCAACCATCCGCTGCCCTTCGCCCGCGGCGTCTTTCGCTTCGCCATGTGCGCGGACGCGTTCATGTTCATCTGGAACAAGCGGCGGTTCGTGGCCGAGATGCTTCGCCTGCTGGACACCGGCGCCCCGAGCGCCGCCATGATCAGCCACGCGCACAACCTGCTGGTGTGGAGCCCTTCGCACGGACAACCGCTCTCACCCAGCGGGTATGCCGACCTGTTCGACACAATGCCAGCGCACGTGTTCGGCGAGGCAGGCCTGTTCGCCGATGTCGTGCGCGGTGGGCCCCTCGACCTCGCCCGCCAGGACTCCGCGGCTACGCTCGACGCCGACCCGGCGCTCGTCGTGGTGGCCAGCGCGCTCCCCGAGATCTTCCAACCGCATGCGATTCAGCCGTCGCTCACGCCAGGGGTTCTCACGCTGAATCCGCTCTACGTCGCCGAGCCGGAAGGGGACCAGGTGCGTCTGCGCCTCACGTTCCCCTCGGCCGTCTACGAAGATGAGTTCGGCGCGTGCCGCGCATATCTGCCCGAGACGGTGACGGTTTCGCGCGCCGCGATGACGGCGCTGACCGAGGGTCGTCTGGTGCCGGAGATTGCGGACCTGACACGGCGCCGGGTCGTCCTCGCCCTCCCGGGAAGTCTGCTAACCGCTTTTCACAATCGTGTAGCACGTGAAAAGCCGCTGTCGTCCTTGGGCTGCAGGCGCCACGACCACACACCAAGCCGCCAAGGACCAAGGCCTGCCCAAGGACGAAGACCCAAGGACCAAGGACCGGCGGCTACCCGAACTGAAAGCCGCTCTGCGGGTCGCGATGAGCTTCCGGAAGCGCACTGCGCGCCCGTCCTTGCCCGCAGGCTCGTAGCGCCACCGCCTGGCGACCGTCAGGAGCACGGCGTCGTACGCCGGAAACGTCGGTTCGACGATCTCAGCCGACGCCACAAGGCCGTCTTCACCCACGACCACCGCCAGCAGCCCCTTGAACGTGCGGCGCGCAAACCCCTCGGGAGCCACCCACGGTGGCAGCGTCTGCTCGATCGTTCCGGGCGGTGTCACGTCAGCATCGTCTGGACCATAGATGGCCGGGCGCCAGGACGCGAAGGGCTTGAGGTCCGGCCCAAGTCGCTGCGGCTCCGAGGTCGCTTCGAGAAGTGGCGCGGGCGGCTCGTTCGATGGCGCATCCCCGGGTGATTCGACGTCGACGCTGACGTGCTCGAGCGGAATCTCCGCGGGCCTGGGCTCGAGCCGTCGGCGGATCAGCCTCGAGAAACCCTCGGCGAGCATGCCGAGATCGTTCATTCCGTCGATCCGCGGACCGGCGCTGTCGACCAGACGGCGCAGCTCGTCGAACTGGGTCGAGGCGAGATCCAGCCGGCCTTCGTCGTACGCCGCCTTCGCGGAGCCGTACAACGTTTCGGCCATCACCGGCAGCACGCGCGCCCGCACGCGCAAGTACAGCACTGCCAGCGCGGACGATCGGTCCGGCAACTCCGGCACCGCGAGCGGCCGCCTGACGACGGCCCTTTCGAGCAGGCGCTCGCTGTCGAGCGGGCGGCCCGACTCCAAAAGCGCCTGAGCTTCGGCCATCAACGTATCGGGCTTGAGGTGAGGGCCGTCGCCAGCATCCTGGCCGCCGGCGACCGGCGGCGCGCCGGCAACAAGAAGGGTGATGGCCAATCCGCACGGCAGGAGGGATCTCGGCATGCCTTCTGGTGACGCGAGGGCTCCTCGCGTTACACCAGCTGCCGGCGGGTCCGAAAGGACCCGCCCTACGATGCTTCGTCTGCCGCGTCCGACAACGTAGGCCGGGTCCTTTTGGACCCGGCAATCACCGGCGCTCGAACCTGCGCTCCTCCCCCGGCCGGCGGTCGGATGGGAAAGCATCCATCCAGACGGGGTACTCGACCTTGAGGCGGCTCGCCTCGTCGAGGGCCTTCAACTCGTCCGGAGACAGGACGAGGTCGATCGACTTCAGATTGTCGTCGAGCTGCTCGGGCTTCCGCGCGCCGATGATGATGCTCGAGACCGCAGGCTGCGCGAGCAGCCACGCGAGGGCGACCTGGGCGACGCTCGCGCCGTGCGCGCCGGCGACGGTCCGCATCACGTCGACGATGTCGTAGGCCCGATCCTTGTCGATCGGCGGAAAGTCGAAGCTGGCGCGGCGGCCCGTGGCATCGGTGCCCCCACGGGAGAATTTTCCCGAGAGGAAACCTCCCGCCAGAGGGCTCCAGACCAGCAGGCCCACGCCCTGATCCAGCAGGAGCGGGATCATCTCGCGCTCGAGCTCTCTTCCGGCGAGCGAGTAGTACGACTGTGTGCACTTGAAGCGCTCGAGGCCTTCGGCGCGCGCGATGCCGAGCGCCTTCATCAACTGCCAGGCCGCCAGGTTCGAGCACCCGATGTATCGGACCTTGCCCGAGCGCACCAGATCGTCGAGCGCGCGGAGCGTGTCCTCGATGTTCGTCAGGGGGTCGGCGCGATGAATCTGGTACAAGTCGATGTAGTCGGTCCCCAGCCGTTTCAGGCTCGCGTCCACAGCCTCCACGATATGCAGTCGCGAGAGCCCGACATCGTTCGGTCCCGAACCCATGCGTCCGCGCACCTTCGTCGCGAGCACCACCTGCCTGCGCTTCCCGGAAAGCGCCTTTCCGACCAGCGTCTCGGACTCCCCGGTCGCGTACACGTCGGCCGTATCGATGAAGTTGATCCCCGCGTCGAGCGCACGGCCGATGATGGCGTCAGCGCCGGCCTGATCGAGGCCACCGATCACTTCCCACATCTGCCCGCGGCCACCGAACGTCATCGCGCCGAGACAGAGCTCGGAGACGAACACTCCCGTATCAGCCAGCACTCTGTACTTCATCGGCGCCCTCTTGTTTCGCAGACCGTCATCGGGGGCCCTGACCCTTGCACCCCGCACAGCAGAAGTCAAATCTTGCACCAATCGCCATTCCGTCGCACCCTTACAGCATGGAGCAGCGGGCTCGGGGCGCCCGGGCCAGGGATCGTGATCAGCAGCGCTGAACGGCTGCGGCAGGCGTTGACTGTCGCCGGGCTCGGCGCCTTCGAACGCGACCTCCGTGAACAGACCCTCACGGTCACGCCACGACTGCGTGAAATCTTCGGCTGGTCTGCTGATGAGACGGTGACGGTGCCCGGGTTCCTCGACCGTGTTCATCCCGGGGATCGCGCCAAGGTCGCCGCCTCGATTGGGCGCGCCGACGATCCGGCCGGTGACGGCCTGCTGTCGATCGAGCACCGTCTCCTGCTCCCGGACGGCCGGATCCGCTGGGTGACGACCAACGCCCAGACGTTCTTCGAAGAGGACCAGGCCGGGCATCGTTACGCCAGGCGCGTCGGCACCATCCTGGATGTCACCGACCGCAAGGAGGCCGAAGAGCGGCTGCGCGCCAGCGAGGAGCGCCATACGCTGTTCGAGCGCGGCGTCAACGACGGCATCTGGGACTGGAACGTGCAGACGGGCGAGCACTACCACTCGACGCGCTGGAAGGAGATCGTGGGCTCGCGCGACGACGCGGTGCCCAATACCGAGTCTTCCTTCTTCGACCGGATCCATCCAGACGACTCGGCGGCCGTGGCGGAGGCGCTCCGCCGGCACTACGAGGAAGGCGCGCGCTACGAAGTCGAAGTCCGCCTCCGGCATCGTGATGGCGGCTACCGATGGGTGCTCTCTCGCGGCGAGGCCGTCCGCGACGAGGCCGGCCGCCCCGTGCGGATGGTCGGCGCGCTCACCGATATCGACAGCCGCAAGCATGCCGAAGCCCAGCTCCGCGCCAGCGAAGAGCGCTACGCGCTGTTCGAGCGGGGCGTCAACGACGGGCTCTGGGACTGGAACATCCGGACCGGGGAGCATTACCAGTCGCCGCGCTGGAAGGAGATCGTCGGGTCGCGCGACGACGCGGTGCCCTACAACGAGTCCTCGTTCTTCGACCGGGTCCATCCAGACGACGCGGCCGCCGTGCACGAGGCGCTCCGCCGGCATTACGAGGAAGGCGCACGGTATGAGGTCGAGCTGCGCCTGCGCCATCGCGACGGCGGATACCGGTGGGTGCTCTCACGTGGCGAAGCGGTCCGCGACGCCTCGGGCCGTCCGGTGCGCATGGTCGGCGCCCTGACCGACATCACAGATCGCAGGCACGCGCAGGAGGCCCTGAGCCGGGCCCACCATGAGCTCGAAGCACGCGTCCTCGATCGCACCCGCGCCTTGCAGGAAAGCGAACGCGCGCTGCGTGCGCTCAGCGCCAGCCTGCTGACCGCGCAGGAAGACGAACGCCGCCGGCTCGCCCGGGAGCTGCACGACGATGTGACGCAGCAGCTGGCGCTCGCATCGATCGAGATTGGGACGCTGGCGGGCGAGTTGCCGGCCTCACCCGAGGCGATGCGCGCACGCCTGCACGAGCTTCAGGAGCGTGTCGTCCAGATCTCCCGCGACGTCCGGCGGGTCTCGCACGGGCTGCACCCGGCGCTCATCGAGGATCTCGGCCTGAGCGTTGCCCTCGAAGGCTTTTGCGACGAGTTCCGCAGGGCCCGGGGCCTGCCGATCACGTTCGACGGCTCCGGACAGGTGGACGACTCCGGCATCGGGCTGACGGCGGCATCCGCCCTGTATCGTGTGGCCCAGGAGAGTGTCGCCAATGCCGCGAAGCACGCGCACGCCTCGTCGGTGGAGGTGTCGCTTCGCCGCTCCACCCACGCGCTGGAGCTCGAGGTCAACGACAATGGTGTGGGGATCGCCGATCAGGGAAGTCGGGGCTCGGCCGGACTCGGCCTGGTCAGCATGGAAGAGCGCATGCGCCTGGTAGACGGGACCTTCAGGGTCTTGCCGCGCCCGGGCGGCGGCACCCGAATCGTCGCGACGGTGCCATTGGGAAGGGAATGATGACAGGCCCACCTCGCATCCTGCTCGGTGACGATCACCCGCTCATCCTCAACGGCATCCGGACCCTTCTCTCGCCGCGGTACGAGATCGTCGGAACCGCGCAGGATGGCCGCGCCATCGTCGAAGCGGCCGAGCGGCTTCGGCCCGATATCATCGTGCTCGATGTGAGCATGCCGGTCCTGAATGGTATCGACGCGGCCCGGCAAATCCGCCAGGCGCGGCCGGAGGTGATCGTCGTGTTCCTGACGATGCATGCCAGCCCGATGTACTTGCGGCGGGCGCTCGATACCGGGGCCGTGGCATACGTGCTCAAGACCGGCGCCGCCGAGGAGCTGCTGACGGCCCTCGACCACGCCAGGCGAGGCCGGATCTACATCTCGCCGGAGTTCGGTTCGGACGTCATCGAAAGCCTGCGCGCCTCGGCCGGCAAGGTGACCCGGGCGGCGACCGTGCTGACCGACCGTCAGCGCCAGATCCTGCAGCTCGTTGCCGAGGGCCGGCAAAACAAGGAGATGGCGGAGGTCCTGGGGGTCTCGGTCAAGACGGTGGAGTTTCACCGCGGGCGGTTGATGGCGAAGTTGAACGCCAGAAGCGTGGCGGAGCTGACCCGCTACGCCGTGCAGGAGGGCCTGATTGACCCCTCCGCCACGTAAGCCCACTTTTTTGCCCCTTCGTCGCACGACCGAAACACAACAGTGTTGTCAGTACGCGACAAAAAGCTACGTCTTCGTGAACTAGGGATCGACCTAGATCTTAGGTTTGCGCACAGCGTGGCAGGATGTCTCATCCCAGCAAGAGGGTCCGACCCATGAAGTCCCGGCAAGACCATAATTTCGGCGGAATGTCCGATGCGTCGTTGCTCGAGCAGCTGCTGGCCATGGAGCACCGACCGAACGTGCTGGTCGAGTGCGCCTCGACGGCCGTCGGCGCCGTGTCGAGCGCCCTGTTGCGCGTGTGCCGCGAACCTCACCGGCGCTACCAGCTCCCCTGCGCGTTTGACCTCACCACCGCGACGCAGGGCACGCTGCTGCTGGAGAACGTTGAGGCCCTCACGCCGCCGCAGCAGCAGGCGCTGCACGATTGGATGACCACGGGCTGCCTGGGCGTGCAGGTGCTATCGATCACCGCGGCGCCGCTCGCACGGTCGGTCGAGCGCGGTGACTTCCTCGAGGCCCTGTTCTACCGGCTCAACGTCGTCCTCATCGACGCGGCTACGGCCAGCAGCTTGCGAGAATCCCGATTCGGGGGCACCCTATCGGCATGCTCACCGTCAAGCGCACCTCCCTGGCCTGTCTCGTCGTCGCCACTGGCACACTGATCTCGGCACAGACGCCGCTCGGGCCGGAGGCCACTGCGCTGCGATCGCATTTCGCGCTGCAGGCGCTCGACCGCTACCTCGAGACATGGAACTCGCGCGAGCCGCTGCGCTGGGCCGGATCGCTTCATTTCCCCCACGTGCGGCCTTCGCCGGGCGAGTTCGCCATCAGCAAAACGCCGGAAGAGTACGCCGCAGGGGTGGACTTCGGGCAGACGCTGAAGACCGGGTGGCACCATAGCGAGTGGGACTCGCGCCGAGTGCTGCAGGTCGGTGTCGACAAGGTCCACGTCTCGGGCCAGTGGACCCGCTACACCGCCGAGGGCAAGACCCTGACGGGCAGCGCCATCACCTACATCGTCACGGAGCACCAGGGACGCTGGGGGGTCCTTTCCCGTTTTGCGGCCGGACCCACTGGCATCGACGCCACCACCACGACCGCCAACGGCGCCGCGGCGCTCGCCGCCCTCAAGGCCCACTTCGCGGCGTGGAACGGCCATAACGGGGAGGCGCTGGCGGCGACCTTCAACTATCCGTACGTGCGCATCGCCGACGGGACGGTGGACGTGTCGGCGTCACCGGCCGAGTTTCTTCGCGGCGCGGAGCCCGGACGCCAGCGTACGTGGTTCGAAACGCGGCTCGAGCAGGCCGACGCGGTTCAGGTGAGCACTGCGGGGGTCAACATTACCTTCCGGTATTCCCGCCGGGGCCGCGACGGCAGCGCCATGTCGAGTTACGAAGCTCTGGCGCTCGTGACGAACCGTGGCGGCGCGTGGAAAGTTCAGGCAATCTCGAGTTTCGGGCCGTAGGTCGTGGCCGGGTTGTCCTCCTCAGGAGTCGGATCGAAACATGCATAAGCATGGGTGACGAAAATCCGAGGATGCTGATGAAGCCAACTCTTCACGTAACGACCCGCCGAAAGGCTTCGCTGCTGGCGCTCGCGCTGAGCGCCGGTCTCGCTGGCTCGCTGCTGGCACAAACGAAGATCGAGCTGCCGAAGAACAAGTACACGCCGGAGCAGGACGTCAAGATCGGGCGTGAAGGCGCAGCGGAAGTTCGGAAGCAGTTCCCGGTCATCGAGGACCGCACCATCACGAGGTACTTGACCGAGCTGGGCGATCGGCTCGTGGACGTCGCGCCCGCGGAGTTCAAGCAGCCCGTCTACGAATATTCGTTTACGCCGGTGAACGTGAAGGAGATCAACGCCTTTGCGCTGCCGGGCGGGCCGATGTTCGTGCATCGCGGCATGTTCGACGCCGCGACCAGCGAGGGCGAAGTCGTCGGGCGTGATGGCGCACGAGCTCTCGCACGTGCTGCTTCAGGCACGGCACGGCGAACGCCTCGAAGGCGCAAAACCCCTGGCTGCAGATCGGCCAGATCGCGGGCATTCTCGGCGGCGCCGTGGTCGGCGGGTCGGCGGGCTCGGCCATCATGCAGGGCACGCAGTTCGGGCTGGGCAGCTTGCTGATGAAATACGGCCGGGAGTTCGAGAAGCAGGCCGACCTTCTCGGCGCGCAGATCATGGCGCGCGCCGGCTACGACCCGCGTGCGCTCGCGCGGATGTTCGAGACGATCGAGAAAGAGAGCAAGTCCGGAGGGTCGCCCGAGTGGCTGAGCAGCCACCCGAATCCCGGCAATCGCACCGCCTACATCACCAAGGAAGCCGAGTCGCTGCAGATCGCCTCCAGAGGGGACACGGGCCGGTTTGCGGCGATCAAGGAAAGCTTCAACGCGCTGCCTCGCGCGAAGACCATGAAAGAGGTCACCAGCCGGACCAACGGCGAGGGCAGAGACGCCGAGCTCCGTCGGCACGCCGGGCGAGCGCGTGCCGAAGCCGTCCACGCAGTACAAGCGGCTGAACGCCGGCCTCTTCGAGACGGTCGTTCCCAGCAACTGGACCAACCTGTCGTCGAGCCGGTCCGTGAAGGCTGTGCCCCAGAACGGCTACGGCAACTTGAACGGACAGTCCGTCTTCACCCACGGCGTCGAGTTCGGCATCACGCGTCCCGCATCGCGCGACCTCCGCGACGCCACCGATGCGTGGCTCGACGACCTTCGTCAAGGCAACCCGGACCTGCGCATTGCCGGCGACCAGCAGTCCACGCGGATCTCGCAGCGCTCGGCCATTGCGACGCCGCTCGTGAACCCTTCCCCACTCGGCGGGCGTGAGCGGATCGACATGTTCACGACCTTCCTGAGCGACGGGAACCTCTTCTACTACATGACCATCGTTCCGGAGAACGAAGAGCCCTCGTACCGCGCCGCTTTCGATCGCATCAGGCAGCAGTTGAGGCTGACGGACGTGCGCTGGACACCGGTTCAGAGTTCAGTTCACGTTCGGGTGCAGGTTCTGATTCGAATTCTCGTTCTCAGTTCTGACTTCCCCGAAAGGGGGAACGGGGTCGTCCGGATCCGGCCACTGGACTCGCGAAAGATAGTGCAGGGCGATGCCGACGCCCCACCGATTCGGCGAGGTCCAGAGAAACAGCGCGCCGATCGCGGCGAAGGCCGCAAGGCCCAACCAGGGGTGTTCGCGCCCCAGGCCGAAGTACACCACGGCCACGAGCACGCCGAGCGGAAGACGATCGCCCAGGATCGTGAACGCCCAGGTGTCACCGGCGTTACGCTCGAAGACAAGCCCGCAGACATGGCAGCGCTCGAGGTGATCCCACCCCGCGAAAAGCGGGCCCTGGCCGCAGTGCGGGCAGCGCTTGTTCAGGCCGCGTACCAGGGCCTGCCGGATCAACTTCCCACCAGGCGGATGGCATTCCCGGACGGGTCGCGAATCAGCGAGGATGGGGTCGGGCTCTGGTTTTCGATCGGACGTGGGATCGAAAACCAAACCCGACCCCGCAATTTCGAAGTGGTCGAGGCCGAGCGCACCGGGAGGCGGAGGCGGCGCGCCGGCGCCCGCCCAGATATTGGCGCCGATGTGGTGGTGGTAGCCGCCGGCCGCGAAGAAGGACGCCGACCGGCCGAAGCGCTGCGTCAGCTCGAACCCCAGGACGCCCGTGTAGAACTGCTCGGTGGCGGCAAGGTCGGCGACGTGCAAGTGCACGTGACCGATTGTGGTCGCGGGCGCCATGCGTTCGTCTGGCGGCACGTCGCCACCGAGCTCGGAGAGCAGCCCGTCGAGGTCCAGCGGATCGGTCCCCATCTGGAGCTGACCGCCAACCGTCGGCCACGCCTCGCGCGGACGGTCGCGGTAGATCTCGATGCCGTTGCCCTCGGGGTCGGCCAGGTACAGGGCTTCGCTGACACCGTGATCCGCGACGCCCTGCAGGCTCGTTCTGGCGTCGACGAGGCGTCTGAGCGCGCGCGCCAGATCACGCCTCGTGGGGACCAGCACGGCGAAGTGGTACAAGCCGGTGGTACCGGAAAACCGTCGAGCCGAGGGATGTGCGTGGAGGACCAGGAGGTCTTCGCCGCCGGCCCCCAGCCAGGCGACCCCCTCGTCACGCAGCCGCACAGTGAGGCCGACCGACGTCTCGTAGAAGGCGACCTGTCGCTCGAGGTCGGCCACCGTGAGATGCACGGCGCCGATCCGCGCTCCGGCATCAACCGGCACTGACCGTTCCTGCGAGGAACCACAGCATGGCCGCGCGGCGGATCTCCGGCGGGAGCGTGTGCCGGCCCTCGAACTCCCTGTAGGTGACGTCGTACTCGAGCGCCTGGAGCCGCGGCACGAAGCGACGGCTCGTATCGTCGATCGGCATGACACCATCGTCGGTGCCGTGGGAGATGAAGATCCGCGGCTTCCCGGCCGCAACGGCCGGCGACATCACGCCCGGCGACAGCGCCATGATGTGCGTGAACACGTCGCCGTTGCCAATCCCGAGCGACAAGGCGTACGACGCGCCGTCCGAGAAGCCGCTCAGGGCCAGCCGACGCCGGTCAACGGCGTAGCGCTGCACGGTCCACTTGAGCGCACGGAACAGAAAGTCGACGTCGGGACCAAAGCTGCCGAGGATCGCGTCCCACGTCCACTGTCTGGAGTCGGGCGCCAGAAGGAGCACGCCGTGCTCATCCGCCAGCGGGAACCAGCCGTCAGCGGAGGCCGACGACCCGCCCGCTCCATGCAGCACGAGCATCAAGGGCAACGCGCGCGCCGGCTGGTAGCCGCGCGGCACGTACACGAACCCGTCCCGGCCGCGTTCGAGGTTCAGCGGGTGCCGGCCTGGCGCAACCACCGCGTCGGCAGGAAGCGCCTGCGACTGCCCGCGCGCCAGCGCCGGCCACACCGCCGGCGCCGCGCCGAGCGTTCCGAGAAATCGCCGGCGCGTGACGTTCATCGTCTTGCCCTCGGCGAGAAAAGAACGGCCTCTTAGGGGGGCGCCCCCCGGCACTATGCTGTCGGTGATGGCGCCGTCACCGCCGGTCTGCCCGCGAAGTCGGACTTGCGCCGGATGATGATCCAGTGCGGGCACTTCTGCTGGTCCATGTACAGCCGCTCGCAGTCGTCGCAGCGCACGCACTCGGACATCACGATCTTCGGGCCCTGGATGGCGCCCCACTCGCACGTCTTCTCGCAGATCTTGCACGTCTTGCACTCGGACCAGCGCTTGATCTTGAACACGGTCAGCTGCGACAGGATGCCGAGCGTGGCGCCGACCGGACACAGGAACCGGCAGTACAGGTTGCGCACGAACACGGTGGCAACGAGCAGGACGCCCAGGCCAATCCACAGCCCCGCCGATCCGAAGAGCCCGAACATCCAGAACGGCTCGACGTAGGGATAGATCGACATGTCATGCGTCACGAGGAAGTACAGGACGACGGCGCCGAGAACCGCGTACTTGATCCACGACAGCTGACGTTCGAGCTTGAGCGAGGGCTCCCAGCGCAATTTCGACGGGATGACGGCGTCCATCAACTGCGTCAGCGCGCCGAACGCGCAGATGCGTCCGCAGTAGAGGCGTCCCCAGAGCACGGTCGACACGACGGTGAACACCGCAAACAGGTACCACGCCAGGTTGTACCTGAAGATCGGCAGGTTCAGATCCATCACGCCGAAGACGTTGACTATCGAAATGAGATAGCTCTTCGCGAAACCCATGTACGCCACGGCGAAGACCAGCGCCGCGTACTTCAGGGGCTTGCTCTTTCTGAAGAAGCTGAACAGCGCGAAGGCGATGAAGACGCTGAGGAGCCCGAGATCCAGCCACTGCGGGCCGAGGATGTCCGCCCACGTCTCGACGGCTTCTTCCTCGAAGCCCCAGGGGTCCTGCGTCACTTCTTCACCGCGTCCGGGGAGAGGAACTGACGCGCCATCGCGCGCGCGCTGTCACGCACGGCACGGGCGCCGCTCGTGATACTGATCGTCGCACGCGACACGGCATCGATGTCCTCGCCGACGCGGAACGGGTCGCGAATGCTCTTGCCCTTGAACTGATCCGCAAACTCCTGCGGCTGCACCGAAAAGTAACCGTACGGTTCGGCGTGGTAGTCCACGACGACGCCCGTCAGGATGCCCGTGAGGTCCATGCCGACGAGCAGGTGGATGGGCCCGTGGTACGCCTGTTCCTTGGGAACGACGTCGGTCGTCCAGAACACGTACCCGATCGGCGGCGCAGCAGGATTGACCTTGGGGTCTACGCCGAACACCGTGAAGTGAAGCGGCTGGCCGGACAGCGTCGAAAAGGCCGCCGCGTTCGGGAACAGCTTCTTCAGATGGTCGTCCGGCTTGGGGTTGGTGTAGGTCCGCGGCGCGACCTGCGCGGCCAGCCCCGCACCGGCGGCGCACGCCAGGCCCAGCGCCACGGCAAGTTTTCGCATGTGGCGCCGATTATTCCCGGCGCCCGCACAGAAGGTCAAGTCGGCCCCTTCGACGCCGTTCTGGCTCCTTCAGCCTGGCTCAGGGCAGGCCCTTCGAGACCGCTCAGGGCGGGCCCGCGCTACGCCGCCGGGCGGCGGGTCTTCTGAAGCGACGCCGGCAGGAACACGTCGATCGCCTCGTCCGGCAGCGCGGCGTCGTTGGTCGCCGCTCCCGCGGACAGCCCGGCCCGTTCGAACGCCTGGGGGTCTGGCGCGGGTGCAGCCTCGTAGGTGTCGTGGAGCTCTTCCATCAGCCGATCGCGCTGTCGCCGGGCCGTGTCGACATCGATGGCGCCGTCCACCATGTCGGCAAGCACCGCGCGGTATTGCTCGCGGATGTGCCAGAGCTTTGCCGCGCACACCGCGTGCACTTGCGCCGACCGTTCGAGATCGAAGGTGAGGCGCACGAGCAGGACGACGAGCGCGAGCCCGGCGAGCACCGCAGCGGTGATCGCGTAGGCGCGACTGGCGGTGAAGGCCGCCCCGGAAGCGCTCACCACCACCCCCGTCATCAGCACGGCTTCCCCGGCGCGCAGCCACCGGCTGGCCCTCGCCCTCGAGGCGCTCAACCGCACGTGCGCCAGGTGCCGATAGACGACGTGCCCGAAGGTCATACGCAGGTGGTCGAACAGGGTCAGCTCGAACATGGGCTCCCCTTTCGTGGCAAGCATGAGATGACCAATCGCAGGGCAAGACACGTGCCGGACCAGACCGGTCAGTGCCGAGCAACTCTCTGTGAACATTACCTCTGGCAGGCCGCCGTGGATACGGCTGGGGTGACGTACGGCGAGACGCGCCGTGCAGAAACTGCACGGCACGCCCCCGGCCTTCGCTCGCTCACACCTCCCACGCCAGCTTGGGCCAGGCTCGCCGAAGCGCTTCGCGCGGAGGCGGCTTCTCCGTTCCCTGTTCCCCGTTCCCTGTTCCCTGCTCCCTGTTCCCTGTTAGTACGTCACCCGCACCCGGTATCGCAGCGTCGACGTGCCGTCGACCGCCACCGGCACCATGAACTGCGCCGCCCAGGCGTCGGTCTTGGTCCACGCGTACGAGCTTCTCAGCATGGTCCACGTGCCGCCGAGCGGCTCGTTCACTTCGACAGTCACCGGCGTCGCCTTGTGGTTCCTGATCACGATCTCGAACTCCATCTCGTAGACGTTCGAGGCGATCTTCTGGAAATCGGTCTGCCTGCGCTCGCTCACGACGTCGAAGGCGTGGCCGATCTTGACGTTGAGGACCTCATCCTTCGGCGTATGCACGATCCGGTCTTCGCCGACAAACTGCAGGCTGCTCTTGGAGTCGGCCTGATACACCCGGACCACGCCGGCCGGCATTGGCATCCCGAGCCCGGCCTTCGCCTCGTTCTTGAACTGATACAGCACCTGCACGTCGTCCTTCAGCGGCGCCCCCGGGTTGCGCGCGTTCCGGTAGTAGAACGCCTGTCCGTTGACGACATAGCGCTTGAGCACGGGCACGCCGGTCCCTTCGAGCAGGCTCACCTGCTTGGTCTCGCTGTTGTTGATGGTCGTCGGCCGGCCCATGGTGTAGAGGTGGTAGTCGGAGAAGCTCTCCTCGCTCATCAGCGGTGCGGCGGCCGCCACGCGCTCGCGCCGCCCATCCTCTTCGAGCACACGGTTCATGGCCTGGCGGACCCGGTTCAGGTCGCCGGCGACGAGCTGCAGCGACGCGTTCCTGAACGAGGTGCCGCTGCCGTTGACGAGCGTCACCCAGCCGTCGAGATCCGCCGCCTTGTCGTCGCGGCCGACCGTCAGCACGTAGTCCGCGTTCCACTTCAGGCTCCCGGCAAGATAGGTCGCCTCGACGCGATGATCGGAGGCGCCCGTGTTGTCGAGCGTCCAGATGAGGGTTGGGGTCGAGTAGAGGTTGCCCGGCAGCGACGGAAAGCGGATGTGGTCGGCGCGATACCCGGTGACGATCTCGCCGTTGATCTGCCACACCGGCTGCGTGTTGTAGCTGAGGAGCCGCGCCGTGACCGCCTCTTCGCGCGTGGCGCCGTTCTGCTGCAGCGTCCGCACGAGTGTCACGTCGCGGCCGACATACTTGCGCAACAGCTTTTCGGGATCGAGCAGGTCGTACTCATAGTTCTGTTCGAGCACACCGAGGCGCGCCGGCTCGGTCAGGGATCGGAAGTGCACGGTCGCCGGGTTGACCGTGGCCGCGATGTCCATGAATCGCAAGTCGAACGTGCCGCGCGGGATCCGAAGGGTGCGGACGTCGCGGACGAGCGCGATGTCCGAGTTGTAGACCGTCAGCGCGAGACCCACTTGATCGTCGATGGTCGTCTGCCCGCCGTCCTGGGCTTGTTCGCCGACTCCGGGCTTCGGACTTCCGGCTTCAGGGGCTCCGGGCCTGAGGCCCCCGGAGCCGGAAGCCTGGAGCCCGGAGCCTGCGGCGAGGAGGCCCAACGCAATCACTGAGCCTCCGAGAACCGTGAGGAATCGTGCAGTCATGAGAATCGCTCCTGTTCTTGTCCGGCTGGTTCGTTGCCGGCGCTTGTCCTTAGAACGGAGCCGGGTGGGAAATCTTGCAGGGAACGGAGAACAGGAAACGGGGAACGGGGAACGGGGAACGGAGAACAGGGATCGGGGATCGGGACCAAGAGTCGGCCTGAGGACTAAGGACCGCCCAAGCTAAGGACCCAAGGACCGCCCAAGGACGAAGGACCGCCTAAGGACCAAGACCCAAGCACTAAGGACCAGTGATCGTCCAGGTGGCGCCGCCGTCGTCAGTGTGGAAGGTGCGGCCGTCAACGGTGGTCACGTCGGCCGAGCGGGCGTCGCGTGCCCTCACCGTGCGAAGGTCGGGTTCGCCCGTCACGGTGACTCGGCGGAATTGTTGACCGCCATCAGTCGTGATCCACACAGCGCCGCGCGGTCCGACGAACCAGCACACCAAAGCGGTCGGTGCATCGCCAGCGACGATGGCCGGACCAAGGTCGAGAGTCGCGTCAGCAGGCGCGGCCGCAGCAGGGGCGGCGGTCGCCAGAGGCGCCGCTGCCCGGCCGTCCTGCTCCGCCGCTCTGCCCAGAGGTGCGGCGACCCATGTCGAGCCGCCATCGGTCGACCGCTCGACGAGGGGACCGGCAAGCCGCCAGCGCACGGTTCCGTCGCGCGAAGCAAACACCATCGCGGCATCGGCCGATGCCGGGCTCAAGGCTGCCTCGCGGCTGCGGCTCAGCCCGTCGGCGCGCGTCGAGGAAGCGGCTTCGGCCGCGCGGCGCTCGGCAGCGGCCAGCGTGTTCGCACGCTCCTCCTGCGGCGCCGGGCCTGGCGCCGCTTCCTGACGCGAACCAGCCGGCCCCTCCTTGCGCGCCGGCGCCGTCTGGCGCTGGTTCGCATCGGGGGTCGCACCGGACGGCTCCGCGGCAGCCAAGGGCGCTGCGGGCGATTGTGCGGGAGGTCCAGCAGCGGGAGGCGACGGTGCCCTGGCCACCTCGCCCTCCGGCCTCGGACTCCCAGGCACCGCAATCCGAATCGCAACGGCCGTGGCCGCCGCGGCGACCGGCACGAGCCACCGAACCTGGAAGGATTGCCACCATGGAGCCTGCCTGGCCTGAGACGGCGATGGCGCCAGCTCGGTCCGGACAAACGTCGCGAGCATTGCCTGGCACCGGGCGCACTGGGCGGCGTGGCGCTCCACCTCCCCCGCAGCCCGTTGGTCGAGCGCCCCGTCAATCCAGGCCGCAAGCACTTCGGCGTCGATACAGGGGTCGGTCATGGCGTGGCTCTTTCCTCAGAACGATCCGCCGGGGATTTCTTGCGCACGCGCTCCGAACTGCTCACCTCGAGAATCTCGCCGAGGTCGATCGGCCCGGCATCTTCGACTGCCGAGCGCAGGCAGTCCGCCAGCTCGGCATCGCCGAGGCCGGCATCGCGCTTCAGCTGCGTTTCCACATCCCTTCTGAGAGCCCTGCGCGTCCCGGCCAGCTGCCGGGACACGGTCGCTTCGTGCTCGCGCAGCAGGCGGCCGGTCTCGGCGAGCGTCAAGCGCTGCGCATAGTAGCAGCCCAGCCTGAGCCGATCCCGCGGGGTCAGCCTGCCGACCGCGAGGCCCAGCGCTCGCCCGACGAGATCCACGTATCGCTCGCGCTCCGGGTCGGGCGCCGCTCCCGGCGAACCGGGGGCATCCGGCCTGCGCGCGCGATTCACCTCGTCATCGTCCGGCAACGGCACCATCCGGCGCTCCACGCGTTTCGCATCCACCAGCCGCTGCGCGAGCACGGCACGCAGCCACGTCTTCAGGGAACTGCGCCCGTGGAAGAACCGCAAGAGCGGCTGGCGCACGCCGTCGCTGTTCGCGAGGCCGAACAGGTCAGCGTAGATCGCGTCGGCGAGCAACCGGGCTCCCCCGCTCGGATCGATCGCGTCGGCGGCCCGATAGAGCGCCGGACGGTGCTCGCGCACGAAGTGCTCCCAGGCCGCGTCGTGGCCGTCGATGCACGCCGACGCCAACGCGAGGTCGGCCAGGTTCAGAGAGGCCAGGTACTGCTCGACCTCTCGTGCGGACGGCTGACCATGGGCAAACGCCTTGGCGACGCTCGCGTCGAGCGCGCGGCGGAACGAGGCGCTCGACAGCTGCCAGCGTTCGCCTTCGCCTTTTGCGTACAGCCGATCGAGGGTTCGCTCGTCGAGGGTCGTCGGCTCTCCCACTGTCCGTCAGGGTATCATCCGACTCGCTGCCGTGACCGCCGTCAAGCCCCTCGTCTTCACTCTGGCCCTGCTGGCCGCGGCGTGCCGGGACGCGCCGTCGCCGGCGCCCACGGCCAGGCTCGTCGAGCGAACCCGACAGACGATGGGCTCGGAGCTGCGACTGTCTGCCTGGACAACGAACGAGGCCGCCGCCGTTTCGGCCTTCGACCAGGTCTTTGCGGAGTTCGACCGACTCGAAGGGCTGATGAGCGTCTGGCGGCCGAAGAGCGACGTTCAGCGGTTGAACGAGGCCGCCGGTGTCGCCCCGGTCGCCGTGAGCCCCGAAGTGATCGAGGTGCTTCAGGCCGCGCGTGCGGCCGGCGACCTGACCGATGGCAAGTTCGACATCACGTTCGGCGCCTTGTCCGACCTCTGGCGCTTCGATCACGATCAAGACAACCGCATTCCCGACCCCGCGGCGGTACGTGCGCGGCTGCCGCTCGTGAACTACCGAACGGTGCAGATCGATGCCGGCGCGGGCACGGCCTTCATCGAGAAGCGTGGTGCGCGCGTGCACCTCGGTGGCATCGGCAAGGGCTATGCGGTCGACCGAGGCGTCGCCATTTTCCACAGCCGCGGGATCGACGACTTCATGATGCAGGCGGGTGGCGACCTCTACGTGGGCGGGCAGCGCGGCGGTCGTCCTTGGCGCGTCGCGATCCGGGATCCCCGAGGCCCTGTTGACGCAATCTTTGCCTCCCTGGATCTGTCCGACGGCACCTTCAGCACATCTGGCGACTACGAGCGCTTCTTCCTGGACGGGGGCCGGCGTTACCATCATCTGCTCGATCCGGATTTGGGCGAGCCGGCCCGCGGATGCCGAAGCGTGACCATCGTGACGGCCCGAGCGCTTCTGGCGGATGCGCTCTCGACCGGCGTGTTCGTGATGGGGCCAGAGAAAGGCATGGCGCTCATCGAGCGCCTGGATGGTGTCGAGGGCGTCATCGTCACCGACACGAACACCGTGCTGGTTTCTTCGGGACTGAAGGGACGGCTGATGCTCGTCGCGGCGCCGACCGACGGAATCTGACCGGGTGACCGGGTGAATGAGAGGGGACGATGACTCGCGCTGATTTTCTTCGAGCAGCCGTCGGCGCATCGGCAGGCTGGCTGGTGGCGGGCCGCGGCCTTGGCCGCCTGATCGCGGCGCAGGGGCCGACTGCCGGTGACGGTATCGAGGCGCGGGCGGCTGACGTCGTTCGCGCGTACGACGCACAGGGTATTCATCGGACCGCCACGGACGTGGACAACCGGTCCGCCGTGTGGCTGCGGGATCTCGCAGCCGGCGCCGGCGGCCAGGCCGCGACGGAGACCTTCAAGCTGGGCCGGGTGGACGTTCACGAGGCATTCGTCCAGTGCGGCGACCGGCGCCTCGAAGCCCTGCCCCTCTTCGACGGAAGCTTCACCGATGCGGCGGGCCTGCGTGGCCGATTGGGCCGGGAGGGGTCGGCCGTGGAGTTCCCCCTCGTGCGCCTGGATCAGGCGGGCATTTCGACCGAGGGCCAGCGCCTCGCCGACCTCCGGCGATCAACGTCGTACCGCGCCATCATCGTCGTCACCGACGGCGCGCGGCCCGGGCTGACCCCGAGCAACGCCGTGGCGTTTGCCTCGCCGTACGGGTTGCCCGCACTGCAGGTCGGATCGGATCAGGGAGCCTGGCTCGACGCTCGCGCTGCGGAGAGCGTTGCCGCGCATGTCGTGGCTCACGCAACGAGGACACCGGCTGAGGCGGTCAACGTCGTCGCGACCGTCGTGGGCCGGCGTGCGGAACTGGCGCCGGTGATTGTGATGACGCCGCGGAGCGGATGGTGGCAGTGCGCAGCCGAACGCGGCGGCGGGCTGGTCTGCTGGCTCGAGACCATCCGGCACGTGGCTTCCCTGAAGCCCTCGCGCACCGTGCTCTTTGTGGCATCGAGCGGCCACGAACTGGGCCACCAGGGACTTGACGCCTTCATCGAGCATCGTCCTGGCATCATCAAGGCGGCGCACGCGTGGATGCACTTCGGCGCCAACATCGGCGCCGCCGGCGGCCGGCCGCGGCTGCAATGCTCGGCCGAGGAGATCGGCGCGATGGCCGTCGCGGCAATGACCGCGGCAGGCACGGGCGTGGAGCAGCGTGTGCCGATTGGCACGACACCCGGCGGCGAAGCGCGCAACGTCCACCTGGGCGGTGGGCGCTACGTGTCGCTTCTCGGCAGCAGCCCCTTCTTCCACAGCCGAGACGACCGCTGGCCCGCGGCGGTCGACGTCCCGTCGCTCGCCCGCTTCGCGCGCGCCTTCTCGAACCTCGCGGTCACTCTGGCAGGTTAGGAACCGGGGGCTTCCGCTCTAGTAGACCAGAGCGCCGGTCGCCTTGATCTGCCAGTTCCTGAGCGGGTCAGCGGCCGGCGCGCCGGTGGCTCTGGCGTGCTCGGCAGCGGCCTCCCGGTTCTCGGGATCGTTGCCGACGCGCTGAACCACACCCTGGGCCACCGCGCGCTTCCCCTTCGCCGTCACCGGGAAGACGATGACCCCATCGTCGACCTTGATGCGAAGGGTCTGTCCTTTGGCATCGGCCGTCGGGGTCAACGCCATCCAGCAGCCCATTTCAGTACAAACCGCGTTCACGACGCCTTCGACACGGACCGTGCGGCCCTCGAAGGCGGCCGGCCCTTCGACAAGGCTGGCGATCGGCGTCGTCGTTTCGAGCGAGACGCCGGCACCGAATTTCTGCGGGTCAGCCGCGCGCGCCGTCGTGGACCAGGCCAGGAGTCCGATGGTGCCCGCCGCCGAAAGAAGACGAAGAATGTTACGCATATGTCGGAAAGTATACCGGACGCCGGGCGGCCGCGCAGACACACTTTTGGCGAGAATCCAATACCCGGCCGGGCTAATATGGCTCATCTAGGATGAAGCGCGTCCTCCACGCGATCGGTCTTCTGGCGGCTGCTCTGGCCGTCCTCCAATCAGGCCCGCGCGCCGACTCGGCGCCGCAGGCGCTGCCGTTCGTTCAGGACTGGTCCAATGGCGCCCAGATCCTCGCCCACGATACGTGGAGCCTCGTTCCGGGAATTGTCGGCTACCTTGGTGAAGACGCGACGAGCGGCACCGGCGTCGACCCGCAGACCCTCCTCGGCGACTACACCACCACGCCCGACGTCAACGCGAACCAGAGCAACCCGGACATGTTCTCAACGGGTGGTGTCGCCGAGTTCGCTTTGGCCGATCCCACAATCGCCCTGAACGGTTCAGGCACGGCAGACGCCCCGTTCATCCTGATCAGCCTCCGCACGACGGACTACACCGGTGTCAAGGTGTCGTACCGCGTCAGGGATCTCGACGCGTCGGCCGACAACGCCGCGCAGCAGGTGGCGCTGCATTACCGCATCGGTAACACCGGGAACTTTACGAATCTCCCGGACGCGTACGTCGCGGACGCCACCACCGCGGCCAGCGCTCTGCAGGTCACCCCGGTCTCAGCGCAGCTGCCGGCTGACGCCGACGATCAGCCGCTCGTTCAGCTCCGGGTGATGACCACCAACGCCGTCGGCAACGACGAGTGGGTGGGCATCGACGACATCCAGATTGCCGGGTCGACCACCAATCCGACCGCGTCCGGCCTTGCCAACCCGGCGTCGGTGCTCCCAGGAGGCTCGACGCTCCTGACCGTCACCGTCGTGCCGGGGATCACGCCGGACAGCACGGGGCTGTCCGTCGCAGCCGATCTCTCGACCATCGGTGGCGCCATCAACACGTCCTTCGTCGACGACGGGTTGCCGCCAGATGCGACGGCTGGTGACCACGTGTTCTCGCACTCGGCGACGATACCCGCCGGGGCGTCAGTCGGTCCGCGATCGCTGCCGGTGACCGTGCGCGACGACCAGCTGCGAACGTCGAGCACGTCCATCCTGCTGACCGTTGTCGCTCCGCCGCCGCCCCCGCCGCCGGTCTATTCGATCGCCGAGATTCAGGGCAGCGGACCCGCGTCGCCGTTCGTGGGGACACGGGTCAAGACGAGCGGAATCGTCACGGCGCAACGATTCAACAACGGTTTCTTCCTGCAGACGGCGGATGACGCCGCGGACGCCGACCCGACGACCTCCGAAGGTCTGTTCGTGTTCACGAGCGCCAACGCCATTCCATCGGCCGCGGCGGTCGGAAATCTCGTGGACGTCGTCGGCACGGTCGCCGAGTTCGTGCCGACATCCGATCCCGGCAGCCCGCCGCAGACCGAGCTGGTCAACGCCACGGTCACCGGGCTGGCCACGGGGCTGGTGCTGCCGGCACCGATCCTCCTGACCGCGGCGAACACACAACCGGGCGGCGGGCTGGAACAGCTCGAGCGGTTCGAGGGAATGCGCGTCCAGGCGAGCGCGCTGACCGTGACACAGGCGACGCAGGGCTCGCTGGTCGAGCCGACCGGCGTCGTGGCGAGCACGGGCGTCTTCGGCGCGGTCATTACGGGCGTGGCGCGCCCGTTCCGCGAGCCTGGCCTGGAACGCCCCGAGCCGTTGCCCGCAGGAGCCCCCTCCACCCCGCGATTCGACGGCAATCCGGAGCGGCTGGCGGTGGACAGCAACGGCCAGGTCGGCCCGGCGGGGACGCTGGAGGTCTCGGCCGGCGACGTTGTCAATGGCGCGGTGGGCCCGCTCGACTTCGCCGGGCGCACGTACACGATCCTCCAGGATCCGGTCACACCGCTCGTCGTCGCGAGACGCGGGGCGGCGCCGTCGGCTGTCCGCGCGCCCAGCCAGGACGAGCTCACGGTCGCGTCGTTCAACCTGCAGCGCTTCTTCGACACTGCGAACGACCCCGCGGTGGGCAGCGGCGAGCCGGTCCTGTTGCCGGCGGCCTTCGAAGCCCGGTTGAGAAAGGCCTCGCTCATCGTGCGGGCCATGCTCCGGTCGCCGGACATCATCGGCCTGCAGGAAGTCGAGAACCTGGCGACGCTGCAGGCGCTCGCGGATCGCATCAACGACGACACGGCCGCCGGGGGCGCACCCAACCCCGGGTACGTCGCGTACCTCGAGGAGGGCAACGACATCGGCGGCATCGACGTGGGCTTCCTCGTCAAGTCCTCGCGGGTATCGGTGATCGATGTCGTGCAGGAAGGTCGGACGGCGACGTTTGCCAATCCCGGCACGGGCGTCCTCGAGACGCTCAACGACCGTCCGCCGCTGGTCCTGCGCGCGACGGCGCCGCGCCCGGGTGGCGCGCCGTTCCCGGTCACCGTGATCGTCAATCACCTGCGATCCCTCAGCGGCGTGGACGATCCGGTCGATGGTCAGAGGGTGCGCACCAAGCGCCGCGCGCAGGCCGAGTTCCTGGCGAACCTCCTTCAGGCGCGCCAGTCCGCCAATCCGGCCGAGCGGATCATCTCGATCGGCGATTACAACGCCTTCCAGTTCAACGACGGCTACGTCGACGTCATCGGCACGATCAAGGGGCAGCCGACACCGGCTTCGGCCGTCATGCTCCCGAGCGCGGATCTCGTGGAGCCCGACCTCGTCAACCTCGTCGATCTGGTCCCGCCCTCCGACCGGTACTCCTACGTCTTCCGGGGGAGCGCCCAGGTGCTCGATCACGCCCTCGTGAGCCAGGCGCTCCTGCCGTACTTGAGCGCGGGCGGCATCCAGTTCGCCAGAATCGACGCGGACTTCGCGGAGTCGAACCGGACCAATGCGGCGACGCCTGCGTCGCGGCTGTCCGATCACGACCCGCTCGTCGCCTATTTCACGCTGCCCGCGCCGGCGGCGACGGCCACGGTGCTCTCGGCGTCGCGGAACCCGTCGGCCTTCGGCCAACCGGTGACCCTGACGGCGCTCGTGACCGGCAACGGCGGACCCGTCACCGATGGCGCCGTGCGATTCGAGGAGGGAGGGGCGGCGCTTGGCGCCCCGGTGCCTCTCGACGCGGGCGGCCGCGCAAACCTGGCCACCTCGTCGCTCTCGCTCGGACAGCACCTCGTCACGGCGGTCTACACCGGCGCCGACGATTTCGTGACCAGCTCGGGAAGCCTCACGCACAGCGTCGCGCCCGGACTCAGGATCGGCGACGTCAGCATCGTCGAAGGCGACGCGGGGTCGGTCGCCGCGAGTTTGACGGTCTCGCTGTCGGTCGCTTCGATCGAGACGGTCTCGGTGACGGCGCAGTCGAGTGGCGGCACGGCGGCGGCGCAGGTGGACTACGTGCCGCTTCCCCCCAGCGTGCTGACCTTCCCCCCGGGAACCCTGACGCAGACGCTCTCGTTGGCGATAACCGGGGACCGGCTCAGCGAAGCGGCAGAGACCTTCTTCGTGACGCTGTCAGGCGCGTCGAATGCCCTCATCGACGATGGGCAGGCGGTGGGCACCATCGTGGACAACGACTCGTTCCCGGGCCTCTTCGTCTCCGACACGGTCGTCGTCGAGGGCGCATCGGGCACGCGCAACGCGGTCTTCTCGGTCAGGCTCTCGCGCGCGTCCGGGCAGGAAGTAAAGGTGGACTTCGGCACGGCTGACGAAACAGCACTCGCGGCCTCGGACTACGTGGCGACCGCCGGAACGCTGTCCTTCCCCGCCGGCACCATTCAGAGAACGGTGCTCGTGCCGATCAGCGGCGATCGCATCGCCGAGGACAACCAGACGTTCTTCCTCGACCTGTCGAACCCGTCCGGCGCCCAGCTCGGCGATCCCAGGGGCCGCGCGACGATCCTCGACGACGACTTCGCGTTTCTGTCGATCGACAACGCCGCAGGGTCCGAGCCGCCGGCAGGCACCGCCGACTTCCTCTTCACCGTGCGGTTGTCCAGCCCGTCGGAGCGCGATGTGCGGGTGAGCTACTCGACCAGCAACCTCACCGCACGCGCCGGCGCGGACTACATCGGCGTCCCCCCGAGTCCGCCGTTGACGCTCGTCATCCCGGCGGGCGCGCTCAGCCGCACCATCGCCGTCCGCGTCCTCCCGGACGCGGCCGACGAGACGCCCGAAGCCTTCCTCGTCACCCTCCACCGGGCGGAGCACGCGTTCATCAAGGACGCGATCGGCGTCGGTACGATCCGATAGCCCAGTCTGCCTAAAGCCAGCCGGATCTGCGGAACCCGAACCACAGGCCGAGACAGGTCGTGACCATCACGGCCATCACGGCGTAGTAGCCGTACGCCCACTGGAGTTCGGGCATGTTGGAGAAGTTCATCCCGTAGATGCCGGCGATCATCGTCGGGACGGCGATAATCGCGGCCCAGGCGGCGAGCCGCTTCGTATCTTCGTTCTGCGACACGGAGACGAGCGACAGGTTGGCCTCGAGCGCCGTCGTCAGCAGCTCGCGCAGGTTGTCGATCATCTCGTTGACCCGGACGACGTGGTCGTAGATGTCGCGGAAGTACAAGCGTGTGTCGTCTGGGATGAGGTCCAGATCGAAGCGCATCAGGCGGTTGCAGACGTCCACGAGCGGTGAGACCGTTCGCTTGAGCCCGAGCAGGTCGCGTTTGAGCCGGTAGATGTGCTCGGTGGTGTCGCGCGTGAATTTCTGTTTGAAGATCTGGTCTTCGAGCTCCTGAAGCTGCTCTTCGAGCGCCTCCACAATCGGCAGGTACTGGTCGACGATGAAGTCCATGAGGGCGTAGAGGACGTACCCTGGTCCCTTGCCGAGGAGCTGCGGCGAGGCCTCGCAACGAGCCCGCAGCCCGATGTGCGACTTGAGCGACCCGTGACGGACCGAGATGATGTAGCGCTCCCCCACGAACACATGGGTCTCGCCGAACTCCAGCTGCCGGTCACCGTCGAGCTGCGCGGTGCGGAGCACCACGAAGATCGACCCGTCGTAGAGCTCGAGCTTGGGGCGCTGGTGGGCCGCGAGGGCGTCTTCCACCGCGAGGTCGTGCAGGCCGAACTCGCGCTGGACCTGCCGCAGCACCTCTTCGCCAGGCTCGTAAAGGCCGATCCAGACGAAACGATCGTGCTCCTGCAGGGCTTCGCTGACATCGCAAATCGGCAGATCGGCAATGCGCTTGCCGCCCGAGTACGCCGCGCAGTTGATGACGCCGCTCGTCTGCCGATCGTCCTGCGCGTCGATCACCTCACCTCCAATCCGCCATTCTACCGTTCTGGCGTGATGAGAAGGAGCGCGTCCGCCGTGCAGAAGTACAAGCCGCCGTCCGGAGCGACGGCGACCCCGCGGATCGGGCCGAGCTCGTCGCGCAGGATCCACTCCGTGGCTGCAATCGTGTTCGAGCCTGGACTCTCGAACCTCACGCGAAGAAGCGCGCGGGCCGTGTCCGCGGCTACGAAGAGATCGCCCTGGAACGCTGGAATCGCCGGCCCCCAGTAGAAAACCGCACCCCTGGCGCCGGTGCCCTGCGGCAGCGTGTATCGGCGCGCCATCGCCGGCCTTGCTTCGGGGCCGATAACGCCTGGAGCCCCGGGGGCTCCCGCGACCATCACGTTCAGTCGATCCGCGCCATCCGCATCACGTTCGCCGACCCACAGGGTCGCGCCATCGAGACTCCAGTCGAGGCTGTTGGGCCGGTTGATGTCGGCAGCCAGCACCGGCGTGCTCCCTGGCTGGTCAGCGGGCGTGGTGCCATCGAGATTGAGCCGGAGCACCTTCCCGCTGAACGCCCCGAGATCCCCCGCCTTGTGTGGATCGCCGCCGTCGTCGAAGGCGGCGTACAGCTTGCGGTCGGGCCCGACCCTGAGCGCCGCGCCGGGACGGGCATCGCCGGCCTCGACACCGTCGAGAAGGATGGCGCGATCGCGCAGCACGTCGCCCACCGCGTGGAAACGCGCCAGCCGGAACCCTGCCGGCGTGGTGTACACGGCATAAACGGCTGCGGTCTCCTGGAACTCTGGATCGATCGCGAGCGCGAGGAGCTCCCCTGCGTCGGGACCCTCGACGTCGCTCAAGACCAGCGCCGGTCGATCGGCCAGCTGCCCGTCACGGAACACGCGCACGCGTCCGGCGCGCTCGGCGACCAGCACGCGGCCATCGGGCACGACGACCAGGTCCGTGGGGTCCACGAGCCCCGATGCCACAACGTGGGCTTGAAGCAAGACACCGTCGAGCGTCGTGAGGCGTCGAACCAGGGTGCCGGTGCCGGCGTCGGCTGTCGTGGGGACGACGCTCGTGGCCATCGTCACGAGCCGTACCTGCAGCGGAGCGGACTTTGGACCCTCCCACCGGCTGCCTCGATCGACGTAGGCCGACAGCGCGATCATGTGGAGACCTGGCGTCATCGGCGGCAAGCGCGCCGAACAGAGAAAGCCGTTGACGCCTGGACTTGACTCGCAGGTCACCCCCGGCAGGCCCACAGGGACATCGTCCACGTAGGCGAGATAGCCGTAGGTCTGCAGTTCGGCGAAGCTCGGCGCGGGCTGCTCCCACCCCATCCGCTCGGTGCCGTTCACTTGAACGCCGCCGCCGGGTCCAGGCACAGGCGCAGACGGCGGGCCGTCGCCTCCGGTGCACGCAACGAGGGGCAGACACGCGAGCGCGAGCCACGCGGCGACGAACGTCCATCGGGGTCGCCTCGGCACGGTGCCCCGATGATAGCGCAAGCCTCCGCCTCGCTGGGTTACGATGCGGACATGCGAGCCTTGGCGTGTCTCCTCGTCGCGATGCTATGGCCTTCCGCAGCCGGTGCTCAGCCCATCGGCGCGTCGGTGTACGCCTCTGGGTTCTCGCTGCCCGTGGCGATCGTGCAGGATCCGACCAACCGCAACGTGCAGTTCGTCGTCGAGCAGGGCGGGCGCATCCGCGTCGTTTCGGCGGGCACGGTGCTGGCGCAGGACTTTCTCGACCTCCGCGGATCCGTCCGTCTCGGGCGGGGAGCAGGGCCTGCTGGGGATGGCCCTCGCCCCCAACTACGCGTCCAGCGGCTGGTGCTACGTCAACTTCACCAACGTGCAGGGGGACACGGTGGTCGCCCGGTTCACGCGTTCGGCCAATCCGCTGGTCGCCGACGCGGCGTCCAGGCTCGATCTTCGCTGGGGCGGTTCGACGAGGATCATCGACCAGCCGTTCGCCAACCACAACGGCGGACACCTGGCGTTTGGCCCGGACGGTTTCCTGTACGTCGGCCTCGGCGACGGCGGCGCCGGCAACGATCCGCAACACCGGGCACAAAACCCAACGCAGCTGCTCGGCAAGATGCTGCGCATCGACATCAACGTCAACGTCGACGATCCCAACGGGTACTGGGTGCCACCGAGCAATCCGTTCGTGAACGCGGGCCCGGCGGGCACTCTGCCCGAGATCTGGAGCTTCGGCCTGCGGAATCCGTGGCGGTACTCGTTCGACGACCCGGCGCGCGGCGGCACCGGCGCCTTGATCATCGGCGACGTGGGCCAGGGCGCGTGGGAGGAGATCGACTACGAGCCCGCCGGCCGCGGCGGCCGCAACTACGGATGGTCCAACCGCGAAGGCGCCCACAACAACGTGACCTCGCCGGGGCCGGCGTTCGGCCCGCTGGTCGATCCGATGTTCGAGTACGACCGATCTTCGGGCGCGTCGGTCACAGGCGGATACGTGTACCGTGGGCAAGGGCTCGGCGCCGGCTACCGCGGCGTTACTTCTTCGCGGACTTCGTGTCGGGTCGCGTCTGGTCCGTTGCCCTCACGGTCGGCGGCGGCGGCGAGGCCACGGCCTCGGATCTCATCGAGCACACGGCGATGCTCGGCGGCCGCGCGACCCTCGGCAACGTGTCGTCGTTCGGTGTCGATTCCGACGGCGAGCTGTTCATCGTGAACTATGCGGGGTCGATTCTTCGCGTGGTCGGGCCACCGCTTGCCCCAACGGGGCTGCGGATCATCCCCCAGCTCAACGAATGACCGACTCCTTCCGCCACGTTGACCGGGCGTTCCTGGAGCGGCTCCGCGAGCTGCGTCGGGCCGCGTGGTCTCCTGACCGACACGGCGGACCTGCTGACCTACGAGTCCGACGCGCTCGTGCACCTGCGCGCCATCCCAGGCGCGGTCGTGCTGCCGTCGTCGGCCGCCGAGGTTCAGGCCGTGGTCCGGCTCTGCCACGGCAGAACGCGTGCCCTTCGTCGCGCGCGGCCACGGCACCGGTCTGTCCGGCGGCGCGTTGCCCGTGCCCGACGGCGTGCTGATCGTGCTGTCGCGCCTCAACCGGATTCTCGATGTCGACATCCCGAACTACCGCATCACCGTCGAGCCCGGCGTCACCAATCTCGGAGATCACGCGCCGGTCGCGCCCTTCGGGTGCTACTACGCGCCGGATCCTTCGAGCCAGATCGTCTGCTCGATCGGCGGCAACATCGCCGAGAACTCCGGCGGCGCGCACTGCCTGAAGTACGGCTTCACCGTGCACCACGTCCTCGGCGTCGAGGCGGTGCTGCCCGACGGCGAGATCGTGCAGCTCGGCGGCGGAGCCCTCGATGCGCCCGGGCTCGATCTGCTCGGCGTGCTGGTCGGCTCGGAGGGCACGCTGGCGGTCGTCACCAAGGCCACGCTGCGCATCCTGCGGCGGCCCGAAGCCGTCCTGACGCTGCTGGCGGGATTCGACACCATCGATGCGGCAGGCGCAGCGGTCTCGGCCATCATCGCGTGCGGGATCGTGCCGGCCGCCGTCGAGATGATGGACCGGCTGACGATCGACGCCGCCGAGGCCGCCGTGCACCCTGGTTTTCCGCGCACCGACGCCGTCCTGATCGTCGAGCTCGACGGTCCGCGCGAGGAAGTGGACGAGCTTTTCGCCCTCGTCGAGACGGTCTGCCGGCAGTCTGGCGCGTCGACGATCGAAATCGCGCGCGACGCGGCCGCGCGCGAGCGGATCTGGAAGGGCCGCAAGGCGGCCTTCGCCGCCATGGGCCGCGTCTCCCCGAACTACTACGTGCAGGACGGCGTCGTGCCGCGGACCCGGCTGCCTGAAGTGCTGCGCCGAATCCGCGAGCTCGAAGCGACGGTCCGGGCTGCGCATCGGCAACGTCTTCCACGCCGGCGACGGCAACCTGCACCCGCTCATCTGCTACGACGAGTCCGATGCCCGGCCAGGCCGAGCACGCCGAAGAGGTCGCGTCCGAGATCCTGACCTACTGCATCGAGGCGGGCGGCAGCATCACCGGCGAGCACGGCGTCGGTGTCGACAAGAAGGCGTACATGGCCGAGATGTTCAGCGCCGACGACCTCGACACGATGCAGCTGCGTGCGCTGCGCCTTCGATCCGTCCGGGCTCTGCAATCCGGGCAAGGTGTTTCCCACGCCGCGGCTCTGCGGCGAGGTGCCCGGTCCCTATCGCGCGCATCCGCTCGAGCGCGCCGGCCTGGCCGAGCGATTCTGATGACCGTCCTCGAGCCCCGGCGATGTCGCCACGCTCGCGGCCATGCTCGCCGCGGCGACAACGAGCGCCTCGCCGTCGTGCCGCAGGGGGCCGGTACCAGGCGAGGCCGCGGGGCCCCGCCCGCCCGCGCGGATGCGATGCTCTCCCTGGCCGGCCTGCCGCGGGACATCGAGCACTGCGGCGGCGACCTGACGGCCACGCTCTCGGCCGGCGTCACGCTCGCCGAAGTCAACGCGCGGCTGGCCCAGGCCGGCCAGTGGCTGCCGCTCGATCCCCTCTGCCGGAACACGTCGACGATCGGCGGCATGGTTGCCGCCAACGAGAGCGGTCCCGCGCGCCATCGCTACGGGGCGCCGCGCGACCTCATCATCGGCGTCGATCTGGCGCTCGCCGACGGACGCCTGGTCAAGGCGGGCGGGCGCGTCGTCAAGAACGTCGCCGGCTACGATCTCGGCGCGGCTCGTCTGCGGATCCTTCGGCTGTCTCGCCGTGGTGACGCGCGCGACCTTCAAGCTGGTGCCCCTGCCGCGCCGCCATCACGATGGCGGTCACGTGGGCGGGCGGAGAATCGGACGGGATCCGCCGGCTTGCCGGGGCCGCACTCGCGCTGGCGGCGCAGCCACTCACGCCGACCGCCGTCGAACTCGACGCCCCCGTGCCCCGTCTGCTCCTGCGGTTCGAAACCACTGCGGCGGCGGCCGACCGCCAGGCGTCGGCGGCTGCCAGGTTCTGCCTCGACGCGGGGTTCCAGGTCGCACGCGTTGACGAGCCGCTCCAGGCAGCCGCGTGGCGCGATCGCAGAGCACTCATCTGGGGCGCCAGCAGCACCTCTGGCGACGGGCACGCGGTCCTGAGGGTCGCGGTGCTGCCGACCGACGTCGCCGCCATGCTCGACATCGTCAGTCGTTGCGCCCGGGCGCAGAGTGTCCGGTGGCGCGCGGCCGGCCACGCGGTCCTGGGTGTGTTCTACGTGGCCCTCGACGGCCCGACGACGCTCAAGCCGGGACTATCACGGCGATTCGCCGGGCTGTCGAGCCGCGCCGCGGCAGCGCCGTCATCCTCGCGGCGAACCGGACGGTCATGCAGCTGGCTGGTCCCTGGGGCGACGCGGGCAACGGATTCGGGCTGATGCAGGCCGTCAAGGCGCGGTTCGATCCGCACGGCACTCTGAACCCCGGCGGCGGTCCCGGAGGCCTCTGAGCCGTGACGACGCCCTTCGCCGAGCTCGAGCCGCTGACGCCACTGATGGACAAGTGCGTGCACTGCGGCTTCTGCCTGTCCACCTGTCCCAGCTACCTGCTGCTCGGTCAGGAGATGGATTCGCCGCGCGGACGCATCGTACTGATGAAGGCCGGGCTCGAGGGTCGCGCATCGCTGACGGCGCCGGTCGTCGAGCACTTCGACACCTGCCTCGGCTGCATGGCCTGCGAAACCGCCTGCCCGTCCGGCGTCCGCTACGCGCCCGCTCATCGAGCACACGCGCGCGGCCATCGAGCACCACCACTCACGAACGCTCGGGCGATCGGCTGTTCCGGCGCGTGCTGTTCTCGCTGCTGCCGTATCCGGCGCGGCTGCGGATCTGCCGCCTGGCCGCTCGCGCTCGTCGGGTGCGATCCAGCAGTCGCCCAGGCTCCTGCTCGCGCTGCTCCCGTCGCGACTCCGCGGGCTCATCGTCGCTCGCGCCCGACGGGCGGTCGTGCGCGCCGTGCCCGCGCACACGCCGGCCGCGGGCGAACAGCGGCTGCGCGTCGGTCTCGTGACCGGCTGCGTCCAGCAGGTGTTCTTCGGCGACGTCAACGAGAGCACCGTGCGCGTGCTGGCCGCCGAGGGCTGCGACGTCGTCGCGCCGGCCAGCGCAGGGCTGCTGCGGCGCGCTCGCGCTCCACGCCGGGCAGGACGAGGACGCGCGCACGCATGCCCGGCAGCTGATTGCCGCCTTCGAAGGCGACGCAGGTCGACCAGATTGTCGTCAACGCGGCCGGCTGCGGCTCGACGCTCAAGGACTACGGCGAGCTGCTGGAGGACGACCCGCAATGGGCCGCGCGGGCACGTGCGTTCTGCGGCCAAGGTTCGCGATCGTCACCGAAACGCTGCGATGGCCTCGGACCGGCGCGGTCGCCGCGTCGTCGGCTGCCGCTGCGCGTCGCGTACCACGACGCCTGTCACCTCGCGCACGCGCAGGGCGTGCGGCAGGAGCCGCGCCAGCTGCTGGCCGCCATTCCCGGCGTGACGGTCGTGCCGCTGGCCGAGAGCCGAGATCTGCTGCGGCAGCGCCGGCATCTTCAACCTCGTCCAGCCGGAGATGGCCGCCGACGCTCGGCCGCCGCAAGGCCGACGCACATCGCGGCGGCCGCTCGCTGACGTCGTGGTCACGTCGAACCCGGGCTGCATCCTGCAGATCCAGGCCGCTGCGCGCAAGCGGCGGGCACCAGTGGCGCGTCATGCATCTGGCGACGCTCCTCGACGAGGTCACGCACGGTTAGGTCGTGGCAGAGTCAGGCAGGTCGGGAGGTCGGGAAGGGCACCCTCGACAGGCCGACCTGCCTCGACCTACCCGACCCACCTGACCCACCTGACCTAGCGGGTACAATGTCTCTCTCCATGTCCGACATCGAAATCTACGACACCACCCTGCGCGACGGCACGCAGGGCGAAGGCGTCACCTTCTCGGTCGCCGACAAGCTGCGGATCGCCGAGCGGCTCGACGCCTTCGGCGTCCACTACATCGAAGGCGGCTGGCCGGGCTCGAACCCGCGCGACATCGAGTTCTTCGAGCAGGCGAAGGCACCGCACGTTCCGCCGCGCCCGGCTGGCCGCGTTCGGCTCGACGCGCCGCAAGGACGTCGCCGTCGAGCAGCGACGACCAGGTCCGGCTGCTGCTCGACGCCGAGACGCCGGTCGTCACGATCTTCGGCAAGACCTGGCTGCTGCACGTGCGCGAGGTGCTGCAGACGACGCCCGAAGAGAACCTGGCGATGATCGCGGACACCGTGCGCTTCCTGAAGGAGCACGGCAAGTTCGTCGTCTACGACGCCGAGCACGCCTTCGACGGCTGCAAGGACGACCGCGAGTACGCGCTGGCCACCTGGCAGGCGGCCGAGCGCGGCGGCGCCGACGTCGTCACGCTCTGCGACACCAACGGCGGCTCGCTGCCGTCCGAGATCCTGGCCATCACGCGCGGGCGCGCAGGCGCGCCTGCCGGGCGCGCTCGGCATCCACACGCACGACGACATCGGCCTGGGCGTGGCCAACGCGCTCGCCGCGCTCGAGGCCGGGCGCGACGCACGTCCAGGGCACGATCAACGGCTACGGCGAACGCACCGGCAACTGCAACCTGACCAGCGTGATGCCGATCCTGCAGTTCAAGTACGGACGCTCGTCGGTGCCGGCCGAGTCGCTCGCGCAGCTGAAGGAGCTCTCGCAGTTCGTCGACGAGACGGCGAACATCCGGCCGAATCCGCGCCTGCCGTGGGTCGGCGCCGCGGCGTTCTCGCACAAGGGCGGCACGCACGTGAACGCCGTGCAGAAGGTCATCCGCAGCTACGAGCACATCGACCCGGCGCTCGTCGGCAACGCGCGGCACGTCCTCATCAGCGACCTCGCCGGCCGCAGCAACATCGTGATGAAGGCGCGCGAGCTCGGCTTCGACGTGACCAACGACGACGCCGCAGCTGCGGGACATGCTGGACGCGCATCAAGGACGCTCGAGCACCAGGGCTACGAGTTCGAGGCGGCGGACGGCTCGCTGGCGCTGCTCATCCGCCGCGCGCTCACCGACGACGCCGCCGCCGTTCGTCGTCGACGCCTATCACGTGTCGATGCGCCGCGACGGCGAGACGTCGGTCTGCGAGGCGACCGTCAAGGTGCGGGTCGGCAAGGCGATCGGCGCACACCGTCGCCGACGGCGACGGCCCGGTCAACGCGCTCGACGCCGCGCTGCGCGCGGCGCTGGTCGACGTTCTACCCGCAGCTCGAGCACGGTCCGGCTGACCGACTACAAGGTCCGCATCATCGACTCGACGAGCGGCACCGCCGCGAGGACGCGCGTGCTCATCGAGTCGAGCGACGGCATCAGCGGAGTGGGGCACGGTCGGCGTCAACGACAACATCGTCGAGGCCAGCCTGCAGGCGCTCGTCGACAGCCTCGAGTACGCCCTGACCAGAGGACCGGCCGGGCGTAAGGAAATTGGGGATTAGGAATTTGGAATTTAGGAATGCGTACGAATTCCTAATTCCTAATTCTCAATTCTGAATTTCGAGATGCTCCCCTTCTTGTACTCCTCGATCTCCTTCTCGGCTTTTTCGTAGCACGGCGGGCAGATGCCGTGGCTGAACTGGGCTTCGGTGTGCTCGGCGAGGTAGGTGTCCACCTGCTGCCAGTACTGGTCGTCGCCGCGGATGCGCTTGCAGTAGCTGCAGATCGGCAGCAGCCCCTGAAGCTGCTTGACGTTCGACAGCGCGGCCTGCAGCTCCGTCCACCCGCCGCGACAGCTTCTCGGTCAGCTCGAGGACCCGCACGCCGACCTGGATGCGCGCGTGCAGCTCGTCGGGATCGAACGGCTTGACGATGTAGTCGTCGGCGCCGGCGTCGAGACCCGCCACGACATCGTTGCGGCCTTCGAGCGACGTCAGCAGCACCAGATAGATGTTGGCGAGCGGCCGCTCGCGCCGAACGCGGCGACACACCTCTGGACCGTTCATCTTCGGCATCATCCAGTCGAGGATCGCCAGCGTCGGCCCTTCGGCCTTCGACAGGTGCTCCCAGGCCTTTCCGCCGTCCGACACCGACGACAGCTCGAACCTCCAGCGTCCGATCGTGCGACGCAGGATCTCCGTGGCGACTCGGTCGTCGTCGGCCAGCAACACGCGGAGGCCTCCGCGGCCCGAAGGTTCATCGAGCGGGTCGCCTAGCACGCCGGCCCTTCCTTGTTTTCGAAGCGCGCAGTGCGTTCATCACGCCGGAGGCCTCATCAGACAGCCTCCGCCATGCCGCCTCCGCGCCGTCAGCTGATTCTCCGCGCCGAGGCGCTCGAGCGTCCGCGCCGCCTCGAAGAGTCCCGAGGCCGAGAGGTTCGCGGCCGCGCCCTTGAGGGCGTGCGCCTCGCTTCGCAGGCTCGCTGCGCTGCGCTCGATCGATGGCGGCCCTGATCGCCGCGAGACGCATCGGACAGTCGTCGAGAAACAGCGCGGCGACGTCGTGCAGGAGCTGTTCGTCGCCTCCCATGTCGGGCCAGGGCCGAGTCGCGGTCGACCCCCGCCGGCGCCGCCGGCGGTCGCTCTCCTGCTCGACCACCTCGAACATCACCGCCGGATCGATGGGCTTCGACAGATAGCCGTCCATTCCGGCCGCGAGGCATCGTTCGCGATCGCCGTTCATGGCGTGCGCCGTCATGGCGACGATCCGCACGTGCGCGCCGGTCTTGCGCTCGCGTCGCGCGAATCGCCGCGGTGGCCTCGAAGCCGCCCATCTCCGGCATCTGCACGTCCATCAGGACCAGGTCGAAGCGTCGCGTCTCGAGCGCCGCCAGCGCCTCGCGGCCGTTGTTGACCACGGTGACCGTGTGACCGCGCCTCGTCAGCAGCCCTTGCGCCACGCGCTGGTTGACGATGTTGTCCTCGGCCAGCAGGATCCGCGCGCAGCCGCTCGGCGCCGGACTTCTGGACGGCCATCGGCGCGGCGCCGGCCTTCGTGCGCCCGTGCGAGAATGCGAGCAGATCGAGTCGAGCAGGTCGGACTGGCTGACCGGCTTGGTCAGGTACGCCGCGATCCCGAGCGCGCGGCAGCGCGCGGAGTCGCCGTATTTGCCCGACGAGCTCAGCATCATGATCGTGGCGCCGGCCAGCTCGGGACGACGGCCGATCTCGGCGGCCACATCGAAGCCGTCGAGATCCGGCATGTTCGCGTCGAGCAGCACCAGCTCGAACGGACGACCGCTTCTCGCCGCGGCCGGTGAGCGTCTCGAGCGCGGCCTGCCCGCCGTCCACGACGGTCGGGCTTCATCCGCCAGCGCAGCGAGTTGGGCCTCGAGGATCCGCCGGTTGACCGCGTTGTCGTCGACGACGAGCACTGGCACATCGCCCAGCGCGGACACAGCGGCGGGAACTCGACGGCAACCTCGGCCAGGTCGAAGACGGCCGTGAACTGGAAGGTGCTGCCGGCGCCCGGCGTCGCTCTCGACCCGAGATGCCGCCGCCCATCATCTGCACCAGCGTCGACGAGATGGTCAGGCCGAGCCCCGTGCCGCCGAATCGGCGCGTGGTCGATCCGTCGGCCTGGCTGAAGGCTTCGAAGATCGTCGCGTGCTTCTCGGGCGGAATGCCGATTCCGGTGTCGGTCACGGCGAAGCGCAGCACCCTGCGGCCATCCTGTTCGCCTTCGTCGCGCACGGCGAGCACGACGTGGCCGCGCTCGGTGAACTTCACCGCGTTGCCGACGAGGTTGGTGATCACCTGGCGGAGCCGAACCGGATCGCCGACGAGGCCGGAAGGCACCTCCAGCGCGATGTCGGCCAGCAGCTCGAGGCCCTTCTGGTGCGCCTCGACCGCCAGAGGCCTGAGCGTCTCGTCGACGAGGTCGGGAAGGACGAACGGCACGTGCTCGAGCTCGAGGCGCCGCGATTCGATCTTGGAGAAGTCGAGGATGTCGTTGAGGATTTCGAGGAGCGTGGCCGCCGACGCCTTGACCGTCATCAGGCAGTCCGCCTGGTAGCGCGTCAGTTCGGTGCCGAGGACGAGCTCGGTCATCCCGATGACGCCGTTCATCGGCGTTCGGATCTCGTGGCTCATGTTGGCCAGGAACTCGCTCTTGGCCTTGTTCGCGGCCTCGGCGGCCTCCTTCGCGGCCGCCAGCTCCTGCTGCGTGTGTTTGCGCGTCGTGCAATCGCGACGGATGCCCATGAACCCGACCGCCCGGCCACCGGGATCCAGGCGCAGGCTGACCGACTCCTCCACGTAGCGTCTCGCTCCATCCTTCTTGGTCAGCGCGTATTCGAGGGCCTGCAGCGGTTCGCCCGTTTCGAACACGCGGTGATAGGCCTCGAACAGCTGCCGCGCCGTGTCCGTGTCGAAGAACTTCTTGTAGCTCTGGCCGACGATCTCGCCGACCGCATAGCCGGTCATCTCGCAGAACGCCTGGTTGACGAACTCGTAGCGTCCGGTTCGGCTCAGCTCGAAATACCCGTCCTCGATCTGCTCGACGATGGCGCGGTAGCGCGCCTCGTTCTCCCAGAGCCGCTCGGCCGCTTCCTTGCGATCAGTGGTGTCGCGACGGAGACCGATGAACCCGATCGGCTCGCCCGCCTCGTCCCGCTGGAGGTCGATGGAATCCTCGACGTAGCGCATGCGCCCGTCCGGGTGCCGGAACGCATACGCCCAGCCTCTGAGCGGTACGCCCGTCTTGAAGAGCCGGCCGTACGCCTCGCGCGCGCGCGCGGCATGCCGTTCGTCGACCGCGAGCTCCTTGTAGTTGCGGCCGACGAGCTCAGCCGCCGTCCGGCCCACGAGCCGGCAATACGCGTCGTTGACGAATGTGTAGTTCCCCTTCAAGTCGATCTCGAAGTACCCGTCGTCGATGCGGCCGACGAGGTCGAGGTAGGCCGGCGTGTGGTGAGGAGGCATGCCCATATAGGACTATCGGCGCCTGGAGACCGCGGTTCAGACGCACCCGGGGCGGTCGAGTGGCGTGTGGGTGCTGGAGTCGCCTGGAGCGCGCGGATTTCGCGCCGATGCACCGCTACTGGGTGAGACGCGCGAACGTATCGCAGGCGCCGGGGTCGCCGGACTGCAAGCCGCGCCGGAACCATTCGACGCGCTGGGCCGACGTTCCGTGGGTGAAGCTCTCCGGAGAGACGCGGCCCGTGGACATGCGCTGCAGGCGATCGTCGCCGATGGACGCAGCCGCCTGAAGTCCTTCTTCGACGTCGCCCGGATCGAGCTCGACCTTGCCGGCCGCGGCACGCCCGCCTTGAGACGCCGCGTGCCCCCACACGCCGGCAAAGCAATCGGCCTGCAGCTCGAGCGCGACCGATGCGCTATCCTCGCCGGTGCGGCGATCGCGCTGTGCCGCGTTCGCTCAGGCCGAGCAGGTTCTGCACGTGGTGACCGAACTCGTGGGCGATGACGTACGCCTGCGCGAAGTCTCCCGGTGCACCGAGCTTGCGCGCCAGATCGTCGAAGAAGCCGAGATCGAGATACACCTGGTGATCCGGGGGACAGTAGAACGGTCCGGTCGCCGACTCAGCAACGCCGCAGGCCGACTCCACCGCGTCCCGGAACAGCACGACCGTCGTCTGCTGGTACCGCCCACCGAGCGCGCGCTGCCAGGTGTCCTGCGTGTCCCTCGCCACGGCGTCGACGAAATCGACCATCCGCTCTTCCTCGGGGGTCGACTGCACCGGGCCGCCCGAGGCGCCGGAACTCGCGGGACCGCCGACCTCGGTCAGGAGCGACGTGAGATCGGTGCCCGTCAGCCAGCTGAGCGCGAGAACGAGCACCAGGCCGCCAATGCCGATGGAGGCGCCCCGCACAGCGCCAGCGCCACGCCGATCCTCGATGTTGCCGCGATCACCGGCCGACCAACGCATAGCGCATCACCATCCTGTCAACAGTCACCAGCGACACGATCGACAGATGCAACTACCGAACCACCCGCGTTCCTCAGTTACCCAACTACAGTTACCCAACTACCCAATGGCCCGATTACCCAATTACCCAATCACCCGATTACCAAATTCTGTCTGTCGGCCCACCACGCCTCGAACTCCTTGAAGGCGCGGCTGAGGCGCACCGGCTCGGTCAGCTGTCCGGTTACCACTTCGGCGGTCTTGTAGCCGTTGCCGGTGACGCAGACCACGACCGATTCGTCCGGCCCGATGACGCCGCGCTCGCATGAGAGTCGATGGTGCCGGCGAGCGTCGTGCCGCCGGCCGGTTCGGTGAAGATCCCTTCGGTCTCCGCCAGCAGGCGGATGGCCTCGACGATCTGCTCGATCCGACACCGCCGTGCCGGAGCCGCCGGTGGCCCGCACGGTCTGCAGCACCTGGTAGCCGTCGGCCGGATTGCCGATGGCGATCGACTTGGCGATCGTGTTCGGGCCGCACGGGCTCGGGATACTCGGCGCCGGTCTCGAGCGCGTTCACACCGGCGCGCAGCCGGCGGCCTGCGCCGCGTGAATCTGCGGCAGCTCGCCGTCGACGAGCCCGACCTGCCGGAGCTCGCGAAGCCCGCGCGCGATGCGCGGCAGCAGCGTGCCGCCGGCGACCGGCGACACGAGGTGCTGCGGGTAGCGCCAGCCCAGCTGCTCGACGATCTCGAAGCCCATCGTCTTGGCGCCTTCCGCGTAGTACGAGCGCAGGTTGATGTTGACGAAGCCCCAGCCGAGCGGTCGGCCACCTGCGTGCACAACCGATTCACATCGTCGTAGTTGCCGGCAATCGCGAGGATCGTCGGGCCGAAGATGGCCGAGCCGAGCACCTTCCCGGCCTCGAGATTGTCGGGGATGAACACGCAGCACTCCATGCCGAGCCGCGCGGCATGCGCCGACACGCTGTTGGCGAGGTTGCCGGTCGACGCGCACGCCAGCACCTCGAAGCCCGAGCTCCTTGGCGCGCGTCGCCGCCACCGACACGACGCGGTCCTTGTACGACAGCGTCGGATGATTGACCGAGTCGTCCTTGATGTAGAGCTCGCTGAGGCCCAGTCGCTCGGCCAGCCGCGTGCACCGCACGAGCGGCGTGAAGCCGGAGTGAAAGCCGGTCTGCGGCTCGCCGGTGATCGGCAGCAGCTCGCGGTAGCGCCAGAGGTTCTTCGGCCGGCGTCTCGATCGTCTCGCGCGTCAGGATGATCGCCTCGTAGTCGTACACCGGCTCGAGCGGCCCGAGGCACTGCTCGCAGACGTAGGTGGCCTCGGCGGGAAACATCGCCTTGCACAGATGACACTGCAGTCCGATGAGCGCGCTCACACAGCCTCCGCGAATGATGGTCCGACAGTCCCGTGATTTCCCTGGGCTCGACGAGCACTCGGCGCCGGCACGATGGCCGCGCGATCGCGCGCAATGGCCACGAGGTCGCTGATGGCGGCCACGGCCGTCGCTTCGCCGCCGGCGCCGGCACCCGTCAGCATGATCGTCCCCGGCGTGCGCCGCGCGATGACCGCGGCGTTCTGCGGCCCCTTCGTCTGGCGCGAACAGCGACGCGCCCGGGCACGAACATCGGCGCCACCCAGGCGCGTCAGCGCGGACCGTCCCAGCGTCGTACTCGGCATGGGCGATCTGGCGGATGCGTGCCGCCGCGCAGGCGCGCCTTCCGGAAGCTCCGGCGCCCGACACCGCGCCGTCGTCTTGCGTCTCGATCTGCGACGGGAGCACGCGCACGCCGAACGCCAGCGCGCAGAGGATCGCCAGCTTGGCCGCCGCATCCAGCCCGTCGAGATCCGTCGACGGATCGAGCTCGGCGTACCCGCGCGCGCAGGCATCGGCGATCGCCTCGTCCATCGTGCAGCCGAGCTCGCTCCATCCGCGACAGCACGGCGTTGCTCGTGCCGTTCAGAATCGCGTCGATCTGCAGCACGCGGTCGCCGGCCAGGCCCGTCGCCGAGGACGCGGACGATCGGCATGGCGCCGCCGACGGCGGCCTCGAACCGCAGCTGCCGTCCCTGCCGCTCGGCCAGCGTGAGCAGCGCCGGCCCCTGATGCGCGATCACCTGCTTGTTGGCGGTGACGACGGACTTGCCGGCCAGCAGCGCCGCCCGCACGTAGTCGATGGCCGGCTCGCCGCCGACACGGCCTCGACGACGATGTCGACGTCGCTGGCGAGCAGGTCGTCGAACCGGTCGGTCCAGCGGTGAGGGATGCGCGGACGACCGGCGTCGCCCGGTCGTGCCGAGCGCGCTTGTCGCGGGCGCGGCGGTCGCAGATGTGGGTGAGCTCGAAGGTGGGCGGACCGGGGGATCCGGTCAGCCGCCGGGCCGGACGGCGGACCCGACGGCGCCGAACCCGAGGATGCCGACGCGACAGCGCGCGGCCCGGGCTGTTGCCCGAGGTCTGGAACGAGTTGAGCCCCATCGTCGTCTCACCGCCGACTATACCAGAGGCCCGAAAGCGGACGCAACAACTTTATCAGCACATCTACATTCATGGATATCGTTGCCAGTCCGTATCCCTGTTCCCCGTTCCCTGATCGCACGTCCTACGCCGAGCACTCGCCGTCCATCACCTCCGGCGCGAACTCCGCCGTCTCGGCCAGGTCGACGAAGTCGAGCGGGACCGCGTCGGCCTCGGTCAGCCTCTGCAGATCGCGCAGCTCGCCGCGTGACGCGAGCAGGTCGACGCGCTGGAAGAACGACGGCGCCGATCTCGCCCTCCGCGCGTCGCGCTGGTACAACGCGATCAGCCGTTCGAGCGCCTCCGGGATGCGCCGCGCCGGAATCTTCGCCGCCGTGCGCGCGAAGCTGGCGCCGCTCGCGTCGTCCCGCCGCCCACCATGACGAAGTACTGCGGCACGGCCCTTCGCGCCGAGGCGCCGCACGCTGCCCTGGAAGCCGATCGTCGCGATGTGATGCTGGCCGCAGCCGTTCGGGCAGCCGCTGATCTTGATGCGCGCGCCGTCGGCGGCGGCGATGAGATCCGGACGCGCGCGCAGGTGCTCTTCGAGCAGCCGGCCCAGTCCGCGCGACTGCGTGACCGCCAGCCTGCACGACTCGGCGCCTGGGCAGCTCGTGACGTCGGCCACCGTGGACGCTTCGGCCAGGCCGAGGCTCGGCGGCCGCCAGCCGGCGATAGAGCTCGCGCAGCTTCGCCGACCGTCACCCACCGGAACACCAGGTCCTGATCCATGGTCACGCGCACGGTGCCGTCGCTGTAGGCGCGTCGCGAGCTCGCCGAGCACGCGCATCTGCTCGCTCGTGAGGTCGCCGAGCGGCACGGTCGCCACGACGGTCACGTAGCCGAACTGCTTCTGCGGCCGCACGTTCGTCGTGCGCCACCGCGCATAGGCCTCGTCGCCCGCCTGGAGCACCGGCAGCAGGATGGGCGTGATGCCGGGGCCGCTCGGCGGCTCCGCCGGCGACGCGCGACGCGATCGCCGTCGGCGCCGGCGCTTCCGCGCGCGGCCGCGAGCGGCGCGGCTTCGCTCGCCGGCGGATCGATCGTCGAGGAGCGCGACCGCCCTCGGACCGGCAGGCCTCGAGCGCCGGCAGGTACTCGGCGTACCACTTGTCCCAGCCGAGCTCCTTGATCATGAACTTCATCCGGTTGCGCTGCTTGTGCTTGTAGTCGCCGTTCTGGCTTGAAGACGCGCAGCAGCGCCTCGCCGCGCGGAAGATCTCCGAGGCCGGCAGGAACTCGTGGATCACGCCGGCCGACGTGCACATGATCGCCGTGCCGCCGCCGGCCAGAACCCGGAAGCCCGCGCGTCCCGTCGGGCCCCCTGCGCGCGAGGAAGCCGAGATCGTTGATGGCGCACGCCGATGTGATCCTCGTGCGCACACCCTTCGAACGCGATCTTGAACTTGCGCGGCAGCGTCGAGCTGAGCCGGTGGCGCAGCAGGAAGCGCGTCGTCGCCTCGGCGTACGGCGTGACGTCGAAGACCTCGTCGGTCGACACGCCGGCGTACGGGCACGTCGTGATGTTGCGCACCGAGTTGCCGCAGGCCTCGCGCGTCGTCAGGCCCGCGTCGGCGAGCAGGCGCATCGCGGGCTCGACGTCGTGCAGCTTCACGAAGTGGAACTGGATGTTCTGACGCGTGGTGATGTGTCCGAACCTCCGCGAGTACTGTTCGCCGACCTCGGCCAGCGCGTAGAGCTGGTCGGCGCTGAGAATGCCCTGCGGGCACCTTCACGCGGAGCATCTGCGCATCGACGGTCTGCCGCTGGCCGTAGGTGCCGCGCACCAGGCGGAACGCGCGCCACTGATCCGGCGTCATCTCGCCGCGCTCGTACTTTTCGAGCGTCGCCACGAACTCGTCGATATCCGCCACGCTCGCAAACGACAGCCGGGCGCGGCCGTGCGTGCTTTCCTTGACGTGCTCAGTTGCTGACATGGCTTACCTCGCCTGGCCGGACCGACGCCGGCCCGCTTCCTCGGTCTTGATCTCGGCTGGAACGCTGACCTCACCGGACAGGGTCAGCGCCGCCACGGCGCCGACGACGATGGTCACGGGACCGTCGGTGCGATCGTAATCGGCTGGCACCCGGTCCGCAGCGAGATCCTCCAGCGTGCCGCGCCAGATGTGCTGGTCCGTTCGCGACGCCTCTGCCACGAGTGCGGCGGGCGTGGAGGGCTGCCAGCCTTGCTCGATGAGCCGGGCCGCGACTGCGGCGCGGCGGGCGCCGCCCATCAGCACGACGAGCGTCAGGCCGTTGGGCGCCAGCGTCCCGACTGCCGAGTTGAACGTCTCCTCGTCGTGGCCGCTGACCACCAGGAACGCCGCGGACAACCCGCGATGCGTGACCGGAATGCCGGCGAGCGCAGGCGCTGCCACGGCGCTCGTGACGCCGGGCACGACTTCGAAGGGGACGCCCGCCTCCTGGAGCGCCGGCGCTTCTTCGCCGCCGCGGCCGAACACGAACGGGTCGCCGCCCTTGAGCCGCACGATGCGCCGGCCGCGGCGGGCGGCGCGAATCATCAGGGCGTGAATCTCGACCTGCGACAGCGCGTGCCGGCCCGCCCGCTTGCCCACGAAGAACCGCTGCGCGCGCCGCGCCAGCCGGAGGACCCGCGTATCCACCAGGGCGTCGTACAAGACCAGATCGGCCGCACGCAGCCGCGCGGCCGCGGTGCGCGTCAGCAACCCGGGGTCGCCAGGACCTGCACCGATCAGAGAAACGAAACCGTTGGTTGTCTGCATTATTCACTTTGCGAGTGGGGGTGTTGCCCCGCCCGACCCACCCGACCTACCCGACCTATTCCTGCCCGCCCGCCCTACCTGCCTTCGTACAGCCGATTGAGCGCCTCGAGCAACAACGGACGCCGCTCAGCCATCGGGACGCTGTCCCGGCGCCAGATCAGCCGCTGGCGCCGCGCTTCGTCCATCCACGTGCTCAAATCGGCCGGCAGCACCTCGTCGAGCGCTTCGCGCAAGAGGCCCGTGAGGCCCGGCGCGTCGCCTCGTGTCGAGATCGCCAGCGTCACGCCGTCGCGCCGAACGACGCCGCTCAAATAGGCCGTTGCGTTCGGCGGATCGTCGACGGCGTTGACGAACACACACCGCGCTTCGGCCGCCGCGGCAACCTCCTGGTTGACCTCGGGCGTCGCGGCTGCCACGACCAGCCACGTGCCGGCGACGTCCTCGCCGGCAAACCGGCGCCGGCAGACCGTGATCGTACCCTCTTTTTCTGCCCGCTCGACATCCACATGGATGTCTGGCGCCACGACGGTGACCTCCGCCCCGGCCGCCAGGAGCGACGTGAGCTTCGAGGCGCCCGACCGGCCCGGCGCCAACCAGCAGGACGCGCCGGCCGGCCAGGTTGACGAAGATTGGCAGCAATTCGGGCACGTAAAAGTACTGTTACTCTCTTCGTTACCCTCGGTCAAGCCGCGGGTGCGAGCGCTCTCGGGAGGTCCAACAGGAGTCGGGACACACGAATATGACGAACATCTGGCCTCGCGCGTCGCTGACGATCGTGATGCTGCTGAGCTTCGCGGTCTCATCGGCAGGCCAGCGCCTTCCTTCCACCGCCATCCCCGAGCACTACGACCTCGCCTTCGACATCCATCTCGCCGACGCGCGTTTCGACGGCGTCGAGACCATACGCGTTCGGGTCCCTGCGCCGACAACCTCGATCGTCTTGCACGCGCTGGACATCGTGTTTCACGACGTCAGGATCGCCGGGCAGACGGCCACCGTCGCGACCAACGCTGAGTGGCAACAGGCCAATCTTCGGGTAGACCAGCCCGTTCCGGCCGGTGTCCACGAGATCACCATTCGCTATTCCGGCACGCTCAACGACAACTTGCGCGGGCTCTACCTGAGCCAGGCCAACGGCCGCCGCTACGCGGTCACGCAGTTGGAGGCCACCGACGCACGCCGGGCGTTTCCCTCGTTCGACGAGCCGGCGCTCAAAGCCACGTTCGCCGTGTCGGTGACCATCGACCGCGAGGATACGGCGATCTCGAACGGCCGTATCGTGTCCGACACCCCCGGTCCCGGTGCCGGGCGACACACGCTCAAGTTCTCGCCAACCGCGAGAATGTCGACGTATCTGGTTGCGCTCGCCGTGGGCGACTTTCAATGCCTGGAGACGTCGGCCGAGAACATCCCGATCCGCATCTGCGCCACTCCCGACAAGAAGGAGCTCGGCCGGATCGCGCTCGAGGCCTCTCGCGAGATTCTGCGTTACCTGAACCGGTATCACACCATCAAGTACCCGTTCGGCAAGCTCGACGTGGTGGCCGTGCCCGACTTCGCGGCGGGCGCCATGGAAAACACCGCGGCGATCTTCTACCGCGAATCGTCTCTGCTGGCCACGAGCGATGCGTCGATCGGCACCCGGAAGAATATCGCCAACATCCTCGCCCACGAGATTGCTCACATGTGGTTCGGCGACCTGGTCACCATTCGCTGGTGGGACGATCTCTGGCTGAACGAGGGCTTCGCCACCTGGATGGCGAACCGGCCCCTCGCCGCCTGGAAACGGGAGTGGCAGGTCGAGGTCGACGAGGCCGTTGAAACGCAGCAAGCGCTCACCGTGGACGCGCTGGTGTCGACGCATGCCATCCGCGCACCTGTGGAGACACCGGACGAGATCGAGGTCGCGTTCGACGCCATCGCCTATCTCAAGGGCGCGGCTGTCGTCCGCATGGTCGAGCGATACATCGGGGCTGAGGCCTTCAGGACGGGCGTCAACGCCTATCTCGAGAAGTACGCCTACGGCAACGCGACGTCGCAGGACTTCTGGAATGTGCTGGCGGCGACGTCCGGCAAGCCGGTTGACCGCGTGCTGCAGTCGTTCGTGGATCAGCCGGGCTTTCCGTTGCTGACGATCGCGAGCCAGTGCACTGCCGGCTCCTCGACGACGACGGTCGCGCAGCAGCGGTTTGTGTTCGAGGCGCCGCTCGATCCTGCGCCGCCGGTGATCCGGTGGTGGGTCCCGATCTGCACGAGATCCGCGTCTGGTGCGTCGGCTGCCCGGTGCACGGAGGTCTCGCCGGCCGGGCCACTGGCGATGAAGCAGCCGACGTGTCCGGCCTGGACGTTCGTCAACGCCGGCGCTCAGGGGTACTTCCGTACGGCCTACGAACCGGCGGCTCTAGAGGCGCTCGCGGCGAACGTGACCCGACTAACCGCACCGGAGCGGCTTTCGCTCCTGGGGGATGAGTGGGCGCTCGTGCAGTCGGGTCGCCATGCCGCCGGCGACTACCTGACGCTCGCCTCCGGGTTTCGCCGCGAGCGAACGAGCGGCATCCTGACCGAGCTGAGCGAACGGCTGCGATTCATCCATTCGCATCTGGCATCCGCAGCCTCTCGTGCCGCGCTCGAGGTCTTCGTCAGGGACCTGATGCGGCCGATCTTCAACGAGCTGGGCATTGCCGACAGGCGCGGCGACACCGACGAAGAGCGCGCCGCCAGGGCCGCGGCGGTCTCGGCCCTGGGGCGGATCGGCAACGACCGCGAGGTCATTTCACAGTCGCGGATCGCACTTGACGCCGCACTCGCAGGACAGCAGAGGCTCGACGCGACAGCCGCCGACGCGATTGTGGCCGTGGCCGCCGCACACGGCGACCGCGCCCTGCATGACGCGCTCTTGAAGGCCGGACAAGCGGCGAACTCGCCGGAGGATCACTATCGCTATCTCTTCGCGCTCGCGCAGTTCACCGACCCTGCCCTTGTCGAGCGCGGCCTCGAACACGCGCGCACGACTTCGATGCGCAGCCAGGACACGGCGATCTATCTGGCTCGCTTCCTCGCCAACCCGGCCGTCAACGACCAGGCCTGGCGCTTCGTCAAGGCGCACTGGACCGAACTGGAACCGAAGATCCTAGTCGCCTTCGGCGACGTCAACCTCGTGAACGCCCTCGGTAACTTCTGTGACCGCATCGCCAGCGACGACATCCGTCAGTTCTTCGCCGGCAGCACGATGCCCGCCGCTGCCCGAACGCTCGATCAAGCACTCGAGCGGATCGACCGCTGCGCAGCGCTGAAGACTTCCCAGACGTCCGCGCTCGCCAGCTGGCTGGCCGATCGGCGCTGAGCCGGTGTGGTCGAGTTCCAGGAACACGCGAGAACACCAGGCGCGGCCAGCGGGCTGGCCGAGTACTTGCGAGCGCAGTCGATCTCCGTTTCTCCGTGTTTGTCCGCTACCTCCGCCATCTCCGTCATCTCGTGGTACCCGAGACCGAGGCACATCCAACAACGTAGGCACGCCATCGACGGTCCGTGCCGACGCTGATGCCGATGCGTGTGCTCCATCCGATGCGGCCGACCACGATCCCCCGGTCCTCGACGTAGAGACGGTCGCCGGCGAGATCGATCTCGTTGTGCGCGAGCGAGAGACCCATGGCCTTCGTGACGTTGCCTGGCCCGCGGCACAGGCGGTCGTCAGCCGCGTCGACGATGTCCCGCCGGCGGCGCATGGTCGCGATGCCATCGAGCGGCTCGAGCGCGCGGATCAGCACGGCCGCCGGATCGCCCTCGGCCTCGGTGACCACGTTGACCAGGTGGTGCATGCCGTAGTTCAGGTACACGTAGGAGAACCCCGGAGGGCCATAGAGCGGGCGGTTGCGCCGGGTCGGTCCCGGCGCCGCGTGGCACGCGGGATCGGACTCGCCGATGTACGCCTCGACCTCGACGATGACCCCGCTCGTCACCGTGCGGCCGCGCCGGTGGACGAGGACTTTGCCGAGGAGCTGGCGTGCCACGAGGAGCGTGGGCCGATCGTAGAATCCGCGCGGCAGGACGCGCCGCGCGCGAGCGGTCACCGCGTGTCGGCCCGCAGGCGCACCAGCGCCCGCTCGGCGGCCCGCACCACGGCTGGATCCAAATCGCGCCTCATGGCTTCCACAATCGGCACCGCGGTCAAATCGCCCGACCACCCGAGCGCGTCAGCCACTCCGATCCGCACGCGCGGATCGGGATCCTGGGTGTACCGGCCGAACAACCCCGCGCGGCCCGGCGCGATTTCCAGGAGGTAGCCGAGCGCCTGCTCGCGCAGCCCGTCGCGCATCAGCGCGCCGACCACGGCGTCGAGCGACCCGCCACCCAGGAGCAGCTCCGCATAGCTGCCGGCAAGCACCATCGGCTGGCCGCGTTCGTTGCGGACCGCGGCCCGCACCTCGGCGTCCCGCGCCCGGTCGCCCAGCCGCGCCAGCCCTTCGACGCCGCTCTGTTTGAGCGGCACGCTGCGGCCCGCGATCGCGGCCTGGAACAGCGGCGTGCTCGCCGGGGCGGCGATGCGGGCGAGCGCGTCGAGCGAGGCCTCGGCGAGCTGGCCGCGCTGATAGTAGGTGTGCAGTTCGGCCAGCGCCTCGACCGCGCGGACGTAGCGCATGGCGCCCAGGGCCTGCATGGCGGCCGCGCGCTGGCGCTCGCTCCGATCGTTCAGTGCCTGAATCACGGCGTCCCCGAGTGTCTCGTCGATCGTCTTCTGCCACGGGCGGTGCGCGTACAAACGACCGACGACGCGCAGCGCGGCCAGACGCAGCTCGGGGTCTGAAGCGCCGAGGAGAGCGGAGAGATCCGGTGCCGCGTCGCGCAGGAGGTCGGCGCGGACCGCCCCCGCCGATTGCGTGCCCAGCGTGCCGAACGCGTACATCCCGGCCACGGCCACGACCGGATCCAGATCGCGCGCGGCCGTCCTGAGGGCGGTCAGCACTTCGACCGGCACGATCCTCGGCCCCACGGCGAAGAGACCCTCCTCGAACGCGGGCTCGGGGCTGCGGCGGCGTCCCTCGATCCGCTCGTCGAGGAAGAAGTCGAGCTCCGCCGCAATCGCCTCGAGCCGGACGCCGCGGTCGGGATCGGCCACGAGCGCCGCGACGGGCAATGCGGCCTCGCTCGTTCCGGCGTCCCGCAGCATCCGGACCGTCCGCAGCCGCACGGCCGCGTCCGGGCTCGCGAGATCCCGGGAGGCTTCCGCGAGCGTGATCTGCGCCTCGAGCTGCGCGGCGCCCAGCAGCCCGGCGACGGCCAGCCCTCCGATGGCGATGGCGATGCGTCTATCGGCCAGAGGCATACGCATGCGATCGCCCTTCGGCCAGCGTCGCACGCAGGTAGCGCCCCGTATGCGACGCTTCGTTCTGCGCCACCTGCTCCGGCGTGCCGGTGGCGACGACCGTGCCGCCGCCCTCGCCGCCTTCCGGGCCCAGGTCGATGACGTAGTCCGCCGTCTTGATCACGTCGAGGTTGTGCTCGATGACCACCAGCGTGTTGCCGGCCTCGAGCAGCTTGCGGAACGCTGTCAGCAGCTTGGCGATGTCGTCGAAATGCAGGCCCGTCGTCGGCTCATCGAGGATGTAGAGGAGCCGCTCCCCGCCATGCGACGAGAGGTGCGCCGCAATCTTGATCCGTTGCGCCTCCCCGCCCGACAGCGTCGTCGCCGGCTGGCCGAGGCGAAGGTAGCCGAGGCCGATCTCGTCGAGCACCTGGAGGCGGCGCAGGACCTTGGGCGAGCTGCTGAAGAACGTCAGCGCCTCGCGCACGGTGAGATCCAGCACCTGGTGGATGCTGCGCCCGCGGTACTTGACCTCGAGCACCTGCGGCTTGAAGCGCTTGCCGTCGCACTGATCGCACGGGACGAAGACGTCGGCGAGAAACTGCATCTCGACCCGGACCTCTCCCTCGCCCTGGCAGGCCTCGCAGCGTCCGCCGGGCACGTTGAACGAGAAATGGCTGGCGGTGAGGCCCCTGGCCTTCGCGTCCTTGGTCGCCGCAAGCAGCTCGCGGATCGGGTCGAACGCCTTGAGGTAGGTGACGGGGTTGGACCGCGGCGTCCGGCCAATGGGCGTCTGGTCGACCAGCACGACATCGGTGATGTACTCGAGCCCTTCGAGCGAGGTGAACGCACCCACGCGCTTGTCCCAGCCGCCCTTTGCGCGCTTGATCGCGGCGTAGAGGACGTCGTGCACGAGCGTGGACTTCCCCGATCCGCTCACGCCCGTCACGCAGGTCAGCGTGTTCAAGGGAATGGCGATATCGACCGCCTTGAGATTGTGCTCGCTCGCGCCCGTGATCCGGATCTTCTGCATCGTGCCGCGACGCCGGGTCGACGGCACCGGAATGGCCAGCTCCTGCCGCAGGTACCTGGACGTGAGCGAACGAGGCTCCTGCATCAGCGCCTCGAACGTGCCCGAGAACACGACACGGCCGCCTTGTTCCCCCGCCCCGAGCCCGAGGTCGACAATGTGGTCGGCGACCTTGATCATGTCGGCGTCGTGCTCGACCACGAGGACCGTGTTGCCCTGGTCGCGGAGCTGGCGGAGGATGTCGATCAGTCGAAGGTTGTCGCGCGAATGGAGGCCGATCGATGGCTCGTCGAGGACGTAGAGCGTGCCCACCAGCGCCGAGCCGAGCGAGGTGGCCAGGTTGATCCGCTGCGCCTCCCCGCCGGAGAGCGTGGACGACAGCCGATCGAGCGTCAGGTAGTCCAGGCCGACGTCGCTCAAGAATGACAGACGGCGATAGATCTCCTTGAGCACCTTTTCCGCGATCGCACGCTCCTTGTCGGACAGCTCGAGCGTGGAGAAGAACGACTGCGCCTGCCGCACCGTGAGCGACGCGACCTGGTCGATGGTCCGCTCACAGACCTTGACGTCTCGCGCTTCCCGCCGCAGGCGCGCCCCGCCGCACTCCGGGCAGGTCAGGTACCCCCGGTAGCGGCTGAGGAACACCCGCACGTGCACCTTGTATTTCTTCTTGTCCAGCCACCGGAAGAACCCCCGGACCCCGTGGTACTCCGTGGCGGGGTCGCCCTCCACGACGAAGGCGCGCTCGTCGGCCGTGAGATCGGCCCAGGGGACGTCGAGGCGGACGCGCCCTTTCTTCGCGGCGCGCTTGAGCTCGGCGAGATGCGATCGGTAGTGCGGCTTGCTCCACGGCTCGATGGCATTCTGCGCGATCGACTTGGACGGATCGGGCACGACCAGGTGCATGTCGAGCTCGATGATGTTGCCGAAGCCGTGGCAGGTGGGGCAGGCGCCGAACGGGTTGTTGAACGAGAAGAGCCGCGGCTGCGGATCCTCGTAGGTGAGCGCGCAGTCGCGGCACTCGAAGCGCTCGGAAAACCTGTGCCTGCGAGACACCTGCGCCGGTGTGTCCGCAGTTGCGGCAGCCGGGAGCTCCACCGCCCAGGCGGCACCGCCGCCCTCGCGATAGGCAGTCTCGATCGAATCCGTCAGCCGCTGCAGCATCGCGGCTTCGTCGTCGCTTGCGATCTGCAGGCGGTCAACGACCACCTGCAGCAGCGTTTGCGTGCCCAGCCAGAGCGGGTCGAGATCGTCGAAGGCGACGGCCCGGTCCTCGACGAGCACGCGGCCGAATCCCTTGCGGCGCAGCGTCTCGACGGCCGCAGACGCCGCTTCGGCGGCAGCGGCCAGCGCGGCCGTGCGAGACCGTCTCACGGGCGCGTCCCGGGCAGGCTCGTTCGGACGGCCGGCGCTCAGCTCGAACGGAGCGGCCTCGCCGGGCTCGATCGTCTCGCCGTTGTCGATCGACTCGTCGCCGATTTCGTCTGTTCCCGTCGGCGACTCGACCATCTCGGTGGCTTCGATGATCGTCAGGTCGAATCCCACGAGCAATCGCACACCCTCGGGGCGCGTGGCCAGCTGCCGCGCCACGACCTCGGCCGTGTCGCGCAGGACGATCTTCCCGCACTGGCGGCAGAACGTCCGTCCGACGCGCGCGAAGAGCAGCCGCATGTAATCGTGGATCTCGGTGGTCGTGCCGACCGTGGACCGCGGGTTCCTGATGCTGTTCTTCTGGCGGATGGCGATGGCCGGTGCGATGCCGTCGATCTTGTCGACATCGGGCTTCTCCATCCGCTCGAGGAACTGCCGTGCGTAGGCGGACAGCGACTCGACGTACCGGCGCTGCCCCTCCGCGTAGATCGTGTCGAAGGCGAGCGAGGACTTGCCCGAGCCGCTCACGCCGGTCACGATGATCAGCTTGCCGGTGGGCAGCGTGACATCGATGTTCTTGAGGTTGTGGGTACGAGCCCCACGCACCACGAGCGGCGCGGCTTCGGTGGAGCTTGCGGGGTTGGCGGCTGCCCCCGGTTGGATGGTGTCGGGCATGCGCGGGTTCAGGTCCTGGAGGTCCCGCCCGAAGCGGGACCCCACTACGCGCGCCCGCGCGCCGGACTCAATCTGTCATCCTAGCATCATCGCGAGCCGCTCGCGGCGCAGCCATGTGATCGAAGCGAGCGCGAGGAACAGCGCCAGAGGAATGGCCGGGCTGTTCCCGAGGACGAGGAGGTGCGTAAGCACCGCACCGGCCATTACCGGCAGAAGGATCACGGCACCGATCGCCGCGAAGCCCGGTACCAGCAGCAGCACTGCGCCGACAAGCTCGAGGCCGCCGGTCAAATAGCGGAACCATTGGCCCAGGCCGAGAAGCCCGAACATCTCGACCATCATGGGCGCTCCGCTGACCTTGCTCCACCCGGCGAAGAGCAGCAACCCACCCACCGCAACCTGCGCCAACCAGAGCCACGTGTTCTTCAACATCGCCATTTCTCCTTGGAATCCTGTGTGAACAAATGCATTCGTAACTAGACAATCTATATATGCACTATTAAGACTCCCTGCTGGAGCCCGAGGGTTCTTCTTACCGCTTCTTAACGCTTCCCGGCCTGCTTGAGCTTGTCGAAGATCTCGGCGAGCCGCGACCCGTCGGCAGCGGTCAGCTTCGAGAAGAGCTGGCGCTCGGCGTCTTGCTGGATCCGCGAGCCCTGCTCGTGGAGACGCTTCCCCTGATCGGTAATCAGGGCCAGACGCGATCGCCGGTCGTTCGGGTCGGGCGCGCGCGTCACGAGACCGTCAGCTTCGAGCCGGTCGACGAGCTGGGTCACGTTGGACTTGACGCACGCCAGCCGCTCGGCGAGCTGCCCGAGCGGCATCGAGTCTCCGGCCGCAACCAGGCGGTCCAGCGCCGCCAGCTTGGGGAGCGACAGCCCTACCGCCGACAGTCTCTCCTCGACAAACGCTTCCACCGCCCCTGCCGCGTGCAGGAGGTCGAACATTCCCGGTGTGGTGGGCGCCTGGCTGTCCATATCGTTCAGATATGCATCATACAGGAACTTCGAACTTAGAAGTCAGAACTGCGAAGGACTCAGCGCCGGAACTCCAAGCGCGACAGTGTCCTTCGAAGTTCGAAGTTCTCACTTCAAAGTTTCGATCCGTGTTATTTCCGGATCGACTTGATGTACTCGACGACCGGCCAGATCTCGTCTTTGGTCAGCGTGCTCTTGAACGCCGGCATGACTGGCGGCTTGCCGTTGAAGATCCGGTAGTAGAGCACACCGTCCGGGTTGAGCTCGGCGCGGAAGCCGTCGGTCAGGTCGGCGGCGGGCATGCGCGGATCCGAGTCCGGGCCGTCGCCCTTCCCTTCGGCCCCGTGGCACTTCTGGCAGTTCGCGACATACGTGCCGCGGCCTCGCTTCAGCACATCAGGCGCCGGCTTGAGCGGGCTCTTCTCCGCCGCCGCGCCTTCGGGAATCTGCCAGTTTCCCTGCGCAAGGACCGACACCGACAACGCCAGGACGACAGCGGCGACAGACGCGGCGACGACGGGAAAGGTGATGTTGCGCATGGGGGATAGTATACGGCTCCCGGGGAACGGGGATCAGGGATCAGGGATCGGGGATCGGGACAGTGAAGATCTTCAGAACGGCTGAGACAACCGCTCGAGCTGCCGACGCCAAGTCGTTCGTGGGTCCGGCGATGACGAGGCTGCTCGCGTCATCTGACGAGGGCGCGTCGGTCCACGTCTACCGTGTGGAGTTCGGCGACGGTGCCCGCACCAACTGGCACAGGCACTCCGGTGCGCAGTGGCTCTTCGTGATCGAGGGCCGCATCCGGATCCAGCGCGAGGGCGAGCCGGCCGCTGACGCGTCAGACGGCGACGCCATCGTCATTCCTCCTGGTGAGAAGCATTGGCATGGCGCCACGCCCGGCTCGCGCGGTGTCCACATTGCGGTCAACATCGACGCGAAGACGGAATGGCTCGAGGCGGTGACGGACGCGCAGTATCGCGGGCGCTAGGCCTGGTCTGACGTGATAGAAAGGTTCATGCTCGAAGGGAAAGCGCCGGCCCGGATTGTTCAGATGCTCATCGTGGCGGGGCTCTTGCTCGCCGGCGCCGGCTGCTATCGACACACCTACACCGTTGGCGCTGGCGCTCCAGCCGGGACGCTCGTGTACAACCACTGGCACCACCATTGGCTGTGGGGAATCATCAACCCCGACAGACAAGTCGCGCTCAAAGCCGTCTGTGCGTCGGGCGACGCCACGATCGACAACGAGATGTCGTTCCTGAACGGGCTCGTCAGCGCGCTGACGTGGGGCATCTATTCGCCCACGACCGTGAAGATCCGCTGCGCGGGCTCCAGCGCGAGCCTGGAGCTCGACGCCGAGGACATCGCGCGGATTGTTGCGGACCCCCGGTTTCTCTCGTGGGTCGCCCAGGATGCACCCGACCGGCTGTCGGAAGCCAGGGAAGCGCAGCGCGATTTGCAAGCGTCACCGCCGACCAGAGTGGGCCGCGACCAAGGACCAGGGACGACCCAGAATGCCCGCGTGCTAGAATGAGAGTTCGCCATAAGCCGGCGTAGCTCAGTTGGTAGAGCAGCTGATTCGTAATCAGCAGGTCACCCGTTCAAGTCGGGTCGCCGGCTCCACATCCCCCTCACCGATCGACCGTGAACCTGATCCTGCTGGATGAACGTGAGGCCCACGGTTCTTCCGGCGTGACGCTCTCGGATGCTCGTGCCGCTCACCTGCTGCACGTGCTGCGGGTCGTGCCTGGGCAGGCGGTCCGCATCGCGCTGATCGATGGCCCGTTCGGCGTCGGCACCGTGGAATCCGCTGGTGATGGCCAGGTGACGTTGCGCTGCTCGTTCGAGGCCGACATCCCTCCTCGTCCGCGAGTCGATGTCCTGCTCGCCCTGCCCCGGCCGAAAGTGATGCGCCGCCTGTGGGCCCAGTTCGCCGCGTTGGGCGTTGGACGGATCATCCTGACAAATGCCGAGCGCGTGGAACGCCAGTACTTCGACACACACGTCCTCGCTGAGGCGTGCTACCGCCCGCTCCTCGTCGAAGGCCTGCAGCAGGCGCGCGACACGCGGCTTCCGGTCGTCTCGATCCATCGGCAATTGAAGGTGCTCGTCGAGGATCAGCTGGACACGCTGTTCGGCGAAGGCCTTCGCCTCGTCGCAGACTCCCCAGGCCACGATGTCCATCGGTGCGGCGGTCGGTGCGCACGCCGATCAACGGGTGCTCATTGCCATCGGTCCGGAGGGCGGATGGAACGCCTTCGAGCTGGCGCTCTTCCAGGCGCACGGCTTCCGGGCTGTCGGCCTCGGGCCGCGCACACTGCGCGTCGACACGGCCTGCACGGCGATCCTGGCCATCACGCACGCGGCGATGCAGGCGCCGTAGTCCTGGGGCTGATCATCGGGGCGTCAGGGTCAAGCGGCTGTTCGGAGACGTGCACTGTTGCTTTACCGCCGCCAGCGCATCGCTGCAGTCGTAGTACTGACCGAAAGGCGACTTCAACTCGCAGTACTCGATCCGCCCGTGAACCGCGCCGAGAGCGTCGTCGGCCCTGGAGTCGCACGGACGCTCCGGCTTCTCCGAGATACGAAATGTAGCGGTTGTCTCCGAGGTGCTCCACGATCGACGGGCCCTCTCCTTCGGTGCTAAGGGTCACGTAGTCGCCGGCCACACCAAAGAAGAACGCGCTCGGTACGGTCGCGAACGCGCACCGGTGACCGTCCATCGAACCGTGTGTTGGCAGGAAGGGTCCCGACCGTGCGTCTTGTCAGGCGCGCCTCGTAGGTACGCGTTCGTACCTCGTCCGGGAATCCGCACGCGGCGTCGACAGCAATCGTAAGCGTGTAGTTGCCTGCCATGTCTACCGGCGATGCCGGGCGCCAGCTGAAAGGAGACCAGCGTTGGCCGATCCGTGCTCGGAAACACTGACGATTGGCGTCTAGGTTCTCCTGTTTGTCGCGCGCATCGACACGCCGCGGGGAATCATCCCCGTATACGAGAAGACGCCCCTCTCATCGGAGAACAGTTCCTTGCCGGCGTCAGGACCGTTCACGACCTCTACCCGCACACCCCCCATCGGCCTGAAGGCGGTATCGCTCACATAGCCGTGCAGGTTCAGCGGCGCCGGCGGAGGCGCTGGCGGCGCCCCTGCGGGTGTCGCCACGATGTCGGCGACGTAGCCGAGCGGCCGCAGGCAGGGCCAAGGCCTGATCAGGCCGATGCCCGCCGCGATCAACAGGCGTTTCATGGCGTCCTCCTGGCGGGACATCCGCAGATGGAGGTAAACGTCACAACCTCGGATCGCCAATCAGGCGTCGCCTGGATGAGATGGAACGGGGTGCCAGCCGGGAACAGCGAAAGACGCGGCAACCCGGGATCATCCGGATTGCCGCGCTGCCTGCAGGACGTCGGGACCACCGCCAGCTATCGGTTCTGGCGATGACCTCGGCGAACGCGCGGGCCATGGCGCGGTGGCCGGCGTTCGTCATGTGCGTCTCGAACGGCGACTCGCCGGGACGCTCCCCCAGCAAGAGGTGACGGTGGCCGGCAAACGCCTCGTGCACGTTCACGAGGTGGACGTTGGTCGGGAACTGCGCGACCACGGTGGCCACTGTCTGGTTGAACGCAGCGATGAGCGGCGCGGCAAGCGGCACGAGCGCTTCAATCTCCGGAATCCCGTACTGGTTGCCCACGTAGATCTTCGCCGCCGGCAGACCGGCGCGAATCTGTGCCAGCCCCACGAAGAGGTTCTGCCCGTAGGCCGCGAGCACGCCGTTGGCGAACTGGATCACCTCGGCCGGATCGGGGTGGGTTTCCATGTAGCGCAGGATCGACAGCAGATCGTTGCCGCCGATGGTCACCGTCACGTCGTCGGGGATGAATCCGCCCGCGGCCGCCGGAATGAGCGCCTGGGGCACCTGGTGCAGCACGAAGTCGCGGCTGCTCGCGCCCGGCACGGCGGCGTTCGTGAACAGCGTGTGACGAACCTTGTCGAACACCCCGTGCTCGTAGAGCAGATAGGGGTACCCGTTGGTCGCCGGCAGCGCCTTGTAACCCGATGCGATGCTGTCCCCGAGCGCCAGGTACCGGGTCGCATCGGCAGCAATCGCAGCGGTCGACTCAGCGGCCTCCCGAGCAATCGCTTCCTGCGGTTCCGCGCCGGCGAAGGCCGGGAGCGAGACAAGGGCGAAGAGGGCGGCAGCGAACCATCGGCGGGGCATCACACTCATGGCAGTCCTTTCCGGCAACGTTCTGGTTGCCGTTCGAACCTCTATAACGAGCCGCGCGGGCACAGGTTACAAAAGGTCAGGCCTCCGGTGTTCGACCAGGGACACCTCGACGTGCAGGACCGGGCACGAGGTCCCGGAAGTCGGCCATTTAGGCCAACACAGGCAGGCCGGTGGAGGAGACGGTCGGTCGGACCGATAACACCGTCTGGTCCGATCCATGGAAAAAGAGCCGCCCGTCGACTACTACGAAACGCTGCAGATCAGCGCGAACGCCGAACCCGAGACGGTGCATCGTGTGTATCGCCTTCTGGCCCAGCGTTTTCATCCCGACAATGCCGAGTCCGGCAATGCCACACGCTTCCGCCTGATCACTGAAGCGTACGAAGCGCTCGGCACGCCGGAGAAGCGTGCGCAGTACGACGTCGCGCATCAGCAGGTGCAGAAGGACCGGTGGCGGCTGGCGGCGAAGGCGGCCGAAACCGACACGGACTTCGGGACCGAACAGGCCGTGCGGATGATGGTGCTGGAAGTGCTGTTGTCGCGCCGGCGCCTCGAGCCGAACGAGCCGGGCGTGTTCATCAGCGACCTCGAGAAGCTCACCGGACAGCCTCGCGAACACCTCGAGTTCACGACGTGGTACCTGGTCCAGAAGAAGCTGATTCAGCGCACCGACAGTTCGCTGCTCGCGATCACGGCCGACGGCGTCGAGCACCTCGAGGCGCACTACGACGAGCGGGTGAAAATCCGCCGCCTGCGCGCCAGCAACGAGTAGACGGCCCGGGCGACAATCGCGTCCGCTACTGCGAGTGCCCGCGGGCGGCGATGTCCCAGACCACTTCGACCCGATCCTTGCGCGTGCCGTAGATCAGGTCGTACTCGTTCACCACCGGATCGCAGTGCGGCACGATCAGCTCCAGCTTGTCGCCCACCTTGTAGCTCTTTGACGCAGTCTCATACCGGATCGTGCCGAACTCGTCCGAGCCGGCGTTGTACGCGAACCCCTTTTCGCCGATGACGATCGGATCGGGCTTGTTGATGGTCAGCGCCTTCGCGCCGGCATCGGTCGTGAGGCGGCCCGGGAAATAGGCATTGAGGATCGTCGCCATCACCGTCAGGGATGGCTGAAAGTCGGAAAACAGCTCCTCGCTCGTCTCGCCGCCAATCTCGAGGTACTGCGTGTCCATGAAGAGGTAGCTGCCCACCTGCACGTCGGTGAGGCCCGGGACCCTGGTCATGATGTTGTAGGTCCCCGTGCCGCCGCCGCTGAAGATCTCCGTGTTCAGTCCGGCGCGCTTGAACTGCTCGAACGTCTGGACCGACGGTTCGTAGTTCCGGAGTGTGCGCTCGAGGCGGGTCTTGAACCCCTTGATGTGCTGCGCGCCGCCGTCGTAGCTGATGAGGCCGCGTAATTTGAGGTTGGGCAGCGTGTCTACGAGCTTGCCAAGCGCCAGCGCCTGCTCACCGGCTGGCACGCCGGTCCGCGTCCCCACGGCGACATCGACGACCACATCGGCCACGACTCCCGCTTCTTTCGCAGCGGCCGAGAGGTCGCGCGCGTTCTGCGGGTAATCCACAGCCTGGATGAAGTGCGGGTTGCTCTTCCGGATCTGCATCGCCCGGCGGATCTTCGAGGCCGTGACGTTCGACGTCGTCATCAGGATGGGCCCGACACCGCTGGCCGACAGCACTTCGGCCTCGCTCACTTTGGCCGCGCAGACGCCAATCGAGCCGGTCGCCAGCTGCAGCCGGGCGATCGCCGGGCATTTGTGCGTCTTCGCATGCGGCCGCGTCGCCACGCCGCTCGCCTTCAGGCTGGCCTGCATCGTCGCGATGTTGCGATCCATCGCGTCGAGATCGACACAGAGCGCCGGCGTGTCCAGCTCCCATTTGGACACGCCGATGAGCGTGCCGTCGGCGGCCATCGCCCGCATTTCCTCGCCGGTGTACCCGGCCGCCTTCCCCGGCACCCACATCGTCGCCACCCCCGCACCTGCCGCACCCAGGAAACCTCGACGTGACAGCGTGGTTCGTTTCATGGACCCACTGTCGGCCCGGCGTTCGAAAAAGTCAATCGATCCATTGCTCGATGCGCGCGGCCAGGTAGGGGAAGAACGGATTCCACGACACCCGCATCAGGGCGTCCAGCGGGACGAGCAGCACGTCCTTCTCCCCCCGGGGCACTACACGGCCGAGCGCCACGCCTCCCGCCTCACCGAACACGCTCTCGCCGCCGTAGACAGGATCCGCCTTCGAAAACGGGAGCGCGATGTGCGACAGCGAGAACATCTCCCTGGGCCATTCGAGAGACAACGGCTCCGCCGTCAGAGCCGTCGATCCCGCGGACACCGTCATGGCCGACACCGCCCCGGTCTCCGCGCTGGTATTGGTCACGAGCGTGGCCGTGTAGCGCCGCGGGCCGGCGTTCGTGAGGCGCGGAAGCACCGCCCCGGGACGGGTGAACGCGTGGACGCCCGACTGCCGATTGATGTCGAACAGCACCAGCTCGTGGCCCCCGGCCGGCAGCCGATCGAAGAGGTCGGCGACGACCGCCGGCGTACTGACCGTGGTATCGACCACGGACTGAAACGCGAGCACGGGCGGAAACCGATCGAGGCGCTGGTCGTCGGCCGCCCGGGACAGACGATCCTGGACCGCCCGCGTGAAGCGGGCGGTCTGAACGGCCGCGTTGGCGGGGAACGAGTTGTACTTGACCGGGTTGTACTCGGGCACGATGTCGATCCACCGCGCCTTCTCGAAGAAGGGCAAAGGGCCGAGCAGGCTGATCGCGCGCGCAATCCCGGCCAGCGGCGACACGCCGACCATCGGCGACACCAGGATCAACCGGCGACGGCGCGGGCAATCGATCGTCGTCGAGGGCTTCGAGCGCGTACTCCGTGACCAGCGCGCCGCCGTTGGAGTAGCCGACGAGCACGAAGGGCACGCCGTCGCCGATTCGGCGCCGCACGTGGCGCGCACCCATGCGGACGGCGGCTGCCCAGTCCTCCCACGTCACCTTCACGAGACCGCCAGGGACGGTGCCGTGCCCCTGCATGCGCAACGACAGCGTGTAGTAGCCGGCCGCGTGCAGGAGGTCGGCGATGGCGTTCATGCTGTAGGGGCCGTCGGTCAGGCCGTGAACGAGCAGCGCCCCACCCCGAACCTCGGTCGGCACCTGCTCCCGGGTTCGATTGACGTCTTCAGTCAACCGCGCCGGCGCACTGCGGCTCGCTGCGACGTAGCGGTTCGGGATCGCCGGGTCCGCGCCCACTTCGACGACGTCGTCCACGCGGGTCCGGGCTTCGCGGAACACGGCTTCTTCCCGCCGCAGGTATTCGGCGAGCGGAAACGCTTCGTCGATCTCCGATGCGTCCGGCTCCAGTGTGGTGACGAGCCGGTGCCACGGTTGCAGCTCGGGGAGCCGGCTCATCGCCGATACGGCGCCCCCAACCGCGAACACGGTCGTCAGCGCCGCCGCCGCGACCACGAGTCCAACGATCCATTTCCACATCACAGGAGAGTGTCTCACGGCTCAGCAGTTCCCCGGGCATGCGCCGTCCGCATCTAGTCCGTCTCCTCGCTCGCTCCTGAAAGCCGAGCATTTGCTGCACGGATCAGTCGGCTTCAATTATCACGCTGCGGACGAGATAGCTGGAGCACGATCTGCGCGATCATGATCGCGAGAGGTGCAATCCATGCGATTCATCCGAACAGCCGCCACGCTCGCACTGGTCGTCGTCGTCTGCGTGATGGCCTACAACTACTGGTCTGGTCACGGCTTTACGCTCAACGCGCCAGCGAACACGACGGGAATTGATATGGACCGCGCCACCGAACGCGGGCACAGAGCTGGCCAGCAAGGCCGCCGAAGAAGCCGGCAAGGCCGCGCAGAAGACCGGAGAAGCGCTCACGCAGGCTGAGGGCGCGATTGCCAGCGGAACCCTGACCGCGAAGATCAAGTCGAAGATGGCGCTCGATGATGCCGTCAAGGCGCGCACCATCAATGTCGACACGTCAGGTTCAGTCGTGACACTGAGCGGCGTCGTCGAATCGACGGAGGAACGAACGAGAGCGCTGCGCCTGGCGGAGGAGACCGACGGCGTGACTCGTGTCGTGGACAAACTCGAGGTGCGTCTGGCGCCGGCCGCTCGTTGATCTTGACATGATGATCGCGCAGGCGTATTAGTACGCGTACCCCACACCACATCGGAAGTGGAGGTTCGAATGGTGGAACCACCGGGCCCGCGGCGCGCATCATCACGGTGATGCGCAAGACTCGCACGACGGGAAACAACAAGTAGATCCTGGCTCCTGCCGGGAAGCGTGTCATGCACGCAACTTGGACGCCCGACCGGAGGCTCCCCGCCTCTGGCCGGGCGTTTCCTTGCCCGGCAACAGAATGCGCCGTGGCACCGCCTTCCTCGGCCGTTAGGCGCTACACTACGGCTGGAGGCTCCTTAGAAATGCGGAACCGACTGCTGACCTTTGTCGGATGTGTGGCCGTGGCAGCCACGGCTGCATGGCTTGACTCGGGATCCCTGGTGGCCCAGACGCCGACGGCGAAGCCCGGGGCGGGGCCCAGAACCGCGGACGGCCGGCCCGACTTCTCGGGCATTTATAACGTGGCAACGATCACCCCGGTCGATCGCGCGGCCGAGTACGGGAACCGGCTGACCATGACCGAGGCCGAAGCGGCCGCGATAGAGGGCTACGAGGTCAAGAGAAACGAAGTCGATCGGGCGCCGGTCGATCCGAATCGAACAGCGCCCAAAGTGGGCGGCGAAACGGCCCCAACCAAGTCGTTTCTCGAGGGGCTGTTCCGCGGAGGGGGCGGCGCCGTCGGCGGGTACAACCTCGTCTGGCTCAATCCCGGTGACCGCATCGCCGTTGTCGACGGGCAGAGGCGAACGTCGCTCATTGTGGATCCACCCGATGGCCGTGTGCCGCCCATGAAGCCTGAAGCCAGGCAGCGCAATGCCCGGTTCCTCGCCACGCGGGTGAGCCCAGACGCGGCCGAAGGCGCATCCGCCGGACCAGTGGGCCAGTACGACGGCCCCGAGACGCGCCCCCTCGCCGAGCGGTGCCTCCTCGGGTTCAGCTCGACCTCAGGCCCGCCGACGCTCCCCAACTACTTCTACAACAACCTCAAGCAGATTGTGCAGACGCGCGACCGGGTGTTGATCCTCAACGAGATGGTGCACGACGCGCGCATCATCCGCATCGGCGGCACACACCCACCCGCGCACATGAAGTTCTGGATGGGCGATTCCATCGGCCGATGGGACGGGGACGCGCTCGTCGTCGAGACCACGAACTTCACCGACAAGACGCAGTTCCGCGGCTCGGGCGATCAGTTGAAGGTCACCGAGCGCTTCATGCGCACCGACGCCAACACCATCCTCTACCGGTTCACGGTCGAGGACCCGACCACGTGGGAGCGTCCGTGGACGGGCGAATACCCGTGGAACGCGAGCACGGAGGCCATCTTCGAGTACGCCTGCCACGAGGGGAACCACGCCCTCGGCGGCGTGCTGCGCGGCGCGCGGGTGATGGAAGCGGAAGCGGCTAAGAAGAAATGAGTTGGGATCGGGGATCGGGGATCAGGGATCGGGGCTCACGATGAAGAACAGCTACGCTGCAGGATGGCTTGCGATCGTCGTGCTTGCCGGTTCGGTGGGCTTTGCACAGCAGGTCGCCCCGCCCGCGACCCGCCCGGCGCCATCCATTCGGCCAGCGGCGACAACGATGCCGGCGGCGCGCGCGCTGCCGACGGCGACGCCGGAGAGCGTCGGGATTTCGTCGGAGCGGCTGGCGCGCCTGCACAAGGGCATGCAGGCCTACGTCGACCGCAAGGAGGTCGGCGGCATCGTCACCCTGATCGCACGCGACGGCAAGGTCGTGGACGTGCACGCTTCCGGCTTCCAGGATGTCGAGGCGCAGAAGGCCATGCATCCCGACACGATCTTCCGCATCGCGTCGATGACCAAGCCCATCACCAGCGTGGCCGTGATGATGCTGCAGGAAGAGGGCAGGCTTCTCCTCACCGATCCCGTGTCGAAGTTCATCCCGGCTTTCAAGGGCCAGCGCGTGATCGGCGAAGGTGGCGCGACAGTGCCTGCGCGGCGCGAGATGACGGTCCGCGACCTGCTCTCCCATCGCTCAGGGCTCTCGTATGGATTCCTGAATGGCAGGCCCGGTCGGCGACGCCTACCGCAAGGAGGGCGTGCCCGACGGCTTGACCTTGACGACGATGACGCTCGAGGAGGGCATCAACAAGCTCGCGGCACAACCGCTCCTGGCGCAGCCGGGCGCGGCCTGGAACTACAGCCTGTCGGTCGATGTGCTCGGGCGCATCGTGGAAGTCGTGTCGGGGATGTCCTTCGATCGCTTCCTCCAGGAGCGAATCTTCGCGCCGCTCGGCATGACCGAAACCTCATTCGAGGTGGCGGATGCCAGGTGGTCGCGGATGGCCACGGTCTACGCGCCCGACGGCTCGGGCGGCATCCGGCCGATGAAGGACCCCGAGTCGTTCGGCAACACGCACATGTCGCCCATCGCTTACTACAAGGCGCCCAAGCGGTACTTCTCCGGCGGCGCGGGCCTCACATCCACCGCGCGCGATTACGCCCGGTTCGGGTTGATGCTGGCCAACGGCGGCGTCCTCGATGGCGTGCGGCTGCTCAGTCCGAAGACCCTCGAGCTGATGACGGCCAGCCACACCGCCGACCTGCCTGCCGGCGGCCTGACCGGCCCCGGCGCCGGGTTCGGTCTCGGCTTCCGCGTCGTCACCGACGTCGCCTCCACGCAGACGCAGGGATCCGCAGGCGTGTTCGGCTGGAGCGGGATCTACGGCACGACGTTCTGGGTCGACCCAAAGGAACGTCTCGTGGCCGTCATGATGGTGCAGCGCTATCCCGGGTCGCCCGTCGCCGCCGGTTTCCAGCCGCTCGTGTACCAGGCGCTGACGCGATAGCAAAGAAACTTCGAACTTCGAAGTACGAACTGCGAAGGACACTGAGCATTCGTGCGAACGTCGCGCGCCGGCACTCTCCTACTCCTGTGCTTCTTCTTCGGGTCGGGCGCGAGCGCGCTCGTCTATCAAGTGTTATGGCACCGGCAGCTCAGCCTGGTGCTCGGCGTCACGGTCTACGCCACCACGACCGTGCTTGCGGCGTTCATGGCGGGGCTCGCCATCGGCAGCGCGATCGGCGGCCGCCTGGCCGATCGGCTGACGTCTCCCCTGAAGGCGTTCGGGCTCGTCGAGATCGCGATCGGCATCACGGCGTTCTCGACGCAGTGGCTGCTCGGGGGTGTCACGCTCGCCTACCCGGCGCTGGCCGGACTGGTGCCAGCCGGCCTCGGCGCGGCCACGGCCGTCCGTTTCCTCTGCGCCACCGCCGTCCTCCTCGTCCCAACGGTGCTGATGGGCACGACGTTTCCCCTGGTGCTCAAGGGCGTGGCCGCCGAGACCGCGACGACCCATCGCCGCATCGGCTGGCTCTACGCGAGCAATACGTCAGGGGCCGTCACCGGTGCGCTGGTCACAGGCTTCGTGCTCGTCGGCAGCATCGGCATGCGCGCCTCGTTCGCAGTGGCAGCGACGACCAACATCGTCGTCGGGGCAGGGACGCTCCTGCTCGCGCGGTGGCTGGCCCGTGAGCCGACCAGCACCGGTGCCGATCGCTTGCCCGAAACGCCCACGGGCGGCGCGGACGACCCGGCCCGCGAACCCGTCTCGCGTGTGGGCCTTGCGGTCTTCGCGCTCTCCGGCGTCGCGGCCCTGGCGCTCGAGGTGGTCTGGTTCCGCCTGCTCGTCTACTTCGTGCCGGCGACGACGTACGCGTTCACGACGATGCTGGCGTCGGTGCTGCTTGGGCTGAGTGCGGGAAGCTGGCTCGTGTCGATCTTGCCGGCCGGGCCGCGAGACTGGACGAGGCTCCTGGCGGGACTACAGATCGCCACCGCCCTGTCGGTCCCTCTGGCGGTGACGGCGCTCGGCTGGGTCTACACGTCGGTCTCCGCCGCGGGAGGCGACTGGCTCGTGAGCCTGGTGATTGCACTTCCGCCGACGATGCTGATGGGCATGATGTACCCGGTCGGCCTGCGCGTGTGGGCCGCGGCCGGCGGGTCTCATGGCCGGCTGGATGGCTGGCGCGCAGGCGACCTCAATGCCGCAAATCTTGTCGGAGGCATCGCCGGAGCGATCCTTGGTGGGTTCGTGGCGCTGCCGTTGCTCGGCACGCGGCTGGCGCTCGGCGCGCTGGCCGGCGCCTATGTCGTGGCGTTCCTCCTGATGCTCGGCCTGTTCCGCCTGCGTCCACTCACACGCCTCGCGGTTGCTGCCGCGGCGGTCGCCGCGTTTGCGGCGGTCGCGCGCTCGACGCCCGATGTGATCGAGCTGGTGTCGGCGCGCCGCTACCCTCCGGGCGAGCGGCTGATGTGGCGCGAAGAAGGCCTGCAGACGACCGCCGCCGTGCACGCGCGACCCATCAACAACCACATCCTGTATCTGGACGGCCTGCATCAAGCGAGCGACCGCCCGGAGATGGTCCTGCTCCACCGGCTCATCGGCCACCTGCCCATGGCTCTCCACGCGAACCCGCGACGCGCACTGGTGGTGGGCATGGGCGGCGGGGTCACGCCAGGCGCGGTCAGCCAGCATGGCGCCGAGGTCGACCTCGTGGAGCTGTCCCGGGCCGTGGTCAACGCGGCGCCGTGGTTCCGGCACGTCAGCTACGACGTGCTCCGGCAACCGAACGTTCGCCTCCACGTGGATGATGGCCGGAACTTCCTGCTCATGTCCGCGCAGCGCTACGACGTGGTGACGGCGGATTTGATTCAGCCCGAGCACGCGGGCTCGGGCAACCTGTATTCACGCGAGTACCTTCAGCCTCGTGCGCCGCGCGATTCGAGACGATGGGCTCGTGCTGCAGTGGCTGGGACACCGGCGCGCGGCCGACTACACGCTCATCCTGCGAACGTTCCTCGACGTGTTTCCCCACACGACGCTCTGGGCCGACGGACAGCTGATGCTTGGCGCTGTGCGCCCGTTGACAATCAGCCGGGCGGCGTTCGAGGCGAAGCTCGCGCATCCGAAAGTCCGCGCCGCCCTCGAGGAGGTCGGCCTCGCGACGTTCGAGCAGCTCACGGCGTTGTATACCGCTGGGCCCGATGAGATTCGGGCGTTCGTCGGCGAAGGCCCCGTGCTCGAAGACGACCGGCCGAGAGTGGAATACTTCCGTTCGCTTGCCGACGAAGGGCCGGCGACGCTCGTGGATATCAGCACGCTTCGCGGGGACGTGACGCGACACATCACCCGGTAGGAAGTCAGAACGACGAAGTGAAGAGATAGCCCCCAGCAGAACTGCGAAGGACAATTCGGCGCGCTCAGTGCTATCCGAAGAGGCCGCCGATCTTGCAACTCGCCGGCCTCGGCGCAATGCTCGCGCGAGACGGCTCGGAGTCAGGTGACGCGGAAGTTTCGCATCATGCCCAGATCCTCGTGCTCGAGGATGTGGCAGTGGTAGAGGAAGAGGCCCGTGTAGTGGCGGAACTGGACGAGGATCTGCAGCCGCTCTCCCGGCATCACGAGCGCCGTATCCTTCCATCCTTCGTCCACGAAGCCTTCGCCCAGCTCCTGCGACGCTGTGGAGGCCGCCGGATCGACGATGCGTCTCAGCACGCGAAACTGCCCGGCGTGCAGGTGAATGGGGTGGGCCATCTGCATCATGCCGCCGCCCAGATTGGCGAACTCCCAGACCTCTTTTGCCCCGCGGCGGACGGATTCGTTCGGCGCCAGACCGGTCAGCTCGAACGTCCGGTCGTTCAGGAGCCACTGCATGGGCGCCATCCGCATCGTGAAGGTTCGGGTCGGCTCGCTGGCGACGCCCTCGGGCCGCCACGAGGACTCGTAGGTCGAGAGGCGATCGGGCAAGACAAAACTGGACGATTCGCGCCGGTCCACCTTGATGGTCAGCACCTGGAGTCGGCGCACCCTGCGCGACGGCGGCCTGCCCCATCGTCATGCCCCGACCCCGGCCCCGTCCGCGGCCCATGCCCATCTCCGATGATGGGCTGCTGAACGGCAGGCTCCTGAGCGTGAGCGTCGTGCCGACGCGGCGTGCGCTCAGATCGACGATGGTATCGACGCGTTCGGCGGGAGCGAGCGTCACGTAGCGGCGTGTTTGCGGCCGCTCGAGCAGTCCCCCATCGGATCCGATGACGCTGATCGGTGTGTCGTCCTCCCATGCGAGCTTGTAGATCCGGGAGCTGGATCCGTTCATCAACCGGAGGCGGTAGGCGTGTGTGGCCAGGGACAGCGAGGCCTGCGGTCGACCGTTGACCAGCACCTGATCGCCCAGGAACCCCATCATGCGGTCCATGGGCATTCCCGAGATGTACGTGAGCTGGTTGTCGGCCGTAAACGCACGATCCTGGATCACGCACGAGATGTCCGCGTCGCCTGAAGGCAGTCTGAGAGCGGCCTCCTCGGGATCCGACACAATCAACAGGCCGCTCAAGCCGTTGGACACCTGCGCGCCGGTCCGGTGGTGAGGGTGCGGGTGATACCAATAGGTTCCCGCCCGATTGATGACCTCGAACTCGTAGACGTAGCTCTGGCCGGGTCCGATCGCGAACCGCGGATGCCCGTCGGCCTGCTCCGGCACGTCGAGGCCGTGCCAATGCACGATCGTCGGCTCGTCGAGACGGTTCGTGAACCGGACGCGGACCTTCTGGCCGCGACGCAACCGAATCGTCGGTCCGAGATAGGACCCGACGATCGTCTGAAGCGTGTCCGCCGGTCCCTTGATGAGCTCGGCACTGTACCGCCAGACGCGCGTCTGCGCCCCAGGACGAATCTCCACCGTCCCTGGCGCCGCCGCCATCGTCAGCTCCACATCGGGAAGAAATCCCTGATTCTGCCCAACGAGGGTGCCACCTGCGCCGGCGAGCGCCCCGGCGCCCAGCAGCCTGAGCGCCTCACGACGATCCATCATGAAACTTCGAACTTAGAAGGAAGAACTGCGAAGGACACCGTCACGGCAGAACCACCACGAGCATCGCCACCTCGAAACATCGCAGTCCTTTCTTGAGTTCTCACTTCCAACTTCTAGATTCGTTCGTCGGCTCTCTGCCCTGCGTGGTACTCCGCATAGACGAAGATCGGAAGTCCAAGGCCGCCGAGGCGTTCCTCGACCACAGGCCAGACCTCTTCCCACTTCAGCTCACCGACGCCGGTGGCGAGACGCGGAAGGGCCAGCGACGTGAAGCCCTCAGTTTCGATCATCTGGGCGAGCGCTCTCAGCGAGTCCCTCACGTTCTTGATCGTGGCTTTCTCCGGGCGAGCGCCGTGGCCGTACCCACCGTTCTGCGTGAGCAAATTGACGATGCGGACGCCGTCCGTGCTCCCCCACATCCAGGCTTCCCCGGGCTTGGGATGCCGCTGGCTGCACCAGTGGTGAAAGTCTTTTTGCATTGCGGGGTACTTCTCGCGCAGCTGCAGCGCGAGCCCCTGCTTCATGGGATCGTTCGGCGCCACACCGTGAGCAATGACCTGCGCCTGGCTGAGCAGGATGTCGCCAGAGACCTGATGAATCATGCGTTCCTCCGTGGCTCGGTCGAGCAGTTGCGGCAGGTGATGGTGCTCGGAATCGCGTCCAACCGCTCGGCACCGATCGCCTGACCGCAGGTTCGCGCAGGAACCGTACGTGCCGTTGGCGATGCGCGCGAGGGCGGCCTTGATGCGACCGACTTCGGCGCGGCTCATGGCGTCCAGAGCCCTTCAGCACTTCGTCGTTCTCGAGCTGGATGGCCTGTTCCGGCCAATCCGCATCCTTGGTCTGCCTCAAGTCCCCTTCAATCCTTCCGACCCGCTGAACGAGTCGGGCCAGCTCCCGTTCAAGCTGCGTTCGTGCGGCTTCGTGCCTAGCCATTCGTGTTGCTCCAGAAACTCGACACCTGGTTCGAACATCCGGCGTCTCGCCGCCGGGATCTCGGCAATCCTGAGCCTGTTCAAGGTCCTGACGCCTTCGGCTGATCTGCAGTGCAATCGCGGATCCCTTCAGGGGCACCTGCCTTCCCGTGCCCGACCTGCCCGACCTACCCGACCTACCTGACCCACCTGACCTACCTGACCGAGGCGTGGGGACCGCCACCGAAAAAGTCCGCTGCCTTCGGCCGCTCCGGACGTCCGATCGATGAATTCGCTGGAGATCACAGCAGAAGGCTGCTGGCCATGATCTTGCCCTGTCTGGCTCGGGAGTCACACAATGAAGCTCACACTCGGAACCCTGGCTGCAGCCGCCGCGTTCACCACGATCCTGGCGCTGCCCGCCAGCGCCCAGACCTCGGCGGCCTCGCAGCCGCAGGCTCAGGAGCCGCATGTGCATCCGGCCCCGGACGCTGCCACGAAGGACACGCCGAGCAGCCGGGCCCCACGACATGCACGCGATGCACAGCATGATGGCCAGCATGAGCGCGTCGCACGCCACGCTTCAGAAGCTGGTCGAGGCGATGAACGCCGCAACAGGTCCGCAGAAGACCGAAGCGATTGCCGCGCTCGTCACGGCGATGGTCCAGAGTCAGCACGCGATGCACGAGGCCATGGCGGCGCACGCGGCTGAGTGCCCGATGATGAAGATGGGCAACATGCAGAACATGCCCAACATGCCGAAGGGCCAGGCCAAGCCGTAGCCCAACAGCCGGGTCGACGGCGTCTTCTTGTGCCGGCTTACTCGCTGCGCAGCGCCCGCATCACGTCCACGCGGGCAGCGCGCGCGGCCGGGACGAACGACGCCACGACCGCCGCGAGCACCAGGACGGCAGCCGAGCCGATGACCGGCAGCGCCCCCGGCAGCTGGGCTTCCTCGACGTAGCTCGCCGCGAGCCTCGCGAGAACATAGCCGCCGACGCCACCGGCGACGACACCGATGGCCGCGATCATCGCGCCGTCGCGCAGCACGCCCATCAGAATGCTTTGAGGCTGCGACCCTACGGCCAGACGGATGCCGAATTCGCGGGTGCGGCCGCTCACCGAGAACGCGAGGACGCCCGCCACGCCGACAATCGAAATCACGAGGGCCACCGCCGCGAAGCCGCCGAACACGAGGGTGTTGAGTCGATCGGGCGCCAGGACCTCGGCGCGGACATCCGCCAGCGTCGCCGCCTGCTCCACCGGCTGATCCGCCGCGAGCTCGCGCACGATGCGCGTGATGGCAGGGACGAGCAGGTACGGATCGGTGCTCGCGTGGACGAACACCCGTCCGCCGGCGACCTGCTGCTCGAACGGGTTGTACACGGTCAGCACCGCGGACGGGTCCACGTGTTCGTCGTCGATATCCCGCACGACGCCGACGATCCGGCGGGGCTCGGGGCTGATCCCGATGAACTTGATGATGCTGTCGGTCCACCGCAGCTCGCGGTTGAGGATGTCCTGCCCGGGAAAGAGCTGCTGCGCCAGGCTCGCGCTCACGATCACGACGCGCTCGGCCCCGTCGCGATCCGACTCGTTGAAGTCGCGGCCGGCGAGCAGCGGCACGCCCAACGCGGCAAAATAGCCTGGGGTGACCGACCGCGTTCTCGCGCGTGGATCGTCCTCGCCGTCGCGGCGGGCGGCCCCGTCGACCTGAAACGCCATCCCGCTGCTCTGCCCTCCGGTATCCCGCCACGGCACGACGCTGCCAATCGCCACACGTTCAACGCCGGGCACGGCCGACACCCGCGCCTGCACCTCGCGGTAGAACTCGCGCGTCTGCGCCGGCGTCCGTCCGTACGAGGTGACTGGCACGTTGACGGCCAGCACGCGCGCCGTCTCGAAGCCCGGGTCTGCGGCCTGCAGCGCCAGGAACGTCCGCAGCAGCATCCCCGCGCCGGCGAGCAGCACGAAGGACAGCGCAATCTGCGTCACGGCGAACGCCTGCAACCTGCGGTTGGTTGCACCGGTCACGCGGGCGCTGCCGCCCGCAATCGCAAACCCGCGGGAACTGTCGCCCGAGGGCAGGCGCGGGACGAACGCGAGCAGAACCGCGGCGACGACCGCGAGCCCGGCGGCGACCGCCAGGAACGATGCGTCGAGCGTCAGGTCGAGCGCGCGCACCGAGTACCGCGACGCATATCTCGCCAGCACCGTCGTCATCGGCTGCGCGATGAGGAGGCCGAGCACCGCGCCCGTGCCGCAAAGCAGGAGGCTTTCGGCCAGGAGCGTACGCCGCAGCGCCCAGGTGCTCCCGCCGAGCGCCGCGCGCACCGCCAGTTCCCCTTCGCGCCGAACGGTGCGCGCCAGGATCAGGTTCGCCACGTTCGACACGGCGATGAGAAACACCAGAACGGACGCGGCGAGCAGCACCCACAGGATCGTCCGCGCCCGCGCCGTGATCTGATCCCTCAGGCGGACGGCGTTCACCTGGAAACCGGCGCGCGGCGGAGTACGAGGCCGGAAACTCGCTGACGATCCCGCCGTGCACGCCCCGCAGCTCCGTCAGGGCGCTGTCAACGTTGGCGTTTGGCGCAAGTCGCCCGAACACCTCCGTCATCCGGTGCTCGCGTCCGGTGACCATCGTCGCCGACAGATGGTGCGGGCTGGTGACGACGTTGGCGATGATCTCGGTTTCCGCGGGATATGGCACCGAGGGCTCGAGCACGCCGACGATCGTGGCCGATCGTGTGCCGAGACGGATGGTCTTGCCGATGACCGTGGGATCGCTCTGGAGACCGTTGGACCAGAACCGGTATGTCAGGACGGCGGCGCCCTCGGCCGCCGGCCCATCGTCTTCCGGCCCGAGCAGGCGGCCCAGGATCGGGCGGAGGCCCATGACATCGAAGTACGTGCCGTTGACGACACCCGATCGGACCTGACGCGGTTCGCCGAGGCCGACCATCGTGAAGGTGACCGTTGAGAACTCGGCCAGCGCCGTCAGCGACTTGACCCGCTCGCGCATGTCCTGGATCTCTGGCACCGAGAAGGTGGTGTTCTCGGCGCCGATCCCCGGCGCGCTCTGGCGGATATAAAGGATGCGGCTCTCGTCGCGGTTGACCAGCGGCTTCAGGAGCACGGCCCGCACCAGCGAGACGATGGCCGCATTGGCCCCGATGCCGAGGGCCAGCGTGACCACCACCGTGATGGCCAGCCCCTTGGCACGGCCGAGAGAGCGAAGCGCCGCCTTGAACTCCTGGAGGATCATCTCAGCTCCTGTGCAGCGGGATCCCTGTCAAGCTCACGAAGGAAGTCAACCACGAAGACACGAAAACACGAAGAAATATTCACAAGAATGAAGGTGTCTTCGTGACCTTGAAGAGGCGCGACCCCCTTTCGCTATAATAGTCAGTTCAGGTACCCAGAATGATCGCAGTCCAAGGTGTGTCCATGCGGTACGGCTCGAAGGTGCTCTTCGATGACGTTTCCGTGACATTTTCGGCAGGCCGCCGGTACGGCCTGACGGGCCCGAACGGCGCCGGCAAGTCCACGTTCATGAAGCTGCTGACCGGCGAGCTGACGCCCCAGAAGGGCACGGTCAGCAAGCCCCAGAAGCTCGGCGTCCTCCGGCAGGACCAGTTCGCGTTCGATCAGTTCCGCGTGATCGACACGGTCGTGATGGGCAACCACCGGCTGTGGCAGGCCCTCGAGGAACGCGAGTTCCTCTATGCCAAGGCCGCCATGACCGACCAGGACGGCATGCGCCTCGGCGAGCTCGAGGGCATCGTGGGCGAAGAGGACGGGTACTCGGCCGAAAGCGACGCCGCCATCCTGCTCCAGGGCCTGGACATCCCCGACGCCCTGCACGACCGCAAGATGTCCGAGCTCCAGGGCGGCCAGAAGGTGCGCGTGCTCCTCGCGCAGGCCCTGTTCGGGCATCCGCAGGCGCTGCTCCTCGACGAGCCCACGAACCACCTCGACCTCGACTCGATCCACTGGCTGCGCGAGTTCCTGCGTCCGCTACGACGGAACGCTCATCGTCATCTCGCACGACCGCCATTTTCTGAACGGGGTCTGCACGCACACGGCGGACATCGACTACGAGACGATCATCCAGTACACGGGCGGGTACGACGAGATGGTGCTGGCCAAGACCCAGATCCGGTCCCGCATCGAAGCGGACAACGCCCAGCGCGAGAAGAAGATCGCGCAGCTGAACGACTTCATCGCGCGGTTTTCGGCGGGCACGCGGGCGAGCCAGGTCACGTCGCGCCGGAAGGAGGTCGAGCGGCTGCAGACGAACGACCTCGCACGGTCCAACATCCAGCGTCCGTACATCAAGTTCTCGATGCTCCGCCCCTCGGGCCGCCTCGCGCTCGAATTTTCCGGCGTGACCAAGACGCACGGATCGGCCTCTGTCGTCTCGGACTTCAGCGCCATCGTCAACCGCGGCGAGAAGATCGTCCTGGTGGGCAGGAACGGGCTCGGCAAGACGACATTGCTCAAGGCGCTCCTTGCGACGACCGACCCGCCGCTGGGGCCATCGGGCGACATCGATGCCGGCACGGTGCGCTGGGGGCACGAGGTGTCGATCGGCTACTTCCCGCAGGACCACACGGGCGCGATCCAGAAAGGCCTGACGGCCGTCGACTGGCTGCACCAGTTCGATCCCGACGCCGCCAAGCAGGACATCCACGGCCTCCTCGGTCAGATGCTCTTCAGCGGCGAGGAAGGCCTGAAGCCGACCGAGGCCCTATCGGGCGGCGAGACCGCTCGCCTGCTCTTCTGCCGCATCATGCTGCAGAAGCCGAACCTGCTCGTGCTCGACGAGCCCACGAACCACCTGGATCTCGAGTCGATCAACGCGCTCAACGTCGCACTGCAGAAGTTCGAAGGGACCGTCCTGCTCGTGACCCACGATCAGGACGTGATGGAGGAAGTCGGCACGCGTGTCTGGCATTTCGACCGCCAGGGCATCCACGACTTCAAGGGAACCTACGAGGAGTTCGCGGCGTCGACGACGCAGTAGGAGCAAACGGAGTCTGCTCCGTTCCCTCTGGTGCTACACTCGACCTTCAGCCGTGACTAGAACGGGTTTCCGCGAGACGACGATGGCGCTGCTCACCGCGGTAGCCCTGGCCGCAGCGTCCACATCCGTCGGAGCCGCCCAACCAGCGTCGGCGTCGGTCGGCACGGCCGAACAGCTCGAGGCGGGGCGGACCGCCTATCGCACGCACTGCGCCACCTGTCATGCCGGCGACCTCGGGGGCCGGGGCGAAACGCCTCCGCTGGCCGGCGACGGCTTCCTCCAGGCATGGAAGTCGAAAACCACTGCGGACTTCTATCAATACATCCAGGGGATGCCGCCCGAAGGGCCCAAGCCCTCGGCGGATGAGTACTTGACGATCGTCGTGTTCGTTCTGGAACGAAACGGCGGGCCGATTGGCCCCACGGCCCTGACGCCGACCGCGACGACGTCGATTGGCGCGGTCGCCACGGGCCGACCGGCCGCACGGTAGGAGACTGTCCATGCTGACGAGACGACTCTTCATCGAGCGCATTGCCGCCGTCGGCGGCGCCTCCCTGGCCTACGAGGCCATGACGGGGCTGGGGCTCCTCGAGGCGCAGCAGGCGATCCCCTTCGGCCTGCGCGGTGATGTGGACGGCGTGCGGGTCACGGTCATCGGCGCCGGGCTCGCAGGGCTGACGATTGCCTACGAGCTCGGCAAGCTCGGTTATCGGGTTCAGGTGCTCGAGGCCCGCGCAAGGCCGGGCGGGCGGGCACACACCATCCGGCGCGGCACCGTCAGCGAAGAGGATGGGCCGTCTCAGACCTGCGCGTTCGACGAGGGGCTGTACTTCAACTGCGGGGCGATGCGCATCGCCTATCACCACACGACCACGCTCGGGTACTGCCGCGAGCTGCAGGTGCCGGTCGAGACCTTCTCGGTCACGTCGGACGCCGCGTATCTCTACCAGCAGAAGGTGGACGCCCTGGCCGGACGGCGCGTCCGACTCCGCGAAGTGCGGACCGACCTGAACGGCTACGTGTCGGAGCTGCTGAGCAAGGCCGTATCGGACAAAGCGCTCGACCAGGCCGTCTCGGAGGCCGATCGTGAGCGGTTGCTCGAGTATCTCAGGAGCGCTGGCGGCCTGGATGCCCAGATGCGCTACCGCGGGGCGTCCATGCGCGGTCCGGACCTGCCACCGGCCGCGGATGGCACGACGACCAATACGCCGCTCAGCCTGAGCGATCTGCTCGGCTCGCGCACCGGCTACTACGTGGACTACGGCTACCAGTATCAGCCCACGATGCTCCAGATCGTGGGGGGCACCGATCGCCTGCCGCAGGCCTTTGCGGCCCGACTCAAGGATCGGATTGTCTATCGCGCGCCCGTGCGCGAAATCCGGCAGAGCGAGTCCGGCGTCTCGGTGGTCTACACGGACTCGCGGGGCAAGCCGCAGAAGGTCGACTCGGACTACTGCGTATGCGCCATGCCGCTCACGACACTTTCGGCCGTGGACACGGATTTTCCGGACGCCCTCAAGAAGACGATTGCCTCGGTGCCCTACTCGGCGGCCGGCAAGATGGGCCTGCAGTTCAAGCGGCGATTCTGGGAGGAGGACGATCAGATCTACGGCGGCGCCTCCAAGACCGACATGGAGATTGCCCAGATCGTGTACCCCTCGGCCGGGTATCACGGAAAGAAGGGTGTGCTCGTCGGCTACTACATCCAGGGCCAGGCGGGCAGGCCCACCGGCGATCGGCCGCCCGCCGAACGGCAGGCGCTGGCGCTCGAGCAGGGCGCGAAGATTCACCCGCAGTATCCCGCGGAGTTCGAGACCGGGTTCTCAGTCGCGTGGCACCGCGTGACCTGGAACAAGGGCTCCTGGTCGTCGGCCTCCGGCGAGGCCCGCAAGATCCTCAGCCAGCCGGACCGGCGCGTGTACTTCGCCGGCGATCACCTGAACATGAACGCCTGGATGCAGGGGGCGTTCGAATCGGGCCGCCAGGTGGCCACGGCCATCCACACCCGCGTGGGCTCGGCACGCCGCCTCTCGGCGTCGGCAAGAGGATGAAGCAATATACGAACGGCGACATCACGGTGGTGTGGAAGCCCGAGCTCTGCGAGCACGTGGGCTTTTGTGCGCGCGGGCTGCCCGAGGTCTTCAACCCGCGGCGGCGTCCCTGGATCGAGTTGCATCACAGCGACTCGCCGACGGTGGCCGCGCAGGTCGAGAAGTGTCCGTCCGGCGCGCTCAGCTGGTTCAGAAACGGCGCGGGAACGACATGACGCCTCAGGCGGACTCCAGGCTCCGGGCTGCGGGGGCTCTGGAGGCTGCTGGCTCGCCGCTTTCCACCCTGCGATGAACTGTCCGGGCTGTTCGGCCGGGATGACCGCGCTCGCGCTCGAAGGGCACTCCGGCACCACAGTCAACATCGACCTCTGCGCCGGCTGCCAGGTGTTCTGGTTCGATCGGCGCGAAAGCCTGCAGCTTTCGCCCGGCTCGACGCTGACACTGTTCGAGCGCATCGGCGAGCAGGCCGCGTCGCGCACCTCGCCTCTTCCGGACGTGCTGCGGTGCCCTCGCTGCCAGACGCGCCTGGTCCCCACCAACGATCGGCAGCGCAACACGCCTTTTCAGTACTGGCGGTGCACGCTGGAGCACGGCCGGCTCATCACGTGGTTCGACTTCCTGCGGGAGAAGCACTTCATCAAGCCGCTGTCGCCGCAGCAGCTGGCCGAGCTGCGGCAGCACGTACAGACGATCAACTGCTCGAACTGCGGCGGCCCGATCGACCTGACCACGCACTCGTCGTGCTCGCATTGCGGCTCGCCCATCTCGATGCTGGATCTGAAGCAGGCCGGGCAGGTGATCGCCGAGCTCCGGGCGGCCGCGGCGCCGAAGGCCATCGACCCCGCGCTGCCGCTCGAGCTCGCCCGCGCCCGGCGCGAGGTCGATCTGGCGTTCGCCTCGATCGAGCGGGATCCCACCTGGTGGAAGGACGCGGCCGGCACCGGCATCGTCGAAGCCGGGCTGAGCGCCGTGGCGCGCTGGCTCAAGCAATCCGGTACGTAGACGAGACGCGGCCTCCGCGATCTCCGCTTCCTCGAAGACTAGAACGCGTAGTCGAAGCCGATCACGGTCGTCATCTTGCTGCGGAGGCCGTCGTCGGTCATGGGAAACACGAAGCTCGCCGTGACGAGCACGTTGCCTGCCGGGTTGAACTTGAACCCGACCGTGCCCAGCACGAGATGCAGGTCGCCGGGCGTCGCCTCGAACTCGTCGAACTCGGCAACCTCGACCACCGTCGATCCCTCGCGAAGATACGGGAACGCCTGGCCCTGGAGCTGAAGGCGTCCGGCATCGCGCAGCGAACGGCCGACCACGTCGCCCATGATCGTGAGTCGCGGGTGCGCCACAAATTCCGAGCCGAACGCGTAATTGAACTCGTCGGGAAACGACGAGGGCGTCGTGACTTCCGCCAGGAGGCCGGTCGTCTCGATCTCGCCTTCCGCAGCGGTGTAGCCGACATTGATATGCGGGGCAAAACGTCCGACAGTGCCTGACGCGATGCCAAACAACTTGACCGACGTGCCCGCGCCCAGCAGGTTCTGCTGGTCGCCCGTTGGCAGCCGGACATCCACCGCCGCGGCCAGTCCGCCGCCCGAAAACGGCAGCAGCTGGTACTTCGAGCGCACGATCACATCGCCGATGCCGGACGCGTCGCCGCTTTTCTGGAACACCTTCTCGGTCGCCAGCGGGTTGCCCGCCTCGAACGTGTGATTGAGGGGTGTCGTTTCGGTGGCCAGCCGAAGAATCGTCGCCTGGACGCTGGCGTCGAGTTCGACGCGCACAAAGGGCACGACGAGGCCGACGTCCCAACGATTCGTCAGGCCGTAAATGCCGAAGAACGCGACGGTGTCCGTCACGGCCTCGAGCGACAGCGACGCTTCGATCAGGTCGCCCTCGAAGGGTGGGTTGAGGCGGGTGCCGTTCGGCTGCGGAATGGGCCCGCTTCCACCGCCGGTGCCTCCGCCTCCCCCGCCGCCCGTGGCGCGCGTGGTACAGCATTCCTCGTGGCGCAGGTAGAACCGTGTCGAGCCATTTTCGAGGTCCTGTCCCTCGAAGCGGCTGTACGGCGTGTGCTGGTAGGTCATGCCGCCGCTCAGCCTGCGGCGGCCAATCGTCGTCGACCGTTCAGCGAACGCCGGTCCGAAGCTGTTGCTGGCGCGGCTGAAGGTACCGAGAGACGAGTCGAACTCGTAGGTGAACCCGCCGGCCGACGAGCCCAGCGGAAACGTCGACAGCTGGGTCATCATCAGCTTGTTGAAGCTTTGGACGATGCCCACGGCCGGGTTGTTCAGATCGTTGGCTTCGATCGGGCTGAAGTGCGCCTCGTGCGACAGCTCGGCGTTGGTGGGCCTTGGCAGGGTGATGCCGCGGAGAATCAGATCCGGCAGCAGCTCGGCGAGAGGCAGCGAAGGGGACTGCGCGCGCAGGTCAGCCGGTGTACCGACGAGGACGGCCACGAAGGCCGCGGCGCCTGCGAGCCTGGCCAGCTGCGGCGGGCGTTGGAGCAGTGTCAATTGCATCGATGATGGTCCTCAACGGCTACAACGTTCGGGCTCGCGAAATCAAACGGCCGCCAGCACGGAGACGCCACGCGGCGCCTCAACGCTCGAACCCGTCGATCACCCACATGTCCGACTCGCGCCGGAAACGCATGACGCGGGTCACTGCCGTCGTCTGCCGTGACCCTGCGCGAGGGGTGAGCATCTGCGTCACGCGGCAGCTCACGCGAACGGTCGGGCCGGAGCTCGACAACACGCGCACCTCGTCAATCTGCACCTTGAGCTCGCGCATTTCCTTGAACGCCTTCGCGAGGTTGTCCAAGGGCACCGACGGCTGGACCTTCTTGACGGCGTTGGCGTCGAGGCTCTCGAGAGCCGCTGAGTACCGCTGGAGGGTGTCCCGCACGCCGGTTTCGGCGCCGGCGTCCTGGGCCTGGGCCGCCGCGACGCGATTTGGCGCCCAGCGGACGTCCGCAGGGCCCGCGACGACCGCGACAAGCGCAAGAACGATTGGCCGCCACCCGTTCCGCATGGTCAGCTCGCCGCCTTGGTGCGCGCCATCAGCTCGGCAAACCAGTTGAGCACGACCTGGAGCTGGCCCGCGGCCGCCATCTGGTCGCCGCGTGTGAGCAGGAAGGATTGTCCGTCCGGCGAGATGTCGTAGTTCGGTCCGCTGTCATCGGCCGAGAAGCGGGCCTCGAAGAGGCGCACCGGCTTGGATGCGACGAACTCGCGGGCCGCCGCAACCTTCACGGCCATCATTTGATCGCCCTGGCGGTAGAACAGCTCCCGCCCGTCGCGCGACCACACGGGATCCGTACCGCCTTCGCTCGACACGTGCCACTTCGGTCCCGGACCCGGGAACGGCTGCACGTACACCTCGTTGGCGCCGGACTCGTTGGAGACGTAGGCCAGCCACTTCCCATCCGGCGAAAACCTGGGGAACCGTTCGTCGAACGGCGTCAGCAGGAACGGCGCGGCATCGCCCTGGCGGTCTGCGACCCAGATGTCGCGCTCGCCGTTCGCCTTGCGCTCGTGGAACGCCAGGCCGGCCTGCCCCGGCGCCCATGAGCGTCGGAAACTGCGGGTTGGCGCCAGACAATGTAGGCAGGCTGCCCGGCAACAGCCCGTCGAGCACGCTCGGCCAGACGCTCGGTGGAGACGCGGACACGCCCAGAATCGGCGAGGCCTCTGCGCTCTGATCCACCGGCTTCCAGAACAGGTTCCACGGGCCGCGCGTGGCCGACTGAAACGCAAGCCGCAGGCCGTCGGCCGACCATACCGGGAACGCACTGGTGTTGCCCGTGGTGAAGCGGGTCCGCGTCCCGCCCCGCGCCAGATCGATAAGCCAGATGTCGCTGCCGTTCTCCGAGGCAATCGTGACCGCGACGCGCTTGCCGTCTGGCGAGAACACCGGGTGTTCGTACCCGAGGCGCGCATCGAGCACCGCGCTCGCCTGTCCGTTGCGGTTGACCCGGACGAGGCTCCGATTGGAGCTCTTCGGGCTCGCGGACAAGTACACGAGCGAGCCGGCCCGGGCGGCAATCGCAAAGTAGGCGCCGCCGAATCGCGACGTCTCCACCCGTTCCATCAGCGGAATTGGCGTCTCGTCCAGCTCGCCGCGCGCGGGCTCGAACCGTGTCGCGACCAGGCCGCCCGACTGCATGTAGACGAGGTGCCCGGTCGGCAGGTACTGCGCACCCTCGCCTATCGTGCGTCCGGCGCCCACGATGCGCCATTCTCGGGTGTCGAGCGCCAGCAGGGCGGCCTGCCAGCCTCCGGGCCGCAGAACGCTGAACAGGACGTGCTGGCCGTCCGGAAGCATCTGGGGATATCCGTGGTGCAGGTCATCCTGAGCGGGCGTCGTCAACGACTCCGGCTCGCCGCCATCCGCGGGTACGGTCCACAGACCGCCCGAGGCGAGCGTCGTCGCAAACACGATGCGGTTGCCGCCCCACGAAGCACTCCAGACGGGCGGCGTTTCGGCGATCGTCAGCGGTACGCCGCCGGCCAGCGACACTTTCTTCAGGGCGCCGCCGGCATAGAACCCGAGCCAGCGTCCGTCTGGCGAGAAAAACGGCGTGGTCGCTCCGTCGCTGGCCGCGACGGGCCGCGCTTCGAGCTCGTCGATCCGACGCAGGTAGAGTCGTGTCTGCGCTCCATCCTGGGCGGCCACGTACACCAGCTGTGCCCCATCGGGCGACAACGCGACGGGAGTAAAGCGCCCGCGTTCGAGCGCCTGCCCTCCGGGCAGCGTGATCATGAGCCGGGCCATCGACATCGAGCTGCCCTGCCCGTCTCTGTTGGCGGTCCACCGCGGCAAGCCGGTGGCCAGACCGACGCCGGCGAGCACCGCGGCCGCTCCCACCATCAGGGCCCGGTTTCTGAACGACTTCCTTCCGGACTCCGCCGGGCCACCTGGAAGTCCGCCGAGCGGGTCCCGGAGCAGCTCATCGATCTCGATGCGCGCGTCCGCGATGTCGTGCAGCCGGACGTGCGGGTCCTTCTTCAGGCAGCGCTTGATCAGGTGCTGAAGCCTTGGCGGGATGACGGCCGAGAGCAGCGGCCAGTCCGGGTCCTCTTTGAGTACGGCGGCAATCGTGTCAGACGAAGTGCGCCCCTGAAACGCGCGACGGCCCGTTACGGCCTCGTGCATGATGCAGCCGAACGCCCAGATGTCCGTGCGCCGGTCCACGGCGTCGCCCCGCGCCTGCTCGGGGCTCATGTAGTTCGCGGTGCCGATGATCATCCCGGCTTCGGTCGGCGCCGGTGTGCGCGTCGGCCCCTGAGTCAGGAACGGTTGGCTGTCGTCGGTCGAGACGATCTTGGCCAGCCCGAAATCCAGGACCTTGACCAGCCCCTGTGGCGTGATCATGATGTTCGCGGGCTTGAGATCCCGGTGCACCATGCTGTGCCCGTGTGCGGCTTCGAGGGCTTCCGCGATCTGTCTGAAGATCGGCAGCGCCTCCGGCAGCGGAATCGGGCCCCGGCCGATGCGGTCGGCGAGCGTCTCGCCCCGCACCAGCTCCATCTGGAGGTAGTACACGTTGTCCAGATGGTGCAGGGCGTGAATGACCGCGATGTTCGGATGGCTGAGCGAGGCGAGAAGCCGCGCTTCGCGTTCGAAGCGCGCCAGCCGGTCGGGGTGCTGGGCGAAGGCATCCGGCAGGACCTTGATCGCCACCTCGCGGCCGAGGCTGGTGTCGAGCGCCCGATACACATCTCCCATGCCGCCAGCCCCGAGCGGCGCGAGAATTTCGTAGAGCCCCAGCCGGGCCCCTGGCAGCAACGGCATAGGAGAGCTGTCCGAAAATTATAACGCCCGGATCCTGTCGGTCTAACCCCGTCGGGTCCAGAAGACCCGCCCTTCGACCCTACGACAACGACGCGCCCTGCGCCCCTAGGTGCCGACCGGGGCCGCTCCCTGGCTACGGGTCCTTTTGGAGTCGCCGCGATGTAAATGGACAGGACGATGAGGATCGCGACGATGAGGAGCGTAATCTTGACCCAGCTCCAGGGATGCTCGCCGGAGATGGCTCCGGTGACGCCATTGGCCACCACCTGATACGACTTCGCCTTGTAGTCGTAGGTCACGAGCCACACGGGCACCAGGACGTGCTTGAATCGCTCCTGGCTGTAGGTCGCATGCACGACCAGGTTGCGGTGCGTATCGCCCGGCACCTGGTTGCCGCACAGCCGTTCCATCGTGGCGTTCATCGCCCGCTTGGCGTCCGCGGCAGCGTTCGGCAAGTCGATCTGGTAGCGCTCGACCGTCCAGCCTGCCAGATAACCAGGGTCGTACGGCACGAGCGTGTCGGTCGGGAAGGGCTCCACCCCGCGCAGCAGGCTGGTGTGCACGCCCTTCGACGCCTGGACGAGCTCATCGTCGAACGTGTGGGTGAGCTCGCCCGACGCCGGCGTCCACTTGACCCGACGCTGGCGGTTCTTGCCGGACCCGACGTAGTAGTACTCGCCGGACTCCGCCGTCCAGCGCGCGTAGACGTGAGCGTCGAACGTCCAGTACGGCAGGTAGATGCCGTGGACGGTGTCTGTCAGCGCCTTTCGGCCGAGCTTGTTCGGCGCAAACCACCGGCGTCCATACCAGGTGCGCAGCATCTCGCGCGCCTGCGGCTCCGACACCTTGAACGGCAGGAGCGACTCGGGCCGGAACGCGTCGGCCACCTGCTCGTAGGGCACGAGCTGCGCCGACCCGCAGAACTCGCAGCGTTGTCCGACCTTGCCCGCGTCGAATACCGAGACCGCCTGGCAGCTCTGGCAGCGTACCGAGGTCTTGGCGGCCTGCCATCCCATCGCCGCCTGCGGGAGGTTCGCCAGCGCCGCGAGCAGGTCGTGTTCAGCGATGACCGTGTCGCTGCCGCGTGCCTGGAGGGCGACGGGCGACTCTGTCCCGCAGAACGGGCAGATGAGCGCCTGCTTGGCAGGATTCCAGTGCGCTTCGGCGCCGCACGCCGGGCAGCTGAACTTCTGTCGTGCCGTCGAGACCGCGGGCTCGGCCGGCGCCGCCGGCGCCTTGTCCTCCGGACTCACCAGGATTCCCGGCGCGCTACTGGAGGAACTGCTGCAGCTGCGAGCGCGTGATGCGCCACTGCGTACCGATCTTCTTGCCCTTCAGGTCGCCTGCTTCGAGGCTCGCCATGACGTCCGATTCGCTGACACCCAGCGCCTTGGCCGCATCGGCCGGGCTCAGCATCTCGGGGAGGCCCATCGCCGGCGGCGCGCCGGCAGCGGGAGTCGTTTGAGCGGTGATGCCTCCGGGCTGGTTCAGCATCTGGCCGGCCATCGCGAGGCCGACGGCGATTTCAGCGCCCACTCCGCCCGCGCCCGATCCGCCCTTTTCGAATCCCTGCGCCATCTGGTACTTCACGTAGTCGTTGAGGTTGCCGACCGCGGCCATTCCTGAACGCTTGTCGATGGCTGCCTCCACCTCTGGCGGCACCGAGACGTTCTCGAGGATGAAGCTGGTCATCTCGAGGCCGTACTTCTCCTTGATCACGGGGTTGATGAGCGGAAGGAGCGCGGCGCCGAGCTCGCTGTAGCGGGTCGCGATGTCGAGCGCCGGGACCTTGCTCGTGGCGAGCGCCTCGGTGAACACGCTCACGAGGCGCGAACGCATGGCGTCGGCGAACTCGTCGAGACGGAAGTGGTGGTCGGTCCCGGCCACTTCCTTCAGGAAGCGCGGGATGTCGACGATCCGAAAGTCGTAGGTGCCGAACGCCCGGAGGCGGACGATGCCGAAGTCCTGGTCGCGCACCATGACCGGGTTCGACGTGCCCCACTTGTTGCCGGCGAAGAGCCGCGTCGTCACGAAGTAGACGTCGGCCTTGAACGGCGTCTCGAAGCCGTACTTCCAGCCCTGGAGGGTCGAGAGGACCGGGATGTTGTCCGTCGTCAGCGTGTGCTTGCCCGGGCCGAAGAGATCGCCGTACTGCCCCAGATACACGAACTGGGCGGCCTGGGACTCGCGGACAATGAGCTGGGCGCCGCGCTTGATTTCCTTGTCCTGGTCCGGAAAGCGGAACGACAGCGTATCGCGCGAGTCATCGGTCCATTCGATAATCTCGAGCAGCTCGCCCTTGATGAAATCCATCAGACCCATATGCGCCTCCAGAACCGGTTGAGCGTCCATTCTGCCATACCCCTCGCCCGCGGGCCGGGCGCCCCGCTATAGTTAGCGCCTCATATGATGGGAGGCTACCGCTCTACCCTTCCCCTCACCTTGTGTGCCGCCACGCTCTGGCAGGCCACGAGCCTGTCCGCCCAGGCACCGGAGCCCATCAACTACGAAGCTGCCCGCCTCGAGCGCGCGATCGCGATCGGTCGGGCCGGGGGTCCGATCGAGATCGACGGCGATTTGAGCGAGCCGGACTGGACGAGCGCCCCGGTCGCGACGCATTTCATCCAGAACGACCCGCACGAGGGTGAGCCCGCGACCTACGAAACCGAAGTCCGTTTGCTCTACGACGAAGACACCCTCTATTTCGGAGTCTTCGCCAACGACGACGAGCCGCGCGAAGATCATCGTCAACGACCTGACCCGCGACTTCAACACCGCCGGCACGACGTCTTCGGTCTGGTGCTCGACACGTTCCACGACGAGCGCAACGGCTTCATGTTCGAGACCAATCCCGCCGGAGCGAAGTTCGACGCCCAGTTCGTGAACGAGGGGCGCGAGTTCAACCAGAACTGGGACGGGGTGTGGTACGTGCAGCCGGTATCGACGACGGGTGGGTCACGGAGATCGGCCATTCCTCTCAGACCGTCCGCTTCCAGGACCGAACCGCAGACCTGGGGTCTGAATTTCGTGAGGCGCACGAGAAGGCTGAACGAGGACTCGTACTGGTCCCCGCTTCCGCGAATCCACCGGTTCACGCGTCTCGCTCGCGGGGACGCTCGACGGGATCGAGGCTTGCAGCCGCGGAGGGACCTCCAGGTGACGCCCTATGCCAACGGGGATGTGACCGATGCGGCGGAGCTTTCGACGGAGGGCGATTTCGATGCCGGAGTCGATGCCAAGGTCGGAATCGGCACCGGCCTCAGGCTCGACGTCACCGTCAACACCGACTTCTCCGAGGTCGAGGCCGACGTTCAGCAGATCAACCTCACCCGCTTCAATCTGTTCTTTCCCGAGAAGCGCGACTTCTTTCTCGAGAACTCCGGCATCTTCCGCTTCGGCGCCGGCAGCCGCTTCGGCGGCGGAGGAGGCGGGGGGGGCGGCGGCGGAGGGAGCGGCGGGCGCTCGAGCGCCTCGACAGACCTGCAGTTGTTCTTCAGCCGTCGCATCGGCCTGTCCGACGAGGGGCAGGAGATCCCGATCGTGGCGGGCACGCGTCTCACAGGGCGCGTGGGGCGCTATACGCTCGGCGTTCTCAACATTCAGCAGCGCGAGCAAACCGCCCTGTTCGAAGGCCAGTCCGTCCAGCCGTCCACCAACTTCACGGCGCTCAGAGCCAGAATGGACATCCTGGCGCAGTCGGATATCGGGGTGATCGTGCTGAACAAAGAGCCTGTCGGCTCCAGCTACAACCGCGTCGGCGGCGTGGACGCGAATTTCCGCCGCGGGTTCCTGAGCCTTGACGCGTACGCCGTCAAGACCGCGTCGCCCCAAAGCGAGGTGCCAGGGGAAGGCGAAGACTTCGCCGCTCGCGGCGGCTGGAACTACCAGTCCAGGACGTGGGGCTTTCGCGGCTTCTTCAGCGTCATCGGCGAGCGTTTCAACGACGAGATGGGCTTCATCCAGCGTATCGGGGTCAACAACACCAACTTCGACTTCTCGCGGACGTTCAGGCCGTCCTGGCTGTCGAAGTTCGGCATCCGGGAGACGCGGCCGCACTGGCGGATGGACAACTTCGTGCGCCGGGACGGCACCGGCCTCGACTCACGTTACCAGGACGTACACCTCCCCTTCAATTTCAACGACGGCGGATTTGTCGAGACAGGCGTCAACCCCAACGTCGAAGACATTCGGGTGCCCTTTACCATCAGCGGCGTGCTGGTCAAACCCGGTCGGTACTGCGTTCAACGAGTACTTCGTGCTGTGGAACTCGAACAACTCAGCGCGGTTCTCGGTCAACGCCCGCTTCTCGAACGGCGGCTTTTACGACGGGTCCCGCCGCGGGTACACGTTCGGCCCGAGCGTGCGTCTCAACGAACGCTTCAACGCGTCGGTCAATCTCCAGGTCAACGACGTGGACCTTTCCACGGGCTCAGTGGTCACGACGCTGGTGTCGACGCGCGTCAACTACAATTTCACCACTCGGGCATTTCTGAACGCGCTCGTGCAGTACAACACGGACTCGAAGCAGCTGAGCTCGAACATACGGTTCAACCTGATTCACCGCCCGCTCAGCGATCTCTTCGTGGTCTACAACGAGCGCTACGACGAGCGGACGAATCGGACCGATCGGGCGTTCATTGTGAAGATGACCTACCTGGTCGCGTTCTAGGCGACGGCGAGGACGGAGCCCGCTCCCCTACTGCAGCACCAGGCGCGGAATCCACCGCGGTGCGCGCCGCTTCTTTCGTGCGTCGACCCACACGATATTCAGACGGTAGAACAGGGCCTCCATGAAGCGGCCCTCGGCGACGAGCGTCGGCAGGTGCGCCGACGTGATCGAGATGACCCTGGCCCCGCGGGCTTCGGTCATCCAGTCGTGCAGCACGATCTGCTGGCCCAGGTTCAGGTCGGCGGCGTCGTTCAGCACGAGCGTGCCCCGGGGCTCGACCGGCAGACGGAGCGGGCCGGGGATGTGGCACACGTGTGGGGCCTCGCCGCACCACTGGCGCACTTGGGCCGCGACCCGATCCTCGGAGCCTGGCGTGCACTGGATGAGGAGGTTCGGGCATCGGTCCCGAGCCTCGAGCCAATGCCGCATCGTCGGTTCCGAGAACTCGAAGTCGAAGTACTCCAGGGGCATCATCGCTGCACCTCTGACGGGCTCGTTGCTGGCCATGTTCATGACGTGCTCTCCTTCATCCTAGGTTCGCGGCCTTGTCCGGGCGACCCCCGGAATTTGCGTTCACGAACTGGTGACAGGGCACGCTCAAGCGTTACAAACGTCGATTGTGCATGAAACGAACGGCCGTACTGGTGCACCACCTAGGTGGAGGCGGGAGAACGGCCGAGGTTGAGGCGAGAAACCGTGAAGACCGGCGCATGCCGGCGGTTGCACGCCCCCTCCCGCAAGACTACGATGGCCCAGATTGGCGCTGCTGCCCAGACACGAGTTCGATCGTCCGTACATCGAGCGGCTGATCGCGGAAGATCCGGAAACCGAACGTCATTTCACCAAATATTTCGGCGATTTGCTGGCGTTGAAGCTTCGCTCGCGCCTGCGGTCGCCTGCCCTGATCGAGGATGCGAAGCAGGAGACGTTCCTGCGCGTGCTCACCACGCTCAAGCAGAAGAAGGGCCTGGCCAGCGCCGAAAGCCTGGGCGCCTTCGTCAACGGCGTCTGCAACAACGTCCTCTTCGAGCTCTATCGATCCGAGGGGCGGGCGACGCAGATGGAGGAGGACCAGGACGTCTCGGACGAGGGGCGCAACGGCGTGGAAACAACGCTGATGGCCTCCCAGGAGCGCGACCGGGTGCGGCAGGCGCTTGCGGCGCTCCCAGAAAGGGAACGGGATCTCATCCGCTGGCTCTTCTTCGAGGAACGCGACAAGGACGAGATCTGCCGGGAGCTGAACGTCGATCGGAACTATCTCCGGGTGCTGCTCCACCGTGCCAAAGCGCGCTTCAAGGAACAGTTCGTCGAGGAGAGGTGATCCGATGACTCATCAGGAGGCCGTCAGCACGCTCGCCTCGGAGCGCTATCTTCTCGAAGAGATGACCGAGTTGGAACGGCATGCATTCGAAGACCACTTCTTCGACTGCGCCGAGTGCGCCGAAGACGTGCGTGCCGGAGCGTATCTGCGCGAGGGCGCCAGGTCGGGGATGGCGGGTCAGAGTGGCGGACGGGTCGTGCCAAGCTCAACCGTAGTCGCATTCCCCGCAAAGCGGGCACCGCGACGCGTCTCGACGTTTGTTCCGTGGGCGGCTGCGGCCACGCTCGCGCTGATCTCGGGTTACCAAGCCTTGTTTCTCGGCGGCCGCAATACCGCGATGGAACCCCAGGCGCTCGCGCCCGTCACGCTTCGGCCGGCCAGCCGAGGCGCCGAGCCGGTCGTGGTCGTCGACGCCGACAAACCCGTCGCGCTCGCGATCGACGTGAACATCGCTGCAAACAGCGACCGACCGGCCGCTGAACTGACATATGATCTGCGGACGATCGACGGCCCGAGCATTCTCTCGGGCCGCGCGCCTGCCCCCGAGGCAGGGGCCCCGCTGTTCCTGCTGGTGCCCGGCGCGTCCCTCAAGGCTCCTGGCCGCTACCTGCTCACGGTCGCGGACAGCACGGGCCAGGCGATCGGGGAGTATCGCTTCGCAGCGAACACACGATGACGAAGAAAAAAAGAAGCCGGTCAAGAAGACCCCGAAGAAGAAGCAGCCAAAGAGCGGCAAACCCACCCGCGCGGGGGTCGGCGACATCGACATGAACGGCGGCTGGGCTCCCAGAGCGGGTCAGGGCCACGATCCCGAGCGCCGGTATGTCTTCCGCGGGAACGCCTCGGCGTTCAGCGGCACGCTCTATCGGCCCGAGCACATCCCGATGGGCCTCGCCGGTAGCTGCCTCTCTGTGGCTGGCGGTGTTTCGCGTTCAGCCACCGGGCGGGTGGACTACGCCAGCGGCTTCGTGACGATCGGTTCGGCGTCCACGACGGCCGAGGGCCGTATCGACAACCTCGAGCGGGCCAAGGTGTGGACCGACAACTGGCGCAAGATCCGTGAGGACTCGCTGCCGACGTCGACTCGCGCCGGCGCCGAACTGCGCGACTTCGCCGTCCGGCGGAACCGCTCGTTTCAGATCGCGTTGGCGACCGTCATGGTCGAAGGGCATAGCCCGCGCGGCGGATCCGAGCCGGGCATCCCGGTCGTGCATGCGGCGCTCGAGGGCCTGGCGGTGGACGGCGCCGGGATCACGGTCGAATTCAACACGTCGTTTTTCCAGAAGCACGACACCAGGACCAAGATCCGCGACGCTGCAGCGGCGCACCGGAAAACGGCGCCCAGGATGCCCCCGCTCTTCGAGAAAAACGGTGTCGTCTACGGCACCATCGTCAAGGAGATGCGCTGGAGCGGGCAGGCGCCACCCGGCGCCAGGATCGACGGTCATATCGTCACCGTCGACGACCTGGGTGTGTTTTACATCGGCGAGATCATCATCACCGACGTCTCCCGCCGTCTCACGCTCTTCCGAATGGAACTCGGCTCGCCTGACGGCGGCGGTGGTGGCGGCGGCGACATCGATATGAACGGCGGCTGGGCCCCCTGATCGCCACCGGGGCGGGAATGGCGAGGACCAACAGCCTCTTCCGCACCGGCTTCGTCTGCCTTTGCCTCCTGTCAGCGGCGGGCTGCCGGCCAGCCGGCCCAACGCGGAGCCTCGCCGCCTTCGACGAGGCCACCACCGCCCTTCGCCGGGGTCAGCTGTCGTTCGCCGCGACGATCGCTGAGCAGCACGCCGGCAATGCGACAGATGCACACGACGTCATGGCTTGGCGCTTTCGTTTGCTGCAAGCCGAGATTGCACTCGCTCGACTCGATCGAGCGTCCGCCGATGCGCTCCTGACCCTGCCGGTCCCCCCTGGCCAGGCGCTCGACGACGTGAGGGCTCGACGGCTGTATCTGCAGGCCCGAGCCACAGTCGACCGGGGGCAGCTGGAACCGGCGTTGAAGCTCCTCGATGAGGCGGTCGCCACCCCGCACTCGGACAAGAACGTCGACCTTGACGCCGAAATTCTGGGTGGCCAAGTCCGTCTGCGGCTGGGACGCTGGGCTGAGGCCGAGCGGCGCCTCCAGTCGGTCGTGGACCAGACGGCCCGCGACGGGGATGCCTACCGCCAGGCCCTCGCACTCATCAATCTGGGCATGGGCCAGGTCGTCAGGGTCCGCTGCGACGCGGCGCTCAGCTGGTTCGAACGGGCGCTGCAGTTGACCCAGATCGAATCGACATCCGCCTACGCGCTGGCGTTGAACAACGCCGGCATCTGCTACACCCGGCTGGGCGAGTTCGAACGTGCCGTGTCGCTTCAGCGGCGGGCCGTCGCACAACACGAGAAAACGGATCGGCTTCGAGAGCTGCAGCAGGCCCTCGGCGAGCTCGGGAGCACGTACAGCTTGATGGCCGAGTTCGATCTGGCCGTGTCGTATCTGCAGCGCGCCCTGGCGATCGCGCGCGAGGCAGGGTTGAATGCCGATGCCGCAGTGTGGGCCCGGAACCTGTCGGACGCTTACCTTGGGCGCGAACAATGGGACGAGGCCGCCCGGTACAACGCCGACGCCCGTCGCCTGAGTCCCGCCGAGCGGCCCGACAAGCGGGCGTACGACCTGCTCCACGAGGGGGCCATCGCGATGGGCCGGGGCCAACTCGACGCCGCCGAGGGGCTGTTCAACGAGGCCATCGCCGCGGGCAAAGACAATCCCGCGATCAGGTGGTCCGCCTACGACGGCTTGGCGCGAATCGCCGTGCGCCAGCAGCAGCCGGAGCGGGCTCGCCGGCACTTCGAAGCTGCGCTCGGCATCATCGAGGCCACGCGCTCGGATCTCCTGAAAACGGACTACAAGCTGTCGTTCCTCTCGAGGCTGATCGGCTTCTACCAGGGCTACGTGGGCGCGCTCGTCGACCAGGGACAGAACGAGCGGGCTCTCGAAATCGCCGACTCGAGCCGCGGTCGCGTGCTCGCCGAACGTCAGAACGTCTCCGCCCCGGCCTTGCGCGCCAACGCGGCGGCCCTTCGGCGGCTGGCCCGTGAGTCGGGGGCCGTGCTTCTCTCGTACTGGCTGACCCCGAGCCGATCGCATCTGTGGGTTGTCACCGCCGATCAGGTGCGTCGCGTGACGCTTCCCCCGGCGCACGACATCGAAGTGCTCGTCCGCGAGCACCAGAGAGCGATCGAGAACGCCACGGCAGATGTGCTCGCCAACGCGGACACGGCCGGCGATCGACTCTATGCGATCCTGTTCGAGCCGGTGGCCAGGTGGCTGCCCGCTGGCAGCAAGATCGTGATCGCCCCCGACGGGGCGCTCCACCGGCTCAACTTCGAGACGCTTCCGGTCAAGGCCTCAGGCACTGGCACCAACTCCCGCCACTACCTGGTTGAGGACTTCGAATTCCAGGTGGCGCCAGCGCTGTCCCTCGTTGGCCAGCCGACAGCGCCACCGAAGCCGGACGCCCGTGTGCTCCTCATCGGCAATCCAAGGCCTCGCGAGCCCGAGTTCCCGTCGCTCGCCTACGCGCCGGCTGAAATGGAGGCGATCGCCAGACACTTCCCAGGCGATCGTGTGACGACGTTTCGGAGTGACGAGGCCAGCCCTGCGGCCTACACGAGTGCGGGCGCAGAAGGCTACGCGATGATCCACTTCACCGCCCACGCCACGGCCAACGCTGACAGCCCGCTCGATTCGGCCGTCATCCTGTCCGGACCAGACAACGCGTACAAGCTCTATGCGCGCGACATCGTCGGGGATCGGGGAGCGGGGAACGGAGAACAGGGAACTGGGAGCGGGGTCCGGGAAACCCGCGCACTTCTCAGCGCGGAGTTGGTCACGATCTCGGCCTGTCGAAGCGCGGGCGAGCGCGCCTACTCCGGCGAGGGCCTCGTCGGCTTCGCCTGGGCGTTCCTCCGCGCGGGCTCGCGCCGGGTCGTCGCCGGACTGTGGGACGTCGACGACCGATCGACCGCCACGCTGATGGATCGCTTCTATGCGGGCATTGCGGCCGGAGCCCCGCCGGCGCGCGCGCTGCGCGAGGCGAAGCTGGCGCTGATGAAGAGCGGCGCCAACTACGGCAAGCCGTACTACTGGGCGGCGTTTCAGATGTTTACGGTGACACCGTAGGGGGATCGGGGATCGGGGATCGGGGATCGGGGATCGGGGATCGGGGATCAGGGGCCTAGGGGACGGGGTGGCAAGAACCGTCAGCAGCTGGGGCCGAATTGTGGAAATTCCTGCCGTCCACCCAAGCACTTGCTCGAGAAGCCGGGCGCCAGCACGCGGCATTATGGATGCACTGCCTTTGCGGTATGCATCTGATCTGGCTACCGCGAACTCGAGGTCTGGCGGGCGGCGATGTCCCTGGTCGAGCACTGCTACCGCGTCACCAGGAAGTTCCCTACATCTGAACTGTACGGTGTTGCAGGCGCAGCTGCGACGTGCGGCGGTTTCAATCCCTTCCAACGTGGCCGAGGGCGACAGTCGGCGGACGACGAAGGCATACCTGAACCACGTCAACATCGCCCTCGGCTCTCAAGGGGAACTGGAAACGCTGCTCGAAGTTGCCGCACGTCTGGGCTATCTGCCGCCGGGCGACATGGAACGGCTGACAAAGGACCTGACTACGATCGCGCGCCTACTCCACGGACTTCGGATAGCACTTGAGTTCTACTGCGTTCAGGTCAAGCCCCACTCGCACCCGGCGACGGACCTGCGCTATCCCTGATCCCAATCCCGCGATTCCCTGCGCAGTCCCCGATCCCCGATCCCCGATCCCCGATCCCTAGAATTGCCTCGTCGTCCTCACCTCCACAGGCTTGACGATCGGCGTTTTCCCACTGCGATCGACTGTATAGCTGACCGTGACGCGCGACGAGGGACAGCAGAGCGCGTCGGTGCTGGTGTAGCGCTGGAATTCGGCGGTGATAACGTCCGCCTGCCTGAGTCGGACGACGCTGGCGGCGCCATCGAGGCGCGAGGACATTGGCGCCGGCGATAGCGTTCCGGCGAACCGGCCGGCGACGAAGACGAAGACCTGGAAGTTCAGCGGCCGGCACATGCCGTCCGCGCCGGCCATGCCGTCGAGGATCGTCACGTCGCCCTGTTTCAGCTCCTGGTCGAAGTGCAGGAAGGGCACCCATCCCGCGTCTGCGATCGCACGGGCTTCAGGACTCGCGCGGTCCACTTTCAGGTCGCAGCGTTTCATCGAGCGCTTCCCGCGACTCGATGGTGTCGTTGCCCGTCGCGGCGCGGGCGGGCGGTTTCGGCAGCGCGGCGCCGGCAACGTTCCAGGGCGCCAACGGTTTATCGAGCCAGATCCCGGAAGCCGCCTGAACGGCCACCACAACAAGCGCCAGAATCAATTGCATCGCCCCTGTTCCCCGTTCCCCGTTCCCTGTTCCCCGTTCCCTGTTCCCCGTTCCCCGATCCCCCTGTGCTACATTCCCCTGATGGCCGCTTTCGCCGTGCTCATCACCGTGTCGGACCAGCCGGGCATCCTCTTCGGCTTGACCAGGGTCCTCGCTGACCGCCACGCCAATATTACGTCGGTGGACATCGCCCACCGTGCTGATCGTCAGAGCGAGATCTACTTCGAGTTTTCGGTCGAGGGCGAGGTCCAGCCAATCGAGGCCGAACTGAAGGCGGTGCCCGGCGTCTCGGCCGTCGAGCTGACGCCGTCCTTTTCGAAGATCTACGGCAAGCGCATCATCATCATGGGGGGCGGCGCGCAAGTCGGCCAGGTCGCGCTCGGCGCCATCGCCGAGGCCGACCGTCACAACATCCGCGGCGAGCGCATCTCGGTCGACACGATCCCGCTCGTCGGCGAGGAGAACCTGGCGAGCGCCGTGCGCGCCGTCGTGCGGCTGCCTCGTGTCAGGCTGCTCGTCCTGGCCGGCTCGATCATGGGCGGTGACATCTCGAATGCGGTCGAAGAAGTGCGCGCGAAAGGCCTGCTCGTGATCTCGCTGAACCAGGCCGGCAGCGTCCCGGATGTCGCAGATCTCGTCGTCTCCGATCCCGTGCAGGCCGGCGTCATGGCGGTCATGGCCATTGCCGACACCGCCAAGTTCGACATCATCCGGCAGCAGAAGCGGCGCTACTAGGGAACGGGGAACGGGGAACAGGGAACAGGGATCGGGGATCGGGGGGATCGGGGAACCCAGAGCGGGGGAAATGGGAACGGGCAACCGGGGGAACGGGCGAAGGGAAGCGGCGAAGCCGCCTGCCGAACGCCGATCCCGATCCCGATCCCCGATCCCCGATCCCTAGGGAAGCGCCAGCGCGGTGTATCCCCCATCGATGGGGAGAATGACGTACTGCTTGCCCTGGTGCAGGTACGTCATCAGTCCGTACTGCCCCAACGCGGGGGTCTGCACGGCGCCCACGCGCTTACCCGTCTTCTTGTCGATTCCAAAGAGATGCGGCCGGTTGTCGGCCGTCTGCCCCGTCGCGAAAAGCAGCGTGGGCGTCGCCATCATCGCAGCGTGATTCATGCGCCCCAGGTTCGGCTCGATGGTGACGCCCTTCAGCAGCGGGTTGTTCTTGAATGCGTCCTGCTGCTCCTGCGCCATGTCGCCGTGGGGAATCACCCACAGGTGCTCGCCCGTGTTGAGGTCGATCGCCGTGATCCGCCCGAGCGGTCCCTTGAAGATGCTCGGGATGCCACGGAGCGGGCTGTCCGCTGGCAGCGGCGGCGTGCCGCCCACGCTGGCCGCGTGCGGGGCCGACCAGGGCGAAATCGTTTTCCCGGTCATCTCGGGCGTGTCGTACTCCTTCGCGGGGGCCACCTGCAAACGGAAGCAGTTGGCCGTGGACGTGATGAACATGACGCCCGCCACTGGATCCGCCGCCGGCGGCCCGGTGATGTTCACGCCGCCCGCGCCGCCGGGACAGTTCTGCGTCGGCCGCGCGCCCTCGGCGTTGCCGCGATGGTTGGGCGGGGCGAAGAACGGCGCGAGCGCCTCGGTGCGACGGGCTTCCGCCAGGGCCAGTTTCTTGACCTCGGGCGTGTAGTCGATCAAGTGGTCTTCGATGCGCCCCTGGAACTCGAACGCCGCGGGCTTGGTGGGATGCGGCTGCACCGGCGACAGCTTCTCGCCTGGCACCTTCGACGGCGGCACGGGCTTCATCTCGATCGGCCAGATCGGCTCGCCCGTCACCCGATTGAACGAATAGACAAACGCCTGCTTCGTGGCTTGAAAGACGCCCGGCACGCGCCGGCCGTTGACGTTGACATCCAGCAGAATCGGCGCCGTCGGCGTGTCGTAGTTCCAGATGTCGTGCTTGACCATCTGGTAGTGCCACACGCGCTTCCCGGTCTTCACGTCCAGCGCAATCAGGCTCGTGCCGAACAGGTTGTCGCCCGGCCGGAACCCGCCGTAGTAATCGATCGTCGCGCCGTTGGTCGGGATGTACACGATCCCGCGTTCGGGATCGGCCGACATCGGCGCCCACGACGAGACGTCGCCCGTCCAGCGCCACGCGTCGTTCTCCCACGTCTCGTGCCCGAACTCGCCCGGCCGCGGAATCACGTGGAACTTCCACAGGAACTTGCCGGTTCGCGCGTCGTACCCCAGGATGTCGCCAGGGACGTTCTCGAGGCGCGTCTGGTGATAGCCCTGCTCCGCGGAGTTCCCGACGACGACCACGTCGTTGACGACGATGGGCGGCGACGAGGAGGTGATGTACCCGATCTCGAGCGGGATGCCCCCATTCGGGTTGTACGGCTGCTTGGCGTTTACCCACGGCTCCCAGTCGGCGATGAGATCCTTCACGAGATCCACCGAGCCCGTCTTCGGAAAGCCCGGGATTGGCACTGCCCCGCCCCAGTTCGGAATCGGCTGGCCTGTTCTGGCGTCGAGCGCGTGCAGGAAGAACGCGGGCGTGGTGATGAACACGACGCCACGGCCGTTGATGCGCGCATACGCCACGCCCTTGCCGTGGTTGGCGCGCATCGAGTACCTCGAGCCGGCCCGTCGTCGGCTCCTGGAATGTCCAGAGCGTCTTGCCGGTCGCCGGGTCGAGCGACACGATCGTTCGCTTCGGGCCCGACACCGTGATGAGCATGCCGTCCACGTAGATTGGCAGCCCGCGGGGGTTGACCTCGCCGCCCAGGTTGATGCCGGCGTCCTTGACGCCACGCCACTCCCACGCCACCTTCAGGTTGTTGAAGTTGGTGGCGTTGATCTGGTCCACGCTCGAGTACCGCGTGGCGGCGTTCCCCCCCGTGATGTTGGGCCAGTCGCCGGACGGCTGCTGCTGCGCCGTGGCCAGACCGCCGACGGCGGCGACAACGCCGACCGCCAGCCACCGGGAAACGGCCGTATTGCGGAATCTCATTGACACTCCTCGCCCAGGAAGGCTGATGGTCAATTCTCGTCGTTCAGGCGGCATCAATCAAGGTTGGCCGGCGCCCGCCCGCTCCCGCGCGGTCATGAGCACGACATCGGAAATCGTCGCCCCGCGCGACAGCACGATCTGCTTTTCGTCTGGCGACAGCTCAAACCGGAAGATGCGCAGGTCCTCGAAGTGCGTCAGCCTGACGGGCGGACCGCCCGCGACCGGCTGCCGATACAGGTTCGAAGCGCCACGCTGCGTGTCGAAGTACAGCAGGCTGCGGCTGTCGGGCGACCATTGCGCGTTGTTCGGAACGGTCGGCATCAGCTTGAACCGGCCAGGGTCGTCGAGCGGGACCAGCGCCAGGTGCTCGCCGCGCGCAGCTTCGTCCCGGTAGTGCCCCGCAATCGTCCGGCCATCGGGCGAGAGATTGGGATCGTGAAAGCCGGGAGGAAGGTTCGCGCCTCCGGTGCTCGTGAACACGTCCGCCGCCGAACTGCCATCAATGGCCACCTTGCGCGCGACCGCGCCGTCGTTCGAGAAGAACGCCCACTTCCCATCAGCAGACAACGTCGGACCCCACGGCGATCGGCTCAGGGAGTCGGTGCCCAGTCGTACGAAGCCGCCCCCGCTCACATCGACGCGCCAGACGCCGCGGCTACCACCCTCCTCTGACACGTAGACCACGTGGCGGCCGTCCCTGGTCACGTGCGGCAGCATGTCGTCACTCTTCGACGTGGTGAGCGGGACGCGATTCGTGCCGTCCGCGTTCATGACATAGATGTCCGAGTTTCCGCTTGCGGTCGAGGCATAGACGATGCGCCCATCGGGCGCCCAGGAGAGCCCGAGCACGCCATCGTCCGCCCCTGCCCCTGTGGTGACCGTCCGCGCCTGGCCCTTGTCCGTGGCCGGCACGACCCAGATGCTGGCGCGCTGTTCGCCACGTACCGTGACCACCGTCCGGCCGTCGCGCGAGAGGCTCAGTCCCCCGTAGCTGCTCAGATCGTTCGTGAGGCGTTGTCCCACGCCATCCGCATAGCCGATGAACCAGATCTGGCTACTGCTGCTTTCACTGCCCGCTTCCTGCGCGTTCGCGACGATGCCGCTGCCGTCTGGCGCCCAGGCGAGGCTCGTCACCGCCCGCCATTCGCTGCCGGTCAGCACGCGCTCCGAGCCCGACTCCACGTCTACCAGGACGATCTGGCCCTGGAGCTTCGATGAGTCCTCACCGGCGACGGCGAGCAGCCGTCCATCCGGTGACCACGAGATCGTCTGAGACTGCGCGGCAAAATCAAGCGGCGGCTTTCGTTCGGCAATCTGGCGGAGGTTCCCACCGTCGAGGTCGGCCATCATCACCAACGCGCCGCCCCCGAGGAGCCCCCGCACGAAGGCAAGGCGTTTGCCGTCCGGTGAAAACGTGGGCGCGCTGTCGACGTCGTCGATGACCTTGCGGGTGCCCCCGCCCAGAACCGGTACCTGGGTGAGCGCTGCAAACTGGGCCCCCCGTGGGTACGTCACGTAGTACACATGGTCGCCGTCCGGGGAAAAGCTGATGCCCGCATAGCGGACGTCGGCCGGCGGCACGATCTGCACGTTGCTCGAAGTCGCCACTTGCCGCAGCCAGAGGCTCCGCCCCGCGTCATCAGTGACAACGTGAGCGACGTAGCGGCCGTCAGCCGAGACGGCGGCCAGCCCCGCCGTCCCCGTCGTCGTCAGGCGCGAAAGACTCATCCCGGCAAACAGCTGCGAGCCAGTTGCCGAATCCGTCGGGGCGCTCGGCCGTGTCGCGCGCCATGCCACGGCCGCGGCCGCCGCAAGCACGAGGACAAGCGCACCGCCGACGGCGAAACGCCGCCATGCACGCGGCCCATCGACCGCGCCGATGGCAGAGGGCGGATACGAGGTGGTCCCCGATGGCGGCAGCACGGGCGACGAGATCCCGGAGCTCGACACAGGGGACGCGTGCTCGCCCGAGCTCAGGTCGTCGCGCAGGGCGCGAAGGTCGTTGCGCAAGTCCTTTGCGCTCTGGTACCGGTCTTCGGGGTCCTTCGCCAGGCATCGCTTCACGATCCGCGCGAGGTCGCGCGGCAGCTCGCGCCTGATATCGGCGATCGACGCCGGCGTGTCGCGCAGAATCGACGAGAGCAGCGACATCTGCGAATCACCCTTGAATGGGCGCTCGCCCACGGCCATTTCGTAGAGCACGACCCCCAGCGAGAACACGTCGCTGCGCGAATCCACTTCCTTCGCTTCCGCCTGCTCCGGCGACATGTACGCGGCGGTGCCGAGAATCCGTCCCTTCGCCGGTAAGCTCGCGGGTCGGCGCCAGCGTCTGGACGGCCGGCTGAACGTCTTCCCGCACCTTCGCCAGCCCGAAGTCGAGCACCTTCACCCGATCGTCAGTCGTGATCATCACGTTCGATGGCTTCAGGTCGCGGTGAGTGATGCCCCGCTGGTGGGCAGCGCCCACGGCGTCGGCCAGCGGAATGGCGATGGCCAGCAGGCGTCCGACGGGGAGTCCAGCTGCCGGGAGCACATCGGCGAGCGTCCGGCCTTCGATCAGCTCCAACGTCAGGAAGGCGACGCCGTCCGCTTCTTCCACCGAGTGAATCGTGACGATGTTCGGATGGTTCAGCGCGGCGGCGGCGCGCGCCTCGCGGAAGAAACGCTCGCGGCGAGCAGGATCGGAGGCCAGCTCCGGGCTGAGCACTTTCAGCGCCACACGCCGATCGAGCCGCGTGTCGTCGGCCAGGTAGACTTCACCCATTCCGCCTTTGCCGAGCAGGCCTACCACCTGATAGTGTCCGAGGGTCGATCCAGCCTGCATGCTCCGAGGCTCCGTGTGCACAATCCGGTGTGTGGGCGACCGGAGCATTCTACCCCGGCCGTATGAGCCGAGGCCTGGGTTCGGCGTACGAAACGCTCGCGGTACTTTTTGGCGAGTCTGAGGCCCTTATGATTCTGATGAACAGACGCCAGTTCGTGTGGACTGTCGCCGCGGGTTCGGCCGTGCTGGGTCGCCTCATCGAGAGTCCTGCGGCACAATCGCGGTACGACCTGATCATCCGGGGCGGACGCGTGATCGACCCTTCGCTCAGGCTCGACGCGATCCGCGACGTGGCCATCACCGCCGGCCGAATCGCCGCCGTGGAGGCCAACGATCGCGGCCGACGCGGTGGACACCATCGATGCTCGCGGCAAGATTGTCGTCCCGGGACTGCTCGACATCCACTCCCACGCTGCCCGGGTCAAGGACGGCCCGACGCTCTGCCTCGCGGACGGCGTCACGGGGTTCATCGACGCCGGATCCCAGGGGGCCGATCGTATTCAGGACACGATCGCCATCGCCAGGGCGGCGCCGCAGCCCTGCCGCGTCCTCGTCAACATCGGGCGCGGTGGCGTCCTGCCGGGCGGCGACACCATGGACCTCAGCCGGGCGGATGTCGGCGCGGCCCGCGACACCATCGCGAAGAACCGCGAGCTGATCGTCGGCGTCAAGGCCCGACTCTCACGGGAAGTCGCCGCAGACGACCACGAAGTCCTGCGGCGCGCGCAAGAGGCCGTCTCGACCTTCAACCTGCCGGTGATGATCCACATGGGGCAAACGGTTTCGCCGCTGCCGAAGCTCCTGGCTCTGCTCAAACCCGGCGACATCGTGACGCACATGTTTGCGCCGCCGCCGAACAGCATCGTCGACGAGGCCGGCCGCATCCTGCCCGAAGTGCTGGCCGCCCGGCGCCGCGGCGTGTGGTTCGACGTCGGCCATGGACGAACCGGCCACCTCCGATGGGACATCGTCGACCGCGTCCTGCAGGCGGGCTTCTGGCCTGATACGTTCTCGACAGACTGGACAGCCGAGGGACGCACCTCGCAAGTCATCGACTTCCCGAACGTCCTCTCGAAGTTCCTGGATTTCGGGATGTCGCTGGATCAGGTAGTCGCCCGCGCGACGGTCAACGCTTCCCGCATGTTCGAGGTGTTCCGCGACCGCGGGACGCTCAACGTCGGTGCGCCGGCAGACGTCGCCATCCTCGAGCTCCGTCAGGGCTCGTTCGACTTCGTCGACAACTACGGGAATGTGCGCACCGGGCGCCAGCGGCTCTTCCCGAGCGGGACCGTGCTCGGCGGGAAGCGAGTGCCCGCGCGCGCCTAGGACAATCCCCTACCTCAGCCAGCTAGAACGTCGCCAGTGCGTTGAACGGCGACGCGGTTCCACCCTGGAGCTGGAAAATGTGCAGGGTGAACATGAACTCCCACCGCCTCAACCTCGCGGCTTCGACGGCGGCGTCCTCGAGGTACGCGTTGTCGACGATCGGCAGGCCCATGTTGACCTGCGTGACCTGGTGAATCGGCCGGTTGATGCCCTGGACGCCGGAGGGCTGCACGTCGTTCACCGCGTCGCTGGCGAGCAGCGACACATCGCGTGCGCGCAGCCACGGCAGCACCGAGGCATGCAGGCCCGCACCGCCCTGGCCGTACGCCCACGGCCCGTCGGCCGCGCGCTTCGCCCAGCGCCCGCTCCGAATGAGCAGCGCGTCTCCCGCGCCGATTCTGATGCCGGCGAACTTCTCCCAGGCCTCGAGATCTTCCGCGAAGATCGGCGTCGTCGGCTCGAGCCACTTCACCTTCTTCATCAGGGGCAGGTCCACGAGCAGACCGCGGGTCACGTAGCCGGGGCCCATGCGATCGGCCGCCGACTCCTGGCAACCGGCCGCGGTGAGCGTAAACGGGAACCCGTTGTAGCTGACCGCCTGCTCACCGGGTTTTCTGCCAATCGGGCCCTGGTAGTGGCAGAGCGCGTCCAGATGCGAGTTGAGACCGTCGTGAATCGACAGCTGGATGATGTCGAGCGCGCCTTGAATGGCGCCGGTCTTCGGATCGATGCGCGCCATCCGGTGCACGTTCTCGCCGAAGCCGCCGGTGTCGCTGCCCGTCTTCTTGATGGGATTGATCTGAAGGGTGACGGTCTTGCCCTCCTTGACCAATGCGGTCGCGTGCTTCGTCTTCTCCGGCGTGATCAGGTTCAGCAACCCCCGCTGATCCTCCTTGCCCCAGCGTCCCCAGTTGGAGAGCTCTTTCTCCCACTGTTTCAGCTTGTCCAAGGTGACCAGGCGCGCAGGCTCCTGCGTCGCGGGGTGCGCCTTGAACTGCGGCTCCTGCCCCTGACCGGACATGATGGCGCCCGAGACCACAACGACGCCAAAGACCGCGACAGCGATCCGCGTAGTCAGCATTCTTCTGAACATGAAACCCCCAGCCCTTGTTCCCCGTGCCCTGTTCCCTGTTCCCTGTTCCCCGTTCCCTACTATCTCCGTAGCCGAGGGATGAACTTCGTGAGCCCCTGGATGGGGCCGACTTCGCCCCCGTACACATTCCCCTGGCCATCCACCGCGACCCCTTCGCCCATCGAACCGTACCCGCCCATCCCGGACGCCTGCTTCGACGTGTGCTCCGCAACGAAGTACCAGACTTCGCCCGTCGCGGCGTTGCCGACGCGAAGCCCCTTCCTCCAGCCCGGGTTGTAGGCGTCGTCGGACTCCGAGTCGATCGCGTAGAGAACATCCTTCGCGTCGATGTAGAGGCCGCTGATCCGGCTGAACTGATACCAGGTGTCGAGGTGCTTCCCTTCCTGGTCGAAGATCTGGATCCGCCGGTTGCCGCGATCCGCCACGAACAGCCGCCCCTTGGAGTCCATCGCCAGCGAATGGGCGCCACGGAACTCGCCGGGCCCGTACCCCCATTTGCCCCAGCTCTTGATGAACTTTCCGTCGGGCGCGAACTTGGAGATCCGCCCCACACCGCCGGTTCCTGGCGGATCGAGGAACTGGTCGTTGTGCGCCTCGGCCACAAAAATGCTGCCGTTGGGCGCCACCAGCACGTCGTTCGGTTCCGTGAAGTGCGTGGGCGGGTTGCCCGGCGGTGCCGGGGGTGCCGAGGGTCATGAGCACCTTGCCCTGCGGGCTGAACTTGATCACCGCGTGCCCCTTGCCGGCGGAGTTCGGGAACTTCTTCAACTCGCCCTCGTTCGCGGATCGTGCGTCGGCCACCCATACGTTGCCCTGGCGATCCACGTCCATGCCGTGCGGCCAGAGAATCAACCCGGCGCCGAGGCTCTGCACTGGCTTCCCGCTCGGATCCAGTTTGACGATGGGGGCCACGTCGGAGCCGGCGCAGGAATTGGCGCCGCAGCGGTCGCCGGCCCAGATGTGCTTCCCGTCAGCGTCGACGTTGACCGCGCTGACCGAGCCCCAGCGGCGGCCATCCGGAAGCGTTCCCCAATTCCGAACGGTCTCGTACGGGTTGGGCAGATTGTTGACCGGGGGGACCTTGGCATGTTCGGGCGGGCCGGCCGCTCCGCGCTGCGCCCACAGGGCTGCTGAAGCAAGGCTCACGAAGGCAGCGCAGGCAAGGACGGCGGGCTTGGTCATCGAACGCCTCCAATCAAGGAACGGGTTGCTGCATTCTCGTCGGTCGGGAGGTGGGGATCAAGCGGGGAACGGAGAACGGGGAACAGGGAACGGGAATTGGGTAAAGTTAGCTCCCGGTTCCCTGTTCCCTGTTCCCTGTTTTCCCTGTTCCCTGGGAGGTCGTCATGCGAGAGGTCGCGAGCCCGCTGAAGGATGTTCTGGTGCTGCTCGTTGCGCTGGTCGCGCTGGTGGCGGTCAGGGCGGCTGGAGGCCAGCAGCCGAAGGGAGAACCCTACTCGACGGCGATCATGAAGCTCGCCGACGGGCTGTTCGTGATCCCAGGGTACGACGGCGCGGCCACGGGCGGCAACGTCGCGGTCAGGGTCACCAGCGAAGGCGTCATCATCGTCGACTCGAAGCTGCCGACGCTGTACTCGGACATCGTGGGCAAGGTGAAGAGCGTGTCGCCGCAGCCGATCAAGTACGTGCTCAGCACCCACCAGCACGGGGACCACACCGGCAGCAACGAGCAGTTCCTGAAGACCGCCGAGATCCTGATGCACCGCAACGCGCGCGCCAACATGATCACGCAGCAAGCTGGCCGGCCCGGGGCGCATCGTCTACACCGATCAGCAGTCCGTGTTCCTGGGCGGCGCCGAGGTGCAGATGCGCTACCTGGGACGCGGACACACCAACGGCGACTCGGTGATCTACTTCCCCGATCTGCGGACCGTGCACACCGGCGATCTCGTGGTCTGGGGCAAGCGGTCGCAGGGCACCATCCTCACGCCGAACATGGACTACACGGCCGGCAACGGCAGCGGCAGGGAATGGGTGGCCACGCTCGACAAGATGCTCGCGATCGACTTCGAGACCGCCATTCCCGGCCATGGGCCGATGCTGTCCAAGAACGACGTGCGCACCTTCAGGAACAAGCTGCAGACGCTCAACGAGCGGATGGCGGCGTTCGTCAAGGGCGGCGGCAGAAAGACAGACATCGCGAGCGGCATCAAGCTCGACGACCTCAACTGGCCGTTTCAGCCCGAGGCGCTGCACGGGCTGTACGACGAGCTGTCGAAGCCTTAGAGCACTTTCCCCTTCGGTGTCGCCGATTCGTCCCTGGTGCTTCGGCCTTCGGTCTTAGGCTGGCCTTGGCCCTTGGGTGTCCTTGGCGGCCTAGTGCGACGTCGGCCAGACGCGGGATCTCACACCAAGGGCCAGGGACCACGGACCATCGAAGGACTAAGAACCAAGCGCCCAAGGACGACAGCGGCTTTTCACGTGCTACACCAATGTGAAAAGCTCTCTAGTCTTTTACGGAAGGCTCAGGGCGACGAACCCGGCGCTCCCGGCTTCTCTGCTCCCGATCGCCACGATGACGTACTGCTTGCCCTCGAACATGTAGGTCATCGGCGCGCCGGTCGTGCCGGCGGGCAGCTCGGTCTCCCACAGCATCGCGCCGGTCGCCTTGTTGTACGCGCGAAACTTCCTGCCGCCGGCGCCGGGCGCGAGAGACGCCGGCATCTCGGGCCGCAGTCGCGATCCGAGCGACGACATGACCGGGTCGCCTTCTCCGACAAAGAGCAGCGTCTCTCGTCACGAGCGGCGCGCTGCGGCCAGGATTGCCCAGCCACGGAAGATTCAGCGGCTTCAGCAGCGGATGGTTTCGGGGCCCTTCGCCGTTCGGCACCATCCACACCTGATCGCCTTTGTTCAGATCGATGGCGGTGATGCGGCCGTACGGCGGCTTGAACAGCGGCAGGCCCTGCGGCCCGGCGGTCCAGGCGCGCGTGCCGGACACGTAGTTCAAGTTCGAGATCTTCGGGTCGCCCTTGATGATGTCCGCCGTGAACGGACCGGTGATCGACTGGACGTACAGCATTCCGGTTTCCGGATCGAACGCCCCGGACTGCCAGTCCGCGCCGCCGACCGACCCCGGCAGCTGGATCGTGCCCCGGATGCCGTCCGGGCCATCTCCTCGCACGGTCGGCGGCGTGAAGAGAGGACCAATGCGGTAGTGCTTCAAGAGTTCGACCGCTTCAGCGCGCAGCTCCGGGGTGAAGTCGATGAGATCGTCGATCGTAGACGCCCTGGCGATCGAACGCCGGCGGCTTGGTGGGAAACGGCTGCGTGCGCGCGGTGCGTTCCCCCGGCGTGTCGGACGCGGGAACCGGCCGCTCTTCGATCGGCCACACGGGCCTGCCCGGTCGTACGGTCGAAGACGAACGCGAACGCCTGCTTCGTGAGCTGCACGACCGCCTTGATCGGCTTCCCGTCGACTCTGATGTCGACGAGGATCGGAGCCGCCGGCAGGTCGTAGTCCCACAAATCGTGGTGGACGATTTGATAGTGCCACGCGCGTTCGCCCGTCAGACACCTGACGCACACGAGCGTGTTGGCAAAGACATTGTCGCCGAGCCGGTGCCCGCCGTACATGTCGTTGGTCGGGGCCGTCAGCGGCAGATAGGCCAGCCCCTGCTCCTCGTCGGCGCTGATGAGCGACCACAGATTCGCCTCGCCGCTGTACGACCAGGAGTCGTTCTCCCAGGTCTCGCTGCCGACTTCGCCCGGCCGCGGAATCGGATTGAACGTCCATCGCGGCTTGCCGGTGCGCACGTCGAACGCCTGCACGAGTCCCGGCGCCGCCTCCTTGCGCATCGGCCGGTCCGACATCGATGCCGCCGATCCCCACGCCGACGATGACGACGTCGCGGCAGACCTGCGGCGCGCCGGTCCACGCATACCGGGTCGCGCGAGGGCCGAGGCCCGGCCGCAGGTTGACGCGACCCTTGTCGCCGAACGTCGTCACCGGCGTGCCGGTGCGCGAGTCGAGCGCGATCAGGTACTCGCCGCGGATCACGAAGAGACGCCGCGCGGTCCCGTCGGCCCAGTACGCCACGCCGCGCGCGCTGTCGCCACGAAGCCCTTGTCCCGGATCGTCGGGAAACGGTTGCTGGACCCAGAGCGTCTTCCCGGTGCCCGGATGAAACGCCTCGACCAGCCCGATGCCGTTCGGGCTGTACAGCACGCCGTCAATCATCAGCGGCGTCGCGCGGAAGTTGTTCGAATAGGAGAAGTCCGGGACCTTCGCGCTGATGCTCGCGTCGACCGCCGGCCGCTGCCACGCCACGCGAAGCCGCGAGACGTTGTCCTTGTTGATCTGATCGAGGGGTGCGTACCTGGTGGCTCCGGCGTCGCCGCCGTATCGAGTCCACTCGCCGCCGCGCGCTCCCTGTTGAGCGGCAGCGAACGCCGTGCCCAGGACGATCGCCACGCCGACCAGCGTCCATCGGAGAGTCACCATCGCAGCCTCCTCTAGCCAGCACGCGTCCCACGCCGACGGGGACGATAACACGGGTGTCCCCGAAAATTCGGATGTATAGTGCGCTTCGGGCAGGGTCAGGCGTGACCAGTGAACGCCACGCGGAACCGAGGGCCTCATGAAGACCAGCGCGCGCGGACCAATCGTCGCGATCGCCCTCGTCGTCGTTGCCACGCTGGGGACGTTCGCCCAGGTGGGGACGTTTCGTCCGGTCACGGACGAGATGCTGCGGAGTCCTTCACCCTCCGACTGGCTCCAGTCGCGGCGGACCTACGACGCCTGGAGCTACAGCCCGCTCGATCAGATCACCAGGCAGAATGTCGGGCCAGCTGCAGCTCGCGTGGTCGTGGGCGATGCAGCCCGGCAACCAGCAGACGACACCGCTCGTGCACGACGGTGTGATGTACCTTGCGAACCCTGGCAGCACGGTCCAGGCGTTGAACGCGGCCAACGGCGATCTCCTGTGGGAGTATCGCCGCGAGTATCCGCGGAGCTTCGCGCGCAGGCCGAGCTGCGGCCGCTTCGCGGCTTGAGCATCTACGACGACAAGATCTTCGTGAATACGGCCGACGCCCACCTGGTGGCCCTCGACGCGCGCTCGGGACGTGTGGTCTGGGACGTCGAGGTAGCCGATCCGAAACAGCGGCTCTACTTCTCGACGCCAGCGCTCGTCGTCCGGGGCAAGATCATCTCCGGTCTCCAGGGCTGCGAGTTCTTCCACCAGCAGAAATGCGCCATCACCGCGCACGACGCGCGGACCGGCAAGGAATTGTGGCGGACTTCGACGGTGGCCCGTCCTGGTGAGCCGGGCGGCGATAGCTGGGGCGACCTGCCGCTGGTGTTCCGCGCCGGGGCCGACACGTGGATCACCGGCAGCTACGATCCGGTGCTGAACCTCACCTACTGGTCGACGGCGCAGGCCAAGCCCTGGACGCGTGCGGCCCGCGGCACCGATGGCGACGCGCTCTACTCGAACACGGTCCTGGCGCTCGACCCGGACACGGGAAAGATCGTCTGGCACAACCAGCTGCTCCCCGGCGAGACGCACGACATGGACGAGGTGTTCGAGAACATCCTCGTGGACGCCGGCCCGCGTAAGTCGCTTTTCAAGATGGGCAAGCTCGGCATTCTCTGGCAGCTCGATCGGCAGAACGGCCGGTTCGTGAGCGCCGAGGACATCGGGTACCAGAACCTGGTGCGATGTCGATCGAACGACGGGCAAGGTCACGTACCGCCCCGGCATGATTCCGGCGCTCGGCCAGCAGATCGACTTCTGCCCGAGCACCGCGGGCTTCAAGAGCTGGCGCGCCATGGCGTTTCATCCCGAGACGCGCGCCTTCTACATCCCGCTGCTGATGACCTGCCAGAAGGGCACCTTCGCCGACGTGCCGAAAGTCGAAGGAGGCGGCGGCCTCGGCCAGGGCCGGCGGGAGAACTACTATCACCCCGAGAGCGGCGACAACCTCGCGCAGTTCGTCGCCATGGACAGCGCCACGGGCCGGATCCTCTGGCTGCATCGCCAGCGGGCGCCGTTCAACACGGCGGCGCTCACCACGGCGGGCGGCCTCGTGTTCGTCGGCGACTGGAACCGCTACATCAACGCCTACGATGTCGCGAGCGGCACGCTCCTGTGGCAGAACCGACTGACGACCTCGCCGCAGGGATTTCCGATCACGTATGCGGTCGGCGGACGTCAGTACGTCGCGGTGCCGGTCGGGCATCGGCGCCGCGAGCTGGGGCACGACGATTCCGATCGTGATGGCCCCGGAGATCAAGAGGCCGAGCGGCGGGAACGCGATCTTCGTGTTCGCCCTGCCGAGCCAACGGAGGTGACGGAGGCGAGGAGCCTCTGACCGCGGAGTACGCGGGCGACTCGCCCGCGAACTTCTCCTGCGCGCGATGCCCCTTGAGAATCCCCACCATGCTGTAGTTCCCTTCGTGGCACGCGTACCTGGTACAGCGGACCGTCCATCCGCCTCATGGGCACCTTGACGGTCCATGACCGCGTAAACGTCGTGGGATCGTCGACGGTGTACTGGTAGTCGATCGTGTGCGCGTCGGTTCGGGTGAAGCGCTCGACCACGTGAAGGTGCTCGGCGGCGCCCCCACAGCAGTTGTAGGACGTCAGGGCGACCTTGTCGTTGAAGTTCGTCGTGTCCACGACGAGCGTGTTGCCCTCCCAGCGTCCACGGGAATCGCCGAGAAAGCTCCGGACCCGCTCCGGGGCGTGGGGGCGTCCGTCAATCGGAATGATGCGCGTCTCGTGGATCATCTCCTGGAAGATCGCGACATGGTGCGGCGTCTGCACGATCTGGAAGTTGTTGTTGTAGCCGCCCGGCAGCTTCGGGGCTCCCCTGGTGATGCACCGTTCCGATAAATTGCGATCTTCCGGGCCGTCGGCGCCATCGAACCCGGCCGCCCGGCGCGCGGCACGTCGTCGCTCGCCCTCCGGGGTGAGTTTCGGGATCCGGCCATCCGGCGGATCGACGATGAGAGACGTCTGCCGCAGGAGCTGGCCTTCGTCCCACCAGAACTGGTTGTAGGTGCCTGGGTCGCCGGCGCGTGACGGGGGACGATCGTGATCGGCCTGCGCCCTCTGGCGCTGAAGCCCGGCCAGTTCCTCGTCGGTGTAGAACTGCTTCTGCCCAAGGGCGGCCGGGCGCTCCAGCGGCGTCAAGGTCGAGTTCGTCCAGATCCCCTGCAGATCCGGTTGACCGTCGGGCGTCCGGGCGGCCCAGGTGGCACCGGTCTGGGCATGACTGGCCGCGCTCCGCGCCTGGGTGGTCCAAACCGCGAGCACACCCAGGAGCACCACCGCAAGTCGTGACGCGTTGCGGCGCGCAAAGGATCGACGCATCGGCTTACCGTCCTTCCTGGCGTAGTTTGAGGGCTCCTGAGCCTTGAGCCTACAGCAATCGGGGCCGTCTACTCTTCGGGGATGTCCTGCACGGCCCGCCACAACTCGAAGGTACTTGTCCCGCACGAACGCATCGAGTTCGCTCGCCATCGTGCGCGGCAATGGACCTGACATGGGTCAAGCATAGCAGGGTCGTGTGTTAGCAGGCCCGATCGCCCCCCGCGTCGCCATGAAGCAGCGCGCCGAGCGGACCACGAAGTCCACCGCCAAACGCAGTCGACTGGCACCGGCATTCCCGACTCCGTCGTATCCGCCGGCCGGGCGAGGGGTACCGGATGACGGGGAGTCGTCGTGCGCCGACGGAAGCCGTGTCCGGAAGTTGGCCGTCGCGATTCATCACGGCGACTTCGTTTCTCCGCGATCCGATGCGTTCGCACCAGCCGTGCCGGTGCATGCCGTGAATGGCAGGGGATGGAAGAACCCGTAGTCGCCGTGGGATCGACAGGGTAAAAGCGACGGTCAACTTCCCGGCGCACGACGCCCGACGCGGCAGCCGGTACGCCTCGCCCGGCGGGCACCAGTACGCCGACCAATCCAGAGCCCTGAGCCGTCGACCTCTAAAGCAGTCGGAGATCCGCGGGCGGCCGGCGCTGCAGTCCGCGCTTGACGGCTCGCAGCCGTTCCGCGCGATCGATGAGGCGAGCCAGCAGCTCGGTGATCGTCCAGTAGTGCGGTGCGGCGGACCACAGATAGAACGCCAGCGACCCGGGCAGAGTGTTGATCTCGTTGAAGTACAGCGTCCCGGTGTCGCGCATCGATGAGGAAGTCGATCCGCGAGATGCCCTCGCAGCCGAGCGCGGCGAAGACCGTGGTCGCGTAGCGCTGCGCGCGGGCGCGCAGCTCTTCCGGCAGGTCGGACGGGTCCAGCACGCGCAGCGCGCCGGCCATGCCCTCGCTCGAGCCGATGCTCTTGCCGCCCTGCCGCTTGTACTTCTCGCTGAACGACAGCGGCGCATCCTTGCTCGTCACCGGCATCTCCGTGACCGAGGCCACCGGCTCGTCGAGGCCGGCGACGGCCACGTTCAGCTCGAGCCGATTCTTGATGAACGGCTCGATGAGCGCCTCGACGTCGTACTCGAACACTCTGAGCACGCCCGCCGACCAGCTCGTCTGGCGTCGCGGCCGTCGACACGCCCGCGCTCGATCCGAGGTTGCACGGCTTGACGATGACCGGCCAGCCGAACGCCGCCGCCGACCTCGTCGGGCACGTCGTGCAGCCATCGCGATCCGCGATCGAGCACGCGCGCGCTCGCACGAAATCCACGGCACGACGGGCACGTCCGTCTGCTGAGCGATGACCTTCGTGAACCGCTTGTTCATGCCGACGGCCGACGCGCCGAACGCCGCATCCGACGTACGCGCAGCCGCCGAGCTCGAGCAGGCCCTGGATCGCGCCGTCTTCGCCGAACGTGCCGTGAAGAACCGGCACGAACACGTCGACCTTGACATCGGATCGCGAAGACCGCCAGCCCGATCACCCACCGGCTCGAGCGTGGACGAGCCGAAGCCCGGAGACAGAGCCACTTCGGTCAGTCGCGACCGATCCGGGCCGCCACCCTTGAACGCCTCGCGTGCGCCACAGAGTCGTCGCCGATCCACCACCGGAGCTGCTGATCGATGTAGACCGGCACCGGCGTGCAGCGTGTCCGGATCGAGGGCGTGCAGGATCTGCAGACCGCTGACGACCGAGACGTCGTGCTCGAGCGAGCGCCCGCCGAACAGCACCGCACGGTGCGACGCGGCGCTCATGACCGGACCCGCTCTCCAGAACACGCCCGTCGCCGCTCGTACAGATCGGGCAGATCGTTCTCGAGAATCACGGCATCGCCGTCCGTCGACGTGCGCCTTGAGCCACTCGAAGGCTTCGGTGCGGCTCGCGACCGGCACCAGGCGATCCTCGCGCCCCGCGTCCCGGTGTCCGGCGACGAATGCGTCGCGATTGGTCTCCGACACGACGAGGGTCGAGTCGCAGACCGCCGCACGCTTCGCGGCTCAGCGCGCGGTTCACCGTCGACCTGCAGCGGCGCCGAGCTCGATGACTCCTGGCGTCGCCAGGAACCGTCGAGTCGACCGGCAGCGCGCGCCGCCACCTCGAGCGCCGCGCGGAAGCCGAACTGATTCGAATTGTAGGCATCGCGAATCCAGGTGACGCCGCTTCTCCTCCACGACCTCGAGCCGGTTCGACACCGGCTTGAGCGTCCGCAAGCGCGGCGACGATCACGTCCGGATCGACGCCAACGCGCTGCCGCCAGCGTGAAGGCGCCGGCCAGGTTGAGCACGATCGGCCGTCCGATGCAGCGGCGTGAAGCAGTGGAATGTGCGGTCCTGCGTCCGCAGCACGAAGGATGTTCCCTGCTTCGAGAACTGACCACGTGCTCGAGCCGCGTCGCCAGATCCTCGGTCGACGTTTCGCCGTACAGCAGCACGCGACGCTTCGATCGCACGCCTGCGCGATCGTCAAGCGCTCCGGGGCTGTCCGCGTTGACGACGAGCAGGCCCGCCGTCGGGCAGCGCCTCGGCCAGCTCGCTCTTGGCGCGTGACGATCTCCTCGGGCGAGCCGAAGCGCTCGAGGTGCATGTCGCCGACGGCCGTGACGATGGCCGCCGATCGGGCGGCGTCAGCTGGCACAGGCGCCGGATCGATCCGGTCTTGAACGCGCCCATCTCCACCACCATGAACCGGTGGCCGAGGACCAGCTCCTCGCGGATGTGGCGCGTGACGCCCATGAGCGTATTGATGCTGCCCGTCGCCGCCAGCGTCGGCGCATCGAACTGGAGGATGTGGGCGAGCATCGACTTCGTGCTGCTCTTCCCGTAGCTTCCGGTGATGCCGACGATGAACGGGTCTGAGGTCGGCGACGCGCGCGAGCGGCCTCGGCCTCGTAGCCACGCTGCACGTGCTGCTCGTACGGCGCGAGCACGGCGTTGGCGGCCACGAGGAGCAGCGGCGGAGCGCGACCAGGATCGCGGCCACGGTAAAGGCCGGACGCGAGCAGACCGGTCCAGTAGACAAGCGCATGAGAGCCAGCCACAGCAGCCCACCGAATGCTGCCGCCACCGTGAGCACGCGCGTGGCGCGCCAGGTCAGCCGCAGCGGAATCTTTCCCGATCGGCTCGGATCCGGCTGCAGCCACGCGAGCGCCAGCCCGCCCGGCGACAAACGCCAGACCCGCGAGCCACGGGCGGGTCGGCGGTGAGCCACGCAGCACCCAACCGCGAGCCAGAAGGCAGGATCCGTGAGCGATCGCACGTTCGTCCACTTCAGGAACCGGAGAGGCTCGTACCCTTCCTGCTGGAAGTAGCGAAGATACGCCAGCAGCCGCATCCAGACGAGCCGCGCCGTGACCGCCGCAGCCCCGACGAGCCAGCAGCCAGAAGCTAGGACATCGACATGCGTCGGCAGCCACGCGCGAATCCGCGCCGCGCAGAGGTGCGCGCCGGTACCGGTGTAGAGATGATGATCCTTGTGCGGCAGGAGCTCGACGGTCGCCGGTCCCGGAATCAGCGCGCGGTACCGGTGCGCCAGCCACGGCGGCGTCTCGCGTATCCTCGTTTCCCCAAAGCAGGAACGCAGGGCACGCGATCGGCTCGCGCGCTCTCGGTCAGATCTTCGTTGACGACCTTCACGAGCACCGTGCGCAGATCGCCCGCCGCCAGGTAGTCCTTCGAGCCAAAGCGCTTCGTGTGCCACTCGAGCGCGGACGGCCCGATGATGGGCCGGGCCAACGTCAAGGCGCGCCGCAGCCCCCGGATCCAGCGGCTTCGGATCCAGCGCAGCGACCACGGCTGCAGCGGCAGGCCGGGAACCCCCATGAGGACGATGGCGCGAATATGGGGCAGGCGGCGCGACGCGAGGCGAATCGCGAGGCGTCCGCCGAACGAATGACCGACCAGCACGACCGATCCGCCCGTGCGCTCCAGCAGGTACTGCTGGACCAGGTCGCTGTAGTGGATGGTGTCCCAGTCAGGCGGCGGAGGCGGCGCCTCGACCGAAGCCAGGCAGGTCGACGAGGTGAACGCGGTACGTCGTGTTGGAAAGAGCGTGGCGATGCCGCGAAGGCTCTCGCGGGTCGCGCCCCAGCCGTGAAGAAAGACGAGATGCCGGGTGCCGGGGACCCCAAGCGTCTCAACGACCAGGCTCACCCCGTTGTGCTCGAAGCGTTCGACGACAACCTCCATCGGGCAGTGTACCACTCGGGAACGGGGAACGGGGAACGGGGAACAGGGAACAGGGATCAGGGATCAGGGATCGGGGAAGAGAGAACGTCGTCCGGTGACGACCTCCTCGTAGATCTCGATTGCGCGTCGGCCGACGGCCGGCCAGCTGAGCTCCTGATCGAAGTACGCGAGCACACGCCGCTGCTCGGCCGCCAGATCGAGGCGAGCGGACTCGACAAGAGCACGGGCGCACGCATCGGCGTTGCCCGGCGGCCAGAGCCGGCCGAGGCGACCGTCCGCGGTCATCACCCGGAACGAGGGGATGTCGGTCACTGCGGGGACGACGCCGCAGGCCAGCGCCTCGAGCAGCGCGTATCCGGTGCTCTCGTGATGGCTGCCGAGAACGAAGAGATCGGCGCCGCCATAGAAAGCGGGCATCCGCTCGGCGGTCACGCGCCCCACCAGCCGCACGCGCGACTTGAGCGCCGCCGATGCCTCAACACGCTCGCGAACAGAGGCTTCCAGCGCCGCCTCTCCATACACCATCGTCAAGGTCGCGTCGGGGAGGTCATGGACGGCGATTTCGAAGCCGTCGAGCACCGTCAGCGGATCCTTGTTCGTGTTCAGGCGGCCCACCCAGAGGATGGCCGGCATACCCCGTGGACTCTCTGAAGCGGCGCGTCCGCGTGCGACGTCTCGCGGCACCGCGACAAGCGTCGTGCTCGACTCGAGGACCTGGTGCACCGGCTGGCGCGGTGCGATCAGGCCAGCCTGTCGCCAGGGCGAAGCCTGCGGAGTGGCCGTGAACATGTAGGCATCGGCCGCCGCCGCGAGCCAGCGCTGGACGCGGCCACTGAGCCACCCTCCGCGAGGCGGCCTGCCGGCGTGATCCTGGACGACAATCGCGGTCGATGCCGGAATCACGTGGCGGAGCCATCTTGTCGGTACCCGGAAGCCGAGTCCATTGACGTGCACCACGTCAGGCCGGAGCGCTGTTACCGCGCGCGCGACGGTGCGACACACTGACCAGCGGCGCGGAATGGGTCCGCCCGCCTCGCGGCAGAACACGTACTCGACGCCTTCTCGTCTGATGACGGCGTCTTGCGTGAACCGCTGCACGACACTGACCTTCCCGACTCTCCCGACCTTCCCGACCTGCTCCGGCCCTGTCAGCCCACGAAGCACTGCCTCGCTCCACCCGGTCAACGTGGAATACCGATCGAGCAGCGCTCCGGGATCGGTCAGATCCGGTGCGTAGGCGTAGTTCACCTGCACGATGTGCATGGGGGGGCGGGGCGAAGGTACCATGCGCCGTGCGCATTGCCCTCGTGGCGGCGGGTGGATTCGACGAAAGCGCGCGCGAGCGGGTCACGCCGGCGCTGCTGTGGCTGGTCGAACGGCTCGCGCGTTCGCACGAGGTGTCGGTCTACGTCCTCCAGTACCACGACCGACCGCGACACTACGAGCTGCTTGGCGCGACCGTTCACGATCTGGGCCGGCCCCGTGGCCTGTGGCGACAGTATGCCGCGCTCGTGCGCGCGCTTCGCCAGACGCCAATGGCGGACGTGCTGCACGGCTACATGGCGCTCCCGGCCGGCTTCGTCGCGGCATCGGCCGGCCGACGGCTCGGGATCCGCTCCGTCGTCACGTTCGACAGCGGGGAGTTCGCCGCGCTGCCCGAGATCGATTACGGTCTGCAGCGGCGCTCGCGCCAACGTCTGGCCGTGTCGGCAGCGGCGCGGCTGGCCAGTTGTGTGACGGTCTGCAGTGTCTACCAGCAGCGCCTCGCCAGCGAGCACGGCGTTTCCGCCGCGCTCGTCCCGATCGGGGTCGACACGGCCCTCTTCGTGCCCGCACCCCGCGTCGACAGTCCGCCGTGGCGGTTGATCCATGTGGCGAGCCTCAACCGGGTCAAGGACCAGCGGACGCTCCTGCAGGCGTTCAAGATGTTGACCGAACGGCACCTGGACGTCCGCCTGGACGTTGCCGGCGAGGACACGCTCGACGGCGACATCCAGCGGCTGGCCGAGACGCTCGGCGTCGGCGATCGGGTCTCGTTCCATGGCCGGCTCACTTCGCCGCAGCTGCGGCTGCTCTATCAGCGCGCCCACCTGCACGTGGTCTCGTCGCGGCACGAGGCGGCCCACGTCGCCACGCTCGAAGCGTCCGCGTGCGGCGTGCCCACGGTAGGCAGCGCCGTTGGCTACATTGCAGACTTCGCCCCCGACCGCGCGATCGCCGTCACGCCGGGCGACCCGAGACCACTCGCCGACGCCGTCTTCGATCTCCTCCACGACCCGCCTCGCCGCCACGCCCTCGCCGAGGCCGCCCGCGCCTGGACCCTTGCCCACGATGCGGACTTCACGGCCCGCCAGTTCGAAACAATTTACAGAGCTCGATAGCATCAAGGCTCGCGGGCCGGGTCAACCTCTCTCACTTGCGCTGGGGCCCCACCCCCAGCGCGAACTGACGCCGATCCCTCGCCTCGGATCCCCTGTCCTCGGCTCGGGATGGCCGCAGGCGCAAACCTCTCTTCACTTGTGCCCCGCGCGCTGCCCCGTCGCACGCCTGCCCGCCATCTAGGTTCCCACCCCCGGCTCCCGAATCGGACACGCAGAAATCGCGCGGGCCAGGCGGCGGGCGATCAACCGGACGCGACCGTCGATCGCGATAGGCACGGCAGCGAGACCCCGTGCCGAAAAGACCGACGCAAGGGCTGGCGAGCCGACCAGCGGGACTCCGTCGATGACGACGAGCGAGATGTCGCTCCTGGACGTGCGCAGCAGGCTGTCGGCCGCCGTCGCGGCGGCTGGCGGCAGGACCACGAGATCGGCAGGAGCCCCTCGCTGGATGGCGCCGCCATGTCGGAGCCGGAAGATGCGCGCTGGCGATGTCGTGACCATCCGCAACGCTTCTGCAGCCGAGACCTCGAACGAGGCGGCCAGGCGGATCTCGTCGAGCAGGTCGCGCGAGCCGGTGATCCGCGAGTCGGTGCCGAGCGCAATCGGTGTGCCTGCGCGCCGGCGCCAGGTCGAGGCAGGCGCGAACGGGCGCCGTGCGGTCGAACAGAAACAGGTTCGACGCCGGACACCAGACGAGGCTCGTCCCGCTGGCAGCGATCGCGGCCCACCGACCGGGTGTCAGCGCCACGCCGTGGACGAGCACGGTGTTCGCCCGGAGGCAACCGATCGCCTCGAGTCGAGCGAGCTCCGCGGCGGCCGCTTCGTCGACGCCCTCGGCGGCGTGCACCATGAACGGCATGTCCGACGGCGTTTCGCGACACCTCGCCCGCACGTCGCCGCCCGGCTCGCCGTGCGCGCCGACCGGCTGCCGCTCGAGCGCGAACGAATGCGCCCAGCCGTACGGTCGACCAGGCGGACCGGCAACTGCCGGCCGCACTCGCGGTACACGGGTTGTGATGCGCGACCGTGGTCACGCCGGCGAGCAGATTCTTCAGCCCGCCGATGAACAGCCGCGCAGCCAGCGGGTAGGCCTGGTTCCGGGCGAATCGACGGGTCGCGCTGGAGCGCCGGACGCAGATCGTCGATCCAGGCGGTCGCGTTCTCATAGGCGGGACGTCCCTTCAGCGGCCCGTAGTGGTTCAGCTCGAGATGATCGTGCGCGTTGATCAGCCCGGGCAGGACGAACGCACCCGCGAGATCGACGACCGCGTCGCCGGCCGCGGGCGAGCCGTCGACATCCAGGATCACCTGGTCGAACCGAAGCGAGGCGGCGGTGCCGTCCGGCGTCAGCACCCGCGCGTTGACGAAGCACGGCCTTCCCCTCCGCCACCACCATCCACCCCACCGGCGCAACCCGCCGGCGCGGAAGCGATCGACGTCAACGGGGCCAGTGCCGCTGCCGTTCGACGACGAACGGTCCTGGTTTCGCGGCGTGGAACGCGACGACGACGGGCGCAGGGCGGCCGTCGACGCGCGGCTCGCGGATGGGCCGCACCTCGAGGCCGGTGGCCGCGAGCGCCCGAGATGCTCGTCGATGGTTTGCGCGTGGTACGGCAGCGCGAACGTGCGGCCGTCCGTGGTCGTGAACGTCCGGCGCCAGCCCAGCGCGCCCCACGACGGATGAAAGTCCGAGTAGACGAGGTGTCCGCCTGGCGCGAGCACGCGCGCGGCTTCCGCCACCCAGTCGGCCAGCCGGTCGACGATCGCCCACCATCAGCGACGAGCAGACGAGGTCGAACGACGCGTCGCGAAACGGCAGCCGGCAGGCGTCCGCGCAGACGCGTGCGGGCGGCCGGCAGCGCGTGCGCGAGCATCGCCAGCGACAGGTCGATGCCGACGACGAGCCTGGCGCCGGCCGACTGCAGCAGCGGCAGGTAGCGGCCGGTGCCCGTGCCGACGTCGAGCGCGCGCGGCGCGGCTGCGGCCGATCGAGCATCGGCGCCGACGACCGACTGCTCCGCTTCCATCAGCGGGTTGTGCGGCCGCGGCGGATAGGTCTCGGCCCAGAGCGCGTAGCGCCTCGCGCGCCGGCAGCACCGGACAGCTCGGCGGACGTCGAACCAGCGAGACGAATCCCCGTCATTCAGAACCCCGTCGTCTCCGGCCGCTGGTAGTGCATCAGGCGCTGCAGCGCCCGCAGCTCGTACGGGCGCGGCGTACACCTTCAGCGCGTAGCGCCACGCGCTGGCCGCCTTGAGCACGGCGCGGCGCGCCGGCGTCAGCCGGCGATCGGTGACGGTCGGGTAGAACGCGTTCAGCACGCGCTCGAAGTTGCGGACGCGGCGCCGGACCGTCCCGTCGATCCACGGGATGCCGTCGCCGCGGCGCATCATCAGCTGCTGCCACTCGTCGGACGCCCACTCGTCGAGCGTCGCGGGAACGCGAACCCGAGGCGCCGCGGCCTCGGCGTACAGCGTGCCGTCCATCGGCACCGGCGTGTAGGTGTAGAGGATGATCTCGGTCGCCGGATTGACCCGCTTGATGCGTGCGGATGAACTCGAACGTCGCGGCCATGTCGCCGAGCGGATCGGGCGGAGAGCCGAGCACGAACGAGAACTCGGGCACGACGCCGTAGCGCGCATCCGCCGGGCCAGCTCGAGCGGCCAGCTGCGGCGACGGCCTTGCCGCCCTTGTTCATCGCCGTGAGCGTGGCGTCCGACGCGGACTCGGCGCCGGAGAACACCATCTTCAGCCCCGAGCGCGCCATCGCCGCGCCAGGTCGCGTCGGAGTACTGCATCAGCGTGTCGACGCGGCCGAGCGCCCACCACGTGATGCCGAGCGGCGCGATGCGCTCGGCGAACTCCGCGACGCGCGCCTCGGAGATGAAGAAGTCCATGTCGTGCATCTGCACCGCGTCGACGCGGTAGCGCTGCGACCAGGTGCGCGGAGCGACGCGCTCGATGCGCGCCGGCGACTGCGCCAGCCAGCGCCGGTTCGTCATCGCGACGACCGCGCAGAAGCTGCAGGAGAACGGACAGCCGAACGACGAGTTGTGCGCGACCGTCCGCCGTCCCAGATAGGTCGGGTGGAGGTAGCGCGCCATGTCGACGCGGTGGTACGGCAGATCCGGCAGGTCGTCGAGCGGCGATCATCGGCCCGGTCGGGTTGTGGACGATCTGCCGGGGCACCTTCGGCGTCCGGCTCGAGCTCCAGGCGGACAGACCGGCCACCGACTCGACGCCGCCACCGTTCTCGAGAGCGCGTCGACCAGCTGGAGCAGCGGCCGCTCGCCCTGCGATCGGATCACGAAGTCGACGAACGGCGCGGCGAGCACCGTGTCGGCGTGCTGCGTCGGAAAGTAGCCGCCCCAGACGATCGGCATGTCCGGGAGCGCCGCCTTGAACGCGCGGCAGACGGGCACCGCCTGCGTCAGCTGCGGGCCGGGCATGACGGTGACCGCGAGCAGCGCCGGCGTCGCCCGGCCCGACGCGGGGTCAGCCGAGAACCGTGCCGATGATCGCCGCGGCGGGATCGGCCGTCGATGTTGCCGTCGACGAGCGCCCAGGCGATCCCGGCGCGCTCGAGCACCGCCGCCAGCGACAGCAGCGACAGCGGCAGCGGCTGCTTGCCCGGCGTCGTCGACAGCGGATTGAAGAGGACGATCATCGGGCCACCCACACGCCGAACGCGGCCGGCGACCGGCCGATGCGCCAGCGCGCCAGCTGCCGGCGCGCCCGCCAGCCGAGCGGCCCCGCGACGGCACGAACCGCGAGCGGCAGCCCGAGCGCGGCTGCGGCCCGTTCCAGCCGCGCGAAGGTCAGAAAGCCGACGCCCGGGCGTACCGACGTCCGCGACGCCGTACTCGGCGCGCAGGCGCTGGTTCTCGTCGGCGACCATCGCCCGTCCGGCCTCGTCGTCGGCAAACATCGGCGAATCCATCACCGCGAGCGCGCCGCCGGGGCGAGCACACGCGGCGGCCTCTGCGAGCGTCGCGGTCGGGCTGCTCGGCGTAGTGCAGCGACGCGTTGAACACGACGAGGTCGAACTGGCCGGCCGCGAACGGCAGCGCGTCGAAGTCGGCCTGCACCGCCGCGAACGCGACCGGGTAGTGCCGGCACGCGCCGAGGCCGTCCCGTTCGTCGTCGAGGCGATCGACCGCGACGACGTGATGGCCGAGCGAGGCGAGCCGATGCGACAGCCAGCCGCTGCCGGCGCCGAGATCGAGCACGCGGATCGGTCCCTGCCAGACCGCCGGAAGCACGTGGCGCTGCAGGTGCGCATAGCTCTCGCGGCGGATGCGCCAGTCCGCCGCGGCGCGGATCGTCTGCGGAACCGACGGCAGCATCCGGTAGTAGTCCGGCCCATCGGGCGCGATAGCCGTCGCGCTGCGCGCACGAGCCGGTACTGCGCGGCGAAGCGTTCCGCAGACCTGGGCGCCGTGCCGCCGGGAGAAACCGGCAGATGCCGTCGCTGCGTTCGAAGATGCGGCCGCACACGGCGCAGCGCAAGGGCGTTCTCGCCCGAGGCCGCGCACACGGCAGTCGGGACAGGCGAAGCGCGGCAGCCACGCGTCGCTCACGGCGCGAGCCCTCCTCGCTTCTGCAGCACGATGAGAAAGTGATCGCCCCACGTCCGAACGCCCGGCCAGTGCCCGACGGCGTCGTCGACGCGCCAGAGGGCGTCACCAGGGCCGGATGGCGAGCGGCGAACCCCTCGCAGGTACGGTGGCGGCGCGAGCAGCGCCGAGCGCGCGCAGGGATTGGCGCGCGAAGCCGGCCGCGACAAACGCCCGCTCGAACTCGCCGGGGTGTAGTACCGCGTCCAGACGCGCCGCCGTTCAAGCGGCACCGGCACGAACGCGCGCGAAAAGCGGACGCCGGGCGCGCCGCCAGTCGCCGCGCGCCAGATAGAGCGCGATCTCCCACGGGCAGACGCGGCCGATGACCGACGCCACCAGCATGCCGCCGGGGCGGAGGCGCCTGGCGATGGCGCGGGCGGCTGCCGGCAGGTTCGGCGACGCAGTTGAGCGGACCGAAATTCGAGCAGGCGGCGTCGAAGCGTGCCGGCGCCAGGCGGTCGAGCTCGTGGATGCCGAGACGGCGGACGTCGACGCGATCGGAGAGCCCGGCCGCGCGCACCCGTCGCCGCGCCTCGTCGACCATCGCCGGCGACCAGTCGATGGCCGTCACCCGGTAGCCGAGCGCCGCCAGCGCGCGGCTCGTCGGTCCCGGGACCACAGCCGAGGTCGAGGACGCGGCCGCCGCCGGGCAGCGCCAGGCTCAGCGCGCTCAGCGCGCGCCGGCGCATCGCCACGAGCCCGGGATTCTCGGCGTTCGAGCGGTCGTAGGTCGCGGCCACGCCGTCGAAGGCGTGCTGCGTGTCCTCGGCCACGGGAGCGGCGCGTTCGGCTAGTGCCATGGCGCTCCCCTCCAGCCGGTCTTCAGTCGAGCAGACGCACCGCGTGCAGACCGGGTTGGTCGCGACGTCGAGCGTGCCGCGAAACGCCGAGAGCGCGTCGCGGACGATCAGCGGCAGGGGCGTGGCGCGCACGTTGCCGATCCGCTCATGGAAGAAGCACGGCCGCACCGACCCGTCCGCCTCGATGACCACCGACATCCACGGCGCGTTGCACGGCACCGGCGGAAATCGCGCGCCGCCCAGGAGCGCCGCGTAGTACTGCGGCAGGCGCCGCAGCTTCTCCGGCGACTCGGCGACGAAGCCGGACGCGAAATCGTCCGCGTGAGTGCGCGATCGTCTGCTCGACGACCGTCGCGAACTCCGCGACCTCGGCCGGCATCGAGGCCCAACGACCCGAGCGTCGGAGACGGCATCCCGGCCGAACGCCGACGACGAGACGTCGGCCGGCGAGAAACGAGATGCCGTCGAGCCCCATCGCCTTGCGCATGCTCGATGAGCTCGGGCAAGCTCGCGGAAGTTCAGCCGGTGGAGCGTGGCGCGCGCCGTGACCGGGACGATCGGGCGCCCTGCGACGGAGCTCCGCCACGCCCCGCTCGACCACGGTCAGCGCGCGACGCCGCGGACGGCGCGGTAGAGGGCCTCGGTCGCGCCGTCGAGCGAGACCACGACGCGTGAGAAGTGCCGGGCCACTTCCGCCGCCGATCGCTCGAGCAGGACGCCGCTCGTGAGCAGATGCAGCGACACGCCCCGGCGCGCGGAACAGCGTCGCCGCCTCGAACACCTCCGGCCGGAGCAGCGGCTCGCCGCCCGAGAACACGACCAGCCGCGTGCCGAGCGCCGGCAGCGGCTCGGCGACCTGGTCGATCTCGTCGAGCGTCAGGTCGTCCGGCGCCGCTCGATCTTCCACCAGTCGCACGACACGCACCGGCTGTTGCAGCGGCTGGTCGGAAAGAAGACGACGAGCGGCAGCACGAAGGTCCGGTTCGTCGCCTCTCCGACTCTCACGAGCAGCGAGCGTCAACAGTGACGTCATGACCTCGCGGGGCTCTGCTCGCTCGGCACGGCCGCCGCCTGGCGCGTGAGCACTGGCTGCAGTCGAACTGGCGACGCAGGCGGCATTCGCCGGCAGATCGCGCAAGCCGGTCAACGCGGCGCCGGAGGACCCATGCGCGCAGCCTCTGGTACGGCGAGAACGACTTGCTGCGCCGCGTGGAACTCGGCGTGCACCAGACCGTGCAGCGCGCGATAGAAGTCCGGCGGGTACGTCGCCGGATACATCATCGCGAGATCGTTCGAATCGATCCAGTTCTGCTTCTCGCCGAGCTCGGCCTTGACCCGCTCGTAGAACGGCGTGCCCGGCAGCGGATACGACACCGACACGCCGATGTCGTCGGGCCGGCACTCGCGCACCATCTGCAGTGTCCGCTCGATGTCCTCGAGCGTCTCGCCCGGATACCCGAACTGCAGGAAGAAGCCCGACCTCGATCCCCGCGTCGTGCAGCCGCCGGGCGGCCTCGGCGATCTGGTCGACTCGAACGCCCTTCTCCATCGCGTCGAGGACGCGCTGCGAGCCTGACTCGGCGCCGATCCACGCGGTGCGGCACCCGGCCTCGGCGAGCGCCCGCGTGACCGTCGGCGTCACGCCGTCCGCACGGAGCAGGCAGCGTGAAGGGCATGCGCACGCCCGCGCCTCACCGCCAATCCGGCGAAGTCTTCGATCCACCCGGGCTTGAGCCCGAAGATGTCATCGACGATCCAGAGATGATCGGGGCGGTACGCGCTTCAGCCAGGTCCCGGATCTCGTCGATCACGCTTTCCGCCGAACGGGCGGCGTACCGCTGGCCGTAGATCGGCTTCGCGCACCAGTTGCAGTGATACGGGCACCCGCGCGTCGTCGCGATGTTCATCGAGAAGTACCCGTGCGCAGCCGTCCAGAACCGCCGGTAGCGCTCGACGTCCACCAGGTCCCAGGCCGGGCGCGGCAGGCATCGAGGTCGCGCACGGACTCTCGCGGTCCCGTGCGGACGATGCGTCCCGTCCTCGGCGCGCCAGCACAACCCCGGCACCTGGCTCAGGGGCCGGGGGCTTCTGCCGGTCCAGGCGTCGAGCAGCTCGCACAGCGTCATCTCGCCTTCGCCGACGATCACGGCGTCGGCGCCCGCGGCGAGATAGACATCCGGATGATCCGTGGCATCCGATCCGGCGACGACGATCGGAATGCCGCGAACGCGCGCCGCTTCGACCATCGACGAGCGCCGCCTGTCGCATGCGCAGGAGGCACATCTTGCGACAGGTAGTTGAAGTTGTCTTCGTACAGCACCGCGAACTTCGGGCGGTGTGCGTCGAGCGCTTCCGCCCACTCGGCTTCCGACCGCGCGAGCATCGCGTCGAAGAGCGCACGCGTGTAGCCGCGTGCCCGCACCGCCGCAGCCGCGTAGAGCGTGCCCAGCGGCGCGTACGGCTGGCGCGCGGCCCACAACTTGGGGTCGAACCGCAGGAAGTACGCCTGGCCGAAGAGGACGTCGGCGTTCACGACGTCATCGACCTCCAACCGCCGGACTGCCGGTTCCAGGCGAGCGGCCCGCCTGTAGACGTCGTACGTTTCCCGAGCCGCGCGGCGCCCAGGAAAATGCCTGCGCCCGCAGCAACCCGGCCCGAGCGAGCGCATGCCGGCGATCGCGATCCCGGGACAATCGGACCAGGGCATCGCCGATGGGATCCACCTCCAGCGCGTCGACGTGTTCGACGGCGCCGCCCGCCACTTCGTCAAGTGCGGCGACGCGGCCAGTGATCACCGGTGTGCCGCAGGCCATCGCCTCGATGACGGGCAACCCGAAGCCCTCGTAGATCGACGGGAACACGAACATCTCGGCGAGGTTGTACAGCGCCGCGAGGTCGTCGAACGGAACGTAGCCGGTGAAAAGCACGCTGTCGTTCACCTGCAGCCGATCAATCAGGGCGTCGATGTCGCGGCTCAGCCACCCGTAGGGTCCCGCGCACACCAGCTGATGCGTCAGTTCGCCCTGCCTGCGACGATGAGCAAAGGCCTCGATCAGCTTCGGCAGGTTCTTGCGTGGCTCAATCGTCCCGACGTAGAGAATGAACCGATCGGACAGTCCGTACCGGCGGCGCACCCTCGTCAACGTGCCGAGATCGTGGATGGGCCTGAACGACGGAGCTGCGGCTTCGAGTACCACGTGCACGCGATCCGACGACAGTCCGTACGACCGGACGATGTCGCGCTTCGCGCTTTCCGAGACGGTGATGATCGCGTCGGCCCTCCGCGTCGCGAGGTTCACCAGCGGCCGGTTGAGCAGCACCCGGCGCGGGGGGTGGTAGCCGGGATACAACGTCAAGCTCATGTCGTGGATCGTGACGACCGCCGGCACGGGCGAGGCCAGGGGCATGATCCCGTTGGTGAAGTGCACCACGTCGGGCTGCAGCGTCTTGAGCAGGCGGGGCGCCTGCGTCTGCATCCACGCGATCCTCGGCAAGCGCCCTCGACTGGTCACGACGCGCACGTGCGACGGAAGAGGCCTCGTCGTCTCCACCGGCCGATTGGAGATGACGATGATCTCGTCCTGCTGGCCTTCGGCGGCCAGATGATGGAGGAGGTGCTCCGTGTAGTAGCCCACACCGGTACGCTCCGGGCGAAGGGTCGTCCCGTCAAATGCGAGCCGCACGCTACACGCTCCCCGCGTGGGCCCGGACGGACATGGACAGCCCCGTCGCCAGGCCGATCGTGATCGCCGTCAGGATGTAGGTGGCCGTAAACGCCAGAAAGGCGTCGAACAGGCCGTGCACCGCGAGGGCCGCGAGCGCGGCCGCGATCCCGGGGGCGGCAGGGTGGACGGCGAGCGGTGCGAGGGTGTGCCACGTCACCGCCGCCAGACGCCAGCCGATCCAGACGAGCACCAGGCCCGCGATCAGTCCGCCAGAGACCAGCACTTCGAGATACAGGTTGTTGCTGTGGACTCGCGTGTCGGCGTTGGCCAGACCCGAGTATCCGCCGTACAGCAACCGGAAATTGTCCGGGCCGACACCGGTCCAGGGATGATCCGCGAGCATGCGGCCGGCCGCACGCCAGAGCACCAGGCGGCCAGGTCGCGCGCTGCTTGTCGGAAACGCCTTCAGGGCGGCGGGCGCGACGCTCGCCGCGTCGTGCCCGGTCACCGCCGCGCGGGAGGTGAAGAGCGCCGCATCCGGCTCGGTGGTGAACCAGAGGCGATGCTCTTCCTCGATGATCCCACAGGAGGCGGTAGACCCCCGCCTGGGGTGGAGCCTCGACGCGCGCCACCATCGCGACCGTCTGGCCAGGCTCCACTGCAGACGCGAAATCCGTCCGGAGACCCTCCCAGCTCACCACGCGGTCGTCGTCGGCCTGCAGCCAATGGTACGACAGCCGGATTCGCGGTGATCCGTCCGGCTCCCACGTGACGCGTCCCGCGTTGGTGACCGACAGCGGCACGCTGATCGTGCCGCCGGCCGGAACCTCGATCGTCAGCGGGACATCGAAGGAGGCGCGATACCACTCGTCCTGCCCTTCGCTGGTCATCCGCAGCCGCAGCGCGTCGAACGATCGCGAGGCCACGAACTGCAGCCCGATGGCGAGCGCGATGGCGCCGAGGATGAGCACCGTCCGATCCACGCCACGATCGCGCAGGCGCAGCGCGGCGACGATCGAGAGGCTCGCGAGCAGTGTCAGGAGTCCGGCGCGCGTGTAGGTCAGCACCACGGCCTGCCCCACGACCAGGAGCACCGCGACGGCGACGGCCGCCGCCTGATGGCGCCCGCGCTCCAGCATCAGCAGCAGGAACCCGAGGCCGAGCGCAAACAGGACCTCGAGGTACATCGAGCCGATGGTCGGGTACTGGAACGGCCCCGTCGCCCGCACCTGGGATCCGACGAGCGCGATGCCCGTGCGGAATTGCCGGAGCCAGGCGCGCACCACCGGCACGCCCCAGAAGTCGAGCAGCACGATCACCGAGAGCACTGCGCCGAGCGCCACGGCGACAGCCAGCAGGCGGTCGAGGCGGCCGCCGCTGACGGCGTCCACCGTGAGGAAGTACACCAGCAGCGCCAGGCCGTAACGGCCCGTCATGTTGAGCGCGTTTCCGCGCAGTGACTCGGTTGGCGGAGCAAACAGGGCGGCGGCGAGCATGACGAGGACCAGCGATGCCAGGGGCGCGGCCAGGGGCGATCGGACCAACGCGAGCGTTCGCGCGCCAGGAGCCCCTCGTCCGAACACGAGCGCCAAGGCCCACGCGGCCAGGATCGTGAGCAGCAGGGCTTCGACGTTGCTGAGCTGTTGCCCGGGCAGGCGCAGCAGCGGCTGGAGACGCTCGAATGGCGCAACCGTCAGCAAAACGGACACACCGAGCCATGCCACCAGCGGCGCCGGAGCGACGGCGGAGACTGTCCCGGATGTCGGTTCATGGGCGATCACGACAGCGACCACAGACACGTGTCTCGTGACGAGTCCAAGATCCTTGCCACGGCGGACCGCGGCAAAGTTGGCGCGGGCACGGCTGGTGCATGAGGCCAACCATCAGGCTGGGCGCGTGTATGGTCGCGGATCGTGCACAATCCCTGGCAGCACGCGCAGAGCGTCCACGGCGCGCTCCGATGGGGGCGGTGCGCTGGAGGGCGGTCCGCTTACCTGCGACGAAAACGCCTTTCGCGGTGCGAAAGCGCCGCACGTCGAGGACAGATCGGAAACACAGCCGTGCGCGATCAGACCCTGTGGCTCATCGGCTACCGCACGCTCTCCGACCTCATCGCGAAGGGCGCGTTCTTCCTTGTGACCGTGATGGCCGCCAGGCGTCTGCCGGTGGACGCTTTCGGTGTGTTCGCCCTCGGGTCCACGATGGGCTGGATTCTGGCGGTGGCGTCCGACTTCGGGATGCAGCTGCACCTGTCGCGCGCCGTCGCACAACAGCCCCATAGCGCGCGGCGGCTCCTGTCGGGCTGGCTGCGCATCCGCCTGGGCACCGCCGTCGGCGGCTTGACCGTGTTCGCGCTCGGCCTCGTCGTCACCGGTTCGGGCGGCGCGTACGGTCCGGCGATCCTGGTATTGGCGGTCGTTTACGCGGTCAGCGGGCTGACCGAGTTCCTGAACTACTTCTACCGCGGCATCGGACGCAGCGATATCGAATCCTCGCTGACGGTCGCGCAAAGGATCGGAACGCTGGCGACCGCGGCACTTGTGCTCTGGTGGCTCCCCAGCGTCACGGCCCTGGCCTTCGCGCTGCTCGTCCCGGCCGTGCTGACCTTCGCGGCGAGCCTCTGGCAAGCCTGGCAGCTGTCGGCGGCAGACCGCAGCTCAGCCGACCACCGCGTCTCCCTGGCACGTTCCGCCGGCGACGTCCTGCCCATCGGCGCCGGCATCCTCCTGTCGGCGCTCTACTTCAGGGTCGACGTCCTGCTCATCGAAATGTGGAACGGGCCGGCCGCGGTCGGGCAGTACAACGCCGTGTTCCGGCTGATTGAAGCCCTGCGACTGTTTCCGGCCGCAGTGGTCGCCGTGGCCCTGCCCGTGCTGTTCCGTGCGAGCGATCCGAGGCCGCTCATCCGGACGTCGGCGAGCGTGACCCTCTTCGGCCTCGGCGTCACGCTCGTGTTGTGGGTCGCGGCCACGCCGCTCATCGGACGGCTCTACGGCTCCGCTGTTCCTCGACGCGGTCCCGGCGTTCCGCGTCCTGCTTCTCGCGCTTCCCGTTGATGTCGCTCAACTACGTGCTGACCCATCAGCTCATCGGCTGGCACGGCCACCGCGTCTACGCGGGTGTCTGCTTCGCGGCGCTCGTGCTCAACGTCGGCCTCAACGCGCGCCTCATTCCCGCGCAGTCGATTGTCGGCGCCGCCTGGGCCACCGTCTGGACCGAGATCGCCGTGACGGTCGGGTGCGGGCTGGCCTTGTGGCGGCTCGTCGGCGGCAGCCGGCCGGCCTGGCGCACGGACCTCGGAAGGGCCACGACGCGATGACGCCGCTCGCCAGCCGCGCGCAGGCCGCCGGGCTCCGGTCTCTGACCGACGAGGAGCGGGCGATCGTCCGCAGCGTGCTCGTACGCCTCGCTCTTCGACTACCCGCTGACGCTGGCGCAGCTGCGGGAGACGCTCATCGAGTCGCGCCAGACACCGAGCGAGATCCTCGAGACGTTCCGATCGAGCGCCGCGCTGCAGCACGAGGTCAACTGTCGCGACGGGTTCTTCTGCCTCCGGGGGCGCGAAGCCACCGTGGCCGAACGGCGCGTGCGCGAGGCGCGCAGCCGGACGTTTCTCGAGGCCCACCGGGCCTTCCTCTCGCTCGTGATCGATGATGCCCTACGTCCGGATGGTGGCGCTCTCCGGCAGCGTCGCCCACCTGAACCTCGAAGGCGCCGGCGACCTCGACCTCTTTATCGTCACGCGCGGCCGTCGCGTCTGGTCGGTCACGGTCGCGACGATCGTGCTCGCCAAGCTGCTTGGCCGGCGCCGCACGGTCTGCGCGAACTTCGTGGTCGCCGACACGCGGCTGGCGCTGGAGCAGCAGGATCTCTTCACGGCGAGCCAGGTGATCCACCTGAAGCCAGTCGTCGGCGTCGGACGTGTACCGCCGGCTGCTCGCGGCCAATCCGTTCGTCCTGCGGCTCTATCCGAACTTCCATCTGCCGATCGCCCCGCGACGAGCCTCGCTGAAGGGCGCCGCTGCACGAGCCGCGATCCGGCTGGTCGAAATAGGCGCTGTCCGTGCCGTCGATGGCCGTCGAAGCCGTTCTGCCGCCGGGCGTATCGCGCCTACCTGCTCCGCCGCTCGGCGACCTGGCGATCACCGGATCAGGTGCGGCTCGAAGCACGACTGCTGAAGCTGCACACGCACAGTCACCGAGGTCGCGTGCTCGCGCGGTTCGATCGGCTCGCGGAAGCGCCGACGAGCGGGAGCTGCGAGCACGGACATTGGATCGAGAACTTGTGAATCGGGCCAACTTGGTACGAATTCACGATGCCTAATTCCTGATTCGTGATTTCGTGAGCTCTCCGTCGTGTCTACGGCTGCTCTGCAGGTGCAGCCCGCACTCCGTCTTTTCCTTCCCGCGCCAGCGGCCTGATCGCGGATCCTCGCCGGGCATCACCGGGCTCGTGCACGGCATGCAGCCGATGCTCGGATAGTCCTGATCGTGCAGCGGGTTGTACGGGACGTCGTGCTCGGCGACGTAGGCCTTGACGTCGTCGAACGTCCAGCGCACGAGCGGATTGACCTTGACGAGCCCGAACCGGCCGTCCCAGCCGACGACCGGCGCGTTGGCGCGCTCGGGCGTCTGGTCGCGGCGAATGGCGGTGATCCAGGCGTCGAAGTTCGACAGCGTCGCGCGCAGCGGCTGCATCTTGCGCAGATCGCAGCAGCGATCCGGATCGCGCAGCCACAGCTCGGCGCCTTCGTGCGCCGCCTGCTCCGCCACGGTGTGCCCGGGCCGCACGGCGCGAATCGTCACGCCGTAGCGCTGCTTCGATGCTGCTCCCAGAGCGCGTAGGTCTCCGGAAACAGCAGCCCGGTGTCGAGCGTGAAGAGATCGATCGGCAGCCGCGCGCGCGCGATCATGTCGATGACCACGCAGTCTTCGATGCCGAGGCTCGTCGCGAACGTGAGCCGCGGCGCGATAGCGGTCGGCCGCCCACCGCAGGATGTCCTCGGCGCGACTCGAGTCTCGAGCGCCTGAGCGAGTCCAGCGTCAGCTCCGTCCGGCACGTCGTCCTGGGCGCCGGCACGCTTGCCTCGTGGTGCGCTCATGTCAGCAGCTCCTCGAGCGCCTTGCGGACCGCCTCGATCGCCTCGGCGTCGGTCGCCGCGCTCGCGCGCGAGCCGCGCGAGCCGCTCGGCGGCGCTCGGCCGCGCCGCCGACGGCGGCTGCCGGTCGCGCACGCGCCTCGGAAATCATGCCGGCGCCGGCCGTGAAATTCGTCGCCGGATCGATCAGGATGAAGCTGCCCGTGCCGCGGTTCTCGGCGTAGCGATCGAAGATGAGCGGCCGCGCCGTCGACACCGTGACCGATCCGATCTGGTTGAGCACCAGCGCGTGGTCGACTTCCGCGGTCACCGTCCGCGTCGTGTGCTTCAGCAGGTAGACGCGGGCCGGATCGAGCGGCCGCTCGTCCATCCACACGACGTCGGCCCGGAACCGCTGGCCGACCTCGGGCTCGCCGACCGCCAGCATGTCGCCGCGGCTGATGTCGATCTCGTCCTCGAGCGTCAGCGTCACCGACATCGGCGACTGCGCGCCACGTCGAGATCGCCGTCCCAGGTCACGATCCGCTTGACGCGCGACGTGCGGCCCGACGGCCAGACGGTGACCGCGTCGCCGGGCCGCACCGTGCCCGAGACGATCTGGCCGGCGTAGCCGCGGAACTCGTGAGTCGGCCGGAGCACGAGCTGCACCGGGAAGCGGAACGGCTTCGGCCGTCGCGTTGCGATCGACCTCGACCGTCTCGAGGAACTCGAGCAGCGGCGCGCCCGTCGAACCACGGCGTCCGGTCGCTCCGCGTGATGACGTTGTCGCCGTGCAGCGCGCTCATCGGAATCGGGTGCAGCCTCGCGTCGGGCAGAATCCGGTCGAACTCGTCGCAGATGTCCTCGAAGACCCCGCGGTCGAAGTCCACGAGGTCCATCTTGTTGACGGCGAGCACGTAGTCGGTGATGCCGAGCAGCCGCGCGATCTGCGCGTGCCGCCGCGACTGCACGCGCACGCCGTGCCGGGCGTCCACGAGCAGAATCGCGACGTCGGCCGTCGACGCGCCGGTCGCCATGTTGCGCGTGTACTGCTCGTGGCCGGGCGTGTCGGCCAGGATGAACTTGCGGCGCGCGGTCGCGAAGTAGCGGTAGGCGACGTCGATCGTGATGCCCTGCTCGCGCTCGGCCTTCAGCCCGTCGGTGAACAGCGAGAAGTCGATCGGGCCGGCGCTCCGGTTCTTCGACGCCTTCTCGACCGAGTGCACCTGGTCCTCGTAGACCGACCGCGAGTCGTACAGCAGCCGCCCGATCAGCGTGCTCTTCCCATCGTCGACGCTGCCGGCCGTGCAGATGCGGAGCAGGCCCGACATCAGAAGTAGCCCTTCGCGCTTCTTGAGCTCCATCGACCCGTCCTGATCGTGATCGATGACGCGGAGCTGGCGCTCGGAGTTCCGCGCCGCGATCAGCTCGTCGATGATCTTCGGCACCGTGTCGGCGGTCGAGCGCACGGCGCCCGTGCACGGCGAGCAGCCGAGCGACCGCATGCGGCACATGATCCGCTGCGGGCGCTCGCCGGGCAGCAGCGGCACGAACGACTGCTCGAGCGAGATGAGCGACTCGCCGCGCACGACGACCTCGCGCTCCTTCGCGAAATACAGCGGCACGACCGGGATCTTCTCGACGTGGATGTAGCTCCAGACGTCGATCTCGGTCCAGTTCGACAGCGGGAACACGCGGATGCTCTCGCCCTGGCTGGATGCGGCTGTTCAGCAGCTGCCACAGCTCGGGCCGCTGGTTCTTCGGATCCCACTGGCCGTTGGCGTCGCGCAGCGAGAAGATGCGCTCCTTGGCGCGCGAGCGCTCCTCGTCGCGCCGCGCGCCGCCGAACGCCGCGTCGAAGCCGCCGGCCTCCAGCGCGTCGAGCAGCGACTTGGTCTTGAGCGCGCCGCAGCAGCGCTGCGTGCCGACCAGAAACGGCTGCGTCCCGTCGGCGATCGCCTCGGTGTTGGTGTGCACGATCAGCCGCGCGCCGATCTCGGCGGCGTACCGGTCGCGGAACTCGATCATCTCGCGGAACTTGTAGGTCGTGTCGACGTGCAGCAGCGGAAACGGGATCGGGCCCGGGTAGAACGCCTTCTGCGCGAGCCGCAGCAGCACCGACGAGTCCTTGCCGATCGAATAGAGCATCACCGGCCGCTCGAACTCGGCGACCACCTCGCGCATGATGTGAATGCTCTCGGCCTCGAGCGCCCGGAGGTGGTCGTGCCGCAACGTGGACTGCGCGGTCATCACGCTCGGTGCCGGCCCGGAAGGCTCGGCCAGCTTCACAGGTGCCTCGTCATCAGCAGCGCTCAGCGTACCGGATATCGTGGTCATAGGGGTCACGTACGCAAAAAAGGCCCGGAGACTGATGTCCCCGGGCCTTTGGTCTCGTTCTGCCTGAATCGAATCTCAGAGCGGTTGGTGGCAAATCAAAGAGACCGGGGGCGCGGGGACCCGACAGGTCCTACAACAACACGCGCAGGCGGCCGCTCGGAATGCCATCAAGGTATAGATATGTACCATCTTGGTCAGGCGAAGTCAATCGAGGCCGCGCTCCACCGTCCAGTCTCCGTAGTGGACGGATCCGGCCTTCCTACTGGATGGATCCTGGCTCGCGGCGGCTGAGACGACGCGTGAGGCGGGGCCGGAGAGCCGCGAGACCGACGATCGCAGGAACGCTCAAGTAGGCGATCCAGCGGCTGTCCGAAAGGTCGTACGCCGTGGCGAGCTCACGGCTCTGAGTGAGCAGAAGAAGGCCGGCCACCGCGAGCCCGAGAAGACGCGGCGGCACCAAACGCACGCAGTACGCCGCGAGGGGGGCGGCGACGACGCCACCGATGAGCATCGCGAGCAAGGAAACCGGTATCGATGCCGCCTCGGCCCAGCGCGGTGATGAGCGTCCCAGCCGACACCACCGCGACCGCGACCTCGGCGGTGTTCACCGACCCGATCGCGTATCGCGGTGGAAGGCCCCGGTGCAGCAGGAACGGCGTGACGACAGGTCCCCAGGCGCCGACCAGGCCGTTGGTGACGCCTCCGGCCACCGCGGCGACCTCGACGCCGGGCACGTCGAACTGCGGCGCACGGCGCGAGGCATCCTCGTCCGCTGCACCGTCAGGCGAGGTTGGAAGCGCGCTGCTGAAGCGGAACAGGATGCGGAGCCCGACGAACATCAACAGGATCGCCAGGATCGGGCGGATCTCGTCGCCGTCGACGTTCGACAGAACCAGCGCGCCGATCAGGGCGCCGACCGCGCCGGGATGCCGCCAGCCGCACGACCAGACGGTGATCGATGTTTTCGAGCCGCCAGTGCGACACTCCGGCCGCCAGCCCACTCGCGACCTTGGCGAGGTTGACCGTCGCGGACGCGGCAGCGGGACTGATCCCCGTCGTCAGCAGGATGGCCGAGGAGGTCGGGCCGAAGCCCATGCCCAGCGCGCCGTCCACCATGGCGGCGAAAAACCCGGCGAACGCGACGAGCGCCAACTCACCCATTTACGGCGGACTCCAGGCCAACCACAGAGGTCGAAACGTTGCGACAACGTGCGAGCGGGGAAATGTCAGGGGTACGCCAGCGGAACAGCCGAGGGAGGGAAGAGCCTGAGGAGAACTGCTGGCTACGCTTCCCGCCTGCTGACCGCCGGCGCCGTACATGCGCAACAACAACACGCGCAGGTGCAGGCGGCGGCGATGGACGACAGGACAGGGTCAGCGCGGTCACGAACGTTGTATGTGTATCGCAATGGCTGCTGGCCAGTCAAGCCGCACACCCTTGCACTGGCTCGTTCAGCCATCGCGTCCACGCGGCTGCTTGACTCGCCCTTCCTCTTCGCGGTAAACGTAAAGACCTCGTGACGCTCCGCTCCGGTCCTGTCGTCCTGCCTCCGCCACCACGTGCGCCTGCGCGTGTTGCTGCGTGTGTACGGGGCCGACGGCCGGCAGGTGAGCGAGACAGTTCCCACTCAGGAAGCTCGGTACTCCCTCTCCCACGCCAAGTCGATCGGCTGACCTCCCTTTCACCGATTTTTCGGCGTGGTTCGCCGTGCGCGCCGTTGGCCGCACGGCCTTGATGGGCCGGTCGCTCCAATGGACCGGCCGCTGGAGTGCTGATGTCTCGTCGTTTGTTGGCGCTTGTCGCGATGCTGGCCGGCGCGCTGCTTCCTGCCGATGCGGTGGCTCAGCCCGGTACAGGCACAGTGAGCGGTCTCGTTCGGGACTCGTCGGGAGCGGCGATACCCGGCGCCACTGTCCGCATCGTCAACGAGGACACCGGCGCCTCGATCGAAGCGGTCACCAACACGCAAGGTTCGTATCAGGCCCCGCTCGTGGCCGGCCGATACCGTGTGGAGGCGGCGCTCGACGGATTCGAAACGGCCGTCAGGACGGTGGTGCTGGAATCGGGTCACACCGCCACATTGGATCTGAGCCTGACGCCCGCCCGCCTCGCCGAAGCGGTGGTCGTGACCGCGCGGCGTGTCGAGGAGGCGGCGCAGGAAGTGCCGATTCCCGTCTCGGTGGTGGACGGCGCCCTGGTCGAAAGCGTGGGCGCATTCAACGTGAACCGGCTGAAGGAACTGATTCCGACGGTGCAGTTCTACACGACCAACCCGCGCAACTCGTCGATCCAGATCAGGGGCCTCGGTGCGCCGTTCGGGCTCACCAACGACGGCATCGAGCCGGGCGTCGGCCTCTACATCGACGGGGTCTTCTACGCTCGCCCCGCCGCGGCGACGCTCGACTTCCTGGACGTGGAGCGGATCGAAGTGCTTCGCGGTCCGCAGGGCACGCTCTTTGGGAAGAACACGACGGCCGGCGCCATCAACGTCACGACCAGACGCCCCGGCTTCGCGCCGGCCACCGACTTCGAGTTCAACTACGGCGACCTGGGATTCGTCCAGGCGAAAGCCTCGATTACGGGCCCCCTCGGCGGCCAGAAATTCGCGGGCCGGCTGTCCTTCTCCGGGACCCAGCGCGACGGCGTCCTCCAGAACACCCGCACGCAGGACGACATGAACGACCTGAACAACCTGGGCTTGAGGGGACAGCTGCTGTTCGCCCAGTCAGAGCGGCTGGCGATCACGGCGGCGGTCGACCACACGCGCCAGCGGCCCCAGGGCTACACGCAGGTCGTCGCAGGCGTCGCGCCGACACTCCGCAACCCGAACCGGCAGTATCCGCAGATTGCCGCCGATCTCGGCTACACGCCTCCGAGCTTCAATGCCTTCGATCGGCTGACCGACGTCGACACCGCGATGCGGTCGTATCAGGATCTGGGCGGCACGTCGCTCACCGTCGACTGGAAGGTCGGGCCCGGCCGCCTCAATTCGACGACGGCGTGGCGCTACTGGGATTGGAAGCCGTCGAACGACCGGGACTTCATCGGCCTGCCTGTGACGACCGTCTCCGCGGCGCCGTCGTACCAGGACCAGTGGACGCAGGAGATCCGTTACGCCGGTACGGTGTCCCCGAAGGTCAACGTGGTCGGCGGCGTGTTCTTCTTCCGCCAGGCGCTCGACTCCGACCCGTCCTTCAAGCAGGAACAGGGCTCGGCCGCGGCGCGCTTCCTGCTGGCGCCGACTGCCAACTCTGCGACGCCCGGCCTGCTGGACGGGTACGGATTCAACCAGCACCTCGAGTTCCGGAACACGAGCGCGGCGGTGTTCGGCCAGTTCGAATGGCTGGTCTCGGATCGCCTGCGAGTGCTGCCCGGCCTCCGCTACAACTACGACCAGAAGAACGTGGACTTCGATCAGCAGGTGTACGGCGGCTTGCAGACGACCAACCCTGCACTCATCGCCCTGCAGCGTTCGATCTTCGCGCCGCAGGCCTACACGGCCGATGTCGACGACACCAACTTGTCGGGGCAGATCACCAGCGCGTTCAAGGTGACCACGACCATCAACGCCTACGCGACTTATTCGACCGGCTTCAAGTCCGTGGGGCTGAACCTGAACGGACTGCCGACGGACACGCTGGGCCGGCCGATCCTGTCCGCGGCGGTCGTCAAGCCGGAGGACACCGGCCACATCGAGGTCGGGCTCAAGACCGAACCGTTCCCCGGTGTCACGGCGAACGTCACCGTTTACGACACCGAGATCAACGACTTCCAGACGCAGGTCGTCAACGCGTCCGTGGGTGTGCTTCGCGGCTATCTCGCCAATGCGGAAAAGGTCCGCGTGCGCGGTGTCGAGTTCGACGGCAACGCCCGGGTGAGCGACAACCTTACGCTCTACACGTCGGTCGCTTACACGGACGGCAAGTACGTCTCCTTTCCCGACGCTCCTCCTCCGCTCGAGGAAACCGGCGGGCCGGAGGTCAAGGACATTTCCGGCTCGCCGCTGCCTGGCATCTCCCCGTGGGCGCTCTCGGTCGGTGGCGAGTACGCGAAGCGGAGCACGCTCCTCGGCCGTGCCGGGCAGTACTTCGGTGCGGTCGATGGCAGCTATCGTTCCGAGTTCTCATCGAGCGCGAGCGCGTCGAAGTACCTGGTGGTCCCGGGGTACTCCCTGGCCAACGTCCGGGTCGGTTTCCGCTGGACGGATGGCTGGTCGCTGTACCTCTGGTCTCGGAATGTGTTCGATAAGGAGTACTACGAGCTGCTCTCGGCGGCGCCAGGCAACTCGGGTCTCTACGTGGGACAGCCCGGAGATCCCCGCACCTTTGGTGTGACGCTGCGGGTGGGGCTCAAGTAGGCCGGGTCCTTGCGGACCCGGCTCGCGGTCGGGGCCGGCGGGTCCAAAAGGACCCGCCCTACCGGGAGGCGACGAGCCGCAGATCTCGCGTCTGAGAGGCGGTCGGTGCCTCGACCTGGCGGCTTCGGGCGCTTTCGATCGCCTGCGCCAGGTGCGGCGCCACCATCTGCACGAGGCGGCCGTGGTCCTCGGTGAAAGCGTCGCGCTCGCCGCCGTACAGCGACAGGACGCCAGTGAGCGTGTCCCCGGCCAGCAGCGGCACGCTCAGACAGCTCCTCAGCGCCGGTGTTTCGTTCGCCGATGCGCCCAGATCAAGCGCGGCGTCCGAGTTGACAATCACCTGGCGATTGGCTGCGACCCAGCCGGTCAGCTTGTCGCCGAGCTGCACGGACCGCAGGCACCGGTCCGCACCCTGCCCGAAGGTCCCCGCGAGGGTAAGCCGGGCGCCGTCTTCGAGCACGTACCAGGCACCCGCGGCGCCGGGGACGATGTCGCGCACCAGCCGCGTCGAGAGCGCCAGGACGTCCGCCAGCCCACCTGAGCCCGATGCCATCCGGGCCAGGCTGACAAAGCTCAGCACATCGTCGCGCCCCATGGCTGTGAACTCGACGGCCACCGGGGGCGATGTCCGTGCGTCGGAGGCCGGAACTTCGCTCTGGCGCGACCGCGAGATCTGCTGCATGACCTCGCGCTGCTCTGCCGTCTCGTCGACCGAGACGGTGACGGTCCGGTGGATCTCGATGAACGTATCGACGACGCGCGGATCGTACATCCGGCCGCGGCGCTCGCGCAGGATGGCGATGGCCGCTTCGTCTGACAGCGCCCGGCGATAGGGCCGGTCGGACGTGAGCGCGTCGAAGCAGTCAACCACCGAGAGAATCCGTGCGCCGATCGGAATGTCCTCCCCCACCACGCCGCGCGGGTATCCGCTTCCGTCCCAGCTCTCGTGATGGCAACGGACAATCGGCACGACAGGGAACGGGAACTCGACGAGCGACAGGATGTCGGCGCCGATGTCCACGTGCTTCTTCATCTGCTCGAACTCGGACGTCGTGAGGCCGCCTGGCTTGTTCAGGATGTGCTCTGGCACGCCGAGCTTGCCCGTGTCGTGGAGCAGGGCCGCCGCCTCAATCGCCTTCAGCGTTTCCTCGTCGTCGATCCCGAGCGCGCCCGCCAGCGCCTTGGCGTAGGCCTGGACCCGCCGCACGTGGCTGTGCGTCACGTCGTCCTTCGCGTCGATCGCCATGGCGAGCGTCTCGATGGTGGACGTGTAGAGCCGGTCCATCTGCGAGATGTGCTGGTTGGCGTCCTCCAGCCGGCCAAAGGAGGATCGAAGCGTCAGGTGGAAGACCGCGAGCACGGGCAGGATGACAGCGACCGCCAGCAGACCGACCTGCTGCACGACGACCACGAGGCAGAGCGCCACCGAGGCTGCGGCAAAGTAGCTGAGCGAGAGGCCGAGGAAGTGGCGCCGCCACAGACGGAAGGCGGACTGACCCGTGTCGAGACCGATGGCCACGGCCATCAGGCCGGAGTTCAGCCCGAAGTAAACCGCCGTCAACGCCACCAGCGGGCCGATGAGAGGACCAACGGGAACGGCGCTGGCCGCCAGTGGCGCGATGCCGCTCATCGCGAAGAACGCGTGCCCGGCCACCCACAGTGATGCAGAGGGCGCGGCCGTATTGAATGCGACGCGGACCCACGGATGCCCTTTTCGCCACGAGAGGAGGAAGCTGTCGGCTGCGAGCGCCACGGCGGCCGGCCCTGGGCCAAAGAGCAGCGCCGAGGAGATGAAGAACGTGTCGGACACGGACACGCTCGCCTCGACCGACGCGATACGGAGCGTGAACGATCCGGTCAGCACCGCAAGCGCGGCAAAGAGGAACCATGCCAGCGGATGAGGCACCCACGGCAGCATCGCGAGGCTGCAGACGACAATCGTCCCGCCGGAGGCGATGACGGCTCTCGTATAAAACTTCAGCCCCCAGCGCGACATGATCAGCGGGCGTCCGGATCCGTCATCGTCGTCGTACCCCAGATGATTTGATCGTCGCCGGACGTGCCCCAGATGATCTGGTCGCCGTTGTCGTCAGACATTGAGGTGCCCCAGATGATCTGGTCATCGCTGCTCCACGCGGCGACCTGGCCCCACATCAGGCGCTTCGGCGCAACGAGGCGCAGCGGGTTCGCGAGGCCGACGAGGTTGAGGTCGCCGACGCGCAGGTAGGCCGGGTTGTTCCAGACCTGCCGGAGATCGAGACCTGAGAGCAGCCGCAGGCCGACACCGCTGTAAAGGCGTGCCGACAGCGTGCCCGCGTCCCAGAACGAGGCGCCGCTCGGCGTGGTGACCAGGCCACCGAGCAGCGACCCAGTGAGCGCGGACAGGCCATCGGCAGCGATGCGCCGGGACGCCCAGATGTTCAGGCTGCCGGCGCCGGCGCCCATCAGCCCGCCGTCTGGCACATAAGTCGCTCCGGACTGGAGCGCCAGCTTCACCTGTGCAGGACCAATGGCGGGCGCACCCTGGAGAAGAAGCGCCGCCGCGCCCGTCACAATCGGTGCGGACATGCTGGTGCCGTTCAGCCTCATGTAGGCGTTGCTGCCGAAGCCTGCGCTGTGCACCGACGGATGCGCCGACGGCAGGTACGAACCGCTCGCCTCGAGCGAGACGATCCTCGTACCTGGGGCCGCGATATCAGGCTTCACCGTCATGTCGAACCGGGCCGGACCGCGCGAGCTGTACTCCGCCACGGTGTCGTCGGATCGTCCGGCGGTGCCCCAGGTGTTGAGCGCTCCAACCGTGATGGCAAATGGCGAGTTGCCCGGCGAGCTGATGCCGCCGAGCACCTTCCGGCCATCGGCCGATCGGCCATCGTTGCCGGCCGAGGCCACGACGACGATGCCGGCCGCGGCCGCACGGGCGACGGCCTGACACAAGGGGTCTGTCGCTGCGGGCTCCATGACCGGATGACCGAGCGAGAGGTTGATGACGCGGATGTTGTAGCGGGCGCGATTGGCAATGACCCAGTCGATGCCGGCGATCACGTCGCTGGTGTAGCCAAGACCGGCCGCGCCGATGACGCGGACGTTGACCAGGTGCACGCCTGGCGCCACGCCGCCTGCGTAGGCGGCTGTGACGGGACCCGCCGGCGCCGCCGAGCCCGCGATGATGCCGGCGACATGTGTCCCGTGCCCGTAGGCGTCGGCGACCTGCGGATCGCCGGTCACGAAGCTGACGTTGGCGACCACGCGGTTCGCCAAGGCGGAGTGCGGCGAGATGCCCGAGTCGACCACCGCCACGCCCACGCCCTGGCCGGTGACGCCGGGAATGGCGCCGAGTCCGAGCACCACCCCGGGACTGCCGGCCCACGTTTGATCGGCGCCCACCGCCCGATTCGAGACGGCCATCGCGGGGACCACCAGGGCGTCACCCGACAGATGCTCAACCGTCTCGTCTGCGGCGAGAGCAGCCACGGCACGGCTGTCGGCGGAAACGACAGCGCCGTTAGCGAGCCGCCGGACAAGGGCGACGCCGTGACGCGCGATCATCGCGTCGACCTGTTCGCGGGTCCCCCGCACGATTACGCGTTCGCGCGTGGTCGACGCGCGCTCGATCACTTCGAGGAGGTCAGCCGACAGCCCGGGCCGGCGATCGTTCGTCGCCCCTGGTAGCGAAACACCGGTCAATGCCACGATCGCCGACACGACGAGCCATCGTCGTGGCGACGTGAGAAAGGCAGCCGCAATCCGCATACGCATGGTCACACCCACGGAAACCGAGAGATCCAGCCGTTGGAGGGGCAACAACGCGGCCAGCCGGCAGAGCTCGCGTGAAAATGGCGCTTAAATCATGTGTTGTGTGGTGTTTGCGGCTACGGCTCACCGAGTCTCGAAGAGTCACCTGATGCGCCTAAACGGCACACGATAGTTCTGAGTATCGGAGTAACAGTTATGGAATCAATTAGTTACGATGAATGTTCCTGGACGGCACACGAGGGTCCAGAAACGGTGCGCCAGGAAAGCAGGTAATATCCGGCACCATGCGGACCTCGAGACTCGGTGCCCTGCTCCTGTCGCTTGTCATTGGCGGGGGCCTGGTCGGGACGGCACAGCAGCCGGCCGCGCCACCGGCCGCCATCGCGCTTCAGGACACCATTCCGTTCGACGCGGCGGTCCTCCGAGGCACGCTGCCGAATGGCCTTCAGTACTATGTGCGCCGCAATCCTCGGCCGGCGAACAGGGTGGCGATGCGGCTCGCGGTCAAGGCGGGGTCGCTCGACGAGGCCGACGATCAGCAGGGGCTCGCGCACTTCCTCGAGCACATGGCCTTCAACGGCAGCGCGCACTTTGCGCCGGGCGAGCTCATCTCATTCTTCGAGCGCACGGGCGCCAGGCTGGGCCCGCACGTGAACGCCTACACCAGCTTCGACGAGACCGTCTACATGCTGGACCTGCCGACCGACTCGGCGGACGTCCTGACGCGCGGCTTCGACGCGCTGGCGGACTTCGCCGGCGGCATGACGATCGATGCCGGGCAGGTCGACAAGGAACGCGGTGTCGTGGTCGAGGAATGGCGCGGACGGCTCGGCGCGAGCTCGCGCATCCGCGACCGGCAGCTCCCCCTCCTCTATTACCAGTCCCGTTATGCGGACCGGCTGCCGATCGGCAAGCCCGAGATTCTGCGTACGGCGCCGGCCGGGCGTCTGCGCGCGTTCTACGATATGTGGTACCGCCCGGACCGCATGGCGCTCGTTGTCGTCGGCGACATCGATCAGGCGGCGACGGTCGCCTCGATTACGAGGGCGTTTGGCCCGCTGGCCGCGAGGTCGACGGCCGTGCCCAGAACGCCAGCGCCTGTGCCCATGCCCGAGCAGCTGCTGGTCAACGTGACCTCCGACCCGGAGGTCACGCAGTCGAGCGTGCAGCTCGTGGGCCGGCTGCCGGCGCAGCACCAGCGCATCGCCAGCGAGTACCGGCAGAGCCTGATCGATCAGCTCTTCGTGCAGATGTTGAACGAGCGTTACGGCGAGCTGGCGCGGAAGGCCGACGCGACGTTCCTGGCCGCAGGCGCTGGCGGCGGCGGCCTGAGCCCGTCGGTCGATACCTTCTCGCTGAGCGCGCGCGTGACGGATGGCAGGATCGGCGCCGGCCTGACGACCATTGCCGTCGAAGCGCGGCGTGTGCTCGAGTTCGGCTTCACTGCCACCGAATTGGATCGCGCGAAGCGCTGGATGGCGGCGTTCTACGAGCGCGCATACAACGAGCGGGACAAGACGGAGAGCGGCTCGTACGCACAGGAGTACCTGAATCACTTCCTGAACGAAGAGCCGAGCCCCGGAATCGACTGGGAATTCCGCCTGGCGTCGGCCGTGCTGCCCGGGATCTCCCTTGACGAGGTGACGGCGACCGCGAAGCGGCGCCTCGGCAGCACCAGCCGGGTGTTGCTCGCGGTCTCGCCGGAAAAGCCAGGTCTGGCGCTCCCGTCTGAGGATGATCTGCGCGCCGCGCTGACCGCCGCCGAGAAGACGCCGCTCACGCCCTGGACCGAGGCGACGCTCACGCGCCGCCTGATGGAGAAGCCCCCTGCACCCGGCAAGGTGCAATCGACCCGGGAGCTTGCCGGGCTCGGCGTGACGGTGGTGCGATTTTCGAACGGCGTCGAAGCCTGGCTGAAGCCGACCGACTTCAAGAACGACCAGATCCTGTTCACGATGTACGCGATGGGCGGGTCGTCGCTCGCGCCGCCGGCTGATTTTCTCGACGCGTCCCTGGCTACCTCGTTTGTCGGGCTCTCGGGCGTCGGCGGATTGTCGGCGCCCGACGTCGACAAGCTGCTGGCGGGGAAACTCGCCTCGGCCTCGCCGTTTGTCACATTGTCCACGCACGGCATCTCGGGATCGGCCGCACCAGCAGAGCTCGAAACGGCGCTGCAGCTCCTTCACCTCACCGTCACGCAGCCAGGAGACGATCCGGAGGCATTCGCGCTCTTGCGCCGGAGGCTGGATGCGATGGTCGCGAACCGCGGCCGCAGCCCCGGAGAAATCTTCGGCGAGCGAGTGAACCTGATCAACAGCAGCGAGCCATTACACCGCTCAGCCCATCACCGCAGAGTCCCTTACGGGCATCGACCGGCAGACGATGACGGCGTTCTATCGTGAGCGGTTCAAGAACGCCGCCGACTTCACGTTGTTCGTGGCCGGCGCCTTCACCCCCGATGCCATCATCCCCCTGCTCGGACAGTACGTCGGCTCGCTTCCGTCGACGGGCCAGAAGTCCTCCACCTTCAAGGACCTCGGCCTGCGCTTCCCCACCGGCATCATCAACGAAGGCGTCAAGGCCGGGCGCGAGCCCAGGGGCCAGACGGTCGTCAGCTTCTACGCGGACGTGCCGTCCGATCCGGTCGAGCAGGAGCGGATCGGTGCGGCCACCACGATTCTGGAGACGGCGCTTCGCGACGAGCTCCGTGAATCGCTCGGCCAGACCTACACCGTTTCGGTCGGCCTGTCGCAATCGACGCCGCAGCGGGGCGACGGCCACACGCAGGTGAGCTTCAGCGCGGCGCCGGAGAACATACCGGCGATGATCGAGCGCGTGCTGCAGGTCATCCAGCAGCTGCAGAAGAGCGGGCCTTCCGAAGACCTGACCGGCCGCGCCAAGGAGAGCGCCCGTCGAGGGTACGAGACGTCGCTCCGGCAGAACGCGTACTGGATGCGGCGGCTGCAGACCATTCACATGCTGAACGGCAACCCGGCAGACATCCTCAACCGCAACGAGCGCATCGAGGCGCTGACGCCGGCGGTACTGCAGGAGACGTTCAGGAAGTACTTCCCGATGGACCGGCGGACGGTGGTGACGCTGACGCCCTCTTCGTAGGGAACAGAGAACGGGAACGGGAACGGGGAACAGTTCTCAGTTCTCAGTTCTCAGTGCCGGGTCCTTCGTAGTTCTCACTTCTCAGTTCGAAGTTCGCGAAGCGTGCGATAGTACACGGTCGTGTTGCAGAAGCCGCCCGCGGGGAGCAGCGCATAGTCAGGAATCACACCGACCCTGACCCATCCACCACGCTCGTAGAGCCGTTCGGCGTCGTCGCTGGCGGTATCAAGCACCAGGAGCGATTTGCCGCATTCGCGTGCCGTCGTTTCGGCGGCGCTCAACAGTGCGGCGCCCAGGCCCTGGCGCCGTGCCCGGCGGTGGACCAGCATTTTCGCGAGGTCGGCCCGGTGCGGCTGGTTCTCGGGGAGATCGAGAAGCAACTGCACGGTCCCGCAAATCCCCTCGGCATCCTCGGCCACGATCAAGGCGCGCTCTCCCGCGGTTACGCCGTCCGCCACCCGTCGCCAGAACGCCGCCGCGCGCTCGCGCGTCAGCGGATTCATGAAGCTCACCGATGCCCCGCCCTCCACGCAGTCGAGCAGCACGCTGGCAAGCCCGTCGATCTCTGACTCGTCCACCGCATGAAGTCGTCTCAAATTCCAGGGCTTTGCCGTCATCGCTCGGTGAGTGTCCTTCTTAGTTCTCACTTCTAAGTTCGAACTTCCGGAGCGTTAGCCTCCCGAGATCGCTCCGATCACGAGGAACGGCTCGGCCCCCCTGGCGACGGCCTCGGGGACCGGCGTGTCCGGCGGCTCGTGGGAGAGGTCCTCCTCGCAGGCGAAGAACCGAAGGAAGGGCCGCCGCGCGAGCGTCCCATGATCGCGGATGGTGCCGCGCAGCACGGGATAGCGCGCCTCGAGCGCGTCGAGCACCGAGCCGACGGTGGCGCGGCCCTCGACCTCCACCGTGACTTCCCTGCCGACGCCGGCCAGGGTTCGCAGATGCTGCGGCAGCTCGACGCGAATCACCGGAGCGTCTGGACCTCGACGGAAATGACCGCCGGGAGATCGCGGACGATGGGGGTCCAGTTGTCGCCGGCATCGGCCGAGGCGTACACCTGACCGCCGGTGGTGCCGAAGTACACGCCGCACTTGTCGAGGCCGTCCACGGCCATGGCGTCCCGCAGCACGTTGACGAAGCAGTTTTCCTGCGGCAGGCCTTTGGTGAGCGGCTCCCACTCGTTGCCACCCGTCCGGCTTCGGTACACGCGCAGCTTCCCGTCCGGTGGAAAGTGCTCCGAGTCGCTCTTGATGGGAACCACGTAGATGGTTTCCGGCTCGTGCGCGTGCACGTCGATGACGAACCCGAAGTCGCTCGGCAGGTTCCCGCTCACTTCATGCCACGACTTGCCGGCATCGTTGGTGCGCATGACGTCCCAATGCTTCTGCATGAACAGCACGTCCGGCTTCGAGGGATGCATCGCGATGCGGTGCACGCAGTGGCCGACTTCGGCGGTCGGCTCTGGGATGTGCTCCGAACGCAGGCCCTGATTGATCGCCTGCCATGTCTTGCCGCCGTCGTCTGACCTGAACGCGCCGGCCGAAGAAATGGCGATGTACATCCGTCCTGGGCGCGTCGGGTCCAGCACGATGGTGTGCAGGCACAGCCCGCCCGCTCCAGGGGCCCAGGCCGACCCCGTGCCGTGGGTGCGAAGCCCCGGCAGCTCCTGCCAGTTGGCGCCGCCATCGGTGGTGTGGAAGAGGGCCGCGTCTTCGACGCCGGCGAAGACCGCATCCGGATCGGTCAGCGAAGGCTCGAGATGCCACACGCGCTTGAACTCCCACGGGTGTGGCGTCCCGTCGTACCACTGGTGCGTGCCGGTCACCCCCTCGTACGCGAACTTGTTCCCCATCGGCGTCCACGTCTTTCCACCGTCGTCGGACCGCTGGATGATCTGTCCGAACCAGCCGGAGGACTGCGAGGCGTACAGTCGGTTGGGGTCCGCGGGCGATCCCTTCATGTGGTAGACCTCCCAACCCCCGAAGTGGGGACCGCTCACGTCCCACTTCTCGCGCTTGCCATCCGAGGAAAGGACAAACGCGCCCTTGCGCGTGCCTACCAGTACCCGTACTCCGCTCATGACGCGCTCCTTGTCAACGTGAACTTGTGCCGTCTCTTCATATTGTCGATCGGGATGGCTCGAGATCGACAGTCCTCAATCCGAAGTCCCTCAGTCCCAAGTCCCTCAATCCGAAGTCCCTCAGTCCCAAGTCCCTCAATCCGAAGTCCCTCAATCCTAAGTCTCGATATGGAGGATCACACCTGAAGCATTCTGTCCGGTTGCCGTGGCGATCGCCTGTGCGTAGATCGCGACCTGGCGCCGGTAGCGCGCCAGGCCGTCGCCTTCCAAGTCGCGATCCGTCTTGTAGTCCACGACCATCCATCCGCCCGGCTCTTCGAAGGCCAGGTCGACGACGCCTTCGACCAGCACGCCGTCGGGCAGGAGCAGGGTCACGGGCGTTTCGCGACGGCAGGACCCTCTGGCCTGGGCCGCCCGTGCGCGTTGCAGCAGGTCGTGCGTCAACACGCGCTCGACAGCCGCGGCAGCCCGAGCCGCGTCCACGTCGCTCAACCCGAGCACGCGTGCCTCCACTGCCGTCAGCTCGCGCAATGCGCGTGCATCTGCATCGAACGGCGTGAGCGCCAGCACCGCGTGCACGAGCACGCCGAACGCCGCGCCTCCCGCCTGCCCTGCCAGCCCCTCGACCCTACCAGACCCACCTGACCGCGACCCTCCTGACCCGTCTCCAGCCCCACCTGACCCGCCAGACCCTCCTGACCCTGTACCTCTCTCAGCCCCACCTGCTCTGCCTGCCCTGCCTGCCCTGGCTCGTCGGCCGTGTACTCTCGAGCCGTCCGAATGTCGATGCTCGGCACCCTTCCGGCGTCGAGCGCATCGGCCCGCGCCAGGCGCCATCGGTCGTACCGGCTCCGCCCATCGGCCACCACGTGCTTCGGCACGTCCTTGACGATTAGATCGTCGCGGCGGACGCCAAACGACGGCCTGGCGCCAAGCGAAAGCGCACTGGGGTCCCACCACACCACGTCGTACGTCGTGCTCGGATCGTCGCCCATCGTGTGGAGGCCGGGACAGACGGTGAAGGAACCCGCCGTTTCGTTGTTCGGTCGCTCCAGCACGGTGTCCTTGGACTTGAACGGCGGGCACCCCGGGCCCCGACCGGCACTGCGACGGCCCGCCGCCGGCGGGTAGATCGCGTCGTTCAGGGGCGCGAACCAGCCCCCGTCCCAGGCGCCGTCGCCGAGCGCGGGCACCACGAGCAGGTCCCGTGCACGCGTGGCGGCGACGTAGGCCAGGCGCACGCCTTCGGCCTCGTCTCGCGCCACCTCTTCAGCCTCGTGCTCGTGCAGCTCGTGCGGGGCCCATCCGCCGATCTTCATCGCCAGCAGGTGTCGATCCGCGTCCAGGTACCGGCTGGCCTCGCCGCGGCTCATCTTGCACGTCAGGTCCGCCAGGATCACGACCGGAAACTCGAGGCCCTTGGCCTTGTGCACGGTCATCAGGCGGACCCCGTCGCTGCTCTCTTCGAGAATCGGCGCCTCGGCTGCTTCCGATTCGGCCGCTGTCCTCAGTTCGTCGATGAAGCCCCGAAACGAAATGCCGCCGCCCGCCTCGTACTGCCGCGCCAGTTCGGCCACGTGCAGCACGTTCGCCAGCGCCTGCTCCCCGGACTGCCGAAGGATGAACCCGACGTGCGCGCGAGTTTCTGCGAGCAACCGCGAGATGGTGTCGGCGACGGGCCGGTAGTTGCGCTGCCGGTGCAGCTGTTGCAGCAGGCGCAGGATGTCGGCGATGGGCTGCAGGTGCGTCGTCGGCTCGGCCGTCAGCACCAGCTCCTGCCCCGAGTTGCCGCCAAGCTCCTTCGGCACCCTGAACGGGTGCAGCACATGGAAGCGATGCCTGAACTCCAGCAGGTGCGCATCGTCGATCGCGAAGAGCGAGCCTTTGAGCGTCGCAAACACCGAGAGCTCGTCGTCGGGCCATTCGATCGCCGCAAGCGCCGCGCGCATCGTCTCGACCTCTTCGCGCCCGTGGAAGGACTTGCCGCCGACGAGCAGGTGCGGCACGCCGCGCGCTTCCATGGCGTCGGTGTACGGGCGCGTGATGTCCTTGTCGAAGCTCGAGAAGCGGCGGAACAGGACGGCGATGTGTCTGGGCTGCAGCGGCATCCCGTCGACCATCCAGCCGTGCGCGGGATCGACGAGCCAGGCGATGAACGCTCCGACGGCGTCGGGCAGCGACTCTTCGACCGCCTTGGCCGATGCCCGGAGCTGCCCTCGGCCGGAGTAGGGCCGCGGGACGGGCAGCACCACGACCGGGGGCTGCGTGGCGATTCCGGGGCGTGACGGCGACAGCGGGACGTAGTCCGCCTGCAGCGTCACATCGTTGGCGACCATCGCGGGCGCGAACGCGGCGTTGACGAACCGCTGGATGCCGGGCACGCTGCGGTAGCTGGTCGTCAGCTGCACCACGCGGCCGCCCTGTGCCTGGAGATGCCGGCCCACGCGCCAGTACGTCCCGACGTCGGTGCCCCGGAATCGATAGATCGCCTGCTTCGGGTCGCCGACCAGGAAGAGTTTGCCTGGCCTCGGTCGGACGCGATCCCACCGGTCGGCTGCCGGATCGTCGGCGGCCAGGAGCAGCAGGATCTCGGCCTGCACGGGATCCGTATCCTGGAACTCGTCCACGAAGATGCGCTTGAACTTCTCCTGCAGGTGGCGCCGGACGCTGTCGTTGGTCTTGAGGAGATCGCGGGCACGCGCCAGCAGGTCGGCGAAATCCAGGGCGCCGGCCGAGGCTTTGACCGCCTGGTACCTGGCGGTCGCCCCAGCCAGCTCGCCTTGCAGGCACGCGGCCAGGTCCGCGTCGGCGTCCTTGCGGAATTGCTGCAGGTCGGCGAAGAGGGTGTCCCGGGCGGCGAGCACCTCGGTGCGCGTCGCCGTGGCGCCGAACTTGTAGCCGGAGCCTTTTCGCGGGCGGGCGAACCGCCAATCGCGCACGAGGTCGACGAGGCGGGCTTCCCACGCGTCGTGCTCGATCTGCCCGAAGGACTGCTCGAGGCGAATCTGCCGGCTCAGCCTTCGCGCTCCGGCAGTGTCGGCAAACAGGTTGTCGCGCTCCGACGCCGGCGCGGTGGTGAGATCGGCGAACGCGTGCAAGGCCTCCACAAGGCGCTCGATCTCGAGCGTCCGATTGAAGGGCCTTCGCGTCCAGGGCGCCGGAAAGTCCCGGCCTTCCGCCAGCTGGCGGCCGGCGCCTTCGAGGCGATCGATCGGGCCGTCGCTGCCGCCGCCGAAGAATGCCCCTCCGCTCGTCCGTTTGAGCGCGCGGCGAACCCCTTCCGGGGGGTCCTGCAGCGCCTCCTGGAGCCAGTCGCGGAAGGCGCGCGAGTACAGGCGCGCTGCCTGCGGCTCGGTGAGGACGGCGAACAACGGGTCCACCCTGGCCTCGACCGGACGCTCGCGGAGGAGGTCCGCGCAGAAGCCGTGGATCGTGTTGACGTGCGCCTCTTCGAGCGTCTCGAGCGCGAGATCGAGCCGTGCCTTGACGTCGGCCTGACCGCCAGTCTCGGCGGCGGCGCGCTGGTTCTCGAGCGATTCGCGCAGCCGCAGCTTGAGCTCGCCAGCCGCCTTCTCCGTGAACGTGACGGCGACAATCTCGACCATCTTCGCGCGATCGGTCTCGAGGACCCTCAGAATCCTCCGCACGAGCTCGGTGGTCTTGCCCGTGCCGGCAGCCGCCTCGACGATCAGCGTGTCGTCGAGCGCGTCTTTGATCGCCGCACGGGCCTCAGCATCGACATGGGTCATCGCATGGACCTCAGCGCCGCGAGATCAGCGAGCCGGTCCTTGGCCTTGTGTGCGACGCGCTCTTCCTCGCGGGGCCCGCACGCCGCGCGAAAGTCGCACCAGGTGCAGGCACGTTCGGATGGCGCCGCCGCCAGGAACCCCTGCTCCACGGCGCGATCGACGATCGTCAGGACCTCGAGCCCCTGCCGTCTGGCGTAGTCGTCGATCGGGATGTCGCGTTCGCCGAAGCCGCCCGCTGTCGTGCAGTAGTACAGCCGGCCGGAGGCGACGGGCTGGCCCAGCCCGTGCGCCACGGCCACGCTGTAGAGCACGGGCTGCAGCACTTTGCCGCCGTCGACAATCAGCTGATCGTTCGAACGGTTCCTGCCGGTCTTGTGATCCGTCACGCGCAGTGCGCCGGTTCCGGCGTGGCGCTCGATCAGATCCACCGAACCATGGAGCAGGAATCTGCCGTCGACGAGAATGGGATCCTTGAGGCTCCTCGGATCGCGCCCGTCGTCGTTCAAGCCGAAGCTGAACTCGAAATACTCGCCCACCCACTCGGCGGTGTCGGCCAGCTTCGTCACCCAGATGCCCAAGTCGCGGCCGAGCTCCTCGATCTCGTCGCGCCACACACGTTCGATCGCCGGCGCCAGCTTCTCTTCGTACTCCCCGGCGACTCTGCGCAGCACACCGCCCAGGGTCGTCAACGCGGCGGGCACGGTGTCGTGGGTGACCGGCAGCCGGCCTTCGGACTGGAGCGTGCGCGAGAACTCGGCTTGCACGGCGTGGAACAGGCTGCCGCGCGTCAGCGGATCGAGGCGCACGATGGGTTCGGGGTCCTCCCAGGGCTCGAGGCGGTGAATCGTCGACAGCAGAAACTGATAGGGGCACGTGGCGTAGCGCTGCAGCGCCGACAGCGAATACTTGCGCGCGCGCAGACGGTTCGCCGCGATCGAAGCCGCGATCCCTGGCGTGACCCGGACGAGGCCGTCGCTGTCGGACCAGGCCGCGCGGCCGCGCGCCCACCGGCCGACGACCGATCGCCGGAGGGCGTCGTTGAGGCCGAGAAGGTAGTGCGCATGGCCCCGGACCGATGCGGGATCGCGCGAGTCGAGAAGCGGCCGGAGCATGGCGAGGTCGTGCTCGAGATCGTCGATGGCGCGATCGGGATCGGCGGGCGCCGGCCATGCGAGGCTTGCGCCGGCCTCGTCGGCCGCCCGCGTCGCCAGCACCCGGTGGTCGGGCACCGTCCCGGTAATCGCGCGCATCACGTCGAGGGCGTAGAACGACGGCACGCGTGCGCGCATCTCGGCGCCGACCTCCAGCCGCGGATAGGACAGATACAGCCGCTCGCCGGCCGCGCCAATCGCCACCTTGAGCAGCAGGCGCTCGGCCGCCGCACGGTCGGCCTGCCGGGTCAGCGCCGCATCGAGCTGCCCGCGCAACTCGTCGAGCAGCAGCGGGTCTTCGCGGGGCCGTTGCGGCACCACACGCTCCGCAAGCCCGGGCACGAACACCACACGGAACGTCCGGCCGCGCGCCTGATGCGGAGTGCCGACGAACACGCGCCCGTACCGGCGGGCCGGCGGATCCCAGTCGAGCGCGACGAGTCGATCGTGAAGGACATCGCGCGCTTCCTCGAGCGTCACCGGCCCGACGTCCGCCATCGGCCGCAGGCCGGCCAGCGTGTCGAGCACGCGCGCCGGCCGCTTCAACACGCGGCCGGCCAGCACGCCGAACCGTTCCAGCCACTCCCCCCAGACGGATGCCACCGGCCACTCGGCGAGCGCGTCGATGATCGGCAGCGCAAAGCGGCGCAGGTGCCGCAGGTTGGCGAGCTCGCGCTCGAAGCGCGGGATGCGCGGCGATTCCGGCTCCTCCCGCCGGATTTCGTCGAGGCGGAACCGGTAGTCGGCTTCGAGCCCGTTGAGGCGCCGGCGCCACCGATCGCGGCCCTCGCCGCGCGTGCGCCCGCCGATCACCGCAGACTCGACGATCAGCTCTTCCCACTTCCAGGGCGATCGCAGCGTCCCCGCCACTACGGCCCCATCTGGATCCGCATCGTCGGGATGTGCCTCAGGGACCGCGGTGTCGGCCGTCGTGCCCTGGTCGTCTGCCGCGAGGGCCGTCAGCGATTCGACGGCTTCGTCGCGCGATCGGACGACGCGGCCAGCCGACGCGCCGGCATCTGGCATCGACTCTATGGGCGGAACCTGGCCCAGGGAGAGGTACTCATCGAACCGTCGCGCCGACAACCCCTCGACCGCACACGAGAGGAGCGCGACGAACGCGCGGCCGGCCGGGTCGGGGCGGCTCGTGCCCCGATCGAAGTACACGGGCACTCCGCCTCTGGCGCACGCATGCTCCAACAAGCCGAGGTAGTGCTGCGGCGCCCGCAACAGCACAGCCATCTCGTCGAACGGGACGCCTCGCTGGGCCTCGTCGAGGATGCGGCGCACGATCTCGACCGCCTCCCGGCCTTCTCCAGGAGCGGAGAACAGCACGACATCGCCCGCACGAGACCGCTGAGGCGGCCGCTCGCTCGTGAAGACGTACCTGCGGAGGTGCGAGAGATCGGACTCGGTGTCGAGTGGCGCGGGCGCGTCTCCGGGTATCGCGCCCATCTCGAGGAGCGCCGCACGGGCGCGCTCGTCACCGTCCGGGACAGTGGCCAGCGCCTCGGGCGCCCGCGACAGGATCGCGGCGGCGAAGGCGCGCTCGGCGCGGGACTCGAGCGGGACGTCCAGGAAGACGGTCTTGAGACCTGCCCACCGAAAGCCCGCACAGGCCTCGGCGGCCAGCCGGAAAAGGCCGGCGCGGTCGAGCGCGGACGCGCGCGCCAGCTGGTCTTCGACGCGCGCCAGCAGGCGCCCGATATCGGCCGTCGCCGGCCCTCCGTCCATCAGCCGGCCGCCGTCGACGCCGGCGAGCCTGAGCTCGTGGATCGTGCGCGCCAGAGCCCTGGCAAACCCGGGCATCGCCGACACGGGCGCAAAGTAGTCGAGCTCGTTGGCGGCCGTCGCATCGAAGACAGCCCGTGCGGCCACGGCTTCGGGATCGCCGCCCGGAACCCGGGCCGCGAGGCGGGACACCGCCGCACGAGAGGCCAGCTCGGTCAACGAGAACCGGGTCAGGCCGAAGGTGGCTCCGGCCTGGCGTGCGAGGTGGCGCGCCAGATCGTCGGCCGCGCCGCGCGAGGCGCCGACGATCAGTGCCTCCTCGGCGGCGCCTCGGCTGGAAAGAAACGCGGCGGCCGCCGCGCGCCGCGCCGCGGCCGAGCCCGATGAAATCAGCCGAATCGCCATTCGTCCCCGGAATCCCCCGCCCGGCCCCACCCGACCTTGCCCCCCCGACCCACCTGACCTACCCGACCCACCCGACCCCTGTGGGCCGTTTGCTACTTATAATTCAAAGACCTGACAGATGCAGACCAAGAACCTCCAACGATCCCTGATGCTCGCGCTCGCGCTCTGTGCGGGCAGCGTTGCGGTGTCTCCCGCGTACTCCAGCGAGCTCAGCGATGACCTGTCCGCGCGCCGGGCGCGCGTGATGGAGACGCTCGGTCCCGACAGCATGCTGATCTTGTGGAGCGCGCCGTCGCGCACCTATTCGCTCGACGTGAGCTACGAGTACCGTCAAGACAGCAACCTCTACTACCTTACCGGCATCACTCAGGCCGACACGATCCTCGTGCTGATGCCCGGCAACGCCTCACGGAAGGAAATCCTGTTCGTGCGGGATCGCGACCCGTTCCGCGAGCACTGGAACGGTCGCATCCTCAGCGCCGAGGAAGCGGGCGCGATCTCGGGAATTCGCACGGTGCTGTCCGTCACGCAGTTCGACGCGTTCGCGAGCGCCATGCTCAGCCGCGCGCCATCTGGAGTGGTGGACGAAACCGAATCCAAAGCCTTTGCCTCGGCGCTGGGTGCGGGCCGCGCCAAGCTCGCCGTGCTGCTCGACGCAAGGTCAACAAGTGACGCCCTGGGCGCCGGCTCTGAGTTTGCGCGCAGGGCCCGCGATCGGTTCGCCGGCTTCCAGGTGGTCGATGCCACGCCGATGATCACGGAGCTCAGGCTCGTCAAGACCGCCTACGAGCAGAAGAGCCTGATCAAGAGCCTGACCGTGTCGAGCGACGCGCAGATGGCGGGCATGCGCCGCGCCAAGCCCGGTGTCTGGGAGTACCAGGTCGAGGCGGCCATCGAAAATGTCTTCATGGATCGCGGCGCGACGGGATGGAGCTATCCGTCGATCGTCGGCAGCGGGCCAAACGCCACGATCCTGCACTACACCGAAAGCATCCGCCAGATGCAGCCCGGCGACCTCTTGCTCGTTGACGCTGCCGCCAACTACGAGTTCATGCACGGTGATATCACGCGGACCTATCCGATCAGCGGGACGTTTTCGGGGCCGCAGCGTGAGATCTACTCGCTCGTCCTCGAGGCCCAGGAGGAGGGCATCAAGGTGGCCACGGCCCGCGGCTCCCTGCTCGACATCCACCGCAAGGCCTCCGACGTGCTCAAGGCTGGCCTTCTCAAGCTCGGCCTCATCACCGACGCCACGGGCGACCAGTACCGCATGTGGTTCACCCACGGGACGTGTCACTACATCGGCCTCGACGTCCACGACGTGGGCGATCGGAGCAAGCCGCTCGTGCCCGGGATGAGCTTCGTGATCGAACCCGGGCTCTACATCAGGCAAAGCGCTCTCGACGCGCTGCCGCGGACGCCGGAAAATCAGGCGCTCATCGCCAGGATTCAGCCAGCCGTCACCAGGTACCTGGACATCGGCGTGCGCATCGAGGACTCCTTCCTGGTCGAGAGCACCGGCCTTCGGCGGCTGTCGTCCACCGTCCCGAGGACCGTGGCCGAGATCGAGGCGTTCATGGCCAGGCGACCGTAGCGCACGACATGCGTGAAAGAGCGCTCGGACGACTGTGTCTCTCTCTCGTCGCGACCGCGGCCCTCGTTGCTGCCCTGGTCGCGCCCGCACTCGCGCAGGGCCGCAACTTCTTGTGGAAGGCCACCCGCGGGTCGGGTGCGCTCTACCTGGTCGGCTCCGTACACATGCTGACCGAGCAGGTACTATCCCCTGAGCCCGCCGCTGGAGGCGGCCTACAAAGACTCGGATCTCCTGGTCGAGGAAGTCGACCTCGATCAGATGCTCGAGCCCAGCGCGCAGCTGTTGATGCTCAAGCGGGGGATGCTGCCGGCCGACAAGTCTCTCGACACCGTCGTGTCACCGGCGACGTTCGAGCTGGTGCAGAAGAGAGTGGCGGGCCTGGGCTTGCCGATTGAGCCGCTGAAGCGCTTCAAGCCGTGGGCGCTGGCCATGACGCTGCTCGCCGCCGAGTGGCAGAAAGCGGGCTTCGACGCCCAGCTGGGCCTCGACCGCCACTTCTTTGACCGCGCGCGCGCCGAGAACAAGCCGGTCCAGGGGCTCGAGACCATCGAGTTTCAGATCTCGCGGTTCGACGGACTGCCCGATGCCGACCAGGAACGGCTGCTCGCGCAGACGATGCGCGAGCTCGATACACAGATGGCCGACGTCACGCGCCTCGCTGACGCATGGAAGACCGGTGATCTCGAGGGGATGGAGCGGCTGGTGCTCCAGGAGTTGAAAGCCGACCCGCGCATGTACGAGCGGCTGCTGGTCGACCGCAATCGGAACTGGCTGCCGCGCATCGACGCGCTGGCATCCCGTCCCGGCCGGGCGTTTGTGGTCGTCGGCGCGGCGCATCTCATTGGTCCGGATGGACTGCTGGCAATGCTCCGCTCCGTTGGCTTCACCGTCGAGCAGCTGTAGTTTCCGCCAACAGGTGAGGACGCTATGACCCGTATCGTGGCCTCCGCGATCGCTCTGGGGCTGGCTGTGGGCGGAGCGGGCGCGCAGCAGCGCACCATCGACGACTTCTTCACGGCGTTTACCGCGGACTGGGTCCGTGGCAACCCCAATCAGGCCACCTCGACGCGCTACTTCAGTGGCGAAGAGCAGCAGAGGCTCGAGCGGGAGCTGACGCCGGTGAGCTTCGCGTGGCAGCGTGGACGGATCGCGCTCGCCCGGAAGGGCCTGGCGGAGCTTGGGACTTTCGGACAGAGCGCCATGACCGAGGTGCAGCGGGTGTCCGCCGAGGTCATGCGGTGGCAGCTGGAATCTGTCGTCGAAGGCGAGAAGTACCTCGATTATTTCTTCCCCTTCGATCAGTTCAACGGCATCAACGTCGGCCTGGTCGCGACGCTGACCGTGTCGCACCCGATCGCCTCCGAGGGCGACGTCCTGAACTACCTGGCGAAGCTGGGCCAGGTGGACCTCCGGATCGAGGAGGGTCTTGCCGATGCCCGCCGCCTGGCTGGTGTCAGGATGGCGCCGCCGCGGTTCATCCTGAACGCCACGCTGGCCCAAATGCGACGGTTCGTCGAGACACCACCGGCCGGCAATCCGTTCGTGACGACGCTGGCCGAGCGGCTCGCGACCATCGCCAGCGTCCCCGCGAGCCGGAGGGCCGAGCTCGTCAGCGAGGCCGAGCGCATCGTCGCCAGCGAGGTCTACCCGGCGTGGAAGAACGCGATCGCGTTTCTCGAGCCGCTGGAGGCACGCGCGACCGACGATGCCGGTCTCTGGCGGCTCGATGGAGGCGCCGAGGCTTACGCGTACAACCTCAGGCGGTTCACCACGACGGCGCTCTCGCCGGACGCAATCCACCAGCTGGGTCTGCGCCTGGTGGACGAGATCCAGAAGGAGATGGACACGATCCTCAGGTCGCTCGGCCGGAACGACGGCAGCGTGAAGGATCGCATCCGCCGGCTCGAACAGGATCTCGCCTATCCGCTGACGGAGGAAGGGCGCAAGCGCATCATGGCCGACATCGACGGGATGATGCGGGATGCGGAGCGTCGGGCCGCCTCGGACTTCGAGCGACAGCCGAAGGCGGCCGTCGTGGCGGCGCCGTTCCCGCGCTTTCGTGAAGGAAATGCGGCGGCCAGCTACACGTTCCCGGCGCCTGACGGCTCCCGGCCCGGGACGTTCCAGATTCCGCTTCGACCCGACTACATGACGCGATTCGGGCTGCGAACGCTCGTCTACCACGAGACCGTGCCAGGCCATCACTTTCAGATCGCGCTCGAAATGGAGAACAGCGAAGTCCCCCGGTTCCGTCGGCTGCGTGCGCTCGGAGGCATTCCCGCGCTCAGCGAAGGCTGGGGCCTGTACGCGGAGCGCTTTGCGGCCGAGGCGGGGTGGTACGAGAACGATCTGGAGGGCCGGTTGGGGCAGCTCGACGCCGCGCTCTTCCGGGCCCGGCGCCTCGTCGTGGACACCGGCCTGCACTCCAAGAAGTGGACCCGCCAGCAGGCCATCGACTACGGCATCGAGGTCAGCGAGGTCGAGCGCTACGTGATGAATCCAGGCCAGGCGTGCGCGTACATGCTCGGCCAGCTCAAGATCGTCGAGTTGCGCGAGAAGGCACGGCAGGCGATGGGCAGCCGGTTCTCCCTGAAGGCCTTCCACACGGCCGTGCTGAACACCGGGTCCGTGCCGCTGCCCGTGCTGGAGCGGCAGATCGACGCGTTTATCAAGGGTCGCTGACAGACCTGAGGTCACGAAGAAGGCTGGCCACGAAGGCACGAAGGCACGAAGACGAGCCACGAAAACACGAAAACACGAAACGGTTCATCACGCGCAGGAGGGTCAGCGATGCGAAAGGTGTCGATCGCGCGCATCAAAGGCGTGTTGCTGCTTGCCGGCGCCGTGCTGGCCGTCGTCACCTTGCAGGCGGACCAGGTCAGAGTCATGACCTCCGGCGGATTTGCGGCGCCGTATCTCGACCTCGTCTCTCCGTTCGAAGGTGCGACCAAACACAAAGCCGTCTCCGTCGCAACATCGACCGGTCTGGGAGAGGACTCCATTCCGAGTCGGGTTCGACGTGGAGAGCCCGTCGACGTCGTCGTCCTCGCCGACGCCGCGATTGAGGAGTTGATCAAGGAAGGGCGAATAGTGGCCGGCAGCCGCGTGGTCCTTGCGCGGTCGGCGATCGGCATGGCGGTCCGGACAGGAGCGCCCAAGCCAGACATCAGTTCCGTTGAGGCGCTGCGGCGTACGCTCTTGCAGGCAAAATCGATCGCGTACTCTGCGCAGGTCAGCGGAGAGTATCTGTCGACTGAGCTCTTCCCGCGGCTCGGAATCGCTGATCAGGTCAAGGCAAAGAGCCGGAGAATCGAGCGCGAACGGGTGGGTGCGGTGGTGGCACGCGGAGAAGCGGAAATCGGGTTCCAGCAGATCAGCGAGCTGCTGCCCATCGCGGGCATCGACTATGTCGGGCCGCTGCCTGCAGAAGCGCAACGGGTCACGGTGTTCTCAGCCGGTGTCGCAGCCAGTGCTGGTAGCCCGGAGGCGGCCCGGGCCCTCATCAGATTCTTCACGTCGGCAGAAGGTGTCCGCGCGATGGTGAAATACGGGCTGGAGCCGATCCCGCGCTGAATCAGGTCTTTGGGATCGTCCTCAGTAAGGAGACATCGGCATGAGATCGAACGGTCTGTCTGGCGCGGCGGTGATGGCCCTGGTTGCAGCCGCGGCCGCATTCTCGCACCAGCCGCCGGCGGGCGCCCAGGCCACGCGAACGAGCGCCTGGTTCGGCGTCACCCCATCGCCTGGTTTCAAGCCAGACGCTGCCCCCGGTCATCCTGGGCACGGACTACGGTCCGCGTCCTGCGGCGATCCCCGCCGGCGAAGAGGGTCATCGTCGCTCGAGGGGCAAGCCATCCGGCGCGATCTCGAGACCATCGTCGGTTTCTCGAAGTGGAGCCGCGAAACGAAGGAAGTCGGCACTGGACAGCTGTGGGGCCGCATCACCGGACTGCCCTCCGGCGAGCGCACGATGGACTGGGTGGAGCGACGCCTCCGCGAGGCGGGCGTGCCCCGGATAGAGCGCCAGTGGTTCGACCAGACACCGAACGCGTCGCTGTGGCTTCCGCTCTCGTGGGAGGTGCGCCTCCACGCGGATCCCGCGTTCGGCGCGGGCAGCCGTGACGTGATCCTGGAGTCGGCGATGCCGGCCGGCGGCACAGTTCTGCCGCCGGAGGGGCTCGCCGCTCCGCTGGTCTTCGTCGGCACGGCCCGGCCCGCGGAGCTTCAATACATCGACGTGCGCGGCAAGATCGCCGTGCAGCACATCACCCCCAAGGGGCACCTGTTTCTCGAGCGAGGACCGGCGCGAGCCAAGGCCCAGGAACTCATCAAGCGCGGCGCGGTCGCCGTGTTCAACATCGTCGATCAGGCCGGCAACATGCGCATGCGCGACATCAGCAACTGCGGCGGGCCCTGCTTCAACTTCGGCGGACAGGACGGCCGCTTCCTCGAAGAGGTCATGGACGCGGCCGCCGCGGCCGGCGCATCGGACCGGCTTCGGGCGACGTTGCGTCTGCAGGCCGAGGACCGCGCGCGGCCTGCGGGCGTCGAACGTGATCGGCATCGTGCCGGGTGCGAGCGACGAGAACATCATCATCAACGCCCACGTCGACGGCTGGTTCGACGGCGCCAACGACAACGCCGACGGCCTTGCGGTCATGGTCGCCCTGGCCGAGCACTTCTCGAAGCCGGAGCAATCGGCCGGCCGGACGCTGGTGTTCGTCGGCAGCGCGGGCCACCACACCGGCGGTCTCAACGGGCCCGACCAGCTCGTGGCCCTGAACCCGGAGCTGATCGCGCGCAATGTGCTGGCCATCAACCTCGAACACGTCGCGGCACGTCACCTCAATCCGGCGCGGACCGACACGAACGGTTTGAGGGACATGATTACCGATGCGGGCGAGAATTTCCTGATGAACGGCCTGAGCAAACGCTCTCCGTTCCTCGAAGCCATCATCCGCGAAGGCGGCCTGCGCTACGGCTTGAACTTCGTGTCGGCGGCGAGCACCTACGGCGCCGGCGACAACCCGGATGTCGATGGCCCGCTCCTGCAGCTCATTCAGGGCAATCCGCTGTATCACACGACCGGGGACATGCTCGAGACCATATCGACGCCCGGACTCGAGCGGGTGGCCCGGTTCGTGGAGTACTTCGTCAGGCAGGTGGCCGCAGCACCACGTTCGCGCTTCCACGCTGAGAAACACCAATAGCGCATTTAGCCCAACCGCAGACCGCCTTTCCAACTAGAGTGGAGGCGTGCAGACGCGCCGGCCCGAAGCCCCTCAAACCTTGTCCGGCGTCTCAGTGCTCGTCGCCGGGGCGGGATTGGCCGGGTTGGCCGCGGCGCGCGACCTCGCCGTCTGCGGCGCCGCGGTGACCGTGGTAGAAGGCCGTGATCGCGTCGGCGGACGCGTCTGGACCGTGCGCGAGGGGTTTGCCGGCGGACAACACGCCGAGGCGGGCGCCGATCTAATCGACGAGGATCAGGCGTGAGATCCACAGGCTGTCGGCCGAGCTGGGTCTCAAGCTCGTGCCGGTCCTCAAAGGTGGATTCGGCTTCGTGCACGCGGACGCCAAGGGCCGGCCCAGGATTGCCGCGCGGGGCGTGGCCCACGGATGGGCACGGCTCGAGCAGTCGCTGACGGACCTGATCGTCCGGTACAGGCTCTCCGAACAGCGATGGGACTCGCCCATCGCGGTCGATCTCTCGAAGCGCTCGGTCGCCGAATGGCTGGACAGTGTGGCGGCCGATCCGGAGCTGCGCGCCACGGCGCTCGGCCTCCGCGGCTTCTTCCTGGCCGATCCCGACGAGCTGTCGTTGCTCGCGCTCGTGGATCACTTCGCCACCGACGAGGCGCCGCCCGCCAGCCGGCTCTTTCGCATCGACGGCGGCAACGACCGGCTGGCTGAACGGCTCGCGGCTCCGCTCGGCAATCGCCTGCATCTCTCAACCGAGCTTGTCGCCGTCTCCCATCGGGGGCGCGGCGTACGGGCGAGCGTCAAGACCGGGCGCCAGGTGTCTCACCTGCAGGCCGACTATCTGGTCTTCGCGCTGCCGGCGATCGTGCTGCGGCGGCTCCCTATCACGCCGGCCCTGCCGGCACGGCAGCACGATGCCTTCGTCTCGCTGAAGTATGGGCGCGCCACGCGGACGCTGCTGCAGTTTTCCACGCGCTTCTGGAAGGGAGCCGGCCGGGGCCGTGCGTACGGGTCTGCCCTGCCCTGGGGCGCAGTGTGGGACGGAAACGAAGAACAGAACGGCAAGCCCGGCATTCTGACCATGCTCGCGGGCGGCGGCGCCAGCGAGGCGGCGGGCGAACTGGGCACTCGAGACGGCGCCGCCGCACTGGCCGGCGATCTCGGATGGCTCGGCGCGAACAAGTCATCGGTGGTGGCCGGACGGCAGATCACCTGGGAAGCCGACCCGTGGGCGCGTGGCGGGTACGCCTTTTTTGATCCCGCGTTCGATCCCGCGCTCAGACCGTTGCTCTCGCAACCCTGCGGCCCTCTCTTCTTCGCCGGCGAGCACACCAGCCTCCGGTGGCAGGGTTACATGAACGGCGCGATCGAGAGCGGGCGCCGCGCCGCGGCCGAAGTCGAAGCCACACACCGCTTGCGCGGAAGTTAAAACTTCGAACTGAGAACTCAGAAGGACATTGTCAGAGTCCTTCGTAGTTCTAACTTCGAAATTCGACTTCAGCCACCCACAACCCGGCCTCGTCCGCGCCATCGGCACGGCGCGCCTCACGGCCGGCGTCGTCAATGTCACCGTTGGCGCGGGCGTCTTCGTCCTCCCCGCAGTCGTGGCGGCCGGCCTGGGCACGGCGGCCGTCCTCGCGTACCTGGTCTGCGCCGCGACGATGGCGCTCGTGGTGCTGTGCGCAGCTGCGGCGGGCAGCCGTGTGGATGCGACTGGCGGAATGCCCGCGTACGTCTCTGCGGCGTTCGGTCCCTGGGCGGGCGCTGTCAGCAGCTTCATCTACTGGGTGTCGGCGGTGCTGGCGGCCGCGTCGGTCGGAGCGGCGCTCATGGACTCGGTCGCGATTACCTGGCCGCAAAGCGCGACCAACCCCACACGCGCGGTCCTGCTCGCGATGTTGTTCGCCCTCCTCGCGCAGGCGAACATCCGCGGCGTGGTGGCAGGCGTCCGGGTCGTGCAGGTGCTGACGATCGGCAAGCTCCTGCCCCTCGCCTTGATCATCGTCGCCGGGGCGCCCTTCATCGACTTCAGTCCATCGCAGTTCGTGCCGCTTCCCTCCCTCGAGGCCCTCGGCAGCTCCTCCATGGTGCTGATCTTCGCCTTCCTGGGCCTGGAGGTGGCGCTGGTGCCGAGCGGCGAGATTCGGGACACCTCACGCACGGTGCCCCGAGCGCTCCTCTACGCGCTTGGGATCACCACGCTCTGTACGTGCTGGTGCAGGCCGTCGCGCAGGGCGTTCTGGGGGCCTCGCTGGCGACGTCTTCCGCAGCGCCGCTGGCGGACGTCGCGGCCCGCCTTCTTGGCGGAGTCGGCGGTCCGCTGGTGCTTGCCGGCACCGCCGTGTCGATGCTCGGCTATCTCTCCGGCGACATGCTCGGCACGCCCCGCACCCTGTTCGCGCTCGGACAATTCGGGATCCTGCCGCGAGCGGTGGCCAGCATCCACCCCGATTCTTCACGCCGTGGATCGCGATCGTCGTCCACGCTGCGGTCGTGTGTGCGGTGACGGCGACCAACACGTTTTTCGCGCTGCTCGTGCTGGCCAGCGCATGCACGCTTGTGCTCTACCTCATGATGATCGCGGCCTCGTGGCAACTGCAGCGGCAAGGCATGAACACCGTCGCCGCCAGCGGAAACGCACGTCCGTTCGTCCTCCCGTTCGGTCCCCTCGTTCCGATCCTCGCCGCGCTCGCGGTGCTGTGGCTGCTGTCGCAGACGAGCCTCTAACGTAGAATTCATCCATGGCCCACCAGAACCCGACCGACGACCAGCTCCGCCAGTCTTGACCGACGCCTCGACCATCGCGATGGTGGGCGCCTCGGGGAATCCGGAAAAGGCGTCTCACGGCATCATGCGCAAGCTGCAGAGCGTCGGCTACCAGGTCATTCCCGTCAATCCGCGCGAAACCGAAATTCTCGGCGAGCAGTCGTACGCCTCGCTGACCGACATCCCTGAGCCGATCGACATCGTCGACGTCTTCCGCCGCGCGGAAGACACGCCGGCGATTGCCGACGAAGCGGTCAAGATCGGCGCGAAGGCGCTCTGGCTGCAAACCGGAATCGCCAACGACGATGCGGCCGCCCGCGCCGCGCCAGGGCGGCCTGACCGTCGTGATGGACGCGTGCATCGGCGCGACGCACGCGATGCTGCGGGTTCCGACGAAGCACTGAAACGCAGGCTGATGGCTCATGGCTCAGGGCTCAGGGCTTAGAGCTGATGCCGGATGCCGAGCCCTAAGCCTTGAGCCCGTCCAATGCTCTCTCGAGCTGCGTCACCAGCGTGTCGAGCTGATCGACGACGGCGCGGACCGTTTCCGGCTTGCTGAGATCGACGCCGGCCTTCTGCAGCAGCGTCATCGGATGATCGCTGCCGCCCGACTTCAGCAGCGTCAGATAGCGCTCGACGGCCGGCGGCGCGGCTGGCTGGCGGCTGCCGCTCGTCATCTGCTTCATGAGCTGCGCGCTCGACGCGAAGCACGTCGCGTACTGGTAGACGTAGTACGGCGTGCTGTAGAAGTGCGGAATCCGCGCCCAGGTGACGCGCGACTGCGCGTCGTAGTCGAGCGCGTCGCCGTGGTACGCCTGGAGCAGCCCGAAGTAGATCTCGCTCAGCACGTCGGCGGTCACCGGCTTGCCTTCTTCGACCAGCCGGTGCGCCTGCAGCTCGTAGTCCGCGAACATCACCTGCGTGTAGAACGTGCCGACGATGCCGTCGATCGCGTGCTGGAGCAGCACGATCCGCTCGCGCTCGTCGGTGGCGCGCGCCAGCATGTAATCGAGGAACAGCGCCTCGCTCAGCGTCGACGGCACCTCGGCCACGAAAATCGTGTAGCCGGCGTACACGAACGGCTGATGCGCGTGCGACAGCACGGTGTGCATCGAGTGCCCCATCTCGTGCGCCAGCGTGAACACCGCGTCGAGCGTGTCGTTGTAGTTGAGCAGCATGTACGGCTGGCAGCCGTACACGGGCGCCGAGTACGCGCCGCTCCGCTTCCCCGGGTTCTCGTAGACGTCGATGCACTGGCCGCCGAGCACCTCGCGCATCTGCCGCTGATACTCCGCCCCGAGCGGCGCGACCGATGCCGGCAGCCACTCGAGCACGTCGTCGTACGGGATACTTCCGATCGAAGTCCACCAGCGGAATCGTCGTGTCGTACGAGTGGTAGCGTCTCGAGGCCGAGCACGCGCTTGCGGAGCCGATGATAGCGGCGCAGCGGCTCGGTCCCCGCCTTCGTCGCGGCGATCAGGTTCTCGACGACCGCGGTCGGAATGTTGTTGCCGTGCAGCGCCGCGTCGAGCGTCGAGGCGTAGCCGCGGGCCTGCGCGTGGAACCAGTCGCGCTGCAGCACGCCGTTGTACAGCGACGCGTAGGTGTTGACGCGCCTGTTCGTACACGGTGTGAAACGCGCTGAACGAGGCCGCGCGATCGGCCTGGTTCCGGTTCGTGGCGAGAATCGCGCGGTACTGCCCGTAGGTGAGCGTGACATCGACGCCGTCCGACAGGCGGACGACCGGATGCTTGACGTCGGCCGTCGACAGCGCGGCGTAGGCGTCGTTGGGCGACGACGAGAACCGGCTCGACAGCGACAGCAGCTGCTCGCCTTTGTCGTCGAGCACGTGCTCCTGCTGGCGGTACAGATCCTCGATCGCGAAGCGGTAGACCGCGAGGGCGCCATCGCCGCTCATCCATTGCTGGACCGTCGTCAGCGGGATCGGAGCAGTTCGGGATCGAACCAGGCCGTGGCCTGCGCTGCCTTCGCGAACAGGATCTGCACCTGCTGGCGCTTGGCGTTGATCTCGTTGTCGCGCTGATCCTGGTCGTACCAGAGCGACGCGAAGTACCAGACCTTGTACGCCAGCTGCCCGATCTCGTCCCGCAGCTTGAGTGCGTCAAGCAGCGCGCCCGGGCCGTCGGCGAGCGTCCCCTGAAGCGCCGCGAACGCGGCGATCTTTCCGTCGAGCTCCAGATAGCCCTCGTGCCAGCGCGTCCCAGTCTCGAAGATGCTCGTGAGGTTCCACTTGAAGCGATCCGGGATCTGATCGCGGTCGCGCAGCGGCGGCGCCGCCGCGGCTTCGGCAGGGGAGAGCAAGTCCATCAGGCGATCATACCTGCTTGTCAAGGAGACGAAGAAGACCGTGCACGAGAAAGCGGGCCACGAAGGCACGAAGGGACGGAAACCCGGATCGGGATGCCTCCGCGGCCCGTCGGTGCTATCGAGTCGGCACGGCCTCGAAGGTGCCCGTCAGCGGCACGCCCATGGGCCCGACCGGGATGTACACCACCGTATGGTTCTGCGAGTTCACCATCTGCTTCTGGGCCTCGATGGCCTCGTGCTGGATGTACATCGAGCTCAGCTGTCCGCGGATGATCTGCATGGCGTTGGCAATGCCCTGCGCCTGCACCTCGCGCTTGGTGCGCTCCTTGCGCTCGATCTCGATCTCGGTGTCCTTGCGCTCCAGCTCCTGCGTCGCCGCCAGCTTCCGCGAGACCGCGGTCGGCGACCTCCTCCGGATACTGCACGTTGCCGACGACGACGCTCGTGATCAGAAAGGGGCTGCCCTCCGTGTACTGCCGGATGCGAGCGAGCACGGCGTCGCCAATCACAATGAGCTCGTCCTTGACGAGCAGGCCGTTGCGGCGCTGCACTTCGTCGCGCGCATAGGTCTTGAGCGGCTCGCGCACGAAGTGCTCGTACGCCACCTTGACGATGGCGTCCGGATCCTTCTCGGCGATGGCTCGGGTCGAGCGTGGTGCTGTAGCGGTCCATGAACAGCGGCACTTGCGCGTCGTCCACGCGCCACACAGTGTGGACGCGGAACGCGATCTTCAGGTTGTCGCGGCTGAGCACCGCGTCCTCGCCCGAGAAGTTCTCCGAGTACGTGTACGGCGTGATGCTGACGTTGGTCGCGCCGAGCAGCCACGTGCGTCCCGGAGAGGTCGGACCGCGCTGCACGCCGTAGAAGCGCGCCTGGCCGACGATCGCGCCCTTTGGTCAGGTAGCCGACGTAGCCGGCCGGCGTGAACGGGTTCGAGGACCCGAGCAGCCAGACGAGGCCTGCCGCCACGGCGGCAAGCACGAGGATCGGAACGAGCACGACCACGGGGAAACGAGAGCGTTCGGCCGCGAGGGTACGCGTCAACACGGAGGGCCTCCAAGTGCCGGCGGGGTTAGCTGTCGGGCTCGAGGTTGGAAGTCCTCTACCGGAGGCACGCTCCGGATGCGCCCCGTGGCGCGCGCACGTGCGCGCCGGTGGGTCCCCCGCGACGCCGGTCAGGCGTCTTAGGCGTATGGGATCACGCTAGGCCTGTCACATATTTCTGTCAAGTTGTCGTGTTCGTGGCTACTGCACGTTCAACAGCTCGACGTCGAACACGAGTGCCTGGTTCGGCGGGATGTTGGGACTACTCCCCTGAGAGCCGTATGCCAGACTCGCGGGGATCACCAGGTTGCGAAGGCCGCCAACGCGCATGCCGACCAGCCCCTGGTCCCAGCCAGCGATGACGCTTCGCGCGCCAAGCACGAAGGTGAACGGCGTTCTGCCAGGGGAAAGCGAGCTGTCAAACTGCAGGCCCTTGTTGCCTGCGGCGTTCTGGTCGTAGTTCCAGCCCGTGTAGTTGACGGTGAGCGTTCGCCCGTTCACGGCTTCGGCGCCCGTGCCGACGCGGATATCCGTGATCCGCAGCGTCGTCACGCTGTTCGAGCCACCTGGATTGGACGGGGCGGCCGGGTTGCTGTCGCTGCTGCACGCCGCCAGCGTCAAAACCATCAGGCCTGAAAGAAACACTAAGACACGTCTGAACATCATTCTCCTCTTGCTCGCGGGGCCCACCCCCGCTCGCGCGGCTCGACTCGCTTCGCTCGCTCGCCGCAGCCGCAGGCGCTTCTTCTATTCTAATGTGCCGGCGGCTCCAATGTCCCTACGCCGCCTCCACCACAAGGACCAGTTTTCCGATGTGCGTGCTGGCCTCCATCACCCGGTGCGCTTCGGCGGCTTCGGCGAGCGGGAACGTCGCGTGGACGATCGGCTGCGCCCGCCCGGCCTCGAAGAGCGGCCAGACATGCGCGCGAACGGCCTCGGCGAGCGCTCCCTTCTCGGCCACCGATCGGGCTCGCAGCGTAGAACCGGTGATGGTCAGCCGCTTCAGCAGGATCGGCATGATGTCGATCTCGCTCGTCACGCCGCCCTGCCGGCCGATCAGCACCAGCCGGCCGTCACGCGCGAGGACGTCGATGTTTCTCGCCAGGTAGCTGCCACCGATCATGTCGAGCACAAGGTTGACGCCGGCTCCGCCGGTCGCCTCCTTGGCGGCCGCCACGAAATCCACGTCGCGATAGTTGAAGGCCTTCTCGGCGCCGAGCCGCTCGCAGGCCGCGCACTTCTCGTCCGAACCCGCCGTGGCGAACACGCGGGCCCCGAGCTCGTGGGCGAGCTGAATCGCCGTCGTGCCGATGCCGCTCGAGCCGCCGTGCACGAGAAAGGTCTCGCCGGTGCTCAACCGCCCGCGCTCGAACACATTGGTCCACACGGTGAACGTCGTTTCGGGGATCGCCGACGCCTGCACGAAGGTCAGCCCCCGCGGCACGGGCAGGACCTGTGGCGCCGGAGCGACCGCATACTCTGCATACCCGCCCCCGGCCAGCAGCGCGCACACCCGGTCGCCGACCGCGAGGTTCGTCACGCCGTCGCCAAGCGCCGCAATGGTTCCAGCCACCTCCAGGCCCGGGATATCCGAGGCGCCCGGCGGTGGCGGGTACTTTCCCATTCGTTGCATGATGTCGGGCCGGTTGACACCGGCGGCAGCGACCCGAATCAACACTTCCCCGGGCCCGGCCGTTGGCTGCGGCCGTTCGGCCGGGACCAGCACCTCGGGTCCGCCGGGCGTTCGAATCTCAATCACGCGCATGGAGTAAATATATCCTCAGGCTCAGGGCTCAGGGCTTCCGGTTCAGGGCTCAGGGCTTACGGAGATCATCATGATTTCAGCGATCGGTCAGGGTTGGCGGGTCGGATCTGTCACGCTGCTCATCATCGTCCTGGCGGCGGCGCGGGCGAGCCAGCAGCCGGCGGCGCCGGTCGCGGTCAGGAACGAGCGGCCTCGGGAGGGAACCGAGGTGCTGGTGCTTCGACATCAGCAGCTCCGCAAGGGCGCGCACGACGCCTATTACCGCTCCAGCCTCGACGGCGTCTGGCCCTGGTACGAAAAGATCGGCACGCGCATCGTCGGCCAGTGGATGGTGATCAGCTCCGGACGAGCCGGCGGCCGATCACGCGTACCGCCTGGCGCGATACGCCAGCCTCGAGCACTGGCGCGCCACACGTGACCCGGCCAACGTGCGGCTCGGGGGCGACGGCGGCGATCGCGAGAAGAGCCTGCAGGCGGGACGGGACCGCGGCGGCGTGCAGACGGGCTCGAAGGGCGCCTATTTCCTTCAAGGAGCGAATGCAGCTACACGCCCGTTGTTCATGCCTGGCCTGGACGAGGTGTACGAACGGGAAACGGGCGTCAGCGCAGCCCCGGCCGACCCCGTGATCGCCATGCGAAGCGACGCAGCCAGCGCCGGCGTCGAAGTGGTGGAGCTGCGATACCAGCGCATCGCCAAGGGACGGTTCGACGAGCTCGTCGGTCGGACGCGCGACGCGATCTGGCCGTGGGAAGAAAAGCTGGGCGCACGTCCCATCGGCCAGTGGAAGGTGATCTACCCCGACGCCCCGAACCGGACCGCTGAGAATCCTGCGTTCGACGAAGTCGTGACCCTCACGCGCTACGCCAGCGATGCTCACCGGCGCGCGATGGCGCCCGAACGCGCGGTCCTGCTCGGCGGCAACGGGCCGGATTGGCGGGCCTGGCGCGCGGCGCTCGACGCGCAGAGCCCGCTCATCCTCGAGACATCGGTCGAGCTTCTTCGCGGAGAGATGTACAACAGCCCGCCCGTCTACACTCCCTCGCTCGGCGAACGATATCGACTGAGAAGATGACTTGGGATTTGGGACTTGGGATTTGGGACTTGGGATTTGGGACTTGGGATTTGGGACTTGGGATTTTGGGACTAGAGCCTAGGGGCTCGGGGGAGGATGGAGGCCGGAGGCGGGTGGCTGAAGGCTCGTGCCGGGGCTCGGGGGTTCAAAGGCGGCCGTCGTGGTCGTTGGCTCAACGAGAAGCCGTGCGAGCGCGATGCCCACCGCGAGGCCGATGGTCAGCACGGCGGCCAGCGGGCGCTCAGCCGCAACGAGCAGACCGCTCACGGCAAGCCCCATCGCGATGGCCACATCCACCACGGCCGTGACCGGCCCGGCCCGTCGACGCTCCATCGCAAACGCCGGCGGGTTCATCTGCTGGGTGAAGATCAGGTGCCCTCGGAACATGCCGCCGACCGTCGCGAGCGCGCCCACCGCGAGGAACAGGGTGCTCGTGATGCCCGGTTGCCACTCCTTGATCTGCCACGCGACGATCGACGCCAGGAAGTACAGTCCGATGGCCGTCAGCTGATGCCTGCGCCACCAGCCCGTGACGCGTCCGCCAGGCCGCGGCGACGGCTGAGATGGCGAGGCGACAGCGAGGGCCGTGAGAATCTCGGCGCCTGACGCGAAGCGTTCCGCCGGAACCCTTCTCAAGCAGCGGGCGACCACCAGGCTCAGTCCTGCCGGCAAGTCCGGCCTCTGCACGTCGAGCCCGCTCGCGCCTCCCTCGAGCACACGCGCAGCCATGGCGAGCCCCGTCGGCGCCTCGAACGGGTGCCTGCCGCAGGCAAACTCGTGGATCACCACGCCATACGCGAACACATCGGAGCGGAAGTCCGCCGGCTGTCCATTCAGCTGCTCCGGCGCCATGTACGCAGGTGTTCCCACGAGCATCCCGGACTGGGTCAGCCGCCCCTCGATCGTGGCCTCGAAAGCCGGATCGACGATAGCCAGGCCGAAGTCCACGAGCTTCACCCGCCCGTCTGCCGTCCGCATGATGTTGTCGGGCTTGAGATCCCGATGCGTGATGCCGCGGGCATGAGCGCCGGCCAGCGCCTGCGCAATCTCAACCGCCGTCTGTCGCACCTCCTCCGACGATGGACGAGACCCCGACCGGATTTCTTCGCGCAGGGTGTGGCCATCGACGAATTCCGACGCAATGTAAAGCGCCCCATCCACTTCCTCGAGCGCGTACACGGTGCAGATGCCGGGATGCGACAGCTGCGCAGCTGCCCGCGCCTCGCGCCGAAGCCGCTCGCGCTGGGAAGGACTCCCGACGAGCGCCTGCGGCAGGGCCTTGAGGGCGACGGTCCGGCCCAGGCGCGAATCGGTCGCGAGGTACACATGTCCCATGCCCCCGCGTCCGATCTCACGAACGATCGTGTACGGACCGACCGACTGTCCGGCCACGAGCGGAGCGTCCAGGTCGAGCAGGTCGGGCGCGCGCGCGGCTATCGGCTGATCGAGAAACGATCCCGCGTGCGAATGGTTACCGATGAGCGACAGCACTTCGGCGCGGATCTCCGGGTTCGGCTCGACTTCCCCGAGCCACGCGGAAACCGCTCCAGGCTCGATGTCGAGGGCCTGCTCGAACAGCTCGCGAACACGAAGCCACGTCTCGGCCATCGCCATCAGATCACCTGGAAGCGCTCAACTCGCGGAACAGCCATGCGCGCGCCAGAGCCCATCGCCTCTTGGTCGTTGCGGGCGACAGGTCGAGCGCCTCGGCCGTCTCCTCGATGCTGAGCCCCACGAAATACCGCAGCTCCACGAGACGCGCCTGCTGCGGGTCGATCTGCTCGAGCCTTTCCAGGGCCTCGTCGAGCGCCGGCAGCATCGCATCCTCGCCACCGGGAGCAGCTCGCCCGACCAGAGACTCGGTGAGCGAGACACGATCGAGGCCCGCCCACCGTTTCTGGGCGCCCCGCGCCCGCGCGCGCTCTACCAGGATTTGCCGCATCGATCGAGCGGCGATACCCAGGAAGTGCCGGCGGTCCGTCCACGGCGAGCCCGCGCCCGCCAGCCGCAGGTAGGCCTCGTGCACCAGCGCCGTCGGCTGCAGAGTCTGCCCCGGCCGCTCGCGCCGCATGTAGGCCGCGGCGATCCGCCGCAGCTCGTCGTAGACGGCCGGCAGCTCGGCATCAGCCGCGGGATGATCAGCCCGGTCGGTCACGGAGGGATTGTACTTACGCTGACAGTCCTTGGTTCTTGGGGCTTGGTCCTTGGTTTGGCCTTGGTCCTTGGCCGTCCTTAGCGTTCTCGAGCGGCATTCGGGAGGCTCTGGACACAACGGCGGTACCACACCCAAGCCAAGACTTCTGGAGAGACTCTCGAATGAGACTTCATCGTAATGCGAAGACGCAATCTGACGATGCGCACGTCTGCTGGTCGAGCGCGCGAGCGGTCGCCATCGACTCGCACACGGTGGCGGCCGCGCCGCGCCGCGGGCGTCAGCGTGCGGACAGTCGCGAATTGGCTCGGGCGCGCCGAACGGAGTCGATGCGGCCCATCGAAGACTCGCGTCGTCGCGGCCGCAGCGCCAGCGACGAGCGGTGTCGCCCAGCGCACGGCGGCGATCGTGCGCGGCAGCGGCAGGGTCCGCGCCACGGCCCGGGAGATCAGTGTGCGGCGTGGGTGATCCCGCCGTTCGATCGCCAACCAGCGTGCTGGCGCGGCCGGCTTAATCGTGTGCAGCGCCTCGGATCGGCCACCGCGTCAGGCAGCGGTATGAGCGGCCGCACGCGAGCGACTTGTTGCTTCTCGACAGCGAGCCGCTCTCTCGCAGTCGCTGGATCAGCCGTCGCACTCACGCCCGACCTCGGCCAGCGGGCCCGCGGCGTCGGGTGCGAGTATGCGCACGTGCCATCACGATGCGCCTTGGTCCTTCGTCAGCCAAGGCCCAGAGGCGGACTCAGGACCAGGGACGGCCAAGGACCAGGCACAGCCCAAGGACCAAGACCTAAGGACCAAGCACCAATTGGTGAGGCTTGAGCGCGAGGATGCGGTACCGGTTCCTGATTCCGACGACGCGGCTGTAGTACCTCGGGTTTGGGGAATTCCTTGTTCAGGAGCCGACCCCTGAGGCGCCGGAGCTCGTAGCGATGGAGATCGCCGACAAACGCGTGCACGAGCTCCGGTGGAGTGTGCGGCGTTGGGTGCACACCGTGGCGCCATAGCGTCTCGAGGATTTCCGGCCGGTAGGCATACGGCGCGCCGGGCGGGCGTTCAGGCGTCAAGCGCCGCTCCCACGGCCTCGAGCGACGCGGCGATCCGCAGGATGTGCCTCGGGCGCGCCAGCGCATCCGCCAGGGGTTTGGGCGTCTCGACCGTGCGGCCGATGACCGGCTCGACGATCTCGCGGAACTTCGCCGGATGCGCGGTCGACAGGAACACGCCGATCTGGCCTGCACCAAGGCGACGCGCCTGGCCGACCAACCCCTTGTAAGCGATCGCCGTGTGCGGGTCCATCAGATAGCCACGCGTCTCGTACACACGGCGGATGGTCTCGCGCACCTCGTCGTCGGCGTGCCGGCAGCCCTCGATGTCCTGCCGCATGCGGGCCACATCGCCGTCGTACAGCCACAGCATGCGCTCGAAATTGCTCGGGTTGCCCACGTCCATGGCGTTGGCGATGGTCTGGACCGACGCGCGCGGCTCGAAGCGTCCGGTCGTCAGGTAGGCCGGAACCACATCGTTGACGTTGGTGGCCGCGATGAACCGCGCGACCGGCAAGCCCGCGCGTTTGGCCATCAGGCCCGCCGTCAGGTTCCCGAAGTTGCCGCTCGGTGTGCACACCACCACCTCTCCCGGCAGCCGGCTGGTCGACCTTCGAGCGAGCTCCGCGAAGGCGTGAAAGTAGTAGACCATCTGCGGCAGCAACCGGCCCACGTTGACGGAGTTGGCGGACGTCAGCCGCACACGGCGCCGGATGTCGGCGTCGGCAAACGCGTCCTTCGTCAGGCGGTGGCAATCGTCGAAGCTGCCGGCCACGGCGTAGGCCCGGACATTCCCGGTCTCCGAATTGAACATCGTCAGCTGGGCTTCCTGTGTCGGGCTGACGCGCCCGTCGGGATAGAGCACGACCACGCGCGTGTGCGGCACGCGATGAAAGGCGTGAGCCACGGCGCTGCCGGTATCGCCTGAGGTGGCGGCAAGGACGGTCAACGGCTCGTCACCCGAATCGAGCGCCGCCATCAGCCTGGCCATCGTTCGTGCGCCCACGTCCTTGAACGCCAGCGTCGGGCCGTGAAACAACTCGAGCGCGAAGATGCCCGGCTCGACCTCAATCAGGGGGATCGGAAAATTCAACGCCTCGACCACGATGGCTTCGAATGTGCTGGCGTCGAGGTCCGCCTTCGTGTACGGACGAAGCGCCCGGTACGCGACCTCTGTGAGCGTCCGGTTGTGGAGGCGCGCAAACTCTCCGGCGCCCCAGGGCTCGATTGCCTCGGGAACATACAGTCCGCCGTCAGCGGCCAGGCCAGACACCACGGCCTCGCGCAGCGACACGGCCGGCAGGTGGGACGAAGCGGCTCTCGTCGTAACGAACTTCAAGGGTTACCCGATGACACGTGCACCCCGCTGCGCGACCGGCGAGACGTAGGTCTGGGACTCGCCGCCGATTTCGCGTGCCACAGCCGCCGTCATCGCGTCCGCAACGCGGAGGGCCGTCTTCCGGCCTCTGCAGAGCGCAAACAGCGACGGTCCCGAACCCGACAGGCTGCAGCCGAGCGCGCCGGCGTCTGCCGCGGCGCGCTTGATCGCCGCCAGCCCGGGAACGAGCGGCGCCCGGCGCGGTTCGGCGATGGTGTCTTCGAGCGAGCGGCTGATGACCGCGAAGTCGCCCGTGTGCAGCCCATGAACGAGGGCGCCGAGGTTGGCCCACTGCTGCACGGCGTCCATCAACGGCACCTCGGTCCCCATGAGCGCACGCGCCCTGGCCGTCTCGATCTCGAGATCGGGATGCACGACAACCGCCGTGAGCCCAGGCGGTACCGGCAGCTGCAGCACATCAGGAGGGCTGGTCCGGCGCACGAGCACGAAGCCTCCGCAGAGCGCCGGCGCGATGTTGTCCGCATGGGCCGAGCCGGCGCCCAGACGCTCGCCCTCGAGGGCGCAGGTGAGAAGAGTCAGCAGCGGCGATGCCGCCCCAAGCAGCGCGTCAACAGCGACGACGGCGGCGGCGGCGCTGGCGGCGCTGCCGCCCAGGCCGCTCGAGAGCGGCAGGCCCTTTTTGATCCGCAGCGTGACGCCTCGCCGCTCGCCGAGCGTATCGAGCAGCGTCCGGACCGCCACACCGGCCGTGTTCTTCGCGCCATCTCTGGGAAGGCGCCCGCCGTCGCCCTGGATGTCCTCGATGGTCACGACGGACGCGGCGCGCCGGCGCCCCCGCTCGTGTCCGCAAAGCGGGCCGTCACCTCGTCGCCCGGTGCCTCGAGGGCGAATCCGAGGACGTCGAACCCGCACGCGACATTCGAGACGGTCGCGGGCGCAAAGGCAGTCACAGCAGTCATGTGGCGTAGAGAGTGCGGATGGTGGGAATGAGGTATTCGCGGAACGCGCGATCGAAATCAAAGGCGGGCCGGAACCCCCAGTCGGCGCGGGCCGCGGCGTCGTCGACGTCGGCCGGCCAGGAGTCCACGATGCCCTGGCGTTTGCGGTCCATCTTATACGTGATCGCAGCCTGGGGGAACGCCGCCTGAACAGTGCTTCGAATGTCCGCGGCCGACCGGCTGAACGCCGTGACGTTGTAGGCCGAACGGGTCAACCGTTCGCGCGGCGGCGTCCGCGATCGCCAGGAGCGTCTCCGAGGCGTCAGGCATCGCCATGAACGGAATGGTCGTGTCGGGCCGAACGAAACACTCGTAGGGCTCCCCCTGGCGGCGGCATGAATCATCTCCGAAGCGTAGTCCGACGTGCCGCCCGCAGGCAGGGTCGTGGCGGAAATGAGACCGGGAAACCGGACGGCCCTGAAGTCCACGTGGGGTGTCACATCGACCGAGAGCTGCTTGTAGTGCCGCGCGTAGTATCGCCCGAGCTCCTCGCAGTACAGCTTGTTGCACCCGTACATCGTCGTCGGGTGCGCAAACTCGTCCTCCGTCACGCGGCCGGCACGGGCTTTGGTCGCCACGTCTGGCAGCCCATAGACGGCGATGGACGAGGGATAGACGAAGATCACCGCGCGGCCGTGCGACTCCCCTTCGCGCTGGGCAAACTCGAGCAGGGTCAGCGTGCCTTCGACGTTGACCTGGTGAGCGGCGACTGGCGTGAACTCGGCGCGCGTCGACAAGAGCGCCGCGAGATGGAAGATCCGGTCGATCTCGAACTCCGCCATCACGCGCTCGAGCAGCCCGCGATCGGTGACCGAGCCGAGGAACTCGCGGCTGACGAGGCGGCCGAGCGCGGGGTCGAGCGGGCTGATGTCGAGCGTCACGATCGAGGCATCGATGGCGGCAAGACGCGTGACGAGCGCGTGTCCGATCTCGCCTCCTGCGCCGGTAATCAGGACGACCGGTTTGCGCACGTCAGCACCGCCGGGGCCTGGCCTGACCGGGCATCAGTGCCCTGACCCTTGAGCGGTCAGTTCCGGCAGTCCGGCCAGCCCGCCCCAGGTCTCGGGATCCTGCGAAAGCAGCGTTCCGAGGTACAGGGCCACGCTGTCGTGCGGAAACTGGCCGGCGATGGCGGTCGCGGCGGCCGCGACCTTCCCGGCCTCGGGTGCCACCGCGTCGTCTTCGATGAGGCCGTTCTCGTGCTTGATGCCCAGGGCATCGAGGAAGGCTCCCATCATCGGGCGCTGTTCGGCGAGGTGATAGAGAACCAGGGCGCGCGCGGCGAGCGCATCGGGCAGCGTGGCCAGGCCCGCGAGGTGGCGGGCCTTTCGATCTTCGTCGAGAGCCAGGACCGTCTTGGGGCGGAACTTCTTCTGCTGCGAGATGATGAGGACGGCTTGAATCTGGTCGTCGGTCGCCTCTTCGGCGAGCCAGAACGCCCTGGCCGCCGACAGGCGCTGGTCGGACGTCATCCGTTTCCACAGTCGTGAGGGAGTCAGCGTCGGTTCAGGCATTCCTGCTATTGTAGTGCCATGCTGAGCATGAGGACCCGCAGCGTCTTCGCCCTCGTGGTGCTGTCGGTTGCCGTCGTGGCGGCGCAGTCGCCCGGCGTCCATCCGATCAGCGGTCGGCGGTATGCCGGCGTGATGGGCTACCAGGGTGCGGACTGGCTGGAGCGGACTGAACGCGAGATCGAAGAAGAGCCCGAAGTGGCCCTCAACGCGATCGGCATCGAACCGGGTTCGACGGTGGCCGACGTGGGAGCGGGTTCGGGATACTTCACGGTGCGCATGGCTCGCCGCGTCGGCGCGAAGGGACGCGTGTACGCGAACGACCTGCAGCCCGAGATGCTGGCGATGCTGGCCGCGCGGCTCAAGAAGGAGGGGGTGTCGAACGTCACCCTCGTGCAGGGCGCCGTCGACGATCCGAAGCTGCCAGCGGCGTCGCTCGACCTCATCCTGATGGTCGACGTCTATCACGAGTTCTCCCAGCCCCAAATCATGCTCAAGCGCATGCGGGACGCGCTCAAGCCGGGCGGCCGCCTCGTGCTGCTCGAGTACCGCCAGGAGGATCCATCGGTGCCGATCCGGCCGGAGCACAAGATGAGCGTCGCCGGGGCCAAGCTCGAGGTCGAGGCCGAAGGCTACACGCTGTCGCGCGTGGATTCGGCGCTGCCCCGGCAGCACATCCTCATCTTCACGAGACCATGAGGGCTGGGACCACTGCGGGTCCGTGCCTCCGCCTCATTCCCAATCAGCAATCAGCGTTTAGCAATTAGCATTTCGGTACGTGCTCTTCACCGAACCCCTCTTCCTCTTCCTCTTCCTCCCGGCGCTGCTCCTCCTGACGTTCATCAAGCGTCCGCACGGCGGCTACGCAAACTGGGTGCTGGCCGCGGGCAGCATCGTGTTCTATGCCGTGGGAGGCGGGTGGTTCACGCTCCTGATGCTCGCCTCGATCGCGTTCAACTTCTGGATGGCGATCCTCGTGGACCGCGCGCGACACACGGACGCTCGACGGGGCGCCTTGATGGCGGCCGTCGGTGTCAATGTGGCGGTGCTCGCGCTCTTCAAGTACTCCGACTTCGCGGTGGCCAACGCCAATGCCGTGCTGGGCGCCTTCGGAGGGCAGGCAATGGGCCTTCCGCAGGTTCTCCTCCCGATTGGCATCTCGTTCTACACGTTCCATGCGATCTCGTACGTCGTGGATGTCTACCGCGGCGACGCGACCGCGCAGAAGCAGCCCGTACACGCCGCCTTGTACCTGCTGCTCTTCCCACAGCTCATCGCCGGACCGATCATCAGGTACCGTGAGATCGCCGATCAGCTGGCCCGGCGAGTCGTCTCCCTCGACGACTTCTCCTTCGGTGTCCGGCGCTTTGTCATCGGCCTCGGCAAGAAGATGCTCGTCGCGAACATCGTCGCCGTCCCGGCCGACCGGATTTTCGCGATGCCGGCTGCGGAGCTCTCACCAGCGCACGCGTGGCTGGGTGTCGTGTGCTACACGTTTCAGATCTACTTCGATTTCTCCGGCTATTCCGACATGGCCATCGGGCTCGGGCGCATGTTCGGCTTCCGGTTCCCGGAAAACTTCCGCTGGCCGTACGTGGCCGGCACTGTGCAGGAGTTCTGGCGCCGCTGGCACATGACGCTGTCCGCCTGGTTCCGCGACTACGTCTATGTGCCGCTCGGTGGCAACCGCGGATCCCGCAGCCGGACGTACGTCAACCTCGTCACCGTCTTCTTCTTGTGCGGGCTGTGGCATGGCGCCAGCTGGACGTTCGTCGTCTGGGGTCTGTTTCACGGCGCCTTCCTGGTGCTCGAGCGCCTGGGCCTCGCGGCGCTGGTTGGACGTTTGCCGGCGCCGCTGCGCCATGCCTACCTGCTGCTCGTCGTCATGGTCGGCTGGGTGTTCTTCCGTTCGGAATCGATTGCGCAGGCATGGGCGTTTCTCCAGGCGCTGGCTGGGAAGGAGGCCGCAGCACCGACACCGTTCCTCGTGGCCTGGCACCTGACACCGGAGTTGTGGCTGGCTCTCGGCGCGGCGGCGGTTGGCGCCATGCCTGTCGGCCCGGCGATCGCGAGATGGCGAGCGGCCGCCCTCGGTGACACGGCGCGGCCCGCCCGGGCCTGGGGGGTTGCCGCCTTCAGCGTGATCTCGCTCGCGGCGATCCTCTTGCTCTCGATCGTGCAGGTGGCTGCGCGAACCTACAACCCGTTCATCTACTTCAGGTTCTGATGGCCGCCGCCAGGGTCGAGCGCTTGGTCATCGTTGTCCTGTTCCTGTCGGTGCTCCTCGTGCCAGGGCTGGGCCTCGCAGTCGGAGTGGACTCGGCGAGCGTGTCCGAAGCCGAGATGCGAGAGCTCTCAGCGTTCCCTGCGTGGTCGTGGACCCCTGAGGCAGTCGCCGCCTGGCCGGGGCGCTTCCGGACGTACTTCGAGGATCGTTTCACGTTCCGCCGCCGGCTCCTGGCCTGGCGTACCGACTTCCTCTGGCATCGTCTCGGGTCGCCGCCATCGTCCACGGTGTTCGCCGGCAAGGATGGATGGCTGTTCTACGCGATCGACGGCGGGCTCGAAGACTACGCACAGACCGAACCGGCGACCGACGCCCAGCTCGAGGTCTGGCGGCAGATGATCGACCGTACGGATCGGTGGCTCGCCGCGCGCGGCATCAAATACCTGTTCGTCATCGCTCCGGACAAGCCGATGATCTACCCGGAGTTCACACCGGATTCGCTCGTCAGGCTCCGTGATGATTTCCGGATGGATCAGCTCATTTCTTACATGAAGGCCCGATCGCCGGTCGAGATCCTCGATCTTCGGCCGGCGCTCCTCGCGGCAAAGTCATCCGATCTGCTGTACCACCGGTACGACACCCATTGGAACGATCGGGGAGGGTTGGTCGCAGCGAGACAGATCGCGAAGCGTTTGCGCGACTGGTTTCCCACGGTCCCCGTTCTCGAGCGGGAAGACTTCGAGGAGGTCCCCGGCGTGCCGTCAGGCGACAGTACGTCGATGCTCGGGTTGGTCGACAGCGGCAAGCTGGCGATGCCAGGGCTCGTGCGTCGCGGTGGCTGGAAGCATCGAGTGCTCGAACCCCTGACGCCCAGCCCTTACGGCGAAGACGGGCGCGTGGTGACCGCGATCCCGGGCTCCGACCTCCCGCGGCTGCTGATGTTCCGGGACTCGTTCGCGAGCCGGCTCGTCCCTTACATCTCAGAGGAGTTCAGCCACGCAGTCTATCTGTGGAGGAACGACTTCGACACCTGGGAGGTCGAGCAAGCACGGCCGGACGTCGTAATCCAGGAGTTCGTGGCCAGGCACCTCATCACCCACGTGCCCTACCCCGCCCTGATCCCTGATCCCTGATCCCTGATCCCTGTTCCCTGTTCCCCGTTCCCTGTTCCCTGTTCCCTGTTCCTACCTGGAGCCCGTAGCCTGAGGCCCGGAGCCCAGAAAGATCCCATTGAACAGGAACTTGAACGTGCCGTGCGGCTGGGCCCGCCACGCGATCTCCGGCCCGAAGAGCACAACACGGCCCTTGCCGAGAGGGGCGTCGACGACCTGAACGGCTTGATCGAGGTACTGCTGACCCCAGGCCCATCCGCTCCTGAGGGGAGCCGGACCGTCGAACCAGGCGACAGCCTTGACCCCCCGCTGCGCTGCCTCCGGCAGCAGGCGGAAGGCTTCGCTGTGGTCGAAGAAGACATTGACGCGATCGCGAAGGCCAGCAGCGAGCGGATGCGACCGATCCACACGCGCTTCCAGTATGGATCCGGGGACGAAGAACTTGTCCTCGCTGAGAGGCGACTCGGCGCCACCCGCGCGCTCCACGAGCGCGCTGCGGATCGGCAGTCCGAAATCACGCCCGAGCGAGGTGGAAGATCCAATCGCGATGAGCGTCCCTCCTGCTTCGACAAACCGCTTGAGCTCGGGCACTGTACGCGCGCTGCTCACGGCTCCCAGATGGTCTCGGTACTCGAGGGGAATGCGGTCTGGCGGCGGTTGCGCACCAGCGGCGGCCTCCCGGGCCGGGAACGCGCCATCGACGAAGATCAGCACGTCGAAGCGGTTCGCCAGATTTCCGGCGTCGAGGCCCTTTTGGTACACGACCTCGAACGGGAACTCGAACTGTTCCAGCAGCCATCGCGTCCAGCCTGACGGCATCGACCCGCCGTACTGATCCCACAATCCGACACGCATCGGCCTCAGCCGGGTGGCGTCGCCGGCCGGAGGCGTCGCGTAGCCGCCGGCGCTCAAGCCTCTCTCGGTGGCCAGGCGCTGCAGGATGGGCAGGACCGACGGCTTGGCGGGCACGAAGAACGCGCCGTTCCTGAGCCGGTAGACTTCTTCGTTCGCCTTCAGCAGGCGGTTGAGGGCGACAAACGCGTCGTTGGTCTCGGCCCCAATCACGTAGCCTCCGCCCGCCGGCGCCGACGCGACGCGTCCCGGCGGCGGCGATACGATGCCGGGCAGCGTCTCGAATGGGCCATCAAAGCCCTCGAGGATCCGGTCGAAGCTCACACCCATCGAGTACGACAGGTTGTATCCGGTCACGTCGTACGGTGCCCTCGGAGGCCCGCCCGGTACGGAAAGTCGTTCGGATGATCCTGCGGCTCGAACATGTCCATGACGTGCGCGCGGAAGGCCTGCGCCGTCTTCACCACGTAGGAGCCCGCCGGGTACGCCTTCCCGGAAGCCGAGAACGGCGCCGTCGCGCGTTGCACGACGACGCCGGCCTTGATGAGGGCGTTGACGAACTTCGTCGCGGTGAGGAAATCCGGCTGATCCGATGGAAGCACGAACCCGCGTGGATCGCGCACCGCCGGATCCTTCAGCATGCTGGTGTACATCGCCACGGGCGCACCGCCGCGTCCCCCTGCGCCGCGCTGCCGATCGACCTCGGTGCGCACCGCCTCGATGCGCTTCGGGTACATCGTCCAGGTGTCGCGGCTGCCTGCCTCGATGGCGTTCTTCCCCATCTTGTACATGTTGAAGAGGAAGTTCTCCTTCTGCCTGGAGGCCACGTCCAGGATCGCGTAGTTGTTCGTCAGCGAGTACTCGATCGACTGCTTGAAGTGCCACCGCTGTGGCGCGATCGGGTTGGGGACATCGTTCCGCCGCAGCTGCATCTCGGGCACGAACGGGATGTCGACCGGTGTCGGGTTCCCGATCATCTCAGTGAGGATGCCGATCTGATTGTGGAAGTAGGAGGTGGTCCTGAGCCCGCCGTTGAACCAGGTCGAGTAGGTCGCGGCGGAGCGCATGACGGCGCCCGGCTTGTTCTCGACGGCCAGCCTCGTGTGGATGGCCGCGCCCACCATCTCGATGCCGAGCGGGATGAGCGGATCGAAGTGGTAGTTGAACGGGTCGCGAAATGGCGGCGCAAACAGGACGGCGCCGGCCGGTCCGGTCTGATGGTGGTTGTACATGATGGCCGGAAACCACTCGCGGTACATCATCCGGTTGGCGTTTTCGCTTTCCGGCTGATTCATCATGTAGAAGTCGCGGTTGTTGTCGTGGCCGATGTACTTCTGATACAGGCGCGGGAGGCCGCCCGTTGAGCGGCGCGTCGGCTCCGGCTCGCGCATGTACCAGTCGGACACCAGCTCCATGCCGTCCGGGTTCACCAGCGTCAGGAGCACGATCGTGTCGTCCAGTATCCTGAGCGTCTCCGCGTCGCTCCTGCTGTTCAACCGGTAAATCGTCTCGATCAGCTGCTGCGCGCCGAGCACTTCGGTCGCGTGCAGGCCGCCATCGATCCACACGACCACTTTGCCGTCCCGCGACAGCTGTCGCGCCTGCTCGTCGCTGACACCCTCCGCGAGGGCCAGACGCCGGTTGATGTCCTTGTACTTGGCAAGCTGCCGGTGGTTGTCAGGGGAGGTGACGATGGCGGTGTATTCCGTCCGCCCTTCGGCGGTCTTGCCGATGTCGACCACGACCATGCGGTCGGACTCGCGATCCAGCTTCTGCAGGTACTCGACGTAGCGAGTGTAGTTGACCAGCACATAGTCGTCGCCGATGTCGTGCCCGAATTGCGCCCTGGGCGCGGTGACGCGAGCCGCCCCGGGCTGAGCGGTGGGCACGCCCGCGGCGCCGACCAGGAGGAAGAGGACGGCCGCCACGAGGCTCAGGGACTTGCGCATCGCTACTCCTCGAAATCTACCGCGAGAATGTGCTCGGACAGCTCGACGCCGAGCCGCGCGACCGGCACGTGCTGCGGGTGCGGCTGGTAGCGTTCGAGCGCGGCGCGATCAGCAAACGTCACGACCAGCGACGTGTCGTACGAGCGAGCGGATCGCACCACATCCGCGCCCGTCTTCAGTTCGACGACGCCGGGAAGCCCCGCAAGTCCCCGGAGCCGTTCGATGTGATCCGCCTTCTGCGCGTCGGTCGTTCCCGCCTTGTACTTGAAGCAAACGACATGTATCAGCATTGGCGTGCTGTGATTAGTGTGCAGCGCATTTCAAATTGTAAATTGTAAATCGTAAATTTCTAGTTCTGCGCTGATGGCGTGCCGGCCGGCGCAATCTCCGCGCCCTTCTGTATCGTGCCGAACATATGGCCGCCAACGCGGCTTCCCTGCCACGTGCCGGCGTATCGATCGCCATGGAAGAACACGCGGGCCGTGTAGGTGCCAATCCCGGGAATCGACAGGTCGGTGATGGTAATCATGGGCGTGTCGCCGATCCACTTCATGGTCACGACGATGGGGATCCTGGCGTCGACGGTCCCGTAGCGCATCCGTGCGTCCCAGCGCCACTCGTCGTCCCCGACCTTGCTCACGCTCACGATGTCGTAGCGATCGGGGCTGGCCTGCCGATCTTCACGTCCGGTGACCGTGAAGCGGCCGACGAGCGCCACGTCGCGCATCCGTTCGGCGAACTGCCGCTCGAGCTCGGGAAGATCGGCCACCGGGATGGCAGCCCCGATACCGGTCTTGGCCACGAGCCAGCCCGCCCCAAACGTCACGGCCACCAGGAGGAGGAGTAGGAGGAGCTTGAATAGTGCCTTCATATGGACGGATTGTAGCCCCCGGGGACTGGGGATTGGGGATTGGGGGGACTTGGGGACTTGGGGATTGGAAGGAGAGTGAATCGCTGTGACGAGTGGCGGCGGCCCGCTGGTACAGTGAGCTGATGAGCGGGCGGGGATTGGGCGTGATGGTTTGGGTCGTGGTGGCGGCGTGCAGCGCCCACGGTCAGGCGCCGCTAGGGTCGCGAGCGGTTCCGGGCGCTCTGTCGCAGCTCGGTTGGCTCGCCGGAACGTGGTCCACGGCGAGCCGGCCAGGCACTCCCACGTTCGAGGAGCGGTGGACGCCGCCAGCCGGCGGGGCCATGCTCGCGGTCGCCCGCACGCTCAAAGGCGACCGTATGACTGGCTTCGAGTTTCTGCGCATTGTCGAGCGCGACGGCAGCCTGGTCTACATCGCCCAGCCAGGAGGGCGCCCGCCAACCGAGTTCGCCCTGACACGGATTGCGAGCGACGGCGCCACATTCGAGAACCCCGCCCACGACTTTCCCAAGGTCATTCGCTACCGGAGGCTCGACAACGGTACGCTCGAGGCGCGGGTCAGCGACGGCACCGACGCCAACGCCGAGGTCTATCTATTCACGCGTCACCCCAGCCCCTAGCGTTCCCCGTTCCCCGTTCCCCGTTCCCCTGTTCCCTGTTCCCCGCTAGTGCCCCCCGTAAACCACGTAGCCGCGCTTTCGCAGGCTGTCTGCCAGCACGGGCTCCAACGCCTTCGCTTTGGCGTAGGGCATCGGATTGAGGTGTGCGTAGAGTTTCGGCACGAGGCGCTGGCCGAACTTGCGGACCACGCGCGCCGCTTTGACGCCCAGCTTGTGGTTGAGGAACCGCTGTTCTGGCGACAGCCCTGTCATGCCGACATAGTAGGCCGCCTTTCCGTCCCCCTTTGGATTCTTCAGGTAGACCACGTAGACCGAGTGGTGACCGGCTGGACGTTTCGCCACGCGCAGGATTGTACGGGAGCCCGCCTAAACCGGTAAGCTTGGGGCATGGCTGAAGGCGCACCGAAATCCTCGTACGAGCTCGCCATGGAACGCCTTCGGAAGAAGGACGCCGACGAGGGAGTGACAATCCGGCCGATGACCGACGAGCAGAAGGCAGCCATCGCGGATGTGCGGAGTCTGTACGACTCGAAGATCGCGGAACAGGACATCCTGCAGCAGTCCGCCCGGAACCGCATGCTGAGCGCAGACCCGGCCCAAGTCGAGGAGATCGACCGGCAGTTCCGCCGTGAACGCGAGCGCCTCGCCTCCGAACGCGATGCGAAAATCGAGCGGCTCAGAAGTGGCGACTAGCCAGATGCCCGGAGCCTGAAGCCCGGATGCCGGCTGTGCTTGCCGGCGGTTCGCCCTCGGCGTACAGTCCGCGCTGGAGGTTGGACATGGCAGACACGGCGAAATGCGCGCATCCGGCCTGCAGCTGTACGGTGACCAAGGGCGGCGAATGGGGCAAGTACTGCAGCGAGCAGTGCAAGGTCAAAGGCTCCGGAATCGAGCTGAGGTGCGACTGTCCGCACCCCGCGTGCCGCGCTGCCTGAGCCAACTCGACCGTAGAACCGAAGCGTTGCACCGGATCAGTTTCTCGGCACGCATGATGCTGACCAGGACCGGGTGTGACCACTGTTCTGTCTAAACGAGGCTGGATCGTCGTTGCCGTCTGCGGCGGCTTGCTGCTGACCTTGGCCTTGATCGCAGCCGCACGCATTCCCTTCTCATCGAGAATTCTTCGCGATCGCGTGGTCGAAGGCCTGTCGGAGCGTCTCGACGCGGACGTTGAGCTCGGCGGATTGACGATGAGTCTGACGCCGCGACTGCGCGCCCGAGGCACGTCGCTGGCCGTGTATCACAAGGGCCGGCGCGATCTGCCGCCGCTCATCGCCGCGGACGCGTTCACGGTCGACGCCGGATTGCTCAATCTGTGGCGCCTGCATGTCTCATTCGTGAAGCTGGACGGCCTCAAAATCAGCATCCCACCCGGCGACACCCGCCGGGAGCTGAAGGCCGATCGGGCCGAACGCGAGGCCGCCAAGCCGCCGCAGCCCGAAACCACGACGATGGAGGAGGCCGGCGAGTCGCTCTCGAAATCCGTCGTCATCGACGAGCTCCTGGCCGACAACGCGACCGTCACCATCTTGCGGCGCGAGGCGACCAAGCCTCCTCGCGTATGGGCGCTGCACACGTTGCGGATGACGTCGGTCGGGGCCAGCCAGGCAATGCCCTTCACCTCCACCATCACCAATGCGGTGCCTCCAGGTCAGGTCGACACCGAAGGGTTGTTCGGTCCGTACAACACCGACGTTCCAGGACAGACGCCGCTCATGGGGGCCTTCACGTTCAGTGAGGCGGACCTGGGCTATTTCAAGGGCATCGCCGGCACGCTGTCCGCGAAGGGGACATACGGTGGCACGCTCGAAGTGCTCGAAACCCGTGGCGAAACGAGCACGCCGAACTTCAGCCTGACGAGCGCCGGGCACGACGTCCCTCTGACGACGACCTACCAGGCGATCGTCGATGCCACCAACGGCGAGACGAGGCTCGAGCGCGTCGACGCGAAGATTCTGAATACCTCGTTCGTGGCCAGGGGCGGCGTGTTCGAGGTGGAGGGTGTGAAAGGGCGTGAGGTGCGTGTGGACGTCGACATGAAGGGCGGCAGGATCGAGGACATGCTGCGGCTGGCCTTCAAGGCACCGGAGCCCCCGATGGCAGGCGCGCTGACGCTCGAGGCCAAGCTGCTGATCCCGCCGGGACGCGTCGATGTGATCGAGAAGATGCGTCTCGACGGCGCGTTCAACATCAAGGGCGGCCGATTCACCGATCCTGGCGTCCAGCGGCAGGTCACCAACTTGAGCCGCAAGGCCAGCGGCCGAAAGGACGAGGAGGACCACCCACGGGTCACCTCGGACTTCAGCGCGAAGTTCAGGATGGCCGACGCGCAGTTGACGCTGGACGATCTCGTCTTCGACATTCCCGGTGCCATCGTGGCGCTTGACGGCCGTTACGCGCTCCGGCCGGAGACGCTCTCTTTCGCCGGCGATCTCTACATGGACGCCAAAGTGTCGGAGACGGTCAGCGGGTTCAAGTCGCTGCTGTTGAAGATCGTCGACCCGCTCTTCCGGGAGAAGGGCCGAACCAGGATCCCCATCAAGGTCACCGGCGTCCGCAGCAAGCCGCAGTTCGGGCTGGATGCAGGGAGGGTGTTTGACTAGGGAACAGAGAACAGGGAACGGGGAACAGGGATACGGGGATCGGGGAACGCTTACCAGTATCCGATTAGCTTCCACCAGCCAAATCCGATCGTGGTCCAGACGACGATGTTGACGATGGACATGACGAAGCCGACGCGCCACCAGTCCCGCTGGCTGACGTACCCCTCCGCGAACACGATCGGCGCCGTGGTCGTGCCGTAGTGCGTGAGTCCTGCGGTCAGGTTGGCGGTGCACGCCATCGCGTAGACGGCGAGCGCCGGCGGCGTGCCCATCTGGATCAGCATCACGACGAACGGTGGAAACATCGCCACCATGTGGGCCGTGATGCTGGCAAACGCGTAGTGGGCGTAAAAGTAGATCACTAGCGTCGCGACCAGCACGGGCGGCCATGACCAGCCGCCGAACCATGAGCCCACGAATGTGGCCAGTGCAGTCGTCGATCCCACCCGGTTGAGCGTCTCGCCCATGGTGAGCAAGCCGCCGTACCAGACGAACACGTCCCAGGCGTTCTTCTCGGCGAGCGCCGTGGACCACGGGAGCACGTCGCTGGCCACCAGGACGGCGAGACCGACAAAGGCCACGAGCGTCACGTCGAGGCCGTGCATCTGAGTGGTCATCCACACAACGACGATGCCGGTGCACACCGCAAGCGCGACGCGCTCGCGGCGGTTCAACCGTCCCATGCGCGTCAGTTCTTCGCGGGCGTACGCCGCCGCACCCGGCGTGTGCGTGATCTCCGGCCGCACCATTCTGTAGACGACCAGCGGCACGATGACGCACGATGCGATGCCCGGCGCCAGCCCGGCGAGGAGCCAACTGGACCAGGTGATCGTCACGTTGGCAAACTGGGCCGCGAGACCGACGGCCAGGACGTTGCTCGCCTGCCCTGTCAGGAACATCGCGCACGCCACGGCGCTGCCCTGGTAGAGCGAGGTCATCAGGAAACGGCCCAACCGGCCGGCCGTGGGCCCGGGACGTGAGTCGTAGAGCTCTGCGATGCCCCGCGTAATCGGCAGGACGATGCCGCCGCTGCGCGCCATGATGGAAGGGATGCCCGACGCCAGCGTGACGTCGCTCATCAACAACGAGTACGCGACCCCGATCGAACTCCCGCCGAAGCGCCGCACGAACAGGAGCGCCAGGCGCCTGGCCAGCCCGCTGTCGGTGAGGACGCGGGAAATGAGCATGGCCGCCAGCACCAGCCAGGCCGATCCGGTGCCGTAGCCCGCGAGCGCCTGATTCATCGTCAGACCGCCGACGAGCACGAACATCATCAAGCCAACCAGGACCACGACCGCACCCGGCAGCGGCTGGGTCATCTGGCCGGCGATCGTGGCAAAGAAGATCGCGGTGAGGCGCCAACCCTCGACGCTGACCGTCGCGGGCCGCGGCAGAACGTGCGCAACGACGATGTAGATGGCCACCAGGATGGCCAGGCCGAAGGCCCGCTGGCGGGTCATGCGGCCACAGAGGTCGGGTGGCTAGGCGGGCTCGTTCTCCCGGTCGGTCTCCGCGTCGGCCGGATCATTCGCGAATGGTAACCCATCGGTCAACTCGGGAGCCTGCAGAAGCCTTGGCACCCGATCGATCACGTCGATCGGCGGAATCTCGTCCAGGCTTCCGGGGGCCTGGAGTTCGCGCAGCTTGCGGGCCTTCACGAGCACGTTGCCCTCGAGGGAGCCGACAGCCTCGTTGTACGCGTCGAGCGTGGACTTGAGGCGCCCACCCAACGTACCGAAGCGCTCACCGAGTTTGCGTGTCGATTCGTACAAGCTCTTTCCGAGATCGCTGATTTTTCTGGCGTTCTCCTCCATCGCTTCCTGCTGCCACCCGTAAGCAACGGCCCGCAAGAGCGCAATGAGTGTCGTCGGACTCGCCGGAATGACCTTCTTGTCCACGCCAAACTCGATGAGGGATGGATCCTCCTCGAGCGCGGCGCTGAAGAACATCTCTCCCGGGAGAAACATCACAACAAATTCTGGAGTGAACGCCACCTGTGACGAGTAGTTCTTGCTCGACAGCTGGCTTAGATGCGTACGGACCTGACGCGCGTGGTCTGAGAGCAGCTTCCTTCGCGAGGGCTCGTCGGGCGCATCGAGAGCGCGCAGGTAAGCATCGAGTGGCGCCTTGGCATCGATGACGACGTGCTTCCCACCGGGCAGGTTGACGATGACGTCAGGGCGAATCCGGCCCTCGTCGCCGTCGATGGTCTGCTGCTCGGTGAAGTGGCAGTGCTCGACCATGCCTGCCAGCTCGACCACGCGCCGCAGCTGCAGCTCACCCCACCGCCCGCGAACGCCTGGCCGCTTGAGCGCATCGACGAGACGCTGCGTCTCGCCGCGCAGTTCCTTGCCGGCCGTGTCGAGCGCCACGACGTGCTGAAGGAGCGTGGCACCGTCCTGTGTACGCCTTCGCTCGGCTTCCTTGATCTCGCGATCCACGTGTTCCAGTGTCTTCGCCATCGGGGCGAGCAGTTCCTCGATGGCTTTCTTCCTCGCGTCGATGTCGCCTGCCGCTTCTGAACGGGTCTGCTGGAGACGGGTTTCCGCGAGATCGAGAAAGGCACGGTTGTTCGACTGCAGCGCCTGGTGGCTGAGGACCTGGAATGATTGCTTGAGGGCCGATTCTGCGTCCTCGTACGCCCTGAGCCGCTCAGCATGAACGGCCCGGTCTTTCTCCAGCTCTGAACGCAGCCGTGCCTGGGCCGGCCGAGCAGCAAGCCAGCCCACCAGCAGGCCAAGTGCCGCACCAACCGCCAGGACGATCAAGGAAAGTGAATCGATGGGCATCAGTATCTCACGGGCTTCCGGCTTAGTACAGGGCTACTCAGCGGGAGACCACAAACGGCAGCCACGTTTCCGGGAGCTGCAGCTCGGCGGCATGAGCTGCAGCCGCAAGCGATCGGCTCGTCTCCGCGGGGCTTGCCGCCCTCGACCGCAGCCCGTCCGCGATCCGCTGGAGCGCGTGTCGCGCGGCGATCTGCGCCTGTCGCCGCCGGTCCACGAACCGGCCCGCGGGCGAAGCGTGAAGCGTCGCCCTGGCCTGTGCCCGTTCGACCTTGAGCATGGCTAACCGCCCGTGGTTGACGGGTTCGAAGGGCAGCGCCGACTGGAAACGGGCCTCCGACGCGGTGTCGATGGCCGCAGCGAGGCCGAGCTTTCGATCGCGTTCGAGGCCCGCCCGGTAACACTCGAAGCAGAGCGGCGCAGCGTGTTGCTTGACGGCACTCTCGGGGACAGCTGTGACCGCCAGGGCGGCCAAACGCGCCCGGCAGGCGGCACAGAGGGCCTTCGGCCGCGTGCCCTCCAGCTCTCCGCCGGGAAACGGGACCCATTCAGAGTCGGCCAGTTGGGGTGTCACGGCAAGGTGGCGTCTCTTCATGAGCCCAGTGTAGGCGGGCGGCGTGACAGGACAGGTCACTCCGCGCGAGCCCGCAGCAGGGGGCTCACGCGGGAACGGAGAACTGGGAACGGGGAAAGACCGGGAGGAAGAGCTGAGCCTCCAGGCTCCGGACCTGGAGCCTGGAGCCCGAAGCCTATTTCACATTCACCCTGACGTGCGCCGTCGTCCAGCAGCACTGATCGCCGCCGCCGCCGTCGCCCGACTCGTCGTTGACCTGGGCGCGCATCCAGTACTCACCGGGCGCGCTGAAGGTCGCCGTCGTCGTGGCCTCCATGATGGCCTTGTGGTCGCCCTTGTTCATCAGGCGGATCGGATCGGTCTCCACTTTGACGTTCCCCGGACCGCGGTACTTCTTCCAGGAGATCGAGACGTCTGCCGGGGGTCCGCCCCCACGGCCGCCACGGCCGCCGCCACCGCCCCGCGACGCCGCGCTGACGTCGAAGTTCGGAGCCGCCGCCGCGCCACGCCCGCCGTCGTTGGCTCGGCCGCGCGCCGCCGCATCCGCCGCACGGCCGGCTGCCGCCAACGCGCGTGCGGTATCAGACAGGCCTTCGAGCGGGTCGTAAGTCTCGGGGTTGTCGCTCGCCCACAGCCTCAAGGTCACCGGCTGGCCAACGGTTCCGGACAGCGTCTGCGCGACACCGCTCGGCGGCCCTGTCATCGTCGGACCGTCCGGCCCGGTGAACCGGACGACCGGCGGTTCGTTCCCGCTCGCCGGGTGCTTGAAGAAATCGAGTGCGTAGGCCGGGTTCAACCAGAACGTCACTGCCGAGGTCTGTCCGTTTGCCACGATCGTCCACGTCAGACGCTTGGTCCCGAAGTCCTTGGGCACGGCGATGCCGAAGACGCCCCACTGACGGCCGGGCTGGAAGTGCGTCGGCTGTCCGAAATCGGGCCCGCCGGGCTCGATCTTGTTGTTCGGGCCGATGGGAATGTCGAGCGTCTGGTCCCTATTGCGGTTGAAGTAGCCGAAAAGAATGACGTTCTGTCCCGCCTTGTTGGGCCCCCAACCCTCGAACGCCGGGAAGATCGCTTCGCCGGTCGTGCCGAGCGGTGCCAGCTGCAAAGGGGCCTGCGAAGAGGGCTGCTGTCCGGTTCCCACCAGGACCCAGCCACCCACAGCGATCACAGCCGCCAGGGCCGTGACTGCAGGCCGATACGATTTCATGAGAATGACTCTCCTATGACGAGTTGAGGCGCCGCCCCACGCGGAACGGCGCCTCAATCTGAAGGTTGCCTGCCGGGGTAGAACCTACTGCTGTTGCTGCTGCGTCGTCTGGCCGAGCTGAGCCTTGCGGGTCTCGAGCTCGTGCTTGTAGTCCTCGTCGGCCATGTAGGTCACGTTGACCCAGGCATGCGCCATCTCGTCAACCGTGCGGTCGCCGTAACCAACCCAGACGTTCGGATCGGGGTTGTTCTTGTTGGCCGCCGTGTTGTCGTGCCAGCCGGTCACCTTGATGATCGTGCCCTTCGGCAGGAGCGGCGCCGCGCTGTCGGCGTAGACGTACGAGTTGTGCCAGTTGAAGTTGAAGTCGTTCACGTGGCTCAGGATCTGAACCTGGCCGTTCGGGAGAATCGCTTCCATCGACATCGCCTTGCCGCGCAGGTGCATGTGCGGCTGGAAGCTCTCGATGCGGCCGTTCTCCCGCATGACGAAGAAGCCCTGGGTCGCCTTGAGCGTGTTCGGCGGAATGTCGACGCCGGCGCTGTTGGTGCCGCCCATGAGGTGCAGCGTCTGGCGGTACTTCGGCGGCGCATCCTTCGGATAGAAGTAGATGCCCAGCTCGACGACGTCGGTCACGTCTTCGTTGGTCGAGGAGTAGTGGATGTCCCAGATGAACCGGGCGCCGGGCAGCATCAGCTTGCCGCTGTCAGGACGCATCATCTCGCCCTGCTTGCCGACCGCCCACTCCATGAACGTTCCGGCGTTCTGGAAGTTGCCGGCGCTGTTGTCGGCCGTCTGCGGATCCGAGGGGTCGTCCTGCTGGAGGCGCGGAATGGCGTGGTGCGTGATCTTCCGGCCCTTGACGGTGCCCGGGCGGATTTCGATCGCACGAACCCAACGCGGCTCGGTGAGGCCCGACTCAACGACCGGCTTCCACCAGGTGTCGTTGCTGTTGGCCTTCTGCGTCCACGGCGTGGACTTCACGATCAGGTCGGGCTCGGTCTGGCCGAACATGCTGGCGAAGTTCCAGCCCTGCTCGCTTGGCCACTTGACGGGCGGCGGCATGTCCTTCGCGTCGCCCTTCGGCGCGCCGGCGTCAATCCACTTGACGATGGTCTCGATCTGCTTGTCGCTCAGACCGCGGTCGTTCTTGAAATCCTGGATGCCGACCGTCTTGTCGATATGCCACGGCGGCATCTGCCGCGTCTCGACGCGGTTCTTGATGGAGCGTGCCCAGGGCCGGGCCTCTTCGTAGGTCACGAGGGACATCGGCGCAATCGAATCTGCCCGGTGGCAGGCTTCGCACTTCTCCTGGAAAATCGGCGCGACGTCCTTGGTGAAGGTCGGCGCGGTCTGCGCTGCGGCCGGAGTCAGCGCCCCGGCCCCGAGGACCAGCGCTGCTACCCCGAGGGATCTCCATGTCCTGCTCATGTTCGAAGCTCCTTCGTTGACGACTACCCTGAACATTTAAGTTGCAACTTGCCGCACTGCAAAAATTCCGCAACCGCCAAAACCGGCGTATACCTCTCGTAACGAGACCTTTACAGGTCAGAAAACTAGCACTGTACGGCTCGAGAGTAAAGTGATAATCAGTACACCAGTCAGCGAGCCCCTCCCGGAGGCGAATGTCCGGGCAAAACGACCCTTCCGCGGCCGTTTTCGCGGCGAAACCCGGTGCCCCATCCTTTTGACAGCTCTTCCAGCCTGTCCAGAATGCTCGGAGTGCTCGGCACGCGGGGCAGCCCGGCCGCCTTCTGGCCGTCCCCCTGTAGAGTTATCGGCTGAATCTGGAGTCCGCTGAGACGGCCCTCCTCGAAGGAGGCCACGGCGACGAGACCCTCCCGCCAGGCCGGGTCCGAAGGCATCTCCGTGGGGCCCGGCGGCCGGGGCGAAAGTGTCCCAAGAGCCGCGCTGTACAGGTCCCGGCCCGAGTCGAAATCGTCCGCGGCCCTGAAGTCCGCAATCGGCTGATAGAGAAAGTTCCCGAGGCTGTACAGAATGGCGCCGTCCCTGTACACCTCTACACCTCGAACTCGATGCGGACCATGCCCCACGACGAGGCTCGCGCCGGCATCAATTGCGCGATGGGCAAACTCGCGGAGGAACTCAGCGGGAGCGTCGGTGGCGTTGTTCGGCTCGTGGCTGTGGACCGACACGACCACGACTTCCGCCGCTGCGCGCGCCGCGCGGACGTGCTCGACGATCTCCTGCTCGTCGCGCGCATCGACACGAAACGTCACAGCGATGCGGTCGCCTTTTTCGATGCGGGTGCCGAACAGCTCGAGCGAACGCTCGTCCGGCGGTGGCCCGGCCTTCAGGTCCCGCACCGACTGCGCCAGGATCTCGAATGTCTTCGGATCGACGGTGATGTCCGCCTCGTAGCGCAGCGGGTTGACGCCGGGGCGGCCCATCACACCGGGTGTGGCCGCCGTGGCCCGCGAGGCGGAAGAAGAAGACGTCGTCACGGCGACGAGCGCCACGCGCCTGCCGCCAGGCGTCAGCACCGGCCGCCTCGCTTCGGTCAGATCCCCGCCAGCTCCGGCGCCAAGCACGCCGGCCTCGTCGAGGAGCCGGCGCGTGGAGGCCAGCCCTTCGGCGCCGTAGTCGTTGCCGTGATTGTTGGCGAGCGACACCAGGTCGAACCCCAGCGCCGCGATCGCGTCGGCCTCCCTCCTGCGGCCGAACGGCCAGCGCGCGGGCCCCGTCGTCGCTGACGCGTTCTGCGTCTGGACTTCGTCGAGAAGCTGCATCTCGAGGTTAGTGAAGGCGAGCGTCGCTTGCGCAACCAATTCGAAGACAGGGGCGGTCCGGGGATCGCGCACGTCGTTGCCGAGCGGTCCATGCAGCAGCGTGTCTCCCGTCGCCACGATCGTGATCCCGCCCACGGCCGGAACTTCGGACGGCGCGCGTGAGGCGTCGCGCGGCGCGCGCCACTCGCGGACAACCACCGCGCCCAGGGCGACGAGAAGAATCAGCGCGAGAACTGCCCGGCGACCAATTGGTCTTTGGGCCTTCGGCCTTGGTCCTTGGGCGGTCCCAGGTCCTTGGTCCTTTGTCACTGCTTACCAGACCTTCCTGACCCACCTGACCTACCCGCCAACCGAGTGGCACCCGTCCGTAAGAGTGTGGGAAGATCGCGCGTTCTTCGCCACTCTGTCAAGGACAAATCCCGATGCTGCCACTCGCCGGCCTGAAGATCGTCGACCTTACCCGCGTGCTCGCGGGACCGTTCTGCGCAATGCTCCTCGGCGACATGGGCGCCGATGTCATCAAGATCGAAGAACCCAACGAAGGCGACGATGCGCGGATGTGGGGCCCGTTTGTGGGCCCGGACAACGCATGGAGCGCGTACTTCCTCGGCGTCAACCGCAGCAAGCGGAGCCTGGCCCTCGACCTCAAGTCCCCCGACGGCGCGCGGGTGCTCGGCCAGCTGTTGGCGGGCGCGGATGTGTTCATCGAGAACTTCAAGCCCGGCAGCCTCGACAAGCTGGGCTTCGGGTACGAGGCGATGCGCGCGCTGAACCCGAGGCTCGTCTATTGTTCGATCAGCGGCTATGGCCGCACAGGGCCGCGGCGCCACCTGACCGGCTACGACCCCATCGTGCAGGCCGAGTCCGGCTTCATGGACATCACCGGCACGGCCGACGGGCCGCCAGTCCGCAGCGGCATTGCGATGACCGACTATCTCGCCGGTTTGTACGCCTTCGGCGGCATCCTGCTGGCGCTCCGCGACCGCGACCGCACCGGCCAGGGGCAGCAGGTCGACATCGCGCTCTTCGATTCGGTGCTGTCCACGCTGTCGATGCCGCTCGGGATCCTGCAGGCCACGGGCAAGGGACCTCGCCGGATGGGCAACGATCACGCCGCGATTGCCCCATACGAGACGTTGCGCGCCAAAGACGGCATGGTGATGATCGCGGCGGCGAACGGCCGGCTGTGGAAGCAGCTCTGCGCCGGCATCGGCCGCGCCGATCTCCCCGAGGATCCGCGATTCAAGACCAACACGGATCGCGTGAAGAACCGGACGGCGCTCAAGGCGGAGATCGAGGCGGCTTTTGCCGCCTACGACGTGGACACGCTCACCGTGGTGATGGAGAAGGCCGGCGTGCCCTGCGGCCGCGTGCGGACCGTGGCCGAGGCCGTGCAGGACCCGCAGGTCGAGGCGCGGCAGATGCTTCTCCCGCTCAACGACAAGGATCTCGGCGACTTCCGCGTCCTCGGCAACCCGATCAAGCTCTCGAACCATCCGCAGGGCGCGATCAGGCGCCCGCCGAGGAAGGGCGAACACACTTCCGAGATTCTCTCGGAACTTCGAAGTCAGAAGTAAGAAATCACGCGTCGATGTAGCGCGCCGTGCGACCTTCGGCCGTCAGGAACCGCTCGAAGTCCGAAAACGCCAGCACGATCGTCCGCGTGTTGATGTTCGGGTGGAACGAGATGCGCGTCGTCCTTGCGAGCGCACGATCGAGAAACACCTGCACCTGCTTGTCGCGATCGTGAATCAATCCGAACGGCGACACCGAGCCGGGCCTGAGGGACAGATGGGTCATCAACCGATCGGGCGACGCGAAGCTGAGCTTTCCGTCCCCGATTTGATCCGCCACGCGCCGGAGATCCGCGCGCTTCGTGTGCTCGACGATCACCAGGTAGTAGCGATTGCCCTTCTGGTTCCGCAGGAACAGGTTCTTGCAGTGCGTCGCGTCGATTGCGGTCCAGTGCTCGCCCGCCGCTTCGGCCGTGGCAATCGGCGGGTGTTCGAATCGCTCGTAAGCAATCCCCAGCTCCCCGAGCCGCGCGTAGACGGGCACCTCGGCCTCCTCAGTCACGCCCATCATCACCGCCCGAAGAAGAAATAGACCGTCATCGTCCAGCCGACGACGATGACGAAGGCGCGGACGCTCGCCTGGGGCAGCTGGCGGGCGAACGACGCCCCGAAGTACCCGCCGAGGATACCGCCCGCCACCATGATGAGCCCAGGCGCCCAGACGAGAACGCCGTGCGCCACGAACTCGACGAGCGCGACGCCGTTGATGAAGACCGCGAGCACGGCCTTGAGGCCGTTCATCTCGTGGATGTCGGTGAGCCCCGCCACCGAGAACGCCGCCAGCATCATGATTCCGATGCCGCCCCCGAAATACCCCCCGTAGGTGGCGATCGCGAGCTGCAGCGCGAGCGCCCACAGGGGCACGGGACGGTGACGGACCGGATGAGGGTCGTCCTCGCTACGGAACCTCGACGCGAGGCGGCCGCCGAACGTGAACGTGATGGCCGCCACGAGCATCAACCAGGGCAGCAGGCGCAGGAAGCTCGTGTCCGAAGTCCGCACGAGGAGATAGCCGCCCAGCAGGCCGCCGACGAGGCTGACGCCGCAGAGGAGCACGAGCGGACGATCGACCGCGCCGATGTCGCGACGATACGCCCACGCGCTCGAGATCGAGCCGGGCCACATGGCCATGGTGGTCGTGGCATTGGCCGCCACGGGGGAAATGCCGGCGAACATCAGGGCTGGCAGGCAGATGAACGAGCCGCCGCCCGCGACGCTGTTCAGCGCGCCGCCGGCGACAGCCGCCAGGAAGAGCAGAAGGAACACGCGTCTATCATCGCGGAAACAGGCCGAGGGCCGTGAGCAGATCCAGCTGTGCCCGGCGCAGGGCGTCCTCGGCGATGGCCGACACCGTGTCCGCGTCCCGCGCACGCCGTTCGGCGTCAATCACTTCGATGTTGGTCGCCCCGCCGGCACGGACGCTGATGGCGATGATGTCGACGACCTCGCGCGACTGTGCCGCGGCGGCTCTCGCGTTGACGAGCGTCCGCTCGGCGCTGGCCACCGCTTCGCGCGCCGTCCTCAGCTCCGATGTGGCAGTCCGCACCGCGCCCCCGAGCGTCGCCCGGGAGGAATCGAGCGAGGCCTGGCGCTCGAGGCGTTGGCCGCTCCGCAACCCGCTGTCCCAGAGCGGCAACGACGCCTGGAACATCAGCTGCCAGCTGTTTTGCGGCGCAAAGAACTGGCCGGGATAGTTCGTTCGCGGTTGGAAGATACCCTCGACGAACGGCAGCCGGTCTTTCGAGCTGTCGTCGAGCACGCGCTCCGCCAGGCTGGTCTCGGCGGCGAACAGGCGCAGGTCGGCGCGCGACTGCAGCAGCAGCGCCAGCGCGCTCGATTGTGCGGACTCCGGCGGCAGCACGAACGTGGGCTCTTCGGCCGCGTCCACCGGTCCGTCGGCGGCGAGGAGCACGCCGAGCGCCTCCTGCGAGCGGTACACGGCCATGCGCGCCGCCTCGATCACCGTCTCGTCAGCGGACAGGACCTGCTGCGCGCGCAGCCGGTCGAGCCGGCTGCCGCGGCCCTGGCGCTCGAGCTCGCTCGCCAGCTCGAAGTACGCGCGGGCCAGATCGCGGGCGCGAACGTTCGCCTCCACGACCCGCCGTCTGGCGACAATCGAGAGGTAGGCATCCGCCGTGGCGAGCGCCGTCTGCCGCCGCACTTCGGCCGCGCTGAACTCGGCGACCGCCCTGCCCTGCTCGGCCTGCGCCCTTCGTGCCCAGCCGACCGGCGCGAAGATCGGCATGCGGATGTCGAGGCTGGCCATCGCCGCATTCCTCGGCGTGACCGTGGTGCCCTCGAACTCCACGCCGGTGTTGAGCGTCGTGGTCGCGGCCGACAGGTTCACCTGCAGCAGGTTGCCCGAACGAACCTGCGCGAGCAGCGCGTCCGCGCGCAGAATCCCCGCCGCCGCAATCGCCGCCGAAGGGTTGCGCTCGATGGCGCGGGCCACGGCTTCGTCGAACGTGACCCGCTCCCCCGGCTCCGGCTGCGCGTGGAGGGGCCGCGGCCCCAGCAGCACGGCCAGCGCCAGCGCGACCCGGACGGCCCGAAGCGCCAGCCGAGCGGTCAGGCTATCCATTCGACGCCTCCTTTCGGAAGCCCTTGACCACGACGTACAACACGGGAATGAACAGGAGGTTGAGGAACGTCGACGCGAGCATGCCGCCGGCGACCACCGTGCCCACGGAGTTGCGCGCGACACGGCCGGCGCCGCTCGCGAAAACGAGCGGCATGACGCCCAGGATGAACGCCAGCGACGTCATGAGAATCGGCCGCAGGCGGATCCGCGCGGCTTCGACCGCGGCGTCGGCCACGCTCATCCCGCGATGTCTGAGCTGCTCGGCGAACTCGACGATCAGAATGCCGTTCTTGGCCGAGAGCCCGATGAGCATGACCATGCCGATCTGGCAATAGACATCGTTCACGCCGCCACGCCCGGACTGCGCGATGAGCGCGCCCAGAATGGCGAGCGGCACCGACAGCAGGATGATGAACGGCAACGTCACACTCTCGTACTGCGCCGCCAGCGTGAGGTAGACGAGCAGCAGGCCGAGCCCGAAGATGATCGCCGTCTGCGCGCCAGCCTCGATCTCCTCGAGCGAAATGCCCGACCAGGTGAACGTCATGCCCTGCGGGAGCGTGCGGTTCGACAACGCCTCCATGATCTGGAGCGCCTGGCCCGAGCTGTACCCCGGCGCAGGCGACCCGATGATCTCGACGGATCTGAACAGGTTGTAGTGGTTGATGGTCTTCGGGGCCGTCACCTCGTCCACCTCGACGAGGTTGCTGAGCGGCAGCATCTTCTCGTCAGCCGCTCGCACGTAGTAGCGCTCGATGTCCTGCGGCGTCGCCCGGAACTGCTTGTCCGCCTGCACGTAGCACGCGGTACGAGCGGTTGTTGAAGTCGAAGTCGTTGACGTAGCTCGATCCGAGCAGCACCTGGAGCGTGCCCGTGATGTCGCCGAGCGACGTGCCAAGGCTCTTGGCCTGCTCGCGGTCGATGTTGACCAAGAGCTGCGGATCGTTCGCCGTGAACTGCGTGAAGAGACCCGCGAGACCCGGCGTCTGGTTGCCCTGCGTCACAATCTGCTGCGCGGCGGCCGCCAGGTCCTCGATCGCGCCCCCGCTTTGATCGAGCACCTGATACGAGAACCCACCGAACTGGCTCAGCCCCATGATGGCCGGCGGCAGGAACGGGAACACCAGCGCGCCATGAATCTGGCTGAATGCGCCGAAGAGCTGCCCGACAATGGCCTGGGCCGAATGCTCGGGCCCCTGGCGTTCGGCGAGGGGCTTCAAGTTCGCAAAGAAGATGCCCTGGTTCGGCGCGCTGCCGACGAAGCTGAAGCCGACGGCGGCGAACATGCGATCCACGTCGGGCACCTTGCGGATGGCGTCCTCCACCTGGCGGACGATGTCGATCGTGTAGTCGAGCGAGGCCCCTTGTGGCGCCTGCACGATCACGAAGACGTACCCCTGGTCCTCCTCGGGCACGAAGCCGGTGGGCACGCGGGTGTACACCCACCAGGTTCCGGCCAGGAACAGCACGAACACGGCCGTGACGAGCCACCGGGCTCGAATCAGCCGGCGAAGCATGACGACCAGCATGTCCGTGCTGCCGTCGATGACACGATTGACGACACGGAAGAAGGCCCCCTTCGGCTTCTCCACGTGCCCGAGCAGCAGCGCCGACAGCGCTGGCGTCAGCGTCAGCGCGTTGAACGCGGAGATGGCCATCGAGACGGCAATCGTCGCGGCGAACTGCTGGTAGAGCTGTCCCGTCGTCCCGGGGAAGAACGCGACGGGGACGAACACCGCCGCCAGCACGAGAGCCGTGGCGATGACCGCGCCGGTCACCTCGCGCATCGCGTCCGATGCGGCCTGGCGCGCGCTCTTCCTGAACTCGTGGATGTGCCGCTCGATGTTCTCGATCACCACGATCGCATCGTCCACGACGAGGCCGGTCGCGAGCGTGATTCCGAAGAGCGTCAGCGTGTTGATCGAGAAGCCGAAGAGCTTCACGAAGGCGAACGCGCCGACGAGCGACACCGGGATGGTGATCGCCGGAATGAGCGTCGTGCGCCAGTTCTGCAGGAACAGGAACATCACGACCACGACGAGCGCGATCGCCTCGAGGAGCGTGACCACCACCTCGCGGATCGACTCGGCGACAACGGTCGTGGTGTCGAACGCCACTTCGACCTTGAGGCCGGGCGGGTACCGTGCTGACAGCCGGTCGAGCGTCTCGGTGACCTCGCGGAACACCTGGAGCGCGTTCGCTGTCGGGAGCTGAAGCACGCCGAAGCCGACCGCGTCCCGGCCGTTGTAGCGCGCGGCCTGGGCGTAGCTCTCGGCGCCGAGCTCCGCGCGCCCGACATCCTTGAGGCGCACGAGCGCGCCGCTGGCCGACCGCTTGAGGATGATGTCCTCGAACTGAGGGGCCTCCGACAGCCGGCCGACGGCGCGGACGCTGATCTGGTAGGTCTGCCCCGCCTCGGACGGGGGCTGCCCCACCTGCCCGGCCGCCACCTGCACGTTCTGCTCGCGAAGGGCCTGCACGACTTCGCCTGCGGTAATGCCGCGGCCGGCGAGGCGCTCCGGATCCAGCCACAGCCGCATCGCGTAGCGCCGCTCGCCGAACACGAACACGTCGCCCACGCCCTCGATCCGCTTCAGCTCGTCCTTGATAAAGCGATCGAGGTAGTTGCTCATGAAGAGCGTGTCGTACTCGCCGTTCTCCGAGAACACGCCCGCCGCGAGGATGAAGTTGCTCGAGACCTTCGTCACCGAGATGCCGACGGCGTTGACCTCGGCCGGCAGGCGGCCGGAGACCTGCGAGATGCGGTTCTGGACGTCGACCGCCGCCGTATCGAGATCGCGGTCCAGATCGAAGGTCACGATGATCGCGGCGCTGCCGTCGTTGCCGCTCGTCGAGGTCATGTAGCGCATGCCCTCGAGGCCGTTCAGCGCCTGTTCGATGGGCGTGGTGACGGCGGTCTCGACGGTCTGCGAGCTCGCGCCGTTGTAGAACGCCAGCACCTGGACCTGCGGCGGCGCGAGGTCCGGAAACTGCGCGATCGGCAGCGTCGGAATGGCGAGGATCCCCGCCAGGATGATCACGAGCGAGCACACGCTCGCCAGGATCGGCCGTCGGATGAACGTATCAACCATGGTCGGTCACTGCGCGGGGACGATCGGCGCGCCATCGCCCAGCTTCTGCGCGCCCGACACCACGAGCCGATCGCCGGCCTTGAGCCCGGTCAGCACCTGGTAGGCGTTGCCCTCGATGGGACCGACCGTGATCGGCCGCATCTTCGCGACGAGCGCGGGCTGACCGTCCGGCCCCTTCGAGTCTTCCGCGACGAAGGCGAAGAACTGGCCGTTGACGCGCAGCACCGACGTGACCGGAACGACCAGCCCTTCTCCGGTCTTCCAGACGATCCGCGCGCGGACGAACTGGGCCGCGCGCAGCCGCCCGTCGGGGTTCTGCACCGTCCCCTTCACCAGAATGGACTGCGTCTCGGGGTCGACACTCGGCGCAATGAACCCGACGGTGGCCGTCCCGAGCGTCTCCGCGCCGTCGCTGCTCAAAATCTGGATCGGGAGGCCCGCCTTGAGGGCGTTGCTGCGCTCGATCGGCACCTGCACGTAGACCTCGAGCGTCTGGTTCTGATCGATCGACGTCAGGAGCGTTTGCGGCGACACCTGGCTGCCGACGCGCACGGGGACGTCGCCGACGACACCGGCGGTCGGGGCCGTCACGGCGTAATAACGCAGCTGTACCTGCTGCTGTTCTACCTGGGCCGACAGCGCCTTGAGGCCGGCCTCGGCGGTCTCGAGCGCCGTCTGCGCCTGCTCGAGCTCCTGCTGGCTGATCGCGCCGGCCTTGAAGAGCTCGCTCGCGCGCTGATGACGCTGCCGGGCGAAGCTGACGTCGGCCTCGCGCGACGTGCGCTCGGCTTCCTGGCTCGACACCGCTGCCCGCTGGCGCTCGGCGTCAATCTGCATCAGCCGGTCGCCCTGGGCGACGCGGTCTCCGGACTTCACGAAGATCTGCGTGATCTGCCCGTCGATCTGCGGGTGAATGGTCGTCGAGCGCAGCGACGTCAGCGTCGCGACGTACTCGGTGGCGTCCGCGATAGGGCTCGCCTTCGCGGCCTCGATCTGAACGGTCGTCGGCGGGAACGCGGGCGGCGCGCCGGCTCCGCCCGACGCTCCCGAGCACGCGGTGAGAACAACGGCACCCACAGCGGCCGCGGCCGGCTTGATGTAACGAAAGAGCATATAGAGGTTGGCTTTCTGGCTGGACGGATTCCCAGGGCCGATGAATCCCATTGTACAGAAATTGCAGGATTGCAGAATTGCAGGATTGCAGAAAGGGATTGCGCGAAGGAGTCATTGACAAAGCGGTTTGCGGTGGCCGTGCTTGAGCTAGCGGAGACGATGTCGATATCGGCCGGAAGCGAAGCGGTCAAGCGTCAGCTTGTTCGAGCAGCGCTCGGCGTGGTCGGCAACTACCGGAGCGCGTGTAGAGCCCGCTCCCACTCCGAGTTCACCGCACGCCTCGGCGTCGCCCTCGAAGCGACGAGTCGGAGCTCTGGCTCGACGTCGTCACCGAACGACAACTGTCGTCCTCGCGAACGCTCCCGGCTCTCCTGGACGAGAGCAGACAACTGCGGGCCATCTTCTCCAAGGGCTACCAAACCGCCCGCAAACGGGAGCAGACAAAAGGCTGAACCACCCAGTACGCGCCCTGCATCCAGCGCCGATATTTCTCGGGGCTGAAGTCGATCTCTATAAGCGCAGTGCACTAACGGCGCTGGCCTATGGCACGCGCTGTTCCCTGTTCCCTGTTCCCTGTTCCCTGTTCCCTCCCTGTTCCCTGTTTCACCTCCTGCAATCCTGCAATTCTGCAATCCTGCAATGCAGCGGGTAAGATCCCTGGGTGCCCCGAAACGCCGAGGTGATCCGGCAGTGGACGATCCTGCGCGAGATCGAGCGTGCGCGGGCAGGAGGCGTGACGATCGACGAGCTGGCCACACGCTGCGACGTCACGACACGCACCATCCGCCGCGATCTCCAGGCGCTCGAAGAGGCGGGATTCCCGCTGTTCGACGACAAGTCGGCCGACGACGGGAAGACACGGTGGCTGGTGAATGGCCAGGCCTTCAAAGGGATGGGCGCCGGGTTGACGCTGTCCGAGTTGAGCGCGCTGTACTTCAGCCGCACGCTCCTCGCTTCGTTGACGGGTGCGGCGTTTCGAGACGAGGTGGAGAGCGCCTTCGAAAAGCTCGCCTCGGTGCTGACACCTCACATGCGCCAGTTCCTCGACGAGATGCCTCGTGTCATCGCGACGAAGAAGGATGCGGGCCGGGTCAGCGATGCGCAGCAGGGCAACGTGGGCCGCGCCGTGGAGGCGACGCTCCTCCACCGCCAGGCCGAGATTACCTACGACTCGAAGTCGAGCGCCCGGACCAAGACCTACATCGTCCATCCGTACAGGCTCGCATACGCCCAGGGCGGACTCTATCTGCTGGCGTACGTGCCTGAGTACAAGGAGGTCCGCACCTTTTCGGTCGAGCGACTGCGCAAGGTGTCGCTCCTCGAGGAGCGCTTCGAACCGATCGAGGAGCTTCCCGAGGACGCGTTCCCGCACTCGCTGGGCGTGCATTCCGGACCGCCGGAACACGTCGAGATCGACTTCCAGCCGACCGTGGGGGACTACGTCCTCGGCCGCAGCTGGCATCCCTCGCAGACGTTTGCCGAACACACAGACGGCAGCGTGCGCATGACGCTCGAGGTGTGCCTTGACCGGGCGCTGACGAGCTGGATTCTGAGCTTCGGCCCCTTCGCCCGTGTCGTGGGGCCCGCCGCGCTGGCGCGCGACATCGCCGCGCAGCTGAGCGACGCACGCGAGCGCTACGACACGGCATGATCAAGCTGATCGCCGTCGATATCGACGGCACCCTGCTCGACAGCCGCGGGCAGCTTCCTCCGGCCAACCGCGATGCGCTCGCGGACGCCTCCGCGCGCGGTATCGCCATCGTTCTGGCCACCGGTCGCGCCTTCCACTTCGCCCGGCCGGTGGCCGAATCGCTCGCCATCCCGCTGACGCTCATCGTCAACAACGGGGCGGTGCTGAAGGAGCTCGACGGGACGGCCAGGCTCAAACGGCTCCTTCGGTCGGACGTCGCCAGGCTCGTGCTGTCTGGCACACCGGGCCATGAGCAGAGCGTCGCCGTGGTGTTCGATCGGGTTCCTGGAGACGACCGCCCGGAGATCGTCTTCGAGCAGATGGACTGGACGCACCCGAACCGCAGGGGCTACTACCGCCGCAACCAGGCGTTCATCGGCGAAGTGCCGCGGCTCGTGGACGAGATCGTCGAGGATCCGATTCAGGTGATGTTCAACGGGAGCGTGGAGCCCATGCGCCGGCTGGCAGACACACTTCGAGCGCTTCCCGTATCTCCACAGGTGTCGGTGGCCCTCACGGAGTACGAGCCGAGGGACTTCTCGCTGCTCGACGTGAACGCCGCCGGCTGCACCAAGGGGTCGACGCTGGCGGAGTGGGCTCGCGGGGCCGGGCTGACGCGAGACGAGGTCATGGCCATCGGCGACAACCTGAACGACCTCGAGATGCTGGAGTTCGCGGGCACCGGCGTCGTGATGGGCAACGCCGCGCCGGCGATCAAGGCGCGAGGGTTCGAGCTGACCGACGGCCACGACGAGAACGGCCTCGCGCTCGCCATCCGCCGCTGGGCACTCCCCTGATGCGGAACTTCGAACTTAGAAGTACGAACTCAGAAGGACACTGTTCCAGGCGTGCATATCTTTATAACTAAATTTGACATCTATAGGCATACGATTATACGGTAATCGTATGCGTACCACGTTGGACCTTCCGGAAGAGCTTGTCGAACAGGCCCGAACCGCCGTGGGCTTCAAGTCCAAGACCGACACGGTGATCTTCGCCCTGCGGGAAGTGGTCCGCCACAAGCGGATTGAGGAACTCAAGGCCTTGATGGGCACGATTCGCTTCGAGTTCGACCCGAGTCAGCTGCGGAAGAAGGACCGGAAGCGGGCCGGCGCCGGCGCCCGATGATCGTCGTCGACACCTCGGTCTGGGTCGCGGCCCGGCGAAAACCTGGGGGCGAAGTGTCGACGACCCTGACGGGTCTGCTCGATGCGGATGAGGTCGCGCTGGCGCTTCCGGTGCGGCTCGAACTCTGGGCCGGCACGGCGAAGGCCGACCGGCGCGCATTCCGGCGTGCTTTCAGCGCCCTCCCCCTGATCGTGCCGTCCGACGAGACCTGGAAGCCACTCGACGACTGGATCGTGCGCGCGGCAGACGCTGGCGAACGCTTCGCCTTCACCGACCTCCTGATCGCAAGGCTCGCCGACGAGATCGGCGCGCTCGTCTGGTCGCTCGATCGCGACTTCGCCAGGATGGCGCGGCTGAAACTGATCCAGCCCTTCGAGTAGTCTGCAGGCGCGGGCGCTCCTTAGTCAACTGGCGCTGGGGCCCCACCCCCAGCGCGACCTGACGCCGATCCCTCGCCTCGGATTCCGTGTCCTCGGCTCGGGATGGCCGCAGGCGCTCCTTATCCGATCGCGTCGAGCAGCCCCTGCGCCCAGGCGATCTCGTCGTCGTTGACGAGGTGCCCCATCCCTGGGTAGATGCGCTTGGTCACCTCGGCGCCCAGGCGGGTGAAGAGCGCCGCGCTTTCGGCCACCCGTGTCTCCGGGACGTGGCTGTCGCGGTCGCTGCATCCGAAGAATACCGGGGTGCCGTCGAAGCCTCCGGCGTAATCCCACCGCGTCCCAGGGGGACCAACCACGCCTCCGCTGAACACGACCACGCCGCCGAATCGCGACGCGTGCCTCGCCGCAAACTCCGCCGTGAGGCACGCGCCCTGCGAAAAGCCGAGGACGACGACCCGCGAGCGCGGAATGCCGGCTGCCTCGCACCGCGCGACGAGCGATTCAAGGACGGCGAGCCCGGACGACAGGCCGGGCTCGTTGCTGGCAGTCTCGGCCATGAAGCTGTGTGGGTACCATGTGCGACCCGCGGCGGCCGGTGCCAGGTACGTCAGGTGCGGGCGAGCGAGCCGGGGCACGAGGTCCAGGATGTTCGCCGGGGCGGCGTTCCGGCCGTGCACCATGATCACGACGGCAGGCGCCTCTCCCAGCGGGACCCCGGCTTCGACGATCGGCTGCCCGGCATGTGGGCCCATGTCAGCGGTACTCAATCGCGGGCAGGCGCGACTCGATCAGGCGGCGATACCGTTCCTCCCACGGCGGCAGCTTCAACGCCTGCCCCAGCGACGCCAGATCTTCGTCCGCGGTGAATCCAGGCTGAATGGTGGCCACTTCGAACAGCACGCCGCCCGGCTCGCGGAAGTAGATCGACTGGAAGTAGCAGCGATCCCGAATGTCGGTGACGCGGAGGCCCATGCGCGACAACTCGTCGCGCAGCCGCCGCTGCTCATCATCGGTCGAGATGGCCATCGCCACGTGGTGAACGGTGCCGACGCCGTTGATGGCCGCATCAGCGTCCGGGTCCACGACGATGTCCATCGTATGGCCTGGACCGTCGCCGCCCACTGAAACGCGCGTCCGGTTCTCCGCCTCGTCCACGACGTGGTAGCCGAGCAGGCCCGTCATCAGCTCGAGCGTCGGACCAGACGAGCGGACCGAGAGCGTCACGCTGTGCAGACCTCGGATCGCCTGGTCCGCGCCGACGCCGCTGCCCGTCCACGGCGCGCGCGAGTCCCGGTCGTTCGCGACCAGCTCGAACCACAGGCCGGACGGGTCGTCTACGCGGAGCGCTTCTTCACCAAAGCGGGACTGGACGTCGCGCGCTTCCACGCCGCGGTCCTTCAAACGGCCCCTCCAGAAGCCGAGCGACGCGGCCGGCACCGAGAACGACGTCGCCACAACCTGTCCGGCGCCCTTGACGCCGGTCGGCACGCCGCGGCCCTTGTACGGGAAGGTCGTCCAGATGGTGCCTGGCACCCCGCGCTCGGTGCCGTAATAGAAGTGGTAGACGTCGTGGTTGTCGAAGTTGACCGTTTTCTTGACCAGGCGCATCCCGAGCAGGTCCAGGCAGAAGTCCAGATCGCGCTGCGCATCGTCGACCGTCGCGGTCACGTGATGCAGGCCGAGAATGGGGTGAACCATTCGTCGATTCTATGCCCGCCCTGCCAGCCCTGCCCGCCTCGCCTGCCCCGCCCGCCCCGCCTGCCCTGCCTGCCCAGCCTGCCCAATCGGGTGACCCTCCCTGACGCATAATGATCGCGTGCGAATAAAGGGTATGGGCGGCGCGGAGCGGACTCGAACGTCCCGGTTACCTCGAGTGGAAGAAAAGACCGACCCGGCCAAAGCCGGCGGGACCAAGAAGAAGTTGACCGCCGGCGCCTGGGAAGAAGCCCGCGCCCTCATGTGGGCGCATCGACAGCGGCTCGCGCTCGGCCTGGTTCTGATGCTCGTCAACCGGACCGCGGGCCTCGTGCTGCCTTTCACCTCCAAGTGGCTCATGGACGAGGTCGTGGCCAAGGACCGCTGGGATCTGCTCTCTACGCTGGCGCTCGCCGCGGCCGGCGCGACGCTCGTCGAGTCGGTGACGTCCTTCTCCTTGTCGCAAGTGCTCGGCGTCGCGGCCCAGCGCGCGATCACCGACATGCGCAAATCGGTCGAAGCGCACGTCATGCGCCTGCCGGTCCGCTACTTCGATCAGACCAAGAGCGGCATCCTCATCTCGCGGATCATGACGGACGCCGAAGGCATCCGGAACCTGGTCGGCACGGGACTGGTGCAGCTCACGGGGTCAATCCTGACGGCCATCGTCTCGCTCGGCATCCTGTTCTATCTCAACTGGCAGCTGACGTCGGTCACCATCATCGTTCTCGGCACGTTCGGCGGTGGGATGGCGATGGCGTTCAAGCGGCTGCGCCCGCTCTTCCGTGAGCGTGGTCAGATCAACGCCGAAGTGACGGGCCGTCTCGCCGAAAGCCTTGGCGGCGTTCGGATTGTCAAGGCCTACACCGCAGAGAAGCGCGAGGAGCTCGTCTTCGCCCGGGGCGCCCATCGGCTGTTCCGGAACGTCGCGCAGTCGCTGACGGGCGTGTCCGCCGTCACGGCGTTCTCCACGCTCGTCCTCGGGGCCATAGGCGTGGTCATGATCCTCGTCGGCGGTTCGTCAATCCGGTCCGGCAGCATGACGATCGGCGACTTCGTGATGTACCTGATGTTCACCGGCCTCATGGCGCTGCCCGTGATCCAGCTGGCGTCCATCGGCACGCAGGTGACCGAGGCCTTCGCCGGCCTCGACCGCATCCGCGAGATCCGCCGCATGGCCACCGAAGACCAGGAAGACGCGGGTCTCGCCGCGATTGACGACGTCCACGGCGAGGTCGAGTTCGATCACGTGACCTTCGAGTACAACACCGGCGTGCCGGTCCTGAAGGACGTGTCCTTCCTCGCGCCCGCCGGTTCGACGACGGCCCTGGTCGGGTCGAGCGGGTCGGGCAAGAGCACGCTCATCAGTCTGGTGATGGCATTCAATCGGCCGCAGGCCGGCTCGGTCAAGGTCGACGGGCTCGACCTCACCACGGTACGCCTGCGAGACTACCGTCACCATCTCGGGGTCGTGCTCCAGGACAACTTCCTGTTCGACGGCACGCTCGCCGAGAACATCGCGTATGCCAAGCCGCATGCGACACGCGACGAGATCGTCGCCGTCAGCCGCATCGCGCACTGCCACGAGTTCATCGAGGAGTTCGAGAAAGCCTACGACACCGTGGTCGGCGAACGCGGCGTTCGCCTGTCGGGGGGACAACGCCAGCGCGTGGCCATCGCGCGTGCCATCCTCGCGGATCCCAGGGTCCTCATCCTGGACGAGGCCACGTCGAGCCTCGACAGCGAGAGCGAGGCCCTGATTCAGGATGGCCTCAAGTCGCTCCGTCAGGGGCGGACCACGTTCGTCATCGCGCATCGCCTCTCGACCATCCGCAGCTCCGATCAGATCCTGGTGCTCGAACACGGCGAGATCGTCGAACGGGGCACGCACGAGGCGCTGCTCGCCAAGGACGGCCGCTACCGGCAGCTCTACGACAAGCAGTACCGGTTCGAGCGCGATCGTTTCATCAACCCCGGCGAGGATTTCACGCCGGAGCCGGAAGTGGTGGCCGCCCCCGCTCGCACGAGCAACACGCTCTAGGAAGTTCGAACTTGGAAGTGAGAACTCAGAAGGACTGAGAGGCTGACGATTCGCGCCCGGAGGCTCTGTGAGACTACGTCAACTTGTGCTTGTGTCTGCCCTGATGGTCGCTGGTCTGTCGCCGGTGGGTGCGCAAACGCCACCGCCCGTCGCCAATCCGCCGTTCAACGTCACGCTGCCCAACTACACGACCGTGCCGGTTGGCGAACTCGCCAGCCTCGAGGCCGGCGCCTTCGTGGCGCGCGCCAACGACACCTCGTCGGCCTTCTACAACCCGGCGGGGCTCACCCGCGCTGAGCGCACGTCGATCAGCGGCAACGCCGGCGTCTTTCAGTTCGGGTCGGTCTCCCCGGAAGGGCTGAACCAGTCGGGTGGCTCGTTCCAGCAGATCCCGGCGATGTTTGCCTTCGTACTCAACAACCTCCTCGGACGCGAGGAATGGGCTGGAGGCGTGTCGATGGCCCGTGTGAATGCGTGGATGCAGGGCGTCGATGCGGAGCGGACGCTCGCGGCGGGCACTTCGTCCGACCGCATCGCGTACACGAGTGAGTCCGCAATCAGTGGCTGGCTCGTCAACGTGGGCGCAGGCTACTCCAACAGCAACAAGCTGCGACTGGGCGGATCGATCGACCTGCAGTGGACGACGACGGAACGGCGGCAGTCGATTGCCGACCAGTACCGCACCCCCACGGGCCTCGCGGCAGTGCTCGTCGGATCAAGGGGGACCGGGTGGATGAGCCACCTGCGCCTCTCCGCCGGCGCGCAGTACGACCTGATGCCCAACGTGACGGTCGGGGCTCTCGTGCGATCGGGCGGGCTCGGCCTGATGTCGTCTGGATCGACATCGCTCGAGGGCCTGTCGCGAGTGGGGTCGGTGACCACCACCGCCTCGTTCTTCGACGCGTCGCCTGAGGTCGAATACCGCCTCCCGGTCGAGTTCAACACCGGAATCGCCTGGAAGGGGACCCGAGCGCAGGTCGAGGTCGACGTCCTGGCATTCACGGGGACCGGTGACCTACGACGCGTACACAAGCGACGAGACCCTCACGGTCCTCGTCGACCAGGGAACCGGTGTCCCACCGCTGGTACAGGTGTACCCATTTCGTCCACCGGTCGTCGACTCCCGGTCCGTGGTCAACGTGGCCATCGGCGGTGCGTACAACCTGAGATCCGACGGCGCGTGGGTCCTCCATGCCGGATACGCCACGGACGGGTCGCCGGTGGGTGACGCAGATACCGCATTCACCAAGATCAATCTGAACAAGATCACAGGCGGGATGAGCGGCCGCACCAAGTACTTCCTTGGCTCGGCGGGCCTTCAATACACGACCGGCACATCCGACACCATCGTCCTCGCCGCGCTGCAGAACGGGCAGCAGGTCACGACGAGGATCAAGATGAAGAACCTGGGCTTCCTGTACTCGCTGGCGCTGCTCTTCTAGCGGTCATGTGCGCTCAGTCGACAATCAGGTAGCCCCCCGACGCGTCGAAGGTCACGCGGTCGAAGAGGTGCAGCGGCAAGAGCCCGTCGGGCCACGGCTCATTCTCGGGCACGTCGACGACTGCCGCAGGCAGATCGCGCAGCAGGCGGCCACCAACCCTCAACCCCAGCACTCGCACGGCGGGTGCTGCCCGGTCCCCGGACACACCGCGAAGCTCGAGGCGGCCGGATGTCGCGGTCACGGGCACCGCCACGAGTCCAGCCCTTCGAAACAGGACCAGGGCCGTGGCGCCGCTGTCGGGCACCATGCGCAACGGCGCGCCGATGTCGCGAGGCAGGTCCACGAGGAAACGGCCCTCGGCCGGCTGCAGTCGCAGACGCTCCCCACCGGCCTCTTCCCGGCTGCCCCATTCGAACCGGCCCCGCCGGTAGTCGAGGGTATAGTGGAACTTGCCGAGGAAATCCTGACCAAGAAGCCCTTGGACGCCAGGCAGACGGTCGTCGGGCAGGACCATGGCCATGAGGTCCGCTGCCGAAGCCACGCCGCCGACGGTGACGTTGGGCAGACGCACGACCGCCCGCACGTCGCGGCCGGAAGCCGTCACGACCTCGGTCCGCGCGACGGTCGGCAGCTCGAGACCGGCGGCCAGCGTTTCGTTGATGGCAGAGCGACTCGACCCGGTGTCGATCATCCAGGGGCGCGGCGCGCTCTCGCCGACCGCGACCCCCACCGTCACTTGCCCGGTGGCGTCATCAATCAACATGGGCACATCGGGCCTGCGTTCGACGCCCGACGCGACAAGACCCGACATGCACAAGCACGCCATCCAGACAGGCCAGACTCGCGGCACACACACCTCCCCCGTATGGAGAGCAGCGTGGACGGGCAGCGTCTCGCGGGTCGTGAGGGGCGTGTGATGTTTGTGGCGTGCGGAGTGATGGTTTCGTGAGGCCTGCTGGCGTCGTCTCGTTCGGTGACGTCCTGGTGGATCTGGCCCGGATGGAGGTGACGCGGGGCGGCGAACCCGTGTCGCTCGAGCCCAAGGCGTTCGAGGTGCTCTGCCTTCTCATCGAGCATCGGGATCGGCTGGTCACCAAGGACGAGCTGCTCGACGCGGTCTGGCACGACACCTTCGTCACGCCGAACGTCCTGACGCGCATCATCGCGCAGCTCCGCAAGGGTCTCGGCGACGATGCCCGCGAGGCGAAGTACATCGAGACGGTGTCGAAGCGCGGCTACCGGTTCATCGGGCCGATCAAGAAAGAAGAGGGTCGGGAGGGTCTGGTAGGTCCGGAGGGTCTGGAGGGTCTGGTGGGCAACCGACCTGGCCTACCCGACCCACCCGACCTACCCGCCCGACGTGCGCCTGGCGCCCAGGCGATTCTCGCCGTCCTGATCGCCCTTAGCGCCGGGGTCTTCTGGTTCCTCCAGCCGGCGCGCGAGCGCACCGCCGTCGCCGAGGTAGCCGCGCGCGCGCCGATGCAGCGGCTGACGACGAGGACGGGGTACCACCTCACGCCGGCCCTCTCGCCCGATGGGCGAACGATTGCGTATGCCTCGGATGCCACCGGCGGGCTGGAGATCTACGTGTCGGCGCTGGCCCCGGGCGCGCGTGAGTTGGCCATCACGACCGACGGCGGCCAGAACACGCAGCCCGCGTGGTCACCCGACGGCCGTTGGATTGCCTTTCACTCCCGCACTCGCCGCGGCGTCTGGGTCGTGCCTGCCACGGGCGGGACCGCCCGCCAGCTCATTGAGTTCGGGTCCGATCCCTCGTGGTCGCCCGATAGCTCAGAGATCGTGATCACCTCCGAGGCTGGCGGAATGGCCGGGCAATCAGCCCTCTGGGTCGTCGCGCTCGATGGCGGCCGACGCCGTCAGCTGACACAGGTAGGCGCTCCCGCCGGCAGCCATCGGGCTCCGACCTGGTCCGGCTCCGGCAAACATGTCGCGTTCCTCGTGGGCGACAACCGGTGGAAGTCCGCGCTGTGGGTGGTCGGCGCCGACGGCGGGGACGCCTGGATGGTCGCGACCGCGGACTCTGCCGCTGACCCGCAGTTCGATGCCCGCGATCGCGCCCTCTACTGGACGGGGCGCACTGCAGACGAGACCGACACGACCCTCTGGCGCCTCGAGTTCGATCCCGAGAGCGGTCGTGGCGTCGGCGCGCCCACGATGGTCCGCTCGCTCGGCGTCGGCGCCATCGAAGGATGGTCGCTGTCGGCCAGGGGCGCGCTCGCCTTCGCTGCCACGTCGCTCGACATGAACCTGTGGGCGATCGACCTCCGCGCGGACGGAACGTCAAGCGACCCGGTGCGGCTGACAGAGTGACACGGTCAGAAACGGGCAGCCGGCGTACACGCCCGACGGCCGCGTCACATTCATCCAGCACGGGACCGGGCGGCCGCTCCTTTCGTGGGTAATGCGAGCCGATGGACAGGAACGCGAGCTGATCCTCGGCGACACCGAGGCCCGCAACCCGCTTTGGAGTCGGGACGGGTCGCGCATTCTGGTCGTGAGGGACTCGCCAGCCCCTGCTCTGTGGTGGGTCGATGCGGTGACACGACGAACGACTGCGACACCGGTCTCGGGCGCCGACATCAACAGCCCGACCTTGTCGCCGGATTCGCGTGTCGTCGCATTTCACGCCGTAGAACCATCGGGCGCCATGAATGTCTGGACCCAACCGCTGGAAGGCGGCGCTCGAAGCCAGGTGACCCGCGATGCGGAAGCCGTCTCCTACCCTGTCTGGTCCCCGGACGGCCGAACACTGGCCGTGGAGATCAAGCGGGGCGATCAGACGCACGTTGGCATCGTGCCGAGCGGCGGCGGGATGGTCGAACCGGTCACGGCCGACGTTGGCCAGAGCTGGCCGCACTCGTGGTCCCCGGACGGGCTCCGCATCGCGTTTGCCGGCGAGCGCAATGGCATTTGGAACATCTACAGCGTGTCGACCACCACGAGAGCGGTCGCACCGCTGACGGGGTTGACCTCGTCCAGCGGATGGGTGCGCTACCCGGCGTGGTCCCCCGACGGCGCCCGCATCGTGTTCGAGCGAAACATCCAGACCGGCACCATCTGGACGATGATGCTTGCAGAACCGGTGGAGGCGACCGAATGAACCTGCAGGCGCGTGTGAAGGCGATCCTGATCAGTCCGAAGACCGAGTGGGAAGTCATCGCGGCAGAACAGACCGACGTCGCCTCGATCTACCGAAACTACATCGTCATCCTCGCGGCCATTCCCGCGGTCTGCTCGTTCGTCGGCTTGACGATCGACGGTGTGCGCGCCGCGGGCGGCGCGACCGTCTCCGGTGCGGTGAGGGTCGGCGTGGCCGCCTATGTGTCGGCGCTTGTCAGCACCCTGGTAGCCGCCATCGTGATCGAGAAGCTGGCGCCGAAGTTCAAGTCGCGCGGAGGTCTGGTCCAGGCCGTGAAGATGGTCGCCTACTCGTCGACACCCATCTGGGTCATGGGCGTCGTGAACCTGATCCCGGCCCTCCTTCCACTGGGCATCGTGGCTGCGCTGTATGCGATCTACCTCTTCTACGTCGGCCTGCCGGCGGTCATGAAGACGCCCCTCGAACAAGTGGTCCCGTTCATGGCCGATTGCCGCCCTCACCAACATCGTCGTCGGCGTCGTGCTCCGGTCGGTCGCCGGGATCATGGGCGTGCCGAGTTACGGATTCTGATGCGGCGGCTGCTGGCGGTCCTGCTCCTCGTCTCGGCGCATTCGGCCCGCGGCAGCGCAAACCACGCCGATGCCGCAGTGGGTCGAACAGTATCGCGAACCGGCCGGCCGCCTCATCGCGGAGGCGACGGCCACGGATTTCGCCTGGCAGAGGCTGGCGGTCCTGACGGACCGTTTTGGGCATCGCCTGAGCGGATCGGAGGCGCTGGAGCAAGCCATCCGCTGGGCGGTCGCCGAGATGAAGCGGGACGGCCTCGAGAACGTGCACACCGAGCCCGTGATGGTGCCGAAGTGGGTCCGCGGCCGCGAGAGCGCGACCATGGTGGAACCCGGACCGCACGCCATCGTGATGCTCGGGCTCGGCGACAGCATCGGCACGCCGCCCGAGGGCGTGCAGGCCGAGGTGCTCGTCGTCTCGTCGTTCGCGGATCTCGAGGCCAGGGCGGCGCTTGCGAAAGGGCGCATCGTGCTCTTCAACGTGCCCTTTGTCTCCTACGGCGACACGCGCACGTATCGGACGGCCGGGCCCTCGCGCGCGGCGCGCCACGGGGCCGTCGCGGCGCTGGTGCGGGCGGTTGGTCCGCTGGGCTGCGCACCCCGCACACCGGTGGCCTGCAATACGCCCGATGCGCCCCGCATTCCGGCGGCATCGGTCACGGGAGAAGACGCCGAACGGATGCAGCGTCTCGTCGATCGCGGCGAACGGGTCGTCGTGCGCCTCCAGATGGAGGCGCGCTTCGAGGGCGAGGTGGAATCAGCCAACGTGGTGGGCGAACTCCGCGGCCGTGAGCGCCCGGACGAGGTCGTCGTCGTCGCCGGCCACCTCGATTCCTGGGATGTCGGCACTGGCGCCAGCGATGACGGGGGCGGTTGCGTTGCGACCTGGGAGGCGCTGCGGATCATGAAGAAGCTGGGGTTGCGGCCCAGGCGGACCGTCCGGGTGGTCCTCTTCACCAACGAGGAAAACGGCGGACGCGGCGGCCTCGCGTATCGCGACCGGCACCGCGCCGAGCTGCCGAAGCATGTCATGATGCTCGAGTCCGACATCGGCGTGTTCAGGCCGACCGGGCTCGGGCTGACCGGCAGCGATCAGGCGCGCGCACACCGATCACCGGGATTGCCACGCTGCTTCGCGGCATGCGCGCAGATCTCGTCGGCCCGGTGGGCGGCGGCGCGGACATCGATCCGAGCGCGCGCGAGGGGGAATTCCGGCCCTGTCGCTCGAGGTGGACGGCGACTATTTCATGGTTCACCATACGCCGGCGGACACCATCGAGCGGATCGTCCCCGCGGAGCTGGCGCAGTGTGCCGCCGCGGTCGCCGTCATGGCCTACGTCGTGGCCGACCTGCCGCAACGTTTAGGAGAGTAGCGCCACGCGTAGGGCGGTCCGATCGGACCCGCCGGCATGCCGAGGCCCGAAGGACCCGGCCTACAAGACCGGCGAGACACGACTGGTCTCGTCAGGAGAAGATCATTGCCAGCTCGTAATCTGTGTATCGCCGCGATCGTGCTTCTCGCCGGGTGTTCGACCTCCGCGCAGCCGGCACGGACTCAGCTGCCGACCGATGTCGTGGCCACCATTGGATCGACGTCGGTGACGCTGGCCGAGCTGGACAATGTGGCGCTCAGCCAGCCAGCCGGCCGGTTTGGCAGCCTGACGCTGTCGCAGGCGGTGTACGAGGCCCGTCGGTCGGCCCTCGAGACGCTCGTGGGCGATCGGCTGATCGCGGCGGAGGCCACCGCCCGGGGCGTCGACAAAGAGGCGCTGATCGAGCAGGAGATCGGCTCGAAGGTGGCCGTGCCGACGCTGACCGAAATCACGGCCTGGTATCAGGCCAACCCGTCGCGGGTCGGCGGCGCGACGTTCGAGCAGGTGCAGGGCCCCATCGCCGAGCTCCTGACCGAAGAGCGCGCGGACGACGCCCGATCGGCCTTTGTGGATGGCTTGAAGGCCAAGACGCGCGTCACCGTGTCGCTCGAGCCGCCTCGGCTCACGGTGACGGACGGTGGACGACCGGCGCGCGGACCGGCCAATGCGCCAATCACCATCGTCGAGTTCTCGGATTTCCAGTGCCCGTACCTGCCAGAGTGCCAGCCCGACGGTCGCCAAGGTGCTGGAGACCTACGGCGAGCGGGTCCGATTCGTCTACCGTCACTACCCGCTCCCGAACCACCCGGCTGCCAGGCCCGCGGCGGAAGCGTCACTCTGTGCGGCCGAACAAGACCAGTTCTGGCCCTACCACGATCGCTTGTTTGCCAACCCTTCGCTGCTGACCAACGACAACCTCAAGCAGCACGCCGCCGAGCTCAAGCTGGATACCGCGAAGTTCAACGAGTGCTTCGACGGAGGCAAGCATGCGAAGGAGGTCGACGTGGATCTCGCGGCCGGCAACGCCCTGGGCGTGAGCGGCACACCCGCCTTCTTCGTCAACGGCCGTGCCTTGACGGGCGCACAGCCGTTCGAGGCGTTCAAGCAGCTCATTGACGAGGAACTGGCGCGCTAGAAGAGCGCAGCGGTGCTGGCGTGCTCAACGTGCCTGGTGCTGAGTGCGCTTCAAGCTCGGTGCTCGGTGCTCGGTCCCCGGTTTGCGACCGGGACTGAACCGGACCGCGAACAGAGAACCGGGAACTGAGAACCGGGCTGCGCACCGAGAACCCGGAACCTAGCACCGAGCACCGCGGCTCTATCCGTACAAGTAAAGCCCGCCAAACACCGAAAAGATGACCGCGAGCACCGTGGCGGCGAGGCAGAGCGCCGCCCCCAGCATGTGGTCGCCGCGTTCGCGTGTGAGCGGGTTGAAGAAGGCGGAAATCCCGTAGCCGCCGAGGAACCCGCCGGCGTGCGCGAAGTTATCCACGCCTGGCATGATGAGGCCGAAGACGAACAAAATCAGTGCGTACCGTCCCGCCTCGGCCCGCACGAGGCTGCTGCCGCTCTTCCGGCCGTAGTGCACCATCGCGCCGAGCAGGCCGAACACCGACGCCGAGGCGCCGACCGTAAAGGGCGCGCCGCTCAGCATCGGGATGCCGAACCCGCCGAACCACCCGGCCACCGAGCTGAGGAAGAACCCGCAGACGCCGGCCAGCGTGTAGATGATGATCGTACGGGACGGTCCGATGATGCTCGCGGTCGCCGGGCCGAGATCGCGCACCCACATCATGTTGAAGACGATGTGGAGCAGGTTGCCGTGCAGCCAGCTCGCGCTCAGCACTGTCCACCAGTTCCCCATGGCAAACACGGGAATCGACCCGCTGGCGCCGAACAGCACCAGCGCGCGCGTGCTCGGCGAGAGGACCGACATCATCCCGCTGATCAGACGCAGTTCGCTGCCGCTGAAGATGATCGTCAGCACGTACAGGACACTCGATCCGCCGATGACCAGCGGCACGAACCCCATGTCGCTCCCGAGCCTTCTCAGGAGCGGGCCGAATCCCCACAGCCCCGGGTTCGCGCGGCCGCACGAATAGCACCGATCATCGCGCACGCCGACGAGCGACCCGCACGAGGGGCAGACGACCGATCCGCTGGTGCGTCGATTGAACACGGGCCCTAGTTCCTGTCCGGCTTGTCGTCCGCCGCCTTCTTCGGCCGCATGTTCGACGCGAGCACGCGCTTGCGGACGCGGATGCTCGATGGCGTCACTTCGACCAGCTCGTCGTCGTTGATGAACTCGATGGCCTGTTCCAGCCCCATCCGCCGCGGCGGAACCAGCCGGATGGCCTCGTCGGCGCTCGATGCCCGCATGTTGGTCTGCTTCTTCTCCTTCGTGACGTTGACATCCATGTCCGAAGGCCGCGAATTCTCGCCGATGATCATCCCCTCGTAGACCGTGACGGCCGGGTCGATGAAGATCTCGCCGCGCTCCTGCAGGTTGAAGATGGCATAGGCCGTCGCGATGCCCGCGCGATCGGCCACGAGGGCGCCGGTCATCCGCGCCGGAATGGCGCCGTGCCACGGCTCCCACGCCGCGAAGATGTGGTTCATGATGCCGGTGCCCTTGGTGTCGGTCATGAACTGCGAACGAAACCCGATCAAGCCACGGGCTGGAATGCGGAACTCCAGGCGCACGCGTCCGCTGCCGTTGTTCACCATCTTGGTCATCACGCCCTTGCGCTCGCCGACCTGTGCGATCACGATGCCCTGGTGATCCTCAGGGACGTCGATCACCAGATCCTCGACCGGCTCGAACGTTCCGCCGTTGATCTGCTTGGTGACGATATCCGGCCGCGAGACCTGCAGCTCGAAGCCTTCGCGCCGCATCATCTCGATAAGAATGGACAGCTGGAGCTCGCCGCGCCCGACGATCTTGACCTGCTCGGGTGTGTCGGTCGGCTCCAGCCGGATGGAGACGTTGCCGAGGAGCTCCTTGTCCAGCCGGTCGCGGATCTGCCGCGACGTGACGTACTGCCCTTCCCTTCCCGCCATCGGCGACGTGTTGACGCCGAAGATCATGGACACTGTGGGCTCGTCAATCGCGGTCGGAGGAAGCACTTTGGGGCGTTCGGCGTCGGCGATGGTCTCGCCGATCGTGATGTCGGCGATGCCTGCCAGGCACACGATGTCGCCGGCCGCCGCCTGCTCGATGTCCACGCGCTTCAGACCGTCGAACGAGTACAGCTTCGTGACCTTCGTCGGCTGCATGTCGCCCGTCAGCTTGCAGACGACGACCTGGTCGCCGATCTTCACGCGCCCGTTGAAAATGCGGCCAATCGCGATCCGACCGAGGTAGTCGCTCGAATCCAGGTTCGCCACGAGCAGCTGGAGCGGGCTGTCGGGATTGCCGCTCGGCGGGGGCACGTGCTCGACGACCGCGTCGAGAAGGGGTCGGAGGTCCGTACCTGTCGTGTCGCGGTCGAGGCTGGCCGTGCCGGTCCTGGCGTTCGTGTAGAGCACGGGGAACTCGAGCTGCGACTCGCTCGCGTCGAGATCGATGAACAGGTCGTAGATCTCGTTGAGCACTTCCTGCGGCCGCGCGTCCGGGCGATCGATCTTGTTGACCACGACGATGGGCGTCAGGTGGCGCTCGAGCGCCTTCCTGAGCACGAAGCGCGTCTGCGGCAGGGGGCCTTCCGATGCATCCACGAGCAGCATCACGCCGTCGACCATCGAGAGCGTGCGCTCCACTTCTCCGCCGAAATCCGCGTGGCCTGGCGTATCGACGATGTTGATCAGCAGGTCCTTGTAGTGGACCGCCGTGTTCTTGGCGAGAATCGTGATCCCGCGCTCGCGCTCGAGGTCGGTGTTGTCCATGGCCCGCTCGGCCACGCGCTCGTTCGAGCGGAAGGTGCCGCTCTGGTGCAGGAGCGCGTCGACGAGCGTGGTCTTGCCGTGGTCGACGTGGGCGATGATGGCGACGTTCCTGCGGAGAGGGTTGGCCACCTCGGCCCTGGTGCTCGAACGCTGCTCTAGCTGTGAAGACATCTCCTCAGTGTACTTCAAGGGGAACGGGGAACAGAGAACGGGGAACAGGGATCAGGGATCGGGGGCTGGAGCTGGAGGCTGGAGGCTAGAAGAGCGGGTGGATGTTCGTAAAAAGGGACAGGCAGAGCGTGTACAGCGCGGCAAAGGCGACAAGCGTCCACGTGTACGCACCGCTCGAGCGAAAAGCGGCCAGCCAGATAAAGAAGGGAAACAGCACGGCGCAGTAGCGTCCGATTCCCTCGTACGTGCCCGATGAAAGTGGCAGCCACAGGTTGAGGGCCATGAACAGCGCGTACGCCGCACCAAGCCTGGCCCAGACAAACGGAATGGCCAGCACGAACGCGAGCCCGGCGAGCCCGTTCAGCATGTCGTAGGGCGCCATGCCACCAGACGCGACGTACGCGTAGGGTCTGCTGAGCAGTTCTCCTGCGAGCCTCCCAAGGGCGAGCCACGGAGCCCCGCCCGGATGGTAGCCCCATCGCTCGATCGTCGCGACCCACTCGAACGGACTCCCCGTCAGGCGCCAGATGTAGAGGCAGTAGGCGCCAATGCCCGCGGTCACGAGCAGCAGACCGGCAACCGCGGCGAGTGTCGTGCGCCTCGCGCGCTCGACGTCTCCGCTCGCCTTCAGGTCCCGCCATCGCCGCCACGCGATCCACGCCAGCGCCGGTAGGATGAGGATGCCGTTGACGCGCGTCGCTGTCGCGACCGCGCCGGCCAGCCCGCCGAGCACGAATCGATCGGTGCGGAACGCGTAGAAGCACCAGACAACGGAAGCCAGGAAGAGCGCCTCGGTATAGACCGCGCCGAAGAAGAACGCAAAGGGAAAGACCGCCGCGAGGACCACGGCCCGCTCGGCGCGGTGGCGAGGCAGGTCGAGACGCGCGAGCGCGTACAGCCCCACCATCGCAAGCACGAACGCCAGCCATGAGACGACCAGCCCGCCCATGTAGAGGTCCGAGGGCTGCGGACCGAAGAGCCGCCCGACATGGCGCATGAGGAACGGGTACGCCGGAAAGAACGCGATCGTGCTCCGGCCGCCTGGCGTGTACTGGTAGCCCGATCTCGCGATCTGCTGATACCAGCCGGAGTCGTACCGCGCGAACGCGTCCCAGAGCGGACTGGGCGTGCTGAAGACGGTGAACTGCTCCCGCTGCGCGTCGGGGAAGACGACGTTCGCGACGAGGGCCAGCGCCGCGGAGAACAGTCGAACGGCGATGGCGAACGCCGCGATCCTGATCCACTCGTGACGGCGGCCGCGCGGAATGCTCACCGGCTCGAACGAAGCTCGCTCAACAGCCGGTCGGCCGCGACGTATCGGGGCTCGATGTCCGTGGGCACGTCGACGAGCTTGGCGAGCGCCGCTTTGACCTCCGGCCTGAGCACCCCGAGACGGCTGCCGAGCGCCATGGCCTTGTCGTAGCTGCCTTCGGCCTGCAGCGTCATGATCTCGCGCGTCAGCGCCGCCACGCCTTCCTTGATCTTCGTGTGATCCACGGTGAACGTGCCGTCGGGCCGGACGACGAACCCGCCCTGATCCATCAGGTAGTTCAGCTGAATCGTCTGCCCCTTCCCGTGGGCCGCCGTGATCCCGAACCGAATCGACCGGAAGCTCGAGGCCAGGAACGTCGTGTAGATCGATCGCTCCATCGTTTTCGGGATGACGCCTTTGTCGATGAGGTGCTGCAGCGCGAAGAGGCCGGAGATGTCGGCCTTGGCCTCCTCGATGAAGCTCGAGGCCTCCTTGAGCTCCTGCCGAACGGTGGTCGCCCGGCCGTTGATCGTCAGGTTGTGCGGGCCAAGGCCGTGCATCAGCTCGTGCATGAGGATGTGGGTGAAAAAGGCGTCGAACGCCACATCCTTCTGGTCTTCGCCAGCGAGCACGACCTTGGAGATGGGCACGAGCGTCCTGGCGAACTTCGCGTCCTGCACGTTCTTGAGCATCACGCGCTTCGCGCCTTTTTCACGGGTGACCCGTTCGTCGTTCGGCAGATTGAAGGCCGCCGTCTGCACCCCACGGTTGCCGTCGCCCGCCGCAAAGATTTCGTTGACGACCACGAGCGGCGAGAGCGCTGCGAGCTTGGGGTTGCGGTACCTCGGATCGATCGGCAGGCGATCCTCGATGTCCTGCAGCTCGCTGCTGAACTTCTCGAGCTTGACGCTCTCGGCATCATCCCGCACGGTCACGTACGACTCGAACGCGGCCTTGTAGTTGAAGAGGCCGTCTTCGTACACCTCGTAAGGGCCAATCGTGGGCTCGATGCTCCCCTTCAACTCCATCCAGGCCACGTCGCTGTCGTAGTAGTCGTTCGACAGGAACGCGTCAGCGCGTGTCGTGAGAAACCGCTTGAGCGTCGGCTCCGCGGCGAGACCCGCCGCCTCTCGCAGGAGGGTGGCAATCTGCGCGAGCTCGTTCTGGTACTCGACGCTGTACGGCACGAGCGTCAAGCCGCCCGTCGGCGTGCGGCGAATCACCGTGAAGAACCCTGTGGCGCGCCTGCGCTCGGCGTCGGGCAGGGACTGAATCCACTTCTCGAGATCGGTCTTGGTGGCATCGGGCGGATAGAAGTTGGCGCCGAGCGGCTTGGCCGGCGCCCCGGGCACGAACACTTCGTCGGCGTCGAGGCGCGACCAGGGTCCCTTGTTGAGCAGGAAGTAGTGCAGCCGCGCCCGGCCCTCGGCGCTGCTGTCGCGCACGAGGTCCAGCAGCATGGCCTCGTTCCCGAACCAGACCTGCCGAAGAAAGAGCGCGTCGACGAGCTTCGACGCCTCGACCAGCTTGGCGACCACCTGGCGATCGGCGGCCGACAGCGAGGACAGATCGGCGCCGAGGTCCGTCGGCGCGAAGCGCGCGGCCTTCTTCTGGAGCTCGGTCGCGACCGACGACGTGATGGGCGGAGTGGCAGCGGGCACCGGGGTCTCCTGTGGGCCGCACGAGGCGAGGAACAGTGCCGCCAGCAGTGCGCCGCAAGCGGTTACGGTGGAAGGCTTGTATGTCATCATTGAGGGTCTGCTGGCTAGTCTACAACCGGAGGCGAACCGTGAAACGAGTAACCGCTCCCCTGCCGCTCGTCGGCGTCTTCCTGGTCATGGCGTCGATCGTGGCCTTGTTCGCGCAGCAACCGGCCGCGCCGACCGTGCCGCAGCGCGGCGGCGGCGGGCTGGGCGCGCAGTTGCCTCCCGGCGGCGCCACCCCGCAACTCGACAAGCTGACGATCCCCAAGGGCTTCTCGATCGCGATCTGGGCCGACAAGGTGCCTGGCGCGCGCTCGATGGCGCTCGGGTCGGACGGCACCATCTACGTCGGCACGCAGCGCGGCGAAGTGTACGCGGTCGTGGATCGCAACCGCGACAACAAGGCGGACGATGTGCTGACGCTGGCGAGCGGCTTGACGCAGCCAAACGGCGTGGCGTTCCGCGATGGCTCCCTGTATGTCGCCGAGATTAGCCGCATTTCGCGCTACGACGGTGTCGAGGCCTTCGTGAAAGCTGGCGCTGGTGCGCCGGCCCCCAAACCGGTCGTCGTCTACGACCAGTTCCCGACCGACCGGATGCACGGGTGGAAGTACCTCGCGTTCGGACCGGACGGCCTTCTCTACACGCAGGTGGGCGCCCCCGGCAACATCCTCGAGCGGCCCGATCCGTACGCGAGCATCGTGCGCATGAAACCAGACGGCTCCGGCCTCGAGATCTTCGCGCGCGGCGTGCGGAACTCCGTGGGCCTGGCGTGGCACCCCGATACGCGGGACCTGTGGTTCACCGACAACGGGCGCGACATGCTCGGCGACGATCAGCCGAACGATGAACTGAACACCGCCCCCAAGGCCGGACTCCATTTCGGGTATCCGTACTGCCACGAAGGCTCGATCTCGGATCCGGAATTCGGCGCCAAGCGTCCGTGCTCGGAGTTTGCCGGCCCGGCGGCCAGGCTCGGCCCCCACGTCGCGGCGCTCGGGCTCAAGTTCTACACCGGGACGCAGTTTCCGGCCGAGTACCGCAAGCAGCTGTTCATCGTGAATCACGGATCCTGGAACCGCAGCGCGAATGTCCCGCACACCGGCTACCGCCTGATGATCGCCAGGCTGAAGGACAACAAGGTCGCCAGCTACGAGCCGTTCATCGAAGGGTGGCTGCAGGGCGGCCGGCAGTCGTGGGGGCGCCCCGTCGACCTGCTCGTGCTTCCGGACGGTTCGATGCTCGTCTCCGACGACCGCGCGAACGTGATCTACCGCATTGCTTACGGGGGCTAGAGGCTGGAGGCTTGGGACTGGGGGCTGGGGGCTGGGGTGACCTAGCCAGCCTCGCCCGCCCCGCCTGCCGTGCCGGCCCTCGCGAGGCTTGACAGATATATCCGCTACGGATATATCTACTGCCATCACATGGCGGCCCTGACCCCTGCGGTCTTCCATATCCTCCTCGCCCTCGCCCAGGGGGAGCGGCACGGCTACGGCATCCTCAAGGACGTTCTCGAACAGACCGACGGTGGGGTGCGTCTCGGCCCCGGAACGCTGTACGGCACCCTGCAGCGCCTGATGGAAGCGGGGCTGGTCGAGGAAGTCCCCGGCCCGGCGCCCGATCCCGATCACGACGAACGGCGGCGCTACTATCGCATCACCAGGGGCGGACGGCGCGCGCTCGGCGCCGACGTCGACCGCATGGACGCGCTGGTTCGGTCAGCGCGCGCGAAGCACATAACGCCGCGACCGTCTCGCGGGTGATAAAGAGGAGCGCCTGCGGCCATCCCGAGCCGAGGCCATGCGCCGCCGAGGCGAGGGATCGGCGTTAGTTCGCGGCGGGGGTGGGGCCCCGCCGCCAGTGAATATGAGGAGCGCCTGAGGCTGCCATGCGAGGACACACGACCCTCAGCGAACGGATCTACCGCATGGCCCTGGGCCTGTATCCAGGCACGTTCCGCCGCGAGTTTGCGCGCGAGATGGCCCTCGACTTCGACGAGGCCGGCCGCGAAGCCTGGAACGATCGCCGATGGCAGGGCCTGCTCGCCTTCTGGGGCCGCATGGCGATGGACCTTGCCGCCACGGTGGCCATTCAGTGGATGCGTACCGGTCTTCCGGCGATCGCGCTGGTGTCGGTGCTCGTCGCGATGGGTGTCACCGGCGCCGCGGCGCAGATCGCCGTACGTGGGCCCATCGGCAGCACCGTCAACGCCGACGACCGCGACCTGCTCATGCTGATGCTGCTCATCGCCGTCGTGCTCAGCGTGATCGTGGCGACCCTCGTGTTCACGTTCTGGTTCGCCCGGCCGTTCCCGCACCGGCGGCGATCGTAGCGCCATGCTCCAGGCCCGCGGGCTGACAAAGCGGTACCACGGGCTGCTGGCGGTCGACCGCGTCAGCTTCGAAGTCAAGCGAGGGGAAATCGTCGGGTATCTCGGGCCCAACGGCTCGGGCAAGAGCACCACCGTCAACATCGTCGTCGGCCTGCTCGAGCCGAGCGCCGGCGACGTGCTGCTCGACGGGCGGAGCGTGTCCGGAGATCCGATTGGCTACAAGCGGCGGCTCGGTTACGTGCCGGAAGAGCCGCACCTGTACACGCACCTGACGGCCGAGGAGTACCTCACGCTCGTGGGACGCCTCAGAGACATCCCACAGGGCCTGCTCGCCGAGAAGACGTCGAAGCTGCTGCGCCTGCTGCTCCTGCACGACAGCCGCTACAGCACGATGGCCGCGTACTCGAAGGGCATGCGGCAACGCGTGCTGCTGGCGGCGGCGCTGCTGCACAACCCCGAGGTGCTCGTCCTCGACGAGCCCTTCTCCGGCCTGGACGTCAACGCGGGGCTGCTCTTTCGATCGCTCCTGACGCTGCTGGCAGCCGACGGGCGCATGATCCTCTTCAGCACGCACCGCTTCGACATGGTCGAGCGCCTCTGCTCCCGCGCGGTGATCCTCTCTGCAGGACGGCTCGTGGCCGAACATCGCGTGGCCGAGGCCGGGCGGGCGGGCTCAACGCCCCTCGAGGACCTCTTCGCGCGGGCCACCGACCAGCAGGACTTCATGCCTGTGGCACGGCAGATTCTCGACGTGATGCGATCCGCATGACCCCGACGGTGACGGACCGTCCGGAGTACCGCCTCACGCGGCATTTCTTCCAGGGGCTGTTCGATCTACCGTTCCTTTCCGAGGGCGGCGGCGACGGGCTGGTGCGCACCGTCATCGGCACGCTGGCCGGCCTGTTCGCGTTCAGCCTGGTCGTCGTCTATCGCCTGTTCCTGGGAAAGTACTCGGCCCTGGCGATGGCGTCTGGCCCTGAGCCCTACCGCCGCGCCCTCCTCGGAGACGACCTGTTTCTGATTGGCGTCGCGATGCTGGCCTCCGCGATCGCGACGGTCGTGGTCAGCGCCTCGCTCTTCCCCGACGAGACCGATTTCCGCGTGCTGATGGTGTTGCCCATCACGCGCACGCTGGTCTTTGGCGCCAAGCTCGCCGCGCTGGCGCTCTTCGTCGGCCTCTTCGTGCTGGTCGTTCATCTGGCGCTGGCGCCGGTCGTGATGATCACGTCGGCCGGCAGATGGGCCGAGCACGGGATTCTTCCGCGCGCCCTGGCGTTCTGGACCGCGAGCGTGATGGCGTCGGTGTGGGCGAGCCTGGCGATCGTGGCGGTCAACGGCGCGTTGATGCTGGCGACGCCAAGGGCACGCCTTCGCGCACGCGCCTCGGCGCTGAGAAGCCTGATCGTGTGCGGGCTGTCGCTGTCGGTACCCCTCGTGTTCCGACTATCCGACGCGGGTCCCGCCATGAGCACGCGGTCCACGACGCTGGCCTTCGCGCCGCCTGCATGGTTCGTCGGCGTCGAGCGAGTGCTGCTCGAAGACATCGACATCTACTTTCTGCTGCTGGCGCAGCTGGGCGCAGCGGCGTTGGTGGCTGCGGCGGCCGTCGCGGGACTGACCTACGTCGTGCTGTACAGGCGCTTCGACCAGGTGTTGGTGCGAGCCGTCGAGGCGCCTCGCCGCGTGCTGTGGAGGCCGCGCCTGCCCGCACGGCGCGATGGATTCGAAGCTGTGCGAGCGTTCGCCTCGCTGACGCTTGCGCGAAGCCCGCTCCATCAGGGCATCTGGTTCTCCCTCGCGGCGTGCGGCGCAGCGCTGGTGGCCAACAGTCTACTGGGCGCCGACCTGGTCGGATGGCTGCGAAGCAGCCATCTTCCGTCGGAGGACCTCGTCCGAAACACGATTTGGGCGTCCCTGGCCCTGGTGTTCTTCACCAGCGCGGCTGCCCGGGCCACGCTGGTCATTCCGGTCGATCGCGGCGCGAACTGGATCTTCAGGATGACCGAGTCGCCTTCGACGCGCGTCGGCCAGATGCAGGCGGTCGAGTGGACGCTCTGGCGGCTCGGCGTCGGCATGCCCTTGCTGCTGCTCTTGCCGTTGCTGTGGCGGGTGCACGGCGCCGCCGCACTCATCGTAACGGCCGTTGTGGCGATCGGCGGCCTCATCCTGGTGGAGTTGCTGCTCGGCGACTGGCGACGGATTCCCTTCTCGTGTTCGTACCTTCCCGGCAAGAACGCGGTAGCCCAGACGGTGCTCACGAGCTTCGTCGCATTCACGCTCTTCACGACGGTCGGCCGCGGACTCGTCTGGCTCAGCCTTCGTGATGCCACGCGCGCCACCGCGACGATCGGCGTTTTGCTGGCCATCGCGGCCCTGCTCCACCGGCAGCGACGCGCAATGTGGACCGTGACGCCGCTGATGTTCGAAGACGAGCTGCCGTCAGGGGTGCATCCGGTGCGGCTGTCAGACTAGCAGAATTGCTGAATGCAAATTGCTAATTGCAGATTGCTCCCCGAGAACCGAGAACCCAAATTAGCAATCAGCAATTCGCATTCAGCATTTCGTCAGTGCACGCCCCGGCTCATCGTCAGCGCCGCCGGGTCCGCCCCGAGTCGACGAATCGCGGCCTCCCACATGCGGTCCGGCGCGGTGTCGAAGATCAGGCGTCGATCGATATCGCTCAGGAGCCAGGCTGAGGCTTCGAGCTCGGCTTCGAGCTGGCCCGGGCCCCAGCCGGCATAGCCCACCATCAGCCTCGCGTGCTCCGGGGGATCGGGCTCGAGCAACCGCCGGAGGAGATCGGGCGACGTGGACATGTAGAGATCGTCGGCGATCCGCATCCCGACGGTTTCGTACGGCTCGGGGTTCCCGCCCACGAGAACCCAGCTGCGCTGCGGCTCGACCGGACCTCCGACCCAGATCTCGAGCTCGCGCTCCGTCGACACCGGCGGCTCCAGATTGATGACGACGCGTCCGCTCGTCACGAGCGGACGGTTGACGATGAGCCCGAAGGCGCCCTCGTCGCTGTGCTTGCACAACAGGACGACGGTGCGGTTGAAGTTGGGATCGACGAGCTGCGGCATCGAGAGCAGCAGCGCTGGCGCAAGTGTCGTCATGGTCATCGTCCCCCGGAGTTCGAACCGGAGCCTGCCTCGGCATTCGCGATGGCCTGCGCCAGGTTCCGGCGGAGACCTTCGACCCCCGTCCGGTCCATGGCGCTGCGCCGCATGCCTTCCTGCAGCTCATCGTCCGATCTTTGCTGGAGTTCGCGCAAGGCCGGCTGATCCCAGAGCGACCGGGGCTGCCAGGCGGGGTCGGACGAGGCGGCGGCGGCCGCGTTCCATGGGCACACCTCCTGGCACACGTCGCACCCGTACACGTGCGCTCCGATCTTCGGCGCCAGATCGGCCGGCAGCTTCCCCCGGTGCTCGATGGTCAGAAAGGATATGCAGCGGGTGGCATCGAGGACGCCCGGCGCCCGAAACGCCTCGGTCGGGCACGCCTCGAGGCAGAGCGTGCAATCCCCGCATTGGTCGAGCGCTGGCTCGTCGCAGTCGAGCGGAAGGCTGGAGATGATGGCGCCCAGGAACATCCACGAGCCGAGCTCCGGGTTGATGACACAGCAGTTCTTCCCGATCCAGCCGATGCCGGCGTGACGCGCGTAGACGCGCTCCTGAATCGGCCCGGTGTCCACGTGTGCGCGTCCCTCGAACGGGACCTCCGATGTGTCGCGCATCCAGCCGAGAAGGGCCTCCATCCGCGCGCCGAGCACGAGATGGTAGTCCTCGCCCCATGCGTAGCGCGCCACGTGCGCACGCTCAGGATCGGTCGACTCCGTGGAGTACGGCCGGTTGGTGTTGTAGATGGTGGCCGTGACGATCACGCTCTTCGCCGAGGGCACGACGCGACGCACGTCGCCACGGCGTCCGGCCGAGCGCGTAAGGAAGCGCAACGAGCCGGCATATCCCCTGGCGATCCATTGGGCCAGAAACGGCAGCTCGGGAAGGTCCGCCGCCGGCGCGATTCCGCACCGATCGAAGCCGAGCTCTCGGGCTTTGGACTTGATGGCCGCAGAGTGGAGCATGACCTGGAATACCGGCGGGTCCAACAGGACCCGCCCTACGAGACTGCCGCATCACGTAGGCCGGGTCCTGTTGGACCCGGCGTCATCGTCGGGCGACGAGCTGCCGCATGACGTAGGGCAGGATGCCGCCGTGTCGGAACGCCACCAGTTCTTCCGGCGTGTCGATCCTGGCCACGGCCTGGAACTCAATCGCCTTGTCGCCAGTGGCGCGGACCGTCACGAGCCCGCCGGGGGTCAGGCCGCTCGCCACGCCGACGATCTCGAACGCTTCCTTGCCGGTGAGCCCGACTGACGCCGCTGTGGCGCCGGCCTGGAACTGCAGCGGCAGCACGCCCATGTTGACGAGGTTGCTGCGGTGGATGCGCTCGAAGCTCTCGGCGATGACCGCGCGCACGCCGAGCAGCAGCGTGCCCTTCGCCGCCCAGTCGCGCGACGACCCGGAGCCGTACTCCTTGCCGGCGACGATGATGAGTGGAACGCCGGCGTCCTTGTATTTCATCGCGGCGTCGTAGATCGGCATCACCTCGCCCGCCGGCTGGTACGTCGTCCACCCGCCCTCGGTGCCTGGCGCCAGAAGGTTGCGGAGGCGGATGTTGGCGAACGTCCCGCGCATCATCACTTCGTGGTTGCCGCGCCGCGCCCCGTACGAGTTGAAGTCGGCCGGCTGTACGCCGTGCGCCATCAGGTACTTGCCCGCGGGGCTGTCCTTCTTGATCGAGCCCGCCGGCGAGATGTGGTCGGTGGTGATGCTGTCGCCGAGGATTGCCAGCGCCCGCGCGCCTGTGATGTCCTGGAGCGGCGGACGGCTGAAGGGTGACGCCGTCGAAGAACGGCGGGTTGCGGACGTAGGTGGAGTCCGCGTCCCACGCGAAGCGATCGCCGGTCGGCACGGCCAGCGTCTGCCACCGCTCGTCGCCGGCGAAGACGTCGGCGTACTGCTCGCGGAACATCTTCGCGTTGACCGCCCGGAGCATGGTGTCCTGAATCTCGCGCTCGGACGGCCAGATGTCGCGCAGGTAGACCGGCGCGCCCTTCGTGTCGATGCCGAGCGGTTCGGTCGTCAGGTCGAGCGTCATCCGCCCGGCCAGCGCGTAGGCGACCACGAGCGGCGGCGACGCCAGGTAGTTCGCGCGCACCTGCTGCTGGATGCGCCCCTCGAAGTTGCGGTTGCCGCTCAGCACCGATGCCACCACGAGGTTGCTTCGCCTCGACCTCGGCCGACACCTCGTCGGGCAGCGGACCGCTGTTGCCGATGCACGTCGTGCAGCCGTAGCCGACCAGGTTGAAGCCGAGCGCATCGAGGTAGGTGTCGAGGCCCGCCTGGCGCAGGTACTCCGTCACCACCTTCGATCCCGGGGCCAGGCTCGTCTTCACCCAGGGCTGCCGCGTCAGTCCGCGCTCGACGGCCTTCCTGGCCAGCAGCCCGGCGCCGATCATCACGCTGGGGTTCGACGTGTTGGTGCAGCTCGTGATCGCCGCGATCACCACCGCGCCGTGCTCGAGTTGCCCGACGGCCGGCATCTCGGCCACGGCGGCACCGGCCTGCCGCTCGCCGACGCCGCTGCACCCGGCGTCGCAGCGGCGGCGGGCTTCTTCATCGCCGTGCCTGCAGCGTCGACAGCGCGCCCTGGAATCCGCTCTTCGCCTGCTTGAGCGACACCCGATCCTGCGGGCGGCGCGGTCCCGCCAGGCTGGGCTCGACCGTCGAGAGATCGAGCTCGATCGTCTCGGAGTAGATCGGATCCGGATCGCCGGCCGTCCGGAACAGGCCCTGCGCCTTCGCGTACGCCTCGACGAGCTCGACCCGGGTGCTCGTCGCGGCCGGTCAGGCGCAGGTAGTCGAGCGTCATCTCGTCGATCGGGAAGATCGCGATCGTCGCGCCGTACTCGGGGCACATGTTGCCGAGCGTCGCGCGGTCGGCAATCGTCAGGTGCTCGAGGCCCGGACCGAAGAACTCGACGAACTTGCCGACCACGCCGTGCTTGCGCAGCCGCTCGGTGATCGTGAGCACGAGGTCGGTGGCGGTCGCGCCTTCGGGCATCGCGTCCGTTGAGACGGAAGCCGAGCACCGGCGGAATCAGCATCGAAATCGGCTGGCCGAGCATCGCGGCCTCGGCTTCGATGCCGCCGACGCCCCAGCCCACCACGCCCAGCCCGTTGACCATCGTCGTGTGCGAGTCGGTGCCGACGAGCGTGTCGGGATAGGCCAGCGACCGTCCTGCGTCTCGTCGACATACGACGCGCGCGAGGTACTCGAGGTTGACCTGGTGGACGATGCCGGTGTCGGGCGGCACGACGCGGAAGTTGTCGGAACGCGTTCTGTCCCCAGCGAAGGAACGCGTAGCGTTCCTTGTTGCGCGAGAACTCGAGCTCGGCGTTCAGCTGGAACGCGTCGGCCTGGCCGAAGTAGTCGACCTGCACCGAGTGATCGATGACGAGCTCCACCGGCTGCAGCGGGTTGACGCGGTTGGGATCGCCGCCGAGGCGCGCGACGGCGTCGCGCATGGCCGCGAGATCGACGACACAGCGGGCACGCCGGTGAAGTCCTGCAGCAGCACCCGTGCGGGCGCGAACGAGATCTCGCGCGGCGTCCGTGCTCTTGACGTCCCAGCGCGCGAGCGCCTCGATGTCGGCCGACTTGACGAAGCGGCCGTCCTCGTGGCGCAGCAGGTTCTCGAGCAGGATCTTCAGCGAGAACGGCAGCCGCGCGACCTCCGGAAAGCCAGCGGCTTGAAGGGCGGGCAGGCTGAAGTACTGAACGGAGCGTCCGCCAGCCTGCAACGTCTGCCGGGTCTTGAAGCTGTTCACAGTCGACATGCGGTAGGGTCCTTGGAAAACGGTATCGTACCACACCGGGACGTGGAGGCATGTCGGTCGCCCCACGTCCCGCGCGTCCCCGCCTCGCCGGCCGATGCGAACGTTGTACCGACGGGCAGAGTTGGGTTACCCTCGTGCTGCAGGCGACGCAAGAACGCAGGATAGGATCGTGCCCTTGAACCTGGTGGGCAGGAGGCAACCTTGACGGTCAAGTTCGAACTGGCTGCTCTGATCTTCGCTGGGCATGGTCATGACGGCGTGCGGCACCAACGAGCCGGCAGCCCCTGCCGGGCAGCCGGCGCAGGCCGAAGAAGCGGAAGCTCCGCTGCCGCCCTCCGAGCTCGAAACCGCAGCTGCCGCCGGCGGTGCGCGACGCCCTCCTGAAGCCGTTCACGGGCGACCTCGACGAGATGGTCAAGCGGCGGCTCGTGCGGATCGGCGTGACGTTCAATCGCACGTTCTACTTCGTCGACAAGGGCGTGCAGCGCGGCGTGGTGTACGACTACGGGCAGCTCGTCGAGGAACGGCTGAACAAGCACTTCAAGACCGGCAACGACAACAAGATCCACGTGGTCTTCGTGCCGCTGCCGCGCGACCATGCTGCTTCCGGCGCTCGTCGAGGGCAAGGTCGACCTGGTGGCGGCGCAGGTCACGGTGAGGCACTGAACTGCAGAAGCTCGTCGACTTCACCAATGCCACCCGGACGAACGTCAGCCAGATCCTGGTGACCGGCCCCGGCGCGCCGGCGATTGCCTCGGTGGAGGACCTGTCGGGCAAGGAAGTATTCGCCCGCGAGAACAGCACCTATTACGAGAGCCTGGTCGCGCTCAACGAGAAGTTCAAGGCCCAGGGGAAGCCGCCGGTGGTGATCAAGGCCGCGCCGCAGAACCTCGAAGACGACGACCTGCTCGAGATGGTGAACGCCGGCCTGATTCCCGGCCATCGTCGTCGACGACTACCTCGCGAACTTCTGGAAGAAGGTCTTCCCGAACATCACCGTCCACGAAGACGTCGCCGTGCGCACCGGCGGCACGCTCGCCGTCGCCGTCCGCAAGAACAGCCCGCAGCTGGTCGACGGCCCTGAACACGTTCATGGAGAAATACGGGCTGGGCACGGCGTTCGGCAACCAGATCGAGCGGAAGTACCTCGTCAACACCACGTACGCGAAGAACGCCACGTCCGAGGAGGAGCGCAAGAAGTTCCTGGCGCTCGTCGATCTCTTCCGGAAGTACAGCGACCAGTACCAGCGTGGACTTCCTGCTCATGGCGGCCCAGGGGTACCAGGAATCGCAGCTCAATCAGGACGCCAAGAGCCAGGTGGGCGCCATCGGCGTCATGCAGGTCATGCCGGCCACCGGCAAGGAGCTGAACGTCGGCGACATCACGCAGATCGAGGCGAACATCCACGCCGGGCGTCAAGTACATGCGCTTCATGATCGACCGCTACTACAAGGACGAGCCGATGGACGACGCTGAACAAGGGGCTGTTCACCTTCGCGTCCTACAACGCGGGGCCTGGCCGGGTTCGCCAGTTGCGGAGGGAAGCCGAGAAGCAGGGGCTCAACCCGAACGTCTGGTTCGGCAACGTGGAGCAGATCGCGTCCGAGCGCATCGGCCGCGAGACGGTGACCTACGTCGCCAACATCTACAAGTACTACATCGCGTACCGGCTGGTCATCGAAGAGACCGAGCGCCGGGACGGCGGCCAAGGCGGCGGTGAAGGCCACCGAGGCCAAGTAAGCCGCCGACGTCCGCGTCAGAACCGAAAGAGCACGGAGACGCCAGCCGCCGGCACGATCATCACGTCGTCATCGAACTGGACGCCACCAGACCGCACGATCGCTCGAGCATCGGCCCGGACGCCGACGGTCGTTCCAGCACCGGCCTGTGTGCGAAGGGGTACGGTCACGCCGCCGCCGGCGTGAAACAGCCGCCCGCTTTCCACGAGGGTTCGCCCTTCGTGGAGCTCCCGCAGGTAGCCCCCGCCGACCGACACGAACGGCACCACTGCGCCCAACCGCCAGCCATCGAGCGAGGCCACCAGCGCACCCTCGATTGTGTAACGGGCGATTGACTCGGACACGGTCGTGTCCGGGATGCTCTCCACGTCCGAGTCCAGGCGCGTCCGCAGCTCCGTCGTGCCGTACGACACGTTCGCCTCGGCCCACAGCGATCGCGTCAGCCTGACGCCGACACGTCCCTCGACAGCGGGCGTCGGACCCAGTTCGCTGGACGACCCGAACTGCGTGAAGGTCCCGCCGCTCGCAGTCCCGAGCGTGGCATCCATGTCGCCCAGCGCTGCGCCGCCCACCCACCGCACACCGCCGCCAACCTCGACACGAGGAGGCGCCACCGGCGCCTGCGCGCTCGCCACGCCAGGCGCCGCCAGCACGAGCACCCAGAACCAGGAACCGCCGAACCCCGAACCGAGGCGCACCTTGAACCTTGAACCTTGAACCGTGAACCGCGTCACTTCGGTACGACCCGCAGCTCCACCGTTCCACTGTCGCCGCCCCGCGGCACGACGATCAGGCGTTCGAAATATCTCGGCGTGAATCCGACCTCGACCGGGCCGTCGAAGAAGCTCGTGACATCCGCGTCGTCCAACGGCTCGACCCTGAGCACCTTGGGACCCGGCCGCAACCCGGCGATGGAGAACTGCCCCCCGGCATCGAGGGAGAAGCTGGCGACCATGGCTCCTGTGGCGGGGTCGAACGCGACGACGTGCGCCCCCATGACTCCCTGGCCGTTCTTCGTGACACGGCCCGATGCCGATCCCGTGTCGTCGTTGAACCCGTTGTCCGGATAGAGGTCCGAAATGCCCGCAATGTCGTCAGCGGTCAGCGCCCTGCCGGCAACACTGCCGACCGAGAAGGCGATCGGGAACATGACCGCGTCCGCCGCCAGCACCCGGCGGCCGCCGGAGGCCGCGATCTCCGTTTCGCCGAGGGCCGAGTGTCCCAATCCGCTCAAATGGCCAATCTCGTGGACCGCGATGGACTCGAGATCGAATCGTCCGGCCTGCCCGCTCTGCGCCACCGACCAGGGAAACGCGCTGTTGAAGAAGATGTCGGCCTCTAACACCTCGCCGGTCGAGAGGTCCACCAGGAAGCTGGTTGATGCCAGGACGCGATCGAGGGCGGGCTCGTTGCGAAAGCCAAGCGTGGACAGCCCATCGTCGTCTCCGGGAAGCGCGGTCGTCACCCCGCCTACTAAGTAGGCGATCGATGCGGTCTCGACGTTCTGCCAGGTCGAGAACGCACGGCCCACAACGTTCTGGAAGTCGGTGGACGCGACGCCCGGCACCCCCCCATCCGTCACGAAGTAGCGGACTGGCTGCCGCGACCACTTCAGCAGCACCGTGCGGCCGCCGATGTCGACGCCGAGCTTCAGGTAGGCAAGCGCCGGAGCGCTCTGACCGAGCACGAGGACGCAGATCATTACAACCACTGCGGGAGAGATCAGTCGGGTCCCGCGACAACTCATCGTGCGCCCTCGGCGAGCGTCCGCACGCGCGCTTCGAACGCCGCGAGCGACATGGCGGGCGAGGCTCGATTGGCCACGACAGTCGCACCGCCGTCGCCCGAGACGCGGAAGCACGCCCTGCGCGAGACCGACCAGGTGCGGGACGCGCGGTGCGCTTCCGCCCAGGAACACGACGACGCGCTGGCCAACGACAAACCGAGGCGCGCCCAGAACGATGCGGCGAAAGCGCCCCACCTCTCCGCCTGGCACTCTGAAACGCACCGTGTCCGGCGCGGCGCCGCCTGGCGCCTTGAGCCACGACTCGGGCTCCAGGGTCACCAGGGTCTCGATCTCGCGACGGCCGTCGGTGAGCTGACCTTCGACAGCCACCACTCGCCCGCGCGCGATCAGATGGGCGTCGGCGGCCAGCTCACTGAGCTCCGCCGGCACGATGACGGTCGCGCTCAACGAGCACGTCGCGAGCACACCCACCAGAGCGAGCAGGCCAGCATTCTTTACTAGCTCCCGACCGCACCCGACCCTCCTGACCCACCCGACCCTCCTGACCCTCCTGACCCTCCCGACCTAGCATGTGCCCCCCATGACTTTGAGAATCGCCTCAGCGGCGCGGCGGCTCGCGCCCGGGCCGCCGAGGCGGCGGCGCACGTCGGCCAGGCCGGCGCGGATCGTGGATGCGCGTTCGGGATCCGTCAGCATCGAGACTGCCTCCCGCGCGATTGCCTCCGGCGTGCACGCATCCTGAATCAGCTCGGGCACAAGACGCGTGCCCGCGATCAGGTTAACCATGCCGAAGGTGTCGACTTTGACGAGCCGGCGGCCGATGCGGTACGTCGTCGGCGAAACGCGGTACACCACGACCATCGGTGTGTCGTGCAGCGCCGCCTGGACTGTGGCGGTACCGGAAGCCACGAGGGCCACGTCCGCGGAGGCAAGCACGGCATCGGTCTCGCCCTCGACCGCTCGCGCCCCGTACCGCTCGCACTCGACAAACAGCTCATCGCTGAGATTCGGCGCCCGCGCGACGACAAACTGAGCCCCGGGAATGGCCTCGCGGATCTTGGCGGTCGCGGCGAGCAGGTCCGGCAGGAGGCGGGCGATTTCGTTCGGCCGGCTGCCGGGCAAGACGGCCACGGTGCTCGTGTCGGCCGAGAGGCCTATCGAGGGGAGGAACGCCGAGCGTGGCTGGCTGGCCTGCACCAGGTCCACGAGCGGATGTCCGACAAACTCCACCGCGACGCCGGCGTCGCGATAGATGGCTTCCTCGAATGGGAAGATCACCAGCACGCGGTCCGCCACCTCGCGCATGGTCTTCATCCGTCCAGGCCGCCAGGCCCAGAGCTGAGGGCTGATGTAGTAGATGACGGGCACACCCAGCTTGCGGACGCGACGGCGCCAGCGGGAGATTGAAGTCCGGGAAATCGATCAGCACGAGCGCGCCGGGCCGTTCTTCGCGCGCCGAGGCTGCCAGCCGTCCGATCGTGGCCAGGGACCGGGGGATCACGCCGATCGCTTCAGTGAGGCCTGTCACCGACAGGCCTCGATAGTCTTCGAGCACGCGCCCGCCTGCCTCGGCGAACCGGGGCCCGCCCATGCCGGCCACGTCGATCTCGGGCACAAGGGCTCGCAGCTCGCGCGTGAGGGCGCCGGCGTACAGATCGCCAGAGGCCTCGCCGCACGACAGCAGGAGCCGCGGCGTCAAGAGGGGCGCTTGAAAAGTGTGGAGGCCAGCGGATCGTTGAGGCGAATCGACGTGACGTGACGCTCGAGAATCGTCTCGCCGCCACGGCGGACCTCGGCGCGGAACGCGATCTGGACGCCGTCGATCGCCCGGTAGTCGGAGAAGACCTCCTCGACCAGAGGCTGGCCGGTGCCACCGGCCACGTAGCTCTGCTTCGCCACCAGATGCGTCGCCGGATCGATGTAGAGCACGATGGGCTCGAGCCTCGCGCCCGAGAGCTCGATGGCTCGAAACGTCATGCCATCACCGCCGCTCGGCCTGGCATCGGGCAGGAGCCGCATGCGGACCTTGCCGTCGCGGGCCGCCAGAAGAAGCGCGATCGTGTCGCGGTCGAAACTGGCCTGGAGCTCGCGGATCATCGGCTCCGGCACGTCGTGTGTGCCGTTCGGATCCTTGACCCACGCCCTGGCGCCGTCGTACACCTGCACGATGGCCGCCTCGGGAAGCTTGGTCTCCACGCGCACCTGATTCGGATACTGCAGATAGGTCGTCGTTTCGGCGTCCACCGAGCCGGACGGCGTCTTCATGGCCGCGCGCGTGAGAGCGGTGATGCTCGCCACGCGGCGGAGCGTGTCGATTCCCCCCTTGGCGGCGATGACGCGATCGAGCAGCGCGTTCGCCTCGGCGTCCGGCGACACCGTGCGTCCCGACTGCACGGCCGAAGTCGGCGCATAAGCGGTCTGCGGCCGGAGAGCCCGTGGGGCCGGGCCGCCCTCGAACGACGCTGCCCTGGCGCCGGCCCGCTTGAAGTCGACGGTGGTCAGATCGAGGTTGGCCATGTCGACGGTTTCGAACGCGTTGAACCCGATGCCGCGAAGCTGGGACGCAAACGCCTGCGCGTTGCCGACGAGCACAATCGAGAGACGGTCCGGACGATAGAAGAACCGCGCCACGCGCTGCACATCGTCCACCGTGATCGCGTTCACGCGTTCGCGGAACGTCTGCACTTCTTCGACCGGCCGCCCGTAGAACACCACGTTCAGCACCTGCGTGGCGATCGCATCCGGCGTCTCGATGGTCAGCGGGAAGCTGCCCGTGATGTAGGCCTTGGCCTCGGACAGCTCGCGCTCGTTGACGCGGTCGCGCTGGATGCGCCAGAACTCGTCGACAATGAGCTTCAGCACCTCGCCGGTCGCCTCCGACCGCGTGTTCGTGGACGCCTCGAAGTCTCCGCTCTCCCTGAGCGCGTGCATGCTGGCCTGCGCGCCGTAGGTCAGCCCGCGCTCGGTGCGGAGGACCTGGTGCAGCCGGTTCGCGCCCTCGCCGCCGAGAATCCGCGTCGCCAGGTTGAGCGAGAGGTAGTCGTCGTGACTGCCGCGGCACGCCGACGTGGCCCACGCGAATCTCCGTCTGCACGGCGTCCGGCTTGTTGACGATGATCACGCGCCGGGTCGGGTCGGGCGGCGCCATGAACGTGTCGGCCGGCACGTCCTTGCGCTGCCAGTCGCCGAACGCCTTCTTGACACCCTCGAACGCTTCTTCGCCCGTGACGTCGCCGACCACGGCGATCATCGGCGTTGTTCGGCACGAAGTAGCGCTGGTGAAAGTCGACGAGGTCCGTCCCGCGTGATGCCGGCGAGGGACTCGGACGTGCCCGTCTGCGGCAGCCCGTACGGATGGAACCCGTAGACCAGGCGCTGGAACACCGCGTCGGCGATGAACTCCGGATCCTCGAAGCTGACCTTGAGCGCCGACAGCATCTGCTGGCGCTGCCGGTCGATCTCGGCCTGGGCAAACGCCGGACGGCGCGCCATGTCGGACAGCATCTTCAGCCCGAGCTCGAAAGCTGTCCTTCATGACGATCATGTTGACGAAGCGTCAGGTCCGAGCCGGCGCCCGCGCCCATCGCCGCCGCCGATGAAGTCGACCTGCTCGTTGAGCTCGTTGGCCGTCTGCTCGGTCGTGCCCTGCGTCGAGCAGCGACGAGCAGCGAGGTTGGCGAGGCCCAGCTTGCCCTTGGGATCCCGGGCGCCGCCGGCGCCGCACGATCATCCGCATGCTCACGACCGGCTGCTCGTGGTGCAGCACGACGACCACCTGCAGGCCGTTCGGCAGCGTGTGCAGTTCGTACGGCGGAAACTGCACGCTCGCGCGCGGGCAGCGGCCGCGGCGGGCTGTCGGCCGGCCACGTGCGCTGCGCCGCGGCAGAGCACGGCGGCAGCCAGCAGACACAGCGAGCGATCGCGAGGACGTCATCGCCGCTCACTCGGCGCCGTCGCCTCCCGGGCAGCAGCGTCAGCACCAGGCGGTTCTCCTGGCGTGAAGTACGTCCGGGCGACGCGCTGCACGTCCGCCGACGTGATGCCCTGGAAGATGTCGAACTCGCCGTCCGCCGTCGTGATGTCGCTGTGGATGACGACGGCGTGCGCCAGGTGGCAGGCCTTCTGCTGGTTCGACTCGCGGCCGAGAATGTAGTCGCGCGCGAACTGATTCTTGGTGCGCTGCAGCTCGCGCGCGCTGATCGGTTCGGCCTTCAGCCGATCGAGCTCGGCGATGAGCGCGTTGACCGCGTCCTCCGGCGTGCGACCCGGCTGCACGATGGCCACCGCGTAGAACAGGTTCGGATCCTCGATCAGGTTGGCGCCGCCGAACGCCGTCACGGCCAGCTGCTTGTCGTAGACCAGCTCCTGGTAGATCCGCGAGCTCTGGCCGTCGGACAGCACCTTCGACGCGATGTGCAGCGGGTAGGAGTCCGGATGCCCGTCGTACGTGATGTGGTGCGCGACGATCACCGCCGGCAGCGGCCACGGCGTCTTGCACGGTGACCCGGCGCTCTTCGGTCTGCGGCGGCTCCTTCGGGATGTCGCGCGGCACCGGGCGCTCGGCCTTCGGCACGCGGCCGAGCGTACTGCTCGACGAGCTGCTTCGCCTGCGCCGGATCGAAGTCGCCGACGATCGTCAGCGTCGCGTTCGCCGGCACGTAGATACGTCTGGTAGAAGTCGCGCACGTCCTCGATCGACGCCGCCTCGAGATCCTGCCATGCTGCCGATCGTCGGGTGCTTGTAGGGATGCGTCGTGAACGCGTGGTCGTAGAGAATCTCCGTTCAGCCGGCCGTACGGCTGGTTGTCGACGCGCATCCGCCGCTCTTCCTTGACGACCTCGCGCTCGTTGACGAACGTGTCCTTGTCGATCCGGAGCGTCGCCATGCGATCGGCCTCGAGCCACAGCGCCAGCGGCAGATACTGCGCCGGCACCGTCTCCCAGAACACCGTCTCGTCGTCGGTCGTGTAGGCGTTGCTCTGGCCGCCGACCGACGAGATGAGCGAGGTGTGCGCCTCGGGCTCGACGTTCTTCGAGCCCTTGAACATCATGTGCTCGAAGAGATGCGCGAAGCCGGTGCGCCCGGCCTTCTCGTTCTTCGAGCCGACGTGATACCAGAGCTGCAGGTGGACGATCGGCGTCGAGTGATCTTCGGACAGGACCACCGTGAGGCCGTTCGGCAGCGTCGAGATCGTCGTACTGGAGCTTCGGCGGCCGGACGGCGGCCGACGCCGGAGATGCCGAACATCGCGACGAGCAGCGCCGCGGCCACGCCGCGCCTGGAAATGGACGCGAGTCATGCTCCCGATTCTACCCTGCGAACGGGCCGAGGCTTCGGACCCGTCCGCTAGGGGCTGGTCAGCCGGAACCCGGCAAACGGCCACCGTCGCGGCAGCCGGCTCGAACGGGTCGGCGTCGATGACCTGCTCGTAGCCCAGAAAGAGCTCGATCACGGCCGCCGCGCCCCGACAGCGCCAGGCCCGCCCTCGAGGCGCCCGCCGCGCTGTGTGGATCGTCCGTAGCGGTCGTCCGACGCCGCCGATCGACTGCCCCACGCGCCCGTGCAGTACCACTGCGACGCGTGGCCGGAACGTCCGTCTGACAGGTCGCCTCGCCGCGAACCATCCAGCGGTAGTCGACGAACGCGCGGTGCGATCACCTTGCCGGCATCGCCGCGCAGATCGAGCGTCCCGGCGTCGATGACCAGCTGGCGGAGCGCCCGCCGCCCGCAGCGTGTTCCACGCCACCGTGGCGACCGCTCTCGGCCGATCGCTCAGGTGCCGCGACACGTGGTTGAACACGACCGCGATCTCGGTCCGGCCTCGTTCGCGCACGAAGCCGATGCCTCGAGGATGTAGTTGCTCTGGTTGGGATCGAACGGCTGGAACTCGTTGCCGAGAACGCGCCTGGTAGTCGGCGAGGAACGACATCCGCCCGCGCGACGTAGTCCACCACGTCGAAGTCGCCGCCGATGTCGGTGTCCCAGTGAGAACCGGATCGTCGTCCTCGCTCAGCCCGGCGCCGTCGATGTGGAAGTCGAAGCGGGACAGGAACTCCAGCTGCTGCGGCGCCCGGCGAGAGGCTCCTGGGCGCGGGCGGCATCCGCAACGCCGAAGAGAAGCGCCGCGGCGAGCGCGGCGAGCCGTGGAATCAGCGATCCGACGGCGGTCAGGCATGCGTCGAGCTTCTCCTCGAGCTCCGCGATGCGCTGCTCGAGGTCCGCAACGCGCTTCTTCACGTCGGGCAGATGGCGGAAGATGGCGGACGACTTCAGCCAGTCGCGGTTCGCGATGGCCGGATAGCCGGACACGAACTCTCCGGCGTCGATCGAATTGGGCACGCCGGTCTGCGCCGTGGCGACCACGCCCTTCCCGATGCGGATATGGCCGGCCACCCCCACCTGCCCCGCCAGCACCACATCGTCTTCGACGACGGTGCTGCCGGCGATGCCGACCTGCGCCGCGAACAGCACGCGGCGGCCGACGCGTGACGCCGTGCGCGACCTGCACGAGGTTGTCGATCTTGGTCCCCGCGCCGATGCGCGTCTCGCCGACCGCCGGGCGATCGATGGTCGTGTTCGCGCCGATCTCCACGTCGTCTTCGATGACCACGGCGGCGTGCTGCGGAATCTTCAGGTGCGTGCCGTCGGCCTGCTTCACGAAGCCGAAGCCGTCGCTGCCGACGACGACGCCGTCCTGCAGCACGACGCGATGCCCGATCGGCACGCGCTCGCGGATCGAGACCTGCGAGTGCACGACGCAGTCCTCGCCGACCGAGGCGCCCGGACCGATCACGACGTTCGGGTAGATGATGGTCCGTGCGCCGATCGACGCGCCCGCGCCGATCGTCACGAACGCGCCAATCGACACGTCGGCGCCAAGAGTGGCGTCGGGCGCGACCGAGCTGAGCCGATCCACGCCTGGAAACGGCGGGGCATGCTCGGCGAGGATACCGACGACGCGCGCGAACGCCAGGTACGGGTTGTCGCACCTCAACACGGCTGCGGCGATCTCCGGCACATCGCTCGTGGTCGACACGATCACCGCCGACGCCCGCGTCGTGGCGAGCTGCGCCTGGTACTTCGGGTTGGCGACAAAGGTCAGATCGCCTGGCCCGGCGCTGCTCGATGCCCGCCACGCGCTCGATCTCGCACGCCTCGACCGTAGGCCGGACGTCGTCTTCGGACCCGGCTTCGATACGGCATCCAAGACGCGCGGCAATCTCTCCCAGCTTCATCTGTTTTCCGCGGAGATTATCGCAGGTTTCACGCCGACGGCACGGCGACCCGGTCGAAGAAGGCCGACAGCCGGGGCAGGTTCAGCCGCTCGGCGATCGCGTCCACGAGCGGTGCGCGCGTATGACGGGGAACGTCGATCAGGGTCGCGAGTTCGGCCAGGCAGGGATCGGGCTCAAAGGTCCACGTCACAACCGCCATGCCGCGCCGCGCGCCCCACCACGATCGCCCGTGCCCGATGACTCGGAAGAGCATGTAGTAGGCAAAGATGTTCGGGCCCGGCACGATGGCGACCACGCCGGTGGCGATGAACAGCGCCAGGTCGATGAGGAGCCATCGCAGGTGATGGCTGCGTGCGCCGGCGAGTTCAGCCATCAGGATCGTGCGGCCCCGATGGCTCTCCAGCCCGGCCGGGTACTTCGCAGCGGCGCACGCCTCGCTGCCGAGGCGCCAGAGCGTCCGCTGCTCGGCGATGCTCTCCGCGAGATGGCAGACGATCTGGTCGCGCCACCGGGCGAATCGGCTCGTCGAGGCGCCCCGCCGGGCGGCCTCCACCACGGCCTGCCATTGGAGGTTCGCACGGTGCATCCAACGCCGGAAGCGTGAGGCTTCGGCGTCCGGCTCGAGGTCCGGATCCTCAGGCGGCTCGGAGTAGAGCTCGAACCGCTCACGGCCAGCGGGCACGAGGTAGACGACCACGGATCCAGACTACCAGAAGCGCGCGTGCTCGAACGATGACCGCGCTGGCTCGACTGTGCCAAACAGGGCCGTCGCTGTCACCGGGTGATGCGATCCACCGGGCGTATGTCGCGCACGCGGACCGCCGGCTTCCCGGCCTGTTCCCAGGCGCCGATGATCATCCCGGCGGTGGCGCTGATGGCCTCGGCGAGACGCCGCTCCATGACCGGCTGCGCGCCCGCCAGGAACCGCTCGAAGTACGCGTCGTCGTACATCTCGCGCCCGGCGGCAGCGTCCTTGTCCGCCTTCAGGATTGCCTCGACCTGCTGATAGCTCGCGAGCAGCGTCTCGAAGGCCTCGTCGCGCGCGTTGAGCATCGGCTTCGGGGCGGCCGGCGTGATGCGCAGGCGCGACTGGAACCGCTCGAAGAGGTCGCGCTCGAAGCGCGAGTGCACGCCGCGCTGGCCGGTGAGCTGACCGTCGTAGTTGTCGATGGCATGGAGGGGCTGGTGCGCGTCCTGTACGTAGTGCGCGGCGACCGCAGCGAAGAGGACGCTGTTGCTGACCGCGTACGGCGAGCTCCCCCGGAAGTCCTCGAACGCGCGGCGCAGCCGCCCGTGGATCTCGGCCAGCCGCCACGGCAGCCGGCCGTTGCGCTCGAGCACCTCCGGCCCGAACTTCTCGAGGGCCGCACCGTAGTCGCGCGGCACAGCGGTGAACGGGAACGGCCCGTACTCCTTCACGCCGAAATCGAAGAAGTGGTTGGGGTCCTCCTCCCATCCGAGGAGCCGCCAGGTGTCGGGATCGATCACGCGAACGATCAGTTCGACGCGGTGCTCCTCGAAGAGCGGCTTCAGCTCGGGCGGGAGGAGATCGATGGCCCGGCCCATGATGTACTGGTGGGCCAGCTTCCCCCAGGCGAACGCCGGCCTCGGCGTCAGCGCCACGACACCCGCGACGAGAAACGCGGCGATAATCCGATGCGTAGTGCGCATATGGCTATTGTAAATGGATAACCTGACCCATTCGCTCTTCGGGGCGACGCTCGCGCGCACGCCTCTAGGGCGCGCGGGGCGCGGCACGACGGCTGCCCTCATCCTGTCGTCGAACGCACCCGACGTCGACGTCGTGACGGTTGTCGGCGGCGCGCTCAACTACCTCGAATGGCACCGCGGTCCGACCCATGCGCCGCTCGGAGTCGTCGGCCTTGGACTCCTGACGGCCGGTCTTGTGTGGTCGGGGCTCCGGGTGTTCGACCGGTCGCGGGCCGGCGAGCATGCGCCCTTCCGGCTGCTGGCCGCCATCTCGATGATCGGCGTGCTGCTGCACGTCGCGCTCGACTTCCCGACGTCGTACGGCACGCGGCTGCTGAGCCCCTTCGACTGGCATTGGTACGCCTCCGATCTCATGCCCATCGTGGACATCTACCTGCTGATTGCGCTCGCGGCGGGACTCCTGCTCGGGCAGCGGTGGCCGGCGTCTCGCCGCCAGATTGCCTTTCTCGTCCTCACCGTGATGATGGCGAACTACGGTCTACGGGCGGTGTCACACCAGCGGGCGCTCGGGCTCGCGCCGCGGGCGTTCGGCCCTCTGCTTCCGGAGCCCTGCGTGCCCGGGTCGGCCGCCGGCCCGCTGGCCGGCCTGGCTGGCCGCTGGCCGAGAGGGCCCGTGGAGGATCGGCGCGAGCGGCGCCATCAGTCGGCGACCCGGTGCCTCGTCGAGATCGCGGCGATCCCGACCTTCGTTTCACCGTTTCGCTGGCAGCTCATCGCTCACCTGTCGAATGCTTACGAGACGCAGGCGGTCGACATCCTGGATCCGCGGTTCAGGACCCCACCCGCGCCGGACGAAGTGATGTGGCGGCTGACGCGGCGTGTGCCGAACCAGTGGACGCCGGCGGCGCTGCAGGCCGCCGAAACCGTGACAGCTCGAACATTCCTCGGGTTCTCGCGGTTTCCGGCGACGCGCTCACTCGTCGAGCCGGACGGATCGACCGTGGTCAGGTGGACGGACATGCGGTTCGAGCTGCCGGTCGCTGCCGGCCCGCGGGCCAACGAAGCCGGAGGACGCGGTGGTCTGTTTACGGCCAGCGTCCGCGTCGACCGAACAGGGAAGATCGTGGAGGAAACGTACCCTCAATAGCAACCAGGTCTCGGCGGCTCGACGTTCGGACGTTGTCGGCCTGAGAGCGCACAATAGTCTCCACGCGAGAGTCCTCGGTCGAGGTCGACGGCTGATAAACTGTGAGGAACGTCGGCAACGGGCCAGTTTCCTGGCTTAAACTATCGGAACCATGGATCCCGGCGAGGGGTGCGCCCGCTCGAGAGTGGCAGCTCAATTGCTTCTGCATGTCCGCTTGGCACAACTAAAACCTCGAACTCAACTCGCGCTGGCTGTCGCGGCGCTGCTGCTCTGCGGCACGACTTTCAAGGCACACCTGAACGCGCAAGGGGCTGCGCCTTTTGGCAACCCCTATGCGACGGTCAAGGTCTTGTACCTGTATCCACAAGATCGACCGTATCGCGCAGACTATGCCGCGGCGATCGAGGGCTCGGTCCTCAACGTACGTTCCTTCTTCGCCGATCAAATGGGCGGCAGGACGTTCTCGCTCTTCAAGCAGCAATCGCCTCGCTTCGAGACGTGTCGGCTTCCCCAGAACGCGGCCTACTATCTGACCGATTCGGCGACAAAGCTCCGCAGCTGACGTCCAGAGCTGCTTCGCCGTCGGCGTCGGCGCCAGGCCTCCGCGGACCTGGGTTGTCTTTGCCGACCTGGAACATGGCTGTAAGGCCGCGGGGAACCTTGAAACCGCTGTTCCGGGTCTGGCGATTTTCGGAACCCGGAACCTCCGCGGACTCATCGGCGCACCTGTGTTCGAGGAATGTGGCGAGCCGCTGGTCCACACGGTCAACTGGCACCTCGGCGAGCTGGCTCACCAGATCGGTCATGCATTCGGGCTGCCTGGCTTGCATGGCTGCAACCCGGCAAATCCCAACACGTACCACTGTACCGCGCTGATGGGGGACGGCTACGAGCTTTACCCCAATACGTACCTTGGGGACGAAGAAAAGACGTACTTGCTCTCCTTGCCCGGAATCAACTGTTGTCCGCGGGTTCGCCCTGTCGATCCCACCGACTTCGACGACGACGGGAGGACGGAAACCGGGGTGTTCCGGCCATCGACGGGAAACTGGTATGTGCGCTACGCAGGCACGGGGTCCGGGCTGACCTTCCTCTGGGGCGGCGCGGGCGATGTGCCGGTCGCTGGAGACTACGACGGCGACGGTCGGTCGGATATCGCGATTTTCCGCCCGTCGAACGGGACCTGGTACATCCGGTACACAGCGACGGGGGTCCAAGTGACCCTGGCCTGGGGCGCGGCGGGCGATGTGCCGAGGCCCGGAGACTACGACGGCGACGGGAAGTCGGACATCGCGATTTTCCGGCCGTCGACCGGGACGTGGTACGTGCGGTACACGGCTACCGGTACTGGCATCACGCTGGTCTGGGGTGGGTTGGGCGACAAGCCGTCGCCGGGCGACTACGACGGGGACGGGAAGACGGACCTGGCGGTCTTCCGGCCGTCGACCGGGACGTGGTACGTGCGGTACACGGCCACGGGCACTGGCATCACGCTGGTCTGGGGCGGCGCCGGGGACGTGCCAGTACAGGCCGACTACGACGGCGACGGGAAGACGGACATCGCGATCTTCCGGGCGTCGAGCGGGACCTGGTTCGTCCGGTACGCGGCGACGGGGGCCGGGGTAAACCTGGTGTGGGGCGGAGGCACCGATGTGCCCGCGCCCGGCGACTACGACGGCGATGGTTTGGCGGACATCGCGATCTTCCGACCATCGACAGGGACCTGGTTTATCCGCTTCGCCACCGGGGCCGGAACGTCTTTTGTGTGGGGCGGCACCGGGGACATCCCGGTCCTCGGACGATCCTAGGGCCACTCTCGATTAGCACAGCCTCCGTTCTCAACCCCTTGCTGAGAGCATCTGCGGCTGGTACGCTCCGCCCGTGATCAAACCCTGCGCTTCGGGGCTTGCCGCCCTCATTCTTGGGTCCACCGTCGCGTTCTCCTCCGTTGCCGCCTTGCAGGACAAGGGTGGCGAAGAGGAAACCGGCCCGTACGACATCGTTGCCGGCTGGCCGCAGCCGTGGGCGCGCGAGGGCTACATCTGGGGTTCCCAGCCCGGCGTCTTCGCCGAATCGCCCAACCGCATCTTCATCGTCGCGCGAGGCGAGCTGAAACTGCCCACGCCGCTCGGACGCGGCTTCAACGGCGCCTGGGGATCGCTCGGCGAGCGTGCGACCACGCCCCGCGCAGAAATGCGGAACTGCATCGTCGTGGTCGACGGGAGCGGCAAGATCCTCGAAGCCTGGACGCAGTGGGATTCGCTCTTCGAAGGCGGGGGCCCGCACAAGATCCGCATCAGCCCGTACGATCCGGACCGGCGTGTCTGGGTGGTGAACGATTCGACGCACCAGATTCACGTGTTCTCGAACGACGGCAAGACGCTCGTGACGTCACTCGGCGAGAAGAATGTCGCCCGCGAGGACGAGACGCACTTCGGCAGGCCCCAGGACATCGCCTTCCTGCCGGACGGGAGCGTGGTTGTCGCCGACGGGCTGACCAACTCGCGCGTGGTAAAACTCGACCGGAACGGTAAGTTCGTCACGGCGTGGGGCACGCGTGGCAACGGGCCCGGGCAGTTCAGTGGACCGCACGGCATCGCGGTCGATGCGAAGCGGCGGGTTTATGTGGCCGACCGCGGAAACCAGCGGATTCAGGTGTTCGATGAGAAAGGCGATCATCTCGACACGTGGCCCGGGCTTCGGTTCCCGAACGACATCATGATCACTCCGGACCAGGCTGTCTGGGTGGCCGATGGCACCAACGCGCGTCTGTTGAAGTACGACACCAACGGCAAGCTGCAGTATTTCTGGGGGACTTACGGCACATACCCCGGTGCGTTCTGGGAGCTGCACCAGCTCTCCGTGGACTCGGAGGGCAACTTCTATGGCGCCGACAGCTTCAACGGCCGCACGCAGAAGTTCCGCCCCAAAACTGGCGCCGACCGCGCGCGCCTCGTCGCACCAGCCGCGCCCCTCGCCGGCCGTAAGCCCTAAGCCTTGAGCCATGAGGCGGTAGCCGGACAGCCCCCGGAGCCTAGAGCCCGAGGCCCCGGGCCTGTGTAGTCCCATTTCCCGAATGCCCGCCTCGTTCAGCCGCGACCAGATCGCGGCGCTCGCAGAACTCGCGCGCCTCGAGCTCGACGAGGCGGAGGCCGAGAGCTTCGGCCGCCAGCTCGGCGAGATCCTCGACTACGCCACCCAGGTGCAGCAGATCGACACGACAGGCGTCCCCCCGACGGCGAGCGTCCTGATGCGGCTCGTCAACGAGTCGAGCGACCGAGACGACGAGACGACGCCGTCGATGGATCGCCTGGACGCGCTTGCCAACGCGCCCGACCCCGCACGCGACGCCGGGCTGTTCAAGGTCCCCAGGGTCCTCGGATGAGCCACCTCGCGACCGCCTGCGAACTGCGCGACGCCTTCCGCGCAGGCGAACGATCCGCGCGCGACATCTGCCAGGACACGCTGGACCGTATCGCCGCGTCCGACCACGCGATCCACGCGTTCAACACCGTGGCCGGCGAGCGGGCCCTCGAACGCGCCGACGCCCTCGACCGCGATCCCGTCGCGTGGCGCGATCGGCCGCTGGCCGGCGTGCCCATCGCGCTCAAGGACAACATCTGCACGCGCGGCCTCCGCACCACCGCCTCGTCGAAAATTCTCGAGACCTTCATCCCGCCGTACGACGCGACCGTGGTCACGCGTCTCGAGGCGGCCGGCGCCATCGTCGTCGGCAAGACCAACTGCGACGAGTTCGCGATGGGGTCGTCCACGGAGAACTCCGCGTTCGGTCCGACGAAGAATCCGTGGGCCCTGGACCGCACGCCAGGCGGCTCGAGCGGTGGGTCGGCCGCCGCCGTGGCGGCAGGCATGGCGCCCCTCGCGCTCGGCTCGGATACGGGCGGCTCGATCCGGCAGCCCGCGGCGCTCTGCGGCGTCGTCGGCCTCAAGCCGACCTACGGTCGCGTGTCGCGGTACGGCCTGCTGGCGTTCGGGTCGTCGCTCGATCAGATCGGCCCGTTCGCCCACACCGTGGCAGACGCGGCGATCACCTTGTCGGTTCTCGCCGGAATGGACCGCCGCGACGCGACGAGCGCCGCCGACGACGTCCCGGACTACGCCGCGTCGCTCAGCGGCGACGTACGCGACCTTCGGATCGGCGTCCCGTCGAGGCTGGTGGACGGTGACGGAATCGACGACGAGGTCCGGCGGAACTTCCGCTCGGCGCTCGACACGCTCGCCGCCCGCGGCGCGTCCCTCGTGGATGTCGAGCTCCCGCACGCGAGCGCGGCGATTCCGGTCTACTACCTTGTCGCGACCGCCGAAGCGAGCTCGAATCTGGCACGGTACGACGGCGTGCGTTACGGTCTGCGCGCCGCGGCGGAATCAGGCGGCGGAGCCCGATCGCACGACGATCTCAACCGGATGTACGCGCGGACACGCGAGGCCGGCTTCGGCCCCGAGGTCAAGCGTCGCATCATGCTCGGCACGTACGTGTTGAGCGCGGGTTACTACGACGCCTACTACCTGAAGGCCCAGCAGGTCCGCACGCTCATCCGGCGCGATTACGAACGGGCCTTCGAGCGGGCCGACGTAGTCGCCATGCCCACCAGCCCGACGGCGGCGTTCCGGCTGGGCGAGCGTGTCGCGGACCCGCTCCAGATGTATCTGCTGGACGTGTTCACGGTCAGCGCCAACCTCGCGGGGCTCCCGGCCGTGAGCGTGCCGTGCGGCTTCACCGAGGCAGGCCTGCCCGTCGGCCTGCAGCTGACTGGCCGATCCTTCGACGAAGCGACGGTCCTCCGCATCGCAGACGCGTACGAGCGCGTGACGACATGGTCGAAACAGGCGCCGTCGAACGCGTAGCCCCGATCGACTGGACGACGCTGCCTGACGACAGGCTGCTGGACGTCCGGATGTGCGACCTCGAGCTGTCGATCGCGGGAACCTTTGTCGAGCCGCTCATCGCGCAGGTCAACGAGGAGCTCGACCGTCGCGGGCTGGTCCGGCCGCACTACTGGCTGTCGGACGAGTGGTTCACGCCCGATGGCATTCCGGGTGTGGCGCTTCCCTTCTACCTGGCGCACCCGCGGCTCGCCCGGCTCGAGCTGACGCAGATGCTCGAGGTCGAAGGCGGGGATCCCGAGTGGTGCCTGATGATCCTGCGTCACGAGGCAGGACACGCCATCGACAACGCGTACCAGCTGCGCAGGCGTCCCACGAGGCGCCGGCTCTTTGGCCTGCCGGACATCGAATATCCCGAGTACTACACGCCCAAGCCTTACAGCAAGAGCTTCGTGCAGCATCTCGATCATTGGTACGCGCAGAGCCATCCGGACGAGGACTTCGCGGAGACCTTCGCCGTCTGGCTCGATCCTGCGTCGATGTGGTCGACCCGGTACGCCGGATGGCCCGCGCAGCGGAAACTCGAATACGTCGACCGCCTCATGCACGAGCTGGCGCGCACGCGCCCCACCGTCAAGTCCAAGCGCGAGATCGATCCGCTGCCGCGGCTCAAGAAGACGCTCGGCGAGCACTACCGCAAGAAGCGCGAGCACTACGGTCTCGACCATCCCGACTTCTACGACAGCGATCTCCGGAACCTGTTCTCCAACGCGCCCGAGTACGCCAGAAACCCCTCCGCGGCCCGTTTCGTGCGCCGCGTCCGGAAGGAGGTCCGCAGCACGGTGGCCAGCTTCACAGACAGTTACCAGTACACCATCGATCAACTTCTGGAGAAGATCATCGAACGGTGTCGCGAGCTGAACCTCCGGCTCACCGACACCGAAGAGGCGACCAAGATCGACTTCATGGTCTTTCTCACGGTGCAAACCATGAACTACCTGCACAGCGGCCGGCACCGCGTGGCGCTATGAGCACCGGCAAACTGCGCGTGCTCGCGCTGGTCCACCGGCACCTCATCCCTCCGGATCCCCTGCCCGAGGGCACCGATCCCCTGTCCGCACCCTGGCGCACCGAGTACGACGTCATCTCGACGCTGCGCGGGCTGGGCCACGAAGTTCAGCCGCTCGGCGTCCACGACGACCTCGGCGACATCCGGCGCGCGTCGACCGAGTGGAAGCCGCACATCGCCTTCAACCTGCTCGAAGGCTTCGACGATGTGACGATCTTCGATCAGAACGTGGTAAGCCACCTCGAGCTGCTGAAGCTGTCGTACACGGGATGCAACCCGCGCGGATTGCTGCTCGCACGGGACAAGTCGCTGTCCAAGAAGCTGCTGGCGTATCACCGAATCGAAGTCCCGGAGTTCGAGGTCTTCCGGATCGGCCGGCCCATCCGGCGGCCGAAGCGGCTCGCCTTTCCGCTGATCGTGAAGTCGCTGACGCAGGAGGCCTCGATCGGCATCTCGCAGGCGTCGGTCGTCGACACGGACGACAAGCTCAAGGAGCGCGTGGAGTTCATCCACGCCAGCATCCGCACGGCGGCCATCGTCGAGCAGTACATCGAGGGGCGCGAGCTGTACGTCGGCATCCTGGGCAACCAGGCGCTGCAGGCGATGCCGGTCTGGGAACTGTTCTTCACCAACATGCCGGCCGACGCGAAGCGGATCGCGACAGACCGCGTGAAGTGGAGCGTGAAGTACCAGAAGAAGTACGGGATCGAGAGCGGACCGGCGAAAGAACTGCCAGAAGACATTGCCGATCGCATCCAGCACGTCTGCAAGCGCGCCTATCGGGCGCTCGAGCTGAGCGGCTACGCGCGGATCGACCTCAGGCTGGACGACGCGGGCAAGGTGTGGCTGCTCGAAGCCAACCCGAACCCGCAGATCGCGAAGGGCGAAGACTTCGCGGCGTCGGCGGAGAAGGTCGGCATCGGCTACGACTCCCTGCTCCAGCGCATCATCAATCTTGGGCTCCGTTGGCAGCCGGAAAGTGTTGCGTGAATTGGGTAATCGGGTGATTGGGTAATTGGGTAATCGGCGAGTCGGGTAATTGGGTGATTGATTGAGTAATTGAATTGGGGAATTGAAATTGAGCAATCAACGAGAGTGGCCATCGGGACGACGAATCACCCAATTACCCAATCCGCCGATTACTCAATTACCCAATTACCCGATTACCCAATTCAAGAAGCGCCTCGTGTCGGCCGCGCTGGGAGTGGTCGTCGTCGCGGCCACGACGACCGCTCAGCAACGGCCGATTGGAGCGTGGCGCGTGAAGCAGGAGCGGCACATCGTCGACGAGCTCCTGCAGCTCGTGTCGCTCCCGAATGTCGCCGGCAACGATGCAGACATGCGGCGGAACGCCGCCCTGCTCGAGACGATGTTCGTCCGGCGCGGCTTCAAGGTCGAGACGACGACCGGCCCTGGCTCCCCGGTGGTCTTCGCGACGCTCGACGTGCCCTCGCCGACAGGGACGCTGACGCTCTACATTCATTACGACGGCCAGCCGGTCGATGCGTCCGAGTGGACGCGCTGCAAGCCGTTCGCGCCCTGTTTGTACGGACCCTCGGGACCTGTCGCGGACGACCCCTCGCGCGCCACGTTTCCTCCCGATTGGCGCGTCTACGGCCGGTCCGCGTCCGACGACAAAGGACCGATTGTTGCCGTGCTCAACGCGGTCGATGCGCTCCGTGCGACGGGCCGTGGGCCGACATGGAACCTGCGCGTGGTGCTCGATGGCGAAGAGGAAGCGGGCTCGCGCAACTTCCTCGCCTTCGCCTCGGCGCGTGCGGCGGATCTGAGGGCCGACCTGGCCATCACGCTCGATGGCCCGCGCCATCCCAGCGGACGCCCTACGCTGTACTACGGCACGCGAGGGGGCGCCGGCATGACCATCACCGTCTACGGCGCGAAGAGCGACCTCCACTCCGGGAACTACGGCAACTGGGCGCCCGATCCCTCGATGCGCCTGGCCCGGCTGCTCGCCAGCATGAAAGACGACAAAGGACGCGTCACTGTCGAGAACTTCTATCGCGACGTGGTGCCCTTGACGCCGACCGAGCTCCGCGCCCTCGACGACATGCCGAACGTGGAGGCGGCGCTCAGGCAGGACTTCCTGGTGGCGCTGCCCGAACGCGGCGAAGAGCGGCTCGAGCGCAAGCTGAACGAACCGACGCTGAGCATCCTGGCGATGGAATCAGGCGGCGGGCTGACGGCGCCAGCCCGCTCCGCGATTCCAGCATCCGCCTCGGCCCGGATCGAGATGCGCCTGGTCAACGGCCTCACTCCCGCCACGCAGAACGAGCTCGTCGTCGCGCACATCCGGAAGCAGGGCTACTTCGTGGTCGAGGGACGCGATCCGTCAGACCTGGAGCGCTTCACGCATGCGTTCCTGGCTCGTGTGGACCTGAGGGCCGGCTCGGCGGCGCCCCGCGTGTCGATGGATGAGCCGATGGCGAATGCCGTCGTGACGGCACTCGTCAAGGACGGCCGCGAGCTCGCCCGTCAGCCGACGCTCGGCGGGAGCATGCCGTTCGCGACGTTCAGCTCCCGCATGCCGACGGTCGGGTTCTCGATGGTGAACCACGACAACAACCAGCACGGACCGGACGAGAACCTGCGGCTGCGGAACCTGTGGGAAGGGATCGAGATGATGGCCGCCATCATGACGATGGACAGCCGACCAGGTGAATTGGGTAATTGGGTGGTTGGGTAATTGGGTAATCGGCGAATCGGGTGATTGGGTAATGGGATTGAGTAATGTGGAATTGGCAATTGAATTGGGAATTGGAATTGAGCAATCAGCCAGCGTGGCAATCGGGACAGCCAATTACCCGATTACCCGATGTGCCGATTACTCAATTACCCAATTACGCGATTACCCAATTCAGCCGCCCACTGCGATGTTCTTTTCGACCAGCTCCGGCGCGCGAAGCTGGTTGATTGGGCCGTGCGGATCGCTCGGCTTCAGGTAGTGAAACGACTTGTGGGTGATCGTTTCGTCCAGGCTCTTGACCACCGGCCCGCTCCCGCCGGCTGTCCGCTTGGTCTTGGTAAAGCCGAGCAGCACACAGAAGCCGATGAACAGCCCCAGAATGAACACGGTGCTGGCGCCGACTCCCTGCAGGAGTCCTATGACGAGCGTGATCGGGTCGTCGAACATCAGGCCTCAGCTTCAGGTTTCGGGGGTGGCACCGAGTAGATCACCAGGCCGCGACGGACCTCTTCCATCGCGACGCGCTCGGCCTTGTGCGGGAGATGCGTGCCCAGATCCGGCTCGAACCGGACGCGTGCGCCGCGGCGCAGCTGCTTCGCGCGAAGCGCCGCGACGTCGACGAAGAGAAACCGGCTCTGAATCGGAGGCAGCGGCTCTTCGGGAATGAGCGGCGCCTGGACCTCTTCTGTCAGTTCGTTGGCGTCTTCCATAGACGGTCAACTAGCCTAGCACACGGCAAAAAGGTCTGGTAGGTCTGGTAGGTCGGGAGGGTCTGGTAGGTCTGGGGGGTGAAGGTCGGCTCGGATGAGCCTGTACTGTCCAGACTCACCCGACCCACCTGACCTACCCGACCCACTTACGCTGCAACGTTGACCTTGACCTGTCGCGGCTTGGCCTCTTCCCGAAGCGGGAGGCGCACGGTGAGGACGCCGTTCTTGTATTCGGCCGACACGCGCGTCGCGTCCACGGTCTGCGGCAGCGAGAACGAACGGCTGAAGCTGCCGTACCGCCGCTCGACGCGGTGGAACTGCTCCTCCTTCACATCGCGCGGCGACCTTCTTCTCGCCCTTGATCGTGAGCGTGCCGTTGTCGACCGTGATGTCGATGTCCTCGCGCACCATGTCGGGCAGCTCGGCCTTCAGCACGACTTCCTTGTCGGCGTCCTGGTAGATGTCGACCGGCGGCACCCACGCGCCGGACGTCAGCAGGCCTTCGTCGCTGCGGCCGTAGGCGTCGCCGAACGCGCGGTTGAGCCGATCCTGCAGTTGCGCGAACTCACGAAACGGGTCACTCCATCGAACGATTGCCATTTTCAATCTCCTTCTTCGTTTGATTCTCGCTGCGTTTGATTCTCGCGGTCAGGAAGGTCGGGAGGTCTGGTGGGTCTGGCAGGTCGTCAGGAAGGCCCACTCGGCCCTTCCACCTACCTGACCTACCCGACCCTCCCGACCTCCCGACCTACTTACACTTCCACCACTTCCGCGTCCTTGACGTCTCCACCCTGCGGCCCACCTTGAGACGGCCCCTGCGTCTGCGAACCTTCGTAGAGCGACTGCGCGATGCCATGCGACAGACGCTGCAGCTCCTCGGTGGCGCGCTTGATGCCCGCCAGATCGTCGCCCTCCGCGATCTTCCGGAGCTCCGCGATGGCCGCTTCGACCTTCGAGAGCTCGCCCACCGGCACCTTCTCCCGGTTCTCGCTGACCGTCTTCTCGACCTGATAGGCCAGCGAGTCGGCCTGGTTCCTGGCGTCGATGAGCTCGCGCCGCGCCTGATCCTCGGCGGCGTGCGCTTCCGCATCCTTCACCATCCGTGCGACCTCGTCCTTCGACAAGCCCCCGGAGCCGCTGATCGTGATCTTCTGCTCCTTGCCCGTGGCCATGTCCTTCGCCGTCACGTTGACGATGCCGTTGGCGTCGATGTCGAATGCGACCTCGATCTGCGGCACGCCGCGCGGCGCCGGGGGCAGCCCGACGAGCTGGAATCGGCCAATCGTCTTGTTGTCGCGGGCGAACTGACGCTCGCCCTGCAGCACATGCACTTCGACGGTCGTCTGGTTGTCCATCGCGGTCGAGAAGATCTCGCTCTTCCGCATCGGAATGGTCGTGTTGCGCGTGATGAGCTGCGTCATGACGCCGCCAAGCGTCTCGATGCCGAGCGAGAGCGGCGTCACGTCCAGCAGGAGCACGTCCTTGACCTCGCCGGCCAGAACGCCGCCCTGCACCGCCGCGCCAATCGCGACGACCTCGTCAGGGTTGACGCCCTTGTGCGGATCCCTGCCGAAGTAGTCGCGTACGAGCTGCTGCACCTTCGGCATGCGGGTCGAGCCGCCGACGAGCACGACCTCGTCGATCTTCTTCGGGTCCACGCCGGCGTCCGCCAGCGCCTGCTTGACCGGGCCCATGGTGCGCTGCAGCAGATCGTCGACCAGCTGTTCGAGCTTCGCGCGCGTCAGCTTGACCTGCAGGTGCTTCGGCCCGCTCTGATCCGCCGTCACAAACGGCAGGTTGATCTCGGTCTCCATCGCGGTCGACAGCTCGATCTTGGCCTTCTCGGCGCCTTCCTTGAGACGCTGCAGCGCCATGCGGTCCTTGCTCAGATCGATGCCGTCGGTCTTCTTGAACTCCGCGGCCAGCCACTGGATGATCCGGTCGTCCAGGTCGTCGCCGCCAAGGTGCGTGTCGCCGTTGGTCGCCTTGACCTCGACCACGCCATCGCCCACCTCGAGCACCGAGATGTCGAACGTGCCGCCGCCGAAGTCGTACACGGCAATCGTCTCGTTCGTCTTCTTGTCGAGGCCGTACGCGAGCGCCGCCGCGGTGGGCTCGTTGATGATGCGCAGCACGTTCAGGCCCGCGATCTTGCCGGCGTCCTTGGTGGCCTGCCGCTGGGCGTCGTTGAAGTACGCCGGCACGGTGACGACCGCGTCGGTCACCTTCTCGCCGAGATAGTCCTCGGCCGCCTGTTTCAGCTTCTGCAGCACCATGGCCGAGATTTCGGGGGGCGACGAGGTCTTGCCGCGGGATTCGACCCAGGCATCGCCGCTCGATGCTCGGGTCACCTTGTACGGCACGCGCGACACCTCGGACGACACTTCCTCGAACTTCCGGCCCATGAACCGCTTGATCGAGAACACCGTGTGTTCGGGGTTGGTAACCGCCTGACGCTTTGCCACCTGACCGACGAGCCGATCGCCGTCCTTCGCAAACGCCACCACGGACGGCGTCGTCCGCGCGCCCTCCTGGTTGACGATGACCGCCGGCTGGCCGGCTTCCATGACCGCCACCACCGAGTTCGTGGTGCCGAGGTCAATTCCAATCACTTTGCCTGGCATCTGTTTGTCCCCCTGCGTTCCTGAATTTGAAGTCGCTGCGTTCGGCAACCAGAGGAGTATAGATGGATGCTTAGCGTATGTCAAGCATGTTATATGAGTGTTAACACATCATATATTTGCTAAGGCGCTATCCGTAAGACCTGCTTAAGGTTAATGGGCTGGCGCCAGCCTCCTGGCTATGAGATTATCCGCGTGTGCGTATTCTTTTCATCGGGGACATCGTTGGAAAGCCCGGTCGAGAGCTCGTGCGCCGAGGCCTCCCGGCCCTGATTGACCACCACCGTGTGGATCTCGTGATCGCCAACGCTGAGAACGCGGCCGCCGGCTTCGGCATCACCCGGGAGATTGGGGACCAGCTGCTCGGGTGGGGCGTGGACGTCATGACCAGCGGGAACCACATCTGGGACAAGAAAGAGGCGATCGACTACATCGGGGCAGAGCCGCGGCTCCTGCGCCCGGCCAACTACCCGGCCGGTGTTCCGGGCAACGGCAGCTACCTGGCGCGGACGGCAGACGGCCGGAGCGTTGGCGTGGTCAACGTCATGGGCCGCGTCTTCATGCTCGCCATCGACGACCCCTTCCAGGTCGTCCTGCAGCAGGTCGAGGCGCTCAAGTCCCGGGCGCGCGTCGTCTTCGTGGACTTTCACGCCGAGGCGACGTCAGAGAAGATTGCCATGGGCTGGCACCTGGACGGCAGAGTGACCGCGGTCGTGGGCACACACACCCACGTGCAGACGGCGGACGAGCGCATTCTGCCCAAGGGCACGGCGTACCTCACCGATGTCGGGATGACCGGGCCGCACGATTCGATCATCGGCGTCGAGACCGAGGCGGCGCTGGGCCGTTTCAAGAACGCGATGCCCGCGCGCTTCGAGACGGCCACCGGCAATCCCCGGCTCAACGCGGTCATCATCGATGCGAACGAGGCTACCGGGTTGGCCACGGACATCGAGCGAATCAGTTACAGCCTCGACGAGATCACGGTTCTTGCCGGGGCGTCGGCAGACCTGCAGTCGTCTCTCTGACCATGGCACACGAGCGCTTCGGCCTGCCTTTCGAGGAACCCCGGCCGCCGGCGGCGGCGGCGCCGTCGCGGAAGCCCGCGAGGCCGGAGCGGCGCGTGTTCACCGTGACCGAGTTGACGGCGCGTGTGCGCGACCGTCTCGAGTCGGAGTTCTTCGAGGTCTGGGTCGAAGGCGAGCTGTCGAACTGCAAGGTCTGGAACACCGGCCATCTGTACTTCACCCTCAAGGACGGCGGCGCACAGATCCGCGGCATCGTCTTCCGGTCGGCGCTCCGGTATCTCAAGTTCAAGCCGGCCGACGGCCAGCGCGTGGTCGCGCGGGGCCGCGTGTCGGTGTACGAACTCAAGGGCGAGTACCAGCTCGTGTGCGAGCACCTCGAGCCGCACGGCCTTGGCGCCTTGCAGCTGGCGTTCGACCAGTTGAAGAAGGCTCTCCAGGAAGAGGGCCTGTTCGACGCGTCGAGAAAGCGCCCCCTGCCGGCGCTGCCGCGGAAGATCGGCGTGGTGACCTCGCTCGACGGGGCGGCCGTCCGCGACATCATCAAGGTGCTGACACGCCGGCACACCAACGTGCAGATCGTGATTCGCCCGGCCCGGGTGCAGGGCGAGGGCGCCGCAGTGGAGATTGCGCGTGGTCTGAAGGCGATGGGTCACGTTCCAGGTGTGGAAGTGATCATCGTCGCCCGCGGAGGAGGGTCGATCGAGGATCTGTGGGCCTTCAACGAGGAGATCGTCGCCCGCGCGATCGCACTGGCGCCGGTGCCGGTCATCTCGGCAGTTGGACACGAGACCGACTTCACGATTGCCGACTTCGTGGCCGACCTGCGGGCGCCCACGCCATCGGCCGCTGCGGAAATTGTGGTGGCGGCCACCGAGGAGTTCCAGGCCCGTATCGATCGGCTCACGGGTCGACTCGGCGCTGCGGTCGAGAACCGCATCGAGCGTTCGAGCCGGAGGGTGCACGCGACGGCCGGACGCCCTGCGCTGGCCGGATTCCCCGGGCGCGTGGCCATGAAGGGCCGGCACGCCGCGGAGCTCTCTCACGCCCTGGCCCGCCTCACCCGCGCCGCCCTCGCGGCACGGGAGCGGAAGGTCGGCGCTCTGCGTCGCCAGCTGGAGATGTACGACCTCGGGCGGCGGCTCGCCGGTCTGCGTACGCGGCTCGTCTCGGCCGACAGCCGCATGGGCCACGGCGCGCGGACGCGGCGGCATCGCGCCGAGTCCCAATGGCGCGAAACGGCCGGGCGTTTGGGGTCGCTCAGCCCGCTGGCGGTACTCGGCAGAGGCTACGCCGTCTGCTGGAACGCGGACCGCACGATCGCGCTGCGCGATGCAGGCGCTGTCGTTCCCGGGGATCGCGTGCGTGTCACGCTTGCGAAGGGCGAACTCGACTGTGACGTCCGCTCGGCGAGGCAGACTGAAAGCTAGCTACACTGAAGCGACCACACGACCCGCGAAGAGACACCCATGGCCGACCCATCGATCAAGGACTTCGAAGCCGCCATCGCCGAGCTCGAAGCGCTCGTCAAGAAGCTCGAGGACGGCGACCTGCCGCTCGAGCAGTCGCTCGCGCTCTACGAGCGCGGCGTGCAGTTGTCGCGCTTCTGCCACGCCAGGCTCGAGGAGGCCGAACGGCGCATCGAGATCCTGAGCGATCGCGGCGAGCTCAAGCCTGCACCGGCCTCGCTCTCGTCCGACGATCCCGATCGGACGTAGCGTGTCCGACGCCACCTCTCTGAAGGCGTTCCTGGACGCGTCACGAGCCCGCGTGGACGAGGCGCTCGAGCGCTGGCTCCCTGCGCCACCCGCGTGTCCGGCCATCCTCAGCGAGGCGATGCGCTACAGCGTGTTCGCCGGCGGAAAGCGCTTGCGACCCTCCCTCACGCTGGCTGCGGCCGACGCCGTCGCCGGCTCCGCTGCGCACGAGCACGATCGTGTACGCGAAGCTGCGCTGCCGGTTGCCTGCGCGATGGAGCTCGTCCACACCTACTCCCTCATCCACGACGATCTGCCGGCCATGGACGATGACACACTGCGGAGAGGCCGACCGACGCTGCACGTGGTGTACGGAGACGGAATCGCGATTCTGGCCGGGGATGCCCTGCAGGCCGAGGCGTTTGCCCTGGTCGCCCGCGAGCCGGTCTCCGACGATCCGGCGATCGCGGCCCGGAAGCTCCGGTCTCTTTCGGTCCTCGCGTCAGCCGCAGGGGCCGCAGGCATGGTGGGCGGACAAGCCGTCGACCTGCAGGCCGCAGGGCAGGCCACCGGGCGGTCGCTGACGCTCGACGCCGCCGGCCTGCGCGCGATGCATCTGCAGAAGACCGGGGCCATGATCGCCGCATCGGCCGAGTGCGGCGCGATCATGGCTGGCGGCAGCGATGCACAGATCGCCGGCGTCCGGCAGTACGGCGTCGAGATCGGTCTCGCGTTCCAGATCGTCGACGACATCCTCGACGTCGAGGGCGAGGCCGCCCTGCTGGGCAAGACGGCGGGCAAGGACGCGCGCGGCGACAAGCCCACCTATCCGGCGCTCTTCGGTCTCGACCGGTCGCGCACCATGGCCACAGACTGCCTGGCCCGGGCACGGGCTGCGCTCGAGGCAGGCGGACTCTCTGGCAGCTGGCTGCCGGGGATCGCCGACTGGGTCGTCACCCGCAAGAACTGAGGCGGTCAGGAAGCACGTGAAGAAGAAAGCCCGGCTCGATGTCGTGCTCGTGGCCCGGGCCCTGGCGCCGTCGCGGGAGCGGGCGCGCGCACTGATCCTCGCGGGACAGGTGACGGTCGACGGCCAGATGGTCTCGAAGGCGGGCGCTCCCGTCTCCGAGGAGGCACTCGTCGAGTTGAAGACGCCTGACCATCCGTATGTCGGCCGCGGCGGCATCAAGCTCGCGCACGCGCTCGACGCCTTCGGGGTCGTCGCCACGGGCCGCGAGGCGCTCGACATCGGAGCTTCTACCGGTGGGTTCACCGACGTCCTCCTGCAGCGTGGCGCCAGGCGTGTCGTCGCCCTCGACGTCGGCCACAATCAGCTCGACTGGCGCCTGCGGACCGATCCGAAGGTGCTCGTCCGCGAAGGCGTCAACGCGCGAGCGCTGACTGCCGAACACGTCCCGCACGCCGTCGACATCGTGACGATCGACGTCGCGTTCATCTCGCTCAAGCACATCTTCCCGTCGCTCCCGCCGTTCCTCGCGCCAGGCGCCGACATCGTGGCGCTGGTCAAGCCGCAATTCGAAGCAGGACGCGATGAGGTCGGCGCCGGCGGACTGGTGACCGATCCCGCGGTGCACGAGGCTGTGATCGCACGGGTGACGACGGAGGCTGCCGCCGCAGGCCTGGTTCGCGTCGGGATGACGCCTTCTCCCATCACCGGCGCCACCGGGAACAAGGAGTTCTTTCTGCATCTGAGACAGGCTTCGGGCTCCGGGCTTCGGGCTCCGGGGGCTTCGGGCTGAGGGCTTTGGGCCTTGGGGCTTACGGCTCAGAGCTTAGGCTCAAGGCTTACGGCTCAGGGCTCACGGCTCCAGGCTCCCGGGCTACGAGCTTCAGATTCGAGACCTACCGCGTTGGGATCCGGGCCTCCAATTTCGCAGTGAGCTCTCAGAGCTCAGGCGCGCGATGGACGCGCGTCAGGCTTGGAAGAGTCGGCGGGTGTTGAAGGTCAGTTCGGTGAGCACGTGCGACGAAGCGGTGTCGCCGTCGGCGTAGACCGAGACGGAAACGTAGCCGTGATCGCCTGGCCGCGTGTGGATCTCCAGCGTGTTCCGCACGGGATCCACGATCCAGTACCGGGCACACCAAACCGGGCGAGCTGCTGCATCTTTCGACCCCGATCGCGGGCTTCGGTGCTCCGCGACAGAACCTCGACGGCAAGATCCGGTCGCACTTCAGCCGCCTGCATCATGTTGACGAGAGAGCAGCGCTCGGGGAGGAAGAACACCACGTCGGGCTGAAGGACATCGAACTTCGTAAAGACGATGTCGATCGGCACGCTGAAGGCGAGGCCGCCACGAGCCAGCTCGTACTCGCGCAAGAGCTCGCCGACGTGCTGGGCCACGCGCTGATGTCGCGGGTACGGCGCTGGGGCCACGATGACTTCGCCGTCGTACAACTCGTACCGGCGCCCGTCCTCGGGCCACTGCTGCAGCTCAGCGAAGCTCACTCGCGGATCGACAGCCTGCACGAGCGCCATTTTACATCGTCGTTGCCAGGAGCGTGCCGAGCAGAAACGCCTTGGATCTCGTCCGGGCCAGGTTCGAACGATGCAAAATCTGACCACGCGCGCGAGGGCAGGAGTGGCAGTTCTCACCAGGGCTCCTGGCTTCAGGCTCCAGGCTTCCGGGGCGGCAGGCTCACGGCTCCAGGCTCACGGCTCAGGGCTGCAGGATCATGGCTCAGGGCTGATGGCTCAAGGCACTACAGGCCGCTTCCTCCGTGCGTTCAGACTGCCGGCCCTGGCCACCACCGACAGGCTTCGGGCCCTCTAGTTCCAGCGGTCCACCACCATGCCCCAGCCCCCAGCCCCTGTTCCCCGTTCCCTGTTTCCCTGTTCCCTGTTCCCTGCTCCCTTGCTTAGAGTCATGTCATTGGTCATAATCATGGTCATGAACACGGTCATCATTAACGTCCACGAAGCCAAGGCCAAGCTGTCCGCGTACCTCGAGGCGGCCGCGCGGGGCGAGCGGGTGCTGATCTGCAAGCGGAACCGGCCGGTGGCCGAACTGCGGGCCATCGAGGTGGCCCGGACCGCGCCCCGGCCCGTCGGCGGTGTGTCAGGGGTGACCGTCCCCGAGTCGTTCTTCGACCCGCTTCCGGAAGAGGTCCTCGGCGCGTTCTATGGAGAGCCAGGGACTGCCCAGAAAGCCTCTCGCGTAGCCGAACGGCCCCGAGCGCCGTACGCGCCGAGTCGCCGGCGTGGCCGGGGGCGCCGTTGAAGGTCCTGCTCGACACGTGCGCCTTCCTCTGGATCGCCGGCGGCGCCCGTCAGATGTCTGCCCGGGCCCTCGAGATCTACCAGACGCCGGACAACGAGGTCTTCCTGAGCGCGGCATCGGCCTGGGAAATCTCGCTCAAGCACGGGCTGGGGAAACTCTCGTTGCCCGAGCCACCCGAGCGCTTCGTGCCAAACGCGCGTGCCAGACACGGCCTGACGACCTTACCCATCGACGAAGAATCGGCCCTGCACGCTTCCAAACTCCCACTGCTCCACCGCGATCCCTTCGACCGAATCCTCATCAGCCAGTCCATCGTCCACGGCATGGCGATTCTGACGCCGGACCCGCTCATCACTCAGTACCCCGCGCGGACGATGTGGTGACTCCGTACGGTTCACGGTGCCTGGTGCTGGGTGCTGGGTTCGCAGTGGTTCTCGGTGCCCCGTTCCATATTTGCTAACTCCGCACCGGGAACCCTGAACCGCGAACCCAGAACGGAACCCGGCACCCTGAACGTTGAACCTTGAACCTCATGGTTCTAGGTGCCCCCAGTCCTGGGTGCCCCCAGTTAGAATGATTTGTGCCCGACACGCTCCCACCCGTCACTCGCGTCGGCGTCCTCGCCAAGTCACATCTGCAGGCGGCGACGCCGCACCTGGCCGAGATCGGACGCTGGCTGCGTGAGCGCGGCGTCGAAGGGGTCTTCGAACACGCCACGGCGGCGCTGATGCCCTCGGGGGCTGCCGCGACCACGGCCGACAAGGCGGCGCTCGCGCGAGAAGTGGGCATGGTCGTCGTGCTGGGCGGGGACGGCACGCTGCTCAGCATGGCTGACGCGATCGGCGAGGCGGGCTCCGGCATTCCGATCCTCGGGGTCAACTTCGGCAGCCTCGGCTTCCTGACCGAGGTGACGCTCCCCGAGCTGTACCCGTCGCTCGAGCAGGCGATTCGCGGCGCGGCCCATGTCGAGGAGCGCCTGATGCTCCGCGCCGCGACCAGCCGGGCCGGGAAGGCGTTCGCCCGCCACATCGCGCTCAACGACGTGGTCATCACGAAAGGCGCGCGGTCGCGGATGATCGATCTGTCGGTCTGGGTCGGCGACGAGTTCGTGACGCGAGTCAAGGCCGATGGCCTGATCATCGCCACGCCCACGGGGTCCACGGCCTACAACCTCTCGGCGGGCGGACCGATCGTGCATCCGAGCGTCGACGCGCTCGTGCTCACGCCGATCGCGCCCCACACCCTCACCAACCGCCCCATCGTCATCCCGGCCACGTCGTCAGTGCGCGTGCAACCCGTGATGGAAGCGCGCGACGAGCTCTTCATCACCTTCGACGGACAGGCCGGCTTCGAGCTGCAACGACTCGACGAGATCACGGTTGGCCGTGCGGACGCGCCTCTCCGACTGATCAGGCCGACGACGCGTAGCTATTTCGAGGTGTTGCGGACGAAGTTGAAATGGGGCGAACGGTAAATTTACGATTTACGATTCAAAATTTACAATTCGCGGCCGAGAACACGCCGTCTCTTCGTCGTGACATCGACTGAACACGCTATCTCTCTTCGTGACAATCGGCAGAGCACGAATTCCTAATTTCTAATTGTAAATTGTAAATTTCGTTTGTTCCTGAAGTACTGGACCTGCCACCGCTGCACGTTCTGGTTGTGCTCCTGGAGGGTGCGCGCGAACTCGTGCGAGCCGTCGTTGCGGCTCACGAAGTACAGGTAGTCGGCGGCGGCGGGCCGCGCGGCGGCTTCCAGCGCGGCCTTGCCGGGGGCGGCAATCGGCCCGGGGGGCAGGCCCGGATACCTGTAGGTGTTGTAGGGCGAGTCGAACTGCAGATCCACCCTCCGGAGGTTCCCGGCGTACTTGCCCGCGCGCTGCAGTGCGAAGATCACCGTCGGGTCGCACTGCAGGCCCATCCCGATCCTCAGGCGGTTGCTGTAGACGGCGGCCACGGTCGCACGTTCGTCTGGCCGCGCGGTTTCCTTTTCCACGAGTGAGGCCAGCGTGACGAGCTGGCGGACGGACAGGTTCTGTGCCTTCGCAGCATTCTTTAGATCGTCGGTCAGCATCTGCTTGAACTGCGCCACCATCCGCTCGACGAGCCGGTCGGCCGAGGTCTTGCGCGGCAGCATGTACGTGTCCGGGAACACATAACCCTCAAGATCGGCGGCCTCCGGATCGAGGTCGCGGATGAGCGACACGTTCTTCGCGGCCGCGAGGAATGCGTCGGCGGTGCCGAGCCCGCTCGACGCAAAGACCTCGGCGGTCTCGGCGACCGTCAGCCCCTCGCGAAACGTGATCGGCACGACGTGCACGTCGCCGCGGGCGATCTTGTCCACGACCTCGCGCGCCGACATCGGGCGATCGAAGCGGTACTCCCCTGCCTTGAGCGCACGCTCCTGGCCGGTCTGCCAGAGAGCGACCCGGAACGTCAGCGCGTCGCGAACGACGCCCGCCGCGACGAGCCGTTCGCCGATGCCGGGCGCACTCGTCCCGGCCGGGATGTCCACCAGCCGCTCGCTCTCCGTGTAGCCGCGATAGGGCTCCGCCGCCCGAGCCGCCACAACATACGCTGCGGCCCCGCCGAGCGCGGCGAGCAGCAGGATGAGTAGCGCCACGACGACCGTGTACGAATTCCTAATTCCCAATTCCCAATTCCTAATTTCCCGTCCCTTCCGATCCCCGATCCCGGTTCCCCGTTCCCTGTTCCCCGTTCCCTGTATCGAGGTAGTCCTGGAGAATCACCGCGGCAGCGGCGGCATCGAGGCGCGCTTTGCGCTTCTTCCAGTCGCGTTCGTTCAGGGCGAGCCGGCTCTCGGCCTCGACGCTGGTCAGCCGTTCGTCGCCGGTCCTCACGGGCACCGTCGTGCGGCGGCGCAAGGCGTCGACAAAGGCGGCGACCCGCGGGGTTTCGTCGTTGGCGGACCCGTCGAGGCGAACAGGCAGGCCGACGATGATCTCGGCGAGGCCGTCCTCTTCCGCGGCGAGCCGATCGATCTCGCGCCCGACCTCGGCCACCGCCGTGGCGGGACTGACCTCCAGCGTCGTGAGCGGACGTGCCAGCGTGCGCGATCGATCGCTGATCGCGAGGCCGATCCGGCGGCGTCCGACGTCGATGCCCAGCACACGAGAGCTCACCAGGCAGATGATATGATCTCCACACTTCACGTGATAGCTCGCCCACGCGGTCGGGTCTGGATGCGGCTCATGATTGGGCTCGCCGCGAGCCTGACGATCGCGTCGGCTGCGGCGCAGACGCCTGGCCGCGACGGCGCCGAAGCGCGCGCGCAACGGGCCAGCGACCGCCTGCGCGTGCTGCAGCAGGAGGCCGACCGACTCGCGTCCGAGGCGCGCACGCTGCTCGGCGATCTCCGCAAGCTCGAGGTCGATCGCCAGATCAAGGCTGAAGAGCTCAGGCGCGTCGAGGCGGACGTCGCGACGGCTTCGGCCGAGCTCAGCGCGCTCGATGCCGAAGTGCGACGCCTCGAGGCCGAAGACATCGCGGAGCGGCCGGCGATCGAGGCCCGCCTCATCGATCTGTACAAACTCGGCCAGGGACGCTACCTGCGGCTGCTCATGTCGACCACCGATGCACGGCAGGTGGCCGAGGCCTCGCGCCTTGTCGCCGCCATCGAGCGCCGGGACCGCGAGCGGATTCTGGCGCACCAGCAGCGCCTTGCGTCGCTCAAGACATCCCGCGCCGCGCTGGCTGCCCGCGGCACATCGCTCGCGGCGTTGCGCGTCGAAGCGGCCCGGGCGCAAGCCGCGGCGCAGCGCGCGGTGGCCGGGCAGAACGCGCTCCTGGCCGACATCGACCGCCGGCGCGACCTCAACGCGCAGCTGGCCGGCGAACTGCAGGTGGCGCAACAGCGTTTGCAGGCGACGCTGCGCGAGCCGGCCGCGGGTGCCTCTCCGCCCTTCGAACCGCTGCCGCTCCGCCCGTTCCGAGGCGAGCTCGACTGGCCGGCCGCCGGCACCGTGCGCGTGAGGTTCGGGCGCCGCCAGCGCGACGGTCAACGGCGTCGAAATCGCCGCAAACGAAGGCACGCCGGTCGTCTCCATTCACGAGGGCACGGTGGCGTTTGCCGGGACGTTCGCCGGCTTCGGCAACCTGGTGATCCTGGACCACGGTGCACAGAATTTCAGCCTGTACGGGCACCTGCTCGAGACCGCGGTCAGCGGCGGGGGCCGCGTCGAGCGCGGGCAGGCCATCGGCACCGCCGGGCAATCGCTCAGCGGCCAGCCCGGCCTCTATTTCGAGCTGCGAATCGACGGCAAAGCGGTCGATCCTCTCCCCTGGCTGAAGCGTCGCTGAACCGTTGTAAACTGCACCTATGTCCTTGAAGACCCGACGCCTCGTGCTCTGGATTTCGACGCCAATCGTGGCGTTCGCCATCGTCGGTGGCTTCCTGAACCGCGTCACCGCGCGGGAGGACACCTATCAGCACCTCAAGATTTTTGACGACGTGATCGGGCTCATCACGGGCAACTACGTGGACAAGGTCGACGTGGATCGGGTGATGGGCGGCGCCATGCAGGGGCTGGCCGACAGCCTGGATCCGGACAGCGCGTTCCTGTCGCCGGCACAGGTCAAGCAAGTCGAGGGCAATGCCCCCCAGGCGGCGGGCGAGGTCGGCCTGGATCTGACGCGGCAGTATTACCTTCGCGTGATCGCGGCGCGCGACGGCTCGCCCGCCGCGAAGGCCGGCCTCAGGACAGGCGACTACGTGAGAGCCATCGGCGAACAGCCGACGAGAGAGATGTCGGTGTACGAAGGCATGCGCGCGTTGCGCGGCGCCCCGGGCTCGAAGGTATCGCTCACCATCTTCCGCGGCAGCGCCAACGATCCGCATGTCGTGGAGCTGACACGCGAGGCGACGCCGACCGCCGACGTCTCGGGCCGCACGGCGGCGCCTGGCATCGGCTACCTGCGCGTCAGCAGCGTGACGACGCGAACGGCCGATCAGGCGCGGGCGCAGATTGCGGAACTGGCCAAGGGCGGCGCGCGGCAGCTGATCGTCGACGTGCGCCGGACCTCCGGCGGCTCGCTCGACGCCGGCCTGGCGCTCGCGCGGCTGTTTGTCGGCGCCGGCACGCTGGCGGTGCGCGAGACCAAGGGTCAGCCCAAGGAAACCATCGCGGCGCGTCAGGGCGACGGCGGCGTAGTCATTCCCACGACCGTGCTCATCGACAACGGAACGTCCGGCGCCGCGGAACTGTTCGCGTCGGCGCTCCTCGGGAACAAGCGCGCTGAGCTGATTGGCGAGCACACCATCGGGCGCGCCGCGCAGCAGAAGCTGGTCAAGCTGCCCGACGGCAGCGGACTCTGGCTCACGACCACGCGGTACCTGCTGCCCGACGGCACCGCGCTGCACGAGAAGGGGCTGGCCCCCACGGTGCCCGTGGACCAGCCCGAGGTCGAATTCGGACAGCCGGCGCCCACCGAGGATCCCATCCTCGACAAGGCTCTCGAGCAGGCAAAAGATCGCCTGAACACCAGGGCGGCGGCCTGATTCTGGTATACTGTCTGTTCGTCTAAACGCCTGATTTCGCAGTATGTAGGCGCGTAGCTCAGAGGTTAGAGCGCCTGCTTGACACGCAGGAGGTCGGTGGTTCGAGTCCACCCGTGCCTACCATCGAAGTCGGTCTGCACTACCCCCGTAAATGAGTCAGCTCAACGTCACGCTTCCTGATGGGTCCACTCGGACCGTACCCGCCGGCACTCGTGTGCTCGACGTGGCGGAATCAATCTCGCCGCGGCTGGCGAAGGCGGCTCTCGCGGGCGTCGTCGACGGCAAGCTCGTCGATCTGGACTTCGCCCTGCGCAAGGACAGCGCCGTCCGGGTGGTGACCCAGGACAGCCCGGAAGCGCTCGGGCTGCTGCGGCATAGCACGGCGCACCTGCTGGCGGCGGCGGTCACGAATCTCTTCCCCGGCGTGCAATGCGGCATCGGCCCGGCCACCGACGAGGGTTTCTTCTACGACTTCGTCGTGCCGCGCCCCTTTGTGCCCGAAGACCTCGAGGCCATCGAGAAGAAGATGCGCGAGCTCGCGTCGCAGGACCTCGTCTACGAGCGTCAGCTGTGGCCGCGCGACGAGGCCAGGGTGTTCTTTGCCGGCCGCGGCGAGCCGCTCAAGGTGCAGCTCATCGAGGAGAAGACCGAAGGGCAGTCCGAGGTCTCCTGCTACACCATCAAGGACCGGGAGACCTTCGTCGACTTCTGCGTCGGCCCTCACGTGCCTTCAACCGGGCGGCTGAAAGCATTCAAACTGCTGACGACGTCGAACGCCTACTGGAAGGGCGACGCGCGCAACCAGCCGATGCAGCGCGTCTACGGCACGGCCTTCGCCTCCGAAAAGGAGATGAAGGCGTACCTCACTCAGATCGAGGAAGCGAAGAAGCGCGACCACCGGAAGCTTGGCCGCGAGCTGGGGCTGTTCACGTTCCATCAGTGGGCCCCTGGCGCCGCGTTCTGGCTCGACAAGGGCACGACCCTGTACAACACGCTCGCCAACTACATGCGTGACGTGCTGCTGCCCAACGGGTACGTCGAGGTCAAGACGCCGCTCGTCTTCAACAAGGCGCTCTGGGAGACGTCCGGCCACTGGGCGCACTACCGGCAGAACATGTTCCTCATCGACGCCGAGCCGGGCGCCGCTGGTTCTGCCGATGCCGGCAGGCACGAGGCCCCGGAGGCCATGGGCGTCAAGGCCATGAACTGCCCCGGCCACATGCTGGTCTTCGCGAGCGAGGTACGAAGCTACCGCGACCTGCCGCTGCGCCTTCACGAGCAGACGCCGCTTCACCGCAACGAGGCATCGGGCGTCCTCTCCGGGCTCACGCGTGTCCGCCAGTTCTCTCAAGACGACGGCCACTGCTTCGTCACGCCCGAGCAGATCGGCGACGAGGTGGCACGGCTGATCGGGGTGGTCCAGCGCGTGTACGCCGACTTCAGGCTGCCGTTCACCGCGAAGCTCGCCACGCGGCCGCCGGAGTTCCTCGGCGAGGTGGCCACCTGGGACCACGCTGAGGCGCAGCTCAGGGCGGCGCTCGATCAGGCCGGACAGGCCTACGAGCTGAACGAAGGCGACGGCGCCTTTTACGGGCCGAAAATCGACTTCGACGTGACGGACGCCATCGGGCGGAAATGGCAGTGCGCCACGATTCAGCTGGACTACCAGATGCCCCAGCGTTTCGGGCTGAAATACATCGGCGCGGACAACGCCGAACACTGCCCCGTCCTCATCCACCGGGCCATTTTCGGCAGCTTTGAGCGCTTTATCGCTGTGCTGACCGAGCATTTCGCCGGGGCCTTCCCGCTCTGGCTGGCCCCGCTGCAGGCCCGCGTCCTGCCGATCGCGGACCGGCATTTGGACTACGCCGGCACCGTCGTGGCCAGCCTCAAGACCGCGGGTCTTCGGGTGGACCTGGACGCGCGCCAGGAAAAGATTGGATATAAGATTCGAGAGGCCCAGCTGCAGAAGGTCCCCTACATGCTGGTGGTCGGGGACCGGGAAGCGGCGGAGGGCACGGTATCGGTGCGTACGCGGGCAGGCGGCGACCAGGGAGCAAGCACGACCGAGGCGTTTATAGCCGCCGCACTGACAGAAGCGGCGGCCCGGGGGCAGAGCAATTAGGAATTTACGATTCAAAATTTACAATGCGTTGCCCCGCCTGTGCGTGCGACGACGAATTGTAAATCTTGAATTGTAAATAGTTAATTCCGTTAGGAGGCCATTATCGCTTTCGATCGAAGTCCACGGCGTGACGACCGCACTCGGGTGAACGAACGAATCCGCGTCCGCGAAATCCGCGTCATCGACGACACCGGGCAGCAACTCGGCATCATGCCGCCGCCGCAGGCCCTGGCCATAGCGAAGCAGAAGGGACTCGACCTGGTCGAGATCTCGCCGACCGCCGTGCCGCCGGTCTGCCGCATCATGGACTTCGGGAAGTATCAGTACCAGGAGCAGAAGCGCACGCGCGAAGCGAAGAAGCACCAGAAGGTCATCCTGGTCAAAGAGATCAAGTTCCGGCCGAAGGTCGACGAGCACGACTACCAGTTCAAGAAGAAGCACATCGAGCGCTTCCTCGAAGACGGGGACAAGGTCAAGGCGACGATCTTCTTCCGGGGCCGCGAGATGGCGCACCCGGAGATCGGGCGACGCATTCTCGAGCGCCTGGTGCAGGAGCTGTCAGAGGTCGCCGTCCCCGAGACGATGCCCCGGATGGAAGGCAACCAGATGCACACGATCCTCAGCCGCAAGCCCTCCGGGGGCGGCGGCCGGGCGAAGCCGGCCGCGGCGGCGGTGCAGGCGAAGTAGCAGAACAGTCAAAGGAACCGACGTGGCCAAGAAGATAAAGCTGAAGACCCACCGCGGCGCCGCGAAGCGCTTCAAGCGGACCAAGAGTGGAAAGTTTCTCAGGAGCAAGGCGTTCAAGCAGCACATCCTGAGCAGCAAGACGACGAAGCGGAAGCGCGGGCTGCGGGGCACCACCACGGTGGCCGACGTCGACGCGCCGAAGCTCGCGAGGATGCTCCCGTACAAGTGACGTGCAGGCTTACGGCTCAAGGCGTACGGCTGAATCCGCTGAGCCTGAAGCCCGAGTCTGAAGCCGGTCAGGAGTCAGAAATGCCGCGTGTAAAAAGAGGAACCGTCCGCCGCGCCAAGAGGAAAAAGCTTCTCGGCCTGGCCAAGGGCTATTACGCCAACAAGAGCAAGCTGTACCGTGCGGCGAAGGAGTCGGTCGACACCGCGCTCAAGTACGCGTTCGTCGGTCGCCGCAGGAAGAAGCGCGATTTCCGCCGTCTGTGGGTCGTCCGCATCAATGCCGCCGCGCGCGAGCAGGGGTTGACCTACGGGCAGCTGATCAGCGGCCTCAAGGCGGCCGGCGTCACGCTCGATCGCAAGCAGCTGTCGGAGCTCGCCATCTCGAGCCCTGCCGCATTCGCCACCCTCGCCAAACAGGCGAAGGGCGCCGCCAAGGCCGCCGCGCGCGCCTGACGCGCGCGGCTCCCGGCCGATGGGCCTCCCCGACCACGCCGCCGTCCAGCGCGAGATCGACCGGTTCACGGCCGATCTCGCCGCCGCGTCGTCTTCGCGCGATGCGCAGACCGTCCGCGACAAATACCTTGGCCGCAAGAACAGCGTCGTCGCTTCCTGGATGCAGCAGATTGCCACCGCATCCCCGGAAGAGAAGAAGGCGATCGGCCGTCACGCCAACGACCTGAAGCAGGCGATCGAGAGCCGGTGGACCGCCCATCTGGAGTCGGCGGCTGCCAGCGCGCGGCCGGCCGGCGCCGTGGACGTCACGCTGCCGGGCCGCCAGCCCGCGTTCGGACATCGGCATCCGTTGACCATCGTGCGCGAGCGCATGGAAGCCATCTACACGCGAATGGGCTTCGCCATCGTCGACGGACCCGAGATCGAAGACGAGTGGCACTGCTTCGACGCGCTCAACATGCCCGAGGAGCACCCCGCGCGCGACATGCAGGACACCCTGTACCTCGCCACGCCGATCAAGGGCGACAGCGGTCGGGCAGACGATGTGCGGACGCTGATGCGGACGCATACCTCGTCGATGCAGATCCGGTACATGCAGACGCACGAGCCGCCCATCCGCATCGCGGTTCCGGGCCGGGTCTATCGGCGAGACGACCTGGATCTCACCCACTCGCCCGCCTTCGGCCAGGTCGAAGCGCTGGTCGTCGGCGAAGGGATCTCGCTGGCGCACCTGAAGGGCACGCTGCTGGCGTTCGTGCGTGAAGTCTTCCTGCCCTCGTCGCGCGTGCGCTTCAGGCCGAGCTTCTTTCCGTACACCGAGCCGAGCGCCGAAATCGACATCAGCTGCTGGCAGTGCGACGGCACGGGCTGCCAGATGTGCAAGCAGACCGGATGGATCGAGTTGGGCGGCTGCGGCATGGTCCACCCGGCGGTGTTCGAGGCCGTCGGGTACGACGCCGAACGCGTGACCGGGTTCGCCTGGGGTCTCGGGATCGAGCGCATGGCCATCCTGCGCCACCAGGTGTCGGACATCCGGTTGTTCTACGAAAACGACCTTCGGTTTCTGGAACAGTTCGAAGCTTGAAGTTCGGCATCTAGTCATTTGGTCATTTGGTCATTTGGTCATTTGGTTAGCTGGGCACTTGGGACCTTCTGGCGTTTAGCGATCAATGACCAAATGACCAGATGATCAGATGATCAAATTCATCGAATACGTATGCGCTTGCTGACCTCGTGGGTTCGAGACTTCGTCGACGTCACGGCCTCTCCTGCCGAGATCGCGGAGGCGCTTGCGCTCCGCGGCTTCGAGGTGGCGTCGATCGAGCCCGTCAACGTGCCCGGGGCATCAGGGTCTACAGGGCCTACAGGGCCTGACGCGGTCATCGACTTCGAGGTGACCGCCAATCGGCCCGACTGCCTGAGCGTGCTGGGCTTTGCTCGAGAAATCGCCACGAATTACGACCTGCCCCTTCGGCTTCCGTCCGAGGCGGACGGCGCCCCCGTCCCGCTGGCGCACGCTCCAATCGGCTCGTCGGACCGGGTGGCGGTCACCATCGAAGATGCAGTGCTCTGCCCGCGGTACGCGGCCGCGGTCTGCGACGTGGTCCAGGCTTCGTCGCCGGCGTGGATGACCGGCCGCCTGCAGGCCGCCGGCGTGCGGCCGATCAGCCCGCTGGTGGACATCACCAACTACGTGCTGTTGGAGCTGGGCCACCCGCTCCACGCCTTCGACCTGGACACCCTGGCCGGCGGCGCGCTGCGGATCCGGCGCGCGACGGCTGGCGAGCGGCTGACCACGCTCGACGGCGTCGCCCGCACGCTCGACGCCGAGATGCTGGTCATCGCCGATCGGGACCGGGCGCAGGCCGTGGCCGGGGTCATGGGCGGCAGCGCATCCGAGATCTCGCCGACGACGCGGACGGTCGTGTTCGAGAGCGCGTACTTCAAGCCGGCGTCGGTCCGCCGAACGAGCAAGCGGCTCGGCCTCAAGACCGAGGCGTCGTCGCGCTTCGAGCGGGGCGCCGACATCAACGCTCCCGTCGTCGCGCTGCAGCGGGCCCTGTCGATCATGATGCAGATAGGCGCCGGCCGCCTCGTTGGTCCGATCGTGGACGGCTACCCCTCGCCCGCCGCGACGGCGACCATCGCGCTCCGGCGCACGCGGCTGGCGGCCATGCTGGGGCTGTCGGTGCCGGACGCCGACGTGACCAGAATTCTGAGCGCGCTCGGAATGACGGTCGCCCCGGGCCCCGACGGGTGGACCGTACAGGTACCAACGTTCCGGGTCGATCTCGTGCGCGAAATCGACCTGATCGAAGAGGTCGGACGTCACTACGGCTTCGATCGCATCGAGGCGGCGTTTCCACCGATGACGCAGACCGCGCCTGCGCCGGATCCGCGTCTTCAACAGGAACGACGGCTCCGCGACGTGCTGACGGCGGCGGGCCTGTCTGAGGCGATCACGTTCGGGTTCGTCGAAGCGAGCGCGGCCCGAACCTTCGCTCCGGGCCCGGAGGCGGATCTGGTCGGCGTGGCCAACCCGCTGTCGGGCTTGTTCGATACGCTGCGGCCGTCTCTGCTGCCCGGGCTGGTCGACGCCGTGGCGCGCAACCGCCGACATGGCCGCAGGGACGTGGCGCTCTTCGAGATTGGCGCCAGGTTCACACGTGAAGGCGGCGAAGAACGCGCGGTCGGGCTGGCGTGGACGGGTACCGCGACTCCGACCCATTGGTCTGGGCACGGGCCGCGAGGTGGACTTCTTCGACGTGACGGGCGTGCTCGAGCGCGTCGCGACCACACTCGGCGCAGATCTTCGGCTCGAGCCTGCCACCGTCGGGTTCCTGGTTGCGGGGCAGGCCGCGCGGCTCGGGCTCGTCCCGCGAGGCGACGCCGCGCCCGCCAAGGGCGGCAAGCCCGCGATCGATCCGGCCGGTGTTGCCGGGCTCCTCGCCCCGGTCGTCGCGGATGGCAGAGGCGCGCCGAAAGCCGACCGCATCTTCGTGGCGGAGCTGACGCTGACGCGCGTGCCGCGCTTCGATCACGGCCAGGAGCGCGTCGTCCTGCTGCCCCGGCACCCGCACGTCGTCCGCGACGTGTCGATCGTGGTACCTGATGCCTTGCCTGCAGCGATCATTCGTGGCACCATTCAGGCGGTCGCGGGCACGACGACGTTGACCGCGCCCGCACCGCTCGCGGATATCACGTTCTTCGATCGGTATGCGGGCAAGGGCATCGCGGAGGGTTCCATCAGTCTCTCGATCCGGCTGACGTTCCAGGCGCCGGATCGTACATTGACCGACGCCGAGGTCCAGCAGAGCGTCGACACCATTCTCGCCGCGCTCGTCCGCGAGCACGGCGCAACACAGAGATAGCGGATATGGCGAAAACAGCGACCAGAAGCGTGGACCTCGAACCGATCGATCGACTCGAGGAGAAAGTACGGCTGCTCGTCAGCCTCGTCGAGGGGATGAAAGCCGATCAGGGCCGGGCGGAGGCCGAGAACCAGCGGCTGTCGCGCGAGCTCGAGGCCATGCGCGGACGGCTGGCGTCGACCGAAACGGTGGGCGCCGAGCTCGTGAGCCTCAAGGAGGAGCGCGACCTCATCCGCACGCGCGTCGGGGAGATGCTCGAGCAGCTCGAGGCGCTGAACCTGTAGCGGCGCGACGTGACAGACGAAGGCCGGACCATCCCCATCGAGATTCACGGCCAGCGCTATCCCATCAAGACGGCGCTCGAGGCGGAGTACGTCGCGCGGCTGGCGAGCTACGTCGAGCAGAAGATGCAGGCGGCGGCCGATTCCGCGCCAAACGGGGGCGACGCGCTGCGCGTCGCGGTGCTCGCGGCGCTCAACGTCGCCGACGAGCTCTTTCGGTGCCGCGAGAGCGGGCGCGCCAGGGACGGGCAGCTGGCCGAGCGCGCCTCCGAGCTCGAACGCTTGCTTGACCGCGTCCTGATGGCCTAAGATCTCCCGAGTATTTCCCTGCTTTGCGCGTGATGGCGGTAGGCTCGTTTGAGCCAACGTTTCATCCAAGTGAGTCGCGACGCCGCGTGGTGCGCATGCCTCGGTTCGAGGAAGCCTGAAGCGCGGCTTTTCTGAGCGGTTCCACCTGCTTACGCAGGTTCATCGACCTCCCCACACGGCAAAGCGGGGCCTTCGTCTCCCCTCAACGACGCAGTCCGAACAGTGCCGATTTACGGTTACGTGATCGACGCCCTGGTCACCGCTCTGACGGCGGCCCTCGTGTTCGCCCTCTGGGTCGCGAACCGGAGGCGGATTGCCGCGCAGACCATCGGCAAGGCGGACGAGCACGCCGCCCGCGTCATCCGCGAGGCCGAGCGCGAAGTCGAAACCCGCAAGAAGGAAGCGCTGCTCGAAGCCAAGGAAAAGGCGCACGACCTCCTGGTGGCCGCCGAACGCAAGGCGAGCGAGGAGCGCAGGCAGGTGCAGGCGCTCGAGCAGACCCTGGCCCGCAAGGACACGGCGCTCGCCGAGCGCCAGGCCGCTGTCGATCGCGTCGAAAAGGACCTGGCGGCGCGCACCAAAGCCGTCGAGGAGCGCGCCAAGGCTACCGACGCCGCCGCCGCTCGTTACGAACAATTGGTCGCCGAGCAGAAGCACGAGCTCGAGCGCGTGGCCTCGCTCAGCGCCGACGAAGCCAAGGAGCTGCTGATCAAGCAGATCGAGGGCGACGCGCGGCACGATTCGGCCAACCTGCTGAAGCGCCTCGACACCGAGGCGCGCGAAACCGCCGTCGACCGCGCCAAGCAGTACATCACGGAAGCGATTCAGCGCTGTGCGGCCGAGCACGCCATCGAAACGACCGTGTCGGTCGTGGACCTCCCGAGCGACGACCTGAAAGGACGCATCATCGGCCGCGAGGGACGCAACATCCGCGCGCTCGAGCAGGCCACGGGCGTGGACCTCATCGTCGACGACACGCCCGGCGCCATCATCCTGTCGGGCTTCGATCCGTACCGCCGCGAAGTGGCCCGGCTGTCCATCGAGCGCCTGATTGCCGATGGCCGCATCCACCCGGCGCGCATCGAAGAGGTCGTCCAGAAGGTCAAGGACGAGACCGACGAGGCCGTCCGCAAGGAAGGGGCGGCCGTGGCCTTCGAGCTCGGCCTCCACGATCTGCACCCGGAGATCCACCGGCTGATGGGCCGCCTGAAGTTCCGCACGAGCTACGGACAGAACGTGCTCGCGCATTCCGCCGAGGTCGCGCGGCTGGCCGGCATCATGGCGAAAGAGGTCGGCCTCGATGCCCACACGACCGTGCGGGCCGCCTTCCTGCACGATATCGGCAAGGCGATCGACCGCGAGATGCAGGGCACGCACCTCGAGCTGGGCATCGACTTCCTCCGGAAGCACGGCGAGAACGAGGCCGTCGTCATGGCCATGGCCGCCCACCACATGGACATCGACTGGCCCTCGCTCGAGGCGATGATCGTGCAGGCAGCCGATGCGATCTCCGCGGCCCGGCCGGGCGCGCGTCGCGACATCCTGGAGTCGTACGTCAAGCGCCTCGAGAAGCTCGAGGGCATCGCCGATTCGTTCAAGGGCGTGTCCAAGTCGTTTGCCCTGCAGGCGGGACGCGAGATCCGGATCATGGTCGAGAGCGAGAAGATCTCTGACGAAGAAGCCATCTGGCTGTCCAAGGACATCGCGCGGCGCATCGAGAACGAGCTCGAGTATCCCGGCCAGATCAAGGTGACCGTCATCCGGGAGACCCGTGCGGTCGACTATGCGAAGTAGCGAGGAGCAGCCTGCAGCCTCCTTCGCCTGACCTTGCGGTGTCCGAGCTCTCGGAGCGCGATCTGATCGCACGGATCCAGCAGCAGCTTGCGCCGGCGCCACCATGGCTCCTCGTCGGGATCGGGGACGATGCCGCGGTGGTGGAGCCGGAGCGGAACCGCCTCGAGGTGCTCAGCGTCGACGCGATCGTGGAGGGGGTGCACTTCGATCGGCGCTACGTGCCGCCGGCCGCCATCGGTCACCGGGCCCTGGCCGTGAACCTCAGCGACCTGGCGGCAATGGGCGCCGTGCCTCGTCTGGCGCTTCTTTCCTTCGCACTTCCGTCGGCGCTGTCCTGCCGGGACTTCGACGCGATCGTGTCCGGGCTCACGGCCCTGGCCAAGCGCCACCGTCTTCACGTGGTCGGCGGCAACCTGACGCGGACGCCGGGACCGATGGTCATCGATGTGACGGTGTCCGGAAGCGTCAAGCGGCGCCAGGTGCTGGCGCGTTCCGGCGCCAGGGCTGGTGACGAGATCTACGTGACCGGATCGGTCGGGGCGGCAGCGGCGGGCCGGCAGCAGCTGGCGGATGGCGCCGGCGGCGCGGCCGGCGACAACGCCGCACGATTCCTCTATCCGGAGCCCCGCGTGCGCACCGGGCTGCTGCTCGGAAGAAACCGGGCCGCGACAGCTGCCATCGACCTGAGCGACGGTGTCGCCGACGGGGTGCGGCGCCTGTCAGAAGCCGGCGGTGTGGGCGCCATCATCGACGCGGGCGCGTTGCCGATCGGCGAGGAAACGCGGACCTGGTTTGCCGCGCGCGGCCTGGATCCGGTGACGGAGTCGCTTTCGGGCGGAGACGATTACGAGCTGCTGTTTACCGTCCGCCCGCGCCTGCGGCACCGGCTGCGGTCCGTGGCGCAAGGCAGTGACGTGCCCCTGACGCGGATCGGCGTGTGCACGCGCGAGACAGCGGTCGTCCTGCGGCGGATCGCGGGGGATTCGTCGAGCGACACGCCGCTTCCTGGCGGGTATACGCACTTTCGATGAAAGAGGAACGGCAGCGGGCGCCGCGCCGGTGGATCGAGGTCCTCCTGCACGTCCATGACACGCCCACGCGCACGGCCGCCGCCTATGCCGTCGGCGTGTTCTTTGGCTTCAACCCCTTGTTTGGCCTCCACACCATCGGAGGCCTCGCGGTCGCCTTCGTCTTCAACCTCAATCGGGTAGCGGTCCTGCTCGGGGTCTACTCGAACCTGCCGTGGGTGATCGTGCCCTTCTATGCCTCGGCGACGATGCTCGGCGCATTCCTTCTCCAGACGAACCTGCCGGAGGGGTTTCGCGATCGGCTGGTCGAGGCCTTCGCCCTGCCGCTTTGGAGGCGTGAGTTCTGGGCCGAGCTCGGGACGCTGCTCGAACCCCTCTTCTGGCCGTTCATGCTGGGGTCCACGGTGGCGGCCCTCCTCCTCGCCGTGATCGCCTACGGGGTGGCGCTGGCAGTTCTGCGCAGGTTCGGAAGGGGGCGGCTCGCTGAGAATGCTGATTGCTGATTGCTGATTGCTGATTTGGTACATCGCAGTTTTGTCGGCGGCTGCGCACAACGGCAGCTCGGCCGTGCGGCCCAACTGGAATTCCAATCAGCATTTAGCACTCAGCAATCTACAATTCCTGTGTGCTTCTGGTCGGTTCGTTCTGGCGCAAGCTGCTCGTCGGGGCCGTCGCCGCAGCCGGCTTCGTGTGGCTCTACGAGGCCACGATGCTGGACTCGAAGGACGCTGCCGGCAGTACTACCGTTGCCGACGTGATGCCGCCGCCGGAGCCGGGCACGCGCCACATGTTCTCGGCGACCGCCTACTGCAAGGGTTCGGTCACGGCCGCCGGCGTGGCACCGCTGTCAGGCGTGGCCGCCGCCGACCCAACGTTCCTGCCGCTTGGCTCGATCATCGAAATCGAGTCGCCGGACTCGAGCTACGACGGGATTTACTCGGTGCTGGACACGGGGCCCGCCGTCCAGGGGCGCGAGGTCGACCTCTACATGTGGAGCTGCCACGATGCGCTCCGATTCGGCCGGAAGTCGGTCCGGATTACCGTGCTCCGCCTCGGCTGGAATCCGAAGGCCACGGCGCCAGGCTTCATGGACCGCCTCTTCCGCCGAGCCGAAGCCGCCCGCCCGCCCGCAACCGCCCCGCAAGCGCCGGACCCGACACCGGATCCCCTGCCGTCGCGGCCCTTGGCGCCCGCCGGCGGAACTAACTGAGAACCACGACAGTGCGGATTGGTAAGTGCTGATTGCTGACTTAGCTTAGCAATCAGCATTCGGCACTCAGCACTTCGCTAGGTCTTGACCTCGGTTTGCTTGAACTGCAGCTCGAACAACCGGAAGTACAGTCCCCGTGCCGCCAGCAGCTCCTGGTGCGTCCCCGCTTCGCGCAGGACGCCCTTGTGGAGGACCAGAATCTGGTCCATGTCCTGGATGGTGGAAAGCCGATGGGCGATGGCGATGGTGGTGCGTCCCGCCATCAGCGTCGTCAACGCATCGCGGATGAGGTGCTCGGTCTCGGTATCCACGCTCGACGTGGCTTCGTCGAGGACCAGGATCTTCGGGTCGAACGCCAGCGCGCGGGCGAACGACAGCAGCTGCTTCTGGCCGACTGACAGGGTGGACCCACGTTCGGCGACGGCGGCGCCGTAGCCGCCGGCCATCTGGTCGATGAACCGGTCGGCGTGCACCGCCCGAGCCGCCGCGCGCACGCGGGCATCGTCAATCTCCTGGTGCCCGAGCCGCACGTTGTCCGCGATGGTTCCCGAGAACAGGTGCACGTCCTGAAGCACGAGGCTGAAGAGCGACCTGAGCCCGGCGAGATCGAGCTGGCGGATATCGACGCCGTCGACGGTGATTCGCCCGCGCTGCACGTCGTAGAAGCGCAGCAGCAAGTTGATTAAGGTCGTCTTGCCCGATCCCGTCGCGCCGACGATGCCCACACGCTGGCCCGGCCGGACTTCGAAGGAGACATCCTTGAGCACCCACTCCGGAGCGGCAGAGTCGGACGGATTCGCCGGGGGGTTGTAGGCGAACCAGACACCCTCGAACCGGATGTGTCCCCCGCCAGCCTGGGGGTGAAGGGGCTCGGCCGGCGAGCTGATGGCAACCGGCTCGTCGAGCAGCCCGAAGATCCTCTCCGACGAGGCCATCGCCGACTGCAGGACGTTGAACTTCTCCGACATGTCGCTGATCGGACGGAAGAAGCGCTGCGAGTACTGCAGGAACGCCACCAGTGCCCCGAGCGTCAGCACCTGGTCGCCGTTGTCCGGACTCGAACCGATCACCAGCCAGCCGCCGTACCAGATGATCAGCGCTGATGCCAGCGCGCCAATCGCCTCGATCGCAGGGTAGAACACGGCGTAGTAGAAGATCGATTCGATGTTCGCGTCCCGATGGCGGGCATCGATCTCGTCGAAGCGCGAAAAATTGAGCGCTTCGCGGCGGAAGAGCTGCACCGTGGCCATCCCCGTGATGTTTTCCTGCAGGAAGGCATTGATGCGGGCGATCCAGCCCCGCACGACCCGGTACGACTCGCGGACGTTCTTTCTGAACCACTGCGTGACGAGCACGATGAGCGGCAGCACCGCGAAAGCCACGAGCGCCAGGCGCCAGTTCATGCCCAGCATCACGACCATGATCCCGACAAGCGTCAGCACGTCGCCGAAGATCGTCACCACGCCGGACGTGAAGAGCTCGTTCAACGCGTCCACGTCCGACGTCACCCTGGTCATCAAGCGGCCAACGGGGTTCTTGTCGTAGTAGCGCAGGTCGAGCTTCTGCAGGTGCCCGTACAGGGCCATGCGGATGTCGAACATGATCCGCTGGCCGGTCATCTGCATGGTCCACGTCTGCAGATACTCCGCGCCGAACGCGATGACCAGAATGGCGAGATACAACCCGGCGAGCCGGCCCAGGCCGACAATCTCGCCCGTGGCGATGAAGCCGTCGATGGCCACCTTCACGAGATAGGGCTGCGCAAGCGCCGCCCCTGCACCGATCAGGATGGCCGTGGCCGCCAGCGCCACCTGCCGCCAGTACGGCACCAGGTAGACCAGCAGGCGCCGCATCAAACGCGCGTCGTACGCCTTGCCGAGGATCTCGTCGTCGTGCTGCATCACGAGGCCGCGAGCTCTTCCTCGAGCAGCTGCTTCCGGTGGAGGTCTGCGTACATGCCGCCGCGCTCGACCAGCGAGTCGTGCGTGCCGCGCTCGACGATGCGCCCGGCGTCGAGGACGAGGATTTGATCGGCGTCGCGGACGGTCGAAATTCTGTGCGACACGATGAACGACGTCCGCTGGCGCATCACGCCGCGCAGGCGCGAAAGGATCTCCTCCTCGGTGTACGTGTCGACGGCGGAGAGGGCGTCGTCGAGGACGAGAATTCGCGGATCGGTAATGACCGCGCGGGCAATGGCCGTGCGCTGCTTCTGCCCGCCTGACAGCGTCAGGCCGCGCTCCCCGACCATGGTGTCGTAGCCCTTCGGGAAGCCGGCGACGTCCTTGTCGAGCCGCGCGATCGCCGCGGCCGCCTCGATGCGTGCCTGCCGATCTGCCAGCCCGCCTGTCAGCTTTTCTTCACTTGCGGCGGGGCCCCACCCCCGCCGCGAACTGACGCCGACACCGAGCGTCGGCGTCGCATGGCCTCCGCTCGGTGTAGCCGCAGGCGCTCCCGACCCTCCAGACCCACCTGACCCGCCTGACCCGCCTGACCCACCTGACCCTCCTGACCCTCCTGACCCAATCGAAGCATCGAGCCCGAACGCGATGTTCGCCGCGATGGTGTCGGAAAAGAGAAAGGGCTCCTGCTGCACGAAGCCGATGGCGCCGCGGAGCACGGCGAGGGGGATCTGGCGCACGTCGCGCCCGTCGATGAACACCGTGCCGGGCGGGGGATCCTGCAGCCTGGCCAGCAGGCTGATGAGCGTGGACTTGCCCGATCCGGTGGGCCCGACGAGCGCAACGGTCTGGCCTGCCGGCACACGCGCCGACACGTGCTGCAGCACGGGCACGTCGCCGTACGAGAGGGTGAGATCGCGAAACTCCACGTCGCCGTGCACGGGACCGCCGAACGCGCTCGCTGCGTTCGCTTCAGCGGCGGAGACCTCGTCGCGGATGGCAGGCACCTCGTCGAGGATGTCGAGCATCCGTTTCCAGCTGGCCATGCCCCGCTGGACCATGTTGGTGACCCATCCAAACGCGATCATCGGCCAGGCCAGCATCGTCAGGTAGGCATTGAACGCGACGAACTGGCCGATCGTGATCCGTCCCAGGATGACCTGGCGGCTCCCTTGCCAGAGCACCAGCATGGCTCCCAGCCCGAGGAAGAACGCCATGCTGGGGAAGAAGAAACCCTGAAGCGCGATGAGCCGGCGGTTGCGGCGCACGTACTCTTCGTTGGCGCGCCGGAAACGGGCGAGCTCCGCCGCTTCCTGCCTGTACGCCCGGACGACGCGGACGCCGGAGAGCGACTCCTGCGCGACGGCACTCACCTCGGAGAGCTGCGCCTGGATTTCTTCGAAGCGGCGGTGAATCGCACTCCCGAACATCTTCACGGAAACCGAAACGAACGGGAGCGGGAGGAGCGCGACCAGCGTCAACCAGGCGTCGATCGACAGCATCAAGGTCAGCCCGCCGGCAAACCCGAGCAGGGTGTTGGCGGAGTACATGACGGATGGCCCGACCATCATCCGCACGGCGTTCAAATCGCTCGTCGCCCGGGACATCAGGTCGCCCGTCCGACGCCGCTGGAAAAAGGACGGCGGCAGCCGCTGCAGATGGGCGAAGAAGTCGTTCCGGAGGTCGTACTCGATGTGCCTGGAGGCCCCGGTGAGAATCCGGCGCATCAGGAAGCGGAATACCCCGCCCACCACGCCGATGCCGACGAGCAGGGCCCCGTACCAGGCCAGTTTCCCCCTCGTGACCCCGAGCGTGAGGTCGTCAATCGCGTGCTGCAGAACCCAGGGGGCGGTCAGGGTGATGCCGGTGGTAGCGACCACGGCGAGAAGGCCCTTGACGAAGTCGCTCCTGTACGGCTGCAGGTAGGCAAGGAGGCGGCTGAAGGGTGACACCAAACCGAGTATAGCGATAGAATCCGCCCTTATGCATGCTCTCTACCTCGTGGTGCCCACCCTGTGCATCATGGCCATCGCGTACCGCTACTACAGCGCGTTCATCGCGGCGAAGGTCATGGTGCTTGACGATACGCGCGTCACGCCCGCGCACTCGAAGTACGACGGCCACAATTACTATCCGACGACCCGGTGGGTGCTCTTCGGGCATCACTTCGCCGCCATCACCGGCGCGGGCCCGCTGGTCGGCCCGACGCTGGCCGCGCAGTTTGGCTTCGCGCCCGGGTTCATCTGGCTCGTGGCAGGCTGCTGCCTCGCGGGCGCCGTGCACGACATGACGGTCCTCTGGGGCTCGACGCGGCGCGGAGGCCGGTCGCTCGGCGAGATCGCGCGCACCGAGATCAGCCCGCTCGCCGGCATCACCGCCTCCATCGCGGTGATCTTCATCGTCGTCATCGCGCTCGCCGGCCTCGGCATCGTGGTCGTCAACGCGCTGGCCGAGAGCGCGTGGGGGCTCTTCACGATCGGCGCGACGATCCCGCTCGCCGTGTTCATGGGCTTCTACATGTTCGTCTGGCGCAAGGGACACATCACGGAGGCCACCTGGGGCGGGATCATCGCGATGATCATCTGCGTGATCCTCGGTGAGCGGGTCGCGGCGTCCAGCTTCGCCGAGTACTTCGTGCTCAGCAAGCACCAGCTGACGCTGCTCCTGGCGCTGTACGGCTTTGCGGCGTCCGTGCTGCCTGTGTGGATGCTCCTGACGCCCCGCGACTACCTGAGCACGTTCATGAAGCTCGGCACGATCGGGCTGCTCGTGATCGGCGTGGTGCTCGTCAACCCGGAGATCCAGGCACCGGCCTTCTCTCAATACATCGGCGGCGGCGGCCCGATCATCCCCGGTCCCCTGTTTCCCTTCGTCTTCATCACCATCGCCTGCGGCGCCATCTCAGGCTTCCACGGGCTGATTGCTTCGGGCACGACGCCCAAGATGGTGGACAAGGAGAGCGACATCCGGCCGATCGGGTACGGCGCGATGCTGTTCGAGGGCCTCGTCGGTGTGATGGCGCTCATCGCCGCCACCACGCTCCAGCCGGGCGACTACTACGCGATCAACACGTCGCCAGCCGTCTTCGCCACGCTCAAGGACACCGCGGGCGTGCCGCTGCAGATGACGCACCTCCAGGACCTGCAATCGCAGGTCGGCGAGAACGTGATCGGGCGGTCGGGCGGGGCCGTGTCGCTCGCCATCGGCATGGCGGACATCTTCAGCCGCCTGCCAGGCATGCGCGGCCTGATGGCGTACTGGTACCACTTTGCCATCATGTTCGAAGCGCTGTTCATCCTGACGACGATCGATGCTGGAACGAGGGTGGCGAGGTTCGCCTTGCAGGAGTTCGTCGGGCGGGTCTACAAGCCCTTCGCGCGGCCGGACTGGCTGCCTGGATCGCTCATCTCGACGGGCCTCATCTGTCTGGCCTGGGGCTACTTCATCTGGACCGGCAGCATCGACATGATCTGGCCGATGTTCGGCGTGGCCAACCAGCTGCTCGCCAGCGTGGCGCTGGCTGTCGGCACGACGATCCTCATCAACCTGGGCCGGGCGAAGTACATGTGGGTCACATTCCTGCCCGCTCTGCTTCGTGGCCACATCGACGCTGACGGCCGGGTATCTCAACGTTCGCGACAACTATTGGCCGAAGGCCATCGGTCCGGATCCTGCCCTCAACGTTCAGGGGTACGTGAACTCGATCTGCACGTCGATCATGATGGTGCTCGCGGTGGTCATCCTCATCTCTGCCGCACGCCGCTGCCTGGGCGTCCTGAACGGCACCGCGCCCGCGCTCGAGGGAGCGGAAGCCTAATCACGAATTGAGGGAGGTAGGATTCAGGGATTCAGGGATTTGAATTCCCTGAATCCCAAGTCCCCAAGTCCCTCAATCCCAAGTCCCTCAATCCCGAAGTCCCTCAATCCCACGTTGCGCGTACTGTTGAGCAGCGCTCTGTACTCCTGTCTTGAAAGATGCTACTCTCAGAGACGCCTATCCCAGCGGGCCTGCGTTTCCATCTCTCGTCGGAGAAACTGCGCGTCATGCACACTCGACCCGCTACCGCCATGTACGATTGCCTGCGTTCGACGCTCCCGGCCCTCCTGGTCGCTGTTCTCGCTGGCGTCGTACCCGCCGGCGCACAGACACCGGAGCCTGTGGGCGAGCGCTTCGTCATCGAAGGCGGCGCCGGCTTCTGGAACCCGACGGCCGAGATGTCCATTCAGAGCGAGTCGCTCGGCATCATTGGCACCGAGATCGACTTCAAGAGGGATCTCGGCCTCCAGGATCATCGCCTTTCCGCGCTGCAGGCGGTCCTCAAGGGGGGCCGCAAGCACAAGTTCCGCTTTCAGTACATCCCGCTGCACTACGAACAGTCGACAACGCTCGTGCGCGAGATCATTTTCAACGGTCAGCGGTACCGGGTCGGCCTGCCCGTCGAGTCGTCGCTCGAATGGAATGCATACCGCTTCGGCTACGAGTACGACTTCCTCGCCAGGAACTGGGGCTTCGCCGGATTCCTCATCGAGGCCAAGTACACCGACATCAGGGCCGAATTGAACGCTCTGGTTCAGCGGGAGTTCGTCCGCGTCGCGGCGCCCATTCCAGCCATCGGCGGCATCGCGCGGTACTACTTCATCCCGAACATCTCGATCACCGGGGAGTTCAGCGGCATTCAGATGCCCGATATTTTCGAGAACTACGACGGGCACTACGCCGACCTGGACATCTACGGCACGTTCAACTTCAACAGGAACGTCGGGGCGCAGTTCGGCTACCGCTCGTTCGACATCGGCCTGCTCCTCGACCGCGACTCCGGAGCGTTTCTGGTCAAAGGCGTCTACTTCGGAGTGGTCGCGAGATACTGAGCGACCACTCCGAAGAACTTCGAAGTTAGAAGGACGAACTCAGAAGGACACTGCTCACTGCCAGAGTCCTTCGTAGTTCTTCCTTCTAAGTTCGCACTTCCGGCGAGCTTCCCCGCTAGTGTATTTTCGCGTGAGCGGGCACGAGGTGAGCGAGCCGCCGGTCGGCCTCGTCCAGCGTCTCGTCCTGCTTGCAGAAGCAGAACCTGAGCTTGGTGCGCCCGGCTTCTGCGCTGCGATAGAAGCTGCTGCCCGGCACGGCGGCAACCCCGATCTCCTTGACCAGGTACCTGGCAAACGCCACATCGTCTGGAAAGCCGAACCGCGCGATGTCGGTCATGATGTAGTACGCACCGCGCGGCCGGTAGCACAGGAAGCCGTGCCGCTCCAGAATCCCGAGGAGCCGATCGCGCCGCTGGCGGTACCGTTCGGCCAGCCCGCTGTAGTAGCTGTCCGGCACGCCGAGGGCCGCCACGCCGGCCTCCTGCAGCGGCGCCGCCGCACCCACCGTGAGGAAGTCGTGCACCTTGCGGATGGCGCCCGTGAGCGAGGGCGGCGAGATCGTCCAGCCCACCCGCCAGCCCGTCACGCTGTAGGTCTTCGACAGGCTGTTGATGGTCACGGTGCGGTCCGCCATGCCTTCGATCGTGGCAATCGGCACGTGCTCGACGCCGTCGTAGATGATGTGCTCGTAGATCTCGTCCGAGATGGCAATCGCATCCCATTTGCGGCACAAGATCGCGATCGTCTCGAGCTCGTCGCGGGTGAACACCTTTCCCGTCGGGTTGTTGGGGGTGTTGAGGATGATCGCCTTCGTCCGCTCGCTGAACGCGGCCGCCAGCTCCTCCGCGTCGAACGTCCACGCCGCATCGGGGCCGGCCGACGGCGCGGGCGGCACGAGCCGCACGTAGCGCGGCGTCGCGCCCGATAGAATCGCGTCGGGGCCGTAGTTCTCGTAGAAGGGCTCGAAGATCACGACCTCGTCGCCAGGGTCGATGATCGCCATCATGGTGGCCATCATCGCCTCGGTGGCGCCGCAGCACACCGTGACCTGCCCGTCGGCATCGACGGCGAGTCCGTAGCGGCGCGTAGAACTCGCGAGCCACCGCCTCGCGAAGCGCGCGCGTGCCCCACGTGACCGCGTACTGGTTGACATCGGCGCGAATGGCCGCGCAGGCGGCCTCCTTGACGACGTCCGGCGCCGGAAAATCCGGAAACCCCTGCGAGAGGTTGACGCCGCCATACTGCTGGTTCAACCGGGTCATCTCACGGATGACGGACTCGGTGAATTGCCTCGCCTTCTTCGATCCCGTAAGCTTGGACATCGGTCAGGTCGTAGTTTACTAGAGCCCCGAAAGTTCAGGAGTCCTCATGAGAACCGCGTTGCTGGTTGCGCTCGCCCTTGTCGCCCAGATGGGCACCGTCTCGGCCCAGAAGCCGACCGTCACCGCCAAGACCGCCGAGAAGGTGGACTTTGCCAAGTTCAAGACGTACCACTGGTTCGGCGGGCACACCGCCTACGATCCGACCATTCACAAGCTGATTGTGGACGCCGTCGAGCGGGAGCTCGGAACCCTCGGCCTGGCCAAGGTCGAAGGAAAGGCCGACCTGGAGCTCGTCTACCACTCCATGCAGTCCGCCCAGGCCACCGGTGCTCCGGGCACCAAGCCGACGGCGATCGGCACCCTGGTCGTGAACCTGCTCGACCCCACCACCAGCGAGCAGCTCTGGCATGCCCGGATCGACCGGCCCCTCGAAGTCGATCGAACGAAGGCCGCAGAAATGATCAACAGCGCGGTCGCGGCCCTGTTCGAACGCTATCCCACCCGCGCGCCCGCCCGCCGCGACTAGGGGTTCGACCGGGGCTTGCCCTGATCGAATGCCGTCGGGTACAGCCGCCGGTAGTCGCTGATCGTGCCGAGGATCCGTTTGACGTAGGTCTGCGTCTCCGGGTACGGGATGTCGTCGATGAACTCTTCGCGCTCGATGCGGGGCCGCTCGGCCATCCATTCCTTCACCGGCGACTCCCCCGCGTTGTAGCTGGCGAGCGCCAGGTGCACGGCGCCGAACTCGCGGATCTTGTCCGCGAGATACGCCGTCCCCATCCGCACATTCGCCTCGGGATTCCTCAAGAGGGCCGCCGAATACGTGAGCTTCAGCGTTCGCGCGTAGCGCCGGGCCGTCGGCGCCATCAGCTGCATCAGGCCAACGGCGCCCGCCGACGAACGGATATCGGGGACAAAGGACGATTCCTGCGCCATCAGCGCTGCCACCAGATACGGGTCCACATTGTTCTCCGCCGAGTACTTCGCGATGAGGTCGCTGTACACCAGCGGGAAGATGACCGTCTGGACTCCGCGTGGCAGGTTCTCCCCGCCGGCGGCCATGAACTGCGGATACGCCCGCCGCATGGTGTTGATCCCGCCGCGCATCAGGTTGAACCGCTCGCTGCCCGTCTTCGAGGGGGCGAGCTGCTGAGACGTCCACGCCGTCGTCGCCTGCAGCATTGAGGAATCGCCCCACAGCCTCCGGGCGTACGCGAGCTCGTTGAGCGCGTCCTGGTAGCGGCCGATCTCGAGCAGGGCTCGAATGGTCAGCTCGTTCGGTGGCGGCGACGGTGCCTGCGCCTCCTCCGAGAGCACCCTCGCCTCCGGACGACGGTCGTTCAGGCGGCTCAGGGCGAGACGGCCGTAGTACCAGTTCTGATAGTCGTTGGCCGTCAGCAGGAACCGCGCCTCGGCGAGCGCCCGTTGCCCGAGGGCCTCGTGGGCCCGGCCGGCCCAATAGATCCACGAGGGACGATAGTCGGACCGCGGGAAGTCCACGGCCGCGCGTTCGAAATACTTCACCGTCTGCTCGTGGCGCCCGGTCCGGAACGCCCACCAGCCGGCCTTCCACGCGGCACGCTCGGCATAGCGGCCGCGCGGGTGCTTCTCGTACATCTCCCGGAACACCTGGTCGGCCTTCTCGTCGTCGTCGACCAGGATGTAGTGGGTGGCCAGGTTGTTCAGCGCCTCTTCTGCCCAGCTCTCGGTGGGCAGCTCGACGGAGATGCGTCTCGCGAGGCCGATGTATTCAGTGTGGCGTCCAAGCGCGCGAATCGACACCGCGTAGTAGTAGAGCGCTTCGCCTTGTCTCGAGGCCTTCTCGAGGAGCGGCTGCAGCCGGTCAGCTGCAGCGCGGTAGCGCCGCTGGAAGTGGTCCGCCTCGGCCAGGCGCAGGGTCACGAGCTCGAAATCGTCCCCCCGGGCATGAGGGCGGAGCTGCTCGAACGCTGTCCGTGCCTGGGCCCACTGCCGCGCTCCCGCCAGCCGCTGCGCGCGACCGAGCTCGAGCTTGTAGCGCTGATTTCCCGCGGCCAGTGGCTGCACGCCCGGCAGGGCGCTGTACTCAGCGGTGGCGGCGGCTGCGGACGAACTCATCGGAAACTCGAAGTGCACGCGGGCCAGGGCCTCCGCCGCCTTTTGCGGCTCGCCGGCCGCCTTCGCCGCCGCAGCCAGCCGCATCAGCACATCGTCAGGCGCTGCCGTCTTGAGAGCGGTGAGCCGTTCGTAAACAGCAACAGCCTTTTCGGGGTCGCCGAGTGCCTCGTGCGCTTCGGCCTCACCGAGCGCCGCGGCTTCCGCGAGATAGCCCGCCGGCTGGCGCTGGGCGAGCGCCCGGAATCCATCGCGGGCCGTCTCGTGGCGGCCGAGCGTCTGCTCCGCGACCGCCTGGTAGTAGATCGCGTAGTCGGAGAGGGGGCTGCGGACTTGGGCAGCCGCCGCCAGGAGCGGCGCGGCGGTCGCAGGATCGCCATCGTCCAGGAACCGGAGTGCGGTAGCGAGAGGCGCAGACGTGACGGCGCGATCCTGGTTCGCCGGAACGAGCCACACCTGTGCGAGCGAGCGAGGGACCGGGGGATGCGCCGTGGGGACGAGCTGCTGTGCGCCGGCCTGTGTCGAGAGCGCACCAAGCGTGATCAGAAGGGCGACCGACCTCGTCACGTCCCAATCAACCGTCGTGCCTCGTGGCCGGGACGCGCGCCACAGCTCCCGGATCGACATACAGCTGCGCCGCGCGGAAGGCCGTCACCGCTTCGAGGCTTCGTGCGGCATGCCGCGTCACCAGCTCGATGGTCGTGCGCCACGACGTCGCTGGCGCGAGGCGGCTACCGACGTCCCCGTCCGCCTGATCCGCGTACACCACAGCGACGACCTCGCCGCCAACGATGAGGGGAACGGCCAGACGATCCTGCGCGGGACGTGCGGCCGCAAACGCAGGTGTCGAGCGGTCGCCGTTGCTCGATCTGTCAGCGGAGGCCGTGGACTGCGTCCGGACGGCGTCGCGCACGATCCCGGCGGTGTCGAGATGCAGTGAGGAGAGATCGGCAGACCCGAGCCCGACCGACCGCCAGGCGCGAAGCTCCGGGCCACGGACGAGGAGCACGGCGACCCGACTCGCCTGCCGGCCGACCGACGTGGTCAGCGTGTCGAGAATCTCGGAGAGCGAGCGGGCACCATCGATGGCACGAAACGCGTCGGCGAGTTCGGCCTCCGCACGTGGATCGCCCGCGGCGTCCTCGCGAGGAGCAGCAATCCCGAGCACGCGGCCGTCGATCAGGCCTTGCTCGCGTCCCTCGGCGAGACCCTGCTCGCGGCCCTCGGCGAAGCCTTCTTCGCGTCCTTCGACGAGCCCTTGCGAGCGGCCCTCGACGAGGCCGCGGGCGTGGCTCTCGGCCTTGCCCTGCTCCAGCCCTTCGACGTAGCCGCGCGCATGGCCCTCGGCTTTCCCTTGCTCGAGCCCCTCGACGAAACCGCGCGCATGGCCCTCGTTCTTTCCCTGCTCTTGTCCCTGGACAAGCCCTTCAGACCGTCCGCTTTGACGGCCCTCGGCGAGACCCTGTTCGCGTCCGTCGGCCAATCCTGCTTCCCGCCCCTGACGCAGGCCTGCCTCTCGCCCTTCGACCAGACCCGCTGCGCGGCCCTCAGCCAGTCCCGCGGTGCGTCCTTCCGCCAAGCCGGCCTCTCGTCCCTCTTGCGAGCCCGCGGCGAATCCTTCGGCGCGACCGGCGACAAAGCCCTCTTGCCGGCCTGCGGCGAATCCCTCGGCGTGGCCTTCGGTGCGACCGGCTGAGTGGCCCTGAGCGCGTCCTTCTGCGAGACCCTCGTTGCGCCCCTGTTCCCGCCCCGCGGCGAGACCCTCGGCCTGCCCATCGGCCAGGCCTCGTTCGTGGCCTTCCTTCAGGCCGTGCTCGCGGCCTTCCTCCGAGTCCGGCCTTCCTTCAGCCAGTCGCGCCTTCCTTCAAGCCAAGTTCGCGGCCCTCGGCGACGCCCTGCTGGTGACCCTCCGAACGGCCACGTTGGTGACCCTCGGCGATACCTTCTTGACGCCCCTGGGAGATCCCCTCCGCGCGGCCCGCGGCGTGGCCCTCCTGCACACCGTCTGCACGGCCTGCCGAAAAGCCCTCGGCGCGCCCTGCCGCGAAGCCATCCGTCCGCCCGGCTGCGAAACCCGCCTCGTGTCCTGCCGCCTGGGCGCGCTTTTCTGTCGAGGCGATTTCGGCCGCGAGGCGCGCGGCTGCTTCCTGGTCTGCGGCTGAGCGGGCATCAGCGGCGGCCTGGGCGACCGCGGTCTCGCGCTCGGAGTCGGCCACGGCCTGCGCCTCGCCAACGGCCGCGGCCAGCTCGCGGGCAAACTCGTCCCTCAGACGGTCGGCGAGCGAATCGGCGGTCTTGCGCAGTTGATCGTGAGCGGACATGCCTGGGCTGATTTTAACTCCAGCAGCTGCAGCTATTTGACCACACCTGACGGCGAACGTACAATGAGGGTCTTATCGGTCCAACCTTGTGGGGGCGACACGGCTTCGACGGGGGCAGAAAATCGCGGGATGCATGCCGAGCTCCATTGACTCGTAAATCCGATGGAACATCCCTTAACTGCGGATACTCAGTACGCTCTCGCAGCCTAATTAGGCTGTGAGCGTCTGCCCTGACCTCGCCTGGTGGTTGGGGGCCAGACGCCATTAAACAGGCTGGCGATCGGATGGCGGCTCGGCGCCCGATCGTGAGACTTCACCGGGTCTGGTGCCTGGCGGTTGTTAGCCGTTTCTCCACGCCGGGCACGAGAAAACAGAAACGGACACGCATGTAGAGTCCTACGAGGACCTGCTTTCGGACGCGGGTTCGACTCCCGCCGCCTCCAGACTTCGCTCTCAATCTCGCGAAGTCTGCCCGCCGTAGCCTTGGCGAAGGTGGGCCTCAACGCTCGACTCAGAGCTACGTCTGGCGAGCCAAAACGCTAGAAGCGCCAGAAACCGATAGAATCGCTCAATTCGTCAGATTGAGTGATTCTGACCGTCCCTAATTTGTACATGTCCTCGTCCTTTAAGGGGTGTTGACCTCCTCGAATTTGCGGCGCGCTTCACCTCGGGCGGCGCTTCGAAACACGGCCGTTTCCGGGTAGCATTGTGTCGGTCAGCATGCTTGCGAAGCTCTGCGCGGTTGTGTTCCTCGCCCTCGCGATTTCGCCGTGTACCGCACCATTCCAAACTTTTGACGAAGCCAACGCGACGGTCATCGTGGCGTTCAACCAAAAAGACGCCCCCGGCTCGCTGGTTGCACCCCTTGTCACAAAGCCGGGCCGCCTCATGGTCGCGCTACCGGCAGGATTCGCGGTTTCCCATTTCGTGCCCGTTGCGTTTCTGCCGCGGTTCGTCCCGCCCGACAGCCACGTTCATCGCGACGCCAATCGATTAACCGTCCTTCGCGTTTAAGTTTCTCCCTCGCTCGAACCCGACTATTGGGCGTCCCGAAGAAGCTCGGGGCGAGCGCATTGTGGCGGAGCTTTCGGGAAGGGTGATCCGTGCTGAGGCTGTTTGAACGCGACAATGAATCCCTGAAGCTCGAGACACGTTACGACACCGGTTCGGCCGAGTTCGTCGTGGTCGTTCATTACCTGGATGGTCACGAGCACAGCGAGCGCTTCACCGACGGCACCGCGTTTCGTGGATGGCTCGAAGCGTTCGAGCAGAACCTTGGCGTGCAGCGCTGGGTCGAGCGACGGTTGCCGTTCGTCCTGCCATACCGGTGGCCGGACAAGCCCCCGAGATGACACTCAATCGAGACAGCTGGGCCCATCGATCGAGGCGATAGGGACCGCGCACGTGGCGTTTACGCAGTTTCTCGGGGCCACCTTTCTCTCCGCGATCCTTGACAACAACGTGGTCGCCGACTTTGCCTCTCGAGGCCTGATGGGGTTTGACACCAACACCTTGCACCTGTTTGCCATGGCGCAAATTGCCGGCTATGCGCTCGGCGGTTGCTGGACGCACATCGGATGCGCCCAATCGGTCGTGGCATACGCGTTCATCCAGCGCGACCTGGACGAGCACTACGGGCCGGTGCAGTGGATCAAGGAAATGACACCGATCCTGTTCAAGATCCTCCTGGTCATGGCTGCGGTCATCTACGCCGAAAGCGCCATCGTGAATCTGTTCTGGAGTCCTCGATGATGGCCCTCCACCGTCAAGAGCACCACGCCACGAGCCCCTTTCAGGAGTTCTTTCGAACAGAAGCGGCCGCAGGGGCGCTACTGGTCGCGTTCGCGTGCGCAGCGCTCGTGCTGGCCAATTCTCCCTGGGCCGAGGCGTACCACCACCTCTGGGCCACGCGCATTGCCATTGCCGCAGGTGGGCATACGCTGTCCCTCACCGCTCATCAGTGGATTAACGACGGGCTGATGGCCGTGTTCTTCCTCCTGGTCGGACTGGAAATCAAACGCGAAGCGCTTGCCGGCGAGCTGACCTCCCCACGCCAGGCGGCTCTGCCGTTTGCGGCAGCCATTGGCGGCATGATCGTCCCCGCGTCCATCTATTTTCTGGCGAACGGCGGAGGCGCGGCGTCGCGAGGGTGGGCGATTCCCATGGCCACCGACATCGCCTTCGCGCTCGGCGTCCTGGCGCTGGTCGCGCCGCGCGCACCAAACGGACTCAAAATCTTCCTCGCGGCGCTGGCCATCGTGGACGATATGGGAGCCATTCTGGTGATCGCACTCTTCTACACGGGCACAATCGCGTGGGGCGCCCTGGGCATGTCGGGCCTCATCCTGTTGTCGCTCATCGCTCTGAACGTTCTACAGGTAAAACGTCTGACGCCTTATCTGGTCCTCGGCCTCGGACTCTGGTTCTTTGTGCACGAGTCCGGAGTGCACGCCACAATTGCAGGCGTGCTGCTCGCTTTCGTGATTCCGACCCACTCGCGGATCAACGCTAGGGAGTTTTCAGCGAAGGCTCGAGGCCTGCTGGACTATTTCGACCACACTGAGACTGGCGATCTGCTCGTGCTCACCAGCCGGGGTCAACGGGAAGCGATTATCGGCCTCGAACGAGCCAGCGAAGCTGTGACAGCGCCCCTACTCCGGCTGGAACACGCACTGCACGGATTTTCAGCCTTTGTGGTGATGCCCCTCTTCGCCTTCTCGAACGCGGGTGTCAGCCTGAGCGGCTCCATTGGAGGGGGCGTGGTGTTACCTGTGATCTTGGGACTCGCCATTGGCAAACCACTCGGCATCACCGCTGCCGCGGCAGCCGCGGTCCGGTGGCGGCTGGCCGCCCTTCCAGAGGGCGTCAGTTGGACCGCACTGCACGGGTGCGCCTGGCTGGGTGGTATCGGCTTCACGATGTCGCTGTTCATCGCGACGCTCGCGTTTGACGGCACGGGTTTGCTCGACTCAGCCAAGATCGGGATCTTGACCGGGTCGATCCTCGCAGGGGTCATCGGCGGGGTCGTTGTTCGGCGTGGAACGACGCACGTACAACCGGTGAGGATCGATGACGCGTGGCTTCCGTCGAAGCCCGATGCGTGACGTTCACCGCTCGTGAGTCTTCGGGCTCGCACTCGCCGTTCCGATGGTGTTCAACTCAGGACCGCTTGAGCTGTGCCGCGAGGCTCGCCACCTGGAGCTCAAGTCGCTTCACTTCCCGGACGATGGCGTTCTTTTGGAGCTCCATCCAGAACCACACCTTGACCAGCGCGAGGCCGGCAAACCCCAGCGCCGACGCGGCGCCCCAGCGCAGCATCTCTTCGAGCGCCGGCGCCTGCACGAACCGCCACGCCATCAGGGAGGCCACACCGAACAGCAGGAAGCCGGCGATCCAGCCGACGACATTCATCCACCGAAGCTGCCCTTCGAACGTCGCACGCACCTGGCGGTGCAGCGCTTGATCTGCGCCGAGGCGATCGTAGAGTTCGGCGTCTTCTGACGACAACGATTGACGGATGGCTCGATCGAGGTCATTCATGAGATCCCCCGTTTCTGTGACTCGGCTCCATGCGTACCTGGCGCGACGGCGCGACCGACGCCTAAATGGTGCTTCAGCGTCTCGCGCGCCTGGTGAAGACGCGACTTGACGGTCCCAGCGGGAATGTCCAGAGCCGACGCGATCTCCTCCACCGTCAGATCCTCACCGTAGAAGAGATGCACCGCGGCGCGCTGCTTCGGCGGCAGCTGCCGGATGCCAGTCCGCACGTCGATCTGATGCTCAACATTCACTGTCGCCTCCCAGACACTGGCATCGCCAGCGGCCGAATGCGCGTCGAGCCGCCTGCGGCGGATGCTGGTCCGAATGGCGTCGACGCACTTGCGCGTCGCGATCCCGTAGATCCAGGCGGGAAACTGCGTGGGGTCGCGTAGTCCCCGTAAGCCCCGAATCGCCGCGACCCAGGTTTCCTGCACAACGTCTCGTGCCGCTTCAGCCGACTCCGTGGACCCGCCGAGCACTCGCGCGGCATACCGCAGCAACCGCGGCGTCCAACGCCGTGCGAGACCGTCCATCGCGTCAGTCGAGCCCGCCTGGCTCAGCAACACCAGGTACTCGATCGAGGGGGCGCTCGGGCGTCTGGCTCACGTCGAGTCATCTCCCACGGCTCGAATCTATAGTCGCTCGAGGCCGGCGGACGGTTCATTCGACGTAAGAAATGGGTTTGCCGGTGCCCCTGGTCGTCGGTTCAGGCGCGCACCGCACGGAGCGGACCCGCGCCAGTCACCACTCCGCTGTCTCGCTGTCCCGACCCAAAAACAGGTCGTAGGGTCGGGGCGACCTTCACAGCGCCACCGGTTGGTCATCCAACTGCTGAGCTGTACCTGATTTGTACCTCTAACTGGCAGTTTGAGCGATTCTGGCGGGTTTGAGCGACACGAATCAGGCCTAAGTGTTGACAGATTGATGGTTCCGTAGTTCGACTCCCGCCGCCTCCAACCTTCGCTCGCCTGACTCCGCGAGCGAGCTACGGTTGGCGAGCCAACCTTCCGCGAAGGTTGCCCGCCGTAGCTTCAGCGAAGGCGGGCTCCCTCCAACCAAATCGCTAGATTGTCCCGCCACCGAGGAATGCGCTCGCGCCTACGGTCACCGAGCGACTCCGTGATGAGAAGTGCGTCCTCGGGCGCCGTGCGCGGCGATGACGCGCGGCCCAGTATGGACGAATCGCGTGCCCATCTCAGCGGATCATGGGCCGTCAGCAAGCGGCTTGCGCGCCGAGCAGATGGAGAAGTAGAACATCCGCACTGGCGAAGTGACCGGGAGGGGCGATGCAAGCATCTACATCCCGCGGCGACGCAGAAGGACAACTGGCGGCTTTCATTCGCAAATTCAGTCCAATCGATCAAAGGCTCATTCGTGCTGTCCGCACCGCACTCCGCAAACGGTTTCCGACCGCGAACGAACTGGTGTACGACAACTACAACTTCTTCGTGATCGGTTACTCCCCGACAGAACGGCCGTCGGATGCCATCGTCTCAATGGCCGCCCGTGCAAACGGGGTCGGTTTGTGCTTTATTCACGGCGCCAAGCTGCCTGATCCCAACAGGGTGCTGCTCGGGTCTGGTAATCAGACGCGATTCATTCGCATCGATTCACCGCAGGTCTTGGACCGCCCCGAGGTAAAGGCTCTCGTCGCGGCGGCTATTGCTCAGGCGCGGGCACCCCTTCCAGTCGCGGGCCGCGGGACACTGATCATTCGCTCCGTTTCTGCGAAGCAGCGCCCGCGCAGTAAACCGCTGCGACGCGCGGTCAGCCGATGATCCGCTGTCGCGCGTGCTTGGAAGACCGCGTCGGCACGATCGCAACTGGGGATGGCACGGTCGCCGCCGCCGCAAGCGGATGCTAGCGGCCGTTCGAAAGGAATTGGCGGCCTCGTCGCGGCACGACCTGGACACGGCTACTACAACGAGGCTCAGGTGCGCGCGGACACCGTGACAATCGACGCGGGCACGTTCACGGTCTTGCCGTCATAGTACTTGGCGTAGCCCGCGACCGACTCGCCGATCGCAGCCGAGCGCTCGTCGCCGGACAGTCCGTCGAAAAGCGGCCGGAGCGGAATCGCGATGTCATAAAGGTGCTGCCAGAGCTCGTTCGGCGAGCCCGGCCATGGCAGCACCATGGTGCGGCGATCCTCGCGCGTGTCGCGGAAGCCAGCGGCGGTGAGCGCATCGACGAGTTTCCCGGGAGGCGCGAAGCGCAGGGGGGTCGGCGCGTCGGCAGGCGGTGGAGGCGGAGAGAGCCGCCGCGCAAAGGGACCCACAGCATTCATGAAGTACGGGCTCTCGTCGGGCGGGCCCCAGACCTGCAATGTGACGATTCCTTCTGGTACCAGCACGCGCTTGATCTCGACTAACGCGCGCTGCACATCGACAAAGTACATCACGCCAAGGCGTGAGGTCACACGATCAAAGCTCTTCGGATCAAACTGCAGATTCTCGGCATCCGCGACGGCAAAGTCCATGTTGGCGATTCCCGCTGCAGACGCGTTCTTTCTGCACTCGTCCAGCATCTGGGGGCTGAGATCCGTGGCGGTGACGCGCCCGTTGGGCCCGACCCTGCGGGCAATCTCGAGAGCGGGGTCGCCCGTTCCGCACGCCAGGTCGAGCACACGCATTCCGGGCTCGAGACGCGCAGACTGAATGAGCGCCTCGCGCATGTTGACCTGCTGCGCTGTGATCTTCGCATGCCAGCGCGCCCATGCGGCGACAGTGTCACCATTGGTCCATTCATCACGGACTACTTTCCGGTACTGTTCGAGTTCATGGTCCATGTTGTTCTCTGCCGAGCCTTCGCGCGACGTTGAGCTTGGGACGGCAGCGTGTTCTGCATGTCGCTCACCACCTGGCCACTCGGAGCGATACCTCCGCCTGCCGCTGGCAGCTCAGCGACTAGTGCGCGAGCGCCACAATTTCCACGGCGTCGCCGACCCGCACCGCCACGGCAATGTACTGCCGGCCTGCCTTCGTATACGTGACAGGGAATCCGGTGGTCGGCCCCGGCAACCGGATCTCCGCGACGACCGCGCCGGTCTTCTTGTCCCACGCGCGAAGGACCGGACTTGCGCCACCCTCGCCTCCGAACAGGAGCGTGCTCGTCACCAGCAGACCCGTCCCGCGCGTCTGCGCTCCAGTATTGGGAATCTCCACGCCCTGCAGGCGCGGATGCTCCCGAATCGACTCGGGTGTGTTGCCATGCGGCACCATCCACATGCGATCGCCCGTCTTCAAGTCGACGGCCACGAGGCGCCCATAGGGAGGCTTGAGGAGCGGCAGGCCAAAGGCCGTCGGCTGCGGCCCGATGGATTGACCGCGCGTATCGTGGTAGAGCACCCCCGTCTTCGGCGACCCCGGCGCGAGCTGCGCGCGAAACAGACTGGTCTGGGTCGTGACATAGAGGACGTCGTCGACCGGGTCGACGGCGCCGCCCGGCCAGTTGACGCCGCCGGCCGCGGATGGCGCCGTCAACGTGCCCATCGTGCCATCGGCCGCGTTCGCCACCGATGGCGGCGCGTAGAGTTGTCCGAGACGGAACTGGCGGGCGATGCGCAGCGCTTCGGCCTTGATCTCCGGTGTGAAGTCGACGAGGTCGTTCTCGGTGACCCCCTGCACGTCGAGTGCGGCGGGCTTGGTCGGGAACGGCTGCGTGGGCGACGTCCACTCACCCGGCACGCCCGACTTCGGGACCGGCCGCTCCTCGATGGGCCACACCGGCTTGCCCGTCGCGCGGTCGAACACGAAGGCGAAGCCCTGCTTCGTGAGCTGGACAACCGCCTTCACTGGACGGCCCTCCACGGTGATGTCTGCGAGGATCGGCGCCGTCGGCGGGTCGTAGTCCCAGATATCGTGATGGGTCAGCTGGAAGTGCCAGACACGCCTGCCCGTCTTCGCATCGAGCGCAAGCAGCGAGTTCGCATAGAGGTTGTTGCCGGGCCGGTACCCGCCGTAGTAGTCGCTGGTCGGCGATTCCGTCGGGACATAGAACATACCCAACTCGGGATCCGCCGTGACGGGCGCCCAGAAGCCCGCGTTGCCCGTGTACAGGTTCGACGACTCGCGGAGATCGGGACGGTCCTTCGCCCACGCGTTCAGACCGCCAGGGACCTCCCAGACCTTGGGATCCGCCTTGAGCCATGTGTCGGCGCCCGCTTCACCCGGGCGGGGAATGACGTTGAAGCGCCACAACATCTTGCCCGTTTTCGTATCGAAGGCGAGGACATCGCCCGGGATGTTCATGGGCCATTGTTCGTTCGTCGCGGCGCCGGGCAGATTCGGCGTGGAGCCGGTGTGCAACGAGATCGACGCGACCAGGACGTTGCCCACGATCGCCGGGGGAGAGGTGTTGGCCACCCGGCCTTCACGAGGCAGTCCCGGCCGCTCGTTCCAGCGCAGGTGCTCGGTCATATCCACGACGCCGTCCTTGCCGAAGCCGGCCACGGGCCGCCCGGTCTTCGCGTCGAGCGCCACGAGCATGAAGCTGTTCATCACGACGAAGATCCGCTCGTCGCCCGCGCCATCCGTCCAGTACGTGACGCCGCGGCCGGAGCTCCTCGCGAGCCGTTCGATGATGTCGAACCATCTCAGGAGCTCGCCCGTCGGGCGCCAGTGCCACAGCTGCTGCCCGGTGGCCGCATCCAGCGCCACGACGTCGCGGTTGGCACCCGCGGCCGTGTACATCACGCCATCGACGATCAGTGGACTGACCTGCATCTGAGGCGCGGGCCGTGGACCGAAGTTCCGCGCCGACCAACGCCAGGCCACGCGGAGGTCGCGGACGTTGCCGGCATTGATCGCATTCGCGGGCGAGTAACCTCGTGGCGCCCGTGTCGCCACCGAAGTACCGCCATTCCGTTTCGCCCTTGGACCCGCTTCCGCCGGACTGCCCCACCAAGATGGCCGAGACCCACAGTGCCGCCAGGAGCGCACCGGCGATGGCCGGGACGGTCCTGAAATGGGCTCGACGTCCGGGAGAATCGGGACGACCCACGCTCACTGCAAGGTCCGACATTCCTGCCTCGCTCTCGACAACTGCTGTGCGGTCACCGTTGGTGCGGGCCTCTACTTACTGCTTGTCTGTGTCCGAGCCTTGGCCTGCGCCTCCCGAGCCTGCTGTGCCTGTTTCTTCGACTGCTGCTTGTTGCTCTTTTCCTTGTCTTTCTTGCCGCCCCTGTCTCCCATTGGTCGCTCCTTGAGGCCATTATGGCCCCTCGGTGCCCCCCGCGCGCGTATTCCAAAAAGGGGATCACGGCGCACCGGCCGCCACCCTTCGTTGCACAATTCGTGGTAGGTGATCAGCTCTGTATGCCGCAGCCGCTCGAGCAGCTCATCAACGCGTATCGGCGGGATGCCCCCCTCGCCCAGGCCCACACCATTCCCGCGACCTGGTACACCGACCCGCGAGTCCTCGACCTGGAGCGTCACACGGTCTTCACCCGCTCGTGGCAGGTCGCCGGCCGGGTCGAGGAACTGCGTGCGACGGGCGACTATGTTGCGTGCGAGTTGTCGAGTGGCGAGCCGATCCTCGTCACCCGAGGTCAGGACGACACCCTGCGCGGTTTCTTCAACGTCTGCCGTCATCATGCGGCGGCGGTCGTGACGGATGGCGCCGGCTCCGCCCGGCAGTTCAGGTGTCCGTATCACGGCTGGACATACGCCCTCGACGGTACGCTCAAGGGAACCCCGGATTTTGCCGAGGTGTGTGATTTCGAGCGCTCCGCGAACGGCCTCGTGCCGCTCGACTGCGCGGTCTCCCAGAAGTGGGTCTTCGCCAGGACGGCCGCCGGCGGTCCCCCGCTGGATGATTACCTCGGAGCGGACCTGTCGAAACAGCTTCACACGCTAGGCCTGGGCGATCTGCATTGGATGGAGCGACGCCACTATGCGATCGATTGCAACTGGAAGGTGTTCGTGGACAACTACCTCGATGGCGGCTATCACATCCCGCTCGTGCACCGTGGCCTCGACAGCGTATTGAACTACAGCGAGTACACGATCGAGATCGGCGAGCGCTTCTGCCTCCAGTCGAGCCCGATGAGCAAGGAAGGCGCCGACCCGCTGACAGGAGCAGCCCGACAAGGCGATCGCGCCTCCTACTATTGGATCTATCCGAACTTCATGATCAACTGCTACGGTCGCGCCATGGATACCAACCTGGTGATTCCACGGAGCATCGACAGAACCGATGTGATTTTTGACTTCTACTTCGACGATGTGTCGGCGGATGCCAGCGCCAGGAATCGGGCGAGCATCGACGTGAGCCACCAGATTCAGCTGGAGGATCTGTCGATCTGCGCCTCCGTGCAGCGTGGTCTCCGCTCGCGGGCCTACGAGGCCGGCCGGTTGTCAGTTCGTCGCGAAGCTGGAGAGCATCTCTTTCATCGGCTGCTACACGCCGATCTCGAGGCGGGCCTGACAGCCGTTAGAATGGCCGGGGCTTAGGTGCGTGAGGTGAGAACACTCATGTTCAGACGTGTCGTGCTCGTGATGATGTTGGCGGTCTTGGCGGAAGCCGCGACGCCGTCCCAGGAACGGTTCTCGTTCTTCCAAGCGAGCTCGCCGGAGAGCGTCGACCGGATGCTCACACTCGCTCGCCTCCGCGACGACGACGTCGTCGTGGACCTGGGATCCGGCAACGGGCTGATACCTCTTACGGCCGCGCGGATGAACTCGCGGCTGCGCGGCCGGGGGATCGAGATCGATTCGAAGCTCGTTGAGCAATCCAATCAACGCGCCAGGAGCGAAGGCGTGGCGGACCGCGTCCGTTTCGAGCACGGCAACGCGTTCGACGTGGACCTTGGCGACGCGACCGTCGTGACCATGTGGCTGTTTCCGGAGCTCATGCGCCTGCTGCGGCCGATCATCCTCGAACGCGCGGCTCCCGGCACGCGAGTTCTCACCAGCACCTGGGATCTCGGTGCCTGGCAAGCCAACGAAGTCGACCAGGGCGAGCCGCCCATTTACATGTGGATTGTCCCAGCCCGCGTCGCAGGGGCCTGGGAGTGGGAGCTGAGCGTCGGCAGCAGGCGGTTTCGCTACTCGTCTTTCGTGGAACAGCACTTCCAGATGGTCGAGGGGGTCGCCCGCACCGGTGACCGCCGCGAGGTTCTTGACGGAATGACCCTGCGCGGTGCCGACATCACCTTTGCGCTGAACATCACGCTCGATGGATTGGGGCTCACGAGGCACGAGTTCAGCGGCAAGGTTGAGAGCGATCAGATCGTCGGGACCGTGAGAGTCACACCAGCCGGCCAGGCGCCGCTGACGATGCCGTGGCGGGCGCGGCGCAGCGAGCGTTCGGAATACTTCGCCCGGACCGGCACGGTAATCGTCGAGTAGGTCCATTCGTCTATCTGGATCGATGCGCCTCGAGCTCGATCTCGATCATGAACTCCGGCAAAGCGAGGCCCTTGACCTCGAGCCAGGTGCCGGTTGGAAAGCGCTTCGCGTAGATGGAGTTCCGAAACGACGCGACCTCGAGAAACTTTGCCATGTTGGTCGTGAAGACGTTCTCGACGATGACGTCGTCGAAGGTACAGCCGTAGTGCTTCAGGACCGCGTCCAGGTCACCGTAGGCATTCTTCATCTGCTGCTCCAGATCGCCCACCGCCGTGGGCGTGCCGGCGGCATCCATGCTCACCGCACCCGAAATCTTGATGTCATCGCCGATCCTCACGGCATGCGTGTAGCCGTAAGCCATTTCAACCTCAGGCCGCAGCTGGAAGTACTCTGGCGTGTCTGCCATGCTCATGTCCCTTTAAATGTCGTCAGCGGTTGCTCTTTGAACTTTACGCTACCCTGCCCTTGGGATTCTGTCGATCGAGCCGGCTTGGTTCGAGAGTGAACGCGGAGGCCCGCTGGTTTGCCGATGCTCGACACGACTCCCGCCGCCTGAGAATCGCTTCGCGTTGGCGCCAAGGAACGGCGTATTATCCACCGCGAGGGACGGACGCCGTCCAGTCCGAGGAGGATGAAATGAGACCACGACCGTTGTTCGGCATGGCGGTGACGGGGTTGCTCACGGCATCAGCGGCCGTCGTCGGGGTCGCGGCACAAGATCCACGACCTGGCGCGCCGGCTTCCGGGCAGGCATCCGCGTGCGCAGCGCTGACCGGGCGCACCTTCGACAACGGCACCACCATCGCCTCCGCCACGCTCGTGACGTCCGGCGAGCTCCGCATCTCGGACACTACCGCTGCGCGGAACCTGCCGCCGTTCTGCCGCGTGCAGGGCGTCAGCAAGCCGTCCGCCGATTCAGACATCCGCTTCGAAGTGTGGCTGCCGCAGCCGGCGTCGTGGAACCGCAAGTTCCTGTCCACGGGCGAAGGGGGCTTCGCCGGGCAGTTGAACTACCAGCGAAACGGCAACGACGGCGCGATGGATGAAATCCTGCGGCGCGGTTACGCCACGGCATCCACCGACACCGGACACCGGTCCACCGACCAGTGGTGGGCGATCGATCATCCGGAAAAGGTGGCCGACTATCTCTACCGGGCGAAGCACGTGACGACAGTGGCCGCCAAGGCGATCGTCGCCGCGTACTACGGCCAGCCGGCGTCGCGTTCGTATTTCAGCTCGTGCTCGAACGGCGGACGCCAGGGACTGATCGAGGCGCAGCGGTATCCCGAGGACTTCGACGGGCTGATCATCGGCGCGCCCTGGAATTTCCAGTCGCACTCGAACGCCGGGTTCATCTGGGACGCGCAGGCGCTCGCCGCCCCCGGCGCGGCCATTCCCGCGGAGAAGCTGCCGGCGATTGCCGCCGCCGCGGTCGCCGCGTGCGACAAGGACGACGGCCTGGCCGACGGCGTCATCGCCGATCCGTCCCGCTGCACCTTCGATCCGCGGTCGCTCACGTGCACTGGAGCGGACAGCAACAACTGCCTCACCCCGCCGCAGGTGGCAGCGCTCCAGAAGATCTACGACGGTCCAAAGAATCCGCGGACCGGCGAATCGATCTTTCCAGGCTTCGCGCGCGGTTCGGAAGCGGGCTGGACCGGCATGGTCCGGCCGACGACGGCCGGGGCCGGTCTGCTCGTCTACTTCTCCAACCTCGTGTATCGGAACCCCCAGTGGGATCTGCGGTCGTTCAACTTCGACAGCGACATGACGCACACCGATCAGACGATCGGACGGCTGGGTAACTCGACGTCAACCGACTATGCGGCAGCGAAGCGGCGCGGCGTCAAGATCATCCAGTATCACGGCTGGAACGATCAGACGCTGCAGCCGGCCTACAGTCCGCAGTACTTCGAGGAGGTCGCGAAGGCGAACGGCGGCATCGAGAAGACGCAGGAGTTCTACCGGCTGTTCATGGTGCCGGGCCTGGCGCATTGCAGCGGCGGCATCGGCGCGTCGAACTTCGGTGGCGTGGGGCAGCAGCTCCCGCCCGTGCGCGATGCGGCGCACGATCTCGTGACCGCGCTGGAGCAGTGGGTCGAGCGCGGCGTGGCGCCGGCGCAGTTCATCGGCACGAAGTTCACCGACAACGAGCCGACGACCAGGACCGTCCAGTACACGCGTCCGGTGTGTCTCTATCCCGCCGTGGCGCGATACAAGGGAACGGGCGATCCGAACGATGCGACCAACTTCGCTTGTGTTCGGTAGCCTGACTCTCGCGCGAAACCCATCGCTGGGGCTTACTGAGCGTCAAGGACCATCATGAGTCCGCGCAGATCCTGAATCGCTTGGAGGACCGCGTCGGGGTGGCGGAAATGGATCGTGAGGTGTCCGGCGTCGACCAGGCGGTTCTCGCCGCGCGTGACTGATGCGGCCAGCGCCGCGTACAGGCGTTGCTTGCCCTCGAGTTCCTCGCGCAGCAGCGATTCGGGTTCGCCCATGGACACCGCTCGCCTGAAGTCATCGATCCCCGTGGAGCAAAGGACAATCAGCGGGACATCAGGCATCGGTCCCGCGCGACGGACCTCGTCGTAGAGTTCATCCACGTTCTGCGCCTCCTGGACACCCGCCCACAGCCAGTCGAGGCTGACATGGCGTTCGATGAGCGCCTCGCGGATCTCCTCGGGCCACTCGGCCATCTCCTGCGCGAACAGGCGGCGGTAGAGCTCTCGGTAGCGCCGGATAGTCGGCAGGCGCAAGAGAAGACCTCGGCCGAGAGCACTCCGAAGGGCGCCCGCGATGGCGAGGATCACCAGCCGGTTGAGCAGCTTCCTGGCCGCCGATGCCTTCCGCATCTCATTCAGCCGTTCGGGCATGTACGCGTCGTAGTCCTCGTGCGCGGGATCCAGCAGGAGCAAGCCCGCCACCTCGTCGGGGAAGCGCTGCGCGTAGTGGCGTGCATAGAGGCCGCCGAGCGAATGACCAGCCAGCAGGTAGGGAGCAGGCACGCCCGCCGTCCTCAAGAGCTTGCGAAGCTCGTCGGTCACCTGCGCACATGTGCGGCCCAACTTGATTGGGTCGCTCCACCCGGTGCCGGCCCGGTCGTAGACGACGCTCGTGGTGAGCTGGGCGGCCAGCTGCTGGACGTTCCAGTAATCCAACCCGACCGTACCAGCCCCCGAAAGGAAGACGACCGACGGGCTCCCGCTACCGGCTCGATGCAGCAGCAACCGCCGGCCCCCAACGTCGTGCAACCGCCCAGCGGGTGGCACCGTCTCTGTCGTCGCTGATTGCTTCGCTGCCTGTGCGCCCATCGTCGCCACCCTCATCATTCTCATTTATGATAATGATATCATACATGAGACAGTAACGCGGTGCATGCGTCGAACCGCTCACTCGGAGAACCGAATGCCAACCCCTCGCCTTGAACTGTTGCTGCACCCCGTCCGCATGCGCCTGGTCAATGCGATGCACGCCGCCGGGACGCTCACCACCTCCGAACTGTGTGCGCGGCTGTCCGATCTGCCAAAGGCCACCCTGTACCGACAGGTTGAACGCCTCGTGCGAGGCGGGGTGTTTGAGGTCGAGAGCTCGCGGCAGGTGCGGGGCGCGGTCGAGCGCCGGTACCGGCTGGCTGCGGGCGGCGCCGTGGTGGATGCGAAGGACGCCCGTTCCATGACGCTGGAGGATCATCGGCGAGGGTTCACGGCAGCCATGGCGGCTCTCATCGCAGACTTCAACGTCTATCTCGACCGAGGCAACGTGGAGCCGATGGCCGACGAGGTGTCCTACCGGCAGTTCACTCTGTGGCTCCGACCAACAGAGCGGTCACAGCTCATCCTCGCCTTTCAGCGAACGCTCCGAGCGATGGCGAGCAACAAGCCAGGCGCCGGGCGCGATCCATACATGTTGAGCACCGTTCTCTTCCCGACGAGCGCCGGACGGCTAATGGAGGAGAGCGAGAAGGGCCGCAAGAAACGCAGGCTCGGCCGCGGCAGCAAACGGCGCTAACGCGGCTGGTGGGCCGTGTCGTTCTTCCGTGGCCGCATCACAGCAGGTGTCCAATCCAGCGGCCCGCGAGGAGGATCCCAATCCACAACAGCACCGAGCACGCGCCGCAAGCCAGCCGCCGCCGGTACTGCCGGTGCCGTGTCCCAGGCCTCGACGCGCCGGAGCGTGCGGAGGTGAAAGCGTCAGGCAAGCCAGGCCGCCGCCGGTACTGCCGGTGCCGTGTCCCAGGCCTCGACGCGCCGGAGCGTGCGGAGGTGAAAGATCGACATGTTCATGCCGGCGAGGATCAGCAGGACCAGCTTCACCTGAAAGGCCCGATTGTCGGCGTAGCGCGCCGGCTGCGTGATGAACATGCCGAGGCCCGTCACGAGCGCCAGGACGAACGCCGCGCGTGTCCACGGAAGGACCTCCCGCGTGATTCGGCTGACCGGATAACTGCGCCCCGCGAGCCCCAGGAGGCGCAGATCCACCATCAGGATGGAGCCCACCAGGAACGTCGCCGCGATCACATGGATGGATTCCAACAGCGGAAACCACCACGTCTCGCCGATGTAGCCTGAGATCCACAGGCCGCCGAGCCAGGTCCAGAAATCGGAAAGCACCAAACGCACCTATTCCGGAGGAAAGAGATAGTCGGCGTAGGCGATCCAGCGGCCGGCCAGCACCACGCCAATCCACGAGAGCAGGGACAAGGCGGCAACCACTCTGACCGAGAGCCGCCGCCCGCGCGACCGTTCCCACCACTCCCGGTCTTTCGTGGCCATCCGCTGGACCAGCGCTGTGAGAACGAGAGCCGGCGCGAGCATCGCATACTTCAATCCGAAGACCGGATTCACCAGGTACCGACCGGGCCGGGCGAGAAAGAACATCCCACCGGAGACCGCCAGAAACGGGAGGGCCCACCAGGTCCACGGTATCAGCCGCCGTACCAGGTCGGCTGGCGTCTGGCTTGGCAGCGCCAGACCCAGCACCCGCAGGTCGATGAGCACGATGGATCCCATGATCGCGGTGACGCTGAGGATGTGGACCGTTTGCACGATTGGCGGCAATCCCGGCACGTTGCCGAGGAGGTAAACGACGAGCGCATTCATCGGCGACGCCGCAAGAACACGTCCCAGGTCCTCCAGAGTCTGGCTCACAGGTTCCCCTCTCCGCCCTGCCGCTCAGCGCAGCGTTCGCACCCTTGAAGTTGTGTCATGAGCCGCAGCTACCGGGCCAGCCCTGGGCGCAGGCGCGCGCGTACAGGGACGCCGGGCTCCGGTCGGCGATCGGGCCTTTGCTGCCACGCAACAGGATCGGAAGCTCCTCGACCGGTGGAGGTCCGGTGGTTGGCGAGCGGGCCGCGCCGGCCTCGTTCGCCTGCATCCTGCCCAGCTCGCTGCAGGACCAGCCAGAGCCTGCGTTGCACGCGTTGGTGTACAGCTGGGCCAGATACCGGCAGGCGTGGGCACGATTCTGCTGGCAGGCCTGCTGCCAGAAAGGGATCCATTGTCCGCGATGGGAGTCCCCCACTCCACCTGTCGCGCTCATGACCGCGAACACAGCCGCCCAGACGGAGACATACGCGAGATGCCGGCGGCCGGACTGGATCGCCGGCCCGCTGGCCGCAGATTCGAGCCGTCCGAGCGCCCCCGATCGAACCATCCGGTCGATCGCCTTGATCGACAGGTTGAGCAGTGGCACCTGAAGAAGCTTGTCGTAGAACGCGGGCAGGCCGGCGGCGCCCAGCAGCTGATAGAGCGCAATCGTGCTCAGCCCGTAGAGCGCACCGAAGATGACGCGCCCCGCCTTCTGTCCGCGGCGCCGTGGAGGGATCGGTGAAGAGCAAATGCATGCCGAGGAAGACGGCAATCGGGATGTAGGAATCGTAGAAATAGTAGGTGCCGGACAGAGCGTAGTACATCAGGCCGAACAGATACGTCGTCACCACCGCCGACATCGTCATCGTGGTCACGCCGAAGAGGAGCTGCCCTGGCAGCGCAATCAGGAACAGGAACAGGTACATCCGCGGCGGATAGAACTGCGTGATGGCGATGTCCTTCCCCCACGTGATGTCGCTCGTGCCGGTCAGAATCAGCGCCGCAGAAAAAATCGTCAGGGAAAAGGCCGACGGATTGAAGATGTGCGCCTGTCGGCCGTCCTTGTTCCACCGGATGAACTCCTTGGCGGCGAACCCGACCGCGATCATGAGGAACTGCAGGTAGAACCAGTCAGGCTTGAACCAGAGGAACAGGTTGGTGCTGAGGACAATCGGAAATGGTCCGAACCCGAGCGTATAGGTGTCGCGTCGCGACCAGCTGAGCAACATGTCGAAGGCGTAGGCAAAGCACAACTGGGCGACGACCAAGTAGGCGTTGTCGTACACCGGCTGCCAGAACCAACCCCAATACAGGAAGATCGACGTGTGGGCGCACGCCTGGACGTAGTGCTGCTTTCGCAGCGAGATCTCCACGGTGAACGAGCGGTGCGTGACCCTCGCGGCCGCGAGCAGCGCGAGGGCCCATGCCACCAGGACGGCGCCCGCTCCGAGGATCGACCAGAGCAGCCGGGGGATCTCCCGCACGCCCGGGTACAGGGCGAACGCCACCAGGCCGGCTGTGAAGAGGATCGGCAGGCCCGCACGTGCCGGCAACCGATGCGGCGACCGAGGGGTCAAGGCCAAGGGGAAATGGGGGTGAAGCGAGGAAGAACGGCACCCTGGATGCCCTCGAAGGACACCCAGGGCCTCGTGGCAATGAGAAGGGCTCCGCTACCGGGGCTTGTCGTTCGTGTCGACGCCCGGGCGCGCGAGCTCATAGGGGGCGCCAGTACCCGACGACCCCATGAAGAGCTTCTTGCCGTCCGCGAAGGTCAGATCGCGGCCGTTCGCACGCCGGGTGCCGTCTTTCGCCTGGTAGCCGTCGACCTTGACCACGACACCGGGCATCAGCGATGCCTTCGTGAAGCCCCGGCGGAACAGCACGTTCGGGGTGCCGGCCTCGAACGCCCACGGCTCGACGGTGCCATCGGCCTTCTTCACGTCCATGTGTAGCCAGACGTGGGGATTGAGCCACTCCATCTTGGTCACCGTCCCGGTGAACGTGACGGGCTTATTCGCATCGAATTCAGCCGCGAACGCGTGATGCGCCACCACCGACGCGGCCGTGCCGACCAGGCACACCGCGAGCCCCGCGATCCCGATAGCCAGCTTTGCTCTCATGAACATAAACCTCCTCACTGCAACGGTGCTGCGACCCCGCGCCAAGGCGTCGAGTCGCGTTACCTTCTGTACCACTCGTGGAGCTTATCGCCCGGTGGAACCTTGCGGGTGATGTCCACGATGAGGGTCTCGCCCTCCCAGCGCTTGACCAGTTGTTCCTTCCGAAGATGCCCGTACATGAACTCTTCCGCGAACTCGATGCACGGATAATCGAGGACCGTCGCGTTCGGCTCCAGCCGGCGATACAGCGGCATCGCAATCGTCCACGGACGCGCAAAGACCTTGGGATCCTCGATCGTCACTTCGTAGCGGATCGCGTCGGCGCTGATCGCCGAGTACCGCTCGACCAGGCGCAGCGCCTCGCTGTGGAAGTTCCCGGCTCGGTCGAACCAGTTCTTCCCGTTGAAGTTCGTGACCTCGACGACGAGCGTGTCGCCCTCCCAGCGGCCTACCGAGTGGCCCATGAAGGTATCGTCGGGAGGGCCTTCGACCTTGTTCAGGTGGATCACTCGACCGGCGTTCGAGAACGCGTACGTCATGTGAATCTTGTCGCTGCCCTGAGTGATCGAGAAGGGATAGGGCATGTACATCGCGCGCGGGATGCCCGGCAGATAGCACTTGAGCTCCGGATCGCGGTCGATCCAGTTCTCGCCGTTCTGCTGTTTGATGAGGGCGGTTTCCGGCTTGTACGGGATCTGACCGTCGCCCTGCACCACTCCGAGCGACCCGGGCACGCCTGCGGCGGCCCCCAGCGCGAGCACAGGCGCCGCCGGAACCCTCGCGTACTCGTAGCTGTAGATTCCCTTCTGCGTGACCATTCCCGCGCGTGCTTCGTGCGCCTGCAGGTCCCAATGGGCCTCGTTGAGCGCCTGCCAGACCCCGCCGAAGTTGGGCTTCCCCGCCACGCGCGCGGGTCGCGCCGACTGGGCCGTCTGGCCGGACGTACGCGTCATCGACACCGAAATCACGGCGCTCACGGCGGCGGCGGCCAGCGCCGTGGCGATGATCGAGGTCTTGAACCAGCTTCGCATGTTGTGTCTCCGGCTCTCTGCCACCTGGGCCCAGCGGTCAACCATCCTGACCGGACTTGTCTACCGCTGTTGCTGCTCGACGGGTGGTAATTCCCCTATGCACGTGGCCGTGTCCTGCGACGCCGGATTGGGGCCGCGCCCTTCCTTAAAGGCCTTGTCGTCGGTGCGCGCGCCGATGAGCAGCGCCGGCAGCCCGTAGTTCCCCTCGTGGCACCGCGGCTCGTAGTAGATGCGGTTCTGGTCGTCCCGCTGCGCGGTCAGTTCCTGCTTCACCGTCCAGGGCGCCGTCCACACCGTCGGGTCCGTGATCGTGACCGCATACTCCAGCGTCTTCGCGTTGATTCGGGTAAACCGCTCCACGATTTTCAGGTTCTCCGCCGCGCCCCGGAACGGGAACTTCGGCGAGAAATTCGTGGTCTCGACGACCAGCGTGTTGCCCTCGAAGCGCCCGCGCGAATCGCCGTGCCGGAGCCGAATGCTGCTCGGCGGATGCGTCCCGCTCAGATACACCACGCGCTGGTAGCCCTGGCCCTGCCCCGTGTCGACACCGATCGCCACGGAATCCGGTCCCTGCACGATACGGCGGAACCCGTTGAGGTCCGGCGTCACGCCCAACATGCAGCGGTCGCCGAGGCTCTGATCCTCGGGGCCGTCGTGACGGTTCATCCGCCCCGTGTTGTAGAACGGGGGCACTTCGGCGAGCAGAGGCGAGGGCGGCCCGTACTTCCCGCCGGCGCAGCCAGGCGCCTGGCTCTTACAGGTGTCGGTGTTCTGCAGCAGCGCGAGGCGGAACTCGCGATCGAGCCGGTTGCGCTCCTGCGCCTCCGGTGTCAGGGCAGGGATGCGCCCGTTGGCCGGCTCGACCACCAGGGACGTCCGCCGGCCCGTCGGCTTCGCCGAGGTGAACACCGCGTTGTACGCACCGGCAACGTCCTGCACGCTCCCTCGCTCGACGCGCTGGTCACGGCCGACGTTGCCCGCGCGCGCCGCGTTCTGGTCAGCGCGATCTTTGTCGGTGAAGAATTCCTGGTTGGCGTACCGGGCGGGCCGCTCGAGCGGCGTCTCGAATTCATCGAGCCAGATGCCCTGGAGGTCTGGATGCCCCCACGCGGTCTTCGGCGCCGGTCCGGCGGTGGTGGAGGTCTCGCCGGCCGGGGCCTGGCCCGACAGAGACACCGATGATTGCAGGACCACGATCACGCCGACCAGGACGACCGCCACACCCAGCGACTCGAGAAAGCGTCGCCTCATCTCATACCTCCCATGCCGGTTCGCCTGCGATGCAGGCGGCACGTCTGCGTTTCATTGCACTCCGGGGCCGAAGTCCGTGGCCGTGTCCTGCGAGGCCGGATTGGGCCCGCGCCCTTCCTTAAAGGCCTTGTCGTCGGTGCGCGCGCCGATGAGCAGCGCCGGCAGCCCGTAGTTCCCTTCGTGGCACCGCGGCTCGTAGTAGATGCGGTTCTGGTCGTCCCGCTGCGCGGTCAGCTCCTGCTTCACCGTCCAGGGCGCCGTCCACACCGTCGGGTCCGTGATCGTGACCGCATACTCCAGCGTCTTCGCATTGACGCGGGTAAACCGCTCCACGATTTTCAAATTCTCCGCCGCGCCCCGGAACGGGAACTTCGGCGAGAAATTCGTCGTCTCGACGACCAGCGTGTTGCCCTCGAAGCGCCCGCGCGAGTCGCCGTGCCGGAGGCGGATGCTGCTCGGCGGATGCGTCCCGCTCAGATACACCACGCGCTGGTAGCCCTGGCCCTGTCCCGTGTCGACGCCAATCGCCAGCGAATCCGGACTCTGCACGATGCGGCGGAATCCATTGAGGTCCGGCGTCACGCCCAGCATGCAGCGGTCGCCCAGGCTCTGATCCTCGGGGCCGTCGTGGCGGTTCATCCGCCCCGTGTTGTAGAAGGGAGACAGCTCCGCAAGGCGCGGCGAGGGCGGCCCGTAGGTCCCGCCGCGCACAGGCCGGCGACTTGGCCTTGCACGTTTCGGTGTTCTGCAGGAGCGCCAGGCGGAACTCGCGATCGCGGCGGTTGCGCTCCTGCGCTTCCGGGGTCAGCGCGGGGATGCGCCCGTTGGCCGGCTCGACCACCAGGGAGGTCCGCCGGCCCGTCGGCTTGGCCGATGTGAACACCGCGTTGTACGCACCGGCGACATCCTGCTGGCTGCCCCGCTCCACGCGGCGGTTGCGGCCGACGTTGCCCGACCGCACGTCGTCCTGGTCGGCGCGCTCCTTGTCGGTGAAGAATTCCTGGTTGGCGTACTGGGCGGGCCGTTCGAGCGGGGTCTCGAACTCGTCGAGCCAGATACCCTGGAGGTCCGGGTGCCCCCACGCGGTCTTCGGCGCCGGCCCGCTGGCCGTGGAGCTCTCGCCGGCCGGGGCCTGGCCCGACACAGCCACGGATGATTGGAGAAAGACGACCAGCCCGACCAGGACCGCGGCCACACCCAGCGACTCGAGAAGGCGCCGCCTCATCTCACACCTCCCGCAGCCGGTCTAATCACGTGAGCAATGTCCCGTTTTTGGCGACACCCTCCGACAACCGCATATATCAGGGTGTGAGTATCCCAGACCTGTCGGGAGAGTCAAGAAGTCTTATAGCCTCCCGCCTCAGCGGTTGTGGGAAGGGACGCCGACGGATGGTGCCCGCGGCTCGTGCGCGTCACGACCCATCTTCGCTAGACGCTGGAATTGATGTGAAGCAGTGATGCCATAGGCCTTCGCGTAAACCTCGTGATTCCGCTCGACGTCCGCAAGCCGGTACACGTAATTCACAGTGAACCCGAGCGATCGGGTCAGCCCCGCCGGCGATGTGTCGCCCATCCAGTTGAGTCGCTCGAGACGAGCGCCATTGGCCAGGTGGAACCGAGCCACTGGATCGAGCGGGGTCTTTCCGCGTTTCGCGTACATCAGGTAGTACGCGCACAGGTGACTGAGCTCCCTCTGGATGGCTGGACCGACGAGCGGCTCGGACGGTTGACGCACACGCAGCTTTTCGATGATCCTTCGGATCGCCCTGGGGTGGTCCTCCATGGTCAACGGATGATCGCCGCTCATCAACCATTCTCCAAAGCCGGGGACGGGCGAGATCGTCGCGAACGTCTTCAGCCGCGGAAAATCTCTGCCCATCTCTTCAGCCACTTGCTTGATCAGGGCATTGCCGAATGAGACGCCGCGCAACCCTTCCTGGCAGTTCGTAATCGAGTAGAAGACGGCGCAATCGGCCCGCGACGGATCCACGACCGCCGCCTCGGGATCCAGTAGGGGCTGCACCTTCGCCGGCATGCCGTGCGCGAGTGCGGCCTCAATGAAAATCAGGGGCTCGTCTGGCAGCGCGGGATGAAAGAGGGCGTAACAGCGGCGATCGGCCTCGAGACGACGCCGGAGGTCGCGCCAGCCCTGGATTTGATGGACGGCCTCGTACTCGATGAGGCGCTCGAGCACCACTGCGGACGTGCGCCACTCGATCCGTTGAAGGACGAGAAACCCGCGATTGAACCACGATCGGAACACGTGGATGAGATCGGCATCGACGCCGGCCCGCTCGGGGTGTTCACCCAGTGTTTTGAGCAGGTGCCGCCGCATGCCGACGAGCGCGGCGGTGCCGCCTCGAGCCGTGTTGACCCGGCGAAACAGCTCCTGCCGCGGCGGTTCTGCGGCGATCTGCAGGCGAACAAGGTTCGCTTGTGACGGATCGGCGCGGTACGTGTCGGCGGCGCGTCCGAGCTCAACGGGATTCGGGGAGAACTCGGTGACGAGGAGGTCGAACCACACTTCTCGCGCGGCATTGTCGAGCGATTCGTAGGCTTGGAGCACCTCGGTCGCCAGCCGGGATCCCGACAGCTCGCCGCGCTCTGACAGCAGTGACTGGCCGAGCAACATGACCGAGCGCGCGTCGCGGATCGGGTTCGACGAACGGGAGTCGATCGGGTGGATCAACGCGCGCAGCAGTCGCCTGAATGACGGCCTTCGGTCGGAAGACGTCGAATCCGACGGCTGAGAGGGCGGTCTGCCCCGGCGGTTCTGGCGATCCGCGTCGCTCATATCGTTCCGCTTCAGACGCCCAGCTTCACAGTCCCCGTATCGTAGCCGACGGGCGATGACGAAGGCGCGACTGTTACGACAGGTGCAGCGCACGCTCCATGGCGACGCGGGGGCCCCGTTCCGGGTCCTGCGCGACACGGCTGTCGGTATTGAAGAGCATCGTATCGCGCGCGGCGGCTGAGTACGCGGGCCACTTCGGCAAGAGCCCGGCATTGGGATCGCCCGTGCGAGCGAAGGCGACCCAGGCGCCGCTGACCTTCGCGGCCAGTGCGTGGGCGTCGGCACGGCTGACGACCGACGGATCCGACATGCTGATGTTGTTGAACACGAACGGGATCTCGATCGTATGCGGCGACTGCATGCGCCCGTTGCCTTCGGGGGTCTCCCAGTCAAATCGATAGAGGAACGCCGGCGCGCCGCGCTGGGCCGCCTTTCGCTTCGCGAGCTCGCGTGAGTACGCCCCGCGTGGATGATCGGTGGTGATCAGGATGTTGAGATCCCACGGTGTCGCCTTCGGATACCCGGCCTTGAAGGCCGCAATCACCGCATCGGCGTCCGCGCCCAGCCGCTTGGAGATCAAGGCGCGCATGCCCGCTTCGGTCATCGCCACGTTCTCCGGCGTTGGCCGCTGATAGTACGTTTCCTCCGTTCGGGCCCAGCCGATAAGCAGCGGAATGCGCGAGGAGAGCGACGGCCCTGCCGGGTCCCAGGGATGCTGCGGAACCACGGTGCCGTCCACGGTCGGCGAGTACGCGGCCATGCCGGGCTCGGACAACGGCACCCTGGCTTCCAACGCGTCGCTGGCCGCGATCAGCCGGTCCATCGGCACGTGCTGCAGCGCTCGAATGTCACCGGGCTTCAACCCCAGTTCCTGGAACAGCATCTTCGCCGTCCGCACCGCGTCGTCGCGTGTTTGCAGCTTGAGAATGGCCCCGCTCTCGATGACCGCCCGGTGGAAGAGCCCGGCCGCCGCCGGCATCGCCATCAGCGTCGCCACCTTTCGGCCGCCACCCGACTGCCCGAAAATCGTCACCACGCTCGGATCGCCGCCGAAGCGCTCGATGTTCGTCTTCACCCATTGCAGCGCCGCGACGATGTCGAGCATGCCGGCCGCGCCGGACCGCGCGAAGTCGGCGCTGGCGTCGCCGAGGTAGGTGTAACCGAACGAGTTCAGACGATGGTTGATGCTGACGACCACGACGTCGTACGTGCGCGCGAGGCTCACGCCGTCGTAGAGCCGCGAGGAGCCGGAGCCGCTGCGAAACCCGCCGCCGTGCAACCACACCATCACCGGCCGCTTCCGGTTGTCCGCAAGCCCCGGCGTGAAGACGTTCAGCACGAGGCAGTCTTCGCTCTCGGCGCGCGCACGCTGCCCGTTCGGACCTGGAGGGCTCTGCGGCGCGCTCGGCCCGTACTCCAGGGCATCGCGTACGCCGGTCCAGGCCATTGGCTGAACCGGCGGCATGAAGCGGTTCGCACCGGCCGTCGAGGCGCCGTACGGGATGCCCTTGAAGACGTTGACACCCTGGGCCGCGACACCGCGCACGCGCCCTGATGCCGTCTCGGCAATCGCATCACCGCTACCCTGGGCGAATGCGACATCGACCCACGGCCCGAGGTGGGCGCCCACCAGGAGGATTGAACTCTGCTTCAGGAATGAGCGGCGCGTGGAGTATCGCAAGAGTGCCTCCTCAGCCATCGATCCGGACAGCGCCGGCGACCATGCGCCGGGTGCGCCAGGGATTCTAACTGAGAAGGCGACGCTACGGTCGGGCTGCCGCCCTGGGCATCCTTTGTGCATTTCACGACGTCGATGAGAAGAGCGCCACGCCGCAATCGTGTCATCGCCGTGCTGACGGCTTGCTTCACAGCGGGCGTCGTGACCGGATGGTCCTTGCGCGCGGTGTCAGCGCCAGGCGCGCCTGAGCGGAACGCAGACGAGGTAACTACCGGCGGAAGAACAGCAGTCCAGCACACCCTGCACCGCGAGAACGAGGTCGCCGCTGCTCCAACAGCCGTCGTCATGCCCACGATCAGCGCGAACGTCGTCGCCGAGCTCAGGCGCCGAGAACTCGATCTGCCCGTCGACGCCGCGGAGGCCGAGCGGATGAAAGGCGCATTCGAGGAGCGCCGCGGAGGCGGGTCGAGGCTGCACGAGGCGGTGGACATCCTCGCTCCAAGGGGAACGCCCGTTCGAGCCGTGGAGGATGGAACTGTCGCAAAGCTGTTTCTGAGCAAGGCCGGCGGGATTAGCGTCTACCAGTTCGACGCATCCGAACGTTTTACCTACTACTACGCACACCTGGATCGATACGCGGAGGGTCTCCGCGAAGGTCAGCGCGTCGAGCGCGGCGACGTCATCGGGTATGTCGGCACAACCGGTAATGCGCCTCGCAACACCCCGCACCTGCACTTCGCTATCTTCGAGCTCACCCCTCAGAAGCGCTGGTGGGAAGGGACACCGGTTGACCCTTACCTGGTCTTCAGAAAGAGCGAACCCTCGCCGGCTCCCTAGGGCGGCCTTCAGTTCGGCGTCGCCGCTCTTAGGGCACGAAGAAGCCCGCCACGAAGGCACGAAGACTCGAATGGGGTATGCTCGCCGCGTCGCAGGGAGCTACGAGATGAACGACCTTCAGACTCGCCGGGCGTTCCTTCGCGCCGCGGCCGCCGCGAGCGCGGCGTGGGCGGCGGCCGATCTCGTCCAGGTCGAAGAAGCGCTCGCCTGGGCCGCCCAGCAGGCCGGACAAGGCCGCCCCGAGTTCACCGTGCTGACGGCCGACCAGGCCGACGTCGTCGACGCGCTGACGTCGCGCATCCTGCCCTCGGTCGACGGCCGGCCTGGCGCGCACGAAGCCGGCGTCGTGCTACTTCATCGACCGGGCGCTCGCGACGTTCAACGCCGGCCAGAAGAAGCTCTACGTCGACGGCGTCGCCGATCTGAACCGGCGCGCCGCGCGCAAGTGGAAGGGCGCGGCGGGCTTCGCCGCGCTGACGCCGGCGCAGCAGGACGAGCTGCTGCGCGACATCGAGAAGACGCCGTTCTTCCAGGCCGTGCGCTTCGACACGATCGTCGGCACCTTCGCGCTGCCGACGTGGGGCGGCAACCGCGACTACGTCGGCTGGCACATGCTCGGCTTCGAGCATCAGCCGCGGTTCCAGGCGCCGTTCGGCTACTACGACGCCGACGTCAACCGGAGGAGGCTGACGTGCGAGCAGGCCGCAGCCAGGGCGTCGCGTTTCCCGCCCAGCGACACCGTCGACTTCGTGATCGTCGGATCCGGCGCCGCCGGCGGCATCCTCGCCAAGGAGCTCGTCGACGGCCGGCTTCTCGGTCGTCGTGCTCGAGCAGGGGCCGCGGCTCACCGAGGCGCAGTTCGATCACGACGAGTTCGGCACGTTCATGCAGAGCCAGAACTCGCAACAACCCGGCGACGCAGCCGCAGACGTTCCGCGCCACGCCGACGGACAAGGCGCAGAAGGCGCTGCACGCTCATCTACGGCCGGCTGGTCGGCGGCAGCAACGCGCACTTCACCGGCAACTTCTGGCGGCTCCGTCCGAGCGACTTCAACGAGGCCAGCGTGCTCGGCGGCGTGCCCGGCACGGGGCTCGTCGACTGGCCGATCACCTACGACGAGCTCGAGCCGTACTACACGAAGGCCGAGTGGGAGCTCGGCGTGTCGGGCGAGCCGGGGCCGTTCGATCCGCCGCGGTCGCGGCCGTATCCGATGCCGCCGCTGCCGGTGAAATCGTCCGGCGTGCTGCTCGAGCGGGGCGCGCGAGCGCTCGGGCTGCACCCGCAGCCGTCGCCGATGGCGATCAACTCGCAGTTCTACAACGGCCGGCCCGCGTGCCAGCACTGCGGCTTCTGCCTGTTCTTCATGTGCGAGTTCCGCGCGAAGTCGACGTCGATGGCGACGATGCTGCCGCTGGCGGAGGCGACCGGCCGCTGCGAGATCCGGCCGGGCAGCTACGTGGCGCGCGTCGAGACGGAGCGAGACGGCCGCGCGACCGGGCGTGGCCTACTTCGACGCGCAGCAAGCGGCTGCAGCTGCAGCGCGCCAAGGCCGTCGTGCTCTGCGCCAACGGCGCCGAGACGCCGCGCCTGCTGCTCAACTCCGAGTCGTCGCGGTTTCCGCAACGGCCTGGCCAACTCGAGCGGCGTCGTCGGCAAGTACCTGATGTTCAACACGTACTTCGGCGTGAACGCGCAGTTCGAGCATCCGCTCAACGAGTACAAGAGCGTCCAGAACACGCGCATGGTGCTCGACTTCTACGACACGGATCCGAAGCGCGGCTTCTACGGCGGCGGCGGCATCGACGCGCGCTTCGGCAAGTACCCGATCACGTTCGCGCTCGGCGGGCTGCCGCCGGGATCGCCGACGTGGGGCGAAGGCTTCGCGCGCGGTCTCGCCGAGCAGTTCACGCGCACGATGTTCTTCGGCACGCACGGCACGTCGCTGCCGCTCGAGACCAACAGCGTCACGCTCGATCCCGGCGCTCAAGGACGCGTGGGGCCTGCCGTGCATGCGCGTCACCTACAAGGATCATCCGGACGATTTGAAGTGCGCCGAGTTCCTCAGCGCGCGGGCGATGCAGATCGCGCAGGCGGCCGGCGCGCTCAAGGCGTGGCCCGAGCCGATTCAGCCGCAGACGCAGTCGGTGCACCTGCTCGGCACGTGCCGGATGGGCAACGATCCGCGCACGTCGGTCGTCGACCGGTATCACCGGACGCACGACGTGCGGAACCTCTTCATCTGCGACGGCAGCAGCATGGTCACGTCGTCGCGCGGCCAGCCGACCGAGACGATCTCGGCGCTCGCGTTCCGGGCGGGCGAGCACATCGCGGCGTTCGCCAAGCGAGGAGAGATTTAGGTCCTTGGTGCTTCGGCCTTGGTCCCTGGGCTGGCCTTGGTCCTGGGCGTTCCTTGGTCCCCTGGTGCGTGGTCGTCAGGTCGGGCCAAGCGCCCAAGGACTAGAGTGCCTTGATTGTCCGCAAGGTGAGACACCCGTTCGACCGTCACGCCCTCACGCTGCCCGATCCGGCTCAAGTCCGCCACGCTTTCGTGAACGAGCACCTTCTGGTCGCGCGGGTGGTCGAGCGGAATCCGAGGCGCCGGCCCAAACGGCGCCCGGTACGCTCGCGGCCAGCTGCCGCCGTTGTCGATCGCGAGGCGCGGCAGCCGCTCGATCCGCTTCCACCCTGCCGTGTGCGAGTCGGAAGGCACCGGCTTCTCGGTCGAGAGCGGCGCGCCGAGAAACGCGCGTCCCCTCGCGTTGAGGCCGAGCCCCTCGTTCGCCGCTTCGCCCAGCATCCAGCGAAGCGCGATGTCGGACGTCTCGTCATTTCCGCCTCCGCCTCCAACGTCGGCGTGGCAGCCAGAAAACCACACTTCGCGGACATCCTGCTTCCTGATGGCCTCCAGATCGGACGCCTCCAGCCGCGACATCGCCGTGCCCTTCTTCCGGTCGCTGTCGAGCCACCCCCATGTGGTGGCCTCGAACCATCCTCGCCGCTCGTCCAGCGCGAGCGCGTGCCGCACGATGGTGACCGACGGGTTGTGGCGCAGGTGCGGGAGCATCACCGGACGAAGGCCGCCGTATGACTTGACGGTGTCCCAGACCCCGAGAAAGTGAATCGGGCAAGCGCGCACACCGGGCTGCGCGCGAAGCTGCGCTGCACGGCGGGCTTTCTGCCCATCCTCGTCTGGAAACTCGTCGCGAAAGAGAGGCCACACCTTGTCGAAGCGCTCCTCTGCGGCCTTCGCGCCGTCGGCGCGAAAGGCCGTAGCGCCAAGTCAGGCCAGCGAGCGTGCGCACGGTGAACGCGCCGCGGCTGAACCCGAAGAGGAAGACCTTGTCTCCCGGGACGTAGAGTTCCGTCAGCTTGAGGAACAGCTGCCGGACGTTGCTCTCGAGCCCCCAGCCGAAGGCCATCGATCCCGTGAGCATCGGCAAGGTCCACGGACGGCTCCACGACTCGCGAGGGGGATCCAGCAGGTGGAGCGCGTCCGGATGCGGAAGGGCCGCCCTGAAGGCCTTGATCCGTTCGTACTGCTCGACGCGAGTGCCGATGCCCTGGTCGTAGCAGGCGACCTGCGCCCCAGGGTGATCGAGATCGAGATACTCGATCACCCTGGCGACGTTCGACGAGGGCCACTCAGCGTGCGAGAGATGCGTTGCGGGACAGCTGCCCCGCGGCTGCGGCGGTCAGCATCCCGCCGGGAGCGGCAGGAGTGTCTGGTCGTCGAACGATCGACGGCTGCCCGGTTCGAGTCCTTGCGAGATCGATGCTGTCCTCAGCTCGTGACAGCCATGCAGCGCCTCGCAAGGAACGATGGCGGCACGCGCGTCGAAATGGTGAAGTGTTTTCTACCGCGAGCTCGGCCCGCTCAGGTGGACCGGCGCGACGCGCTCGAGAAATCCGGCGCGCGTTTCTCGGCAAACGCGGCGAACGCCTCGCGCGCCTCTGCCGACTTCAGCTGCGCCGCGAAGTGGGTACCCTCGAGCTCCATGCGGGCGGCCAGAGCCGCCGGATCGCGCATCAGCGCCTTGGTGAGCGCTGACCGCGGAGGCCGGACGGGCGGCGATCGCCTCGGCGGCGGCCCGGGCCCGGGCGCGCAGTTCGGCGAGCGGACACGCCGCGTTCGCGATGCCCCAGTCGACCGCCTTCCTGGCATCCACCGCCTCGCCGAGCACGAACATCGAAAACGCCCGCGCATGGCCGATCCGCGCCGGCAGGGTCAGGCTCGACGCCGCCTCCGGCACGAGCGCGAGGTTCACGAACGGCGTGGTCAGCAGCGCATCGTCGGACACGAAGACGAGATCGCAGTGCAGCAGCATGGTCGTCCCGACGCCGACCGCGCGGCCGTTCACCGCCGCCACGATCGGCGTGGTCGCGCGCGCCAGCGCGGCGAGCAGCGGATTGCTGCGACGCCGGCGACCCGTCCGCCGGCGGCTCCGCGCGGTTGGCCGCGGCGAAGTCGCTCAGGTCGTTGCCCGCGGTGAACATGTCGCCTTCCGCCTGGATGAGCACGCAGCGGATGTCGGGGTCGGTCCCGGCGCCGTCGATGCCGTCGGCAAGCGCCTGGTACATGGCCCGCGTCAGCGCGTTCTTCTTCTCCGGCCGGTTCAGCGTCAGGGTGAGCACGCCGTTCGAAATGTCGCGGAGCACGTGGTCCGTCATCGCATCCTCCTCGGGGTCGACCGCGCACATTGGCGCGACGGAATCTACACGGCCAGCGCGCCGTTCAGGCGTGTGCGGATGATGTCGTTCGGCTTCGGCCATGATGCGATCGATCAGCTCCCGGACCGTCGGGACGTCGTGGATGAGCCCGGCGACCATGCCGCACGACCAGACGCCGGCGTCCATCTCGCCCTGCTGCATGATGCGCGGATAGACGCCCGCCACCTCGTCGGCGATGTCGGCGAAGGTGAGCGCCGCTCCGAGCGTCCGCTCCTTCTCGAGCAGGCGGTCGACGGCGGCGTTCTTCAGCACGCGTTCGGTGTTGCGCAGCGGGCGCATCACCAGCCGGGTGTCGAGCTCGCTCGCGGCGACCAGCGCCTGCTTGACGTGGTCGTGCACCGGCGCTTCCTTCGTCGCGATGAAGCGCGTGCCCATGTTGATGCCGTCGGCGCCGAGCGCCAGGGCCGCGACGAGCGAGCGGCCGTCGGCCATTCCGCCCGACGCCACGAAGGGAATCGTCAACTCCTCGGCCGCGCGCGGCAGCAGGATGAAATTCGGGATGTCGTCCTCGCCGGGGTGGCCGCCGCACTCGAACCCGTCCACGCTCACCGCGTCACAGCCGATCGACTCGGCCTTCAGCGAGTGCCGCACCGACGTGCACTTGTGGATCACCTTGATCCCGGCGTCCTTCAGCGCGGGCAGCCACTGCTGTGGGTTGTTGCCGGCGGTCTCGACGATCGTGACGCCGGCGTCGATGATCGCGCGCGATATAACCCGGATAGTCGGGCGGATTGACCGCGGGCAGGAACGTGAGGTTCACGCCGAACGGCTTGTCGGTCATCTCCCGGCAGCGGCGGATCTCGGCGGCGAGTGCGTCCGGCGTCCGCTGCGTCAGCCCCGTGATGATGCCGAGCCCGCCGGCGTTCGACACCGCCGCGGCCAGCTCCGCGAACCCGACGTAGTGCATGCCGCCCTGGATGATGGGGTGTTCGATCCCGAAGAGTTCCGTGATCCTGGTCCTCATGACGACGACGTCTCCATTGGCCCAGGGCCCAGAAACCTTCGGAACCGCTCGACCTCCGCATCGAGTGCGCTCGCGAACGCACGGCCTCGTGGCCGTGCCGAGCCCACGTAGCCAAATGACGCGTGGAGGGCGCCGTCCTGCACCGACAGGTTCCCCCACCCTACCACGCGATCGCGCCAGAGGAGCGGCAGCGCGTAGTACCCGAGCTTCCGCTTCGAGACGGGCGTGTACGCCTCGAAGCGATACGCCCAGTCCCAGAGCAGCTCGAACCGGCGGCGGTCCCAGACCACCGGATCGAACGGCGCCAGCAGGCGCACCTCCTCGCGCGGCGACATCGGAGGCCGCCTGCTCGTCCGCCGGCCAGTACCAGTCGGTGCCGTCAACACGGGCGTGAGAGAGCCGCTGCCTGGCACGCTGCAAGGCGCCTCGCAGTTCCGCGTGCCACTGGGGCACGGCGTAGCGAAGGCGCCCTACGACGTACGACAGGCTGGGCGCCGGCAACGGCGCGTACTTGCGGACGACGAGATCGACGAGAGCGTCGACGCGGTCTTGCCGCGCAGCGGCGCCGATCGGCGCCGGCGGGTGAACGCGGACCGCGTAGACGCGGATGCCGCACGTCGCGTCGAGCGACGCGCAGGAGGCCCTTGTAGTGCATCGCCTCGAGCAGCTGCGTCGTGGCGCTCGACGAGCCGCCCCAGTAGTTGGTCACCGTGCCGTGGGCGAAGTGCGTGTCCACGTCGCGCGGGTGGACCTCGCCTCGCTCGCGGACGAACTCGAGAATCGCCTTCGCACGCGTGCTCTTCGCGGTGGGTCGCAGCGACGCCACGCTGCGCGGATGCATGAGGGCCTGCAAGGCGCCGCGTCACGAAGCCGTAGTTGATGAACACGTCCTCCTCGACGTCGAGCGACGCGTAGCGGCGCTCGAGATCGCCCGCGCGATAGCCGTCGACGCGGGGCCGCAGCGTCAGATCCTGGGCGCGCGCCGGCGCGCGGATCGGATCGGCCTGCACGAAGCCGAGCGTGTCGATCGCCCGCTCGAGCGTCGTTGGCCCGAACAGACTGCGGCTGACGGCGAAGCGCCGGAGGTCGCGGAGCGTGGTCATGCCGGCTGCGGCGCGGCCGGATCGGGCGACCGCTTCAGGCTATCGTCCCGCCGAGGCCGTCGTCCGGCTCTGGTCGATCCGGATGATGCCGACGTTGTTCTCGATCGCGATCGTGGTGCCGAACGGCTTCGACAGCGCCTGCACGCGCGCCAGAATCTTCTGCGCCATCGCGGGCGGCGCCAGGCGCGGCAGCCCGAGCTGCGACACCGGACCGTCCCACGCGCCGCTCGTCGGATACAGACGCACTCTCGACGAGCTTCCCCTTGTCGTAGCGGCTCTCGGCCACCATGCTCTCGAAGTTGATCGGCCGCCACGTCGGCCGACACCCGGCTGGCCACGTCGCTGTCGCCCCGCATCTCGCCCTGCGACCACGAGCCCGGACATCAGCGACGCGTCCATGTGCTGCCACTGATAGTAGAACTCGCCCATGCCGTAGAAGATCGGCTTGCCCTTGTAGATCTCGATGCCGCGCAGCACGTGCGGGCCGTGGCCGACGAACATGTCGGCGCCGTTGTCGATCGACTGGTGCGCGAGCTCGACCAGGAAGTCGGGCGTCTGATCCTCGAACAGCCACTGCTGCCCGGTGATCGGCCCCTGGTGGCAGTGGCACGTCGCGATCAGGAACTCGGACAGGTACTTGCCGTTGCGCATGCTGCGCAGGTTCTCGCGTCAGATCGCTCTCGTCCATCTCGAAGCTGCGCGTGCCCGGCGTGCCGACCTTGTACCAGACGCCGAGGAACTGCACGCGATCGGCCGGCTCGGACGCCGCATCCGGCAGCCGTGACACGTTGGTCGTGCCGGCCGGCGGCGTGTAGGTCGCGCGGCGGATCGGCCTTGATGGCCGCCAGCTGCTCGGCGGTGACGTGGTAGAAGACCGTCAGGTTCAGCGGCGTTGAGCCCGGGCTTGCCGCCGATGTTGCCCGTACTGATAGGTCGCGCCGCTCGACGACGCCGTTCGGCGCTGTGCGGCGCGTGCATGGCCACGAGACCGACGCGGCCCTTCGGGCTGTCGTAGAACGACGGCGCGCGCGCGTCTTCGAGGTTCTTCCCGGTGCCGGCGTGGACGATCCCCGCCGTGTCGAGCTCCTCCATCGTCGAGAACATGCCCTCCTGGTCCGAGTCGAAGACGTGGTTGTTGGCGCGGTTCATCAGGTCGAACCCCATCGCCTTGAGGCTCGGCGCGACGTCCTGGTCGCCCATCATGCCGCGCAGCGGGCCGCTCGAAGTGGTCGACGATCGGCCGAGGTTGCCTTCCATGTTGCCGAACGTCACGTCGGCGTCGCGTGAGGAGCTTGAAGAGGCCCTGGAACTCCGGCGCTTCGAGCGACGCGCCGGTCCGCTTGACCATCACGTCGCCGACGGCTCGCCACGGTGAACGGCGCCATGATCTTCGTCGCCAGGTTCGACGGCGGCGTCGCGCGGCGCGGTCACCGGCGGCTCGGCGAACCGCTGTCCCGACGCGGTGTTCTGGCCATGCCCGACGACGCCAAAGAGGCTCACGCACAGTCCTGCGACGCCGGCGGCGAGGGCCCGTACCCGAATGTTCGTGTTGTGCATGTCAGGTTTCCTCAGACGCTGGAACAATACACCTGCCTGGGGACAAATTGCTCGGGCAATCTACTCAGAACCGGCAAGGCCGCATAATGCGCGGCATGCCTGGACAATTTTTGTTCGGTCTCGCCGCGCTGGCCAGCCTGGCGATTGTGCCGCACGCCGCGGGGCAGGCCGCGCCCCAGACCCCGGCGCGCGGCCGCCGCTGCGAAGCCCAACGACTACACCGCCGATTCGTCGTGGCTCTGCCGGCCGGGCCGCAAGGGCGACGCCTGCGACATCGACCTCGCAACCACGGTGGTCGCCGCCAACGGGACCCTGACGCGCGAAGCGTGGGCCGCCGATCCGAAGCCGCCCATCGACTGCTTCTACGTCTACCCCACAATTTCCACGGACCCTGGCGTCAACAGCGACATGACCCCGGATCCGGCCGAGCTCAACGTGGTGGCGCAGCAATTTGCGCGCTTTGGTTCCAAGTGCCGGGTGTTCGCGCCGTCGTATCGGCAAGTCACCCTGGCGGGGCTGCGGGCGCTCCTGGCCAACCCGCGCCGGCGGCTTTGGCCTGGGAACGGGCGTCGCGTACGACGATGTGCGGGATGCGTGGAACTCTTACCTGCAGCGCGACAATCAGGGACGCGGCGTGGCCCTCATCGGCCACTCGCAGGGGTCGTTCGTGCTCATCGAGCTGATCAAGAAGGAAATCGAAGGCAAGCCCGTTCAGAAACGCATCGTCTCGGCGATCCTGCTGGGCGCCACCGTCGAAGTGCCGACGGGAAAGGACGTCGGGGGAACATTTCAGCAGATGCCCCTCTGCCGCGCGGCGTCGCAGATCGGATGCGTGATCACCTACGGATCGTACCGATCGACAGTGCCGCCCCCGGAGAACGCCCTCTTTGGCCGTACGACCACGCCGGGGATGTCGGGCGCCTGCACGAACCCCGCGAACCTGAAGGATGGCGGGAAAGACGGCGGGCCGACGCCGTTGCACTCGTACCTGCTCGGCTGCTGGCAGGACCGTCACCGGCACGACGCCGATCAAGCCCTGGGTCACGCCCGATGCGCCCATCGCCACGCCGTGGGTGAGCACGCCGGGCCTGCTGACCGCGCGGTGCACCACCAATCAGCACGCGACGTTTCTTGAAGTGACCGTCAACGGCAACCCGAACGATCCCCGCGTCGACGACATCGTCGGCGACCTGGGCCTGCCGGGCAAGCCGATTCCCAACTGGGGCCTGCACCTGGTGGACGTCAACATCTCGATGGGCAACCTGCTCGACACGCTCGGGCAGCAGGCCCGGGCATACAGCGGCCGCCAGTAGCCATCGGGCCGGAGCTCGCTTGGACGATTCATCGGCCGGCCATGTAGACACGCGCGCGCTGCAGGCGCGCCTCCTCCAATCGCGCCTGCTGCAGGGTGTTCCTGGCCCGCTGGTGTCGACCGTCATCGCCGGCAGCGAAACGCGCGAGCTCGCGCCGGGCGAAACGCTGCTCGTGGCCGGCACAGACAATGACGTCCTCTACGTCATCCTGTCTGGACTGGTCAGCGTCCACGTTCCGGGAACGGACGAGGCCCATGTCAGGCTGGGTGTTGGAGAGTGTGTCGGCGAGCTCTCGATTGTCGACGGCCAACGGGTCTCGGCCAATGTCGTCGCCGACGAGCTTACCCTCGTCCTGAGCCTCACCCGCAATCAGCTCTGGACACTCATCGATGGATCGCCAGAGGTCGCGCGGAACCTGCTGCGTATTCTGGCAGGGCGGATCCGCGGAGACGACTCGGTGCTTGGTGCAGCCAGCCAGCAGCGGCAGCGTCTCGAGCACCTGGCGATGGTCGACGCCCTGACCGGGTTGCGGAACCGACGGTGGCTCGACGAGGCGTTCGGCCGTCAACTGGCTCGCGCGGTTCGGGGCGGTCAGGAGCTCTCGCTGCTGATGGTCGACATCGACCACTTCAAACGCATCAACGACGCACGCGGGCACCCATTCGGCGACACGATCCTGCAGTCCGTGGCCCGCGTGTTGGCGGGCGGGCTGCGCCCCCAGGACCTGCTGGCGCGGTACGGTGGCGAGGAGTTCGGCGTCCTCCTTCCCGGGATCGCGTTGGAGAACGGCGTCGCGATCGCCGACCGCTTGCGCCGGGCGATCGAAGGCGAGGCGGGCCGAGCGATCAACGCCGCGCCCCGAATCACGGTGTCGATCGGCGTCGCGTCCCTTCAGGCGGGCGACACGCTGCCATCGCTCCTCGGCCGCGCAGACGAGGCGCTTTATCGGGCGAAGCAGGCCGGCCGGAACTGCACGCGCGGGTAGACCGTCCCGCTCACAACCGCAGTTCCACCTTTGGCGCGCAGCTCCAGTCGAACTCGCCAAGCCGCGCGGGCCCCAGGCGCTCCACCTCCGCCAGCGCCAAGGCCGCGTCCTGCATGAGGCGCTCGACATTGACGCGCTGACAGGCAGGTGCAAACGGCCGGAGATATCCGGCGCCCCTGGTGAGCATGTAGACGGTGCCGTGGTGATTGCAGCGACGGAGGTGATGGAACGCCACGCCAATCTGGAGAATGCCCTGATACAGCCGGCGGACGTCGCGCCGCTCCGCGCGCCAGAGGAGCTCCAGCGTCTCGTGCTGCTCGAAGTACTCGCCGCGGTTGAACTGGGCGACGCCTTCGATGAGCAACCGCGGCGGCGGTTCGTCGCAAGCGGGCATCGTCACTGACTGGCTCGGCGGCGGGGTGCGCCCATCTCGGCGAGCCTGGCTGCCACCGCCTGGCCGTGGGTGGACGGACTCACACGCTTGTCGATGTGGAGAATACGGCCATCGACGCCAATGTAGAACGTCCAGCGGGACGCGTACAACTGATCGGCATCGGCCACGCCGTAAGCTTGCGCGACGCTGCGCGTCGGATCGCTCAAGAGCGGATAGTCGACGCCCAGCGATTGCGCGAAGGCCTTGTTCGTCTCCGGCGGATCGACGCTCACCGCGAAATACGCCACTTCGAAGGCCCGAATCTCATCGCCACTCTCACGGAGTGACCGGCATTCCTCTGTTCAAGGGCCGGTGAAGGCCTTCGCGAACCAGGCCAGGACAACGACCTGTCTATCCTTGTAGTTCGCCAGGCTGTACACGTTCCCGTCCGATCCGGCCAGCGAGAATGGCGGTGCCTCATCGCCGACTTTCAACTCGACGGGAGCCGGTGCGGGAGCCTTCAGATCGGGTTCGGCTGGTGGTACGGCGGCGTTGCACGCTGCGGTCAGGGCCCAGAGCAGAGCCGTGCAGACGGAGGGGACCAATCCCTGCAAGCCTCGCATAGTCGCGCCAGCATACCACCTTCACCGGAGCCCACACCGGGGGGCCCGCCCCTGCAGCGCAACGCTATAATCGGCGCCGCACGGTGCGATTACCTTCCGGCACCCGGTTCGGCGCCTTCGAAGTGCTGTCGGCCATCGGGGCCGGCGGTATGGGCGAGGTGTATCGCGCGCGCGACGAGAAACTCGGGCGCGATGTGGCCGTCAAAGTGTTGTCGGCTCTCTGGCTCCAGGATCCTTCCCGGCGCGCGCGGCTCGACCTCGAAGCGCGCCTGCTCGCCTCGCTCAACCACCCGCACATCGCAGCGATCTACGGCCTCGAAGAGGTCGACGGGGCCCGCGCGCTGATTCTGGAGCTCGTCGAGGGTGAAACCCTGGCGGACCGGCTCGCGCGGAGATCCCATGCGGGGCGTATCGGTTCGGCTTCCACACGGGGCGAAGGCGCCTCCAAGGGGGGGTCGCAGTCCGGCCTGCCCGTCAGGGAGGCGCTCGACATCGCGCGCCAGATTGCCGACGCCCTTGATGCGGCGCACGGGAGCGGGATCGTCCATCGGGACTTGAAGCCGGCGAACATCAAGATCACGCCAGACGGCGTCGTGAAGGTGCTCGACTTCGGCCTCGCGAAGGCCGTCGCGGGCGATGACGGCAGCGGCGACCTCACGCAATTGACCACGCACGACGGGACGATCCTGGGAACTCCGGCCTACATGAGCCCGGAGCAGGCTCGTGGGAAGGCGGTCGACAAGCGGAGCGACATCTGGTCGTTTGGCGTGGTTCTGTACGAGATGCTCAGCGGCCGCGCCGCGTTTCCTGGCGAGACGCTTCCGGACACCATCGCGGCGGTCCTCGGACGCGAGCCTGACTTTCATGCGTTGCCGGCAGCGACTCCGCCCGCCATCCGCGCACTGCTCAAGCGCTGCCTCGAACACGACGTCAAGCGTCGGTTGCGCGACATCGGTAACGTGCGCTTCGAGATCGAAGACGCGATCGACGGACGTCAGGCCGCCGGCCATTCCGAGCGCACAGGCAGCAGCGATTGGCCCAGGCGATCCGCCTGGGTGGCAGGGCTGGTGGTGACCGGCGCGATCGCCGGCGCCTGGCTCGGGACGCTCGCGAGGGGCCCGGCACCTGCCTCGATTCAGGCCCCCGGGCACTTCGTCGTTCCGTTGTCCCCCAGTGAGCGCCTGGCTGGCCTCGATTTCCCTGCGGTCGCGATCTCGCCTGATGGCTCGCTGATCGCGTACGTCGCGTCGCGCGGCGGCGGGCAGACGGAGTTGTTTCTGCGACCGACCAATGCCGTCGACGCGACAATCCTCGCCGGGACTCAGAACGCCACCACTCCGTTCTTTTCACCAGACAACCGCTGGATCGCCTTCTTTGCAGACGGCCAGCTCAAGAAGGTCTCGACGTCTGGCGGCGCTCCGGTCACCTTGTGTGACGCGGCGATCGGCCTTGGGGGGAGCTGGGGGCCCAAGGACACCATTGTGTTCTCGGCCACGACCGGATCCGCCCTCTCGCAGGTCTCCGCGAACGGCGGCAGGCCGGCACCCGTGACGCGCCTCGACGCGGACAGCGGGGAATTCAGCCATCGCTGGCCCGAGTGGTTGCCAGACGGCAACACGATCCTGTACACGGTCGGCACGGCAGGAAGATGGGACGACGCGCAAATCGTTGCGCACTCGCTGGCAACGGGCGAACGAACGGTCATCGCGAAGGGAGGCACCCATCCGCACTACCTGGCTTCAGGGCACGTGATCTATGCCCACGCCGGTGCCATTCTGGCCGTGCCCTTCGATCCGGCGCGACGGCAAGCGACAGCGACACCCGTCCGACTCCTGGACAACGTCGCGCAGTCGCTCGACGGCGCGGCGCAGTTCAGCGTGTCGCCTTCGGGCACGGGGGTGTACATCGCCGGCGCGCTTGCAACGAATCAGCGCAGGCTCGTCACCGTCGATCGGACGGGGACGCCCACGCCGGTTGCCGCGCCGGCGCGTGCATATGTAGCGCCGAGGCTGTCGCCCAACGGACGACAGCTTCTCGTGACGATTGAGGGCACGGTCAACGACGTCTGGATGTACGACCTGACGCAGGGGACACTCACCCAGGTCACCTTCGATGCGGGCGCCACCGTGCCCGTCTGGAGTCCGGACGGCCAGCGAGCCGGCCTTCAGCTCGAACAAGGAAGGTGCATTCAACCTCTTTTGGACGAGCGTTCTTCCACACTCTCCGGTCGAGCGTCTGGGAACGAGCGCGAACGTGCAGGTTCCGGGCTCCTGGTCACCTGACGGCGGCACACTGGCGTTTGTCGAGCAAGGGGGGACAAACGGTCGCGATGTCTGGCTCATGGCGACACAAGGCGACCGCGCCAGGCGCGCGTTCCTTGCCTCGCGCTTCGACGAAATGGCGCCGCGCTTTTCACCAGATGGCCGCTGGATCGCGTTCGTCTCGAACCAGTCGGGACGGCCGGAGGTATATCTTCGATCGGTCACCGATCCGGCTCGAACGCAGCCCGTGTCGGCTAACGGAGGAACCGAGCCCGTCTGGGCGCACGGTGGCCGTGAGCTGTTCTACCGCGAAGGCGACACCCTGATGGCGGCGTTGCTCGCCGGCGCCGATCTTCGCGTCGCCGCACGGCAAGCGCTCTTTCAGGGCGAGTTCGCCCGGTCCTCGGTCGCGACGGCCAACTACGATGTCTCGCCGGACGACCAGCGCTTTGTCATGGTCAGGGCCGTGGAAACGTCGGCGCAGGCTTCATTGCACGTCCTCGTCAACTGGTTCGGCGCGGTCGCTTCGACCCTGTCCTCGCCATAGGGTCGCCCCTCGTCACTGCGCCGGCCCCTTGAGCGTGGCGCTGAACGGAGCCAGCCCCTCCGCTTGACTGACGGCGGCAATCAACGCCTCGACCGTCGCTTCGCGTGGATCGTATGTCACCACCGCTTCGTGCTGCTCAAAAGACACAGTAACGCGCTTCACTCCCCCAACGGCCAGCAGTGCGGACCGCACTGTTGCAGCGCAGCCGACTCATATCATTCCTGATAGCGTCAGCGTCACCGACTCGGTCTGTTCCGGTTTGTCACCCGCCGGCGTCTGGCTGCGACACCCGGCGGCTGCTGCCGCTCCGATCATGGCCAGCAGTTCGCGTCTCGTCATCGTCAGCGCTCCTTCAGCGCCTGACTATGCCCGACCAGGCCCGTGACATCAAGGGTTCGCGTTCGGCTGACCGCGGTACAATTCGCCCGTGCACTTCGTGTACATCGTCCGCTGTGCGGACGGAACCCTCTACACCGGCTACGCGAAGGATCCCGTGCAGCGTGCCGCCGCACACAATGCCGGCCGCGGCGCGCGATACACTTCCGGCCGGCGGCCAGTGTCGCTCGTCTACACCGAGCGGTTCCGGTCGCTTGGGAAGGCCTTGAGCCGCGAGCATGCGCTCAAGCGCTCCACACGCCGGCAGAAGGAGTTGCTCATCGCTACTGCCGGTTCTTCCACTGTGGTGCGCGCTTGCTGAGGAGCGCGTCCACCCCTTCCTTGCCGTCCTCGGTGAAGAAGTCGCAGGCGATGGCGTGTCCGGCGAGGCCGTAGGCGTCGCCGAGTGACAGCTCGAGCTGGCGGTAGAAGACCTGCTTGCCGGACGCGATGGCGGCCGACGACTTCGACGCGATGCGTCTCGCAAGCGCGTCCACTTCGTCATCGAGCGCCTCGGGCGGCACGACGCGATTGACGAGTCCGATCTCGCAGGCGCGCGCAGCGCCGACCGCCTCGCCGGTGAGCAGCATCTCCATGGCGTGCTTGCGGCTGACGGCCCGGCCGAGCGCGACGCCGGGGGTTGAACAGAACGCGCCGATGTTCACGCCCGGTGTGGCGAAGGTCGCCGCCGTCGATGCCACCGCGAGGTCGCAGGCGGCAACGAGCTGACAACCGGCCGCCGTCGCGATGCCGTGCACCCGCGCGATGACCGGCTGCGGCAGCGTCGCGATGGTCATCATCATGCGGCTGCAGCGCGCGAAGAGCGACTCAACCTCGGCCACATTGGCCATGGCCCGAACCTCCTTCAGGTCGTGGCCCGAGCAGAATCCCCGGCCGTTGGCCGCGACGACGACCACGCGGACCGTCGGGTCCGCGGCCAGGCGGTCGAAAGCCGACTGCAGCTCGTCGATGAGCGCACGCGAGAGCGCGTTGAACTGGCCTGGACGGTTGAGCGTCAGCGTGGCCACCCCGTCCTTCGTCCCGGTCAGCAGCAAGGCCTCGGTCTGAGTGGCGGCGTTCGGTGTCATATGCGTCCCCTCAGAAGACAAAGCCGCGCGGGATCAGGCGATGCTCGTACGCCTGGCGTTCGAGACCCTCGCGAAAGTCCGGGTGCGCGATGCCGATGAGCGCCCTGGCGCGTTCGGCGACGGACTTCCCCTTGAGGTTGACGATTCCGTACTCGGTGACGATGAACATGACGTCGGTGCGGGGCGTGGTCACGATGTTGCCTTGCGTCAGGCTCAGCACAATCCGGCTGCGGCGTTCGCCGCGCTTGTCGTAGGTCGACGCAAGGCAGATGAACGACTTGCCGCCCTTCGAGGCGTAGGCGCCGCGCACGAACTGCAATTGCCCGCCGGTGCCGCTCAGATGGCGGTGGCCGTCGGATTCGGACGCCGCCTGTCCCTGCAGGTCGACCTGCGTCGTGTTGTTGATCGAGATCATGCGGTCGTTCTGCATGATGACGTGGGGAAGATTCGTCTGGTCGACCGGGCAGCAGTGCATGTCGGGATTGCGGTCCAGCGTCGCGTAGAGAGCGCTCGAGCCGAGCGCGAACGTATAGACAATCTTGCCCGGGTTCAGCGTCTTCCTGGCGCCCGTGATGCGTCCGGCCTTGTACAGGTCGGCCAGGCCGTCGGTCATCATCTCCGTATGCACGCCGAGATCACGCACCCCGCTTTCAAGAAGGATCGCACAGACGGCATTGGGCATGCCGCCGATGCCGATCTGCAGGCAGTCGCCGTCGACGATTTCAGCCGCGATGAGCCGCCCCACCGCGCAGTCGATCTCGCCGGCTGGCGGGTTCGGGAGCTCGGGCGCCGGGGCGTCGTCGCCCTCGATCACGTAGTCGACCTCGCTGACGTGCACGCCCGTCTGTACACCATGGACATACGGCAGGCCGCGGCTCGTCTCGACGATGACCATGCGGGCGCGCTCGACAATCGCGCGGTGCCAGAGATTCGCGGCACTCAGGTTGAAATAGCCGTCTTCGTCGATCGGGCACGTCTTGAGGATGACGATGTCGACAGGGTCGATGAAGCGCCGATAGTAGTCCGGGATTTCTCCAAGGTTGACCGGGACGTAATTGCAGTGTCCGCCGTCGTGCTTTCTCCGGTCGTAGCCGGAGTAGTGGAGGCTGAACGCCTGGACGTGATGGCCTTCGGGATCGGCTTCCTGCACGGCGCGGGGCCGCATCGTCAGACAATGGCGGATCTTGAGGTTGCTGACTTCCTGGATGCGCGCGCCAAGCGCCTTGTCGAAGACATCGGGTTGGCACAGCCCTGCGCCGTAGTCGAGCCACATGCCGGCGTCGACGAGACCTGCGGCATGTTCAGCGGACACCGTCTGTGCCTGTGTGCTGGCGACTCTCATCGTCATCGGTTCTCCCCGGCGGGCGATCGAAGGCTCATCATTTAGCATTCAGCATTCAGCATCAGCATTCGCATTCAACAGTTAGCTGTAATACCGCCGATACATCCCGCGCCTGAAGATCCATCCTCCGAGCGGGCCGAGCCACGCGAGCACGTGGTGCATGTAGCCGAGATCCATCATCTCGATCAGGTTGCCGTCGAAGTCCTTCGCGAAGAAGAACGTGTGGCCCCTCGGCGAGCGCTCCGGCTTGCTCAGGCACTCTACCCCCTTGCCCACCAGGTAGTCGTACCACTTCTGCGTGTTCCGCACGTTGAAGCTCATGTGCGTCAGGCCCACGCGGTTCCACGGAATGTGGACGGGCGCCTGCTGCGGCTGGAACTCGAAGATCTCGATCGTCGCACCGCCTGGCACGCGGATCCAGCCGATCTTGCACGTGGGGTGATCGGCGTCCACGCCGAAGAACGCGCGGACCCGGTCCGGCGGCGTATCGGCGACGCCGACCAGCGGGCAGCCGAACACCTCCCAGTAGAACCGCACGGCCCGGTTGAAGTCCGAGACCGTGATCCCGACGTGGCTGAAAGAGCGCGCTCTCACGTGTGTGTCTCCGTCCAGCTGAGGTCTGTGGCAACGATGTGATCGGCCACCCGCAACGCCTGCGCGATGATGGTCAGCCCGGGGTTCACGGCCGCCGACGAAGGGAAGAACGAGGCGTCGACCACGAAGAGGTTTTCGACGTCGTGCGAGCGGCAGTACTGGTCGAGAACCGACGACTTCGGGTCGCGGCCGAAGACGACGGTGCCGCACTGGTGGGTGGTGTTGCGGCTGCCGTGCGAGTGCTTGACCACGCTCCAGAACCCGAGCCGACGGAGGATGCGCTTCGTCTCCTTGACCAGCCGGTCGTGGGCGACGGTGTTGTTTGGACGGTACTCCAGCCGGATGCGCCCCCCGGACGTCATGGTGACGCGATTGTGATCGCTCGGCAGATCCTCCGACATCACCAGCCAGTCGACTCCCCGCGCCACCCAGAGATCGTACGCCCAGACAGGGATCGACCGGGTAGGCCGTCTGCGCCATCACGCCGTGAGTCCGGCCCTGCGACTGGATCTGGCCGAGCGGCACATCGGTATGGGAGCCGGGCAGATAGAAGTCGTTGATCGCCACGGTCTTCTGGAACACGGTGTGGTTCCTCCTGAACGGATGGAACCCCTCCATCATCGTGGCCTGATGCGCCATGTAGCGCCGGCCGACGAGGCCCGATGAGTTCGCGAGGCCGTTCGAGTGACGGTCCGTCGCCGACTGCAGCAGCAGCGCCGCGGAGTTGACGGCGCCGCAGGCCAGCACGATGACGGGGGCCTCCACACGGCAGCGATCGCCCTTCCACACCACGTCGACGGCTTCGGCTCGACTCCCGGAAGCGTTCGTGATCACCCGCTCGGCGCGCGCGCCGGTCCAGACCGTGACGTGGCTCGAGCCGGCGAGCGGCCGGAGGCAGCAGGTCTCCGCGTCGCTCTTGGCGCCGATACGGCAGGGAAACGAATTGCACGTGTTGCACAGGATGCAGCCGTTCCCGGCACCCGGATCGATGAGGCCAAGAGGCAGCGGCGAAGGATGCAGTCCCTGCTGGCGCAACTGGCCGACGATCTGCGACATCTCTTCGGAGTGCGCGATCGGACCGTAGGGGAAGGGTCCGCGCGGCGGTTCTGTGGGATCCGCGCCCACCTCGCCGTGGACCTGATAGAGGCGTTCCGCCCTGTCGTAATACGGCGCGAGCGTCTCGTAGGTGATCGGCCACTCGGGCGACACGCCGCCAGGGTGCTCGAGCGCGAGGAAGTCTTCGCGTCGGAGCCGGAAGAGGACGCTGCCCCAGAACTTGGTGTTGCCGCCCACGCAGTAGTGCGTGTACGGCTGAAACTCGCGGTCTCGACCGTCGAGCCAGCGCTCGGTCGCCTGGTACCGGCGGCGCTTCCAGACGGCCTCGGGGCTCCAGTTCTCGGCCTCGCGCGGGACGACCTCCCCGCGCTCGAGCACGAGGATGCGGGCCCCGCTCGTGGACAGCGCGTGGGCCATCGTGCCCCCTCCTGCGCCGCTGCCGACGATCACGACATCGAAACGCTCGGTCCTCATGCCGGCAGGGCCCGCGTCAACGTCCGGCGGAGGCTGGCCCCGCGTGGCGAGCGGGCGACAGGCTCGCGTAAATCTGTTCCATCAGGCGCTGATCTTCAATCGCTCGCTCGAGGCTCATCTGGGGCGCCCGATGCTCCCTGATCGCTCCGGCGAAGTCTCGATACATCGCGCGATATCCGCGGATGTCGCGAAGCCCGGGACAGACGAGCCGCGGCAGGCCCTTGCCCCTGGTCAGGACGAACGCGCCGTTCGATTCGAATGTGACGATGCCGTCCCGCCCGTAGAGTTTCGACAGCCGGAGTCCCTTGAAGAGGGACGGGATCTCCCGCGAATAGTAGAGCGCGCCGACCGCGTCGTTGTCGTAGCGGAACGCGACCATCATGCTCTTCGCGCGCCGGTCGGGCCCGTCGCCCGGCACGTGAGGACGATACCCCTGCACCGAGACGATCCGCGGGCCGAGGCTGCCGGCGAGGTGCAGCCAGTGGATGCCCTCTTCGAAGAAGGCGTCCCCACCGGCGATGGTCTCGTCGTTTCGCCAGTCGTCGGCCGACTTGAAGCGTTTCGCGATGGTCGCGAAGTGCGTGAAGATCATCGGCCCGATGGCGCCGTCGGCGACGAGACGCCGCAGGTACACCGCCAGCGGCTTGTAGTGATCGTTCTCCCCGACGATGACGACACGGCCCGTGCGGTCGCGCGCCGCGCGCGCCCCGTCGAAATCCTGCATGCGCGGGAACGCGGGCTTCTCGACGAGCACGTGCTTGCCCGCGGCGAGCGCCTCGAGGGTCAGCGCCAGGTGATCGTTGGGCGGCACGGCGACTACGACCGCGTCGATGCCGTGGTCGTTGATGGCGGCCGCGTAGCTCCCATAGCTGGCCGCACCCTGAAAGCGGCGGCAGTAGTCCCGGGCCTTCTCCGGGGTCCGGCTTGCGTACGAGCAGACGAACTCCCGCCGGAGAGACCGAAGATGACGGCTGTGAACGCCCGTGATGAAGCCGCATCCGAGGAAGGCCAGCCGGAGGGGAGTCGCTGAAGGCACGCCGGGCTTCATTATACCGGCCCATACAGGCCCGCCGCGGGCCCGGCCGCACGCCGGTCCCCGGTGCGGTCGGCTCTCGAGGAGCCGCGCATCACCGCGCGCCGCGCGCGCGCAGGAGCGCCGAACGGTCAGCCGCCGAGAGAAAGGCGAGATGCAGCGCGTTCTCCTGGGCCTGACGGATCTGCGCGCTCGAGAGGCCGGCCCGGGGCGCCGCAACCGTGTACTCGTGTGGCAGATCGATCCCGCTGATGACGGGATCGTCGGTGTTGATGGTCGCGAGCAGCCCGTGCGACAGAAAGCGCCGGAGCGGATGGCTGGCCAGATCGGGCACGGTGCTCGTTTGCACGTTGCTCGTCAGATTGGCCTCGATCCCGATGCCGTGGGCGCCCATGTAGTCCATGAGGGCCGGATCCTCGGCGGCGCGCGTGGCGTGCCCGATGCGCGTCGCGCCCAGGTCGCGGATCGCCTGCCAGACGCTCTCCGGGCCCGCGCCTTCGCCGGCGTGGACCGTGACCTGCAGGCCCGCGTCCCTGGCCCGCCGGAAGTGCTCCACGAACAGCGCGCCCGGCCAACGGCCCTCGTCGCCCGCGAGATCGAGGGCGACGAGATCGTCCCGGTGTGCCAGCAGCGCAGAGAGTTCGCGGGCGGCGACATCCGGACCGTAGTGCCTGCTGAGGATCCCGATGAGCTGAACCTGCACGCCGAAGTCGCGAGCGCCCGTCCTGACCCCATCCGCCAGAGCGCCGACGACCGCCGCCGGATCGAGCCCGTGCGGCGCAGCCATGAACCACGGGCTGAATCTGAGCTCCAGATAATCGAGGCCCTCGCGGCTGGCATCTTCGACGTTTTCGTACGCAATGCGGCGGCACGCGTCCTCGTCCACGAGCACGCCCGTCATCCATTTGAACCGCTCGAGAAATGCGGCGAGCCCCGGCTGAGGCTCCATGACCTGCACGTGGGGGCGCAAGCCGTCGAGGGTCGTCGCCGGCAACGGGAGGCCGTGCTCCAGCCCGAGCTCGAGAATCGTCTCGAGCCTCACGCTGCCGTCGAGATGCCGATGGAGATCGATGAAAGGGAGAGACCGGTCGATCAAGCCCGCGACAGTAGCCGCGTCTGCACGAGGGTGTCAAGCGTGACAGCCGGGCGGGACGCGATGCGGCGAGGCGGGCTACCAGCGGTTGACGAGAACGACCGGCGTGGGCTCGGCCATGACCGCCGCCGCCATCACGGGCGCCGGCACTTCGGCCTGCCGCTCGGGCTCGTCGGGCACGTTGATCTCCTGGGGAAGCTCCGGCAGCACGATCGGCTGGTTGAAGGCGATGCCCGTGTGGTACCCGAGCCCGCCTCCCTTGTGCATGATGGCGACGCTGCTGCGGGCCACCCGGGCCTCGATCTGCGCGGGCCTGAACGTGCCCTCGAACACGATGATCACGGCGGTGCCGGGCTTGATCCGGCTCGCGCACTCGACCAGGATGCCGCTCGTCGAAATATTGACCAGCGTCGCGTCGGCGCCGTGCGGCTTGAGGCGCACGCCGGTGATCTCGGGAACCGACGATGCGGGCCGGCGGCCGGAGTTCCGGTGCTCGATGGCGGGCCCGACGGGTTCAACGGCTTTGGACATCAGAAGCTCCTCTTGGTCTCGACCGGGGTCAGGGGGCTGTCGCTCGCGACCCTGCTGCCCGTCAACTTTCCGTCCTGCGCCTGCACCACCTGGCGCGCCAGCGACGCCGCGCGAACCGCGTCGCGCCGGACGGCTTCGATCATGTCGCGGTCGGCCGTCTGGGTGGCCGACCCAACGGCACCCGCCAGAAGGCGACGCGCCCGGTCGTCGAGTGAGGTCAGGACGTCCTGCAGCTCTCTCGAGATCTCCAGCGCGAGCCGTCCTGCGGCCGCGAGCGGTTCCAGGCGGCGCGTCTGGTCTTCGCTGATCTGCAGCTCGGCGCGCTGCACGGCCAGCGCCTGCGCAATGCGGTCCGACTGCTCCGCCGCCGCCGCCAGCGCGCGTTCGGCCACGGCACGGGCGGCGTCGTGATCGGCGACGAGGTTCCGGCGCTCGGCCTGGCCCTTCTCGATCAGCATCTCCAGCCGCTGGCTCTCGCCCAGGGTGGCTTGCAGCGTCGCCTTGAGATCGTCGATTCGCTGCCGCGCTTCCTGTTCGCGCTGCTGCATGGCGCGCTGGTGTTCGTCGACGAGCGTCTGCGTCACCCGCAGGCGCTCCATCTCATGCTCGGCCTCGAGCTGCTCGCGTGTCTTGGCGCTGTCGTCGACGAGCCGGTTCAGGCGCGTGGCCTCGGCCTCGCTCTCCTCGAGCATCTGCCCGAGGCGCATCCCCTCGGCCAGGACCTGTTCGAGCTGGGCCTTGAGGACCTCGCGCTCGGTGCGCTCCTCGGCGATTGATCGGCGCAGCTCGGCCTCCAGCTGCTCCCGCTGCGCCTGCTCCTGCAGCAGTGCCGCTTGATGGGCCGCGAGCAGCGTGTGCTCCAGCTCCACTCTCGCCTGATCGTGACGGCGCCGCTCGTCGGCGAGCGACGACTGGTGCGTGTCCACGAAGTTCCGCTCGAGATCCGCGTGTGCGGCCTGGTGGCGCGCGAGCGCGTCGGCGAGGGCGGCGTCGTGGGCCGCGGTCAGCGAACGCTCGATCTCGGCTCGCGCTTCGTCGAACAGCCGACGCTCGTCGGCCAAGCGCGCCGAATGCGTCTCGCTGAGAATCCGCTCCAGGTCGGCGAGCGCCACGGCCTGATCGGCCAGCAGCTGCTGCATGGCCGATTCGCCGGACGCCAGCGCGGACTGCAGGCGCTGGGCTTCGGCCTGCGAGGCGTCGAGCGCAGCCCGCAGGTCGGACTCCCGCTGCCGGGCGCTCTCTTCGAGCGAGGCCAGCGCCGCCGCATGCCGATCTTCGAGCACCTGCTGCAGCACGATCCGCTCGGTCTCATCGTCGGCCGCGAGCTCGGCGAGCGACGCGTCGCGCTCCGCGGCAACGCGCTCCTCGGCGGCCTGGCGCTCGCTGGCAAACGCGGCCTCGAGCGCGGCACGATCGGCCGCGAACTGCGCGGTGAGCGCCTCGACCTCCGCCTGCATGGCGGCGCGTACCGCCTGCTGCTCGGCGGTCAGCAGCGTACGGGATGTCTCGCTTTCGGCGAGCAGCCCCGTGAGCCGCTCGATCTCCCGGCGCGACCCGTCGATCTGGCCGACGAGCTCGTCGATCTGCTGCTGAACCTCGTCTTTCGAGCCGTCGAGCCTGGCCAGCAGATCGTTGATCCGCTGCTGTGCCTCGCGATCGCGGAGCATGAGGGCGAGCTGGTGTTCCTCGGCGAGCGTCTGCTGCAGCCGCGCCCGTTCAGCCGCGTGCTCGGCGGCGTGGCGCTGTTCGTCGGTGCGCGCTTCGGCGAGCATCGCCTCGAGCTGTCCGCCCTCGGCACGCGCGCGCTCGAGCTCGGCCTGGAGTTCGGCGATCTGCGAGGTGAATCCGTGCTCGAGGACGGCGAGATCGACCTGCTTGCTGAGATCCTGCTCGACGGCGACGGTCTCGAGCCGCTGCGCGCTCGTCACGTCGCGGAGGGCCAGGATCATCGAGGGCACGCGGTCGGGGTGGTCGAGCAGCGGCACGCCCTGCATGAGAATCGTACGTTCGGCGCCCGCCAGATCCAGGAGCACGCATTCGAGCGAGCCAGGCTTGCCGGCCGCAAGGCGATCCGTGAAAGACTTCCACGCCTGGCGGTGAGCCGGCGCGACGCGTTCGCCCAGGAAGGTGCCGAGTACCGCGGTCAAGCCCGCCGCGCCGAGCATCTTCTGCGCGGCCTCGTTGACCGCGAGCAGCCCACCGTCGAGACCCACGCGCATCAGGCACGTCGGCTGCGATTCGATCAGGCGGCGGAGATGTGCCGCTTCGACGCGCGGTTCGATGGGCGTCATAGACATGATCCAACAGAGACTTTATATGACTTTAGATGCACTTTGCAATGTTCTAAAACAGGACATATTCGACCGCTTCAGACAGCCTATGACGTGACGTTATTCGTAATATACGAGCAATAAGTGTCGTTGTTCCGGATGTTTCTTTTGAGCACCCGTGAGAGCGATGATATGACTTAAGTGAACTCTAAAGTCATATCGGCATCATGACCGCTCAGCACCACACACGCCCTGATCGCAGGGTCCCGTGGCAGTCATTCCAGTTCTGTCGGTTGCGGAACCCTATAGGGATAGGGGCGCCATGCGGAGACGGTGCGACGGAGCAGGTTTCCTCGGGAAACGGCCGGGATCCGGCTGGCGCGGGCTTTGCGAACCTCTCCGCATGCGTCAGACGGCGTGCCGGTCGAAGCTTCTGTCCACCTGCCTGCTGGCATCGGCCCTCGCGGCCCTGGTGTCCGCACAGTCTTCCGTGGGCGGGGCGCTGCCCGGCCCGCTGCCGCTCTTCCCGGCCTCGAACTGGTGGAACCAGGACATCTCGCTCGCTCCAATCGACGGGGCGTCGGCGGCCTACATCAACTTCATCGGGACGACCCGGCAACTGCACCCCGACTTCGGCGGAGACGAGTCGCCCGGCAGCGTGGGAATTTACGGGTTCCCGTATCTGGTCGTCAGCGGCTCCACACCGAAGAAGGCCGTGCAGTTCCAGTATTTCCGCGAGAGCGACGGCGTCAACCACACCACGAACCAGAGCTTTCCGTTCTATCCGATTCCCGACGAGGCCATCACACAGCCGCACTGGGTGGAGGGCGGCGAGCCCGGCAACGTCGACCGGCGCAGCACGAGCGACCGTCACATCCTCATCGTGGATCGCGACAACCGGCACTTGTACGAGCTCTTCAACGTCTTCCACGACGGCACGCAGTGGCTGGCGGGATCCGGCGCGTTCTTCGATCTGACGAAGAACGACCGTCGTCCGGACACATGGACGTCTGCCGACGCGGCGGGGCTGGCGATCCTGCCGGGCCTCGTGCGCTACGACGAGGCGTTCGGGACGGCGGAGATCGGACACGCATTTCGCGTCACCGTGCGGGCGACCAACGGGTACGTCTATCCGGCGTCGCACCGCGCAGGCTCGACGTCTGGCGCCCTGCCGATGGGCGCGCGGCTGCGGCTCAAGGCGAGCAAGAACCTGTCGGGCTATCGCCCGGAGGTTCAGCGGATCTTCCGAGCGATGCAGCGCTACGGTCTCATCGTGGCCGACAACGGCTCAGACATGTACGTGAGCGGCGCCTACGACACGCGGTGGGACAACGGCGTCCTGAACCCGGCGTTCCGATCGCTGACCGCCGGCGATTTCGAGGTCATCAGCCTCGGCTTCAACGGGGTTCCGCCCGCGGCTCCGAGCAACCTCCGCATCTCTCCAACCACTGACAGGCAACCGACGGCAACTGAGGCCGACTGGGCCTCGGCGCACGAGCCGTGGTACGGTACGGTGGATGCGCAACAAGGTTCGCGCCATTCTCATCGGCGTCCTCGTCGCCATCGTCGTGATCGGCGGCGGGCTGTTCCTCTGGGCCCGGTCGGTGCTGGCCCAGGACAGTGTCCGGACGGCGCTCGCCGCCGAGCTGTCGTCGGCCCTTGGCCAACCTGTGACCGTCGGCAGCATCAGCGCGGGCCTTTATCCCCGCGTCACGGTGAACCTCGGCGAGGTGGCCATCGGCCAACCGCCGCGCGTCCAGGTGCGGACGCTCAGCCTGGGCACGGGGCTCGGCGCATTGCTCTCCCGGCGGATCGAGCAGGCCAGCGTCCACCTCGAGGGCGCGAAGATCGACCTGCCGCTGCCCTCGTTCAACACTGCGGGCGCTCCCGCGGGGGGCGCCGGGAACGCGGCGCCTGTCGTGGACATCGTCTCAGTCGACACCATCACGCTGACCGGCGTCGAGATCACGAGCGGCGGCCGCACGCTCAAAGGTGATATCGACGCGGCCCTCACGGGCCAGAGCCTGACGCTGCGCAAGATGACGCTCACGGCGGATGACACCACGCTCGATGTCACCGGGCAGTTGTCCGACTGGTCGGCGCCCGCAGGCGAACTGACCGTCAAGGCCGGGCAGCTGAATCTGGGTCGCCTGTTGAGCTTTCTCGCCGATTTCTCGACTGCGGCGGCGCCCCCTGCTCCCTCCGTGCCCGGGCCGCCGGAGGCCGCGCCGCCGCCAGCGCCCTCGCGCATGGACCTGACCGTGGCCCTCGACGCCGAGAGCGCGACCTCCGGACAGTTGACGCTGGGCGGCCTGACGGGGCGCGCGCGGGTGACGGGCGACAAGGTCACGCTGGACCCGATCGCCTTCAACATCTTCGGCGGGCGTTACGAAGGCGCTCTCGCCCTGACCCTGGGTTCGTCGGCGCCGAGCTTCGCGTTCAAGGCCAAGCTGTCTGGCGTCGACGTCGCGACCGCGATGGACTACGCCGGCCAGGCCGGCACGATGACGGGCAAGATGTCGGGCACGATCGACCTCGGCGGGGGCGGCGCCGATCTCGGCGCCGTCATGAAGCGCGCCCGTGGCACGGCCAGGATCGATGTGACCAACGGCGTGGTCAAGGGATTGGGGCTTGTCCGCTCCATCATCGTGGCCACGTCGATGAAGAGCGGCTCGACGTCGAACATCGGCGGATCGGCCGACGAGCCGTTCACGCGGCTGGGCTCCACGTTCATGATCTCCGGTGGAGCGGCAAGCACGCAGGACTTCCGCTTCGAGTCAGAAAGTCTCGGGCTCGACGCGGCCGGCGGGCTGCGTCTCGACGGCTCGGCGGTCAACCTGGTGGGCAACGTGCAGCTGTCCGAGGCCCTCACCAAACAGGCCGGCACCGACCTGGTGCGCTACACGCAGAGCGGCGGGCGCGTGACCTTGCCCGCGTCGATCACCGGGACGTCTCAAAACCTCCAGGTGAAGATCGACGCGGGTGAGGTGGCGCGGCGCGCGATTGCCAACCGCGCGCGCGAGGAGATCAACAAGCGCCTGGGCGGACTGTTCGGTCGGTAGAGCAGTCTCGAAGAACCAAGCGCCCAAGGACGACAGCGGCTTTTCACGCGACAGACGAACGTGAAAAGCGCTCTAAAACCTCGTGGTGGCCGTCAGCAGCGCCGACACGGGACCGCCCGGGTTGTAGCGGTTCCCGTTGTTGTTGATGCTCCGGATGTAGACCTCGTCGGTCAGGTTGTAGAGGTTCAGCCGGAGCCCAAGGTTCTGGGTGACCTCGAACTCGACCAGCGCGTCGAGAATGCTGTACGACGGCACGCGGATCGTGTTGGCCGCGTTCACGTACACCGCATCCTGGAAGCGAAGCCCGCCGCCCACCGTCAGCCTGAACGGCAGCTGATACGTCGTCCACACGCTCGACGAGAATGGTGGCGTCAGGATCAGCTGGTTGCCGTTGTTGGCCGAGGCCTGCGTCTCGAGCGACGTATCGAGGTAGCCCATGCTCGCGAGGACTTGCCACCGCGGCGAGAGCTGCCCGACGGCCGCCAGCGTGACGCCCCTGACGAGCTGCGCATCGTCCTGGTTGAAGAGCGGCGGGACGGCCGTGGCATCTACCGTGTAGATCACGTTCTCGTTCTGCGTGCGGAAAATGGCGCCGGTCAGGGACAGGCGGTTGTTGAAGAGATCCCACTTGCTGCCGACCTCGAAGTTGACCGACTTCTGCGGCTCGACGTTCGGGTTGTTCTGGTTGCCCGGCTGCGTGCTGAGCGTGAAGTTGGCCGTGCCAGGCGGCGTCAGCGACGATCCCCACGAGACGTAGACATTCCCGTTCTGCGACAAGCGGTAGAGGAGGCCTGCCTTGCCGCTGACGAGATTGTCCGCTGCCGCCGCGCCGGTCGTCTCGGCGCCAGTGATAGCCACCACCCGGTAGTTGGTGTCGTAGTGCTCCCAGCGGATCCCGCCGCTCAACTGCAAGCGGGACGAGAGCTCCACCGTGTCGAACACGAAGAGCGCCGCCGTCTCGGTGCGGCCTTCCGAGAAGCCCAGCGTCCGCTGGGGGTCGTAGCCCACGATCGGGTCGTCCGGGTTCGGCGTGTAGATGCTCACCGGTGCGCGAACGCCCATGCCTGCCAGCGTGGGCGCGTACTGCTCTTCGCCGGAGACTTCGAGTCCACCGCTGAGGGCATGCGACAGGCCTGCGCCGCCGACGCGAGCCACCCCGGTCAGCTGGTTCGACGTGATCCTGTTCTCGCGGTCGTTGCCCTGCCGCAGGATGGCCACGGTCTCGGTCGCCGGCGCGAAAGCACCGAGCGCGCTGACGACCGCCTCGCGATGGGTCTTGTTGTAGCGGGTCTGGTTGCGAAGCGTCACGTTGGCATTGACGTCGTGCTCGACCCGCAGGGTGTAGGTATCCTGCGTCGAGAGGTCGTAATCGTACGCGGACGAGCTGCCGTAGTAGTTGGTCTGATCGACCGGCTTGGTCGAGAGGACGGCCGTCGGGGTGAGCGGCTCCGACCAGGCGGCGCCAGGGATGCCGTAGTCGGGCAGGTTGTCCTGCCGCATGAACTGAGCGGCCAGCGACACGCGGGTGGGCGTGCCGATGCCCAGACCCACCGATGGCGCAAACGACGCCCGTTCGTTGTCGACCATGTCGCGGCCCGGCACCCCGCCGTTTTGCCACAGCCCATTCAGGCGCACGGCCGTCTGCCGCATCCAGCTGCCCGGCTCACCGAGCGTGAGCGGCTGGTTGACGTCCACCGTGAGACGGCCCGCCTCTCCGGAGGCAAAACCGTAGTTGACGCCATAATTCGCGTCGAGCGTCGGGACCTTCGTCTGCATGTTGACGTAGCCGGCGGCGTTGCCGCGGCCCACGTCCGAGCCGGTCGGCCCGAGGAAGACTTCGACCTGCTCGAGGTTGAACACGTCACGCGCAATCAGCCCGTCGTCGCGCACGCCGTCCACGAAGAGGCTGTTGCTGGCGTTGAAGCCGCGCATGTTGAACATGTCGCCGGACGTGCTCGAGGCGCCGCCGCCCTCGCCGGCCTGGATGCTGATGCCGGGCACGTTGCGCAGCACCTCGCTGAGCGTGGTCGCGCCCTGCTCTTCGAAGACGGCCCGCGGGATGATCTCGATGGTCTGCGGCACTTCGCGCAAGGGTGTGACGTACTTCGGCGACGAGATGATGGCCGTGGGCGCGTTGCCGGTCACTTCCACTGATTGCGAGTCGATGCGGAACTCGAGCGACACGGTATTGGACGCAGTGAACCGGAAGGTCACGCTCGTCCCTTCGGTGACGACGGCGAGCGCCTGCTCGATGGTCATCGTGCCGGTCACGCCGGGCGACGTAATGGCGCCCATCGATGGCGAGGACGGCACGATCGTCAGGTCCGTGGCGGCCTCGAAGGCCGCAAGCACCGAGCTCAGGGGGCCGGACGGGATGTCGAAGGTCTTCGTCACGAGCGCCGCCGCACGTTCTTGAGCGGCGTCGGCCGCGCTGCGCCGGGTCGTCGCCAGCCGCGCCCTGGACGGCCCCTGGAGCGCGTCGTGAATGACGCTCAGGCGCGGATCGGTGCGCACGTCATGGACGGCAGCCGCGGCGGCGGCCCGTGGGCTTGCGAGCGTCGCGGTCGCGGTCAGGGCGCCCAGAGCGCCCAGGGCGCCCAGGTTGGCCCAAGGGCCCAGCACCCGCCGGGCCGACAGCTGCTGTGAGAGGTGCTTGCGTCTGGCCTTGCGCGTCATGTCCGTCTCCTCGGCGGTCCGACACAGTGAGGACTCCAGCTACACTGTGGAGACCCGATGCGTCCTGCTCCGCGGACCCCTTGGTTCCCGGGGCTGCGTTTCTGGTACCCGACGGCTCTTGGCGCAGCCGGGCGGGGGAATTTGAGATTGAGATTGAGTCTCAGTTTCAGTAGTGGGAGCTTAACTCCGACCAGTTAGGTCGGTCAAGCAGAAAAAACAGCCGTAGGCAGCGACCCGCGCACGTCCCGGGGTCGCCCCCGGGGTGGCGCGATGTACACGACCGTTCTGACCATGCACTCCTGGCTGCGGTGGATCGCCCTGCTCCTGGCGGTCTGCGCGACGCTCAACGCGTTTCTCGACCGATCGGTTTCCCTCGAACGCCTTCAGGGCAAGTGGTGGGACACGCTCTTCATGCTGGCGCTCGACCTGCAGGTGCTCCTCGGCCTCGTTCTCTACTTCGGGCTGAGCCCATTCACGACCGAAGGCATGAACGACCTGGGCGCGGCGATGCGCAATCCCGCGCTGCGCTTCTGGACCGTCGAGCACATCCTCGCGATGGTTGGCGCAATCGTGCTGGTGAGGGTCGGAAGGGTGATGGCGATGACCGCGAAGACGACGGCGGCCCGCCGGCGGCGCCGCTTCATCAGCTTCGCGCTGTGCACGGCCGTCATGTTGGCCGGCATCCCGTGGCCGGGCCTGGCCAACGGACGGCCGCTCTTCAGGTTCTAGCTACTCGGGCGCGAAGACCGTGAGCCGGTCCGGGGCCGTGCACTCGGTCTCGTTCGAGGGATTCCGTGCCTGCTGGACCTGGCACATCACGAATGGCCCGCGGGCGTCGGCGAACTCGAGCAGCCGCTCCACTTCCTGGTCGAACATCCCGGGCGCATGCCAGCGGTACGGATCCGCTTTCGCGAGCTCGCGAATCTGGCCGGCCTCACGCTCAATCTCTCCTCGCAGCCAGCCTCGCACGTCGGTGGCCTCGCGGTCGTTCGCCGGCTCGCCGTCCGGGCCCACGAGCGAGTCCGCGATGCTGGCGGCCTCGCCGAGCGCCTCGAGGTACGTCGCACGCAGGGCCGGGACCTCGAGCAGCCGGCGCACGAGCACGTTCTGGTCCACGTTCCGCCAGATCGAGTGGTTCGCTGATCGGAACGTCTGATCCTTGTCCCACGGGAGGAGGTGCATGCGGGTCGAGCCCTCGAACCGGTAGACGTAGAAGTTGTTGGCGCCCCAGTGGCCCAACAGGCCGTCGAACTCCGCGAGGAACACCTCCGTAGCCAGATATCGAACCACTTGCCGCGGATCGATGAAGGGCTCGATGGAGGCCACAAATCCGAGCGGAGCATCTTCTTCGAGGCGCCGCGTGAACTCCTCCAACGGGCCCCACAAGTCGGCCGGCGCGTCGTGCTCGCGGGTCCTCGGCTCGAACAGCTGCGCGTAGACGTCGAGATCGTCGCCGAGATACGAGAAGTAGGTACGGAAACCTGAACTTGTATTCGAAGAGGTGCCCGTCGTTTTCGATGTGGCCAGGCTTCCCACCGAACACCCTGGCGAGGAACCGCTTGTCGATCGACTCGACAATGGCGTACACGCCCGCGAACTCGTCGTTGACATACAGCACGACGTGGCGCTCGCGGGGCGCGTGCAGCCCCATCCTGGCGAAGAAGTGCATGCTGAGGCGCTCGCGCAGCAGCGAGGCGTCGCTGATGTTGTTGTCGAGCACGAACGACCTGAGCCCGAGGAACTCCTGGCCCGCCGAGTAGTAGTCGATGTCGACGCGCAGGCCTGGCTTCGTGCTGCTGCGGGAACCCGCGCCACGCGATCGAATGGCCACGTTGGACGTCAGCGCACCCTTCCACTGCACGTCAGCCGGGTAGTAGATGTTCTCGAGGTAGTCGTCTTTGAGCGCCCGCCAGTCTCTCGGGTGCAGGTAGAGCCGCAGTTCGCCCATTTCGACGTCGCTGAAGAAGTCGGCGTCCGGTTGGGCGCCCGCCGACGAAGCCACACTCAGAAAGAGCACAGTCAAGCCGAACACCAGACGTCGCATCATCGTGTATCGCGTGGAAGCGGAGGTTAAAGATGCAGCTGGAGCCGCGTCACGACGGTCCAGAACCGCCGGTCGGATCCAACCGGACTGCGAAGGGCGTCTTCGATGCGCTCGCCGATGGCGTTGCACTGAAGACGGCCGAAGCGGCTGAAGTACCAGTTGCCGCCAAAGGTCATGGCGTGGTCAGCGTTGCCCAGGAGAGACGCGGCCCTGGGGTTGCGCAGCGCAGGGCCCACGGCTGTGGCGCTGCGGAACTTGAGGGCCTCCACGCGGCCGACGATCTCGAGCGTGCCGGCGCCGCCTTCGAGCGGCGCGAACCCGAACGGCCGGCTCCGCTCGCGCCCGGTCCCGAACACACGCCACGCCGCGGAGACATGCCAGCCGTCCGCCACGAGATCGCTCAGGTCCTCGCCCCTGATCCCCTGCGCCCGGCGCTGGTCGGCCACGCGCAAGTACTCACCGGACAGGTCGAGCGGGCCCTCCGACCACGACACCTCGGCCCCGGTCCTCAACCGGCGCCCGCTCACGTACACCTCAGGGAACAACGTCGTCTCGCCCGTTGACGAACGCCCCGAGACGCCGTCGAGCGACTCGGGGCGCTGCCCGACGGTCGCCGCCGCCGCGAGCTCGACGTTCCTCAGGGGGCGCAGCCACGAGCGGAACGGCCGCGCGCCTGCCCGAACAGCGCCAATCGCAGTTTCTCTCCATCGGCCATCGGACCCAACGACGGCCGGCGCCGCCGACTCTCGAAATCCGCCGACCTCGACGGTCATGACCTTGTCGAACAGTTCCCCCTCGAGGCCAACGCCGATCTGCCGCCCTGGCGCGAGGGCCTCTGACGCCAGCGGCCGGTTGACGAACGCATGCTTGGTCAGGCTCGTCGTCCGCGCCCGGCTGAACGGCACCTTGAACTTCCCCGCCCGTGCCAGCCACGCCTTTGCGGGCGTGACCCCCACCCACGCATCACGCCACGGGTCCGCCGCGTCCTCGAGCTCGCGCTCGATTTCGAACCGGATCACGCCCAGGACGTCGCCCGACACCCCGATGCGCCGCCGTTCGATCTCGAAGCCGGACTCTTCGCTCCGGTCGATGTGATTGAGCGCCGTCAGGTCGAAGCGCCCAAGAACATCGAGGGTGACGGCGTCTCCGAACCGCACATGTGGGTGCTCGGCAATCCCGAACTCGGGGGCCTGCGCGTAGACGCCGGACTCTCCTGCGAATACCAGGCATGCCGCCAGCCAGATGCGCCTCATGCCACCGACTCCGCCAGGACGGCGACGCCGCTCGGGTGGACGTCTGCCGAAGCGTTGTCGAAGAATCGGACCAGTTCGTCGACCGCCGCTCGATCTTCGACGACGAGCGCCACCTCGCGCCGGTGATCGAGGTGACCAGGCGACAGCGCCATGCTGCCGACGATGGCCGTTCGCGCGTCTACGATCACGAGCCGGCCGTGTGAGACGAGCCCGGCCACCCGCTTCTGCTGCACGATCCTGACGTCCACGCCGGCCCGGGCCCTCGCGACGAGCGCCTGCAGCACTTCGTCATCGCCGAGCTTGCGGTCGATGATGCAGATGCTCCGGCGGGCGGCGCCAAGGATCTTGAGCACGCGCGCGCGCGTGTAGTCAGGGCCGACGATGACGCGGGGGGCCAGGGTGCCGAGCGAAGGCGTCGGCGCGAGGCGGCAGTCCGCGTCGAAGAGCGCGGTCAGCGCCGACACGACCCGCGTGTCCCTGCTGATGACCACGAAGTCCGACGTCTTGTCGAAGCACTTGCGCGTCAGGTTGATCGATCCGACGAGCGCCACATCGTCGTCAACGACCATGTATTTCCCGTGGTATTTCGTGGTCCGGTCGCGGTACCGCACCACCCGCACGCCTATCCGCTCCAGCAAGAGACACAGGAGGCGCAAGGTCGCCTTCGGTCCCTTGGCCCGGCTGGTGACGAGCGCATCGACCCTCACTCCCCGTCGAACGGCGTCGGCAAGCGCCTGGACCACTTCGGGGTCGTCGCAGCGGAACACGGACAACCGCAGGCGGCGTCGTGCACCATCGATGATGTCAATCACCGCGCGGCGCCGCGCCTCCGGCGCGATCACGACCTGGTCCGTCGCTGCGCGCCTCACGCCACCAGGTCCTTCTTGGAGGCCTGCCAGACAATCGACCGAATGCGCGGATCCATGAGCTGGGCATTGACCGATTCGAGGGACGTGGACGGCGACAGCGACGCACGATAGCGGACGGCTGCGTTCTCGGTCGTGGAGATCTCGACGGGCTCGACACCGATGCCGCAGTCGGCAAACGCGCGGGCCACGTGGTCTCCCGGAAACTGGTCGCCCGCCGCGACAATGAGCACGTGCATGGTGCGCGCGCGCTCGACATGATCCTGGGGCAGCAGCGCCAGGCAGGCCCCGATGAAGAGCGTTCCAGCGAAGGCCACGCCCGGGGCCCCGAGTCCGACGGCCATGCCGAGGGCCATCAGCAGGAAGAGGACGGCCGCGTCGCGCGGGTCGTCGACGGGTGTGCGGAAGCGAATGATGCTGGCGGCGCCGGCGATGCCGAATGCGCGCGGCAGCGAGTTGCCGATGAGCATCATCGTGAGTGCGCCAGCCAGGCAGAGCAGCACCTGGGCCTGCTCCATGGACCGGCTGAGCGGCGCGCCCCTGCGGGTGTGACGCTGCACGAACGTCACGAGCACGCCGATGAGCGCCGCGCCCACGAGGCGGAGGCTCTCGACGACCAGGCCGGCGCCCGGACCGGCGTCGGCGCTGGACACGCCGAGCACATCGCTGACGGCGGGCAAGGCCGTCACCGCCGCCGCCAGCGCCCTGGTGCTGAAAAGCACGACGCCGAGCACACCGGTCACACCAATGCCGATCAGGGTCGGGCTGAGCGCTGACGATTTCGTCGAGCGGTTTACGGTTTCGTCAGCCGGCGGGCACACGGAGGCCATTGCGGGTCGTTCGGGGCAAGGCATGTGCCGCGGTTGAGGTGTGCTGCGTGCAGGATTGTGTGGCGCGTGTCGAGATTGTCGCCAAGGCGTGCAGTGCCGGGCGACGATGCGAGTTCAGTGACAGCTCGTGGTGCCGGCGTCGTGGAACCCCGCGCCGGGCACGCTGACGAACTGCCAGTCGTAGCTGTCGTGCCGGAGCGTCAGCTGCAGGACACCGAGCACCGAGGACCGCGCCTCGCTCAAAGGCTGAAGACGCACGAGATCGTAGGGCATGGCACCGCCAGTGCCGACGATGAACTGTCGGGGGCCAGCTCCTGGCGCCGGCCCGAGATGATCGTCCATCTCCGCGTAGCGTTCGTAGATGTGGTCGTGGCCGGCCACCACCACATCGACGCCCGCGCTCGCCATCTTCCGCCACATCGCGCCCATGTGCGGGTTGTCGCCGTTCGGGCCCGACGTCACCACGGGATGGTGCCAGTACGCGAGCGCGCACCGGCTCGGATGGGCGCCGATCTCCTGATCCACCCAACGCATCTGTGCAGAGCCCTCGCCGGCGTCGACATTGCTGTTGAGCGACAGGATCAGCCACGCCCCGAGCGTGTAGCTGTAGTACCCGCGCCCGTCGCCGGCGTTGGGCCCGAAGTACTCGAAGTACGGCAGCGCGCCCGGTTCCCCGTAGTCGTGGTTGCCCGGCGAGGGACGTGTTCGATGTTTGTGGCGGCCCCAGGTCGGCTCGTAGCAATCGCGAAAGGAGCGCGCCGATCCGGTTGGGTACGTATTGTCGCCGGTGGTGAAGACGGTGCCTGGCAGCGCGTCCAGCAGGCGCGCCGTCTCCTCGGCTCCCCGGCCGCACATCGCGATGTCTCCAGCCCCGACGAGCGTCTCCGGAGCGACGTACGGAATCGGCGGCGGCGGCGCAGACGGAGCGGGAGTGGCGTCCGGGGCGGCAACGCGCGTGGAGGTGGGACCAGGCGCGACAGGGCCGGACTCACGGCCGCAGCCGAACGCGGTCGCAATGAAGACAAGAGCCGCGAGGAGTGCAGGCTGGGGGAGCCGGCGCATCGCCGGCTCAACAGCAACCGCACGGCCACGGCGACAAATGTCATGACCGCACGAATTGCTCAGGAAACCTGGCAGTCCTACCGTCCGCGCACCAGGAAGTCTCGCCGAGAGAGGCCCTTACTCGGACCGGGGGAAGACGCGCTCAGTGACGGGCTTAGGGCTCACGGCTTAAGGCTTAAGGACTCTTTCGTGTTTTCGTGTTTTCGTGGCCTGCCGTCGTCGCCGTGCTCTTTGAGGGTACGAGTTTCTTCGTGCCTTCGTGTCTTCGTGGCCCGCCTTCTTCGTGTGCTTGACTACTGGAGCACATCAAACATGTGCGAGTACTTCACGATGAATGCCCGGTTGACGGGGCCGAGGCCGTTCAGCGTTTCCGTGTCGTTGTAGACGACGTAGAGCCCGGTGGCCGCCGTCTGCTGCCAGTTGAACCGGATGTTGGTGGACCAGCGGTCGGTCCGATCGTTGTACTGCACGAGACCCTGGACGTTCACCAGCGTGTTGAAGTTGTACGTCGCCCGGAACGTCCCCAGGTTGGTCACGAACGCGCCCTGCGGCAGGTCGATGTCGCTGCGCTGCCACCGCAACGAAGTGCTGAACGTTCCTCCGATCCGGTAGGTCAGCGCCGGCACGATCACGTTCTGGTTGCCGGAGAGAAACTCTCCGTAGTTCCAGTTGCCGGAAAAGGAGAAAGCCTTTCGCCGATCGGTGTTCCCGGCAAACGCGGTGTGGAACCCAGCGTACTGTCCTGGAGGCACGACGACGCCCGGGTAGACCTCGAACGGCTCGACCAGGCCTTCGTACTGCCGGTTGACCGCCGGGCTGAAGAAATTGCCGTTCTCCCAGTCCATGTGCACGTCCATGTGCACGGTGCCTGTTTCCTGGAACCCGTCGAAGTCCCAGAAGCTCTCGTAGGTCGCGTGCGGTCGCAGCTCGCGAAAACCCAGACCCGTCAGACCCTGCGTCCTCAGGTTGTAGTGGTAGCCCGTCGACACCTGGCGGTACTCCGTCGATCGCTCGAGGAATCCGACCTCAGGGTTGAAATCCTCGGCCACTTCCGTGTAGTTGAAGTCGGTCCTGAAGAGACGCGTGCGATACTCGCCGCCGCCGCTGAACGCATGCTCGGACTGGAGGGCGCCTGGCGTTTCCGTCCGCGCTGCGAAGCCCTGGAAGGTGATCTCCTCGCCGATGCCGAGCCGCCCGTCCAGCCCCCACGTCCTGTTCCAGTTGCCGTCGCCCGCCAGATCGCCGGTCGCCGATCGGTTGACGAAGATGCCGCCGACGGTCGTGCGGTTGCGCAGGTCCTTGCTGATCCGCACGGCGGAGAAATTGTTCGGCGCCGTCACGAGCGTCTCGCCGGTCAGCAGCGAGTCTGTCTGCATGTTGAGCAGTCCGATGTTGATGCCGCTCGCCTTGCCGGTGAGCCGCCCGCCGCCCTTGATCGGCACCAGCTCGCCGCTCTCGTCGATGCCGATGGCGCGGCTGAAGAACAGATCCACTTCGCCGTTCTTGCCGACGGCGAAGAGGCCGCGGTTCTCGAGGAAGAACGGCCGCTTTTCCGGGAACAGCACGTTGAACCGCGTGAGGTTGATCTGCTGTTCGTCGACTTCGACCTGCGCAAAGTCGGTGTTGTATGTGAGGTCCAGGTTGAGGCTCGTCGTCACGCCGAACTTGGCGTCGACGCCGAAGTCGTTCCCGTAGCTGGTGTCGCTGGCCGCGGAGAAGCTCCGGTTCGCCGATCCCAGCGCGTAGGGCATGATCTTCAGGTTGCGGGGCGTGGCCACGCTCAGTTCGCGCAGCTCGCCGGCGGACGACAGGCGCGTGAGGTTGTAAATCCGCGACACCGGCGACCAGTAGACCGTCTCGCGCTTCCGCTGGATGTTGCGGGTGAAGTTGAGCCCCCACACCTGCGGCGGCGGGCCGTAGCGAAGCGTCCGGAGCGGGATGACGAACTCCGCCGTCCACCCCGTGTCCGTGATCAGGGCCTTCACGTCCCAGGAGCCGTCCCAGTTGACGTTGACGCCGCCGCCCGATCCGCCAGAGGTCCGGCCGAGCGTCGGTGCGCCGCCGCCCCCGCCGGACTGGCCCTCGTTCCGGATCTGCGCGTCGTACTGCGTCCCCACGGCATTGGTGCCGAAGACGAACCCGTTCTGCTGATCGTGGTAGGTATCCAGGATCATCTGGAACGAGTCCATGTCGCCCAGGCCCGAGTCGCGCCTCGAGTCGGTCGTGATGATGCGCGACGGCTCGCTGTCGAAGCAGATGACGCCGATATAGATGGCCTGGTCGTCGTAGAGGATGCGCACCTCCGTGCGCTCCGAAGCCGGCTGCCCCTCCACCGGCTCGGTCTGCACGAAATCCGTGACGATCGTCGCCTCCTGCCAGATCGCCTCGTCGAGCGCTCCGTCAACGACCGGGATCGTCGCCACGCGCGTGGCCACCGTTCGCTTCCGTTGTGCCTCTGCCCCTTGCGTCTGCGCCTTTACGTCGACCACGCTCACGGCGCCGCACACGAGCGCCGCTGCCAACCACCCGACCTTCGCCGTCATGAAGCCAACCTGCCGCTAAGAAGGAATAAGCACCAAAAAAAACACCACGGTGGCGCGGAAACCGCGTCCACCGTGGTGTAAACGATACAGGAAATCTGAGCCGCCCGATGCTACTGGCCCGTCGTCGGCCAGGCCACGCCGGTCTGGCGCCCGCGCACGGGCGCAAGGCCCTTGTACAGGAAGCGCTGCAGGCGGCGACCCTGGTAGGTCTCGACCGTGTAGATATTGCCCTTCGAGTCGGTGGCCACGTTGTGCAGCGAGTACCACTCGCCGGGGTAATGACCGCCCTTGCCGAAGCTCGTCAGCTCGGTCATCGTCGACCGCTCGAAAATCCGGATCTTCTGATTGCGGCCGTCGGCCACGTAGAGGAACCGCTGCTGCGGATCGCGGGAGAACGCCACGTCCCAGGTCGAGCCGTCGCCGCGGCTGTCGCGCTGCGTGTACACCTCGCGGACGTACGTGCCGTCGACCTTGAAGATCTGGATACGGTTGCTCGTCCGGTCGCAGACGTAGACCAGGCCGTCGACCGAGACCTCGGCGCAGTGCACCGGGCCGCGGTAGTGCTGGTAGATGGCCGGTCGGGTCGTACGCGCCCTGCGCGGCCGCCGCGGCGTCGTCCGGCTTGTTGCCGTAGGCGCCCCAGAACCGCTTGATCTTGCCGGAGTCCGCATCGATGACCGCGACGCGGCGGTTGCCGTAGCCGTCAGCCGCGAAGACCTCGTTGGTCGGCGCGTGGAAGAACGTCTTGGCCACGAGATAAAAGCGGTCGGTCGACAGGCTGTCCGGCCCAAGGCCCTGCTTCTTGATGCCGAGCTGCGCGATGAACTTCCCGTCGGTCGTGAACTTCAGGATGTGACCGTCGGTGCCGGTGCCGTTGCCGCCGATCCAGACGTTGCCCTTGTTGTCGCCGTTGATCCCGTGGTTCGAACCGGGCCACTGGTAGCCCGGACCGTCGGCGCCGCCCCAGTGGCGGAGCAGCGTGCCGGCCTGGTCGAACTCGAGGATGGGCGGCGCCATGCTGCAGCACTCGCCGGTCTTCTGGTCCTTCGCGCCTTCGAGCGCGTCGAGCACGTCAGGACGATGGACGATCCAGACGTGATCCTGGGCATCGACCCAGAGGCCGATCGACTGGCCCTGATACCAGTTGTTCGGCAGGGGCTTCGGGAAGGTCGGATCCACTTCGAAACGCGGCGCCTGGACGGCGGCGGCCGCCTGCGCTTCGGCTTTCTGTTCCATCAGGCCCTGGGCGAACACGAGCGCGCCCAGGATGCCCACGAAGGTCGTGCCAATCAGCACATTCCGTTTACGTGTCATGTTGTTGCTCCTCAGAACGTAAGACTCTCGCGCTCGGGGGTGTCAGCGCCCCTGCACGAACTTCTGGACGCGCTTGCCGTGGTGCGCTTCGCCGGTGTAGAGATTCCCCTGCGCGTCCACGGCCACGCTTCCGACTGCCAGGAACAATCCCGGATACCGGCCGCCGGCGCCGAAGCTTCCGACCTGCGCCAGCGTGTCGCGCTGCAGGATCAGGATCTTCTTGTCCTGGCCGTTGGCGACGTACAGGAATCGCTGCTGCGGGTCGTTCGAGAGCGCGACATCCCACACGGCGCCCGCGGCGTTGAGCACGCCGAAGCTGCCCGCGACGATGCCGCCCATCGTGGTCTTCGAGACGATCGCTTCCTTGATGAACTTGCCGCTCTTGTCGAACACCTGGATGCGGTTGCTGCTCTTGTCGCAGACGTAGACCATGCCGTCGCGCGCGATCTCGACGCACGTGGCGTCGCGGAACGACTTGGCCGCCGGCTCGCTCGGGTTGTAGGGACCGGGCGCGGCGCCGGCCGCCTTCTCGCCGTACGCGAACCAGTGGCGCTTGTAGGCGCCGGTGTCGGCATCGAAGACGGCGATGCGGCGGTTGCCGGTGTCAGCGATGAAGATCTCGTTGGCCGCCGAGTCGTACGCCATGCCCGTCGGGCGGTTCAGCGTCGTCTGGCTGTCGGGGCCGTCCATCTTGCCAGGCGTGCCGATCGTCAGCAGGTGCCTGCCGTCGCTGTTGAACTTGAGGACGTGCGCGTCGGGAACGGGAGGCGGCGGAGGAGCCGCTGGCGCACCACCACGACCGGCGGGCGCCGCCGCCGGCGGGGCGCCGCCACGGCCACGGCCGCCTTCGGGCGCCGGCTCGAGGCCGCCGCCGGAAATCCAGACGTTGCCCTTCGCGTCGACGACGATGCCGCCGGCCGCCTGCGGCCACCTGTACGTCGTGCTCGGACCGCCCCAGCTGTTCGTAATCTTGCCGGCCGGGTCGAATCTGAGCACAAACGGAGCCGCGAAGCAGCACACGCTCGAGGACGGCGGCGTCTGCGCCATGCCCCGCTCGTTGGCTTCGAGCGACTCGTGGCCGCGGTGCACGACCCACACGTTGTTCTGAGCGTCGGTGGTCACACCGAGGACCGAGCCCAGCACCCACTCGTCAGGGAACGGCTGCGGCCAAAGCGCGTTGACGCGGTAAGCCGGCACCGCACCCTGAGCGGAAGCCGATTCCTGAAAGATGAAGCCAGCGCCCGCAGCAACGGCAAGTGCGAGCATCGTCGCACCGCCACAAACCAAACGCCTACTGCTCATTTCGCCTCTCCTCCTCGCCGGCAGCGCCGGACGCGGGACCTCGACCCGTTTGCGACTGCCGAGTATACACGGGAAATCCCGATCTGCGACAAATAGTCGCACTTGCCGATGAAGGCCGTATCCCGTTACGCTCTTGGGCTTTACTCCCATGAAACGTCGCCTCCTGTCCCTGCTCGTCGGCCTCGTCGTCGTGGCCTCGCTGGCGCCCGCGCCGCAGGCCCACGAGGTGCCCGCCGACGTCCGTATTCAGATGTTCATCAAGCCCGACGGACCAGTGCTCCGGGTGCTGGTTCGCGTGCCGATGGCCTCTATCAACGACATCCCCTGGCCGCAGCGTCAGGACGGCATGCTGGACTTCGCGAGCCCGGAGCTCAGCGGGACGCTGGCCGAGGCCGCCACGCAGGGGATCGCCGATCAGCTGCTGGTGTACGAGAACGGCGCCGTGCTCGCGGCCCCGCGCCTGTCAGCGGCGACCATCTCGCTCCCGTCCGATCTGTCGTTCGAGTCGTTCGATGCCGCCTACGCGCACATCACCGGGCCTCGACTCCCGGACGAGACCGGCCTGATGTCCACGCAGGGCCTGCTCGACGTGGCCTTCGAGTACCCGATCCAGTCGGACCAGTCGAAGTTCGCGATCCACCCGAACTTCAGGCAGCTCGGCCTCTCGGTCCTGACGGTGCTCAGATTCCTGCCGCCCGGCGGCGCCGAGCGCGCGCTGGCGCTGCACGACGATCCGGGCATCGTCCACATCGATCCGAGCTGGCTGCAGGCCTCGCGGCTCTTTGTCGAACAGGGCTTCTTCCACATCCTGGACGGCATCGATCACCTGCTCTTCCTGCTCTGCCTGGTGATCCCGTTCCGTCAGTTCCGTGCGCTGGTCCCGATCGTCACGGCCTTCACGGTGGCCCATTCGATCACGCTCATCGCCTCGGCGTACGACATGGCGCCGTCCGGCCTGTGGTTCCCGCCGTTTGTCGAAACGCTCATCGCGCTCTCGATCGTCTACATGGCCCTCGAGAACATCGTGGCGTCGGCGACATCGTCGGCTGGGGCGCCGTCAGCGACGGGTGACGTGAACGCGGCGCGCGTGCGCCGGCGCTGGATCGTGACGTTTGGATTCGGGCTCATTCACGGCTTCGGCTTCTCGTTCGCGCTTCGCGAGGAGCTGCAGCTGGCGGGCGCCCACGTGCTCACATCGCTCCTCGCCTTCAACGTCGGCGTCGAGCTCGGTCAGCTGCTCGTCCTGGCGATCGTCGTGCCGCTGCTCGGCCTTTTGTTCCGATTCGTCGTGCCCGAGCGCATCGGCGCGATCATCATCTCGGCGCTTGTGACGAATACGGCCTGGGATTGGATGATCGAGCGCGGGACGGCGCTCCGCCTCTACCAGTTCGAGTGGCCCGCGATGGACGCTGCGTTTTTTGCCCTGATGCTGCGGTGGGCCATCCTCATCGTCGCGCTCAGCGGCGTCGCGTGGCTGCTGTTCGGAGTGCTGTTGAGGAGGCGGGAAGGCGGCGCTCGAGAAATTAGGAATTAGGAATTGGGAATGAGGAATTCGTTGCGCGCGAGCGCCGCGCTATTTTGTGGGCACGAGCCGCTTCAGCTCCTCGACCCAGTGCTGCACGACGATGATGCTCCCGGGCGCAGCGGTCCCATCGATGCCGCCCTCCTTGATCATCAGGAACCGCTGGCCGTCCGGTGAAATGTCGTATGACCGGCCCCACCAGTTCAGATTCGTGTAGTACCCCTCCTTCACAACCTGCGTCGGCGTCGTGGCCGTCCACGACAGGTCGGGCGCCACCCCCACCCCCATGAGGGCACCCGTCGGAGAGACATAGACGAGTTCCTGCCCTCCCCGCGCCCAGATTGGCCGGGTCCCACCGGTGGTGGACACCTGCCAGCGACCGGTGTTCACCTCGGGGAACGGCCGCACATAGATTTCGAACCGGCCCGAGTCGTTCGCCTCGTAGGCGAGCCAGCGGCCGGCGGGCGAGACGGTCCCGTTCTGCTCGGTGAACGGGGACTGCACGAGCGGCGTCACGCGACGTGGTTCGACAGGCTCACCACGCCCTGAGCCTGTCGAAGGGCGGGTCGCGTTCAATTCGATCGCCATCACGTCGTTGGCCGTTGTCGGCGACTCATCACTGAAGATCAGCCAACGGCCATCGGGTGACACCCCCGTCGGGTACTGGGTGTCGGGACTCTCGGTCAGCCGTTCGGCCGCGCCAGCGCCGTCCGCCGCCTGCCAGAACAGATTCCGCACCCCCGCGCGTTCCGACGTGAAGATCAGCCGGCGGCTGTCGGGCGTCCACACTTGGACAACATCAACACCAGGCGCGGATGTGAGACGTGTGAGCGTCGTGCGGCTAAGATCCCAGAGCCAGACGTCGCGCTCCTGATCGTTGGCGAACACCGCGACGCGCGTGCCATCAGGTGACAGCGCGGGAAGGAGATACGGGCGCGGCGGTGCCGGAATCGACGTCTCGTGTTCCTGGCGGTCTACCCACACGAGCGTGCGCGGCGTTCCCTCGACCGTCCCCAACACATAGGCCAGCGTGCCATCGCCCGCCACGACGGCGTTCAAGCCGCCTTTGATTGTCGTGACCACGTCGGGGACGACGGTCACAGGCGTCCCTCGCGTTTCGAGACCTTCCAGGTCGAACGGCACTGCACGCAGCGTGCCGGCCGCCGCGTAGACGAGATGGCCGCTCGACACGTAATGGGCGTGACTGCCGCCGCGCACGAGAATCCGGCGCGCTCCGGTCTGGAGATCCAGGACCGCCACTTGTGCGGCATCGAGGCGGCCCGTCAGCGACGTGATCGTGAACAAGACGGCCCCCCCGCCGGGCAGCATCTCGGGCCAGAAGTGATCGGCTTCGCCCTGCGCACGGTCGGGCCGCGTCAACACCATCGGCGGCCCGCCTGACGCGGAGACCCGCTGCAGACCGGTGTCCACACTATTGGTGGCGACGATGATCGTGTCATCCGGTCCCCACGTCGCCCCGCTGAAACCAGCGGTGTCGATCGTCGCCAGGGTGACTGCGGGCCCGCCGGCCACCGCGACCTTCTTCAACACGCCGAGGCCGTCACGGAAGCCGATCCACTGTCCATCGGGGGAAACGAACAACCCGGACACGATTCCGGTGAACACCGCCACCGGCGCGAGGGCGTCGAGCGCACGGACGAAGATCTGCGTGCCTTGGTTGCCGACGTAAATGAGGCGGGAACCGTCGGGCGTGATTGCCAGGTCGCGCTCGTTCCAATTGATGGTCAGCGCGGCGGCACCCGCTGGCGTGAGCTGCAGGCTCGAGACACGAGGCGGCGCCGGGCGCATGGCGACCCACACCAGCGTGCCGACGATCGCGCTGCTCGCGATGATCGCCGCCACGCCGACAAGTGCGATGCGGCGCCAATCCGAGACAACCGATGGCGCGGCCGTCGGCCCAATAGATGTCTCGAACGCGCCCTCCAGCGCCAGCCGGACGTCGCCAATGGCCTGCACCCGCTGTCTGGGATCTTTCTGCAGGCAGCGTCGGATGTATGTCTGCAGCGCGGGCGACAGCGTAGCCGGTAGCCTGGCCCAGTCCGGCTCGCGTTCGATGACGCGCGCCAGCGTTTCCGAAACACCTTCCCCTCGAACGCCCTTTGCCCCGTGAGCATCTCGTAGAGCACGCACCCGAACGCCCAGATGTCGGCGCGCTTGTCCGCCGGCTTGCCGCGCGCCTGCTCCGGGCTCATGTAGGCGGCGGTGCCAAGGATCATCCCGGCCTCGGTCATCGCGGGGGTGGTGATCGTTGGGGACTCGAGAGACAGCGTGCCGCGTGATCGCAGCGCCTGTCAGCCGATCCACCGCCTTCGCCAGGCCGAAGTCCAGCACCTTCACCGTACCGTCCCGGTCGCACCCTGAATGTTCGCCGGCTTCAAGTCGCGGTGGATGATGCCTTGCTCGTGGGCCGCTTCCAGCGCGTCAGCCATCTGCTTCGCGATGGGCAGCGCCTCGGCGACCGGGATCGCCCCGCGCGCGATGCGGTGGGCGAGGTCCTCGCCCTCGACGAGCTCCATCACGAGCGCGCGGACGGCCGCCTGCCCTGAGCCTGCGGAAGGGTTGGATTCTTCGAGACCGTGGATGTGCGCGATGTTCGGATGGTTCAGCGAGGCCAGGGTCCTGGCCTCGCGCTGAAACCGCGCGATCCGCTCCGTGTCGGCGGCGAACGCCTCGGGCAGGACCTTGATCGCGACGGCGCGATCCAGCTTCGTGTCGCGCGCGCGGTAGACTTCGCCCATGCCGCCGGCGCCGAGCGGAGACAGGATCTCGGTACGGGCCGAGGCGTGTGCCGGCGGACAGGGGCATGCTGCGACGCTGATTCTAGCGGCACTCGAGAAATTAGGAATTAGGAATTCGGCATTAGGAATTCGTCGACCAAGCCGGGAGCCCCTGGAGCCTGGAGTCCGGAGCCCGAAGCCAGCTATCGTCCGCCGAGTGCAGCGCGGGCGGCCGTGAGGACGGCGTTGGCGGCGGGATCGGTGCCGCCGCTTTCCTGCGCGGCTCGCTCGGCGAGACGCACGGCCAGCGCGGCGTTGTTTCTCGCTTCGACGTTTGCGGGGTCGAGCCGGCGGGCCTCGGCGATGTGCGACACGGCCTCCGCCAGCTGTCCGCGCTGCAGCAGGATGCCGCTCAGGTTGTTGTGCGCCTGCGCGTAGTCGGGCCTGAGCCGCAGCGCCTCCCGATACTGCACGACGGCCTCGTCGAGCCGGCCCGCCACCGTCAGCGCCGTGCCCAGGTTGAAATGCGTCGCCGGCGCCCCAGGATTCAGCGCGAGCGAGCGCTCGAAATGGGCCACCGCTTCCTTCGGCCGGCCGAGGCGCAAGTACAGCATCGCCACGTCGTCGTGGAGCGCTACGCTCGAGGGCTCGGACTGAATCACCCGCTCGTACCCGATCACGTCCTCGGCCATCACCTTGGGCGCCAGTTGGCTGTTCAGCAGCTCGAGGTCGGCGGGGGTGCGCGTCAACAGCTGAATCCAGACATCACCCATCTCGTCCGAGGACCGCTGTCCCCAGAACACACGGCGCGGAGGAATCACCGGGTTGCGGGGGTTCTGTGCGGAGTTGTCGTAGATGTAGCGGCTCTCGATCGTCGTGCCCTTCGGCAGCACGAATGGCGCGGCGTACCGATAGACGTGCTGCCAGCGGAAGTCCCAGTCCTGAATGCGAATCAGCTGCCTGGTCCTCCCGTCGGGCAGTGTGGCCGTGGCCTGTACCGAGCGCGCGCGGTAGTGGGCGTGCGGCTGGACGGCCTGCACCTCGACATCGACCGGCAGCACGAACGAGTCGCCGATGGCATACAGGTTGTCGCCCGCCGGAATGTCGATGCTCTGTCGGCCCAGCCGCAACATCGCCGGCGTCCGATCGGGCGGCTCCTCACCGAAGAACAGTCCCACCGACGGCCGGACGAGCTCGGGCTTGCCGCTCGGCTGCATGTGCACTTCGATGACGAGATCGGTGCCGCGCTCGAGGCGCCAGGCGAGGCCTTTCGGCAGGAGGGGCGACACCTGCCCCGGCGTCCAGCCGAGGAAGAAGCCGTCGGGATACGTCGCCGAATGCGCGATCAGCCCCTCGTAGCCAGGCGCCGGGTCCGCCTCGTCGTAACGGCGTGACGCCGGCGTGCGGTCCACCCTGATGTTGGCGTGGTGGACGACCTTCGGGTTGCCAGGAAGAAACTCGACGCCCTTGACGTGCCGTGCCGCGTCCACGGAAAGCGGCACCACGAAAATCCGGAAGACATCAGTCCCATCGGCCGCCAGCGTGTACGGCTGGTCGAGAGTGACGACAAGGTCGGGCCGTCCGAGCTGCCAGCCGGTGGCAATGCCTGGCGGCGCGGGCAGATCGGCGCGATCGCCCTCCGGCGCGCCTCCTTCCGCCCAGCGGCGGATGAGCCCGATCTCTTCGAGGGTCAGCGGATGTTGTCCGACGAACGGGCCGTCGGCGGCATCCGCCTTCCACGGCGGCATGTATCGCTCGGTGGTGGCTTTGGCGATCTGGGTCGCATTCTGGCGCGCTGACTCGTAGGTGAGGAGGCTGAACGGCCCCGCCCCGCCAGGATGGTGACAGCTCACGCATCGAGCAAAAACGATCGGCGCGATATCTCGGCTGAAAGTCACCTGGGCCGTCTGAGCGCCCGCCGCGGACAGCGGCTGGCCGATGAAATGAAGCAGACCGGCGGCTTGGAGGAGAGGAAGCGCGAGCAGAGCGAGCGCGAACCCTGAACCCTGAACCGTGAACCCTGAACCGCGGCGCACCAGGCACCGGGCACTGAGCACCGAGCACCTTGCCCGCGTAATCGCTACGGCAAGAAAGTCCGCGACATAGCACCCCACAGCCTGCGTCATCCTCGGCGTCACGGGTGCGCCCGACACGACAGCCGTGAGCACCTCTTCGAGATCGCGCTTGGTCGGCGCCGGACGCTCGAGCCCGATGTTCACGTAGCGGTCGTCAATCCGCCCGCGATAGATCAGGCGGCGCTCGCGGTCGTACACCGCCGCTTCAGGCGTCATCGAGATGCCGGCCGCCTTGACGAAGGCGTGGCTCGGGTCGCGCAGGGCGCGCGCAGGGTATCGGAAATCCTCGAGGTGACGGGTGATCGTCGCGGCCGACTCCGCAGGGTTCGGATACACGATCCAGAAAGCAATGCCCTGCGCTGCGAACCTGTCATGCAGCCGGATGACCTCAGGCGCATACCGGTTCGAGACCGGGCAATCGACGCTGACAAAGAGCACGACCGTCGCTTTGGTGTCGGGGGAGGTTTGCAGCGGGTCGACGAGCTGCCCGCGAAGGTCCTGCAGCCGGACATTTATAGCGGGCTCGACGCCCGCCATGACCGGCTCGACCTCAAAGCGGGCTCAACGCCCGCCATGACCGCATCGCCCGCCATGACCGAATCGGCGCGCGGACTGGACGATCCGAGGGCCAGCGCCAGGCCGGCTGCCACCGTGAGGCGGATGAGCAGGCTCACAGCCTTCAGCCTAGCACGCCCTGCTACCTGGCTAGCAGTTGGTACTCTTCCAGCCGTGCGCGGAGGCTTTGAGCGAGCGCCTTGTTCCCGGCGGCGAGCGCGCGATCGAACGCGTCCCTGGCATACCGCGCCGCGACGTCGAAGCGTTCGATGCTCGCGTACGCCACGGCCAGCCGGTCCAGCACCGCCACGTCGGCGGGCTTCAGTTGGTTCGCATCCCGCAACGCGTCGATTCCCTTGTCGGTCGCGCCGCTCCGCAGGAGCGCGTTGCCCAGGTTGGAGTGCGCCATGAAGCTGTCGGGGTTGATTGCCACGGCCTGCCGATAGTGCTCGATGGCCTCGGTGAAACGCCCGAGGTAATCGAGCACGACGCCCAGGTTGTTGTGCGCCTCTCCGTAGTCGGGGCGGGCTTCGATGGCGCGCTCGAAACGCGCGAGCGCCTCCGGCGCATCGTTCCGGCCGAGGGCGATCACCCCGAGGTTGTAGTGGGCGACGGCGTGCTCGGGCGCCAGCGCCAGCGCCAGCTCCAGCTCCCGAACGGCCTCGTCAACCCGCCCGAGTCGCATGTAGTGCACGCCAAGGCCGTTCCTCGTCTCGAAGTCCGCGGGGTTCTCGGCAACCAGCTTCTCCTCGCCCGCGACATCCTCGTCGAGGGTCTTGCGCGCGACATCGGCGCGCAGCGCCGCCACCTCGCCCGGAAAGCGTGGCACGAGCTGCACCAGGAGCTCCCCCATCTCGTCGGTCCCTTCCGGCCCGAAGCGGACGCGCGCCGGCGGCTGATGCGGGTTGCGCGGATTCGCGGCCGAGTTGTCGTACGTGTACCGCATGACGAGCGTCGACCCGCGCGGGAGAAACACGGGCTGGCGGTACTCGTAGTCGTCCTGCCAGTTGAAGTCCCAGTCCGGGATGTGCAGCAGCCCTTCGACCGAACCGTCCGGCATGCGCACGTGCACCGTCATCTCCCGCGCCAGGTAATGCGCGTGCGGGTAGATGCGGCGCGCGTCGGCGTCGACCGGCAGCGTGTAGGAGTCGGTGACGACGTGCCGGGTCTCGCCCGCGGGGATGTCAATCGTCTTGGAGCCGAGCCTCAACATGACGGGCACGGCGGCTGGAGGCTTGTTCGTGAAGTAGAGGCCAATCGAGGCCTGCACGCGCTCGGCTCGCCCCGTAGGCTTCATGTGTATCTGCACCACGAGGTCGCTGCCCGGCTCGAGCGCCCACGGAAACGCGTCGCGCGAAGCCACCTTGCCGGGCGCCCAGCCCAGAAAGTGGCCGTCCGGAAAGCGCGCGCCCGGCACGTCCATGCCGCCAAACCCTGGCGCCGGATCGAGGCTGTCGCGCCGCCGGACTTCGTGGGTATCGTCAATCAGGATGCGCGCGTGGTGCACCGCTCTCGCGTTTCCCGGGCGGAACTCGATGGCGCTGATCCACTGGCTCCGCTTGAGCGGGACGGGGAGCACGAAGTTGCGGAAGACATCGCCCCCATCCCCCTGGAGCTCGTACGCCAGCGGCATGGTCACGATGAGGTCGGGTTTGCCAAGGTGCCATCCAGGCGTGAACGCCGGCGCCACAGGGAGCCGCTTCGGATCGCCCTCGAGCGTGCCGTCGGCCACCCACTGCTGGAGGGTGTGGATTTCCCCCTCGGTCAGCCGCCGCTCGTTGTCGAACTCGCCGATGCCCGGCTTGGGCTTCCACGGCGGCATGAACCGGTGCTCGACTGACTCGGCAATCTGCCGGGCCCGCTGCCGCGCATCGTCGTAGGTCAGGAGGTTGAACGGCGCCGCCTCGCCCGGCCGATGGCAAGAGGCACAGTTCGCGAGGAGGATGGGAGCCACGTCCTCGCTGTAGGTCACCCGGTCGGCCGTGGACACGGAAACGTCTTGGGCCGCCGCCGCCGCCGCGAACGCCAGAACGCCGCCCGAAACACAGACCGTCTGCAGGTACAGCGCCACGGCTACCCTGCCGCGGAATGGGAAACGCCGCATGCCGGAACCCCACGAAGAGTAAGAAACGACGCGAAATGAACCGGAACCCGAACGCTATGAGCCGAACGGTATGTTCTCTAGGATATACGACGGCGCGGGGAGACTGTTACTCGGGAACGGGGAACGGGGAACGGGGAACAGGGATCGGGGATCGGGGATGGGGAAGTGCCAATTGCAAAATGCAAACTGCTGATTGGGCCCAGTCCCGGCATAAGCCCTGAGCCGTGAGCCCTGAGCCGTGAGCCCTGAGCCCTGAAGCCTGAAGCCCCGGAGCCCGGAGTCCGAAGCCTGGAGCCGGGAGTCAGCGCTTGAGTGCCCGCTCGTAGGCTGCCAGGCGGGCGCGAATCTGGGCGGCCAGCGCCTCCGCCTTGGTGCGCGTGGCCACTTCGAGCGCGGCCCGGGCCGTCGTGGACGCCTGGTCGAACCTGCCGGCCGACGCGTAGGCGGCCGCGAGGGCGTCGAGCGCCGTGGCGTCGTTCCGGCCCGTGACCGCCACCGCCCGCTCGCCCAACTGGATCGCCTCCACAGGGTTCCGGACGGCTGGGTCCGGGGACATGGCCAGCGTCACGCAAAGCCCGGACAATGCCGACACCATGTCGGGGCGCAGCGCCAGCGCGGCGCGGTACTCGATCGCGGCGGCCGCGTGTTGTCCCTGGGTCGCCAGCACCCGTGCCAGGTTGTTCCTCGCCTCCGCGTTGTCGGGCCGAATCACCACGGCCTGGCGGTAGTAAGTCGCGGCGCGGTCCAGGTCGCCGGCCACGTGGTGCATCGCACCCAGGTTGTTGAAGGCTTCGGCGTGCGCCGGATCGAGCCGCACGGCCTCCTGGAACTCGTACTCGGCGTCAGAGAACCGCCGCATCATCGACAGCGCGAGGCCCATGTTGTAGTGCGTCGGGGCCGACGCCGGATTGAGGCGCAGCGACTCTGCCAGAAACTTGGCGGCTTCCTGCGGACGTCCGTCCTGCAGGTACAGCGTGCCGACGATGTCGTAGCGCAGGGGATTGGTCGCTTCCTCGGTCGCGATCTTGGTGTACGCGGCCAGGTCCTCGGTGCGTGTCTTCCGCGTAATCCCCGACGCCAGCTCGCCAAAATCCTCACGACGCCGCGGCACGAGCTGCAGCCAGAGATCGCCCATCTCGTTCGACGTGTTCTGCCCCCACACCACGCGGCCGGGGGGACGATTGGGGTTGCGAGCGTTCGCGGCGCTGTTGTCGTAGGTAAAGCGCATGACGATCGTCGTCCCCGCCGGCAGCGCGAGGGGCCGTGCATAGCGGTACACGTCCTGCCACCGGAAATCCCAATCGGCGATCGTGATGAGGTTGCGCGTCGTGCCGTTTGGTAAACGAGCTTCCGCGTCGATGCGGCGGGCGAGGTTGTGGGCGTGCGGCTGCAGCGCCAGGAGATCGGCGTCCACGGGCAGTCGGTAGCTGTCGGTGATCTGATAATCGGCGGCGCCCGCCGGAATGTCGATCGTCTGGCTGCCGAGCCTGAGGCCAATCGGCGCAGCGGTCGGCAGTTCGTCCGTAAAGAACAACGCGACGCTCACTTGAAGGGGCTCGGGCTTGCCCGTCGGCTGCAGGTGCAGCTGCACGACCAGATCGCTTGCGGCCTCGAGCCGCCAGGGCATGCCGTCCGGCGACGGCCGCGGCCGCTGTCCCGGCGTCCAGCCGAGCATGTAGCCCGGCGGGTAGCTGGCGTCCGGCACCATGCCGCCGACATAACCCGGGGCAGGATCGGCCGCGTCCAGCCTGCGCGAGGACTGCGTCCGGTCGACACCGATGTTGGCGTGGTGCACGACACGCGCGTTACCCGGCCGGAACTCGAGGCCGCGAACGAAACGAGCCCTATCGGTGGGAATCGGGATGACGAAGGTCCGGAAGACGTCCTGTCCGTCGGCGGCGAGCACGTACGGCGAGCCCATGTCCACGATGAGATCCGGCACCCCGAGATACCACTCGGGACCCCGCGCGTTCGATCGGGGAACCGCCGGCAACTCTGACGGATCGCCTTCCACCGCACCGCCGGCGACCCAATCGCGAATCAGCGCGATTTCGCGATCGGTCAGCCGCCGCACGTCCAGAAATGCCTCGCCGCCGTTCCCATCGTCAGCGGGCGCGGCTTTCCACGGCGGCATCACGCGTCGCGCCGCGAGATCGGCGATCTGCGTGGCCCGCTGGCGGACGTCCTGGTACGTCACGAGGCTGAACGGCCCGATCTCCCCAGGCTGATGGCAGCCGCTGCAGCGGGCAAAGACGATCGGCGCGATGTCGCGGTTGAAGGTGACGTCGGCCTCGACCGGCGCCGCGCGTCCGACGCTGGCGAGCGCAACGACCGAGGCGACTAGAAGCCTCACGCCTCGGATGCTAGCATACGGACCGTTGATGAAACGCGTGCAGAATCAGACAGTTGCCGGGAATGCCGACAGCACCCTGCACGATCACGCCGCGACGCCTCTTGGCTGGGCCGCAGGCATTTTCTTCACGGCGCTGGCGCTGCGGCTCTTCCACATCTGGCAGATCCGTGACGCCCCGTTCTTCTCCGTGCTGCTCGGCGATGCCCGCGGCTACGACGAATGGGCACGACGGATCGCCGGCGGGCGACTGGATCGGATCCGACGTCTTTTATCAGGCGCCGCTCTACCCCTACTTCCTCGGCGTGCTCTACACGGTCTTCGGTCACGACCTGCTCATCGTGCGCATCGTTCAGGCTGTTGTCGGCGCCCTGTCGGCGGCGCTCCTCGGCCTCGCCGCCTGGCGTCTGCTGACGCCGCGGGCGGGACTCGTGGCGGGCTTCGCCATGGCCCTCTACGCGCCGGCGATCTTCTTCGACGGTCTCCTGCAGAAGACGGTGCTCGACGTCTTCTTCATCTGCCTGGCGCTGTGGATCCTGAGCGGTTGCATCCCCTCATGGTTGAGTCGAGCCTCGCGTGCGACGACGCCGCGATGGATCGCGCTCGGCGTGACCATGGGAGCGCTCAGCCTCACCCGAGAGAATGCGTTGGTGCTGGTGGCCGTGCTCGGGCTGTGGGCGCTCGTCGGCGGTCCTGCACGAGGCGAGGCGCAGCCGCCTGCTGGCGGCACCAACCAGCGCAAAAAGGGGACTGCGCCGGCACCCGCCCGGTCGGGCTCGTCGGCCGCGACATCGTCCTGGGGTGTGGCTGCCGCCGCCGCGTTCGCGCTGGGCCTGGCGCTCGTGCTGCTGCCGGTCGCTGCGCGCAACTACGCGGTCGGCGGCGGCTTCTACCTCACGACGTCGCAGTTCGGTCCCAACTTCTTCATCGGCAACAACCCACGCGCCGACGGCACCTACGCATCGCTGCGCCCCGGCCGCGGCGCGCCGGAGTTCGAGCGACAAGATGCGACCGATCTCGCAGAGCTGGCGACAGGCACGCCGCTTGTCGCCCGCCGAGGTCTCGAGCTACTGGACCGACCGCGCGATCGACTTCATCACCGCCGAGCCCGGCGCATGGCTCCGCCTGATGGGACGAAAGAAGCTGCTGCTGTTGAATGCGGACGAGATGCTCGACACGGAGAGCCAGGAAACCTACGCCGAGTGGTCGTTGCCAGTGCGCGTGCTCGGGTGGGTCGGCCACTTCGGGATCCTCGTCCCGCTCGCCGCCCTGGGGATGTGGACGCTCTGGCCTGAGCGCCGCCGCCTCTGGGTCATCTACGCGATGACGGCTGCCTACGCCGCGAGCGTCGTCATGTTCTACGTCTTTGCCCGGTACCGGTTCCCGCTGGTACCCATGTTGATACTGTTCGCCGCGTCTGGCGTCTCTTCGGTGATCGAGCTGGTTCGCGGCAGGCGCAGGCTCACACCGGCCGGGCAAGATTCCGGCATTCTCATCGCCCTCGCGGGAATTGCGGCCATCGCGGTTCTTTGCAATTGGCCTCTGTTGTCCGCCTCCGTCATGCGGGCGGTCACCGAGAACAACCTCGCGACGGTGCTGCAGGCCGAGGGGCGGGTTGACGAGGCCGTCGCGCACTACGAGAAGGCCATCGCCATCGACCCCGCATACGCACCGGCGTACAACAACATGGGTACGGCGCTGAAGGCGAAAGGCGATCTCGATGCGGCGGTGGCCACCTACAGGCGCGCGCTCGAGGTGATGACCGACTATCCCGACGCGCACTACAACCTGGCCAACGCGCTGATCGAGCAGAACAAGCCCGACGAGGCCGGCGAGCACTTCCGGATCGCCCTCCGATCCATTCCGGGCGAGGCTCGCGTGCACAACAACCTGGGCATCGCGCTCGCCGCCGAAGGCAAGCTCGACGAAGCCATCGCGGAATTCCGGATCGCCCTCACGACGGATCCACGATCCGCGGTGACCCACCGGAACCTGGGCAGCGCGCTGGCCTCGCGCGGACGCTTCGAAGAAGCCGTGCAGCAGCTTCGTCAGGCGGTCGAGCTGGCGCCGAAGGACCCGACGATGCACTACGACCTTGGCAGCGTCTTTCTGGAAGGCTCGCGTTTCGCCGATGCGGCCGTGGAATTCAGGCAGACGCTCACGCTCGATCCCACGCATGTCGGCGCGCACAACAACCTCGGCATCGCGCTGGCGTCCCAGAACCAGCTTGCCGAGGCCATCGAGCATTTCCAGCGGGCCCTGGAGCTCCAGCCCGGCTTCCCCGACGCCCTCCGCAACCTCGAGCTCGCGCTTCAAGCTAAGGGCAAATAGGTCAGGTCGGGCAGGTCAGGTGGGTCGGGTGGGTTGGCGCCCGGCTATCCGAATCGAAGCTATCCCGGAACAATAAAAGGGGGCGGACCCTTGCGGACCCGCCCCCAGACCTACCCGACTTTCCGACCTTACCCGACCTACCTGACCCGGTTGCCTACCAGCGCACGGTCGCGCCGAGGCCGAGCATCCGACCCTGCAGGATGCTGTTCGGCCGGAGATACGCCGCGTTGAGCACGTTGGTCGAGACGTAGCTGACCACGGCGTCCGAGTTGAGCGAGTTGAACATCTCGAACACCGGCGTGACCTGCACGCGGCCGGCGCGGAACGTCTTCTGCAGCTTGATGTCCAGCTGGTTGATCCGCTCCGTGTAGACGCGGTCCTGGTCCTGGAGCTGCAGCGTGAACGTCGCCGGCTGGAACGCGGCCGGCAGGATGATGGCGCCCGCCGGGCACGGCGCCGGGCAGTTCGCCGGATACCGCGTCGAGTTGCGCGTGATCGCCATGTTCTCGCTGCTCGTGCTGCCCTGCACGCTCTGGAACGAGCCGCTGACCGAGATGCCCCACGCCATCGGGTACGTGCCGGACAGCTTGAACTGCTTGCCGGAACGGCAGACCGTTCTCGCGGTCGTCGCAGAACCGCAGCGTGTTCGGGTTGTCCGGCGCCGTGCAGGTCACATTCTGCTGCCGCTCGAACGAGACCCCGCCGAAGAGCTGCGCCCCGGCGCCGGGCCGTGCCCGGAACTCCAGGTTGTAGGCGTTGTAGATCTGCTGGTTGTTCTCGTCGAACGTGTCCAGGTTGCGGGTCGGCGCCGCTTGCGCTGCCGCGGTGCGGCCGTAGATCGTGATCGGCTCGCCCGTGATCGGGTTGTACACGGTGTAGGGGATGTAGTTGGCGTTGTCGATGGGAGCGCCCGTGCCCACCCAGCTCTGGTTGATGGTCGTCGTCATGTTGTAGAAGTTGCCGTGGAACCAGCTGCCGGTCAGCGACAGGCGCGGGAGCAGCTCGTGCTGCAGCTCGAGGCCGTGCTCCACGTTGTAGGTGCGCGGGTACTCGCCGTACTCGTTGAGCGCCCGGATCGCCGAAGTTGGACGGCAGCGCGTTGAAGTTGATCTCGCAGCCCACGGCCGGGTAGCCGACGCAGCCGCGCTCGCCCTGCGCGATGTCGTCGCCGTTGACGTCCCGCCAGGTGAGCGACGCCGTCTGCTCGAGGAGCGGGTTGTAGTTGCCCGCGATGCCCGTCGTGCGCGGCGGCGTTGTACCGGTTCAACGAGTACTTGAGCGCCGTCTTCGCGTTCCCGAACAGGTCGTACACCGTCGCGAACCGCGGCGCGAAGTCGCTCCAGTTCGGCAGGTTCTCGACCGCCTCGAAGGTCCGTTCCGGCACGAACCGCCCCTGCTCGCGACTTGCCCTCCAGCACCTGGGCCTTGCAGCTTCTCGTAGCGCACGCCCGGCGTTGATCGTCAGCCGTTTCAACGTCCACGAATCCTGCGCGTAGATCCCGAGGTCGTAGTTCAGCCGGTTGCCGTACGGCCACGCGGGTAGTTGCTGATGATGACGGTGTTCGGGCACCGCGAACGGAATGCCGGTCGCGTTGCTGCGATACACGCTGCTGCAGGTGCGCGTTGCTGTCGAGCGTGTTCATGAAGGTGCCCCACGTCATCTGCGCGCCCACCTTGATGTTGTGCGAGCCGGTGACGTACGAGCGCCGAGCCGTTCACCGCCTGACGCGCCGGGCTCCGCGTGGCCTCATAGACCGACGCCGTCTTCGCACCGCCCAGGTCGCTCTCGATCTTGACCGCGTTGGCGTACCACGCGGCGATCCAGCGCGGCTGCGCCGATGCCGTCCTGATACGAGTAGGTGTAGTACTCGAGGTTGCGCGAGTAGCCGCCTTCGAACAGCAGCCGGCTGGTCGCCGTGTACGTCGATCTTCGCCGCGCCCGTGCTGTAGGCCGGCGAGTTCCACACGACCGCCGCTTCCTCGGGGACGAACAGCGCCTGCATGTCGTGGCCGCGGAACTTGTCGACCTCGTCGAAGTAGGCGGAGAACTTCGTCTTCGACGACATCTGCCACGTCATCCGCAGCATCGCGCTCCTGATGAACTGATCGTCCACGCCCGGGCTTCCGTCGCGGAAGAAGGTGTCGGGGATGAAGTTGTTCACCGAGAAGTGGCGCGCCGAGCCGAAGAACCAGAGCTTGTCCTTCATGATCGGGCCGCCCTGCGAGAACGTGTAGTCGGCGATCCGGTCGGTCGAGTTCCCCGACTGCCATGCCCTTGTCGATGTGGCGCTGCGTCAGGTTGTCGGCCTGCCACTCGCCCGGCCGGTAGGCCGCCTTGAAGTCGCCGCTGAACCGGTTGCCGCCCTCGCGCGGAATCATGTTGATCCGCACGCCGCCGGCCTGCGTGTCCGCCCCGATGCCCGAGGTCTGGTAACTGATTTCCTGGTTCATCGCGTCGTTGAAGTAGCTCTGCACCGTTCCGTCGGACTGCAGCCCGTTCACGATCATGCCGTCCACCATCACCGTCGTGTTGGCCGCCGTCATGCCGTGCGTGGACATGTAGGTCTGCTGCATGCCGCGGGCGCCGCCCGTGTCCGGCAGGTTCAGGCTGATGCCCACGACCAGCTGGCCCATGCCCTGAATCGTGCGGCCCGTCGGGATGGCATCCATCGCCTCGCGGTTCAGCACCTGGGTATGGACCGCCGTCGTGACGTCCACGACCGGGGCATCGCCCGTGACCGTGATCGACTCCTCGAGGGCGCCGACGCGCAGGTCGGCGTTGATCGTGGCCGTGAACTCGGACGGCAGCTCGATCGCCGTCGCGTCGGAGCGTCGAGAAGCCGGTCAGCGTAAAGGTGACGACGTAGGTGCCAGGCCGCAGATCGACGATGCGGTACACGCCGTCGCCGTCGGTCACGACCGATTTGGTCTTCTCGATGAGGGCGTCGCTCGACGCCTCGACGGTCACTCCGGGCAGCACGGCGCCCGACGTGTCCTTGACGACCCCGGTAATGGCGCTCTGCGCGTGTACGAGCGCAGGCAGCGCGAGCAGGGACGCGCCCACGACGAATCCCCGAATGAGTCTGCGAATCATCCGACCCTCCTTGACCGAGAAAGCGCGTTCCGACGCGAGAAGCGAACGCGAGGCCAAGCCCGAACGCGACGCGACGGCGCGTGACAATTTCGCGACAAAATCAGGAAGAAGTTATGCCTGTTGGGCTTAGCAGTCAACCGGATTATCAGCGTCTAGAACGCCCGTAGCGGGTGCATCGACTGAACGATTCAAGAGCTTGGATCGGAAGGTGGTCCTTCTAACAGGTCTGGTACGGTCAAATCGAGTCAGAGTGGGTCAGGCGGGGCGGGTATGGTCAGGTAGGTCGAGAGCGGAACGGGTGCCGTGAAAACGAAACGGGGCGGGCCCTCGTGGACCCGCCCCGTTTTCTTACCTTACCAGACCTACCAGGCCTGCCTGACCTACCTGACCTACCTGCCTAGCTGACCCTCGACTACCACCGCACGGTCGCGCCGAGACCGAGAATCCGGCCCTGCAGGATGCTGTTCGGCCGCTGGTACGCCGCGTTCAGCACGCTGGTCGTCACGTAGCTGACGATCGCGTCCGAGTTGACGACGTTGAACGCCTCGAAGACCGGCGCGACGCTCATCCGGCCGAACCGGAACGTCTTCTGGATCTTGAGATCCAGCTGGTTGATCCGATCCGTGTAGTGCTTGTCCTGATCTTCGAGATACAGCGTAAACGTCGCGGGCTGGAACGTCGCCGGCAGAATGATCGCCCCCGCCGGGCACGGCGCCGGGCAGTTCGCCGGATAACGGGTGGTGCCTCGGGTGATCGCCATCGTGTCCGCGGCGGCCGACGCGGGCGTCAGCGCCGTGGTGACGCCGCGCAGGCTCGTGTTGCCCTGAACGCTCTGGAACGATCCGCTCAGCGTGATCCCCCACATGATCGGATACGACCCGGCCAGCTTGAACTGCTTCCGGAACGGGATGTCGTTCTTGCGGTCGTCGCAGAAGCGCAGCGTGTTCGGGTCGTCGGGCGCCGTGCAGTGACACTTCCAGCTGCCGCTCGAACCCGAATCCGCCGAACACCTGCGCGCCGGCGCCGAGCCTCGCCCTGAAGTCCACGCCGTACGCAGTTGTAGATGCGCTCACGTTCCGGATCGATACGTGTCGAGGTTGCTCGTCGGCCTGGCCTGGGCTTCCGCCGTGCGGCCGTAGATCGTGATCGGCTCGCCCGTCACCGGGTTGTAGACGGTGTAGGGGATGTAGTTCGGATTCTGCAGCGGATCGCCAGTGGACGCCCACGACCGGTTGACGGTCGTCGGCAGGTTGTGGAAGTTGCCGTGGAACCAGTTGACCGCCGATCGACAGCCGCGACATCAGCTCGTGCTGCAGCTCGAGGCCGTGCTCGAGGTTCCACGTGCGCGGATACGCGCCGTACTCGTTGGGCGCCGCGATCCCGAAGTTGGACGGGCAGCGCGTTGAAGTTGATCTCGCAACCCACCACGCCGGCCGTGCCGTAGTTGCACCCGCGCTCGCCCTGCGCCACGTCGTCGCCGTTGACATCGCGCCACGTCAGCGCCGCCGTCTGGCGTCAGGCAGCGGGTTGTACCTGATCGGCGATGCCGGTCGTCCGCGCCTGGTTGTACCGGTTGAGCGATGTACTTGAGCGCCGTCTTCGCGTTGCCGAACAGGTCGTAGACCGCCGCAAAGCGCGGCGCCCAGTCGAGCTCCAGTCCGGCAGGTTCTCGATGGCCGCGAACGTGCGCTCCGGCACGAACCGGCCGGCCGGCGACGTCGCCGGCTCGACCTGCGCGTTGAGCCGCTCGTAGCGGAGGCCCGCGTTGACGCGTCAACCGGTTCAGCGTCCACGAGTCCTGCGCGTAGATGCCCAGGTCGTAGTTCAGGCGCTCGCCGTACTTCGCCAGCGGCGTGTTCCGGATCACGACCGTGTCCGGGCACGTGTACGGGATGCCCGTGGTGTTGCTGCGGTACCGCTGGTACAGGTCGCCGTTGGCACTCGCTGGTATGGTAGAAGGTGCCCACTAGGTCACCTGGGTGCCGACCTTGAGGTTGTGCGACCCGCTCACGTACGACGCCGACGCGTTCCACGTGTGCCTGAGCGGGCTCTGCGTGATCTGCGCCAGGGTGCGCGCGTTCTTCTGGCCGCCGAGGTCCAGTTCCTCGTTCCCGACGCGGGTCAGGAACCATCCGGCGTGCCGCGGAGCGCGTCGATGCCCTCCAGGTACTCGTTCGTGTAGTACTCGATGTTGCTCGAGTACCCGCCTTCGAAGAGCAGCCGGCTGCGTCACGCGTCGTGCGTCAACTTCGCCGCGCTCGTGCTGTAGGCCGGCGAGTTCCACTCGGTGGCCGCTGTCCTCGGGGTCGTACAGCGCCTGCATGTCGTGACCGCGGAACTTGTCGATCTCGTCCATGTAGGCCGAGAACTTCGTCTTCGGCGAGATCTGCCACGTCATGCGCGAGCATCGCGCTCTTGATGAACTGATCGTCCACGCCCTTGCTGCCGTCGTTGAAGAACGTGTCGGGGATGAAGTTGTTGACCGAGAAGTAGCGGGCCGAGCCGAAGAACCACAGCTTGTCCTTCATGATCGGGCCGCCCTGCGCCACGGTGAAGTCGATGATCCGATCGATGCGCGTTGCCGGTCCGGAGGCCCTTGTCGATGTGCCGCTGGGTCAGGTTGTCGCCCTGCCACTCGCCGGGCCGATAGGCCGTCTTGAAGTCGCCCGCGAAGCGGTTGCCGCCCTCGCGCGGAATCATGTTGAGGCGCACGCCGCCGGCCGACGTGTCCGCGCCGATGCCGGAGGTCTGGTAGCTGACCTCCTGGTTCATCGCGTCGTTGAAGTAGCTCTGCACGGCCCCGTCGGACTGCAGCCCGTTGACCATCATGCCGTCCACCAGGATGGTGTTGTTCGCCGTCGTCATGCCGTGGGTGGACATGTAGGTCTGCTGCATGGCGCGGGCGCCGCCCGTGTCCGGCAGGCTCAGGCTGATGCCGACGATGAGCTGGCCCATCCCCTGAATGGTGCGGCCGGTCGGAATGGCGTCCATGGCGTCGCGGTTCAGCACCTGCGTGTGCACGGCGGTCGTCACGTCGACCACTGGAGCGTCGCCGGTGACGGTGATCGACTCCTCGAGGGCGCCGACCCGCATGTCGGCGTTGATGGTGGCGGTGAACTCGGAGGGCAGCTCGATGCCATCGCGCCTGAGGGTCGAGAACCCCGGCAGGGTGAAGGTCACGACATAGGTGCCGGGACGGAGATCGACGATGCGGTAGACGCCATCGCCGTCGGTCACGACCGCCTTGGACTTCTCGATGAGCGCGTCGCTCGACGCCTCGACCGTCACGCCGGGCAGCACCGCGCCGGACGTGTCCTTGACGACGCCCGTGATCGCGCTCTGCGCGTGCACGAGCGCCGGCAGCGCGAGCAGGGACACGAGCGCGATCACAATCCCCGTACAACTCTGCGAATCATCCGACCCTCCTTGACGAAATCGACTGGACCGACGCAGGAAAAGTGCCGGAACGCGCGATTAAAAGGGCCTGTACGACCGGTCAAGAACCGTGGAAGGACAACGGGTAAAAGGACGCCGTCGTGACGTCGACAAACAGACTGGTATGAGGCCTACAGACAAATCTGGCCAACACCTACAGACAAATCTGGGTCAAAGTAGCGTCAGAACAGGAGGGAGTCAATGCCGAATGTCGTCGTCGAGCGGAGCGGTGGCGGCGCGATTCAAGAACTTGAATCGACCGCAGCGAGCACAGCGGTCGTATCGCGACAATTCCGCTGAATTGAAGGAGATCCGACGAAGGGACGATCAGAACGGGTGCCGGCCAGCCGCGATCACAGCGGCGGCGATCCGGCGCCGGGCAGCCACCGTGTCGACGCCGGCGTAGCTCGACACGGCTGCCAGCAGGTCGGCGAAGGCCGGCCGACGGCCACTCCCTTCGAGCGCGCGCGATACCTGTCGCGAGGCGTGGGCCGCGCGGTCGATGGCGTCGCTCGTGTAAACACGCGCGACGTCCAACGCCGCAGCCGCCAGGTCGACGTTCCGCCCGGCCTGCAGCTTCTCGCTCCTGGCGAGCGCGCTCTCGACCGCATAGCACTCGATCACGACGTCGGCGATGTGGCCGAGCACTTCCTGTTCGTCCTTGACCGTGTCGCCGTACGCGGCTGACACGTCTTTCAGCATCGCCAGCGCCAGCGCCTTGAGCTTCCCGAGCACGGTGCGCTCGGCGGCCAGCGCGCCGGTGCCCGCTGCGGCCGTGGGCGAGGCGGCCTGCAGGATGCCGGCCTTGAAGAGGCGCGTCGGGATCAGCAGGCGGTTGATCTCGTTGGTGCCTTCGTAGATGCGCGTGATGCGCGCGTCGCGATAGGCGCGCTCGGCCGGGAACTCGCGCGAGTAGCCGTTGCCGCCGAAGACCTGCAGCGCCTCGTCGACGACGTAGGCCAGCGCCTCGCTCGTGTACACCTTGTTCACGGAGCACTCGACGGCGAAGCCCTCGATCGTCTTCAGCACGGCCGGCGCTGTCGGTCGGATCCACCGTCTCGAGCGCGCGATCCACGTCGCCGAGCGCGCGATAGACCATCGCGTCGCCGACGAAGCAGCGGATCGCCATCTCGGCGAGCTTGCTGCTTGATCAGCCCGAACTCGGCGATCGCCTTGCCGAACTGCCGGCGCTCCTTCGCGTAGGCCGTGGCGTTGGCGAGCGCCTGCTTCGGGCGCCGGCCATGTTGCGCGTGCCGAGCTTCACGCGGCCGAGGTTCAGGATGTTGAACGCGACCTTGTGGCCCTCGCCGATCGTCCCGAGCACGTTCTCGACCGGCACCTTCACGTTGTCGAGCATCAGCGCCGTCGTCGACGATCCGTCGAGGCCCAGCTTCTTCTCGTCCGACCCGCTCACCACGCCCATGCCGCGCTCGACGAGGAACGCGGTGAACTTCTCGCCGTCGACCTTGGCGAAGATGGTGAACAGATCGGCGAAGCCGCCGTTGGTGATCCACATCTTCTGGCCGTTGAGCACGTAGTGCCGGCCGTCCGCGCGTCAGCACCGCGGTCGTCTTGGCGGCCAGCGCATCGGAGCCCGACTGCGGCTCGGTGAGCGCGTACGCCGCCGATCAGCTCGCCGCTGGCGAGCCTCGGCAGGTACTTCGCCTTCTGCGCGTCGGTGCCGAAGTACACGAGCGGCAGCGTGCCGATCGAGGTGTGCGCGCCGAGCGACCCGCCGAACGACGGGTTGATGGCGATCTGCTCGCCGACGTACGCCGCGCTGATCTTGTCGAGGCCGAGGCCGCCGTAGGCCTCGGGGATTTCCAGCCGGAGCAGGTCGAGCTCGCCGGCCTTCTTGAGCAGGACTCGCGTGAGCGTCCCAGTCGTGCGCGTACAGCTTCGCCTCGTTGCGGCAGCACCTCGCCGCGCATGAACTCGGCCGCCGTCCGGCCGAAGAGCCGCTGCTCTTCGGTCAGATCCTCGCGGGTGAAGATCTGATCGGCGCCGGTCGGCACCGTGAGGAACTGTCCGCCCCGTACTGCTTGTTCAGTAGCCATCTTGTCAACATCTCTTACTTGCGCTGGGGCCTCACGCCCAGCGCGAACTGACGCCGATGCCTCGGCTCGGCGTTGCTCGGCCTCGCCTCGGCATGGCCGCAGGCGCAAACCTCTTTACTCCTGCCCGCCCGACCCACCCGACCTGCCTGACCCACCCGACCTGCCCGGCGCGTTTGACACCGCAGCGAGCACGGCAGTATAAGCCTGCCATCGTGCCAACCATCAAGGATTTGTTCGATCTCACGGGCAAGGTCGCCATCGTGACCGGCGGCTCGCGCGGGCTGGGCCAGGAAATGGCCGAGGGGCTGGCCGAGGCCGGCGCCCGCCTCATGCTCTGCGCCAGACGCGACGAGTGGCTCACGCCCACGGTCAAGGAGATGCGCGCCCGCGGGTTCGCCGTCGAAGGCGCCACTCTGCGATGTGGCGAAACCTGCCGACGTCCAGTCGGTCGTCGACAAGACGATGGCCGCCTATGGCCAGGTCGACATCCTGATCAACAACGCCGGCATCAGCTGGGGCGACGAGCCCGAAACGATGCCGATCGACAAGTGGCACAAGGTCATCGACGCCAACCTGACCGGCGCCTTTCTCTTCGCGCAGGCCGCCGGCCGCGAGATGCTCAAGCGGCGAGTACGGGCGGATCATCAACGTGGCGTCCATCGCCGGGCTGCATGCCTCGGTCAACGGGCCGCACTACGTCGGCTACGCCGCGAGCAAGGCCGGGATGATGGGCCTGACGCGCGAGCTCGCCGGCACCTGGGGACGGAAGGGCATCCGCGTCAACGCGATTGCGCCGGGCTTCTTCCCGTCGCGCCTGACCGATGGCGTCATCGACAAGGCCGAAGCGAGCCTCAAGGCGAACTGCCCCCTGCCCCGCGTCGGCGCCGCCGGCGAACTGAAGGGCGTCGCCGTGTTCCTCGCCGCCGACGCATCCAACTACATCACCGGGCAGACGATTGTCGTCGACGGAGGCAGGACGATCGCGTATGGGTATTGGGTAATTGGGTAATCGGCGAATCGGGGAATTGGGTAAATTGCAGTCACGAAGTCGGGGAATTGGGAAATTGCGGCTCACACCGCATCGCTCAATGGCAATCGTTCAAATCGTCCAAATCATGCCAATCGTCCAATCGTTCAAATCGTCCAAATCGTGCAATCATCCAGTAGAAATTACCCGATTACCCAATGCCCCAATTACCCAATCGCCCAATTACCCAATTACCCAATTCTGGCGCCCGTCCGTGGCTGAAGCACTACGACTACTGGGTGCCGCGCAGCATGACGTACCCGGGGCGTCCGCTGTGCGAGATTCTCGACACGGCGGCGGTCGATATCCCCGATCGGCCGGCGACGGCGTTTCTCGGCGCCACGCTGACGTTCGCCGACCTCAAGGACCGCGCGGATCGGCTGGCCGACGCGCTCGGCGCGCCTGGGGCATCGGCTAAAGGCGACCGCGTGGGCATCATGCTGCCCAACTGCCCGCAGTACATCATCGTCGTCTTCGCCATGCTGCGGCACGGTGCGATCGTGGTCAACATCAACCCCACCTACACGGCCCGTGAAGTCCAGATGGTGGCGGCCGACTCGGGGATGCGGTTTCTCTTCACCCTGGACCTCCTCGCCCCGCTGGCGCGCGGCCTCGAGGGCGCCTCGTCGCTCGAGCGTGTCGTCGTGACCTCGCTTGCCGAGTACTCGAGGGCCGCTGCGCCGCCGCCCGCGATCGAAGGGACGACGGCGCTGGCCGAGCTGCTGGAGGCGCCGAGCACTCCGGTCACGCGTGACGGTCGCGCCTTCGACGATCTGGCCGTGCTCCAGTACACCGGCGGTACGACAGGCATGCCCAAGGGGGCGATGCTCACCCACGCCAACATCTTCGCCAACGTCGTGCAGACCGAGGCCTTCATGTACCGGCAGCGCTCGCGCGGCGACGCGCGTTACCTGCTGGTCATCCCCTACTTCCACATCTACGGCCTGCACGGTCGGGATGATGAAAGGCGTGTGGGTGGGGGCCCTGCAGGTGCTCCTCCCGAAGTACGATGTCGAGCAGGTGCTGCACGGCCATCCGCGAGTTCCGCCCGACCTATTTTCCGGCCGTGCCGACCATCTTCGTGTCGCTGCTCAACCATCCCGCGCTTGAAGGAGTACGGCCTCGAGAAGGTGCGCACCTTCAACACCGGGGCTGCGCCGTGTCCGGTCGAGGTCATCGAGCAGTTCGAGCGGGCCACCGGCCGCACGCTCAACGAAGGCTACGGCCTCTCAGAGACGTCGCCGGTCACCCACTCGACGCCGCAGCTCGGTCTCCGCAAGCCCGGCACGATCGGCGTGCCGATACCGGACACCGACATGAAGATCGTCGACCTCGAGGACGGGACCCGTGAGCTCGCGACCGGCGAGGCCGGCGAGCTCTGCATCTCGGGCCCTCAGGTGATGAAGGGCTACTGGAACCGGCCGGACGAGTCCGCGAAGGTGCTGAGAACCGACGCCGATGGACGGATCTGGTTCCATACGGGCGACGTCGGCGCGCATGGACGAGGACGGGTTCACGACGATCGTCCAGCGCAAGAAGGACATGATCATCGTGGACGGGTTCAACGTCTACCCGTCCGAAGTCGAGACGGTCCTCTATCTGCACCCGGCCGTGCGCCTCGCGGCCGTCATCGGCATCCCGGACGACTATCATGGCGAAGTCGTCAAGGCCTGCGTCGCCCTCAAAGAGGGGGCGGCGACGACGGCCGACGAGCTCGTCGCGCACTGCAAGACGGCGCTGGCGCCCTACAAGGTGCCGACGCACGTGGAGCTGCGCGACACGCTTCCGATGAGCGCCGTCGGCAAGATCCTGTACCGTGTTCTGCGCGACGAACATGCACAAACGTCAGTCCAGCGCTAGTGAGAAAGCCTGCGCCTGCGGCCATGCTGAGGCGAGGCCAGCGAAGCCGAGCCGAGGCATCGGCGTCAGTTCGCGCCGGGGGTGGGGCCCCGGCGCAGAGTGAATCAGTAGACAGCGTCACCCATGCCAACAGATTCCCGTGAGACAGCACGCAGCCGGCTGAGCGGCCTCGAGTTCGTCCGGCAAATGGTGGCTGGCACCCTGCGAGCCGCCGCCGATGGTGGCCCTGCTCGGCCTGCGCATCGCTGAAGTGGAGTTCGGCCGCGTCACATTCGTCGGCACCCCGACCGAAGCGTTCTACAACGGCGCCGGCGTCGTCCACGGCGGCTATGCCGCGACGATGCTCGACTCGGCGCTCGGCTGCGCGATCAACACGACGGCGCCGCCCGGCAAGCGCTTCACCACGCTAGAACTCAAGATCAACTACATCCGGCCTCTGACGGTACGGGTCGGGCCGCTTCGCTGCGAAGCCACCGTGCTCCACACCGGCAAACGGGTCGCGACAGCCGAGGCCCGGATCGTCGACAGTTCCGGCAAGATTCACGCGCACGGGACAACCACGTGCATTTCGGTCGAGACTTCTTCGGCTCAAGGACAAGCATGACTTTCGTTCGCTACCAGCTGCAGGATCGTGTCGCCGTTTTGACGATCGACAATCCGCCCGTGAACGCGCTGGCCCAGGGTGTCTGGGAGGCCGTCGACGAAGGCGTGGCGCAGGCCGTCGCGGACACGGGCGCAGACGCCATCGTGCTCATCGGGGCCGGGTCGACGTTTGTCGCCGGGGCCGACATCAACATCTTCAAGACGCTCAAGACCCGCGACCAATCGCTGGCGCGTTCGGCGAAGACCCACGCGCTCCTCAAGCGCGTCGAGGACGCCACCAAGCCCCTCGTCGCAGCCATCCACGGCAACGCGTTCGGCGGCGGGCTCGAGCTCGCGCAAGCGTGTCACTTCAGGGTGGCTACGAAAGACGCCAAGGTCGGCCAGCCCGAGGTGCTGCTCGGCATCATCCCGGGCGCCGGCGGGACGCAGCGTCTGCCGCGGCTCTGCGGCGCGGCCCTCGCGCTCCAGATGTCCACGGACGGCAAGCCGGTGGCCGCGTCGAAGGCCAGGGCGGCGGGCATCCTCGACGAGATCGTCGAAGGCGACCTGCTGGCCGGCGCCATTCGCTTCGCGCAAGACAAAGCCGCCGCGCGCGAGATTCGCCGGACCAGGACATCGCCGTCACGCCCGACACGTCGGCCGCGGGGCTCGAGGCGTGCAAGCAGGCCCGGGCGGGCCTGGCCAAGACGGCCAAGGGCGCCCAGGCGCCCTACCGGGTCGTCGACGCCATCGAGGCGTGCATGACGCTGGCGTTCGACGCCGGGTCGCTGCGCGAGCGCGAGCTGTTCGCCGACTGCGTGGTGTCGACCGAGTCGAAGGCTCTGCGGCATCTCTTCTTCGCCGAGCGCGAGGCCGCCAAGGTGCCGGACGTTCCCAAGGAGACGCCGGTCAAGGACATCAGGCGGGCCGCCGTCGTCGGCGCGGGCACCATGGGCGGCGGCATCGCGATGTCGTACGCCAACGCCGGCATCCCCGTCCTGCTCAAGGAAGTCGACCAGGCCGCACTCGACCGCGGTCTCGCGGTGATCCGGAAGAACTACGAGTCGTCTGTCGCGAAAGGCCGGATGACGCAGGACGCCTTCGACCGCACGATGGCCCTCATCACGCCGACGACGAGCTACGACGGCTTCGACGAGGTGGACATCGTCGTCGAGGCGGTGTTCGAGCACATGGATCTCAAGAAGGCGACCTTTGCCGACCTCGGGCGCGTGACGCGCGCGGACTGCGTCCTCGCGTCGAACACGTCGACGCTCGACATCGACGAGTTCGCGCAGTCGAGCGGCCGCCCTGCACAGGTCATCGGGCACCATTTCTTCAGCCCCGCCAACGTGATGAAGCTTCTCGAGATCGTTCGCGGCCGCGAAAGCAGCCGCGAAGTGATCGCCACCTCGGTCAAGCTCGGCAAGCGCATCGGCAAGGTGCCGGTCGTCGTTGGCAACTGCTTCGCCTTCGTGGCGAACCGGATGCTGGCGTACTACATGCGCGAGTCGTATCTGCTCCTCGAAGAGGGCGCGAGCGTCGAGCAGATCGACCGCGTGCTCACCGACTTCGGCCTCCCCGTCGGTCCGTTCGGCATGCAGGACATCGCCGGCATCGACGTCGGCGCACGCATCCGGCAGTATTTGAAGTCCATCGGCAAGACGCGCGCGGAAGGTCCACAATCAGCTGTCCCCGATCGACTGTTCGAGATGGGCCGCTACGGCCAGAAGACCGGCGCCGGCTGGTACAGGTACGAAGGCGGCAGCCGCGACCGGATCCCGGATCCGCTGGTCGAAGCAATCGCCACGGAGGAGGCCGCAAAGCGCGGCATCACGCGGGCGCCGATTGCCGACGACGAGATTCTGGCGCGGGTGACGACGGCCCTGGCCAACGAGGGCATGCGGGTGCTCGAGGACGGCTTCGCGCTGCGGGCGAGCGACATCGACGTGATCTACTGTTACGGCTTCGGGTTTCCGCGGCACCGCGGCGGCCCGATGTTCTATGCCGATACCGTCGGCCTGCCGCTCGTGCTGGAGCGCGTGAAGGCCTACCGCGCTCGCTTTGGCGACTATTGGCAGCCTGCACCGCTCCTCGAGCGGATGGTCGCCGAAGGGCGTGCTCTCTACAATGACTGAGATCCGGAATCTCGCGGCGCTCGGGAACCGGCTCGGCGAAGAGGTGGCGGTCTCCGACTGGTTCGACGTGAGCCAGGAGCGGATCGCGCAATTCGCCGAGGCGACCGAGGATCGTCAGTGGATCCACGTGGACGCTGCGCGCGCTGCGAAGGAATCGCCGTACAAGACCACGATCGCGCACGGGTTCCTGACGCTCTCGCTCGCCAGCGTGCTCATCCGCCGCACCTTCTCGTTCGAGGGCGTGAAGATGGCCATCAACTACGGCGTGAACCGCGTCCGCTTCATCACCGCGGTTCCCGCCGGCTCGCGCGTCCGCGCACGCTTTGCGCTCGTCGCCCTCGAGGAGATCAAGGACGGCGGCACGCAAGTGATCTGGGGGATCACGCTGGAACGGGAGGGCGGCGACAAGCCCTGCGCGGTGGTCGAATGGGTGGTCAGATACTACGTCGCTTGAACTTGGGACTTGGGACTGTGGGACTTGGGGATAGGTCCCCGACAGAAGCGCCTGCGGCCATGCCGAGCCGAGGACTGAGAATCCGAGGCGAGGTGTAAGTTCGCGCCGGGGGTGGGGCCCCGGCGCCAAGTAAAGAAAGATGACGCCATGAAGAGACTGATGCTAGCCGTCGCCGGTGTAGTCGGTATCGCTGCGGCTCTGGCGGGTCCCGCGGCAGTAGCCCAGTCCGACCTGCCCATCGCCAGCCCTGAATCGGTCGGCATGTCGACCAAACGCCTCGAGCGCGTCAAGGCGTACATGCAGGAGTACATCGACACCAACCAGATCGCCGGCAGCGTCACCCTCATCGCGCGCAAGGGGAAGGTCGTCCACTACGAGGCTCAGGGGTGGCGCGACAAGGAAGCGCAGCAGGCGATGCCGCGCGACGCGATCTTCACGTTGATGTCGATGACCAAGCCCATCGTGTCCACGGCGCTCATGATGCTGTGGGAAGACGGCAAGTTCCTGCTGGACGATCCGATCTCGAAGTGGCTGCCGTCGTACGCCAACAAACAGGTGCTGGTCGAGGGCCAGCTGGTCAGGCCGGCACGACCGGTCACGGTCCGCCACGTGCTGACGCACACGTCAGGGTTGTCCCTCGAACCTCCGGCCTCCGGGGCGCCCGCGCAGGGACAAGGGCAGGCCAGACCCAGGCCGGCGACGCTTGGCGAAGCGATCGAGCGCGCCGCGCCGATCCCGCTCGCCTTCCACCCGGGCGACCGCTGGCAGTACGGCGCGTCGACGGACTACGTCGGCATCCTCGTCGAGAAGATCTCGGGGATGACGCTCGACGCGTTCCTGCGCACGCGGATCTTCGAGCCGCTCGGCATGCGCGACACCTTCTACAACGTGCCCCGGGAGAAGGTCGACCGCGTGGCCGCGGTGTACAGCCCTGGCGAGGGCGGCAAGATCTCGCTCTTCCGCAAGCCGGAGTTCCGTGAGCCGACCACCTACTTTCCCGGTGTCGCGGGGTTGAACGGCACCGCCGCGGACTACTTCCGCTTCTCGCAGATGCTGCTGAATGGCGGCGAGCTCAACGGCGTGCGGCTGCTCGGCAAGAACACCGTGAACCTGATGTTCGAGAACCATATCGGCACGGACAAGCGCGGTCTACGTGCGCGGCGACGGCTACGGTTTCGGCCTCGGGGGCGCCGTGCTTCTCGATCGCGCCAAGGCGCCGGACGCCCTGTCGGTCGGCACGTGGTCGTGGGGCGGCGCCTGGGGCACCATCTTCTGGATCGACCCGGTCGAAGAGCTCATCCCGATCATGCTGATCCAGATCAGTCCGTACAGCCACTTCAACATCCGGCCGCTCTTCTCCGTCGTCGCATCGCAGGCAATCACGAACGTACGGGGACTCGAAGCCTGAAGCCAAGCCAGCGCCTGCGGCCATCTCGAGCCGAGGACGTGCGAATCCGAGGCGAGAGATCAGCGTCAGTTCGCGGCGGGGGTGGGGCCCCGCCGCCAGTGAAGGATGGTGTGCCCATGTCTGACTCCTCTCGTTCGGCGCGCGGTCGGTCGTCGAAGGTGTCACGGCGCCGGGCGCTGCTGGCAGGGGCAGCAGGCATTGTCGGCGCCGCCGTTGCGCCGATCGCGGGCCAGACGGCGGACCAGGCGGCCCGCGCGCGGGTGCCGGCGGATCCGACGAAGATCCAGGGCCCCGGCGGTACCGACGTCGGGGCGCGCTCGCCTTTCGAGCGGCCCTCGCGGGTGTCGATGGGTGGCGGCGCGCGGCGCACATCGTCGCAGACGCCTCTCCAGGATCTGACCGGCATCATCACGCCGGCGGATCTCCACTTCGAGCGCCATCACGCCGGGCGTTCCGGCGATCGATCCGGAGCGCTACTCGCTGCTCATCCACGGCATGGTCGAGCGGCCGATTGTCTTCACGCTCTCTGACTTGAAGCGCTTCCCCGCCAGGTCGGTCATTCGGTTCCTCGAGTGTTCGGGCAACGGCGGCCGCGCGTTCAGGCGCGACGCCGCGGATCTGGACGTGACGCCGCAGCAGATCGACGGCCTCACCAGCACGAGCGAGTGGACGGGCGTGCCGCTGTCGACGCTGTTCCGCGAGGTCGGCGCCTCGCCGAAGGCCGCGTGGTTCCTGGCCGAAGCCATGGACGCCGCCGTCATGACGCGCAGCATTCCCATGGCCAAGGCGTACGACGATGCGATGGTGGTGTACGCACAGAACGGCGAAGCCATCCGGCCCGAACAGGGATACCCGGTCCGGCTGTTCCTGCCCGGCTTCGAGGGCAGTTCGAATGTGAAGTGGCTCAGACGCCTCGAGCTGTCAGACCGGCCGTTCATGACGCGGGAGGAAACGTCGAAGTACACGGATCCGCTCGCTGACGGCACGGCGCGCATGTTCAGCTTCGTCATGGACGCCAAGTCGGTCATCACGGAGCCCGCGTCGCCGGACAGGCTCACGGGCCCCGGCTGGTGGGAAATTCGAGGGCTCGCGTGGAGCGGGCGCGGACAGATCGCGCGCGTCGATGTCAGCGCGGACGGGGGCAGGACGTGGCGGGCCGCGACGCTCGACGAGCCGGTGCTGCCCAAGTGCCATACGCGCTTCCGTCTGCCGTGGCGGTGGGACGGCGCGGAGGCGGTGCTCATGAGCCGTGCGGCCGACGAGACTGGCTACGTGCAGCCAACCACCGACGCGCTGGTGGCCGCGCGCGGACCGGGCACCTCGTATCACTTCAACAACATCCGCGCGTGGCGCGTCGGACGGGATGGAACGGTTCGCCTGGCAGGAGGGTCGGCATGACCGCCGGCATGACCTTGCTCAAGACGATGCTGTTCGCGTGCCTCGTGACGTCCGCTGCCGTGCGCCTGGGCTCTGCCCAGGCGCCCACCTCCCCGCTGGGGATCGGACGGCCGGCTACAGCTGATGAGGTGCGGGCGTTGGACATCGACGTCATGCCGGACGGCCGCGGCCTGCCGGCCGGGCGTGGAACGGCCGCCGAGGGCGCCGGCGTCTACGCGGCCAAATGCGCCGCGTGCCATGGCGCAAACGGCGAGGGCGGATCGGCGGAGCGGCTGATCGGCAGGAACGACGGCGACAGCTTCGCGTTCGCGACCAACCCGCGGCTGGTTCGAACGATCGGCAGCTACTGGCCGTACGCGACCACGCTGTACGACTACACGTCGCGGTCGATGCCTTTCGGCCAGCCTGGCACGCTGGCGCCGGACGAGACCTACAGCCTGGTCGCCTTCCTGCTCTTCAGGAACGGGGTGATTCCGGAGACCGCCGTCATGGACCAGGCGTCGCTGCCCAAGGTCGCCATGCCGGCCCGCGACCGCTTCGTCCCCGACGACCGCGCAGGCGGACCCGTAGTGAAATAGTGACGAGAATTGATGAATGCTAATTGCTGATTGCTGATTGGCGGACGTAGCCGTAAGCTGTGGGCCATCCGAACGGGCCGCGAAAAGTCTAGAGAGGTCTGCGCCTCCGACCCTTCGGCAGGCTCAGGGTCGACCTGAGCAACGTCGAAGGTCGAGCCGAGGACGAGCAGATCCGAGGCGAGGGATCGGCGTCAGTTCGCGGCGGGGGTGGGGCCCCGCCGCAGAGTGAGAAATGATGACCTCGATGAACCGCCGCACTGTCGGTTTCGCCGGCGCCGCTCTCGCCCTGGCCCTCGCCGTCTCGGGAGGAACACCCGCGGCTCAGTCGCACGCCGTCGATGGCCATCCCGATCTGCAGGGCACGTGGTACTTCGGCACGGCGACACCGCTCGAGCGTCCGAAGGAGTTCGAGGGCAAGCCGTTTCTGACCGCCGACGAAGCCGCCGACTTCGAGCGGCGCACCGCGGAGCGCATCGCCCGAAACCAGACCGTTCATCCGCCGGAATGGCTCGACTACGGCACGAAAGTCGGCGCCGATCGGCGCACGTCGCTCATCATCGATCCGCCGGACGGGCGCGTGCCGGCGTTGACGGCCGCGGCCAGGCAGAGCGCGGCCAGGCGTGCGCAGGAGCGGCAGGGTCCGGCCGACGGCCCCGAAGACCTCAGCGTGGGCGAGCGCTGCCTGGTGTTCAGTGGAGGGCCGCCCATCCTGCCCGGCCCCTACAACAACAATCTGCAGATCATCCAGACGCCCGGGTCGGTGGTGCTGCACACAGAGATGATCCACGACGCGCGCATCGTGCCGCTCGACGGCCGGAAGCCGCCTCCGTCGAACATCCGGTTCTGGCTGGGTGCCTCCCGGGGCCACTGGGACGGCGACACGCTCGTGGTCGAGACGACGAACTTCACGAACCAGACCAACTTCAGGGGCTCCGACGAGCACCTGCGCGTGGTCGAACGCTTCACGCGCGAGGGCCCGAACGCGCTCCGCTACGAGTACACCATCGACAACCCCACGGCCTTCACCCAGCCCTGGACTGCCACGTTCACGATGACGCGCAGCACCGAGATGATGTACGAGTTCGCCTGCCACGAGGGCAACTACGGCATGGCGAACATTCTCCGCGCTGCGCGCTTCTCGGAGCCAGCGGGCGCCAGCGCACGCTGACGCGCGCCCGGGCGCTCCTCAGAAGGCTTATGGCTCAGGGCTCATGGCTCATGGCTCATGGCGGCAACTGGACAATCCAATCAGCAATTTGCATTTTGCAATCAGCAATTCCTAGGCCCCAGCCTCCAGCCCCTAGCCTCTAGCCTCTAGCCCCCGGCTAGTGTCACAATCGCCGCCGTGAGAGAAGCCGTCATCGTCGCCAGTTCCCGCACGCCGCTGGCCAAGTCGCGTCGTGGCTCGTTCAACATCACCCGGCCGGACGATCTGGCCGCGCATGCGATCCGTCACGTCGCTCGGCCAAGGCGCCCGGGCTCGACGCGGCGGAAGATCGAAGAGGTCATCCTCGGCTGCGGCCAGCCGCACGGCGCCGCAGGCCACAACATCGCGCGCGTCGCGGCGCTCCGCGCCGGGCTGCCGGTCACGACGGCGGGCGTCACCGTCAACCGCTACTGCAACTCCGGGCTTCAGGCCGATCGTGCAGGCCGCGCATATCGTGCTGCACGAGGGCGTCGACGCGGCCATCGGCGGCGGCGTCGAGTCGATCACGATGATGGAGCGCGACAAGTCGCCCAACCCGTGGGTGCTCGAGCACGTGCCGGGGATCTACATGGCGATGGGCGACACGGCCGAAGTGGTGGCGAAGCGCTACGGCGTCACGCGGCAGGCGCAGGACGAGTACTCGCTGGTCGAGCCAGCAGCGGATCGCCAAGGCGCAGCAGGACGGGTTCTTCAAGGACGAGATCGCACCCATGCAGGTGCGCCGCGCCATTCTCGACAAGAAGACCGGCGAGAAGGTCGGCGAAGAGGACGCGCTGCGTGGATCGCGACGAGTGCAACCGTCCGGACACGACGCTCGAGGGCCTGGCGAAGCTGCCGCCGGTCTTCGACAGAAGAGCGGCCAGGGCAGCGTCACGGCCGGCAACTCGTCGCAGCTGTCGGACGGCGCGTCGGCCACGCTCGTGATGTCGAGCGATCGCGCGAAGGCGCTCGGGCCTCACGCCGCTGCTCGTCTACCGCGGCTACGCCGTCGCCGGCTGCGAGCCGGACGAGATGGGCATCGGCCCGGTGTTCGCCGTGCCGAAGCTGCTCAAGCGCCACGGTCTGAAGGTCGAGCGACATCGACGTGTGGGAGCTGAACGAGGCGTTTGCGTCGCAGGTCGTCTACTGCCGCGACCAGCTGGGCATGCCGATGGACCGCCTGAACCCGAACGGCGGCTCGATTGCGATCGGCCACCCCTTCGGCATGACCGGCTCGCGCCTGGTCGGCACGCTGGCCAACGAGATGAAGCGCCGCAAGGCCCGCTACGGCATCGTCACGATGTGCGTCGGCGGTGGCCAGGGCGGCGCGGCGCTGTTCGAACGAGCCTGACGCGCCGACGCACATCGTGACGGACTGGAAAACGCCACAGCGCCCGCGGCCCTGCGCGACGGGGGTGCCCCGTCGCAAGCGTAAGAACTGTGCGTCGGCGGCGGCCAGGGCGGCGCTGCCCTGTTCGAACGAGTCTAACCAGGTGCGTGCCGGAGAGCGTCCGGAGGCGGCGTCCCTGTCGACGGCGCGGGGAAGCTCCGCTCGCGGCTTGTCGGGGAAATGCGGCAGATCCGCCGAGCGATCCCGGACCTGCCGCGGATTTCTGGCGCTACGCGTCGTTTCCCCGTCTCACGCTCGAGACGCGCCGCTCCAAGGGCCGCCGCCCCCGGACACTCCCCGGCACTACCCGGTGGCTCGGCGAGTTGGAACCGCGATTCCGGCAAGCCGGCGTCTTAGGCGGCATTCGCGGACTGGCGCAAGCGATCGGCGGTGCAGACAGTTGATCGGCTGTGCAAGAGTAAAGAGGTTTGCGCCTGCGGCCATCCCGAGCCGAGGACAGGCAGATCCGAGGCGAGGGATCGGCGTCAGTTCGCGGCGGGGGTGGGGCCCCGCCGCAAGGTAAGTGAGGAGTCACCGAATGAAAGCATTGATCGCAGCAAGCGCAATTCTCGGGATCGCCACCATGGCGCCGTCGGCTCAACAGACGGCCGGAGGAAACGTGGGCTCGTTCTACGACATGAAGACCAACACACTCGAAGGCAAGCCCGCCGACCTCGGGATGTACCGCGGCAAGGTGTCGCTCGTCGTCAACGTGGCGAGCAAGTGCGGGTTCACGCCGCAGTACGAAGGCCTCGAGAAGCTGCAGAAGGAAATGCAGGGCAAGAACTTCAACGTGCTCGGCTTCCCGAGCAACGACTTCGGCGGGCAGGAACCTGGCACCGCCGCCGAGATCGGCGATTTCTGCCGTCTCACCTACGGCGTGACGTTCCCGATGTTCGAGAAGGTCGTGACCAAGGCCGGCGCCGGCCAGTCGCCCATCTACTCGTTCCTCGGCTCGTCGGGCAACCTGCCGGCCTGGAACTTCAGCAAGTACGTCGTCGGCAAGGACGGCAAGATCGTGGCGTTCTTCCCGAGCAAGATCACGCCGGAGGATCCGGCGCTGCGCGAGGCCATCGCCAAGGCCCTCGCGGCCAGCTAGACCGTCAGCACCAGCTTGCCCGACACTCGACGCGCCGCCAGGAGGTTCAGCGCCTCGGCGGCGCGCTCGAGGGGCATCGTCTCCTGCACGTGCGGCTTGAGCCGCCCCTCGCCGTACCACTTCCCCAGCTGTTCCACGCGCGCCACGAACTGACGGACCTCTCTCCGGGCGAAGTCGCCGCAGAACACGCCGACAATGGAACAGCCCTTGAGCAGCGTCAGGTTGAGCGGAATCTTCGGTATCTCGCCGGCCGCGAATCCGACGACCAGCAGCCGGCCTCGCCACGCAATCGACCGGAGCGCCGGCTCCGTGAACCGGCCGCCCACCGCGTCGTAGACGACGTCTGGCCCGCGCCCGCCCGTCAGCTTCCTTGATCCGCTCCCGCAGATCGTCCCGCTCGTAGTTGATCCCCTCGTCGGCGCCATGCGCGCGACAGACCTCGAGCTTGTCGTCGCTCGACGCGCACGCAATCACTCGCGCGCCCAGAATCCTTGCCGATCTCGATCGCGGCGAGGCCGACGCCGCCTGCCGCGCCGAGGACCAGCAGCGTCTCACCTGCCCGCAGCGCGCCACGGTCCACGAGCGCGTGATCCGAGGTGCAGTAGGTCAAGAGAAACGCGGAGGCCGTCACGAAGTCCATGGCCTCGGGGATGGGCACGACACGGCGCGCTTCGGTCTTTGCTTCCTGCGCGAACGCACCGAAGGTCGTGACCGCCATGACCCGGTCGCCGGGCCGGACATGCGTCACCCCGGGACCGACTTCTTTGACGACGCCCGCGAGCTCGCTGCCGGGCGAGAACGGAAGCGGCGGCTTGAACTGGTACTTGTTCTGGATGATCAAGTACGTCCGGAAAGTTCAGGCTCGCCGCCTTCACCGAGATCACGACCTCGTCCGGCCCCGCGACCGGCGACGGTATGTCCTCGAAGACCAGCGTGTCCGGCAGTCCGTGCTGCTTGCAGAGATAGCTTTCATCGAGTTCGAACTCAAAAGGAGAACTCGAAGGACCCTAACGCATTCCTAATTTTGAATTGTAAATTGTAAATTGTCGTTCGTCTACCCAGGCTCTCCCGCCGTGACCGGCACGCACTGGCCCGAGATGCTGCGCGCCAGATCGCTGCAGAGGAACATCGCCAGGTTCGAGATGTCTTCCGGCGTCGACATCCGGCGGAGCGGCGACCGATCGACGAATGGCCTTGCGCATCTGGTCAACAGCGATGCCGCGCACTTCGGCCTGCCCGGCGATCACGCGATCGATCCGATCCCCGGCGACCGCGCCCGGGGCAATCGCGTTGACCGTAATGTTGTGCCGTCCGAGCTCCATCGCGAGCCCGACGGTCATGCCGATCTGGCCGGCCTTCGCCGAGCAGTACCCGATGCGGTAGGCCAGGCCGCGCCGTCCGGCCATCGAGGCGATGTTGACGATGGCGCCGCGGCCGGCGTCGATCATGGCGGGTACCGCGAAGCGCGTGCACAGGTACGAGCTCGTGAGGCACGAGTTGATCGTGTAGAGCCAGTCCTCCATCGGGTAGTCCTGCACGGCCTTGGTCGGTCCGCCGTCGCCGGCGTTGTTCACCAGGCAGTCCACGTGCCCGAACGCCGTGACCGCCTTCTTGACCATCTCCCGCACGTCGTCTTCGCGGCCAAGATCGGCGGTGATGGCGACCGCGAGCCCGCCATCCGCGTTGATGAGCGCCGCGGTTTCCTCGACGAGCGCCGTCGATCGCGCGACGCACGCCACCTTGGCGCCGTCGCGCGCGAACGTCTGGCTCATCACCCGGCCGATGCCCTTGCTGGCTCCGGTCACGATTGCTACGCGTCCTGTTAGAAGTGGCATGTCATGCATCTCTACTTTGCGGTGGGGCCCCACCCCCGCCGCGAACTGACGCCGATGCCTCCCCTCGGCTTCACAGGGCCTCGAGTCGGCATGGCCGCAGGCGCAAACCTCTCTTACTGGCGGCGGGGCTTCACCCCCAGCGCGAACTGACGCCGACACCTCGCCTCGGATCCACTTGTCCTCGGCTCGGTGTGGCCGCAGGCGCTCCCGCCTCGCCTGCCCCGCCCTGCCCGCCTGAGCGAAGTCGAAGGGCCCGCCCGACCCACCCGACCTACCCGACCTACTTGACCTACCCGACCACTCCCTCGCGGCGAAGCCGGGAGATCTCGTCTTCCGACAAACCGAGCCGCGTGCGCAGGACCTCGCTCGTATGCTGACCGAGGAGCGGGGCCGGCGTGCGCACTGATCCTGGCGTGTCGGAGAGCCGAATCGGCGGGGCCACCACGCGCACAGCGCCGGCGACCGGGTGCTCGCACTCGACGAGCACGCCCCGCGCGGCGACCTGCGGATGGTTCACCACCTGATCGACCGTGTTGATCGCCCCGACCGGCACGCCTGCCCCGAGAAGAATGGCTTCCCACTCCTCGTAAGAGCGCGTGAGAAACGCGCGCTGCAGGCCGTCGATGAGCTCGGGCCGGTTGGCGACGCGTGCCGCGTTCGACGAGAAGCGCGGATCGGACGCGTACTCAGGCAGGCCAACGAGCGGACAGAACGTCTTCCACAGCTTGTCGCTGCCCACGCCGAGCGCGAGATGGCGCGTCTTCGTGCGAAAGGTCTGGTACGGCAGCAGCGCGGCGTACGCCGTGCCCCAGGGCCCGGGCACGATGCCGTCAGCCAGGTAGGCGCCGAAAATGCTCTGCATGATGCTCATCTGCCCTTCGAGCATCGAGATGTCGATGAACTGGCCGCGTCCGGTGCGCTCACGCGCATGGATGGCCATCATGATCCCGAGGGCCGAGAATATTCCCGCCGTGATGTCGGCGACCGACACGCCGCACCTGACGCCAGGGCCGCCCTCCGGCCCGGTGATGCTGATCATGCCGCTCTCGGCCTGCACGATGAGGTCGAGCGCCGCACGCTCCCGATACGGGCCGTCCTGTCCGAACCCGGAGATCGAACAGTAGACGATGCCCGGCCTGCGGGCCGCGCACTGTTCGTAGTCGACGCCGAGCTTGGCGACGGTGCCGATCCGGAGGTTCTCGATGACGATGTCGGCGCGGTCCAGGAGGCGGAAGAACAGCTCGCGTCCTTGCTCGTGCTTGAGGTCGAGCTCGACGCTCTTCTTGTTCCGATGCAGGTTGACGAAGTAGGCCGACTCGTTGTCGTAAAACGGCGGCCCCCAGGCGCGGGCCATGTCGCCGGCGCCGGGCGGTTCGATCTTGATGACCTCGGCCCCGTAGTCGGCCAGCAACGTGGTGGCGAAGGGGCCGGCCAGGGCGTGGGAGAGATCAAGGACCGTCAGGTCGTCGAGGGCCATCGGGCCTTTGGGCGCGGACGTCGTCATCGAAGAGGCGCCATGGAGCATACACGAACGTCCGCGGGAGCTGACGCCACCTGTCCACGCCGTGGGCCAGGTGCGCGATTCTCCGCAGTCGACAACGGCCGTTTTGCCGGATAATCTATCGAAGACCGCGCTGCCAGCGCTGGCCTGACTATTGCGAAAGCAAGCTCAGGAGCTTCTCATGTTCAAGTCGTCATCCATAGCGGCGCTCGCATTGGCCGTCGTCATGGCCGGCCTGCCACAGGATCTGCAGGCTCAGGCGCGCAGCCGGGGCGGCAACGGCGGCGCCCGGCCTGCCGGCGGCGGCGGTGGTGGTGCGCGCCCTGCTGGCGGTGCGCGGCCCGCCGGCACCACGGCGCGGGCGGTGCCGCGTCCTCCCGGACAGCGCCCGGCCGTGTCAGGCGGCGGCCACTATGGGGGCGGCGGCTACTACGGCGGCGGTCATAACTATTATGGCCGGCCGTATGGCGGAGCTTATTACGGGTACCCCTACTGGCCGGTCGGCGTGTCGGTGGGCTTTGCCTTCGGGTACGGAGGCTTCGGGTGGTACGGTGGCGTCGGGTTCCCCGCCTACGGCTACGGCTATCCGGGCTACTACGGGTATCCCGGTTTCTACGGGGGCTACGGGTATCCCGCGTACGGCTATCCCGGCTACTACGGCGCGTCTCGTCCGTACGGCGGCGTGCGCATTCAAACGCCGCGGCGTGAGGCTGAGGTGTGGGTCGGCGGTTACTTCGTCGGGCACGTCGACGACTTCGACGGATCGTTCCAGCAGCTCAACCTGGAGCCGGGCGCGCATCGTATCGAGATCCGCAATCCGGGCTCGGAGACGATCGCGTTCGACGTCAAGATCGACCCCGGCCTGTACGATTCACTATCGTTCGGACACGAAGCCCACACCATAAGTAGAATGGGGGTCTGACCCCCATTCGCGTCTCCCGGACCGCCGCAGTGTCGACGCTCGTTGTCGCGCTGCTGCTGTGCCTCGCGGGCGGACAGCTCCGCGGGCAGAGCGCGGCGAGCCCGCTCACCCTGCTCTCCAGAGAAGGCCGGCGTCCGATGCCGGCCTTTGCCATCGACGGCCAGGACTTCGTGGCGCTCGAAGATCTCGCCACGGCCTTTCAACTCACCGTCCGGGAAGAATCAGGCGCCATCACCGTGTCGTCGCGCGGCCGCACGATCGTGCTCACCCGCGATCAGCCGCTCGCGTCTGTCGCAGGACGGCTCATCTCGATGCCGGCGCCGCCGGCCCGCGTCGGCAACCGGTGGTTCGTGCCGGTCGATTTCATCGGGCGCGTGCTGTCGACCGTCTACGAGACGCGCCTCGAGCTTCGGCGCCCGTCGCGTCTCGTCATCATCGGCGACCTGCGCGTCCCGCGCGTGACCGTGCGCCACGAGCCTCTCGGCACATCGGCGCGTGTGACGGTCGACGCCTCGCCAGACACCCGGAGCACCATTGCCCAGGAGGCCGGGCGCCTCACGATCAGGTTCGAGGCCGACGCCCTCGATGTCGTGATGCCGCAGATCCAGCCGATCGGCTTCGTTCAGGGGATTCGGGTGCTGGACCCCACGGCGCTCGCCGTGGATCTCGGCCCGCGTTTCGGTTCGTATCGCGCCGCGCAGTCCACGGCCGGCAATACGGCACGGCTCGTCCTCGATTTGCTGCCGGCGCCGACTGAAACGCTGACGCTCACGCCCACCTCGCCGGCGGCGACGCCGCCCGCGGCAACGGCCGGGCCCCCGCCGCTCGGCGATCTGCCGGTCTTCGGCCGTCAGCCGTCGCCGATCCGGACGATCACCATTGATCCCGGTCATGGCGGCGACGACACGGGCGTCCGCGGCGACGTGCCCGAAAAGGACATTACGCTGGCGGTCGCGCGGCGGCTCAAAAGCACTATTGAAGCGCGGCTCGGCCTTCGCGTGCTGCTGACGCGAGACGACGACCGGAGCGTCGCGCTCGACGAGCGCACGGCACTTGCCAACAACAACAAGGCCAACCTCTTCATCAGCCTGCACGCGAACGCGTCGCCTCGGCCCAGCGCCAGCGGCGCCTCAATCTATGTGGCGGCGTTCGACCCCGATGAGCAGACGCGCACCGACATGCCGAGCCAGCGGCTGGCGGTGTTCGGTGGCGGCTTGCGCGAGCTCGAGCTCGTGCCCTGGGATCTGGCCCAGACACGCCACGTCGCGCAGTCCGCGGACCTCGCGACGATGCTCGAAGAGCAGCTCCGGCAGCGCGTGCGGCTCGACGCACGTCCGATCGAACGCGCCAGGCACCGTGTGCTCGAGTCCGCGAACATGCCGGCCGTGCTCATCGAAATGGGCTACCTCACCAACCCCGAGGACCAGAAGGCGCTCGCAGGGCCGAACTTCCAGAACGAGTTCGTCGCGGCGGTCTTCGACGCCATCGTCAGGTTCCGAGACTCGTTGTCGCCGCAGGGAGGCGAACGATGACGGCGCGCCGCGCCCTGCTCATCGCCGGAGCCACGCCTGTCGCCGTTGCGGTCGGGTGGGCGCTGTTCGTGACGCTTCCCGGCCGGGTCGCAACGCCTGGCTCGCAGGCGCCAGCCCCGTCCGCGCAGACCGGAGAGGCCACGGCGGACCGGAAGATCAAAGCGAGACTCTTTTATGTCGCCGACGACGGCCGGACGCTGACGAGCCTCGAACAGGACGTGGCGTTTGCCGAGCGGCCCGTCGACCAGGCGAAAGCGATCGTGACCGCGCAGCTTGCGCCGGTGGCCGAGCCGCTGGTCTCGGCGATTCCTGCCGGCACGACGCTGCGGGCGCTCTTCATCACCGGCGGCGAGGCGTACGTCGACCTGAGCCGCGAGCTCGCCGCGAACCATCCGGGCGGCACGATGCACGAGCGCCTGACGGTGGAAACCCTCGTCAGCGCGCTGACCGCGAACCTGCCGGCGGTCACGTCGGTGCAATTGCTCGTTGACGGAAAAGAACTCGAGACGCTGGCGGGGCACGTCAACCTCAGCCGGCCCATGGTGCCAAACGATGCGATCCGACAGCCGCCCGCCGAACCAGCTCCGTGACATCACGCTGACGCCGAACTACCTCCCGCACGCTGAAGGATCGGTCTTCATCGAGGCGGGACGCACGAAAGTGATCTGTACAGCGAGCGTCGAAGACCGCGTCCCTCCCTTTCTCCGCAACTCGGGCAAGGGCTGGGTGACGGCCGAGTACGGCATGCTTCCGCGCGCCACCAACACGCGCACCACGCGCGAGGCCACGCAAGGTAAGGTCGGCGGCCGCACGCAGGAGATCCAGCGGTTGATCGGCCGGTCGCTGCGCTCGGTGATGAACATGCCGGCGCTCGGCGAACGGACGATCTGGATCGACTGCGACGTCATCCAGGCGGACGGCGGCACGCGCACGGCGTCGATCACCGGCGCCTTCGTCGCGCTCGCGCTCGCCGTCGAGCGGATGCGCGAACGCGATCAGATTCGCACGATCCCGATCTCGGATTACGTTGCGGCGGTCAGCGTCGGCATCGTCGCCGGGGAGCCGCTGCTCGATCTCGCCTACGAGGACGATTCGCGCGCCGATGTCGACATGAACGTGGTCAAGACCGGCGACGGCCGGTTCATCGAGGTCCAGGGCACTGCCGAAGCGGATCCCTTCGGGCGGGACGCGCTCAACACGCTCCTCGACCTTGCAGACCTGGGCATCCGCGAGCTCATCGAGCGTCAACGCGCCATCGTCGGCCACCTGATTCCGAATCGCGTCCCACGCTGACCATGCACCTCCGTCGACAAACGCTCGCAACCGCGGTCGGACCGATGCTGGCGGTGGCTCACGACGGAGGGCTCTGCGCGCTCGGGTTCGACGATGGGCGGCGGCGGGGAGGAATCGAGGCGCGGCTTCGCCGGCACTACCCGGGGTGCACGCTGGAGGAAGGCTCGCACGACGTCATCCGGCAGGTCGAGAGATGGCTCGCGGCGTACTTCGCCGGAGAATCGGCAGACATCTCGGCGCTCGCGCTCGATCCGCGAGGGCAGGCGTTCGAGATGCTGGTGTGGTCCGCGTTGCGGAAGATTCCACCGGGGACCACCACGACCTACGGCGCGATTGCCCTGCAGATCGGTTCCCCTGGCGCGGCGCGTGCGGTGGGTCTCGCCAACGGCGCCAACCCCATCCCCATCATCGTGCCCTGCCACCGCGTGATCGGGGCCAACGGCACGCTGACCGGGTACGGCGGCGGGCTCGATCGGAAGGCGTGGCTGCTCAACCACGAGCGGGCACATTTCTTCGAGCTCCAGGGACAGTCGAGGTGATCGCGGAGCCGGCTGCCTCCGACCTGCGCCAGCGCGTCGACAGCCAGCGCTGGTATCACACCATCGACCTCGGGAACGGCCTCGTGACGCGCGGCGTCGACGACACGCCTCTTCGGCTCGCGCGCCTGGATCTGCCGCTCTCGCTCGCGGGCAAGTCGGTGCTCGACATCGGCGCGTGGGACGGCTTCTTCTCGTTCGAAGCCGAACGGCGCGGCGCGTCGAGGGTGGTGGCCACCGACTACTACTCCTGGCACGGCACCGGCTGGGGCACGGGGACCGGCAAGGCCGGCTTCGAGCTGGCCAGGCAAATCACGGGGTCGCGCGTCGAGGACGTGGACATCGACGTGATGGACCTGTCGCCGGAGCGCATCGGCACATTCGACGTCGTGCTGTTTCTCGGCGTGCTCTACCATCTTCGAGACCCGCTGCTGGCGCTGGAGCGGGTGGCCTCGGTGGCGCGCGACCTGCTCGTGCTCGAGACGGTCGTGGACATGGTCGGGTTCGGCCGACCGGCCGCCGCGTTCTACCCAGGCCGCGAATTGAACGGCGACCCGACCAACTGGTGGGGGCCGAACATTCCCGCCGTCCACGGCATGCTGCAGTGCTCGGGGTTCGATCGTGTGCGCACGGTTACGCCCCGTGCCTCGGGCGCCGTACCGGCTGGCGCGGGCGATTGCGCACGCGCTGAAAGGCAAGAGCCAGGTGAGCCTGGCGTATCGGCAGGATCGGGCGGCATTTCACGCCTTCAGAGCGCTTCCAGGTAGTCCCGCAGTTTCCTGAAGGCGACGCCGCGATGGCTGACCGCGGTCTTTCTGTCCGCGGACTCCGCAAGGGTCGCGTTGAACGGCGGATAGAAGAAGATCGGGTCGTACCCGAACCCCCCGCTGCCCCTCGGCGCCTCGGTGATCTCGCCCTCGACCGTCCCGCGTGCGTCGAACAGGATCCGGCCGGCCTCGGCCAGCGCCAACGCGCACACGAAACGCGCCGTCCGATCGGCCGTCGGCACATCCTTCAACCGCTCGAAGAGGATGGCGAACTTCTGCGGGTAGGTCGAGCCGGCGCCTCCGAAGCGTGCGGATTCGATCCCCGGCGCGCCGTCCAGGGCATCGATCGCCAGCCCCGAGTCCTCCGCGACGGTCAGCACGCCGGCCGCGGATGCGTAGTAAAGCGCCTTGAGACGAGCGTTCTCCTCGAAGGTCGCGCCGGTCTCTTCCGGCGCCTCGACGCCCGGAAAGTCCGCCAGGGTCACCAGCTCGACATCGAGGCCGTCGAGAATCTGCCTGATTTCGCGAACCTTCCCTGAATTCGTTGTCGCCACCAGCAGACGCACAGTCGCTAGATTAGATCGGCCGACGAACGGACGAACCAGGCAGGCAAGGCGGGCGCGGCAGGCAGGGCGGGCAGCCAACTGGCATCGCGAGCGTCACACGACAGCGCACACCTCTGCACGTGCACCGTGGCGGCTAGTTCAGGCCGTTTTCGTGCTTTCGTGTTTTCGTGGCCGTGTTTTCATGGCCGGACGAGGCGGCCCGCGTCAGCTCCTCGCGCGCATGAAGGAGCCGTCGCGGGTGCGGTGCAGGAAGTGCGCGTCGACCAGCGCCTTGAGGAGGTTGGCGCAGGAGGCTTCATCGAGCCCCCAGAGGCGGCGGGCTTGCGCTTCGGTCAGCCTAAGCCCGGGCATCTCCAAGTACTCGCCGCGCACCCGCCGGAGAGCCTCTTCATTACCCATCAGAGGGCCCATCAGAGGCTTTAGATGTGTCTGTTGTTGCATGACCGCGCCCCGTGCGTTCGAAGCCCAGCAACGTCGGTACCACGGAATAGAGCCGTGTCTATCGATGATTTGGACCGTTGCACAATTTGAATCGACTTGATCCGCGACACGACGTGTAAGGAATCGAGTCAGGTCGGCGATTGCACCGGACCTTGCATTCCAGGATGACCATGACCATGACTGAAGCCAACCCTTCCAACTTGAACCTGACGATGCACCGTTCTGAACAGAATGTGTGGGCGAGGCCCGGCTGGGATGGCCGGAAGGAGAGTCTGACGCCGGCGCGGGTGCTCATCGGCGTCGGCGGGGCTGTGCTGGCGTTGCAGGCGCTTCGGCACCGGACCTGGAGCAGCCGCGTCCTGTCCGGGCTCGGCACCAGCCTCGCCTGGTGGGCGCTGACGGGCGAGGGCGACCTGAGCGGCGTGCGCCGGGTGGTCACGCGGGTCGCCAACTGCTTCGCCGCGGCAGAGGCGGACGATGAGGAGCTGGCTGGTTCCTTCCCGGCGAGCGACGCCCCGGCCTCGACGCCGGTTACCGGGACCGTGGCCGGGAAGCGCTCGTAACGGACCGACTAGCACCTTGCCAAGTCCTGGCACTAGAATGCGCTGGTGATCGAGGCGCTGGTCCGGTTCCTCTTCAAGTATCCGCCGCTCATCTTCGAGCAGGCGGAGTTTGCCTTCTCGCAGTCGCGGTCGATGATGGTGACGATTGGCGTCATCGGCCTGGCAGCGGCGGCGGTGCTCGTCACGTACCGCGGCATTGCCGGCGAAGGACAGGCGCGCGAGCGGCTGGTCCTCGGGGCCCTGCGCCTCGGCACGATCGCGCTGCTGATGTTCTGCCTGCTGCGGCCGACGCTGATCCTCCGGGCGGCGGTTCCCCAGCAGAACTTCCTCGGCATCCTGATAGACGACTCGCGCAGCATGACGATTGCGGACACCGACGGCAAGCCGCGGACCGACTTCGTCCAGCAGCAGCTGCAGCCCAAGACGCCGCTCCTCGAAGCGCTGTCCGGGAAGTTCGTCCTGCGCTACTTCCGTTTCTCGGGGTCGGCCGATCGGCTTGGCGCGCCGGGCGAGCTGAAATACGAAGGGACGGCGAGCCGCCTCGGCCCCGCGCTCGAGCGAGCCAGGGACGAACTGGCTGGCCTGCCCCTCGCCGGGCTCGTGATGGTCAGCGACGGCGCGGACACCTCCGACCAGTCGCTCGACGAACCGCTGGCCTCGCTCAAGGCACGGTCGATCCCGGTCTTCACGGTCGGCGTCGGCCAGGAGCAGTTCGCGCGCGACATCCAGATCTCGCGCGTCGAGACGCCGCGGAAGATCCTCAAGGGCACCTCCCTTGCCGTCGACGTGGTGATCAACCACACCGGGTACGCCGGCCAGCGGGTGCAGCTCGCTGTCGAAGACGAGGGACGGCGGGTCAGCGCGCAGGACGTCACGCTTCCGCGCGACGGCGAGTCGGCCACCGTCCGCGTCAACTTCACCGCCGAGGACGCCGGCGCGCGGCTGTTCCGGTTCCGTGTGGCGCCGCAGGACGGCGAGCAGGTGGCCCAGAACAACGTGCGCGATGCGCTCGTCGAGGTCACCGAGGCGCGCGAGAAGGTGCTGTACCTCGAAGGCGAGCCGCGGTTCGAGGCGAAGTTCATCCGCCGCGCGGTCGAAGACGACAAGAACCTGCAGGTCGTCATCCTGCAGCGGACGGCGGAGGAAAAGTTCCTCCGGCTGGATGTCGGCAGCCCTGACGAACTGGTCGGCGGGTTCCCGAAGACGCGCGAGGAGCTGTTCGCGTACCGCGCGATCATCCTGGGCAGCGTCGAGGCCGCGTCGTTCACGCCGGATCAGCTGCGCATGCTGGCGGACTTCGTGAGCAAGCGAGGCGGCAACCTGCTGATGATCGGCGGGCGCCGCTCGTTTGCCGAGGGCGGCTGGGCCGGCACGCCCGTCGCCGAAGTGCTGCCCGTGGAGTTCGAGAACGTCCAGCGCTAAACCCAACCAGCAGCCCGACGTCGTGCAGCTCACGGTCCGGCCGACGCGCGACGGCGCGACGTTCCCGGTCACGCAGCTCGCACCGACCGAAGACGCCTCGAACGCCCGGTACAACGACCTGCCGCAGCTGACGTCGGTCAACGCGCTCCGGCGCGTCAAGGCGGGCGCCACCGTGCTGCTCACCGGCACGACCGAGTCCCGGCAGGAGCAAGTGGTGCTCGCCTTCCAGCGGTACGGGCGCGGCAAGGCCGTCGCCTTCCCCGTGCAGGACTCGTGGGTGTGGCAGATGGACGCCACGATCGCCGTCGAGGACATGACGCACGAAACCTTCTGGCGGCGGCTCGTCCGCTGGCTCGTGGACGGCGTGCCGGATCCGGTCGAAGTCAGGGCGGCGGTCGATCGTGTCGAGCCGGGCGAGCCGATGCGGCTGACCGCCGAGGTCGTGGACCCGGCGTTTGTCGAGGTGAACGACGCGCAGGTGATTGCGCAGGTGACCAGCCCGTCGGGCAAGGTCACCGAGGTGCCGCTCGAGTGGAGCGTGACGCGCGACGGCGAATACCGCGGCAGCTACGTGCCGGACGAAGCGGGCTCGTACGAGATCCGCGCGACGGCCATCCGGGCCGCGAGCGGCGAGTCCGACGAGCTGAACCTGGGATCGAGCCTGCTGCACGCGCGCGCGTCGGCGGGCGACAGCGAGTACTTCGACGCCGAGATGCGCGCGCCGCTCCTGCAGCGGGTCGCCGAAGACACGGGCGGCCGCTTCTTCACGCCGGCCAACGCGGCGTCGCTGCCCGAGGCCATCAGCTACAGCGGCCGCGGCGTCACGGTGGTCGAGGAGCGAGACCTCTGGGACATGCCGATCATCTTGATGCTGCTGCTCGGCCTCATCGGCGCCGAGTGGGGTTACCGGCGGCAGCGAGGCCTCGCATAGTGGGTCCTTGGGCCTTGGGGCTTGGGCCTTCGGCTGTCCCTGGTCCTTGGTTCGTCGCTGGTCGCCTTGCGCCTTCAGCCCTCACGCTGACGGCCGCGCCGGTCGCCGCCCAGGACACCCATCTCGTCGTCATCGCGGGCGTCGAGCGGAGACGAGGCGCACGCCAAGCAGTTTCACGGCTGGGCAACCTCCGTTGTGGACGGGGCGAAGAAGCACGGGCTGCCGGACGCGAACATCACGTATCTCGCCGAGCGGACCGAGCTGGACCCGGCGCGCATCGACGGCCGTTCGACCCGCGACGTCGTCTCAAAGACGTTGACCGACCTCTCCGCGCGCACGAAGCCCAACGACGAGATCTTCGTGCTGCTCCTCGGCCACGGCAGCTTCGACGGCAAGACGGCGGCGTTCAACCTGCCCGGGCCGGACCTCACCGCCCAGGACTACGCGGGTCTCCTCGGCAAGTTCGGCGCCCAGCGCATCGTCTTCGTCAACACCGCGAGCTCGAGCGGGGCGTTTGTCGAAGCGCTGCGCGGGCCCGGCCGCACGATCATCGCGGCCACGCGGACCGGCGGCGAGCGCAACGAGACGCGGTTCCCCGGTCCGTTCGTCGAAGCGCTCGAGGTCGAAATCGCGGACCGGGATCGCAACGGCCGGACGTCGGTGTTCGAGGCATTCGAGTACGCCAAGCAGAAGGTGGCGGCCTCGTACGAGCAGGGCGGCCACATCCTGACCGAGCACGCGACGATCGACGATGGCGCCGAGGGCAAGCTGGCGTCGACGCAGTTTCTGGCCCCGCCCCGATCGCGGTCGGCCGAAATGGCCAACGCCAGCCCCGAGCTGAAGGCGGCGGTGGCCGAACGCGATGCCGTCGAACGCCAGGTCGAGGATCTGCGCCTGAAGAAGAACGCGCTCGCTTCCGACGCCTACGAGCAGGAGCTCGAGCGGCTGCTGACGGAGCTGGCGCTCAAGACCCGAGCGGTCAGGGAGCTCGAGGCGAAAAAATGAGACGGGCGGCGATGGTGCTGGCCCTGCTGGCCGGCGCCGCGACGCTCTGGGCCCAGGGCCGCCGGTTCGCCAGCCCCATCCAGCCGAACCCGACCTACGACGGCCAGTTCACGTTCGTGCGGCTCCGTTACGGCGAAGAAACCAGGTTCGTCTCGCAGGGCATCCCCTGGTCCCACGACTACCCGACCGGCGAGCGCCACTTCATGCAGATTCTGAACGAGGTCACCAACCTCAAGCCGAAGATCGCCGACACAGCCATCCTGGCCCTCGACGACCCGGAGCTGGCGCGCTACCCCATTGCGTATATGGCCGAGCCCGGCTACTGGACGGCGACGGACGCCGAAGCAACAGCCTTCCGGGCCTACCTGCAGAAGGGCGGGTTCGTGATCTTCGACGACTTCTCGGAGTCGCGGGGCGGCTGGGCCGCCTTCGAATACACTTTTCGTCGCGTGCTGCCCGGCGCGCAGTTCTACGACCTCACGGCGACGCACCAGATTTTTCACTCGTTCTTCGAGATCCCCTCGCTCGACATCCTGCCTCAGGCGTATGATGCCGGCCGGCCGATCCTGCGCGCGGTGTTCGAGGACAACGACCCGGCCCGGCGTATGATGGCGATGATCAACTACAACACGGATATCTCGGAGTACTGGGAAGGCACGGGGTTCGGGTTCGAAGCGGCGTGGGAGCGGAACGAGGCGTACAAGCTCGGCGTGAACTACGTCATCTACGGCATGACGCACTGATCACGGCGGGTCCGAAAGGACCCGCCCTACGACGCACGCAGGATAAACGTAGGCCGGGTCCTTTTGGACCCGGCTGGCACTCATTCAGGAATCGGAGAGCAGCGTGGCACAAGACACTGTCGATCTTGAATCCCCCGACGATATCGCGCTCGCGGATCGAATGAAGGTCGGTCGCGAGCAGGTCATCGCCGAGCTCGGCAAGCGCATCATCGGACAGTCGGAGATCATCGAGCTGGTCCTGCAGACGCTCTTCGTCGGCGGCAACAGCTTGATCATCGGCGTCCCCGGACTGGCCAAGACCCTGCTCGTGCAGACGCTGGCCAAGGTGCTGGAGCTCAAGTTCACGCGCATCCAGTTCACGCCGGATCTCATGCCGTCCGACATCACCGGCACCGACATCATCCAGGAGGACTCGGCGACCGGCCGGCGCCAGATGGTGTTCGCCCCGGGCCCGATCTTCACGAACATCCTGCTGGCGGACGAAATCAACCGCACGCCGCCCAAGACGCAGTCGGCGCTGCTCGAAGCCATGCAGGAGCATCGCGTCACCATTCAGGGGCGCACCTACACGCTCGAGGAGCCGTTCTTCGTCTTCGCGACCCAGAACCCCATCGAGCTCGAAGGCACCTATCCCCTGCCCGAGGCGCAGCTCGATCGCTTCATGTTCCACATCATCGTGGACCATCCGCCCGAGAGCGAAGAGCTCGAAGTCGTGCGGACGACGACGGCGAACCTGGACCCGCAGTTCAACCGGCCGGTGAGCGGCGCGGATTTGATCAAGTTCCAGCGCCTGGTGCGGCGCGTGCCGATTGCCGATCCCGTGCTGCGCTACGCGCTCAGCCTGGTGCGAACCAGCCGTCCGAAGGCCGAGAACGCGCCGGAGTCGGTCAAGAAGTGGGTGGCGTTCGGGGCGAGCGTCCGCGCGGCGCAGTATCTCGTGCTCGGCGGCAAGTCGCGCGCGCTGTGCGCGGGCCGGTATCACGTGAGCTTCGAGGACATCAAGGCGGTCGCGCATCCCGTGCTGCGGCACCGCATCCTGGTGAACTTCCGCGCCGAGTCCGAGGGCGTGAGCACGGACTCGATCATCGACGAGCTGATCCAGCGCGTGCCGGTGCCCGCGTCGGGCATGTAGGGCGAGGGTCATGTCGACCACTGCCCCATCGGCTGCGCCGGGCGCACGCTTCATCGACCCGACGGTCCTGGCCCGCATCGGCAACCTCGAGCTGCTGGCCCGGACCGTCGTGGACGGCCTGATCAACGGGCTCCACCGGGCGCCGGTCTTCGGCGCGTCGGTGGACTTCGCCGAGCATCGCGGCTACGTGGCCGGCGACGACATCCGCCGCGTGGACTGGCGGCTCTACGCCCGGACCGATCGCTACTACATCAAGCAGTACGAGGCCGACACCAACACCAACTTCACCATCCTCTTCGACATCTCGAAGTCGATGAACTTCTCGAGCGGCGGTGTCTCCAAGCTCGAATACGGCGCCTACCTGGCCGCCTGCCTCGCGTATCTCGCGCACCGCCAGCGCGACCGCGTCGGCATCATCACCTTCGACGACGCCATCGTCACGCACGTGCCGGCCTCGGCCAAGCACTTCAACGTCGTGCTCCACACCCTGGACCGGGCAAAAGCCGAGAGGCCGGGGCACCTGAGCGCCCCGTTGACGAAGATGGCGGAGCACTTCAAGCGCCGCGGGATCCTGCTGCTCGTGTCGGACCTGTACGACGAGCCCGAAGCGATTCTCGAGGCCATCAAGCCGTTCCGCTTCCTCGGCAACGATCTCATCGTGTTCCACGTGCTGGATCCGCAGGAGATCAACTTCGGATACGACGAGGCGTCGGCGTTCCAGGACCTGGAGAGCGGCGAACAGGTCCCCGTCGTGCCCCAGTCGTTCCGCGAGCAGTACCGGGCGCTCATCAAGGAGCACACCGACACGCTCGCCACCAAGCTCTCGGAGCAGCGCATCGACTACGCGCTGCTGAATACCTCAGAGCCGCTCGATCGAGCGCTCTTCAGCTACCTATCAAGTCGTGAAAAGCTCATACGGGTCAGGTAGCGGGGATCGGGATCGGGATCGGGGATCGGGCATCGGGGATGGGGATCGGGAACGAATTGTAAATTTTGAATTGTAAATTGTAAATTTCCTGTGTCTTTCCTAAGTCCGCTTTTCTTAATAGGCCTTGCGGCCATCGTCGTTCCAGTGCTCGTGCACCTGATCCAGCGCGAGCGGAACAACGTGGTCATCTTCCCCTCGTTGATGTTCCTGCGGAAGATTCCGTATCAGTCCGTGCAGCGGCGGAGGATTCGGCACTGGTTCCTGCTGGCCCTCCGGGCGCTGGCCATCGCGCTGATCGTGGCGGCGTTTGCGCGGCCGTTCTTCTCGTCCGGCGCGGCGGCCGTCGCGGCCGCCGGGGGCAACCGCGAAGTCGTGATCCTGCTGGACCAGTCGGCCAGCATGGCCTACGGGGACCACTGGGACCGCGCGCGCGCGGCAGCGCACGATGCCGTGGCGTCGCTCGGCGCGGGCGACCGCGGGACGCTGGTCCTGTTCGGCAGGAACGCGGAAGAGCACGTGCGATCGACGACGGACAAGAGCCGGCTGGACGCCGCGATCGACGCCGCCACCACCACCTCGGGCGCGACGCGCTACGGGTCGGCGCTCAAGCTGGCGGAGGGCGCGATGACGCGGTCCACGCTCCCCCGCCGCGAAGCCATCATCATCTCCGACTTCCAGAAATCCGGGTGGACGGGCGCGGAGGATGTGAAGTTCGGCGAGGGCGTCACCGTCACGACCGTGCCGATTCGCGGCGAGAAGGACTCGAACCTCGCGGTGCCGTCCGTGGCGTTTGCGCGCGCGCCGTTCTCCGGACAAGAGCGCGTCACGATCACCGCGGGCGTGGCCAACAAGGGGCTGGACCCGGTGCAGAACGTGGCCGTCTCGCTCGAGATCGACGGGCGCCAGATGGAGACCAAGACGGTGTCGGTGGCCGCCAACGCGTCCGCCTCGGTCACCTTCGCGCCGTTCACGCTCGCCGCTCCCGGGGTGAGCGGCGCCATCAAGGCCGGCACCGATCCAATGCCGGCGGACAACACGTTCAGCTTCGTCCTGGAGCCCAGCGCGCCCGTCTCCGTGCTCGTCGTTGACGGCAGCGAGCGCGGCACGGCCAGCTTCTTCCTGACCAAGGCCCTCGAGATCGGGACATCGCCCTCGTTCCAGTCGGAAACCATGCAGGTCGCGCGCGTGTCCGGCGACGCGCTGGCGAAGAAGAACGTCGTCGTCCTCTACAACACGATGCTGCCGCCGGGGCTGTCGGCCCAGACGCTGGAGGGCTTCGTCAAGGGCGGCGGCGGCCTCATGGTGGTCTTCGGCGACCGCAGCGCGTGGCCGGCCAACGATGCCACGCTCCTGCCGGGCAAGGTCGGCCAGACGATCGACCGCGGCACCGGTCGCGGGGGCGCCATCGGCTTCATCGACCACAGCCATCCGGCGCTGGAGGTCTTCAAGGCGCCGCGCAGCGGCGACTTCACCGCGGCGAACATCTTCCGTTACAAGGCGATCACGCCCGCGCCGGCCGACCGCGTGCTCGCGCGGTTCGACGATGGGGCGGTGGCCATCGTGGAGCGGCGGATCGGCGCCGGGCGCGTGATTGCGGTGGCATCCACGCTTGACGACACCTGGAATAACGTGGCGCTCAAGCCGGTGTACCTGCCGCTGGTCCACCAGCTCGTCCGGTACCTGGCGCGCTACGAGCCGCCCGCGCCCTGGCGCACCGTTGGCCAGGTCGTCGACCTCTCGGACGCCCTCCGCGGACGCGCCGAGCGGGTGGTGATGACGCCGTCCGATGCACAGATCAAGGTGCCGGCGACCGAGGCCGGCATCATCGAGCTGGCCGAACATGGCATGTATCAGGTGCGGGCGGCCAACGACTCGTCCCAGACGACCCGGATTGCCGTGAATCTGGATCCGGGCGAGTCGGATTTGGCGCCCCTCGATCCGGCGGAGCTCGTAGCGTCGGTCTCCGGCCGGGCGGGTCCCGCCGCGACCGGGCTGGACGGCCCGACCGAATTGACCATCGCGGAGTCCGAACGCCAGCAGGGCCTGTGGTGGTATCTGCTGGTTGCCGGCCTGATTCTGCTCGCGGCAGAGACCGCTATCGCCAACCAGCTGTCGCGGAACGAACGCTTTCTGTAGCCTCGTACGGGTGTATTCTCACGGGTAGGGGGACCGCCGACATGCTGGACGGGACGCAAGGGTTCGATCGTCGCCAGGAGCTGGTGGATGTCATCCGCCGCGTCCGGAACCGGTGGCGGATGAAGCTGGCCCTCCGCGGAGCGGTCATCGTGGTTGCCGGCACCCTGCTGGCGCTCTTCCTGTCCGCATCGAGCCTCGAGGCGCTCCGGTTCAGCCCCGCCGCCATCAATTCGTTCCGCGTCGCGGCATTCATCATCTTCGGCGGCCTCCTGTACCTCGGGCTCGTGCGTCCGCTGATGCGGCGCGTCTCGGACAGCCAGGTCGCGATGTACCTGGAGGAGAAGGACCCGACGCTGCAGGCCGCGCTCATGAGCGCGGTCGAGACCTCGGCGATCGGCGACAAGGGCGACCTTGGGCCGTCGCCCAAGCTGGTCGAGCGGCTGGTCGAAAAGGCCATCGAGCAGTGCCACGCCCTGGACGATGGGATGGCCGTGGAGCGGCAGAGCCTGCGGCGTCAGCTGGGCATGCTCGTGGGGGTTGCCGGCGCGGCGGCGCTCCTCGTGGCGTTCGGGCCGGCGTTCCTGCGCCACGGCCTGTCGGCGCTCCTCATCGTCTCGCGCAGCGCGGAAGCGGCGAGCCCCTACAAGATCGATGTGACGCCCGGGAACGCGAAGATCCCGCGCGGCACGGACCAGACCGTCAAGGCCACGCTGAACGGCTTCACGGCCGTCGAGGCGTCGCTGATGATCCGCACCGATTCGGGCGCGGCGTTCGAGCGCGTGCCGCTCATCCCGGCCAAGGAAGGCGACGGGTTCGAGGGCCTGCTCTTCCACGTCGAGAAGCAGACCGAGTACTACGTCGAGGCGAACGGCGTCCGGTCGCCTGTGTTCTCGATGACCGTCCTGGATCTGCCGACGGTCGAGAACCTCGTGCTGGAGTACCACTTCCCTGCCTACACCAACATGCAGCCGCGCACGGTGGATCCGGGCGGCGACATCGCGACCATGCAGGGCACCGAGGTCCGGCTGAAGATCTCGCCGACCATGAAGACGGCGGGTGGACGCGTCAAGCTGAACGAGACCGAGTCCGCGCCGCTCACCGTGGCGCCGGACGGCACGCTCGCCGGCAACTTCACCGTGACCAAGCAGGGGTTCTACCGGATCGAGCTCGATGGTCCGCAGGGCGAGAACGTCACCGCGTCGCCGCAGTACACGATCGATGTCCTCGCTGACCAGGCGCCGACGGTCAACTTCTCCAAGCCGGGACGCGACACGCAGTCGACGCCTGTCGAAGAAGTGTTTGCCGAGGTCAAGGCGGACGATGACTTCGGCGTCAAGCAGGTGCAGCTCTTCTACTCGGTCAACGGCGGGGCGGAGAAGACGATCAACCTGTTTGGCGGCGCGCGCACGATGCAGGAGGTCACGGCCAGCCACACGATCTACCTCGAGGAGCTTGGGCTCAAGCCGGGCGACTTCGTGTCGTACTACGCCAAGGCCAGCGACAACGACGGCGTGCAGGGCGCGAAGACGACGACCAGCGACATCTACTTCGTGCAGATCCGGCCGTTCCGGACCGACTTCCGGCCTGCGCAGTCGATGGCGGGCGGCGGCGGGGGCGGGGGCGGCGGCAACGAAGTGGGTCAGCTCTCGCAGCAGCAGCGGCAGATCGTCGCGGCGACGTTCAACCTGGTCCGCGACAAACCGAAGATGGCGGCGGACAAGTTCCGCGAGAACGACCGTGTTCCTCACGCTCGCCCAGGCCAAGCTCCGCGAGCAGGTCGAGGAGCTGAGCGAGAAGATGAACAGCCGGCTCGACGTCGTCGATCCGGCGTTCAAGACCATCGCCGAGGCGCTGCCGAAGGCGGCCGTCGAGATGAAGACGGCGGAGGTCGACCTCAAGGGCCAGAAGGCCAAGGAAGCGTTGTCGCCCGAGCAGCGCGCGCTCAAGCTCCTGCAGGACGCCGAGCAGCAGTACGAGATGCAGGTGTCCCAGAGCCGCGGCGGCGGCGGGGGCGGGGGCGGCAGCAACCAGATGTCCAACGATCTCGCGGATCTCTTCGAGCTCGAGATGGACAAGCTGGCGAACCAGTACGAGATGCAGCAGCGCGCCGAGCAGCAGAGCGGCGACCGCCAGGTCGACGAGCTGATGGAAAAGCTCAAGGAGCTGGCGCGGCGGCAGCAGCAGGAAGCTGAACGTCAGCGTCGCGCGGCGGCCGCAGGCCAGCAGGGCGGCGGCGGTGGCGACGCCCAGCGGCAGCTGGCGCAGGAGGTCGAGGAGGCTGCGCGGCGGCTGCAGCAGCTGACCCGCGATCAGCAGCGGCAGGAGCTGGCGGACGCGGCGCGGCAGCTGCAGGATGCGGCCAAGGCGATGCGCGAGGCGGCGGCCAACGGATCCAAGGATGGCGGCGCGCAGGCGGCAGCGGCGCTCGAGCGGCTGCGCGAGGCGCAGCGCCGGCTCGATCGGAACCAGGACGGCCGCGCCCAGCGCGACGCCCTGCAGGCGCAGCGGACCGCCGAGGAGCTCGCGCGCGAGCAGAAGGAAATGGCGTCCGAGGTACAGGGCCTCGAGGGTCAGCCTCCGGCCACCCGTCAGCCCAAGGCGCAGGCGCTGGGCCAGCGCAAAGAGGCGATGGATCAGAAGGTCGCGGACCTGCAGGCGCAGCTCGAGAAGATTGCCAACGAGGCGCGCGGATCGGACAAGGACGCCGCGCGGAAGCTGGACGAGGCGGCCGGCAGCATCACCGACAAGCGCATCCGCGAGATGATTCGCTACTCGCGGGCGACGCTGCAGGGTCAGGCCACGGAATACGCGCGGTCGATGGAGTCGACCATCACGTCCAACCTGGAGCAGCTTGCCAAGAAGATCGGCGAGGCGCAGTCGGCGTTCGGCAACAAGACGAAGGAAGATGCGCTCGGGCGCGCCGTGGACGACACGCGCGAGCTCGTGCGCGGCATGGAGTCGCTCGACCAGCGGATGCGCGACCGTGCGGCGCAGCGCGGTCAGCAGGGCCAGCAAGGGCAACAGGGTCAGCAGGGCCAACAGGGACAGCAGGGCCAGCAAGGGCAGCAGGGCCAACAAGGTCAGCAAGGACAGCAGGGTCAGCAAGGCCAGCAGGGTCAGGCTGGTCAGCAGGGTCAGGGCGGCCAGGATGGCCAGGCGAACGCCAACGCTGGCGGCGCCAACGGCGGCCTCGACCGCGGCGGCGCGCGTGGGCCGTACGACGGCATCAACACCAATGGCGGCGTCTGGACGTCGGACGACATCCGTCAGTACCGCCGGGAGCTCCGCGAGTGGCAGGCCGACGCGCAGGCGCTCCGCGAGCAGCTGACCCGGGCCGGTGTCGACCCGCGCGAGTTCGATCAGGCCATGCGCGACCTGCGGAGCCTGGAGAACGAGCAGATGTTCGCCGACCCGCGCAACCTGGCGGCGCTGCAGGCCAACGCGCTCGAGAAGCTGAAGAACTTCGAGTTCAACCTGCGGAAGAAGGCGGATGGTTCCGACGAGCCGCTGTCGCTTTCAGGCTCGGACGAAGTGCCGACCGGGTTCCGGACGCAGATCGAGGAATACTATCGATCGCTCGCGCGTAGGCCTTCGGCTCAGGCGCGCTAAACGAAATCGCTGATGCTAACTTGTAGGGCGGGTCCTTTTGGACCCGCCTTTCTCTGGGAACGTTACGTGCCAGCTCTTCTGACTTTGCGGCGGGGCCCCACCCCCGTCGCGAACTGACGTTGATCCTCGCCTCGGATCTGCACTTCCTCGGCTCGGGATGGCCGCAGGCGCTTCCGTCCTGCCGAGTGCTAGCGTCTATGCGCGGCTTGCGCGTGACGTTCGTGAGCGCGATCGGAAGTTCGGCGTAGTCGTCGAGCAGCACCCCGCCGTCGCCATCGGGTCGCACGCGAGCGGCCGCGGCCATCGTGCCCTTGCCTCTTCCCGCGGCGTCCAGCTGAATCTCGATGACAGCCACTTCGTATCCGGCCTTCGGCGGGGCGTCGGTCCGGCCGCCGCCGACGAAGTACACCGGCCTGTCGGTGACCAGGACGATCGATCGGGCGCCGGCGTTGGTTCGCTCGCGGGCGTAGCGGATGTCGAACGGCTGGCCGCCGCCGAGCACGAGCTGGCCGACCAGGGGCGCGTTCCGAAGCGTCGTGAGGAACCGGGGGTAGCCGCCCTGCTTGAGCGCGGCCTCCACGGTTGTGCGATCGAAGTCCGGCGTGTAGCGGGTGACGCGGGCTTCGAACGTGCCCGAGATGGCGCCGGTGGCGTTCTTCACCTCCGCCGTGGCGCTGAAGACCTCTGGCGCGCCGGTCGCCGCCGGGGGCTTCGCCTGCGCGTCCGCCCAGGTGGGGGCGCCAAGAAGCAGAACGGTCGTCAGGATCGTCGCAGTGCGCACGGGGCCTCCTCGGTCAACGTCGCTGGCTCGGGCCTATGCTATCCCGCCAGGGTTCGGTCTCCAAACAGCGTGTCAGACGACAGTCTGATAGTCCGACACGGCGTCCTCGCTTGCCTGACAGGCCATCTGTTCACGTTGGCCGCGATGACGGGGCCCCTCCGCCGCAGCCGCGAACTGGGCGCCGATGCCACTCGCCTCGGCGATTCGTCGGCCTCGGCTCGGCGATGAGCCGCAGGCGCGGCTTCGACTGTGCGGCACGTATGCCGCGCTGGAGACGACAGCGGCTCCATGGGCCAGCAGCGCGCTAATTGCCAATGCGCGAGTGGGTGGCCTATCCTTGGAGAGGTCGGTTCTTCAGCGAGCACTCACCTGCCGTGATTGCCTGGCTGTCGGGGCGTAGCGCAGCCTGGTAGCGCACCTGCCTTGGGCGCAGGGGGTCGCTGGTTCGAATCCAGTCGCCCCGACCACTTTTCGAGGGTCCATTCTGGCCGGATCAAGTCGCAAAATTCTAAGAGCGACGGTCTCTCCGTCCAGGAAGCCGTCTCATGCCGTCACACACCTGTCTTGACCGCGTTCCAGACATGGTCCGGAACAGGAACGGAGAGCTTCCACCGTGACGGTAATCGGCTTCTCGCCCTTGCCACGACTGGAAGACGACGTCCCCGCAATAGATAAACGGCGCGGCGCCGCCGCCGGCACGCTTCTTCTGAGACCGCACGAACAGGTGGACGGCAATGTCCCGCTGCAGCGTGATTCTGGATGTCCTGGCCGTCCGCGCTCATCGCAGCCGTCCTGTTCTGGCTCTGCCACTCGAACTCGGTCGCGATCGATGAAGTGGTCCTGATACTGGAAGTCCTCGGCATGGCCGGACTTGTCGAGCGTCACGAGCAGGAAGATGTGGCCGGGCCTCTTGACGAAGCCGACGTTCCAGATCGCCGTCGAGAACTCGAGGCCGAAGAGTGGAGGAATCTCTTCTCGCGAGTAGCTCTGCCAGAGCTTCAATTCGCCGCGGCGCCGCCCGAGCGGGCGCAGGTGCCAGGCGGATCCCTGCAATTGCAGTGAAACCGAGTGCCGAGTCCCGGGAGCTCCTGCGTCCGCCCCAAACCAGCCGCGGAGGATTCTGGGCAGCTGATTGGCGTCATCTCCAGACTTGCGGACGACGTTGACCGCGACCTTGACGAAGTTGGCCTCGTAGCCCTCACCGTCGATCTGCACTCGCGTCCACCCGTTGGGGAGATCGCTACGCTCGGGACCGGCGGGCAGGAACAAGATCGGGTTGCCGTTCGAATGGCTCACCTTGAGTGTCGTGAACGCCGCCTTGTCTCGTCTGAACCCGATCGAGATACTCGGCGAGGCGCCACTCTGCGAGCTCGCGAACGAGTTCCTGAAGGGCGACCGCGCTCCCGGCTCGCACCGTGAATCGTCGTCCGGAACGTGCCGTCCTCGTAGGCGAAGTACGAGACGCCGCCCGTTCCTCTTCCGCCGGCCCATGCAGCGACTGGGTTCTGCTCGAGCAGTCGGATGAGCGCGCGGTCGTCGTGAGGGCCGGGCCAAGATCGTCTCCGGCCTTCGTGGTTCGAGTCGCCAGTCGCTCGACTTGCCGGGCGAGCTCGTCGATCCCGATGTGAGCCTGGGAATCGCTCGGCATTGATCATCGCCAGAAGAACGAGCATCTTGTAGCTCTTGACCATCTCGGTGGTGTCGAGCGAGGTGATGAACCCGTGGTGCAGTTCGAGCGCTGCGCTGTGCTCTGCGTCAAGTCTCCCATCGATGCGACGAACTGTGCCCACGAGCCGGAGCGCTCGCGGACGGATCGCGGGTTGTAGCCGTCCTGATAGACCTCGACCGCCGTCGGCCGGACGCCGTGCACCTCGTTGAAAGTCCTCGTAGTACCGTTGGAGCGCGTCGGCCTGCGTCGCGCTTCGGCGCAGAAGCGACTTGAGGATGTCGACGGCTCTCGAGCTCGTACGTCACCTCGCAGCCAGGCGGCAGCTCCTGCGTCCGGTTCTGCAGGCGCTCCAGCAGGTTGAAGATTTCGCGGTCGCCTGACGGCAAGCCGAACAGCGTCTGCGGCTTGAGCAGGAACACGCGGTGGTTGCCGATGTAGTCGATGACGGTCAGCCGCTCCTTGCCTGGCGCCCTCCGAAGGCCGCGGCCGAACTGCTGAAGCCAGAGGATCTTCGACTCCGTGGGCCGCAGCATCATGACGGTGTCGAGCGTCGGCAGATCGACGCCTTCGTTGAACATGTCCACGGCAAAGACGATGTCCAGTTCGCCGGCGGTCGAGCTGCTCGAGCGACGAGGCCCGCGGCGCGGACGTGGAGCCGGAGTGGACGGCCACCGCGCGGAGGCCGCTGCGCCGTGAAGAAGTCCGCCATGAAGTCAGCGTGGCGCTGTGACACGCAGAATCCAAGCGCTCGCGTGGCGGACCTGCTTTCGGAACTGCTCGAGCGCGTTCTCCGCTCGGCGCTGGGTCGCCACCGCCGTCGTCAGGGCCTCCTCGTCGAATCGTGTGCTCCGCCACGGAATATTGGTGTAATCCACATCGTCCGGCACGCCGAAGTAGTGGAACGGCGAGAGCAGGTCCCTGCGAACGCCGTCGACGAGATCGCAGCGATACACGAGATTCTGCTGGCACAGCGCGAGCAGGTCGCCGCCGTCGCTCCGTTCGGGCGTCGCCGTCAGCCCGAGCAGGAACTTCGGATGGAAGTAGCGCGATCAGCTTGCGGTAGGACGCCGCGGCGGCGTGGTGGAACTCGTCGACGACGACGTAGTCGAAGGAGTCCGGCGCGAAGCGCTCCAGATGCTCGCGCCGGCTGAGCGTCTGGATCGAGGCAAATACGACATCGGCGTCCGGCATCCTTCATGTCGCCCGTGTAGTGCCCGAGGATGGCGCCCGGGCGGATGTGGCGGAAGGTGTCGAGCGCCTGGTTGAGAATCTCTTCCCGGTGCGCGACGAACAGCACGCGGCGGAACTCCGGCCGATTCGTGTCGAACGCCGAGAGCCAGGTCTTGCCGAGTCCTGTCGCGAGGACGACCAGGCCCGCCTGGTTGCCGGCGGCCCGAGTGTCCTCCAGCGCGTCGCAGGGCCGCTTGCTGCACCTCGTTCGGCTCGACGGGCGCCTGCGGAGCTTCCCACTCGACGTCCGCGGCTTCGACGATGGGGCGCTGGATGGTGCGGCGGGCTCGATAGCGCTCAATCCACGGGCGTCAGTGCCTGGCGTTCGGGAGGCCGAACAGTTCCTCGAACGCGGCGATCGTCTCCTGGAAATCCGAGCCGTCGGCCGAGGACACGACGCGGTAGTTCCACTCGACCGCCGTCGTGAGCGCGGATGCGCTGAGGTTCGAGCTGCCGACGAAGGCCGTGCCCGTGTCCCTCGCCTGAAGATGTATGCCTTCGGATGGAAGGAGCGGACCGGGGGAGCCGGGGCCGTCCCCTGAGTGGCGCCCGTCTCGAACACGCGCCGCTCGACGTTGCCTTCGAGGTCCAGCAGCCGCATCAGGGCGTTCGGTTCGGTGATGCCCAGGTAGTCGCCGGTCAGGATTCGGAGCCGTCCTCCTCGGGCCAGCAGATCGCGGAAGGTGCTCGAAGACGCGGTCGACGCCGCTCTCCAGCGCGAAGCTGACGACGATGTCGGCGCGGTCGGCGGTGGCGAGGTGAGCAACGATGTGAGGGCAGAAGAGGGTCGTCACCGCCGGTGACGAGACGCCGCGCAGAGCGCATTCGCCGCCTCCCCGGCAATCAGATAGTTGCCGCGCGCCGGGATGACGTGGCGGACGCCGCCGCGCGGATCGGCGACGTCGCCGGCGTAGCGGGGGATGACGTGGACGTGGAGATGCGGAACGGTCTGGCCGGCGGCCGCGCCGACGTTGATGCCGATGTTGAAGCCGTCTGGTGCGTGCGTTCGGAGGATGGCTTCGCGCGCCACTGTCGATGGCGTCGGTCAGGGCCGCGCGCTCGTCAGGCGTCGCGTCGAACCACCTCGCGACGTGACGTCGGGTGACGACCAGCGCGTGCCCGTCAGAGACCGGCGAATGCGTCCCAGACGCCGAACACAAGATCTCGATTCGAAGAACACTCGACTCGGGTCTGGGCGGCAGAAGGGACAAGGCGTCTCGGGCATGGGCACCTTATCGAGAAACCCGTTCGATTCTGAGAAATCCGTCCAGTCCTATCGCCCGGCATTCCGGGCACCGCCATCGCGGCATTCGTCGAGCTGCGCGCTTCGAGAAGTGACACACGGGACAGATGTGCCGGAACGCAGACGTCACCACCGGACGTCGCCTCGGCAGTCCGCAGCGCACGCGGGCGGCCTTCGGCTCGAACCCTGCCAACTTGACCAGAGCCGCCCACTCCGGCCCGTGTGGTCGCGCTGATCGGCCGTGCCTCCGCCACACCACAAAGTGAGCCGCCTCGTGGCAAATCACTTCTCGACGGTCTCGGGCGCCGAGGCGAGCGACGCTTCAGGTTGAACTCGACGACGCTGTCGCGAACAAGGAGTCTGGCAACGGTGGATCTCAGGCGCGGATTGAACCGAACTCGAAGCCTCGACACGTCCGGGTGTCCCCAGATACGCGCTAACGAACGGACGTAGCGGGGACAGTTCATTCCGGGGACAAGGTATCAGCTTCGGAGCCGATGTGATTGGCAATCAGATAAAGCCGTCCCGCTGTGCCCGCAGAACAGTGGCTGGTGGGCATCGCCTTCCGCGCTGCCCTGGCTAAAATGAGGGCATGAAAAAGTCGGGCGCGAGCCAGGGCCAGTCGGCATCAGAGCTCATCTCGAAGAGAATCGCCGACCTCGGGGACTGGCGCGGGAAGACCCTCGGCAGAATGCGGCAGCTCATCAAGAAGGCAGACCCGGACGTCGTCGAGGAGTGGAAGTGGGTCAAACCCACCCACCCCGGCACCCCGGTCTGGTCGCACGGCGGCATCATCTGCACCGGCGAATCCTATAAGAATGCTGTGAAGCTGACCTTCGCCAAGGGCGCGGCCCTGAAGGATCCGAAACGGCTCTTCAACTCGAGCCTCGACGGAAACGTCCGCCGCGCAATCGACATCCACGAAGGAGAAGACGTCGATGAGTCCGCGTTCACAGCGCTCGTCCGCCAGGCGGTCGCCCTCAACAACTCTGGCAAGTCGAAGCGTTCCAAGTAAGCGGAAGCCGGCCCTCCTCTCAGGCGGCAACCCCCAGATCGCAAAGGCCGACGGCGACGCCCCCGTGCAGGCCTACATCGCGGCCATGCCGGGCTGGAAACGCGACGCCGGGCGCCGCCTCGACGCGCTCATCGTGCGCACGGTGCCCCACGTGCGCAAGGCCGTGCGGTGGAACTCGCCCTTCTACGGCATCGAAGGCCGGGGCTGGTTCCTCGACTTTCATTGCTTCACGAAGTACATAAAAGTCGCGTTCCTCCGCGGCACGTCGCTGCGTCCTGTCCCGCCCGGCGAGTCCAAGCACAAAGACGTCCGCTACGTGGACATCCATGAGGGCGACGAGCTCGACGAGAAGCTCATGGCGAGCTGGATTCGGCAGGCCTCGGAAATGCCCGGTGACCCCCTCTTCTAGCGTGAGAGAATTGAGGAGCCTCCACCCTTCCGGAGGGTCTGACATGCGCCTGCTTGCCCTCAGTCTCGCCCTGCTGCTCGGCTCACAGACAGCCTTCGCTCAAAACGACGCCGCCATCGTCGGCCGGGTGCTGGCAGCCGACACCAAGGAGCCCGTCGCCGGCGCGCAGGTGTCGGTGATGCTCGTGGGACGGCCCCCGACCGGACCGTTCGCGCCACTGACCGCCGAGACGGACGCGAGCGGGGTCTACCGCTTCGCGAACCTTGCCCCGGGGCGCTACAGCATCAGGGTGCAGCGGGCGGGCTACGCGCTTCCGGGCGTCCCGACTTCCCCGCCGCCATTCGTCCAGGCCGCCGCAGGCCAGGCGCAGAACGCGCCGGACGTGCTGCTCGAACGCGGCGGCGTCATCGCCGGCCGCCTGATGAACCCCGCGGGCCAACCGCTGGTCGACGCCAGGGTCATGGCGATGAGAAGGATGAACTCTGTTGGCCGCGGCCGGGGGCCTACGCTGATGCCGGCAGGCAGCGGCGCGCAGACCAACGACCTGGGCGAGTTCCGCCTGCACAGCCTGCCCGCTGGCGAGTATGTCGTGCAGTCGGTCCCACGCATGGAGCCGGGCGTCTATGGCCCAGCGGCGCGAGCCCCACGGCGCGCGACACGGCCCCGGCCGCCACCTACTACCCGGGCACGGCGGATCAGGCAAGCGCGCACGGCATCCCGCTCGGGCCCGGGCAAACGGTGGAAGGCATCGTCTTCAGCGAGGTGATGGTCCCCGTCTTCCAAATCACCGGCGTCGTCGTCGACGAGACGGGCGCGCCTGTCCCCGAAGCGATGGTGATGCTGATGCCCGACCCGGCCGCTGGCGCCCGCTTCGTTCGGACCCGGACCCAGGGCGCGCGCGGACCGCGAAGGCAGATTCCGGATCGTGAACGTGGCGAATGGCGCGTACGTGGCCAACGCGTCCGTGCCCATCGTCACCCAGGGCGGCGGCTGGTGGTGTCGGCGCCACATCCTGGTCGTCCAGTAGCGTCCGGAGGCGCGTCCGGCGGAGTCAGCAGCGCAACGATGGTCGAGACGAGAAACGGCGTCACCACGTCGTACCGTTCCGACAACGCCTCGCAGGTGAAGGTCGCCGTCCAGGATGGCCACGTCACCGACTTGCGCCTGGTCGTACGACGATAGACAAGACCACGAAAAAGTCAGGGCCACGAAGACACGAAAACACGAAGAAGACCGATTCTTCTTCGGAGCAGACGGACTCCGCGCTCCCCGACCTCAGGGCTGGCGGACGATTCCGACGGTCTCCCAGCCCGCTGCCGCGCGGCGAAAGTACACCTGAACCGGCTGGCGCCAGCCAGGATGATCGGGATGCTCGCCGCGGATCGTGGCCATCACGAACGCCGCATCGGCGAGCAGCCCGGACGGCGCGGCCGCGCGCTCCCCGCGTCACCTGCATCTCGTCGCCCACGGCCTCGGCCTTTCCCGAGCCGTTGTCGAATCTCGACCAGCTCACGGTGTAGCCGCTTCCGGGCGTGGCGGCGCCCGCCGCGACCGCCGCGTTCGCGAACGTCAGCGTGCCGTCGGCCGCGAGGCGCGGATCCACGACGGGGTTCACGCCATTCAGCCAGACCCGTGCGATGGCGTCGCGACGCTCGATCAGCACACGGGTGATGTGCTCGGCCGCCAGGCGGATCGTCGAACCGGACCTGATCGACGATCGCGCGAATCGCCTCGTCGGAGAACCGTGCCACCAGCCGCGCCCCCCAGAACGCATCGTCAGGACGCATGTTGGCGAACGCAGGGTTCGGGTAGTTCGCCTTCCATCGCACCGGATCGAACGACGTGCTGTCGAACGCACCCGCCGAGGGCGGTCCATCGGCGCGGGGCACGCGGAGATAGCGCGGGATGGCGAGGCCGACGCTCGCCAGGGCTGCGAGGCTCGCGTCCTTATCGAGGTAGGTCTCGTGGTTGCCGGTCGGCGGCTCGGCGAACCGGGTCGCGCTGCCCAGCGTGGCGCCGAAGTCGTACATGTAGTGGCGGACGTGCTTGCGCCCGTTCGCCGCAACCAGGAGGTCCAGGGTGTTGATGGCCCGCGAGTCGTCGTGCGCCAGCCAGGCGGCAGAACACACGGTTCGCCCGCAACTCGCGGCGGTGCTCGTGCGGGTGGATGTCGTTCGGGTCGTCGCTCCGGGTGCCGTGGTACTGGAAGTTCCCGACGGGCTCGCCCTCGTGGAAGCGCGTGGCCGACATGTACACGCGCCCATCACGGTCGCGCGCCGCCAGGCGCAGAACCGCTTCGAGGTCGCGCCGGTTGAAGCGGCGCCGCCCTGAGGCGTCGCGGATGGTCGCCTTGTCGGAGATCGTGATCCTGGCCGGATCCACCCTGATCGCGTAGACGTCCTCGACGTGATACCCGAGCGCGTGGTACACCAGCGTGCCAATCAGCTCGGCGCCAGTGGCCAGCTGCGGGTGATCGACCGGATCGATTTCGAGCTGATACACCTGGCCCGGGTCGCCCGGGTGTTCCGCCACGAAGCCCGGGTGGAAACCGCCTGGGCTCTTGCCGGCCACCACGACCCAGTCCACGGCGTCGAGGCGCTCGAACTTGTTCGGTCCCCGGGCGATCTCCGCGATCGGCAGATCGCGGACGCCGATGCGGTTGGTGAACCAGCTCGAGTCCGGCACCTCGTCCAGCGTGTTCACGTTGACGGCGCGGATCGGCTCGCGGTCGCCTTGCGGCGCGAACGTGTTGATCAGGAAGTCGTACGACTCCGAGAGCTCGAGCTCCTTGATGCCGCTCGCATCGATCGCCGTGTCGTCATCGCGCGAAATCGGATCGTCAGGGAAGAACCGCACGCGCCAGCCCGGGCCGCCTGGCCCGCCGCGCCGGCGCCCACCCCGGTGGCGGCCGCGACAACGCACGCGACGGCCGCCACGAACCTCAACATCTCAGAACACATCGTCGAACCTCACGAGAAAGCGGGTGCCTTCGCGCCCGCCGAAGGCCACGTCGACCCGGACCGCCACGGCCGAGCGGCTGCCGGCGCGCAGACCGAAGCCGTAGTCGCGCTCGAGCCGTCCGATGTCCTCGAGCTCCGGGTGCGACCGCACCGGTGTCGTAGAAGAGCGCGCCGGTCACGAACTCGTTGATGCGCCACCGGTACTCCGCCTGCAGCAGGAGCGCGCTGCGATCGCGGAAGCGGAACGTCCGGAACCCGCGCAGCGAGCGCGAGCCTCCGAGAGTGGGCTGGAGGTAGAACGGCACGCTGTCGCCGTCCGAAGGGTCGCTCGACGATGCCCACGCCCGGAGCGCGAGCGTGTGCGTGTCGTGCACGAACGGGATGTACTGCCGGAGATCGACGTCCCACTGGTCGAACGAGAACTGGTCCAGATCGCGATCCGCGTATCGCGTGAACGTCACCCGATACCGGCCGCCGGCCACGATCCTCGATGGCCCGATCGAGGGTCGCGAACTCCACGAAGGGCTCGATCACGCCGAACGCCGGCTGGGCGTCCAGGCCCGGGACCTCGTCCGGCCCGAAGATCTCGTCAGTCGACGGCATGCTCGTGTCCGTGCCGCTGCCGATCGACGGATCGAGGTAGCCCAGGTTCACGCCGGCGGTCAGATAGCCCCGCCGGGCGGCTGGCGTGACGCGCACGAACGTATCCCGCAGCGCGAAGTTCGATTGGTCGTCCTCGAGGCTGTCCGGCCCGAGGCCGTAGAAGTCCTCCTGGGGAGAGTCGCGCCGCCGCGCGTACACCTCCACGTAAGGGCCGTTCGCCCAGGTGTAGAGATCCTCGCTTTGCGTGCCCGGAAAGCGCAGCGACCCCTCGGCGATGAAGTACCCCTTCAGCGAGGCGGCTGCCGAGGTCCGGAAATCGAATGGCACGCCGATGAACTGGTAGCCCGGCCCGACGCCAAACCCGGCGCCCTCGACGATGCCGCCCACCCTCGCGTGAAACCCGCGCGGCGGATTGAAGATGCGCTGGAGGATCAGGTCCTCGTCGATCTTGTAGAGGACGGTTTCGATCTTCGCGCGCCGTTCAGGAACGAGCTGGAGCGCCTTGGCCTCTCGCCTGGCGCGGTCCTCCTCCGCTCGCGTCGCCGGTGCGGCTTGCGCCTCGGGGACGTCGGCGGTCTGCGCGAGCGCCGGGGCAGGGAGGTAGCTGAGGATCGCGGCCACGACGGCTGCGGCGGCGCCACGCGTCGGCGGTCAAGCGGAAGAGTCTCGACATGCGAATGTTCAAGGAACGGTCCCTGTCGACGAGAGGCAAGCGGCTCGCCCATATGCTGGCTTTTCGATCTTACCGCGGCGGGTTCCGGCAGGGCCTAGGACCTGGCCGCCAAGGAAAGGCCAAGACTAAGGAGAGCCGGGCAGTCCGAGAGGACTGCCCGGCGAACGGCAGGCTACTGCTGTTGCTGTTGCGTGTTGCGGGTCTGCTTCGACTTCCGCTCCGCGGTGATGCGGTCGAAGTCCTCCTGAGACAGATAGGTCACGTCCACCCAGGCATGGCCCATCTCGTCGATCGTCCGATCGCCGTACCCGACCCACTGCCGCGGATCGGGGTTGTTCTTGTTGGCGGTCGTGTTGTCGTGCCACGCCGTGATCACGACCACCGTGCCCTTCGGCAGAATCGGCGCCGCATCATCGTCGTAGATGTAGTTGGTGTGCCACTTGTACTGGAAGTTGTTGACGTAGCTCAGAAGCTCGCGCTTGCCGTCGGGATAGATCGCTTCCATCGACATGGCCTTGCCGCGCATGTGCATGTGCGGCTGGAAGTTCTCGAGGCGCGCCGGCGCCTTGAGCACGTGGAAGTTCTGGATCGTCGACGTCTCGTTGGGCGCGATGTCCACGCGGTTGCGCGGACCCTGCGCGCCGAAGTTGTGCAGGATGGTGCGGTACTTCGGCTGCTGCCCCTTCGGATAGAGGTAGATGCCCATCTCGACGACGTCGTTCGGGATGGTCTCGCCGATCGCGAAGTAGTGGACGTTGGCGCGGACCTTCGAGCCCGGGAGGAGGAGCTTGCCGCCGTCGGGCGGGAAGACCTCGCCGACCTTACCGACGGCCCACTCCATGAACCCGCCGGGGTTCTGGCTGTCGGCATCAAGCGTCGGCGCGAGGCCGATGAGCGCGGGTTCGTCCTGTTCGAGCTGGCTGGTCAGGTGGTGCACGATGCGGCGGCCCGTTCTTCGACGGCTTCACCTCGATGGCGCGGATCCAGCGCGGCTCGGTGACCCCGGTCTCCATGAGCGAGCGCCACCACTTGTCCTGCGTGTTGGCGTCCATCGTGTACGGGTCGGTGCGCAGAACGATCTCGGGCTGGCCGAACTCCGCCGCGAGCTGCCACGAATCGCCCTCCGGCCAGACCTTCGCCGCCGGCATGTCCTTCGGGTCGCCCTGCGGCGCGCCGGCGTCCACCCAGCGCACGATCGTGTCGATCTGCTGATCGCTCAGCGACCGGTCGTTCTTGAAGTGCTGGATGCCGACGGTCTTGTCCAGGTGCCACGGCGGCATCGTGCGCGAGGCGACCTGCGTCCTGATGGCCCGGGCCCACGGCCGCGCGTCCTGGTAGGTGACGAGCGACATCGGCGCCATCGAGCCGGGCCGGTGGCACACTTCGCACTTGGCCTGGATGATCGGCGCGACATCCTTGGTGAAGGTGGGCGCCTGGGGCGCCTGCGCCCAGGCCGCCGCGGGAAACGCCGCCAGCACCGCGATTCCCAGAAGTCCGGTTCTCGCCTGCATCAGTCGGTCCTTTCTATTTGACTTGAACCTTCACGTAGCCATTCGTCCAGCAGCACTGGTTGCTGCCATCCTCACCCGTCGTATCGGTCGCATGCACCCGGAGGACGTACGCCCCGGGCGTCTTGAACGTCACCGTGGTCGTGGCCTTGACATCGAGGCCAGTGAGCTTCGGTTTCGCGTCGCTGAACTCCACGTCGGCAGGGCCGCTGTGGAGCACCCACGACAACCCGAGCGGGGGATTCTCGCGCTCCCCTTCGCCGCCGCCGCGCCGTGGCGTCGCCGCCGCCGGCACCCTCGATCCCACGCCATCGTCGGTCGCGAGCACGGTGATCGACAGCGGCTCGCCCACGCGCGCCGACATCGGAGGCGCCGTGACGCCGCGCGGTCCCTGACCCGTCGGACCCGACTCGGACAACCGGACGACGGGCGGCTTGTTGCCGTTCGCGTCGCCGCTGATCGCGTCGATCATCCACTCGCGCCTGAGATTCGCTGGAATGGTGAGCGTCTGGCCGCGGGTGACGAGCGTCCAGGTCAGCTCCTTCTTGCCGAAGTCCTTCGGGACGACGACGGTAAACACACCCCAGTGCCGGCGCGTGAGAAAACGCGTGGGCTGTCCCTGATCGGGTCCACCCGGCTCGACGCGATTGTTCGGACCAATCGGGATGTCCACGACTTCGTCGAGATTGCGGTTGTAGTAGCCGAAGGAGAGCGTGAAGGTGCCGTCGGGGTTCTCGTACCAGCCCTCGAAGGCAGGCGTGACCGTCCGGCCGCGGTCCTGCCCCGGCGCCAGCGGCAGCTGCGGCGTCTGCCCGGCCTGCGGGACGGCCACCGCTGCGAGAACGACCAACACTCCTGCTAACAGGCGCCTGACCATCGTCACCCCTGGCACTGCGGGCCGACCCAGCGACAATCGGGCAAGTTGTAGCAAAGTTCCGGTTGGCGGTTCAACGGGAATCGACCGGGCGTTTCGCACCGTCGCTTCACCGAAACGCAGGATTTCCGGCCGTATTTCGCCAATGTCGAACCGGCCCTGACGTACGATGAGGTCTCAGCGGTCGACGATGCGCTTGATGTCTACAACGCTCGCACGCCATGCCGGTCGACGCCCCCGAACGATCGCGGTGGCGCTGCCGCTGCTGGCTGTCCTCGCGGGCTGTAGTCCCAGTCGTCCGGCGACCGGACCCGCAGGGTCTACGGCTCCCCCACCCGCGCCGTCGATCACTCTCTCCATCGTTGGCACCAACGACCTGCACGGCGGCATCGTGCCCCGCGACGGACGTGGCGGGCTGGCACTGCTCGGGGGCTATGTCAGCAACCTGCGGGCCGCCCGCGCCAGCGACGGGGCCATGCTCCTCATCGACGCCGGCGACATGTTCCAGGGCACGCTCGAGTCGAACCTGACCGAGGGCGCGGTCGTCGTCTCGGCGTACAACGCGCTCGGGTACACCGCCGCGGCGGTCGGCAACCACGAGTTCGACTTCGGCCCAGTCGGCGCCTCCGTGATGCCCCGCGATCCATCGGACGATGCGAGGGGCGCGCTGAAGGCGCGCGCTGCCGACGCGCGGTTCCCGTTGCTGGCGGCGAACCTGCTCGATGCCGCGACGAAGCAGCCGGTGAACTGGCCGAACGTCAGGCCATCGGTGCTGGTCGACGCCGCCGGACTCAAAGTCGGCATCGTCGGCGTGATGACGCTGCGCGCGCTGTCGGCCACGCTGTCCGCGAACGTCAAGGACCTGAGCGTCGCGCCGCTGGCGCCCGCCATCGCGGCACAGGCAAAAGCTCTGCGCGCGCAGGGTGCGGACGTGGTGATCGTGACGGCGCACGCCGGCGGGCGGTGCAAGTCGTTCGACAGGCCGACCGACCTCTCGTCCTGCGAGGCCGACAGTGAAATCCTCGACGTCGCCCGCGACCTCCCCGGCTCGCTCGTGGATGTCATCGTGGCCGGCCACTCGCACGCCGGCATGGCGCACCAGGCGCACGGCATCGCGATCATCGAGTCGTTCTCCGGCGGCCGGACGTTCGGACGCGTCGACCTGACGGTCGATCGCGCGAGCAAGCGGATCACACGGAAGCGGATCTTTCCCCCGCAGGATCTGTGCGCCGAGGTGGATCCGGCGACGCGCACCTGCGACGCGCCGGCCCCAGGCGGACCGGCGCGCGTGCCCGCCGAGTACGAGGGCCGCGCCGTGTCGCCAGACCCAGCGGTTGCCGCAATCCTCGGGCCGACGCTCGACCGCGTGCGCGACCTCAAGGCGACGCCGCTCGGCGTCGTGCTGGAGACAGCCATCGAGATCGGCACCGATCCCGAGTCGCCGCTCGGCAACCTGTTCACGGACGTCATGCTGCAGGCCGTGCCAGGTGCAGAGCTCGCGATCAACAACACATTCGGCGGCCTGCGCGCCGCCCTTCCGGAAGGGCCGCTGACCTACGGGCGGCTCTTCGAAACCTTCCCGTTCGACAACATGATCGTGAGCTTCGGCCTCACCGGCGCCGCAGTGAAACGGATGTTCGTCGATCGTCTGCAACAGGACCGCAACCTGCCCGGCATCGCGGGACTGCAAGTGCGGGCGACGTGTGCCGAGGGCGCGATTCGCGTGGACCTCCACCGGCGCGACGGACGTCAGGTCGCGGACAACGATCAGCTCTCGGTTGTGACGACGGACTTTCTGGCGACGGGCGGCGACGGGATTTTCGCGACCGTGACGCCGCCGCAGGGTCTGACGGTGGAGGAAACGGGCTTGATGGTGCGCGACGTCGCAGCCGACTGGTTCCGGCGCCGCGGCGGACGCCTGCGCGAAGAGGATCTCGTCGACCGCAAGAACCCGCGCTGGCAGGTTCCGGGACAGGTGCCCGTCCAGGTGCAGATAGGCGGACAGAGAACGGGGAACAGGGAACAGGGATCGGGGGCTCAGGGCTCAAGGCTTAAGGCTTAAGGCTTAAGGCTTAAGGCTTAAGAAGATAGTGAACGTCCGTGCGGATCAGGGACGGGGCGGCGTTCCACTCGGGCTGCCAGTGGCCGTAGATTTCCCAGCTGGGGCCGGCGAGGGTTCGGTTGTTGGCCTTGCACCACTCGCGCACGGCGTCGTGGGCGGCCCCGAGGCCACCGTAGGGTCCGCAATGGGTAGCCACCGCGACGTCGCCGGCCGGTGTTGCGGAGCGTACGACGTCGCCGATCTCCGTAAACGGTTCGTCAAGCTCGACTCCTACCTCGAGGCGGATAGTGCTGTCCCAATAGATGGCGACGTTGCGGCCAGCCTTCACCTGCTGGGCTCGCACGGCGTTCCACACGAGGCCGCAGCATTCCGGGACGACGCGTGACAACTCGGCCGCACGCGCCTGGCGGCGGATGACAGCGAGGGGGATGCTCGCGAGGCGCTTCAGCTCGACGGCCATGGACGCCTCAATCATAGGCTCAGGCTCAGGGCTCAGGCCAGGCTCAGGGCTCAGGGCTCAGAAATGCGACGCGACGGATCTACAATCGGGGCTCGCTGTAAACCCGTCGCAAGGGGGACAAACCATGGCGAATGACGCGAACGATCACGACGACGAACGACTCTTCGCCGAGCCGAGCTGTCGCGGCGCGACTTCGTGGCGCTCACGGTGGCCGCCGGAATCGCGGCGGCCACGGGCGTGTCGGCCCAGGGTCTGCCGACGAGCGAGAGCGACGTGCAGATCAGAACACCGGATGGGACGTGCGACGCGGCGCTCTTCATGCCGACGGGCGGGATGCACGCGGCCGTGATCCTCTGGCCGGACGCGTTCGGCCTCCGGCCGGCCATGCGCGAGATGGGCAAGCGGCTCTCGGGCGCCGGCTACGTGGTGCTGGTGCCGAACCCGTTCTACCGCGTGTCGAAGGCGCCGCTGCCCGGTCTGAACACGAAAGAGTTCAGCTTCCAGAGCAAAGAAAACATGGCGATGCTGCAGAAGCTGATGGGCTCGATCGGCGCGCCGGACGCCGCCGAGCGGGACGCCGCGGCATTCGTCGCGTTCCTCGACACACAGCCGCAGGTGAACAAGACGCGCAAGATCGGCACACAGGGCTACTGCATGGGCGGCCCGCTGGTCTTCAGGACAGCGGCAGCGGTGCCGGACCGCGTCGGCGCCGGCGCATCGTTCCACGGCGGCGGCCTGGTGACTGAGAGCCCGACGAGCCCGCACATGCTGGTGCCGAAGATGAAGGCGCAGCTCTACGTCGGCGTGGCGTCCAACGACGATGCACGGCAGCCGGATGCGAAGGACAAGCTGCGCGAGGCTTTCGCGGCCGCCAAGGTGCCGGCCGAGATCGAGGTGTACCAGGCCCTGCACGGCTGGTGCGTGCCGGACATGCCGGCCGAAGCCGGCAAGCCGATCTACAACGCGCCGGACGCTGAGCGAGCCTGGACGAAACTGCTCGCGCTTTACAAGACAGCGCTCGCTTAACTGGGGGCGCGCCCCTTGGCCTTAGTCCTTGGGGCTTGGTCCTTGGGCGGTCCTTGGTCCTTGGCCGGACTTGGTCCCTGGTCCTTGGGCCGGTCCCTTGGGTCCCAATCCCCGGATCCCTGTTCCCTGTTCTCCGCTCCCTGTTCCCTGTTCCCTGTTCTCTGTCCGCGAGGAACAGGCTGTAGACAATCTACATCCAAGCATGTAGAGTGTCTACATGCCACCCCGCCCTCGCCCCGACCAGTCGCGCATCGACCTTCTCCAGGGAACACTCGACATGCTGATCCTCCGCACCCTGCAGTGGGGACCGCAGCACGGCTACGCCATCGCGCAGACCATCCGCGCGCAGTCGTCGGATGTCCTCCACGTGGAGACGGGCTCGCTCTACCCTGCCCTCCAGCGGCTCGCCAAGCGCGGCTGGCTGGCGTCCGAGTGGCGCCAGACCGACTGCGAACCAGCGCGCCAAGTTCTACCGCCTCACGCCGGAGGGCAAGAAACAGCTCCTGCGCGAGCAGACACGCTGGGGCGAGCTGGTGGCCGCGATCGGCCGCATCCTGAACCCGGCAACCGCGCCCTCCGGCAGCAAGGAGTAAGACGAGATGCGGCCCGACGATGACGAGATTCAGGAAGAGATTCGCGCCCACCTGGCCATGGCCGCGCGCGATCGTGTGGCCGACGGCGCCGATCCGGAGGCCGCGAGGCTCGCGTCGATCAAGGAGTTCGGGAACGTCACGCTGACCGCGGACGCGTCGCGCCAGGTGTGGACCTCCCGCTGGCTCGAGGCCGTCGCGGCAACGTCCTGACCGACGTGCGCTACTCACTCCGTGTCCTCGCCAGGAGCCCGGGCTTTGCGGTCATCGTCGTTGCCGTCCTCACCCTCGGCATCGGCCTCAACGCCGCGGTCTTCACCCTCTTCAAGGGCCTCGCGCTCAAGCCGCTCGCCGGCGTCGAAGGCTCGAGCAGCCTGGGCGTCGTCCTTGCCAGGACGAACACGGGGCGCCAAACCACGCTGTCGTATCCAGACTACAAATACGTCCGCGACCACGACCGCGCCTTCGCGGGCCTCGCGGGATCGTCGCTCTCGACCTTCAGCCTGGGCCTCGGCAACAGCGGCGAGCGCGTGTGGGGCGAGTTCGTCACCGGCAACTACTTTCAACTGTTCGGCGTGCGCGCGCAGCTCGGCCGCGTGTTTCTCCCCTCGGACGAGGTCGCGCCAGGACAGCACCCCTACGTGGTGATCAGCGACGGCCTGTGGCGCCGCTCCTTCAGCGCCGATCCGAACATCGTCGGCAGGACCATCCACCTCAACGCGTATCCCCTGACCGTCGTCGGCGTCGCGGATGCGGCGTTCCACGGCTCGGTAGTCAGCTTCGACATCGAGGCGTTCGTCCCGGTGATGATGCTGCCGCAGCTCGGCGAGCGCGGCTGGTCCACGCTGTCGTCCGAACAGACGAAGATCGTCGATCCGCTGTCGGACCGGACGACCCCCGTCTTGATGGTGTTCGGCCGCCTGCCGCCGGGCGCGACGCTCTCATCAGCGTCTGCCAAAACGGCGCTCCTCTCGAGGGAACTGGCCGAAGATGCCGGGAGGCGCGAGGACGAACTGCAGGTGACCGTTGTCCCGATCTGGCAGTCGCCCTTCGGCGCACAGACCTACATGCTGCCGGCAGTGGTGGTTCTCGGCGCCATGGGCACCCTGCTCCTGCTGATCGTGTGTGCCAACGTCGCGGGCCTGGTGCTCGTGCGCGGTGTGTCGCGGCGCGGAGAAATTGCCGTTCGGCTGGCGCTCGGAGCGAGCCGGGGCCGGATCCTACGCCTCCTCCTCGTCGAGAACCTGCTGCTGGCCATTCCGGCGTGGGCGCTTGGCCTCTTGCTGGCCTCGTATGCGCTGCCACTGCTATGGTCGGGCGCGGTCCGTGGCGTCCCGATGCGCCTCTTTCTCGACGTGTCGATGGATCGGACCGTGATGCTGTTCGCGGCTCTCGCCGCCGGCGCGAGCGCGCTGCTCGTTGGCTTCGTCCCTGCCCTGCGCAGCTCACGGCTGGATCTCGTGTCGGTGATGAAGGACGACCTGTCGCCCCGAGGCTCCGGACGGGCCGGACTGCGTACGGCGCTGGTCGTGGCGCAAGTGGCCGTGTCGGTGCTGCTGCTCGTCGGGGCCGGCCTGGTGGCACGCAGCCTGGACGCGGCCGAGCAGGCGGACGCCGGATTCAATGCCGACCACGTGATCTCGATGTCGCTGGATCTGGGCCCGAACGGGTACGACGAACAACGCGGCCGCGTGTTCTACGAGCGCCTGCTGGATGCCAGCCGCGCAGACGCGGGCGTGGAGTCGGCGACGCTGGCCATGGCGTATCCGATGACGATGGTCGACGGACCGGGACAGCCGGTCACGGTCGAGGGCTACGAGCCTCGGCGAGACGAGGACCTGAGCTTTCTCTTCAACATCGTCGCGCCGGACTATTTCCGGACGCTCAGAATCGGACTCCTGGCCGGCCGCGAGTTTGCCCGCCAGGACGATCCCGACGCGTCGCAGGTCGCCATCGTCAACGAGACACTGGCCCGGCGTTTCTGGGGAGGTCCGTCGAACGCGATCGGCAAGCGGATCCGCATGGTCTCCGGCAACTGGCGGACCGTCGTCGGCGTGGCGCGCGACGTCAAGTACGCGCGCATCAACGAGGCGCCCCGGCCGTACGTGTACCTGCCGTTCTTCCAGAGCTATCAGCCGGAGATGATCCTGCACACGCGAGGGACCTCCGATCCGGGCACGCTGATGGCGCAGGCGCGCGGACACATCCAGGGGCTCGATGCCAACCTGCCCGTTCTGGACGCGAAGACGCTGGCCGAGCAGGCGGGCGCGTCGCTCACCATCTTCCGGATGACGGCGCGGATGCTGCTGACTTTCGGCGTCGCAGCGATGGGCCTGGCCGCGATGGGGATCTACGGGCTCGTGTCGTACACCGTGAAGCAGAGCACGCACGAGATCGGCATCCGGATGGCTCTTGGCGCACAGCGCGGCGACGTGGTGCGTCGTTTTCTCGGCCGCGGCCTGCGGCTGGGCGCGCTCGGCGCCGCGGGCGGGATGGTCGTGTCGTTCGCCGTCACGCGGCTCCTCGGGTCCGTGCTGTACGGCGTCAGCGCGACCGACGCGGTGTCGTTCCTGACGGCGTCGGCGATCGTGCTGAGCAGCGTGCTCGTGGCCACGCTCCTTCCCGCATGGCGGGCCGCGCGCACCAACCCGATTGCCGCACTGCGGCAGCGCTAAGTCAGTCCTTGGTTCTTGGGGCTTGGGCCTTAGGCGGTCCTTGGTCCTTCTGTTCTTGGGCCGTCCCGAGTCCCTAGCCGGTTCCCAGTTCCCTGTTCCCCGTTCCCCTACGGAGCCACGAGCCCCTTGAACTCGATGCGGATCTGGGGCCCGACCTTCAGCATGCCGAGCATCACGACCGGCGGTTCGACGCCGAACTTCGTCATGTCCAGCCGCGTGCTGCCCTCGACCTGTACGCCCTGCGGCGACGGCTTCAGTGCGACGGGAAAGCTCAGGGGCTGGCTGACCCCGGTGATCGTCATCGTGCCCGTCGCCTGCGTCTGGGCGCCGGCCACTTCGTACTTGTCGAGACGGTAGACGATCTCCGAGAACTTGTCGGCCTTCATGGCCTCGAGGAGATGCTGCGTCATCTCTTCGTTGGGACACTTGAAGCCCTTGACCGGCACGGTCACGGTCGCCGTCTGGACGCCGTTCGCATACCCGGGCACCGCCTGGGCGCCGCTCTTGGCCGGCGTCACCGCGATCACGCCCCTCGCCGAACACGTCCAGCCGCGGATGGTGGACGTCCCAGAGACGTTGAAATCGGCGTTGGGCTGCTGGGCGGCAGTCGACTGCGCCTGCAGGAACACGAGCCCGGCACAGAGAGTCATCATCGTTCCCGCTCGCCGCGACATTCGAGACCTGCCTTCCTGTTCTGACCCGGTGCGCATCAGAGGCCGAAGCCGAGGTTGTTGCTGCGCATCATGATGGGTTCTTTTCCTTCCATCACGAACTGCGGGCCAATCTGATCGATAGACGTCGTGCGGGTCTGCCGCATGACCATCCTGAACTCGTCCAGGAGAAGCTGGATCACCCGGTCCACGCCCTGCTGACCAAACGCGCCAAGGCCCCACACATACGGTCTGCCGATACCGACTGCGTCGGCGCCGAGCGCCAGCGCCTTGAAGATGTCAGCTCCGCGGCGGACGCCGCTGTCGATGAACACCGGAGCCCGGCCCTTTACCCCGGCCACGACTTCCGGCAGCGAGTCGATCGTCCCGCGGTTGCTGTTCTCGGCGCGACCTCCGTGGTTCGAGACGAAGACGCCGTCGGCGCCGTTCTCGATGGCCAGCTCCGCCTCTTCGCGTGTGACGATGCCCTTCAGGACGACCTTCATCGGGGTGGCGTCCTTGAGACGCTTGACGTAGTCCCAGTTGAACGGCACACGAGGTCCGGCAGGCCCCGCGACGTTGCGGTGCATCGGACGCTGGTAGTCCGGCTTGTGGTTGTGGCAGTTCTGGCAAAGCGGCCGGTCGTAGCCGTCGCGCCCCTGCGATCGCCTCGAAAGCTCCCGGTTGCTTCCGCCAATGAGATCGATCGTCCACACCACGACTGGGCACCCGGCCTTCGAGACGTTGGCGAGCGTCCGCTGGTTGATGGCCCAGTCGGCGTTCGCGTAGAGCTGGAACCAGTGCGGTTCGCCCCTGGCCTCGGCGATCATTTCGTACGACTGCGAGCTCTGGTGCGACTGGATCTGGAGAATGCCTCTCGCGCGGGCTGCCCTGGCCGCCCCGCTCTCGCCCTCGGTGTGATACGCCTCGAGGGCGGCGACCGGGCACAGGAACAGCGGCGTGTCCCACCGGCGGCCCATCAGCTGGACCGACGTGTCCAGCTTGGCAACGTCCTGCCCGAGCCGCCTGGGGCGAAGCATGAGGCGCTGGAAGCCCTCCCTGTTGGCCTTCCTCGTCTCGAAGTCGTCGACGCCCATGTGCAGGTAGGCCCAGTGTTCGGGCAGGTTGTTCGCGTGGGCGACCTGCTCGAAGTCCCAGACGTTGATGGCCTGGTCCGCGGACTCGACCAGCTGGCCGCTCAGGTGCACGTCGAGGGCGCCTGGCGCCTGCGCCGGCGCACCGGTCGACTGCGCGGTGAACATCTCCGCACCGCACTCGGGACAACGGCTCAACGCCCGCCCGCGCTGCAGCTCGCGATCGACCGCCTTCTGCCAGCTGGGGGACAAGGCCGGGTAGGCCAGGGCCAGCAGCGGGCTTCCGGCCAGCATCTTGAAAAAGTGCCGGCGGCTTGCACGGTGGACGGACGCGCCCGTATTCGACTTTCTCCCAGTCATGCTCAGCTCTCCCCGATGCTGATTTCGCCGCGAAAGGCTGCTCGGTCCGGAGATTCTAGCCTGAACCGACTCGGCAAAGTGTGAACCTGCCCGGCTCGCCTGCCAGCAGGCGCATAATCTCACGCATGGCAGATACGAAGCTCGTCGGCCGGAACTACACCCCGCCGGACCTGATGGCGAAGGTCACCGGCCGCGCCCGCTACGCCGAGGACTTCCGCGCGGAAGGCATGCTCTTCGCCAAGCTGCTTCTGAGCCCGATGCCCCACGCTCGCGTGACCGGCATCGACGCGAGCGGCGCGCTCGCCATGCCGGGCGTCAAGGCCATCCTCACCGTCGACGACCTGCCGCCCTCGGCGCAGGCGGGGGCGGAGCGCGTCCTGACCGACGAGCCGCTGTATCTCGGCGAGCCGATCCTCGCCGTCGCCGCCATGGACGAGGTGACTGCCGCCGACGCGATCGAGCGCATCGTCGTCACCTTTGAGCCGCTTGCCCTTCGTCGTCGATCCGGTCGAGAGCCTGAAGCCGGATGGCGCAAACGCGCGGCTCGAGGGAAACGCGTGGTACCCGCCGGAGCCCTCGGCGCCAGGCGCGCCGCCGAATCGACCGGCCATCCGCACGCTGAAGTGGACGCCCGAACAGGTCGGCTGAAGCCGCCGAAGGCCGCCTGCCGATGGGGCCGGCGCCCGAGGAGTGGTCGTACGGCGATCTCGAGGCCGGCTTCCGCGACGCCGCGGAGATCGTCGACGAGACGTTCGTGGTCCAGTCCACAGGCCACCAGCCGATGGAAACCCGATCGGCGATGGCCTACTGGCAGAACGGCAAGCTGTTTCTGAACGGCTCGACGCAGAGCGTCATCCGAACGGTGGAGCCGATCGCGCGCTGGGTCGGCATCGAGCCGGAAGACATCGTGCTCGTCAGCGAGTACTGCGGCGGCGGCTTCGGCAGCAAGGGCGCGGGCGCCATCTCGATGGCCATCCCGGCGCTCCTGTCGAAGAAAGCCGGCCAGCCGGTGATGATGCGCATCAGCCGCGAAGAGGAGCACGGCATCGGCCGCGCGCGCACGGGCATGGTCGGCCGCGCGCGGGTCGGCTTCAGAAAAGACGGCCGCATCACAGCGCTCGACCTCTTCATCGTCGAAGACAACGGACCGTATGGACCCATGGGCGATCACCGGTCGGCGGCCAACGCCGCATCGCTCATCTGGCAGCCGCTCTCGATGCGATTTCGTGGCGTGCCCGTGCTGACGAACACGCCTCCGAGATCCCAGCAGCGCTCGCCGGGGCCGATGCAGGCCAACGGCATCATGGAGCCCGTCGTCAGCAAGGCCGCCCGGAAGCTGGGGCTGGATCAAGTCGCCATCAGGCGCGTGAACGCACCCGAAGGCAAGGCGCCCTACGGGCCTGCCGCCGCCGGCGGCCGGCGCCGCTACACGACGAGCGCCTTCGTCAAGGAGGCGCTCGACCGCGGCGCGCAGACATTCGACTGGACGACGCGCGCGGCGCGCGCGGGCGCGCGGCGTGGATCGAAGGTGCGGGGCGTCGGCGTGGCCGTCGGCCCTCACGGCGCCGGCTCGATCGGTTACGACGGACTGATGACGATTCGGCCCGACGGCATGCTGCACGTGCAGTCCGGCGTCGGGAACCTGGGCACCCATTCCATGGTCGACCTGGCCCGCGTGGCCGCCGACGAGCTGGCCATGCCGTGGGAGAAGGTCGAAGTGGCCTGGGGCAGCACGGCGAAACATCTGCCGTGGTCGTGCATGTCGGTTGGCAGCCAGACCACGCATGCGATGACCCGCGCGAACCTCGCAGCCGCCGTGGACGCGCGGTCGAAGCTGCAGGAGATTGCCGCGCGCGACGATGGGCGGACGGCCGCAGGACTACACGCTGGGCGGCGAACGCGTGTTCGCACGATCCAACCCTTCACGCGGCCTGAGCTACGCCGACGCCGCCCGCCGGGCGATCGAGTTGGGCGGCAGGTTCGACGGCCACGAGCTGCCGGCCGACATTCACGCAATCACCAGGGCCTCGGCCACGGCGCTCGCCGGCCTCGGCCTGATGGGAGTGGCCAAGGACACGTACCCGCGCGACGGCGACACGTACTCGTTCGTGATCGGGTTCGCCGAAGTCGAAGTGGACATCGAGACCGGACACGTCACGCTCGTAGACTTCCTCGGCGTCGGCGACGTCGGCACCCTCGTCAACCCGCGAAGCTTCGGCGGACAGCTGCTGGGCGGATGCTGCCTGGGCATCGGCCACGCGCTGATGCAGAAGTGGGTCTACGACCAGCATTACGGCGTGCCGCTGGCGACGCGGTTCCACGCGAACAAGCCGCTGACGATCCTGGACGTCCCGACGAACATGCGGTGGGATGCCGTCGGCCTGGCGGATCCGGAAACGCCCGTCGGCGCACGGGGTGTCGGCGAGCCGCCGGTCGGAGCGGGCTACGGGGCGGTTCTGAACGCGATCGCCAGCGCGATTGGCGAAGACGCGTTCCGCAGGGCGCCGGTGACGGCCGACATCATCCTCACATTCGCTCGAGCAGGGACGACGGACGCACGACGCACTGACGGCGCACGTGTAAGGCGCCGCGGGTCAGCGCCTAGCGTGTGACCAGACGGCGGACGAAGGCGCCGCCGTACGCCGGGATTGCGCAGATGCCGCCGAAGATAGCGAACGCGATGAGGCCCAGCGGCATCAGGCTGCCGGTCGGGTTCTGGACAAAGGCCGTGGCCGCCTGCGCGCCGAACGGCACCATCCCCCAGCGCCAGGGCTTCTCGGGCACGAGGATCCCCAGGACGCCGGCGACCAGTCCAAGCGCCGGCATCACCGCGGTGAAGTAGATCTCGTCGTCCCACGGTTCCCGCCGCCCCGACACTGCGGCGATGTACAACCAGCTCCCCGCACCAGCCAGGACGGCGATGACGTACGCAGCGTTTTCGGTGGTCTCTCAGGGCTCGGGCTCCAGGCTCGGGCTCCCGGGCTTCTGGCTGGCGGCTCGATGCGCTCCGGAGCCGGATCCGCTCGACTGGCTCGGCGGCCGCGAGGCTGCCGGGCTCGTACTGGACGGCCAGCGGGCTATAGGTCAGACGGGTCGAGGCGTGCGCAGAAAATCGCTGGTCCGGACCTTCCGGACCTCGTTCGGCAGCGCAAGGCCGCGCCGTCGACACGCGCAGGTCCGGCCCGCGCGTTCGGCGTCGACCTCAGGGCGCGGGCGGCCGGGGGCCGTGCGCTTGTAGCAAATGGTACAAGGGCTGATGTTTCAGGCCGATTCTGCCTTTCTGATGTCGGACCGGCGGGCTGGGGCCGACAAAGATCGGTGATGGGACCGATTGGCGAGCTGCTCGCGGCGGATCATCGGCAGGCGTTCGAGTTCTTCTTCCTGGGGCTGAAGGACGTCTCGGAATCGGGCGTCGACAGGCAGGAGCTGCTCTACAACGCCAGCGTCCTGGCGCACTACGCGCAGGTCTCCACGTGTGCGAGCGCCGAGATGCCCGCGCCAGCCAACCTCAGCGCGGTCTTCGATCAGTTCGTGTGCGATCCGACCATCCAGCACGACAGCGCGATGATGGAGATCGCCGGCACCCAGTGCCTGCTCCTGTCCGGCTTCTTCGAGGACCAGATGCGGCGCCGTCACAGCATCCGGTGGTACTCGGGCCTCGGCGCCGGGTTCTTCCGCCGCGCGGCCGCCCTCGAGGATGCGCCAAAGAAGGCCCAGCTGCTCCACACGATCAGCCAGCACTTCGAGCCCTGGCGCCGGCGCCACGCGCGCTTGAGCCGCGAGCTGCGCGAACAGCAGTACCTGCTGCGGCCGACTTAGTCAGATGCCGGGCTGGTCGCTGATCCGCCGGAGGCGGCGGCCCTTGGAGCGGCGCGTCTCGACGCGTCAGTCGGGGAACCGACGCGTAGCGCCGAAAACCGCGGCTGGTCCGGGACCATCACCGGACCTGCCGCATTTCCCCGACATGTCGCGAGCGGAGGTTCCCCGCGCCGTCGACAGGGCCGACGGCTCCGGCGGATCAGCGACCTTACATCGGCATCTGGATCTGCAGTAGCTCGTAGGCGCGCAGGACGGCGCGCGGATCGGCCGTCGGGCGGCGTTCGCGCCGTACGGCGCGGAGACCTTGCTCAGGTCGATCTTCTCGACCGCCTGCTGCGCGGTGAGCCCCTGCGTTGCGCAGGCCGTCGCCTGCCGCCAGAACTCGCGCAGGTACAGCTGGAAGTCGTCGATCTGCTTCCGCTCCTTGAGCGGCGCGCCGTGTCCTGGGACGATCATGTCGAACTCGAGCGACTTCATCCGCTCGAGGCTGTCCGACCACTCGTCGATGAACGCGTCGCCCAGGTACGACAACACACCGCCGCCGGGCCGGCCCTCGAAGAAGTCGCCCGTGAAGAGGATGCGTTCGGCCGGCAGGAACACCATCGTGTCGCCGCCCGTGTGGCCGCGGCCGAGGAAGAGCAGCTGCACCTCGCGCCCGCCCTTGTGGATCACCATCTTGTCGGTGAAGGTCACGTTCGGCGGCTTCACCACGGTCTCCTGCACCGCCTTGTGGTGCGCTTCGGTGACGCTCAGCGCCGCCTCGAGCTTGGCGCGCTCGTTCGGCGTCGCGGCCTTGGCGATCCGCTCCTTCATCTGCGCGATCTGCGCCGGCAGCCCCGCGGTGAAGATTCCGGTTGGTGCGCTGCTGGATCACGTTGGTCAGGTGCATCTTGCGGATGAACTCGTGCGCCATGATCTCGACATCGTCGCCGAAGATCTGGTTGCCGTGCGCGTGATCGAAGTGGTAGTGCGAGTTGAAGACGTACTTGATCGGCCTGGGCGTGATCTCGTCCTTGATCTGCGCGACCAGGGCGCGCGCCGCCGCGGGCGTGACGCTCGTGTCCACGAGCATGATGTGGTCCGAGTTGACGATGACCATGGCGTTGCTCATCGTGGTCATCGCACCGGTGCCCGTGGCGAAGTGGACGCCGTTGGCGATCTGCTCGAAGCGCCACGCCTTGGCCGCCGCGCCCCCCTGCGCCGCCGCGCTCGCGCCGTCGCGTCCGCCGAGGGCGAAGGAGGTGACGAGCATCACGAGAACCGTCGTGGCGAGCAGATAACGTCTCATCGGCGTTTCGTCTCCGTGTGAAAAGTAGGTTCGAGCTGCGGAATTATTCCACAAGAGAGCCCTCGAGGACTTCGAAGCGAAAGAAATCTGTTATACAAGATGCCTTGACTATGCGCACACTCTTTCTTCCCTGGATCCTCGCCTGCCTGATCGCTTTCCAGGCCTCTCCCGGCGCGCAGGAACGGCGCCCGACCGTAGGGGTCGCCTTCGGCGGAGGCAGCGCCCGCGGGCTCGCCCACGTCGGCGTGGTCCGGTGGTTCGAGGAGCACCGCATCCCCATCGACGCGGTGGCCGGCACGAGCATGGGCGGGCTCATCGGCGGCGCGTTTTCGACCGGCATGGACGCGGCCGAACTGAAGGCGATGCTGGAGGGTCTCGACTGGGACGAGCTGTTCGGCTCGTCGAGCTTCGCCTACAAGAACATCCGCCGCAAGGCCGACGCCCGGGCGTATCCATCGCGGCTCGAATTCGGGCTCAAGGGCGGCATCGTGCCTCCGACGGCCATCAACAACGGCGGGCAGGTGGATCTGCTCCTCGGACGCATCGGGGCCGCCTACTACGACCTTGCCACGTTCGACAGTCTCCCGACCCCGTTCCGGGCCGTGAGCGTGGATCTCCTGAGCGCGTCCAAGGTCGTGATCGATCGCGGATCCCTGGCCGCGGCAATGCGGGCCACCATGTCGCTGCCGCTCATCTTCCCTCCCGTGGAGATCGATGGAAAGATCCTTGTGGACGGCGGCGCGATGGACAACGTGCCAGCCGACGTCGCCAAGGACATGGGGGTCGATCGCGTCGTGGCCATCAATGTCGGCGATCTGACCGACCAGGAAGACGTCAGCCGGACGATGCTCGGCCTGGCGGGCGCCACGCTGGACGCCATGATGCGCTCCAGCACAAGGGCGTCGATCAACAAGGCCGACGTCATCATCAACGTCCCGCTCGAGGAGTTCGGTTCGCTCGACTGGCGCCGCAGCGCGGAGCTCGCCGAGGCCGGGTACGCGGCGGCGGAAGCCATGCGCGAGAGCCTGCTGCCGCTGGCCGTGAGCCCGGCCGAGTACGACGCGTGGAAAGCCAGGCGCGACAGCCGCCGGGTGCGGGATCTGCCGGTGCCCGCGTTTGTGAGCACGGAAGGATTCACATCAAGGGATGCCGGACGGCTGTCGGCTGTCCTCAACCGGCACGTCGGGGTGCCCCTCGACATCGTGGCCATCGAGACCGACCTCGCCGTCCTGTCGGGGCTGGACCGCTACGAAACCATCACGTGGCGGTTCGTGAACAACCCCGCTGGCGACCGTGGAGTGCTCGTGCGCGCGAGCCCGAAGCCATACGGTCCGCCCTTCCTGATGCTGGGCTTCAACCTGGAGAACACGACGTCGGACTCCTTCAGGGTCACACTCACCGGCCGGTATCTCGGCTACGACGTGATCGGGTCCGGATCCGAGCTGCGCATCGACGGCACGCTCGGGTCGGATCCAGGCGTGGCCCTGGAGCTGTACAAGCCGCTCGGCGCCACCCCGTTCTTCGTCACGCCGTCTGCCGGCGTGACGAGGCGTTCGCTCGATGTAATCCGCGACGATGCGGTTATCGCGACCTACGGGCAGACCGTGGGCCTCGTGGGCCTCGGCGTGGGCATGAACCTCGGGCGGGAGAGCGACCTGCGGGTCGGCGCCTACTTCGGACGTCTCGACGCGGAGCCCAGGGTCGGCGACCCGGGGCTTCCCTCGCTCGAGGGCAAGGAGAGCCTGGCCGAGGCGACCTGGCGGTTCAACGGGCAGGACAGCCCCGTGATCCCGTCGTTCGGCGCCACCGGTTTCGCGTCGCTGAAGTACGTCATCGACGGCCCGGAGTTCAACCCGCCGCTGTCGACCCAGCGATCGAGCGTCGGCCTCACGCAGCTCACCGGCGAGATGAACACCTTCCGATCCCTGGGCGAGCGCAACCGTCTGTTCGTGCTGGCGGGCGGGGGCACGTCGTTCGATCAGGATCCGCTGCCGACGGATCAGTACGAGCTGGGATTGCCGTTCCACCTTGGCGCCTACAATGTGGGCGAGCTGCGCGGAGACCACTACTACGTGGTCTCCGGCGGGTACCTCCGTCAGCTCGGCCGGCTTCCCGATTTCATGGGCGGAGGGGTGTTTGCCGGCGGCTGGCTCGAAACCGGCGACACGTTCGACGTCGCGCACGACGCGACGTTCCGGACCAACGTCAGCGGCGGCGTGATCCTCGACACCCTCATCGGACCGGTGTTCGTGGCCGGCTCGGCCGGGTTCGACGGCCGCTGGCGCACCTACTTCGGCGTCGGGCGCCTGTTCGGCCGCATGCGATAGCTGCAGATGCTCGCCCGCGGGCGGCGGGCCGCAATGCGAATGCCTCGCCGCCAGCCGATCGACACCAGCGTGCTTCCTCGTGCCTGCGCTTCACTGGCGCTGGCCTTAGTGCCGAGCGGGTGAGAGCCGTTTCAGCGGCGGGTTCTAACGGCAAGTGACCCCACACGACGTCTGCGCTGCGCCTGCGATGTAGACTGGCTGCTCGAAGTGAACTTCTAAGGTCAGGGAGGCGCGGCGCATGCGCACGATGAGCGTCGGACGTCGATTGAAAGGCCGCCACATGGCGGCGGTCGCGGGCGTCGTGGCTGCGGTCTTCGCAGTCGCCGGTCTCTTGACGGGCGGCGGCCGCGCGCTGGCGCAGCCAGCGGGGTCGGCCGCTCAGTTCCACGACTCGCACTTCCACCTGACGAACTACATCCAGGAGGGCATCGACGTCCGCGAGTTCCTGAAGATCATGGGCACGCGGACGGGACGGTCCACGCTCTTCGGCATCCCGCTGCAGCAGACCTGGTCCTACCAGAACTCCGGCGACTTCGCGCCCACGTACTACCTCCAGACGGACGCGCCGCTGTACTACTACTCGTTCACCGATGCCTACTTCGCGAGCATCTACCGGTCGCTGTCGCCGGCTGAGCAGGCGAGGTTCGACCCGATGATCACCGGGTTCAACCCGGCGGACATGTACGCCGCGGATCACATCCGCCGCGTGCTGCGAACCTTCCCCGGCGTGTTCTCGGGCATCGGCGAGTTCACGATTCACAAGGAGTTCGTCTCGTCGAAAGTGGCGGGCGAAGTGGCCAGCCTCACCAACCCGGCGCTCGACCGCGTGCTCGCGTTTGCGGCCGAATCCGGCCTCGTCGTGATCCTGCACAGCGACATCGACGTCCCGTTTGCCAAGCAGGGCGCCGAGCCGGTGTATCTCTCGCAGATGAAGGCGCTCCTCCGGCGCCACCCCAAGACGAGCATCATCTGGGCCCATGTGGGCCTGGGCCGCGTGGTCCATCCGGTGCAATCGGCCGCCGCCGCGGCGGAGCGCAGTCCGGGGCACCTGGGAATCGTCGAAGAGATGCTGAGCGATCCGGCGCTCGCGCACGTCAACTTCGACATCTCGTGGGACGAAGTGGCGAAGTACGTGGTCGCCAGCCCGGAAGCCACGGCTCGAACAGCGGCGATCCTCAACCGCTACCCCACGCGATTCCTGTTCGGCAGCGACACGGTCGCGCCGGCGGGACCCGCGCCGTACTACGCGGTCTTCGACATGTATGCGCCGCTGTGGAAATCGCTGACGCCCGAGGCCAGCCGCCAGGTGCGGATGGGCAACTACGAGCGGCTCTTCGACGAAGGACGCCGGAGGGTGCGGGCGTGGGAGAAGACGGCGAAGTGATCGAACACAGGACCTGAGGAGGGCAGACATTGGCCGCAAGACGTTTTCTCATCACCGGCGGCAGCCAGGGCATCGGCGCCGCGCTCGTCACGCTCGCCCGCCAGGCCGGACACGACGTGATGTTCACGGGGCGCAACGTCGGCCTGATCGACAAGATCTCGCGCGAGACCGGCGCGCATGGGATCGAGGCGGACGTCTCGGTCGGCGCGGACAACGCCAGAACGGTCGACGCGTGCCAGGCGCGCATGGGCGGCATCGACGTCCTCGTCAACAACGCGGCCTACGGCTACCCCGCGGAGATCGGCTCGCTCGATGTCAGCGCCATGCGCAAGCAGTTCGAGACGAACGTGTTCGGCATGGTGGACCTCACCAACCGCATCGTGCCGATGATGATCGCCCAGAAACAGGGCGACATCGTCAACCTCGCGTCCACGTCCGGCATGAAGGGCGGCAAGGCAGGAACCGCGTACGCCGCCAGCAAGTGGGCGGTGCGAGGCATCAGCCAGTGCTGGCAGACCGAGCTCCGGCCGCACGGTATCCGCGTGGTGTGCGTGTGCCCGTCGGAAGTGCAGACCAACTGGGGCGGGAGGACCGGACGCAACAATCCCAACAAGCTCTACGCCGAGGACATCGCGGGGACGATTCTCTCGGCCCTCAACATGCCCCGCCGCGTCCTGTGGCCGGAGCTGGCCGTGTTCGCGAACAATCCCTGGAAGAAGATTAGTCCCTGGTGCTTGGGTCTTGGTCCTTCGTTCGTCCAGAGTCCCTGGTCCTTGGGGGCCCGCCTAAGGACGAAGACCCAAGGACCAAGCACCAGGGGCGCGCCGCATGGAACCCTCCGGGCGCCGCTCCGTATTCTTCAGTGTGATCACGTTTCTCTTCTGGTGCGTCCTGCTCGTGATCTGCTGGCCCCTGGCCCTGCTGGCGGTGATCCTCTACCCCTTCGTCTGGCTCCTCCTCCTGCCGTTCCGTCTGCTGGGCATCGCGGTCGACGGCGTGCTCGCCCTGGTGCGGGCCGTCGTCATGCTGCCGGCGCGGGTCCTCAGCGGCCCGGGACGCTAGCGCGGGGCTTTACCACTTCACGTTGGCGGCCACGCCGAGAATGCGTCCCTGCAGGATGCTGTTGGGTTGACGGAACGTGGCGGCGGCGTTCGCATACGAGGTCGACACACGTGTGGACACCACGTCGGCGTTCAGCACGTTGAACGCCTCGAAGGCCGGCGCAATGCTCATCCGCCCGACGCGGAACGTCTTCGACGCCTTGAGATCCAGCTGCTTGACGCGCTCGTCCCGATCCGCGCCCGGAGCCGTCAACTGAAGGATCGCAGACGCTGGAGTCAACCCGGGCGCGGTCTGTGCGCCCGCGGGGCAGGGCGCCGGGCACGCAGGCGCGATCTGCCCGCCAGCAAGGCGGAACGCCGCCGACCCGTCCGGGTATCGGATCGTACGGCTGACGGTGTACGAGGTTTCGAGGATTGCCTCCTCGTTGTTCAAGTAGACGCCGCTGAGCGTGATTCCCCATGGGATCTGGAACGATGCTCCGAGGCGGAAGTCCTTCTCGAAAGGCTCGCCATTGTTGCGCTCATCGCAGAAACGAGCCGAATCGCGCCCGTTCAAGTCTCCATTTGGATCGACGTAGGCGCCAAGGACGGAGCTTTCGCAGTTGACTGACAGGGAGCGCTCGATGCCAAAGCCGCCAAACACCTGCGTGCCGCTACGTGGACGTGCCCGGAACTCGAAGAAGTACCCGTCGTAGCTCAGCTTGCGCTTGGGCTCGACGATCGTGACATCGGCTCTGGCCCGGGCCGAGGCCGCCTGCGAGATGTTGTAGTAGGTAATCGGCGTGCCGTCGATCGGGTTGAAGATCGTCATCGGCGTGTAGTCCGCAGCCGTGACGGCCGTGTTCACGGTCTTCGTCAGGTTGTGCTCGTCCCAGTGGAACCAGGCGCCGCTCACCGAGAGGCCCGGCCGGAGCTCGTGCTGCAGCTCGAGCCCGTGCTCGAGAATCCAGCCGCGCGGGAACCCGCTGTACTCGCCAGCTTCCGAGAGCACGCCGAAGCTGTTGGAGAGCGTGCTGAGGTTGAGCTCGCATCCCGGCGTGTTGAACACGCAGTTGGTGGGCACGCCGTTGTTCCAGGTCCGGAAGCCCTGGGCGATGTCGTCGCGGTTGGCATCCACCCAGGTCACGGCGCTCGTCACCGACGAGAGCACGTTGAACTCTTCGGCAATCCCCGTCGTCTGCGTGCGGTTGTAGCGGTTGAGCGAGTACTTCACTGCGGTCTTGGAGGTCCCGAAAAGGTCGTACACCGCCTGGAACCGCGGCGCGAGATCCTGCCAGTCCGGCACGTTCGTCACCTCGTTCTGCACACGTTCCGGCACGAAGCGGCCCAGCGGGGACGTCGTCCAATCGACCTGGGAGTTGACGCTCTCGTACCGCAAGCCCGCGTTGAGCGTCAGCCGCTTGAGGCGCCAGGAGTCCTGCGCGTAGAGGCTCAGGTCCTTGTTCATCCGCTCCTGGGAGTCGATGGGCGTGTTGCGCACCAGGACGTCGACGGGATTGATGAACGTCACGTTCTTCGTCACCGGATCGGTGATGGAGCTGCTGTAGCGCTGCGTGATGTCCGCGTTCGAGAAATACCGGTGCCAGTACCAGCCGCTCTCGAAGCCCATGCCCACCTTCACGTGGTGCGTGCCGGTCACGTACGACATCGACGCCATCGCGACGTTCTTGGTCTTCCACTGCCGCTGTTCCTGGGCCGGGGCGGTCGAACGCGCGCCGGCCGTCTGGGTCGTGCGCGAGGCGCCCGCGAACCACTCGCTGGTGTCGCGCGTAAACGAGTGGCCCTCCTGCGCCAGCGTGTCGCGGAAGGACGTGTTGAACGCGAAGCCCGCTTCGAACAGGACCTTGCTCGACACCGTCGACGTGTACTTCACCTGGCCCATGCCGTAGTTGGGGAAGGTCCAGACGACCGACGCGGTCTCCGGGTCGACCAGGCTCTGCATGTCGTTGCTGCGGTACTTCGCCGTCCGGTCGTAGTAGGCGCCCAGCTTGTTGCGCGGGCTGATCTGCCACGTCAGGCGCAGCAGGGCGTGCTTGGTGTAGTTCTCGTCCACGCCCTGGTTGCCATCGTCGGTGAAGGTGTTGGCTATGCGGTTGTTGGTGTTGTATTGGCTGGCCGTCGTGAAGAACCAGAGTTTGTCCTGGCTGATGGGCCCGCCCTGGCTGATCGTGAAGTCGCTGATGTACTCGGTGCTGTTGCCCTGCGTCACGCCGAGGGACTTCAGGCGGTCGGTCAGGTTGTCGCCCTGCCACTCGCCCGGACGGTAGTTGGCCGTGAGGCCGCCGGCGAACCGGTTGCCGCCCTCGCGCGGAATCATGTTGAGCGCGACGCCGCCGCCCGGGCGGTCCGCGCCGATGCCGCCGGTCTGGTAGCTCGCCTCTTCCACCATGGCGTCGTTGTAGTACGCCTGCATCTGCCCGTTGTTCTCGATGCTGTTCTGGGCCATGCCGTCGACCATCACGCTGTTCTGCTGCGGACCGAGGCCATGTGCCGACATGTAGGTCTGCTGCGCCGCGCGCGAACCGCCGACGTCGGGGAGGCTCAGGTTGATGCCGATGACCAGCTGCGCCAGACCTTGAATCGTCCGGCCCGTCGGCAGGTTGTCCATCGCCTCGCGATCCATCGTCTGGACGTGCGCGGCCGTCGAGATGTCCACCACCGGCGCGTCGCCGGACACGGTGATCGTCTCTTCGATGGCCCCAACCTTCATCTCGGCGTTGACTGTGGCCGTGAAGTTCGCGGCAAGAACCAGGCCTTCGTTCCTGACCGTCTGGAAGCCCGTGAGCGTGAAGGTCACGGTATAAGTGCCGGGCCGAAGGTCGATCACGCGATAGGCGCCCGATCCGTCGGTGGTCGCAGTCTTCGTCTTCTCGATGATCGCGTCGCTCGATGCCTCGACCGTAACGCCTGGCAGCACGGCGCCAGAGGCGTCTCTTGCCACGCCCGCGATGGCGCTCTGTGCAGCGGCGACGGTGGGCAGCGCCACGAGGCCCAGAACGACTACGACCAACGGCAGAAAGCCCTTCGGCGTCATGAACACCCTCCAGTGATCCTCGAGTTTTCGCCAGGCGACGTCGGAGTGTCCCGCAGGGCCGTAACCGTCGCGGCCGCGGACGGGCGCGCGAATGTTACAACACCTGTAAGGCTGAGGTCTCGCTGCGGAGTATCTTTCGGCCTCCATCTGGCAGACATCCCGGCCGCATCTGCCGTATTTCGAACCGTGAAGGCGGGCACCCAACTTGCGGGCAAAATGACCATGATGCCTTCCCCATCACCCGCCCTGCCTCCCCGCCGGGTCCGTCGGCACCGGCTGTCGGTCGCCGTCGTGGTCATCGTGTCCGCCCTGCTGGGAGGGCTCGCCGGGCGATGGCTCGTGTCGGATCCGGGCCCTGGCGACCGGCACACGTTGACGAGGGACATTCCGTTGCTCGCAGGCTCCGGGCTGCAGGCTTCTGGCTTAGGGCTTAGGGCTTAGGGCCTGGGGCTCGGGAACGAAATAGCCCGACCGGGCGGTGATCTCGCCGCCGCCGCGCACGCTGACCTTCAGCGCGTGCCAGCCTGGCGTGGGCGGACCCTCCGGATAGAACGTCACGACATACCGCCCGCGCATTTCGCCGATGGCGCGGGTGAACAGCTCACGCAAGTCGCCCGGTGAGGCAGCGGACCACTTCCGCCCGCCGCCGGCGCGGGCCAGCTTGTCGAGCGCCACCGTCGGCGGCCGCACGGACGACAACGGGACGACCGGGCCTATGGTGCCGGGCATCCGCGAGACGCCGGTCAATCGGTCTTCCACCAGCTCGACGACGTGCACGATCGTGCCGGCACGTTCGGTCGCGACGACGGCGTCGGACTCGGAGAGCCAGCTCGTCGTGTCCAGTCCGTCGGAAAACAGCAGCACGAGGGGCCGCGACCGGTCGTCCGGCCGAAGCTGGAGCGCCGTCCAGAGCGCGTCCCGCATGGCGGTCGGCCCGACCGCGGTCAGCTGGTCGAGCGCCCTGGATGCTGCGGCGCGATCGCGGGTCAACGGCAAGCGCAACTCCACGTCCTCGCCAAACGTCACCAGCGCAGCAGTGTCTTCGGGGCGCAGCGATCCGAGAAGGCCTCGTGCGGCATCGACAAGGCGCTTGAGGGGTTCGCCGGCCATGCTGCCGCTCGTGTCGAGCACCATCGTCACGCTGAGCGGATGCTCTTCGCGCGTCACCTCCGCGATCACCTGGGCCGCACCGTTGTCGAGCACCGTGAAGTCCTTGGCGGTCAGGCCCACCACCGGCTGATCGCGCCGCATCACGGAAACGTCGAGCCGCACGGCGTCGACGTTGGCCTTGAACGTGGGCTGCGCGTCGACGCGCAGCGCCGCCATGAGCAGGAGCAGCACGCCGCTGGCGGCCGCGGGTTTCATCGCTTGACCTGCGCGGCAAGCCAGTCGAGGGTCTCCTCGTCGACCGCGCCGCTCTGGTAAGCCCACCATGGATCGCGTTCGTCATCTCCGCGACGAGCGGCGGCAGTGGCGAGCCCTTCGAGATCGACGCTGGCGCCACGCAGCAGATCGACGAAACCGATGGCGATGTGCGGCGCCTGGTAGCGTGGGTCGATGCCGCGCGCCGCTTCGTACTCGGTGCGCGCCCGCCGGTAATCCTTCTCCACCTGCGCGAGCTCGCCGAGAAAAAGATGGGCCAGATACCGCTGCCGCGGCGTGGTGGCTTCAGTGAGGGCGCGCTGCAGCTCTGGCGCGGCGGCCTTGGCGTCGTTCCGCAGAAACCTGACCCGGCCAAGCCGCAATCTGGCCTCGACGAGAGAGGGGTCGCGCGCGAGGGCGCTCAGGTACGCATCCTGCGCGAAGGTCAGGCGGCGCGGCATCTGGCTTCGTGCGTCCGTGGCGTCGCAGCTCGGCCGCCGACACTCGGGGTCGAGCAGGCGCGCCGACATCTCGTAGGCCATGCCGCTCGTCAGATCGATCCAGGCCTGAGCGCCCGTCAGGCGGCGGTCCGCACGCGACAACGCCCCTCCCCGCTCGAGCCAGGGCCGCGCGGCGTCGGGAGCGGTGCTCGACAGGAAAAAGCTCGCGACGACCACGTACCACCGCTGCTGGAACGCGAGCGCTTCCTCTCGATCGATTAACGCCGTGCGCAGCCTGACCCGGTCCATCGCCCGGATCAGCGCTTCGGCCAGCTCGAGGTGCACCGAGATGGGCACCTCGCGCGTCGCCTGCCCCCGCAGCACGATCTCGGTGTGCAGCATCGCCGCCGCCTCCGGAGTCGGTCCGCCGATGACCTCGCCCGCGAAGCCCGGCGGGGTGCTGCCATCGCGCCCGCCCTGTCCCGTCGTCGCGAACCGGACGACGCGGTGCAGATCCTCGATCGGCATGCTGTTGATGGCGCGTGCGGCCGCCAGGAAGTTGCCGCGCTGGTAGGAGACGACCGCGTTGCGGTACGGCACGTACAGGGGCTCTCTGGTCTGCGCCAGCAGCCAGCCAGCGGAGAGCAGCACGCAGAGACCGGCCCAACAAAGCCGCCGCATGGGGACAGTCTAACGCCCGCGCGGGCTCCGGGCTTCTGACTTCGGGCTTCCGGGGCTCCAGCCCCTAGCCTCCAGCCTCTAGCCTCTAGCCCCGAGGCTAGTGCGCTTCGAGCCGCTTCCCTTTCGTCTCCGGCAGCAGCCAGACGATGGCGCCGGCGAGGAGGGCGAACGGTGCGGCGAGCGCGATGCCCGCTCCGAACGAGGCGCGCGCAGCGACCCAGGTGATCACGACGGGCGCGAGGAACTGCACACCGCGGGCGAGGTTGTAGATGATGCCGATGGCCGCGCCGCGCACTCTCGTCGGGAACAACTCGTTCAAGAGGGGCCCGATGCAGCCCCAGTTCCCCTCGCCGAGACCCAGCACGAACATGAACCCCAGCACCGCCACCCGGTTGCCCGACACCAGATCCCAGCCAAGCGTGATCATCAGCAGGCCGGTCGCCTTCAGCACGGAGAAGAAGGCAAAGCTCGGACGGCGGCCAAACCGATCGCTCGCGAACCCGAACGCGACGTACCCGATCACCGAGCCCAACTGGTCGGCGTAGAAGAGGCTGGACGCCTCGGCGCCCGGCAGTCCGCGTACGCCGGAAAAATACGTCGGCAGCCAGATCGTCTTGAACCAGTAGGCCGCCATGTTGGCCGTCGTGAGGGCGAACGCAATCAAGGTGGTCCTGCGGAGGGTCGGCCCCAGCATTTCGCCGAGCAGCACCCAGCGGCTCGGCTCGCCCGTGGCCTGGGTCTCGCGCTTGTGTTTCTGCCAGACATCCGACTCGGGCATCTCACGGCGGATGAGCACCACGATCAGAGCGGGCAGCGCCGAGATCATGAAGCTATAGCGCCAGCCAATCCACGGCGCGAGCGAGTAGCCGACGATCGTGGCAAAGAACCTGGCGAAGGCGGACCCGCTTTGCAGGTACGAGCCGTAGCGGCCCCTGACCTTCGGCGGCACCGTCTCGCCGACGAGCGCGTGGGCCACGGCCCACTCGCCGCCGACGCCAATGCCCGTAATCGCGCGCGCCGCGAAGAGCGTCCACGTATCGACGGCGAATCCCGACAGGAGGGTGCCGATGCTGTAGACGAGGATCGTCGCCATCAGCAGCGGCTTGCGGCCGAACTTATCGGCCAGCGCGCCGCCCAGCAGGCCTCCGACCGCGGTGAAGGCCAGGGCCGTGCCGAGCAGGAACGATTCGTCCCACTCGGTCAGGCGCAAGTCCTCCGACAGCGTCGTCGACGCCAGGAGGAAGCTGAGAAGCAGGAGGTCGTAGAAGTCGAAGATCCAGCCGATGAAGGAAAACGCCAGGATCTTGCGGTGAATCGGGAGGACTTCGGGGCTCTCGCTCAGAAGTGGCGCGTCGGCGCGCGTCGATGAGGTCACGTCGCGCTGAGCCTAGCCGTGATGCCGCGGGCGGTCAAGCGCCTTCTCGATTCCGCGATCGGCTATTGACGTCGCACCGACGCCGCTATTAAATGCGGACGCCATGGCCACACGCGCACGCGTCGCAGCGACCCGCACGAACGCGCCGGACGACGAGCCCGTGGGCGGCCGGTGGGTCGACAGGTTCGCCACCCTGATGGAACGCGTCGTGCCCGACGCACTGACCACGGCGATCATGCTGATGGTCGTCGTGTTCGTGCTCGCGCTCGGTGTCGGCGGCTCCCTCGAATCCACCTTCGACGCGTACTACCGCGGCCTGTGGAGCCTGCTCGCGTTCACGATGCAGATGACGCTCATCCTGGTGCTGAGCCTGATCCTCGGAGCGACGCCGTTCTTCCGCAACTCGATCGTCGCCGTCTCGCGGCTGCCGACGACGCGCGTCCAGGTCGTCTCGCTGGCGGTGCTGGTCGGATCGTGTGTGGCGTACATGAACTGGGGCCTCTCGATCGCGCTGTCGCCGATCATCGGAATCCACTTCGCCAAGGAGGCCGAGAAGAAGGGCATCCCCATCGACTTCCTGTTTCTCCTGGCCTGTCTCGCGGGAGCCGGCGCGATCTGGCAGTTCGGCTTCTCCGGCAGCGCGCCGCTGCTCATGGCCACGCCGGGGCACTTCCTCGAGAAGACGACCGGCGTCATGCCGCTCAGCACCACGATCTGGGCGCCGGCGACCATCGCGCTGGTCGTCGCGTTTCCGATCATCTGCGTGTTCGTCGGGCTGCGTGTTCATGCCGAAGCAGGTGCGGCCGGTGTCGCACTTCGTGGAGGCGAGCGCCGCGGTGGAACCGATCAGCCTCGTGGCGCCGCCCGGCCTGACCTTCGCGCAGCGGCTCGAGTACAACCCGCTCGTGCTGCTGCCGCTGACGTTCATGATCGGGGCCTGGCTGTACGTGCACTTCTTCGTCAAGGACCTGAGCCTCGACATCAACGCGGTCAACACCGTGGTGCTCATGCTCGGGCTGCTGTTCCACCGCACGGTGTTCCGGTTCACCAAGGCGCTGCGCGAGGCGGTCGCGCTCTGCTGGCCCATCGTGGTGCTCTACCACGTGTACGCCGGCGTCGCCGGCCTCATCCAGTTCACGCCGGTCGGCGACTTTCTCGTCACGCTGTTCGATCCCATCCTGACCGCGTACACCTTCCCGCTGCTCACGGTTGTCACGAGCACCGTCGTCTCGTTCTTCATCCCGACGAGCGGGGGCCAGTGGCTGATCCAGGGGCTGGTGACGGTCAAGATGGCCGACCTCGTCGGCCTGACCGCGCAGCGGGGGCTCCTTGCCCTGAGCGTCGGAGACCACATGGGCAACCTGCTCACGCCGTTCTGGGCGGTGGTCGGCGCCAGCGTCGCGCGCATCGATTTCCGCGCGTACGTCGGGTATCGACTGATCTTCGCGTGCCTGTGGTTCGTGACGGGCGTGCTCGCGTTCACGTTCTTACCGTGCTGAAGAACTACAAGCGGCGCGAGTTCCTCAGTGCGTTGGCAGCGGCTGGCGTGGCGCCGCTTCTGCTCTCGGCTCAAGGACGTCGCGTGCGCACGGTGGCGGGAACCGGCGCGGCGGGATTCGAGGCGGGAGAGGTCAACGCGCTCAGATCGCCTATCACCAACCCCTATGGGATCGTGCCCGGGCCAGATGGCGCGTTGTACTTCTGCGAGGTCGACACCGGATACATCAGGCGCCTCGACATCACGTCCGGCCGGATGACCACGATCGCCGGGAACGGCCAGAAGGGCTACGCCGGCGACGGCGGACCTGCGCTGTCGGCATCCTTCACCGCACCGCACGAAATCCGGTTCGACAGGAACGGACACCTCTTCGTCGTCGAACGCGACGCGCACGTGGTCCGGCGCATCGACGCGAAAACGCGCGTCGTGTCGACGGTGGCCGGGACTGGCGTGGCGGGGTTCTCCGGCGACGAAGGACCCGCGGCGAAGGCGGCGCTGCGGCAGCCGCACAGCATCGCGTTCGACGCAGCCGGAAACCTCCTCGTGTGCGACATCGGCAACAGCCGCGTCCGGCGGGTGGACATGGCGACGGGCACGATTAGCACCTTCGCTGGCACAGGCGAGCGGCGCGCGGCGCCGGACGAAGCGCCGCTCGACGGCACGCCGCTCCAGGGTCCGCGTTCGATCGACACGGACAGCCGCGGCAATGCCTACCTCGTGCTGCGCGAAGGCAACGCGGTGCTCGCCATCGATACCAAGAGCCGCCTCCTCAAACGGATCGCCGGCACCGGGCAGACGGGCTTCACGGGCGACGGCCGCGCGGCGATTGCGGCGACCTTCAACGGTCCGAAGGGCATCGCCTGCGCTCCTGACGGCTCCCTCGCCATCGTCGACACCGAGAACCACGCCATCCGGCAGGTGAACCTCACGACCGGAGTCATCACGACCCTCGTCGGCACGGGCCAGCGCGGCGACGGCCCGGATGGTGACCCCATGGCCTGCGCGATGGCCAGACCGCACGGCGTGTGCTTCCTGGGCGGACGCATGTATGTGACCGACAGCGAGAACCATCGCATCCGGGTCCTCGAATGATTGGCGCCTGGCCGCGAACCGCACTTGCTCTCATGCTCGCGGCGCCCGCCGTCCCCTCAGCGGCCCAGACGATTACGGTGCGCGAGACGGCCGGCATCCGACGCTTCACGTTTCCTGTGTCGGCCGATGTGCCGCTCGCCAGGGGCGCGCTGACCGATCCGGCGCGCGTGCGGCTCAAGGCTGGCGATGCCGACACGCCGGCGCAGTTTTCGGCGGCCACGCGCTGGGACGATGGCAGCGTGCGCAGCCTCAAGGTCGTCTTCAACATCAGCCTTGGACCGACCGAGAGCCAGAGCTTGCGGCTCGAGTACGGCGACGAGGTCACGCCTTCGGCGCCCCCGCGCGGCATGGCAGTGGTCGAGGACGATGAGAGCGTGCAGCTCGGCAACCTGAAGTTCAACAAGAAGGCCGGGCCGCTCGTCGCTTCGGCAAACTACCGCGGAGAGTTCATCGGACAAGGGGCGAACGGTCTGAGCGTCGTCGACGCTGACGGTCGACACCACGCCGCAGGCGACAGCGCTCCGAAGGCCGCCGACGTCCTTGCGCGCGGGCCGCTGGCCGCGGCGCTCCGATACGAGTACGTGATTCCCGTCGACAGCGGGTACTCGGCGGGCGCCTCGGTGGTCATCGATGCGCCGAGCAGCAAGTCGTGGCTGAAAGCCGCGATCGTAGTGAACGATCCAGCCAGGCGGCTCCGCGAGATTCGGTTCGAGCTGCCCCTCGCGTTTGCGGCGCATCCGTGGACGTGGGATTTCGGCACACCCAACGGCACGTACGGCGCTTTTCGCAGTAGAGCGGACGCCGCGACGCTCGTCTACACCGTGCCGTCGCGCGGCGCGGCCACGTGGCGCGTGGAGAATGGCTCCAAGGGCGAGCTCCGCGCCTACGAAGCGAGCGTTGGCGCACGATCGCTGCCGGTGCAGGGCTGGGCGCACATCCAGGATGAGGCCCGCGCCGTCGCGTTCGCGATCGAGGGCTTCGGGCGCGTGCCCGGCACGTACCGGATCGATCTCGATGGCGACGGACAGACCGCGTTCCGCTTCGCCACGCTGCAGCCGGCGACCGAGCACCGCCTGACCGTCTACGCGCATTTCGTCGGGACGCCGATCCCCATTGGCGCGGCGACGAGCCCGGCGTCGATCCTCGCGCCGCTGGAGATCACGGTAAGAAATTAGGAATTGGGAATTCAGAATTAGGAATTCGTCGACGCATTCCTAATTCCAAATTCCTAATTCCTAATTTCACCGTTCGCATTCAATTCGCCCTCGAGGATCGTTTGGGCGAGAGCCGTTCTGAAACAGTCCGGCTCTGTGCCGCGGTGTGAACCTTCGCCGGGGTTCCGGCCGGATCTGGCAGGAATCACTGAGGCAAGGCGAAACTGAACAGTTATTGCAGAGTCTCCCGGCGTGGAGGCTCTGATGAAAACGTCGACCCTTGTCGGCATCTCTTTCGTTGGACTGATGTCCTTGACCGTGGGCGCAGAGCGCGCCAGTGCGGATACGGTGTACCTGTGTATTAGCGCCCGGCACGGTAACCGGATAGCGGTCGGCAGGTGCCCGGACGGCTTCCTTGCGATTCCTCTCCGCGGCAATGGCGGAAGCAACCCGGGCGGTTCCACGGGACCCGCCGGACCTGCTGGACCCGCTGGACCGCGGGGACCCGCGGGACCCGCGGGACCGGCTGGACCTGCGGGACCCATCGGGCCGGCTGGACCTGCGGGACCGATCGGGCCGGCAGGGCCGACCGGCGCGACTGGCGCCACCGGCGCGAGGGGACCTCAGGGTCTCAGGGTCTACAGGGTCTACAGGGTCTGCAGGGGCTGCAGGGGCTGCAAGGGCTGCAAGGCCCGGCGGGCTCCTCGGGTGGCGGTCTCATCGTCAAGGACAGCCTGGATGCCGAGGTGGGGATCCTGGTCGATCCTGACACGGGCCTCGTCGCCCGTGCGGTCGGCGATGACCGCGTGATGTTGTTTGCGACCGGCAACGGGTTCGTCAGGGGGTCGGTGACGTTCTTCCACCTGACCAGCGACTGTTCAGCGCAGCGCTACGTGGCGAACGTCAACGGTCGAGGCTTGATTTACCTCGGCCAGGTGTTCGGCGGCTCTGTTGTCTACTCGCGGGTCTCGGACCCCGAGGGTGCGCTCGCCCTGGGCGCCCTGGCGCAGGAGACGGTCGAATTGGGGCAGGAGCTGACCGGCCCTGGCGCGTGCGTGGCGTTCGACGCGCCAACGCCGATGTCCATGGGGCCGGCGGTCATCACGGCCGACCCGGCGGGCAGCCTGCTGCCGCCGTTCCGGGTGCGGTAGTCAGCGCAAGTCTGGTGGAGGCACGCGGCGGGCCCGCCTACGGCAGCCCGCTCGTGCTTCCCCTCAGGTAGCCGCGGCGCGCGAGGGTGGCGCCGCGTTTCTGTTTGAGCTTGACCTCGATCTGGTGCCACCCATCGGGGGCGACACCTGATGGCGAGTAGGTCAAGACATACCGGCTTCTGAACTCGCCGATAACCGCATCGAACCTGTCCCGCAGCTGGTCGCTCCGTTCCGCTACCACCGTGGCACCGCCGGTGGCGTCGGTCAGGAGCGGAAGGAAGTACTGTCCGAACGCATACGGGGCATCTTGAAACCATCGTCGCTCGCGAGCCTGACGCATGACGTCTGCGGACGTCGTGACGCCGAGCGACTCGCGGAGGACGACCCCGTACACGACGACATCGCTTCCCTCGAACGCCCGCAGCACACGACGCGGGTCCGTCCAGCTCGTCGTGTCCTGACCGTCGCTGAAGACGACTAGAAGCGTGCGTCCGGGTGCGCGTCCGGCGACCGTGAGCGCCGCAAACGCCGCGTCGTAGAGAGACGTCGCCCCTTCGGCAGATACGTCGTCGAGCAGGTGATCGAGTTGGAAGGCCTCCTCTGTGGGGGCCAAGCGGACCTGCAGCTGGTGGGAGAACGTGAGCAGGGCCACGCGGTCGCCAGGCCTGGTCGCGCTTTTGACGGACGCGGCCGCCGCACGCAGGTGTTCGAGCTTCGCTCCGGTGACGCTCTCGCTGACATCGAGAGCCAGGATGATCGTGATCGGCAAATCCTGGTAGGCGAAGGCTTCGACTCTTTGGACGACGCCGTTGTCGCGGAGCTCGAAATCGCGGGGCGTCAGCCCCACGACCGGACGCCCGCGATCCGTCGCCAGCACGTCGACCACCACGGCATCCGTTTGAGATCGGAACTCCTGGCCCGAGACAGCGGGCCCTGAGGCCACCCACAGGAGCACCGCTGTGAACGCCAGCCACCCGGCGGCCGCGCGTGTCACGGTCGTCGCACCTCGACCCGCAAGGCGTCGAGGACCAGGTCCCCGAATGGAATCGGACCCAGCAGATAATCGGCCCACGGATCGTTCTCGAGCCGTCGCTTCGTGCGCGGGCTCACCACTGGCCGCATGGCTTCGGCCGCACGTCCGAAGTCCCCGGATTCCTGGTGAAGAAGCGCCAGGGCAACGCGTGCCGATTGTCCGTCCGGCGACAGCAACGCCGCCTCCTGATACACGGCTGCCGCATCATCCCGCCTTCCCTGCCGCTCGCGAACGGCGCCGAGAAGGAGCCGGCCGATGTACTGCTGCTGCCAACTGCCCGTGCCGCGAGCGACGACGCCTTCGAGAATGCCGCTCGCTTCCGGGAGCCGGCCGCGCAGCGTTTCGATCCGTCCCAGACGCAGAGAAGCCTCGGTCGCCGTGGGATCCGCGGCAAGTGCCGCACGAGCCAGACTGGATGCGTCAGCGAGGTGTCGATTGCGCGTGGCTTCGACGCGCGCGAGCGACGCGCCTCGGCTCAGCCCGGGAGACAGTGCAACGCGCTCGTGCAGCCACGCTTTCGCCGTGAGAATGGCGACATCGTTGGGCGCAGCCCGCGTGGCTCGGTCGAAGAATGCGATCGCCTCGCCGGGTGCGAGATGGCGCGCGTGGAGCAATGCAGCCCCGAGATACCAGCGGCGTCGGAAAATATCGGATGCCTCAGACGCACCTGCTGATGCCTCGGCGAATCGGCGTGCGAGCTCGATGTGCGATGACGCATCCTCATTGCGGCCGCGACGCCAGAAGCTGGCGGCCAGGTCCGTGTGGAGCAGAGCCGCAGCCTGGACAAACAGACGGTCGATCCAGGGCGGCGCGGCTCGAGACGACCAGAGCGTCAGGACCGACGCGGCGGACTGCGTCGGGCCAGCTGACACCGCGTCCACGGCGGCAGCGTAGTCGCCCGAACGATAGCGCTCGACGAGCGTTCGATACGCAGCGAGCTGACCGTCTCCGGCGGACTGGGCCCGCCCGAGCGGACTCGAGGCGAGCAGGAGCAGGGCCGAGGCCAGCACGAGCCGCTGCCACCCGGGGATCGTACTCACAGCTCCGCGTCCCCTACCGCAAGTCTGGTGGAGGCACGCGGCGGCGGGTCGCCTGCTCGAACGCATACGCCAGTTCGAGCAGCCGCGGCTCGCTGCACGCGCCTCCCGTGAAGCTCACGCCATAGGGTTGCGCCCTCGCCGCGAACCCCTCCGGGAACGGAGGCGTCGGCGCATTCGGCACGACACCGAACGGCACGATGATGGTCGGATAGCCAGGCCGCGCGGCCAGGGCCGCGCCGCTCCCCGCGGGAAACAGCAGCGCGTCCAGCCGCTCGCGCTTCATCACGGCATCGATGCCTTCCGCTCCACTCAGCCGCACGTCCTTCTGCCGATCCGCCAGATAGCGCTCGCGGTCGCGCTCGAGGTCCATCTCGTCCGAGACATCGAGGTTCGACTGCCCATACTTGAGCGCGCCGGCGTTCTTGTGCGCCGTGTTCCACGCGCGCAGCTCGGAGAGCGTCTTGACCGGCGCCGACGATCCCAGCGACGCCAGCCAGGCGTTGAAGTCGCGCTTCATGCCGTACTTGAACGCGATCGAGCAGTCCTGGTCGGCGCCGCGGGCCTGGCCGGCGCCCGAGCAGGCGCTCCACAGGAGCAGGTTGTTCCGCGGATCGGCGGCAGTGACGCTGGGGATGTCGGCCGGATCCACGACGATGGCGCCGTGCTGTTTGAGGACGGCGATAGCGTCGCGCATCACATGCGACTCCGCGTCGTTCAGTCCGCCGCGGGGCAGCTTCGTGCCCGGCGCTGTAGACGCTTCGTAGTAGAACGCCCGTGGAATGCCGATCCTGGCGCCGGCGAGCGCGCCCGCCGTGAGGTGCCGCGTGTAGTCGCGACCTGGCGGCGGCGTGCACGCGCGGGTTCCGGGGTCGTTCGGATCCGGCGCTGCCCCTTCGAGCGCGCCGAGCAGAATCGCCGCATCGCGGACCGTCCGGGCGATTGGACCCGGCGTGTCCTGATCTGCCGTGATGGGAATCACGCCATACCGGCTGATCCGGCCGACCGTCGGCTTGATGCCAACGAGCATGTTCTGGTTGGCCGGGCTCAGAATCGACCCGGAGGTTTCGGTGCCGACATTCGCTGCCCAGAAGCTCGCGGCCGTTCCCACGCCAGAGCTCGACCCTCCCGGGGAGAGCGACGGCCGGCCATCCGTACCGGGCCGCGGGTCGCGCCGAGGGTCGTAGGGGTTGAAGCCGAAACCGGAGACAGCGTTGTAGTTGGTCGGCATCGGCGTCGGAGCGCCAGCCATCCTGTTGGCGAGCTCGGTCATGCCGGTCTTGGCGATGATGATGGCGCCGGCGTCCTTCAGCAGCGTGGTGAGCGTCGCCTCGTACGACGGCGTGAAGCCCTGGAAGGCCAGCGCGCCTCCCGTGGTCGGCATGTCCGTCGTGTGGATGTTGTCCTTGAGCGCGATGGGGATGCCGTGCAGCGGCCCCCGCACACGCCCCGCGGCACGCTCGCGATCGCGTTCGTCCGCCAGTGCGAGCGCACGAGGGTTGACCGCCATCGTCGCGTGCAGCCGCGTGTCGTAGGTGGCGATCCGCGTCAGGTACTCGGTCACGATCTGCCGCGACGTGACCCGTTTCTCCTCCATCGCCGTCCGGAGATCGGCCAGCGAGGTCTCGTAGACGGACACGGGGGCGGCCGGCGGCGGCTGCGCGGCCAACACCGCGACCGCCACGAGGGGAGACACGAGCAAGGCGACGCGCATCAATCTCACCCCGAGTACTTCTTGAGCTCGAGCCGGGCAATCGCGTCGCGATGCACTTCGTCGGGACCGTCGGCCAGCCGGATCGTCCGCGAGTGCGCCCACGCGGCCGCCAGCGGAAAGTCGTCGCTGACGCCTGCGGCGCCGTGCGCCTGGATGGCCCGGTCGATGACGCCAGCGCCGTGCGGGGCACCACGACTTTGATCATCGCGATTTCGCCACGCGCCACCTTGTTGCCCACGGTGTCCATCAGGTGCGCAGCCCTCAGCGTCAGCAGGCGCGCCTGGTCGATGTCCATCCGCGACTCGGCGATGTCCGCGCGGATCGTGCCCTGCTCCGCCAGGAGCTTGCCGAACGCGACACGCGTCGTGACCCGGCGGCACATCGCCTCGAGCGATCGCTCGGCCAGGCCGATGAGCCGCATGCAGTGGTGGATGCGACCCGGACCGAGCCGCCCCTGCGCGATCTCGAACCCGCGGCCCTCGCCGAGCAGCATGTTGGCGGCAGGCACGCGCACGTTCTCGAACGTGATCTCCGCATGCCCATGCGGCGCGTCGTCGTACCCGAAGACCGGCAGCATGCGCCTGATGGTGACGCCCGGCGTGTCCATCGGCACGAGAATCATCGACTGCTGCTGGTGGCGCGCGGCGGCGGGGTCCGTCTTGCCCATGAAGATCGCGATCCTGCAGCGCGGGTCGCCGGCGCCGGAGATGTACCACTTGCGGCCGTTCAGCACGTAGTCGTCGCCATCGCGCTCGATGCGCGACTGGATGTTGGTCGCGTCCGACGACGCGACGTCGGGTTCCGTCATGGCGAAGCAGGACCGGATCTCGCCCGCGAGCAGCGGCTCGAGCCACCTCTTTCGTTGCTCGTCGCTGCCGTACCGGACGAGCACTTCCATGTTGCCCGTGTCGGGCGCCGAGCAATTGAACACCTCGGGCGCGAAGCGCGGGGAGCGGCCCATGATCTCGCAGAGCGGCGCGTACTCGAGGTTGGTCAGGCCGGCGCCCTGCCGGCTTTCGGGCAGAAAGAGGTTCCACAGGCCGGCGGCCTTCGCCTTGGGCTTGAGCGTCTCGATGATCTGCACCGGCTGCCAGCGATCGCCCTGCCCGAGCTGCTCGTTGAACAGCCGTTCGTTCGGGTAGATGTGCTCGTCCATGAACGCCGCGAGGGTCGTCGCCAGTGCCTTGGTCTTCTCCGACAGATCCAGGTTCATGGGGCGGATGATAGTCTAGCGCTCCGTGAGCGAGCGAGGCCCATCCTCGGGCGACACCCAGCACGTTCGAGCCACCGAAGCCCTCGACTGGCCGCGCCTGGCCGCGTACCTTCGCGCGCACCTGCGAGCGCAGGATGTCCCGGGCCTCGATCTCGGTCGCGAGATGGAGGTGTCGCAGTTTCCGGGCGGCCACTCCAACCTGACCTACCTCGTTCGGTTCGGCGAGCACCGAGCTGGTCCTGCGCCGCCCGCCGCTCGGCCCTGTGCCGCCGAAGGCGCACGACATGGCGCGCGAGTTCCGCTGGCTGGCGGCCATCCACCCGGTCTTCCCGCTCGCGCCCCGCTCGTATCTCCTGTGCGAGGACGAGACGATCGTCGGCTCGATCTTCTACGTCATGGAGCGGCGCCGAGGCATCGTCGTGCGGCACGAAGAGCCCCCGGGGCTCGTCGATCAACCGGCGCTGCGCCGGCGGGTCAGCGAAACGCTCATCGACACGCTGGCGCATCTGCACGCCGTCGACATCTCACAGCCCGGGTTGGCGGTCCTGGGAAAACCGGCGGGCTTCGTCGAACGACAGGTCCGCGGATGGACCGAACGCTGGCACCGGTCGAAGATCGCAGACGTGCCGGAGATGGAGCATCTCGCCCAGTGGCTCGTCGCCCACCTGCCGCCGGATCCGGTCCGGCCGGCGATCGTCCACGGCGACTTCAAGCTCGACAACGTGCTGCTCGATCACGACGACCTCGCTCGTATCGTCGCCGTGTTCGACTGGGAGATGAGCGCGCTCGGCGATCCGCTGGTGGACGTGGGGATCCTCCTCGCCTACTGGGCGCCGACTGCCCCTCCGTCGCAGCGCGACGCGCTCACCACGGTGACGCATCGACCCGGCTGGCTCACGCACGACGAGATCATTGCGCGCTACGCTGCGCAGTCCGGCCGCGACGTCTCGGGCATCGCGTTCTACGAAACGTTCGCGCTCTTCAAGATCGCCGTCGTCATCCAGCAGATCTTCTACCGCTACTCGCGCGGGCAGACCGACGACGCCCGGTTTGCGACGTTCGGTGATCGGGTGCTCTATCTCGCTCGCCAGGCTCACGCGCTCGCGGCGAAAACATCAAATTGAGAATTAGGAATTAGGAATTGGGAATTCGGTACAACGGCCGCGGTGCTCTGGGAGAGCGGGAAGCCGCTCTCGGTGGAAGACGTCGAGCTCGGACCGCCGGGGGCGGGCGAGGTACTGGTCGAGGTGCGCGCCGCTGGCGTGTGCCACTCGGACCTGCACCCGGCACGGGGAGACTGGCCGATTCGTACACCGGTCGTCCTCGGGCACGAAGGCGCCGGCGTCGTCCTCGAGGTGGGCGCGGATGTCACCCGGGTCAGACCGGGCGACCACGTGGTCTTCTGCTGGGCGCCTCCGTGCGGTGTCTGCCCGCCCTGCGCCGCCGGGCGTGAAGTGCTCTGTGACCGGCTCGACCGGACCACGTTCCGCAACAAGCTGCCGTCGGGGGCGACGCCGGATCCGTGCGCGCGGACAGGATGTGGCGCACTTTCTGAGCACCGCCTGTTTCGCTCAGCATGCGGTCGTCGACCAGGCCGGAGCGGTGGTCGTGGACCGCGACACGCCGTTCGAGGCGCTCGCGACGCTCGGCTGCGCGGTGGTCACCGGCGTCGGCGCCGTCACGACGGCCGCCAGGGTGCCAGCGGGCGCCAGCGTCGCCGTCATCGGCGCGGGCGGCGTGGGCTTGAACGTGGTGCAGGGGGCCGCCATTTGCGGCGCGACGAAGATCGTGGCGCTCGACCGCACGGCCCCGCCGCTCGCCTTTGCCAGGCAGTTCGGCGCCACCGACACGGTTGAGGCGGCGTCCAATCTGGTGGATGCCATCCGCGACCTCACCGGCGGCGGCGCGGATTTCGTCTTCGACACGGTCGGAACGCCAGAGACGCTAGCAGCGGCGCTCGCGGGCGCGCGAAAAGGCGGCGCCGTGGTTATCACCGGATTGTCACGCCTCGATGCTGTGGCGTCCCTGCCCTTGTTCCCGTTTGTCATGCACGACAAGCGGGTGATCGGGTCAGTCTATGGGTCGGGGTGTCCTGCTGCCGACATCGCCCGGCTGGCGGGCTGGTACCGGGAGGGCCGGCTCAAGCTCAAGGAGCTGGTCAGCCGGACGTACCAGCTGACGGAGGTGAACGAGGCGCTCGGCGCCCTGGCCTCCGGCGAGGGCGCCCGGGGCGTGATTCTGCCCGGAAAGGCTTAAGATAAGGACATGTCTGCCAGGCGAACTTTTCCAGTGCTGGTCGCCCTGCTGATGCTGGGATCTCAGCTGCCGCAGGTCCCACGGCTGGGCCTCCTTCACACGCACGCGCAGGAACAGCTGCCGCCGGTCTCTTACATCTGTCCGATGGACGCCGAGGTCGTGGACGACAAACCGGGCCGCTGTCCGATCTGCCGTATGGATCTGGAGCCGGTGCGGCTCGACATCGCGTGGTCGTGTCCGAATCACGCCGCCGTCATCACGACCAAGCCCGGCGTCTGCCCGATCGACAAGCGCGAGCTCGTCCAGGTGACCGTCTCGAAGTACTGGAGCTGCCCGGATGCGACCAATTCGCGGCTGCTCGAGCCGGGGAACTGCGCGAACGGGCAGCCGCGCAAGCTCGAACAGGCGTTGCGCGCCCACGGCGATCACAACCCGCGTTACGGCGGCCAGTTCTTCATGGCCGCGGACAAGTGGCATCATCTCGAAGGCACCTATCCTCGCGCGGGCCAGTTCCGGATGTACTTCTACGACAATTTCACCAAGCCGATTTCGCCGAAGGAGTTCACCGGCCGGCTGGTGACCCGCGAGGAGAACAACCGCGAGATCGCTTCGGTGCCGTTGAGCGTGGCGCGCGACGGCCTCACGCTCGAGGCCAGCATCCCCAACACGCCCGCCATCAGCAAGGAAGCGCCGCTCCGTGTCGCGGCCAAGCTCGTGTTCAAGAAGGGCGAACCCGAGCAGCGGTTCGATTTCACGTTCACGGAGATCTCGGTCGCGCCACCCACGGCGCCCGGGACCGGCGCCAAGCCTGCACCGCAGACCACAGCCGCCGCCACGACGGGCGCCAAGCCGGCGCCGGCCACGGCCTCCGCGGCCCAGCCTGCACCTGCGGCGGCACCGTCCGCATCGCCGGCGCCTGGCTCACGTCCGCCGATGTCGGGCGTGACGATGTCCACGCCGATGGCCACGACGTCGGCCGGTTCATCGAACCTGGCAGAGACGATGACCAACTGCAACCCGACGATGTCGCGCCTCGATGCCGTGGCGCTCGGTCAGACGCTGCCCAAGGTCTCGTCAGAGCTTCTGCGCCTGCTCGCGCTGTGCAGCACCGAGGTCGACACGCTCATCAAGGATGGGCAGTTCGGGTTCGTCTACCAGCCGACGATGCTGAGCAAGGACATCGCGATTGCTCTGGAAGACACCACGGCGGAGCTGCCGAACCGACAGCGCGCGCAGGCCTCCAACGCGATCCGCCGCGTGGTGCTTGCGGCATGGATGCTGGATCTTTACGGCGACCTCGGAAACCGCGAAAAGCTCACCGAAAGCTACAACACGTTTGCCGCGGCGATCGCGGACATCAAAACTGCTTATGGGTCGAAGCCTTAACGTCGGTCTCGCGGCGGCGGTCGGAACGGCCGGAGCGATCGTGATGGCGACGCTGCTGTCGCCGGTCACCGAAGCGCACAAGGCCATCACGTCGCCGTACAACTACAACGATCACGTCTACCCGATCCTGCGCGAACGGTGCAGCCGGTGCCATTTCGACGGCGGGCCGACACCGATGTCGCTCATGTCGTACAAAGACGCGATCCCCTGGGCCGAGTCGATCCGCGAGCAGCTGGTCGGCGAGAAGATGCCGCCCTGGTACCCGGACATGATGGGTCCGGCCGTGAAGGCGGGCCACCCGCTGCCCACCCGCGAGCTCGATGTCCTGGTGACGTGGGCCGTTGGTGGCACACCACAAGGCGATTTCGCGAAGGACCCGCCGGCGTTTGCGCCGCCCGTCAACGTGTGGCGCGCCGGCGAACCGGACGTGAAGATCCCGATGGCCGCCGAGCACACGCTGCCGGCGGGCACGATGGAAGAGACGAAGGAATTCCTGCTCTCGACCGGCTTCACCGAGGTCAAGTGGGTCAAGGCGGCCGACCTGATGCCGGGGCGGACCTCGATGGTCAGGGACGCCGTGGTGTCGGTCGAGAACGGCCCGGTGCTCGCGGCGTGGGTGCCCGGCCACGAGGCGACGGCCGCGCCGAGCGGCGCCGCGTTCAAGGTGCCGGCGGGCGCGAAGATCAAGCTGCAGGTCCACTACAAGAAGCACTGGCAGGACGAGCAGGAGACCCGCTCCGACAAGAGCACCGTGGGCCTGTACCTGACCGACGCGCCGGTGTCGGGCCGCGAGCTTCAGGCACTGGCCATCGATGGTCCGACCTCCGGCGAGGCGCCGGAGAAGCACACCTTCTCGGGCGCGCTCAAGACCGCCGCACGGGTCGTCGCCATCCGCCCGAGCTTCGATCAGGCCTATCAGACCGTCGACGTGCACGCTGTCCTGCAAGGCGGACGGAGAGTCCCTCTGCTGCAGCTCCGCTCGGCGCAGCCGCAGTGGTACCGGCGGTACTGGCTGGCGGAGCCCATCGAGCTGCCGGCCGGCGCCAAGGTCGAGATCGTCGCCACGCCCGCGCCCCCGGACGAGTTCGCGATCCCGATTCCGCGGCGGTATCCGCTGCAGGTCAACCTGGATTACGTGGCTCAGTAGAGCGCCGGAGGGCGGCCGGGGGCGACGTCCCTGTCGACGGCGCGGTGCCAGCATTCTTTAACTTGCGCCGGGGCCCCACCCCCAGCGCGAACTGACGCTGATCCCTCGCCTCGGATCTGCTTGTCCTCGGCTCGGGATAGCCGCAGGCGCAGACCTCTTTTACTTGGAGCCGAGGCCGGCGACAGCCTGAACCGAGCACCCAGAACCGAGCGGCGCACCGGGCACCCAGCACCGAGAACCGAGCACCGAACTTCGTGTACCATCCCCTCGACCGTTCATGAGGTGAGTATGAAGAAGCTGTTCCGAGCGCTGGCGATCTGGGCGTTGGCGGTTCTCGTTCCGGCTGCGGCGACCGCACAGGCGCTGACCAGCCTGCAGTCGCTGCGGGTCAGGTACAACAGCCGCAAGGCGACCGTCCGGCCCGAGGGAGAACTGAAGGTTCAGATCGACGCCGTCGACCGCGAGCTGGCCGAGGCGAGCCGGCTGGGGAAGACCGGCGAGGTTCGACGGCTGCTCGCGAAGGGCACGTCGCTGCTGGCAGGGCGGCCGTGGACCGACGAAGCGGACTACGCGGGATCGCTCGCGATCCGGTCGGACCGGGTGGTCGTGGACTCTTCGCGGCCCTACGAGGTTCGCCTGGAACAGATTTACAGCCCGTCCATCAAGCTCGAGCGGCCGCTCACCGCGAAAGCGTCGCTGCGCGCGCGGCCGGCTGGCCCGGCGCAGGCGCCTTCCGGTCCGCCGCCTCTCGTCAAGGATCTGGGCGCGTTCGACGGCGTCGGCCGCGACCTGCGCGATTCGCCTTACCCGTTCGAGCTCGACCTCGCTGGCGTCGCCGACGGCACGTACCAGCTGGGCATCGAGGTGCTGGACGCTGAACGCCAGCTGGGAACGGCCGTGCTGACCATCAGCCTCCGAAAGGGTCTCGACTCGCTGGTGGCGAAGCTCGAAGCCGATGCCGCGCGCGCGCCGGAAGCCGTGCGCGCCGACATCTTGTACCCGGTTGACCGCATGCGGAACGTCAACCGCGGCCGGCTCGAGCTCAGCACCTTCGATCCCGACCGCGATTTCCCCGCGGCGGAGGCGGTGGCCGCAGCCGCGCGATCGGGCAAGAACGCATTCACCGGGAAGACCGGCGACTTCAAGCGCCACTACCCTCTCGCCTCGGCGGGCGAGATCATGCCCTACCGGATGTACGTGCCCAGGGCCTACAACGGATCGAAGCCGTATCCGCTGATCGTCGCGCTCCACGGCCTCGGGGGCACCGAGAATTCGTTCTTCGACAACTACGACCAGGCCTTCCCCAAGCTTGCCGAACAGCGCGGCTACATTGTCGCCGCCCCGCTCGGGTATCGCGTGGACGGGTCGTACGGCTGGGGCGTCGGCAACCCGCCAGCGGATCCGAACACCCGACGCGTCCAGGAGCGGAGCGAGCAGGATGTGATGCGGGTGCTCGAGATCGTGCGGCAGCAATACAAGATCGATGAGAACCGCATCTACCTCATGGGCCACTCGATGGGCGCGATCGGCACGTGGAAGATGGCGCCGAAGTTTCCGGCGATCTGGGCCGCGCTCGGGATGTACGCCGGCTCCGGCGCCCCCGCCACACTCGAGCGCATCAAGCACATCCCGCAGTTCGTCGTGCACGGCGATGCGGACCCGACCGTCAGCGTCCAAGGGTCACGCGCGATGGTGGCGAAGCTGAAGGAGCTGGGCGTGGTGCATCAATACATCGAGGTGCCCGGTGGCAACCACGGCGACGTGGTCGCGCCGAACTTCCCGGGCCTCTTCGACTTCTTCGACGCGCACAAGAAGGCTGCGCTCGCGCCTGCGGCAACGGCCGCCGCCGCCCGATGATGCTGCGGCGCCTTCTCGCGGCAACCGCCGTCGCTCTCGCCGCCGCGCTGCTGCCGCTCCGCGCCGCCGACGATACGGTGAAGACCGACAGCGGCCTCGTGTCGGGCATGTCGACCGACGGGGTGCGCACCTTCCGGGGCATCCCGTATGCCGCGGCGCCGGTCGGCAACCTCCGCTGGCGCCCGCCGCAGCCGGTGGCGCCATGGACGGGCGTGCGCGACGGCTCCGAGTACGGCCCCGAGTGTCAGCAAACGCAGTATCCGAACGGATCGGTCTACATCAGGCCGATGCGTCCGCTGAGCGAAGACTGCCTGTCCCTCAACGTCTGGACGCCGGTCAAGGCGGGCGATCGGCAGCGGCTTCCCGTGTTCGTGTGGATCCACGGCGGTGCGCTCACACGCGGCTCGAGCACCAGCGACGTCCGCGACGGGGCGGCGCTGGCCCGCAAGGGCATCGTGGTCGTCTCGATCAACTACCGGCTCGGTGTGTTCGGCTACCTGGCGCACCGCGAGCTGACGGCCGAAGCGCCGCTCAATGCGACGGCCGCCGACCTGTCGAACCGCACCTCGGGCAACTACGGCGTCATGGACCAGATCGCCGCGCTCCGATGGGTCCAGCGGAACATCGGCGCGTTTGGCGGCGATCGCGGGCGGGTCACGATCGGCGGCGAGTCCGCGGGATCGTGGAGCGTCAACACGCTGCTCGCGACGCCGGTGTCCGCGGGGCTGTTCCACCGGGCCGTGGGCGAAAGCGGCGGGCGGTTCGGACGCGGTGCGTTCCTGAAGGTGGACCGAGACGGCGTCGTGTCGGCCGAGACGGTGGGCGCGAACTTCGTGAAGGCCGCCGGGGTGGAGTCTATCGCGGCGCTGCGGCAAGTGCCGGCGGAGAAGCTCCTCGCGGTGCCGGGATTCCGCACGCAGGAAACGATCGACGGCCTCGTCCTGCCGTACGAGATCCGCGAGGTCTTCCGCCAGAAGCTGCAGCCCAAGGTACCAGTGCTCGTCGGGTCCAATGCAGATGAGATGACCACGCTCGGCGGCGGTGCGAACCTGCCGGCGACGATGGAGGACTTCAGGAAGCGAATCGCGACGCAGTATGGAGACCTGGCGAAGGACTTCGAGAAGGCGTACGACGTCAAGGGAGAGGCCGACATCGCGCGTGCACTCCTCGCAGCGGGGCGCGACGCCACGTTTTCGTGGCACATGCGCACGTGGGCCCGCCACACGGTCACGGCCGGGCAGCGGGCGTATCTGTACCTCTTCAGCCACGTGCCGCCGAGCCCGCGCGCAAGCGAGCTTCGCGCCTTTCACGCGGCGGAGATCCCGTACGTGTTCAACGTGCTGGGTATCGATCCGCGCGAGGCGGGCTTCGCCTACACGGATGTCGACCGCCGGCTCGCCGATCAGATGTCGAGCTACTGGGCGAACTTCGTCACGCGAGGGGATCCGAACGGTCCCGGGCTGCCGAAGTGGCCCGCATTCGACCTGAAGAGCGAGCCCCACATCGAGCTCGGGGAGACGATCCGCACGGGAACGGCGCTGTTCAAGACCCAGCTCGATTTTCAGGAGAAGTTCCAGAGCCAGCCGCGAAGGCAGAGATAACGGCCCGGTCTTCAGTACAAAAACCGCTATGCGACACTTCTTTGCGACATCAGCTCTCATCGCTTCGCTCGGCTTCGGCTTGGCCGGGCAACAGGCGGCACAGCCCGCCGATCCCATCGCCGGCAACTGGCGCGGCACGATCAAGCCGGCGACCGGCGCCGAGAGCCCATTCATCATCACGCTGGTGAAGAGAGGCGATGTCTACTCAGGCATTGCGACCGGCCTCGGTGGCATTGGGGAGGTGCCGCTCAAGACCGTCACTGTCGCCGGCAACCGCGTCACGTTCGAGGCCGCGGCAGACTCGAAACTGGGCCCCGTAGCCGTCAAGGGCGACCTGCTCGTCGAGGCCAACCGTGCGACAGGAGCAGGGGCACTGTCGGTTGGTCCTCAGGCGTTCGATGTGGCATTCGCCCTGCAGCGACGCGGGCGGCAAGAGGTCGTGCAGCCGCAGGTCGAGCAGAGCGTGGCGTACTTTCTCGGGAAGTGGACCTTCGAGTACCTGGGAGGCGAGTTTCCGCCGCTGAGCGTGGGCAGCCGTGACGGCACGGCGACGTTCGCCAAGGGAGCGGGCGCAAACTTCATCACAGGACAGGTCGACAGCCAGGTCAACGGCAAGACGTATCGGGAGAACATCTCGATCGGCTTCGACCCGGACGCCAGAGCCCTCGCATTTCTCGAGCGGAGGCCCGACGGCGTGGAGCTGCTGAGCGTGGCCAGCTGGCACAGCCCGCTCGCCATCGTCTTCCAGACCTCACCCGTGCGTGCCGGCAACCGCACGTATCAGCTGCGCCGCGTCATCGCCGTGACCTCCGAGACGGCGTTCGAGATCACCGAGGAGTTCTCCGTAGATGGCGGCCCCTTCCGGAGGCTCGGCACGGGGCAGTACACGAGGGCGCAATAGAGTCGACGGCCCACCCTGTTTACTTTCCGCCTCGCCAATGCGAGCATGCAGCCAAATCCTGCATTTCAGTCCTCCCGAGGAGGCGTATGACGGTCCCGTTCAGTCGCAGGCAATTCATCGGATCTCTCGCGGCGCTGCCGCTCGCGCTGGAGACGGCGGTCAAGGCGCAACGCGTGCCGGCCGCGGAGGCGGCCCGGATGCGCGCCGAGGTCCTGTCGCCGTTCCCGGTGATTGACACCCACATCCACATCTTCGACAAGAGCCGGCCAGGCGGGATGGGATATCCGCGCGACATGCCGGCGGGCGGCGAGCCGCCTCAGGGGCACATCGCACTGCCCAATCGCTTCAACCTCGTCGCGGAGCCCTTCGGCGTCGTCGGCGCCGTCATCGTCGAGGCGGCCGCCACGCTCGAGGACAACTACTGGCTGCTCGACGTGGCCAAGGACAATCCGGTCATCGTCGGCGTGGTCGGCCGGCTCGACCCGAACGGACGCGGAGTTTCCTCAAGAACCTTCAGAAGCTCGCTCAGAACAAGATGTTCCTGGGCGTTCGCGAGGGCGGGTTACGCGATGGCCTTTCGAAAGCCGGAGTACATGGCCAACATCAAGCGGCTGGCCGACGCCGACTGCAGCATCGACATCGACACGCCGAGTTACGGCTTGACGGGACCGCCACGCTCTTGAAGGTGCTCGACAAGGTGCCAATCCTTCGCGTGGTGCTGGATCACATTCCGGGCATTACGTACCGGGTCAAGGAGTATTCGGATCAGGCGGCCCGTGCACAAGTTCGTCGCCGACCTGAAGGAGCTCGGCAAGCGGCCCAACGTGTACGCCAAGCTGTCCGAAGTGGTGCGCCCGGTGAACGGCAAGGTGTCGACTGACCTTGGCACCTACAAGGATTGGCTCGACCAGATGTGGGACGTCTTCGGCGAGGACCGCATCCTGTTCGGCAGCGACTGGCCGCAGTCCGACGGCGTCGAGTTCAACTCGTATCCGAACGTCATCGGCGTCTCCCGCGCGTACGTGAAGACCAAGGGGCCCACGGCAATGGAGAAGGTGTTCTGGAAGAACTCTTCAAAGCCGTACCGCTGGGTTCAACGCGTACCGGCGCAGAAAAAATCCTGAAGTCGAGCGGGACGCCGAGCTGTGGCGCGCGTAAACCGCGCGCCACACCGCCCGAGCGCTAGTCGACGCCGAAGGCCAGCAGCACATTGCCCGGACGGCCGCCGAGCTGGCCGTAGCCCGAGTTGATGTAGAGCATCCCGCCGGCGACGACCGGGCCCGGGCCGTTGATTGTGCCGCCCTTCGCGGCGACGCCGTTGACGGTCTCGAACGACCGGTTGGTGTCGAACTCCCAGATGACCGAGCCGTCCTTCGTGGAGTGCGCCCGGACGCCGCCGTCGATCGACCCCGCGAACACCACTCCGGGGATGACCGAGATAGCTGCCATCAGCGCGCCATTGCAGCCGCGGCTTCGCGCGCCGCACTTGAGCGGAGCCGGCGGCGCGAACCAGGCTCGCTCGCCCGTTGTCGAGTCTCACCGCATGCAGGCCGCCAGGCTCCTTTCCGAGCACGTCGGACACGGGGAAGTAGACGAGCTCGCCGTCGACCGCGGATCCCCACTCCATGCCGCCGAGCGCGCTCCCCTGCCCGGCGCGGTACTGCCACACGACCGCGCCCTTGCTGATCGGGATCGAGCGCCCAGCCGACGCCGGACTTCGAGCCGACGAGCAGCAGGTCGCGTCCGCCGACCGTCGCCGAGGATCGGCGAGTTGCCGAAGTCGAAGTCCGGCCCGAGAGTCTTCTCGTCCGGACAGTTCGCGCCGCGGCGTCGCCCCGCAGCCGACCACGAAGACATCCTGGGGCGAGACCTGCGCCGTCCACGCGACCGCCCCGTTGTCCATGCGGAACGCGAGGATGGCATCGCTCGTCGCCTGCTGCGGCTCCGTGTACATGTTGCCGGTGGTGGCATACACCAGGCGGCGTTGCGGATCGACGGTCGGCGCCGACCAGATCGCGGCGCCCGATGGTCCCCATCGCGTGACGCCCGCGCGGTTCTTGCCGATCGGCTCGGCCTCGTCGGGATGGTATGCGTCTGCCAGATCAGCCGACCGTTCGCGGCGTCCAGCGCGGCGACGCTGCCGCGGAACGTGCAGCACTCGTACCTGCGCGTTGCTCGCCCTGCCCCTCCTCGAGCGACGACACGGGCACGTAGAGCCGGTTCTGATAGAGGACGGGCGATCCGGTAATTCTGGCGCTCGGATGTGTGTCGACGCGCGTGGACCAGAGCACGCGTCCGTCTGCGGGGTCCAGGCGTACACGGTGGCGCGTTGCGTCCCCGAAGTACGCGACGTGCCCGCCGCCCGGGCGCGGTCCGACGACGACGGCGGATCGGACGCCGGTCCGCCTGCCTCGATGCGCCAGACGATGCAGCCCGTACGCGCATCGAGCGAGTAGACCGCGCGGCCATCGCCGCCGAAGAACACGCGGCCGCCGGCGACGGTCGGCATGCCCCTTGCCGCGGTCGTGTCGGGAAGCCGAACGCCCACTTCAGCGTCAGCTTCGGCGTCGTGTCGGCAGTCAGGCCAGCGGCTCGGCGCTGCTGGAACCGCGTGTTGGTCAGCGACGGGCCCCCAGCCGGTCCACTGGAACCTCGGCTCGCGTCGAAGGCTCCACCGGGGCGGCGCAGCGGCCCGCGAGCGAGCGTCTGCCGCGGCGCCAGCGATGGCGCGGCCGGCCAGATACTCAGCGACGGCCCGGCGTTCGGCGCTCTGCCAGCGCGCGCGCCCTGCTGGCGCATCAGGCCCGGCCGTCAGCGCATTCGACGATCGACTCGGGCGTCCGCTGCGCGCAGCGCGTCGACGGTCGGCGCGCGCGGGTCGGCCGCCCGTGTGGCACGACGCGCACTGCCTTCTCGAACACCGCGCGGCCGTCAGGCGCCTGCGCCGACGCCGCCGGTCGCCGCATGCCAGAGCCATCGCCGAGAGCACCGTCAGCGCGCATCATGGCCTCAGATGCCTCACAGAAAGACAGAGGCCGGCTCCCGTCTGGAGAACCGACCTCAACGAATTTCACATCGTGAATTCGTAAATCGTAAATTGCACGATCTCTACTGCTGCTGAGCCCCTGTAGGCGCCGGACGGCGCCGCGGCGCATCCGTCGTGCTGTAGTAGCCGATCAGCATCTCTTCCCAGGTCTGATCGCCCCAGCGGACTTCGCTGTCGGGATCCGGGTTGTACCGGTTGCCCGTCGAGTTGTCGTAGTGGCGCGATGACCATGAGCGTCGATCCCTTGGGCATGAACTTCGGCTCGGCGAGCCGGTAGCTGGTCTGCCAGTTGAAGTCGTACTTCGGCACGTTCAGCACGACTTCCTCGCGGCCGTCCGGGATAGATGAGCTTGTACTTCACGTCCTTGCCGCGCACGTGCATGTGCGGGTAGAGCGTGCGTGAGATACGTGTCCTTGTCGATCACGCGTCTTGGCCGTGACCTCGTAGTTCGGATGGTTCGGCGGAATCACGAACGGCGATGTTCGGCATCTGGCCGCCGCCCTCGACGCGCAGCGCGCGACGGCGGCTCCTTGGCGAGGATCACGCCGATCTCGGTCTGATCGATCGACGGCCTGGCCGATCGTCGTGTAGTGCATCTGCAGCACGATGTCGGCGCCGGCCGGAATCTTCCGCGCGACGCCTTCTTCGAACACGCTCGTAGAGACGGCCCGGCACGAGGCCGCCGACGCCGCCGATCTCCTTGCGGCCCGGATCGCTTGCGCCAGCTTCGGCTCCGGATCGTCCGGCTTGCCATCGTCCTCGACGAGGTCGCTGATGATGTGGTGGACGACGCGGCGGTCGGTCGGTCTGAGCTCGATGCCGCGGACCCAGATGTCTTCCTTGAGATTGGTCGGGACCGTGACGTAGAGATACGGCACGGTGCCGTCAGCCGGCACCGTGAACGGCTTCGATCATCTTGAAGACGTGGTCGGGCTTGCCGATCGACCAGCCCTCGGCGAACTGCGGCGCCTTCGGGCAGCTCGGCGCGGTTGCCTTCCGGCGCGCCGGCGTCGACCCACGCCGCGATCGTGTCGATTTCCGCCTGGCTGCAGGCTGACGTCGTTCGCGAACTTGCCGACCGTCGGGTCGGCGCCCCACGGCGGCATCTCGCGCGGACGACCTTCTGTCTTGATCGCGCGCGCCCACGGCCGCGCGTCCTCGTAGGTCATGAGCGACATCGGCGCCATCGCGCCGGCGCCGGTGACACTCGACGCAGTTCTTGTAGAGGATCGGCGCGACGTCCTTGGAGAAGGTCGGCGCGGCGAACGCGGGGGACCCGACGGCGGCGACGAAGCCGACCGCCACGAGGGAACGAAGTGCCACACGCATCATTCGGCCTCCAAACAACGGCTCAGGGCTCAAGACTCATGGCTCAGGCCGGCTCCAGCAGCGACGGCTCGGCCAACCCTTCTAGGGTAAGGCCAAACCGCCGTGCTGGAACCAGAAAACCTGAGCCGTAAGCCTATCGTCCTAAGCCGTGAGCCTTGAGCCCTAAGCCCTTCTAGAAGTCGATCTGGAAACCGAACTGGAACCGCCTCGAATCAACCAGGTCGATCGGGTTGTACCAGGTCTGCTGTGCCGCGTTCGCGCTGAACGTCTCGTCGCGCGTGTAGATGGTCGAATCGTTCACCAGGTTGAAGATCTCCATGAAGGCGCGGATCCGCGTCCGGCCAATCCTGAAGATACGCGACACCTGGATATCGTTGGTGTAGACGTAGTCGTAGAAGAGTTGAGTCGGGTCGACGAGGTTCACCGTGATGCTGCTGACGCCCCCGGTCAGCGGCCGGCCGGCGAGGGCCGACGTGACCGTGTAGTCCGCGCCGATCGGGATGCCGGGCCGCGCCTGGAACGACCCGCCGAGCTGAATTTCGTACGGCAGCATGTAGGACGCCGACCCCTTGTAGAGGCGTCCGGAACGGCGGCACCTGCTCGCAGAAGCGCAGGTTGTTCGGGTTGGAGTTCGCCAGGTCCGTGCAGTTGTCGAGCTGCGTCCGCTCGGTGGTGATGCCGCCGAACACGAAGCCCTTGCCGAGGCGCGCGTTGAAGCTGAACTCGACGCCGTTGTAAACGCGCGTGCGGCTGTCCGACCAGGTCTGGACGCTGTTGACCACACCGGCCTTGTTCGCGTTCAGGTTGTAGAGCGTGATGATCTCGCCGCCGCCGTCCGGCAGGTTCGGATGCGTCGGCCCGACGATGGTGAACGGCGTCTAGTCGAGTCACCGGATCGACGTCGAGATTCGTCGGTGTACGAGATGTTGTAGAACTGCCGGCGGTAGTAGCCGGCGGTCACCGACAAGTTCGGGAAGCAGCTCGTGCTGCACCGAGATCGGTCTCCTCCCAGTTGTTGCCGCGCGGCAGCCCCGGATCGATGCGCAGTCGACCCGGCCGGCAGACCGAAGTTGGCGTTGCGCGTCGCACCGATCTCGGCCCACTGCGGGCTGCCGTCGGCGTTGACCGCGGTGCCGTTTCGGTCGAGATCGTTCCAGGTCCGCGTATCGGATTGCGCGCCGAGTGGGTTCAGGCGACGTCGTCAAGCCGAGCGCGTTCGCCGCGAGGAACTTGCCCGATCGACGTCTTCAGCGCGGTCTTGCCGTTGCCGAAGAGGTCGAACGAGGCGCCGACGCGGACCGACCAATCCTTCCAGCAGGGCTGGCAGTCCTGGCCGCGGAATGTCGCGCGTCGGGAACGAACGGGTTGGCGGGCGCCGATCTGATCCGGATACGACGCGGTGAACCAGTCGTACCGGAAGCCCGCCGAAGAGCGTCAGGCGATCTTGGTCCATCGATCCTGGACGAAGAAGCCCGCTGTCGGCATCCAGCGTCGTCGAGCCTCGTGGTCGGCGTGTTGCGCACCGTCACCGAGTTGGCCGTCGGCACTCCGGCCGCGTTGTTCGCAAGCGTGAGCACGGACATGGAGGCCCGGTTGTCCAGCCGGTTCCGGGAGTCGCCCCACTCGTAGTTCATGCCGGCCTTGAGGTTGTGCGATCCGGTCACGTACGACACCGTCGCGATCATGTTGCACACCTTGCTCAGGTAGTCCGCGATAGGCCGTCGCCGATGCCACCGTCCGCCAGCCGGTCGAGCTGTTGCGGTTCTGGACGGCGATAGGGCCGTTCTCCGGCTGGTAGTCGAAGCGGTAGGTCGAGATGGCCATCGACTGCGCCGACTTCGACGAGCAGCCGGTTGGTCACCGGTCGACGTCCACTTGGCGTCGCCGACTGCTGCATCGGGCGTCGGCAGCTGGTACGCCGCCTCCGGAGACGTGCACGAGACACACGTTGCCGCTCGTCGCGGTGCACCCGACGTCGTAGCGCTTCGTGTTGCCGTTCGAGTTGTAGTACGCGCCGCGCAGCTTGTTCTTGGCGCGACAGCTGGGCCGTCAGGCGGATCGTGCCGTGCGGGGCGGGCTCGTTCTCGCGCCTCACCCGGCTGCCGTCCGGGTAGTACATATTCGCCACGAACTGTCGTCCTGCGCGATCAGCCTGGACCGCTGCAAAGAACCAGAGGCGATCCTGTATGATCGGGCCGCCGAAGGTCGCGTTCGTGTTGAAGAGATAGTCGACGCTGTCGCCCTCGCGGATGAACTGCGCGCAAATCGTCGGGCACGTTGTCGTTCTGGAGCGACCCGTTCGAGAAGAACGTGCGCCACGCGCCGGAGAAGCGGTTGCCGCCCTCCTTCGGGATCGAATCCATGCGCACGCCGCCGAGGGCCGTCTCGGCCGACTGGCCGCCCGCGTCGAACACGAGCTCTTCCTGACCGAGGTCGTTGACGCCCGTGCCGTTGCCCTGGCTGCCCGTGCCGGTCAGGTTCTGGCCGATGCGCATGCCATCCTGGTAGATTCGCTGGTCGGCGGTGTTCGAGCCGTGCACGGACATCGTGCTCACGAACCCCTGGCTGTAGAAGCTGACGCCGGGCACCAGGCTAGCCCCGCCTTGCATCGACCGTGTCGCGGGCAGCACGTCGAGCACTTCGCGGTTGGCCACGAACTGGTTCTGGGTGCTCTGCAGGTCCACGATGGGCGACGCACCCGTCACCGTGATCGTTTCCTCGAGCGCGCCGACCTCCAGGTTGGCGTTGACCGTGGCCGCGAACGCACCTTCAAGCACGATCCCCTCTCGGCGCACCGTCTTGAATCCAGCGCAGGCTGAACGTCACGGTGTAGGTGTCCGGGGCGCAAGCTGATGATGGCGAAGCGACCCGAGCCGTCGCTGACCGCGGTGCGCACCTTCTCGATCAGCGCGGGCTGGCGGCCTCGACCGTGACGCCGGGCAGGACCGCGCCCGACGAGTCCTGCACAATGCCGACGATGCTCGCGGCTTCCTGGGCCGCTGCCGGAACCGGACTCAAGACGAGTGCGGCTAGCGCGCAAACCGCCGCGACGCTCTGTAGAACTCGACGCATGGACAGCCCTCCGTTCAGGTTTCCGTCAAGACTTTCGCAGGCAGCCAGCCCCTTCCTGCAGATTGGGCAGGACGGCCCGCTCGGTTTGTGCTCTAATGCAGCCCTGATCTCGGGCTGATACTCGGACGTCGCCCGGGCCATGTCAATCACTAACTTCGCTGCGGCGACAGGTTTTGGGGACCGAATCCAACCGACCGGACGGCCGGCCTCGGGAGTGCGGGATCCGGTATACTCAAGGCCTGCAACGGAGGGCATCAGTCATCATGCACAGGGCACTTGGCGGGTCGGCGCTGGCACTCTGCGCGGCGCTGGCGGCTTTCTCAATTACAGAACGGCAAGTCGCCGGGCAGGCAGCGCAGGCCAACACGTACAAGGCCCCGCGCCTGGCTGACGGACGCCCGAACCTGAACGGCATCTGGCAGGCGCTCGGCACGGCCAATTACGATATTCAGGCCGCACGTGGCGAAGGCGGCGCTGGCGATGCGGCCTGGCCCCGTGGTCCCCGTGCCCGCCCGGGAAGTGATGTATCTCGGCGCCGTGGGCTCGGTCCCCGGCGGCATGGGCATCGTCGACGGCGACGAGATTCCGTACAAGCCCGAGGCCCTGGCGAAGAAGAAAGAGAACCAGGAGAAGTGGCTGGAGCGCGACCCCGAGATCAAGTGCTATCTCCCGGGAGTGCCGCGGGCGACCTACATGCCCTATCCGTTCCAGATCTTCCAGAGCCAGAGCCAGTTCTTCATCGCGTACCAGTACGCGGGTGCGGTCCGCAACATCTTCATGAAGGACCCCGGTCCCGCGCCCGTCGACTCCTGGATGGGCCAGTCGGTCGGCCGCTGGGAAGGCGAGACGTTCGTCGTCGTCGGCGACGGGCTTCAACGACCAGTCGTGGTTCGACCGCGCCGGCAATTTCCACAGCGACAAGCTGAAGGTCACCGAGCGCTACACGCGCGACCTCGCCGAACCACCTCCTGTACGAGGCGACCATCGAGGACCCGGAGACGTTCACGCGGCCCTGGAAGATCAGCCTGCCGCTCTACCGGCGCATGGAGCCCAATGCTCAGCTGATGGACTTCAAGTGCGTCGAATTTGTGGAAGAATTGATGTACGGCGAGTGGAGAAAGACGCCGCTCCCCCGATAAGCTGGGAGAGGGTTTTCGATGAGGTCTGAAATGCGCAAGCGACTTCCGGCACTCGCGGGGGGCATCGTGGCGGCCACGGCCGTCGCGGGGCTCTCCATCGTGACCGTGGCGGGGCAGGGGGCCAAGCCTGCCGAAACGCCCTGGGGGCACCCGGACATCCAGGGTCTGTACAACACGGCCTGGTTGACACCCCTCGAGCGCCCGGCGCAGGTGGCAGCCACCACGCTGACACCCGAGCAGGCGGCGGCAGCGGAAAAGGCCGCGGCCGACGTGCGGCAGCGGCGGGCGTTGCCGAGCGATCGCAACGCGCACCGCCCCGCCTTTCGGCGGCGACGGGTCCACAGGCGCGTCGGGAAACGTCGGCGGCTACAACAACTTCTGGATCGACAACGGCGAGGAGTACTTCTCCATCAACGGCGAACGTCGCGCATCCATCGTGGTCGATCCGCCGGACGGCCGCATCCCGCCGACCACGCCCGAAGCGCGCAAGCGCCAGGCGGCGCGCTTCGCGGCGCCGACCGCGGACGCGGGCGAGCAAATCGCCACGGTGACGCGCGGTGCGTACGACAACCCGGAGATTCGACCTCTGGCCGAACGGTGCATTCTGGGCTTCGGCTCCGTGTCCGGTCCGCCGATGCATCCCGTCCTCTACAACAACTTCAAGCAGATCGTGCAGACGCCGACGCACGTGATGATCCTCGTGGAGATGAACCACGACGCGCGGATCATCCCGTTCTCCAAGACACATGGTCCGGACTCGAACCGGAAGTGGTTGGGCGACTCGATTGCCTGGTGGGAAGGCGACACGCTGGTGATCGAGACCACCAACTTCACGACCAAGACCCGCTACCGGGGCGCGACCGAGAACATGAAGGTGACCGAGCGGTTCTCGCGGCTGGACGACAAGAGCCTGCTCTACCGCTTCACCATCGACGATCCGGCAACGTGGACACGTCCGTGGACCGGGGAGTTTCCGTTCGTCCAGGCCAAGGCCGGCGAGCAGCTCCACGAGTACGCCTGCCACGAGGGCAACCACTCGTTCACGGGCATCATGAAGGGTGAGCGGCTCCTCGACGGGGAGCGCGCCAAGGGAATCAAGGGAAGCGCTCGATAGGAAGTTTGAACTTGGAATTGAGAAGTAAGAAGTACGTAAGGACTCAGAAGGCGGAGAGGATCATGAAAAACAGAATCGTTCTGGCGCTCGCGGGACTCGGTTTGGTGGCGGCGGCGGCCGTGCCGGTCGTGGCACATCATGCGTTCGGCGCCGAGTTCGACCCCGATCGGCCGCTGCTCCTCAAGGGCAAGGTCGTCAAGCTCGAGTGGGTCAACCCGCACGCGTGGGTTCACCTCGAGGTCTCCGAATGCAGCGGCATCGTGAAGGACTGCAAGTCGCAGATCTGGATGGTGGAAGGCGGGACTCCGAACACGCTGCTCCGGCGCGGCGTCACGCGCGACTCGCTCGCGGCCGGCACCGAGATCATCGTGGACGGCTACCAGAGCAAGGACCGCTCGAACCGCGCGAACGGCCGCGACATCACCTATCCGGACGGCCGCAAGCTGTTCATGGGTTCGTCCGGCACCGGCGCGCCGCGCGACGGCAAGGACACCACCGAGCCTCCGCGATAAGACTGACTCGTGTGTCAAGGCCGGCCGCGCCGGCCTTGACACGCGCTCCTGGTCCCTCCACGGGAAGGATTCTTCTCCGTCCACGCCAACCATGAACGGCGTGTGGGAGAACCGTCAGATGTTCTTCACGTGCCCATTCCTGCATTTTCGAGTAGATTGTTGGACGCCCATGCTGTCGACGGAGATGCTGCCCGTCGTCGCAGGTAGGGTGTAGCGTCCGTTTCAGTCGGAGGTCTCCATGCGAAAGTTCAGTGTGCTGCTCGGGTTGATCTTCCTCGTCGATGTTGCCGCGGCACAAGCCCCGGCCCCCCAGCCGTACGGATCGCTCGCCCAGATCATGCGCGGGCATCCTGTTCCCGAATGCCAACATCCTCTTCGACGTGCAGTCCAACGATCCGGCGGCTCCCAAGAAGGCCGAGACCGGCGGCGGCGCCACGGCGACCTTCTCGAACATCTACACGGGCTGGCAGACGGTCGAGAACAGCGCGCTCGCACTGGCCGAGAGCGCGACGCTCATCAACATCCCCGGCCGCCTGTGCGACAACGGCCGGCCCGTGCCCCTCACCCGGCCCGATTGGCAGAAGTTTTCTCAGGAGCTCGTGACGGCCTCACGCGCGATGTACAAGGCGGCGCAGTCCAAGAACCGTGAGCTCGCGAGCGACACGACCAACGACGTGGCTGCCGCCTGCGAAAACTGCCATTCGGTGTATCGCGAGAAGAACCCGCGGTGCGTACCGTAATCAGCGCCCCGGATTGCGCTTGATTCAGGAGCTTACTCTTGTTGCGGACCGTCTTTGAAGCGATCGCCGCCCTGCCGAGCAGTATCGCGATTCGGGAATCCATCTACGGCTACCCGTTCCTCCTGACGTCGCACGTCGTGGGGATGAGCGTGTTCGCCGGCATGATCGCCATGATGGATCTCCGGCTCGCCGGCCTGGGCAACCTGAGCTCCTCCTGTTCGGACATGCAGAAGCGGCTGTTCCCCTGGCAGATGGTCGGCGTGGCGCTGTCCTTTTCCACCGGGATCGCGCTCGTCTATAGCGACCCGATGCGGTTCTACGGCAACTTCTACTTCTGGCTGAAGAACATCCTGCTCGTCCTGGCCCTCGTCAACGCCGTGTGGTTTCATCGGACGACCTATCAGTCGGTCGAACAATGGGACGATGACCCGGTGCCGCCGGTCGGCGCCAGAGTGGCCGGCTTCATTTCACTCGGCCTGTGGGCGGCCATCATCATCTTCGGACGCATGATCGCCTACAGCGGCCTGGTGCCGGAATGGTGGAAGGCGCTCAAGCTCACCTAGGGAATAGAGGTTCAGATGTCGTTGTTGCCGTTTTTCGAGTGGATGGAAGCGCAGGCGATCAGCAAGACCATCCAGAGTGCGGCGTGGTACAGCCCCATCATCCAGGTCACCCACCTGGTCGCCATCGCGGTATTCGTGGGCGCCCTGCTGATCGTGGACCTGCGCCTGCTCGGTCGAGGGCTTACGTCCAAACCCCTCAACCGCGTCGCGCGCGACGCACAGCCCTGGCTCGTGGGCGGCCTGATCGTGCTGCTCATCACGGGCATTCCCCAGGTGATGTCCCTCGCGATGAAGCAGGACCACAGCCCCCACTTCTGGTGGAAAATGGAGATCATGGCCTTCGCCGCCATCTTCACCTTTACCGTCAGAAGCTGGGTGGCCTTCGGCGACGAGACGCGCATGAACCCCATCGTGCCCAAGCTTGTCGGCCTGCTCTCGATCGGCATGTGGACCACCGTGACCGTCATGGCGCGCCTCATCGGCCTGCTCTCGTAGCCGGCCTGAGCCGGGTTCGCGCCCATCGTGCATCGAGACCTCGCCCAGGCGATCGACTTCCACACGGCAGTCATCGCTGAAGGCAGCAAGGCACTGGTCGGGTACCACACCGCGAAGGCGCTCGCCAACATCGTCCTGCTTTCGGAGATTCCCACCAGCTACGACAAGCGCGAGCAGCGGCAGGTGAACGCCGGCAACCTGCTCCTTCGCGGGGTACCGGGCGTCGGCAAGACCTTCTTCGGGGTCATCCTCGCCGCCATCAGCGACGCGAAATTCGCCCGGCTACAGGGCCGCGCCGATTTGCAGCCCACCGAAGTGGTGGGCTTCCAGATGATCAATCCCGCCACCGGGGCCCTGGTGACCGAGTTCGGGCCGCTCGCCTCTGCGGAAATCATCCTGCTCGACGAGATCAACCGCATCCCATTGAAGTCGCAGAGCGCCTTCCTCGAAGCGCTGCAGGACCGGACGGTGACGGTCGGCAAGACGACCTACGAGCTTCCCACGTTCAGCTTCGCCATCGCGACGATGAACCCGGTCGAGCTCGGACAGGGCACATTTCCGTTGTCGGAGGCAGCGACCGATCGGTTCGCCATCATGATCACGATCGGCTATCTTCCTTCCGAGGACGAAAAGAAGCTGGTCAACTTTGACTTCAAGCGCGTCCACCTGAACTCGCTGCTGTCAAAAGACCGCATCGTCGAGCTACGTGCGTCGATCAACGAGAAGGTCTTTCTGCATGACCGGCTCGGTGGCTACATCCAGCAACTGGTCGCGGCGACGCGGCCGTACAACGCCGATACGGACTGGCGGATCCACTCGCCGTCCGAACTGGTCGAGCGGGGGGTGGATCTCGGTGCATCGCCTCGCGCGATCATCTGCTGGGGTCGGCTGGCCAAGGTCTGGGCGCTCCTCGAGCGTGGGCGGGCCGAGGTCTATCCCGAGGACATTCAGGATCTCGCGCCCTATGTGCTCGGCCACCGGATCTGGCTTGGCCCCCATGCGGCCAGCCATGGGCTCACGACCGAAGCGGTCATCGCCGACATCATCGAGCGCGTGCCGGTGCCCTAGCCGGAGCGCGTCTTGTCAATTGATGTGGGAATGGGAGACTATTGCTGCCGCTTGCCGCCAGGTGCGTGCGAGCGTGGCAACCCCGGATGCAACGCCACCATGGAGAGATGAGCGATGGTGACCTACAGGCGCCAGGCCCTGGCCGGCCTTCTCGTGGCCTTTCAGATTATCTGGGTCGCCCCTGCGGCGCAGGCGCCAGCCCCACTCCAGGTGACCATCGTCGAATGGGACGTCCCGCAGGGCAAGCTGTCGTTCGTACCTCACGATCCCGACGTCGCGCCGGACGGCGGCGCTTGGTATACCGGATATGGGGCCAACGTCCTGGGACGGGTCGATCCCTCGTCTGGGCAGGTCAAGGAATTCAGCCTGCCCACGGCGGACTCCGGGCCCCACGGTCTGACCATCGACCCACAGGGCCACGTCTGGTACACAGGTAACCGCGCCGCTCTCATCGGCCGTCTCGATCCGACTACTGGCAAGGTGACCGAATACCCCATGCCCGACCCGCAGGCCCGCGACCCCCACACGCCGATCCTCGGCAAAAACGGCATCCTGTGGTTCACGGTGCAGAGCGGCAACTATGTCGGCCGACTGGACACGGCCAGCGGCGCCGTGACCTTGAAGCAGGTCGCGACCCCTAAGGCCATGCCGCACGGAATCGTCCTCACGAGAGCCGACGTCCCGTTCTTCGCCCTCTCGGGCACCAACAAGATCGGACGCATCGACCCGCAGTCGATGGACATCAAGGAGTTCATCCTGCCCGAAGGCGCGCGGCCGCGTCGCCTTGCGGTCGCCGCTGGCGATTTCATCTGGTACGGCGACAGCGCACGGGGGATGCTCGGCCGGCTCGATCCGAACACCGGAAGCGTCAAGGAGTGGGCTACGCCGGGCGGTCCGAAGTCGGCGCCCTGGGGCGTCGCCAGCACGCCCGACGGGGCGATTTGGTACAGCGAGTCGGGCGTCACGCCGAACACGGTCGTCCGATTCGACCCGGTCACCGAGACCACACAGTCGTGGCCGATTCCCTCGGGCGGCGGCGTCGTGCGGCACATGGTGGCGTCTCGCGACGGGAGCCTTTGGCTGGCCTGCAGCGGCGTCGGCAAGGTTGCACACGTGCGCGTCTCCGCCTCATCGCGTCGGTAGTCACAGTCTGAAGAGGCGATTGATCTTGATGATGAACGAGCGGCTGGCGACGTTCGGCTCGATTCGGCCGATGGCGTCCCGCTGCTCGTTGTAGACGACGAAGAGCTCGCTGCCCGGGCGGTACTCCCAGCGCAGGCGGGCGTTGACCGCACGGGCTTCACCGTCGGAATTGGCCTGGACAAGCGCGCTCACAAACATGCGGGGGCTCAGCGTGTAGGTGACGCGCGCGCTGGCCAGGCGCGACGTGAAGGCGCCTTCCGGAAGGTCCACCCAGTTCACTGTCACGCTCGGCTCGATCGAGAACTGCGGCGTCACGTTCACCCGCCCGCGCGAATAGGTCACGGCCGACCGTGTCCCGCTGTAAAAGCCACCGGACTCGACCAGGAAGCTTCCGGACACGCGCCGACGCTGGCCGAGCGTGTATCCGATGCGGGCGGTTGCGAAATCGTAGCCGCCCACGGGCAGGATGACTCCGGGTGCGACAAGAAACGGCACCGCCAGGTACTCGTACTGGTCCGAGACGCCCGTGTCGAATAGGTCGCCGTTGTGGAACTCGATGCCGAACGAGCCGTCCAGGTCTCTCGTCTCGAGCCGGCCGCTGCCGTCCTCGATATAGGCGCCGGCGCCCACCCAGGAGTACTTGCGGATCAGGCGATTCCCAGAGGGCCGGGGACTGAAGCGCGCCAGGCCGAAGTTCCGGCGCATGTTGTCGCGCCGCACGAAGCCGACCTCCGGATTGAAGTGATCGCCGATGGAGAGACGTTCCAGCTGGAGCCCGTACCGGTCGCCTGCGTAGTCGAGCTGCAGCCGGTAGCTCTGGTCGTCACCCGACACTCCGGTCGTGGCGGTCCGTGCCCAGTACGTGTTGATCGCGAGGCTGTCGTAGAACGCGAAGGTCCCGTCGACGCCGTACGCCTGGTTGGAGCCCTCGCCGGCCTGCGTCAGCGACCGGCCCGTGAACAGCACGCCCACGCTGCTTCGGCGGAGGACGTCTCGCTTGACGCGCACCACCGAGAAGTTCGTCGCCAGCGCGCGCGCCGATGGCTCATCGTCGGACGTGATGTTCAGGGCGCCGAGCGTGTATCGGCCGACCCGGCCCGTGAGCCGCCCGCCGCCGATAATCGGCACCTCGCGCCCGGCGTTCAACCCGATCCTGCGGCTGTAGAACAGCACGGGCATGTCGCCGCCCACGACGGCCTGCCCCGTGGCCGGCGTGCCGCCGAACGCGAACGTCCCCTGGTTCTCGAGGAAGAACTCGCGCTTCTCCGGGAAGAACAGGCTGAAGCGCGTCAGGTTCACCTGCTGCTCGTCGGCTTCGACCTGCGCGAAGTCGGTGTTGTAGGTGAAGTCGGCGGTGAGGTTCTGCGTCAAGCCGTACTTCACGTCCAGTCCCGCGTCGGCGCCGGGCTCGGAGTCGAGCATGCCGTCAGGCCTGCGGACGCTCGTCACGTCGCCCGTCACGTACGGCTTGATCTCGAGGTTGCGCGATCCCGACGGGACCTCGAGTCCCACGAGCGTCGCCGCCATCGAGATCTGGAAGAGGCCGCGCAGCGCCGGCAGGGATCGGCGTGAGATAGGCGATCTCGTTCTTCCAACGGTTGTGGCGGCTGACGTTGATGCCCCAGACCTGGGAGGGCCCGGGCCGGTACCGCAGCGACTTGAACGGAATCTGGATCTCGACCGTCCAGCCGCCGTCGAAGCGGCCGACGGCGAGATCCCAGATCGGATTCCAGTCGCTGTTGTACTGGCGCTCGTCGGTGATCTGGCCGTCCATGCGCCCGCCGATCGGGTTGACGCTGAACGAGACGCCGTTGCGGCGGTCGTAGAACGTGTCGAGCGTGAACCCGATGCGCTCGTTCTGCCCGATGTTGGCGGCGTCGCGGCGCATCTCGTTGACGATCATGCCCTCGAGGTTGCTCTCCCAGCACTTGGTGGTCAGATAGAAGTTGTCGTTGTCGAAGAAGATCCAGACCTCCGTCTTCTGCGTCGCGGGCTCGCCGGCATTGGGCTCCGACTGGACGAAGTCGGTGGCGGAAGGCACCGTCTGGTAGACCTCCTCGGAGAGCACGCCGTCCAGGGTCAGCGGGGCCTCGAGCCTCTGGGCTCGCAGCGTGGCGCGACCGTCAGCGTCGCGGGAGATGACGGCGGGCGGGATGGGCGGCGGCGGGCCGAAGATGGTGGGTACGCCCTGGGCGTGCGGGCCGCTTTCAGAATCGGCGGGCTGCCCGGCGGATGCCCATATGGGAGCAATGTGGAGAGCGACGCCAACCAGCGCCGAAACTACCAGCAATCGACTGCGCCGCCCGACGACCAAGGCCGCCAATGGATGTCCGTCCCACAGTGGAATGCCGGGAAATCCGACTCGGCGAGCGAGGCGGGCACGGCGAGGGAGCCCAGAGTATACACGGCGTCTCGATGTCAGTAGTATGTGGGCCGGCGTTTTCGACCGAGGGGCATCGTGTCACATCCAAAACTGGTTGGTTCGAACTACACCACTCCGGATCTCGTCGCGAAAGTTACCGGCAAGGCCAGGTACGCCGAGGACTTCAAGGCCGAGGGTATGCTCTTTGCCAAGCTGCTCCTGAGCCCCATGCCGCACGCACGGGTCGTTCGGCTGGACCTCTCAGAGGCCCTTGCGATGCCGGGCGTTCGCGCCATCCTGACGCCAGACGATCTGCCCGGACCAGTCGGGGGTGCTCAACTCGGCGAGGGCGTTCGCGCCGCGACACAAGGCGAGCGGGCGCTCGCAAGCGAGCCCCTCTACGAGGGCGAGCCGATCCTTGCGGTGGCCGCCATCGACGAGCTCACCGCTGCTGAGGCCATCGAACGGATTCGCGTGGAGTTCGAGCCCCTGCCCTTCGTCGTCGATCCCCTCTCGAGCCTTCGACCCGGCGGGCCCAATGCCCGAACGCAGGGGAACGTCTGGATGCGGCCGTCGGCGGCGGCCGGCGATGCGAGCGCGCCGGTGGCCCCGACAATCCGCGAGCTCAAGTGGAGCCAGGAGGCTTTTGACGCGGCGGCCGAGGGGCAGCTGCCCCTCGGCGAAGCGCCGGACGAGTGGACCATCGGTGACGTCGAGGCGGCTTTCAAGAGCGCCGACCTCGTACTCGACGAAACCTTCGTCAGCTCCTCGACCAGCCATCAGCCCCTCGAGACGCGAACCGCGCTGGCGTACTGGCAGAACAACAAGTTGTACCTCCATGGTTCCACACAGAGCACGGTGCAGACCGTCATGTCGGTGGCCCGGTGGGTGGGCATTCCGCCGGAAGACGTCGTGCTTGTGAGCGAGTACACCGGCGGCGGGTTCGGCAGCAAGATCCCGGGCGCCATTTCGATGTCGATTCCGGCCCTGCTCTCGAAGAAGGCCAACGCGCCCGTGATGATGCGCATCTCGCGGGAAGAGGAACACTACATCGGCCGCGCCCGGCCCGGCATCCATTCGCGTCTCAGGGTCGCCTTCCGCAAGGACGGCCGCATCCTGGCCGTGGACGGCCTCGCCGTCATGGACAACGGCCCTTACGACATGCAGACCGACAACCGGTCGGCCGGCGACATCATGTCGCTCTCCTACCAGCCGCTCGCCATGCGGTGGCGCTGGATCACGGTGCTGACCAACACGCCGCCGCGAATCTCTCAGCGCTCCCCCGGTGGCGTCCCCGGCACCGGCATCATGGAGCCTGTCCTGTCGAAGGCGGCGCGGCAACTCGGCATCGATCAGGTCGCCATCCGCCGCATCAATGCACCGGAGGGCAAGGCGGTCTATGGAGCGCCGTCCGTGCGCGGACAGCAGAACTACACGACCAGCGCATTTGTGCGGCAGGCGCTGGATCGCGGCGCCGAGCTCTTCGACTGGACCGCCCGGTCGGCCAGAGCCGGGCAGCGCAGTGGATCCACGGTGCACGGCGTCGGAGTGGCCGTCGGGGCCTACTCCGCGGGGTCGATCGGATTCGACGGCCTGCTCGTGATAGGACCGGACGGCAGGGTCAGGCTTCATTCGGGCATCGGGAATCTTGGAACCCACGCCGTCATGGACGTCCACCGTGTGTCGGCTGACGTCCTGGACGTGCCCTGGGAGATGTGCGACGTCGTGTGGGGCGACACGTCGCGGCATCTTCCGTGGACGTGCGCCTCGGGAGGAAGCCAGACCCTGCATGCCATGACCCGTGCGGCCCATGCCGTGGGCATGGCCGCCCGGACGCGCATCCAGGAAGTCGCAGCACGGCTTCGCGGCGGCGCGCCGAGCGACTACCAGGTGTCCCACGGCCGGGTCGTCGGCAGAGGGACCAGCCTGTCCTTTGCCCAGGTGGCGGCGCACGCCATCGCTCTCGGCGGTGTCTACGACGGCCACGAGGTCCCGTCCGAGATCAACGACTTCACCAAGCGCTCGGTCAGAGGGCTGGCTGGCCAGGGGCTCGTCGTTGCGGCGCGCGACACGTATCCGCGTGACGGGCAATCGCGATCCTTCGTCGCCACATTCGCCGAAGTAGCGGTCGATCTCGAGACCGGCGTCTACAAGGTGCTCGAGTTGACCGCCGTCGACGATGTCGGCGTCGTGATCAATCCGCGAAGCCTCAAGGGACAGACCTTCGGCGGCCTGATGCTCGGGATCGGTCACGCCATCGGACAGAAGTGGGTCTACGACCAGCACTATGGCGTGCCGTTGGCGAAGCGCTTCTACCAGACCAAGCCGCCGAGCATCCTCGACACGCCCGCCCGCTTCCAGTTCGAGGCTCTGGGGCTGCCGGACCCTGAAACGCCGGTAGGCGCGAGGGGCATCGGAGAACCGCCGGTGGGGGCGGGCTACGCGGCGATCATGAACGCGATTGCCAGCGCGGTCGGCGACGAGATGTTCAGGCGGTCACCGGTGACGGCCGACATCATCCTGACGTCGCTCGAGGGCGGCCGTCGCGTTCACGAGGCCTTGACCGCGCACATCTGAACAGGCGCTCGAGGCTCAGAAGCTCAACCGCAATCCGAACTGCATCTCACGCGGGCTCTTCGCGCTGAAGATCCGCCCGAAGTTTGCGTTCCCGAAGATCCGGTTCGGGAGGTCGAAGTTCGCGCGGTTGAACAGATTGAAGATCTCCCAACGGAACTCGAGCTGGGAAGATCCCCGGAGCTCAAACGTCTTTGCCAGGGCAAAGTCCACGTTGGCGTAGCCGGGTCCGACGACACTGTTGCGGGGAGCTGAGCCGAATGTGAACGGCGCCTGAAGGGCAAATGCCGTCGTGTCGAACCAGCGCGTCGGAACCCGCTCGCCTCCAGGAAGATTCGGATCCCTGAGCTGGTCGGGGCGCTGGGCGGGCCCTGCACCGATGTTCGCGCGATCCACGCTCAGGTTGACCGTGAACGGCGCGCCGCTCTGGGCGATGAAGATCACGTTCGAGCGCCACCCGCCCAGGATGCCGCGGGTGAGCGCCCCGCGACTTTCCAACGTCGGCAGCTGGTAGACGCCACTGGCAATGAACTGATGGCGATGATCGAAGCTGGAAAAGGCCCACTCCCCCGTGTCGCTGAAGATATTCCGGACATTCTGCGGCACGTTGGCTTCCGACTCGGTCGCCCCGGGGCTCGAGGCATCGTCTTTCGAGTGCGACAAGGTGTAGCTGACGTTGTAGGCGAAGTTGTCGGCGAGGCGGCGGTCCACCTTGAAGGTGACGCCGTGGTAGATCGACTTGCCGTCGAAGCGGATTGCGTTGATGCGGCTCAACTGCGGAATGGGCCTGCGCGCCTGAATGGAGCCGGCGCCTGGTTCTGGCACGTTGTGAATCGTCGCGTTGTCCGCGCCGAGCGTCCACGTCCCCATGTAGAACACTTCCGCCACCGTCGTCGGCCGCAGCTGATACTGAAGCCCGCCGCTCCACGTCTGGCTGTATTCGACGTTGTACTCGTAATCCATGATCGTGCCGCCGACGGTGCCCGTCGCATTGCTGGTCAGGATGGTGGCCGTCGGCTGGGTGGGCACGCGGGCATCGCCAGGCACGTCAACCTGCTTGGTGAAGAAGTACGGCAGGTTCCGGGCGAACGCCGTCTGCACGCTGTACGCCCACTGATTGAGGAAGATCCCGTAGCCGCCTCGAATCGCCCCGCGCGCATCGTCAAACGACAGCGCGAAACCCAGGCGCGGCGCAAGGCGAACCCGGCTGGGGTCCATCAGGCCGCGGCCCCAGCCGGCTTCCTCTGATGTGACGTACGGAATCGGGATGAGCGGAAGGAGCGGGCCGGCGTCAGGACCGATGTTCCCGTTTTCGTCGCTGGCGAGCACGAAGCGGCCGCCGGGAACCGCCAGGTCGATCGACGACAAGCGGTTGTCGACGTCGTACATGTGCTGGTTGTACTCGTAGCGAAGGCCGGCGTTGATGGTCAGGTTGCTGCGCACCTGCCAGTCGTCCTGCGCGTACAGGTGCAACCAGTTCGTGCGCCCATTCTCGTCGCCCCTGCCGATCCCCGAGACGGCCGATCCCGGGTATCCCAGGAGGAAGTCGGCGAACGCATTACCGCTGAACTGTCCGGTGTAGGAGAACGCGCCGCGCGCGTTGTCGGGCTGCTCGGGACGCAGCTGCAGGTGGAAGTAGTACGCGCCAAACTTGAGCCGATGCTTCCCGCGGTCGACCGTCAGGTTCTCGAACAGCTCGAAGTGCTGGTTGTCACGGGTCGTGAAAATCGTCGGATCGCCGAAGGTGTTGTACAGACCGCCGGTAGAAATCTGCGGAAAGCCCATATCGCGCGGGTCGGTGGTCACACCCTGCAGGCCGACCTGCTGCGCGAACGCATTGCCGGCGTTGACGCTGAGCTGCCCTCCCTGAACCGTCATCCATCCGAACCGCAGCTCGTTCAGGAGCGACGAGCCGAGGACGCGCGTATAGCTGGCCATCAGGTTCCGCGTCTTGGTGGTCAGTGAACGCCCGAAACCGGGCACGAGCGATTCCTGCAGCGCGCTGGTGCCGAACGGTTGGAGTTCGTCAGCATCGAACGTACTGAAGCGTGCGCTCAGCTGGTTCGAAGAGTTCAGTTGATGGTCCAGCCGGACACTGAATTGGTTGAGATCCCGATCCTGCTCTTCGACTGACGTCAGGTTCTGCAGGTTGGCACTGGAGGTCGCCCGAGGGACGTTCTGGAGCATGGCCGCCGCGATCGGATCGATCCGGCCTTGCGGGATCTGGTTGTTCGGAAACGGCGTACACACGCCGGTCGTCGGAATGGTCAGCGGATCGCAGACCGTCCCAAGCCCTGCGAAGTCACCGCTGCGGACGGCATCGGTCGGCACCGAGAAGGTCCGCGTCAACGACCGCTGCATTCGCTGGCCTTCGAAGCTTCCGAAGAAGAACGACCGGTTGCGCACGAGCGGGCCGCCGAGCGCACCGCCAAACTGGTTCTGGCTGAGCGGCGGCGGCCCTTGTCCCGCCGGCTGAAAGTAGTTTGGGGAGTCGAATGCCTCGTTCCGGTGGAACTCGAACAGGCTCCCGCGAAAAGCGTTCGAGCCGGCGCGCGTCACCACGTTGATGAGCGCGGAGGCCTTGCCGCCAAACTCGGCCGGGTACATCGACTTCTGGATCTTGAATTCCTCGATCGAGTCCAGGGAAGGACTGATGACGAGGTTGTTGAACAGCTCGTCGGTCACCTTGGTGCCGTCGAGCAGGTAGATGTTGTGGCCCGATCGCTGGCCGCCCACGTTCGGCAGCGGGCCGGCCTGCTGGAGCGCTTCGCCGCGCGTGCCGCCGGGCGGCAGGACGACCGCATCGCTGAGCTGGGCCAGGCTCAGAAAGCTGCGTCCATTGAGCGGCAACTGCACGACCTCCCGGTTCTCGATCACGTCGCTAATCTCGGCCGTCGTCGTCTGGAGCTGGGGGGCTCGAGCCTGCACGACCACCTGTTCGGCGACGCCCTCGACGCTCAGAGCGAACTCAAGGTTCAGCACTCGGCCGACCTCGAGAACAATCCCCCGACGGGCCTGAACACTGAACCCCGACAGCCGCACCTCGACATCCCAGACGCCAAGACGCAGGGCGGGCAGGTAGAAGCGACCCTCGGCGTCGGTGATGCGCTCCACCCTGATGCCGCTCGCTGGATGTGTGGCCGTGACAGTCGCGCCTGGAACGACCGCACCGGTGCTATCGGAAACGACGCCGCCAATCTCACCGGTGTTGAACTGAGCCCCTGCGGTCCGGCCGCCGACGACAACAAAGACGATCGCAAGAAGGACGCGAAGAAGGCGCATGGGCCTGCTGGCCGTCGACGACGTCGAGGATGTTGCCGAGAGTGGGCATCGCCCTCCCGTCAGCAGGCCTGACGGCCGATTCCGGCAGGGCGAAGGCAGGTCAGGAGCGCTCCGGACGGAATGATCACGTACTGTCGCCCGTCGAGCATGTAGGTGGTCGCCGACGCGTAGATGCCCGATCCGGTCTGATAGTGCCAGAGATCCTTCCCGGTGCGCGCGTCGAACGCGATGAAGTTGCCTTCGTTGTCGCCCGCGAAGACCAGACCGGATGCGGTCGATGTGACGCCGGCGCTCGTCGGTGACGTGTACACGAACTCCCAGCGTTGCGTCCCCGTCGACGGATCGATGGCGCGCAGCGAACCGTAGCCCCCCTCGTTGCCGCCAACAGCCACGCCGGCGCCGCCGCGGAAGCTGTCGCCCGGCACGTAGTCGACCTTCCAAGCGTAGAAGGTCATGCATTGTTCCCGCGCCGTCACGAACAGCAGGCCGAGCTTAGGGTCGAACGAGGGCGTCATGAAATTGGTGGCGCCAGCAACGGCAGGGCAAACGGTCGCCCCGTGCTCGTTCGGGTTCGTGTTTGGCAGCACCTTGGGGCGGCCATCCGCCGCGATTTCTTTCGCCCAGGTCGTCTTGGCGAACGGCTTCCCGAGGAGCATCTTCCCCGTCTCGCGATCGAGCACGTAGAAGAAGCCGTTGCGGTTGGCATTCAGGACGACCTTCCGCTGCTGGCCGCCGATCATGATGTCTGCGAGCACCGGCACGTGCGTCGCGTCATAGTCCCACACGTCGTGCGGCGTGAACTGGTAGTGCCACCGGAGCTTTCCCGTGTCCGCGTCGAGCGCGACGAAGGATGCCGTGTAGAGGTTGTCGCCCGGTCGATCATCCCCGTACATCTGCGGCCCCGCGTTGCCGGTTCCCCAGACAACCAGGTTCATCTCGGGGTCGTAGCTTCCAATCTGCCAGGTCGCGCCACCGCCGTTTTTCCAGGCATCACCGTTCGCGGGCCAGGTCTCGCTGCCTGGCTCACCCGGGGCAGGAATCGTGTAGAAGCGCCAGGCGCGCTTCCCGGTCTTGGCGTCGTAAGCGTCGATGAACCCTCGGACGCCGTACTCACCGCCGCCCATGCCGATGAGCACTTTGTCCTTGATGACGAGCGGCGCGGCGGTCGACGCGTACGCGGCCTTGTAGTCGCCAAGCACGGCGTCCCACACGATCGCGCCCGTCTTGCGGTCCATCGCCAGCAGGTGCCCGTCGAGCGTCGACATGTACAGCAGGTCGCCCAGGATCGCGAAGCCGCGATTGACTCGCCCGCAGCAGACGACGATGGGCTCCGGCAACTCGCGGCGGTAGCGCCAGATCACGCGCCCGGTGCGCGCGTCAAGCGCCCAGGCCAGGTTGTTGGCACCGGTCACATACATCACACCGTCGAGAACAATGGGTGTGGCCTCGAACTTCCCCGGGGTATCTGTCTGGAACGTCCACTGCGCGGCGAGCTGCTTGACGTTCTCCGGGGTGATCTGCGTGAGCGGGCTGTGGCGCTGACCGCTGTAGTCGCCCGAAAACGTCAGCCACTTGGTCGGATCCTTGAGCCCTTGGCGCAGGTCCTCGTAGGTGACGCTGGCGCTCGGCCGCTGCGCCACGACGGTGCCCGCGGCCAGCGTCAGGCCAAGGAGGCACGCTGCGGCGAGGGTTCGAAGGCCGAGTTCGACCGGTGATCGCATAGTCGATGAGCTCCTCATTGCGCTGAGGCGCCGCTTCGTCGAAGAGCGGCGAGATGAGTAACAAGATCGGTGAGGTCGCTGTCGCTCAGTTGGTTCGGACCGAAGACGGGCATGGGCGACCGGTCCTCGCGGACGAGCTCACGAAGGTCGGACTTGAGAAAGCCTCGAATCTCCTGGCTCAGATCCATAATCTGGACTGAGAACGCATCTTCGTTCTTGATGACACCGCGGACGCGCTGGCCGTCACTGAGGACGAGCGTCGCGGGCCGGTAACCTGGCAGCGCCGCCGCGTTCGGATCGCGGACCTTCGCCGAGAGCGCGGAGGGCGACCGGACTGCTCCAATCCGCGAGAGGTCGGGGCCGAGCGCACCCCCTGCGCCGTCCACGCGATGACAGCTCGCACATCGCTGCTGAAAAACACGCTTGCCGTTCTCGGCGTTCCCTCGCGGAGGCGCTCCGCTGCTGCCTCGCGACACGCTGCGCAAGTGGGTGAGAATCTCCCAGACTTGCGTGTCCGCGGTCTGCTCGGGGCCAAACCGCGGCATGTCCGTGCCCTGGCCGTTCCGGACTGTCCGAAAGAACCTGTCGTCTCCGAGACCGCCGGAAAGGACGGCCGTCAGAATCTGGGCCGCTGACGCCGCGGGCATCGAGACCATGGCAGCCTGCACAGCGAGCACGGTACAGAAGCGAGCCCCGTCGCACCGCGTCGGCGTTTCCCTCCAATGGATTCGTGCGCGCCGACTGCGCGCCGAGCCACGCCGTGCCCCCGACCCCCAGGGCCAGGGTGAAGGCCCAAATTCCACACGAGTGGACGAGCATGTCCCTCCTACCCACAAGCCTTGTGGGCAACGTGTCCCACGGTGCCAACGCCTACAGCGCCCAACGATATCATGGGACAGATGGCCGCCAAGGGCTGTGCTACGCTCTCCGGCGTGCCGGCTACGCCCCTACTGCGCTCTGTGCTGTGGGTTACTGCGTTGGCGGCGGCGTTGGTCACGTCCCTCGGCGCACAGAGCCCTGCCATCGACCTCGAGGCCTATTCGCGCATCGTGAAGGAGGCGTCCGACCCTTCACATGTGCTCGAAACAGCGGCGTATCTGACGGACGTCTACGGTCCGCGCCTCACCGGGTCGCCGCACCTTAGAGGCGCCGGCGACTACGTCGTCCAGCGGCTGAAAAGTTGGGGGGTGTCCGCGCGCGTCGAGCGCTGGGGCCCGTTCGGGCCCGGATGGACAACGGACCGCTTTGTCGCCATGGCGGTGGCGCCCACCCCCTTCCCTCTCCTGGCGTTTCCCAAGGCGTGGACACCCGGCACCCAAGGGCCCGTGGTCGCCACAGCGACGTTGGCCGTCATCGCCAGGGAGCAGGACTTTGCGACGTACAAGGGGAGGCTGAAGGGGCAATTCGTGCTGGTCGCTCCTGCTGTCACAACGCCGGCCGCGCCCGCGCGCGTGGGAGGTCCGCGGTTGTCCGATGCGGACCTCCGCGCCCTGACGGAGGTCGCCGAGACGGCGGTGGCGCCGGCGCAGACCACCAATCGGACTGCCCTCGAGTTTGCACGCCGCCGGATGGCGTTTTTTGTGAATGAGGGCGTCGCAGCCCTGATTGAACCGGGAGGGTGGAACGGTACGGTTGTGGTCGGCGACGGCCGGCTCCGTGACGAGTCGGCGTTCGCCGGCCAGGGGTTCTATCCGTGGCCTGACGAAGTCGCCACGCAGGTCGTGATCGCCACCGAGCAATACAACCGGATCGTGCGGCTGCTCGAGCGGCGCATTGCGGTCACGCTCGAAATGGAGATCGCCAGCAACTACCACACGGCCGATCCCGACTCCTTCAACATCGTCGCCGAGATTCCTGGTGGAGACCTCGCGGCGGAAGTCGTGATGCTCGGCGCCCACTTCGACTCGGCGCACGGCGGCACCGGAGCGACCGACAACGCCGCCGGCTGCGCCGCCGTGCTGGAGGCCATGCGGATTCTGAAGGCGTCCGGCGTCAGGCCCCGCCGAACCATTCGAGCGATGTTCTGGACGGGCGGCGAACAGGGCCACCTGGGTGCACGCTGGTACGTGACCCAGCACTTCGCAGATCCCGCCTTCATGGAGGTTCGCCCGGAGCACGCCCTCCTGTCCGCCTACTTCGGGCTCGACGGCGGCGCCGGAGCCATCCGCGGTCTCTACCTCCAGGGGAATCTGCCATCGGCAGCCGTGTTCGAGCGCTGGCTGGCGCCGCTCCGCAGCCGAGGCGTCGCCACATTGAGCCCGCGGGTCACGCGTGAAGGGGACCATCGTGCCTTCGATGCCGTCGGCCTCCCTGCGTTCGACTTCATTCAGGACCCCGGCAATTCCCCGGAGGTGCGGCACTCGAATCTCGATACGTTCGACCGGTTGAACGCGAGCGATCTCACGCACAACGCCGTCGTCGTCGCGTGGCTGGCCTACCAGGCCGCTACGGACCGCGACCGGTTGCCTCGTAAGCCCTTGCCCCCTCCCGACAGGGACGCTGCGGGGCCGTGGTCTCCTGGTCGCTGATGAGCCTGGGCCACCGTCCCTGGCGGCTCGTGGTTCTTCTTGCCTCCGGACTGGTCGCGCTCGGCCACGCAGTGGGCTCGTCGGCACAGGTGTCTGGCGTGCGCGTGGTCGGCATACCATTCGCGGAGGCGCGGCCGATTCTCGGCGCTCTCCGGAAGGAGCTCCTCCCGCCGGCTCTCTCAGCCGCCTCAGACGTCGAGGCCGTGTGGCCGGCGTGGATCGCCGCGCACGACCGGGCGATTCGCACGCGCGTCCTGGCTGGAGACGACGAGTCGGTGCTGAACCTGCTCCTCTTCGGCACGACGTTCACCTCACGAGCGCGCGCGACCGAGCGTGAGATCGCGCAACTGTCGGGCACGACGAACCGCGACCGTCTGGTCGACGGACGCATCGACGACCTCGTCGCTGGCGCCGCGTCGCCAGGTGACAATCAACGCCTGCTGTTCACCCGCGATCTGCTGGTTCGCCACGGCTTCGACGTCACACGCGACGACGGGCGCGCAGGCGCGAGGCGGTTTCTGCGCGAGTCGTTGGCGCACATGGCGGCGGACGTCGCGCGCATCGATCGGGCGGTCGAAACGGCCCGAGCCTTGAACCCGTCCGGGGCGGATGCGACAGCTAGCACCACGCTGTTCCGCGAGCGTGGGCTCTCGACCGATACCTCGATTTTCTCCAGCTTCGGGATCGAACGCGCGGTGGACGGCTTGTCGGCCACGGGCACACTCGGCGAGGGAACGGTCCGCCGCGTGGCCATCGTCGGACCGGGCCTTGATTTCGTCGACAAGCGTGACGGCTTCGACTTCTACCCGCCGCAAACGATTCAGCCGTTTGCCGTGATCGACTCGCTCACGCGCTATCGGCTGGCGAGCGCGGACTCTAAGTCTGTCGACGCTCGATGTGAACCCGCGCATCAACGAGCACATGGCGCGTGCCGCTGAGCGCGGCCGCGGCGGAACGGCCTACCCGCTGACGCTCGTGCGGGACCTGGGGCTTGCGTGGACGCCCAGGCTGGCGTCGTACTGGGAGACGTTCGGCGATCGCGTGGCCACGCCGTCTTCCGCAGGTGCCCAGCCGTCTGGGGTGAAAGACGTCCACGTTCGCACGCTCGTGGTACGCCCTGGCGTGGCCGCCGCTCTCGACTCGCACGACGTGAACATCGTGACCCAGCGGCTCGCCGGCCTCCCGGCCGCCGAACGCTTCGATCTCATCATCGCCACCGATATCCTCGTGTACTACGATGTCTTCGAGCAGTCGCTCGCGCTCGCCAACATCGCCGCCATGTTGCGCCCTGGAGGCATCTTTCTCTCGAATACGACCGTCGCCGAGTTGCCCGGGTTGCCGATCGGCTCGATCGGCTTCAGCGACGTGGTGTATCTCGAGGTGCCGCCGCTTGGCGATCGGCTGGTCTGGTATCAGCGGGAGTAGCGCGAAAGCCTGGCGGGCGAGTGTGCGGTCGTGCGCGGGCAGGATCGGAGAGCAGGGCAGCGTCGTGCTGCCCCGCCCCGGGTGACGATCGCGGTTTAGAAGTCCACCTGCACGCCGATCTTCGCGAAGCGCCCGTCGAGAATAGAGAGCGGACGCCGGAAGGCTGGCCCGAAGGTCGTGTTGATCGCCGTAATCGTATTCGAGTTGAACAGGTTGTAGAGATCCAGACGCGGCTGAATTCTCAGCTCGGTCGACCGGGAAGGTCTTCGCCACTCGGATGTCGAACTTGGTCAGCCGATTCTCGAACTCCGTAAACGGCTGAATGAGCGCGATGGTCTTCGCCGCCGTGCAGACTGCCGCGGTGCCACACGCTGCGAGGTTGCGGCCCAGGCCGGCGCTCGCCGCTGCGTTCGGCAGGGCATAGGTCGCGGTGATGGGAATGCCCGGCGAGTTGACATATGTCGCGCTCAGCTGGATGCCCCAGAACATTGGATACGAACCCGACAGCTTGAATTGCGCCAGCGCTTCGTTCGGAACGGTGTAGGAGCAGAACTGCGCCGGGTCGGCCGCTGTCGAGGCCGTGGCGGTACCGGGCTCTGGCAGACCGCAGCGGTCCACGGTCTTGCGGCCGAGGGCGAAGCCGCCGTAAAGCAGGCCGCCGCGTCCGTACCGGTAGTTGAACGCCATGTCGACGCCGTTGTAGATGTTCTTGCGCGTCGGCGAGAAGTTCTTGGGGTTGCTGACGAGGTTACTCACCCGGCCGAACATGGCCGGCGCCACGTCGTACAAGCCGCACAGTTGATAGCCGCCGCCGTCCGGCAGGCGCGGGTCGGTCGGCGCGGTGGCGCAGAAAGTGGTGAAGTCGCCGGGCACCACGAGCGTATTGTCGGTCACCCAGTCGCCGCCGCCGCCGGGATAGGTGTCGCTCCCGCCGTTGCCCCACCGGGTGTTGAAGTAGCCGACGTTGATGCCGAAGCCGGGCATGAGCTCATGCTGGATGCTGATGGCGGTCTGCCAGTTGAACTGGCGCACATGCCAGCCCTCCCGCACGTCTTGTGCGAACGCCGTGGTCGCGGTCTTCGTGCCGAAGGCGCGGTTGTCGTACGGACCGCATTCGCCGTTGGCGTTCGGATTGTGCAGGTCGCAATCTGGTATGAAGTCGGCGTCGCGGTCGGTCCAGGTCAGCGACGTGCCCGCGGCAATCGCGCTGGCCGCGTTGGTGCGGTTCGCGATATCGGTGGCTTCCGGCTTCACGTACCGGCCCACCGACACCTTCAATGCCGTCTTCGCGTTGCCGAAGAGGTCGTACGCGACGCCCAATCGCGGTGAGATGTCCTTCCAGTTCGGCACGTTCTTCAGCTCCTCGAAGCAGAACTCCGGGAGGAATTCTCCCGCCGGACGGCACTGCGCCGGGTTGTACCCGTTCAGGCTGTCGTAGCGAAGGCCGGCGTTGATGGTCCACCGGTTCGTCGTCCACTGGTCCTGGACATAGAGGCCGAGGTCGAGCTTCACCTTCGCCACGTGCTGGTGGGGATAGGCGGCCAGGTTGAGCCCGACTGGTGAGCCGTTCCGCAGGATGTACTGGTACGGCTGATTGTTCGTGACGCTCAAGCCGCCGATGTTGTTCTGGCCCGTGAACGTCTGCACTCCGGCTTTGAAGTTGTGCGCGCCCGTGACATATGCCAGGGAGACGCGCGTCGAGTTCTGACCCTGCTGGCCGTGATCGCCATAGGCCGCGCGCTGGAGGGTCGAACTGCTCCACACGGCGCCATAGGTGCCGAGCGTCTGTTCGACGACCGATATGGCATCGCCGGTGCCGTTGATCTTCTCGACGATGTGGTGCTCGTTGCGGTTGGTGTAGCCGGCCTGGAGGAGGAGTGTCGAGGTCACCGGATAGCTCCAGGTGGCCTGAATCAAGTTGTTCGGGTGGAACCGGTAGCCGTACGCCGCCTCGGGCGCGAACGCGTACGTGAGCGGGCAGAGGCAGTAGTCCTGGAAGCCCGCAAAGAAGGAGACCCGCTGTTTTGATGTCGCCTGCCACGTGGTGCGGACGTTGCTGTCGCGCGCGTAGTTGTCGTTCAGGCCGGGATTGCTCGTGTCGGCCAAAAACGGCTTGAACCCGCCGGCGGCGATCACGCTCGGCGAGAGAGCTGCCTGGTTGACGTTCTGGTAGATGCCCGCGGCTTCGGACAGTCCGCCCCAACTGCGGTGGGCCGTGTAGAACCAGAGCTTGTCTTGCAGGATCGGGCCGCCTACGCCAATGCCGACGTCCGAGACATGGCGCAGCGCCGACACGTTCGAGAGTCCGCGCGCTCTGAGCTCATCGGTCAGGTTGTTCGACTGCATGTTCTCGCCGGCGTACTCGCCGCTGAACGTGACAGAGAAGCGGTTGCCGCCCTCCTTGCCGACGATATTGATGTTGACGCCACCCGACATGGTCTCCGCGGACACGCCGCCGGTGTCGAGCACCATTTCCGCCACGGAAAACTGGTTCGGCTGATACCGGCTGTTGGTCACGAAATTGGTGGACGTCGTCGTGCGCATGCCGTCCATCAGCGTGAACCCGTCGGCACCGCCGTGCGTCGCGAGGCCGGCGTAGTTTTCGCCCTTCACGCCGCCCACGTCGCTCATCGGCCCTGAGGTCTGGTAGACGCCGACCGTGAGTTGTGCGAGCGACTGGTTGTTCTTGGGGATCGGGATGGTGTCCAGCGTGGCCCGGGTGAGCACGCTCTGCGTGCGCGAGTTCTGGACGTCGACGACCGGGCTGGCGCCGGTGACGGTGATTGTCTCTTCGACGCTGCCGACCCGCAATTCGGCGTTCACTGGCAGCGTCACGCCAAGGCTCAGCTCGAGTCCGTCGCGCTTTACGCTGGAGAAGCCGGTGAGCGAGAAGGTGACGGAGTAGGTGCCGGGGCGGAGATCTTCAATGCGGTACTGACCTTCCGCGTCGGTGATTGTGCTCTTCACTTTCTCGATCAGCGCCGGGCTGCCCGCCTCGACGGTGACGCCTGGTAGAACGGCGCCGGTCGTGTCCCTGACCACTCCTGCCATGGCGCCCGACTGTGCCAATGCGGCTGCTGGAAGCAGCACGCTGAGGACGCCGGCGAGAACCACTACCTTGAGCGCTCTCATTGCGTAATCTCCATGTGACAGCCCTTAACGCTGAGTCCGGAACTAGAAGACGGGGGATTCTAGCGCCAATTCTCTACTGCGGCGCCGCCCCGGTCTGGATGTTACATCCTGAGACAAATGACGTTCTGACAAAGCCGATAATTCGAGGTGAGCGGGCAACACTCGGCGAGCGTACAGATCGACGCTCTGACCAGGGTTTGGAGGGGCGGCTCTCCGAGCTGTACTGCGGCGACGCGCGACGTGCCTTCGTAAGGAGAGCGTGATGAGCACGATAGTGAGGACGAGGATGCTGAGGGCAGCCGTGCTCTGCCTCATCACCACGGTAATCCCGAGCGGCCTGTTCGCGGCCCCGGATCTGCGGCTCCTCGAAGCGGTGCAACGGCGGGATCCAGAGGCCGTGCGAGGGCTGCTGAAAGAGCGCGTCGACGTGAACGCGAAACGCGGCGATGGCGTGAGCGCGCTGGCGTGGGCCGTCCACGTGGACGATCTCGACACCGTCGATCTCTTGATCCGCGCCGGCGCCGATGTGAACGCCGCGAACGAGTTGGGCGTCACGCCCCTCATGCTGGCGGCGGTCAACGGACACGCGGCGATGGTCGATCGCCTGCTGCGGGCGAAGGCCGATCCGAACACGGCGCGCCCGTCGGGCGAGACGGCGCTCGTGCTGGCGGTCCGGACCGGCAAGGCGGACACGGTCAAGCTGTTGCTGGGCGCCGGGGCCCCGGCGGACGCGAAGATCGGGCCGCGCGAGCAGACGCCGCTCATGTGGGCCGCGTCAGAGGGCCACGCGGACGTGGTCCAACTGCTGCTGGAAGTGGGCGCCGACAAGAACGCGGCGACGACCGCCAAGCCCGTGCCGGCGCCCTACGCGCACTACATGCCGGACCGCAAGCCGATGGCGCGTCCCGACAAGACCCGGTCGGTCATCACGATTCTGTGGCCCAAAGACGGCGACGGCGACATGGACCGGGTCGAAGGGGGCATGACGCCGCTGCTCTTTGCGGTGAACAACGGGCATGCGGCGGCCGTCCGCGTGCTGCTGGACGCCGGGGTCGATGTGGACGGCGCGACGCCGAACGGGCTCACGCCGCTGCAGTTCGCGATGATTCGGCGCCAGGAGGCGCTGGCGCTGTTCCTGCTGGAGCGCGGGGCGGACCCGAACAAGGCGGGCCCCGGCTTTGCGCCGCTGCACGTGGCCGGCTACCTGGGGCAAACGGCGATCGCGAAGGCGCTCATCGCCCGGGGCGCGGATGTCAACCAGCGCATGCCGAAGCCGTACCGGCTGATCGAGGCGTTGGAGATCGGGGTCAACCTGTATCCAGGGTCCGGGCTGTATACCCAGATCGGGTCGACGCCGTTCATGACCGCCGCCAAGCATGGCGAACTCGAAATCATGCGGATGCTGCTGGCCGCGGGGGCCGATCCGTTCCTGACGGCGCGGGGCGGGGAAAACGCGCTGATGCTGGCCGCCGGCGTTGGCCGGCCCCAGGCGTCCAACGTCAGCTATCACGTGTGGAAGGAACTGGACCAGATCGCGGCGCGTCAAACTCTGCCTGGAGCTCGGCCTCGATCTCAACGCGCAGAACAGTCTGGGGCAACACCGCGCTGCACGGCGCGGCGTATCACGACCAGGCCCGCGTGATCGAGCTGCTGGCGGCGAACGGGGCGTGGCTCGATGTGGTCGGACTGGCAGGATCAGACGCCGCTGCTCGTGGCGCAGGGCCACGAAATTTGTTGTTCCACGTTCCATCGCAAGCCGCTGGCCGCCGCGGCGCTGTTGAAGGCGGGCGCGGACCAGAAGGCCGGGATCCAGCTGGCGTTTGCGGCGCACGAGTTCAAGAGACGACAGCGTGAAGGCGCCCACGGAGCGTCGGGCGGCGGGGTCGCAGCCGTGAGGACGACGCGCGCCGTCACGGGCGGCATCGCGGTGTTGATGACGGCGCTGGTGGGCGCTGCCCTCCGCGGCGAGGCGCCCACGACCGTCGCGTCCACGCACACGTCATCCAGACTCGCACGCCAGCCGGACGCGCGCCTGCAGGGCGCGGCGAGCGCTGGCACGCGCAGTGACACCGCGGTGGGCGCCGATCTGACGGCCGTCACCAACAAGTACTGCGTGACCTGCCACAATCAGCGGCTGAAGACCGGCGGCCTGACGCTGGACACCGAAGGCCTCACCGACCTCGGCCAGCATGCGGAGGTGTGGGAGAAGGTGGTCCGCAAGGTGCGCGGCGGGTTCATGCCGCCTGCCGGGATCGCCCAGGCCCGAGGCGGCCGTGCTGCACCAGTGGGTGACGAACCTGGAGCAGGCGCATCGATCGCGCCGCGGCGGCCCAGCCGAATCCCGGTCGGGTGCCCGACATTCCACCGTCTGAATCGGTTCGAATACACCGAACGCCATCCGCGACCTGCTGCACCTGGACGTGGACGGCCAGGCGCTGCTGCCCGTAGACGATGCGGGCTATGGCTTCGACAACAACGCAGACGTGCTCTCGCTCTCGCCGACGTTGCTGGAGCGTTACATGTTGGCGGCCTCCAAGGTCAGCCGTCTGGCGCTGGGCGTGACGCCCTCGGGCCCGACGGCCGTCGTGCACCAGAACTCGCCGTTACTGTGGCAAGAGGATCGCGTCAGCGCCGATCTGCCGTTTGGCTCGCGGGGCGGCATCGCCGTACGCCATACCTTCCCGGTCGACGGCGAGTACGAGTTCCATATCCGCCTGCCGCGCAAAGCCGACTACTCGCAGTTCATGACCGAGCTCCCCGGCGACGAGCCCTTGGAAGTGCGCCTGGACTACGAGAGGGTGCGGCTCATTCACCCCAACTGTCGGCCGCCGAGGGCCAGTATGACGAGCGCAAGGGGGAAGCAGGCCCCTCGGGGCTCAGCTTCCGTCTCCCTGTCACCGCCGGTCCGCACCTGGTGGGTATTTCGTTCGTCGCCGATGGCGGGCACCGCCTGCCGATCGACGCCCGTCCGCCGCGCCCGGCCATGGCGAGCTTCTACTACCAGCAGTACGCGTCGAATCCAGAAGTGCTGGCGGTCCAGATCGTCGGGCCCTTCAATCCGGTCGCCCCGGGGGACACGCCGAGCCGTCGGCGGATCCTCGTGTGCCGCCCGGCGACGCCCGCGGAGGAGGCCCCGTGCGCCCGAAAGATTCTGACGACTCTGGCCGAGCGCGCCTATCGCGGCACGTCGACCGAGGCCGATGTGCAGACGCTGATGACCGCCTACACGTCCGGTCGGAGCAAGGGCAGCTTCGAGACCGGCATCCAGTGGGCGCTCGAAGCGCTCCTCGTCCAGCCCAGCTTCGTGTTCCGGGTCGTCCGTGATCCGGCCAACGCCCGCCCGGGCGTTCCGTACCGTCTGAGCGATCTCGAGCTGGCGTCACGCGCTGTCGTTCTTCCTGTGGAGCAGCATTCCCGACGACGAGCTCGTGGCCGTCGCCAAGCGCGGGAAACTGAGCGATCCGGTAGTGCTGCAGCAGCAGGTCCGGCGCATGCTCGCCGATGCGCGCTCGACCGCACTCGCGACAGAATTTCGCCGGCCAGTGGCTGTGGTTGCGGAAGCTGCAGTATGCGTTGCCGGACCCCGTCCTGTTTCCCTCGTTCGACGACAACCTCCGGCAAGCGATGCGCGAGGAGACCGAGCGCTTCGTCGACAGCCAGCTGCGGGAGAACCACAGCGTCAGCGACCTGCTGACGGCGAACTACACCTTCGTCAACGAGCGGCTCGCGGCGCACTACGGGATCCCGAACGTGTACGGCGAGTCACTTCCGGCGCATTACCGTGACCGATGAGCGCCGGTTCGGCCTCCTGGGTCACGCGAGCATTCTGACGGTGACCTCCTATGCGAATCGCACGTCGCCTGTGATTCGCGGGCTGTGGCTGCTCGAAAACTTCCTCGGGGCGCCGCCGCCTCCGCCGCCGCCCAACGTGCCGTCCCTGCGGGAGAACGACGAAGGCGCGACGCCGACCACGGTCCGCGCCCGGCTCGAGCTGCACCGACGGAACCCGGCGTGCGCGACGTGTCACCGCGTGATGGATCCGCTCGGGTTCGCGCTCGAGAATTTCGACGCGCTGGGACGATGGCGAGACGATCGACGCCGAGTCGAAGGAGCCGATCGACGCGTCGAGCGCGATGCCGGATGGCACCAAGTTCGACGGCCCTGTCGAGTTCCGGAAGGCCCTGGTGAAGCGCCGCGCGGAGTTCATCACGACGGTGGTCGAAAAGCTGCTGACCTACTGCCATGGGCCGCGGCGCCGAGTACTACGATCGCCCTGCGATTCGCCAGATTGTGCGGGACGCGGCGGTCCAACGACTATCGCTGGTCGTCCATCATCCTGGGCATCGTCCAGAGCCCGCCGTTTCAGATGCGGGTGGTCACCGCCGACCCCGCCGCCTTGAAAGCCGCAAACACAGCGACGCCCGCTGGGAGGCCGCAGCCATGAGCAGCATTGTCACGAAAAAATTCCTGTCCCGCCGGACCATTCTCGGGGACTCGGCGCCTCGCTGGCGCTCCCGCTCCTGGACGGCATGGTGCCGGCGTTTGCCGGGGCCGCCCACGCCGCGACGAAGGCCCCGAAGCGCCTGGGCGCGTTCTACGCGCCCAACGGCGTCGCGATGCCGTTCTGGCTGCCCAAGACCTTCGAGCCGGGGTTCGAGCTGTCGCCCATCCTGACGCCGCTCGAGCCGTTCCGCGACAACCTGTTCGTGCTGAGCCACCTGTCCAACGACTCGGGCGTCGGCGACGGCGTCGGCGGCCACGCGCGGTCGTGCGCGCCGTGGCTGACGGCCTCCCACATCAAGAAGACCGAGGGCGCCGACATTCGGGCCGGCGATCTCGATGGATCAGGTCGCGGCCAAGCACCTCGGCAAGGACACGCAGCTGTCGTCCCTCGAGCTGTCGCTCGACAGCGACGATACGCTGGGCGCCTGCGATTCCGGCTACAGCTGCGCCTATACCAACACGCTCTCCTGGCGCGACGAGACGACGCCGATGCCGATGGAGAACGACCCGCGGGCCGTGTTCGAGCGGCTGTTCGGGGCGGCCGACAGCACCGACTCCGGCCGCGCGCATGGCCCGGCTGGCCCAGGAGAAGAGCATCCTCGACCTCGCGCTCGAAAGCGTGTCCCGGCTCAAGCAGACCCTGGGCGCGCAGGATCAGCTGCGGGTGAACCAGTACCTGGAAGGCGTCCGCGAGACCGAGCGACGCATCCAGGCGTCCGAGGCGCAGAGCCAGCGGGAACTGCCGGTCTTCGATCGTCCGGGTGCCGCGCCCGACACCTACGAGTCGCATTGCCGGCTGATGCTCGATCTCCTGGTGCTGGCGTTCCAGACCGACATGACGCGCGTCTCCACGTTCATGATGTCGAAGGAACAGACCGGGCGGGCGTATCCGGAAATCGGGGTGCCGGATGGGCACCACCCGGTATCGCATCACCAGAACGATCCCGTGAAGATCGAGAAGCTGGCGAAAATCAATACCTTTCACATGATGCAGTTCACCTACTTCCTCGAGAAGCTGCGTCACACGCCGGACGGCGACGGCACGCTCTTCGATCACTCGCTGTTCGTCTATGGCTCGGGGATGAGCGACAGCAACCTGCACTTCCAGCTCGACCTGCCCACGTTGATCGTCGGGGGCGGCGCCGGGACGGCCAAGGGCGGGCGGCACATCGCCTATCGCAACGATACGCCGGTCGCGAATCTCTGGTTGGCGATGCTCGATAAGGTCGACGTGCCGATCGAGAAATTCGGCGACAGCACCGGTAAGCTCGAGTATCTCTCCGGGATCTGAGATAGACCTCACACCAAACAAGAACGGCCTGTGCCGCGGTAGCAGCACAGGCCGTTGAGCGAGACGCGAAGATTTCTCGACTGCGCTACTGCGCGGTCGCACCGCCAGCCGCGGCGGCGTTACCCTTCGGCTGGAACGACGCGAGCGTCGAAGGCCTCCCGAGAGTGAACCAGAAGTTCCCTTCCTTGTCGCGATCGAGCTTCGGTGTGTGCGCCCGCAGCTCGGGGAAGGGATAGTAGGTCCACTTCTGCGCCGCCGGCTCGAACTTCACCAGCGAGTTGTAGACGGCGTTCTCGACCCAGATGTTGTCGTCCGCATCGGGCCACAGGTCGTACGGGTTGCCGTACTTGAGCGGCAGGTCGTACTCGGTCACCTTGCCGGTGTCCGGATTGATCGACGCGATCTTGTTGCCGAAGTACTCACACACCCAGATGGTGCCCTTGGAGTCCACGGTCACCCGCCGGGCGGGCACCGAGATTTTGTGCTCCTTGAAGCTGTCGGTCGCCGGGTCGTATCCGAGGACGACGGGGGTGTTGAGCGAGACGGCCCACACACGGTCCTTCTTGTCGGTGACGATCCCGTAGCCGCTGAGGCTCTTTTCGACGGGGTATTCCTTGACGGTCTTGGTCTTGGAATCGAACCGGCCGATCTTCCCGGCGGCCGCGAAGTAGGTGTACCAGAAGTTGCCCTTCGAGTCCGGCCACACGGAGTGCATACCGCCGCCCTCGGTCGGAACCTTCCAGCGCTCGATCCGGCCGGTCTTCGGGTTGAGCTCGGACATCCGGTCGCCGGTCAGCTCGACGAAGTACAGGTTGCCGTTCGGCAGATCGAACAGGCCATGTGGCTGGACCATGACGTTCTGCTCGTTGTCGATGCGCCATTCCCTCGTGCGCTTCACCGGATCGAGAATCCTCGTGTCGACGGCGACGATCGAGCCGGAGCGATTACCCGACATGTAGACGATCTTCGGATCGACGACGCTGACCCAGGCCGAGTGCAGCGATCGGGTTGGCGGTCCGCCGTAGGCACCCTTCTGCACGAACGCGGCGTGGGTTGGCGCCGGCACCTCGTACTGGATGTACTTGGTCTGAGTGAGCGCGGCCTCGTCGCGAACGAGCCTGTCGACCTTGAGGTCGCGCCTCTTCGAGCCTGGCCCGAAGTTCGCGGTCAGGTACTTGATGATGCTTTCGGCCTGCTCCTTGGACACGCGGTCGTAGGTGGTCTGGGGCACTCCATGCGCCATGCCCGCCACTTCGCCGTTCGGTTCGAACATCCGGAGGACGGCCCGTCGCCACTGCGGCTCCGAGCGGGGACCGGACCCGTGCCAGCCCGTCGGGCCATGGCACGTGAAGCATTCCTTGACCATGACGTCGCGGGCCGGGCTCGGAGGATAGAGCACATCGAAGTCCACGAGCTCAACACTCTGGCCGTCGGGGTTCACACGGACGGCACCATAGTTCGACTGTGCGGCCGCTCCTGCGGCACCGGCGCCCTGGATGAAGACCTGCTTGTGCTTGAGGGCCAGATTCACCGTCTGGGGAGCGCCGGCCGGCACGTCAACGGCCTGCACCGGGGCCTCGAACTCCTCCTCGACAATCTGCACGGTGTATTTGCTCGCGGGCAGGTCGCGAATCTGGTACCGGCCTCTGTTGGTGAAGACGGTGTAGGAGATCTTGTTGACGGTGTCGGTTGCCTTCACGCGGAGAGCCCTGACCTCGCCCGCATCGGCAGTGACGGCGCCCGTCAGCGAACCCGTCGCACGACCGCTTTGCGCGACGACCGTGTCGGACGGCGATCCGAGGGCGCCAACGCCCACCACGACCGCTGTAAGAGCGCACAGCCCAAGCTTTCTCATTGCCACGCCTCCTCTGCAAACAATCACAGGATCCGGTCTAGATGTCGGTGAGGTAATTGAGCTGCCCGGTGCTGTCGCCAAACTGGTCCATCGGCAGGCCCAGCTTGTCGAGCAGCGAGACATACAGGTTCGCAATCGGCGTGTCATCCTTGTAGCGCACGTGCCGGCCGCCCTTGAGCGTCCCGGCCCCGCCGCCCACCACCACCATCGGCAGGTCCAGGTGGAAGTGGATGTTCCCGTCGCTGATCCCCGACCCATACACGAAGATCGAGTGGTCCAGCAGCGACCCGTCCCCGTCCGGCGTCGTCCGCAGCTTCTCCAGGAAATACGCGAAGTGCTCCATGTGGAACCGGTTGATCTTCGCCAGCTTCTCCAGCTTCGCCGGGTCGTTCTGGTGATGCGAGCACGCATGGTGCCCGTCCGGCACCCCAATCTCCGGATACGACCGCCCGCTCACTTCCTTCCCGATCATGAACGTCCCGACCCGCGTCAGGTCGCACTGATACGCCAGCGCCAGCAGGTCATACATCAGCCGCGCATGCGCGTCGAAGGTCGCCGGAATCCCCAGCGGCTGCTCCACCACCGGCAGCTCCCGCGTGCTCTGCCGCTCCGCCGTCTGGATCCGCCGCTCCACGTCCCGCACCGCGTCCAGATACTCCGACAGCTTCCCCTGGTCCCCCGCGCCCAGCGCCCGGTTCAGCGCCTTCACCTCGTCGGTCACGAAGTCCAGAATGCTCCGGTCCTGCTGCAACCGCGCCTGCCGCGTCGCCGGATCCGTGCTGTCGCTCGCCCCGAACAGCCGCTCGAACACCGCCCGCGGGTTGTTCTCCATCGGCAGCGGCGTCGTCGCCGTCCGCCACGCAATCGTGTTCGCATACGCGCAGCTATACCCCGCGTCGCACGCCCCCAGCACCTCCACCGAATCGAGCGCCAGCTCCAGCGACGCCAGCTGCGTTTCCTTCCCCAGGTGCTGCGCCGCCAACTGGTCCAGCGATACCCCCGCGCGGATATCCGGCCCTTCCGTCTTCTTCACCCGCACGCCCGTCAGCCACGTCGACGACGCCCGCGCGTGATCCCCAATCCCTTCCCCCGGCAGCGGCACCGCCACCTTGTCCGCCAGCCCGCTCAGCACGAAGGTCTGATCCCGGAACGGCGCCAGCGGCTCCAGAATCGGCGACAGCCCGAACCCCGCCCCTTCCGCCTTCGGGGTCCACATCCGCATCTCCACCCCGTTGGGCACATACACCGCCCCGAACCGCTTCGCCGGCGTCAGCTGCCGCTGCGCCGCAAACGCCGGCACCATCCCGTCCAATAACGGCAACGCCACCGACACTCCCAACCCGCGCAGGAATGTCCGCCGCGCCAAATGCTTCCCGGTTATCAGGCCCATGACTGCTGACCTCCTGCACTCGTTATCGTTGGCACCGGCGTTGAAAATGGCGCCAGTAAACCGCGTCTATTGTAAACACGCCAACACTAACAATTCCGGGCAGTTGAGTCGTGTGACAAGTTGTCACACCCGGGCCTGCGCTTCACGCGCCCAGACGGCTGTGCCAAAATGGCAGTGCTCGCGCACAACTGACTTGCTCAGGCCATTGCCCAGGCCGCCCTCAGGGCCTTTGGGACCAACTGTCCAGTCGGCCTGAGTCGGCCGCCAGGCAAGGAGCCGCCATGCAGCCGGATCGCGCCCGCCTTCTCGCCGTCGTGTTGACGATCGGCGCTGCGCTGCCGCCGGTCGCCGTCGGGCAGGGTGCGAAGACCTCGCTGCGCTTCCTCATTGCCAGCGAGGGTGGCTTCGACCAACGCGGCTTCGTCAACGCCTACGGCGGCGCGCTCTCGACGATCGACTTCCAGATGGTAACCAGTCAGGTTCCTGGAACCGGCCTGGAGGAAATCCAGACCGGGTTGGCCGACCTCACCATCAATGTTTCTCAGACCGCGTACGTCGCTTACTCGGGACAACTGGAGACCACCAGCGACCGCTACGACAACCTCAGAGCAATCGCCAACCTGGGCGTGGTACCCTTGCACTTCCTCGTCCGGAACGATTCGGGTATTCGTTCGATCGCCGACCTCCGTGGCCGCTCCGTGAACATCGGCGTCCCCGCGGCCGAGAACTATCGGCTGGCCCAATCGGTGCTCGAGGCATTCGGGCTGGGCGCCGGCACCTACACCCCGCACCATTTGAACTACTCGGAGTCCGTCACCGGGCTCCTCAGCCGGAAGTTCGAGGCCATGTTCATCGTCGGCAGCTATCCGGGCCGCGGAGTCCTCAGGGTCACGGAGGGCGGTGTCGCACGCCTGCTCCCCATCGAAGGGAAGCCGGCCGATCGACTCCGGCAGGGCAGCGCGTTTCTCCGTCCGGCGCTGATTCCCGCCAATACCTATCCCGGGCAGAGCACGTCGATTCGCACGGTCGGCGTGCAGCACGTGCTGGTGTGCCGACGGGACCTCACGGAGGCCGCCGTGTACGAGCTCACGAAGCAGCTCTTCGCGGCCCTGCCCAAGCTTGCGTCGATCATGAACACGATTCGATCCATCGATGTCGATCAGGCGTCGGCCACCTCGATCCCCCTTCACGACGGGGCTGCACGCTACTACCGGGAGCGGGAACTCTCCCGCTAAGCCGTGATCTCGAGCCTCTCCTCGCGGATTAGCCCCCAGCTGGCGTCGTGGCTGGCCGTTGGTCTGTGCTCCTCTGTCGTCGTCCTGGGTGTACTGGCCTTCCGGGCCGTCCGCGAGTGGGAACACATGGCGACGCTCCTTGCCGAGCGACACGCGCAGGAGAGCGCGGACATGCTCGCACTGGCGTTGACGCGCGACATGCGCGGCGCCCAGGAAGCGGTGCTGTCGTCGCAAGACTGGTCCGAGTCGATGCAGGACGGCGCCTACGACCTGAGCACGACCGTCGCGAGCGCGTTCGCACGATTTCCCTACCCCGAAGTGTTCTTCTCCTGGGACGGTGTGGGCACCGAAGGGTCCGTGCACTTCTTCGGCCGGCCCGACCGGCTGCCACTCTGGATGGTTGCGCTCTCGCGCGGGCGTGCTCTTCCGGTCGTGATTGGAACGGCGCCCACCGTGACCGACCGCCTCCTGGCGCGAGTGGCGGTCGACATCGCACAACGCCGCCGGTTCTCGGTTTTCGATTTGCCGATCGGCGGCCAGGGCGACCGATACCAGGTCGTCGCGCGGCTGCAGTACCGCGACGCCTTCCGCGAAGAGCCGCAGCTCGTCTTCGGGTTCCTGGTCAACCTGAACTGGACCCGTCAGCACTACTTTCCGGCCGTGGCCGAACAGGTCTCGCGAATCGTCCGCACCGACTCGAGCATCGCGTTCTCGATGTACGAGGACCGCGGGGAAACGCTGGACGAACCGCCCGCCGCGTCCGAGGTCCCGACCGGTCGGCGCGTGGTGCCGATCGCCTTTTTCGATCCGCTGCTCGTCGCCGTCGACCCGCCGTCGGATCTGGCCGTCGACCAGTGGACGCTCCGGGCGGTGCTGACCGACGATGCCACTGTAGTGTCGGCACGGGTGGGCGCACGGCGCACGCTCCTCGTCATGGCGCTCGGCGGCCTCGGGTTCGCTCTCGGGTTGGCGCTCACGGTCTCTTCGACGCGTTCGCACGCGCGTCTTGCGCAGTTACGGGCGGACTTCGTGGCGACCGTGACCCACGAGCTCAAGACGCCCATTTCGACGATTCGGGCCGCCGGCGACACCCTGGCGTCTGGTCGGGTGATCGACGGCGACACCTCGCGACGATACGCGCAGCTGATGGTGGACGAGTCCAAGCATCTGACGCGGCTCCTCGACAACCTCCTCGCTTACGCGCGCATCGCCGACACGACGGAGGCCTACGTGTTCGGCGACGTCGAGGTCGAGAGTCTGGTCGACCATTCGATCCGTAACGCCCAGTCGCGGTTGGACGGTGCCAACTTCGCGGTGAAGATTGAGCTCCCGTCCGATCTGCCGCCCGTGCGTGCGGACTGGACCTCCATCTGCCTGGCGCTCGACAACCTCGTGGACAACTCGATCCGCTACTCGAAGGCGAGCCGGTCGCTGGCGATTGCTGCGCGGCGCGTCGGAAGCACGGTCCAGATTGACGTGGCGGACCGGGGCGTCGGGATCCCGCCAGACGAGCTTCCTCACGCCACGCGTCGGTTCTTCCGCGGGCGCGCGACTGCCGCCGGCGGAAGCGGCCTCGGTCTGGCCATCGTGGAGCGGATCGTCGGCGACCACGGGGGAAGCTGTCGATCTCCAGCACCGTGGGCGAAGGGACGACCACCACCATTACGCTCCCAGTCAGCGAAAGGCACACATGAAGCGTCGGATCCTCATCGTCGAGGACAACATCGGCCTCGCCAGCGTGCTCTCCGACAACCTCGTCCTCGAGGGCTTCGAAGTCCAGACCGTGCACGACGGTGATCTGGCGATCACGGCCGCACGGGATTTCTCGCCCGACCTCATCGTGCTCGATGTCATGCTGCCGGGGACGGACGGCTTCGAGCTCTGCGGTCTGTTGCGCCGTTCGCAGCACACTCCCATCGTCATGCTCACGGCGCGCAGCCAGAAGGACGATCGCATCCGTGGACTCACGCTCGGCGCCGACGACTACGTCACCAAACCCTTCGATCTCCAGGAGCTTCTGGCACGAATACATGCCGTGCTTCGCCGAAGCCGGCCTGACGTGGAAAACCTGACACTCGGACGCGTCACGATCGATTTCCGCACGCTCCAGGCGTGGGACGGGGAGCACGCCATCGAGCTGACACACCGCGAGTTCGAGCTGCTGCGCTACCTGGCCGAGCGACGGGAGGTGGTGGTCCATCGCAAGCAGTTGCTCCGGGAAGTCTGGGGCTATGCGTCGGCGCCGCACACGCGGTCGGTCGACCAGGCGATCGTCCGCCTTCGAAAGAAGATCGAGCCCGATCCTCAGCACCCGACGTTCATTCACACGGTGCACGGCGACGGGTACTGTCTCACAACTGCGCCGCGCCAGGAGGAACCCGTCGATCGGGGTTGAGAGGTGGGAGGGTGAAGAAGCACGGACTGCGGAAACCGGTTCCGCCAGCCCGGCACGAAGCCGGGCTGGCCGAGAATCGGTGAATGACGTCGGTTTAGATGTCGGTGAGGTAATTGAGCTGCCCGGTGCTGTCGCCGAACTGGTCCATCGGCAGGCCCAGCTTGTCGAGCAGCGAGACATACAGGTTCGCGATCGGCGTGTCGTCCTTGTAGCGCACGTGCCGGCCGCCCTTGAGCGTGCCCGGCCCCGCCGCCCACCACCACCATCGGCAGGTCCAGGTGGAAGTGGATGTTCCCGTCGCTGATCCCCGACCCATAGACGAAGATCGAGTGGTCCAGCAGCGACCCGTCGCCGTCCGGCGTCTTCCGCAGCTTCTCCAGGAAATACGCGAAGTGCTCCATGTGGAACCGGTTGATCTTCGCCAGCTTCTCCAGCTTCGCCGGGTCGTTCTGGTGATGCGAGCACGCATGGTGCCCGTCCGGCACCCCAATCTCCGGATACGACCGCCCGCTCACTTCCTTCCCGATCATGAACGTCCCGACCCGCGTCAGGTCGCACTGATACGCCAGCGCCAGCAGGTCATACATCAGCCGCGCATGCGCGTCGAAGGTCGCCGGAATCCCCAGCGGCTGCTCCACCACCGGCAGCTCCCGCGTGCTCTGCCGCTCCGCCGTCTGGATCCGCCGCTCGACGTCCCGCACCGCGTCCAGATACTCCGTCAGCTTCCCGCTGGTCGCCCGCGCCCAGCGCCCGGTTCAGCGCCTTCACCTCGTCGGTCACGAAGTCGAGAATGCTCCGGTCCTGCTGCAACCGCGCCTGCCGCGTCGCCGGGTCCGTGCTGTCGCTCGCCCCGAACAGCCGCTCGAACACCGCCCGCGGATTGTTCTCCATCGGCAGCGGCGTCGTCGGCGTCCGCCACGCAATCGTGTTCGCATACGCGCAGCTATAGCCCGCGTCGCACGCCCCCAGCACCTCCACCGAATCGAGCGCCAGCTCCAGCGACGCCAGCTGCGTCTCCTTCCCCAGGTGCTGCGCCGCCAACTGGTCCAGCGACACCCCCGCGCGGATATCCGGCCCTTCCGTCTTCTTCACCCGCACGCCCGTCAGCCACGTCGACGACGCCCGCGCGTGGTCGCCAATCCCTTCGCCCGGCAGCGGCACCGCCACCTTGTCCGCCAGCCCGCTCAGCACGAAGGTCTGATCCCGGAACGGCGCCAGCGGCTCCAGAATCGGCGACAGCCCGAACCCCGCCCCTTCCGCCTTCGGCGTCCACATCCGCATCTCCACCCCGTTGGGCACATACACCGCCCCGAACCGCTTCGCCGGCGTCGCTGCCGCTGCCGCCGCAAACGCCGGCACCATCCCGTCCAGCAGCGGCAACGCCACCGACACTCCCAACCCGCGCAGGAATGTCCGCCGCGGCAAATACTTCTTGGTTATCAGGCTCATGACTGCTGACCTCCTGAGCGATGTAAAGGCTACTGCGCCGCTGCCACCCGCGTCCCCGCGGGCTCGGCGGCCATACGCATCTGGAACGGCTGGCTCTTGACGATCACCGAGGATGAGCGCCGACCACCGATAGTCCGTCGTGCCCGCGTCGCGCACGATCTGTCGAACCACTGGCATGTCGTAGTACTCGATGCCCCGACCCAGCGCGTAGGTCAGCAGCTTCTCGGTCAGGTTCGTGACGAAGTCCACCTTGCGGTTGAGCAGCGCCGTGCGGAACTCGGCCGGGCCGTTGAACTTCGTCCCGTCCGGCAGCGTGCCCGACGAATCAATCGGCGTCTTGCGCCTCGGCATCCTGGTCCGCCACTGCGCCCGACGGCGTCGAAGTTCTCGAGCGCGAAGCCGAGCGGATCCATCTGCGCATGGCAGCTGGCGCACACCGGATTCTTCCGGTGCAGCTCGAGCCGTGCCCGCACGGTCGTCGGCGCCGCGCCTTCGCCGTTCTCCCTCAGGGCCGGGAACGTTCGGCGGCGGAGGCGGCGGCGCGCGCGCCCAGCAGGTTCTCGAGCAGCCACTTCCCGCGCATCACCGGCGACGTCCGGTTCGGATACGACGTCACCGTCAGCATGCTGCCCTGGCCGAGCAGCCCCGCCCGCCGGTCGTCGGGATACGGGACCTTGCGGAAGTGGCTGCCGTAGACGTTCGGAATCCCGTAGTGCCTCGCCAGCCGCTCGTTCATGAACGTGTAGTTGGCGGTCAGCAGGTCGACCACGCTGCGGTCGGCCTGCGAGCTGATCCTGAACGAACAGCTCCGTTTCGCGCTGGAAGGCCTCGCGCAGGTTGTCGTCGAAGTCGGGAAGACGATCCGCGTTCGGCGACGTCGTCCGCAGGTTGCGCAGATAGAGCCACTGGCCGGCGAAATTGGTCGACGAACGCCGCCGCCTTCGGGTCGAGCAGCATGCGCTTGACCTGCTGCTCGAGCACCGCTGGCGTCCTGCAGCGGCCCCGCGACGGCCACGTCGAGCAGTTCATCGTCGGGGATGCTGCTCCAGAGGAAGAACGACAGCCGCGACGCCAGCGTCAGGTCGCTCAAGCGATACGGCGAGCCGGGAGCCGCGCCTGCCGGATCCTGTTCGACGCGGAACAGGAACTTCGGCGACACGAGAAGCGCCTCGACGCCCCACTCGATGCCGTTCTCGAAATCGCCCTTGCGCGCGGCCCGCCTCGTACGCGCTCAGCAAGCGGCTTGATGTCGGCGTCGGTCACGGGCCGGCGATAGGCGCGCCGCGCCAGCGCGCTCGAGGATGCGTGTGCGCGCACGCCGCTTCTCCTGCGCGCCGAGGCCGGCTGGCAGACGAAGATCCGCTTGCGGCTTGCGGTGTCGTCCGGCACCTGTGCCGTCGTACGGCCCGACAATCTGGATGTTGTTCACGGCCGCATCGATCGGATTGAGCTGATAGGCGAACGAGGCCGGCGGCGGCGCGGCGCGGTCGCGCGTCCCGCGGCAGCAGCTGATCGAGCGACCCGACGAACGACACCGTCACCAGGCGCGTGCCCGCCTTGACCGGGCAACCGAAACTCGGGCAGGTTCTTGCCGCTGCCCATGCCGGCCTTGCTGGCATCGACTGTCGTCTTCTGGACCAGCGCGCGATCCATGCGGATCTCCATGTCGTGGACGCCCCGGATCTGCGCCCCGTCGAGGTTCCTGGAGAGATCGACCTTGATGACGTACTCGCCGTCGAGCGGGAAGTTATGGCGAACCGCGATGCCGCCGCGCGAGCCGAACGGCAGGTCCTCGCTCATGCGATCGTTCTGCAGGAGCAAGGGCGACGTCTTATAGGTCGTCGTACCGGGACGCAGCGTCGGATCGCCGACCGCCTGGCGGCTGATCTTCGTCGCCGCGAGCATGTAGCGCTCGAGCAGGCCGGGCGACACCGAGAGCACGTCGCCGATGTTGTCGAACCCGTAGCCCGAGTCGTCGGCGGGCAGCAGCGCCTCGGCCATCGATCTCGATCGCCAGCAGGTCGCGCACCGCGTTGGTGTATTCGGCGCGATTCAGCGGTGCACGGTCGCCGGGCGTCCGGGGTTCGGCTTGGCCGCGGCGATGCGGTCGAGCGATGTCTCGAGCGATCGACGCCCAGCGGCGAAGGTCGCCGCGTCCGGCCGCGGCAGGCCCGCCGGCGGCATCGCGCCGCTCCGCACCTTGCGCACGACCTTCTCCCACACGCGCGGGATCGTGGCTGACGTCGTCGATGTTCAGCTTGTCCAGCATCAGCGGCGCGCCGGCCGGCGTCGGCCGCCGCTCGTTGTGACAGGTGACGCAGTACCGGTTGACAAGCGCCCGCTCCGAGGAGACCGCGGGCGCAGGCGTGGCTGGAGCCTGCGCCGCGGCAGGCTGTGCGACGGCCGTCTGCGCCGTGTGCATGACGAACGGAACGGGACGATATGTACCAGACGCCACAGGCCCCTGTTGGGCCGTCAGCGTCGCCAAGACCAACAGAACAGCAATCGCGGTGGTCGATATCCCCTTCACCAGAGGCCCCTTTTCTGCCGGACGAGGTGCTGGCACCCTTGACATCATCACTGTCTCGGAGAAGCGGCGCCGTCGCTCTCGAGCTTGTCTTCCACGTAGCCGGCGATTCCGAAATTGAGCTGCGTCCCCTTGGACGGGTCCGCGCCGAGCTTTCTCAAGAGGGCGGCGGTCTCGGGGTAGCGGACGAACGTGCCGCTGTAGAGATGGCCGTTGGCCGCCCTGAGCGGCGTCTGATCCGCCCAGTTCACCGCGTTGATGTCGGCGCCCCGCTCCACCAGAAACGCGACGACCTTGTTCGAAGAGTGATACACGGCGGCGTGCAGCGCCGTCTCGCCAAATTCGTTCTTCGCGTTGATGTCTCCGCCCAGGTCCATCGCCAGCTTGATCGCCTCGATGGCTCTCGCTTCGTCCCACGAGTAGGTACTGAATGAACGCGAACATGTCGCTCAGCGAGCGTTTGCCGAGACCGGCGGCCAGCATGATGGCGCTCGTGCCGTCTTTGGCGGTCACCTTCGGGTCGGCGCCCCGCTTCGACCAGCAGCTGCATCATCTCGACGTTGACGGCCTTGGCCGCCTGCATGTACGGCGTGGCGCCCACCTGGCTCAGGCGGCCGGCGACGAGGTCCGGGTTATACGGAATGAACGCCGCCGACAGCCGCAGCGGCATCGTGACCACCGCGTTCGGATCCGCCTTCTTGTCGAGCAGCGCCTGGACGACCGGGATCTGCCCGGTCACGCTCGCCGCATGCAGGGCCGTGAAGCCCGGCTCCGACACGTTCGGATCGGCTCCCTTGTCGAGGAGGAACAACGCGATATCGGGATGATGCTTCACGATGGCGACGATGAGCCCGGTCGAGCCATCGGCGGCTCGCTGGTTCACATCAGCACCGGCGGCCACGAGCGCGCGCACCGATTCCAGATCGCCAGACATCGCCGCGTGCAGAAGGGGCGTGAAGCCGCCTTCCGGGCGCGGGGGATCGTAGTCGCCGTCCTTCGGCAACTGCGCGACGGCAATCGCCTGATTCTTGTTCACGAGTCGCGGCTCTTCGCTGGCCTCAGCCGGCGCCATCCCGCGCGCCTTTCGCACGTTCGCTTCGGTCCGGGCGTTCTTGTCGGCCCCGACTTCGAGGAGGAGACTCGTGACGGCGGGGTGACGCTCGGCCGCGGCGAACATCAGGGCCGTATCGCCCTGCCACGTCGCGGCGTTGACATCGGCGCCCGCGGCCACGAGGCGCTTGACGACCGCCAGGTTTCCGCTGCGGGCCGCGAGCATGAGGACCGTCGCGCCGCCGTCGCGCGCCGCAGCGGCGTTGGCACCCGCTTTGAGGAGCCGCTCGGTCATCGCGTCGCTCCCGTTGACGGCGGCGAGCATCAGGGGCGTCACACCGAGCGCGTTCACGGCGTTGGGATTGGCGCCGGCGCCGAGAAGGAGATCCGCGAGGGTCGGCGTCATCCCAATGCGCCGCCCAGGCGAGCGCCGTCGCACCGTCGGGCTGCGCACCGTTGACATCGGCCGTCTTCAGCAGCTGGCGCACACGCGCCACGTCCCGCTTCTGTGCGGCGTCGGCCAGGCGTTGATCCCCGGCGGCTGATGCCGGGTGAGCGACGCAAACGGCCATGAGGGCCCATACAGCCGCGGCGACGACAGCAGTCCTCGGACTCTTCACCTTGCCTCCTCAGCTTCGCTCGACGCAGGCCGACCGGCGACCGCGATGCCCAAACAAAGAGCGCTGGGTTCCAAAACCATTATAGGCATCCGCGTGGTCGGATAACCCATTGAAACGATTGACTCTAGCAACAATGTGTCACATGGGCGAGAGGCCGCAGGCATTCGTCCAATATTCGCCCCGCGTCTACGGCCCTAACTCGCAGTCCCCGTAATACTGCTCAGGCCTGGACGTGTAGCCGGGCATCGAAATCAGGGTGTACTCGTGCCGTGTGTGCACCGCCTGGAGTCGCGTGCCGCGGGTTTCCTTCGGAAAAATGGTGGTGACGTAGAGCGGCCCCTCACGGAAGGCCTGGACGAGGTGCAGGTTCCCATTGGCCAACCGGACGATGATGTCAGCCGGCCCGAAGACTCCCACTGCGCGAGCCGTCCCTTCGTCCACCACGATCTCATCGAACATCGTCGTGAGCGTCGCCGCCCGGGTTTCGGTCGAGGCGGCTCCGTCCTTCCACGTGCCGGTCGCCATCGTCGTGAACTCGCACTTCACGCTCTTGACACCCGACAGCCGTTCCTCGAATGACTGGCCGCGCAGGCTGGCGCTGACGACGAGGACCGCGCCCAGCACGCTGAGCGCGGTCCGCACGTACCGGGACCGGCGCCGCGGCGACGGCGTGCCGACCCCGAGGGTCGGACAGCCGTCATCACCGCGTTGAGCCAACTTAGAAGTCGACCTGAACCCCGAGCTTGATGAACCGTGCACCGAACACTTCCGTCGGAGACACGTGGTCCCGTCGCGCGTATTCAACGAGTTGACCGCGTGTGAGCTCCGCCTACCGGCTGCCCGCCGCCGGCGTGAAGCGCTGGACTCGACGCCCGTCGAGCGTTTCGGCGACGAACAAGTTGCCCTTCGAATCAATGGCGATGCTGTGCGGCGATTCGAAGTTGGCCAGCAAATCGTCCACGCCGTCCGAAGCTGGCGACCACCTCGAGCGTGTCGCGGCGGAGGGTGTGCACCCGATGGTTGCCGCCGTCCGCCAGATAGATGAACGTCTGCTGAGGGTCGGTCGAGAAGGCAATGTCCCACGGCGTGCCGCCCATACTGCCATCGGCTAGCTTCGTGGTGATCAGCGCGTCCTTGACGAACTTGCCGTCTTTCTGGAAGACCTGAATGCGCTGGTTGCCCCGGTCGCAGATGTAGAGCTGTCCGTCGTTGGCCAGCGCGGCGCAGTGCGGCGTATCGAACTGCTTGCGAGGCGTCGCGCGGTTGAACGCGGGAACTGGACCGTCTTCCGGACGCTGGCCGAAGGCCCCCCAATGACGTTTGTACGCACCAGTGTTGGCATCGAACACGATGACGCGCCGATTGGTGTAGCCGTCGGTGATGTACACCTCGTCGGTCTTCGGGTCGACTGCGATGTCCGTCGGCTGGCCGAGCATCGTGGTGCTGTTGCTACCTTCGGTGCCCTGTCCGAACTTGCCGAGCTGCAGCAGGAACTTGCCCTCCGGGGTGAACTTCAGGATATGGGCGTTGTCCGTCGTCGCCTTCGACTTGATGTCGTACGGCAGGCCGCCGCCGAAACCCACCCAGACGTTGTCTTTGTAGTCCACATACAATCCGTGGGCCTGGGTCCCCCACTCGTAGCCCGTGCCGCCCGACCCTCCCCAGCTCCGCACGATGTTGCCTGCCTGATCGAAAGCGAGCACCGGCGGCGTCTTCTCGGCACCTGCCTGGCTGGCCGGACGGTGGGTAATCCAGACGTTGTCCTTGGAATCAACAGCCACGCCAACAACGTTGCCCACAAGCCAGTTATTGGGCAGCTCCTTGGGCCACGTGGGATCAAACCGGAATGTGGGCGGCGCCGCGGACTGGCTGCGCGCGATCGAGCCCAGGGCGATGACAACGGCCGCCATCGCCAGCAGGGCGACGCGGTTCAAAAGAGTTCGCTTCATGCGGTCTCCTCAGCGTGAAAGGCCGGGCGCGCTTGGCAGACCCAGCCCGGAACGGGCGGGCAAATAGACGAACCGGGCGACCCGGGAGAAGTTCCGCCCCTCGAACGACGAGGGGGTGGACCGGGATGGCCCACCCCCCTTCGAACGTGTGTTGCTACCAGTCGATCTGTGCGCCGAACTTGATCAGACGAGCGGTAAGAATCTCGGTCGGACGCAACCACGCGGCACCATACCCGGCGATGGAGCCGATGACGGCCGCCGAGTTGGTGACGTTGTAGATGTCGAACCTGGGATTGATCCTGAGCCCCTGAATCCTGAACGGCCGGCTGAAGCGAAGATCGATCTGGTTGTATCGATCCTCGAACTGCGTGTTGGGCTCGAGAATCGTGATGGTTTTCGCCGTGGCACCGCCCGAGAGCGGCCGGCCGAGCGAAGGCTGGATTTCGGCGTTCGTGTACGATCGCGTCGCCGCCTGCGGAATGCCAGGCGCGCCGAGGTACGTGGCCGCGACATCGAACCCCAAGGGCAGCGGGTGGTACCCCTGGAACTTGAACTGGGTTTGCCCTGCCCACGGCATGCTGTACTCGCAGAACTGCGCGGAGGCATCCGGCACGCCGCAGTTGTTGTAGTCGGTGTTGCCGAAGGACACGCCACCGTTCAACCGCCCGCCCCGCCCGAAGCGTGCGTTCATCCCGATGTCGATTCCATTGAAGACCTCGGTCTGCTCGCCCTCCTCGGCCCGGATGATCAGGTTGTCCACTCTGCCGAATGACGTCGGGTTGACGTCCGTGGGGTCGCATACCTGATACGCGCCGCCGTCGGGCAGGCGCGGCATCCGCCGGAGCCGTCACGCAGAACGCTGTGAAGTCGGCAGCGGTGACCAGCAGGTTGTCCGTCACGGTCTTGTTGCCGTACCAGGTCCGGTAGTAGCCGACCGTCACCCCGAAGCCCGGCCGCAGCTCCTGCTGCACGACGGCCGAAATCTGCTGGTTGTTCGGACGGACCCCATAGCCTTCGGTCACGTCGGTCGCGTACTTGTTCGTGATGACTGCCGTCCCGAAGTTGCGGTTGTCGTACGGCCCGCACTCCCCGTTGGTGACGCTGTTGGTCAGGTCGCAGTCCGGTACGTAGTTGCCGGTTCGCGGGTCTCCTGCGCCATAGAAGCTATCGTTCCAGCTTCTGGTGGTGTGCGCCACCAGGGCATTCGCTGGGTTGGTCAGCTTGGTGAGACCCGTCGTCTCGTAGTTCACGTAGCGGCCATAGGAGGCCTTGATCGCCGTCCTTCCGTTGCCGAACACGTCCCACGCCCCGCCAATCCTGGGGCTGATGTCCTTCCAGCTCGGGACGTTCTCCACGGCGGCGAACGTCACCGGGCCGAGGAAGCGCCCTCCCGGGCGAGTCTGTGCCGGGTTGTGGGCGTTCAGGCCGTCGTAGCGGACGCCGAGGTTCAGCGTCACGTTGCCGAGCGTCCACTGATCCTGCGCGAAGATCCCGAGCATCAGGTCGAGTCGGCCGTTCTGGCTGTGGGGGTACGCGCCCTGCTTGACGGACACGGGCACGCCAGCGCGGAGAATGTACTGGACGTCGTAGAGCGGCGAGATACTCCGGAGCTCACTCTGGCCCGTCATCGTCTGCATGCCCACCTTGAAGGCATGCGATCCGGTGACGTACGACATGTTGAACCTGGACTGGTACGCGTACTGATTACCCATGTCCCCATATTCAGTGTCGCCCACCACCGTCGTCGACACGAAGCGGGAGCCGTAGGCGATGCCGGTCGTCTGCTCGAGGAACGGCATCGCGTCGCCGGTCTCCGGGGGCACACCGTTCTTTTGCCGGTCCTGCCGCAGCGACACGCCGGCCTGGAACAGCAGCCTGTTACTGGCCGCGTAGCTCCACGTGGTCATCCAGTTGTTGTTCGGGTACACCTGGAAGTCCCACGCCGCCTCCGGGTTCGTGATGAAATAGCTGTAGCACCAGCAGTAGTCCTGCATGTTCCCGTTGAAGGCGACCTTCTGCTTCGACGTGGCCTGCCAGGTCAACCGGAGCGCCGCGTCCTTCGTGTAGCGATCGTAGATGGCGGGGTTGGCCAGGTCCGGGACATAGATTGGCGGGTTGGCAGCGCCGAACTTGCCTGGTGAGAGGATCGCCTGGTTCTTGTTGAAGTACACCCCTGCGAGCTCCTCGACGCTTCCCCAGCCGCGCGCCGCGGTGTAGAACCACAGCTTGTCCTGCCTGATCGGCCCGCCCAGGCCGAAGCCGACGTCATAGATCTTCTGGACATGGCTCGAGCTCGTCAAACCTCGCGCGCGCAAATCATCGTTCAGGTTATCGCTCTGCAGGTCGCCCGTCGTTCCCTCTACGTTGAAGCTGGCGCTGAACCGGTTGCCACCGTCCTTCGGCACCATGTTCGAGTTCAACCCGCTGCTCTCGGACTCGGCAGCCGCCGCGCTGGTTTCCATGACGATTTCCTGGACCATCATCTGGTTGAACTGATTCCGGGCGGCCAGTGACACGTTGTAGGCGGAGCTCAGCTTCATGCCGTCCAGCGTCCGGACGCCATTCTGGGAGCCGTGAATCTGCGCGAACCCGAACACCGGTTCGCCCTTGCTGCCGCCGGCCTCGCCGCCGCCGAGCGCACCCGTGGTGAGCGCACCGAGCGTCACGGCGGCCAGGGCCTGGACGCTCTTGGATGTGGGCAGCGCGTCGAGCACCTCTCGGGTCAGCACGCTCTGCTGCCGGGTGTTCGTGATGTCCACGACAGGGCTCGCGCCCGAGACCGTGATCGTCTCCTCGACGCCGCCGACACGCATGTCGGCATTGACCGTGGCCGTGAACCCCGTGTTGAGCTCGAGGCCTTCGCGTCGAACCGTGCTGAAGCCGGGAAGTTGGAAGGTAACGGTGTACACGCCGGGCCGCAGATCAACGATCTGATACCGACCGCTGGCGTCCGTGATCACTGTGCGAACCTTCTCGATAAGGGCGGGGCTAGCCGCCTCGACGGTCACACCCGGGAGCACGGCTCCCGTCGCATCTTTCACTTCCCCGGCAATAGCGCCGGTCGTCGCGGACTGCGCCAATGCCAGAGACGGCAATCCCACAAACGTCGTACACGCTGATAGAACCCCTACCCTGAACAGACCGCCAATAGTCATTGTGCCTCCACTGCCTTCGGTCACCGCGTGCCCCAGTCGGCCGCACATATTACAACAACCTGGGCTGTCTTTAGGGGGATCCGTGGGATCTCAGAACATGTTGGAGCCATGATCTACAATTTCTTGGATACATATAGGTCCGGTGTGTCCCGCAAGTGTCCTATGCTATCGTTCTCGTGCATTTTGGACGTGTGCGTGGCATGCGGGCTAGATCTCTGTGGGAAGGGCGGCCCAGGACATGGCATCTCGACACAACCGGCTTCGCTGCGGCCTTGGAGCGCTGGTGGCAGCGGTGCTTCTTTCAGGCGATCCCGCCATCCTCGGCCAGGCGCCGGCGCGGACGTCTCAGCGCACAAAGCCGTGGACCGCGCCGAAAACCCCCTGGGGCCACCCCGATCTGCAGGGTCTCTGGTCGAACGCCACCACGACGCCCCTCGAGCGGCCCGAGGAGCACAAAGACAAGCCGGTGCTGACCGATCAGGAGTTCGAGCAGGCCGCCGCGGCCACGGCCAAGCGCCGAAATACGGATCAGGCGCCCCGGGCCGGCGATCCGGGCACCTACAACGAGTTCTGGTGGGAGCGCGGAAATCTTCTGCGGCAGACAGCCCTCATCGTCGACCCTGAAGATGGGAGGGTTCCGGCCTTGACCGCCGAAGGAGAGCGACGCGTCGCGGCGGCCGCAAAAGCCCGCGAGGGACGGGGGGAGTCCGATTCGTGGGAGGACCGCAACCTGCACGAGCGATGCCTCCTGTATCACGGCGTCCCGCCGCTGCCGACCGGCTACAACAACAACTACCAGATCGCGCAGACACCCAGCTTCGTCGCGATTCGGTACGAAATGCTCGCGGAGACGCGCTTGATTCCGGTGGACGGACGGCCCCACCTGCGCGCGGGCGTCCGCCAGTGGATGGGCGACCCTCGGGGCCGCTGGGAGGGCGACACGCTCGTCGTCGAATCCACCAACTTCACCGCCGCCGCTGGGGGTCTCTACGAGCTCGGCAGCGTGCTGCGCCTCCTCGGCACGGGCGAGACGATGAGGATCGTCGAGCGCTTCCGGCGCACCGACCAGGACACCATCGACTACCGGTTCACCGTCGACGATCCCTCGATGTTCGTGCGCCCCTGGACGGGCTCGATTCCGTTGACGACCTTCGAAGGCCCCATCTACGAGTACGCGTGTCACGAAGGTAACTACGCCATGGAAGGGATGCTGCGCGGGGCCAGAGTCCAGGAAGCCGCTGCCGCCGCGAAAGAGAAATGAGCGGGGCGACAGGCAGGTTCTGGCGCCGGAGTCTGCTGTCGGCGCTTGCCGCCTGTGCGTGCCGCGTCGCCCTTCTCGCCGTCCAGCCTGCGCCACCTGCAGGAGACTGGCTCACCGCCTGGAGCACCTCGCACCACACATTGGGGACAACGGTCGTCAAGGATGCGACCGTGCGACTCATCGCGCGGGTGCCAGTGCCGGGCGATGCGATCCGCCTGCGCCTCAGTAACACGTTCGGCACCGAGCCCCTGACGATCGGTCGGGCTTCGGTCGCGAGGCGCGTCCAGGGCGCGGCGATCGCACCGGGATCGAGTCGGTCTGTGCTGTTTCATGGGGGCAGCAGCGTCACCATCCCGCCGGGCGGCGAGGTCGTGAGCGACCCGATCGCTGGCCCCGTGGTCGGGGGAGAAGACCTGGCCGTGAGTCTGTACGTGCCCGGGACGGCGAGACCGACGCAGCACACGCTGGCCTTCGTCACGTCGTACCTGAGCGGTGACCAGACCGGCGACCACACGGTCGACGAGGCGCGCACGGCGTTCTCGACGACGACGACGTCGATGTTCTGGCTGAAAGCGATCGACGTCCGCTCCTCCGCGCATCGCGGAGCCATCGTCGCGTTCGGCGATTCGATCACCGACGGCAACTGTTCAACCGTCGACGGCCACGACCGGTGGGTGGACTGGCTGGCAGTGCGGTTGGATTTGGCCGAGCACGGATCCGGGCGCCTTCCGAAGGCGGTCATCAACGAGGGGATCAGCGGGAATACGATCGGCCGCGAGGGCTTGACGCCCGCGCCTGACAGCCCTCCCGGCCTCGAACGCCTCGATCGCGACGTGCTCGCTCACAGCGGGGTCACGGACGTCATCCTGTTCATGGGGACCAACGACATCCGGCGCGAAGCTTCGGCCGCGCAAGTTATCGCCGGCACCGACGCGATCGTCGCGCGCCTTCGGGCGCGGGGCATACGGGTCGCGGGCGCGACCATCATCCCGCGACACAACAACACGACGAACTCGCCCTGGGACGCCCGCAAGACGGCGATCCGTCGCGAAGTGAACCAGTGGATTCGTGAGCGCGCGCCGTTTGACGCCGTACTCGACTTCGATCAGGCCGTGCGGGACCCTCAGGATCCCGACCGCATCCGGTCCGCGTTCAACTGCGACGAGATCCACCCGACGCCGCTCGGCTACTACCAGATGGGCAAGTCGCTGGCGCTCGACGCGTTCCGGCGCTGAGCGCGAGCCTCAACGCGCCGGGGTAGGCGATCCGGCCGAATCCTTGGCGCGTGCGCCTGACAGCATGTTCATCATGCCGTAGTTGCCCTCGTGGCACGCATATTCGTAGATGGGCTCGTCGCTCAACATCATCGGGAGCTGCACGGTCCACGGACGCACCCACGTGCCCGGATCGTCCACGGTGAACTCGTACAGCAGCATGTCCGCCGAGGCCCTGGTGAACCGCTCGGTCAGCTTCAGCTGATCGCCGCTCATGCCTCTGAGAGCGACCTGCCCGGTGCCTTCCGGTCGGAAGTTGGTCGTCTCGATGACGAGCGTGTCTCCATCCCACCGTGCCCGCGAATACCCGGCCCACAGGCGGACGTGCGGCGGCGGCGGAACGCGGCTGTCGAACGGCACGATCCGGGCGTTGTGAATCATCTCGTTCAGCAGGCTCACATGGTTCGCCGTCTGGAGGATGTGCACGTTGTTGTTGTACGCACTCGGCGCCATCGGCGGACCGGCATTGAAGCCCATGATGCACCGCTCGCCGAGCGATCGATCCTCGGGGCCGTTGGGCGCGCCCACCCACTTGGCGCCGCTCTCGGCCGCCCGCTTGGCGCCGGCGGGCGTCAGCGCGGGAATCCGTCCATCCTTGGGGTCGATCACCAGCGACGTCCTGCGATTGCCGGCCATCGAATCGCCCTGGTCCCACCAGAAATCGTTGTAGGCCGCCTCGACATCGCTCTGCGCATTCTGCCCGCGCGCATCCTTGTTGCGGTCGGCGACGACTTTCTTCGCATAAGCCGCCGCTTCGTCCGGCGTTAGAAATTCCTTGTCGGCCAGGTCCGCGGGACGCTCCAGCGGCGTCGCGGTCGAGAAGCTCCACATGCCCTGCAGGTCGGGTTGCCCATTGGGAAGCCGGGGCGGCGTCCAGCGCCTGGCCGCCGGGGCAGGCTTGGCGACGCCTGTTGTTTGGGCCCGCAGGTGGCTGGCGACCGGCGACAGCGTCGCCAGGCCCAGCGCAAGCATGACCGCCGATGGCACGAATCTGTAGTGACGGGTCACGGAGTGCCTCACTGCTTTTTCTTGGCCGCTTCTTCGGCCGCCTTCTTCTCCTCCGAACGATGGCCGCTCAGCACGCCGGCCATGCCGTAGTTCCCCTCGTGGCAGGCGTACTCGAAGAGCGGGCCTTCGCTGGCCCTCAATGGCAGCACGGCCGTAAAGTCGCGTGTGTACATGACCGGGTTCTGCACGGTGAACCGATAGTCGATTTCGTTCGGTCCCACGCGCGTGAACCGCTCGATGACCTTCAGGCTGTCGTTGGCCGCAGGAAAGCGGAACGTCGTCTTGTCGCTGTATCCGGTGGTTTCGACAACCAGCGTGTCGCCCTCCCAGCGCCCGCGCGAGTTGCCGATCCACTGGGGAATCGCGCCGCTCAGGTGCGGTCGACCGTCGAGAGGAATCATGCGAGTCTCGGCCATCATCTCGTAGCGGATGGCGACGAGCTGCGGCGTCTGCACGATCTGGTACTGGTTGTTGTAGCCCGGTCGGAAACGGCGGCACGCCGTGGTACAGAATGCAGCGCTCCTGCAGCGGCCGGTCCGTCCACGAGTCCGCCGGCCCCCGGCTGCGCCTGTACGCTTCCCTGGCCGCCACGATCTGCTTGCCTTTTTCCGTGAGCGCCGGCAGCCGACCGTCCGGGGGATCGATGATGAGCGACGTCCGCTTCAAGGGCGAACCCCGCTCCCACCACTCGTTGTTGTAGGCGAGCTCGACGTCGGCCGCCGCCGACGCCGGGCGCTTCTCCGCTCTGGTCGCCACTTCGTGCGCCCGCTCGGCAAGTTCCTTGTCGGTGAGAAACTCGCGGCCGGCAAACTCGGCGGGGCGCTCGAGCGGCGTCGTCGTGCCGTTGTCCCACAGACCCTGCAGATCGGGGTGCCCCCACGCCGTGCGCGGCGCCTTCCACCCTTTGGGCGCTGCGGGCTGGCCGCTGCCCGACGGGGCCGTCTGCCCCTGCACCTGGACGCCCAGCGTCGCGGCGATGAGCGCCGCCATGGCCGCGCAGCCCACCCGAAGATGTCGTTCACGCATGTCGACCTCTCACGCGCTGATGCTCAGGATCTCCTACGAGCCAGGCAGCGCAAATGCGATGTACTCGCCGACGAAGTTGCCGCCGCCGATCGCGACGACGATGAACTGCTTGCCGTTGACCATGTAGGTCATCGGTGAACCGGTCTGCTGCGCGGGCATGAAGACGGCGCCGACTTCCTTGCCCGTCGCCTTGTCGTACGCCCGCAGCATCGCACCACGGGTCCCGGATCCGGTCGTGGTCACGCACTCGCCGCCGATCACGAGCGTCTTGGTCACGACCAGTCCGGCCAAGCCGGCACACGGCTGGCCCGTCCGCGGAAGCGTCAGGCCCTTCAGCTTCGCGTGAGTTCCGTACGTTATCGGGCGTCTCACCGTGCGCAATCTGCCACATGATGTCGCCGCGGTCCATGTTGATCGCTGAGATGCGGCCATAAGGTGGCTTGGCGGGCGGGAGGCCCTCGACGTTCAGCGCCGCGAGACCGCCCTGGCCGAGGCCGGTCGCCGGGTTGCCCTTCAGGTACCGGAGATCCGACTTGTTCGGGTCCGGGTTCGGAATGAGATCCCACAAGTAGAACGACGCGCTCTGAGACGGCACGTAGACCACGTGCGTTTCGGGGTCGTACGCGCCGCCGGGCCAGTTCGTGCCGCCGCTGCCGGCGCTCAGCGCGATGCGTCCCCAGCGTGCCGTCCTTCGTGGCGAGGCTCGGCGGCGTGAAGATCGGTCCTCGCTTGTAGCGCGCCGCCATCTTCAGGGCGGCCGCGCGCAGCTCTGGCGTGTAGTCGATCAGGAAGTCGTCGGCATACCCCTGCCGGTCGTACGCCGGCGGCTTGGTCGGAAACGGCTGCGTCGGCGCGTACCACTCGCCGGGCACATCGCCCGCCGGCACCGGCCGCTCCTCGATCGGCCACACGGGGCGTCCGGTCGCGCGGTCGAGGACATAGAGGAACGACTGCTTGCCCGGCTGCGCCAGCGCCTTGACCGGCTTGCCGTCCACGGTGATGTCGGCCAGGATGGGCGGGCTCGCGTTGTCGAAGCCCCAGATCGGATGATGCACCAGTTGGTAGTGCCAGCGGCGCTGCCCGGTCTTGACGTCCAGCGCGACGACGCTCTCCGCAAAGAGGTTGTTGCCGGGCCGGTGCCCCCCGTAGTAGTCGCTCGTCGGCGTCTCGACCGGGAGATACACGAGCCCGAGCTCGGGATCGGCCGCCATCTGCGTCCAGACGCCGTTGTTGCCGTTGACCGCCCAGGAATCCTTCTCCCAGGTGTCGTTGCCGAACTCGCCCGGCATCGGGATCGTGCGGAACACCCACAAGCGCTTCCCCGTGCGGATGTCGTAGGCCTGCACCAGCCCCTTGGTGTTGTTGTGCGTCGTGGGCGACGTGCCGCTCTGCTCGGAGAACGCCGATCCGACGACGACCACGTCGCCGACGACGAGCGGCGTATTGTTGACGCCAATCTCGCCGGTGACCGGGTCGATGCGCTGCCCGCCGCCGATGATGGCCGGCTCCTTCAAATCGACCCGGCCGTCGCGGCCGAAGCCTGCGGCGCGCTGCCCGGTCTTGGCGTCGAGCGCGATCAGCTGGAAGCCGAGCGTGATGTAGAGAATGCGCTCGCTCTTGCCGTCGGTCCAGTAGGAGAGGCCGCGCCCCGACAAGCAGCCGCGGTGCGACGGCGCCGCGTCGCCCTTCGAGTTCGCCGTACACCCAGCGCAGCTCGCCCGTCGCTGCGTCGAGCGCCACGACCGACCGTCGGGTGCCGCCGGTCGTGTAAAGGCTGCCGCCGACCATCAGCGGCGTCCCTTCGAGCTTGAATTCAGGTCGGGCGCCGAGGTTGTCGGTCTTGAATCTCCAGGCCACCTCGAGCGACCCGAAGTTCTTCGCGTTGATCTGGTCGAGCGCCGAGTATCGCGAGTTGGCGAGATCGGCGCCGTACGAGCGCCATTCCCCGGGGACAGTCGACTGTCCCGAGAGACCGGCCGTCATCGCGAGAGCCCCGACACCGAGCGGCACCGCTGATACGGCGACGCGAACCCATTTGGCGAAAATCGACATGGCTGATCCTGACTACCTCTTCTCCGTCGTCGACGGGTTCAAGCTTCGAACGAACTGCACCACGTGCCAGATATCGAGGTCCGCGAGTCTGCCGCCATACGCGGGCATCTGAGAATCACTCCCGAGCCCGTCTTTCACGACCGCAAAGACTTCCCCTTCGCTGCTGCCGTGCTGCCAGACGTCGTCGGTCAGGTCCGACGGTCGCGCTCCGTACGCCGCCATGCCCGCGGCCAGCCGGCCATTCCCCAGGCCGTTCGGACCGTGACACGGCGCACAGTGTCTGGCATACAACGCCGCGCCGCTCTTCACGGTCTCCGGCGTCGCAGGCGCCGGGCTGCTCAGCGCCTGCGCTTCCGGATGCCGATGCGGCTCGGCGGGATGCGCTTGGGAGCGCGCCTCCAACGGAAAGGCCGACACCACGAGCATCGCTGCCCCGATGGTGCGCGCGCCGCGCCAGATGGTCGACACCGACACCAGAGAAGTCTCGCACAGGACCATCAGATTTGAGTGGCGATTGGATGCGCGCCCAACAAGATGCGCCCAGTCGCTACTGAGACGCGAGCTTGGTGAGCAGCGCCACAGTGGACGCACGCACGACGGTGCTGCCGATACCATCGTCGCGCTTGGCGACGTCGGCAGGCGTTCGGCCGGCCTTGTTCGGAACGTTGAGCTTCGCACCGTGCTCGGCCAGCAGCTGGATCACGCTGTTCATCCCCAACGCCGCCGCGGCGTGCACGGCGGTGTCGCCGGCGGCGTTGGTCGCGTTGACGTCGCCGCCGAGCTCGATCGCCAGCCGCACGGCATCGACCGACAGCTTTTCTTCCTCGACTGGAATCGTCGTCGCGACCTCGAACGACTCGGAGTTGTAGTACGAGAAGTCGCGCCGATCCTTCGTGAACGCCTCAGTCCCGCTGGCGCGGCTGTAGCCCATCCCGGCGGCCACCATCAACGGCGTCGACGCCATCGCTGCTCGGCACGCTTGGTGTCGGCGCCGGCGTCGGCCAGCGTCCGCATCATGTCGATCTCCAGAAAACGTGACGCCAGCCAGAACGGCGTCGCCCCGGCCCAGCGATCGAGGAACGCAAAATCGTGGCTCCAGCGTCGAACAGGCGTGCCCTTCGCGCACCGCGCGTTCACGTCGGCCCCACGAGCGAGCAGGGCCTTGACGAGCGGCACTCCGGCTCCCGGGATCGGGTTCTTGACGAGCGACCGGTCGCGCAGCGTGCCCCTCAGCACCGCGGCATGCAGCGCGGTGTAGCCGAGCGGCGCCGCCTTCACATCGGCGCCGTGCTCCATGAGCAGCTGCGACGAGCGTGCCATGACCGCTGTGTGCGGCGACGATCAGCGACCGTGTTTCCATCGGCCTGCACGTCGTTGACGTTGGCGCCCGCGGCGATCAGCTGCCGGGCCGACTCCACGTCGCCCGACCGCGCCGCGAACAGCAGCGCGGTGCTGCCGCCGAGCGGCACCTCCTCGAGCGGTGTGTCTGCCGACGCGCTGCCGGCCGACCGGTTGCCGCCCATGTTGTACACGAGCGTCCGATTCGCCGACCGGGCGTTGACGTCGGCGCCTTTGGCCAACAACAGCCGCGTGACCTCCGGGTGCTTGTTGGCGACCGCCCACATCAGCGCGGTCTGCCCGCGCGTCTTTTCGCCGGGCGTTGACGTCGGCGCCTTTCGCGATGAGTGCCTGGACCGCAGCGGTACTTCCCGCTTCGCGCGGCCAGCATCAGGGCCGTCTCCCCGCTGTCAAGCACGGCATTGGCGTCGGCGCCAGCCGCCAGCAGGCGCTCGACGACGGCGGCGTTGCCGTTGCCGCACGCGAGCACGAGCGGGGTCACGCCGAGGTCGTTGCGGACGGTCGCTTTCGCACCCGCCCGAAGAAGGCGGTCGACGATTTCGGCATCGTCCCAGTACGACCGCCCAGTGAAGGGCCGTCGTGCCGTCGGCCTGCGCAGCATTCAGATCGATGCGGCCCTTCAGCGCGGCGTCGATGCGGCCGCGGTCACGGCTCTTGACCGCCTCGACAAGCCGAAGGTCCGGCGCGCTGGCCCGTGGCGTCTGTGCCGACAGCGCCGGACACGCCGGCCGACGCCACCAAAAGCCACGCGAACAGTGACTGTGCCCTGACCCTCATCGTCCGGTCCACTAGGCGGACGCGGCCGTCGACACGTCCAGCGCGCCCGTGGCGTCGTGCAGCCGCTCGACGTCGCAGTCCGAGCCGATGCAGCACAGTCGGTGTGGAGGTTGGCCAGCGGCGTCGTGCTGTCGTACTTGATGTGACGGCCGCCGGCGACTCCCAGGTCTCCGAGCAGCACCATCGGCAGGTTCTCCGGGATGTGGTTGCCGTTGCTCATGCCGGCGCCGTAGTAGAGCGAGAGATGATCCAGCAGCGAGCCATCGCCGTCGGGCGTCGCCTGCAGCTTCCGGAGGTAGTACGCGAACTGCTGGGCGTGGTGGACGTTGATGCGGAGCAGCTGGTCCTGGCTCGACGCGCTGCTCTCGTGCGACAGCGGATGGTGTCCGCCGGGCGCGCCGATCTCGGGATAGGTGCGGCTGCTGAACTCGCGGCCCATCATGAAGGTGATGACGCGGGTCATGTCGCTCTGGTAGGCCAGCACCTGCAGGTCGAACATCAACCGCGCGTGTTCCTCGAAGGTCGCCGGCACGCCCGCCGGCTCGTCGAACGCCGGCAGATCGCGGGTGCTCTGCGCTTCGGCCAGCTGGATTCGTCGTTCGATGTCGCGGATCGCATCCAGGTACTCGGTGATCTTCGTGCCGTCGCGCGGCCCGAGCGCTTCGCGACAGGCTCGACGACCTTCTCGGTGACCGAGTCCAGGATGCTGCGGTTCCGCTCCATGCGCGCCAGCCGCGGCCTTGGGATCGGTGCTGCCGCCGTCGCCGAACATCCGCTCGAACACGACGCGCGGATTGTGCTCCATCGGCGAGCGGCGTGGTCGGGCTGCGCCACGCAATCGTGTGGGCGTACGTGCAGCTGTAGCCGCCGTCGCACGTGCCGGCGCCGACGTCGCCCGACTCCAGCGACAGCTCCAGCGAGGCGACCTGCGTCTCCTTGCCGAGCTCGCGTGCGATCAGCTGATCGAGCGACACGTCCGCGTGGAAGTCGTTGCCCTCCTGACCGAACGGCCTCGGGATCGCGCCCGTCAGGAACTTCGTCGCGCATCGGCCGTGCACGGCGCCGCTTTTCGACGGTCTCGCCGTTGGCGTTCTGCGTCAACCCCGACAAGCACGAGCATGCGCGATTGCGAAACGGCTCGAGCGGCTTCAGAATCGGCGTGAACTCGAACCCGGCCCCGACCGCGGTCGGCGTCCACTTCTCGATGACGACGCCGTTCGGAAGGTACACGACGCCGAACCGCTTGATGGGCGCTGCCGCCGTCTTGACGAGCGCCGTGAACGCCGGGAACCATGCCGTCGAGCAAGGGCAGCGCCAATGGCCGCGCCGAGCCCACGGAGCATCGTGCGGCGCGGAATGGCCTTCTTGGTCACGATCATGATTCGCTCCTCCGCATGCGAAACGGTGTGCTCTTGACGATTTCCAGAATCAGCGACGACCACCGGTCGTCCTGCGCTTCGGTGTCCCGGGCGATCTGGCGCACGACCGGGGCGTCGTCGATTCGAGCCCGCGGCCGAGCGCGTAGGTCAGCATCTTCTCGGAAATGGTCCGGACAATCTGGCTCCGACGCTGCGACGAGCGTCTGGCGCAATTCGGCCGGGCCGGTGAACTTCGTGCCGTCGACCAGGACCCCGGAGGCGTCGATCGGGCGCGTTGGCGTCGAGCGTCCGCCACTTGCCCGACGGCGTCGAAGTTCTCCAGGGCGAATCCGAGCGGGTCCATCGGGCGCGTGACAGTTGGCGCAGACCGGATTCTTGCGGTGCTGCCGCGAGCCGCTCGCGCACCGACCGGATCTCGCCGTTCTCGCCCGCCTCCGGGGGGAACGGCGGCACATCGCCCGGCGGCGGCGGCGGCGGCGTGCCGAGCAGGTTCTCGAGCATCCACTTGGCGCGCAGCACCGGCGACGTGCGGTTTCCGTAGGAGGTCACCGCCAGCACGCCGCCCATCCCGAGCAGCCCGCCGCGCCGCTGGTCCGGCAAAGCTCACGCGCCGGAACCGGCTCCCGGACACATTCGGGATCTCGTAATGCTGGGCCAGACGCTCGTTCAGGAACGTGTAGTCGGCGCTCAGCAGCTCGATCACGCTGACGGTCTTCGCGCACCTGGCTCTCGAGGAAGAGATCGGCTTCCTTGATGAACGCCTCCCGGAGGTTCTCGTCGAACTCCGGGAACACGTTCGGATCCGGCGCCTGCCCCTTGACTCCGCGAAGCTGCAGCCACTGCCCGAAGAAGTTGTCGACGAGCGCCTTCGAACGTCGGATCGGCCAACATGCGGCGCGTCTGCTGCTCCAGCACCGCCGGGTCCTTCAGGCGGCCCCGCTCGGCCAACGTCGAGCAGCTCGTCGTCGGGCATGCTGCTCCAGAGAAAGAACGACAACCGCGAGGCGAGGGAGATGTCCGACAGCGGCTGCACCGCGCTGGCGCTCTTGGCCGGCCCCTGACTCGATGCGGAAAATGAACTCCGGGTCGACCAGCATCCGTTCGATGGCAGACTCGATGCCGCCCTCGAAGCCCCGCGCCGCTCGACCGTCCTCGTAGAACGCGATCAGCGGCGTCACGTCCCGGTCGGTCACGGGCCGGCGGAACGCCCTGCGAGCGAGCGTGCGAGATGATCCGGCGAGCGCACGCCGTCTCCTCCTCCGCCTTTGAGGGGCGGCAGGCGAAGATGCGCTGGCGGCTGGGCGTCTGGCCCGGTCCAACCGGATTGTACGGACCGTCGACGGTCAAGCTCTCCACGCCCGGCCCCTCGGGCCTCGACGTGGTATCGGTGATTTCAGTGACCGTGGCGCCGTACTCCCGGAGCGGCGGCTGCAGAATGCCTTCGTTCTCCCACGACTTGCCGATGAACGCGACGGCAGATAGTGTGGGTACCGGCCTTCGCGTTGACCGTGAGATTCAGGTGCGCATCGGCCGAGGTCCGGTAGTCGTCCCACTCCTGTGTCGGAAACCCCGTGCCGCCCGCCGCCATGAAGGTGCCCGAGAAGCTGACCGGCGCCGGCTTGCCCCTGACGAGTCCACCAATCGGGTACCGCGCAATGCGGACGCCGTCCAGGCGCACGTCAAGATCATGCGATTCCTCGAGGTTCACGATGTACTCGTACACGCTCTTCTTCAGCCGAATTCTGAGGTGATACTCGCCGTCGAGCGGGAAATTATGGGAGGCCGCGAGCCCGCCTCGTGAGCCGAACGGGAGATCCTCGCTCATCCGATCGTTCTGGGTCATGTTCATCGGCACCGAGTACACCTGCGAGGTATAGCCCGGGCCGATGGTGGGATCGCCAACCGCGAGCCGACTGATACGGCGCGCGGCCGCCATGTACCGCTCGAGCAGCGCGGGCGACACCGTCAGGTTGCCCGCGATGTTGTCGAAGCCGTGGCCCACTTCGTCGGACGGCAGCATCGAAGGCTCCACCCGGACGTCGAGCAGATCGCGCACGACGTTGGCGTACTCCGCGCGGTTCAAACGGTGGACAGGAACACGCCCAGGATTGGGATTGAGCGCCGCGGCGCGATCGAGCTCACCCTCGAGGAACGACGCAAATGCGTCGACGGCTTCTCCGATCGGGCCGCGGCCGGTTGACGGGCGGCATGATGCCGCCGCGCAGCTTCCAGACGACCTTCTCCCACACCTCGGAGTTCTCAGCGATGTTCGTCAGGTCGAGGGTGTCGAGGGCCAATCCCGCGGTCTTGAGCTTCTGGTTGTGACAGCTGAAGCAGTACCGCGTCAGCAGGGTTCGATGCGGCGACGATGTGGCCGGTGCGACTGGCGCGACCGGCGCCGCGCCTGCTTGGGAGGTCTGAACCGGCTGAGTTCCCGTCGCTGGCGCTGCGCCGCCGGCAGACTGACCGGTGAACTGAACGGCCGCGACTGGCGAGACTGGCGCGTCCAGTCTGGCCGCCTGAAGGTGCATATATCCAGCGCCGGCGGCCACGAGGCCAACCCACATTGCCAGCGCTCTAGACATCCACGCCATGCCTCAGCCTCTACGTCTGCAAACTACTGAATAATAAGCAGTTAAACTAGCGTCGTTAATTGTAGGTCACTCCCGTGTCAGTGTCAAAGCCATCTCGCGCTACGTGACACAAAGTGACAAGGCTGAGCCTGACGAGCCGGAGAGGCTTACTTCTTACGCAGATGGCCGTACATCAGCTCCTCGACGAACTCGACGCACTTGAACTCCAGGAGCTGGGCGTTCTGCTCCACCCGGCGATAGAGTGGCAGCCGCAGCTTCCACGGGCGCGTGAACACCTTCGGATCGTCGATTGTGGCCTCGTACATCAGGTGGTCAGGGCCGATCGCGGTGTAACGCTCCTCGACCTTGAGCGCCTCGCTGTGGAAGTTACCTGCGTGATCGAACCAAGTCTGGTCGTTGAACGAGTTGACGTTAATGACGAGCGTCTCGCCTTCCCAACGTCCGTTCGACCACCCCATCCACGTATCGGCCGGGCTCTCGTCCTTGCCGCCCATGTACACCGTGCGGCTCGCGCTCGCGAACTCGTAGGCGAAGAGCACGTGGGAGGGCGTCTGGACGATCTGGAAGGGATAGGGCATGTAGGTGGCCCGTGGGATTCCGGGCATGTAGCACTTCACGACCGGATCGAGCTTCAGCCAATCAGCCGCATTTTCCTTCTGCTTCTTAGCTGCCCCCGGCTGATACGGAATCTCCCCGCCTTCGACGATTCCGAGGCCACCCTGGATGGCACCGATGGCGCCCATCTGCACGACAGGGCCAGCCTTCGCCGCGTGGTCGAGGAGATCCCAGTGCGCGGCCGAAACCGCCTGCCAGATTCCGTTCAGATCCGGTTTCCCGTCCGGCGTGCGTGGCGCCCGATAGGGCGGCCTGTTCCGAGCCGTGACACCGCTCTGCGCCTGCCCTGACACCGGCTGACTGTATTGCCACATCACGGCCACGGCTGATGCGAGGGCCAACGCCGTACCCACGCGAGCCGTCACACGGCTAAACCACTGACGCATTATCGAGATCTCCTTCAAATTCGGGGGTGGGTGTAGGTGCACACAACGACGAGCGCAGGCCGACCCACAGGACGCCTCTTCCCGAATGCGGCAGCATATAAACTCGGAGGCGGAAGGAAGTCAAGGCGTGCGGGCACTGCGCTCGACGGGTACCGCCGGATCGCTGCGACCGGCTTTCCCGCGGCGCCGTCGCAGGGCGGAAACGGGGAGCACGAATCGCGCTCCACGGTTTCCGCCCGACTTGGAGGTCAGGGCTTGGGCTTCTCGGTCGGATCCTTGCCGTCGCTCGGCGCACCCGTGCCGGATGAACCCATGAACAGCTTCCGACCGTCAGCGAAGGTCAGATCACGGCCGTTGGCCTTGTTGGTCCCATCCTTGGCCTGATAGCCGTCGACGATGATCTCCGCGCCCGGCTTCAGAGAGTCGCGCGAAAACCCGCGTCGGAACAACGTGTTCGGCGTTCCGCCCTCGATCATCCATGCCTCGACCTTGCCGTCCTTCGTCACGTCGACATGGACCCACGCGTGCGGGTTGATCCACTCCACCTTCGTGACCGTGCCCCGCAGGTTGATCGGCTTATTGGCATCGAACTCGGCCGAGAACGCGTGGTGCGCCAGCACCGGCAGTGTGGCCACCAAGAGGCCCGCACCTGCCAAAAACCCTACTACACCCATTCGCATCGAATCACCTCGCTCGGAGCAGTTCGAGGCGGTTGCCACACGCCTCCCGACTGCCCCAGTGCGTTCAACATTGTAGGAGCCGGTCGATCCACTGTCAACGCTCCGCGACGCGCCAGATGTCACGAGTTGTAGCGCGGCCGCCCGGCAACAGGTCGACGTCTGCCGCGTTGTCGTGCTTTACACCGGTGACTTATACTTCCGCCCTCATGACAAGGCATCGGGTCGAGTTGTACGCTGAGACCCACACCATTGGAGCTGCACATGCGGGCCGCCGAGGGTAGGCGCCCACGTGGGAGGCCGTTCGACGCCTCTTCCCGACGACTGGCTCTGAGCTGGGCGCTCTGCGTCGCCACCTCGCTCTGCCACGCCTGGCCGGCCGCCAGTCAGACCCCCGCGAGCGAGACGGGAGGTGCGATAGCGCTGGACGGGGAACCGCTGCGCTGCTGGTGGCGGACGTCGACGCCGGCTATCCGGATCGGCGAGACGTTCTCCGTGATCCTGACCTGCGCGGCCGAGGACACCTCGGGTCTCAGTGTCATCGCCGACGAATCCCGGCTGAGTGGGGATGCCGTCGCGCTCGCGCCCTTCGAGGTGCTCGACGGTGTCCGGGGTGCGGACGTGCGCGACGGCGATCACCGCTTCTTCCAGTATCACTATCACGTACGGCTCCTGAGCGACACCCTCTTCGGCGCTGACGCGGTCGTGCCCCCGGTGACCATCAGCTACCGCACGCAATCCCGCACGGCTGACGGCACGACGACCGAGGGGATGGAGCGGAACCACCAGCTCCCGTCGTTGGCCGTTCGCGTCTTGTCCCTCGTGCCGGCCGACGCACGGGACATTCGCGAAGCGCCCGTGCGAACGCTGGCCGAGCTCGACTCTGCGGCGTTTCGTGCGCGCATGATGATCACAGGAGGTGGCGCGCTCCTGGGTGTGGGAGGCCTGATGCTGGCCGTCGCGCTGGTGACGCGAGTCGCCCGCCGCAGGGGCACCACTCCAGCTGCGCTCACCGCGCTCTCAGAAGCGATGGTGCTGTCCGCCGCCGGGGAAGAGCTCGCCGCGATTCGCCCACACCTCCAAGGCGGCGGCTGGACGCCCGCCCTGGCAGGTCGGGCACTCGGCGCGCTCAGGATTGCGGGCGCTCCGCTCCTCTCGCGCCGCGCCGCTCAGCGGCGAACGGACAGCCGGACAAACCCGGATGGCGGGCTCGTCCGAGAAGGCCCGGGAGGCCGCATCCTGATTTCAAGCGCCATCACACCGGACACCGTCCTGCGCCACCGACAGTCACTCCTCGAGGAAGAGACGCCACCCGATCGGCTGCGCAAGCTCGACGAGCTCTATGAGGCGCTCACCTCTTTGACTCGGGCCTCGTACGGCGCCGAGGGCTCGTTCGCCGAGCTCGGACTCGACGACGTCCTGACCTTTGGTGAAGGGCTCGTCGCCTCTGAGCTCCGCGAGCATCGGTGGCTCGCGCGTCAGTGGCAATCGATCAGCCAAACGGGGCGACGGCTCGTTCGCCGGGCATGAAGCCGCTCAGCGCTCTCATGGACCACTTCCGCGCCGACGCTGAGGCCTGGACCAGCATCGCCGCGGCGGATCTCTTGTTTGCGCATCGGACCGAGGCCGCCGAGATCCTGCTGGCAGCCGTGGGGCTGGCACTGGGCGTCCTGACGTGGCGTTTGGCGATCGGTCGGGCACTCGGTCGTAACCTCGTCGCACTCCCGGCACTCCTGGGCGTCCGGTCCCCATTTCCCGCGATGCGCCATGCGCCGATGCTGCTGGTGATCGCCGGCTTTCCGTTGTTCGCGGTGGCGTTGGCAGATCCGCTTCTCGCCGTGGTCGAGCGCCAGGTGTCGTACCCCGGACGCCGGATCGCGATCCTCCTCGACGCGTCGTCGAGCATGATGGTGCCGTTTGCGACCGCCCAGGTCGGCGCTCCTCGAAACGACGCGACGTTCCTGACAACCGTGGCGGCCGCCGAGACCTTCGTTCGCCAGCGCAAGAGCGGGCGCTATCGGGATCTGCTGGCGCTCATCGAGTTCGGCGACGAGGCCTACGTGATTACGCCGTTCACGAGCGACTACGACAACGTGCTCCTGGGGATCTCCCTCGTCGGCGACTGGGGCGAGTACATGCGGTTCCCGGACGGGGGCACGGCCATCGGGCGCGCCATCGATCAGGCCACCCAGCTCTTCACGGCGTTCCGCTTCCTCGATGCGGCGGGCAACGCGATGGTGATCTTCAGCGACGGCGAGGACACCCAGGTCGTATCGAAGGGGAAGACCCTCGCCGAGATTCTGGCGAGCGCCGTCAAGGCGCAGATTCCCGTGTACCTGGTTCGGACGAGCCGCGGCAAGGCGGAAGGCGAGGTGGTCCCCGACGCCATCTGGCGGCCGGCCGTCGAGGCCACCGGGGGCCGCTTTTACGCGGCGGCCAGCGAAGCCGATGTCCTCCGAGCGATCAGTGAGATCGACCGCCAAGCGGCGGGCACCATCGCCGTCAAGACGTACGCGGTGCGAGAGCCACGATTCGCCGTCTTCGCGCTCGTGGCCGCTGCGCTGTGGGCAGCGGGGTTGACATTGAAGCTGGCCGTGCGCGGCTTCAGCGTGTTCCCCTAGGAGGCCGACATGAGATCCGGCGTGGTGGTGGTGCTGCTTTCGTTGATCTGCCTGGTCGGCGGAGCCCTGCTCTGGACGACCGGACGGTGGGAGCAACGCGCCCTGGGCGCGGAGCGCGCGCTCTTGACGCTGCACTACGCCCCCCCCAGCGCGGCGCTCGAGGATCCGGAACGTTCGACCGCTCCCCTCGGGCGGCTCCCATGGATCGCCGACGCTCGACGGACCATCGCTGAGCAGCGGGCACAGGCGTCGTACTGGAGACGCGACTACGGGGCCCTCCTCGCCGGTGAACCGGATGAAACGAGCGGCGTCACGAAGCTGCTCGCGGCGAACGCGGCGTTTCGGCGTCTCACGCTCGACGGCTCCGACGTCCGCGCTGTCGCCAAGCTTCAGGAGGTGAGCGCCCAGTACGCGGAGCTGCTGAGGGGGCGTCCGGACCTCGTGGAGGCCGCGTACAACTATGAGTTCGTGGCGAGGACGCGTGAGGCACTGTCGCGTCCCCGGAGTGCGCGCGCACCTCGTCTGGCCGCGCCACCGCCCCAGACGCTTCACGGGCAGCAGGGCGCCGCCCCAACCGCGACCGACATGGGGGACTTCAAGGTGATCATCCCGCAGAATCCACAGGAGCGTCAGCAGCGGCCGGAATCGGGCGTGGGCGGCGCGAAGGTCCGCAAGGGCTAGTGCTGTCGCTGATACCCGGCGGGGACACGCTCCAGTTCGCCGAGCCGATCTACCTGTGGTTGCTGCTGGCGCCCGCCGCCCTGTTGTGTCTCTGGGCGCGCAAGGCGCTTCAGTGGCGCGGGGACGCCCGACGGTTGACCGAGCGTCGCGTCCTTCCGGTTCGGGAGCGCTACACGTTCCTCGGCGCGTGGCCGTACTGGCTGCTCCTTGCGGGCGCCCTCGGCCTGACCATCGTGGCAGCGGCGCGGCCCGCAATCACAATCGCGCGGACTCGGACCGCAGGTGTCGACCTGGTGATCCTGCAGGATGGCTCGGCCTCCATGCACGTGGCCGACGTCGCGCCCGACCGCTGGCAACGATCGATGCGCTTTGTCCGCTCGCTGGCCGAGTCCCTGCAGTGGAAAGGTGACCGACTGGCGCTGGCGCTGTTTGCCCGCATTGCCGCCCCTCAGGTCCGGCTGACCCGCGATCCGAATACGTTCTTCTTCTTCCTCGACCACATCGAAGACGCGTCGCCGTTTCCGCTCAAGGACGACACGACCTGGGACACCAACATCGAGCTCGGCATCTACTGGGGAGCCCGCCTCATCGAACGCGATGAAGAGCTGAACGGGGCCTCGGGCAACAGCAAGGCCTTCGTGCTCATCTCGGACGGCCAGGCCTGGAGTGGCGAGGTGGACACGGCGCTCGGGATCGCACGCGATCGCGGCATCCCGGTGTACGTGGTCGGAGTCGGCTCCGAACGCGGCGGCTACATCCCCGAGCCGACAGCGGAACCTGGCACACCCCCGCCGACCCTGCCTTCCGCCCCCGTCCACGCGCGGCTCGATCGCCGTTCGCTCGTGACGATCGCCACCGCGGGACGTGGCACGTACTTCGACCTCGGCTCCATCCGAGACAGGGATGTCGCCAACGCCATCGTCACCTCGGTCCGACGCCGGGCAGGACCGCGAGGCATCGAGCAGCGCGTCCAGGACCTCTACTGGCCGTGCCTTGCGGCGGCCGCCTTCCTCGCCGCTGCCGCAACCGTGTTTCTGAGGGACACACGTGAGGTGGGCCTCCAGGTCGTCGGCCTGGCTGCGGCCCTGCTGGTCGTCTGGGTCGTGGTCGCGTAAGGTAGTTGGAGCATGCGCGGAAGCTCAAGGCTGGCGTTCGGCCTGGTGATGCTGTCGCTCGGTGTGGCGGCGGAGGCACAGCGCCAAGGCGTGTTCGATGCCTCGCGGGATCTCCCCTCCATCGCCTACTCGACTGGAGCGCTCGACAACTCGGTCGAAACCCTGAACCGCCGGCTCGCTGACGGCAGCGTGCGGCTGGCGACCGAGCCGGTCAACGGCTACCTGCGCTCGATACTCCACGCCCTCCAAGTGCCGGTTGAGTCCCAAGTCCTTGTGTTCTCGCAAACCAGCCTGCAGTCGTCACGTATTTCGCCGACGAATCCGCGCGCGGTGTTCTTCAACGATTCCGTGGCTGTGGCATGGGTGCGCGGGAGTGACGTGCTCGAAGTCGCGACGCATGATGCGCGGCAGGGCGCGGTCTTCTATCGGCTCGACCAGACCTCCATGACCCCGCGCTTCGAGCGCGATGATACCTGTCTGGCCTGCCACCTCTCGTGGGAGACGCTCGGCGTCCCCGGGCTGATGGTGTTGAGCACGTTCCCGATGGCGGACGATCCGGACGCGTACGCACGAGGGTTCGCGTCAGATCACCGCAGTCCGATCGCGGAGCGATGGGGCGGGTGGTATGTGACGGGCCGGGCGCCCGCGCGCCATATCGGCAACGTGCCCACGCTGCTCCCGGCGGGCACCCGTGTCCCGGCCAACCAGACACCGCCCTCTCTTGCAACGGTCGAGGGGCGCTTCGACACGACGGGGTTTCTGTCGCCGCACAGCGACGCCACGGCCCTGCTGGTCCTCGAACACCAGGCCGCGATGACGAACTACATCACCCGGCTCGGGTGGGAAGCCCGGCTCATGCCCGCCGCACCAGCACGGGTCAAGGAGGCCGCGACCGCGCTGGTCGACTACCTCCTGTTCGTGGACGAGGCGCCCCTTCCTCGAACGGTCCGAGGATCGTCGGGGTTCACGGATCTCTTCGCCGCGCGCGAGCCGAAGGACGCGAAGGGGCGATCGCTCTACCAGTTGGATCTCGAGCGCCGCCTGCTACGGTACCGGTGCAGCTACATGATCTACACGCCGGCGTTCGACGCGCTGCCCGAGATCGCCAAGAGCGCGGTGTACGAGCGGATGTGGGCGGTCCTGTCCGGACGACTGACGATCGCGCCCTATGACAGATTGTCACCGCAAGAGCGCGCTGGCCATCGTCGAGATTCTCGTCGCGACCAAGCCTGATCTTCCCGCGTATTTCAAGCCCTGAGCGCGCGGGGCTTCAGTGGTGGTGGTGGTGGGCGGCCTCGTGATCCGCGACGATCTTGTCGCGGTTCGCCTTTGCCTGTTGCTTCTTGCCTGACTGCAGATTCGCCTGCCTGGTGGCATTCGAGCTCACGCCGAAGAGCGACATCACGCGCTCGAGATCCGCGCTCTGGCACGCGGGGCACACAGGCGCGGTCGTCCCTCGGACGAGCGCCTCGAAACGAATTCCGCACGCTCGGCAGTTGTACTCATAGAGTGGCATTGCGACGCTCCCTACTGCGGATTCGGAGGGGTCTGGGGCTTCGCGCGCTCTTCGGCCCGCGCCCCCGAAAGCATGTTGGTCATCGCCTGGTTCCCCTCGTGGCATGCGTACTGGTACAGCTTGTCCTCGATGAGGGTCATCGGCAGCTGGCCGCTCCAGGGCTGGACCCACGTCCTCGAATCAGCCAAGGTGAACTCGTACATGAGGGTGTCGGCCGCCACGCGCGTGAACCGTTCGGTCACCCGCAACGAGTCGCTGGCGCCTCGGTACGCGCTCTCGCCTCGGAAGTTGGTGGTCTCGATCACCAGCGTATCCCCATCCCACCGCCCGCGCGAATCCCCCATCCACTGCTTGACGCTCGCGCCGACCGTCGGGCGACCGTCGAGGGGGACAAGCCGGAAATTGTGGATCATCTCGTTGAAGATCCCCACCCAACCGGCGGTCTGGAACACCTGGATATTGTTGTTGTAGGCGCTCGGGATGATCGGTGGACCGGCGTTCAAGCTGACCAGGCACCGCTCGGCCAGGTTGCGATCCTCCGGGCCGTCGGCGGGCCCGCGGGCCTTACGGGCCGCCGCGCGGTCAGCCGCCCGCCGCTGTCCCTCTTCGGTCATGGGGGGAATCCGCCCGTTCGGCGGGTCCACGATGAGCGAGGTCCGCCGGGTGCCAACAATGTTGGTGCCGCGATCCCACCAGAAGTCGTTGTACGCGCTCGCCACGTCGGCGTCCCGGCTGGAGGCCCGCGCGTCCTTGTTCCCGGCCAGCAGCAGCTGCTTCTCGTACGCGGCGGCCTCTTCCAGGGTCAGAACGGCCTTGTCCGCCAATTCGACCGGCCGTTCGAGAGGGGTGATGGTCGCGTAGCTCCAAGAGCCCCCGAGATCCGGCTTCCCATCGGCGGTCCTCGGAACCGTCCACTTCGTCCCGCCGGGTCGTGATTGCCCGGCGACGAGCGTCGAAGCCAACACCCCGACGACCATGGCGGTCAGTGCCCAGCGTCCGTGCCTCATCGACCTCACCCCTCCTCGCGATTTCGAGCGTCGATTATACCCATATCATGAGCCGCTCACTTTCCCCACTGACCCACCTGTCATACCATTGTGGGCCTTGCTCGCCCACAGGCCCGTCTCAACACCACTGACGCCGTTGCGGCTCCACCCAATCATCGATGCTGAATCGCATTCTTCTTCTGCCCACATTCGTCTGCCTCTTCGCCGCCTCGAACGGATACGGCCAAACAGCGACGGCGCCTCTGAGTCCCATCGACTACGACACGGCGCGCTTCGACCGGAATCTGCCGGCGCGTCGGACCACGGCCTCCATCACGCTCGACGGACGGTTGGACGAGGCGGCCTGGAAGACTGCTGAGATTGCCACCAATTTCATTCAGGTCCAGCCGCAGACCGGCCAGCCCGCCGTGGATCAAACGGAGGTGATGGTCCTCTATGACGACACCAACCTGTATGTCGCGGCCCGGTGCTTCGATGCGGACCCCTCCAGGATTCGGATCAACACCCTCGACGAGGACTTCGAGAGTAACAACACCGACATGTTCGGCTTCGTCATCGACAGCCTGAACGACCGCGTCTCGGGCTTCGAGTTCTTCATCAACCCCGCCGGCGCCCGCCACGATGCGCAGATCTTCCGCGACGGTGAGCTGACCAATATCGACTGGGACGGCGTGTGGCAGGTGGTGACGACGCGTCGACGAACACGGGTGGAACGCCGAGGTCATCATTCCGTTCAAGACGCTCCGGTTCTCCGGCGCTCCGGAGCAGGCGTGGGGCTTCAACGCCGTGCGCCGGACCCGCCGCACCAACGAGGACAGCACGTGGTCTCCCCTGCCGCTGCGCATCAGGAGCATCACCCGAACGTCGTGGGCCGGCATGCTCACCGAACTTCAGGACGTCCGGCAGGGTCGCAACCTCAAGATCAAGCCCTTCGTCATCGGATCGAGTCGAACCACTGCCGCCGGCACCGACTTTGACGGCGACGCCGGCGTCGACCTGAAGTACGGGCTGTCTCCATCGCTGACGCTCGACCTGACCTACCGCACCGATTTTTCGCAGGTGGAAGCCGACGAGCAGCAGGTGAACCTGACGCGGTTCAATATCCAGTTTCCGGAGAAGCGGGAGTTCTTCCTCGAGAACCAGGGCGTGTTCAACATCGCGGCAACGCCTGGCGATCCCCCCAACGTCGTGCCGTTCTTCAGCCGGCGGATCGGGCTGAGCGACGATGGAACGCCGATTCCGATCATCGGCGGCGCACGGCTGTCCGGCCGCGCCAGCGACTACGACGTCGGCTTCATGACGATGACGACCGAAGAGTTCGGGCCCTTGCCGTCCGACACCTTCGTCGTCGGGCGGGCACGGCGCAACCTCCCGAACACGTCGACGGTCGGCGCAATCTTCACCTCGCGAAACGCCGAGGGTCCGACCAATGCCAGCCAGGTGTTCGGTGTCGATTCGCTGCTGCGCTTCTTTGGCCAGCGGCTCGACGTCGCGAGCTACCTCCTGGGCAGCTGGTCCCCCAGGTACTCGGACCGCAACCTCGCCAAGCTCGTGGGGGCGGCCTGGAGGGACGACTCCTTGACCTGGGCTGCCCAGTACGAACAGGTGCAGCCCAACTTCAGCCCCGAAGTGGGCTTCGTCAGGCGGGAGGCCATGACGCACTACGACTCGGAGTTCACATGGCAGCCCCGTCCGCGCGATGCCTCATGGTTGCGCTACTACATCGTTGAAGGTGGAGCCGACTACTACGCGGACGGCAACGGCGACCTCGAGACGCGGCTGCAGAGCGCGGGTGCCGGCCTCCAGTTCCAGTCCGGCGCACAAGTGGTGGCGCGTGTCCAAAACACGTTCGATCGGCTCGTCGAACCATTTCCGATTCGGCCGGGCGTGGTGCTGAGGCCGGGGGACTACGAGTACCTGCGGTACAGCGTCAGCGCCAACTCGGATCCGAGCCTGGGGCTGAGCGGATCGGCGACCGCCAGCGCCGGCGAGTTCTGGGACGGCACGAGCCAATCGCTCCGCGGGTCGTTCGTCGTCCGGCCCAACTATCGACTCACGGTGACGGGCTCGCTCGACTACAACACGGCCGACCTGCCGGCGGGATCGTTCGATACGACGCTGGTGGGGGTCAGAGTCTTCTACGGCTTCACCACCAACATGTTCCTGAACTCGTTCGTTCAGTACAACGCGACCATCAACCAGTTCAGCGCGAACACGCGCTTCAACCTGATCCATCATCCGCTGAGCGATCTCTTCGTCGTGTACAACGAGCGGCGCGATACGGTGAGCCAGGCCCTCATCGATCGCGCCGTCATTGTGAAGTTCACGAACCTCTTCGACTTCTAAGGCTCGCCGCGGCGCTCGGTATTCGGCGCCGATGTCCTCGTAGGAAGAGGACGATCGACCGATGCTGTGACAACTTGTCACATTGCGTCACCCGGAGTCTTGCTAGCGTACTTCCACTCCGCGAGACAACGCTGAGCGGTCATCCATGCCACTAGGTCGCGAGACATCGGAGACGGAGTACGTTCGGGGCCTGGAGCGTGGCTTTGCCGTCATCAAAGCATTCTCTGCAGAAGCACCGGCCCTCACCATCGCGGAGACCGCCGCGCGCACCCGCCTCTCGCGGGCTGTCGCGCGCCGCTATCTGTTGACGCTTGCAAAGCTGGGGTACGTGACCCGCGACGGCGCGCTATTCAGTCCGACGCCGCGCCTGCTCGACCTCGGCTACAGCTATCTCTCGACCTTGTCGGTCGCTGACGTCGCACAGCCCTTTCTCGAACAGGTCGTCGGCCTGCTCCATCAGTCGAGCAGCGTCGCCATCCTGGATTCCTGGGAATGCCTGTACGTGGCTCGCGTTTCGGCTCGCCGGCTCATCACGACCACTCTGGTGGTCGGCTCGCGGGTGCCGGCCCACGCGACCGCACTCGGCAAGGTCCTGCTCTCGCATCTGGAGCCGACTGAGCTCGATGCCTACTTCGAGAGCGTCCAACTGGAACGCTACACGCTCAAAACGATCTGCGATGAGGCGCGACTGAGGAAGGCCCTTCGTGATGTCCGCGTCTGCGGGTGGGCGTGCGCGGATGAGGAGTACACGGCCGGGCTCCGCACCATCGGGGTCCCGATTATCGACCGTTCGGGACGAGTCAACGCCGCCGTCAATGTCGCCGGCCCGGTGTCCCTGGTCTCGATGCAGGACATGCTGGATGTGTACCTGCCGGTGCTGCAGCGCGCAGCGAGGGGTATCTCTGAGGCCCTCGGGGGCAAAATCCAGACGCGGCAGGACCGTCGAGAGCTGGGAAAGGCGCTGCCCTTCCCTCCAGCCTGGCGAGCGGCCCGACCCTGAAGGACTAGCCCACCGCGGCGAACTCGTCCTCCCGTCGTAGGGCTCCTGAGACTTCGTGCGTCTTTGTCACGACCGTCAGCAGGCCGCTCCGGTCCTTTCGCAGGGCACCCGCTCGTCGAAGCCGACTCAGTTCGTGGGACACGCGGATCGGGAGACTCGTCGCGCCGCTGACGCGGAAGCCCTCTTGCCTCAACTGCTCGACGACCATCGCGCGGTCGGGCCGTGTCGCGGCACTGACAATCTCGAGAATCCGCGCGCGGAGCGAGACCTGACGTCCAGCGCCGCCCAACTTGGGCAGGGGTCGGTCCGCCACACCCACGCCGGACGCGCTGTGGCCCGTGCCTCGACTGCGCTCAGTGGCGAGCACGCCCTTCAGGCCCCTGATCGCGCTGTCGATTTGCAAGCGCCTGCGGCGCAGCTCCACAAGCTCACGTTCGAGTTCGCTCAACACGCGTTCACTCAGCGCCATACTTGCACCTGCTCCTTGATAGACCCGACGGAAGCACCACCCTGGGCCGTCCGGCAGGCTGCCCATTGCATCCAGATCGGCTGGCACGGCCCACGAAGTTCGGCACGCGAACCGATGGTCGTTGAGTCATATGGGTACTCCGCCCGCCCGCGTGTGTCAAACAAATTGTTACGTTTTGTTACCTTCTGGGAGCTCGAAAGAGGGTCCCGCAAGCGGTGACAGTTTGACTGACACTCGGCGTGACGGGATAATCGGCCAGCAAATGAAGGGTGTTCTTCTTGCGGTCTCCCTGTTCATCCTCGGCGCCTCCATGGTGGTTGGGCAAAGCCCGAAGGGACAGCCTGTTGAAGCCCTGCTAAAGCGTCTGTTCCCGGAGGCCTCATCGTTCTCTCCCAAGCTCGGAAACCCGCCGCACTTCAAGGCCTATGGGGCCGCATCCAACGGCGCCCCAGTGCCGGTCGTGGGATTGGCTTTCTGGACCACCGAGCTCGAGCCTCTGGAAAGGGGCTACGACGGTCCGATCAAGATTCTTGTGGGAATGGACCTACAAGGTGTGCTCGCCGGTGTGGTCGTCGTCGATCACAGCGAGCCGTACGGGTACTTCTCCGTGGATCCTCCAGGGTTCGCAGCACAGTTTGCGCACAAGAGCATCCGTGATCCGTTCAAAGTCGGGTCTGACGTCGACGCCATCTCGAGGGCGTCAATTACGATTGGCAGTGCCTCCAGGGCCATTCGGAACAGCGCCAGACGGATCGCACGGCAGCTGCTGAGTCCCGGTCCGTCAACCCCATAGCTGTCGTGATGGAGATTGCCATGCCTTGGCGTCCTGTAAGGCTCAGCATTCTGGCACTGGTCCTGTGCCTCTCGGTCCCCGCTCGATCGATCGCCGCTGAGATCGATATCAGCGGCGTCTATCGGTGTGTGGGCACCAACCCTGATGGTTCGCCTTACCGCGGGCTGGTGGAGATTGTCGAGAACGAAGGGACATACCGCGTGACTTGGATGATGGGCAATCGCCTGACATCGATTGGCATCGGCCTCGTGCGCGATGGCATGTTCACCGTCAGCTATGTCTCGGGCGGGAACCTGGGGATCATTGCCTACCGCATCCGGAAGGGTCCGCAGCTCGTTGGCGAATGGACGCTGCTTGGCGCGGACCCGGACCTCTTCCCGGAAACGCTCACGAAACTCGGCACCTCGGTCCGGAGCGAGCCAGGGCCCGGCCCGCGCGGTGTGCCGTACGCCGACCTCAGGTAGTTCCTGCCGTTATCTTGCTGGCGCTGACCACGCGTGGCGTGAAGGGGTCCCGTGGGCGAGGTGGGTCCGTAGGTCCCTGTGCCGTCGAGCAACGACGGCACAGGGATACGGGAGTGTCTACTGGCTGGACCGCGTGGCGCCGGCGACCTTGAAGGCGATAGCCGGGCGCTCCATTCAGCATGTTCGGAGCGAGCGTCGTGATCTTGTCCTTGTCGGCGATAGAGCACGCCGAAGCCGCTCTGGTCCTTCGCCGCACCGTAGCGCGGCGTGTAGTGCACCGAGCCGTCCTCGGCGTGGTTCACGCGGGTCGAATCGGCGACAAACTGCGGCCGCGGATAGTACGGAACGTCCCGTCCTTCGGGTTGAACCGGACGTTCGCCATCGGGCGGTCCGGCGTGCTCGTGTCCGGGAACCAGACGTTGCCGTCCCGGTCGATCGACGCTTCGTAGGGCTGCGACCCGCGGTGCGGGATGTCCCACATCGGTCCAGACGGCCGGTCTTCGGGTCGAGCTTCGCGATCTTGCCCGGACGATTGCCGGCGGCCCAGATGCCGGTCCAGATGTTGCCCTCGGCGTCCGAGTTCGGGACCGCGGCGGAAGTTGGCCGGGTAGATCGGCGGCGCGAACTCGGTCCACGCGCCGGTCGACTGGTCGAAGCGAGCCAGCTTGCCGCCGTTCCATTCGGCCACCCAGACGTTGTCGAACGGATCGATGGTCTGCGCCGTACGGGGTCGCAGCCGCCGTCGGAATCCGGTAGGTCGCCGCCTTCTGGGTCGTCGGATCGTAGCTGCTGATCGCGCCGGTCAGCATCCAGTTGCACGTAGATGTTGCCCTTGGAGTCGACGGTCGCACCCATCAGCGGGCCCTTGCTGGTCGTGCCGGATCACGTTGTCCGGATCGAGATCGACGACGTGCTCCCACTTCTCGGTCTTCGGGTTGAAGCCGAGGAGCCGCGAGTCGAGCTCCGAACCGCTGCCGCTGCCGTCAACCTTGCCGTCCTCGGTCCGCGAGAACTCCAGCACCCAGACCGATCCCCTGTCGGTCCATGATCAGGTCGTGCACGCCGGCCCGCTTGTCGGGCAGATCCCAGGCCTTGTGCTCGCCGGTGCGCGGATCCAGCCGCACCAGCCGGCTGGGGACGCCGCGATCGACCGCCCAGCGGTTGCCCTGCGCGTCGATCTGTGACCTGCATGATGATCCGGACGCCGGCGACACCGCCCGACGCGCCCTCGCCGTCGGCCGGACCGGCCGCCGGAGCCGCGGCCGCCTGACCGGTTCGGCGCCGCTTCGACGGACGTAGTACTCGATGTACTGCGCCTTGGCGAGCGCGGCCTCGTCGAGCGGCATCTCCTTGTCGGTGCGTGACCGCGCGCGGCTTCTTGTCGAGCCCGAAGTTCTTGGTCAGGTACTCGAGGACGTCCTTGCGATCCTGGAGGCCGAACCGGAAGTTGCTGGTCGCTCCGGAGAGCATGCCCTCGCCAAAGCCGTTCCTTCTCGTTCTCGAACAGGTTCTTGCCCATCATTTGTCGAGCGCGAACCGCCAGCCGGACGCGCTGCGCGTGCCGCATCGGGAAGTAGTTCTCCCCGTGGCACTTGCATGCAGAGGTTCTCGAGGACTTCGCGTCCAGGGCCGGGCGGGTAGATCTCGTCGTAGCTGGCGAACTGCACTTCCTGCTTGCGGCGCCAGCACGCCGTTCCCGCTCCGGGCCAGGGCCGGATCAACCGACGTCGGGTACTGGTTCGGATCCTTGGTGGCGGCCATCGCCACCTTCACCGCGGGATTCTCGCCGGCCTTGACGATCGACCTTCTGTGGCTGCGACTCGAGCCCACGTCCACGAACGGTCACCTCGTAGTTGCCCGGGAACATCGCCACCGCTTTGAACGCACCGGCGCTCGTGTAGACCATGTACATGACATGCTTGTCGGTGTTGTAGAGATACACCTGGGCGGCCTTGAATGCCTTCGGGGCCGTCACGTTGCCCGTCAGAGTTGCCAACCCTTGCATTTCGGAGGATCGCTGGGCCACCGCCGTCTTGGTGCCAATGCCGAAGCCGGCGTAACCAATGAGCACCGTCATCGCCGCGACAGCGAGCACCACGAGCGGCCGACGCGGGGACGATTGTGCCGGCCCCTGCCGAGAAAATTCCATATCCGCCTCCTGAGTCGATAGTCTGTCGGTGGAGAACGCTTCAATAAAAGATCCGAGCCTGCCGGTGCCGTCGAACGGTGGCACCGGCAGGATCGGGAAAACCTCGAGCGGTTCAACCGGGGAGCGCGCTAGTTGGTGGTCTTGCCAGTCGGCACTTTGAACGCGTACTGCGGGGGCCCGTTCAGAGGCAGACTTGCAAACGTGGTGATTTTATCCTTGTCCGGGTACAGGACACTGAACGAACTCGAGTCCTTCGCGGCGCCATACCGTGACGTGAAGTGCACCGTCCCGTCGGCCGCCTGGTAGACGCGGGTCGAATCGGCAATCTGCTGCGGACGCGGATACATCGTGAACTGCTGCGTCTTCGGATTGAACCGGCCGATCGTCGCGCCACGGTCCGGCCGGGCTTCCGCCGTGTCGGGGAACCAGATGTTGCCGTCCCGATCGATCGACGTTTCGTAGGGCTGGGCTCCGTCGTAGGGAATGTCCCAGAGCGTCCAGTTCCCGGTCTTCTGATCCAGCTTGGCAATCTTCGCCGGCCGCTTGCCCGCATCCCAAATGCCGGTCCAGATGTTTCCTTCGGCGTCGGACTGCGGACCGCGCCGGAAGTTCGCCGGGAAGACCGGGGGGATGAACTCGGTCCAGGTATTGGTCTTCGTGTTGAACCGGGCCATCTTCCCGCCGTTCCACTCAGCGAGCCAGACATTGTCGAACGGATCGATGCCTTCACCGTAGGGGACCGCGCCGGGCGTCGGGAGCCGGAACGTCGTCGCCTTCTTGGTGGCGATGTCGTACTTCGCGAGACCGCCGGTGAGCATCCAGTGCGCGTAGACGTTGCCCTTTGAATCCACCGTGCCGCCCATCAGCGGGCCCTTGAGCGACTGACGAATCACGTTGTCCGGATCCGGGTCGATCGCGTAGCTCCCACTTCTCAGTCTTCATGTTGAAGCCAAGGATCCGGGACGTGAGCTCCGACCCGGCACCCATGGGATCCACCTTGCCCTCTTCGGCTCGCGCGAACTCCAGCACCCAGACGATGTCGCCGCGGTCCATCACCATGTCGTGCACGCCGGCGCGCTTATCCGGCAGGTCCCAGGTCTTCTGCTCGCCCGTACGGGGGTCGAGCTTGATGAGACGGCTCGGCACGCCACGCTCGACGCCCCAGCGGTTCCCATCGTTGTCGATCTGCACCTGCATGATGATGCGGACGCCAGCCGTCCCCGAAGACACCGATTCCGAGTCGAGCGACGCGGTGCTCGTGGAGGTCACTGCCGGCCGGGCGCCGTCTTCCTTGCTTGCGACAACGTAGTACTCCATGTACTGGGCCTTGGCGAGCTGCGCCTCGTCGAGCGGGATTTCCTTCTCGGGCCTGACGGCGCGCAGCTTCTTGTCGAGGCCGAAGTTCTTCCCGAGGTACTCGATCACGTCCTTTCGGTCCTGGACGCCGAAGCGGACGTGGCTGCTCGAGCCGGCGAGCACGCCTTCACCGAGGCCCTGCTTGTCCTTCTCGGCAAGGGCCTTGCCCATCATGTAATCAACACCGGTGCGCCAGGCGGCCGGACTGCGCGGGCGGAGCGGGAAGAAGTTCTCGCCGTGGCAGCCCATGCAGGTGTTCTCGATGACGTCGCGGCCTGGCCCGGGTGGATAGATCTCCTCGTAGCTCGCGAACTCGACGGGCCGCTTGGGCACGAGCACGCCACCCGCCGTCCGCGTGATCTCAGGATCCACGGAACTCGGGTACTTGTCCGGGTCCGCGGTCGCTTGCATGGCGACCTTTGCGGCAGCGTTATCTCCAGCCTTGATCGTCAGCTTCTGCGGTTGGGACTCAAGACCCCGCGCCTTTACCGAGAGCTCGTAGTTCCCCGGAAACAACGCAACTGCACGGAACGCACCGCCGCTCGTGTACACCATGTACATGATCTGCTTGTCGACGTTGTGCAGATAGACTCGGGCTGCCTGGAACGTCTTGTCGGCGGTAACGCTGCCGCTAATTGTCCCCATCCCCTGCATCGACGTTGCCTTCTGTGCGGCAACACCGCCCACAAGCCCCACAGCCACTGCGCACGCGACCGCAGCGGCCACCAGCCCGAGGCGGGACAATCGCTGTCGACCCAATGTTGACCGGCTAGAAGTACTCATCCTGCCTCCTCAAGGGCTTTGTCTGTGCCTGCCCCATCAAGTGCAAACGAACATGCGCCGACGCGCTCGAAACTCGGTCGCTTTAGGCGCTTCGGACTCCCTGCTTGCGGTCGGGGTGGCCGATCCCGAGGTCGAGCAAACGAATTGCGGGGCGTGCCCAGAGCAAGGAGGACTCCAGGCACGCTCCGACTACCTGGCTCTTCAAACGGGTCAGGCCTTGGAGCACCGAGGCGAGGATATTCTAAGTGGCTCGGCCTCGGTTCCAGCACCTCTGGCTGCGATGTTGCATTTCGTTGCAAGACGAGCCGATCTGAACGCTGGACGCACCAGCGGTCGACAGCCGAACACATCCATACCAGTGTCCCATATCGGTGGTTCGTGAAAAATGGGCACGTTTTCCGTAGCACCCCTGCACGGTTCAGAACTTTCTACTCGTCTCCCCATTCCCCCTGAACTCGATCGCCTCGCTGTAGAAGCCGGCGGTCTTCAGGCGGATAACGATCTCTCCTACGCCGGGGTTCTCCCAGTACCAGCCGTGAATACCCGGGAACGTGGCGACGTAGGTGCCATGGGCTTTGGGCAGCGTCTGCTGATCGAAGCTCTCGGCGTAGCCCGCGGCAGCGCCGTCGGGTTCGGCGTGGAAGTCGTAGATGACCGGGCGCGACGTTTCCCAGCTGGTACCTGCAGGCTCGCGCCGGAGGCGAGGCGGTACTTGTATTCCACCGTCTCGTAGGAGCCGAGCACGAACTCGGCGGTGTCGGTGTTGTAGGGCTGCTCCTGCGCCGCGATCGCCGTGCCGGCGCCCGTGGCCAGGGCGTTCAGGCCCAGCAGGCGCCCGGCCCCCGTCGGGTCGATGCCGTACTCCGCGGGCAGGACGGCCACCAGCAGCACGACGGCCGCGACGGCCAGCGCCAGGACGGTGGCTTTGACAATGGACCCCGCCGTTGGCGCCTCTCCGGACGCGGGCGTCGTCATGCCGCCGTCCGCGTCACGAAGTAGCCCGCGATCTGGTAGCCGGTCAGCACGAATCCGAGCGCCATCAGCACCGTGTTGGTCATGAACGCATGGCGCAGAAAGCCCGGGCTCGTCCGCCACAGCGTCAGCACAGCGAGCACAGCGGCGAGCGCCAGCATCTGACCGATCTCAACGCCCACGTTGAAGCTGATGATGTTCATGACCAGGCCGTTCTGGCTGAGCGCGAACTCCTGCAGCTTGGTGGCCAGCCCGAAACCGTGGAACAGGCCGAAGATCAAGACCGCCGCGCGCGTGTTGGGGCGCACGCCGAACAGCTTCTCGAAGCCGCCCATGTTCTCAAACGCCTTGTACACCACCGAGGCGCCGATGATCGCGTCGACGATGTGCGCGTTGGCCTGAATCCCGCCCAGCACACCGCCGAGGAGCGTGAGGCTGTGGCCGAGCGTGAAGAGGCTGACGTAGAGCACCACATCCTTGACGCGGTACAGGAAGAAGATCACGCCAAAGAGAAACGCCAGGTGGTCGTAACCCGTGACCATGTGCTTGGCGCCCAGGTACAGGAACGGCCCGATGGCCTGTCCCTGAATGCTCTGGACGAACGTGGCGTTCTTCCCGGTCAACCCGTGCGCACCGGCGGAGGTCTCCAGCCCCGCCACCAGGGCGGCCACCACCAGGCACAGCAGGCCGAGCTTGGCCCTCCGACTCACTTGGCCTCGGCCGCGACAATCTCCGGCAAGTACTTCACGTGACAGTTGGAGCAGACGCTGTAGATGTCTGCACCCGCCTGAAACAGCTGGTCTGCGTTCTTGGCTTCGGCGGCCCGCATGGCGGCCGCACCGGTGTCGACCATCGCCTGCGACAGCCGCATCCACTCGTCCCCGTCCTTGGCGCGCGGCACCATCATCAGCAAGTTTCCGGCCTCGGCCACGATCGCCGCGTGGTTCCTGACGTTGGCCCAGCCTTCCTCGGTCGTGGGCCGCAGATCCTCAGTGCCAGCCGCGGTGATGATCTGGCCAGCCGATCCCCAGACCACGTCGGCGGACGGGTCGATGACGGTCTCCATCAACGCCTTGGTGTCGAGCAGCGGCTTGAACGGGGGCGGCTGCGGTCCGCTGCTGCAGGCCGCTGTCAACCCGATCGTCATGGCGAGCAGTGTGATTCTCATAGTCCTTCTTAGTTCTTCCTTCCGAGTTCGAAGTTCGCCGGAGCGGTAGCGAGGCGGACGCGCGTCGTTCCGCGCGTGTTCTCGACCCAGGCCAGGAGCAGCTCGTCCTGGCGGCGCGCCAGGCGCGGATGCTGCGCACCCATGCCGTCTGCAACGGTGGCGGCCGGCGACCGGATCCCGGTGCCGCCAACCCGCCTGAACCTGAACTGCGATCGCCCCTCCGAGAACTCCACCCACGAGACCGCCACCGCTCCATCGTCCAGCCACGCGATCTGCGGGCGGCCCATCGACTGCTCGTCGTCCACCCGGATCGGCGCCGCGAACGTGCGCCCGCTGTCACTCGAGAACGCGACGAACGCGCGGCCCTGCCCTTTCTGCACCGTGGACCAGGCCACCGCGACGTTCGAGCCATCCGCGGCCACGGCCGGCCCGTTCACCGGGCATGCCGCGATCTTCCAGCCATCTTCGTGCACCCGCACTGGCGCTGTCCAACGGCCAGCAGAGAGCCGCGACACGCTGATGTCCCGAACATCGTCCGCGGACCGGTCGCGAAATGCCACGATCACGCCGTCCGGCGTGGTCGCCGTCGACAGCGGACAACAATCACACACGCGCGCGTCGACCAGGGCCTCGCTCCTCTGTGCGGGGTTCGGTCCCGGAGTGTACGTCGCGGACCGCAGCGACATGCTGGCGCCGGCCAGCGCGGCCTGGAACGCACGGCCATCGAGCCAGACGAGACCGAGGCCGCCGCCGGCGACCTTGAACATCGAGACGAACCCGTGCTGGGTCTGGGTGCCGTCGTGGTGCGGGCTGACTGCCTTCGACCATGAGCGCCCCTCATCGGTCGACCATGCGAGCCGGATGTCGTACGCCTCGGGATCCGGGCCGTTCTTCTCGAGCCAGGCGGCGACCAGCGACGTAGGGCCGAGAGCCATCACCGACGGGACGTCGGCCGAGTTGGCCATGAGCTGGGCGCCAGATGCCACAACCCGAAGGGGAGACCAACCGGTCGCCGACCGCTCCGCAAACTTGAGCGCCATCGCGGGGCCGGCTCCTTCGATCCAGCTGAGGATCGCTCGGCCGCCTTCCACTGTGATCTGCGGCGCCATGCTGCCGACGGCCGCAGGGGACGCCAGCAACTCCCACTGCGGTACCGCGCCTCCGCGGGCCATGGGCTGGCTGCCCACGGACCTGTTACCCATGAGCGCCAATGCGCACGCGGCCGCAGTCAAAGTATGCCGTCCGCGGTTCACGACGATCTCGACTGACTGCCGGTCGAATCGCAGCGTTCGATGTGCGGGATGGAAACCGCCCGCGGGCCAGTCAGGGTTCCCATAAAATCGCGTCCGTCACCGGCCCAATAATATGGCAGAAACGCCAGTGCGGACGTCCGGATCCCGCTATCGGTCACGCAGCGATTCTGCTCCAGCTGAATCTGACGTCCGGCATACGTTTTGTTCATGATTTCCGCCGCCGCCTCACCCGGCGGCGGCCCGCTGGGCGAGGGACCCCAGGAACGATTCGAGCGTCGCGACCACCCGGGGCCAGCGGTACTCGCGGTCCACGTACGCCCGGCCCTGGCGGCCGAGTTGACGTGCCGCGTCGGGGTGCCCCAGCAAATAGGCCAGCCCGGCGGCCCACTCGTCGTAGCTGCGGTAGTACAAGCCGCCATCCGCCCGGAGCACCTGCCCGCGCAGCACGTCGCAGCGCCCGTTGACCAGGGCGGGCACGCCGTAATTCCAGGCTTCGAGCAACACCAGGCTCAAGCTTTCGTAGGGGGACGGAACGACGAGGGCGGTCGCGTTGGACAGCAGCCAGGCGCGCGCCTCGTCGCTCACGAAGCCAAGCCGGCGGATGAGCGGATGTTCCGGAACCGGCATGTTGGCCGGGCCGGCCATCACCAGCGGGACATTGGACCCGGTCTCCGACTGGTAGCGCTGGTAGTGGCTGAGCAGCGTCCGACAACCCTTGTTCGGGTCGATGCGCCCGAGATAGAGAACGAATGGGGGCGCCAGATCGAGACCGTCCGGGCGCGTCGCGGGTGGCGGCGGCGCAGGCTCGAGACCGGATCCGATGATGCAGGATGGCGCCAGCCGGCCGGCGGCGCGGCGCGCGACGAGGACCTCCTCTTCCGGGGTCAGGAACACGAAGCCGGAAGGCTGCGAGAAGAATTTCCCGAGGACATCGAACCGCATCACGGGATCATCTTCGGCCGTCGGCACGAGCACCGCACGATCTCCCGCGAGCGGCAGGCCGAAGAACGTCTGGTAGTAGCGAAACGACCAGAAGAGCACGCGATCGTAGCGGTGCGCGTTGGCCGCGAGGTCGTCGATGAGCTGGGGTGTCTCAGGGCCGTTCTCCCTGAACCACTGGACCTCGTCCTCTTCTGAGCCTGCGCCGCTGAACACCCGCTCGCTCAGCTCGGCAAACCGATGCAGCGACCGCAGGCGCGCCACGGGAAAGCGCCGCACCTCGAGGCGGCCGTGCCTCGAGACGCCAGGCGGATACTCGTTCTTCCACGTGACGTGATCCTTCGCCGTCGTGGTGTAAACCGTCACGTCGTGACGTTCGGCGAGCCGTTCGGCGATGATGCGGCAGTGCGCTTCCGACCCGCCCGCGATGTCGGCGCCGAAGCGATGAACCACGCAGGCGAGTCTCATGCGTGGATTGCAGGATTGCAGAATTGCAGGATTGCAGGAAGGATCAACGGATTCTTCACTCTCCGCTTCTCTCCGTCTTCACTTTCTGCAATTCTGCAATCCTGTAATTCTGCAATTCCTGTGTCAGTTTCGCGTTCTCGATTGCGAGCTCCTCGAGGCACGCGAACAGCGTCCGGTTCACGCGCTCCTGCCGCTTGAAGTTCTCGAGGCTGTATTCGTACAGCCAGCGCGTGAGGGGCAGGAGGACGTGGCGCTTGGTCCAGACGATGAGGCCGCCGAGAGCGCCGCGGTGGCTGGAAAAGGTCAGGTGCGTCTGCAGGCGCCAGTCGTGATCGTCGCCCGCCAGTTCGGGCAGCAGGAGCACGTCGGGGTCCCGCGACTCGACCGCACGGCGCAGCACGCCCTCGACGTGCGCGTACACCTCTTCGTCTTGATACTCGGAAGGCCCGCCACGAGCCACGAGCCTCGTCCGCCGGCTGCGGCGAACGCCGTCCTCGAGGTCCCGCATCACGTCGGTGACGCTGACGGGCTCACCCTTCACAGGCGCTTGCCGGTCCAGGTCCCCTCACCGAGAGGGCCGAGCACGACGGTCCCCTTCATGGCGTTCGCGCCTTCGATGGTCCCCTTGTAGGCGACCTCGATCGGAGTCCCCTGTGCATCGGCGGTGAACGAGAAGGTAATCGCCGTGCCCTTTACCGTTCCGGTGAAGTCGACTTCGCCAAATGTCTGCGACGAGTAGTGGCCGGACAGCTTCTCGCCGTCCTGCTTGAAGGTCAGCGTCGGCGTCCCGCCTCCAGCGCCGGTCTCCACCGACAGCTGCCACTTACCGGTCACGTCGACCTTGCTCTGCGCGCCAGCAACCTGGCCGAACACCACCGCAATAAGCGCCACCACGCCAACGATGCCGAGCCGCACGTTCGTTCTCATGACTCTCTCTCCTTCGAACTTTGGACTTCGGATTTTGGGACTTTGGATTTAGTCCTTCGTAGTTCTTACTTCAAAGTTCTGAGTTTCTCGCGGCTTGCCAGCAGTTCCGGCAAGCCCGGATCGGCTTTGGCCCAGTACTTTTCTGCCAGGGCGAACGCCGCCCGTGCCGCGCGTGTATCGCCATTATGCTCCGCCGTCAGCCCGATGGCGTACTGCGTCCCGGCGTAGTTCGCGTCGTGCGCGGCCATCTCGCCCGCGGCCCAGGCCGCCGTGGTCCAATCTCCAGCCTCGCGGGCAGTCCGGGCCATGGACTCGAGCGCAAAAAGCGTCTGCACCCAGGCATCCGGCCCCGGCGCCTGCCGCATTCTCGTGGCTACGCTCTGCAACATGGCGCGTCCCTTTTCGCGCTGGTTGGTTCGCACGAAGAAGGCGCCCTGCAGCGCCTCGAACGACGGCCCCACGAGCGCGGCGCCGATCGGCGAGGCCTTGAGCTCCCTGAGGGCGACGTTCATGGCCGTGGCAGCCGCCTGGAACCGTCCAGAGGCGAGCTGGGCCTGGCCGGTCTCGACGTAGGCGGCCGCTCGCACCAGGCCCGACGGGTGCCCCGCCAGGACAGCCGCAGCCGCCAGCGCCTCCGTCGTCCGTCCCTGAGCGGTGAGAAACGCCGGCCACTCGTGCTTGTTCACCATCTGCACCACGAGCGACGATGGGCACGCCGAAGGCGGTCTTGAACAATCCTTCGGCCTTCGCCATCTGCCCCTGATACCGATAGGACGAGGCGAGCAGCTCGAGGTTGTGCTCGTAGTGCCACTCGTACTCGGCGGGGATCTTCTCGGCTTTGAAGTACGCCGCCTCGAGCCGATCGGCCGCCTCGAACGCACCTATAGCCTCGTCGATGCGGCCGACGCGCCGGAGCACGTGCCCGTGCATGTGGAGTGCGTGCGGGATCGACGGCGCGGCCTTGGCGTACGCGGCCGCATGGGGGAGCGCGTCAGACGGGCGGCCTGCATTTTCGAGGGCGTGGGTCAGATAGTGATGGGCGGCGAAGTGTCCCGGCACGAGCTTGAGCGCGCGCTCGAAGTACGGCACCGCCGCCAGCGGGCTTCCCTGACCGCGGTCGGCCGGGTCTGGAGACTCGGCCACGCCCCTCAGCAGCAGGAGCTCGACGTCCTTGGGGTTCGCGGCCACGGCCCGGTCGAGGGCCGCCCGATACGCGACCAGCCGCGTCGTGTCTCCCCCGTTCGCCTCGGCTGCCATCTGGAGCGCGCGCGCTTCGATGTGCGCGCGATCGTGGGCCGGCGCGGCCTTGCCGATCGCCTGCGCGCGTTCGATGGCTGTTCTCGCCAGGGCCGGCTGGTTCAGCTCGGTGCGCGCCACGCTCAACCCCACATGGGCGATTGCCAGTGTGGCGTCGATCCTGAGCGCCTGGTTGAACGAACGCGCCGCTTCCACCCAGAGATACGAATGCAGGTAGGCCAGCCCCTGGTCGTAAAAGGCCTGGGCGTCCTTCGACGAAGTGGCCACGGTGTCGTGAGCGCTGCCGATCCCCTGGCGAAGGGCCACAGGGCGATTGAGGATCTCGTCAGGAACGCTGGGAATGCGGTGCAGGGCGTGTTGGGCGCCCGCGGAATGGCTCGCGCCCGTAAGCAGCAAGACAACAATGCTGCCGAAGAGGGCGCGCATCACGGGGATGGTACCACGGGAGGCTGCAGGCTTAAGGCTCATGACTCAAGGCACTGCCCTAAGCCGTAAGCCCTAAGCCTGCACGAAGCTAACTAGAAGTCGAACTGCGCGCCGATCTTGAAGAACCGGGCCTGGAGCGCGTTGGTCGGGCGCAGCCAGGTCGCGTTGGCGGCTGTCGAGAAGGTCGACGTGACGGTGTACGGCCAGTTGCTGTTGAACAAGTTGTAGACGTCGAAGTCCACGCGGAAGCGGTAGCGGTCGAACCGGAAGCGCTTCGAGGCGCGGACGTCGAGCTGATGCAGGTTGTGGTCGCCGTAGTCCAGACCCTCGCGAATGAGCTGGACGGTCTTGAACGTCGTCCCGGTCCAGTTCCGCCCAAGGGCGGCGGGGTTGTTGACGACGGCGTTGGTAACCGCCCAGTTCGCCTGGACGCTCGGGCCCGCGCCGCCGGTCTGCACGCCGCGGCTGAACTGATACGTGCCCGTGAGCGCGATGTCCCAGGGGAGCGTATAGGAGCCCGAACCGCCCGCGCCCGGCCGGAAGCCGTACTCGCGGCGGCACGCCGTCGTGCCGTCGGGGTAGACCTCGGTTCCCTGTATCGTCAGGCCAACGACTGCGTCAACGCCGGCCGCCAGCACGTTGCAGTTGTCGAAGAGACGCGAGGTCGCGCCGACGCCGCCGCGGAGGAACGCGCCGTTGTCGAACCGCGCCTCCATGTTGACGTCGAAGCCCTGATACATGTTCGTCTCTCCGCCGAAGTCCTCGGAGAACCGGATCAGGTTGTTGGCCGGCAGCCCCTGCGCGAAGACCGACGGCTTGAGGTCCATGATGCCGCAGACCGGGTAGCTGCCGCCCCCGTAGGGCAGGTTCGGGTTGGCCGGCGCGGTGACGCAGAACGAATCGTAGCTGTTCGCATCGTAGCGGAGGTCGTCGGTGATCGTCTGGTTGCCGAACGTCCGGCGGTAGAAGCCGCCGTTGAGCGACACGCGATCCGCCACCTGGTGCTGGGCCGCGAACGACCACTCGTAGTTGTAGCCGCGCTTGTTCCAGCCGTTCAGCACCTCGGGGTCGTACGACGTGGTCGAGACGTTGCGCCCGAAGGTGGCCGTGGCGGTCGAGGCGGTGAGCTCGTTGAACTGGATGTTACCGTTCGCATCGAGCGGCAGGCCGTTGCCGTCCGCATCGTTGGTCCAGCCGCGCGTGTCGGTCAGGCCGAGCGCCGTCACGGGGTTCGCGGCGTTGGCCACCGCGATGTTCTGGCCCGCCACGTACTTGGCGAAGCTCGCCTTGATCGCCGTCCGGCCGTTGCCGAAGACGTCCATCGCGAAGCCCACGCGCGGCGAGAGGTCCTTCCAGTCTTGAACCGTTCCCGCACACCCGGCGCGCGGGTCGTTCTTGCCGTCAGCGCACTTGCCGAACTTCTGGCCCGCGTTGAAGCGGCTCGGGAGCACTTCGCTCTCCTGCGTCTCGCCGATGAACCAGTCGTAGCGCAGGCCGAGGTTCCAGGTGACCCGGCCCATCGCCCAGCGATCCTGGACGAACATGCCGGTGTCGGCCTTGATGCCGTTGCGGCGATCGACCGGCAGCCGGAGCGTGGCGGACACGGGCCGGTTCTGGGCATCGTAGGTGATCGGCTGCATGTCGCCGGTATACGCGATCGTCTCGCCGCCAGTCGCCCTTGGGTCACGGTCCCACCGAAGCGCAACGAGTGCGAGCCGGTCACGTAGGACGCGGCGCCCATGAAGGTGCGCAGCAGCGAGTAGTGATCCGCCGGCGCCGACCAGGCGTTGGCGATCTTGCCGGTCGCCTGGCTGGAGACGGTGTAGATGCGTGCGTTGCGAATCGCATCGAGGTCGAACACTTTGTCGTCGAGGCCGGTGACCGACGGCTGGTAGAGCTCGGTGTAGTTCTGGTCGTAGATGCCCAGACCGCCCTCGAAGAGCAGCCGGTTGGTGTGCGTCCGCGACCACTTCGTCACGCTGACGAAGCTCGTGGGCGTGACCTGCACGCCGGCGGCCTCGGGCGGCGTGGCGGCGGAGATGCCCCAGTGGTCGCGGTACTTGCGCTGGTTGTCGTGGTAGTACGAGATCTTGTCCTTGCTCGTGACCTGCCACGCGATGCGGGCCGCGTTGCTGACGATGTGCCCATCGTCGATGCCGGGGTTGTCGTAGTCGGGGGTGTACACGAACTGGGAGGGATTGAGGTCCGCGTAGCTGTCGGCCACCGACTTGTTCACGCCCCAGTGGCGGAAGGTGTAGTTGAACCAGAGCCGGTCGCGCATGATCGGCCCGCCAATCGTCGGGTTGATGTCCCAGACGTCCTGGATCTGGCTGATGTTCGTGAGCTTGTTGTTCGCGTTGTAGGTGAGATCGCCCCAGAGGTTCTGCTGCGTGCACGCCTGGCCGATGCCCGGCGAGTTGCAGTTGTCCGACGCCATGCCCTCGTTGGCAAAATTGGCCATGAAGGTCCCGCGGAACGTGTTGCCGCCGTCCCTGGGCACCATGTTGACGCGCATGCCGCCCTGGCCCATTTCGGCCGAGTCGGCGCCGGTCACGTAGCTGTACTCCTGGAAGCTCGCGTCGTTCCAGTACACGCCGCTGTAGGCGCCCTGGGCGCACAGGTTGTTGAGGCGCAGGCCCTCGATGGTCTGCACCGTATCACCGGAGCCGCGGTACTGCAGCGGCGACTGCTGAAGGTTGCCGGAGCCGCCGACGTCGCGCGACAGCGCGCCGCCGCCGCCGAGCGCCAGCGAGGTGCCGGGGATGAGGATGCCGACGGCCTGGATGTTCCGGCCGGTCGGAATCATGTCCATGATCTCGCGCGTCATGACCGTGCGGGTGGTGATGCTCTGCACGTCCACCAGCGGCGATTCGGCCGACACCGTGATCGTTTCCTCGACCGCGCCGACGCGAAGGTCAGCGTCGATGGTCGCGATGAAGTCGGAGGTCAGCTCGATGTTCTCGCGCCTCACGGTGCTGAACCCCGGCAGCGTGAAGGTGATCGAGTACACACCGGGGCGCAGCGCCGTAATGGAGTAGCGTCCCGAGTTGTTCGTCGTCGCCGTGCGCACCTTTTCGATGAGCGCGGGGCTGGCGACTTCAACCGTGACCCCTGGGAGCACGGCGCCCGAGGTGTCGTTGACCGTTCCCGAAATGCCGCTGGTTTGTGCGGCTGCCGCGATCGGCAGTAGCAGGAGCAGACAGGCTCCGGTGACGATGTATGACGCGACCCGACGCGTCGGTGCGAAACTGCGCATTCTCCGGCCTCCGTGAATTAACGAAGTAAAACGGCTTCTTCAGTCCTCTTCGTGTCTAACCTCGCCGATCGTGCAGGATTCGTGCCCCGTACCTTTTGACGTTTTCTGGCCCATTACTGCAAATGAAGTTCACGAGATTCCAAATTTCCGTATCCCGGATCCGCTCAGAGTCACTCTCCATAGTCGAGTCGCATGCGTCCCGGCGCCGCCACTGCCTTGTGCGAACCCACCATCGTCGCGATCAGGATGGCGGCGATCTGAATATCGGCGGTCATCTACTCGGACGACATCCCGATACTGCTCAAGCAGGTATTCAGGGTGCGTCTCGTGCAGTTGCAGGAAGAAATAGTTGATGAGGTTGATCGAGCGCGAGCTGCGTCAAAGACGGCTGTTGTGGACGTTCGTGTCAGCCGCGGCGCATGTTTCGTAACCAGAGGGAGAAAAACGGTAACCGAGTGCCTCCACGGGCGGTGTCACTTGCTCTGGTGGGAAACGCCGCGCCGAGAACCTCGGCAACCTGCCCGACCATCCAACGTGTTTCCTCCTCGGTGATGACGTACGGCGGCATCACGTAAAGGATGTTCCCGAGGGGACGAAGCAGCAGGCCGCGCGAGAGAAACGCCGCCGTCAGGGTCGGACCAAGCGTGTCGAGGTAGCCGCCGGCGGCCTTGCTCTGCTTGTCCGTCACGAGCTCCACAATGCCGACGCCGCCGATCACACGCACGTCTCCGACGATCGGCAGCGAGCGCAGGGGATCGAGGCCGCTCTTGAGCCAGCCCTCGAGCGCATGCACCTTTGCGAGCGCATCGGTCTCTTCAAACACGTCGAGGCTGGCGCAGGCCACCGCGCAGGCGATGGGGTTTGCCGTGAACGAGTGTCCGTGGAAGAAGGTCCGCGCCCGATCCTCGCTCAGAAACGCCGCGTAGATCGCCTCGGTCGCGACCGTGGCCCCGAGCGGCAGGTACCCGCCCGTGAGGGCCTTCGAGAGACAGATGATGTCCGGGCTGACGCCGGCGTGCTCGCAGGCAAACATGCGGCCGGTGCGGCCGAAACCGGTCAGCACCTCGTCGGCGATGAGCAGCAACCCGTGCCGGTCGCACAGCTCGCGGACCGAGCCGAGGAACTCCGCCGGCCACACGATCATCCCGCCCGCGCCCTGGAGCATGGGCTCGACGAGCACGGCCGCCACGGAGGCGGCGTGCGCGTGCAGGGCCTGCTCCAGGCTCTTCAGGCACTCGATGTGGCACGTCGCACGCTCGAGCCCTACCGGGCAGCGATAGCAGTACGGCGGATCGGCCCGGATCACGTCGAAGAGCATCGACGCCGAACGGCCGTGTAAAGAGCGACGCCTCGCTCGCGGACATCGCGCCGACGGTGTCGCCGTGATAGGCGTGGTGCAGCGTCACGAACGTCCGGCGTGCGGGCTCGCCGCGCTGGCTCCAGTACTGCAGCGCCAGCTTCATCGCCACTTCGACCGCCGTCGAGCCATTGTCCGAGTAGAAGACGCGCGTCAACCCTTTGGGCAGCACGGCGACGAGCCGTTCGGCGAGCGTCGACCGCCGGCTCGTGCGTGCAGTTGGCGAAGACAACGTGCTCGAGCGTGGCTGCCTGATGCGCCACCGCCTCGCTCAGGCGGGGGTGCGAGTGGCCGTGGATATTGACCCACCACGACGAGGTGCCGTCGAGCAGTCGGCGGCCATCCTCGGTATACAGGTAGACGCCCTCGCCCCGCACGATCGGCAGCGGATCGGGACGCGTGAGCATCTGCGTGTAGGGATGCCAGACGACGGCGCGATCGCGATCAACGAGCGTCATCCGAGCCAGGCCTGCAGGCGACGATCCCGGTCGAGCCCCGACGCGGCCGCCGCAAGGGTCTCCGGCGTCAGGGGGTCGAGCGGCGGCAGCGCGCCGATCACGGCCGTACGGCCGTACTGCTCGATGGCGTCGCGGTTATCGGGATTCGGGAGGCCGACCATGAGCACGCCCGCGATCGTGAGGCTCCTCGCGCGGAGCGCCTCGAGCGTCAACAGCGTGTGGTTGATGGTGCCAAGGCCCGACCGGGCCACCACGAGGACCGGCAACGCCAGCCGCGCCATGAGATCGATCATCAAGGTCGACTCGTTGAGCGGCACGAGCACGCCGCCAGCGCCTTCGACGATGAACGGCGCGGACCCGGCGACGATGGGCAGGGCGACGAGTGCGTCGGGATCTATCGGACGGCCAGCCAATCGGGCCGCCAGATGGGGCGACAGCGGACGCGGCAGACGCACGCCGGCGTCCAGCACACGCGACCCCTCCGGGTCTGGCTCGCCAGCCCGAATCGCCGGGTCCAAAGGACCCGGCCTGCGTCCAGCCGGTTCCTGCATGATCAGTCGCGCGACCGTGGCCGTGTCATCGTCCTGCTCTATGCCGGTCTGGATTGGCTTCCAGTAGCGCAGCCGGGGTGAGACCTGTCGATACCGGACCATCAGCGCCGCGCAGGCAACGGTCTTGCCGACACCGGTGTCGGTGCCCGTTACGAAGAGACCGCGCACGGCACACCGGCCTCGCGAAGCGCCACGGCGAGGGCCTCGGCGAATGCATCGAGCGTCGCTTCGGACAGACCGGCGTTGACCGAGATGCGCAGCCTGGCGGTCCCCTCGGGAACGGTGGGCGGGCGGATGGCTCTGACGTCGAAGCCCTCGTCCTGAAGACGGCTCGCCACACCGAGCGCCCGATCGTTGTCTCCAATCACCAGCGACAGGATCTGAGACGATCCTGTCAGCACCTCGATCCCGCAGTCGGCAAGCCGCGTCCGCAAGTGAGCCGACCGCTGGCGCAGGCAGAGCCGCCGCTCTGGCTCGGCCTCGAGGACATCCAGGCTGGCCTCGAGCGCGTCCGCGAGCGCGGGAGGCGGCGCGGTCGAGAAGACGAACGGCCGCGCGCGCTGTGTCAGGTACGCGATCGTGGAGGCCGCGCCCGCCACAAAGGCGCCGGCCACGCCGAGTGCCTTGCCGGCGGTGTTGATCGAGGCCGTGACGATCGCGCCGATCCCCGTGGCTTCGACGAGCCCGCTGCCCCGCTCTCCGTAGATCCCCACGGCGTGGGCTTCGTCCACGATGAGCGCGGCCCCGTGCGCGCCGCAGATCTCGGCGTAGTCGGCCAGCGGCGCCATGTCGCCGTCCATGCTGAAGAGCGACTCCACGACGACGAAGCGCAACGCCGTGTCTGGAGCGTCCTGACCGAGACGGCCCAACGTCCGCTTCAGCCCGGCCGCATCGTTGTGTGGAAACACGCACGGTCGTGGCCCGCGAGAGCCGCGCACCATCGATCAGGCTCGCGTGGTTGCGTTCGTCGGACAGAATCACGTCCCCGGCCTGCGGGAGCGTGGTCAGGACGGCCACGTTCGCCAGGTACCCGGACGAGAAGTAGCGCGACGCATCGGCGTGCTTGAATGCGGCGAAGCGGCGTTCCACCCGCTCAAAGCTCTCGCGTTCGCCGCGCAGCAGGCGTGAGCCGGTGCTGCCGGCGCCGGACCGTCGCACGGCGTCGGCGAATCGCGCGACGACGCGCGGATGCGACGAGAGCTGCAGATAGTCGTTGGACGAGAGGTCGACGCCCGACGGCGGCCTGAGGGTCCTCAGCAGGCCGCCGGCTTCCACTCCCTCAGCCGGCCACGGAGTCGGGCGTCGAGCACACGGGCGGCGCCATCAGGCGACATGGGCTGAGGCTGGCTCGGCGGCGCCCTCGCCCGCGGCGAGGTGCATCCCGAGTTTCTCGAGCAGCCGTTCGTCGTGGCTCGCCCCGGGGTTCGGTGTCGTCAGCAAACGGTCGCCCAGGAAGACGGAGTTGGCGCCCGCCAGGAAGCAGAGCGCCTGCGCCTCGTCTGTCAGCGACAGACGCCCGGCGCTCAACCGCACGAAGGACGCGGGCATGAGGATGCGAGCCGTGGCGATCGTGCGTACCAGCTCGAGCGGATCCTCGGGCGCAAGGCCGGCGAGCGGCGTGCCCTCGACACGCACCAGCATGTTGATCGGCACGCTCTCGGGATGCGGGTTCGAGCGAGGCGAGCTGGTGCAGGAGCCGGTGGCGGACGCCGCGGTCCTCGCCCATGCCGATGATGCCGCCGCTGCAGACGGTGACGCCGGCACTGTCGGACGCGCGCGAGCGTGGCGAGCCGATCGTCGTAGGTGCGCGTCGTGATGATGCTGGCCGTAGAACTCCGGAGCGGTGTCGAGATTGTGGTTGTACGCGGTGAGGCCGGCGTCGGCGAGCCGGTCGGCCTGCGCCTGAGTCAGCATGCCGAGCGTGCAGCACGCCTCGAGGCCCGAGCCCGCGGACCGTGCGCACCATCGTCGAGCACCTGATCGAACTCCGGGCCGTCCGGCACGTCGCGCCAGGCCGCGCCCATGCAGAACCGCGTCGCGCCCTGCGCTCGCGCCTGGGTCGCGGCAGCGGTCAGCGCCTCGAGGCTGACGAGCCCGGTGCGTTCGACGTCGGTCTTGTAGTGCGCCGACTGCGGACAGTACGCGCAGTCCTCGGGGCAGCCGCCCGTCTTGACGCTCAGCAGCATGCACCCCTGCACCTCGTCGGCGCGATGGTGGGCGCGGTGGATCGTCTGGGCGCGAAAGATCAGGTCAGGCAGCGGCGCCGAGTAGATCGCGGCGATCTCCGGCAGGGTCCAGTCGTGGCGGAGGGTCGGTCCTGTGGTCACGATGACTGGAGTTTATCATCGGACATCCCGGAACGAGGCCGGCGAGCGCCAGCACCACGAGCACCACCACGAGGCCGAGCGCAACAAACTTGAAGACGGCAAACGGGCGGGAGCCGCGTCCCATGGCGGTGGACGGGGGCTTGAAGCGGGCCTCGGTCGTGGCGGTTCCGCATCGATAGCAGACGATCGCCTTGTCCGCGATCTCCGTCCGGCAATTGCGACAGATCATGTCTGGCCCACGATCTGCCGGCTGACGAGCGCCGAGCGACGCCTGGCCGTAGACGTCCCGTGGGAGCTGGTGGACCTGGACGCGCGGAAGCCTTCGGAACCGCCGCTCGATCTCCTCGAGGTAGGTCTGCTCCTGCGCCTTCCGGGACCGGTAGAACTCGCCCTCGAGCCCGTCGGGCAGCACACGGTTGACGATGAGGCCGCCGACATCCACGCCGGCCTCGCCCAGCATCTCGGCCGCGCGCGCCGTTTCTTCGATCACCAGCCGTTCCGGCACGGTCACCAGCGCAAACGACGTGCGCTTCCGATCCATGAGCATCTTGCGCAGCGCAGCCAGGCGCTGGTGCCTGCGCTCGAGGGCCGCGAGCACCGGGTCTTCCTTCTCTGCCGCTTCCTGCGGCTGCGCGGGACCGCGGTCGATCTCGAGCACGGCGCGCCGGTGCTTGACGAGCGCCTGGATCCAGGTGACCACCGCGTCCGGCATGCGCAGCAGCTGGAGCGTATGCCCCGTCGGCGCCGTATCCACGACGATGAGGTCGTAGGTCGACCCGCGATCCACGAGCAGGTCGATCATCCGATCGAGCAGCGCGACTTCGCGCAGCCCCGGCGAGGTCGCGGCCAGCTCGATCTGCCGGTGGGCCTGGCGGATCACACTGGGGCTGAACATGCGCTCGATGTCGCGCTTGACGTCCGCAATGTAGCGGCCGGCCTCCCCCTCGGAATCGATCTCGAGCCCCACGAGCCCTGGACCGAGCTCCACTTCGGCAGGCCCGATCGGCCGCTCGAAGATGTCGGCGGTCGAATGCGCCGGGTCCGTCGACACGAGGAGCACCCGCTTGCCGCGCTGGCTCGCCGCCAGCGCAAACGCCGACGAGCACGTGGTCTTGCCGACGCCGCCCTTGCCGCCGAAGAAGACGACCTGCTGGTCGAGGAGCGAGTTCAGCAGCACGGAAGCGAACCGATGGGCGAGTGTTCAATCCCCATGCGCCGATGCCACAGATGGAACTGGTCGAGCAGGTACGGGTACACCTCGAGGAGATAGAGCGTCGCCGGATTGGGCAGCGCGGTGGCCTCCATGAAGCAGAGCAGCAGGAACAGATCGTTCAGCTCCGCGGTCTGACGGCGCAGCTCCGACTCGTAGCGACCCATCGTCGCGCCGTGCAGGAACTCTCCCATCCGCTGACGAAATTCTTCGAAACCCAAATCAGCACTCAGAACTTAGCATTTCGCACTGTCAGAACCTCACCCGGAGGCCGCCGGCGACCGCGACGCCGCCAGCGGTCAGCGTGCCGGCCTTGACTCCGTCGATGTCGAGGGGCAGCTCGGCGCGCGAGTACCTGACGAGCCCCCCGACACCCCATCGAGGCGACAGCTTCCACGTGACATCTGCGCCGAGATTGAACCCGGTCGCCGATCCCTCCACGCGCTCCGTCTCTGCGTCGGCAAACGTCGCCGTGTCGTAAGGATACTGCTCGTCGAAGGTGACGTCGCCCACCAGGTCCTGCATCACCTGGAAGAAGGAGGCGCCGCCAAACACGAGGATGTCGAGCGCCGGCCGCTCGAACAGCCATGCGGCGCCGGCATGGACGGCCACCTCCTGGCGCCAGAGAGCGACCTCCCCCTCGACGGTGCGCGGTCGATCGAAGTAGAACGGGTGGGGAATTTCGGCGACGATTTCGGCAGGACCGTCTGTGCCGACCAGCGAGACCGCTGCGGTCACCCCGAGGTTCCTCCAGACGCGCACGGTGACGCCGCCATCCAGAAGCGGCCCGGGCGGCGCCGGTGCATTCGCCGCGAGCGTTGCCGGCTCGACGTACTTGGCGAGCTCGCTCGCCTGCTCCAGGGTCGTCATCCCCAATTGCGTGCCAAAGTTGACGCTGACGATTGCGGCCCAGGATCCGGGCGCCGGCGTCTGGGCGGACGCACTCGCCGCGCCCAGCATGAGCGTCCCCAGCATGGCGATCGGCAGCGACCCTCGAGGCGGTTTCACTGGACCCCGACGGCCGTCCAGGCCTGCTGGACCTGCGCGCGCTCGTTGCTGCCCGCGCCGTACAAGTCGGTCGCGGCCTGCAGCGTCGCGGCCCGCGCGTCGGAGAACCGCGCGCCCGGCCCCATCAGGAAGGCAAACGCGCGATAGAAAATCCGCTCCATCCGCTCGATGTTCGTGAGGCCGACGCCCGCCACGGTCAGGCCGGACACGCGGTTGCGCCCGCCGGCCATGGCCAGGTAGAAGGCATGCGTGACAATCGTGCGCGTTGACGTGCACGCCGCCGTTGTCGACCGGCGTGCCGATGTACTGCCGCAGCGAATAGTGGTCGGGGTCGCCTCCGTCGATCGGGTTCTGCGCGGACCGGATGAAGCCCGGGCGCCACCTTCGTGACATCCTCACCGATGAGGAAATTCGGGCCCCGCTGCGGACCCTGCCCCGCGCGCAGGGTGAAGAACTCGGCGGCAATCGCCATGATGTCCGAGAAGGCCTCGTTGAGCGCGCCAGGCTCGTCCTGGTAGATGAGCCCCGAGGTGAACTCGGTCACGCCGTGCGTGATCTCGTGCACGACCACGTCGAAGCCGCCGGCGAGGTAGTCGAACACGCGCCCATCGCCGTCGCCGAAGAGCAGGAAACCGTCGCCCAGGTAGGCGGCGTTGTTGATCCACTGGCCCACGATGTCGGGCGGGTAGCTGGCGGCGCTGGCGCGCGCCAGCGGGTGGACCAGGCCGATGAGCTCCAGATCCTGATCGTCGATGCTCCGGCGCCCGAACCGCTTGAAGAAGTAGTCGTAGATCCAGCCCTCGTACACGTGCGCATCGACGACGGCGCCGTCCGTCCAGGTGTTGGTGGCGCTCGTCGCGACGTCCGAGAAGAACACCGTCCCGGTCTGGAGGAACGAAATGAAGCGCGCCTTCGCTGCCGCGGAAGTCGAGCGTGAAGGTCGCCGCGGGCCGCAAGAGATCGATGGTCTCGTAGCCGCTCGAGGTGCGGTTCGCGCTGACCTTCTTCCGATCCTGGAGAACGCCCGTGCCGGTGCCCACCTCGGGGGCGTCCTGCCGTCGTGATCCGGCTGGCGCGACTCGTCGACCCTGCCCGCTCGCCGCATCGATGATGTAGTCGCGGATGTCCCACGGACCCCTCGTCCTGACGCGGTAGACGAGGCGTCGCGCCGTCCGCTCCGGGGAGGATCCCCAGTTCGGGCACGCCGGCGCTGGCGCCGTCGCCGAGGTCGCGCTCGGCAAGCGCCGCAGCCTCGGCGGGCGAGAGGGTGGGCCGAGTCGGACGGCACGTTGATCGGCTCGTAGAACTGTCCGAACACGCTGACGACACTGCCGCCGTCGAGCTGCCGGACGATCTCGCCGCCGAAGACCGGAAGTCCCTCGTGGCGCTGCGCCAGCCGCTCGTGCGTGCGGCCGGCGATCAGGGTGTCGTCCTGCACACGCGCGATGTCGAGCTGGCCGCTCGCGAAGCATCGCTGTCCACGCGGGCGTCCCACGTGGCGAGCGACTGGCCCGTGCCGAGCACCGGACGCGCGATTGGTGGCGCTGGCTGCTGAGCGCGCGGCGTCACGATCAGAGCGACCGCCGCGAGCGCGCACAGCGCGATTGTGCGGGTGTTGCTCAGGCGGTCCCCCGGCGGCTGCAGGCGCGGCTGTGCATCGCTCAGGAATTAACGGTATTCTATTGGCGTCCTCAATGCCCACGCTTTTCCAGAAGGTCTGGAACGCTCACGCGGTCCGCGTGCTCCCGAGCGGACAGACGCAGCTCTTCGTCGGCCTGCACCTCGATCCACGAGGTCACGAGCCCGCAGGCGTTCGACATGATGCGCCAGCACGGGTGGCGCGTCGCGTATCCCGGAGCGGACGTTCGCGACCGTCGACCACATCGTGCCGACGAGCGCGCAGACGCGGCCGTTCATCGACCTCACGGCCGAGGAAATGACGACGGCGCTCGAGCGGAACTGCCGCGAGTTCGGCATCCAGCTCTGGGCGCCGGGCGCCGCCGGCAGCGAGCACCAGGGCATCGTCCACGTCATCGGGCCCGAGCTGGGGCTGACGCAGCCGGGCATGACGATCGCCTGCGGCGACAGCCACACGTCGACGCACGGCGCGCTCGGCGCCATCGCGTTCGGCATCGGCACGTCGCAGGTGCGCGACGTGCTCGCGTCGCAGTGCCTGGCGCTCGATCCGCTCAAGGTCCGCCGCATCGACGTCAACGGCCAGCTGCGCGCCCGGCGTCTACGCGAAGGACGTGATCCTGACGATCATCCGCCGGCTCGGCGTCCACGGCGGCGTCGGGCTACGCGTACGAGTACGGCGGCTCGACGCATCGACCGCGATGACGATCGAAGAGCGGATGACCATCTGCAACATGTCGATCGAAGGCGGCGCGCGCGTCGGCTACGTCAACCCGGACGAGACGACGTTCGCGTTTCCTCAAGGGCCGGCGGTTCGTGCCTGCCGGGCGCGGCGTTCGATCGCGCGGTCGCCTGGTGGCGGCAGATCGCGTCCGATCCTGACGCCGACTACGACGACCGCGTGGTCATCGACGCGGCGTCCATCGAGCCGACGGTCACGTGGGGCATCAACCCGGGTCAGTCGGTCGGCATCGGCGAGCCGATTGCCGCCGACGCCGACGAGGAGGCGCTCGCCTTCATGGGGTTCGAGCGCGGGCGCCGCGTCGAGGGCACGCGCATCGACGTCGCGTTCATCGGGTCGTGCACGAACGGCCGGCTGTCGGATCTCGAAGAGGCGGCGCGGATCGTCCGGGCCGGCGCGTGGCGCCGCACGTCAAGGCGCTCGTCGTGCCCGGGCTCGCAGGCCGTGAGCCGCGCGGCGGAAGCGAAGGGGCTGCCGCGAGATCTTCACGAACGCCGGCTTCGAGTGGCGCGGCGCCGGCTGCTCGATGTGCCTGGCGATGAACCCCGACCGGCTCGAGGGCCGTCAGATCTGCGCGTCGTCGTCGAACCGGAACTTCAAGGGCCGCCAGGGCAGCCCGACCGGCCGCACGCTGCTCATGAGCCCGGCGATGGTGGCCGCCGCCGCCCTCGCCGGCGAAGTCGTCGACGTGCAGGCACATGCTCGAAGAAGTGCCGGCCTAGACCGCATGTCTGCGCATCACCTCGGTGACGGCCGCGGCCTCCCGCTCCGCGGTGACGATCTCGACACCGACCGCATCATGCCGGCGCGATTCCTCCGCGCGGTGACGTTCGAAGGTCTCGAGACGCATCTGTTCGAAGACGATCGGGCCGCCGATCCCGAAGCATCCGTTCAACAACCCGCGCGTACACCGGCGCCACGATCCTCGTCGTCAACAGCAACTTCGGCTGCGGGTCGTCGCGCGAGCACGCGCCGCAGGGCCTCGCGCGCTACGGCATCAAGGCCATCGTCGGCGAGTCGTTCTCCGAGATCTTCCTCGGCAACGCCGCCATGCTCGGGCATGCCGTGCTTCTCCGCGGATCGCGCGGCCATCGATGCCCTGCAGACGCTCATCGAGCGCGACGCCGAGACCGTCGATCGACGCGCGGGTCGACACCGGGCGCGATCACCGCCGGCGGCCTGCGCGATCGCAGGCGACCCTGCCGCCCGCGCTGCGCGACGGCTTTCTCAGCGGCCAGTGGAACCCGACCGCGATGCTGCTCGACCACGTTCGACGAGGTCCGCTCGGTCGCGTCGCGCCTGCCGTACGTCTCCGGGTTCTGACGCCCGTCAGGGCCGTCTCAGGGCGCAATGATCTTCAGCTTCGGAAAGTACGTGCGGTAGCGCCGCGGATCGCGCGTCAAGAGCGTCATGCCGGCAATCGCCGCGTGCGCGCCGATCAGGAAATCCGGGAGCGTTCGCGTGCGCACTCCCCCTCGGCGGCGATACTGCTGAAAGACCTGGCCGGCCATGAATGACGCCTCCCATGGCAGCGGAGCGCGCACGTAGAAGCCCTCGGGAATCGCCTCGTCGACGCCTTCGATGGTGTCGAATCGCGCCGACACTTCGGCGTAGACGATCGGATTGATGACCAGACTCCACGTTCGCTGGCCGCGGCGAGCATGGCGGCCGACCAGTCCAGCCACTCGACGTCCTCCGTCGCGACATCGATCACCACGTTCGAGTCCACCAGCGTGGCGGTCAATCCTCTCCCCGCGTCATCGCCATGATCTCGTCGGTGGTCATCCCGCCCTTCGGGGCGGAGCCGCGCAGCCGTTCGACGATGAGCTCACCACGGCTCTTCGTGCCTTTAGCTCTCCGTATCCGGACGGCGTCGCCAACGACATCAAAGGTCACTTCGACGTAGGGCAGCAAGCCGAGCCTCTCCCGGATTTCCTGCGGGATGGTCACCTGGCCCTTCTGGGTAATGCGCATGGTAAGACTCCTACTGGTAGATACACTGACTCGGGACTTGGGATTGCGGGATTGCGGGACTTGGGACTGGGGGCCAGAGGCTGGAGGCTGGGGCCTGGCGTCCCCGGAGCCAGAAGCCCGAAGCCTGGAGCCCACTGAGGCATAATTCGCGACATGAAGACCCTCCTGCTCGTTCTCGCCGCGGCGCTCGTCGGCCAGCAGCCGTCCAGGCCGGGCATGTATCGGATGGTCGAGAACGTTCCCGACCTCGGCGAAGTGCGCTACGCCCTCGCGCTGCCCGAGGGGTATACCTCGCGGCAGGCACGGCCGCTCATCGTCGCCTTGCATCCGGGCGGCCAGCGGTTTCCGTACTACGGCGGCGCGTTCGTGGAGCAAGTTGTGGGGCCGGGCCTCGCCGACCTCGACGCGATCATCCTCGCTCCCGATTGCCCGAGCGGATCGTGGACCGACGCCAACGCCGAGCGCGCGGTGATGACGCTCGTCCGCCAGGTCATGAACACCTATTCCGTCGACCGTCGGCGCGTGCTGGTCGCCGGCTTCAGCATGGGCGGCCGCGGCACGTGGTACATGGCCTCTCGGCACACGGATCTGTTTTCGGCCGCGATCGTGATGGCAGGCGCTCCTGGCAACGTGCCGGTCGATCGGCTGGCGGCCCGGCCGACCTACGTGATCCACAGCCGCGACGACGAAGTCGTGGAGTTCGAGCCGACGGAGAAAACGGTCAAGGAGCTTCAGCGCCTCGGGCGGAAGATCGAGTTCGAACCGCTCGAAGGCGTCGGGCACTTCAACATGAACATGTACGTGGACCCCCTCACCCGCGCCGGCGAGTGGATCGTCGATCAGTGGAAAGACCTGCCCCGCTGAGCCCTAGCCATCGAAGCCCGGCGCTCCTGGAGCCCGAAGCCTGGAGTCCGGAGCCCTTGAGCGCGCTCAGGCTTTTCCCTCTTGCGCGATTTTGAGGAACGCGTTCGCCGCGTGTGACCGGTGCGCGTTGCGGCACACCAGCGTGACCTGACGTTTGCGCGAGATCCCCGCCACCGGGATGGCGACGAGGCGTCCGCTCGCGATCTCGGTGATGGCGCACCGGCGCGGCAGGAGCGCCACGCCAAGCTTCGAGCTCCACCGCGCGCTTGATGCCGTCGAGGCTCGGCAGCGCGATGACCATCTTGAGCGCGATGTGGTGCTGCTCGAACAGCCGCAGCACCCGTTCGCGCGCCGGCGACGGATCGTTGTGCGCCACCACCGGCTCCCCGGCCACATCCTCCATCGTCACCTGCTTACGCTTGGCGAGCGGATGGGTGGGCGGGACGAGGAGCACCAGCTCGTCGCTGCCGACCACGACTTCGAGGAGGCCCGCCTCAGCGGGCCGAAAGCGTCAGCGCGCCGAAGTCGAGGCTGCCCTGCTGCACTTCGACGGCAATCTGGCGCGCCGGGACACGGCGGACGTCGACGGCGATGTCCGGCACATGCTCCCGGAAACGGGCCATCAGCGGCAGCAGCGTGTGAACCGCCGCTTCGTTCGCACCGATGAGCACACGGCCGCGCCGCAGATCGCGCAGCTCGCGGATGGCGGACTCCGCCTCCTCGGCCAGGCGGACGAGGCGCTGGCCGTAGTTCTGGAGGACACGGCCCGCGTCGGTCAGCGTGCCGGTCTTCGAGGAGCGATCGAACAGCTCCTCGCCGAGGTCGCGTTCGAGGCGGCGGACCGCCTGGCTGACGGCAGGCTGGGTGCGGTGCACCTTGGCCGCGGCGCGCGAGAAGCTGCGTTCTTCGGCCACCGCGAGAAACACGCGAAGCGCTGTCAGGTCCATAAACGATCATTATTATAACGTAATCATTATCACTTTGACTTCTATCTGGCACAGGCGCTACAACTGACGCCATGAGCGAACCCACGCGTATCGTCGTGTTCGACACCACGCTGCGCGACGGCGAGCAGGCGCCGGGCTTCTCGATGGACGTGCCGGCAAAGCTCAGCCTGGCACGCGCGCTCGACGCGCTCGGGGTCGACATCATCGAAGCCGGCTTCCCGATTGCCTCGCCGGCCGACTCGGAAGCCACCGGCAGGTCGCGAAGGAAGTTCGGCGGCCGGTCATCGCCGCCCTCGCCCGCTGCCGCCAGGTCGACATCGACGAAGCCGCCCGGGCGCTCGAGCCCGCCGAACGCCGCCGGATTCACACCTTCCTCGCCACATCGGACCTCCACCTCGAGCGCAAGCTGCGGATCTCGCGCGACGCCTGCCTCGAGCAGATCGTGGACGGGGTCCGCCTCGCGCGCCGCCACACCGACGATGTGGAGTTCTCGGCCGAGGACGCGACGAGGAGCGACCGCGACTTCCTGTGCCGCGTCGTCGAGGCCGCCATCGAGCATGGCGCGACCACGATCAACCTGCCCGACACGGTCGGCTACGCGACGCCCGAGGACATCCGCGAGTTCTTCGAAGAGATCCGCGCCCGCGTCCCGAACGCGGACAAGGCGATCTTCAGCACGCACTGCCACGACGACCTCGGGCTGGCGGTCGCCAACAGCATCGCGGCCGTCCAGGGCGGCGTGCGGCAGATCGAATGCACCATCAACGGCATCGGCGAGCGGGCGGGCAATGCCTCGCTCGAAGAGCTCGTGATGGCGTTCCGGGTCCGGCAGGATCGCCTGCCGTTCGACACCGGCATCAAGTCGCAGCGGACTGTTCGAGGCCAGCCAGCTGCTGTCGCGAGGTCACCGACGAGCCGGTCCAGTCGAACAAGGCCATCGTCGGCCGAAACGCGTTCGCGCACGAGGCCGGCATCCACCAGGACGGCATGCTGAAGGACTCGCGCACCTACGAGATCATGCGGCCGCAGGACGTCGGCCAGACAGCCGAGCAGCTGGTGCTCGGCCGGCACTCCGGCCGGCACGCGGTTCAGCGCCGCTGCGAAACCATCGGCCTCATGCTCACGCCCGAGGAGCTGGCGCAGGTGTACCACGGTGTCATCACGATGGGCGAGCACCGCAAGTCCATCGGCGACAACGACCTCCGGCGTATCGTCGAACGCGTCCGTTCGGGGCACCCCGAGACAGTCGGCTACGGACACGGGGTCTGAGCCGGAACTGCTGATTGCTAAATGCTGGGACTGCTAGAATTGCAGAATGGATTGAGTCACAAGCTCACTTAGCCAGATCGCCCGTAGCACTTCCTGCAATCCGCCATCTGCCACTGCCCGCCCAATGATCCCCCTTCGGGATGTCATCCCTTCGCGGACCACCCCGGTCGTCACCGTCTCCCTGATCGCCCTGAACCTTCTGGCGTGGGTGTTCGAGCTGACCCTTCCCGCCGACGCGCTCCCGGGTTTCCTGCGCCTCTACGGCGTCGTCCCCTCGGATCTCAGAATTCCCACCCTCGCCAGCTCGATGTTCCTGCACGCCAGCTGGTCGCACGTCATCGCGAACATGTGGTACCTGTGGATCTTCGGCGACAACATCGAAGACCGCATGGGGCACGCGCGCTTCCTCGTCTTCTACCTGCTGTGCGGCGTGGTCGCTGCGCTCGGGCACGTCGTGATGAGCCCGCAGTCCCTGGTGCCGGCCATCGGGGCAAGCGGCGCCATCACGGGCGTGATGGGCGCGTACTTTGCCCTCTTCCCTCGGTCGCGCGTGCTGACGCTGGTGCCGCTCATTGTCTTCGTCGACATCGTCGAGATCCCCGCCCTGGCGCTGCTCGGCTTGTGGTTGGTGATCCAGATCTTCAGCGCGGGAATCGGCGTAATCGCCACGGCGGGCGACAGCGGCGGCATCGCGTTCGTCGCGCACGTCGCCGGCTTCGCGGCCGGCGCGGCGGGGGTGTTTGTGTTCAGGAAAAGACGGGATGACTGGAACCAAAACATCTGAAATCGCAATTGGCAAATCGCAATTCTGGAGGTGAAGCTCAGATTTTCGTTTCCGATTTGCGATTTACGATTGCCGATTTGCGATTACTTACGCGCCCTGATTCGCTGATCCATCTTCGCAAGCTCGACGAGCGCTTCGTCGAGCTGGGCGTCGTAGTCGTCCTGTGGCATCGTGCCCTTCGCCGCTCGCAACAGATCGAGCCTGGACTGCAGCTCCGCGCGGCGGGTCAGGAGCTTCCGCAGCTCGCCGTCGGCGGTGGCCGGGATGGGCGGATCGGACTGCAGATAGGTGGCCTCGGCCAGTCTCCCGTCAGCGCCAGAGGGCGTCGTCCGGGGCGGCGGCCCGCCGGCAGGCTGGATCTCGGCCTCGCGGCCGATCCCATCTCCGTTGTCGTCGAGCAGGGGACGCTCGGTCGCCAGCTGGCCGCGTTCTTCGAACCAGGTCTTCACGCGCGCCGAGCCGAAACGAAACGCCTCCCAGACCGACACGCGGCCGTTCTTGTCTCCATCGGCCGCGGCATCGCTCAGGGCCTGGATGAAGTACTCCGGGAACACCGTCTCGTACTGCTGAACCGCGGTGTCCGTGGCCGTCAGCACGATACGACCCTAGTCGACGTGCGGATTGGTCGATTCCAGCGTGATCTCCCCGAGCTTCAGCGACGGCGCGAACGGATTGGTGTAGCTGATCTCCGGCACCACGCCGATGCAGAAGCTCGAGGATATCAAGCGCCGGCGACTCGCGAAGTCGCCCACGTCCTCCTTGTACGCCACGCCGAACAGGTGAATGCTCGAGCCGTTGATGCTCTTGCGCGCCGAGTTCAGGGCTTCGGCCACCCGGTCGACGACCTCGGGCATGGACGAGTTGACGTGCCGCGCCAGCTCGATGAACCGGCATTCGAACCCGCTCTGCCGTGCCTTCCACGACAGATAGAACGGGTCGACCGGGATGCAGTGCCCGCCGAGGCCGGGGCCGGGATAAAACGGCATGAACCCGAACGGCTTCGTGCGGGCCGCCTCGATCACTTCCCAGACGTCGATGCTCGAGCCGGTGGCACATCAGCGCCACCTCGTTGACGAGGCCGATGTTCACCGCGCGGAACGTGTTTTCGAGCAGCTTCACCATTTCGGCGACGCGAGTCTGCCGACACTGGCACGACCTTGCCCACGACCTGGCCGTAGAGCGCGGCGGCGAGGTCGATGCTCATTCGTCGATGCCGCCCACGACCTTCGGAATGTTCCTGGTCGTGTAGATCGTGTTGCCCGGGTCGACACGCTCGGGCGAGAACGCGAGGAAGAAGTCGCTGCCCGACCTTCAGACCGCCTTTCTCGAGAATCCGGTTGCGCCACCTCTTCGGTCGTGCCCGGATAGGTCGTCGACTCGAGAATGACGAGCTGCCCCTTGCGCAGGACAGCCGCCGTCGCCTCGATCGCCTTGACCACGATACGAGAGATCCGGGTCGCGGGTCTTGCGAAGCGGCGTGGGCACGCAGATGTCGATCACGTCGACGTTGGCCAGCTCGCGCTGGTCGGTGGTGCTGCGGAAGGTGCCGTCTTTCACGACCGCCGCCAGCTCTTCGCTGGGCACATCCGGGATGTAGCTGTTGCCGGCCATCAGCATGTCGACCTTCGACTGGTCGACGTCGTAGCCGATCACGTGCAAGCCGGCTCTCGCAAACTCCACGGCCAGCGGCAACCCGACGTATCCCGAGGCCGATGATACCGACCCGTGCCTCACCACTCTTGATTCGCGCCAGCAAATCCATGGTCACGCTCTCTTTTGAAAGAATTCGCGGATCGCCTCGACGACCCATCCCTGTTGTATCTCGGTCAATTCGCCATAAATCGGCAGCGCCAGCACTTCCTTCGCGGCCGCTTCGGCTCTCGGGAACGCACCCGCCGACTGCCCGAGTCCCCTGAAGCACGGCTGCAGATGAAGCGGAACCGGATAGTAGACCTCGGTGCCCACACCCCGATCCTGCAGAAACGCGCGCAGCCGATCGCGCTCGGGTGTCCGAATCACGTACTGGTGAAAGATGTGCGTGCTGTCCGGAGCACGCACCGGAAGCCTGATAATGTCGGTCAAACGGGCTTCCGTAAACATCACATCGTATCGTTCCGCGTTACGCTGCCTCGCATGCGTCCAGGCATTCAGATGCGGGAGCTTTACGCGCAGAATTGCGGCCTGGAGCGCATCGAGCCGGAAATTCCCGCCGACCGAGTCGTGGTGATACTTCACCTCTCCGCCATGCTGCCGAATCGCGCGCATCTTGCGCGCGAGCGCCGCGTCACGCGTCGTGACCAGCCCACCGTCACCGAACGTGCCGAGGTTCTTCGTGGGAAAGAACGAGAAACATCCGATCGCCCCGAGCCCGCCGACGATCTGGTCGCGATATTCCGTGCCGATGGCCTGGGCCGCATCCTCGACGACGGCCACGGAGGTGCGCGTCGCAATTCCGGTAATGGCGTCCATGCCGGCACTCTGCCCGAACAGGTGCACCGGTACGATGGCTTTGGTCCTCGGCGTGATGGCGGCCTCGATACGACCGGTGTCGATATTGAAGGTCGCCGCATCGATGTCGACGAAGACAGGGCGTGCACCCAGCCTGGCCACGCTTCCGGCTGTCGCGAAGAACGAAAACGGCGTCGTCACGACCTCGTCGCCCGGACCCACGTCGAGCGCCATGAGCGCCACGAGCAACGCGTCGGTACCCGACGAGACGCCAATCGCGTGGGGAACGTGGAGAAATGCCGCGAGCTCGCGCTCGAGCGCCTCGACCTCCGGACCGAGAATGAACTGCTGCGAGTCGCAGACCCGCGTCATCGCGTCGAGCACGTCGGCGCGAATCGGCGCGAACTGCGCCTTGAGATCCAGCAGCGGCACTTTCTGAGACGGCATGAACACGATATCGTATCGTAGGTTCGTGGAGTTCGTGGAGTTCGTGAGGTTCGTGGAGTTCGTGGGGTTCGGGGGTTCGCGGGACCGGAACCGACGAACCTGACGAACCCACGAACCTGACGAACCCGACGTGAGTTCACCCTTCGGCCCAGAGATCGGCCACCATCTCGCCAATCGCGAGGCACGACGTGAGGCCGGGCGATTCGATGCCGGCCGCGTGAATCAGGTGCGTGTTATTGGCATCGCGCTCGATGAGAAAGTCTGCGAATTTTTCACGCGGTCCGTGCAGTTTTGCGCGGATGCCCGTGGCGCCCGGCTGCAGGTCGGCCAACGTGATCTCTGGTAACAGCGCTTGTGTCGGCTGGAGAAAGGCCTCGAGTGGCAGGCGAGCACCCTCGTAGTCCTCCTTCGAATCCTGATACGCGGCGGTCGGCCCGACGAGCACGCTGCCCCATGTGGTGCGGGTGAGGTGCACACCCAGACCCAATCCGTCGGCGTGCGGCAGCGGATACACGAGGCCGTTGACGAGGTGCCGTTTCGACGTGGCAAGCTCGGCATATTCGCCCCTACACGGGTTGATGTGAAAACGCCTTCCACCCAGCATCGCCGACACGTTGTCTGCGTGGAGACCAGCGGCGTTTACGACAGTTGGCGCGACGAAACGCTCGTGAGGAGTGACGAGCTCGACCCCCCGTTCGATGCGGCTGCATCGACAACTGGTGTCCCGACGAGCATTGCAACGTCGTTGGCGCGGCACAACCGGCTCAGCGTGTTTATCAGGGCTTCCGCCTCGATGATGCCGGTATCCGGTGACCAGATCGCCGCCACAGCTCGAACATGAGGCTCCCTGCTTCGAATGAAGTCGGCGCCGACGATCTCCAGCGACGTCGCGCCGTTTGATTGTCCGCGAGCGCATAGCGTCCCGAGCTCTTCGAGTTCGTTCTCGGCGGTTGCAACGATCAACTTGCCGCACCGCTGGTGGGCCACATTGTGCTGCAGGCAAAATGCATACAGACGGCCGCGTCCTTCGAGACACAGCCTCGCCTTCAGCGTGCCCGGCGGATAATAGATGCCGGCGTGGATGACCCCGCTGTTGTGGGTGCTCATGCCTCGCCCGAATCGCGAATCGCGCTCGATCAGACAGACGCCTGCACCCCGCTCGGCGAGCGCCAACGACACAGCGAGGCCGACAACGCCTCCGCCGATTACTGCAACATCGATCTCGTTCATCACTCGAGGCAAGAGCCGGGTCTGGAGAACAAGACCCGGCCTGCATCTGGCACTACAGCTGGCACGAACCTACGAACCTACGAACCGACGAACTTCACGAACTTCACGAACCCACGTCCTAGTCCTTAGGCCCCAGCTCCATCGAACGCACGCGGTATAGCAGATCCTCGAGAAGCTTTCTGTTCGCGGAGATGACATCGGCGACCAGGCCGATGAGCATTACC
>CAVRVW010000002.1:0-167576 GCA_963724695.1 uncultured Acidobacteriota bacterium | reverse complement strand
CGCGAGCGCGGCGTTCTGCGTCGCTCTTAGAGGCTGGAGAATCGCCCACCAGAATCAGGATGATGCCGGGAGAAAGAAACGCCCAGTACCAGCGGAACCTGGCCCGCGCCGTCGGGTCCGTGGCGACCGCACGCGTTTCCGTCCGGAAGATTGAATCGGTCGCGCCGATCGACTCCGCACGGAGCGTCCACGCGATCTTGACGTAGCCAGGCTCGCTGAAGGCCGCGAACCGGTCCGGCGGCGGCGGAAGGTGACATTCGCCTCCACGGCCTGGTCACGGCGCCGACGACGACCTCCCGATCAGGAACCTCGGCGAGCACGCCCCATCCGAGCGACTGGGCTTCCGCGAAAAGCCCGCGTCGGACGCGGCCGATCGTCCAGGAGTGGCGCCGAGGATCACCTCGCGTGCCTTGATGATGGCCCGGCCAGAGCGGCGAGCCCTGGAGCTTCACCTCGCGCGCGGCGGCGAGCGTCACGGCTGATGGCGCAGCGACGCGGACGTGATGACGTTCAGCGACGTCATACGAGGGCATGAATCGATCGAGCAGCGGATCCTGCTCCCCGCACCTGACGGCGCCGCGTCGCCATAGCGATACCACGTCAGGCCGACGTACGCACCATACGCGGCCCCGGCGACGCCAACGCCAGCAGCCAGCCATTTCGCGCTCGCCCGGAGGAACGACTTCTGGTTCATACGGTCTCGAGTCCCGCTACGAGACAGCAGGAGAGATGCCAGGTCGGACTGGAGCGGCTGTTCCACGGCTCGCGGGCGGAGGGGCCAGTCCAGGCGGGCCGCTGATGTCCACGGCGTCGCAGCTGCCGAAAATTCAGCGCTCAGCCGGCACTTTTCCGCACCCGCACCGACGGTGCCTCGACAGACGGTCCCAATCGGCCGCCGTCGCACCGCCGGACACGCCTGACGTCGGCAAGGTTCATGCGTTTCGAACGGGCGGCCGCACGAGGTGCGCTCATCATGCGTCGCTCACTTGTTCCCGCCATCCCCGGCATTCGAAGCCACCGCGCGCGGCGCCCAGTTTCGCGACCGTGTCGCCGTCGTCGTCAAGGCGCCGCCGGAGGTTGTTTTCCAGGCTCTCCACGACGTCACGGTCCGGGACATGAAGCTCGCCTGGCTGCTGGGCGAGGTCCGGTACCTTCCCTCGCGGCTGGCCGGCCACGCGCCCGCCGCCGACTCGAGGCGACCGTTCATGCGAACGCTCGTCGAAGGCGGCACCGTCATCTTGAGAGACGATGCGCCGCGGAGGTGATCACCGGATCGGCCGCACGGCTGCACCGCGTGCACCAGGCGCCGAAGCGGTTCGCGAGTCCGGACGGGTTCGAGGCGTTCGACAATCCGGACCACGAGAAGCTGTTCATGAGCGTGCGCGTGGCGACGACCGGCCGCCCTGGCGAACTCTGGCTGGTCCTGGAGCACGCCACGCGTGCGCTTTGTCCCCTCGCGGAGCGCAAGTTCGCACGGGTCCTGGCGCCTGATCGGCGACCGGCGCACGTTCGCGCCGGGCCGTTGCTGCAGGGCGGTTGCGCCGGCGCGCCGAACGTGGTGCGGCCGTAATGCCTCCGCGGCTGGCCGGGATGCCGCATGACCGGCGGCCTGAGGCCGCCAGTTCGCGGCCGGGAGGCAGCATGGTTGCCGTCGCATCACACGCGATCGAGGGACATGTCAGCCGCGGGTTCGAGGCCGTGCGCGACGCCTTCGAGCAGAACCTCGCCAGACGCGGTGAGCTGGGTGGCGCCTGCAGCGCCTACCATCGCGGCGAGAAGGTCGTCGACATCTGGGGCGGTGTCCGGAACAAGGTGACCGCCGAGCCGTGGGAGCGCGACACGATGGTCGTGGTCCACTCGGCCGCCAGGGCCGGCGGCGATGACCCTCGCGATCGCGCACTCCGCGGCTGGCTGGATTACGAGGAGCGGGTGGCGAAGTCCTGGCCCGAGTTTGCACAGCACGGCAAGGACAGCATCACCGTGCGGCAACTCCTCGCGCATCAGGCCGGCTTGTTCGCCTTCGACGAACCCGTCGACCGGAGCGTGGTCGCCGACCCGGATCGGCTGGCGGAGGTGATGGCTCGCCACAGGCCGGCTGGGAACCTGGCACGCGACAGGCGTATCACGGGCTGACGCTCGGGTTCTACGAAGGCGAACTCGATCCGCCGCGTCGATCTCCGACCGTCGCACCCTCGGTCGGTTCTCTTCAGGACGAAATCGCCACCCCTCTTGGAGAGGAGATCTACATCCGACTCCCGAAGACATCCCGAACGATCGCCTGGCCACACTCTCGCCTCCGGGACGGCTCGAGATGATGTTCGGGTACCCGCCCCCTCCGGCTGATGGTCGAGGGGACTGAATCCCCGTTCGAACATTTCCCGCGCACTATCCGTGAACCCCGGCACCTCGGTGTATTTCGACGAGCGGCGGGTGCTACGCGCGCAATCTGGAGGTGCCTGCCGGCGGCGGCATCGGCACGGTGCGCGGCATTGCGCACGCGTACGGCGTCTTTGCGGCCGGCGGACGCGAGCTCGGGGTGCGAAGAGAGACGCTGGACCTGCTGGCCGCGCCAGCCGTTCCGCCCGTCGCGAGGGTTCTATGACGAATGCCTCAAAGGCGAGGTGCAGTTCTCGCTCGGCTTCATGAAGCCATGTGAAGAACTGGCGCTTCGGCGGCATGCGGTCATTCGGGTCGCCGGGCACCGGCGGGGCCCTCGGCTTTGCGGATCCGGATGCGGAAATCGGCTACGGATACGTCACCAGCCAGATGGGCATGACGTTCACCGGCGACGCGCGCGATGTGGCGCTCAGAGACGCGCTGTACTGGGCGATTCAGCGTGCATGAGGGGGCGCGTCCCGACCACCATGAACACGTTCGTCACGAGGCATCCGGTTGCGACGTCCTTCGCCCTCACATTAGCCATCTCCTGGGGGGGTGTGCTGGTCGTCGTGCTCGCGTGAACTCTCCCCCTATCCCGGCGTAGACCCTCTAATGCTGGCGCTACAATCCCTCGTGGGTGCATCGATGCTGGCGTCACTGCTCGGAGTGGCTCGCCCGCTCATTCAAGCGCCAATGGCCGGCGCGCAAGGCAGCGCTCTGGCGATTGCGGTATCGAATGCCGGCGGCCTCGGGTCGCTTCCCGCCGCGATGCTGACGCCGGATGCCCTTCGCGACGAGATCGCGGCCATCACGGCGTCCACACCCAATCCTTACAACGTCAATTTCTTTTGCCACACACCGCCGGCCGCAGACGCAGACCGCGAGGCGAGATGGCGTGACCTGCTCGCGCCGTACTATCGCGAGCTTGGCATCGACCTGCCGGCCGTCCGGCCTGGGCCGGGACGCGCACCCTTCGATCACGACACCGCCGACGTGCTGGCGCAGTTCAAGCCGCCCGTCGTGAGCTTTCATTTCGGGCTGCCGTCGAAGGCAGCTCCTCGACCGCGTCAGACAGTGGCGACCGACGATCATCTCGTCGGCAACGACCGTCGACGAGGCGCGCTGGCTCGAAGCACACGGGCGTCGGCGCGATCATCGCGCAAGGCGTCGAAGCCGGTGGTCATCGCGGAATGTTCCTGTCGGACGATCTGACGACACAGGTCGGCACATTCGCGCTCGTGCCACAGATCGTTCGCGCGGTGCGCGTCCCGGTCATCGCCGCCGGCGGCATCGCGGACGCCGGGGGCGTGGCCGCCGCGCTCGCGTTGGGTGCAGCGGCCGTTCAGGTCGGCACCGCGTATCTCCTTTGTCCCGAAGCCACGACGACGGGCGTGCATCGCGACGCCCTGGCGTCTCCGCGGGCGAAGCACACGGCGTTGACGAATGTCTTCACCGGCCGGCCCGCGCGTGGCATCGTCAATCGTCTCATCGCCGAGCTCGGCCCCCTCAGTCCGGCGGCGCCTGCGTTTCCGCTTGCGGCAGCCGCCGTCATGCCGCTGCGGTCGAAAGCAGAGACTCTCGGGAGCGGCGATTTCTCACCGTTGTGGTCCGGCCAGAACGCGACCGGCTGCAAGAACATTCCGGCCGCCGAGCTGACCAGAGAGCTGACCGCGCGCCTCTCCACCTGACGCTTCACTCGCGCCTGACCTCGGCCTACAGATGCCGCCGACCCCGACGCGATCGAAGCCCCGCAGGTTCTGCTCGATGAGGCCCGCGCGGATGATCGCCGCCCCTGCTCCGCGGCGTCGGCCCACTTCGGCAAGGGGGCCGAGCGGGTCACGACGGCACGTCCTGCGGGTTCGGGGCGGGAGGTTGGTGGTGATCGGGACGGCAATGGCGGTGTCTGGCAAAGAATACGCGCGTGCCGGCACAAGAGCAGAACGGTTCCCACTTCGTGGGCTCGAGGCCCGCGGCTGGCGATCGTGCTCTTTCTCGGCGTAACGGCCGGCGGCACCCTGGGCTACATGCTCATCGAGGGCTGGAGCGCCTGGGACGCCTTCTACATGACCATCATCTCGGTCACCACCGTCGGCTACCGCGAGGTGCACGCGATGTCCTGGGCCGGCGAAGCGTGGACGGCCCTGGTCCTGGTCTCCGGGGTCTCCACGCTCTTCTACACGGGCACGCTCGTCGTGTCCCTCGTTGTGGAGGGCGGATTACATCGTAAGCTTGACTCCCGGCGGTTCAATCGCATGCTCGACGATCTCACACAGCACTTCATCATCTGCGGCTACGGCCGCATCGGCAGCGTCATCGCCGACGAGTTCCGGCGGCAGCGCGTGCCGTTCGTGGTCATCGACCGCAATCCCGAGCGCGTGCACGACGTCATCATGGCGGGCGGGCTCGCGGTCGAGGCCGATGCGAGCCGGGAGGAGGTGCTGAAGCGCGTCGGGATCGATCGCGCGCGCGGGCTCATCGCGGCCGTCGGCACCGACGCCGAAAACGTCTACACGGTGCTGACCGCGAGAGGCTTGCAGCCCGGCCTGTTCATCGTGGCGCGTGTGGAGAACGAGGATGCGGAAGCCAAGGTGCGCCGTGCGGGCGCCGACCGCGTGATCTCGCCGTACCATCTCGGCGGCATTCAGATGGCGGCCACGGCCCTGCGCCCCGCCGTGGTGGACTTCATGCGCCTGGCCACGAGCTCGGAGCGGCTCGACCTCGCCGCCGAGCAGGTCGAACGTCGGCGCCGATGCCCCGTTTGCCAACAAGACCATCAAGGACGCCAACCTGCGCCAGGACTTCGGCGTCATCGTGGTCGCGATCAACCGTCAGGCGGGCCACATGGAATTCAATCCGGCCCCGGAAGCCAGGATCCTCGCGGGCGATCAGCTGGTGGTTCTCGGCCACCCCGACCAGCTGAAGGCGCTCGACTCGGCAGCCGGCAAGCGCGCGGTCGAGCCGACGCGCTCCCTGTAGTTCTTCGTGCCTTCGTGTCTTCGTGGCGGACTTCTTCGTGATCTCTATTCCACGATCGCCTGCATGACGGCGTTCTCGACGTCGCGGTTGGCCGGGGCATTGACGCCCTGCTGGATCATGAAAAGGCCAACCACCTGCTCCTTTGGATCCACCCAGAAATGCGTGCCGAACGCACCGTCCCATCCAAAGCTGCCCGCTCCCTGCCGGCGGCCTGCGGCGACGGGATCGACCACGACTTCAACGGTGAGACCGAAGCCCATGCCGCGGCGTCCGCCCCCGGGCGTCGATTTCTCGTACAGATCCCCGACGTGGTTCGACGCCATCAAGGCGACCGTGCGCGGGCCGAGCAGGCGCGTGCCGTTCAACTCGCCGCCGTTGGCCAGCATCTGCGCGAACTGCGCGTAGTCCTCGGCCGTCGACCACAGGCCTGCGGCGCCCGCGAAGATCGTCTTCGACAGCCATGCGGGCTGCGCCTGCCGCTCCAGGCCATTCGGCGTCCGCCGGTAGATGGTGGGCACGCGTGGCATGCGCGCCTCATCCGGATAGAACGACGTGTCCTTCATGCCGAGCGGGTCGAACACGCGCTGTTTCAGGAACTGATCGAAGGTCTGCCCGGAGGCGACCTCGACGATGCGGCCGAGGGTGTCGATGCCGGAGAGCGCGCTGTACTTCCACGCCGTGCCGGGCTGGTACTCGAGCGGCAGCGCCGCCAGGCGCGGGATGTAGGTCGCGAGCGTGTCCTTCGTCGCGTCGCGAAGCGGCGCGGACGAGACGACACGGCCGGCAGCCTCCGACGTCCCGATGCCGCCGGTGTGGGTCAGGAGATCGCGGACGGTCAGCGGCCGGGCCGCCGGCGCGAGCGCGCCTTCGCTCCCCACCTGCATGTCCTTGAACTCGGGGATGAACCGGGAGACCGGATCGGAAAGCCGCACTTTGCCTTCCTCGAGCATCATCATGACGGCGACGCCGGTCACCGGCTTGGTCATCGATGCGATCCGGAAGATGGCGTCCTTTCGCATCGGCGTCTTGCTTTCAGCGTCCATCAACCCGTGCGGCTCGAAGTGCACCACCCGGCCCTTCCGCGCCACGAGCGTGACGGCGCCGGAGAACTGCTTCTCGGCGATGTAGCGGTTGACGGTCTGGCTGATGCGCTGGAGGCGATCGGCGGAGAAACCCACGTCCTCGGGGCGGCCGCTCGGTATGAGGGCGGTGGTCAGGAGGAAAACGACGAGCGCGAAGACTGGCGTCGTGATGCGCTTCACAGGCTCTCCTTTGAGGGCAACGGCTCGGGCCATAGCCTAGCCGAGGTCGGCGTCTGGCGCTAGAATGCCCCCATGAAAACCACGCTCGCCGTGTTCGCGCTTCTCGGAACCGTCGTGACCATCGGCGTGACCACCCAGGATGGGCGGGACGCGGGGCTCTCGCTCACCGCCCTCTCCACCGACCCCGCCCTCGTCACGGGTGGCAACGTGCTCGTGCGGGTCACGCTGCCCTCCGGCGCGCAGCCGGCGTCCCTGAAAGTGACGGCAGCTGGACGCGACGTGACTTCCGCCTTCCGCCAGGCCGCAGGGTCATCGTCCGGCGCCTTGACGGGCGTGGTCACCGGGCTCGCGAACGGCCGGAGCAGGCTCGAGGCCGCGGCTGGCGGCGCCACGGCGTCGCTCGAAGTCACGAACTATCCGATCACCGGGCCGGTGATCTCCGGCCCGTGGCAGCAGCCGTTCGTGTGCCAGACCGACACGTTCGTGCTGCCCGACGGCTCGACGCTCGGCCCGCCGCTCGACGCGAACTGCTCGGCGCAGACGGTCGTGCAGTACGTGTATCTCCCGACCGGGACGCCTGCCGACGCGGAAGCGCCGTTCAAGCCGCTGCCGGCCTCCGGCGGTCTGCCCGCCGACGTCGCGAAGACGACGACCGTGGCCGGCAAGACCGTCAACTTCATCGTGCGCGTCGAAACGGGCACGATGAACCGCGGCATCTACCAGAACGCGATCCTGCACGATCCGACGGTCGATCCGGCGCCGACGCCGTTCACGCCGCCCGCGGGCTGGAACCGGCGGCTGCATCGCCATGCACGGCAGTCGGGCTGTCCGGGCGGCTGGTACATCCAGGGCGGCCGCGCTGGGCGTCAGCGTCCTCGATCCCGTCGCGGCTCGGCGAGGGCTACGCGTTCTTCATCAACACGCTCAACCATCCGACCAACAGCTGCAACGCGTTCCTCGCCGGCGAGACGACGATGATGGGCAAGGAGCACTTCATCGAAACGTTCGGCGTGCCGGTGTACACGATCAGCGCCGGCGGATCGGGCGGCGCGTACACGAGCCTGCAGGTCGCCGACGCGTTCCCCGGCCTCATCGACGGCGTCGACATCCGCGCGACGTTTCCCGGACGCGCTCGCGATCGCGCTGTCCGGCCTCGACGCGCACCTGCTCGACGCACTACTTCAAGGCCACGAGCTCCGGCGGCTTCACCGAGGCGCAGCAGGTCGCGATCAGCGGCTACCACGGCATGAAGGCGTTCATCGACGCGGCCAATCAGGCGCAGCGCACCGATCCGGTGCCGGACCGGACCGACATCGAAGGCTATCAGTCGGCCCGGTTGAACGCGGCCGTGCCCGCAGGCGCCGGTACGACCCGTGACGAATCCGACGGGCGCGCGGCCGACGGTCTTCGACGCCGCGAAGAACATCTACGGCGTCAATCCCGCGACCGGCGCGGCGCTGCGGCCGTTCGACAACACCGGCGTGCAGTACGGGCTCGCGGCGCTCAACGCCGGCGCCATCACGGTCGCGCAGTTTCTCGATCTCAACGAGAAGATCGGCGGCATCGATCAGGACGCGCAACTACACCGCGACGCGCACCGTCGGCGACGCGGGCGCCATCAAGCGCGCCTACCAGGCGGGCCTGATGCTCGGCGCGAACGGCGGGCTCACGTCCATTCCCGATCTTCGACAACGCCACGTCGAACGAAACCGGCGGCTACCACTACGGCTGGTTCCACTTCGCGCTGCGCGAGCGGCTGCGCAAGGCCAACGGCGGCGACTCCGACAACATGGTGATGTGGCGGAGCATTTCGGGCACGACCGGCCGGCAGCTGTTCGACCACTGGATCGCGGCGTACAAGGCCGACACCTCGAGCGATCCGCAGCGGGCCAAGGTGCTGCGCGCAAAGCCGGACGCCGCCGTCGACGGCTGCTACGACAAGTCGACGCCGCCGCGTTCATCGCCGACGCCCTGCCGTTCACCAGCAAGCCCGTGTCGAAGTGCAGCGAGCTCTACCCGGTGTACTCGAACCCGCGCAAGGAAGCCGGCGGACCGCTGGCCGCGAACATCCTGAAGTGTCAGCTGAAGCCGATCGACGCGAAGGACTACACAGGCCGCTTCAGCGCGGCGGAGCTGGCGCGGCTGAAGGCGATCTTCCCCGGCGGCGTGTGCGACTGGTCGAAGCCGGGCGTCGAACCAGGTGCCGGTCGTGACCTGGGCGTCGTTCGGGCCGTCGCCGAAGAACCTCATCGTGGACACGACCAGAGCGCCGCAGACCAGTTCGCGGTAGCGCTCGGGGCTCAGGGCTTACGGCTCAGGGCTCAGGGCTCAGGGCTACGGCGTAATCGTCCGGTTGACGGCGACGGGTTCTTCGACCCGGACCGACCACTCCAGGTTCGTCGCTTCGAAGGAGAGATAGAAGTTGGGCCGCGGGGGTTCGGTGACGAGGACCACGCCCTTGCCCGGGCCGGAGCGCCGCAACGGGGTGTTCAGGATGCGGCCGCTGTCGCCGCTGTGAAGGTGGACGACGAAGGTGCCGGCGCCCGGTGACGTCTCGTTCTTCGTCTCCCAGTAGATCCGCCACTCGTGCGCGTCGACGCCGAAGGTCTCGCCCTGCATGCTGGTCGTCCCCGACCAGCTGCCGATCGGCGTCCAGATGGTCGTGGGGACCTTGATGGGCTCAGCCCCCGGCCCGCACGCCGCAGCCGCGACGGCCAGAGCGATCGCGAAGAGCCTCTTCACAGGAAGAAACCGCACGGGGTAACGCGCTTCCTCTGGAAGCGCGCTACCCAGCATGCCGCCTTACACAGCTGGACTGGCTTTGCCGGCTTGACCAGCGTTACCGGCTCTACTTGGGGGCCTGGCCGACGATGGTGGTCTTCTCCTGGACTTCGGTCATCGGCTCCTCGACGATTTTCGTCGCAGACACTTTCATGCCCTTCCGCAGATCCTTGACGGTCGCCGGCTTGCCGCTCACGGTAAACGGCATCGTGTCGGGCACGTTGTATTCGCGGTTCTCGCCGTTGACGAGCGTCAGGATCACGTAGTTCCCCTGGACATACCACACGGTGCCGTCGATGACCTGGGTCGTGCGGACGGTCAGCGGCCTGGTGGTCGTGACGGCCGTGGCGGTGAGCTTCGTGCCGGGCACGAGCTGGCTGATGGTTCTGCTCTGGCCGTCGATCGTGAACGGCTGGCCCGGCCGCAGGTGGAAGACGCGGTACACGCCGTTCGGCATCCTGGCCAGAAGCATGTTGCCTTCCGTCAGGACGACTTCCCCGGTCAACTGCTCGACCTTGACCTGAGTGGCGCCAGCGGCCTCCTTGGTCGTCGAGGTCTGCGCGTGCAGCCCCGCCCCCATTGCGAGCGCGACGAGGCCTGTGGCAACCGCTTGTCTGAACGTCATGTTCGTCCTCTCTTTCTGCTTTGTGTAATCAAAAAGTACCCGTCACGGGAATCGTCAGCCTATCACCATCGACACCCGCGCGAGCGTCAATTGTGTGACGCGAGTCTCCAGCGGCCCTGGCGCGCCTACACGGCGCCGGCGAGCTTGGCGAGGCGAGGGGAATCGAGCACGTGCACCAGGTGGCGGCCTTCGAACGCCACCAGGCGGCGCCGCTCGAGCTCCGCCGACGCACGGATGACGGCCTCGAGCGACAGCCCGAGGAACCCCGCGATGTCCGAGCGGCTCATCGGCAGCGTCGATGTCGCGATCGCGGCCGCCCGCGGTGGGGTGGCGCTGCATGAACACCAGGAACATCGCCATCCGGCCGGCGGCGTCTCTCCGGGCAATGGTGATGGCACGGCGCTGCGACTCGCGCAGCACGTGCGTCACCTTGACGAGAAACTGGAACTGCAGTTCGGGATCGCGCTTGATGAGGTCGGTGAGCGCCGGCAGCGGGAACCGGTACATGGTGGCGCGCGTAATCGTCTTCGCGCAGTTCACGTACCGGCCCTTCTCGGCGAGCCCGAAGAGATCCCGCGGGAACAGGAACGCCGCCACGGCCCGCTTGCCGCTCGGCAGCTCGCGGTAGCTCTTGACCACGCCGTCGACGACCGCGAACAGCCAGTCGGCGCGTGAGTCCTGCTGGTAGATGAGGAGTCGCGGCGGAAGCCGCACTCGCACGCCAATCTGTTCCAGCGTCTGGCGTTGCGCTTCGGTCAGCAGCGGCCGTGGATCCGACGCGGAGCCGTCCTCGAGAAACGGCAGCGCCTGGAGCGCAAGCGTGGATGGGTTCGCGGGTCGGTGTGCTGGCACGACGTCTCCTTCGAGGAGTGGATCTTACACTCTTCCATCCACATCGCCCCGCGCGTGCCCGACGCGCGTCGGCGATGACGCCCGGGCGATCAGGATCGTGAGCACGATCACGATCGGCGACCACAGGAGCGTCAAACGCGTGAAGCCCAGCGACTCGAAGAGGAACCCGCCGGCGGCGGGGCCGACGAGCAGGCCCAGCCCCCACGAGACATTGTAGAGGCCGTACGCCACCCCGAAGGATGCGACCCCCACCATGGAGATGGCGTCCGCCATGTACGACAGCGACGGCGTCACGATGAGCGACATCGAAGCCGCCAGCACGACGTACAGGATCAGGGCAGACTCGAAGCTCCACGCTCGCGCCAGCAGCGGCAGCCACAGCGCCGTCACGGTCAGTCCGGCGAGCATCAACCGCTTTCCTCCCCACCGATCGGCGAGCCGGCCGTAGATTGGATGGAGCCCGGTGGACGCGACGGCCGCCGTGCCGAACAGCAGGCCCACTCTGCCCGGCCCGAGGCCCATGTCCGAGGCAAGCCACAGGGCCACCACCGGCTCGAGCATCGCCAGCGTCGACGCGGCCAGGATCACTGCCAGCACGCATGCCCGGACCTGAGGCGAATGCAGCACCGAGGCGAGCGGCACAACTTCTCGCGCCGCCTGCGTCGACGGCGATCCGAGCCAGCAGAACCCGAGCGCCGCGGCGCCGGCAAGCGCTGCAGTGGCCACGAACGGCAGCTCCATGCCCCCGCGCTCGTAAAGCCACCCGCCGATCGAGGGGCCGATCATGAACCCCGCATTGCTGCCCGCCATCACGAGCCCCATGGCCCTGCCGCGCTCGTTCGGCCCGTAGAGATCGGCGACGAGCGCCAACCCCACCACCCACGTGACCGCATCGGCGCCGCCCTGCACGAGCCGGGCGGCAAAGAGCCACGGCAGCGAGTCCGCATAGGCGAACAGGAGGGTGGATGCCGTGAGCCCCAGCATGCCGAAGATGAGCGGCAGCCGCCGTCCGATCCGGTCGGAGACGCGGCCCATCGGCACGGACACGAGCAGCAGCGTGAGGCCGAACGAGGAAAACAGCAGCCCGATCATCGTCGGCGACGCCCCGAGCCGACGGCTCAGGTCCGGCAGAACCGGCACGGCCACGGAGTAGGCGACCATGTCGGTGAAGACCGCGAAGGTCACGAGGGCGACGGCAGCTGCGCGAGAAGTCATCTACAAGCACACCGTTTCTTCTTCGTGGCTTCGTGACTTCGTGGCCGGACTTCTTCGTGTCCTATGACTTCTTCACGTTCTTCAGCAGCAGGCACCCCAGCGGCGGCACGGTGACGCGGATCGAGTGCTCGAACCCGTGCGCGGGCGTCGGCTCGCTCCAGACGCCGCCGCCGTTGCCGACGTTGCTGCCGCCGTAGAGCGCGCTGTCGCTGTTCAGCAGTTCCTCGTAATACCCGGGACCAGGCACGCCGACGAGGTAGTCCGGCGCGAGGCACCGGCGTGAAGTTGAAGACCATCAACACGGGCTCACGGCCGTGGCGGCCGTACCGCACGAACGACACGACGCTGTTCTCGTTGTCGTTGCAGTCGATCCAGCGAAGGCCCGACGGGATCGAAGTCCAGCTCGTGCAGCGCGGGCTCCGCGTGGTAGTGCCAGTTGAGCGCCTGGACGTAGCGCTTCAGGCCAGCGTGAGCGGGATCCTCGAGCAGGTGCCAGTCGAGGCTGCCGTCGTGATTCCACTCGCGCCACTGTCCGAACTCGCAGCCCATGAAGAGCAGCTTCTTGCCGGGATGCCCGTACATGAACCCGTAGAGCGCGCGGAGCGTCGCGTACTTCTGCCAGACGTCGCCCGGCATCTTGTCGAGCAGCGCGCCCTTGCCGTGCACGACCTCGTCGTGCGAGAAGGGCAGCACGAAGTTCTCCGTGAAGGTGTACAGCATCGAGAACGTGATCAGGTTGTGCGCCCAGCGCCGGTGCACCGGATCCTTGCGACGCGTACTCGAGCATGTCGTGCATCCACCCCATGTTCCACTTGTAGGTGAACCCGAGTCCGCCGAGGTGCACCGGCCGGCTGACGCCCGGCCACGACGTGGACTCCTCGGCAATCGTGATCGTGCCGGGATGCTGGCCATGCGTCAGCGTGTTGAGCTCGCTGCAGAAAGTCGATCGCGTCGAGATTCTCGCGGCCGCCGTAGCCGTTCGGCATCCACTCGCCCGGCTGGCGCGAGTAGTCGAGGTACAGCATCGACGCCACCGCATCCACGCGCAGCCCGTCGACGTGGTACTCCTCGAGCCAGAACAGCGCGTTCGACAGCAGGAAGTTGCGCACCTCGTTGCCGCCCGTAATTGAAGATGAGCGTGCCCCAGTCCTGGTGCTCGCCCTGCCGCGGATCGGCGTGCTCGTAGAGCGCCGTGCCGTCGAACTCGCGCGAGCCCGTGCTCGTCCTTCGGGAAGTGGCCCGGCACCCAGTCGAGAATGACGCCGATGCCCGGCCTGATGGCACGCGTCGACGAAGTACTTGAAGTCTTCCGGCGGATCCGAACCGGCTCGTCGGCGCGAAGAACCCGATGCACCTGGTAGCCCCACGAGCCCGAGAACGGATGCTCCATCACCGGCAGGAGCTCGATGTGCGTGAAGCCCAGCTCCTTCACGTACGGCACGAGCCGGTCCGCCAGCTCGCGATAGGTGAGCAACCGATGCTGCCTTCCTCCGGCACGCGCGCCCACGACCCGAGGTGCACTTCGTAGACCGACATCGGCCGATCGAGCCACTGCGCCGCGCGCGCGTCGCGCCGCCATCCAGTCGCCGTCGCCCCACTGGTAGCCCGAAATGTCGCGGACGACCGACGCGGTCTGCGGCGGCGCCTCGAAGGCGAACGCCGAACGGATCGGTCTTCTTCAGGAGCGCGCCCGTCCGGCGTGCGGATCTCGAACTTGTACTTCTCGCCGTCCGGCAGGTCCGGCACGAACAGTTCCCAGATGCCGGACGGCACGAGCAGCCGCATCGGATGCACGCGGCCGTCCCAGCCGTTGAAGTCGCCGATCACGCTGACGCGCTCGGCGTTGGGCGCCCACACCGCGAAGTGCACGCCGCGGTCGATCCCGACGTTGATGCGGTGCGCGCCGAGCTTCTCGAACGCGCGGTGGTGCGTGCCCTCGCCGAGCAGGTGCAGATCGAAATCGGTCAGCACCCGCCCGTAGCGGTACGGATCGTCGATCTCGAGCGACGTGCGCCGTGTGCTGTAGGTGACCCGCAGCCGGTAGTCGGGGACACGTCGCCCGGCAACCGTGATCTCGAACAGCCGGCTGCCCGATCGCCCTCGTCCGACCGCCGCAGCGGGCATCACGATGCCGTCGGCCATCAACCGGACGTCGATCGATCGCGCCGCCGGCTGAAGCGCGCGGATGACGATGCCGCCGGCCGTCGCGATGGGGGCCGAGCACCGCGAACGGATCGCGGTGCCGCCCCTCGGCGACAGCGCGGCCAGAGCTGGATAAAGACATGCAGAACGTGAGAAGCAGACAGTCCCTGTCCGACTTAGCTCACTTCGCGATCGTGCGCGGCCTTGATGAAGTCCAGCCTCGGGAACTCCTTGTTCAGATACGCGTTGCCCTCCGTCTGGATGCGTCCCTGGTTCGGGCCCCTTGCCGCTCGGCGCGCCTTCGCCGTACCCGTTGTACAGCTTGTCGACGACGTCCATGCCCTGGACGACCTCGCCGAAGGGCGCGAAGCCCTGCTTGTCGAGACCCGTGTTGTCCCGAAGTTGATGAAGACCTGCGTCGTGCGCGTGTTGGGTCCGCCGTGGCGAACGTGACGATGCCGCGCTTGTTGCTCTCCTTGACCGGATCGTCCTTCAGGTTGCGCGTTCCGCCAGGCGCTCTGCACGGCCGGGTTCCCGTGGATCCCGAACTGCACCATGAAGCCCTCGATCACACGGAAGAACCGGATATCGTCGTAGAAGCCGTTCTTGACGAGGTTGTAGAACCGATCGGCGCCGATCGGCGCCCAGTCGCGGGTGACCTGGATGACGAAGGTGCCCTTGCTCGTATCGAAGTTCGCCTTGAACGTGGCCGGCGCCTGTTCGGTGAGCGCCGCCGGATTCCTCAGCTTCGCCACGCGACCCAGGTCCACCTGGGCCGACAGCCGGCCGATGCCACGAGCGCCAGCGCCCCGAAGCCAGCCACCATCGCCTGCAGTCTCATAGAGGCTCCTTTGGTGTCCTTCGTAGTTCTCACTTCTAATTCTAAGTTACGTAGAGCGTGCCTTCTCCCGCCAGCACTGCTTCGCCGCCGACCCGCACGCTCGAAATCTCGCCCCTCGAGGCCGATCGCGATGTGGATGTGGCTCGGCCGTCCCATCCTGACGCCCTGCAGGCTGAGCATCGCGCCGCCTGTCCGGCCGTCACGACGCTGGTGGCGGACCAGGTAGCAGCCGAGCGGGCCGCTGGCGCTGCCGGTGGCCGGATCTTCCGCGATGCCGAAGCTCGGCGCAAACATCCGGCTGTACACGTCGCCGTTGTCGTCCGCCGGCTTCGGGCGAGAAGAGGAACACCGGCAGGTCGTCGAGCCCGGCCGCCGCGGCGGAAGTGCTCGTAGCGCCGCGCGTCGAGGACGCGCTGTCGACGGCGCGCCGCGTCGCGAGCGGGACCAGCAGGAATTGGCACACCGCACGAACCGCCTGGACCGGCAGGCCGGTGCCGGCGACGGCCGCCGCCGGCAGCCGCAGCGACGGCGGCAGCGCCGGCGCCATCGGCGATGGGCTCGCCGAACGTCGGGCCTCAGCTGCGTCATCCACGCGAAGCTCAGGTCATCGTCCCGCCACGCGAGCGAGACGGGCGTCGGGCCGATGCCGAGGCCGAACGTCACGCGATCGCGTGCCGGCGCCGTGACGACGCCGGCGCGCGCCAGCGCGAAGGTCGTGCCGATCGTCGGATGGCCGGCCATCGGCAGCTCCTCGCCGGCGTGAAGATGCGGACGCGCATCGTCGGTGTCGGGCCGCTCGGCGGCAGCACGAACGTCGTCTCGGAGAAGTTCATCTCCTTGGCGATCGCCTGCATGGTGTCGGTCGACAGGCCGCGGCCGTCGAGGACGACCGCGAGCTGATTGCCGCCGAAGAGGCGATCGGTGAAGACGTCGAGATGGAGATACCGGTATGATCGCATGCGCAACGCAGATTCCCGACGGAGAGCATATCAATGTTGAAGCGCATTTCACGACGAGCGAGGGCAACTTCACGATCCGGCTGTTCGACGAGGAGGCGCCGAACACGGTGGCGAACTTCGTCGGGCTCGCCGAAGGCACGAAGGAGTGGACCGATCCGAAGACGCGGCCAGAAGGTGAAGCGGCCGTTCTACGACGGGCTGATCTTCCACCGCGTCATCGACGGCTTCATGATCCAGGGCGGCGATCCGCTCGGCACCGGCACCGGCGGACCGGGCTACAAGTTCGCCGACGAGTTCAGCTCCGAAGCTGCAGCACACGAAGGCCGGCATCCTGTCGATGGCCAACGCCGGGCCGAACACCAACGGCAGCCAGTTCTTCATCACGCTCGTGCCGACGCCGTGGCTCGACAACAAGCACAGCGTCTTCGGCGAAGTCGTCGACGGCATGGACGTCGTGCGAGAAGATCGGCAAGACGCACGACGAGCAAGCCGGGCGATCGGCCGGTGAAGCCGATCAGCATCACGACGGTGAAAATCGTCAGGACGTAGGCTCACGGCTCAGGGCTCAGGGCTCATGGATGCCCGGAACTGGATCCACCGGCGCCTCGTCACATCCTGAGTGGTCGGCGCGATGCTAGCGGGATATCAGGCACGGCATTCGACAGCTCGCGCGGCGCCCGGGGCTGACGGCCGCGGCCGTGCTCTCGCTGGCGCTGGGGATTGGCCTCAACACCACGCTCTTTTCCGTGGTCAACGCGGTCCTCTTCAGGGACTACCCGCTGGCCGAGCGCGATCGGCTGGTCGAGATCTACAGCAGCGCCAGCGCGGATTTTCCCCAGCTGACCACGTCCTATCCCGACTACCTCGACATCAAGCGCGATGCCGACGCCTTTTCGGGGCTGGCCGGCACTGCCTACGTCCGCGGCATCCTCGCCTCGGTGGAGCGCCCCGTCCTGGTCACGGGCGAGGCCGTCACGGCGAACTACTTCGACGTGCTCGGTGTCCGGGTGCCGCTCGGCCGCGGGTTCGTGGAAGGCGATGACCGAGGGCCCGGCTCCGCGCCTTTGGTGGTGTTGAGCCACGCGACGTGGCGGGCGCGTTTTGGCCTCGACGCGTCGATTGTCGGCAAGGACGTCAACCTCTCGGGGGTGCAGTCCACCGTCATCGGCGTCGCACCCGTGGGATTTTCCGGCGCCCTGCCAGGCATCGCCACCGAGTTCTGGGTGCCGGTCACGATGGTCGAGAGCTTCGTGTTCTCCGGCGTGCAGTGGCAGACCGATCGGGACCCCGGCACCTCGCGCCTCAATCGCCGGGGGACGCGCTGGCTCTTCGTCAAGGGGCGGCTCGCCGACGGGCGAACGGTCGGGCAGGCGCGCGCGCAAGTCGAGACGATCTTCACCCGGCTGAGCACGGCGTATCCCCTCACCAACGACAAGGTGACCGCCAGCGTGCATCCGGCCACTCGGCATCCGCTTTCATCCGATGGTGGATCGGTACGTCAGGGCGGCGAGCGCGGGCCTGCTCGCCGCGGTCGGCCTCGTGCTGCTCATCGCCTGCGCGAATGTCGCCAACCTCCTGCTCGCCCGCGGAGCGGCCCGGAGCCGCGAAATCGCGATCCGAGCCGCGATCGGGGCCAGCCGGGCCCGGTTGATTCAGCAGCTGCTGACCGAAGGCCTCGTGCTGGCGGTCGCGGGCGGCGGCCTCGGGATCCTGCTCGCGTGGTGGGCAGGTCGGGCATTGGCCGGCCTCGGCACCGATGTCTTTCCGATTCCGATCAGCTTCGAGTTTTCGATCGACCGTACCGTCCTGGCCTTCGCCTCGCTCGCGTCCATCGCCACCACGCTCCTCTTCGGCCTGATACCCGCCTGGTCGTCGTCCAGACCGGCGCTCGTGCCCGCGCTCAAGGAAGACGTCGTGGGAGAAGGTCGCGTGCGCTTCACCATGGGCAACGTCCTGGTGGTCGGCCAGCTGGCGCTCTCGCTGGTGCTGCTGGTGTCGGGCGCGCTCCTCGGCCGTGGCCTGCTGGTCGCACGGGGCACGGACCTCGGCTACGATCCGCGCTTCGTCGCATCGCTGTCGTTCAACCTCCAGATGAACAACTACGACACCGCCCGCGCCACGGCGTTTCGCGATCGTGCGCTCGAAGCACTCCGCGCTCTTCCCGACGTCAGCGCCGCCACCGTCGCGTCCCGGCTGCCCTTGTCGCCGAACATCAACGCCAGCGGCATCGTCGTGCCCGGCTATCACACCGGACCTGACGATGAGACGATTGTCGACACGGTGTCCGTGGGCAGCGAGTACTTCGCCACGATCGGAGTGCCGGTGGTGGCCGGCCGCGCCTTCTCTCCAAGCGACGTCGCGGACGGTCGCCGCGTCGCGATCGTGAACGAAACCATGGCCCGCCGGTTCTGGCCGGGCGGGAACGCCGTCGGCGGGCGCGTGCACCTGAGCGGCCGCGAGTCGGCGCCGCACGAGGTCATCGGCGTGGCCGGGGATCACAAGGTCCGGTCGGTCGGCGAAGACCCGAGGCCGTATTTGCACGTCCCTGTTGCGCCGACGCGATCGATCGGGTTGCTCGTGCGGACGAAGATCCCCGCCGATGCGGCGCTCGCTGCCCTGCGGCAGGCCCTCCTGGCGCTCGAACCGGCCATCGTGTTCACCGAAGACGTGTCGGCGGCGCAGGTGGCCGCCACGACGATGGCTCCGACCCGCCTGGGAGCCATGGTCATCGGCGCCTTTGGCGCGCTGGCGCTGGGGTTGGCGACCGTCGGCCTCTACGGCGTCACGGCGTACTCCGTGAGCCGTCGCACGCGCGAGGTCGGCGTTCGTATGGCCATCGGGGCTACGCGGGGGCAGGTGGTGCGCATGATTCTGGCCCAGGGCGCGCGCCTCGCCCTTATCGGCGTCGTGCTGGGCGCACTGGCCGCCGCTGCGGCCGGGAGGATCCTCGAGTCGCTGCTCTACGGCGTGAGCAGCATGGATCCGATGGCGTACGGGCTGGCCGCCGGCACGCTGCTGCTCGTCGCAGGCGCGGCGAACCTTGCGCCGGCCCTCGCCGCCGCGCGCGTCGATCCGCTGCGCGCCCTGCGGAGCGAATGATCAGGAACCTTCGGCCGTGGCCTCGCGGTCTTCGCTCAAGGCGGTGAAGATCGAGCCAGCGATGGCGAAGAGGACCGGTCCCAGCACGATCCCAAGAAGGCCGAAGAGCTGCATGCCCCCGAGGAGCGAGAAGAACATGACCAGCTCGCTCAACCCGACCTGCCCTCCGACGAGCTTCGGCCTGAGAAAATTGTCCACGCTGCCGATCACCACCGCGCCCCACACCGCGAGCACGATCGCCTGCGGCCAGCGTCCCGTGGCCAGCAGGTAGATCGTCCCCGGCACCCACACCGCCGCCGACCCGACGAGCGGCAGGACGCTCGTCAGCACCGTCACGACGCCCCACAGCACCGCGGAGGGGATGCCGAGCATCCAGAACATCAGCGCGCACAGCAGCCCCTGCAGGACGGCGATCACGAACACGCCGTACACGCTCGCGTAGATCACATCGCGGACGCGCTCGAGGGCCGCCTGGCTCCGTGCGTGCTCCAGCGGAAGCAAATCCGGGATTCTGCGACAATCCGATCACCGTCGCGGAACAGAAAGAACATCGCGAAGATCGTGAACACGAACGAGACGAGTCCGGTGGAGAGGTTCGCCACAAGCGTCAGGGTGAATCCTCCGAGGGCGCCGCCGAGTTGGCTCGCGTTCTCGGTCAACCAGTTGACGAACTGGCTCGTGTCGAGCCGGAACGTCAGCGAGAGCCAGTCGAGCATGCGCTGCAGCGGCTCGACGGCGCTCGGATCGAACCCTTCCTTGAAGGTCTCCTGCACGTAGGATCGCAACGACAGGAACTGGTTGACGGCCAGCCCGGCGATGAACGCGATCGGGATCAGGATGGTCACGATCACCAGGATGCTGGTGAGAAGCGCGCTGACCGACGGACGGCCGGTCCGCTCCGTCAGCCGCCGGTGCACGGGGTAGAACGCAATGGACAGAATCGAGGACCAGGCAATCACCGCCGCGAAGGGCTTGAGGATCAGCACGCAGAGGTAGAGCACCAGCGCAGTTGCGCCCACCAGGATCGCCCATTTGAGCCCTCGCGGCGGCTGTCGTTTGAGCAGGAGATCGGACATGTCGGATAGCGCTCCCCGGTCAGAAGCGTTTGTCGTCTGCTGACGGCCCGTAGAGCGCAGGCACTGGCGCGCCCATGAGCCGGAGGTAGACGGTCATCTGTCCACGGTGGTGCGCCCAGTGGTTGATCGTGTCGCGGATCATCTCGTGCCGGGATGTCTCCATCACGACCTGGCCCCCGGCCAGCAGCCGCCAGTTGGTCTGCAGATGCTTCTCGTCGGTACCTCTCAACGCGACGCGGGCGCCCGCTGCAGCCTTTTCCAGGGCCTGAAGGAACTCCGCGCTGGTGTTCATCGGTTGACGCGGCTGGCTCGGGCCGCCCTTCGGCGCGATGTCCAGTTCGTCCTGCTTGATGATCATCGTGATCCAGTTCGGGATCGTGGCGACCATGTCAGTCAGGTAGCCGAACATCATCGAGCGCTCGTGGGGCTTCCAATCGTGCTTGCCCTCCGGGACGTTCTCCAGCGCACGGCGGCTGCGCGCCACTTCACGGTCGAGCTCTGCGAGGAACAGCTCGGTCACATTCATGGTGTTCCCTCCTCTGGCGGTGGCGGATCACCCTGCGAGTATACGCGGCACCCCGGCTCGATCACTCGACCAGTCGATCTCCCCAGCCCGGCCGTGAGAGGATAAGGATCTTCAGAGGAGTGCAATGTCCGGACTGCAGACGCTTTCGACCGACGACCTTCGTGCCTTTCGCGCACGCGCCCACGATCGCTATCAGGGCTTTCGCGCGCAGAAGCTCAACCTGAATCTGGGACGCGGCAAGCCATCGCCCGAACAGCTCGACTTCTCGAACGGCCTGCTGTCGATTCTCCGTGACGGCGACTACACGGCGGCCGACGGCACGGACTGCCGCAACTACGGCGGCCTGCAGGGCCTGCCCGAGGCGCGCGCGCTCTTTGCGCCGATGATCGGCGCCCCGTCCGAGCGGGTGATCGTCGCCGGCAACTCGTCGCTCGAACTGATGCACGACACGATCGAGTGGGCCTCGCTACGCGGCGTGCCCGGCAGCGCCGCGCCCTGGTCCGACGGCCAAGCCGCGCGTTCCTCTGTCCGGTTCCCGGCTACGACCGTCACTTCACGATCTGCGACGGCTTCGGCATCGAGATGATTCCCGTGCCGCTGACCGGCGAGGGCCCGGACATGGACGTCGTCGAACGGCTGGTGGCGTCGGACCCGACGGATCAAGGGCATCTGGTGCGTGCCGAAGTACAGCAATCCGACCGGCGAGGTGTATTCGACGGAGGTCGCCGAACGCCTCGCGGAGATGAAGACGGCGGCGCCTGACTTCCGCATCATCTGGGACAACGCGTACGCCGTGCACCACCTGACGCGCGCGCCGCCACGACATCGCCGACATGATGGCGCTCTGCGAGCGGCACGGGCATCCGATCGCGCGCTTCGTCTTCGCGTCGACGTCGAAGATGACGTTTGCCGGCGCCGGCGTCGCCGTCTTCGCCTCGTCGCCGGCGAACGTGAAGTGGCTGCTGCAGCAGATGGAGCGCCGGACCATCGGCGCCGACAAGTTGAACCAGCTGCGGCACGTCCGGTTCTTGAAGAACGAAGCCGGCATCCTGGCGCTCATGGACGGAGCACGCGGGCAGCCTGCGCGCCGAAGTTTCAGGACGGTCGACGAGACCTTTCGAGCGGCTGCTCGGCGGCACGGGCGTCGCCACGTGGACGAAGCCCGAAGGCGGCTACTTCGTCAGCTTCGACGTGCTCGACGGCTGCGCCCGCCGCGTCATCGAGCTCGCGCAAGGAGGCGGGCATCACCGTCGTGCCGGCCGGGTCGACCTTCCCGCACGGCAAGGATCCGAACGATCGCAACATCCGCGTCGCGCCGTCGTTTCCCTCGCTCGACGAGGTCACGAAGGCGGCCGAAGGCCTGGCGCTGGCCACGTTGGTCGCCGCGAGCCAGGCGCTGCTCGTCGGGCGTGGCGAGGCTCAGCCGGTCGCTTAGGGCGGCTCTTGCTTCGGCTTAGCCGCCAGTGCTTGGTCCCTGGGTCTTTGTCCTTGGGCGGGCCTTGGTCCTTGGCGGCTTGGTGTGTGGTTGTCACGTCGGCCGACGGGGAATCTCGCACCAAGGACCAGGGACCACGGACGAACGAAGAACCAAGAACCAAGCGCCCAAGGACGAACCGGGCTTTCACCCGCTACACGAGTGTGAAAGCCCTCTAACGGGAAGGAGCGCGCGATCGGACGCGGGTGACGGCTTCGGATGCGAGCCGGCGCAGCAGGCGACCCGCAGCGGGCGCCAGGTCGCCAGGCAGCTCGGCCGACACCGGCTCGCTGTCACGAACCACGCCGGCATTGACCCCTCGGTCGGCTCCCGCGAGCTGCAGCTCGATCGCCCCTGCCAGCCGCGTCCCGCCGGCCGCCGATTCGAGCTGCCACACCAGGAGCGTCACGGCCAGCGACGACGCCGTGCCGGAATCGACGAGACGCACGTCACGGGCCGACGCCAGCTCGAGGCGGAGCGCCGTGTCGAGATAGCGATCGGGGGCCGACGACCATCGCCAGACGGGATCCTCGGTCAGCTCCCCGTCCGGAAGCTGGCGAAGCAGCCGGCGGCCGATGTGTGCGCGCGCCTGCGTGTCGAGCAGCCGGACGGCGACGGCGTCGGCGGCGACCGCCGCCGGCGCGGGCGGCTCGACGAGCTGCGGCTCGATCATGCGGACCGCGACCGTGTCGGGGCGCCGCAGCTGACAGGCAACGCCCGCGAGACCGGCGATCGCCACGAGAAGAGAGACGCTAAGACAGAAGCGAAGACAGAAGCCCGATCGTCTGCGTGTCATCGCGGGTTCGCTCCTGCGGGCCGCGGACCGTAGACCACCGACTCCGGCTGTTCCTCGAGCATGCGGGCGAGCTCGCGCAGCTGCTCGAGCGAGTCGCGAATGGCCGGCAGCGAGCGGCGGAGATCGTCGGCCGCGAGGCTCGTCGTGTCCAGAGCCTCGCGCACGGCCTTGGTGGTTTCCGGCAGGTCGGCATCCTTGATCGCGGCGCGCGCATCGTCGACGGCCGTGACCAGCGTCCCGCCGGTGCCGATCAGCCTGTCGACATTGGAGGTCAGCTGCGCGATCTGCTCGTTGCTTGTCGCGAAGAACGTCCGGGAGTCGGCGCTCAGCGCCGGCAGCTCGCTCTCCTGGAAGATGCGCTCGACGTTGGTGAAGAACCGGTCGCTCCGATCGAGGCTGTCGGGAATCCGCGCGACGATCTCCCTGAGGTCTCGCAGCGTCGCCTCGGCGCGGTCCAGGACCGCCGGCAGCCGATCCTGCACCGCCGCAAGCGGCGTCGGCATCGACGGGCACGTAGGCGCGATCCGGCGTGAACTCGAGCGCGAGCGGCGGCGGAGGATTCTCCGGCCCGATCGAGCAGCAGGTACGCCTCGCCGGTCACCGGATTGCTCACCACCTGCGCCCGGAGGTTCGGGAACATGTCCGGAATCGGCCATCGCCTGAAGCTGCTCGACGTTCGACGCCGATGCGTCGTGAGGCGGTCGAGGAACAGCTCGAAGTCGATCTCGATGTCTCAGCGCGGACGGGTCGATGCGCAGGTCCGGCGACGCGGCCCACCGGCACGCCCCTGTACCGCACCGGGCTCGAGACGTCGAGGCCGCTGACGTTCTCCGTCGTGATAGGTGACCATCTCGATCACCGCCTGGCTCCGCAGGCGCTGAATGAACAGCAGCGCCGTCGCGAGCGACCACCAGCAGCGCTACCACCAGGAACAGGCCAAGTCGCGCGTAGCTTCTCTCGACGGCCATCGGTCACGCTCCCTGGATCGCGGACGTGCCTGGCGACGACCGCGTGAAGAAACTGTGCACGAACGGGATCGGCGACTCGTCGCGCAGCGTGCGCGGATCGCCCCGCGCGACGATGCCCTTCGTGGCCTTGTCCAGCACGATGCAGGCGTTGGCCACGAGAAAGATGCTCGGCAGCTCGTGGGTCACGATGACGACCGTGATGCCGAGGTCGCGGCTGAGCGTGACGATCAGCTGGTCGAGTTCGACCGCGGTGATCGGGTCGAGCCCGGCGGACGGCTCGTCGAAGAACAGGAGATCGGGCTCGAGCATCAGCGCGCGGGCGATGCCGGCGCGCTTCTTCATGCCGCCCGAGATCTCGCCGGGCAGATGTTCGGCGAACGGACCGAGCCCGACCAGATCGAGCTTGGCCTGAACGAGATCCCGTGCCGTGGCGCCGCGAACCGGCGTCCAGGTCGTCAGCGGCAGCGCGAGGTTCTCGGCGAGCGTCATCGAGCTGAAGAGCGCGCCCGACTGAAAGAGCACGCCGAACGGCGGCACGCCTTCGTAGAGATGCGGCTCGCCGACGCCGTCGATGTCGATGCGGCCCGCCATCGGGCGCTCGAGGCCGATCAGGTAGCGCAGCAGCGTGCTCTTGCCGCTGCCCGAGCCGCCGAGGATCGCGAAGCGTCGTGCCGCGGTCGACCTCGAAGCTGACGTGCTCCATGAGCACCCGCGATCCCCACCCGATTCGCAGATCGTCGACGATGATGTGCGGCCTGCGGCGAGCCGTGCGGCATGTCAGATGCCCAGTACCAGACGTAGAAGAGCGTGAACAGCGCGTTGATCACGATCACGCTGAAGATGGCCAGCACCACGGCGCTCGTCGTGCGGGCGCCGACCGCGGCGGCGCCGCCCTGCGTGGCCAGCCCCTGGCCGCAGGCGATCAGGCCGATCGCGAGCGCCAGAAACGGGCTCTTGACGAGGCCGCCCAGCAAGTGGCCCGCGGTGATGTGATCCAGCGGTCGCCGACGACATAGGCGCGCGGCGTCATGTCGGTGATGGCGATCGTCGCTGCCATGCCCGCCGACGAGCGCCAGCACAGTCGCCGATCCAGGTCAGGAGCGGCACCACGATGACGAGCGCGAGACAGCGGGGCACGACCAGCCATCGCACCGGGTCGAACCCCATCGACCGCAGCGCATCGATTTCCTCCGACACCTTCATCGTCGCGATCTCCGACGCGAGGCCGGCGCCCGATCGGCCGGCGACGACGATCGCGGTGACGAGCGGTCCGAGCTCGCGGAAGTGCGCGACCACGACGAGCTCGGGGACGTAGACGATCGCGCCGAAGCGCCCGAGCTGCGAGACGCCGAGGAATCCGATGATGAGGCCGACGAGCAGGTTGGCGGCGCCGGTGACGAGCAGCGCGTCGGCGCCGATCTCCTGGACGAGCCGTGGAAGCGAGCGCCAGTCGACCGAGCGCGGCGCGGCGACCGCTTTCGGCAACGCGATCAGCGCAGCGCCCGATGAAATCGAGGGCGGAGTTGGCCGTGACGGGCACATCCGCGGCCAACGTGCCGAGCCTCGCGAGGCGCCCTCGCGGGTGGTGCCGCGGCGCCGGGCGATCGACGTCGTCGCTCGCGATAGAGACGCGATCAGGCGCGCCGCCTCCGGGTTGCCGCCCTCCACGATCCGCGTGTGGTGGCCGCTCGGCGTCCAGGCGATCGAGGAACCGCGCCAGCAGGACCGCGCCGGCGCCGTCTATCCGATCGAGCCCGGCGAGGTCCACATCGACGGCCAGGCACCCGGCCAGGCGGGGGCCTGCACTCTCCACCGCGCGCTCGACGTCGAGGACGTGGGCCAGGTCGAACGGACCGACCGGGGCAAGGCGCCCGCGATCGCCTTCACGATCGGTCCGAATGGCGACGCTCATCAAGCACACCTTCAGTCAACGGTCACCACTCTATCCCAGTCGGGTAGCGGCCCCCACCCACGACGACGATCGCACGCATCTTGGTCGTTTCCGACTCCACGGGCAGTTGGGGAGGCTCCAGCCGGTCACGAATACCGCGGTGTCCTTTTTGCGCTGCGCTGCACGATTCCGCGCAGCCCTCGCGCCGAACCATAACTATTACGGAAGTCTTACAGTGGCTGGGCATGGAGTTCAGTACCGGTAGATGGACGTCACCGTACGCACAGGAGCCTCATGGACAGCCTTTCGACGCCGTCATCGATTCCGGGGATGCCAGGCACGCCAGAGCCCAGGCCCGAGTTCACGGGCGTTGCGACATCGTCGCGCTACAGCAAGCTCAGCGTCCTCACCTGCGTCGTCCTGGTCTGGTTCCACGTCCAGGCCGTGGCGGCGTTCTGGTCCTTCAGCTGGACGAACCTGGCCGTCGCCCTGGTTCTGTACTGGGTCGCCGTCGGGCTGGGCATCAGCATGGGCTACCACCGGCTGCACACGCACCGCGGGTTCAAGACCTTCAAGCTCTTCGACTACTTCCTGGCCGTCTGCGGCACGCTCACGCTCGAGGGCGGGCCGATCTTCTGGGTCGCCACGCACCGCCTGCACCATCAGTATTCCGATGAAGCCGAGGATCCGCACACGCCGCGCGTCAGCGGATTCTGGGCGCACATCGGCTGGATCATGTTCGGCGAAGCGAATCACAACGACACGGCGCGGATGGCGCGCTACGCGCCCGACCTCGCAAAGGATCCGTTCTATCGCTGGCTGACCACCTACCACTGGGTGCCGCTCACCGTGCTCGGCTTCGCGCTCCTGGCCATCGGCGGGTGGGGCCTCGTGAACTGGGCCATCTTCCTGCGCGTCGTCGTCGGCCTGCACTCGACCTGGCTGGTCAACTCGGCCACGCACATGTGGGGCCGCCGCCGCTTCGCGACCACCGACGATTCCCGCAACACCTGGTGGGTTGCGCTCCTCACCTTTGGCGAGGGCTGGCACAACAACCATCACGCCCACCCGACCTCCGCGCGCCACGGTCTGGCCTGGTACGAGTTCGACGTCACCTGGCTCGAGCTCAAGCTGCTCCGAGCGCTCGGCCTCGTCTGGGACGTGCGTGTGGCCAAGGTGAGCGACGCGTCCGAGGAAGAAGTCGCGGCGTAGCGGGCGTTCGTTCTATCCTTAGAGGCGTGAGCATGCAGATCCGGCGGCCGCCGGAGATCGATCGCCTTCTTCATCGTCCTCGGCGCCGTGCCTCGTCGGCGGTGCGCTCGCCCTCAACGTCGGCTGGGTCATCGTCAGCTGGCGGCAGGCCGGCCTGCTGCTCCTCGGCGTTCTGGTCTTTCCCCTCATCATCACCGGCGTCGTCCTCAACACCATCTTCCTGGTCCGCGAAATCCGGCGGAACGAACAGCACGAGGCGTTCATCAACGCGGTGACCCACGAGCTGAAGACGCCCGTGGCGTCGATGAAGCTGTATCTGCAGACCCTGCAGAATCGTCAGGTGGACGAGGCGAAGCGCCAGGAGTTCTACGGGACGATGCTCGAGGACAGCGACCGGCTGCTCGGCACGATCGAGCAGGTCCTGCGCGCCGGGCAGATCGGCGCGCGCGTCCGCCAAGGGCACAGCCGGCCCGTCGACTTCAGCGTGCTCGTGCAGGAGTGCCTCGCGCTGGCGCGGACCCGCCATCGCCTGCCAGTGGAAGCGCTGACCTATCGGGAGTCGTTGACCAGAGCGCGAAGGGCGGCGCGTGCTCGGCGACGAGGACGAGTTGAGAGCCGTCGTCTCGAACCTCGTGGACAACGCCGATCAAGTACTCGGGGCCGGACGTGCGGGTGGCGGTCGAACTCGAGCAGACGGATCCGCGCGACGATCGCGCTTCGAGTCCGCGACAAGGGCATCGGCATCTCGCCGGCGGAGCGCAAGCGCATCTTCAAGCGCTTCTATCGCATCCCGGGCGCGACGCGGGTCAAGGGCACCGGCCTCGGGCTCTTCATCGTCCGCTCGGTGGTCGGCCGGCACGGCGGCAAGGTGTTCGTCGAGAGCGACGGCGTCGGGCACGGCAGCGCCTTCACCGTCGAGCTGCCGCTGGTCGCGACGCAATGAGCCGCATTCTCATCGTCGAAGACGAGCAGCACCTGGCCGACGGCCTGCGCTTCAACCTCGAGGCCGAGCAGCACGACGTGGATGTCGCGGACAACGGCGAGGAAGCGCTGCGGCGGCTCGACGGCGGAGCCGAGCCGCTACGATCTGGTCATCCTGGACCTGATGCTTCCGGGCATCGACGGCTTTGGCGTCGTGGCGGAACTGCGGCGGACGCGGCGGTACGTGCCGGTGCTCATGCTGACCGCGCGCGGGCGATCGGAGGACGTGCTGCGCGGGTTCGAAATGGGCGCGGACGACTACCTCACCAAGCCATTCGAGCTGCCGATCCTGATCTCGCGGGTGCGCGGACTGCTCCGGCGCACCGAGTGGTTCCGGCAGCAGATGGCGGCCGAAACGCCGCCGGTCCCGTTCGCAGTATGCCTTTCGCGGCAAGAGCATCGACTTCGAGCAGATGGAAGTGCGCGTCGGCGAGAAGCGGATGCCGCTTGACGCTGATGGAAGCCGAACTCCTGCGCTACCTCGTGCAGCACGAAGGTTCGCCGGTGTCGCGCAAGGCGATTCTCGAGAACGTGTGGGGCGTGCGCGAGGACACCGACACCCGCGCGATCGACAACTTCATCGTGCGGCTGCGTCGCTACATCGAGGATGAGCCCGGCCGCCCCCGCCATCTGCAGACGGTCCGCGGCGTGGGCTACCGCTTCGTGAGCAACCCCGGGCGATAGCGGCAGCCAACGTCGGACCAGGCGTGAAAAGTGATAACGTCGGAAAGACTGGGTGAGACAGAAGGGCTCGATTTGACATGATAGAGTTCGCGTGTTCCATGATGCGGTAGCACGTGCCCTTGGGGGGGAGATGGTGACAGCGCGGGTGTCGTCTGGTCGAATGGCCTTGTCCGTTGGCGCAGCGGTCCTGGCTGCGATGTTCGTTCCTGCCGTCCTCGGCCAGCAAGCCCCGGTTCAGTTCGGCGGCGACTACTCCGGGCTCGGCCCGCGACGCCAGCAGCTCGTCGCCACCTGGGTCGTGCGCTTCAACGAAGCGACCGGACAGAAGGCGGAGGCAGGACCGTTCTACGACGAGATCCTCAGCTTCTCGTCCAAGACCACGTTCGACGCCGTCACGCACGCCCTCATGACCACGACGCTGAGCGATGGGTCGGGCGCGCCGCTCGGCGATTCGCTGTCGCTCGTCGAACGCGTCGAGTCGATCAGGGGCGAAGTCGCCGGGGCGTCCGGCGACGGTCAGTTCCGCCTGTACGTCCGCCTCGTCGAAGGCGCGCTCACCACGCTCGAACGCTCGAAGGAGTTCAGGCGCGGCGCCGACAACGCCGTGTATCACAAGGGCTTTCCCCGTCAACTACCGGCAGCAGGGCGGCGTGCCGTCCATCCAGATCTCCGTCGCAACCGATGGACGGCGCGCCGACGTCGACGTCGACTACCGGTCGTCGATGTTTCCTGTCTCCATGTTCAATGGACACCTCAGCTCTGCGAACTCCGACGTGCGGGCTGGCAACAACTCCGACCGGCACAGCGGCCGTTGGGCAGGCCTGGAGAACTGGTGGCGGGGCTTCTTCGGCATTCGGCTGAACAGCCCGGCGGAGCCGGAACCGAAGGACAAGACCTTCGCGCTCCCGAAGGCACCGCGCGCCGGCAGGAAGAACATCGACGTCATGGCGAACGACTTCCTCAAGGCCTGGCTCGTCGAAGGTGACGTGAACGCGGCCATGGGGTACGTGTCCGAACAAGCCTACGCGTGCCTCGCACAAGACAGCGAGGATCCGAGCGACTTCGACCGCGGCCTTGCGCCTTTTCAGCTGCTGATGAACCTGAAAGCCGCGCACGACACGCTCGGCCCGAGGCGCTCGCTCGAGGATGCCACGGTCGGCGTGCGGTTCCCGGTACCCGGACTCAAGGTCGTGACCCAGCCGTATCACGCGCAGTTCGTCATCTATTCGGTACCGGACGATGCGGCGGCCGACTTCGACTGCGAGAGCCGGCTGACGCTCGGGAGGAACGACGAGCGGCGCGCCTACGGCAACTACTTCGGCGTCACCTTCAACGTGGCCGGGCAGAAGAGCCAGGCCGTCGCGCTCCTGTGGGCCAGGGAGGACGGGTACTGGAAGATCGTGTCGTGGCGGACGGGTGCCGACGACCCGGACGCGCCGGCGCTCGTCGCGCCGCCTGACGCCACGGTCGCTAGGATCCCCGCCGATCCAGGCTTCGCCCGCGCGGCTCGCGCGTTTCTGGAGACCTGGCTGATACGGAGGAACTACGACGCGGCGTTCGGATATCTCTCCCCGCAAGCGTACGCGTGCTACAACCTGCTGCGGGATCCGGATGAGCCTGCCGCGACGTCACCCGACGAAGCCGGCCGGCGAATTCGAGCGGGATTCGAACGCGCGGGCAAGCAGGTCGGCAGTGTGCGGAGCCTCGACAGGGTGCTGAGCCCGGCGGAACCGGTGCTCCCGGTCGTGCGGGTGATGGACCACGCGGACTCGCGAGTATTCTCGCTCACCAGCCTCCCCAACGCGATCGCCGCCGCATCGGACTGCGGCGCCCGGACGCGCGGCGAGCCTGCGCCGGCCGCGGTTCCTGCCGAGTATGGAAGGGCCTTCGGGCTGAACATCCGCTTTCAGACGCGCGGGGGCGAAGCGCCCGTGCTGCGCACGATGTGGGCTCAGGAAAACGGCGCCTGGCGTGTGACCGCCTACGATCTCGAGCTGCCCTGATCGCGCATCCGCGGCAAGATCAACTCGAGCGCCATTTGCAGCTTGACCAACCCTGATGCGCAAGCGAGCTGGTGTGACCCGCGCCGACATGTGATGCTGGAAGGGATGCCAACGCGCGCGGCCAAGGGTCGCACGGTCCGCAGGAACCCCGATTCCATCGCCGTGATCGATATCGGATCGAACTCGGGCCGCGTCATGGTCTTCGAACGCGATCGGTCCAGCCACCTGCACCTGCTCGCCGCGTCGCGCGCGCCCCTGCGGCTCGTCCACGATGTCGACACGCGCGGGGATCTGAGCGAGGCGACGATGGCGCGCACGATGGAGGCGCTGCGCGATTTTCAGGCGATTGCGGACAGCGCCGGAGCCAGTCGGACGGCCGCAGTGGCCACCGCGGCCATGCGCGACGCGAGCAACGGCGCGCTCTTCGTCGAACGGGTGCGGCGCGAGCTCGGGATTCGGATCGCCATCATCGGCGGACGGGTGGAAGCGCGCCTGGGTTTCTCGGGCGCCGTTCGGGGCCTCGCTGTCGCGCACGGACTGCTCTTCGACCTCGGCGGCGGGAGCCTGCAGATCACTCGGTTTGCGAGGCGAACACCTTCCAGCGGCGTGAGCTTCCCGTTCGGCGCGCTGCGGCTCAGTGAGAAGTTCCTCGCATCGGATCCTCCCAGCAGCAAGCAGCTCCGGCGCCTTCGCGACCACGTCCGTCGCCAGCTGTCAAAGGCACGCGTCGGTCGCCTGCGGTCCGGCGAACGCCTCGTCGGCACCGGCGGCACCCTGAGGAATCTGGCCAAGATCGACTGCCAGATTCGCCGGTATCCCATCTCGAGGATTCACGCCTACGAGCTCTCGGTGGTCCGCCTCGGGGAGATTGTCGACCGCCTCGCGAGGATCAGCGAGAAGCGTCGCGACGACGTGCACGGGCTCAGCGCGGATCGCGCGGACTCGATTGTTGGCGGCGCCGCCGCCATCCAGACACTGGCGGAGTTCGTGGGTGCGAAGCACATCCTCGTCTCGGGCCAGGGCGTGAGAGAAGGCGTCGCGCTGAAATGTCTGAATATGGCCATGGGGTCGCCGAAGATCGTCAAAGAGGCTTCGTTGTCGTCTCTCGTCTCGCAGTTCGATGGGTGGAGGCCCGAGGCCGCGGCGCGGCGGCGGGAGGTGGCCGCCTCGCTGCTGCGGGCGCTCGAGCCGCGCGCGCCAGCCAGCGTCGCCTCGGCGATCGACCATGCGGCTCGTGTGCTCGACCTCGGCCGGACGCTCGACGTGGTGAAACGCCACGAGCACGTGGCCAACATCCTGCTCGCCACCGAGCTCACCGGCTTCGCGCATGACGAGCTCGCGCTGATGTCGTCCATCGTCCGACGCGCCGGTGACCGGCACGCCGACCTTCTGCCACTGGCACATATCAGCGACGCGGACGAGCGCGGGATGCTGGAGCGTGCCGCCATCGTTCTTGCGCTGGCCGATGAGATCGAGGCCAGGTGTCCACGCGGCTCGCGGATACGGGTGCACTGTAAGATCGGGCGCGAGGTGACGCTTTCGGTGCCGATGCTGCCCTCCTGGCTCGCCAGGGGACTGAACAAGCGATTCGAGCGGGCGTTTGGCAAGCCGCTGATCGTCAGCCAGGGCACGTAGCCGCGGGCGGCGGCGGGGCTGCTGTCACTCGCCTCGCAGTGCGATCGCGGGATCGATACGGGTCGCGCGCCACGCGGGGCCGGCAACCGCGACGACGGCCGTCAGCCCGAGCGCGATCGTCACGAACGCGAACGTCGCCGGATCCAGCGGCTGAACGCCGTACAGCATCGTCGCGAGCAGCCGGCTGAACGCGGCGGACAGGACGAGCCCGATGACCGCTCCGGCCGCGATCACACGGGCCGCGTCGCCGACGACGAGGCGGAACACGTCGCCCGTCGTCGCGCCGAGCGCACGGCGCACGCCGAAGTCGCGCACGCGCTGTTGAACCGTATACGCGAGGACGCCGAACACGCCCACCATCGCCAGGAGCAGCGCCAGCCCGGCGAACGTCGTCACCAGCACGGCCCGGAATCGGTGGCGGGCCGTCGCCTCCCAGGCGACGTCCTCGAGCGTCCTGACGAACCTGAGGCTCACGAGCTGCGCCTTGTCGACGCGTCCAATCGCCGCGCGGATGGACCCGGCCAACGCCGTCGCGTCTCCCGATTGCGGCGCCACGAGCATGAAGATGTCGTCCACGGCGTTCTGGGCCATCGGGACGTAGATCTGCACGAGATCGTCGGTTTCCTCGGGACGGCCCTTCACCTGGCGGGCGACGCCGACAATTTCCCGCACGACTGGCGGCGTCTGGGTGAACATGGTCGACCGCGTGGCGATGCGCAGGCCAATCGGCGAGCGGCCCTGCAGGTGGTTTCGGACGAACGCCTCGTTCACGATGCACACCCGACCGCTGTCGCGCGTGTCGTGCTCGTCGAAGCCGCGGCCCGCGACAAGGGGGAGCTCCAGCGTCCGGAAGTAGGCGGGGCTGACGATCTGAAAGTCGGCCGTGGGGCGGCGGCTCTCGTCGACTGGCGGCGTCGCCGACCACGTCGAAGAAGGACTGCCCCGCCGAGGAAAACGCCCAGCGGCAGCGTGCTCGCCCACGCCACGCTGCTGACGCCCGGCACGGCCGTGATTTCCCGCTCGACATCGTCGAAGAACTGGAGCAGGGACTGCTGGGTCGGGTATTGCGCGCCGAGCGGGTCGACGACCATCGTGAGCACGCCCTGCGCGCGGTAGCCGCGGTCGACGTTCTCGATCGCGAGGAGCGTCCGCAGCAGCAGCCCGGCGCCGAAGAGCAGCAGGACCGCCGTTGCAACCTCCCCGACGACGAGCAGCGACCGAAGTCGACCGCCGCGGCCCGTGGCGGTCCGTCCCTCCGAGGCCATCGCCCGCGCCAGCTGGAAACCGGTGGCGTGCCACGACGGCGCGAGGCCGAACAGCAGTCCGGCGAACAGCGCGGCCGCGCCGCAGAATGGCCGCCACGCGCAGGTTGAACGTGAGGGTGACGGCCGCCGGCAGGAGACCCTGCGGAACGAGCGACGGCGCGACGCTCAGAATCGCAGCGCCGACGGCGACCCCCAGCGCGCCCCCCAGGAGGGAAAGCACGAGGCTCTCCGTGAGCAGCTGACGCATCACCCGGGACCGGCCCGCGCCGAGCGCCGAGCGGATCGCCAGCTCCCTGGTGCGCACCGTCGCCCGCGCGAGGAGCAGGTTGGCCACGTTCGCGCAGCAGATGAGAAGCACGAAGCCGACGACCCCGACAAACAGCAGTGACGTGTAGCGAAGCTCGCTGCCGATCAACGCGTCGTGCAGGGGCACGAGCGCGACGCCGCGGCCCTTGTTCGTGTTCGGAAACTCCTGCGCGAGCCCGTCGGCCACCGCCGCCATGTCGGCGTTCGCGGCGTCGAGCGGGACGCCGGGCCTCAAGCGTCCGATGGCTCGAAACATGTACTGACTTCGGGTCGCAGGTGGAGCGCCCTGGATCGGAAGCAGCCCCCAGACGCTGGTGCCGCCGAGCAGCTCGAAGTCTCTGGGAACCACGCCCAGCACCGTGTACGGAACGCCGTCGAGGCGGATGTCGCGGCCCGCGATCTCCGGGTCCGCGCCGAGGCGCGCCCGCCAGAAGCGCTCGCTCAGGACGACGGCGTTCGCACGACGGGCATCGTCTTCCGGAAGGAACGTGCGCCCGACAATCGGGCGAACACCGAGGACGTCGAAGAAGCCGGCGGTCACCCACTGCCGGGGCACGTCCTCGGCGAGGCCGTCCGCGCCGGCCATCACCATGCCGCCCACGCTCGGGATGTAGGCGGCGATCAGCTCGAACGTGCGATTCCGCTCGTTCCAGTCCAGAAGGTTCCGCGGCGAGACCGGGCCCCTTGCCGATGCGGCGCTCCGCTCCGACACCATCACGAGGCGCTCAGGTTCGCCGAACGGAAGCGGCCGGAGGAGTGTGGCGTCGACCAGGGCGAAGATGGCGCTGTTGGCGCCGATGCCGAGCGCGATGGTGAGCACCACCACTGCCGCGAAGCCGGGCTGCCGTCCCAGCATTCGGACGGCGTAGCGCAGGTCCTGCCAGAGCTCGGCCGCGGACCACCCGCCTGGCACGCCGGGCGTGGGCGGCGGCGGGGCGTGTGCCTGGCGCAGGGATCGCATGTGTCGGGCCAGCGCGTCGCCGTCGAGCAGTTCGTCCATCGCAAGACGCCGCGCGTCGTGTTCGCTGTTTCCGCCTTCTCTGAGCTCGTCGAATCGCTGGTCGAGATGCTGCGACAGCTCTTCGACGATTTCTGCCTCGCGGGTCGGGCTGAGCCGCAGCGTGGCCAGCCGTGGCCGCAGCTGCTCGGCCCAGCCGCCTCTCGAATCGGCTCGTGGCGACCCTGAGGTCGAAGGGTCAGGCATGGTCCACTCCGGTGACAAGGCCCATCGCGCGGACGAAGTTCTTCCAGGTTTGGCGCTGACGCGTCAGCACACGGCGGCCTTCGGCCGTGAGGCTGTAGAACCGGCGGCGGCGCTCGCCGGCCTTCTCCACCCAGCGGCCCTGCAGCCAGCCGCGTTCTTCGAGCCGGTAGAGCAGCGGATACAACGAGGCCACGTGAAACTTGAGCCGCCCGCCCGACCGCGCCTCGATGAGCTTGCTGATCTCGTATCCATGGCGCGCACGTGATTCGACGATCGAGAGGAGGATAAGTTCCGCCGACCCCTTCTTCAGCTCCCGATCGAGCACACGCGCATCGATATCTGTCATAGCCATACATGCTATAGCCATGCCACTGGCCGAGGCAAGCCTCTCCGACGGCTCCGAGTGGGCCGCGCGAAACCTGGATGTGACCTCGATCGAACGTTATCGCGAAATGGTTCAACCGGCGGATCCGCGGTCGCTGTCCGTACGCGCTCGCGGAGCAGGCTCCCTCACCAGAGCGAGACTCTGAGCGTCGGCTTTGGCCTGGAGCCGGCGCGAGAGGCCGGTCAACACCGTCAGGATCGCCCATGCGATCGCCACGCCGACAGCCGCAAGCCACCAGTGTCCAATCCCGGCAGCGATGCCGAGCGCACCGGTCATCCAGATGGTGGCTGCCGTCGTCAGGCCCTGGACCTCGCGTTGATCCGCAGCTTTGAGAATCGTGCCCGCGCCGATGAAGCCGACGCCCGTGGCAACGCCCTGGATCACTGCCGTCACGCTGTCCCTGCTTGCCCCTGTTTCGACCGGGATGAGGACGAAGACGGCTGAGCCGAGCGCGACCACCATGTGCGTCCGAAGGCCGGCCGCCCGCCCGACCCATTCCCGCTCGGCGCCGACCAGACCGCCAAGCACAGCAGCCGCCAGAAGGCGGGAGGCGACGCGCGCCAGCTGTTCCAGGCTCGGCAGTTCCGCAATGGTCTGCTCCATTGTCGGTCTAAGGATCCGGCAGCGGGGATTCGGCCGGCCCCGCGATCACATCTCCTTCGGGAGTGAACCGGGAGCCGTGACAGGGGCAGTCCCACGTGCGCTCGGCGTCGTTCCACGCCACGAGACAGCCAAGATGCGGGCACGTGGCCGACCTCAAAATGGTGGCGCCCGAGATGTCTCGATAGGCGGCGACCTTGGTGCCGTTGCGATCGAGGATCTTCCCCTGCCCTCGCCTGACCGATCGCAGGTCCCGCGCCTCGGGACCCGCAAACCGATCGCGAATCATGTAGTAGGGATAGTCCGCGTTCTCCCTGACGTATCGCCACAGCCCGCGGGCCAGCGCCTTGCGCGACGGGTCGAAGAGATCGGTCCAGGGATTGGCCCTGCCGAGAATGGCGTCCACGGCCATCATCGCGCCCAGCGTGCCGAACGTCATCCCGTTGCCGCCGAAGCCGGTCGCGCTGTACCTGATGATCCGCGGTGCGGCCGATGTACGGCAGGCCGTCCGGCGTCTCGATGACCTGGCCCGACCACCGGTGGCTCAACTCGACACGATCGAGCATCTGCTTCAGGGTGTGCTCGAGCCGCTGGTAACACGCGGACGTGTCGGCCACCTGTCCGGTCTTGTGATCCTCGCCGCCGAGAATCACCAGATCCTGCCCCTGCTGCTTCTCGATCCGCATATAGCGGTACGGGCGTGACGTGTCCCAGAACAGCGCGTCGGGCACCGCGCCCTTGCGCACGCTTCCGGCGACCACGTAACTCGTGTACAGAGCGAGCTTGGTCTGGAAGAGGCTCGCGTCGAGGAGGCCGGCGAGCCCGGCGGCGGGGTTGTGGGTCGCGACGATGATGTCGCCGCAGTAGACGGTGGACCCGTTGGCCTTCACGGAGAGCGGCGAGGCCGAGAACGCCTCGACGTCGCTCAGCTCAAAGATCTGGCCGCGCCTGGTGAGGTGCGCGGCTAGGCCCGCCAGATAGCGCCGCGGATCGAACCTCGCCTGGTTGTCGAATCGAACGCCCGGTCCGCCAAGCCACGGCACGTCGCTCACGTAGCTCGCGTCGAATCCAAGCTCGATTGCGGCGGCCGCCTCGTCCCGAAGCATCGCCGCGCCGGCGTCGCCGTCTTCACCGAGGGGCTGATGCAGATACCCGTCGACCCACTCGAAGCCGCAATCGATCTCGTGTTCACGGATCGTCTCGTCGATCTGCGACATCGCTGCGAGACCGGCGTCCCACGCCGCCTGGGCGTGGTCAGGGCCAAAGCGCTTGACCAGTTCTGCCAGACCGGTGTCCGTCACCATGGTCAGGTGCGCGGTCGTGTGGCCCGTGTCCACCGTGCCGCACCGCCCTCGCTCCAGGAGAGCCACAGTGAGCCCGGCCCTCGTCAGCAGGTACGCGGCCGTCAGCCCGGTCAGGCCGCCGCCGACCACGGCGACGTCGACGCGGAGGTCGCTCTCGATTCGCGGGAACCTCGGCATCGAGCTGGATTCCCAGTACGGTGTCGTCTGGCGCTCAGTCGCATGGGGAGGCATGTTCGACCGTAAAGCAAGCACGTCGCCATTCTTTTGGCGTCCTGGTCCGGAGTGCAGAGGCTGGACACGGGCCGGCGGCATGCGCTCTGGCTGGCATCCGGGTGCAACGAATTGGCAAACGCTGGTGCGAGGGTGGGGAATGGGAACCACAAGCCCCAGTCAGCGTGGAACCTCAGCAGCGGGCACCATCTCCTGCTTGGCGGCCACGTCGAGCCGCTCGGACTTGATCTCGACGCGCAGCCGTCCGAACAGGCTGAGATAGACGTTGGCCATGCCGGCCAGCGCGAAGAAGCTGATGACGTATCCCCGCCAGTCGTCCAGGAGCAATCGGTAACCCGTCAACGCGAGAACCAGCGCCACGACGTAGTGGCTGAAGCAGTACTCGCACGTGAACACATAGAAGAACTTGCGCCCGAGAAGCGACGTTCCGCGCTGGCTTCGCAGCGCGCAGAATTCGCGGGGCTCGCGGAGGATTTCTTCGTGGGTGACCGTCCAGGCAATCGAGGCCACCGGAAGGGCCAGCACGAACAGCCAGATCAACTGCACGAGGAGAGCGCCGGGGACTTCTGATGATGTCATCACACTCTCCGGGCAGGCCACTGGGCACGCCTTGTCGACCTTTACTTCCGGCGGGATGTCCGGCCGGATGTTCGCCGCCGCGCGGGCCTCCTGGTTTTCCGGGCCGCCACCTTCTTCCGGCGTGCAACCGGTGTCACGCGCTCGGGCAGCTTCTTGCGGCCGGTCGACCGGTTCCACTCCTCGTAGGTTTCGTCAGAGATCTTCCCCTCGACGAGCAACTGGGCGAACTTGCGCCGCTGAGCCCGGCTCTTGAATGGCATGAACGGTCACGGATGGCGATCGGACATCAGCGTCCTTCACCCCCGCCGGCGGCGGGAACTGAGCGGCTGCGCTTTCTGGCCGTCTGTTTCCGAGGCACTTTGGCGCCCTTCTCTCTCGCCTCGCTCAGGCCGATGGCGATGGCCTGCTTGCGGCTCGTGACCCGCTGGCCGGACCCGCTCTTGAGCGTGCCCCTCTTGCGCCGGCGCATTGCGGACGCCACAGTCTTGGAAGCCGACTCTCCGTACTTCGCCATCCAACGTCCCCCTTCCCGAGCAGGCGTCGCGAGCTCTGCCTTCTCATCGCCCGAAGCATTTGCTGTACCAAGGGCCTCCCGAAGAGCTCAACTTTGGCTGGCATCGACTACGATCGGCTCGAGGATCTCGTCTCGCGAAAAGGAGACCAGTGATGAACGCTCTGTTATGGGTGCTACAGGTCGCGCTCGCGGCGGCCTTTGCGGCGCACGGTTGGCTCCTGCTCGCCCCGCCACCGGATCTGGTCGAAGCCATGAATGCGATGATGAGCACGCCGTTCCGCCTCTTCCTCGGCGTGGCCGAAGTCCTCGCGGCCGTCGGGCTGACGCTGCCGGGCCTCACGCGGATCATGCCTCGCCTGATCCCGCTGGCGGCGGTGTGCCTGCTGCCGATCATGGTGGGCGCGACGGTAGTACACGTGCAACGCGCCGAACACAGTTCGGCGGTCATTACGGCGGTCCTCTTCGCCTTGCTCGCCTTCGTGGCCTACATGCGCTGGAAGGTGCGTCCCATCCTGCCGCGGTTTTAGGCCAGATACCTTCGCGAACATAGATCGCCGCATCACGATCGGCTGCGCTACAGCCGAGCCGGTACGGTACGGCTCTCGAATTGCACTGACGACGCACGCCGCCCTGATGCGGCCGGTTTCGAAGGCGTGCAGCCTTCTGAGGTGCAGTGATGTTGATGACATTGGCGATCATTTTGCTGCTGGCGTGGCTCCTCGGCGTCGTCGGGACCTACACCATCGGCGCCTTCGTTCACGTGCTGCTCGTGATCGCGCTGGTGCTGATGCTGGTGAACTTCGTGAACGGACGCCGTCCGGTCATCTAGCCATGGACGCGATCGCGGTCGCCGCATTGTTCGCGCTGTCGGTCGCCGTGGGCCTCGTCAGCGCACGCCTCATTCTGAACGCCGTGCTGGTGATGATGATGAGGGCCGCCGCGCATTCGGGCGCTACCGGGCAGCTCGCTGCTCGCGGCGCTGAGGGCAGGCGCATGCCAATGACGGCCAGATCGCTCGGCACAGCCACGATGGTCGTGGCCGCCCTCTCTGTGACATCCACGGCCCAGGCACAGCAGCCGCCAGCCTACAAGTGGAACGTCGAGTTCGGCATCGGGTGGGATAACAGCATCAGCGGCAACATCAACTCGAGCGCCATCGGCTCGTTGAACAACCAGACCGTCGTGATCTTGAAGAACCGCTACGAGGACGTGTACGGCACCGGCCTGCACCTCCGGTTCGGCGGTGGGTACAGCTACAACGAGTCGACCGAAGCCCGGGTCACCTTCACCTTCCAGTCGCTCGACGCAGACCTCACGACCATGGGCGACTACGGCGCCAGCCGCCTCTACGGCCAGTACTCCGACTATCAGAGTTTCGGCCTCGACGTGGGCATGAGACGTTATGGGCGAACAAACAGCAACGTGCGGCCGTACGCGGAGGGCACGATCGGCATCGGATTTGTCGACAAGACCGATGTCGTGCTGGTCGCGCCACAAGCCAATTTCACGCTCGACGCGACGGATTTCTACGACCAGACGGCAGCGTTTACCCTCGGTGGCAATGTCGGCGTGCTCTGGAATGTGTCGCCGAGGATGGGCGTCTTCAGCCAGATCGGCATCCGGTACGTCGGCGGCATGTCGGAGGTGGACGACCTGCAGGGCACCGGGCTCGAGACCATCAACGATAAGAGTGCCCGCTGGACAATGCCGTTCCTGGTGGGCGTGCGCGGGCGCTTCTGATCAAGCTGGCCCACCCACGGTCAGCAGCTCGCGAAGCCGCTGGACATCGGGCGGTTTGACCACGTGGTGATCGAAGCCCGCGGCGCGCGACCGACGCTGATCGTGTTCTTGACCCCAGCCCGTGAGTGCGACCAGCAGGATGTGGCGCTGTGCCGGTATCGCCCGGATGCGCCTGGCGACTTCGTATCCATCCATGTCGGGCATGCCGATGTCCAGGAGCACCGCGTCGGGCTTGAAGGCCTCCAGGGCGTCGAGCGCATTGCGCCCATCGTGAACGACCTCGACCGTCGCACCGAGGACGATCGAATAGATCCCCGAGGGTGTCTGCCGCATCCACGTTGTCGTCCACGATGAGAATCCGGCGCTGAGGAAAGAACCCCTGGGTTGGCGCCTCCTGTGCCCTGGCGATGCCCACCGCGATTACCGGAAGAACCGTGATGAACTCGCTGCCACGCCCTGGGCCTTCGCTGCGGGCTTCCACCGTGCCGCCGTGCATGGTCACCAGGCTTCGCACCAGCGTCAGGCCGATGCCCAGCCCGCCCTGTGCCTGGCGGCTCGAGCGATCGACCTGGGTGAACATCTCGAAGACCGAACCGAGCAGATCGGCGGGGATGCCGATGCCGTTGTCGCGGACCGAGACGACGGCGCGGCTTCCTTCCTTTCGAAGGCTTATGCCGATCTGCCCCCCGGGCCGTGTGTACTTTGCCGAGTTGTTGAGGAGGTTGGCAAAAACCTGGGTGAGCCGGACGCTGTCCCCGTGCACGATGATCGGCTCCGGCGGCAGGTCCACGGTCAGCTGGTGTCCGGCGGCGTCGAGCGCAGGCCGGCTGGTGTCGATGGCAGAGTGCAGCACGAACGCCAGATCCACCGGCTCGCGCTGGACCTCGATGAGGCCTCGGGTAATGCGCGAAACCTCGAGCAAATCGTCCACGAGCCTGACGAGGTGGCTGATCTGGCGCTCCATCACCGGCCTGACGCGGCTGACCACGGCACCGTCGCTTCCAGACGTTTTCAACAGCTGAACGGCAGTCAGCAGCGGAGCCAGCGGGTTTCGCAGCTCGTGGCCGAGCGTGGCCAGGAACTCGTCCTTTCGCCGATCGGCGAGGCGGAGCGACTCTTCGGCCCGGCTGCGTTGCTCGAGATGTTCACGAATCTGGTACTGACGCTCACGCGCCCTGAGCGCCGTCCGCACCGCGGTCATCAACGTGGACACCCGGAGCGGGCGCTCGAGCAGCGTCACGTTCCCCAGCCTCCGTACCGCCTCGCCGGACTCGGAGGAGTCGGCGCCAGGCCGCGTCAGTATCAGCACCGGCAGGTCCGACCAGGGCGGCTGCAACGCCAGCAACGCTCCGAGCGCGGCATTGTTTGTGGGCGTCGCCGCCTCTTCGGGCACCAGGATTGCGCCGGTGCCTTCCCGAACACCCCGAAGCAGCTCGTCGAACGTTCGACATACGTCCAGCCGGATTTCGAGCGGCGAGAGGAGGGCCTGGGTTGTCGCCGCGTCCCGAGCCGTCGCGGCCAGGAACAGCAGCCGGCCGTCGTTGTTTCCGCTAATCGTCACACGCCCTCGTCGCTGCGCGGGAGCGCGGCGGGGCCCTCATACCTGGGGACCCCGGTCAGCACGCCGCTGAATTCCCGCAGCGGTGCGCCCACGGTGATCCGCCCGGAGTCGAGCCGGAAGTCACGCAGCGTCCGCTCGTGCCTGCTGCCCCGTTTCTTCATCACGGAGATGGCCTGCCGCACTTCGCCCTTGTTCTCGAAGTAGCGGAGAAGGATGACCGCGTCTGCCAGGTACGTGGCATCGACGGGCGTCGACATCTGCGCGCCGATGAGGCCCTGGTGTGCGCCAATCAGCATCGTCGCCACGCTCTTCTGGCCGAGGAACATCAGGAGCTCGTGGAGCTGGATCATCAAGTGCCGTTCTTCCGGCATGGCGTTCATGTAGCCGTTCAGGCTGTCGATCACGACGATCTTGGCATTGTCCGCCTCGACCGCCTGGCGGATGGCGTGGACGAACTCGCCCGGCGTCAGCTCCGCCGGGTCGATCTGCTGCACCGAGATCACGCCGGAGTCGATGTGCTTGGGCAGATCGACCCCCAACCCAGCGCAGCGCGTGAGCAGCGTATCGGGGCTCTCGTCGAAGATGAAGAGCGCCGCTCGCTGTCCCCGGTCCCCGGCGGCCGAGGCGAACTGCGCCGCCAGCGTGGACTTGCCCGTGCCGGCGGCGCCGACGATGAGCGTGCTCGTCCCTTCCTCGATGCCCCCGCCGAGCAGCGCGTCGAGCGCGGGGATGTCGCTCTGCAGCTTCGCGCGCGTCGTCTCCTGGCGGTGTTCAGCGGCCACCAGGCGCGGGAACACGTGGATTCCTCCGCGATAGATCACGTAGTCGTGGAATCCGCCGCGGAACTTCACGCCTCTGTACTTGACGACCCGCAGCCGGCGGCGCTCCGCGCCGTATTCGGGGTTGAGCTGCTCGAGCAGCAGGACGCCGTGCGCGATGCTCTGCATCTGCAGGTCGTGGTCGGTCGCCGTCATGTCGTCGAGCAGCAGGACCGTGCAGTCCCTTGTCGAGAAAAACTGCTTCAACGCCAGAATCTGCCGGCGGTACCGCAAGGCCGCCCCCGCGAGGAGGCGGAGCTCGGACATGGAGTCGAAGACCACGCGCGACGGCTTCAGGCGTTCCACATCCGTGAGAAAGGCCTTCATCGTCGACGCGAGCTCGATCTCCGACGGATGAAACATCGTGTTCTGTTCGTCGGGATCGAGCGAAGCCTCCGCCGGCACGAGCTCCCGGATCTCGACGCCGTCGAGGTTCCAGCCATGGGACACCGCCACGGCGCGGAGCTCCTCCTCGGTTTCCGAGAGCGTGATGTACAGCACCGACTCGCCGAGGCGCGCCCCGTCCATCAGGAACTGCATCGCGAGCGTCGTCTTCCCGGACCCGGGCCTGCCTTCGATCAGGTAGAGGCGCCGGCGCGTAAAGCCTCCGGCGAGGATGTCGTCAAGGCCTGGCACCCCGGTCGGGGCGCACGGCCGGGGATCAACGCTCGAAGTCGGCTGCATCACGGTCGCGGTCTCCTTAAACCGGAAAGTATATGGTGACGCGTGCGACCTGAAAGCTGAGCTGGCGCGTTCGGCGATGTGCGACATGGGGCAGCGAAAAGGCGGAGGCGGACAGGGCGACGGTTTCATCAGAGTGTGGGCAGCGTGCACCATTCCTGGAACTTTCCACCGCTCATCAGTCGTGCGTCGTGCGGCATTTGACTTGCTCCTGACGGTACGAGGAGGCAGGAATGACACCTCGAACGAAGGTAACAACCTGGATTGGGGCGGCTGTGATTGCCGTCACGTCAGTGGCTTGCAGCGATCGTGCAGAACGCAACGCCTCGGAGGCCGCGGATAAAGCGAGCGACTCAGCAGAGAGAGCCGCCTCAGCGACGGCGGATGCTGCGAAGGACGCGGGCTCGGCTGTGAGCGGAGCCGTGGCCAACGGCGGACGCGCCGCTGATGCCGCGGTGGAGACGATGGACGTGAAAACGGCGCTCATGGCCGATTCCCGAGTCGATGCGAGCGATATCAACGTCGACAGCGATCACGCGACGAAGACCGTCACGCTGAAGGGTCGTGTGCCAACCTCGGCACAGAAGAGTGTCGCCGAAGAGATCGCCGTAACCAAGGCCGTCGGTTACCGCGTGCGCAACGAGCTGACCGTTGGCAACTAGCCGGGGCATCGCCTCGGATTCACTTTCAGGAAGGGATGGCACCATGGCTAATTTGAAAAAGGACCACTCGGTCAGCGAGGGCGTGGGGGCGGCGGGCGGCGCGGTCACGGGTATGGCAGCGGGTGCGTCGCTGGGCGGCCCGGCCGGCGCGGTGATCGGCGCAGCCGTCGGTGCCGTCGCCGGCGGGCTCACCGGTGGCGCCATTGCCGAGGCGATCGACCCGGCGGCCGAAGACGCGTATTGGCGCACAAACTATCGCACCCGTCCCTACGTGAAGACCGGGTACGACTATGGCGACTACCGCGACGCCTACCGTTATGGGTGGGAATCGCGCGCGAAGACCGACGCTGCCTGGGACGATGCGGCCGACGGCCTCGAGCGCGGCTGGGACCGCGCGAAGGACAAGTCGCGCTTGGCGTGGTCTGACGCCAAGGATGCCGTGCGAGACGGGTGGCACCGTGTCGAACGTGCGCTGCCCGGCGACGCCGACCGCGACGGCCGGTAACCACCCACAGGGCGCTCCGGCGAATGCCGGAGCGCCCTGCATTCTTCCCATCCTCCACGGTCCCACCAACCTGGCCTTCCCTCGGCTGGATTGAGAATCGGCGTGAAAAACCGCCCGAAATATCTCCATGGAGCGGCGTCCGAGACGCGCTATGATCCGCGGAGTTCCGTCGAACCCAGCAGACGGTAACTTCGTCCTGGTCCGAGGAGGACCCGCACATGCCGTTCTTGCCATCCACCGCTTCGAGGCGTCGGCTTTCCGCGCTCGCCGGCGGTGCGGTCGCTCTCGCGGTTTCCGCGCCGATTGTCGTGTGGGGGCAAACCCCGGCGGCCACGCCTCAGGTCACCTTCACGAAGGACATCGCGCCCATCCTGCAGCGCAGCTGCCAGAACTGCCACCGGCCCGGCTCGGTCGCGCCGATGTCGCTTCTCACCTACGAGGAGGCGCGCCCGTACGCGTCGGCCATCAAGCGCCGCACGTCGATCCGCAGCAAGCAGGGCACGATGCCGCCGTGGTACATCGAGAAGGACATCGGCATCCAGCAGTACAAGAACGACATCTCGCTCAGCGACGAGGAAGTGGCGAAGATCGCACGCTGGGCGGACAGCGGCGCGCCGCGCGGCAACCCGGACGACATGCCGAAGCCGCTCGTGTTCGGCGGCGCCGAGGGCTGGACCATCGGCACGCCCGATCTCGTCGTCTCGACGCCCCCGGTCAGCCTGAAGGCCGTGACGCCCGACTGGTGGGGCAACGCCGGCGTTCGCCGATACGGGCCTCGCCGAAGATCGCTACGTCGCGGCGGTCGAGATCAAGGAAGTGAACGATTCCCAGGGCAAGCCCGGACCCAACACGGTCGGCGGCCTCTTCATCTTCCATCACGCGCTCATGAGCGTCCTGGCTCCGGGCGCCGCCGAGAGCGGCGTCGCGGGCCTCGGCGGCGGCTGGCCCGTGCACGAGGTCGGGCGCAACGCGGACGTCTTCAACCCCGACGCCGGGAAGCTCCTGCGCGCCGGCTCGCGCGTCGGCTTCCCGAACGTGCACATGCACGCGAATGGCAAGGACACGACCGGCCACCTCGAGGTCGCGTTCAAGTTCCATCCGAAGGGCTACCAGCCCAAGGTGAACGAGCGCATCTTCCCCGTCGGCACCGGCGACATCGACATCCGTGGCGGCGACTCCGGCAAGAAGATCGAAGCGTTCCAGACGCTCACGCAGCCGATGAAGATCACGGTGTTCGAGCCGCACATGCATGCGGCCGCCGTCCGGATGTGCCTCGACGCCATCTGGGGCTCGCGCATCGAGACGCTGAGCTGCTCCGGCTACGATCACAGCTGGGTCCGCGCCTACCAGTACGCGGACGACGCCGCGCCGCTGCTGCCACGCGGGACGATCCTTCGCGTGACCGGCTACTACGAGAACACGCCGGCGAACAGGAACGTCGCCGACCCGCGCAACTGGTCGGGCCTGGGCCACCGGTCGATCGACAACATGAACATCCTGATCATGCAGGCCGTCGGGCTCACCGACGAGAAGTTCCAGGAGGAAGTCGCCGCCCGGCGCCAGCGTCTCGGCCTCAAGCCCGGCGAGGACGCTCCAGGATGCCCGCTCTGCGCGTTCGAAAAGCTCCCGGCGCCCCGCGCGCCCCTGACGACGGGCCAGCAGCAATAGCGTATGGAAGCGCCGAAGACGTTGCGACGGTTCCTCGTCGCCGCGAGCGCGGCGGTTCTTGCCGTCGCGGCGTTCCACCCGCTGCGCGCACAGGTGTCCCAGGCCGACCTGAACATCTCACCTGTGTACGAAGGCTGGCTGGCGCGAGAGGACGGCTCGTTCGATCTCGTGTTCGGGTACATGAACCGCGAGTGGGACAAGGAGACGACCATCTCGCTTGGCCCGGGCAACACCATGGACCCGGGCGGCCCGGATCTCGGTCAGCCGACGCACTTCTTCCCCCGTCGCAACCGTTTCGTCTTCACGGTCCGCGTGCCGAAGGACTTCGGCACCAAGGAGATCGTCTGGACGCTCACGAGCAAGGGCCGGACGGAGAAGGCGTTCGGCACGCTGCGGCCCGACTACGTGCTCGACGACACGGTCATCATGTCGAACATCGGCGCGGGCGGGGCCCTCAGCACTTCACCCGACATGGTCGGCAATAAGGCCCCGACGCTGAGCATCGAAGGCGCGAAGAGCCGCACCGCCAAAGTCGGCGAGCCGGTGGCGCTCGCGGCGATCGCGACCGACGATGGGAAGCCGAACAAGCGGAACATGCCGGCGCTCACGGGCGGCAGTTATACGCTCCCGCAGGGCGCCAATGGCCTCCGTCTGTCCTTCTTCGTCTATCGGGGGCCAGGCAGGGCGGTCACCTTCGATCCGCCGCAGACCAAGGTGTGGGAAGACACGAGGGACGGCGGAGGATCGCCGTGGTCGTCGGGCTTCATGGTGCCGCCGATCCCCGAGGCGAACACGTGGCAGGCGCGCGCGACCTTCGCAGAACCAGGCACTTACGTCGTACGGGCGCTCGCCCACGACGGCGGCCTGTACACGTCTCAAGACATCACCGTCGTCGTCGGCAGATAGCACCCCCGCTCGTCTCTGCAGCAGCGCAACTCATGACAGCCCGTCATCAACTCTCAACATTCTCAGCACCAACATTCTCAACAGGCCAAGGAGCCATCACGATGATTCGTCGTTCGACTGTTGGAACCGTCCTCATCTTCATCCTGGCGTTTTCTTTCCTCATGAACGCACAGCAACCGGCCGCGGCGCCCCAGGCGCTCACCTATGCGCTGGCACAGCAGGCCATCGAAGCCGCCGAAGCCGAAGCTCGACGCAACAAGTGGAACGTCAGCATCGTCGTCACCGACGCCGCGGGGATCCCCGTGATGCTGCGGCGCCTCGACGGCGCGTCGGCGCGGTCCTACGACATCGCGATGCGCAAGGCGGCGACCGTCGTCGCGTCCAAGCTCGCCACCTCGGCGTATGGCGCCCAGCTCAAGGAAGGCACGGTCAAGGAAGTGCCGAACGGCATCACCTTCGCGGGCGGCGTTCCGATCGTGCGGGGCGGCGAGTTCATCGGCGCGGTCGGCACGAGCGGCGTGCAGGCCGTGCAGGACGAGCAGGTGTCGCAGGCGGGCGCCAACGCGATCAAGTAGGCCATCGATGGAGAAAACCATGACCCGAGCCATCCGATTCGTGCTCGCCGCCGCCGTGGCCACGGCTGCTCTTGCCGTGGCGCCCGGCTCGACGTCCTTCGGACAAGCCGATGTGCAGCCGGTGAACGGTCTGCCGAACCCCTATGAGACGATCCGGAACTGGGGCACGCTCCCCGCCGGGAGAACGTGGGGATCCACAGCCGGCGTGGACATCGACCCGGACGGGCGAAGCGTCTGGGCCTACGACCGGTGCGGCGCCAACTCGTGCGCCGGGTCGGCCGCCGACCCGATTCTGAAGTTCGATCCGTCCGGCAAGCTCGTGAGGAGCTTCGGCGCGGGCACGATGATCTTCCCCCACGGCTTCCAGGTGGACCGAGAGGGCAACGTCTGGGTGACCGACGAGCGCGCGGCGTCGGCCGAGGAGCTGGCGAAGTTCCCCGACGCGAAGGGCAAGGGCAACCGCGTCATCAAGTTCAGCCCGGAGGGCAAGATCCTGATGACGATCGGCAGCAAGGACGGCACGCCGGGCAACCCGCCCGAAGCGCTCAACTCGCCGTGCGACGTCATCCTTGCGCCGAACGGCGACATCCTCATCTCTGAAGGGCACGGCGGCCAGAACGCGACGCCCCCGCCGGGCACCGTGGGCCGTATCTCCATCTTCACGAAGGAAGGCAAGTTCGTGCGCAGCTTCGGCAGTCTCGGCACCGAGCCAGGCGAGTTCCGCACACCGCACGCGATGGTCTTCGACACCCGCGGCCGGCTGATCGTTGCCGATCGCGGCAACGTGCGCCTGCAGGTGTTCGACAAGAACTACACCTTCGTCGAAGAGTGGAAGCAGTTCAGCCGCGTGAGCGGGATGTTCATCAAGGACGACACCCTGTACGCCAACGACTCCGAATCGAGCCGCACCTCGCACCCGGGCTGGAAGAAGGGCGTCCGGATCGGCAGCGCGAGAGACGGCAAGGTGATGTACTTCATCCCGCCGCACCTGACAGAAACGCCGGAGGGCGCGTCCGGTGAAGGCATCGCCGTCGACGCCGAGGGCACGGTCTACGGCGCGGAGGTCACGGTACGGGGCCTGACGAAGTACGTGAAGCGATTGTCGACGGGAAACTGACGGTTCAGCCTTTTTCCGCGAGCAGCAGGCGCCGCACTTCCTGCAGTTCCCGGGTCTTCGCGCGCGTCAGCTTGGGGAAGGCAAGACCCATCCCCTCGAGGGTCTGGCAGATGATCGCCGCCACGGCCAGGCGCGTGAACCATTTGTTGTCGGCCGGCACGATGTACCAGGGCGCCGCCTCCGTGCTCGTGTGGTTGAACGCGTCCTCGTACGCCGACATGTAGTCGTCCCAGAATGCCCGCTCTTTCGCATCGCCGACGGAGAACTTCCAGTTCTTGTCCTCCTCGTCGATGCGCTCCAGGAAACGCCGCTTCTGCTCGTCCTTCGACACGTGGAGGAAGAACTTCAGGACGACGGTGCCGTTCTCGACGAGATAGCGCTCGAAGTCGTTGATTTCCTGAAAGCGCCGCTTCCAGATGTCGCTCTTCTTCAAGTGTTCCGGCAGCTGCTGCGCTCTGAGGATCTCCTCGTGCACGCGGACGACCAGGACTTCTTCGTAGTAGGAGCGGTTGTGGATGCCGATGCGCCCGCGCTCTGGGAGGGCCTTCATGGAGCGCCAGAGATACGTGTGATCCCGTTCTTCGTCGGACGGGACCTTGAAATTGAACACCTGGCAGCCCTGCGGGTTCACGCCCGACATCACGTGGCGGATGGTCCCATCCTTCCCGGCCGCATCCATCGCCTGAAAGATGAGGAGCAGCGAATGCCGGTTCTCGGCGTACAGAATGTTCTGCTGCCTGGCGAGCCGCCGGATGCCGTCGGCAAGCAGGGCCTCCGACTGTGTCCTGTCCCGGATTGATCCGGTCCATCCGGGGTCGCAGTCCTTCAGGCGAATCTTCCTGCCCGGGCGAGCCTTCAGCCGATTCGCGATCTCCTGCAGCGTCTTGCTCTTCTTCATCGTGACTCCGACGGAAGCGCCGACGGGCTTCCGGACGAGACCGCGATGAACTGGCGGCCGCCGGCGGCATAGGTGATGAAGAACAGATCGTCGAGGGTCACGCGCGGACCGCCCCAGCTCGATTGAAATGACGGGCCGGTCAGCGGCGGCGCCGTCCCCCCGGAGAGAGACACGCCGTGGCACCCGGCGCAGGTCTTGTCGTACAGGGCCTTGCCGGTGACCGCCTGGGCGTCAGTGAAGAGCGCGGCCTGGGCGGGCGCGGATGCTGGGGGCTGCCTCACCTGTCCGAACAGAACGACGCCGCCGGCCGCACCGGCAAGACCGATGATGGCGAGCGCACTGATTCGGGTCGACTGGTTCAAGGACATGGGCACGCTCCTTCGCGAGCGCCGGTATTATGCCCGCTCCCGGAGCGTCGACCGCGACTTTTCCCTGTTCCGCCTTGAGAATCCTATCGCGGCAGTTCCTGAAGACGATCTCTGAGCTTCTCGTAGAATTTGGCGTCTTCGCCCGGATACCAGTAGCTGCGGTGACAATTCTCACACGCCTGGTCGAGGTTTTCGGCGGCGTCCCACAACTCGTTGACGTCCTTCCGCTTCACAATCTCGAGCACCTCGAGCCCAACGTTTCGCAGGGCCTCGATCCTGGCATTCCACTCGACCAGGTCAGCTTCGACTTTGGCTGTGATCTGCGCGGGCGACAACTCCGGCGCGTTCGGGCCCGTGCTGTTGTTCAGGTCTCCGGGCGGGGCGAACGGCCTGGGAATCTTGAGCAGATACGCCCCTTCCGCCATCGTGACTGCCCCGATTCGGATCTTCTCCCAGTCCTGGTCGGTCTTCGGCATCATTTGCACGACACCCTTTTCGGTGACCACGTCTCCCACCGCGTTGAAGATGTTGTCGGAGAGCGGATCCAGCATGTCGCGCATCAGCTCCTTGACGGAGACGACCGGCGTGAGATCTCCCCAGAGCTCGGGAACGCGAGGTACAGGTGGGGCTGGCGTCGAAGACGAACAGGCAGCCGCCAAGACGGCGAGGAGTAATCCGGCACGCGTCACGAAGCTCTTCATTGTTCCATTGTAGTGAGCACCGCACCTTCGGCATCTGAAGAGTCCCTGTCTTTCTCGTCAGATCCCGGGCCCCGCTCCGAAGACCCAGGCTGCTTGCGGAAGGCCGCGTTCCGCGCGGCGCATGTCCTAACACAACCACAGGCGTCCGCCCCGCACGAGGCAGAGTCATAATGGCGCACATGCGGTCGCGCGCCGTCTCGCTCGTCGGAGCGCTCGGGCTCATCGTGGGCAGTTCGGTTCCCGTCACCGGCAGCGCTGACTGGACGAGCGGGGGCACGAAAGACGGCGTCACGCTCGCCTTCAGGGACGATGCAGCGCTGGGGGCCCGAGAGGTGCGGGCGACGAGCGAATTGCCGTTCCCGGTCGACGGGATATTCCCGGTGGTGTGCGATCTGTCCCACTACAAGGCGCTCGTTCCAGACGTGACCGAGGCGTCCGTGGTTGATGGCCGCGTCCCTTCCGACTACGAGATCTACCTTCGGTACGCTCCGAGATATTTCGTGGTCGCCGCTCGCGACGTCGTGCTGCACGTGCGGGGCCAGTCGGATGCGCCGGGGATGGTCGGGTGCAGCTGGTCCGAGGTGACGGGTCGAGCTGAGCGCAAGGGAACGGTGCGCATGCCGCTGCTCCGCGGATCCTGGACGCTCGAGCGGCTGGATACCATGCGCTCACGCGTGGTGTATCAGATAGCGGTCAACCCCGGCGGGCGCATCCCTGGCTGGCTCGTGCGACGCGGTGCGGTGCAGGCACTGCCGGACGTGATCGAGAATGTCCGCCAGCGCCTCCGTAGTATCCACGGAACGCGGTGATCGCGATGTCCAGCGAAGAAATCGGCCGCCGTTCCCGCGTCTTTGCTACGCTGGAGCGCCGGCAAGGACTCGCTGCAACCTGAAAAAGGCCTCCAATGAGCATGGTCGACATCCTCAAGATCGTGGCGCCGATCTCTGTGGCGCTGATCGTCTTCGCACAGGCGCTGGGCATCGACCCGAAGCTGGTCGTGGCTTACTTCATGGAACGGCCCGGGACGATGCTGCGGTCGCTCGCCGCGGCGCTCGTCGTGGTGCCGGCCGCAGCCCTTGGGCTCATCCTGCTCCTCGAGCCCGCGCCCGGTCTGGCCATCGGGCTGGCGGTCCTCGTCGCGTGCCCACCCGCCCCCCTCATGTTCTCGTCGGCTCCCAAGAAGGGCGGCGCCAGCGCAGCATTCATGGCCAGCCTGCACCTGAGCCTCGCGGCGCTGGCCTTCGTAACGGTCCCGGCCGTCGTTTCCCTGCTCGCGATGGCCACTGGGCTTCCAGGCCGATATCGACCTGGGTTCCATGGCCTGGACCCTCGGCACGACGATCCTCGTCCCGGCCGGACTGGGGCTGCTTGTCCGCGCGCTGTTCGCCGAGACCGCTGATCGGCTCGCGCCGGCGCTCGGGAAGGCCGGCAACATCGGGGTGCTCGTCGCGCTCGTCATCATCCTCGCCGCGCTCTATCCGGTGCTGCTGAACACGGCCCCGTGGTCCTACCTGGTCATCGCGACCGTCAGCGTCACGGCGCTGGCCATCGGCCACGTGCTTGGCCCGCGCGATCCGGCGGAGAAGACCGCCCTTGCCGTCGAATGCGGGGTTCGCCATCCCGCGCTGGCGCTCAGCATCGGCGCCATGAACTTTGGATCCGATCGAGCGCTGCGCGTACTGTTGCCGTGCGTGCTCACGTTCATCGCCATCGCGATGGTCTACATGTCGTGGCGAGGAAGAGCACTGGTCGGCGCCAGCTGGCGATTCCGGACCTCGATAACCTTCCTGTTCCCGCGATGACCACGACGCCAACGACGCCGCTCACCACGCGCCCGGCCTGGAAGGCGCTCGAGACCCACGCGCTGGCGATCCGCGGCGTGCACCTCCGGACGCTCTTCGCCGACGACCCGCAGCGCGGCGAACGCCTGACCGCCGAGGCGCGGTGGCCTCTTCCTCGACTACTCGAAGAACCGCGTCACCGACGAGACGATGGGGCTCCTCGTCCGGCTGGCCGAGGAGTGCGGGCTGCGCGAGCGGATCGACGCCATGTTCCGCGGGCGATGCGATCAACATCACCGAGAACCGCGCCGTCGCTTCACGTCGCGCTGCGCGCGCCGCGGGACGCCTCAATCGTCGTGGACGGGAAGAACGTCGTCCCGGACGTGCACGCGGTGCTCGACAAGATGGCCGGCTTCGCCAGCCGCGTCCGCAGCGGCGAGTGGAAAGGCCACACCGGCAAGCGCATCAGGAACGTCGTCAACATCGGCATCGGCGGCTCGGACCTCGGGCCCGTGATGGCGTACGAGGCGCTGCGTCACTACAGCGACCGCTCGCTGACGCTTCCGGTTCGTGTCGAACGTCGACGGCATCGACCTGGTCGAAGCGACGCGCGACCTCGACCCGGCGGAGACGCTCTTCATCGTCGTCGTCGAAGACGTTCACGACGCTGGAGACGATGACCAACGCGCGAAGCGCGCGCGACTGGTCGCTCGCGGGGCTCGGCGGCGACGTCAAGGCCGTGGCGAAGCACTTCGTCGCCGTCTCGACCAACGCCGAGAAGGTGTCGGCCTTCGGCATCGACACGGCCAACATGTTCGGGTTCTGGGACTGGGTGGGCGGCCGGTACTCGATGGACTCGGCGATCGGCCTGTCCACGATGATCGCCATCGGCCCGGACCACTTCCGCGCGATGCTCGACGGCTTCCACCGGATGGACGAGCACTTCCGCACCGCGCCGTTCGAGAAGAACCTGCCGGTGCTGATGGGGCTGCTGTCGGTCTGGTACACCGACTTCTTCGGCGCCGCAGACGGTCGCGGTGCTGCCGTACGAGAACTACCTGAAGCGCTTCCCCGCCTACCTCCAGCAACTGACCATGGAGAGCAACGGGAAGCACGTCACGCTCGACGGCGAGACGGTCGACCTACGACACGAGCCCGATCTACTGGGGCGAGCCCGGCACCAACGGGCAGCACTCGTTCTACCAGCTGATTCACCAGGGCACGCGGCTCGATCCCGTGCGACTTCATCGCGTTCGCCCACGCGCTCACGCCGCTCGGCCGGCATCACGACATCCTGCTGGCGAACGTGTTCGCGCAGGCCGAGGCGCTCGCGTTCGGCAAGACCGCCGAGCAGGTGAAGGCCGAGGGCACGGCGGCCGCCCTGGTGCCCCACCGCGTCTTCGAGGGCAACCGCCCGTCGAACACGATTCTCGCCGACCGGCTCACGCCGGCGGTGCTCGGCAGCCTCGTCGCGCTCTACGAGCACAGCGTCTTCACGCAGGGCGTCATCTGGAACATCAACCCGTTCGACCAGTGGGGCGTCGAGCTGGGCAAGGCGCTCGCGCAGGCGATCATCCCCGAGCTCGAGAGCGCGGCGACGCCGGCGCTCGCGCACGACAGCTCCACCAACAACCTGATCCGGCGGTACCGGGCGATGCGGACGGGCCCGCCCGACGCACGCTCGCGGACATCATGACCGGCGAGAAGCACGTCGCGTCGAACGGCGGCGCACCGTGCCAGCGCCCGGTCGTCGTCGCATGACGAGAAGAGGGACGCGGGCATGCAGCTCGGAATGATCGGCCTGGGACGAATGGGGGCGAACATGGTGCGCCGGCTGATCGGCGGCGGCCACGAGTGTGTCGTGTTCGACATGTCACCGCAAGGCGGTGGCAGACCTCGCCAAGGAGAAGGCGGTCGGCGCCTCCTCGCAGGCGGACCTCGTCAAGAAGCTCGCGAAGCCGCGCGCGATCTGGCTGATGGTGCCGGCTGGCGTCGTGGACAGGGCGATCGCCGATCTCCTGCCGCACCTCGAGAAGGGCGACATCCTGATCGACGGCGGCAACTCGTACTACGTCGACGACATCCGGCGCGCGAAGGAGCTGGCGGCGAAGGGCATCCACTATGTGGACGTCGGCACCAGCGGCGGCGTGTGGGGGCTCGAGCGGGGCTACTGCATGATGATCGGCGGCGAGCCGGAGATCGTGAAGCACCTCGACCCGATCTTCAGGAGCCTGGCCCCGGGCCGCGGCGATGTCGCGCGGACGCCCGGACGCGAGAAGCGTCGGCGGTACCGCCGAAGACGGCTATCTCCACTGCGGGCCCGAACGGCGCCGGCCACTTCGTCAAGATGGTCCACAACGGCATCGAATACGGCCTGATGGCGGCGTATGCCGAAGGGCTGAACATCCTGAAGCACGCCAACGTCGGCAAGAAGCGGGGACGCGAGGTGGACGCCGAAACGACGCCGCTGCGCAATCCCGAGCACTACCAGTACGACTTCAACCTGCCGGACATCGCCGAGGTCTGGCGGCGCGGGCAGCGTCGTCGCCTCGTGGCTGCTCGACCTGACGGCGAGCGTCGCTCGCTCAAGTCGCCGGACCTCGACGACTTCTCGGGGCGCGTGTCGGATTCCGGCGAGGGGCGCTGGACCATCCTGGCGGCCATCGACGAAGGCGATGCCGGCCGAGGTGCTCACCGCGGCCCTCTACGAGCGGTTCTCGTCGCGCGGCGAGGCCGACTTCCAGAACAAGGTGCTTGTCGGCGATGCGCTTCCAGTTCGGCGGGCATCACGAAAAGCCGGTCAAGTGAGGTGGAGCCGCGAGTCTTCGCCGACGCCGACGCCGTAGCCGGAGCCGCCGCCCGACTGATTGCGGCCGAGGCACGGGCTGGTGTGGCGGCGCGGGGCCGGTTCGTGATGGCGGTCAGCGGCGGCCGCACGCCGTTGATGATGCTTCGCGCGCTCGCTGACGAAGATGTGCCGTGGCCGGACGTGCACGTGACCCAGGTGGACGAACGGATCGCCCCGCCTGGCGATCCCGACCGCAACCTGACACACCTGCAGAAGAGCCTGCTCGAACATGCCCCGCTCCAGGCGGATCACATCCACGCCATGCCGGTCGAGGAGGCGGATGTCGAGATGGGCGCGCGCCGCCATGCGCGTCTCCTCGAACAGATCGCCGGCATGCCCCCCGTGCTCGACCTCGTGCATCTCGGGCTTGGGCCTGACGGCCACACCGCGTCGCTGGTTCCCCGCGATCCCGTCCTGGACGTCGTCGACCGTGATGTCGCGCTGACCGGCGTCTACATGGAGCGGCGGCGCATGACGTTGACCTTCCCGATCATCAACCGCGCGCGGCGCGTTCTCTGGCTCGTGACGGGGGCCGACAAGCGCGCGATGCTGTCCCGCCTCTGCGCTGCGGACGCCTCGATTCCGGCGGGACGCGTCCGCCAGGAAGCAGCGCTGGTGCTGGCCGACAGCGCCGCATGGTAGGCTCGCCACGTCGCCACAAGGAGCGCCAATGTTGGAGTGGGTGAAGGTCGTCCTCGAGCAGTCGCCGCTGCTCGCGCTCTTTGCGGCCATCGGGCTTGGCTACGCGCTGGGGCAGATTTCGATTGCCGGGTTCTCCCTCGGGGTCGGCGCGGTGCTGTTTGCCGGCCTCGCGCTTGGCGCGCTCGCGCCCGGCTCCGTGCCGCCGGGCCTGGTGAACTCCATCGGCCTGGCCATGTTCCTCTACGGCGTGGGCATTCAGTACGGCCGGGCCTTCTTCGCGGGCTTGCGGGGGCCCGGCTTGATCTGGAACCTGCTTGGGGCCGCCGGGGTTCTCGCCTCGCTGGTGGTGGCGCTCGTGCTGGGCCAGGCACTGGGCGTGACGCCGGAGCATTCGATCGGGCTGTTTGCAGGGGGGATGACCAGCACCCCTGCCATGCAGGCCGCGATTGATGCCGCGGGAAACCGCGATCCGGCCATTGGTTACTCGGTGGCCTATCCGCTCGGCGTGGTGGGGCCCATCCTCTGTCTCTTCGCCTTCACACGCCTGTTCCAGCCGCGCGTCGCACCTGCGCCCGCGCCGCCGCAGCCCCTCGAGATCACCTTGGAGAGCATCGAGCCCGTCACGGTGGCGGAGTTGATGGACCAGCTGCCCGCCGGCGTTCTCCTGGCCGCCATTCGCAAGGACGACGCGAGCCGGCTGCCCGATCCGCTGGCGCGTGTCGGCGCGGGTGACGGGGTGTTGTTGTACGGCCAGCCCGAGGTGCTCGAGCAGGCCCGGCGGGCGCTCGGTCGCGTGCAACCGGGCCGGTTCGCGAAAGATCGGAGCACCCTCGACGTCGTGCGGGTCTTCGTGTCGCGCCCGGCGCTGGTGGGCACCGCCATTGGCGATTTGACGTTTCCCGACGGCATGGTCGCGAACATCACCGAGGTGCGGCGCGGTGACGCCCTGCTCATGCCGGCCGCCGACCTCGTGCTCGAATATGGCGATCGGGTGGGCGCGATTGTGCCGCGGGAGTCGATTCCCGGCGTGCGCACGTTCTTCGGCGACTCGCTGAAGTCGACGGCCGAGTTTTCGTACGTCTCCGTCGGCCTGGGCATGTCCCTCGGCGTCCTGCTCGGGCTCATCAAGTTCCCCATCCCGGGCCTGGGCACGTTCTCGCTCGGCCTCGCCGGTGGACCACTGCTGGTGGCGCTCGTGCTGGGCAGGCTGGGTCGGAGCGGCTCCTTGTCGTGGCACATGCCGCTGGCCGCCAACCTGACGCTTCGCAGTTTCGGGCTGACGCTGTTTCTCGCCGCGGTCGGCCTCGGGTCGGGCGCACCCTTCGTGCAGACGGTGTCTACCGCAGGGGTCCTGTTCCTCGCGATGGGTACCGCCACGGTGCTGGCCGGCTTCGTGGCGGTGCTGGCTCTCGGGCAGTATGCCCTGCGCATGTCCACCGACGATCTGTTCGGCGTGATATCAGGCACTGCCGGCAACCCGGCCATCCTGGCGTACGCCAACCAGGCGGTGAAGAGCGACCGGCTCGACATCGCCTTCGCCACCGTCTATCCGTCGACGACGATCCTGAAGATCATCTGCGCGCAGATAGCGATGACCCTGCTCGCGGGCTCCTGACCCGGCGCGTCAGTTCTTCGCCGCGAGGCGCCGATGCCCGAGCTTCCAGACATCCTGCTCTACATCCACGCGGTTGGCCACAGGGTCGTCGGACGCCGGCTGACGGCCGTCCGGCTGGTCTCGCCCTTCCTGCTGCGCTCGATCGATCCGCCTCTCGCAGACGCCGCCGGCCGCATGGTGGTCGCCCTGCATCGCCTGGGGAAGCGCATCGCGTTCGAACTGGACGGCGAGGTGTTCCTGGTGTTCCACCTGATGATTGCGGGGCGCTTCCGGTGGAAGGAAGCAGGCGCCGCCGTTCCCGGCAAGATTGGCCTGCTCGCGCTCGACTTCGACAACGGGACGCTGATCCTGACCGAAGCCGGCACCAAGCGGCAAGCGTCGCTCCACGTCGTGAGAGGTCGGGACGCCCTCGCCGCACACGATCCCGGCGGCCTCGAAGTGCTGTCGGCGGACCTCGCCGGCTTCGCGGCAGCGCTGCGGCTGGAGAACCATACGCTCAAGCGCGCATTGACGGATCCGCACCTGTTCAGCGGCATCGGCAATGCCTACTCGGACGAGATTCTGTTCGCGGCCCGGCTGTCGCCGCTCAAACTGACTGCTTCGTTGACCGACGAGGAGATCGGCCGCCTGTTCGAGGCCACGCGATCGACATTGTCGCGATGGATCGATCGGCTCCGGGAGGAAGCTGGCGCGGACTTCCCGATGAAGGTCACCGCGTTCCGCGAGGGTATGGCGGTCCACGGCCGCTACGGCCAGCCCTGTCCCGACTGCGGATCAACGGTCCAGCGGATTGTCTATGCGGCCAACGAGGCCAACTATTGCGCGACGTGCCAGACGGGCGGCCGCCTGCTGGCCGACCGTTCGCTCTCGAGACTGCTGCGCGAGGACTGGCCGAAGACGCTTGCGGAGCTCGAGCGCCGCAAGCGTGGATAGCGGCTCTTGCGCGCCGCGTCAGTCCACCGGCATCGAGTAGCGCGCGAGGACGACGGTGATGTTGTCCTTCCCGCCCTTCTCCAGGGCGCCCTCGACGAGAAGCCGGCAGGCCTCGTTCGAGCGAGGCTCCCGGCCGAGCACATCGGCAATGCCGTCGGCGTCGAGCATGTCCGTGAGGCCGTCGCTGCAGAGAAGCAGGCGATCGCCGTCGGCGAGCTTCAGCCGCTGGATCTCGACGCGCACATCCTTCATCGAGCCTCCCAGGGCGCTCGTGAGCACGTTGCGGAGCCGATGGCGTGCCACCTCCTGCTGGCTGAGCTCTCCCCGATCGACGAGCATCTGCGCGACGGTCTGATCCCGGGTCAGGAGCTGCAGCTGGCCGCCGCGAAACAGGTACGCTCTCGAGTCTCCCACCTGGGTGACGAACAGGTCGTTGCCCAGGCTGTACGCCGCCGTCATCGTGGTGCCCATCCCCTCCAGGCGCGAGTCGAGACGGGCCTGCTCCTGGAGCACCTCGTGCACCTGGCGGTAGCGCGCGACCGCGCGATCGGCCACCCTCTGCGCCTGCACATCGTCGAGCCTCAGGATCCAGTCCGGGACGTGGAGGAGGATGTTGATGAGGGTGGCAATCGCCAACCGGCTCGCCACCTCGCCTCCCACGTGGCCGCCCATCCCGTCGGCGACAATCATCAGGTAGCCCGTCTCGCCAAACTGCGACGGAACGTCGCCCGGAGGTACGTTGGTCAGGAGTGTCGTGAGGTGGCGCCCTCCTCTGGCGACGAAGTAGTGGTCCTCGTTTCGTTCCCGCACCTTCCCCTTGTCGGAGAGCGCCGCGACCTCGATATGCACGCTCGTGGAAGAGGTCGTCGGAACCGCGACGTGCGGCAGCGGGAACTCGCCGGTGTCGATGTCTTGCTGGTCAATCATGACTGCGGTCCTCGACGAGCTTGCCACAACCGCGAGCCGGGTCCGAAAGGACCCGGCCTACGTACCGCTACACCGTCTTGCAAACCGCACTAACGGCCGCTCGCCGAGAACAGGAATCCGATCGAGCGGCGAATCGGATTGTAGAACCGGCCGTAGTCCGGCGACGTGACATTCGCCTGCACGTCGCGGTCGCTGCTGTGGCCGAGCGTGTTATACAGCCTCAGCCCGCCGGTGAATCGATATTGCCTGAAGGCCCATGGCCTCGCGATCGAGAAGTCGAGCGTCGACACGTGCGGCAGCCGGCCCGATCGATTGCGGGATCCCACGAAATCCTGATACTCGTCGACTGCGGACCAGGGAAAGCCCGTGCGCCATTCGTAGATGGGCGAGAACACCCACTGTTTGGGCAGGCCGAGCGCGCCCCGAACGATCAAGCGATGCGGCACGTCCGTCTCGCTGAGCGAGTGCTCATTCTGCCGGATGATCGGGTTCCTGAAGTTGCCGAAGAAATCATCGTAGTCGTTCAGATCCCGCGTGCCGTTCGACCGCACGTACGACACGGTCAGATCCCGACGCTCGTTGGCGAGGTACCGGCCGGTCGCCTCGACCTCCCAGTATCGCGAGGTGCCCGACGAGGCCAGCACGAGCTGGCCCTCGCTCGGATCGGGGTTGATCGTGTAGGCGTGCGACCCTTCACGGTGCGTGAACGACGTCTTGAAGAAGAACCGCCGCCCGAACCGCTGATCCCAGGCCAGTGTCTCGACGAGGCTCTCAGGGGTTCTGAGCGCGCCATCGATGACATGCGCGAAGGAGACCGCCGAGCCAGCCGGAGTCCCGCTGGCGTCGAATCGGCGGGCGGTGCGGACTTCGTACTGGGTGAACGCGCCGACGGTCAGGGGCGTACGCTCGAAGAACTTGCCCACTCCCCCGCGCAGGATTCCACGGCCCTCGGGCAGCAGGCTCACGGCCATGCCGAACCGCGGCGACACGTTGACGCGATCGGGAATGGAGTCCCGGTCCAGGCGGAGGCCCAGCTCGAAGTTCAGCCGATCGTTCACACGCCAGCGGTCCTGGACGAACCCGGTGATCTCGATGCCGCTGACCTCCTGCTCCGGCGCAGTGCGCGCATAGATCGCACGCTCGGCGAGCGACCCGTCGAGGCGGACGATGTCGAGCTGGGAGCTGACGCTGTCGCCATAGAACTCGGAGTGCTGCAGGTCGAATCCCAGCTTGAAGACGTGCTGCCCGAGCCACTCATCCTGGGAGAAGCTGAGCGCTTCGACCACCTGCAGGCCGCTGACGTTGCGTTCCTGACGGTTGAAGAAGTGTCCGCCCTGGCTCTGGGGCGCGTAGATCATGGGCCGGTCGCCGCCGACCTTCTCGTTCACTTCAAAGGTCCGGCCGGCCAGCGTCGACTCGAGCACCACCCAGTCCGACAGAATCAGCCGGTCGACCAGGCCCGCGGAGAACCCTTCCTGCGTGAACGTCATCGTCGTCTCCGGAGGACGGAACGTCGACAGGGTCGCGTTGCTGATCTTCCTCGGGAAGTAGATGACGCCACCCGTCAGGGCGTGGCGCGACGAGAGGACGGCGTCGAGCCGCGTGAAGGAGTCGAAGCTGTCGAGCCCGACCAGCGGGCTGCCGGGCAGGCTGTCGACGGGCGTTCGCACGAGGCGGTACTGCACATGCTGGCCGAGCAGCAGGCGATCCCGCTTGAGCGGGCCCGTGACCGACAGTCGCGGCTCGAACCGGCGGATGTAGTCCGGGCCCCTGCCGACGGTGGGCATCAGGCCGCCAGGGGTGAAGCTCCACTCGTTGGTCCCGCGCCTGGTCCGGACCTGCGTGAGGCTCGTCGAGAACCGCCCGTACTCCGCCGCAAACGGACTGGCCAGCACCTCGACGGACTCGACGGCGCCGCTCGGCAGCTCGAGGTCGAAGTCTCCGGTGGACGGATCGTTCAGGCTCGCGCTGCTCATCTGCAGGGCGCCGCTGGTGGGCGCCCCACCCTTGACCCGGAGCCGCCCGTCCGGGCCCCGGATCACGCTCGGCAGCACGGTCAGGAGCGACTGGAAGTCGTCGCCGGCGAGCGGCTGCACATCCATCTTCGCGCCGTTCAGGACGTCGCTGACGGCCACCGGCTGGAGGCTTTCGGTCGGCGAGTTGGCCGGAACCACGACATCGACGCTCTCGCGAACGAAGGTGAGCTGCATCTCGAGCCACACCTGCTCGGTCGCGTCTCCGCGCACGACGAACGGCGACGACTCGGCGTCGGCGAAGCCCTCGCGGGTGGCACGCACCTGGTAGCGGCCGGCAGGGACGTCGGGGAACGAGACCTGCCCGACAGCGTCGCTGCTGGTGCGCCCGATGACCACGTTGTCGTCGACGCTGCGAAGCTCCACGTCTACAGCGGGTATCCGCAGGCTCTCGAGCGAGAGGGTCACGACGACCCGGCCCGTCCCCGACTGCACCGGTTGGCCCAGTGTGTCCGCCGCGCCCGCCGAGCGGGAAACAGTCGCCACGGCCGCCACGCCCGGCGCGGACCAGGGCAGGCCCGTTGCGGCGCCCGGAGCGACGCAGCGGGACAACACGAAGAGCGAGACGGCGGCGTTCAGCACGATCTGGGAGATCCAGTATCGATCACGTCGTCAGGCCTTCACCAGAATCGTGCGGGTGTAGAGGAGCTGGAAGCCGAGGCGCTCGAACGTGCGCTGCGACGTGCTGCCTGGCGCGGTGGTCGCGATGATGAGGTCCGCGTCGCGGCCGTCGAGGATCGCCTGAATCGTGATGGCGGCCTGCACGCCCCGCCGGCGGAACTGCGGAAGGGTCGACGTGCCTGCAACGCCCAGCACGCCGTCGAGCATCCACGACGACCCGCCGCCGGCCGCCTGCCCGTCGATCCACGCAATAAAGCGGCGGATGTGCGGATGACGGAAGTCGGCCATCATCTCCATCAGCTGCTCAGTGGAGAACGTCTCGTGGCCTGGGCCTCCGCCGGCGTGCGGCTCCGCGGCCACGAACCCGTCCGCGATAGTGCGGAGCCAGAGGTCCTCCTGCTCGGGCTCGACGACTGCCACGCGCACGTCCGGCGGCATCGCGGGTACCGATCCCGGGTGGCGTCCCAGCTCGCTCTCGAATCCCTGGACGAGGAATCCGCGCGCGCCGAGGCGCGCCGCGACGTCCGCATAAGCCATCGGGCACAGTTCGACCTGCGCGGGCGACCCGCGCTCCTGGTAGAAGCGCACGAGGCGATCGAGGTCGCCGTCTGGCACGCCGCCGCTGAGACCGAGGCCCAGAACCTTGTTGAACGGCGACCCCGGCTTGCCGAACAGCGCGACGCCGCCGCCCGCGTCCAGCCGATCGAGCGGGCGGCCGAGGCCCGTGGCGCCGGCGAGCGCGCAGAACTCGATCTCCGCGCGATCGACGCGCCGTGCGAGATCGATCGTTGATGGAATCATTTCCTGATCACCAGTTTGCACGATTCTAAGAGACCTTCTGTCCCCATCCACGAAGTCCCTTGCTGTGCGATGATGCAGACGCGCCAGGATCTGAACAGCAAATGCGTCGAAGGCCAACGGGTAGAGCCGTCCAGGGGATCGTTCCCGGCATTGTCGCGCTCGCGGTCCTCTGGGTCGCAACGGCGGCACATCTGCCCGGGCAAGCCGCCCTGCCCGACGAACCGGCGCTGGTCACCCTTTCGATCGTCGGGACGAGCGATCTCCACGGGGTCGGCCTTTCCGCAGAACGGGCGTCGGCGGCCTGCCCCTGCTCGCGGGATACGTGAACAACCTGCGCGCGGCCCGGGCGGCAGACGGCGGGGCGGTCCTGCTCGTCGACTCGGGCGACACGTTTCAGGGCGGCATCGAGTCGAACCTCAGCGAGGGCGCCCTCGTCGTCGACGCGTACAACGCGATGGGGTACACGGCGCAGGCGATCGGCAACCACGACTTCGATTTCGGGTCCGTCGATTCGCCGGCGGCGCGGCAGCTGCCGGGCGACCTGCGCGGCGCTCTCAAGGCGCGCGCGGCTCAGGCGCGGTATCCGTTCCTCGCCGCCAATCTGATCGACGACGAGACGGGCCGGGCCGGTCGACTGGCCGAACGTGTCGCCGTCGCGGCTCGTGGATGCCGTCGGGGTCAAGGTCGGCCTCGTGGGGGTCATGACGATCGAGTGCGCTGCGATCGACCCTTGCGGCCAACGTTCAGGGCCTGCGGATTGCGCCGCTCGAGGCGGCGATCGCGGCCGAAGCGTCGAAGCTTCGCGCTGCCGGCGCCGACAGTCGTGATCGTCGTGTCCCATGCGGGCGGGCGCTGTGACCGGTTCGACGAGCCCACGGATCATTCGTCGTGCGACCCGGAGTCCGAAATCTTCCAGGTGGCGAGAAGCCTGCCCCGCGGCTTGGTGGACGTGATCGCCGCCGGCCATACTCACGCCGGGCTCGGGCATCAGGTCAACGGCGATGGCGATCATCCAGCCCTTCTCGCGCGGCCAGTCGTTCGGTCGCGTCGATGTGGTCTTCGATCGCCGGAGCAGGAAGGTCGCGCGGACCCAGCTCTTCGCACCGCGCCAGATCTGTGCCCAGCAGGACTCCGCCACCGGGAACTGCGCTTCCACCACGGGAGCAGTCGTGCAGGCACAGTACGAAGGAAGACCCGTCACGAGCGATCCGGCGATCGTCCAGGCGATGGCGCCCGCGCTCCAGCGCGTTCGTGAGCTCCAGGCCACCCCGCTCGGCGTCTCGATCGCGGCCCGAATTCAACGAGCCGGCGGCCTCAGCTCGCCGCTCGGGAACCTCCTGGCCGAGGCGCTTCGCGCCGCGGTGCCGGGCGCGGACGTGGCAGCGATCAACAACGCGGGGCGTCTCTGGGCGGACCTGCCCGAAGGCGCGGTCACACTTGGACGGCTCTACGACGTCTTCCCTTTCGACAACCGCATCGCGCAGATCACGTTGAGCGGCGCGGATCTCGGCCGGTGGCTGGCCGGCGAGATCCGTCAAGGCCGCCGCGGCTCGCTTGGCCTTTCAGGCGTGGACGTGCGAGCGAGTTGCCTGGCAGACGGCCTCCACGTCGAGCTCTTCCGCGGCACGCAGACGGATTCAGGATGATGATCGGCTGCTCGCCGTGACGATCGGCGCGCCGACGCTGAACGGCAGCCTGGCGTCGCCGGAGTGGTTGGGTGGGGTCGGGCCGGTTCGAAGTGCTCCGGTCGTGCGGGAAATGGTCGAGGACTGGTTGCGGCGGCTTGGGCCCACGGCTCAGGGCCAGCTCAACGACGCCACCCATCGAAGTCTGGGCGGCTCCGATCTCCCACTCACCAACTGCGCGTTCTGACCGCCCAGCACGGCTCGCCAGCCGTCACGTCGCCACGAGCGCATGCCGCAAACGGCACTTGCGTCCGGCCGTGTATCTCGGCTCTACTATCGGACCGGAACAAAGGAGCTGCCATGTCACTGTCACGAATCCTCTTGTATGCCCTCGGCGCTGGCGCCGCTTTCCTCATGACGACCTGGGACACCGATACCAAGGTGCAAGCCCAGGCCCCTGGAAAAACGATCGTCGCGAGTCCCATCACGGGCGTGGGGCTGCCAAATCCGGCCCCCGTTGTGACGCGCAACTGGGGTCAGCTGCCCGCGGGCCGGAAGTGGGGCACGTCGGCCGGCATCGACATCGACCCAATCGACGGCAACGTCTGGGCGTACGAGCGTTGCGGCGCGGGTACGGCCGGCGGCGGTCCGGTCAGCTGCGACAACAACGTGGTCGATCCGATCTTCAAGTTCGACCGACGGACCGGCGCGGTGCTCGCGAACTTCGGCAAGGGCGTCATGGTGACGCCGCACGGCATCCACGTGGACAGGCAGGGCAACGTGTGGATCGCCGACTTCGCGGGCAACGAGGCGGGCACCAAGGGGCACCAGGTCCACAAGTTCAGCTCGAAGGGCGAGAAGCTGCTGAGCCTCGGCATCGCCGGCAAGCCCGGCAACGCCGACGGCCAGTTCAACCAGCCCAACGACGTCGTGGTCGGGCCCGACGGCAGCATCTACGTGTCCGACGGGCACGACGGCCAGGGCATGACCACCAACGCCGCGATCGCCGAAGGCCTCAAGCGCGGCGCCACAGCCCGGATCAGCAAGTTCACCGCGCAAGGCAAGTTCGTCAAGTCGTGGGGGAAGATCGGCCTGCTTCACGGCGAGTTCCGGACGCCCCACGCCATGGTGTTCGACGCGAAGGGCCGCCTCTGGGTGGCGGACCGGGGCAACCACCGGATCGAGATCTTCGACCAGGAGGGCAAGTACCTCGAGTCGCGCTACATGTACGGACGTATCAGCGGGATCTTCATCAAGGGCGACACGGTCTACGCGATCGACTCGGAGTCCGGCCCGCTGAACCACACGAACTGGCGCAACGGCGTGCGCATCGGTCCCCTCGACGAAGACCGCATCACCCAGTTCATCCCGCCCTTCGAGCGCGAAGATCGCCTGGGTCAGGGCGCGGCAGGGGAAGGCGTTGCGGTTGACGCGGACGGCAACGTGTTCGCGGCGGAAGGGCCGAACTCGATGACCCAGGCCGGCGGCGCGTTCACCAAGTATTCCGTGAAGTGATATTGAAGGCCGCTCTAGTATCTCGAGTCCGGGTTCCCGCTGACATTTGTCGGCGGGTAACCCGACTCGCTCACGGAGCCGGCGCCGCAAGTGCGCGTGGGCGGAGCGGTCCGGTGATGACCGTTCCGGCATGGGGTTCGCTCCTTCTCGAGCGCCCGCGCGTGGCGCCGGGTGACATCAAGGAGCACCAGGATGCCTCTGTGTGCCGCTCTCCTCGTCTCGTGCGTTGTCGTGAGCGTTGGGACGGTGCCCGGGGCAGAGCCCGATCCGGTCCCCATCATCACCCCTGACGACAGCGCTCCTTCGTCCCCGACACTCCCGCCAATCGACAAGGCTCGCCGGCCCGCGGCGCTGCCGGTGCTGTACGTCAGCCTGGCTGGATTACAGGTCTACGACGCATACTCCACGACGCGGGGGCTGTCGCAAGGCGCCAGAGAGCTGAATCCGCTGATGCGCGGCATCGCCGGCAATTCCGCGGCGCTCTGGACGGTGAAAGCCGCAACGACCGCCAGCTCCATCCTGGTCGCCGAGCGGTTGTGGAAGAGGAACAGAACCGCAGCCATCCTGACCATGCTCGCCCTGAACGGCGTGGTGGCTTCCGTGGCCACGCACAATTGGGCGACGCTCCGTCGGACCGGGGAGGGCCGCGCGGCGATTCATCCGTAGCGACCCTGGCGCCTTCTCAGCGGAGGAGTACATCGGGAAGCTTCGCCATGAACGCCTGGACCTGGCGAATCTGATCGGTCGTGGAAATGAAGTCGAACGCCGTCGCGCTGACCGCCCCGGTGTGACCCTCGAGGATCGCCGTCAGCGCCGCTGGCAGCACGGGACATTCGCCCAAGAGTCCGACCACGCTGACCCAGGCAGTCACATCCAGCATCGCGAGCTCACTGAGGGCGTCTCGCCTGCGCCACGGCGTGCCCGCGTGACGCGCTTTCGCGAGCTCGCGCCGCATGGCGTGCAATCCCCTCTGGATCTCGGTATCAGCACATCGGAGATCGGTCAGCGTCGCGATGAGGCGATCGGCCACGAACATGCTGACCTCCTCGTGCAACACCGCCCAACCCACCTCGAACGCCATCACGAGGTCGTGTTCGACCAGGAACGTGTGGGGCAACGTCGCGCCGGGGCCGGCCGCCGCGTGACGCGTCGGAGCATCGGGCCAACGCGCTGGCCAGTGCTCGAGACCCAGGTTGCAGACGCTGACGGCCGCATCGGAGGCTTCCTGCGCCGTAAAGGCCCTTGACTGCACAGAGCAGCCGGCCATGAGCGTATTGGCGAGAAACGCCAGCTCTCGAGTTCGCCTGTGATATGCCGTGTGGTCCGTGTCGCGGAGATGCGCCATCAGCGGCCGTATCTCGGCGAGGCGCGACGGTTGATCCGTCGCGCCATCCAGCAGCGCCAGGGGCCGCTGCGGTACCAGGCCAGCCTCAGCGAGCAGATCGACGACGCCGTCGATCGTTTCGAGGTCGGTCGCAGGCGTCGACGATTCCGGGGCGAGTCCTCCTGGTGGCGTGTGCAGCTCGGCTGACTCCAACGCTTCGTCGGCGCCTCGAAAGTAGGCGACAGCGATCGGGTTGCTCTTGTCCTCCCGCTGGTGTCGCGGCTGTCTCGCCATCTGGAGGAAGGCTCGCGCGTCGGCCGGCGTGGAGTATCCCTGCCGCGTTCGACGGCTTTCTCGCTCCAGCGCTACCTCGTGCAGTTGCTGTTCCGGCGCCATCAGCAGATCGTCGAGGCCGTCGACCTCCGGCGCGGAGTTGGAGAGCCGTCGGCAGCCCTGCATCACGGCCTGGAAGCCGTCCGGATGTTCGGCCGCGAGCGCGAGGAGCAGCGCCACGATCGCGTCCCAGGCGTCGGTTCGCCTCGCGCGCACCACATACCCTTCGAGCTCACACTGGAGGCCCCTGAACGCCGTCACGCCGACATCCAGGGGCGCATCATCGCTGGCCGCGGTCGGCTCGAAGGTGCCTGGATCGAAGACACGCACGTAACGGGAGAGCCCGGCAATCACCAGGCTCTGGTCGAGGGCAGCGACGGTCCGTGCCGCTATGGCATCTCCGGCCTCCACCAGGACCTCGACCCATTCGCCGAATCGGTCCACATCGAACCGTTCGTCGTGGCCTGGCTGCGTATGGGGCCACAGATCGAGGTCGAGCACCGACGTCAGCTGCGCGGGTGTCGCAGCGGTGACGAGCGCTTCGCACGCGTCGAGTCCGCGGTGTCGAATGAGCTGATGCAGGGTCTCTGGCGCAAGGTGCGGCACCACTCGTGCGAGGAACGGCGTGTCGAGGAGGCGCGCTAATCGATCGTCCGCAGAGCCGGTGTTCTCGGGCGCCGAAGCGGCCTGTACAGTCGCAGCGGTGCGGATCGGCCTCGACACGCGCCGGGTGTCGTGCGTTTTCCGGCGACCACTACGCTGGCGTTTCGACACGGACCGGCGATGATACCGGTCTCGCCGCCCAACAACCAGTCTTGAACGGTGGCTGTATTGGCGCGATAATAATAGTGGGGCTGACGGTCATGGCCCTTTTCGCGACACCCGCGGCACGGATCACCTCCTCCTGATATCCTCGGCACGTCGACGGCTGCATGCCACGCGTAGCGACTGCGCTCAAGCGAACGCTGATCTTCGTCCACCGGTGGCTGGGCGTGGCGCTCTCCGCCCTGTTCCTCCTCTGGTTCGTCTCCGGCATCGTCATGATGTACTGGAGCTTTCCGGAGGTGACGTCCGAAGATCGCCTGCAGCGCGCGCCTGCCTTGAACGCCGCCGCCATCCAGTTGGACGCAGCCGAAGCCCTCGCCGCGGCCGGGGCCGAGGCGCCTCCTTCTCCACCGCATCTCACGACCTTCGACGGCCGCCCCGTCTATCGCATCGCCGCCGGAAGCGGGCCCGGACGACGCGGCGGCCCGCCCACGATCGTCTACGCCGACGATGGCACCGAGCAGCGGGTGGTCGACGCGGCCATGATGGACCGGGCCGCCGCGCGGTGGTCTGGCCGTCCGCAGGAAGAGGCGGCGAAGGCGTCGATCGAAGAGGTCGATCAATGGACCGTCGGCGCCCTCCGGTCGCTGCGGCCGCTCTTCAAGTACTCGTGGCCCGACGGGCAGCAGGTCTACGTGAACGGCCGAAGCGGCGAGGTGGTGCAGTACACGACGACCGCCTCGCGTTTCTGGGCGTACCTGGGCGCCATCCCCCACTGGCTCTACTTCACGCCGCTGCGGAAGCATCAGCAGGAATGGTTCTCCGTCGTCGTCTACTCGTCGCTCGTCGGAACGCTCTCGGCCCTGCTGGGGGTCGTGATCGTCGTCTGGATGTACTCGCCGCGAAAGCGGTACAGGCACGCCGGCACGCCGACGGCCATTCCGTACCGCGGCTGGAAGCGGTGGCACGCGATCGCCGGCCTCTTCTTCGGCGTGGTGACCACCACCTGGGCGTTCAGCGGGCTGCTGTCGATGGGGCCATTCCCGATCATGGATCGGCTGGCGGACCTGGCCGTGCCGCGGGCGTCGCGGGATGGCGTCGGCGCGCCGGACCTCGCGACGGCTCTTCGCGGCGCGGCGCCGGTTCCCCTGTCGGCGTATTCCGCGAAGCATCCGCGCCAGGCCGTCGCCGAGCTGCGTGATTTCGAGGTAAAAGAGCTGGAGCTCAGCGCGTTCGATGGTCAGGCCGTGTATCTGGCCTCGAACGGCCGGGGCGAGACGCGGATCGTTCCGGTCGCCGGCCCCGCCGTATCGGGGTTCGATCCCGAGGACGTCATGCGCGTCGTGCGGCTGGCGGCAGGCGAACACCTGTCGGAGCTCCGCCTCATGCACGAGTACGACGCGTATTACCTGGATCGGCGGTCCGAACGTCCGCTGCCAGTCGTGTACGTCCGCATGAACGACGCGGCGGCCTCTCGGTACTACATCGATCCCGCCACCGCGCGCGTCGTCGGCGCCTACAACGCGCGCAACTGGGTGAGCCGTTGGCTCTACCACGGGCTGCACTCGCTCGATTTTCCGTGGCTCTACGCGCACCGGCCGCTGTGGGACATCGTCGTCATCACGCTGATGCTTGGAGGAACGGCACTTTGCATGACGTCCATCGTGCTGACGTGGCGCGTGCTTGCCCGCAAGCTGGCGCCCCTCGTTCGAGCGCGGCTCGACGTTCCCGACGAGGACCTGGTTGTTGAACCGCTCATATCGCAAATCGGAAATCGGAAATCGCAAATCTAAGAAGGAGCCTGCATGCATCGCCTGTTCATGCTTTCGCTGATCGCCGTCGCTTTGAGCGCCCCGGTCCATGCGCAAACGCCTGCCGCCAGGTCGCTCGTCTCCACCGCCTGGGTGCAGGAGCACCTGACCGACCCGAAGGTCCGCGTGGTGGCCACGGGCAGCCGTGCGGGCTACGACCGCGGCCACATCCCGGGCGCCACGTTCGTGGAGCACGACGACACGCTCGACATGACCGCAGGCCGGCACCAGATCAAGACGCCTGACGCGATCGCGCGAGTGCTCGAGAAGGCGGGCGTCGTGGACGGCGTGAGGCTGGTTCTCTACGGCGACAGCCCGATGACCACCGGATGGCTCTACACCGTGATCGCCTCGGTGGGCCACGGCGCCGACGTGTCGATGCTCGACGGCAGCATGGAGCTGTGGCGATCCGAAGGCCGGCCTGTCTCCACGACGGCACCGCCAGCGGCCACCGGCAAGCTGACAGTGCGCTCGGCCGGCGAGCATGCGGTCAACGCGGCGTGGGTGCGCGGTCACCTGAAAGCGCCGGACGTCGCGCTGCTGGACGTCCGCACCACGCGCGAATGGGATGCAGGGCGCCTGCCTGGCGCGACGTTTATCCTCTGGCAGGATCTCTTCGTCGATCAGAAGACGCTGAAGTGGAAGTCGCCGGACGAGCTCCGGGCGCTGTTCGCGAAGGCGGGAGTCAAGCCGGGCCAGCAGGTCGTCACCTACTGTGCCGTCGGCATGCGGGCCAGCCTGATGGCGTGGGCGGCCAGCTCCGTTGGCCTGCCCGCACATGTCTACGTTGGTTCCTGGCAGGACTGGAGCCAGGACGCGGCAAACCCCGTCGTCAAGTAGAGACCGTTAGAGCTGATATCCCTTTGCAAGAGCGGAGAATGCGGATACTTCCGCAGCCTGGCGCGATGAGTCCCAGCCAAGCTCGCCGGCCATCAGCCGCGCAACCTCTGGCGCCATCGCTTCCGCCGCGCGCGCGTTGAGGAACAGCGACCGCGTGCGGCGCGCGAGCACGTCCTCGACAGTCCGGGCCATCTCGTGGCGGGCGGCCCACACGACTTCGGCGCCGGTGTACGGCAGCCGTGCGTGGAGCGGCGCCGCCAGCGACGGTGTGGTCCGCATCAGCTCCTGAATCGCTGGCGCGTCGGATCCGTACACGCTGAGCGCGCCAAACCGATCCGCGTTGGAGTGGTATCCGTGGATGTTGAGCGTGCGCGTCACGCACGGCCGCTCCTCCAGACGCGCGAAGTCGGCCGCCTGATCCACGGTGTGCTCCGCCATGTTCCGGTAGGTCGTCCACTTGCCGCCGGTCGTCGTCAGCAGCCCCGAGGCATCGATGTGGATCGTGTGGTCGCGCGACAGCGCCGCTGTCAGCTTGCCGTCGCCGCTCTTGACGAGCGGACGGATGCCGACGAACACGCTCAAGACGTCGTCTCGAGTCGGTGACTTGTGCAGATAGCGGCCGGCCGTCTCGAGGATGAACTCGATCTCCTCCTCCAGCGGCCGCGGCTCGAGTGTCGGCGTCGTAATCGGCGTGTCGGTCGTGCCGACGAGCGTGTGACCGTGCCACGGAATCGCGAACATCACCCGGCCGTCCGACGTGTGCGGCACCATGATCGCCGACTCGGAGGACAGAAAGGAGTGGTCGAACACGAGGTGAATGCCCTGGCTCGGCGCGATCAGCGTCTCAGCGTCGGGCTCGGCCAGCCGCCGCACCGAGTCCGAGAACGCGCCGGTCGCGTTGACGACCACGCGCGCCGTGATGGTCCACTGCCGCCCGGTTTCCTGATCGGCCGCGACGATGCCGTCGACGAAGCCGTCGGCGCCCTTGGTGATCGCCACGACGCGCACGTAGTTGACCAGCGTCGCGCCCTGCTCGACGGCGGTCTCCGCCAGATTGATCAGCAGCCGCGCATCGTCGAACTGGCCGTCGTAGTAGACGACCCCGCCGCGCAGCCCGTCGGTCTTGATCGTCGGCAGGCGTGCCAGCGTCTCCTCGCGTGTCAGGATCTCGGACGTGCCGAAGCCGTACTTGCCGGCAAGCACGTTGTAGATCTTCAGTCCCAGTCCGTAGAAGGGCGCCTCCCACCAGTCGTAGTTCGGGACGACGAAGGCGAGGTTGCTCACCAGGTGCGGCGCGTTCTGTCGAAGCAGGCCGCGCTCCTTGAGCGCTTCCATCACCAGCGCGATGTTGCCTTGTTCGAGGTAGCGCACGCCGCCGTGCACGAGCTTGGTGCTCCGGCTCGACGTGCCTTTGCCGAAGTCGTGCTGTTCGAGGAGCAGGACGTCGTAGCCGCGGCTCGCGGCATCGACCGCGATGCCGACGCCTGTCGCGCCGCCGCCGATGACGACGATGTCCCAGGGATTCGTGCCGCTCGTCGAGCCGCGCGAGCATGTCGGGCCTGCGCATGCTACTGCCCCGGCGCGATCCACTTCTTCGAGCGGTTCAGCGCCTCGCGCCATTCCGCGCGGCGCGCTGCGGCCGCCGACGATGGCATCGACGGCTCGAACCGCCTGTCGACCTGCCAATGGCGGGCGAGCGCGTCGGTCGACTCCCAGAAGCCGACCGCCAGGCCCGCCAGGTACGCCGCGCCGAGCGCGGTCGTCTCGGTGACCTTGCGGCCGCACGACGGGCACGCCGAGCAGGTCGGCCTGAAACTGCAGCAGCGTAGTCGTTGGCCGCCGCGCCGCCGTCGACGCGCAGCTCGGTCAAGTCGATTGCCGGAGTCGTCTCGTACGGCCTCGAGCAGGTCGGCGACCTGGAACGCGATGCTCTCGACGGCGGCTCGGGCGATGTGGCCGGCTGTCGTGCCTCGCGTGATCCCGACGATGGTGCCGCGCGCGTACGGATCCCAGTGCGGCGCGCCCAGACCGGCAAACGCCGGCACGAGGTACACGCCGCCGCTGTCGGGCACCGACGCGGCCAGCGCCTCGACGTCAGACGACTGCGCGGATGATGCCCAGCCCGTCGCGCAGCCATTGGACCACCGCGCCGCCGATGAAGACGCTGCCCTCGAGCGCGTACGTCGTCTTGCCGCCGATCTGCCAGGCCACCGTCGAGAGCAGGCGATTGCGCGAGGCGACCGGCCGCTCGCCGGTGTTCTGCAGCAGGAAGCAGCCGGTGCCATAGGTGTTCTTCGTCAGGCCCGGCGACACGCACATCTGGCCGAACAGGGCCGCCTGCTGGTCGCCGGCGATGCCGGCGATCGGCACGTCGCCGACGCCGAGCGTCGTCGAGACGCGGCCGTAGACCTCGCTCGACGAACGCACCTCGGGCAGCATGCTGGCCGGCACCCGCAACAGCCTCAGCAGATCGTCGTCCCACTGCAGCGTGTTGATGTTGAACAGCATCGTCCGCGACGCGTTGCTGACGTCCGTGATGTGCGTGGCGCCGCTCGTGAGCTTCCACACCAGCCAGCTGTCGATGGTCCCGAACGCCAGCTTGCCGGCCTCCGCCCTGCGCGCGCGCCCCGGGGACGTTGTCGAGAATCCACGCGACCTTGCTGCCGGAAAAGTAGGCGTCGATGACCAGGCCGGTGCGTTCGCGGATGAGGTCTTCGTGGCCGTCGCGCTTCAGCCGATCGCAGAAGTCCGCCGTCCGGCGGTCCTGCCAGACGATGGCGTTGTAGACGGGTTCTCCGGTCTCGCGATCCCACACGACCGTCGTCTCGCGCTGGTTGGTGATGCCGATGGCGGCGATGTCCCGCGGCCGGAGGTGCGCCCGCCCGAGCGCCTCGGTCGCCACCGCGATCTGCGTCGCCCAGATCTCGCTCGGGTCGTGTTCGACCCAGCCCGGCCGCGGGAAGATCTGTTTGAACTCGCGTCTGTCCGACGGCGACGATGGCGGCGTCGTGATCGAAGACGATCGCGCGCGAGCTGGTCGTGCCCTGGTCGAGGGCGAGGATGTACGGCACGGTTCTGACTCCTGGAGCGACAGCGGCCTGGCAGGACACCAGAGAGTGGGCATTCTACACTCGGCGTTCTGCAACCCGACCGGGTTTCGCCGGCCCGCTGTGGATCATGGCGCCTGCTGTGACGCGGTCAGGGCAGAATGGCCGTTTTCGTCGGCCGCTCGTCGGTGACGAACTCGAAACGGATGGTCTCCGATCCCAACCGAAACGAGATGCCATCGGTCAGCGACGCCGCGCCGCGGATCCGTTCCCCCGCCACCCAGGTGCCGTTCTTGCTCCCGAGATCTTCGATTGATACGTCGCGGTCTGCCACGTTCAGCCTGGCATGTTGGCGCGAGACCGAGTCCGCATCGATCTGAACCGCGCAGCCGCGGTCGCGCCCGATCACCGAGCGGCCGGCTGGCACCTCTATCGACCCGCCGTGCCAGATCAACCGGCACACTGGCCTCCCGGCGACCGGGGTGTGGCCGGCGACGATCGCGTCTCCGATGAACGCGTAGCCGATGCGGTGCAGCGTACGGATCACGTGACCATCGCCAGAGCGATTGTCGAGTGCCTTGCGAAGCTGCGTCACCAGTGCCGCCAGGCTCGTCTCGGAGACATGGACGCCAGGCCAGAGTGCGGCGTGCAGTTGCTCGTGCGGTACGGCGTTCGGCCGATTCTCGATGAGAATGACCAGCAGCTCGAATGCTTTCGGCGCGAGGTGGACGTCGATCCCCTCCCGCCGTACCAGGCGCGCGCCGAGGTCAACGACAATCGCACCCATGTGCTGCAAGGCCTGGCGGATTATACGAGAGGGCCCTGTTCAGGTCCTCTTTCTCTGGCGACACTCTCATGGGGTCGCTAGAATCATGCCGATCCGATGCAGTGTCCTTCCTGCCGGCGCGAGGTGCCCGAAACGAGCCGCTTCTGCCTGGCCTGCGGTGCCCGCGTTGACACGTCGCAAGCGCCGACGCTGACCGCGGCGGCCGCCTCGCCGCCTTTGTCGGACGCCCTCGACGGCGCGCAGTTCATTCCCGGCACCATGCTGGCCGGCCGCTACCGCATCGTCGGCCTGCTGGGCCGAGGCGGCATGGGCGAAGTCTATCGAGCGGAAGACTTGAAGCTTGGACAACCGGTCGCTCTGAAATTCCTGTCAAAGGAGGTCACGGATCGCGCCGACCGGCTCGCACGTTTCCATCAGGAAGTTCGGTTGGCTCGGCAGGTCTCCCATCCGAACGTGTGCCGCGTGCACGATATCGCCGAAACCGGCGGCCAGCACTTCCTCTCGATGGAATACATCGACGGCGAAGATCTCGCCTCGTTGTTGCGGCGCATCGGCCGGTTGCCGCCAGACAAGGCGCTCGAGCTCTCACGGCAGCTCTGCGCCGGCCTTGCGGCGGCGCACGCGTGTCACGTCTTGCATCGCGATCTGAAGCCCGCGAACGTGCTGATCGACGGACGTGGTCGGGCGCGCCTCGCGGACTTTGGTCTCGCGAATCTCACCGACCAGCGGCGCGACACGCGCGAGGTGGCCGGCACACCCGGCTACATGGCGCCGGAGCAGTTGGATGGGCGCGAGGTGACGACGCGGACCGATGTCTACGCGCTGGGCCTGGTCTTGTACGAGATGTTCACGGGCCAGCGTGCGCTCACCGTCGACGGCGCTCCACTCGGCGGGCGCGCGCATGACGGTGCGCCTCCGGCCAGCCCGTCGGCCCACATTCCCGATCTGGATCCCGCCATCGAACGCGTCATCATGCGCTGTCTCGAACGTGATCCGGCTCGGCGTCCGGCCTCGGCAATTGCCGTTGCCTCTGCGTTGCCAGGAGGGAACCCGCTCGCGGCCATGCTGGCGGCGGGCGAAACGCCATCACCTGACCTGGTTGCGGCGGCCGGAGAAGCCGGCACGCTATCGCCCGCGATCGGCGCCTTCTGCTTCGCGGGGGTGCTGTTTGGGCTGATCCTTCTCGTCCCGCTCACGCGTGACATCAGCCTGATCGGGATGACCAAGATCGACCTGAGCTCGCAGTCGCTCACCGAGCGAGCCCATACCGTGCTGCGGAACCTGGGCTACGCGGACACGCCAGCCGATGAAGCGGTCGGATATGCGACCGATATCGACTACCTGAAATACATCGACGAGCACGACCGATCACCGGCGCGATGGCGCACGCTCGCTGCATCCGAACCGCCTGCGTTGCTCTTCTGGCACCGGCACAGTCCCCGGCGTTTGGTGCCAATTGGCGGCACCAATATCGTGACGCCGCTGAATCCGCCCCCCACGCGTTCCGGGATGGCGTCGCTGACGCTCGATCGAAGAGGTCGGCTGGTGCAGCCTGCTGGCCGTCCCCGTGCAGATCGAGACGTCGCCGGAAGCCCCGGCCGCGTCCACTCCTGCATCGCCGGCTGATTGGACAGCGCTGTTCGCGGAGGCTGGCTTGCCCATCGCACAGTTCTCGCCCGTCGAGCCCAGGTGGATCCCGCCAATCTTTGCGGACGCGCGGGCCGCCTGGGAAGGCGCATATCCCGACCGCCCTGATGTGCCCATTCGAATCGAGGCTGCGGCCGTGCGGGGAAGGCCCGCGTACTTCGAGATCGTCGCGCCGTGGACACGGCCCAGGAACGAAGACGCCGTACAAGGCAACACGTCGGGAGAGCGCGTCGGTCTCTACATGCGCACCGCCCTGGCACCGCTGGCCATTGTCACCGCCCTGGTGCTGGCGCTGCGCAATCTGCGTCTGGGCCGCGGCGATCGCCGCGGCGCCTTGCGGTTGAGCATGTTCATTCTCGCCGCGGGCGCGGTGAGCAATGCGCTCGCAACCGGCGATCTGTCGGTGCTCAGCAGGGGGCCCGGAATTGTCTTCTTCGTCCCGGCATTCGTGTGGGTGCTGTATATCGCGCTCGAACCGCATATGCGCCGCGTCTGGCCTGAAACGATGATCGGATGGAGCCGCTTGCTGGCCGGCAACGTTCGCGATCCCCTCGTCGGACGCGACGTGCTCGTCGGCGTGCTCGTCGCGATTGCCAATGCGCTGATACTCGGACTCCATACGCTGGGGCGGCGCTGGTCGGGCCGACCGCCGCAATTTCCGGTTGGTGCCTCCAGCAACCCCTTCGACGGAATGGAGGTGTCCAGTGACCTGCTGCTCGGCGGGCGCTATGTGCTCTCGCGGATCATCGGCTCGGTGATGAACATTCCCGTGTGGAGCGGCGTCATGCTGACGTTCCTGCTCTTGTTCGTGCTCTTTGTGCTCCTCCGGCGGCGCTGGTTCGCGATAGTGGCGATGACTCTGGCACTGACCGTGAACTATGCCGTCAACCACGGGGGCTGGCTGCTCACCAACGCCCCGGCCGATCACTTCCCTCCATCGTCTGCAGACATCGCGTTGTTCGCGGCCGTCCAGACGGCGGTCATCCTGGTGGCCGTCCGGTTCGGTCTGCTGACGATCCTGGTCGCGTCGTTCGTGAGCGTGCCGCTGATGCAGGTGCCGATCGCCATCGACTCCTCAGTGCCGTACGCCTCATCGTCTCGCCTCGTGCTGGCCACCGTGATCGCGCTGGCCGCCTATGGCTGGCATACCGCGCTGGCGGGCCGCCCGATGCTTGGCACGCTCCTGCCGAGACACGAACCCGCCCGCCGCGCCTGATCAGGGAAACCTCAAGGTTTCCTCAAGCCTGAATCGCCTCGACCCGCGCTACCGTGGCGTCCAGGAGGCGGTCATGAAGAACAGAAATCCTAAAGGCGTGGTGTTCGAGACGATCGCGACCTGCACGATGGTGATCGCGGCGATCGCGATCATGGCGCTGCTGTATCAACTGATGATCACCGTGGCCGTGCCCGTTCTGAAATCGATGGTGTTTACAGGGGTCGCAGCCCAGGGCGCCTCCAGGACGCTGGTCGCAGTGTTCGCTCACCCAGACGACGAGGGAGCGGCGGGTCCGATCCTCGCGCGGTACGCGCGGGACGGCGCGCAGGTCTATCTGGTCATCGCCACGGACGGCGCTCAGGGTGGGGCACATACCTCGATCCCGCGTGGTCCAGAACTCGCCCGCGTGCGTAGCGAAGAGGCTCGGTGCGCAACGGACGCGCTCGGGATCCATCCCCCGATCCTGCTCGGGTTCCCGGACGCGCACCTCGGCAGCTACATGGAGGATCGGGCGCGTCTCTTCCAGCTGACCGCTCGGATGCAGGAAGAACTGCTGCGGATCCGCCCCGACGCCGTGATCACGTGGGGACCGGACGGGGCAACGGGCCATCCCGATCATCGGCTTGTGAGCAGCATCGTGACGCAGCTCGCACGGGCCGGCGCACCGGGCGTGCCGGAGCGTCTGTTCTACGTGTCGCTTCCAATCGAGGGATTTCGGGTGATGAATCCGTCCCGCGGAGAGCCGCCCTTCCTCATCCCGTCGCTGAAGTACTTCAGCGTTCGCGTTCCGTTCTCCGCGACGGACTTCGAGGCGTCCCGCCGAGCGATGGCGTGTCACAAGACGCAGTACTCGGACGACATCGTGCAAAAGGTGTCTGAGGCGTCCAGAGGCGCATTGAAAGGGGAACTGCCGCTCATTCCGTTGACTCAGGCGACTGCCGCGAACGATCTATTCCGATGAGCTTCGCTGGAGCGCTGCGGCTTCCACTCAGACTGGAGCTATCGGACGGCATTGGCCTACAGCGAAGCGGAAACTGCGCCCTCAGGAGAGGTCCCGACGGCTTCTGGCCAGAGCGTAGTAGACGAGGTTGCCGATTCCCGTCAACCCGAGCACGGCGCCGGCGGCGGCGAGAGCGCCCGACGCAATGAACGCTTGCGCGCCTTGGCTGCCGTACTCCGCGAGGGTCGCTAGACGCTGATTGAGGACGGAGTCCCCAACCCACAGGCCAGCCCCCAGGAACGCCAGGACAATCCCGCGCCGCAAGCAGGCTTCCACGGCGGTCTTGGTGTCACGAGGGGCGAGCCCGCCGGCGCCATGCAGCATGGCAAGCGGACCCGTGTCCGGCAGTGCCGCCGGCGGCTGCATTCCACGTTCGATCATCAGACGCCGCTCTTCGAACACCATCTTGCGCTTGCGGTGGTCGAAGTAGGCGCCCAGGGGCACCAACCCCAGGGTCAGGACGATGGCGGCGAGGGTCACGATTGTGTCGCTTAGGGATTCCATCTCGGCGTCCTCCGGGCTTTTCAAGTGCGTTTGGCCCATGTGACGGACGGGAAGGCCTCCGGTTTCACACGCGCTCCTCCATGTTGGGTGAAACCGGAGCCTGTGGTATCCGTCTCATTGCTCAATGCCCGCGGAACGCCCCCTTCATGGATGGTGACGATGTCCAATTGCTGGCCCGATGCGTGGCCGGCGATCAGCTGGCGTGCGCGACTCTGGTCGACGCTCACGCCCGCCTCGTCGGCACGGTCATCTGGCGGGCGACCGGGGAGCAGAACGTCGTCGAGGACCTTGTTCAAGAGACGTTCCTGCGTGTCTTTCGGGGGTTGCCGGCGTTTCGCGGGCAGGCCAAGCTCTCGACTTGGGTGTGCACGATCGCCCATCGGGTGGCGATCGACCACGTCCGGAGGCGCGCAACTGCGCCCACCATCTCCGGTGACGTGCCGGACGCAGAGACAGGACAGAGCCTCCTCGGGCGATTGGAGGACGTGCGCCCCACGCCAGAGGCCGTTCTGGAGGTGAAACAGATGCATCGTCTCATTCGAGAACAGGTCGCGCAGCTCCCCGAGAAGTACCGCGTCCCACTCGTCTATGCCGCGATCGACGGCCTTGACTACGGTACGATTGCGGCGATGCTCGACATGCCTGTGGGCACGGTCAAGACGCTGGTGTTTCGTGCGAAACAGCAGATCCGGGAGCGCATCGGCCATGTGCTTCAGCGGACAGCGGGAGGCGCGTCGTGACCTGCGACGCGTGCCGCGAGGCCCTGGCGGCGGGAGAACCGTCTGCGGCGGAAACGACGGCGATCGAGGCACACATCGCCGTGTGCGCCGAATGCCGTGCCGCGCAAGCCGCGTTCGCACGGCTCGACGCGCTCCTCCATGACGAGCCCATGTGGACGCCTCCGCAGTACTTCTCAGAGCGCGTGGCCGTCAGAGCCGTCGAAGAGCTGCAGCACCGTTCCGGCGCACGTCTCGTCAGCCCTGAGGTTGTGGAAATGGCGACCAACACGATTGTCGTCGGGGTCGCGGCAGTGACAGGAGCGCGCGTTTTCAGCGCCGTCCTGGAACCGGCATTGGCACAGAGCCCGTTGATGCTGGCTGCGTGCCTCGTGTGTCTGTTCCTGTTGTCCTCGGTCTGGCTGCGGCGACTCAGCACTACGGCATAGGGCGCCGAGCGCCCACTCAATCGACGCGCTTCGCGACGAAATCCACGACCCCGCCACGTCCGATCAGCGCTTCCAGACGTGCCACCCAGCCGCCGGCGACCTGCACGAGTGCGTGCGACACACGCCGCCAGGGCACCTTCTCGCTGGTCTCCACAGCCCCTGGTCCATTCGTCGAATGACCGGGTGCGGCACTCCACGGCAGCTGGCCTGTGACAAAGTGCCTGGCGCGACTGCCGAACGAACTCCTCGTCGTGCCGGGGCCATGCCATGGATCCCATGTCGTCGCCGCGATCACATCGAAGCCGCAGTTCGAGAGAAGGGCACCAAGGGTGTGGGGGGTGTAGAAGTACACATGCTGTGGAAACGTCATGGACGACCACGCGATCCCGGTCAGGGCGTGTGTGAGCGACGCCCAGTTTGGCACTTGAAGGTGGAGCAGGCCCTGCGGCTCGACGAGCTTGCGAACTCCCAGGAGCCATTCTTCAGGCCGGTACACGTGCTCGAGGACGTGATAGGCGGCGACAACCGGGTAAGGAGCGGACGAAGGCACCTGTTTGGTGACGTCGACATCTGTGACAGCGATACCGTGCCTGTCGCGCACCTGCGACACGGTGTCACTGCTGAACTCGGAACCGTCCACCTTCCATCCTGTCCGCTGCAATGAAGCCAGGAAGTTACCATCGCCGCAGCCAATCTCGAAGATGCGCCGCTCCCGTGATCCGACCGTCAGCTCGAGTCTTCTCAGGCGATGCAGAAAGGTAGGGTTGCTCAATTGCCGCTCCAGCTCTTCACGGCTCAGCTCTCGGGGTGTGTAGTAATGCGCATAGAGCACGTCGAGAGCTGACTCTGCGACGCGATCAACGAGTCGAACAACCCCGCAATCCGAACACATCCCGTACCGCCGTCCATGGATCGCTCCAACGGGCCGCCATCGGGTGCACGAGCAGACACCGCATTCGGACTCCTCTTCCCATTTCAGCCCGACAGGGGTCCCGTTCGCCTTCTCCATGAATCTCCTTATCGGTGCTTCCGTTCGGTACGGCACAATAATCGGGAGGGTCATGTGATCGACATGAAGCGCAGCGTTGACCGACGACGTTCGTCCGGCCTGATCGTGGCGGTGCTCCTGGTCGCCGCGCTGGCGATGAAGATGATGCCGGCAGGCGCCCAGGAAGGCCTCGTCCTTCCGACGCCGGCCAGCGATCTTCCCGCGAGCCAGGCGCCGTCGCAGGTGGCGGTCCTGGCCGGCGGATGCTTCTGGGGCGTGCAGGGCGTGTTCCAGCACGTCAAAGGCGTGAGCAACGCGCTCTCAGGCTACGCCGGAGGAGCCAAGAGCACCGCGATCTACGAGGTGACCAACAGCGGCACGACAGGGCACGCCGAGTCGGTGCAGGTCACCTACGACCCGCAGCAGGTCACCTACGGACAGTTGCTGCAGATCTTCTTCGCTGTCGCCCACGACCCGACACAGCTCAACCGCCAGGGGCCGGACACCGGCACGCAGTACCGATCCACGATCTTCGCGGCCAACGCTGAACAGGCCGCGGTGGCGAAAGCCTACATCGCGCAACTCGACGAGGCCCGCCTGTTCAAGAAGCGGATCGTGACGACGATCGAGATCGGACGGCAGTTCTACCCGGCCGAGAAGTACCACCAGGATTACCTCGTCCGCAATCCAAGGCAGCCGTACATCGTCTACAACGACCTTCCGAAGATCGCGAATCTCAAACGGCTGTTGCCGCATTTCTATCGTCCAGAGCCTCAGCTGGTCTCCGGAGCCCGTTAGGGAGCGGCCAAGCAAGAGTCCGAGAGGCCGTAGCACAGCGACGACCGAAATGAAGATCCAGCGTGTGTTGACGGCCGTATAATCACGCCACACGTTGACCCCTGCCGTCGGCACCCGTCTCGGCCCCACTGGGCAGGATCGCAACGCCTTTCTCGACAGCGTCGAGCGACTGGGCAACGTCCTTCCCGATCCGGTACTCATCTTCGTCGGCTTGATCGCGCTGCTGATGGCGCTGTCTGCAGTCGGTGCGGCTGCCGGGTGGTCCGCGGTGAATCCAGTCACCGGCGACACGCTCGCGGTGAAGAGCCTGCTGTCGGAAGAGTCGCTGCAGCTCGTCATCGCCGAGACACCGCGCACCTACACGGGATTCCCGCCACTGGGCCTGGTGCTCACGATCCTGCTCGGCGCGGGCGTGGCGGACGGCAGCGGCCTGTTCGCTGCGCTCATGCGCGCAGCCCTCGGCGCCGTGTCGAAACGGGCGTTGGTACCCGCGACGATGTTGATGGGCATGCTGACGTGCCATGCGGTCGATGCCGGCTACGTCGTCTTCGTCCCGCTTGCCGGTGTGACGTTCGCCGCCGCCGGGCGCCATCCGATCCTGGGCCTCACGGTGGGATTCGCCGGTGTGTCGGTCGGCCTGGCGGGCAATCTGCTGCCGGGTCAATACGATGTGCTGATCCTGGGCATCACCGAAACCGGAGCCCGGCTGATCGAACCCGGGTGGACGATGAACCCCCTGGGTAACTGGTGGTTCACCGTCGCAATTGCCGTCGTGTTCACCGCACTGGGCTGGTTCGTCACCGAGCGCATCGTCGCGCCGCGACTCGGGGCATGGCACGGCGGCCACGCCGAAGGAGGCGAACGGCAAGCTCCGCCGCTCACTGCGGCGGAACGGCGTGGTTTGAGGGCAGCGGGGCTGGCCGCACTGGGAGTCGTCGCGGTGTTCGCCGCCCTGGCGCTTTGGCCCGGCTTCACGCCGTTGTACGACGAGGCCGCCGCGCCGGGCCAGCGGCTCACGCCGCTCTTCCGGGGTTTGACGCCAGGGTTCCTGGTGCTCTTTCTCTCCACCGGCTGCGCCTACGGCGCGGCCACGGGCACGATCCGATCCCACCGCGACGTCGTGGCGATGATGGAGAAAGGCCTGGTCGGGATGTTGCCCTATCTGGTGCTGGTGTTCTTCGCGGCCCAGTTCGTGGCCATGTTCGGCTGGTCGAACCTGGGGCCGATCACGGCGATCGTCGGCGCCGGCCAGCTGCGCGCGATGAACGCACCGCCGGCGCTTCTTCTGCCGATGCTGACGACCATGTCTGCGTGGCTCGACTTTCTGATCGCGTCCGGTTCGGCGAAATGGACGGCGATGGGGCCCCTGGCAACGCCCATGATGATGCTGCTGGGCATCTCCCCCGAGATGACGACCGCGGCCTATCGAGTGGGCGACACCGTCACCAACCTGATCTCGCCGCTGAATCCCTACTTCGTGCTGACGCTGGTTTTATGCAAGCGTTCGGTTCCGGACTTCCGGCTGGGCTCGCTGCTCGCTCTGGTGGTGCCCTTCAGCATTGCGTTCTACGTGGGAGGAGCCGTCTTGACCGCGATCTGGGTGGCGCTCGAAATCCCGGTCGGGCCTGGCGCGGCGGTGTCCTACGTGCTGCCCACCCTGGTGCGCTGACTCATCGACGGACGATTCGGATGAGGTTCGAGGCGGTGCGGATGACGAGGCTGTTCCCGGCCACGGCCGGCGTCGCGAGCGTCCGTTCCTCGATCGAGTTCTTGCCGATCAGCTTGAACTCGGGGCCCGCGGCGAAGACGAACGTATCGCCGTCCTCGCTGAGCGCGAAGATCCTGCCGTTATAGGCCCAGGGCGACGCCGAAAAACCGCTCGCCTCGGCCGATATCCGCTGCCGGCCGTAGATCTCCTTGCCGGTGCGCGCGTCGTTCGCCGTGACGAACCCGCGGTCGTGGAGGGTGTAGTAGATCTCGCCGTAGACGAGCGACGAGGGGTTGTACGACCCGAGCGTGGGATGCGACCACGCGATGTAGTCGTTGCTCGTCTGGCCTTCCTTCAGCGTGATGTCGCCCGAGGCGCCGGGGCGAATCGCGTAGACCGGCCGGAGCGCGTCGGCAGAATAGCCGGAGTTGACGAACAGCAGGCCGTGGGCTGCGAACGGCGTCGGAATGTCGATGGTCGACATCCCGGCGAGCTCCCACAAGACCTTGCCATCGAGATCGTACGAGCGTGTCTTGATCGACCCGGGCACGACCAGCTCCGTACGCCGGGGGTTCTTCCAGATGTACGGGGTCACCCAGTTGGTGCCGGTCTCGCGGGCCTGCTTCCACAGCTCTCGCCCCGTCTTCGCGTCGTACGCGACGATGAACGATTCGGTGTCGTTGTCGTTCACGACGATCAGGCGTCCGTCGTGGAGGACGGGCGACGCGGCCGACCCCCAGCCGCTCCTGAACTTGAACGGACCCATCGGTTTCGACCAGACGGGCTGTCCCGCCAGATCGAACGCAAAGACGCCGAGGTTTCCGAAGTACGCGTAAACGCGCTCGCCGTCGGTGACCGGCGTCTCCGACGAATAGGTGTTCTTCATGTGCGTGCCGTCGGCCGGCACGGCCGTGGCGACGTCCTTCTGCCAGCGAATCCTTGCCGGTTTCCAGGCTGACGTCGTACACCACCCACTTGTACGGCGCAGCCGGCTTGACCACGTCGCCGCCGCGCAAGGGCCCCGACTTGATCGGTTCCGGCGCGCCGGTATTCACCGCCGCCGTCACGAAGACGTGGTCGTCCCACACCACGGGTGAGCTCCAGCCGATGCCCGGGATCGACGTCTTCCATGCGACGTTCTCCGTCGCACTCCACGACTCCGGCAGCGCCGGGTTGTCGTCGACGACGCCGGCATTCTCGCCGCGGAACTGCGGCCAGCGCGGCTGTGCGGACGCGCTGACGATGGCCAGCGCACCCACGCCGACCGCAATCAAGGACCACCGTACGTTCATGTCTCATTGTCCCTTGTGCATCTCCCGACCTCAAGCCCACACAGACGTCTTCCTGGACCGCTGGTTGAGGTAGATACTGAAGAAGTGTTCATCGTGTCTCGACGGCTCATTGCCGCGGTTCTGGTCAGCGCCATGACGTTCGCCGGCTGCACAAGCCTGAAGACCGTCCGTCCCACCGTCCCGGGAGAACCGCCCCCCAGGGCCGTGCAGTCCGGCGATGCCGTCGTCGTGCTGACGCGTGACGGCACGAGCGCGCGTTTCGTCGTGCAGCAGGTCGAAGGCGAGACGCTCGTCGCCACCGACGGCCGGCGTTTTGCTGATTCGGACCTGGTGCGGGTGGAGCGCGAAGAGCCCAGTCGGCCGAAGACGATTGGCCTCATCGCGGCGATTGCGGGAGGCGCGTTTGTGATCATCGCGATCAGCGTGGGGCACTGGCTTGGCGAGAACTCGCAGTGATTCGCGGATCTGCTGAGGCGCCCTCGCGCTAATCAGCGACATTCATCGTTGGCCGGACAGGTTGCCCGCGCGGCGCTCCAACTGCTCGCGCCAATTCAGCACCACTCGCAGGACGGAGTCCACCTCTGTCCCGTCACCTTGTGCGCCGATGAATCCGGCGCCGTTGGGGCCGAGCACGTAAGGCGATCGAGTCGAATCGGTGCCATATTGGGGGCTCGTATTCTTGAGCGCCAGCACGGCGACCGGTTCACCCGCCTCCAGAACCTCATCGCGAAGACGAACCGGCACACGCATCACGCGTTCGTCCGGAGACCAGTAATAGAGCGCCGCGCCTTTCGGATCCCACCGCGCGTGAGAACCACCCGACGAGGTGATGGCAACCTTCTGCCCGCCAGCCGGAAAGCGCTGGACGTAGACTTCGGCTCGTCCACTTTCCAGAGACGTGTAGGCCAGCCATTCGCCATCGGGTGAGACGACCCCGTTGCGGTCGTCGGATCGCGTTTGCACCAGCACTCGAGGCTTTCGATCGCCGGACAACGGCAGCACCCGGATGTCATCGCCGCTGTCGCGCGCAGTGCTGGAATACACGAGCCAGTCGCCGTCCGCCACCCAATCGCTGGGGACGCCGCCGTCGGGTACCAGCGGTTCACCCTCGTGGGTGCCGTCGGTGCGGATAATCCTGATGCCGTCACTGCTGGACACTGCCAGACGTGTGCCGTCTGACGACCACACGGGGAAATCGTAGTGAAGCGGTCCGGCATAGATGCGGGTCACGGTGCCGCGGGCCAGCTGCACCAGCGAGAACTCGCCGTCCCCCGTGCCGCTGTCGTGCCCGTGCAGGGCGACCTGGGTGCCGTCCGGAGAGAGCGTGAAGGTTCGGAGAATTCTCAACGGCAGTGACTGCAGGACCTGTCCACGCTGGTCGTAGACGTCCCACGTGAAGCCGGCCTCGCTTACGGCGCCACTTCGAAAGACCAGGGCGTCGGGCCGGACGGAAAACATCGCGCGGCCGGACGCACCGAGCCGCACGGTCTCGGAGATGATCGTGTGTTCCCCGGTGAGTTCTCCTCTGACTGGATCGAATGGCTGTGCCACCAGTGCTGTTCCCTTCGCGAAGAGCAATAGCCCCGGCATGACGAACTCGACACGGCTATCAGCGTCGAGCACCTTTCGAGGCGGCGCCCCGTCGAGGGACGCACGAAACACCGACCCGTTATCGGTACGGTAGAGAAAGGACTGCCCGTCTGGAAGCCAGACCGGCCAGTGGTGAGATGTTTCCCCGGCGGCGAGCGATGTGACAGGCTGCGGCGCGCCGCCGGCGGCGGACACGCGAAAGATGCCACCGGCGAACGACCCGATCAGGATCGTTCCGTTCCCTCCCCACGCGCCGCCTTCGCCGCCGTCGGGCGGCAGATCGCAAATCACCTGCGGCGAGCCCGAACCGATATCGGTGCGGAATAGTCTGCCGGCTCTCGAAAAGGCGATAGTGCGCCCATCAGGTGACCAGAACGGCAGGGACGCATTCTCAGTGTTCGGAATCTCGCGCGGAGTGTTGTCGTCGAGCGCACGAATCCAGAGACTCGCCACCGATCCCCTGGCGCCTCCCTGGAACACGAGGCTCCGGCCGTCCGGCGCCAGGACGGCATAGGGAGAGGCTTGGAAGATGCCGAAGGAGAGACCGGCCGGGGCCCTCAGTTCGAAGCTCGTCACCGGTGGCGGCGCCGCTCGGTCCGTGCGCAACCACAACGCGCCGGCGGCGACGGCCATGACAATCGCGACGAGCCATCCCGCCTCGCGCCAGCGCAACCGGGCCGGCGCGGTACTCGCCTCGGGATGGGCGCGCTCGATCGAGGCCAAGTCCAGTTCGAGGGCGACATCACCCATGTGATGCCAGCGTTTCGCCGGGTTCTTCTCCAGACAGCGCTGAAGCATCCGACGCAGCGCCGGAGGTGTCGCGCCGGGAAGCAAAAGCCAATCCGGCTCGCGTTCAAGCACGCGGGCCAGCACGTCACTCACGGTTTCGCCTGAAAAGGGCTGCCGTCCAGTCACCATTTCGAAGACGACGCAGCCGAACGCCCAGATGTCAGCGCGTCTGTCCACCGGCTTGCCTTTCGCCTGCTCCGGCGACATGTACGCGGCTGTGCCGAGGATCACGCCGGCGTAGGTCATCACCGGCGAGGTAATGGTTGGCGAGTTGGCAAGCGCATCTCCGGATCCCGGTTGCCGGCTCGAGATCCCCGACTCGACTGCCTTGGCCAAGCCGAAGTCCAGCACCTTCACCGTGCCGTCCGGCCGCAGCTTGATGTTGGCAGGCTTCAGGTCGCGATGGACGATCCCGCGCTCGTGCGCAGCATCGAGCGCGTCGGCGATCTGCCGCGCGACGGGCAGCGCGTCATCGAGCGGAATGGCGCCGCGCGCCAGCCGCTCGGCGAGCGTCTCGCCGTCGACGAGCTCCATCACGAGCGCGCGCGTGCCGCCCTGCTCCTCGACTCCATAGATCTGCGCGATGTGCGGATGGTTCAGCGTCGCCAGGGTCCTGGCCTCGCGTGCAAACCGGGCAGCACGCTCGGGATCCGAGGCAAAGGCATCGGGCAGGACCTTGATGGCGACATCGCGATCGAGCTTCGTATCGCGCGCGCGATACACCTCGCCCATGCCGCCTTCGCCGAGCTTGGCGGACACTTCGTACGAGCCGACACGAGCACCAGGATCCAGGGACAAAGGGCTGTTGAGGTAGCGATTCTACACAACGTCGCTGCGACCTGGTGCGGGGATGACCTCGTCGCACCCGTCTTCGTCCAGGTTGGTTACTGGCTCAGAGTCTGCGCGCGCCGAAGCTCCTCGAACCAGTTGAGGACCACATGAATCCGTGTGACCGGCTGCGTGAGCGGATCGAGGTACTCGGTCATCAGGAACCGGCTTCCGTCGGGCGACACATCATACGCGGTCGGCCCGCCGGTTCGACCGAACCGGCCTTGAAACAGGACACGTGGCGTTCCGGACGTGAACGCGCTGCCGGGTATGACGTTGACCGCGTTGACGCGCGAGGTGCCCGGCTGATCACCGCGTGTCATGAAGAACAACTCGCGGCCATTCCGGCTCCACAGCGGCGAATCGCCGCCGCCGAACGAGACCTGCTCGCGTTGCCCCGGCCCTGGAAACGGCTGCACGTACACCTCGAACCGTCCCGACGAATCCGAACCGTACGCGAGCCATTTGCTGTCGGGCGACAGCTCTGCCCATGATTCGTTCGCTGGTGAGTTCAACAGCGGACGAACGGTGCGATCAACGCCGAGCGACATCATCCAGATGTTCGATCCCGAGTCGGAGCTGGTCTTCTGGAACAACAGTGTCGCTCCATCGCGCGTGATGGTATGCGGGTAAGCTTCGACGTCGTGTAGCCGTTCGATCGGTGCCGAGCCGTCGACGCGCACGCGGCCCATGCCGTCGTCCTGCTGGAACAGCACGTGCGAGCCATCCGCTGACCAGAGCGGACCCCACTCCCCGGTCCTGGTCAGCGGCGTCAGGGCGCCGCGGGCGAAATCGGCGATGTACACGCCGGCCGGTTCGGCGCGCGATGCCGGCCGCAGGGTCACGGCGGCGCGACGCCCGTCCGGCGACAGGCGCGGCCGGGTGAAGTCCCCCGTCGCCGTGTGAATCGGCGCAACGCCACCCGACCGATCGACCCACACGACCCGTGACGATTCTGCGGGGTAGAGCCCTCCGGTTGCGAACACCAGCGTGCCCGAACGTGAGACGTCGAACTGCGCCGCACCGGCATTCGCAGCAGGTCCTCCACTTCCGTCCGCGACCATGACGTCTTCTTCCAACGCGAATGGACTGCCGGTTACGGCCAGCCGATCCGAGATCGAATGGCACCGCCATCAACAAGCCTTCCCGCGCGAAGACAATGTGCGATGGGTCGACATAGCGTCCGTCGGTCGCCGACTCGATCAGCACGCGCGGCTCGGTCGCGCCCTGAGGCAGGACGGCGATGTCGCTCCGCACGCCGCGTACGGTCAGCAGGACACCACGCCCATCCGGCAGATGATGGGGAAGCCGGTGCGCACCGCTCGGCGCCGTCGTCACGCGCGAAGGGGTTCCTCCGGCGGCGGGCACCTGCCACAGGCCATCGGCAAATCGCCCGAACACGATGGCGCCGTCGTGGCCCCAACTGGCGCCGTAGAAATCCGTTCCCCGCGCGATGAGCGCAGACGGAGTGATACGGTCGGTGGACTTGAGATCGGCAACCGTCACGACCGGCCCACCCGCGAGCGGTACTTTGCGGATGATCCCGTCGGCCAGAAAGCCGACCCACTGGCTGTCGGGCGACAGGAAAGGCGTGTGCGCGCCCTCAGTACCTGGGATGGCGTTCGCCTGACGCGCATCGAGCGACCGCACGTACAACTGGCTCGTTGCGGCAGCGGTACCGACGAACACGATGCGCGTGCCATCAGAGGTGACGACGAGCGCGGGACGCGTCGGCCGGTCGAACCGAGCCGGCGGCCCGCCGAGGCGTGTGGCAGGTGCGACGCTCAACTCGACATGAGCAGGCGGTGCCGAGATCGGCGTCGGGGCGCTCCCGAGCACGTACCCGAGCAAGACGAGGCCGGGAATTGCCAGCAGCGCACCTGCTGTCAGCAACGCTGCCGATCCGCGCCGCCTCACCGGCTGCTCGAGCGTGGCCACCCGGCTCGAGTCGTCGATCTCGAGACGCGCGTCGCGCATCGAGTCCAGGCGTCTGGAAGGATCCTTTTCCAGACACCGCCGGAGCAGACGACGGACTGCCGGAGGACACGCCCGGCGGCAGCGCATCGAATGCCGGCGCGTCTCTCACCACGGCCGCAAGGACATCGGTGACGTCGGTGCCATCGAACGGCCGGCGTCCGCTGAGCATCTCGTAAAGCACGCACCCGAACGCCCAGGCGTCGGCGCGCCGATCGACGCTTCGCCCACGCGCCTGCTCGGGGCTCATGTAGGCGGCGGTCCCGACGATGGTTCCCGCGCTCGTGATCATTACCGGGCTCGTCAAGGTGGGCGAGTTGGCGAAGTCCGCGTCAGTGTCCGATCCCGTCTCGACGGCTTTCGCGAGCCCGAAGTCGAGCACTTTCACCACGCCGTCGTCTCTGATCCTGACGTTCGCGGGCTTGAGGTCGCGATGGACGAGACGCTGCTCGTGCGCTGCTCCGAGCGCATCGGCGATCTGCCGTGCGATGTCGAGGGCTTCGTCAACCGGCACCGGACCCCGCGCGATCCGCTGCGCGAGGTCCTCACCCGGAACGAGTTCCATGACGATTGCGCTCTGACGTTCGCTGGACCCGGCCGGGAAGGTTTCGATTCCGTAGATCTGGGCAATGTGAGGATGGTTCAACGAGGCGAGCGTCCGCGCTTCGCGATCAAACCGTGCGAGCCGTTCGGGATCCGCAGTTACCGATGCCGGAAGAATCTTCAGCGCGACTTCGCGTCCCAGGCGCGTGTCCCGAGCGCGGTAGACCTCACCCATTCCGCCTTCGCCAAGCGTGGCGAGGACCTCATACGGACCCAGTTTCTGTCCGGCTACAAGTGGCATGTTTGTGCCGCGATTCTAGCTCAACAGCGTTGGCGATCACGGGACACCACCACTGATGCGTGGCATCGGCTTCCGTCCATAGATCCCTATGACGCCTTCCGCCGCTCTTGCAGGAGTGCCTGGTGCAGATCCCAATCAGCCTGAAGATGCATAATCCCGGCGTTGCCGAGACTGCCAGGGATGAGCCTCCTTCAGCCAGCATAGAATGTCATCGGGAACGGCCTGGCCCCGCGGGCCAGGCACTCAAAGGAAGGCTTGAGAATGACTGAACAATCCAAGAGAAAGATTCTCCTCGGCCTTATCGCTCTCGTCATCGTGGCGGTGGGAGGCGTCGCCGTCTGGACCACGACCTGCCCCTGCAACCGGACTACCCGGATTGATGCTGTTGGGCGACGTGCAGGAGGCGCCCGTGACCGACTGGAGTTTCGTCAACGACATCCCGCTCTGCCAGATTCAGATCTCGGCCGGCGTCATCCCGCACGCCGTGAACCTCAACTGCATGGCGACCCCGGACGGCGCGCTCTTCCTCAGTTGCTCCGTGTGCGCGGACAAGTACTGGGCCAGCCACGTGGGGCCGAACGAACGGGGACGCCTGCGCCTCAACGACCGGGTGTACCCGGTGGTGCTGAACAGGGTGCAGGACGAGGCAGTGCTGGATCAGGCCTGGGCCGCCAGGGTGAAGAAGCTGCAGGTGCACGGCGGAGCCCCCTACAATCCCGTCCCCCCGCCCGACGCGAAACGGTCCGCCAGCTGGTGGAGCTTTCAGCTGCGCTCGGCCGTGGACTGACGCGCGGAACGGCACGTGAAGCATTGCGATCACTGGAGCCAACGGCAGCGTTGGCAACATCCTGCTGCGCCACCGGCCGGCCAGGACGACATCCACGTCGTCGCCTGTGTTCGATCGGCACGGGCGGCGGCAGCCCTGCCCACTTCCCCTCGAATCTCGCCGCGCGTGATCGACTACGACGATCGCGAAGGGCTGGCGTCCGCGCTGACGGGAGCCGGTTGCGTGGTGCATCTCGCCGGCATTCTCCTCGAGAGCGCCACATCCAGCTATCAGACGGCCAACGTCGACGCCACCCGCGCGGTCGTGGAGGCCTGCAAGGCGGCTGGCGTTCGTCACGTCGTGCTCGTCAGCGTGCTCGGCGCGGACCCCGACTCGACCAATCGGCTACCTGAGCTCGAAGGGCCGGGCGGAGCGCATCGTCGCCGACTCGGGTCTCTCGGCCGCCATCATTCGCACGCCGATCCTGCTGGGCCCTGGCACGGCCGGGGCCCGCGCGATCGTCCACGCAGCGTCGCAGCAGACGGTCACGCTGCTCGGCGGCGGGCGTCACTCGATCCGACCCCTGGATGTGGACGACCTGAGCCGGGCCATCCTGCGCTGTTGTCGAAGCCCCGCGTGCCGGTGCGGCCGTCTACGAGCTGGTCGGACCGGAACCCGTGACCTATCGCGACGTCGTTGCCAGGACCGCGACGCTGATGGGCCGCGAAGTGTCGATCCGATCCATGCCGGTCTGGCTGGCCAAGCTGGGAGCGGCCATCGCCGGATGGAGAAGACGGGGCGGGATGACGCCCACCGTGATCGACGTGATCACCTCGAACGAAGCCGTGCACGAGAACGCGGACGTCGAGCTCGGCGTGACCCTCACGCCGTTGTCGGCAACCCTCGAGAAGCTCCTGCCCTCGCAGGCCAAGGTGAGCCACCCGTGACCGAATCCGCCGCTCCCCGACGACGAACCGCGCCTCGAAGACGCTGGGCCGACTGGTCTTTCTCGCGATCACGGTCGGCGTGTTTCGCGTATCTGTACTACCGCCTGAACGGCGCCGCCGCCCGTCAGGGGCTCCCGCTCACGCGGCTACATGACACAGGTGTTCGCCAACGTGCGATGGCTGCCCTGGCTGCTCCTGATGATGGTGTACTCCTGCTTCTACTTCACGATCGACACGCTCGTCGTCACCCGAGCGCTCAACTGGTTCATCAAGCCGATACGGTACCGGGACATCCTGCCGATTCGGGCCAGCGCCTACATCATCTCGCTCTTCAGCGAGCAGATCGGCAAGGGCGCCATGGCGTACTACCTCAACAAGCGGGACCAGGTGCCCGGGTGGGAAGTCGCGTCCGTGATGCTGTTCATCATGTTCTGCGAGGTCTTCTATCTCCTGACGTGGGCGACCGTGGGATTCATCGTCAGCCGGGACTCGCTGCCCGCGGTCTTCGACCTCATGCCGTTCATCTCCGTGGGCGCCGCGGTGGTGTTCGCCCTGTGGATCCTCTACTTCCGCGGGACCATCCTTCCCGGCCAACCGGCTTCGCGACAAGAAGATCTTCCACGCGTTCAGGATGGCGACCTTCAAGCACTACGTGCTGTTCTTCCTGCTGCGCTCGCCTGCCCTGCTGGCGGCCGTGCTGGTCTACACCATCGCGCTGAATCTGTTCGGGGTTCAGGCGTCGCTGCTGCCGCTGCTCGGGTACCTGCCGATCATCTTCTTCGCAGCGACGGTGCCCACGCCCATGCGAGCGGCCGCCATCACGCTCTGGGTCGTCCTGTTTCCGGACAACGAAGGCCAGATGGCCGCCTTCGGATTCGTGCAGCACAACTTCTTCATCCTGTTCAACGCGCTGATTGGCGTCGTGTTCTGGCGGCGGGCGCAGCGTGAGCTGTTCGGCAGGTAGATGGCCCATGCCCTCACCGCCGTCCGGCTGGCGCTGGTCCTGCCCCTGGCCGTCGGCCTTCGCCCGGCCCGAGCTGCTCGCGCCGGGCGTCGTCGCCCTCCTGCTCTGCCTGGCAATCGTCACCGACGTTCTCGACGGACGCGTCGCGCGGATGAACGGGAACGGCCTCGGCCTGGGGCCAGCTGTTCGATCACAGCACGGACTGTCTCTTCGTCACCGGCGGGTCTGGCGGGCGCCGCCATGACCGGCGCGGTGACGCCACTCCTGCCGGTCCTCGTCCCGATCGCCTTCGGCCAGTATGTCGTCGATTCCTACGTGTGGCATCGCCAGCGGCAGCTGCGCGCCAGCTTCCTCGGGCGGTGGAACGGCATCCTCTACTTCGTGCCCCTCGTGCTCATCGCGGCGTCGCGCCTGCACCTTCCCGGCGGTCGCGTTCCTGCGCTGGGCCGCCGGAGTGCTGGGGTACGTGCTGGTGGCGTCAACCGTGGCGTCCGTGATCGATCGCGCGACGACTCCGGTCAGACCGCGACTGACGTCCGAGCGCGTGCCAGCCGCCTCAGAAATCGAATCGAATGCCGAGCTGCGCGAGCCGCGGGCCGAGCGTCCGGTTGTTCACGCGGAAGTTCGGGCTGCCCAGGATCGCCTGCGTCCGCGGGTCGGCGTACGTATTGCCGGTGTTCAGGAGATTGAAGACCTCGAGCATGAGCTGCAGGCGCGCCCGCGCGGCCAGCGTCACGCCCTTCGCGGCCCGGAAGTCCCACGTGAACCAGGCCGGTTGATGATAGGGGAACCGCGGCAGCAACTGTCCGTCGACGACCGGCCTGTCCGGATGAAGGCCGTCGTTGGTCACCCCGTCGCCGTTGAGATCGGTGGAGCTGTAGACCGGAAACGCCAGTCCTGAGCCCGCCGACCACGTCGACGCCAGCGTGATGTCGCGGGGCAACGCGAGCACGAGGTACGACTTGACCTGGTGCCGCTCGTCCAGCTCGTTGATGCCGTAGTCGGCGCCAGGATTGAAGGGATCCGACGGCCCGAACAGCGCTTCCGTATCGCGCTCGGTCGAGCCGTTGCCCGTGCTCTTCGCGAGCGTGTAGCTCGCGTAGAACTGCCACCGGTTCGCCATCGGCTTGCTGAGCGAGACCAGGAGCGCCTGATAGCGGCCGCGACCGAAGCTGGCGAGCGCGTTCGCCTGAGCGATGGTCGGGTCCGGGCGTCCGGCCGCGAGGATGTCGATCCCGCGGCCGAACTGATCGAACTGCGTGGGCGGCGCCAGGTTGCGGTCCCACGACGTGGATCGAAATCCGCCGACGCGAAGGTTCCGGGACTCGCTGAGCATGTAGCCGGCCTCGAGCGACATGCCGGCCACGCGCCTCGTCAGAGAGGCGGTGAGCTGAAGCACGCGTGGATTCCCGAACTCGGGATCGACATACGAGATGGCCGGGGGCCCGACGAGCGTCGCGAGGGCCGAGCCAGGCGCGATGGTCGACGGCAGCACGTCCGGGAACGTGACGCCGAAGCGCGAGGCTGGCGCAAACAACGTGGTGTTGCTGACGCCGGCGCCTCGCAGCGGAAAGTAGATCATCGGCGTCCGCCCGTAGTACAGACCGGCCGAGCCCTTCACCATCGTCAATCCGTCGCCCGGAAGCTGGTACGCGACGTCGGTTCGCGGTCCCCAGTTGTTGCGGTCGTGAGGAATGCCCTGAGGGACTGGCGCGTACGTGAGCTGGACCTGGTTGCCCGCGATCGACCGGCAGGCCGACCGGCACCTGCACGCCGGCGATGCCGGCCTGCGGCTGCGGATTGATCTGCATGTCGTAGCGAAGGCCGAGCCCGATCGTGAGGCGCGAGGTCGGCCTGAATCGATCCTGCACGTACACGGCCGCTTCGTGCTGCCAGAAGCTCTCCAGGAGCGCCGCCTCCTGCGGCCGTGTAGCCGTTGAGGCCGAAGTTCTGCGCGTAGAGCAGCGGCTGCCGCGCGATGAACGCCTCGAGGGTCGGAAACACGTAGGCCGCCGTTCAGCGCCAGGGCGAACGAGTTGTTGCGCATGTTGAACGCGTTGTAGTCCGCGCCGAACCTGACGTCGTGTGCTGCCGCGCACATGGACCACGTTCTCGGACACCTGATAGCGGTACATGTCCTGCGTGCCCGGAAGAAACAGCGCGCTGCCGAACGTGCCGGTGTCGGAAATCTGCACCTGCGGACCGTCGGACTGCGGAGTCCGCGGCCGCGTCTCGCGCGACGTCTGCACCTTGGTTTCGAGGAACAGGCGCGTCCCCGACCGAGCCGCTCAGGCTCGTCGACGATCGACACGCCCTGATTGTGGAACGTCTCGAGGTTCGACGGCGCCTGGCTCAGAAGCGCGCCGCCGCCGGCGATGTTGTTCCCGTCGCTGCGCGAGAAGCTGCCGCGGACGCTGAGGCGCTGGCTGCGCGGTGATCACGTGATCGACCTTCGCGAGGATGGCGGTGACGTTCTCGTGACGCGGGTACTGGCCCTCGAGCGCGCCCAGATCCGCGATCCCGAGCTCGGGAACGGCCACCCCTGCGACGGGCCTCGCGAACTTCACCGTGATCGGCGTGGTCTGACGCTGGACGTCTGCCGCGGCGAAATAGAACGTCCGGTCCGCCACGAGCGGCCCGCCGACGCTGCCGCCCACGATGTGCCGAACCAGACCGACGGGCGCGTTGCCGAAGGCGTCGTCCGCGGTCAGCGCGTGATGCCGCAGGGAATAGGCGAGAGAACCGTGCCGCTGGTTGCCTCCGGATTTCGTCACGACGTTGACGAGACCGCCGTTGGACCGGCCGGACTGCACGCCCAGGCCGCCGGCGCTGACCTCGAACTCCTGGACGGCCTCGAGCGGGATGGTGAAGTTCTGCCGTTCGAGCGATCCGAAGAACTCGCCGAAGAAATTGTTCGTGAAGTCGGCGCCGTCGACGTTCAGCGCGAGGTAGTCACCCGGTTGACCGGCGACCCGGAACGTGCCCCGTGTGCCGGTGATGGACCGCGCGGTCGGCGACAGCAGGGCGAAGTCGCGATAGTCGCGCCCATTGATGGGCAGACTCGAGAGCGCATCGGCGTCGAACACCGTGCCGAGCGCCGGCGCCGTGTCGCCCGCCGCGGAAATCGACACGGTCTCGGTCAGGCCGGCGATCCTCATCACGACGTTCACGACGAGGGCCTGGCCGACGGTCAACGTCAGGGGATTCGCTCGTGGCGGCCGAAAAGCCGGGACGCTCCGCCTGCACGACATACACGCCGAGCGGCATCAGCGGCGCCGAGTACCGACCGTCGTCGCCGGTCACCATGGTGCGCTCGAAACCGGTCTTCGTCTCGCGCAGCGTCACGGTCACACCGCCGAGCGCCGCCCCCGTCTCGTCTTGAATCGTTCCGTTGATCTCGGCGCGGTCGAGCGTCTGGGCAACGAGGGGGGGTGACGCAGCGAGGAAGGCGGCCACGGTCGCCGCCAGGAACGGACCGGCGTCCATCAGCCCGCCAGTCTGGCGAGCCAGGACAAGACGAACCTTTCGATCGGGTCCTGAACCCCCGGGACAAAGAGCACGACGAGCATGACGGCGATCACCAGGCCGCCGACAAGCAATAGGAGGCGCTTCAACTCGAGGCTCCACACGTACCAGCGTTGCGGGGAGCGAGCTCGAACAGCCACGTCGTGCCGGCCTCGATGTCAGCCGCCGTCACTGCGTATCGGTACTTGCGGCGGAGCTCGGCGGCGACCCCTTCCACAACGGGACCGGTCTTGATTCGCCTGAGCGTGCGTTCGTATTGCTTGCCCGCAATCCGCACGATCGCCCGGCCATCGCGCTCGGCTTGCGCCGGCCAGTGTTTCCACACGCTCCCGATTGCGCTGCCCATGTAGCCGGAGATGACATAGGGCTTGCCCTCGTGCTCGACGATCCAGATGACCCGCGACCGCGGCGGGTCGAGCAGCTGCAGTTCAATCGTCGGAAGATCGTGGACAAAGGTCCAGTCGGGCTCCGGTCCTGTTACCAATTCGCCGCTGACCAGCTCTCCGCCCCCGAACAGCGGTGAAGCGCCGTCGGTATAGCCCGAGGCGACGAGCAGCGTGCCGATCGCCACAACGGGGATCAGGAGGAGGACTCCCAGCGCGATCAACAGTTTTTTCTTGAAGGTCATGCTTCACCGAGTGTTGGCGGACGGTCGGATCACTGGATTTGTCAGCGTCCCGATTCCCTCGTAGGTGCACACCGCCGTGTCGCCCGCTTTGAAGAAGATCGGCGGTTTCCTCGCCGATCCGACGCCTGCGGGGCTGCCGGTCGCAATCACATCTCCCGACCCGCAGCGTGATGATGTTGGACGCGTACGACACCTGCTCGAAGACGTCGTGGATCATCAGCGACGTGGACGCGTCCTGCATCAACTGGCCATTCAGCATGAACTTCACGTTGAGCTTCCTCGGATCTCCAGCGAACTCCTTGGGCACGATGAACGGTCCCATCGGCGCAAACGTATCGTGTGACTTGCCAATCAGCCAGTCCGAACCGTAGCGATCGTCGCCGCGGCCGCCGCGGTCCGACACATCGTTCTCAATCGTGTACCCGAAGATCACCTCATGCAGCGCGAGCCACCGGCACCCTCGCAGCGGTACCGCCCGACGACCACGCCAAGCTCGCACTCCCAGTCGATCTGTTCGCGGCCCGGCGGCAGGCGGATCGCCTCGCCATTGGCGATCACCGCGGACGGTGACTTCAGGAACATGTAGGGATTCCACCGGCTGTCGTTCGCCGCCCGCTCCCAGATGCCCGGCGCACTCTGCGTGCCCGGGGTCGCCGTCCCGGGCGGAGGCGCTCCAGCAGTGAGCGCCGGTGGACCGCTGTTCAGGCCTGCCATTTCGGTGGCATGTTCGCGATAGTTCAGCGCCGTATTGATCATCGTCGTCGGATACATGATCGGCGGCAGGACTTTCAGAGCGCTCAGGTCGTAGACATACGACGCTCGCGTCGAGCTGCCGGACACGGCGGCGATGATCTCCTGAAGACGCCCCCGCAGTCCTTGATCGTAGCGGGCGATCAGATCCTTCATGTCCGACGGTGGCGCAATCGTCCGATTTCCGATCGTGATCGGCTTGCTGGCCGCCACCACATCGATGACCAGCGGCGTCACGAAGGACGATGCCGACAAAGGGCCGTCCATCACGCTCGAACGTCCCGAGCTTGAAGGGCTGGTTCTGAGCAGTCGCGATGGGAGAGAACACCAGCAGGGCGGCGAGCACAACGACCAGCCGTTTCATCACGCTATCTCGGTTTCCAGTAGAACACTTCCCACGTGTGCAGCGGTTCGTTGGTGCCGGCGATAATCTCGCCTTTGAAGTCGTCGCCCATCGGCATCTTGTACTTTGCGCCATATTTCTCGAGATAGGGTCTCCGCGCCTCGCCGAGAACTTCCCGCCCGGCCAGCGCAAACGTCTGATCGCCGATGCGCAGCCAGCCATCCGGGTTGCCGCGGACACGTCTCGCCCAGTATCCATTGTCGGGACGGGTTGCCGTGATGATCCCGTCCTGCTCCGGCACATACCAGACGCGAATGACAAAGGGCGGGAAGCCGGCCAGCTTCAACAAGGCCACTCTTTCGCCGTTCAGCGTGGTCAAATCCGCCGGGGCCGTGGTGAGCGTCCCGCCGATTCGGACACCGGGAAATCGGGTATAGGGCGCGGTGAAAACGTAGTAGGCAAATCCGATGATCAGAACAATGCCAAGAGCGGTTCCCGCGACCTTGATACCTGAACGTTTGATGGTCATGAATTCACTCGCATCCCAGCCACAACGAACTCGCCAGTCTTGATCGGGAGCCTGCTTATCAATGGAGGGCTATCGCGGCGTCCAGAGAAACACCTGCCACTCCCGAAGCGGCTCGGACTCTCCGATAATCACGCCGCCGGACAACCGGCGATCCAGGTCGGGGCCGCCCCACGCCTGCAGATACGGAACCTTCCGTCGCCGAGCACTTCGGTCGCCTTCATCGCGAAGGTCGCATCGCCCCTGCGCACATAACCGTCTGGCGCCGCACGCGCCCGCTTCGACCAGTAACCGCCATCAGGCCGCGTGGCGGTGATGAAGCCCCCCTTGAAGGGCACCAGCACCACACGCACCACGAACGGCGGAAAGCCTCCGGTCTTGATGAGGCCGACATGCCGCTTGAACGCGGTGGTGAAATCAGCCGGCGGCGGTGTGATCGTGCCGCCAATCCTGACGCCGGCCGTTCGAGTGTACGGCGCCGTGAACACGTAGGTGGTGGCCGCGACGACGAGAACGGCTGCGAACGCGAGCCCGGCGACCTTCATCCTGCCTGCCATGAGGTGCTCCCTGCTGGTGACGCACCGCCGCACGAACATCCGTGACTCGTCTACGCGTCGCCGCCCTTACACGGATCTGCCGAGTCGCAACATCGTTTGTTGTTGGAAAAAAAGAATTTAGAGGTGTCCTCCTTCCTCTGAACCGCCCGATCCGAGTTCATCTGACAGCCGGACGGTAGTGCCTCAGTTCTTCGGGAACCGCCAGCCAGATACTCCGTCAAATCCGCACAGGAGTGCGTTCATTCCCGCTACCAGAGGAGTGGCCGCTGGGTGTATAAGTCGCTACCGATCCTGGGACGTCAACACTCATCTCGGACATGGAGGAGCTATGCATCGACGACTTGGCGCGGTGATCGCATTGGCGGCTCTGTTGGTCGCCAGTTCGGCGTCGGCGCATCACAACATGTCCGCGTCGTTCGACTTCGACGATCGGGTGACGGTGACCGGCCCGCTCACCAAGCTCTCCTGGACCAATCCGCATACCTTCGTCTTTGTGGACTCGAAGAGCGGTGACACGGCGGGACAAGAGTGGTCGATGGAAGGGCCGTCGCCCAGCTTCTTCCGGGCCCGCGACATCGCCAGGAGCGAGTTCGAGAACGCCATCGACAAGACGGTGACGGCGGAACTGAGCCGCGCGAGAGACGGCTCTCGCTCCGGCCTCATCCGAACGATTACGCTCCCCGACGGGAAGGTGATCTCGCTCTGTCCGCAGAACTGCTGAGGCCCTGCCGTGAGAAAACATCAATCGACACCACGAATTACCGCCAGCGTTGCGCTGTTCGCTGCCCTGCTGCTGGCTCCCCGTCCTGGCGAAGCCCAACCGCTTCCGCGTGACCCGGTCGAAAGAGCGAAGGTCATCGCGCAAATCCTCGAGACCAACGCCAGCCAGCTCACCCTCTTCGATCGCGAGGGCAAAGAGGTGAGCCAGATCGGACCGCGGGCGATGTACGACCGGCCCGTCCTCTCCCCGGATGGCAAGCGCATCGTCGTGGTCAAGGGCGATCTCGACAAAGAAACGCGCGACGTGTGGGTGATCGACGTCGCGACCGGCGCCGCCACCCAAATCACGTCCAACCAGCCGCGTGAGGCGGCGAACTCGCCGACCTGGTCTCCCGACGGGAGCCAGGTGGCGTACGTCGCGTTGCGCACGGGAAGCTTCGGGCTGTTTCGTAAGAGCCTCGGATGGCACGGGCGCCGAAACGCTCGAGTACAAGAGCAGCGCACCGATCGATCTCACCGACTGGTCGATGGACGGACGCTATCTGAGCTTCTTCAACGCGGACCTGGCAGGGAGCGTCCTGTCCTCGTGGCCGCTCGAGGGGAGCGGCGACAGGAAACCGATCGAAGTGGCGCGCAGTACGTTCCGGCTGCAGGGCCCGCGCATTTCTCCCGACGGCCGCCTCGCGCTCTACGTCTCCAACCCGTCGGGAAGGCTCGAAGCCTTCGTGCGCCCGTTCAACGCGGCGCCCAACCCGCCGGCCGCACCTGCGGGCGGACAGTGGCAGGTGTCCGACCAGGGCAGCGTCGGCATGGCGTATTGGAACCGGAACGGCAAGGAGCTGTACTACCTGGCCCCGAATCGAGCGGTGATGGCCGTTTCAGTGACGACCTCGCCGCAAGTCGAATTCGGCAAACCGCGGATGCTGTTCAGCCTGACGGAAGCGACGCCGATTGGTCCATCGGCGGCCGGCATGAGCCGCGATGGCGAGCGCGTGGTGATGGCGGTGCCGCCGCCGCAACTCCGGCAGCTGACGCTGCTCGACCGCGAGGGAAAGAGCGTAGGGCACCGTCGGACCGCCGGGAATCTACGGACCGCCCTCGCTGTCACCCGATGGCACGCGCGTGGCGGTCACGAAGAACAATCCACAGAATGGAAACGCGGACATCTGGACGTTCGATCTGGCGACCGGCCAGGGGACCGCAGATCACCAACGACACGCCGCCGGACTTTGGGCCGGTCTGGTCTCCCGATAGCAAGCAGGTGGCCTACGTGTCGACGCGCGGGAGCTACTCCGGCATCTACCGAAAGGCGGCAGACGGAACGGGCGCGGAAGAACTGTTGTTCCGCTACACACCGGGCGCCGGGATAGCACTCACCGACTGGTCGGCCGACGGAAAGTTCTTCACCTTCTTCACGCGCGTCCTCCTGGTGGTGCCGCTCGAGCCCCCGGTCGCGAATCCGCTGAATCGGAAAGAGATTGAGTGGCTCAAGGAAGAGTACGACAGCGATCCTGGGCCGGTTCTCCCCCGACTCGCGTTTCCTCGCCTACATGGCGAACGAAGACCAAGTTCGACGTCATGCAGGTCTACGTGCGCCCGTTCGATGCGAGCAAGCCGGAGAAGCCCGGGCCCGGTCCGGCCGTGCAGGTCTCGACCAACAGCAATGGCGCCGGCGGCATGCTTTCGTGGCGGCAGGACGGCAAGGAACTGTATTTCATGACCCGCGACTTCGAGGTCATGGCCGTGGACATCACGACGACGCCGGCGTTCCAGGCCGGCACGCCGAGGCTGCTGTTCAAGCTGCAGCCTCCGGCGCCTGGGGCGGTGCAGGGCAAGATCGTCAGCCCGGATGGCCAGCAATTCATCGTCGCGCTGCCGGCCACGGGGGCAGTTCCCTCTCGCTGATGCTCGGCGCGATGGGACGGGCGCGCGAAGGCAACGCAGCGTCCCATCGCGTCACGCCTGCCTGACCGATGGTTAGCGGTTCGTGCTTTCACGGCATCTCATTCGAATCTCAGCGGTCGCTCACGGTTTGGTGAGGACTCCGCGGCCGGGTCTCGGTCACACTGCGGGCATGAAAACCAGCTGTGATCAACCCTGTGAAGGCATTCACCCTTTTCGCCCTCGGCCTGGCCATCGCCGCCATGGGCATCTATGTGGCGAACGCCGACGACGCGCCAGGCGCCGCGGTCCTCGGCATGCTGCTGATGGTGATCGGCGTCGTGCTCGGTGTGAGGGCCGCGCGCAACCGGCTCCCGATGTGGGCTGCCCGCACGGCGCTTGCCGTCGGCGTCGTCGTCGCCGCGTTCGCGGCATTTCTGACCCACGACGTCGTCGCGACCGCGCCTCTCTTCCCGCAGTCGCAGGAGGTGCCATCGGTCGTCGACTCGGCGCCGTCGCCGCAATATGGGGCGGCCGTCGAGCGCGCGCGGGAGCTCGTGCGCTCGGCCATACTGGAGCAAAACCTGCCCGGGGTGTCCGTGGCGGTCGGTGCCGGCGGCACCGTCGTCTGGGCCGAAGGGTTCGGATGGAGGGACGTCGTGACGCGGGCGCCCGTCACGCCGGACACGCGATTCAACATCGGCACGGCGGCGTCCGCGGTTAGCCGCCGCCGTCGCGCCGCTCGGGCTGACCAATACCGGCGCTGACTCGGCGGCAGATTGGAGTCCTGAGCATATCGGCGAGCCGGAAGAGGACTTCCCGCTCTTCACGATCATCCGCCACGTCATCTGCAGGCCGATCGGTCTCATGCCCCGACGCAGCCGCTGCCGGGCGATCGCGCGACGTTCTATGTCCCGAGATCCGATGACAATCCCGGCCGTGGACGACGGCTGATGTACATGCGCGACCTGGCCTGTTGCGCGAACGGGATGGCGTTCTATTCCACGCCGTCCGATCTCGTGCGCTTCGCGCTGGCGACGAACCCCGGCAGCGTCAACGGTGAGCTCGCCGGCGGCATGGTGATGTCGCTGATGACGGCGCGCGACAGCGGCATCGTCGTCGCTGTCACGTCGAACATGGCGCACGCGAACACGTCCTCGCTGGCGCTGCGAGTCGGGGACGCGTTCGCGGAACAGACGCGATGATCGCGCACGTCAGCGGCCGGTGGGCACCGCGCAAGCGAGGGATTTGGGGTTGTCTGGTAACTGGTGAACGTTCACCTTCGCGCTCCGCGCTACGGCGGACACCCTTCGATAACGCTCGCCGGCCTCGCTTTCATGATGCTGTCGACCACTCGTTAGGAGCCTCACATGACATCGATGGATGCAACGCGACAGAATCCCGATTTGCACGGCTCGATCGACTCCTGGTTAGTGTCCGCAGGACGGGACCGGCGGCCGGGTTCGCCTCTGAACGTTCCTCCTATTCCCGCATCGAACTTCGTCCTCGGCGGCCGGCGCGCTACTCGCGCACCAGGGCACGCCAGGCTGGGACGCGCTCGAAGAGATTGTCGGCGGCCTCGAAGGTGGCACGTCGGTCGCGTTCGCCTCAGGCATGGCCGGCATTGCCTCCGTTTTCGATTAACTGCCGGTCGGTGCCGTCATCGCACTGCCTGACGACTGCTATCAGGGCGTGGCGGGTCTGGCCCATGCCGGGGAGCGCCGCGGCCGCTGGTCAGTGCATCGCATCGCGGTGGACAATACCGCACGGTGGGTCGAGCTGTGCAGCTCAGCGGACCTGATTCGGCTGGAGTCGCCGTCTGAACCCCTTGCTGACGGTGGGCGATCTCTACGTGATCTGCGCGGCGCCGCGGAAGCCCGGCGCCATTCTCGGTGTCGACAACACGTTCGCCACGCCGCTCAACCAGCGCCCGTTGGCCCTCGGTGCAGACGTTGCAGTGCAGTCAGTCACGAAGTTCCTCGGCGGGCACTCGGACCTGCTCGGTGGCGTCGTCACGGTGACAGACTCGGCGCTGCTCGGCGCCCTCCGGCACTCCCGGGAACTCACCGGCGCGACACCGGGTACCCTCGAAACGTTCCTCGCCGTCCGCGGTGTGCGCACGCTTGCCGTCCGCCTCGCGCGCGCCCAGGAGAACGCCATGACGCTCGCGGACCGCCTCGCGCGCCATCCCGGCGTCACGCTGACCCGCTATCCGGGGTTGCCGAGCCATCCCACGCACGCTGCGGCGCGCCGCCAGCTGAAGGGCTTCGGTACGATCATTTCGTTCGACGTGCGTGGCGACGCGGCGGCGGCTGATGCCGTGTGCACGCGCTTGCAGCTCATTCAGCACGCCACCAGTCTCGGGGCTGTCGAGTCGACACATCGAGCGACGCGCCAGTGTGCCTGGTCAGGAGCATCTGTCGCCGACGCTGTTGCGCCTCAGCGTCGGCATCGAGGCCGTGGAGGATCTGGCGGGTCGATCTGGATGTCGCGCTCCGGGCGGTCACCGCCCCCGATAGCCGTGGCGCGGTCCCGTTGGTGGCGGCGAGAACATTTGTGTCGCCTTTCGTTGTCTGTGCGACACATTTCGTGTCTTGACCTCGGCGCTCGCTACGCACGATGCTTCCGCAAGAGGTCCTGACCATCATGAAGAATGTCGCCGCAGTCTCCACGCTGACTCTTGCGCTCGGCTGGCTGGCCGGGGCTGCCGGTTCGGCTGCGACCCCTCAGTGGGACGCTGGCGCGGCCGCGCAGGACCCTCGACGCGCGTATGGACTCGTGGTGGACGAATGCGAAGTTGGAAGACGGGCGACAGCGACGCTCGGTGCCTCTCATGCCACACCGCCGTGCCCTACGTGCTGGCGCGGCCGGCCCGACGTCGCCTCGCGCGTGAGGCGACGCCCACCGCTCACGAGGACCGCATCGCGGCGACCGCGAAGTTACGGGTCGACTTCGCCGACCGCAAGCAACCGTTCTATGACAACTCCGACGACAAGAAGCGGGAGTCGCGCGGCGTCGAGTCCGTCCTGAACGCGCTGGTGCTCGCGAGCCGCGACGCCGACAGACGCGCCGCACAGCCGAGTCCGGAGACCACGGCCGCTCTGCTGCAGATGTGGGACGCACAATGGGTGGACGGCTCATGGGACTGGTTGAACTTCGGGCTCGAGCCGGACCAAGCGCCGGATGCCGTGTTCCATGGAGCGACCGTGGCGGCCATCGCGGTGGGCACGGCGAGCAACCTGGGAACGGCCACGCCAGCCGCCGCGCAGAGCGCTGGTCTCGAACGGTTGCGCAGGTACCTCTCCGCGAACGCCTCGTCACAGCGTCTGTTCAATCAGGCGTGGGCACTTCTCGCGGCGGCTCGCCTCGATGGCGTAGTCTCGAAAGATCAGGTTGCCGCGATCGTCGCGGGGCTTAAAGCCCGACAGCGACCGGACGGTGGGTGGTCGCTCAGCGACCTTGGTACATGGCGTTGGGGCGCGACTCAGGGGCCATTCGGACCACCTGGCACACCAGACAAGGCACTCGCAACCGCGGCCGATGGTTACGCGACAGGTCTGGTCGTGTACGCGCTGCGGCAGGCGCATCTGCCGGCCACGGATCCTGCGGTCGCCAAGGGGCGAGCCTGGCTCAGCCAGCCACGAGCAGGCGGGTGCGAGTCGGAGCGGATCCGGCGTGGGCACCGTGGCGCGCCCACTCGCTTAACCACGATCGCGAGCATGGCGGTCCCAGGGGCGAGCCTTGGCGGCGGATGTTCATGTCGGATCTCGCAACGGCGTTTGCCGTGCTTGCGCTCACCGACTGATCCGCAAGGTGGCGTGTCCGGCCGCCGACCGGCCGGCCACTTCCGGCCCATTCGCTCATTCACTCTCATCGGCAAAAGCGATGATGCCCTGCCGCGTGATCGTGGTGGGAGGACTCGCCCGAGTGTGAGCGACGGCACGCCGGCACCCGCTGGGAGCGACACATCAGGAAAACTGCTGGGGATGGTGCAGCTCGCTGTACCGGCTCTTGCTCCGGGCATTTATGAGATAGCTTCTAAGCGTGGCGAGCCGAAGGTGAGAGCGTGAGTCGCGTCGATCTCGCCGATCGGTAAGCCTTTGGCGGCGGTTCGGCAAGGCGACTTGCGCCGAATCGGAGGCGCAGATGACGATAGCGTATGGCTAGCTTGACTCAGTTGGCCATGCACTATTCAGATTCAGCCTATCCGGCAACGCGGTTGGCCGCTGGCAACATTTACCAACTTTACGAACGCTACTTCAAACCGCTACACGAGCGCCCATCACGCTACTCGAACTCGGCGTGAACCGAGGTGAGTCGCTGAAAATATGGAGCGCGTATTTCCCTCGCGGCATCGTTGTCGGTGTCGATCTCCATGATCCCGGAACCGATTTCTCAGCGCATCCGAATGTTCGCTTCGAATTGGCCGACCAACGCGATGACAAACGGCTTGATGAGATTTGTCAGCAGCACGCGCCCTCAGGTTTTGACATCATCATTGATGACGCCTCAGCATTTCGGCACGTTCACGCTCATGTCGTATCGTGCACTGTTCCAGCATCTGAAGCCCGGCGGTCTCTACTGCGTCGAGGACTGGGCAACAGGCTATTGGGCTGACTGGCCTGATGGTTCGTCCTTCAAGCCATTCACCCCGGAGCGGCCGACCGACAGATCGAAAAGCAAATTCCGACCCACGACTACGGGATGACCGGCTTCGTCAAATACCTCGTCGATGAGGTAATGAGCCGCGGCATCCGCCATTCGCTCATGGCTCCGCTCACCCGGCCTGATCGACTCGAGTTCATGCACGTCTACAAGCAGGCAGTCATTGCACAGAAGGCTGTTTCGACACCGGCGTCGTGAGGTTCGAACCGTTCGTGTTGACGGCGGTCCGGTGCGGGGCGATGAATGCCTCACAGCGATCCGCGAACCTGACACACTGGCTGACTGACACACTAACGCTCAGCAGTGAGCGGAAACGGGCGGACGGTTCATCAGCGAATGTCTGGGTAAATTGAACAGAAAATACGGCGCGGATGTGGCTGGACGGACGCCAGCCGTTCTCCTAATCTGCGGTTGACAATTCGATCCCGTCCCGGCTCACCATTCCACTCGTCCAACACCATCAAGAACCTGCGGACGGTCGCAATCGTCACCCCGGATTGGAACCGAACCCGTTGATTTCGGCGCTGCCTTAGCCGCATTGACGAAACATCGGCGCCGTCTACGATCTTACGGCGACCTTGGGGCCAGCCTCACCAGAGGTGGCGGAGCTGATCGTCCAGCTGATTCAACTCCGAAACAATGCAGGACACCTGCGTTAGCGAAGGCTAGTAACGATCATCACCTTACGGTCAGGTCGCTCGAGTCGCCGATCCACGAGACCCGCATTGTGTGCGGCTCGAGCCACCCAACGCGGCCGTCGGAGAAATAGAGCCATACGAAAGGCGCATCCGTTTCACGATGCGGGCGGTGACGCTCCGGTGAATCAGCGGAAGCTCAAAGGTCGTCTCGATCGGCACCACTGCGCCGAGCCGCCGTCGCGTTTCGCCATCGAACGGCGCTGCCGACATTCGCAGGCCGAGACGACCTGCCGCCTCGGTCGCGTCGCGCCGCAGCGCGATCAATTCCTGCCGGTGCGCGCTCCATGGCCAGAACGACTTGCTGTCGTCGAGGCGCCTGCTCGCATCGAGCGTGATCGCGATCCACACCAGCGCGACCGCGAGCGGCAGACGCCACGGGCCGGGCCGCGCGCAGCCGCGTGTGCGCCGAGAACGCCAAAGAGCGCCAGGCCGCAAAACGCACCGCGATGATCACCCCCGCCCAGAGAAACGCCGAAAGCGGAACGTGGGGAGGCCAGATCGCGGAAGCGGCTATCAGGATCCAGAACAGACGGCGCGTCGCCGTGAAGCCGATGCCGACCGCGAGTCCGCCCATTGCGACGGAGGCGAACGCGACTTCAAGGTTCCGCAGGTCTTCGCCCGGCAGGTACCACTGCAGCCACATTGCAAGCCAGCCGCATGCGGCGAGCGCCGGCACGACGAGGACTGGCCACCAGAGGAACGTTCGTCGCAATAGAAACATGCGGGCAAGCGGACCGAGCGTCATTCTACCTGGGCCGATGCGGCTGACGAAACGGCTCAGGCTGTTCGCCGCAGTCCGTCGACATGACGGAGCCACCTGTCCAAGTGGTTCCAACTCGCGAAAATGCGGCTCACCGCGCCTTCATCAGCGCTCTCAGCGGAAGGAAATTCGCCGTCGCAGGCGTCCTTGCGTCGAAACGGGCAACGGCGGCAATGCTCCGAAGATGAGATGACCCACGCGAGCTTTGTGTAGTCACGTCTAACGCTCACCCGAATCCAGCCGACACGACTAGGATGAAGCACTGTAGCCGTGGGGGCAGCCCTACTGTGCCTTGCGGCCCGTATCACCGTCGACGACTTCGGACCGTATCGGAATGGCGCCTCAATCGATCGCAGACTCGTCGGAGATTGGAGGGCTGGTGGCGGCGGGGCTCGATCAGACCCGCAGCGGCGACTACGGATCGGCGGCGTGATGCGCATCGCGATCAGGGGCGACGCCTACGAGCTGACGTCGCTCGACGACGCCGGAAAACAGCAGGACGATGTGTTGTATCCAGCCAGGACGCTCGTCGTCGGCCCGTATACCTTTCTGGCTTTTGGGCCAACCGAGGGGGTGATGGAACCCTATCGCCTGGAGGACGCACGCTCGCGTTCTGCGCGCAGTTCGGCCCGGCGATGGTGGACTTCATGGTGGCACGTTATCCCAATGCCCTGAACATCGGTAGAAATCAAGGCGAAGGCAGTACGTCGTCATCAAGCAGTTCGATGACGAGGTTTTCAAGGCTTTGGCCAGCACTCCAAACACGTCGTCATACTGGGTGTGCGATCGCAGTTACGAGCGCGTCGGGTAGCGCACGTTCCATGTCGGCACCACCCGAGCCGCCAACGACCGAGCCGGGAGGTGAGGGAGTTGGCGGAGAGGGTGGGATTCGAACTACTCGGCGTGTTGAATCTGAAAGAACTTGGCCTGTTTTCGTTACTCTCGAATCGCTCATCGATCGAAAAGCCCCGCGTCGAGGAACGAAATTGGAACGGTCAGTTCACCCGAATCTTCCGTAGGCGCGTGTGCACGCGTTGCGCGACTGATTCGGGAAAATCCGCAGCGTCCGGTAGACCCGCCGTCCCGGTCGGTGGTGATAGAAGACGAGCACGCCCGGTTCGTGCAGGAACAGGCGCCGCACGAAGTCGTCACTCAGGCTCCAGCGTTCGGCCAACTGGTCCACGGTGAAGTGCCGTTCGAACGTCGCGTCGATCCCGCCATCGGCGCGCCCTCCATCCGGCAGCGGCGCGGGGCAAAAGGCGTGACAGGTACGAAGGGCGAGAATTGCTGGAGAATCGGTTGGCCTGTCTGTCGGCTGGGTCAGCCCGACCCTCCGGGACATGACCCCGGGTTCAGATCCGGCCCGTCGTGTCGGTCCGCTGGCGGGCCAGGAGGTTCCCGGATTGGTTGCCCGTTTCGCTCAGCGCCCTGGGGCCGATCAACTTGACCGCTAGTGCCCTCGGAGACGGGCGAGCAGTTCAGCGGCTGGCGCGGCCAGCTCCGGGACGGTCTGCGCGCGCTCTGCGTCGGCTACGAGCCTTGACGCGGTCGCCAGCGTTGAGCGACGCGACCGCTGCCTGCAGTGCCGCACGCCCCTGTTGCTGTCTTGCGTCCTCGAGCTCACGCGCACGCGACGCACGTCGACGCCCATCTGTAGGCGGGAGCTTCGCGCGGCGGCCTCCGTCACCTCGCGCTCACGTCCCTCGTAGCAGTTCAAGGCGCGCTCGAAACGGCCGGCGGCCGCGGTCCATGTGCGGAACTGCAGCTCTACGCCACCGAGGGCGTACCGGACGTCACACTGGCCAAGCGCATCGGCCAGGGTCGCCGTGAACTCGGCCCGTGCCTGTTCGAACTTCGAGCGGGCCACCGGACATGGCCAGCAAGGGCGGAGGCATCCGGGCCACGCATGTACTGTTCGCAGACCGACGGCGCCTTCGGCCTCCTCGTAGCGGCCAATTCGATAAAGGTTCCACGCCCGCCAATAATGCGCGTCGCCGACGTAATACTCGCCGAGCGCCAGCATCTCGTCCGCTGACGCCATCGCGTCCGCGTGCCGATCCAGATAGCTGAGCGCCTTGACCCGGCCTAGGAGCGCATCGCGATGACTCGGGTCGACCGTCAACGCATCGTCGTACCTCGATATGGCCGTCTCGAAGTCCTCGACGGAGAACGCCGATGTTGGCCAAGGTACTTCGCTGCGGCAGGCCAGCGCGGGCGGCGCCGCGAGAGCCTCGGCAACCTCTCGCTCTGCCTCGTCGACGCGACCGTCGATGAGCGCGCCCAGTCCGAGGAGATAGCGTGCTTCGACGACCGCGGCACCTGGCCGACAACGTTCGACAGGGTTTCCGCGTCCCGGCTTTGGCAGGTGGCGAGGCGGAAGCGAATGAGGGGCGAGGCGTGGTGCACGCTTGCCGGCGGACCCTCTCCGCCGGTCGGGTAACTGCACACCAACGACAGCCGGACATAGTCGGCCACCAGGCTCGTACCTTCGCCAGTTGCTCGAGTGCCGGCAACCATGCGACGCGTGATGCGATGGCGGTGCGGCGAAGTGCCGCGTCTTCGTCCACCGCGAATCGGCGGCTCCACGGGCATCACGCTCGCCACGTCTGCCAGTAGTTGCAAGTCGGAAGACAGCTCGGTCCCGGCGTGCATCCAGCGCCTTCAGGTGTTCGGTATCTGCCAGGCCAAGCTCCCGCTCGCGCAAGGCGATCAGCACCAGCTGCCTCGTCGGCATAACGCCGCGCAGCCGTGTCATGCCCAGCCGCCTGCGCGAAGAAGCGCTCCGCGTCCATCAGGCAGAGGTACACCCCTCATCGACGAGCGTCTGTCCTTCCTCGACGCGAGACGGCGCTGGCGTGGGCGGCGCCTTCGCGGCACACGCGTTCAAAGACGCACGTGGTTACGCCAGCCGAGAATACGGCGACGACCGTTGACCGGTGGGCTCGCACTAGGGGGACCTCAACGCGGTGAGGGGATCGAGGCGGAGCGCGCGTGCCAGCGGGATCGCGCACGCCACGACTGCCACAACGGCCAGCAGCAGCGGCGCGGCAACGAAGCTCCACGGATCTGTGGCGGACACGCCGTATATCTGGCTCGCCACCGTTTTCGCGACGGCGGCGGCAGCGGCCAGGCCGAGCGCCATCCCGACCGCAATACTGGCGGCCACCTGGCCGACCACGAGACTGACGAGGCTGGCTGACGTCGCGCCGAGCGCGGTGCGGACGCCGATCTCCCGTGTCCGCTGCGCCGTAGCCGTCGCGAGAACGCCGAAGACGCCGACGCCGGCGACACCCAGCGCCAACACACCCAGGGACGCCAGCACGACGACGTAGAGCCGCGGGAGCGCGAGGCTCGTCGCCACCCGGTCTTCCATGGTGACGACCGAGTCCAGAGCCAGTGATGGCGCCGCGTCGAGGAACGCCGCGCGCAGCAGGGGCACGTGCACGCTAGGGTCAGTCGTCGTTCGGATGACGACCACGATCGGCACCGGGTCCTGCCACTGGGCGGCCGCAAAGAGAAGCTCAGGCAGCGGGGGATCAAGTGACACCGCCAAGTTGCGGTGGAGGCCGCGTTGCTCATCCCGCCCTGCCGCATGTCGTCGACGACGCCGACCACCTCCCAGTCTGTTCTCTTGTTGATGCCCAACGCGAGACGATGACTCAACGGCGTCGCCGTCCAGGTACTCTGCCGCGAAGGTCCGATTCACCACCACCACGGGTGGGGCCTGTGCGGTGTCGGTGTCGGCCAGCGGTCGCCCGCCGATGACCCGCAGGCGGAGCGCTCGAAAGTAGTCCGGCGTGACGGCGCGCAGCGCCGTCTGCACGTCAATCGTCCGTGAGGCGTCCAGTGGTGAGGGAATGGTGAGCCCGCGGAATCCTCCAGAGGTCACGAACGGCAGCGCGTTGCCAAACGCGACCTCGACGATGCCAGGGACGCCCGCAAGGCGTCCGCGCACCTCGTCCAGCCCGGTCGCGGACCGGGCGAACGTGGCACTGGCAGGCAGGGGGACGCGGGCCGTGAGCACATTCCTCGAGTCGTAGCCGCGATCCGCCCTAAGGAGGTTGAGGAAGCTCCGCGAGAGCAGGGCCGTCGCGACGAGCAACACACACGCCACCGCGACCTGGCTGACGACCAACGCGGCGCGGAGACGGGCCACCGGCGTCCGACTCGACGCGCCGACCGTCGCCAGCGCGTCCTGCGCAGGTACCTCCACGATGGCGTCGCGCCGGCCCACCCAGGCTGGTACGAGACCGCTGAGCGCACTCGCCACGACGGTCACGACGGCCGTCGTCCCCAAGACGCGAAGGTCGAGCTGCACGTCCGCCAGTCGGGGGAACTCGGTGGGCAGCAGCACTGGGAGGATACGGTGCATTGCGGCCGCGAGCGCGAGTCCAAGCCCGCCGCCGACGGTGCCGACCAAGACGCTTTCGACGACCCACTGCCTCGCAAGTCGCGCCACGCCGGCGCCGAGCGCGGCACGTAGGGCCAGTTCGCGGCGGCGCTGCGCCGCACGCGCCACTTGCACGTTGGCCACACTCGCCATCGCGGTGATGAAGAGGAGGACGACCGCCGCCAGCAACAGCAGCAAACCGGGACGGACCTCCCGCGTCATCACGTCGCGAGCCGACGCGCCCGTGATGGCAATCTCACCACCATCCCCAACAGCGCGAGTGCTGCCTGGGCCAGATCAGGAGCCTGGCGCGCGCGGGCGGTGGCTTCGCTGGCCGCCTGGGCTACAGCGACGCCCGGACGAGAGTCGCGCCAACGCCCCGAAGATCATCACCCGCCGCACGCCGTTGTCGCCGAGCACGCGCATGACGTACATGGGAATCCACAACTGTGCCGCGTGATCCGGAAACGCGAACGTCGGCGGCATGACGCCCACCACCATGCTCAGGCCGGCCGTCGAGGCGAACGGTTTCACCGACGATCCCCGCACGCCCGGCGAAAGCGCGTTGCCAGAGCCCGTGGCTCAGGATCACCGTCGACGATGTGGGGGTGGCCGCGTCATCGTCCACGAACGGACGACCGAGCATCGGCGACCCTGCAGCACTCGCAGCAATGACGGGGTGACCGCTGCAGCCGGTACGCGCTGCGTCTCGGTCCCCGCCGTCAGGCCGATCCCCTGGCCGCGACACGCCACGCGCCGATCGCCTCGACGGTGTCGGGCTGTTCACGCCACGCGAGATGCCGTGGCGTTGCTGATCGTCCACGGGATGCGGCCTCGTTGCCCGCCTCGCGTTTCCTCCACGCGCATTAGCGCGTCGCCATCCGCCACGGGAGCGGACGGAACAGCACGCCGTAGGCGACACTGCCGAGTGTCGTCGTGCCAGCGATCGCGAGGGCGATGAGCAGCGTGGCAGCCGCCGACGCGCTCGGCCGGCGGCCGATCCCTCGAATCGTGGCGCCAACATCCTGCCGCGCGTCATCTATCCAGGGGAACGACCGCTCATCGCGCTGGAGGTCTTTCACGCGTTCAATCGCCCCGAAGCGACGGGCCGCAGCGAGGCGAGCCTCGTTGGCGTTGAACCCACGGCCACGGAATTCGTCCTCGAGTAGCGCGAGGTGCGACGCCACCTCCCGATCGAGCTCTTCCTCGGCTCGTGCGGGCCAGACCGCGTTGCGCAGCCGCCGCAGCGTGCGCCTGAGCGTCGCGCCCATGGTTATCCCTCGTGCGTCAGTAGGCGTTCCACTAAGCCGGCCAGCCGCCGCCAGCGCCCGGTCTGTGCGTCGAGTGCGCGAAGACCGACCTTGGTGATGGCGTAATACTTAGCTTCGCGGTGCGTCTCGGTACGTCCCCACGTGCCGCGGATCCAGCCCTTCTGCTCGAGCGTACGAGGGCGGGATACAAGGTGCCCTGATTGAGCGGGAACGGATCGTCGGCGACCTGCTCGAGGCGCGCGGCGAGCCCGTAGGCGTGCAATGGGCCCATAGTCGCCAGAGCCCGCAACACGATCAGATCCAGGGTGCCTTGGAACACTTCGACGCGGCTGGATCGCTCACTGGGCATTCTGGTGAGGAGCAAAGGTGCCACGGACACTACTAGAGAGTCAAGTAGTCGGCGACAGCCCCGCGCTGCTGCCCACTGCATGCCGAACGGCCGTCGCCGGCGCTGATTGTCCCACTGTGCTCGCCGCGATCAAGGCTCGTCGCGCTGCTCCGACCCGCTGGCGGGCTGGGGCCCTGACCGCGGTTCCGCGCAGTGGCCTCGAGCGCTTTACCGTCGGCCCAATCAATGCTTCGCAACGTCAGATCGCGCCACGTAGCCGTCGCCGGCTGGCGGTTCCGTGGGTGGCCATCGCGATAGCCCGCCAGAAATGCCCGGAGGCTGCTGCGCAGCCGGTAATTGACACGTCACCCCCAGCGGGCTTCTGCCGGGAAGCTTCGGGCTTCCGGAAGGAAGCCGCTTGATTCGAATGACTTGCGGCGGAATTCGGCTCATGCAGGCTTCTGGAGAGAAGCCCAGCGCTTCCAAAAGGAAGCTGTTGTATCGCTTGGGTTTAGCGGGTGAGCATTAGGCAAACCACATCGTGGCCGCCATCTGAGGCCAGTTGCTGATCGAACGTCACGAGCTTTCCCCCGTTGCGACGTGATAAGCCGAGCAGATAACGGTCGGTCACGTGCTTGGCCTTGCGCGCCGACCGAACTTCCGGCAAGACCGCTGGCGACACAGCGTCCGCCCACCACACATACTCACGATTGGACGCCGTCAGCATGAGCAATCGGTCCGCAGTGACCTCAAGCGGCCAGTCGCCGCCCGACAACTGCGCACAAACGCGAATGACGCCAAGCTCGGTCACGGCGCAGGTGGCGCAACCGCCCGCCGCGGCAGTCGCCGCAAACCAGTTCAGAGCCAGCTCGTGATGCTGATGCTCCGGCACAAAGAGCGCGACGAGGACGTTGACGTCCAAAAGACCGAGCACGTCCGGCGCTTACGCCTCGTGCCCGTCGATGAGACGGTCGACGTCCTCGACGGTGAGGACAGGCGCGCCTGGCCGCGGACGGAATACCGGCACGCCCCGGTCGAAGCGCACATCGGCCTCAGCCACCCGTCGGAGCAGGGCTTCGACGAACTCATCGACCTGCTGCCCAGTCTGGCTTGCCAGATCGGCGAGCCGGGCCTTCAGGGCCGCGTCCAGGGTGATGGTGGTGGTTGGCATCTCTGAAGCCCTCCTGTTCTCCTTCAATCGTCGCACAAACGTTGCGGATCGCCCTCTTCCGAACTCTCAGGCGTTCTGCGCTGAACCCGTCAAGCCTCCACGCCTGCTTGACGCGGTCCTCGAGCTTCTGCTGCCGCTCCTTCACCCAGGGCGAGTAGTGCTTGGCCGTGATCCGCGTATTCGAGTGACCGAGCAGAATGGAGACATCCTCGATGGGCACGCCGGCCAGCAGCAATCCCGTCGCGAACGTGTCGCGGAATCGGTGGCTGTGCGCGTGCTTCACCTTGGCGAGATCGAACACGCTGGCCAGGTAGCGCGACCAGTTCGCGACGGCGGACCGGATGTTCTTGCCGGTCCAGAAAAAGTGGTCCGCCCCGTTGTCGATCTTCTTGAGCGCCTCCACCACGAAGTCCGGAAGCGGCACGCGCACGGGCTGGCCGGTCTTCTGCGTGTAGAGAAACAGATTGTTGCCTGTCAGCTGGTCGCGCCTGAGCGCGATCGTGTCGCCGATGCGAAGGCCGGAGTAGCGCATCACCAGGATGAACGCCTTGATGCGCACCTTGTCGCCGCGATACTCGTCGCACGCGGCGAGCAGCTTCTTCATCTCCGCGTCCGTGAACGGGAGCGTCGGCTTGGTCGTCAGCTTGGGCGCCTTGAGCGCGAGCGCGGGATTCTCACTGGTCCACTTCATGCGCTCACAGAAGCGGAAGAACGAACGCAGACGTTCGATGTTCTTCGTCGCGTAGAGCGCGCCGTCCTGCCACGTCTTCCGAAAGTCCGCCAGCGCCGACGGCGTGATCTGCTTCAGCAGTCGATAGCCCTTCGACTCGCACCAGGCAGAAATCGGCGCTCGAGGAACGTCTCGTATTTTCGGATCGTCTCCCAGTTCAACTGCTGCGCCTTCGCGTCGGCGATGAACTTCTCGACGGCCTCCTTGAGCGGTGGGACGTCCGGTCGGACCACGCCGACCTGCCCCGACGCGGTCCATGCCGTGACGAGATCGCTCGCGGCTTCCCACGACGTGACGTTCAGCGACTTCTTGATCCACTCGCCGCCGAGCGAGCCCTGGACCCAGAGCGGACAATTGCAGCGACGGTATCGGCGTGACTTGTGCGGGCAGGGCGGGTAGTGCCGGCGGAAGAGATGCAGCACGTCCCTTTCTAGCACGAAGGGAACGTTTTTGGAACGCTGAAGATTGTCTAGTATTTAAGTTGTTTATTTACAGTAGTTTAGATATGGCGGAGAGGGTGGGATTCGAACCCACGTGCCGGTTACCCGACAAGACGCTTTCGAGGCGCCCCCGTTACGACCACTTCGGTACCTCTCCGTTGAGGACAATCGCGCGAAGCGGGACCCGCAATTATAGCTCGGACGAAAGTCCTTGGGGCTTGGGTCCTGGTCCTTGGTCTGTCCTTGGTCCCTAGCTGTCCCTGGTCCCTGGCCCCTGGTCGTCCTTGGTCCAAGCCCATAGGCCACGTACAAAGCACGAGGGACGACCAAGGCCAAAGGCCAGCCCAGGGACCAAGCCCAAAGCACCAAGCACCTGATGGCGAGGCAGCTGAAGTGCGCTAGGCTGCGCCATGGAGACATTCACCCTCGTCCACGTCATCCTGAGCATGGTCGGCATCGTCTCGGGCGTCCTCGTCGTGGGCGGCTTGATGGCCAACAGGCGCTTCACCGGATGGACTGAGATCTTCCTCGTCGCCACAGTCGCGGCCAACGCCACGGGATTTGGATTCCCGTTCACCACCCTCCTGCCCTCTCACATCGTCGGCGCGCTCTCGCTGGTGATCCTGGCACTCGTCATCGTCGCGCTGTACGTGCAGCACCTGGAGGGTTCGTGGCGGCGGGTGTATGTGGTCGGATCGGTGACGGCGCTCTACCTGAACATGTTCGTGCTGATCGTGCAGCTGTTTCTGAAGGTCCCGGACATGACGACTCTCGCGCCCACGCAGGCCGAGCCGGCATTCGCCGCGACGCAGATCCTGTTCCTCGCGCTCTTTGTCGCCATCGGACGCTCGGCGTCGGCGCGGTTCAGGAACTGAGCGTCTACCGGGCCGCGAGCAACGCCCGCCCGCACTCCTCGACGACGGTCATGTAGCGATCGACGACGGCCGGGCCCACGACGAAGGGGTGCGGCTGGCCTGTCTGCCGGCTCTTGATCGCGGCGATCTTGGTGAGCGTCCCATCGAACAGCGTGTGGTTCGTGAAGATCACGTCCGCGCCGGCGCCGGCCGCGATCTTCCGGAATCGCGCCGCCGAGTTGACGTACTCCTGGATCGACGCCACAGGCGTCGTCGGGGTTGAGCGCGGTGCCGCCCCACTGCACGGCCACGTGCGGCACGCCGTTGTCCTTGACCGTCAGGACCGGCGAGATCGTGGTCGGCGTATGGCCGGGTGTGATGTAGAGCGTGACGGTGGCGTCGCCCAGCGTGATCTTCTGGCCATCAGTGGCTTCCATGTCCTTGGCCGGCCGCGGCGACCGCGTGTCGCGCGCCACCAGGTCCCAGTCGCGGGCGCCCATCACGACCCTCGGGCGGTACTTGTCCTGAAGATACCGCGTGCCGCCATGGTGATCGCCGTGGCCGTGCGTGATGATCAGGTACTTCATGTCGACGGGATCGAGGCCGAGCTTCTTCATGCCGGCTTCGACCGCATCGATCACGGCGTAGTCGTACAGCGCATCGATGACGATGATCCCGGCCGTCGTCGTCAACGCCCAGGCGCCGTGCTCCCTGGTGCCGATGAAGTAGAAGTTGTCGAACACCTTCGCCGGCTCGGCGAGCCACTGCTCGCGTGGCGGCGCCTGCCTGGCGGCGGCAGGCGCACCTGCCGGCGTGGCCGGCGCAGGCGGCGGCGTCTCCCGCTCGGAACACGCCGACAGCTTGAGCCGCCCGAAGTCCTTACCCGCGGCTTTCTCTGCAGCAGCCTTGTGGGCGGCAACAGCGGCCGATCCCCCGCCAGCTTGGGCCCCGAGCCCAACAGGCAGAACGGCCGCAAGCACGGCGGCCATGGCGAGCGAGGTGGCTTTCGTCATGGCCGCAAATTCTAGCCCACCTGTGGTCACTTCGTTGGTGCGATGTTCTTGTTGGTCCGGAACAGATTCGAGGGATCCCACTTGGCCTTGACCTCGACCAGCCGCGCGTAATTCGTGCGGTACGCGGCGCGGGTGCGCTCGTCGCCTTCCTCTTCGGTCAGGAAGTTGATGTACGTGCCGCCCGTCGAGAACTGCTTCAGGTCGCGCCAGGCGGCTCGCGCCCACTCGACATTTTCCGCGTCGTCTTTCGCATGCTCCCAGGCGCTCGCGATGTTGAGCACGGCGCCAGCATCGCGGTTGCCCGACGGCGGAGTGGCCCTCGGGCAGCCGGTTGAGCGCGCCGTCGAGCGGGAAGATCAGAATTGCCGAGTGCGGCGAGACGATCCGCGACGCGTGTTCGATCGCCCGCGCGAAGAGCCCCGGCTCGATCGATCGCAGGTACTCGGACTTCCAGTAGTAGCGGCGTCCCTTCGGCTGCGTGGCGTCGAGCAGCGTCTGCTGGGAAACGTAGGATCGCTTCTGCACGATGTCGCCGACCGGCGTGCCGAAGGACTTGATGGGCGCAAGCACCCGCTCGGCATCCGCAAGCGGCCCCGAGTAGCAGACGAACAGCGCCACGATCGGCTTGCCGTGCGACTTCCTTGGCGATCCAGGGCGCCGGCGGCGCCAGGCGGAGCCCGGCCACGCAGGTCGAGCTCGCGGGGCGCCTGCGCAAGCAGCGAGCGATACATCTCGAGCACGCTGGCGGCCTCCTCGCCCCGCCAGGCGATGGCGCCGCCGACGATCTCGGGGCCCACCGGGTGAAGCGTGTACTCGAAGCTCGTGGCGACACCGAAGTTGCCGCCGCCGCCGCACAGTCCCCAGAACAGATCGCTGTTCTCCTGTTCGGAGGCGCGGCACCACGCGGCCTTCGGACGTGACGAGATCGACCGATGCCAGGTTGTCGGTGGTCCATCCGAACCGCCGCGTGAGGTAGCCGAATCCGCCTCCGAGCGTCAGGCCCGCGCACCCGGTCGCGGAGACGAACCCGAGCACCGCCGCCAGGCCATGGAGCTGCGTTTCGGCGTCCACGTCGCCGAGCAGGCACCCCGCCTGCGCGCGCGCCACGCGCTGCGGCCGGATCCACCCAGACACCGCGCATCGAGCGACATGTCGAGCATCAGCCCGCCGTCGCACACGGCCAGTCCCGCGATGTTGTGGCCGCCGCCCTTGATCGACAGCGGCAGGCCGCGCTCGCGCGCGGCGTTGACGCAGGCGACGACGTCGGACGCGCCCAGGCACCGGACGATGAGCGCCGGGACGCCGGTCGATCATCGCGTTCCAGACCGAGCGGGCCTCGTCGTAGCCCGCATCCCCGGGCGCAGATGGGCCCGCGGACCGTGCCTTGAGATCGTTCGCAACGGCCTGCTGGCTTTCAACGCTCTGTGTCGTGGTCATGTCGCGGTCCTTCCGAACCGCCGGATTGACTTCCGGCGACGATAGTCCTTGGTGCTGGGCCTTCGGCCTTGGGCGGTCCTTGGTCCTTAGCCGTCCTTAGGCCCTGGTCCTTGGTCGTCCTTGCTCGGGCGAATCGTGGCCCAAGGACCAAGGCCAGCCGACCAAGGACCGCCTAAGGACCAAGACCCAAGGCCCAAGGACTAGCAGTCGTCCACCCATCCCACGGCCCCGTGGCGTCATGAAGTTGGCGAACACGAAGTCGGCCGTCGACCTGGCGACCTGCTGGCCGGCCGTCTGGTCGAAGCGGTAGTGAATGCCACCGTAGATGCGGCTCTCGGACTGCTCCTCGGCGACCTGCCAGAAGCCGTCGAAGGTCGTGCGTCACGTCGGGCAGCCCGCCCGATTGCTTCCAGGTCGCCGTCACCGGGATGTCGTTAGTGCCGAACGCCAGCTCCAGCGCGCGTGCGGCGCTCGCGCCGATCGTACGCCATGTTGCCCGCGTACGACGGATACGGCGGCGTCGTCAGCAGCGGCAGCCAGGTCGCGTCCGGATCGGTCGCGGGATTGAGGTCGGTATCGGCCTGGCGGATGGCCGTCACGGGGCGCCAGAGCCCGTAGACGAACTTGCTCGATCTGCGACCGTCTGCAGCGTGTCGTGCACCGACGATGTTCATCAGCACGAACACGCGGGCCGTCTCGACCAGCGACAGCCGGCGCTCGCGCGCCACGTCGCGCGCGACGTTGTTCCAGATCGACAGGAAGTTGGTGGCCGTGCCGACGCCCGTCGCGCCGATGCCCGCCCAGAGCCGCGCGATCGCCGTCTGGTCCGCGCGTGCGGGTCGCGCTGTCCGACTTGCCAATCAGCTTGACCTCGTTCAAGATCGGTGGCGTAGCGTGCGCTCGTCAGCGATCGGCGGCGGCGGCGGCAGGAACTGGGTCGCCGTCAGACCAGGGCCAGCGGGCGCGGCCTTCTGGAGGTGCGTGAAGGCCGCGGTCGGCGTTGGCCGGCGGCGTGCGCTGCCAGCGCCCGGGCAGGGGCGGCTCGCGAATACGCCGGGAACGGGCGACACCACCCACCCGTCGTTCTGGCGCCACGCCAGCACCTCTGCCGCGACACGTGGCGCCGACAGCCGCCCCGCGGCGGACGAAGCCCGAGGGACCGGTCGCCGAGCTGCCTGCGCGAGTGCCGCGTCGTACGACTGCGCGTGCGCCGCCGGATTGATGGCGACGAGCACGTCGTGGGCCGCCTGCGCGGCCGCGGCCTCCGGCGATCCGCCGCCGTGCCGGATGCGGACGTGATAGGGCGTGAACTCGCGCTCGAGCGCGTTGATCGCGTCGAACATCGCGATGTGCGTCATCGCGAAGAAGCGGGGCGTGAGCGGGTTCTGCGGGCTCGGAACGGTGTCCTGCAGGATCTGGTTCCACTCGAAGACGACGTCGGCGCGCGATGCCGTGGCGCGACGGCTCGCGTTCCGGCCGGCGCCAGCAGCGCGAGGGCCAGGGTGGCTCCAATCAACTGGGTCTTGTGCATGACGGTTCTCCTTCACTCAGGAAGGCGTCATTCGGAGCCAAAAGTGCTAACGGGGACCGTGAGCAGCCCTGCTGAAGTCGAAGCCCGGCGAAGGTGGGTTTGCTAAGCTAGCTGACCGAACCGCGATGAGCGCCCCGACCAACGTCACGCAACTGCTCGTCTCGTGGAGCCGCGGCGACCAGGCCGCCCTCGAGGCGCTGACGCCCCTGGTCCACGCAGGAGCTGCACCGCCTCGCGGCGCGGTGCATGGCGGGCGAGCGGCCGGGCCACATCCTCCAGGCCGACGGCGCTCGTCAACGAGGCGTACCTGCGGCTGATCGATTGGAAGGACGTGCGCTGGCAGAACCGCGCCCACTTCTTCGCCGTGGCCGCGCAGATCATGCGGCGTGTGCTCGTCGACGTGGCGCGGACGCGGGACCGTGCGAAACGGGGCCGCGGCCAGCTTCACGTCTCGCTGTCAGAGGCCGCGGACGTGCCGGCGGCGCAGGGCGTGGTGGATCTCGTGGCCCTGGACGACGCCCTGAAGACGCTCGAAGGACTGAACGCGCGGCAGAGCCGCGTCGTCGAGCTGCGCTTCTTCGGCGGACTGAGCCTCGAGGAAGCGGCGCACGTGCTGGATGTGTCGGTGGGAACCGTGAGACGCGACTGGAGCCTGGCGCAGGCCTGGCTCTTCCGCGAACTGAGCGGCCGCGCATGAACCCCGAGCGGTACGAGAAGGTCGGCCAGCTGTTCTACGCCGCGCTGGAACTGGCGCCAGCGAGCGCCGGGCGGCATTTCTCAGCCGCGCCTGCGGCGCCGACGAAGACCTGCGGCAGGAGGTCGTGTCGCTGCTCGCGGCCCACCAGCAGGCGGGCGATTTCGTCGCCGGTCCGGCGACCAACGTGGCCGCGAACTGGCTGGCGCGACAGGAGGACGCCGAGACCGCCAGCGGAAGCATCGGCGCTTACCGAGGTGCTCTCCCTCGTCGGCAAAGGCGGAATGGGCGAAGTGTACCTGGCGCACGACACTCGGCTGGGCCGCAAGGTGGCGGTGAAGGTGCTCCGCACCGCGCTCACCAGCAACCCCGACGCCGTCCGCCGCTTCGAGCAGGAAGCCCGCGCGGCGTCGTCGCTCAACCATCCGAACATCGTCACGATCTACGAGATCGGCGACCTGCTCGAGCGGCGCTTCCTCGCCATGGAGTTCGTCGAAGGCCGGTCGCTGGCCGCGATGATCGGGCCGGCCCGTCCCGCTCGATGTGCTGACGCGGCTTGGGGCGCAGCTCGCGCAGGCCCTCTCGGTGGCGCATGCGAGCGGGGATCGTCCACCGCGACATCAAGCCCGAGAACATCATCGTCCGCGACGACGGCTACGTGAAGGTGCTCGACTTCGGGCTGGCGCGCCTCGCGCCGCCGCCGAACGTCACCGGCGGCGACAGCGGACACCAGCCCGGGCATGATTCTCGGCACGCCGCGCTACATGTCGCCGGAGCAGGCGCGCGGCGAGACCGCGACGAGCGCCAGCGACGTGTTCTCGCTCGGCGTGGTGCTCTACGAGCTCGCGACGGCGATTCACCCGTTCAACGCCGACTCGACTGCTCGGCACGCTTCACGCCATCACGTCGAACATCGTGCCGAGCCCCGTGCGATGGGCGCCGGACATGCCGTCGCGGCTCGAAGCGGTGATCCTCCGGATGCTCGAGAAGCAGGCGGTCGCGCGGCCCACCGCCACCGAGGTCGAAGCCGAGCTGACGAAGGTCTCGACTGCCCTGCTGGAGCCGGCCGGCACGGGGTCGTCGGGCCTCCCGCGAGCGCAGCCGCGCCGCGAACACAATCTGCCCTCGCAACACACGACGCTCGTCGGGCGCGCCGCGGAGCTCGACAGCGTCAAGGACATGCTGCTCCACTCCCGCGTCCGGCTGCTGACGCTGACGGGGCCGGGCGGGACAGGCAAGACGCGTCTGGCCATCCAGGTTGCGACGGATGTCGTCGACCAGTTCAACGGGGTGTCGTTCGTCAACCTCGCCCCGATTACCGACGCGAGCCTCGTCGCCTCCGCGGTGGCCCGCTCGCTCGGTGTGCGCGAGACCGGCGATCTTCCGCTCGATGAAAGCCATCGCCCAGGACCTTCGCGGCCTCGGCCCGGCGCTGCTGCTCATGGACAACTTCGAGCAGGTCTCCGATGCCGGCGGCCCTCGTCAAGGAACTGCTGGACGCGTGTCCCGCGCTCAAGGTGCTGGTGACCAGCCGCCAGGTGCTCCACATCTATGGCGAGCAGGAGTTCCCGGTCCCGCCGCTGCCGCTTCCGGGCCTGCGGCGGCGTTCTCGCCCGACACGCTGATGCAGTGCGCGTCGATTGCGCTGTTTGTCCAGCGGGCGGCGGCAGGCAAGCCCGACTTCGCGCTGTCGCCGAAGAACGCCGGCGCGGTCGCGGAGATCTGCCGGCGGCTGGACGGCCTCCCGCTGGCCATCGAGCTGGCCGCGGCTCGCGTCAAGATTCTGCCTCCGAACGAGTTGCTGGCACGCATCGAGCGGCCGCTCGAGCTGCTGACGGGCGGGGCGCGCGACCTGCCGGAACGCCAGCAGACGCTCCGCCAGGCGATCAAGTGGAGCTACGACCTGCTGACGCCGGCCGAGCAGAAGCTCTTTCGCCGACTGTCGGTCTTCGCCGGGGGCTGCACGCTCGAGGCGGCCGAAGCCGTGTGCGACGCCTGCGAGGACCTGGGCATGGGGGTCTTGAACGGCGTGGGTTCGCTCGTGGACAACAGCCTCGCTCGTGCAGCGGGCGTCCGAGGACGGCGAGCCCCGCTTCTTCATGCTCGAGACGTTCAGAGAGTACGGCCGGGAGCGGTTGATTGAGCATGACGAGACTTCAGCAACCGAGCGCGCGCGCGCGGCGTACATGCTCGTGATCGCCGAGGAAGAAACCCTCGAAATGAGCCCGGCCGATCGCGAAGCGTGGCTTCGACGATGCGATGTCGAGCACGACAACTTCCGAGCCGCCATCCGCTATCTGATTGCGTCGGGCGATGCGGAGTGGGCCCTGCGGCTCGGCGCGGCGCTCTTCAGGTTCTGGGAACAGCGGGAGCACCTCACCGAGGGACGCGAGACGCTGGCGCGTGTGCTCGGCACGCGCCAGGCCGCGGCGCCCACCCGCCTGCGCGCACGTGCGCTCTACGGCGCGAGCGTGCTGGCCGACCTGCAGTCCGATCTCGACCAGGCCGAGAGGCACAGTCGGGAAGCGCGCGACATCTACAGAGGGTTCGACGATCCCCACGGGACCGCCGCCGTGATGACCGCCCTGGCGTTCCAGACGCAGCGCCAGGGACGGCTCGCAGAGGCCACCTCCCTGTTTGCCGAGACGGTCTCACTCTGGGAGAGGGTCGGGGACGAAGTCGCGGCCGACATGGCGAGGAGCAACATGGCGAGCGCGGCGAAAGTCGAGGGCAATTTCGACCTCGCGCGCGGCTTGCTCGAACGGGTCGCCGCGTCGTTCCGCGCGCGCGGGGATCTTGGGGGCTTCGCCACCGCGTTGAACGGGCTCGGAGATGTGGCGAGGGCGCAGGGGCAACCTGACGCGGCTCGCCGGTACCACCACGAGAGCCTCGCCAGGTACCGCGAGATCGACGATCGCTGGGGGATTGCGCGCGTGCTCGCCGATCTGGCGAACGTGGATCTCCAGTCCGGACGCTACGCGGAGGCCGACGGCGCGCTCAAAGAGGCGGTCCAGTCCTTTCGCGATCTGGGCTACCAGCGAGGCGTGGCGCGCCAGCTGGAGTCGATGTCCTGGTGCGCCAGCTGCCAGTCGCGCGACGAAGCGGCCGTCGTGCTGGCCCGCGCCGCGGGTGTCATACGGCAACGGATCGGGACGCCGGCCAAGCAGGCCGAGCGTGAGACGGTCGAGCGCACCCTGGCCCAGGCGCGAGCGCGCCTCAGCCCGGACGCGTACGCTCGCGCATGGAAAGAAGGGCTCACGGCAACGCTCGATCGCCTGCTGGGCATCGAGACGCTCCCTCCCTCGTGACGGGTCCGTTCAGGCGTACTTCTGCGGATCGATGAGGCGGCGCACGGCCGACACGCGGTCGGCTGGCACGCCCAGCTTGCGCGCGTGGTCGCGGATGATCTCGGCGTCCGGCGCCAGGTAGACGCAGTAGATCCTGTCGTCGGTCACGTAGCTGTGCAGCCACTGAATCTGGGGGCCGAGGTTCTTCAAGACCTCCAGCGACTTCAGGGTGATGTCCCGAATCTGCTCCTCGGTCATCTGCCCCGCCCCGGGGATCGCGCGCTCGATGACGAACTCAGGCATTGTGGCGCCAAGATACCACGGGCCGGCGCGGACCGTCTCAGCGGGCGTCGGGCCCTTTTCTGGATCCGTCTGCCGGCTGGGTGGCGCGCGGCCGAGCGCTCCGCTGGGCTTCGAGATCCAGGTGGAACCGGTGCAGGAAGTGCTGGAGCGCCGGCGCCAGCAGTACCGCCACCATCGTGAGAAAGAACACGCCGCTCAGCAGCGCGTAGAGGATGGCGAACACCTTGGCCTCGGGCCGCACGACCTTGTTCACGGGACCCATGCCCGTGAGGATCATCGCGGCGTTGAGCGTGGCGTCGAGCCACGGGAGATCGCCGAGAAAGTGGTAGCCGGCGGCGCCAACCCCGAGCGCCGCGGCTATCAGGCCGCCGACGAGAGCCGCGTTCCTGGCCAGCCGGATCGCGAGCGCGCGACGTTGCGCCGTGTGCGTGGAGTGCAGCATGCGCACGACGATATCGCACTTCGCGTGGCCAATCGGGAGCGCTCGTGCTACCGTCCAGTCGCAGGGAACAGGGAACGGGGAACAGGGAACGGGGAACGGGGAACGGGGAACAGGGAACAGAAGCTAGGGGCTAAGGGCTAGGGGCGACGATGAGCATAGAGACAAAACGCGTGCTACTTGGGCTCGGGGCTGCGCTGTTGCTGTTCAAGGGCACGCCATGGGCTCAGCAGGCACAGGCTCCGGCGCGGGATACGCTCCCCGAAGGGCCGCTGGTCTTCGATAGCTCGACGCGCGGCCCGGCGGGGAGCCCGCTTCCCGGTCCGAAGTTCCGTGTCGTGCCGACGCGCGGGCTCGCGCGACCGTACGCGCTCGCCTTTCTCCCCGACGGCGGCGTGCTGATCACCGAGCGTGCCGGACGCCTGCGCCTGGTGCGCAACGGCGTGCTGGATCCCGAACCGATCGCGGGCATCCCGCCGGTCCTGGATCGCAACCTCAAGGGCCTCAACGACGTCGTCCTGCACCCGCGCTTCGCCGAGAACCGCTGGGTCTACTTCACGTACTACAAGCCGGAAGCGGGAACAACGGACACCGCGCGCGCGGTGCTCGCGCGCGGCCAGTACCGATGGCGGACACGCGCTCACGGATGTGCGCGACCTCTTCACCACGAGCACCGTCGTCAATGGCGCATCCGGGGCAAGGTTCGTCTTCGGCGCCGACGGAAAGATCTACCTCGCCATTGGCATCCCGATCCCGGCCACCCGCCCCCGCGAAGGCCTCGCGACATTCACCGACGCACAGGACCCCAACAGCCACTTCGGCAAGATCCTCAGGCTGAACGACGATGGGAGCGCGCCGGCGGACAATCCGTTCGTGGGCCGGCCGGGGCACAAGCCGGAGGTCTACGCGCTCGGGATCAGGAACTCGATGGGCCTGGCGTTTCACCCGACGACGGGCGAGCTGTGGGAGACGGAGAACGGCCCGCAAGGCGGCGACGAGATCAACATCATCCGCGCGGGGAAGAACTACGGCTGGCCGAACGTCTCCTTCGGCCGGTCCTACTCCGGCGATGCCACGGGCGACACCGGTCCGGTCTCCGATCTCCTGGCGGCGCCGGGGACCGAGTCGCCGCTCCTCTTCTGGTCGCCGTCGATTGCCCTGTCAGGGATGGTGTTCTACACCGGAAACCGGTTCCCTGAGTGGCGCGACAGCATCTTCGTGGGTGCGCTCCTCGGCACGCAGCTCCAGCGGATCGTGCTCAACCAGCGGGGGCTGCCCGTGCGGCGGTACCCGCTGCTCTTCGAGCTGAAGCAGCGCATCATGGACGTCAAGCAGGGTCCGGACGGTCTCCTCTATCTTCTGACCGAGGAACAGATGGGCGCGCTCCTGCGGATCGAGCCTATCTAGTCCGCGCAGGCTTCATCGCGAGGCGACGGTGCCGACGCTCGCACTGTAGTACCCGTCGGACTGGCTCACGACGATGGGCGTTTCGAACACGTCGCTCAAATGGGCCGGGGTAAGCGTCACCGCCTTCGGTCCCGCCGCGACCACTTTACCGCGCTTCAACAGCACGACCTCGGCGATCTCCGGCACGATTTCCTCCAGCCGGTGCGTCACGAGCAGGATGGTGGTGCCTTGCCGGGCGACGTGCCTGATGGCATCGAGAAACGCCCCGCGCGCAACGATGTCCAGCCCGGTTGTCGGCTCGTCGAGCACGAGCACCTCCGGGCTGTTCACGAGGGCGCGCGCGATGAGCACGCGCCGCGCTTCGCCGGTGGACATCTCGTTGAGCGGCGTTCCGGCCAGGTGGCTCACGCCCAGACGCGACAGGGCCGCGGCTGCGCGCTCGCGCATGGCGCCGGTCGTGTCCTCCGGGCGCACCCACCCGAACGTCGTCAACAGCCCCGAAAGAACGGCATCCTCCGCCGTTACCCGGCCGGCGCTGTTGCCGTTGACGAAGCGGTGGTGGAGGTCGCCCGACAGGATCCCCAGCTTCGCCCGCAGCTCGAACACGTTCCAGCGGTCGATGCCGCACACGCGGATGGCTGCTCCCGGAACCGCGAGGGGACGATCCTCGAGCGTCAGGAGGTTCATCAACGTGGACTTGCCGGAGCCGTTCGGGCCCACCACGGCGGTGTGCGCGCCCCGCCGGATGGTCAGGGTCAGGGCGTCGAGGGCCTTTCGCCCCTGCTTGACCACAGTGGCGTTGACGAGCTCGAGGAGCGGAGGGGGGGTCTCTGAGGGCGGAATCGAAGCCATCGGGGGCCCTGGCAGCATATAGAACTTTGTGCCGCCCCGTCTCGTCAGAGCACATACTGTCTCGTGCCGGGTCCGAAAGGACCCGGCCTACAGAGGAATCCATGAACGGCACACTCCGAACCACCATCTCCGGAAACCTTATCGCCACCCTCCTGCTCATCGCCCCGTCCGTTGCGGGGGCCCAGGGCACGGCCGGGACACCGACGTTCAGCAAGGACGTCGCGCCCATCTTCTACAAGAACTGCACGAGCTGCCATCGGCCTGGCGAGGTCGCCCCGATGTCGCTGCTCTCGTACGCGGCGGCGCGGCCGTACGCGCGGTCCATTGCCACGCGGGTCTCGCAGGGCACGATGCCGCCGTGGCACGCCGACCCGGCGCACGGCGAGTTCGTCAACGACCGGACGCTGACCGCGAGCGAAAAGGACACGATCCTCAAGTGGGTCAGCGCCGGCGCGCCCGAAGGCAACGCCGCGGACCTGCCGCCGCAGCCCGTCTACCCGGACGGATGGAACATCGGCAAGCCGGACGCGGTGTTTGCGCTGGCCGAGGACTACCCGGTCCCGGCGAGCGGAACCATCGACTACAAGCACTTCGAGGTGCCGACCAACCTGACCGAAGACCGCTGGATCCAGGCGTACGAAGTGCAGCCGGGCAACGCCCGCGTCGGTGCACCACGTGATCGTCTACGCGCGGGCCCCGCGGCGCACGCCGCCGCCTGCCGCGGCGCGCGCCGCAGCCGGGCGCCGCGACGCCACCGGCCACGCCGCCGCAGCGGCCCTTCGTCTTCGCACCGGGCATGGGCCTGCCTCCAGAGGTCCGCACGGCCATGGCGAAGCAGGAAACGCCCAACGACCGTCCGGTGCCCGCGGCCGGGCTCGGCCCGTTCGTCGGCGGCTTCACGCCGGGCGAGGGCGATCCGGGTCTTCACCGCCGGGCACGGCAATGCGCCTGCCTGCGGGCGCGACGCTCATCTTCCAGATGCACTACACGGCCACGGGCACGCCAACGACCGATCGCACGCGGATCGGGTTCGTCTTCGCGAAGGAACCGCCGAAGCAGGAAGTGATGACCGTCGTCGCTCGTGAACCAGAACTTCACGCTGCCGGCCGGCGCGCCGAATACGAAGGTCGACGCGCAGATGACCTTCAATCAGGACGTCACCATCTGGAGCATCCTCCCGCACACGCACGTGCGCGGCCGCGAGTGGAAGGTGGACGTCACCTATCCGGACGGGCGCAACGAGGTCGTGCTGGCGGTGCCGAAGTACGACTTCAACTGGCAGACCGACTACGTGTTCAAGGAGCCGCTGAAGCTGCCGAAGGGCACCGTCCTCCGCACCTCGGCGTGGTACGACAACTCGGCGGCGAACAAGTCCAACCCCGATCCGAAGGTCGACGTGCACTGGGGCGAGCAGACCTGGGAAGAGATGCAGTTCACGGCGATGACGGTGACGCTCGACCCGCCGCAGGCGCCGACAGCCGGGCAGTAGTAAATCCGCTCATTGCGTTGTGGTGCCGCGGGGGCTAGGATTGGCCCCCGTGCGCGCTCCCCTCCTCTTCTTCGCGTCGGCGCTCGTCGCGGTGGGCCCGGTGAGAGCCAGCGCGCAAGTGACCCGCGTCGAAATCACGAAGCGCGTCTCCCCTGTACCTGGCACTGACGCTATCGGCCAGGCTGGCCCCTACGAGAACCTGCAGGGCAGGATCCACGGCGAACTCGACCCCGCCGATCCACACAACCGCATCATCCAGGACATCGGCCTCGCGCCGCGGAACGCCCGCGGCCGCGTGGAGTACGTCGCGACGTTCTCCTTGATGAAGCCCGTCGACCTCGAGAGAGCCAGCGGCGTGCTGATGTACTCCGTCGTCAACCGCGGGAACGGCGCAGCCACGCCGAGCCCGGAGGGCCACATCTCGCTCGTGAGCGGCTGGCAGGGCGACGTCGTGCCGACCGACACGAACCAGACGATTCGCGTGCCGACCGCGAGGCGGGCCGATGGCGGGGCCGTCACCGGTCCGGTCCTGGCGCGATTCAGCGATTTACCCGCGGGGACGACCACGGCGTCGATCCGCCTGGGCTCGATGGGAACCGCGGCGTATCCGCCCGAGACGCTCGATACCGCGAAGGCCAGGCTCACCTTTCACAGCGCCGAGACCTCGCGCGGCGTGACGGGGCCGATCGGAACCGTTGGCGCCAGCGACTGGGCGTTCGCCGACTGCCGCGACACGCCGTTTCCCGGCCGCCCCGATCCGATCACGTGTGTGCCTCAAGGACGGGTTTGCCGCTGCGAGGGTTTACCAGCTGGTCTACACAGCGAAGGATCCGCTCGTGCTCGGCATCGGCCTCGCGGCGACGAGGGACATCGTCTCGTTCTTCCGCCACGCGCCCGCGGAGGGCGCCACGCCGAACCCGGTGGCTGGCGCGGTGAAACATGCGATCGCGCTCGGCACGTCGCAGTCCGGCAACTTCATCAAGACGTTCGTGCACCTGGGTTTCAACCAGGACCTCTCCGGCCGGATGGTCTGGGACGGCGTGTTCCCGTACATCGCCGCCCGCCAGACGCCGCTCAACTACCGGTTTGCCACACCCGGCGGCGCCGCCACGCTCTACGAACCTGGAAGCGAGCCGGTGCTCTGGTGGAGCGCGTACGCCGACAAGGCACGAGGGCGCGGCACGTCGAGCCTGCTCGAGCGCTGCCTCGCGACGCGAACGTGTCCGAAGGTCTTCGAAGCGTTCGGGTCGTCTGAGTTCTGGGGTCTGCGCATGTCGCCGGGGCTGGTTGGCACTGACGCGGCGGCAGACATCCCGCTGCCCGAGACCGTGCGCCGCTACTACATGCCGGGCACCACGCACGGCGGAGGCCGCGGAGGGTTCCGGGTGGCGGCGCCTGCAGGCGACCGCTGCGCGCTGCCGGAGAATCCGAACCCGATGGCCGACACCCAGCGCGCGCTGACCGCGGCGCTCGTGGACTGGGTCGTGAAGGGCACGCCTCCGCCCGCGAGCCGCTACCCGACGCTGGCGGACCGCATGCTCGTGCCGGCCACGCGCGCCGCCATCGGCTTCCCCGCCGTTCCCGGCGCCGCGCTCTCCGACGATCTGGTCAACGTCGTGCTCGACTACGACTTTGGATCCGGGTTCGTCTACGACGATCTGTCCGGCGTGATCGCGAACCAGCCGCCGCGGATCGCGCAGGTCCTTCCAACGCTCGTGCCCAGGGTGAACGCGGACGGCAACGAGATGTCCGGCATCGCGTCGGTGCTGCACCAGGCCCCGCTCGGCACGTACCTCGGGTGGAACATCCAGGCCTCGGGGTTCTTCAAGGGCCAGATCTGCGGCTTCCAGGGAGGCTACGTTCCCTTTGCCGCAACGCGGGCCGATCGCGTGGCATCGGGTGACCCCAGACTCTCGATCCAGGAACGCTACGGCACGCAGGAAGGCTACGTCTGCGCCGTGCGGCGCGCCGCCGAGACGCTGGTCCGGGATCGGTACCTCCTCCGCACAGATGCAGACCGTCTGGTGACCGAGGCTGCGGCGAGCGGCATCCTCGCCGGCGACGCAAACGCCACGCCGGCCGAGCGCCACACGGCGGCTGCACTCTGCGCTGCGACGCGCTGAGCCGGCGAGTCCAGCGTGCTCACCTTTCTCGGGCTGGCCAGCATCGCTCTGCTGCTCGCGCTGATTCTCTTCCGCGTCACGTCGGTCATCGTCGCGCTCACGGTGGTGCCCGTCGCCGCCGCGCTGGCCGGCGGCTTTGCGAACGAGATTGGCGCCTTCGCGATGGAGGGCATGCGCAACGTCGCGCCCACAGCAGCGCTCCTGGCGTTCGCGGTGCTGTACTTCGGCGTGATGCACGATGCCGGCCTCTTCGAGCCGATCATCCGCCGGGTGGTGGATCTCGTCGGCCACGACCCGCTCAAGGTCGTGATCGGGACGACCGCGATTGCAGCGGTTGCACACCTCGACGGCGCCGGCGCGAGCACGTTCATGGTCACCGTGCCGGCGATGCTGCCGCTCTACACCCGGCTGGGCATGGACCCTCTGGTGCTGACGTGCACCACGGCCCTGGCGGCCGGCACGATGAACATCCTGCCCTGGGGCGGGCCCGCGAGCCGCGTCGCGACCGTCCTCCAGATGGATGTCGGCCAGGTCTTCGCGCCGCTCGCGGCCGCGACTGCGGCAGGCATGATCGCAGTGTTCGCGTTCGCCGCGCTCATCGGCTACGCCGAACGACGCCGGCTGTCGACAGCAGGGCGTGGGGAAGATCGATGCGCCGGATCACAACGCCGTGATCCGCCGGTCCGCGCGTCCGGGCCCGGCCTGGTGGTTCAATCTTGCGCTCACGGTCGTGACCCTCGGCGCGCTCGTGGTCGAAGTCCTGCCGCTGCCTGTGGTCTTCCTGATCGCGTCGGCGGTGGCGCTCGTCGTGAACTTCCCCGCCGCGCGCGACCAGCAGGAGCGCCTGACGGCCCACGGCAGCTCCGCGATGGTGATGGTCACGACGGTGCTCGCGGCAGGCCTTTTCGCCGGCGTGATGACGAAGACCGGGATGCTCACGGCCATGGCGCGCGACGTGGTTGGCGCGCTTCCGTCTTTCGTGCTGGAGCACCTGGCGGTCGGCGTGGCCGTCGCCTCGATGCCGCTCAGCCTGGTGTTCGATCCGGATTCGTTCTACTTCGGCGTGCTGCCTGTGCTGTCGACGGCCGCCGAAACGGCGGGCGGCTCCGGGCTGGACGTCGCGCGAGCCGCACTGCTCGGGCAGATGACGACAGGCTTCCCCGTCAGCCCGCTGACCCCCGCGACCTTCCTCCTCGTCGGGCTCGCCCAGGTGGACCTGGCAGACCACCAGCGCCGGACCATTCCCTACGCGTTCGGCGTCACGATCGTCATGACGGTGGCCGCCCTCGCCACCGGTGCGATCGGATGGTAGAGGAGCCTGTCCGGTGCCCAGCACCCAGCGCGCACCCGGGACCCAGCACCGAGCGCCGAGCACCGTAACCTAGCTCCAGAACACCCAGCTCCGAAGCACCTAGTCTCCAGCGTTGAGCCGATCCGCCAGCCGATTTCGCATGCGGCTGTAGGGAGGCTCAATGCGTGCTCACGTGCTCCTGATTGCCACGGTCCTCGGCGCTCTCGCGCACCCGGTCCACGCGCAAGTCGCTGCAGGAAAGCCGGTTGCACGAGGCGACTTCGCCCTCTTCACCGGCTCGTTCAGCGCCGATACGGCCGAGCTCAGCGACGACGAGGTCCAGCCGTACTACGAGCGCTGGACGCACATGGCCGTCTTCGAAGCCAGCGCCGGCTACTACTGGACGGACCATCTCAAGACAGAGGTAGAAGCACTCTGGACCACCGAAGGCGAGACGTACGGCAACGGCGGCTACGTCGTGCCCGGCTTGCCGGTCGGCTACGTCTACCACACGAGCCGCTACACCGCGCGGCAGTTCGGCATCGGGCAGCTCTGGCAGTTCGGCCGGAACGCGATGTTCCACCCGTGGATCGGCGGCGGCGTGGACTTCGTCCATGTCGACCACGAGCTCGACCGGCCCGCGCAGTTTGTCTACAGCAACCCCGTGGCTGGCCGGCCGGGGACACCGGTGCCGATCCCGGCGGCGCTCGTGCAGTCGGCCACCAACCGTGCGCTGCCCTTTGCCGCCCTCGGCTTCAAGGCGTACTTCAACGAGCGCGGCTTCGTCCGAAGCGACGTCAAGCTGCACGTCACGAACGAACTCCAGCAGGTGATTTGGAAGATCGGCATCGGCGTGGATTTCTGAACATTTTTGGAGGTAGCGAATGAAGCGAGCCTGCGCCGTGATCGTGCTGGTCGCGATGACCGCGAACTGTGCCGCGCGCGGTCCCTCTCTCGCGAGAACATCCGGGATCGCCACGGAGCCCGCGGCGCCGCAGATTGGCGCCGTGCCGGACGTCTGGCGTCAATACGCGCAGCAGCTGCGGGTGGGCTCCGTCGTGCGCGTGCGGACGGCGTCTGGCGAGCGGTTCACCGCGACCCTGCTCGCCGCCGGCGCCGAGAGCATTGCCGTGAGCCCGAGGACACGCGTGCCCGAGCCCGTCCGCGAGATCCGCTTCGAGACGATCCGCCAGCTGGAGGTCGTGACCAAGCAGGGCTCGAGCGCTGCCCGCGCCGTCGCCATCGGGGCGGGTGTGGGCGCCGGCGTGTTCTTCGGCCTGCTGCTGTTCGCGCTGGCGGCGTGCGACTGAGAAGCGACTGGTTCTCGGTGCTCGGTTCCGGGTGCCCGGTGCGTCTTCCGGTGCCTGGTTCACGGTGCTGAATCGGCTGTGGGCGTCGAGGAATGCCGTCGGTTCACGGTCTTGGAGGAGTCATGGATTGCCGCAGGTCGATCAGCGCCTGCTGGCTCACGACAAGAGAGCCGTCCTGGGGCCGGTCGAGATCCACGATGAGGCCAATGACCGCAGCAAACGCGAAGGCGACGGCAATCTGCGCGATCGATCGGCTCGTTCTCGAGAGGCCGGCGTGATAGCCCATGGCAGCGAGAGAAAGCACAGCGACCACGAACAGGACCAGCCAGATGGCGCCTGGAATCCGACTCCTCAGGCCGGCGGTGACCCGCTTCGCATGGAGGTCGATCACCTCGTTGAGCGACTGGACGTAGAGGCCGACCACAATCGAGGTGGGGTGGCTTTCCCCGACGCGGACGGCCAGCGCCCACAGCTGCTCTTGAAGGTTCTCCGATCGGCGTATGCCTTCCATGACACGGCCCGACTGCACGCCTTCCAAACGAGCATCCACGTAGTCCCGGAGGAGTGCGCGAACGGGCTCCCGCTGGTCCGGAAGCATCCCTGCACGCAAATAGGTCGTCCCAATCGCGTTGGCCTCGTCGAGCAGCAACGCTCGCCTGGTGTCGAATCGATTGGCGGCCATCCCAAACGTGAACGCCAGCATGAAGGCGAGGAGGCCAAGCGTCGCCCCGACCATCGCCCCGACTGGCGCCTCTTTTTCCTGGTCAGAGCGGTTGCGCCGGTACCTTCCCAGGCGGTAGCCGCCATCGACAGAAAACAGGACAAGGAGCAGGATGGCCACAAACAGGCCCCAAATCGGGAAGGCGTCGAGCGGTCCAATCGTCGTCTGCATTACCAGTTCTCTCCTCCCGACATCATGAAGCGTGATCGGTGCCCTCGCAGTTGATCAGCCACGGGATGCCGAACCGATCGACGACCATGCCAAAACGCTCGGCCCAGAACGTCTTCTCGAGCGGCATCGTCACTCGACCCCCTTGAGCCAGCGACCCTTGAAGCTCAGATACGTGCTCAGCTGCATGGTCTGTCCTCGCTACTGACCGGCGTCTTCGCGGAACTGAATCACGTTCCCTTCGGGATCGAGGCCGTCGCAGACGGTCATCCCCTGAAACGACCACTCCTGATCCTCTGATTCCATCAGCCCCCCGAGGAGTCCTGCGGCCGTACGGACTCGGGTGAGGCTCTCCACGAAGAAGACTGGCTTGATCGCCGCCGTCGCTCGACGCGTTGGCGGGACCGCGATGTCGACAGGTGTTGCCCTTCCTGGCGGAACCTCATGAACGACCAACTGGAAGCCTGGCGACTCGAGCACGACGTGATCCTCGCCGCGCCCGGTCACCTGCAAGCCGAGCACCGCGGAGTAGAACTCGGCCAGGCGTCCGACGTCTTTGGCGAACAGGACCGCACCCGATCGTGATGCACCGGTCACACAGGCTCCCTCAGGAGGCGAACGCGTCCGCCCACGTCGTACACAGCCCGCACTACGTCTGCACTCTTTCCCATGGATGTCTCCTCCATCGCTTGACCCTATTCCGGTGGTGTGTTGAGTTCGTGGAACCGCCGCTAGTAGAGCGTGCGATACCCCTCTTCGATGGAGCGCTCGTAGTCGTGGACCGTCAGGCCGTCAGGCTTGATCTGATCGAACAACACGCATGCCATCGACGGGAGGGCGTCGGGCGCCGGCCACGACTCCCTCGACCAGAGCTGGGCGCGGCGAAAGGCCTTGGCGCAGTGCAGGAAACACTCCTCGACCTCGACGCCAATGGCCAGCAGCGGAGTCTTCCCTTGTGCGACGCACAAATCGAGCACACCGGGATCGCGAGTGATCCACGCGCGGCCATTGACCCGCAGCGTCTCTTCCCGGCCAGGCACCAGGAAGATCAGGCCGACATGCGGGTTGGCGAGCAGATTTCGCATGCCGTCCAGTCGCTTGTTGCCCGGCCGATCGGGAATCACGAGACGACGGTCGTCCAGGACGCGCACAAATCCCGGGGCGTCGCCCTTGGGGGACACGTCGGACCGGCCGTCGCTCGCGGAGGTGGCCACCAGCACGAACGGAGACAGTCCGATGAACGCCCGGCAATGCTCATCGAGGCGGGCGTGCTCCTTCAGCACCGCACGTTGGGAAGGTGTCCCGACGAGAAGCCGCAGTTCCTGCTCGCTCTTTACGACGTGGTCAAATGGGTCCATTGCGCACTCACGCCTCCGGGAAGCAGCTGCGTCACCCAGCCGTCGGGTCGGTCAACGCCCAGCGGACCATTCGCGGGTCGACCGGCTTGGCAAACCGCCACTGGCGCTGCCGCACAAGGCGCCTGACGGCCGTGGACAGCGCGCAGCAGTCGAAGTAGCGAATCGCACCGGCTTCGAGCACTGGCAGCACCGCCAGCGTGCACTGGACGCAGCAGTGGGCGCCCCTCGGATAGCCGTGGTGGAAGTACGAGCGCATGATGCCGAACGCCAGGTCCTTCTCCACGCGCTCGTAGAATTCGACGCCCCCGAACCTCCTGCCCAGGGCCTTCTGTCCGGCAACGAGCAGCGCGCTGCGAACAAAGGTGCCGACCGACGCCCCTGAGACCGGGAAGCCCGCGGGATGATGGACGCGCGCCGGCAGCTTCAGCCTCGGAAAAGCCGCGAGCCGGCCGGGAACCACGTCGCGGATGTAGGCAACGTCCTCAGGTGCAAGGCGCGATCGCGCGCGCGCCCGATCCGCCACGAGCCAGAGAGTGTCGAGGTCCATCTTCATTCCGTCTGCAGGCGCGCATATTAGCACCTGCCTGAATCCTCGGCTTCCCGACGATGCGGTGGCTCACGCTCGACGAAGCACGCACCAGTGACCTTCGCCCGCCCGGCTCGACGTGCCCCTCCACTCGCCCGGCAGTCCCGCGACGAGATCGTCGACCGAAAGATAGATAGGGGTTTGCTCGCCGCTGCTGTTGACCCACACCAGGACGCCTTCGGGCGACAAGACGCGGTCCACTTCGGCGGGAAACAGGAACGCGTTGATCAGCACGATGGCTGCTGCGGACGAGTCGCGTGCCGGCAGCCTGGCACCGTCGGCCCGCACGCGAAGGGCGGGGCCGATTGGCGCCTGTTTCAACATGGCCATGGAGAGGTCGATGGCCACCACCGTGGCAAACCGCTCCGCGAGCAGGTTCGAATAGGCGCCGATGCCGCTGCCAACCTCGAAAGCCACGCCGGCTGGCGGGCCCATGGCATCGAGCCCCCGTACGAGAGCATCAATGACGACGGCCGTTCGCTGCGGAGAGCTTCGGGTGTGCCACTCGCCCGCGAGGGCGTCGAAGTAGTCCCGGACCTCGTCACGCAGCTCGCCCGTCCAGCCGCCAGGATGGAGTCCGGCAGCTCGGCGCGTGGTGAGGCGCATCGGATGATCCGGCCCGCCAGTGCCGGAGGACCGGTGACCCTCGATCGCGAGCGGGGGCAAGCGTCGGATAGGCGGCAATTGTGTCAGGCCGGATCGTAGCACCGGCTCTACAGAATCCGACCTTGCCGCGCGCGAAGCGACGCCCAGGCGTCGTGCTTCCTCGTGATAGGCTCTCGCCCGGAGGAACGCGTGAACACCCGACCGTACCGCCTGGCCCTGGCACTGACCATCTGCCTGCCCGGACTGGCTCTCCCTGGAGTCGCGTTCGCGCAAACCAGGCCGCTCAAGATTCTCCTGACCAACGACGATGGGTTCGATTCGAGCGGCTTGAAGGTGATGCAGGCCGCGCTCGCCGCGGCGGGCCACCAGGTGACCGTTGTCGCGCCGGCGACGAATCAAAGCTCGACGAGCATGAGCATGACGAGCGGGGTTCTCAAGGTCGAGCCCAAGGGCGACGCCGTGTGGGCCGTGCACGGCACGCCGGCGGATGCCGTCATGATCGGATTGATGCACGTCCTGCGCGAGACACCGCAGGATCTGGTGATCTCCGGGACCAACGCCGGTCCGAACCTCGGAACCAGCACGAACGGCTCGGGAACCGTGAGCGCCGCCCTCGCCGCCGCCAGGTATGGCGTGCCGGCCATCGCCACGTCCGCAGGCCTCGGAGAGGGCGCCGCCAACGCCTATGCGGTCGCGGCAGCGCTCGCGAACCGGATGATCGCTGCGCTCGACTCGAGCCGCCCCGCGGGCGGCAAGCTCCTCCCCGATCGTCTTGGTCATCAATGTGAACGTCCCGTCCGGTCGGATCGCGGGATGGTCGTGGGCGCCGCTCTCGAGCGGGAGCGTGTACGCGCGGACGTATTCGGATACCGGCAACCCGAACGAAGTCCAGTCACGGTTGACGGCCTCCAGCGTCGCCGCGCCAGAAGCAGGCACAGACCTGACGTTGTTCGCGCAGGGCCGCGTCACGCTGACGCTGCTCGACGGCGACTTGAGCGTCGGCGCGGCGGCGGCCGGCGCCGTCACCACTCGCCTGTCCAAGCTCGCGCTGCCCCAACCTGCCGACGCGCGTTAGAGCGGCATTCACTTCGGTGTAGCCGCACGAAGACTCGAAGAAGAACCGGTCTTTTTCGTGCCTTCGTGTCTTCGTGGCCCTGACTTCGCTAAGCGGGCCGATGCGCCCGGAGGAACGAACGGATCTGGCGCACGGCCAGGGGAATCCGTTCCCTGGGCTCCTTCCACGGGAACATGCTGACTTCGGCCTTCGGCGCGAGCATCGCCGCCTCCATGGCGACGGCGTACGGGTGCGACGGGATGTCGTCCGGCAGAATCAGCAGGGGCGTCTGGCAATTGCGCACGAAGTCGCGCGTCACAGTGAAGACGAAGTCGGGGTTGGTGCGGTACATCCTGGTCAGGAACCTGTCGACCATCTCCATCGTGATCTCGGGCCGGCGCTTGACCAACTCAGGGCCCCAACCCTTGATGTTGGTCTCGTAGAAGAGGTCGGGCTGCTCCTTGCGGAACCCACTGGGCTGCGCCAGCACGGCGGCGACGACACGATCCGGCGCCCGCTCCAGCAGATTCCAGATGAAGGGGCCGCCAATACAGAAGCCCATCACCATGAACCTCTTGATGCCCAGGTGATCCATCAGGCCGATATGGTCATCGGTGTAGGCGTCCCACGGCCGGTCGATCTCGAGCGGGCCGGAGGACTGGCCGGGGTTGGCATTGCGGAGGTCCGATGCGATGCAGCGGTACTCTCCCTTGAACTCCGCGATGGCGTTGAAGGGGTTGGCCAGACCGGCGATCGTGGAGTTCAGCCCTCCGCCGGCGATGAGCAGCAACGGAAAGCCGGAGCCGGCCTCCTCATAGTGGATGCGAACGGGACCTCGTTCGTAGAAAGACACGGCAGCTCCTCCTTGCCCAATCTGTTGCGTGAGCGCGCGAGGCGCTGCGGCCATCACCGTCGCCGCGGCCCCCGCTTTCAGTATCTTGCGCCTGGTTCGATCGACCATCGGGTCCTCCTGCCACTCATTGCCGCACTAATAGATGATGAACTCCAGCAGGTTTCCGTCGGGGTCCCGCACGTAGGTACTCGAGCCGTTGGTGCGACGACCCCCGGCGCGTTGGGCCGGACCCACCTCGACCTTCGCCCCGACCTTGTCTAACGTTGTCTTCAGCGACTCCGCGCTCCCCTCCCACACGAAGCAGAAGTCCCCACATGGCGGCCGGGCCGCCGGAGCTCGCAACGTGAACGCGGAGTCCTGCCAGCGGACCGGCCGATGGAAATTGATCATCTGGTCGGCGCCGACGTAGCACGGACACAGCACCCGCCGTTTCGTTCATCTGCAAGCCCAGGGCTCGATAGAACGCGAGCATGGCCTCGGTGTTCTGCATCGGCACCGCGACATGGTCGAACCCCCGAATGCGTCCTGTCTGCTGTGCCGAGGCGCTCTGGCCTCCAGCGATGGCCGCCGCGCCCACAACAGTTTTCACGAATCGACGGCGTGACGCTTTGTTCTGCATCGATCCTACTCCTCCTGCAACACGGCCAGAGCGATCCGAGTCGCTACCGCGTGTGCTTCAGTACTTCGAGCAGCGCCGATGACACAGCCGCTGGTCGTTCACGAGGCAAGAAATGCCCGGCTCCTTCAACGATCTCTCGACGGACAAGCGCAGTGAAATTCCTGCGGTCGCCACTCTCGTCCGTGGTCGGCGCACCCGCCACTCCGTCGTCGGCACCATAAAGAACGATGGCTGGCACCCCAATCGTCGGCCGCTTCGCAAGGAGTTTCTCGACCTCTTCGAAACGAGGGTCGCCCGGCGCGTTGTGGTTTCGGTGCCGATACGAATGAACGACCACATCGACGAAGTCCGGGTTGTCGAACGAGCCCGCAGTCCTGTCGAACGTCTCGTCGGTAAATCGCCACGTCGGCGACCACGTTTCCCAAAGCAGCCGGCACAGGCGCCGACGATTGGCTTCGAGTCCTGCACGACCACGCTCGGTGTTGAAGTACCACTGATACCAAAGCGCCCGTTCGCGTTCAGGTGCGGCGGGCTGCGACGGCACCAACGTGTTCTGAATGGTGTATCCGCCAATGATGACCGCGGCGCGGACTCGCTGTGGATGAAGGGCGGCGGCGATGCACGCGGCCCGACCGCCCCAGTCGTAGCCGGCGACGGCAAAACGCTTATCCCCAGCGTGTCGACAAGATCGATGAGGTCCTGGCCGAGCGCCGCCTGCTGGCCTATACGAGGGACAGTCGCCTCGCGGACACGTGTGAGACCGTGACCTCGAAGGTACGGCACGACGACGCGATAGCCGCCGCTCGCAAGGGACGGTACGACCTGATCCCACGCTCTCACATCATCAGGAAACCCGTGCAGCAAGATGACGGGAAATCCCAGGGGATCTCCGCTGTCTTCGAGACCAATGGTCAACGTCGGCGTTTGAACCGTTCGGACAGCGGGTAACGGGGCTTGCGACCATGCATCGCCGGCGCCCAGGACGTGGCCAAGCGCACCGAGCACCGCACCCTTCAGGATGGGTCGCCTGGTGGGACGAGTGTCGATGCCTCTTGGTGTCACCGTTCGTCCCCAAGCCTTTTGGCGTTCAGCCGCGGCCGCTCAGCGCTGGTTCCTCGGACGTCTGGCGCAACGCCTTGCGACGCTGCCCAGCGGGAACAATCTCGCGCCAGCGGAGCACGCACTCCACTGTGAGGAGCGTCACCGCTAAGCACCCCCAATTCACCAGCACAACGGCGTCCATGCCATGGCGCGCCAGCGCCGGCACAGCCATGAGCACCCGCCCTTCGAGAAAGATGAGCGCGATCGCATAGCTGCGCATCATCCACTCCCGATGTGAGGCGACGGCTCCACGGCGGATGCACAAGTAGGCGACGAGCGTGAACAGCATCCAGATGCCCGCCTGAAGGATGGTAAACGGAATGAGAAACCACGGGCTATTGATGAACGCCATTCTGATGGCGACCGGGGCGGCAATGAAGGTGCCGGCGATATAGAGCTTGCCGCTCAGGCGATGGATGCGGACGTACCGCTGGCGCAGGCGCGTCGAGAACTGCAAGGCACCGAGGGCTAAGGCGACCGCGCCGCCCAAGCCATGCGGGAGTAGATGCCATTGGATCGGATTGAAGTGCTCCCATTCTGGAGCCTGCGGATCCAGGAAGAAGCGCTCGTTGTTCCACAGCACGAAGACCGCCATGAGGCCAAGGACCGCGAACAGTACGTATTTCGGACCTGAGCGTTGAGAGGCGCGCCAGGCCACTTCCGGGCCCCCCTGCGGCTGCTTCGGCGAGTTGTTCATGTCTTCCTGGCCACCACGTTGGCTTCACCTACTGGGCGGCCCCGTCATCCTACCGCGCCGGTGGGACGCCATCCCGGTTTCCGGCTCTTGCAGCCGCGGCATCAAGCAGCTCCGCCGGTCGCCTCGTGGAGAATGCCAAGTCGCGGACAAGGCCTCTTGCCTTGCCCAGTTCGAGAACCACCCGCGGGTGCTCCAGAAAGTTGAAGAAGACACGGTAGCGACGACGGATCATCGTGAAGTGAATGCCTGCGCCACCCACCCTCCAGATCGACGTATCGTCCAGGTACCAGTGCGCGACCGCGTCCCACGGCACCTTCCGCGAGAACATCCCGAACCTGAGCTCGAGGGCCTCGGGAGTGATCAGAATGATGAGCGTTCGATAGTTGACCGCGTAGAACAGGAAGAAGCAGAAGAGGAGGAGGAGCACAGCAGCCAAGTAGCCGAGCCCGCTCTTGATGACACGCACGATGAACAGCCCGAGAAACAGAAGCGTCAAGCCAACGAACAGCGCCTGCGTTCTGCCCGACGAGACCCGCTCCTCATAAGTTGTCTCGGGCGTCATCGGTGTCGTCCCACGGACTAAACAAAGAAGCGATCGAACGCTTCAATGACGGCCTGCGGTGCTTCCTCGGCTGGATAATGGCCGGTCTCGAGTGGGCCGCCCTCGACCTGGGTCGCTGCCTCGCGCCACACCGTCACGACATCGCCGCCGTAGAGTCTGCCGACGCCGCTCCGGCGTCCCCACAGCACCAACGTTGGCACGGTGATCTTCCGGCCGGCCTGGTGATCGGCGTCGTCATGCTCCAGATCGATGGTGGCGGCGGCGCGATAGTCTTCGCAGGAGCCGTGGATCGTTCTTGGCGTGAAACATCGCACGTACTCATTGAGCGCTCGTTCATCGAAGAATGCCGGCGGGCCGGTGCGGCCGAGGTGCCGGACGACGAATTCGCGGGCAGGAATCGCCGCGATCATGCGCTCGAACATGTCTTCCGGCTGGGCCATGAAGGGCCAGTGCCAGGCACCGAGCGCCCACTCGAGCGAAGTATTGGCCCACACGTGTCGCGTGGGCACGATATCGAGGAGGGCGACCTTGCGCACGCGAGCTGGGTGATCGAGCGCCAGGCGATGAGCGGTTCTCGCGCCGCGATCGTGGCCGGCCAGGTAGAAGCGCTCGTGACCGAGCGCGGCCATCACATCGACCTGGTCCTGCGCCATTGCGCGGAACGAGTAGTTGACGTGGTTCGGACCTCCGTCGGCCGGACCGACGCTGTCGCCGTAGCCCCGGAGGTCCGTCGCGACGACGTGGAAGCGCTTGCTGAGCGGCCCGGCGACCTTGTGCCAGGAGGCATGGGTCATCGGGTTGCCGTGCAGCAGCAGGAGCGGCGGGCCCTCGCCCCCGTGCCGCAGGAAGATGTCCGCGTCTCGAGTGCGAACCCATCGAGCCTCGAAGCCCTCAAAGAGTCCGTTGTCCGGCGGGAGTGGCGGTGAGGGTCGAGGCGGAGCCTGCGCTCCGCCGTCACGTGCCGCCGAAACCAGCGGAGCGCCCAGGGTCGCCGCCGCAGTGGCCACGAACTCTCTCCGATCCATCATTGTTCCCACCTGGCGACGTGCGCCGCCAGCAGCTTGGCATTGCACTTCGGACAGACCCACTTGCGCGCTCGAGGGGCCGCACCGTTCAGCAGCACGCTCTGCCCCTGACACTTGCTGCACCGCCCGATGCCCTGGATCACGACGTACGGAGAGAGGCATCTTCCCTTGGCGTTCGGAAGCGCCCGCGCCAGGCGCGCGTAATGCTCGATGGTGAACTCGGGAACCCCGCCGATGTCGACGTCCTGCAGCTGCACCATGCGCATGATTGGCGACAGGTCGAGATCGTCTGGACGAACGCGCTGGAGGATGAGGCGCGCCAGACCTGGAAGCCTCTCGAGGGGCGCGAACGACTTCACGGCGATCGGCGGCCCGGAGTCGGCGGATCCCGTGGGTGTGGCCAGCACGAGCTCCTGCAACTTCTCGAGGCTTTCGATGCCCTCCAGCGACGTGAGGCGGGGCGCGCCGGAGATCTTGAGGATCCTCAGATGACCGGACAATTTCTTGAGCTCGCGCAGCGATTCGAACCGGTAACTGAAGATGATGAGGCCTGGAAGGCTGGCATCCGCCGCGACCCTGGCGAGGTCCTCTGCATCGGGTGCCGTCAGCACATCGCAGTCGGGATTAAGTGCAGCGTAGGGCATGGCTTGAACGCCGCTCATGATTCCACCAGCGGCCGTCGGCTGCAAGCGCGAACCGGCTTCGAGAGAAGATGAATCAGGCCATCGTGGGCAATCGATAGCGCTCCCGGAGGAGACGATAGTGATGTGCGGTGTGCCCAAGGACGATGTAGACAATTGCCCGAGCGCTCGTACGGAAGCCGTTCGCAGTCCCCACACGGGGCCACGCGGCTGCAGGGATGCCGTTCACGAGCGCCAGCGTGCTCGCTCGCTGTAGCCTGAACTCCGACACAAGTTCGGAGATGCCGCGCAGGTTGAACTGGCCCTCCGGTGCATAGACTGTTTCGTCGAATCCCGGGAGCTCTGTCACGTCGCCACGGCTGATCCGAAGCAGCCTGTACGCGAAAATTCGTTCGGTATCCAGGAGGTGACCGATGACCTCCTTGATCGTCCACTTTCCCTCGGCGTAGCGAAACATCGCACCTGATTCGGTCAGGCCCGCACAGAGCCGGTCGAGCTCGACGGCCTGTGTCTGCAGGTGGATCCCAACCCGCCCGTCGGGAAAGGCCGCAAGGAAGCTCTCGTAGAATGGCGCGGCCTCCTCAGCGGGGACCGCCGAGAGCGTCAGCGTCGTCACGCTCGTCGGATCGTCCATGTCGTCCCTACTTCCGCACCTCGTGGCGAAGCGCGACCATCCCGCTCGTGTACGCTTTCACTTCCACGAGGTGCAGGGCGACATCCTTGTCGAGCCGGTCGAAGAATGGGATCCCTTCGCCAATCAGGACGGGCACGATCGAATAGCGCACTTCGTCAGCCAGTCCGAGCCGAAGGCATTCCCCCGAGACGGCGCCGCCTCCGACGAACCAGATGCTGCGGAAGGCCGGTTTCAGCCGCTCCTGCACCAGGTGCGTGAGATCGCCAGAGTAGAACTGGACCGTATCCCTGGTCTTCGGCAGCTCGCGATGGGTCAGGACGAACGTCGGCTTGTCGCCATAGGCCCAGCCGAATCCCTTGGCTTCGAAGCCCAATGCGGTCTCGTAGGTGCGCGAGCCCATGACGTAGCAGTCGATCGTCTTGAGGAACTCCTGGACGAACTCCGGGGACAGGGTGTCGCCGCCCTCGAACTCGTCTGACGTCTCGAGCCAGTCGGCGCGGCCGTCCTTTCGGGCGATGAACCCGTCGAGGCTCGCCACCATGTGAATGATTACCCGGGACTCTGTGCTCGTCACCTCACGCCTCCAACAGCCGCTTCACCCGCGGCGGCTCATGAGTCAGTGCGACTGAGTGTACTGTGCGCGCACGACATCTTCCAGACGCGTCAGGGCCACCGGAAACCGCTTCAGCGTCTCCGTCATGTCGAGCGTCTGATCCTCTGTGTCCATGTGACACCCCTGCCGCAATCTGTCTGCTGAGCGACGGATTCAACGGGCGCATCAACGCGGCCATCACCCGCATGACGGGCAACGGCATATGGCTCTTCTTCGCGCTCCGACCCGTCACGCGCTCAAAGATCCGGGCCACCTGGACGAGCGACAGATTCTCCGGCCCTCCAATTTCGATGATCTGATTTCGCGCTGCCGGATGCTCGAGCGCAATGAGCGCGAACTGCGCGACGTCACCGACCGAGACAAAATTGACCGGATTTCTGCCACGACCGAAAATGGTCGTCCGCCCCTTGTCCACGATCGGCTGGCCGATCAATGCGGCCCAGAACTCCATGAACGCGGTGGGTCGAAGCACCGTGTGGCTGAGGCCACTGGCACGCAGATACTCTTCGACCCCGAACTTGATTCGAAAGAAGTCCACGGGATGACTCGCGCGAGCATCGTGAACGGATGTGAACACCAGGTGCTGAACGTTCGCCGATTGGCAGGCGTCAATGAGGTGGCGATTGCCGGCATCGTCTACGCTGCTGGGAGTGTTGCCACGCTCGCCCACGAAGGCATGGGCTGCTGCGACCACCTTGTCAACACCCCTGCACGCGTGAACGAGCGAAGACCGATCCCGCAGGTCTGCCCTGATGGGTTCCGCACCTAGTACCGCCAATCTCTCGAGTCTGGAAACATCGCGGCTCATGACGCGAACCGCCGTGCCACGCTTGAGCAGCAGTTGTGCGACCTGACTCCCCAAGCGACCGCTTGCACCGACGACGAGAATCACGGCCTGGCTCGCTTACGCAGGAAGCTTCTTTGCCCACGTCGTCAGCACCTGAGCGAAGCGGGCGGGATCGGCCTGATGCATCGCGTGCGCCGCGTCGGGCAATGAGACGTACTCGAATGATTGGCCCGCAGCGGTGACGATCTCGTTCACCTTGGTGGCCTGCAAGTCCGAAATCGCGCCAACGAGCTGGCCGGTGACAGGATCGATCGAGCGGCCATGGTGGGTGAAGAGCACAGGCACTTTCACCTGGGCCAGCATGCGCTCGTGGGGGCAGCTCTGGGCCACGGTCCCCTCGATGAAAGCCCGCGCCCACTCGGGATCGTACTCCTTGAGATTCTGCGGAGGCCCTGCCAGCGGCCCACCGGCCGACGCGGTCGCACCGGCTCGCGGCGTCGCACCCCCCTGTGTGCCGCGCCCTTGCGCGCCCGCATTTGAACGCGTCCCGGCCGCGCGGGACGCCACCATTCCCGCCCAGTCGCCAACACTCCACTGGTCGCCGAGAAACCTCGTAAAAGCTTCGAAGCTCGGGCCAACGGCGGCCTGGCGGATGGAATGCCCGTACCGCGGACTGAGTTCGGAGGCAAACAGCGGTGGATCTTCGTAGTGGGCGCCACGCACCTGCCCGGGCATGGCAAAAGCCGACAGCCAGGCCGACAGCACGCCGCCCGACGAGCACCCGCTGGTGATGACCGGCCGCTTGATCACCAGGGCGATAAAGCGCACGAGGTCGTTGCCCATGTTGTCGAGGGTGTAGCGGCGCGGCGTCCACGTGCTGCGGCCCTGCCCGCGCAGATCCACCGCGTAGACCTGAAACTCCTTGTCCAGAAGGGCGATGGCCTTCTCGAACCCCCACCAGGACTCGGTCTGGCCGGGGATGAGCAGCAGGGCCGGGGCCGTCGCTCGGCCCGAGACCACGTAGTTCATCACCACCTCGCCGAGATTGACCGTGTGTTCCTCGTAGGCGTGCTTGACGAAGACATCGCGCTGCGCCTGCGCTGCCTGCGCCGTCTCGACCAGCGCGGCGGCGAGCACAGGCGCGGCGATCATGGCCTGCAGAAAATCACGGCGTCCGTTGGAGTTCGATTCCGGCTCAGACATCATTTGCTCCCCGGTCAGTCTTTCTCATAGATGGGTCCGTCGACGGTGCGATGCGAGAGATACTGCCAGCAGCTTCGTGCGCCACTCTCGAGGCCTGGACTTGTTTCCTCGCTGCCACCGCGGTCGGCTGCTGTGCAGCGACAGAGTTGACTGTGGCAAACGCGACCAGCATCGGCCACGCGTTCATCGAGCTTCGACTGGTCACGTCAATTCTCCGATCCTCGATGTTGACCGCCCGCCGCGGCGACATGATCGCACGAGATCGTTAGCCGCGGGCTCCATTTCCGGTGTCAGCCGGATCTCTTCCTCGTACCGTCGAGGACGGCGATCATCCGCTTGAGTCGGCCCCAGGAACCTGCCTCGCTCGTTTCCGGCAGCGAGAGGCATCGCCTGCGAACCCGTTTTAGTGCCTGGGTCTTCCTTCTTCATCCAAGAACGATGACTACAAGCGAAGGAGCTACCGCCGGATGGGGATGCACCACAGCGGGAAGGACTTCGAGTGTGGTTCGGCGATCGTCACGGCACCTACTTCGAGAACCGCCGTTCTGCACAGTTCCACGCTGGTGTCAGGGACGACGAACGTACTGGACAGCAGGAAGAAGTCCCCACCTCTTGCGACAGTCGACGGCGCAGTCTCGGTTATGGTGCCAGTCTGGTCGCTGATCTTCAGGCTCAGGCGGCCAGTTGGCGCAGAAGCCACCGAGTAATAGCCCTGCAACCACATTGTCACGGTGCTTCCTGGCGTGAAGGCGCCTTGGCTGGCCTGACCCGAGGAGATACGCAGCGCATCCTCTTCTGTGACCACAATGACCGCAGTCGCTTGTCGCCCCTGGTAGGAAGCCGTGACCGTCGCCTCTCCAGCCGACTTCCCCGTACTGACCCCAAGACCGTCGACCACGACAACGTCAGGGTGTGAGGACGACCAGGTCGACTCGAGCGACACCAGCGGCTGCCGGCCAGAGCCATAGCTGGCGACGGCGATACAGGGCGCCCGCTCACCGATGAGTAATGCGGCTTGGCACGACACAGTGAGCGCGAGCAGTTGATCGCCGGCGGCTGGAGTTGGACTCGGTGTCGTGAGTCCGACCGAACCATTGCCGCCACAGGCGGCAATACCCAGGATCCCGACACCCGCCAGCATTCGGGGGATCCGTGTACGCCGATAGGCTCGAGAGAAGTGCCTCGACATCGATCCCGGAGTGTGTTCAAGGCCTGCGCAGCGAGAACCGGGCGATACGGTCGTCGTTGCTGCCAACCCAGATGTCGTCACCCACTCGCATGGCCGAGCTCACGCGCTGCATCGCGGCCGTTTGATCCGCGCCGCCGAGCCGCGAGAAGGCCAGCGTCTCCGGATCGACCTCGAGCACCGACCAGCCCGTGGCACAGCCAGCGCCGCTGCACACCGCAGGCGGGACATAGTTGGGACCGGCGGTCAGAAGCTTGCCATTGGTGGCCCAGTGGACGTTGTCCGGCCGAATGGGCAGTGACACCGTGCGCTTGGCCATCGGCGTCGCCCGGCGATCGAAACGCACCAGCTCCTGCGAGCCGATGGCGGCCACGTAGATGTAGCGCTCGTCCTTCGAGACGTCGATGCCGTTCGGCAGCGACATCTCGGTGTCGGGGAGCGGTCGCGGTTGGCCGCCCGGATGCCACTCGACCAGATGGCCGGTGATGCCGGCTGGGGCACCTCCACCACCCTTGAAGTTCTGGTCCCGCATTCTGGTCGCCACGAATCCGCCGTCGGCGAGCCGGGCGACGCTGTTGTGGTAACTGTCCTGCTGCAGGAGGACACAGCCCTTCCAGGTGAGGCTCGGCGCCGTGCCGCGAAGGTCGAGATCGTAGATTTCGATGGCTTCGCGCGCGCCATGGCTCGTGGTGTACAGGCTGAAAAACTGGGGCGAGGTCTCGGCCAGGCTGAGCCCGTGGACATCGAAGGCCTGGAGGTTCAGCGGCCCCGGACAGTCGGGATAGGCGCGGACGTCGTGCTGGAGCCTGAAGGTTGCGCCGTGGATGAGCTCCGACTGCGTCCGTGTCGCAGGATCGATGAGATACAGGTGACCGGGCGCACGGTGACCAGACACAAGCAGAAGGCCGGAGGAACCAAGGTTCAGGATGTCTTCCGGGACGCTGAGGTCACACAGGTAAGTCAATCCCTGCTCGTTGCGACAACCGGGCGAAGGCGCAACTGCCTGCGGGGCAGGTGCGCTGGCGGCAGGTGGTGAGACGTTCGCGTTCTGAGCCACGACGGAGGGAGTCACGGCGCCACTGAAAAGAATGATGGCAGCGGCGAACCGTCGAATTGCCTGCATAGTGCCTCGCTCTCCATTCAGAACACACGTCCGCAGCCCAATGTGCCGCTTCAGCCGCGACGGCTCAGCATCGCACCGGCCGCCGTCGGCTGCAAGCCGATGTCAGGCCGCAGCATCCACACGTTGCGCCACCGCCACGAGTCGGTCGGTTGCACCGGCCGCCACGTCGGGATCATACGCGCCGAAGCACACGAGCTCGCCGAAATGATGGCGCGCGAGCAGCATGTTGAGCTCGTCCCTCTCCCAGCAACGCATCACGAAGTTGTAGTCGCTGACGCGTTCCTCGCCACGGGTGACCAGTTCGTGCCGCTCGGAGATCAGCAACTGCCGGTTCTCATGTTCGAGCGCTGTGACGCTTGTGAAGGTCAATTCGCCACGCTCAGTCGAGACACGCTTTCTGAAGAGCGGTTCCCTGGCCTTCCGCTCCACCGAGGCAGCCCATTCCCGGACGTCCAGAATCAACGCGCCATTGGACCGCAGCGCCCCGGCGAAGGCCCCGAAGACCGCGTCACGACCCGTGTCGTCGACGATGTCATTGAGGACGCCACGGCACAGAATCGCGGCGTATCGCGACGGCGATAAGTGGGCGATATCGCCCACGGCGAACGAGACGCCTCGAACTGCTCCGTTCGCACGCCTGGCAACCTCGATCAGGTCGGGCGAGAGGTCGATGCCATGAACGACGTAGCCCCGTCGCGCGAGCTCGATCGCATACCGGCCCGTACCGCAGCCGGCATCAAGGATCTCCGAGCCGGGCAGGACCCCGCGATCGACCAGCCACGCAGCGATCACGGCGCATTCCTTACGAACGGGCCTATCGATAAGCAGGTCGAACGCCCACGCGTATTCGGTGTAGAAGGGACGACGCGGGACCTCGCTCATGCAGATGGTGGCTGTCTCGTCGCGCGCGTGCGCAACCAGCGAATCTGCCCTCTATGGTTGATTTCGTGACCAAACACATGGAACCACTTGAAGTAATTGTTCACTTCCCGTCCGCTGGGAGATGATGTCCGCTCTTCAAGCCACTGGTCGGTGCGCCGGCCGAGTTCCGCCAGCGTCGTTGCACGAACCCGTTCGAGCCTGCTCACGTAATAATCCAACTCGTGCCCTCTGATCTCACGTCTCGCACTTTCACCCAAGTCCAGAGCGGCGCCCCACTCTTGCTGCTCCTCCCCGCCTAAGCCACGCCCCAGGAAGGTGGCAGCCTGATAGCCTACTTCCGCCGCAGCGATGTGCAAGAGGAGCGCACCGATGGAATTGCTCTGGGAGTCAAGCAGGTAGTCGAGCTCGCTCATGCCTAAACCTGCGACGGCCGAAAGGGTCGTCGATCGGACATAGTTCATCATCGAGACGAGGCGGCCGATCTGTGGAGTAAAGCCGGGTATTTCGGCGATCAGAAGCAGGTCTTTTTCGCTCACATGAGCTCAGGTCCATTTCAAAGTGATTCGACCGCCTAACGTGCCAAATGAGCCGCGCGCCGTAACGACATGATGGCACGAGACGGCGGGCGCGTCGGCTCCATTTGGGTGTTAGCCAGCCCGCCACGAGCGAGGATTCCGTTTGGAGATCGGCCGCGTCACTTCACCTGAGTTCCGGTTAGACCGCCGGATGTTTCGAGTGCCACTGGGTCGCCTGCTCGTACGCGTGACCCATGCGGCACAGCACCGATTCGCTTAACCGGCGACCAACGAATTGCACGCTCAGCGGTAGGCCGTCCGCCGAGAAACCGCACGGTACAGACAAGGTTGGGCTGCCGCTGAAGTTGAACGGCTGGGTGTGAATGTCATTCCTGACGAGACGGCTCCACGATGCTTCGGTCTCTTCGTCGTACGGATCCGCCTCCTTCACGCGTGCAGTGTTCGCCATCGACGGACACACCAGACAATCGACGCTGTTCAGCATGCGCTCGAGTGACGCGGTGACTTCTGATCGAACCTTCGCGGCCACCGCCAGCGCCGCCGGAGTGACTCGCTGACCAAACTCGAGCGCAGTGCGCAACCCCGGTCCGTACTCGCTGGCCCGACTCGGAAACGTCTGCGCATGGGCGGTAAGTGCCTCAACACTACACAAGTCGAGCCAGGCGCCACCAACTTTGCTGACGTCCGGCATTGTGACGGTTACGACGGTCGCGCCCAGTTGGGTCAATTCCCCGAGCACGTCATCCATGGCCTTGGCGACATCGGGATCGACGTTGTCGGTGGCGTAGCGACGGTCGAAACCGACGCGGAGACCCGCGATTCCTCGACTCAGTTCGGCACGTACCGAAGATACCGGGTCCGGCAGCGACGACGGGTCGTGAGGATCGGGACCGGCCATCGCTTCGAACATGATGGCGGCGTCTTCAACAGTGCGAGTCATCGGCCCGATGTGGTCCATTGAGGCGGCCAGGGCGAACACGCCGTAGCGGCTTACCCGGCCATATGTTGGCTTGAGCCCCACGCATCCGTTCGCGGCCGATGGATACCTGATCGATCCCCCCGTGTCGGTACCAACCGACGCAAAGCACAGGCCCGCTGCCGTAGCCACGCCGGAGCCACTCGATGACACGCCGCTCCACCGCGTGGCGTCCCACGGGTTCACCGGCACCTGGAGGCCGGGAAAGTACGGACCGTACGCGCCTTCGCACAGAGCGAGCTTGCCCAGGATGACCGCACCTGCAGCTTCCAGGCGAGCGACGACGGTAGCGTCGAAGTCTGGTACGAAGTCCGCCATGACCTTCGTGCCCGCCATGGTGCGGACGCCACGAGTATTGCAAAGGTCCTTCACCGCAATGGGCACGCCATGGAGAGGCCCGCGGTACCGGCCGGCGCGAATCTCGGCGTCCGCGCGCCCGGCGCTCGCGATCGCTTGGTCGGTCATTACCGTGACGTAGCTCTGGAGGCGCCCGTCAACCGCCGCGATTCGGGCGAGCAATTGTTGCGTGAGGTCTATCGACAGGAGCTCCCGTGCTGCGATGAGCTTGGCCACGTCCGCCAGACTCGAGTAGTGCAATGGGCTCTTGACTTGTGAGACCGAAGAACCCGCCGGGCCGCGCCCGCACGACACCGCGGCGACCGGGAATACCGCGGCACCGGCCAGGAGTGACAGCAGATTGCGGCGCGTCAACCCGGGTTCGGCCATTGTGTGCTGTAACAGTAGCCCAGGGCCATGTCTGGCTAACGTTCAACATGAGCCGCGCGCCGCGCCGACAGGATCGCACAGACCGTCTGGCGCGTCGGCTCCATTTTGCTGTTAGCCGGCCTACCGCACGTCGCTGCTTGCTTGGAGCCCCCCGAAGCTCAGAAGAATTCCGAGTTCATCTCGGCTGACCCATTGCTCAGCAATCTTCCCGTTCTGGAACCGGAAGATCACTATGGCATCCCACCCAACGGGCTTGCCTTTCACGTTATAGACACCGATTCTCGATCGAAACTCCCCTGCTCCCATCGCGCGATGCGTGATTCGTACAACGACTCGATCTCCAGACTCAAAGATGTCGTGGAGCTGAGTCTCGAATTTGGCGTAAGTCGCGATGTTTCGCTCCACGACGCCGCGGATGCCCGCTATTCCGTTGAGAGTCCCCTCTGGACGGTTAATGACGCAATCGGGCAGAAACAGCTGATCGAGCAACTCGATCTTGCGCCCGTCCAGGACGTCGTGAAAGTAGCTCAGGACCACCTTCTGTTGAGTTGAGTCTCGACCAGGAGCACCGGTCTGAGCGTATGCAGCGACTTGAGCGGTCAGAGTGAGCACCAATGCAACTACCATTCGAACCACGAGTCGCCTCCCTGAATTCCTTGTCCGGCTGACGGTTGTGAATGAGCCGCGCGCCATCGCAGTCCAGCGGTGCGTCGGCTCCATTCGCGTGTTGGGCTGCGACCCCGTATGATCTACGGCCCATGATAGGTCAGTCCCACCAGCACGAGCATGATGAATGGCATCGCGGCGATCAGTGCGATCGTCTTGGTCTTTGAGACGCGTGTCTGTTCAAGCAACGCAATGTCTTTCTGTCTATAAGTTCGCCCACCAGAGTTGCGGCGAGCGCCAGACAGCCCAACGATGCCAAATCAGCCGCGCGCCGCCAAGCATCACGGCGAGCCGCCTAACGCTCCGGTTCAGCGGCGGGCCGCGCAGCGAACCGTCCGCTGCAACCGGTTGTTGGGCCGCTCACCTGTCATGATCGCGCCTCTCCTGCCCGCCGGATCAGCACGACGCCCAATAGGGTTGGCATGAGCCACGGAATCGCCGGAATACCCGCGATGACGCCAGGCTGCGTGTACCACGGCGCCGTGTTGGCGGAGATTTCTGGATATTCGAGACCCCTCACCAGGATCAGGAGCACGAGCATCGCGCTCGCCGTCACGTACCCGAGTGCGGGGAAGCGACCGAGAAAACGGACTCGCGACATCGCGGTCGCGAACATTGCCGTTGCCGCGTAGGTCAGAATGCAGGCAACGAACTCGATTGCGCTGTAGAAGTCCCCTAGTATGGAGGGCAGAGGTGTCTTATCCCCGCGTAGCACCATGGTAACTTGTGCGAGGGTGAGGTTCAGGCAAATGAGATAGGCCACGCCGGCGGACAGGGCCGCCGCGAACCCGAGACTCGAGTAGAAGCGCTCGCCGGCCTCGTAAAGAGCATCCTTCAGAACAACGAAGCCGATGGTCATGAGGATCGAATTCCACACAAGAACCAGAAAGCGCATGTAGTTCTCTGAAAGAGTGGCCTGGAACGGCGCCCCAATTCCAACCCACAAGAGGGAAATGATTCCGTACGGCGCGATCAACAGCACGCCAGCCAATGCGAGCTTTCCCGGCCCCTCCGCTTGCAGGCGTATCATGCGGAGGCCCACGACCCAGGCAGCGACAGCGAGGGCTGTGAACAGGACGACGCCGATGACTTGAGAGAGACCCGCCGTTCGAAGAGGACGAACGCCACCGACCACAAGAGCGACAAATGGGAACGCGCAAAGGAAGAGATAACTGATTCGCCGAACGCTGGGGTTCATCGACGTTTCCTCGGTATTGAGCTACTGACGGTCCAACTAGTACTGGAGTAGACCGCTCACCCCAAGTCGCAATGATCCACACAGCGGGAAGAGGCTTCCGTCCGTCTGTATCCCATTGTCGGCACGCATATTGGCACCGGCTCCGGCAGAATCCAGCCGCCAGCATTACCTGCGGCATCGTGGGTGATTGCGTTCGCGGCGACAGCCCTCCAAGCGCAGCGTGTTCGCCGGCCCGCACTGGCTGTCCCCCACGATGGACGGTGGGCTAAGTCGCGATCGCTTAAGCAGCCGATCATAGCGAATGCGCAGACCAGGTCAGGGTCCCACGTGAGATGTTTACTGGCGACGTTGGAGCTCAAGAAGTTCGTCAAGCTTGCGCTCGACGCGCAAATCGGCCGCGCCGATAAAGAACGAAATACAGAACAAGTTGACGACCGGAATAAGTCCCAGGATCGTCCATTTGTTCACATTGCGCCCCTTGTCCCGCGCCAATAGTCTGGCAAGAAGGCCGATCCACAGCGAGAAGAACAGAAACGGTATCAACTGGACGAGTGGGTTGACTTCCATGAGAAAGGACCTCTTTGACTCTGGAACGGGAACACGTCTTCACAATGCGGTCGTCCGTCTAACGGTTCAAATGAGCCGCGCGCCGCAGCGCCATGATCGCCGAGGAACCTGAGCTCTGCCACCACTTAGTGGCGGAGAAGGGAGGGGGTCGAACCCTATTCACGTGATTCCTTAACATGACGATGGCGTGGGACTTCTGGCAACAAGCCCTGCCGAGTCATCACGTTCAGACCGTGCAATCGTTCACTGTCCCGGTGCTCTCTTGAAACGGCCGAGTCGTGAAGCCCCAGCGGGGAACGGCACGCCGGTAGGCCCGATACGACTCCCCGAACTGTGACTCAAGGGCAGGCTCCTCGTAGAGAACCACGAACAAGTGGAAGAGGATGAGGACTAGAAGTGCGTAGTTTGCTAGACCGATGCTCCGGAAAAGCCACGCCTCCCCGAGGATGAGGGCGATGACGCCGTTGTACATAGGGTTGCGGGTGAAGCGGTACAGACCTCGGACAACAAGCAAGCGTGGGGGATCGATAGGGGCGAGAGTGCCCTTGCCTGCGGCGAAGAAGTCCCAGACGCACCGGAGGAGGACAAGAGCACCGGTGATGGCGAAGACGGCGGCGCAGACGGAGGCGAGCCCGAGGCCTGGGACGCGCAGTAGGTTTCCGGCTCGGAGGATGCTGAATGGGATGTAGCCGGCCACTGTACCGGGTAGCAGCAGGACGAAGAAGAGAGCTCTGAGTGCGAGGAGGAGTCGCATATTGAAAGGGATGGGCAGCGCCTAACGACTTGCCGCTCAGCCGCGAGCGGCGCACTCGGTGCGAGAGCGCCGTCGGGTGCAGCGCATGTTAGGCGCCACTCGTCTTCTCCCTGGTCCCTGAACGACGCTAGCGAGATGGAGCGAGTTTGCGCACCTCGATCTGGCTGCCAACCTCGATTGTCATTGAGTCTTCGCCAAACTCGACAGGGCCTGCGTAGTTCTTCCTGACAAGAGGTAGCGTCACCTGCGGATCCACGTTGTAGTGCGAGAACACAGCGAGCTTCGGCTTCACTCGATCGAGCACTCTCCCAACTTCAACGCCGTCGGTGTGGTGCTCCGCGATCGTTTTTACCTGCCTTCGGGTGTGCCTCGAATTCGGGAGAAGTTCGTCGGGTGGGCCGGACAGTACCGGATCTTCCTTAAACCTCCCGATTTCGTGAATCAGCAGATCAACACCGGAAGCGAATTCTACCAAGTTGTCTGAAGGCTTGGTGTCGCCAGAGATGGCAATGGAGTGTCCACGAAAGTCTACGCGATAGCCGAACGCGGGCTTCACGGGGCCATGGTCGACGAGGAACGCTGTAACCTTTACCCCGTTTGACTCGTATACGACTCCCTCCCGGATATCGGTCGCCATCACTCTCACACCTTCCGCGGGAAACTTCTCATCCACGTCGCGCCTCACGTGAATATCAAACGCCAATGCCTCCTGAAACTTCTGCATCATCCTGCGGGTTCCGCTCGGGCCCCACACCTCAAGTGGCACCTGGCGACCTTGGGATTCCCAGGGCGATACCAAGAGTTCTGGCAGTGAGATGACGTGATCGGAGTGGAGATGGGTCAGGAACACTTTCGTGACGTCGGCCGGGTTGATCGCCACCCTTGCCATCCCGGTCGTCAAGCCACGACCGGCGTCAAAGACCAGCCGTTCGGATCCAGCCAGTACCAACGTGCTGATGCCGAGCCGCTGAGCGTTGAAGGTCGGCCCACCCTGCGTACCGAGGAGGACGACTCGCATGTTTTGCTCGCCACCCGAGGACTGTGGTCCCTGACCCTGGACCCGGGCCGGTACTGTCAGCACGACCGCACTAAGAAAGATGGCAGTGACTTTCACGTTGGTCATCCTTGGTTGAAGTGTGCGCCTAACGCCTGCGGCTCACCAGCGGTTGCACAAAAAGCACGCAACCGTCTGGTGCAGCCGCTTGTTGGGCTGTCCAGCCGGGTCTAGAATGGCTACATGACGTCCCGAGCGCAAGAACTTCTTCGAGAAGCCTTGACCTTGCCGGTCGCTGAGCGCGCCGATGTGGCGGCCGAACTCCTTGCGAGTCTGGATGACGCTGAAACCGAGAACCCCGCCGAAGTCGAGGCAGCGTGGGCCGCTGAAATCGAACGGCGTGCCCGCCGGGTGATGTCTGGGGAGTCGGCCGGCATCCCTTGGGAAGACGTTCGACGCCGCGCCGAAGCTGAACTCCGCAAGCGGTGAATCCCCGCGTTCAATTCGAAGACGAAGCCGACGCCGAGTACCGACTTGCCGGCCGTTGGTATGAAGCCCGCAGAGAACACCTTGGCTTCGAGTTTTTCGATGCGGTCGATGAAACCATCGAGCGGATTCTTGACCTACCAGGTTCGGGGTCCCTTGTGCCGCGCATGCCTGCCAACCTGCAAGCGAGAAAAATGGCGGTCACTCGTTTTCCGTACCACGTTATCTATCTCGAGCTGAACGACGTCGTCCGAATCCTCGCCGTTGCGCACGACCGCCGGAAGCCAGGATATTGGACGACTCGCCTCAAGTGATGACGTTCCGTCCGTCAGCCCAACGCTCGCAAATGAGCCGCGCGGGCGCGGCGGCATGATGGCACCAACAGAGGCCTGCGTCGGGCTCCATTTGCTGGTTAGCCTGCCTGGACAGTTGTCCTGCTCCGGAGAACAGCTGTCAGCTCGTCCGTGAGTGCTGCGGCTGCCTGCGGCCGGCCGTGAAACGCTGCTGGTGTGTTCTGCAACAGCGCAATCGTCCACCGTTCCCCTTCGTTCACCATGACCACGCTTTGCATGGCATTGACCGCTGGGTTGATCTCGGTCTGGCCCGGAGGCAACATGCCGACTACGGCTCGAAGAAGCGCAACGCCTGGACCGAGCTGCCGGACCTCCCTGACTTTCGCCACGTAGGCCGCCGTGGGGTGATGCGCAAAGATCTCGAGGAGAGTCGATTCGATGACGGCGCGGCCGTCCAAGGGCGACCCATCGAATCCAACGCTACTGCCGGTTAATGAGAACAGCGCGGCAAAGTCGACTGCATTGCGCCGATTCCACGCATCGATCAACTGAGCGTAGAGCGCCGTGGCCTGCTCGGTATTCATCTGATTCGTCCATCCATCCGTGAGAGGCTAACGTCAGCGTTCACCAGCCGCGGCTCATGATCGCAGCAGCCGCCGTCTGGGGCAACGCGTGTTAGACCGCGTACTTCCGTTCCGCCCCCTCACATAGGAACGCACTGTTCAAGTCAGTCCTGGAGGTCGTCATCCGTTGGTTCGGGAAGGGCCACGCTCGAATCGCGAAGCGTTGGCAGGGGCTTGCGTGGCGCGCCTACCATCGAATCGTCACCGGTACCCTCGTTCTCGGCCCGATCGAAGGGTTGATAGCATGCGAACTGCATCGCAAACGTGCCGCGCCCATGCGTGCGGGAGCGTAGATCGGTCGCGTACCCGAACATCTCGGACAGCGGCACGCGCGCGGTGATGCGTCGCACGCCGTCGCGATCTTCCTGCGACTGTATCAGCCCCCGACGACTCGACAGGCTGCCCATGACGTCGCCCACGTTTTTCGTCGGCGCCTCGATCTCGACGCGCATGACCGGTTCAAGAACCACGGGTCCTGCCTTCTTGGCGGCGTCGTGGAACGCCATGTTGCCGGCGATCCTGAAGGTCATTTCCGACGAATCGACGTCGTGGTACGAGCCGTCGTAGAGCACGATACGGAGATCGTCCACCGGATAGCCAGCGAGGACGCCGCCCGTGAGCGCCTCCTTAATGCCTTCATCGATCGGCTTGATGAATTCCTTCGGAAGCGCGCCCTCCATGATCTCGTTCTCGAAGACGTAGCCGGAGCCCGGCTCGCCCGGATAGAGATGAACCTTCGCGTGGGCGTACAGGCCACGCCGCGCATACCGACCTTCGCCGTCGGCCGGGCGCGTGAGTGTCTCCTTGCAGGCAACCTGCGGACGACTGACGCTCGCCTCGACGTGGAACTCGCGTCTCAGACGGTCAACGATGATCTCAAGGTGCAGCTCGCCCATGCCGGCGACGACGACCTCCCCCGTCGCCGGGTCGGCGTTCACGCTCATCGTCGGATCTTCGGCCATGAGCGTGGTGACGCCGCGGGCGAGCCTTTCTCGATCAGCCTGGGCCTTGGGCCTGATGGCGAGCGACAGAAGTGCGTTTCCAGTCAGTCCACCCATGTCGTCCACAAGACTTCCCGTTAAGAGACCGCACGACTCAGCGGTCTAACGCCGGCTTCAGCCGCGGCGGCTCAGCATTACACCAGCCGCCGTCGGCTGCAAGCCGATGTTAGACGCCGCTAGCCCGTACTCACGAATAGCCAAGCAACCCTCCCCGTTACCGGCGTGTCCCGCTGCCGCCGTGGCCAGCCGTGCATAGCAAACCAATCCTCGCAGGCATGGGTACGCGGTGCCGGAGGGCGCCAACCACCATTGTGGGAGTGACTGAAGAAGATGCCCCGTGGTGCAAGGCGCTTGGCAACAGCCTGTAACGCGGCCGGTCGGTCCTGCTGCGGGTACAGTTGTAACGTTCGTCGTTCGATCACAACATCGAATGGCCCAGGGCAGACGCCGCCGTCGATGAGGTCGCCCGTCACGAAGTCGAGGCGGCCATTCGGCAATAGTGCCCGCGCGCCGAGCAGACTCCGCAGATGGTCCTCAGGGGGAGTGGCTCCTTTGACCGCCTCGGTGGCGAAAGGGGACAAATCCAAAGCGGTGACGTCGAACCCGGCCGCAGCAAGTGCCCGCGGTTCGTGCGAGAGACCGCTGCCAACGCAAAGTACCGATTGAAATCGGCTGGTCCGCATGACATCCACCAGTTCACCGTCATCGCAAAACATGTCGACGAAGCCGGCGACGCCATGCGTGATCTGCTCATGCCAGTATTTGTCCCATGCCTTTGGATCGGCCATCGTGGCCGGAGGACACAACCAACTGTAGTCGTCCTCAGCGTCGACAACTTGCCGTTGTTGCGACACCGGCGTCTCGATCCCTTCCTGACTACGTGCGCTCGTAGTCCTGGACGCGATACTGAGCCCACCGGCCTCTCGCGGTCGAATTAGCTTCCGAAGAAAGTCTCGCATTGATGACCAGCTTCGCCCAGGCGTCTAACGCCCCGGTTCAGCGGCGGCGCGACAGCGCCGTCCGCTGCAATCGGTTGTTAGACCGCAGGCCAATTAGCGAACTAGCGCATCCAGTTTGCGCACATCGAGACCGGCCTCACGGTAGTATTTTCGGGCCAGTTCCAGGGCGGTAAAGCCGTCCTCATAAGCAGCGAAACCGCCGTCGACCGCCTTGTCCAGGTAGATGAGGCCGCCCTCGACGGCGAAGAAGATCAGCGCTGGCTCCGGGGAGTCGTCCGTGATGACCAGCGTGTGGGCCTCGCCGGCGGGCTCGTAAATGAACGTGCCGGGCTTCGCAACCCAGTCATGTTCCAGGTACCGCCACTGGCCACGTATCGTGAAGCCCCGAACGGTCCCGATGTGGTAGTGAGTGCCCAGCGCGGCGCCGGGGAGACCCTTCAGGACAACGCTGAATCCGCCGGACGTGACGTTGAAGTGGCAGAGTTGGATCCAGACACCATCGGCATACGGCACCCAGTGTGGGCCGTCTTCCAGATCAATGTTGGCGATGAAATGCTCCCGGCTTCTTTGATTCGGAGCGAGACCGTCGTTGAAACTGTTGAATGCGGTGATGGGCATATGTGTCTCCTTGACTGGCGGTCTAACGCTTGTGCTGAGCCGCGCGGTTCTGCAACAAGATCACACGGACAGTAGCGCCGCGTCGGCTCCAGCGCGAGTTAGACTTCGTCTCATTTCAACTGCGCCCAGGCCTCCAGGAACCGGTCACCCTTGTCTCGCATACGAGCGTAGCGAATGACCTGCCGCGTCCCTTTGGGATTTCGGTAAAAGAACCGGGGAATCTGCCTAGCCGGAACCAAGAATACCTTCGGCATGCCTGTCCGCAAAGTCCCGGTGAAGCGCTTCCCGTACCATGTCGTGTACTTACCGTGGGAAGGCGCATGTCGAATGCTGGCGTTTGCGCACGACAGTCGCGAACCTGGCTACTGGCTGGCCCGGATCCGCAAGTAGCTTACTCGTCAGCCCAACGATCAGCACTGAGCCGTCGCCTGGACGCTCCCTTCGAACGCCACGCCCGCAGGGCCGTGGCGGGGGAACGACGCGGGAGTCGTGCCGAGGGCGATGAGCGAAGCTCATTGCCCGAAGCCTAGACGCTCCCTTCGAACGCCACGCCCGCAGGGCCGTGGCGGGGACGACGCGGAGTCGTGCCGAGGGCGATGAGCGCAGCTCATTGCCCGAAGCCTAGACACCTCCCTGAGCCGCCACTGACCGAGCCAACGGCGAGGGAAGTGGCGGAGAAGGGAGGGAGTCGAACCCTCCGAGGACCTGACGGCCCCCAAGACTGGTTTTGAAGACCAGCGGCACCACCGGGCACCTTCCTTCTCCCCGTCGCGCGCACGCGGGACGTCCTTTGTAGCGCCACATGCGGGACCGCCGCAAGCGTCAAGGCGCCAGGGCGGTTGAAATCCGGCGCCCACTGTGCCAGCCTCGTCGGGCATGACGCAGGCGAGAGCCTCGCTCAGGGACCTGCCGTCCGTGGACCGACTGCTCTCGCACGCGAGGGCGGCGGCCTGGCTGGCGAGCGTCGACCGCGAGTACGTCGCGCGGCTGTGCCGTGAGACCCTGGCGGACCTGCGACGGCAGATCGCCGAGGGCGCCTCGCTGCCGCTCGCCGAGCTCGACGAGCACAACATTCTCACGAGAGTCGAGCGCCGCATGAAGGAAAACCGCCAGAGCGGCCTGGTGCGCATCGTCAACGCGACCGGCACCATTCTCCACACCAACTTCGGCCGGGCCCGGTTGCCGCAGCCGGCCATCGACGCGATGGTTCTGGCGGCACGTCATCCCGTCAACCTGGAGTACGACCTGGACCGGGGCGCTCGCGGCAGCCGCGAAGCGCTGGTGGAGTCCCTGCTGGTCCAGCAGACCGGCGCCGAGGCCGCCACGGTCGTCAACAACAACGCCGCCGCCGTCCTCGTGGCCATCAACACCCTGGCCAGCGGAAAAGAAGTCGTGGTCTCCCGAGGTGAGCTCGTCGAAATCGGTGGCGCCTTTCGCATCCCGGACATCGTCGCCAAGACAGGCGCCGTGCTGCGCGAGGTGGGGACGACCAACCGGACGCACCCGGGCGACTACGAGCGGGCCATTGGCCCGAACACTGGGCTTCTGCTGAAGGTCCACACCAGCAACTACCGCATCGTCGGCTTCTCGTCCGATGTGGGCCTCGGCGAACTGGTCGCGATCGGCCGAAGCCGCGGCGTCCCCGTCATGGAAGATCTCGGGAGCGGCGCGCTCGTGGATCTGAGTCAGTACGGCCTGCCCAAAGAGCCGCTCGTGTCCGAGCGGGTTTCCCTTGGCGCCGATATCGTGACGTTCAGCGGCGACAAGGTCCTCGGCGGCCCTCAAGCGGGCCTCATCGTCGGCTCGCGGACGCTCGTGCAGCAGATCGCCAGTAACCCGCTGCACCGGGCCGTCCGCTGCAGCAAGCTGGCCCTCGCGGCCCTCGAAGCCACGCTCAGGCTGTACCAGCAGTCTGCGGATGTGACGCGCGATATCCCGACCCTCAGGACATTCACCAGAAGCCTGGAGGAGATCGCCGAGGTCGGCCTGCGCGTCCTGCCATCGCTGCAGCACGCGCTGGGAGCGAGCTACCGGGTCTCACTCGAAGACTCGACATCGCAGGTTGGCAGCGGCGCCCTGCCGACCGAAGAGCTGCCGACCAAGGTCATTGCGATCGAGAGCGACAGCGTGTCGGCTGACCGCCTCGCCGAACGCTTCCGCGGCGCTCACCCGCCGATCGTCGGACGGATCAAGGACGGCCGGTTCCTCCTCGACCTGCGCACCGTCGATGATCCGGCCGACCTCGTCCCACGGTGGGAGCCCGAGTGAGCACCCACTGGATTGTCGGCACGGCCGGACACATCGATCACGGGAAGACGAGCCTCGTCAAAGCGCTGACCGGCCAGAACACCGATCGCCTCAAGGAGGAACAGGAGCGCGGCATCTCGATCGAGCTCGGGTTCGCCCACCTTGATCTGCCTGGCGGTGTCCGGGCGGGCGTGGTGGACGTGCCTGGCCACGAACGCTTCGTTCGCACGATGCTCGCGGGCGCCCACGGCATGGACCTCGTGCTCTTCACCGTTGCGGCCGACGATGGGGTGATGCCGCAGACCGTGGAGCATCTCGACATCCTGCACCTGCTCGGCGTGGAACGGGCGATCTTCGTCATCACGAAGAGCGATCTGGCGTCCGAGGCGCGAATCGTGGAGGTCGCTGCCGAGATCCGCGCGCTCACCGACGCCACGACCCTTCAGGGATCGCCCGTAGTCCCCTTCTCGTTCGTCAGCGGTGCGGGCCTGGCCGAATTGCGTGACGAGATCGGCCGCGTGTTCGCGCAGGGGGGAAAGCCGAGGCCGAACCGCGCTTTCCGCCTGCCCGTCGATCGGGCGTTTGCCTCGCCGGGCCACGGCCTCATCGTGACAGGCACGGCCATCAGTGGCGAGGTCCGCCCAGGCGACCGCGTGCGGCGTCTGCCTGGAGGCGATGTGGTCCGCGTTCGCAGCGTCGAAGTCCACAACGAGCCCGCGGAAGTCGGCTCGTGGGGACAGCGGCTCGCGCTGAACCTCACGGGCGCCACGCGCACGCCGATCACCCGCGGCGACACCATCTGCGACGAGGAGATCACGCTCACATGCGACCGGTTCGACGCTCGTATCGAGGTGCCGCCAGGTGCAGCGGGCGGCATCAAGAGCCATCAGCACGTCCGCGTTCACCTCGGCACGTCGGAACGCATGGGGAAAGTGATCGTGTTCGGCCCCGCCGCTGCGAAAATTGAGCCTGGCGGGCGCGCGTACTGCCAGATCCAGCTCACCGAGCCGTTCCTCGCGCTGCGGGGCGATCGCTTCATTCTGCGTGACGAAACCGCGCAGCGGACGATTGCCGGCGGCACGGTCGGTCGGCCGGTGGTGTAACAGGTCCGGCGTCGGATTTAACCGCGGATCGGCGATGGCGGCGGTGAAGGCAATCGGCCTCATGTCCGGCACCTCCATGGACGGCGTCGACGTCGCGCTGATCGAAACCGATGGCGACGCCGCCGTCGTTTCGGGCCGACGGGGCACTACCCCTACACGGACGCCGACCGCGCGCTGCTGCGCAATGCGCTCGCCGAAGCCGCGACGCTCGAGATCGCGACGCGCGGCCGGGCGTTCTCGCCTTCGCCGAGCGGATGGTCACCGGCCGTCACGCCGAGGCGGTCGAGGCGCTGATTCGCGACAATGAGATCGACCCGGCGAGCGTCAATATCGTCGGCTTTCATGGCCAGACGGTGCTGCACCGTCCCAAGCAAAGGCTCACCATCCAGATCGGCGACGGTCCGGCGCTGGCCGCGCGTCTCGGGCTCGACGTCGCCTATGATTTTCGCGCCGCCGACATCGCCGCCGGCGGCGAGGGCGCGCCGATCGTGCCCGTGTTCCATCGCGCGCTGGTCGTCGCCGGCGGCATGAAGGGCGAGGTGGCGCTCCTCAATATCGGCGGCGTCGCCAATGTCACTTACGTCGCCGACGGCGAGGAGCCGATCGCCTGCGACACCGGCCCCGGCAATGCGCTCATCGACGATCTGATGCTCCAGCGCACCGGCGCGCCGATCGACCGGCACGGCCATACGGCGGCGCGCGGGCGCGTCAACGAAGCGACGCTGCTCAAGATGCTGGCGCATCCGTTCTTCGATCAGCCGCCGCCGAAATCGCTCGACCGCAACGCCTTCGCGCTCGACGCCATCGCCAAGCTCTCGACCGAGGACGCCGCGGCGACGCTGACCGCCTTTACCGCGGCCTCGGTGCTGCGGCTTTTCCGCATCTGCCGACCCCGCCGCAACTGCTCATCGTCTGCGGCGGCGGCGCGCGCAATCCGATCCTGGTGCGCGAACTCGTCATGCGCCTGCCGTGCAAGGTGACGACGGCCGACGCGGTCGGCTGGTCGGCGGACTCCGATGGAGGCGCAGGCCTTCGCCTATCTCGCCGCGCGCGCTGCTGGAAGGGCTTGCCGATCACCTTCCCGACGACGACCGGCGTCTCCGAGGCGCTGCCCGGCGGCGTGTTGGCCAAACCAGGCGGTTGAATTGATCAGGTGCGAAGCGGCGTGCCATCATTCGGCGCCGGTCTTCGTGCTACCCCGTGCGCATGGCACGCACATCGGCGGTCGAAAAAACCAGGCCGCCAGATCGTCAGGGTTGGCGGTCGCGAGTTCGAAACGCGTGGTGTGCCCCAGGTTTTGGCGCCGACCTTTATCACCATGCGATGGCTGTCTCATGGTTGGCGTTTTTCGGCAGCGCGGCGCTCATTTTTATCGTTCTCAACAGCGGCTTTGCCGTGCTGTATTTCCTGGGCGACGCGCCCGTCGCCAATGTCCGGCCCGGCAGTTTTCTCGACCTGTTTTATTTTTCCATCGAGACCTTGGCGACCGTCGGTTACGGCGACATGCATCCGGACACGTCATACGGCCACCTGGTCGCAACGGTCGAGATTTTCACCGGGATGTCGTTTCTCGCGGTGATGACCGGACTGGTGTTCGCGCGGTTTTCGCGGCCACGCGCGCGCTTTATTTTTGCCCAACATCCGGTGGTGGCGCAGCATGAGGGCCGGCCGACGCTGATGATCCGCATGGCCAACGCGCGCCATAGCTTCATTTCCGGCGCGACGGCGCGGCTGTGGCTGATCCGTGCCGAGCGTACCGCCGAG
>CAVRVW010000001.1:0-334258 GCA_963724695.1 uncultured Acidobacteriota bacterium | reverse complement strand
GCCACATAAATCCCGATGGTGATCAGGCCAATCCCGAGCTGCGACAAGAGCTTGCCGGCCATCAACTCGAACGGAGACACGCTGGCGAGCACCACCTCGACGACGCGGCTGGATTTTTCCTCGACGGTCGACGTCATCGAGGCCCTGTCCTCCATGATGATGCCGAGGAACAAGAAGAGTCCCAATGCAAACGGCAGCATCCGGGTGAAGGCGCGTTGCATCCGCTGTTCGCCACCCGCGGGACGATCGTCGAGGCCGGCCGGATCAACGCGCATGATGGTCGTGACAGTAGGCGGATCGAAGTTGCCCGCCTTCAGCCGGGCACTCACGAGCGCCTCACGCAGCGACTCGTGCAGTGTGCTCTCCGTCGCGTCATCCAAGGCGCGTGCCGTTACAGGTCGCAGGAACCGGACTCGCCAGCCGGCGCCGCCCGTGTCACCGCATCGTCATGCACGGCGATCAGCGCAAGGTGACGCTGACCTTCCCCGGCGGGCGTCGTCAGTCACCCCTTCTCGCGCTGCAGGTCGCTCTCGACCGGCAGCTCGCGCAGCGTCAGCATCGGCACTTGCCCCACGGCCTGTCGAATCGCCTGCAAGGACGGACCAGTGTTCTGGTGCCTGGAGCCGCCTGCGCGATCGCTCGACGCGCAATTGCCGCTGGCGTGCCTCGATGCCCGACGCCAGAGTGACTCGACCGCACTCAACAGTGACGAGACCCGTCCTGTCGAGGATCGCCACGTCGCCCGCCACCTGAGGCGACCGCAGGGAGATGATGCGCGGGCCGACAAGCGCCCCGAGCGCGATCAGCCGGGGGCAAAATTAAAAGACCGAGCAGAAGCCCTTCGGTCGAGACGGTGGCCAGGAAGTCGCGTTTCGCGACGAGGCCGATCTTCCTGAAGTCGCGTAATACTGCGGCTCCTTCCGCCCCGAGACCCTGAAGGTTGGCCCGGAGGGCCTCTCGCTTCGTCGGTCCGGGTTTCCGGGGCCACCAGCCGGATGAAGACGTCTTCGAGCCGGATGCGCGCCAGCTGGATCCGCGCCGGCGCAACGGCGCCGGCGATCTCGCCCAGACGGCCGACGCGCTCCGCGCTGTCGAGCAAGCACACATCGCATCCATCGCGCCGTGGACCTCGCGCACGGCCACGCATTCGCGGAGGACCGACGAGATTCGCCGCAGGGTTCAGTGGCTCGAACTGAATGACGCCGCGATCGTATTGGTGCCGCAGTCCCGCCATGGGCTCGTCGAGCACCTTCCGTCCGCGATGAATCATGACGACGTGCTGGCAGAGCTCCTCGGCGTGGGCCATGACGTGCGTCGAGAAGCAGAATCGTGGCGCCGCGGCGGTGTTCCTCGAGCGATGAGCTCCTTCAGCTACGGACGCTCACCGGATCGAGGCCGCTGAACGGCTCGTCGAGAATCAGCAGATCCGGCTGGTTGATGATGGCCCCGACGAACTGGACGCCGCTGCAGCATGCCCTTTGGACAGATTCCTCGCAGCGCTTCTTCTCGACGCCCGCCGAGACCGACGCGCGCCAGCAGCCGCGTGGCGCGCGGCAGCCGCCTCCGCGGCGGGCACGCCTTTCAGCCTCGCCATGTAGGCGAGAAAGTCGCCGACCCGCATCTTCCGGTAGACGCCGCGCTCTTCGGGGAGGTATCCGATGCGATCCTTGGCCTCGAGGGCCGAGCGCCTTGCCGAGCACCGTCAGCTCACCCGAGTCCGGGAAAGAGGATCGACATGATCATCCGGATCTCGTCGTCTTGCCCGCGCCGCTCGGGCCGATGACGCCGTAGATCGCGCCCGCGCGTGCGACGTCGAGGTCCAGGTCGTCGACGGCGCGGGTCGAGCCGAAGGCGTTCCTCGGGACTGTTCCGGAGCCGCAGCGCGGGTTCCATAGCCTATCCAGGAGGAAGGCTGGTTATAGCACCGCGCGCTCCTGCTACGCAAGTGGCGATCGAACCAACGCGTCCGATGTATGTCGCGGGGCAAGAGTTCCGCGTCGATGCGAGCGGTGGCTATTCCTTGACTACAGGCTCCGGACGGTTTCCAGTCAGAGGGTATACCCCTCTCCTCAGCCGAATCATGGATAACCAGGGCGAACGCACGCCGGAGCGTCGTGCCAGTGACGTTGAGTTCCATTGGAGTACTCGCTCGCACCGTCGCTGGTTCCTCCGGCCCGAGCCCTGATGGCGCCAGCCGGAGTCTCCAGACACTGCTCTCCCGCCAGCACGTTACCCAGCCTTCGGGCCCCGGGTGTGTATGCACCCTCGAATTGTCACCGGGCCGCATGACAGCGTAAGAGAGCACAGCAGCGTAGCTCTTTGCTGCGGGAAGCTGCAGTGGTCCGACGATGGCGATCGCTTCACCTCCCCGCGGAGCAGGGTTTCGGGGTCCGAATTCGGAGAGCCACACTCGCCCGTCTTCCTCCACCACAATTCCGGTCGCACTCTTGACCGCCTCCGCAGCCTTCGTGCTTGGAAATGCGTGCAAGTGCCAGTAGACGGATGCTTGACTGAAATGAAGTCCGGTTAACGTGCCGACGTCTGAAGCAGCCAAATTCCGGTCGCTTCTCATTTTGCGGCACATCCACACAGGCCACTTCGGTCAAGTGCTCGTGTCCGCCGGCGCCGGGCGCCTGCGCCCGCAGGTGGCCGACTGGCAGCACTTGAAAAACGGCCAGGACGAGGACCCCGATGAATTGAGTTCTGGGCAAGTCTGTTCCTCCGGGAAGGTGTTCATTTCCACTTCTTCATTGTGCCGGCCGAGAAGAGTGACTGCTCTCGCTGAACGACGCTGTTCTGGAGTGCACACCGATCTGGTGCGGCGTTGAGCAACGCCGGCCTCAAGAGTCTATTCGAGCTCTGACTGTTTCACGTAGAAGTCGAGATCCCTTGCGCGGAAGGCATTGGTCGGCATCTTTTCAGTGGTGGTGAAGCCTGGCGCAGCAGCGATCAAATCGGGGATGCGGTTGACAATGGTCGCGCACGTCAACTCGACGGTTGCCGGTCGGTTGATGATGACCTCGGTGCTGGGCTCTCCGTGAATGGTCCACACGTTCGAATCGAACTCACCCGCGGCGTAGACCTTGCCGATGCACTCGGCTTCGATGACGATCCCTTCCTCAGTGAGGGTCGTTACCACCGCGGACATACCCGTCGCGTGTCCCGCGGGGATGGTCATCTGAAGCGTTTCTGAACGAAGTTCGTTGTCGTGGATCTGGGGAACGCACCTTTGGGTCTGTTTCTTGACCGTGAGTCCCAATTGGGCGCAGAGCCAACCATTGACGTTCCACATGTAGGAAGGCAGGAAGGTCTCCTGCTCAATCAGGGCCTTTCGTTCCGCGTCGGAGATCTTGTCGGCGGCGGCAATCTCCTTTTCGAAGTCCGCAACGGAGAGACCCGCCCCGTGAGCCTTCGCGAGCGCAAGGCCGTAATCCTCAACGTTGTAGCAAGATCTTCCGGTGATTTTCTTGATCGTGTGGGTGGCGCCCGCCAGCGTGGTGATCAGGTTGCCCCAGAGCACGTCCTGGTATCCGGAGCCACAGAGGGTGCAGCCGTTCTTCTTGGCCAGGTCGTCCAGTAGCTGTGTCGTCTGGTAAGAGGAATTCCAGGGATAGAAAGCCTCCTCACCAATCGTGATGGCATTGACGCCGCTCCCGGCACAGTCCATGAGCGGGCCCTTGAGATCTTGCATCAGACTCGCGGTGGTAATGATGCAGGCGTCAGGCTTTTTCTCCTTCAGAATCGCAACTGCGTCCGTTGAATCCTGTACCAGAACCCCTGTTTTCCCCACTCCCGCGATGTCGCCAATGTCCTTGCCGATGTTGCGAGGACTCCGACCAAAGGCGCAGACGATTTCGGCACCCTTCTCCATGGCATAGCGCATGGTGTACACCGACATCTTTCCGCAACCGTATTGGGCAATCCTCAGCTTCCGTTCCATGAACGCCTCAGTGATCGGACAAGGACCCGACGGTAACAGGGGTTTCAGTGCTTTTAGTCGCAGGCGTCAGCCCGTGCGAGGAGAAATGCCCTTTCCCGCGCGTTGCGGGTCAGCGTGGCCGCAGCCTTGAATTCTGAACGCGCCTCGGCCAGTCGGCCGGCCCGGAACAGAAAGTCGCCCCTCGCCGCCGGCAATGGCGCGTAGTCGCGCAGGGCAGCGGCGTCGGCGATCTCGTCCACCAGCCTGAGGCCCGCTTCGGGCCCGAAGGCCATGCTGTGGGCGATCGCGCGATTGAGATCGATCACGGGCGAGGGCGCCACGACGCGCAGCCGGTCATAGAGCGCGGCAATGCGCGGCCAGTCGGTATCGGCGGCCCGGCAGCGCGCGGGCGTGGCAGGCGGCGAGCGCGGCTTGCAGCACATAGGGGCCTGCGTTTTCCACCTTGGGGCCAAGCGCTTCGGCGCGGGCCAGCGCATCGAGGCCCCGCCTGATCAGCAAATGGTCCCAGCGTGCGCGATCCTGCTCGGTGAGGGGTATGAAGGCGCCGTCCGGCCCGGTGCGCGCCTTGTGCCGCGACGCCTGGATCTCCATCAGGGCCAGGAGGCCGAGCACTTCGGCATCCTCGGGCATCAGACCGGCCAGGATGCGGCCGAGCCGTTGAGCCTCCAGGCACAGGCCCGGCCGGACAAGGTCGTCGCCCGCCGTGGCCGCATAGCCTTCATTGAAAATGAGGTAGATGACCTCGAGCACCGAGGGCAGCCGCGCCGCCCGTTCGGCACCGCGCGGCACCTCGAAGGTCAATCCGGCCTTGGCGATCGCCTTCTTCGCGCGGACGATACGCTGCGCGATCGTGGCCTCGCTCGACAGGAACGCGCGGGCGATCTCGTCCGTCGTCAGGCCGCCGACCACCCGCAGGGTGAGCGCCGCGCGGGCGTCGGGCGACAGGATGGGGTGGCAGGCCGTGAAGATGAGGCCCAGCAGCTCGTCGCCGAGGTCATCGTCCATCGCCGCTTCGATCGCTTCGGTCGCGCCGTCGCGCGTGACGTTGCTGTACCCGGGCAGCGTCCGCGCGATCTCCTCGTGCTTGCGCTCGCGCATCTTGTCGCGCCGGAAGGCGTCGACGGCGCGCCGCTTGGCGACGGCCATCAGCCAGGCTCCCGGATTGGCAGGAACGCCGGTCCTCGGCCACTCGGACAGGGCGACGACCAGCGCGTCCTGCGCCAGCTCCTCGGCAAGATCGACATTCCGCACGATGCGGGCCAGGCCCGCGATGAGCCTGGCCCGTTCAATGCGAAAGGTCGCCTCTATTGCTTGATGCGTTTCCGCCTGGTGCGTTTCGCGCGCGGTCACACCGCATTTTCGGCCAGGACCGCAGGGGAGACAAGCCGCCTGCGCGCCGAAGCTCGGTAACGTATCAGCCGAGCGAAGGCGGGGCTCCGGCCGACGGTGTCAGGCGACGCCGAGCTTCCCGCGCTCTCCGTCACGGGGCGTCGACAGCTCTTCGGGCGTCAGAAACTCGGCCAGATCCGCCGCCTCCAGGAACGGCCGGAGCTCGACCTCGCTCCGTCCCGGCCTGAGATTGGGGCCGCGCTTCGCCCAGGCCACGGCCTCGTCCATGTCCTTGACCTCCCAGATCGAAAAGCCGGCGACGAGCTCACGGCTCTCGGCGAACGGCCCGTCGATGACCGTGCGGCCGGGACCATCGAAGACGATGCGCTTGGCCTGGGCGCTGTTCTTGAGGCCGGCGCCGGCCACCAGGACGCCGGCCTTGACCAGCTCCTCGGTGAACCGGTCCATCGCCGCGAACGCCTCGGCCGTAGGGGGCACGCCCTCTTCGCTGTCCTCAGTGGCTTTCCCGAACACCATCACCCGCATCGTCTGCCTCCTTGTTTGAGCCGGCCCCAGTTGGCGTCTCATTGGGACGACGAACGAGCTTGCTGGAAATCGACATCGTTCTGCAAATCTTGCTCGACGTTCGAAGCGCACGGGGCGCCATCCGGTCTGCCCGTATACTGGATCACTTTGGCCCTCCCTCCGGGGCACGCGCCTCGGTCCGTATGAGGCTTAGCCTCCCTGGGCGAACGCGGTGGGCATGGCTAACGGTCCGTTCGTTTGAGAGGAGGTGGATCTTGACTACACGCACAACAACGCTGGTTCCAGCCGGAACGTGGCAGGTTGATCCCGCGCACTCGAGCGTTGAGTTCTCCGTCAAGCACATGGGGATTGCGAACGTTCGTGGCCGGTTCACCGATTTTCAGGGAACCGTGGAGGTTGGAAAAGACGCGTGGAGCGCGAAGGCGCACGGGACTATCAAAGCCGCGTCGATCGACACCGGAGAAGTACAGCGCGACACGCACCTGCGCTCAGCGGATTTCTTCGATGCCGATGCCTTCCCCGAGATCTCCTTCGAGTCCACGCGGGTCGAGCCGATCGACGACAACTCCTCGCGCGTGTGGGGCAACCTCACCATGCACGGCATCACTCACGAGGTCAAGCTAGACCTGATCTTGCAAGGCACCGATACCGATCCGTGGGGCAATGAGCGCGCCGGAGCGGAGATCCAGGGATTCCTGAGCCGCAAGGATTTCGATATGAAATTCAACCAGGCGCTCGGCAGTGGCAATCTGTTAGTCGGCGACAAGGTCACGATCTCGATCGACATCTCAGCCATCCGGAAGAAGTAGCCAACGTCTGAGCCGATCCTCACGCCGCGGTCAGGCGGGTCTGGATGTGGATCTCCGACGTGAGTGTGCGGTGCACTGGGCACTTGTTCGCAATGTCCAGCAGGCGTGCGCGCTGATCCTCGCTCAACGCGCCCGTGAGCTCGATGTCGCGCTCGATCTGATCGATGCGAGCGTCCCTGCTCTCGCATGCCTCGCAGTCGGCCGCGTGAATCTTCGAGTGCCGCAGCGTTATCGTCACCGCCTCGAGCGGCCAGCGGTTGCGTCTCGCGTACATCGCCAAGGTCATCGATGTGCAGGATCCGATCGCCGCGAGGAGGAAGTCGTAAGGGGTGGGCCCCGTGTCCGTCCCTCCGACCGACATCGGTTCGTCAGCTGTGAGCGGGTGTCGGCCGGCTGCGATCTCCTGGGCAAAGCCCGCCGCGCTGCCACGAACGATCACGGTTCCCGGTTCGACTGCGGCGCGTCCAGTGGTCGTGATCATCCCGCCCCTCCAATACTCGCGCGTCAGTACCCGTGGCCCTCTACCTCTGCTGCAACATTGAGGCTCACAAGACAATCTCACGAATCGAACTCGCCATCGCGCTGGCGGCGTCAGAATCGCAGCGCCTTCGTGCTATGCTCCGCCAACCAAAGGCCCAGAAGACCAGGTGTGTCAATGGTTGCATGTCGATGGTCGCTTCCTTTCTCGTCTCTGTCCTGTCTCGCACGTAATCCGCTCCTGGCCCTGTGTGTGCTGACGCTGACAGCAGGGGCCTGCTCCCGGTCCGCGCCTCCCACGCCTCCCGCATCATCCGTGTCCACACCCAGCGCACCAGAGGCAGGCTTTCTCAATGGGTGGAGAAAGGGGCAGGATGCGCGGGAGCTCGCCCGAACGTGGTACCTGACCCCTCAGGGGTCGCAGTTGCTCGACTTCGATGTGTTCATGTCGATCCCGAGCGCCTCGAATCAGGCGGTGTTTGCTGCACGGGCGAACCTCGAAACGTACGGATTCCTCTACTCGAACAATTACGCGGCCGGCGCCGGCCAGGCGGAACTGCCCATCGGGATCGTGAAAGACACGCGAGGCGAGGGGCACACGCCGCTGTCGAAGCACGCTCAGGGTCTGACACGCGATTACGTCGGCCTGACGTGTGCCGCCTGTCACACGGGCGACCTGAGGTACAACGGCGAGCGCTTTCTCATCCACGCCGGCCAGTCGAACCTCGACTACGAGCGCTTCATGTCCGATCTGACCATCGCGGTGTCGAAGGCCGTGCAGGATCCGAAGGGCACCGGGTACGTCGAGCGGATGGCGGCCGAAGGCGTCGACGAGAAGAACGCGATGAGTCGCCTGGCTGCGGCGCGGCAGCGAATGGACGGCCTCCGCGCTCGCGGGCAGGTGCCGGCGGGCCGGGAGGCCGGCCCCGGCCGCATCGATGCCATCGGCCACATCCTCAATGAAGTGTTCGGATATCAGTACGGCGACCCGAACAGCGCCGCACCGATTCAAGTGCCGGTGAGCGTGCCGTTTGTGTGGAACGCGGCACGGTTGCAGTGCGTGCAGACCAACTGTCTGACGTCGAACTCCCTCACGCGCAACGTGGGTGAAGTGCTCGGTGTCTTCGGCGATTCCGAGACCTACCAGGACTTCGTCGGGACGCTGGCGCGTGCGCTCGACCGCCAAAGTCAAGAATCTCCACGCACTCGAAGAGGCGCTCGACTGGGTGGAGAGTCCCAAGTGGTCGCCGAAGTTCCCGGCGCCCAAGGGCGTCGCCGAGGGCGCCAAAGCCTTCGCCACCTACTGCCAGCGTTGTCACGCCCAGCCGTATCTCGACAAGTTCAGCGCGCAGTGGGACGCCGCCGGCGAGAACTGGCGCGGCACGAACGCCCCGAGCGATCTGACCGACCACTTCGTCGCCGAGGACTACCTCGGCCAGACTCGATACGTGTGGCGAGTCACCAAGGTCGGCTTCGAGTCGGTGGGCACCGACGACCAGTTCATCAAGGTCCACACCGGGTCCCGATACACCCTGAACCCGAGGGCGGCCGAAATCCTCGACGGCAAGATGCGCGACGGCATTCTGGCAACGCTCCGCGAGAAGGTCGGGGACGTGCCGTCGTCGCTGGCTGCCCGGCTCGCGGAGCTCGAGGGCCGCGACATCACGCTCACAGGACAAGCGATCGTCAACGCGCAGTTCGACAAGCTCAAGGCGGCCCAGCTCACCCCCACGAATCCGTTGCGCAAGCCTGACGGTTCGGTGATGACGTTGATTCTCCTGGCGGGGTCGACTGCCAGCGCCGTGGATTCCTACTTTCTCGACGCGTACCCCGATCGGGAGACCGCAGCGAAGGAGCGCGACACGTTCTCGTTCATGCGGGCCCGAGCTCAGCCCACCACGCTGGCGCAGATGGCCGTCTACCGGGCCCGCCCGCTCAACGGCATCGCGTTTACCGCGCCGTACGGGCACGCCGGAGTGTGGCCGACGCTCGAGTCCGTCCTCTTCCCCGAAACGCGACCCGAGCGTTTCTGGGTGGGCCACGGCGAGTTCGACCCCTTCGCGGTGGGCGTCGACATCACGAAGGGGGAAGCGATTTGCGGGGCACCCGACCGCCCTGCCACGTGCTTCAGGATGACGACGACGGAGCACAGGCCGGGCACCGATGACGGCGGCAACAGCCGGAGCGGTCACGCCGGCGCCCGCCACTACGGGGGGCGCGAACCTACACCGGAGGAGAAGCGCGCGATTATCGAATACCTGAAGTCGATTTGACGGTTATGGAATCACCCACGCCGCGAACGCGCGCCGGGATGACGTAATTGATTCTAAAGACCGAGAGATGTCCGAGTGGTTGTGCACCCCCCCGACGCCCGAGGCGAACAACTGGACCGCGACCGCGCCAGGCCGTGGCCAGCCGGCGCAGATTGGTCCATTCCGCGCTCGCAGGCGGCGCATACACCATCGGAGTCTCAGGGCCACGAGTCCCTGTCGCTTGCCCCACGCGCTGAACTCTCCCTTCGGCTTCCGCCTATACTCGCACGTCGGTTCCGATGTCCCTCGAGAACGGTCAACTCCTGTCCCACTATCGCGTCGTATCCTCGCCTCGGCGCGGGCGGGATGGGCGAGGTGTATCTCGCCGAGGACGTTCGGCTTGGGCCGCAAGCTCGCGCTCAAGATCGTTTCGGCGCGGCTGGCGCAGGACGAAGACCGTTTGCGGCGCTTTCAGTGGGAAGCGCGCAGCATCTCGGCGCTCAACCATCCCAACGTCATCACGATCTATGACATCGGCGAAGCGGATGGGCGGCACTTCATCGCGACCGAATTCATCGACGGCGAGACGCTTCGCGCGCGCGTGAACGCCGGCCCGTTGCCGACCAGCGCTCGCCGTCGATCTCGTGGTGCAGGCGGCACGAGGACTCGAGGCCGCCCACGCGCTCGGCATCGTCCATCGCGACATCAAGCCTGAGAACGTGATGATCCGGCGCGACGGGTTGGTGAAGGTCCTGGACTTCGGCCTGGCCAAGCTTGTCTCGGACGACGATCCGGTGACCACGGATGTCACCGGTGCGTTCGAGACCATGCAGGGCGAGATTCTCGGCACGGTGGCCTACATGTCTCCCGAACAGGCGCGAGGCCTGCTCGTGGATGCGCGCTCGGATGTCTTTTCTCTGGGCGTCGTGTTCTACGAAATGCTGTCAGGCCGCCCGCCGTTCCTCGGCGAGACACCGATGGACACGCTGGCCGCGGTACTCAACCGAGAGCCGGCGTCGCTGAGCCATCTGCCGGGTGTCGGCGCCGCACTCGACCGCGCCGTTCTGCACGCGCTCGAGAAGGACCGCGACAGGCGATGGCCGTCGATGGGCAGTTTCGCGGATGCGGTTCGCGAAGCCGGCGGCGGCGTGACGGTCTCAGGCGGGCCGGACACTCGATCGCCAGAGAGACGAGCGAGAAGGCACCGGACTCGTCCGCGCGCGGTCGCCGTCGCATCGACTCGCTCGCGGTTCTGCCGTTCGTCAACGCCACTCGTGACGACGAGCTGGAGTATCTGGGCGACGGGCTGACAGAGTGTCTCATCAACAACCTGTCGCAGATTCCGAAGCTGCGCGTGATGGCGCGCGGGACGGTGTATCGCTACAAGGGACGCGACGCCGATCCACAGCAGATTGGCCGCGAGCTCGGCGTCAAGGCCGTGTTGTCCGGACGCATCGTCCAGGTCGCGGATCGGTTCCGCATCGCGGTGGAGCTCGTGGATGCCGGCGACGGATCGCAGATCTGGGGATCGCAGTTCACGCGTCCGCCATCGGACCTGCTGCTGGTGGAGGAGGAGATCGCCCGCGAGATCACCGAAGCGCTGAAGCTCAGCATGGCCACCGCCGTGCGTCGCCGGCTGCACCGGCCGGCGCCAGCCAGCGCGTCGGCGCTGGAGCTGTACTTGAAGGGCCGCTATTTCTGGAACAAGCGTTCGCAGGATGCGCTGCAGAAGGCCGCGGACTTCTTCGAGCGCGCGATCGCCGACGATCCCAACTTCGCCCCGGCACACTCCGGATTGGCCGACAGCTACGCGCTGATGGGCGCGGGCTACACGGCCGTGCAGGGCGTTGGCCGCATCGACCGCGCGCGCGAGGCGGCCGAGCGCGCGCTGGCGCTCGACGAGACGCTCGCCGAGGCGCATGCCTCACTCGCGTACATCAAGTCGCGATTCGATTGGGAATGGGAGATCGCCGAGCGGGAGTTTCGCGCGGCGTTGTCGCTCAACCCCGGGCACGTGCAGTCGCGTCAGTGGTACGGGATGTTTCTCGCCAGCCGCGGCCGATCGGAGGAAGCGATGCGCGAGCTGACGCGCGCGCGCGAGCTCGACCCGTTGTCGTCGTCCGTGCAGAGCGGCATCGGGCGCGTGCTGCATTTCGAGGGCCGATACGACGAGGCGATCGCGGCCTTCACCAGGATCCTCCAGACCGATCCGTCGTTCACGCCGTCGCGCATGGATTTGTCGCTGTCGCTGATGGCGAAGGGCGAGCTCGATCGGGCGGTGGTCGAACTCGACGCGGTGGCGGCGACAGCTCGGGCCTCTGAGCTCGATCCTGATGCTGCGAGCCTGGTGCGATGCGAAGAGCGGGCGCATGGAACGGGCCCGCGCCACCTACACCGAGCTGGAAGCGCAAAGCCGCGAAGGCAAGGCGTCGAGCGACGAACTGGCGCTGCTCGCGCTGCTGGTCGGCCACGAGTCGCAGGCGCCCGAGATGCTCGAAGACGCGTGCCGGCGAAAGGCGCCGTTGCTGACCTATGTCAACGTCGAGCCGATCATCCGGCATCTCCTGCACCACGAGCCCTGTCGGCCGATTCTTCGGCGATACGGCCTGTTGATTGAGTAGGGAACCGCCAGCCAGCCTGGCAGACCATCGGCTGTTGGTCTGTAGAATCGTTCGAGGAGCCCTCGCATGAGACCTCTGGTATTTCTGAGTGCAGTCGCGCTGCTGCTTTCCGCCGCCTGCACCGCACCGGCCCGCGGTCGGTCGCGGCCAGCGGCCGCGGTGTTGCGCTATGTGGACCTGACACACGATCTGAGCAGCGAATCGGTCTTCTGGCCGACCGGCGAAACGTTCCAGCTGACGAAGGTGGCCGATGGTCTGACCGACAAGGGCTACTACTACGCCTCGAACAGCTTCTCGGGCAACGAACATGGCGGGACACATCTCGACGCGCCCGTGCATTTCGCGCAGGGCCGTTGGACGGTCGAGCAGATTCCCCTTGATCGCTTGATCGGTAGCGCTGTCGTCGTCGACGTGTCGGTGGCCAGCGCGGCGAACGCCGATTACCAGGTGGCGGTTGCCGACTTCAACGGCTGGGAAGCGAAGCACGGTGCGATCGAGCCCGACAGCATCGTCCTGATTCGCACCGACTTCTCGAGGCGCTGGCCCGATGCGCGGAGCTACCTGGGTACCGATGAGAAAGGGGACGGAGCGGTCGCCAAGCTGCACTTTCCTGGATTGCAACCCGACGCGGCGCGGTGGCTCGTCGAGAAGAGGGTGAAGGCCGTGGGACTTGACACGGCAAGCATCGACTACGGGCAGTCCACGCTCTTCGAGTCGCACCGCATCCTTTACGAACGCAACATCCCGGCGTTCGAGAATCTGGCGGCGCTCGACATGCTGCCGCCGCGTGGCGCGACTGTGTACGCGCTGCCGATGAAGATCAAAGGGGGCAGCGGCGGTCCGCTCCGTGCGATCGCGGCCGTGCCGGCGGAGCTCCCGACCGCTCGATAGCGCTGTCGCGGACAGCTCTCGTCTGCAATCTATGGGGCATCGAGCTCCTTCAGCAACGCCTCCAGCCGGTGCTTGCGGGGCAACACGTCCCGTTTCGCCCGGCGGCGCGCCGCCCGGACGGCGAGTACTGAGAAGATGGCGCCCAGAAGGATCATGCGGACGATCCGGCCCCGGTCATCGAAGGGTTCGTTGGGCTCCATGTTCACCCGGATGGCGGCGAGGACGATCGCGATCGCACCGGCAAACCCGGCAAAGACCAGCGCGCGCCCCAGCCAGACGTCTCTCGTCGCCTGATAGTCGAGCTGCGCGATATGCCGGCCGAGCTGATCCCGAAGCGACTCTCCAAAGCGTTGCTCGCGCAGCATCTGCGCCCGGCGGCTCATATACAGAGCGACGCCCATGAGCACGGCCGGCGACGGCGCCGACGATCGGAATGACGAAATCCCAGCCGGTGATCACATCATCGTCGTTGTAGAACAGCATCCCGAACATCATCACGAAGAACACCGCCATGACGGCGACGAGAACGGCGCTCGTGAGGTACGTAATCCATTCCCCAGTCCGTCCGTGCGCCCGGAGCTTCGCCTCATCCTGCCGCAACGCCAGCCGGAGAAGTGTTTCGTTGACGCCGTGCAGCGGGGACGCGTCCTGCGACCGCCAGACTTCCATCAAATCGTCGAGCGTCATGGTTTCTGCGCCTCCGCACGCTTGCCGGCCAACGCTGATTTGATCCGGTTGATCTTCACGCCGACATTGCTCTCGGTGATGCCGACGATGGCGGCGATTTCCTTGTAGCTGAAGCCGTCGAGCAGCAGCAGGGCGACGGAGCGGTCGACGTCCTTGAGCTGCGCGATCTGGCGATACAGCCACTCCACGCGCGGGTCGTGCCCATCCGAAGACGACGTGGTCAGCAGGCCTTCCACGACCGCGAGCGGCTGCTTGCCGCGCTGATGCCTGTCCTCCTTGCGCGTCCACGCGATCGCCGTGTTCAGGGCGACGCGGTACATCCACGTGGGGACGGACGATTCGCCGCGGAACGCATCCACCGAGCGCCAGATCTGAATGACGATTTCCTGAAAGAGATCCTGGCGGTCGGCGTGCTCGAACGCATACGCGTGGACCACTTTGAACAGGATCCCCTTGTGGTCCGACAGCCACTCGCCGAAGATGCGATCCCGCTCGTTGTCGAGCACAGCCCTAGTCTCCTCGACCAGATGCGGCGGATGGCTGAAGCGTGCGGCGCCGGCTCGATGCCGACCTCAGGTGGTCGGTCAGTGTGACCCTGCGGCGCGGGTCCGTCGCCGCCGCGCAGCAGCCGCTCCAACGAAGAGACCGAATAGCATACCGAGAACCATGTGATCGAAGATGATCCCAAAGATCATCCCTAGAACCATGCCGCCGCCTGCCGTGAGTCCCGTTGTCATTTCGCCTCCAACAAGCCGACGATTCCCTCGACGCTCGTTTCGATTCAGTTAGTAGCGCCGGATGCGTCTTTTCTTACACGTCGGGGCGTGTGAGAAGACACGCGGCAGCATCGCCGCTGAAGCGTTGTGCTGGCCTGCGATTCGGACGCTGAGCCGGCTTGATCAACGGCCGAGCACAGAGTTGGGCGTTTCAAACCTTTCTCGAGCGTGCGCCGAAACATGCGGGCGCCTGGATGACCGCCGTTCAGGCGCTCGGCCGACGTGACCGGTCTAGGCGAATCGTCGGAAAAACCACCCCTTCACCATCTCGCTCGCCACGAGGTATCCCCCGGTGATCGCGAGCAGCAGCAGGACGAACAGGGGCGGCAGCGGCACGAATCCGAACAGCGCCCCGATTGGCGTGTAGGGCAGAAAGACCGTCGTGCCCGCCACGAGAAGCGTCGAGACGAGCAGCAGTCTGCCAGGCCGGCTCCGATAAAACCGCCCCCGGGTGCGGATCACCAGCACGATGAAGAGCTCGGTCATCAGCGACTCGATGAACCACCCGGTCTGGAACTCCCGCTCCGTCGCCCGCAGCCAGTAGAGCAGCGCGCCGAACGTCAGGTAGTCGAACACCGAGCTCACCAGCCCGAACACCAGCATGAAGTTGCGGATGAACCGGATGTCCCACCGGCGTGGCCGGTCCACCTGCTCGCGATCCACGCTGTCGGTGGCGATGGTCATCGAGGGGAAATCGGACAGGAAGTTGTTCAGCAGGATCTGCTTCGGCAGAAGCGGCAGGAAGGGAAGAAAGAGCGACGCGCCCGCCATGCTCACCATGTTGCCGAAATTCGCGCTGGTGGTGATGAACACGTACTTCAGCGTGTTGGCGAACGTCTGCCGGCCCAGACGTACGCCCTGCGCGAGGACACCGAGGTCCCGCTCCAGGAGCACGATATCGGCCGCTTCCTTGGCGACGTCCACCGCGCTCTCGACCGAGATCCCCACATCCGCGGTGTGAAGCGCACTCGCGTCGTTGATCCCGTCACCCAAGTAGCCGACCACGTTGCCGGCCTTGCGGAGCGCCGCCAGGATCCGCTCCTTCTGGTTCGGCTCGGTCTCCGCGAAGATGTCCACCTCGCCCACGCGCTGCAGCAGGGCGGTGTCGCTCAGGCGGCGGAGCTCCTCGCCGGTGAGCACGGTCGGTCGCTCCACGCCCATGTGCCGACCCATCCTGCCGGCGACGAGGCGGTTGTCGCCGGTGATGATCTTGAGCGTCACGCCGAGCTGCCTGAGCTCCGCGATGGCGTCGAGCGCACCCGCCTTCGGCGGGTCCTCGAGCAGCAGGAACCCGATGAACGTCATCTGCTGCTCGTCGTCCTTGTTGATGATCGGGTCACCCGTCACGTCCCGGACCGCGACGCCCAGCACGCGATAGCCCTGTTCGCTGTAGGCCTCGTAGCGCTCCTGCAGGGCGGCGCGGACCTCGGCGATGGGCACGGTGCGGGCTGCACCCGGACCCATCAGCGTCCGCGCACCGTTGCAGACGTCGAGCACGTTCCGCAGCGCGCCCTTGGTGATCATCGTGTGCCGGTACGTGTCAGCTGACGTCGTCGTACGCTCCACGACCACGCTGAGTCTCTTGCGGATGAAGTCGTACGGCACTTCGTCCACCTTGACGTAGCCTTCGAGGTCGGGGCACGGCAGATGTCGGAGCGCCTCGTCGATCGGGTTCGGGAAACCTGACTCGAAGGCGGCATTGAGCTGCGCACAGAGAAGGACCTCATCGCTCCCGTTGCCATCGGCGTCGAGCGCTGCATGCAGCCTCACCACCCCGTCGGTGAGCGTGCCGGTCTTGTCGGCGCAGAGGACGTTCATGCTGCCGAAGTCCTCGATGGAGTTGAGGCGGCGCACGATCACGCGGGATGCGGCCATCTGCTGCGCGCCACGGGCGAGCGTGAGGCTCACGATGGCGGGGAGCAGCTCCGGGGTGAGGCCAACAGCCAGCGCGAGCGCGAAGAGGAACGAGTCCACGACCGGCCGGTGCAGATACACATTGATGCCGAAGATCGCGATCACGAGGAGCATCGTGATCTGGATCAGCAGCCCGCCGAAGCGCCGGAGTCCGCGCTCGAACTCCGTCTCGGGCGGGCGGAGCCGAAGCCGCTCGGCGATTTCGCCGAACACGGTGTGTGCGCCGGTCTGCACCACCACGGCACGGCCCGTACCGCTCACCACATGCGACCCCTCGAACAGCCCGTTCGATCGCTTCGCGAGCGGCGTATCGCCGGGGAGATCACCTGCGGCCTTCTCGGCGGGGTAGCTCTCTCCTGTCAACGTCGATTCGTCCACGAAGAGGTCGGTGGAACGAAGGATCCGGCAGTCGGCCGGGACGGCCGCACCGGCCGCAAGGACGACCACGTCCCCTGGCACGAGCACATCCTGCGGCAGATCGACCTCGCGGCCGTCGCGCAGTACCTTCACCCTCGTCTGGATTACCGCCAGGAGCTTGGCGACCGCGTGGCCCGCTCGGTATTCCTGCAAGAAGCCGAGCAGCGCGCTGCCGAGCACGATCGCCAGGACAATCACCCCGTCCGTCGTCTCGCCCAGAAACAGGGAGAGCGTCATCGCGAACAGCAAGAGGATGACGAGCGGACTCCGAAACTGGTTCAGCAGCAATCCGAGCGGAGTGATCGCCCCAGTGTCGGATCTGCGATTAGGACCGAGCCGCAGGAGCCGCCGGTCGGCCTCGATCTGGCTGAGGCCGTCGGGCCCCGCGGCGAGCTCGGCGAGAACCGTTTCGATCGAAGCGGACCAGAATGGCTCCGGCATCACTCGAGCATAGTTCCAGGCGCTACTTTGCGCCCGTCAGCAACTGCAAGGCGACATTGGCAGCGCGATCGTCGAAGCTATCCGCCGGCTCGTGTCACCCGTGCGACGTCGCATCTGTGGGAGGTCTGACACAATTTGATCGGCGACGCGCTACGTTCGCTCACAAGCTGCTGATTCGAAACGTGATCGACGTAGACAGTGCGACGCTGCCGGCGTGTGCGATAATAAAGTGCTCGATCGCTCGCAAACGGTTGAATCTAAAGACGGAGAGATGTCCGAGTGGTTGAAGGAGCACGCTTGGAAAGCGTGTGTAGGGGAAACTCTACCGAGGGTTCGAATCCCTCTCTCTCCGCCACCCTTCGCTCACACCTCACGCGAAAGGTGCCCGCCGTAGGGCGGAGGTGGGCCCAGTGGCTCCGCGTGAGCTACCGGTGGCAAGCCAGGTGAAGGGCGTCCACCCGAGCGGCTGAACGTGCGAGGCGACTTCCGGCGCTACACGCTCGGCTAGAATGCCCCGATGGCTCGGGCACCACGCGTCGCGATTGTCGTGGTTCCTGGGGTCGCGGACCCGAGCCCGGGCGATGCCAACGCCGCGATCGGCAGGCTGCTGGCGAATATCGACGAGCCTTCCCGTCCCGCGTACGACAGGTTCGTGCCGGAGCCGCTGCTGATTCCGGTGCGCCGCCTGCCGATTCCAGACGTCGACGCCCACAAGGACTCTGACTTTGCGGAGTATGCGGCGCGACGACCGCAACGCGCCCGTCCAAGACGTGCATGCCGCCGCGCCGGATGCGGGCCTGGCCTTCACCGCGTCACTGCTCGCCAACTACGACCCACCTGGTGCCGATCGCACATACTCGACGACGGTCCTCCGCGGCAGACGATGCGGCCATGGAAAGGACGGCGCCGCCCGCGACGTCGACATCTTTGAACTGTACTGGGCGGACCTGACGCCGCTGACCCAGAACTGGGCCGGCGTGCTCGGCGAGGTCTACCAGCTGCTCTGTCACGTGGGCCGTCTTGGCGCGCACGCCGTCCATGCGGGCCTCGCGTCTGAAACGAGCGCGGGTAGCCATCAACAGTGGCACCGGTGGGCAACGGCCCAGCGCCGGGCCGCCGACCTCCTCGCACGCGAGATCGTCCTGCTCAACCTGTTTCTCGTGGGCCTCGTCGCGGTGTTGCTTGGAGGGGTGCTCGGGCAGCTTGCTGCACGCCGTGTGGTCTGGGAGAGCCTCGCGCTGGCAGCGGGTGTGGCGATCTCCGTCCTCTGTTATCGACGTCTGAAGGGGGCGGCCGTCGCGGCCGCGTCGTTCGTCGTCCTGGCCGCTGCAGGCGCGTTCGCTGCGCAGTACATCGTCTGGTCGGGCGAGGCCAGCCATCGGGCCCTCGCGACGTTGCTCCTGACCGCAGCCGCCGGCGCGATTGGATTCGTCGTGTCCGTCTACGAGCGCTATCAACCTGGTGTTGCGCGGCGTGCGCTCGTCTACGGCGTCCCCTTGATGGCGTTCGTCCTTTTCGAACTGTGGACAGCGACGGCCCCCAGGGGTGGGGCCATCGTGCCCATGGCCGTGTTACATGGGGGCGAGGTCATTTACGCGCTGCTGCGCGTGGCATGGGCCCTCTTCCTGCTTCAGGCCTGGCTCGCGTTCTGGTCCGGCCGCCTGGTCGCGAAAGCCGCCCGAGGCGTGGCGGCCGACAGGGTGGCGCGGCTCAACTGGACGGCCCGATTCACCCTGGCGGCGCCGGCCCTGCTCCTCCTCTTGGTGAGCGTGGTGTTGTCGGCCTCGCTCTGGTTCTCGTTCGAGGGCACGGTGGTCCAAGGGCATCGCTGGTCTGTGCCGGCGCTCACTCAACCGCACGACGCGCTGTGGTTGACGAAGTGGTCGGTGGGTCCGTTGGGGACTCCGAGCACCATCGCGACGGTCGTGACCGGAATGGTGGTCGATGCCGCAGGGCCGTCGGTGGCGCTCACGGTCGTCCTCATTTCTGTTTCAGGTCCTGTTGCTCCTGGTCGGAATGGGACCGTCGCTGCTGAGTGAGATCTTTCCGTCCAGGGTGCCCCACGACGGCACGCGCAGCGGCCGGTGGCTGGACAGCGGGTTCCTGGTCGCGCGATGGGCCGGGCGCCTGCTTGTGGCGACCCTGCTCGTTGTGCTGCCCGCAGGCTTTCTGGTGGAGCGTGTTGCGCGGCAGTTCGTCGGCTGGACGAGCGTCATGCGAACCAACGCGTGGGTGCTCATCACGCTGGGCACCGCCCTCGGCCTCGTCGGCTCCGGGCTCCTCATGTTCCGCGCCCGGCTCAAGGCCTTTACGCTCGGCCTTCGCGGCGTGCTGGAGATCTTCCTCGAGATCGACACCTACCTGCGCGAGTACCCACGGGAGGCGACGCCCCGGGCCCGGATCTGCACGAGGATGGCTTCGCTCTTGCGCTACGTGTATGCCCAGGAGTACGACGCCGTCGTCGTGATCGCGCACAGTCAGGGGACGGTCATCACCGCCGATCTTCTCCGTTTCATCCACCTGGAGCACCTGTCGACATTCGATTCGACCTTGGCACCGCGAGACGGCAGGCCGGTGTACCTCCTCACGACGGGCTCGCCGCTCAGACAGGCGTACGGCCTTCGGTTCCCCTATCTCTACGGCTGGGCCTACCACGGGGTCCTGGGCCCCTGGACGGAGCCCGCGTCGACGATCGCTGCGACAACGGCTCCTGATCCGGCGGCGTTGGGTCTCTCGAATTGGGTGAACGCCTACCGCGGCGGCGACTACGTGGGCCGGTATCTGTGGCGACCTGACGCGTGCACCTTCAGCTTCGACACGCCCGACCTAGACGCCGAACGCCTGTGGCGGGCTGGTCCGTTCCCCTGCGTGGCATCAGAAACGGCTGCACCCCTCCACAACCGGCGCGAGTTCTCGGTCGGCGCCGGGGCGCATACGCACTACTGGGACACTCTGGCACCGCAGATCGGGCTCGAACTGGACGCCCTCGTTCGACGCTAGGGCCGGGAAAGCGCTTCCGCGACTCTCTTCACCTCGGCGGCCGCTTTCAGCTGGCGGAAGCCTGCATCGGCGAGCGCGAGGTGCGTGCGGCGTTCCGCGTCACCGGCTGGGAGTCGGCGTCCGATCTCGAAGTGCGCGCGGGCGGTCTCGAACGGCAGCGCGTAGCGTTCGGCCTCCATGAGGCAACGCTGCCACGCCGCCGTGGCGGCCTGAGGCCGCCCCCGAAGCGATTCCGCCCACCCTCGCCAACAGGAGGGCGCGCGCCTTGGCGGGTGGGTGGACGCGAGCATACCGTTCGACCTGGCTGGCAGAGGCGCAAGGCCTGGGCCGCGACGGTCGATGCTCCGCTCGAGGTGCCGGCCGCTTCCCACAGGGCGAGAAAGGTTTCAGCAGCGGCGCTCAGGCCCAGGACGGCGAAGTAGCCCAGCCGCGGGGTCTTCGCCATTTCCGCGGCAATGCGATCTGCCGCGTCCTGCGCCCGACTCCACTCGTGGCGACGGAGGTGGACGAGCGCGCTGGCGCCGAGAAAGTCCAGCATGGCGAGTCGATCAATCGGCGTGGACTTGGCCAACAGCCGCAAGCCCGTGTCTGCGAGTTCGAGCGCGGCTTCGTGATGTCCCAGGAACAGCGCAGCCCACACTTCGCTGTCGACGCCCCAGATCTCGTGCCCGAGCGAACCGGTTGCGGCAGCCCGTTTCCGAATCTCGGCCCCGAGTCGAGCGGCCAGCTCGAATTCGCCTCGAAGGTGAGCCGCGCGGGCTCGAACGGCCGCGCTCTCTTCCCACAGGTACGAGTCGCCAATCCGATCGCACACGGCCATGAAGGCCTCGAGGTCGTCGCATGCGGCCCATTCGCCAAGACCCAGGCGGCCGACGGCGGTCCGGGCCATGATCCGCGCGGAAGCGACTGGATCATTGAGGCCGGCGCCGGTCTCTCTGGCGCGGCGATGATAGGCCCGGGCCAATCGGCGTACGGGGACGAGGCCCAACACGTTGCCCACGTCGGCGCAGACCAACCCGAACTCCGCCGTGGGGCCCATCCGCTCGGCAAGATTGAGGGCTGCCACCAGCGTGTAGATGACCGGTAGCAGTTGGTCGTGCAAATACTTGTTCGAGCCGACCCGTTGGTACGCCAGCACCATCTCGCGCAGGACTTCTCTGCGCCTCGGCCGACGACCGCCACTTCGCGCGCGGGCCGAGTCGACGGACACACTGAACCATCACTTGGGCGCCAAGGCCGATCGCATACCGGCGGTCTGAGACCGGCAGCGGGTACCGGGTCAACGAAAACGCCTCCTCGAAGTGTCGTTGTCCCTCGGCCCATCTACCGAGGTTGAGGCACGCATCTCCAAGGCGCCGGTGCCACCGAAAACGGCGCAGGTCTCGACCTGAGACCAGGTGGTTCCGGCCGAGGTCGACCGGCGCATCGGATGCCAATTGAGGCTCGAGCCTGGCGTCCAACTCCAGGGCCTCGCCGAAGAAGCCCGCGGCTTCCTCGTTGGCGTAGCGGCTCATCGCCTGCTCTCCGGCCTTGTCGAGATAGAGGAGGGCGCGGTCAGCGACCTCGGCCCTGCCCCAGTGGTGCGCGAGCAAGGGATAGAAACGTGCCAGGTCCGCGGTGTGCTGTCGCTCGTACCAGGAAGCGACCGCGGCGTGAAGCCGTCGCCGCAGCTCGTAGGTCAGCAAACCGTAGGCGACCTCCTGCGTGATGGCGTGCTTGAACAGGTACGCGCGTGCGGGCTCGGGTGTGGAGCAGGTGAATCAGATCCCGTTCAATCAGGGCCTGCAAGTGTCCCAGCAGGTCCGTTTCTTCGACGCTGATCGGATAGATGGCGCCCAGGATGGTCAGGTCGAACGTTCGGCCGAGGGCGCTCGCCACCTTGAGCGTCAGTTGCTGCGGTACGGTGAGCTGATCGATGCGGCTGTTGACGACGACCTGAACGGCGTTTGGAAGCTCGACCGATTGGTCCGCGGCCGCCGTGAATCGACACACGCCTCCGTCGATCTCGACCAGGCCGCGATCGCGAAGCGCGTGCACCAGTTCTTCGGCGAAGAACGGGTGTCCTTCCGCCTTGTCACGGATCAGGCGCGCCACGGGCTCGCTGAGCACACGCGCCCGCAGCCGCTGACAGGCGAGCGTGCCGGTTTCGTCCGGGGTCAGGCCGTCGAGCTTCAGCAGGAGCGTATCTTCCAGCGCACTCAACTCCACGAGTTCGGGCGGTCTCTCGGCCTGGCTGACCGGCCGCATGGCGATGAGCAGCAGGATCTCCCGCACCTCGCGCTGGATCCCCAGCGCGAGCGCCCAGGAAGCGGAGTCGAACCAATGAGCCTCTTCGAGCACGAGGAGCGTCGGGTGCCCGCCTGTGGTGCTCTGAAACAACTGGACGAGCAGGTCCCGCGTGAGCACGGACCGACCGCGGGGCGGGACGAGCCGCGACCGTTCGGTCTCTGGAAGATTCAACCCGATCACCGGGTTGAGCAGTGGTGCGAACGGCAACAGCTCCGCGTTGGACTCCAGCATCGCGAGGACCCGCCGCTCAACGCTTTTGCGGCCGTCCATCTCCTCGACGCCCAGGAGGTTATCGAACACCTTGCGCCAGACGTGGTAGGGGGCCGAACGCTCGATGTCGTCGCCGGCCGCCACAATCGCACGGGCCCCGCGCGCGACTGCCCGCTCGACGACCATCGGCCACAAGCCGGCTCTTGCCGATGCCCGCATCGCCCTCCAGGATGACGACGCCGCCACGGTCCTCGCGGACCAGCGTCTCGAGCCGTTCGCGGAGCGCCCGCCGCTCGCCGGACTGCGGCCGACGATGTCGGTCGGCGAGCCGGTCGAGACGCTGATCGGTCGATAGACCGCGACCGGCCGTTGGCGGCCCTTCACCGCAATCGGGTCCAGCGACTCAAACTGGAACCGGCTGGAGGCGCCTTCGCAGGAAGCGAGATCGCAGAGAATGTCGCTCGCCAGCGGCGTGCATCAAGCGCGCGGCGACATTGACGACATCGCCGATCATGGCGTACTCGCATCGCTGACGATTTCCACGTAACCCCGTGAACACCTCACCAGTGGCCAGTCCGAACGCTCCGTCGTAGCCGAGCTCCTTCAGGTGGCTGCGAAGTTCAAACGCCGCTCGCACGGCGCGGACCGGATCGTCCGCATGCGCGTGGAGAGCAAGTCCCCAGCCGCAGACGACGACCGTGCCCTTGTCGTCGGCGACCAGCTGATTGATGCTGCCGCCGTAGCGATACGTGGCGGTCTGGACCGCGACAATCGCGCGCTGCAACTGGGCGAGCGCCTCGTCGTCGCCACACTCGAGCCGTCCAAGATTGATGAAGAGCACGCTGACGCGGCGGAACTCGGCCAGCCAGTTGGTGTGCCCGGCATCGAGCCAGGCTTGAATCGCGCGCGGACACGTACGCTCGAAGATGGGCCGTCCGCTTCGGCCCCAGAGGGAAGGGGTCGGGTGATGAAGAGGAGGGAAGCGGCGTCACGAATTCGACGCGAACCATCCCATCGGCCAGCCGCTGGTCTGTGCAATGGTGCAAGCTGCTGATAGACGCCTCGACGACACCACCACCTCGCCCGGGTTGGCAACGGAGAGGGACTGGACCGCTTGCGTCAGCGGATCTCCTGTCACCAGAAGCTCCCATCTCCCATCGACGCCACCGACGCTGGCGGCCCACACTGCTGCCGACACCCACGCCCGCGCGCATGTCGAGGCGAAGCCCCGGTGTGTGTGCTCGAATGGCGTGCTGGGCTTCAAGGGCGCACTGCGTGGCGTGACGCACCGCGGACTCGACCCCCTCCTCGTTCGGCGGCCACACCGCGAGCGTCGCATCGCCGGGAAACTTGAGGACCTGGCCTCCGTGACGGTGCACCGCCTCGACGAGGCAGCCGAAGAACTGGTTCAGCAGATCCTTGAGGTCTTCAGCGCCGCGTGCGCCGCGCACGGCGAGTGTCTCGGCCGCCGCAGAGAAACCGGACAGGTCGGCAAGCATGAGCGCCGCCGGAACGCACTCCACGACAGGTGCGGTCGGCGGCGCAGAGGCTGAGCGCAATCCGTCGACGGATGAGAGCCGGCACGAAAGCGTCGAGCGACAGATCGTCCGAATCCTCACGGCCATCGCCGCCGCGCCTCCGACGAGATCGCGTTCATTCCGGGTGCCACGCGGCTCGCGCTCGCGGTCGTCGTCGCGGCGCACTCCGTGGCAGGGACCATCGGCTGCTGCATCGTTGTGGTAGATTACCGCGGTCGTCGATGAGCCGTACGGAAAAGCGCGCCACCATGCCCATTGAAGAAGCGGCCGTATGGGTGTTCTCGGTGGTGGCGTGCATCGTGTGGTTGATCTCGCTCCGCTGGGTGCTGAAACCATCGAAGCTGAGAACGATACAACGTCTTCATTTTCTTGCTCGCGACCGTCTTCTGGTGGCTGGGCGAGTCTCTTGCGCTTCGGCTCGGCAGGTACCAGTATTCGCGGTTCTTTCCGCTGTCCTTCAATCCGTGGGGTGGCACACCGGCTCAGCCCTGACTTCCTCGCGATTCTTCTGCTCGATCGCTTCAGCTGGATTCCCGGCTGAAATCGATCCGATGTCGTGCCGCGACGCCGCAGGACAGCTGGGAGGTGCCTTTCCCGGTGGTGGCGCTCGAGGCCGCTCTTCTCTTCTGGTTCCTTCGGGTCTCCGTGATCCGACTGAAGGGTCGAGGAACGTGCGGACAGCGCTTGCCGCCGCCAGCATCAGCGCCCTGCTCATGGTGAATCTGTTTGCCGTCATGGACCCGGTCGTGAGCACGACCCAATGGTGCGGCCCGGCGCACTGGATCCCCGCTCGAGCGGCCTTGATGTCATCAATCTCTGGACCTGGTTCACCGACGAAGTGCATCCCGGTTACTGGTTCGGCGTGCCGCTGGTCAACTACGCCGGCTGGTTTCTGACCGTCTTCACGTTTACCTTTTTGCTGCGACTGGAAGACGACGGTACCGGAGGGATTCTCTCGCCAGCCAACCACCGGTTTGGTTTGCTCGGCTACGGCGGAGCGCTGCTGCTGCTCTTTGTCCTTCTGCTTCCGCTCAAAGTCGTCGTCGACCTGTTACTGGTGCATGGTCACGAGGCGGTGATCGTCCTTCGTGAGGACCATCGACGTGCCGAGAGCCTGGCAGTTCTCCACGATGAGCGGGATGATCCTGATCGCTCTCGCGCTCGCGCTGCTTTTCGGAAGGCGCCGAGCCGTATCCCAGCATGCAGTGGATCGCCGCCATGCCCCAACTGGCCGTCTTGACGTTCTGTCTGGTGGCTCTCGTCCTCCAGCCGAAGGCCTCGATTGCGGCGATCTGGATTGTGTCGGCCACGATTGCGACTCTCATGATGCGCGGGTCCACGTCGGCCGGCGTCAGGCGTCCGGAGAGTGAGAATGAGGCGAATCCGCGTGTTTAACGATCGCGTGGTGCACACATTGCACCGCGCGTGGACCGGGGTGCTGATCGTCGACCGATTCGTCCGTCTGCACCAGCTGTTCTTTACGGCTGTGTGGGCGCTGTTGGGCGCTGCAAGCGTTCGGTCGAGACTTGGCGCTCGGAGAGTTCGAGCGTACTACTCGGGGTGATCGTGGCCTTCCACGTTTACACCTACGTTCTCAACGATGTGATCGACCTGCCAATCGATCGCACTCAGCCGCAGCGATCGGGAGACCCGCTCGTGAGCGGCGCCATCCAGCCATGGCAGGCGCTGCTGATTGCCTTGGTCCAGCCCGTCGTCGCGGTCCTCCTCACGATCGCTGCTCGGAGGATCGTGGCCGAGCGTACGCGACGCTCCTCGGAGGCTTTGCGCTGATGGGTGCGTACAACCTCTGGGGCAAGCGCTGCTACTTCCCTCCGCTGACCGATGCGATTCAAGGGTGCGCCTGGGGCAGCCTGGCCATCTATGCGCCTCTGGCGTTAGGTGAGGCACCCGGTGTCCTTGCCTGGACAGTGGCGGTCTACGTCGCGGTTTTCACGCTGCTGTTCAACGGCGTCCACGGCAGCCTGCGCGACCTTGCCAACGACTTCTCGACCGGGGCCCGCACGACCGCGATCGTCCTCGGGGCGCGCCGCGCGCCTGACGCCGATGACGCCTATGTACCCCGGGCGCTTGCGGTGTTTGCGTCAGTCGTCCTGGCAGCCCTGATCGCCACCAGCACGGCGCTTGTCCTTCGCAACGATTTCGGGTACTGCGCAGACCGGCTGGGTGATCACCGCGACTCGCCGTCGGCGCACTCAATTTCTTCGCCGTGGTGCTGCAGCCCGCGGTCGTGCGTCCACGCGGACTGTCCTGGGACCGCGCGTGGCGGCTGCAACTCTACCTGCTGATGATGGCTCCATTCGTTGCCTTCGTCGGGCATCTGAGCATCCTGACGCTCGTCGTTCTGCTGTTGCTCAATGCCCTCGCGCTGCTCCTGTTCGGCTGCAGCTCGTTGGTCGCGCGGTGGGCGGCGCTTGCCCTCCGTTCCGTCGTTCGCCCTGCGGACGAGAGAAGACTCTCCGCCGGCATTCCGAGAACCCAGTGACGGTTCAGCCGCCCGAGCGTCGACGTCCGACGGCACTCGCAGGCCGTTCGGACCAGCTTCCGCCCGCAGTCACCGCCGAACTGCCTGAACACCGGGTTCCTGACGGCCGTGCACCTTGCGGGAGCGGCTGCGCTCGTGTGGTCCACCGTGCACCCGCCGGCCTGGCTGAGCGTCGCGCTGGGATTCATTTGGTACTGGTGCTCAGGCCTGTCGATTACCGGCGGCTACCACCGGCTTTTCGCCCATCGCAGCTACCGCTGTTCTCGACTCGTCTCCGCCTTCTATCTGCTGTTTGGCGCGGCCGCGGTGCAGAATTCCGCGCTCACGTGGGCGTCCGATCATCGGCGGCACCATGCGCATACCGATCGAGACGAAGACCCGTACGACGCACGGCAAGGTCTCTGGTGGTCGCACGTCGGGTGGGTGCTTCGCCGCGACGCGTCCGCACGACTACTCGAACGTGCGTGATCTCGAGGGCGACCGGCTCGTCGTGTTCCAGCACGAGTGGTACCCGCCGATTGCGATCGGTGATGGCAGGCGTCGTTCCGGCGCTCATCGGCCTTGCCTGGGGCGACCCGCTGGGCGCCTTCCTCTGGGCGGGCTGCATCCGACTCGTCGTGCAGTATCACTCGACGTTTGCCATCAACTCCGTGGCCCACCGCTTCGGCCGGCGGCCGTATTCGCACGCGACGTCAGCGCGAGACAACGCGCTTCGTCGCGCTGCTGACCATGGGCGAGGGCTACCACAACTTTCATCACCGGTTTCCGTCTGACTTCCGGAACGGCATCCGGTGGCGCGACTACGATCCGACGAAATGGCTGGTCTGCGCGCTCGCGGCCGTCCGCCTGGCGTCGGGACCTGAAGCGCACGTCGCCCGAAGTGATCGCCCGCGCCAGGCGCGAGCGGCTCCAACCGACCTGACGATGCGGCACATCGAGACTGTCCGATCGCTCCCGCTGTCCCGCGCGATGTTCCGCCGGAGCCGCCAGTTCACCGTCGAAGCGATCCTGGCGCGGGCAGACGTCCGGGTCGGCGGCCGGCGTCCGTGGGACATTCGCGTGCACGACGAACGTTTCTTCGCCCGAGTGCTCGCGGACGCCGAGCTCGGTTTCGGCGAGTCGTACATGGACGGCGACTGGGATTGCGATCGGCTCGACGAACTCGCGTCGCGCCTCTTTGCCGCTGAACTCGACCGAGTCGCTCCTCGACCGGTCGACCTGGTCAACGCGCTCATCGCACGGATCGTCACCCGGCAGACACGCCGCAGGGTGCGCCGCGATGTGGCGCCGCACTACGACCTCGGCAACGACCTGTTCGAGGCGATGCTCGACACGCGGCTACATGGCGTACACCTGCGCCTACTGGCGCGGCGGCGCGCGTACCCTGGAGGAAGCGCAGGAGGCCAAGCTCGATCTTGTGTGCCGCAAGCTGACGCTGGAGCCGGGAATGCGGGTCCTCGACATCGGCTGCGGCTGGGGTGGGTTTGCCAGGTTCGCCGCCGAGCGCTACGGCGTCGTCCGTGACCGGCGTCACCCTGTCGCGCGAGCAGGCGGCGCTCGGAACGGCGCGCGCCGCCGGGTTGCCGGTGGAGCTGCGCGTCGAGGACTACCGCGATGTCACGCGGCACGTTTGACCGCGTGGTGTCGATAGGGTGCCTGGAGCATGTTGGCCATCGGAACCACCGTCGCTTTTTCGAAGTCGTCCGGTCCAGGCTGGCCGACGGCGGCTACGCGCTCGTGCATTCGATTGGTGTGTGCCGGACCGAGTACCGCGGCGGTCGCTTCCTCGACAAGTACATCTTTCCCCTGGTCAACCTGCCGTCGATCGCGCAAATCGGCCGTGGCATCGACGGATTGTTCGTGCTCGACGATGCCCACAACATCGGGACCGACTACGACCGCACGCTGATGGAGTGGCACACGCGTTTCCAGCAGGCGTGGCCCAGCCTGCAGGGACGCTACGGCAGCCTGCTCGGCGGGCGCTTCAAGCGGATGTTCGAGTTCTATCTGCTGACGTCGGCCGGCTTCGTCCGCTCGCGGCGCGCGCAGGTCTGGCAAATGGTCCTGACGCCGCCCGGCGTCCCGCAACCGGCGTGCCGCCAGCCATAGTCCCCCGTCCGGTTGCGCGAGCGACGTCAGCGCGTCACCGTGGCGTCTGTTACGATCGCCAGCGGTGATTGACCATGCGCGGAAATGAACCGGGGCGTCCCGCGGACAATTCGCGCGCCGACACCGTGGCGGGCGCGCCGGATGCGCATGGGCGCCTGGCCGCGACGTGGGTGTGTCTCCTCCTGATGCGAACCCGCAGGTCTGGAGCTTGCTCCGCAACTGCCGGGCCTTGACGACGCTGTCTCCACTCGCCTTGCAGGACCTCCTGGCGGCGGCGACAGAGCGCTCGTTCCAGCCGGGAGACGCGTTGATGACGCAGGGCGACCCGGCGGAGGGTCTGCTGATTCTGCTCGAAGGCACAGCGCGGGCGCTGCTTCGGGGCCAGGACGGCGAGGATCGCTGCATCGGTCGCTTCACGAGCGGTGATGTCGTGGGCGAGATGGCGCTCGTCACGCGCGAACCACGAAGCGCGACCGTCATCGCCGATTCACCCGTTCGGGCGCTGCTCGTGCCGACCGCCGCGTTCGACCAGCTGGCCGCGCGTCATCTCGAGCTCGGCATGGTGCTCACCGAACTCGTCGCGGATCGACTGGGGCAGGGTGCGCACGACGGGTTCGGCGACAAGCAGGTGGAAGGATTCCGGATCCTTCGCTGCGTCGGGCGCGGCGGCATGTCCGTCGTGTACCGGGCGGAGGACCAGTCGACCGGCGAACTGGTGGCGCTCAAGATGATGAGCTACCGGCTGATCTACGACGCCGGCGCGCTTGCGCGCTTCCGTCAGGAGGCGGAGATCCTTCAGGGCCTGGACCATGAAAACATCGCGCACCTGAAGCGGCTGTTCCCGGCGTACCACACCTACTTCCTCGTGATGGAGCTCTGTGAGGGCGTCGATCTCCAGCGGCTGGTCCGTGCGCGCGGCCGGCTGGCCGAGTCGCGAGTGCGGCCGATTCTGGGGCAGCTTGCGCGCGCGCTCGAGTACGTCCACCACCGTGGGCTCGTGCACCGAGACCTGAAACCCGGCAACGTGATGATCACTCGCCACGGCGACGTCAAGCTCACCGACTTCGGACTCGCCGTGCCTGCGTTCCGCCCGGACGATCACACCAGAACCGCAGACCACCTGGTGATGGGCACGCCCGCGTTCATGGCGCCGGAACAGCTGTCCGGCGGCGCGCTCGACCGCAGGACCGACGTCTACGCACTCGGCTGCCTCGCGTACGAATCTGCTCACGGGTCAGCACCTGTTCAAGGCGACCTCCATCTTCGAGCTCGTGCAGGAGAAGCTGACGATGCAGTTGCCACCCGCCAGCGAGATCGGAGAGGGCATCAGCACGGAGCTCTACGAATTCCTGCGGAGCGCCCTGCGCGTGGCACCCGACGAGCGCCCGGCGTCGGTGGCGCCGCTGGTCGCGTGGGCGGCGAGATGCGATCCACCGCCTGAGGATCTCGTCGACGAGCAGGTTCGGTCGTAGACAGAAGTTCCCACTTTCTCATCTAACCCCCTTCATTCGCCTGGCCGATACACGTAAGGCGATGCTGCCACCCCCCTGGCTGCGGATCCTGGTGTTTCAGAGCCTGCGCGGCGTCTGGGTCGCGCGTGCCCTCGAGCACGATGTGGCCGCCGAGGCCCGAAGCTGCGAGGCCGCCGTCAGCGCGGTGCTGCAGATCCTCTTTGCGCACATCGATCTCGATCGCCGCCACGGCCGCCCGCCGCTGTCGGCGTTCCCCGCGGCGCCGGAGCGTTACCGCAGCGCATTTGCCAGGGCCACACCGCTGCGCCTGATGGGCACGGCGCCCAGGAACGGCGTCAGCGAGGACCTGCACATCGCGGTGGCGCTGTCCCACGATGTGCCGTCCGCGCGTGCCATTCCGATGACCCCGATGACCCCGAAGATCTCGTACCCCGCCCGGCTCGCCGTCGGTCACTAGCGCCATAAAGGGCGCGTCGATAGTCATCCTTCAGGCAGACATTTCCCGCTCGCGCCGTCGGCTGACCTCCTGCTGAGCTGTTGGCCCCGATGTTGTAGAGTGGCGACCGTTGGCTCACTCGGCCTCCGCCGGCTCGGACCTGGACCTGCTCACCCACAGCAGTTCGTGGACGTGGCTGCTCGACGTACGCCGCCGCCTGAATCTGTCGATCGAGCTCGTCGATCCCAGGCTCTCGCCGCTGCTTCCGACGGTGCCGGAACGCACGGTCTCCACGATCCGCCGCCTGGATCTCGATCACAAGGAGCTGCACGCGGCGGTGCTGCGCTGCCTGCAATCCCAGAAGCAGGAAATCGTCTCGGTCGATCAAGTGAAAATGGCGTGTACTCCCGTCCTCGGCACGCGCGGCGCCGCGATTGGCGTGCTCCTCGTGTCGGATCAGAATGCGGACTACGGCGCGCGCGACGAACGCCAGCTCTCGCGGATCGGCTGGTGGCTGGCCGGCGCGCTGAACGCCGCCGCTCCAGCCGCCGACGAAGCGACCGCCGGCTCGGCGTCCGCCGATGCCTCCGAGCTCCACCGCCTCGCCTCGCTCCACCGTCTGCTGAATCAGACGTCGCCTCGCACGAGCGAACGCGAGCTCGTGCGCATCTTCATCGACGCCCTTGCCGTGTGGCAGGACGCGGAGTCGTGGGCCTACCTCGGCGATCTCGACGGCCTCTTCACCCGCCACGTGGCGTTGCCGGGTTCCGACGATGCACGGGCGCCGCTGACCCTCGATCGCGGCTCGTTGCCCGTGGCCGACACCGTGGCCCGCCTCGATCGCGCCGCGCGGCTGCGTCTCGGGTTCACCGACGCGCCAGGCGATGCGCAGGATCTCCTGGCAGCACGCGTGGAGGGCCGCGCGATCTCCGATTGGCTCATCGTGACCACCGGGAGCGCGGACCCCACGAGTGACACGCGCCTCGACGTCTATCTGAGCGTGCTCGGCGAGGCGCTTGGAGAGGTTGCGGCGGTCGAGTCGTCGCGCCTGACCTGGGCGATGGTGCAGCACCTGTTGCCGTCGGCCGACGCGCTCGAGCAGGCGGCTCAGTTGGCCATCGACGAGCTCTCGGCGGTGCTCGGTGGCGACGCATCCTTCGTGGTCATGCGCAGCGATGGCGAGTGCGCGCTGGCGATCGGCGCGTCCGCGCGCTCGCTCCTGGCGGGTTCGCCTGCGTCCGGTCGTCGCTATGAGCGGGAAGGCGAGTGGGCGCGCCTCGTGCTGCCCGTGGACGTGGCCCCTCCGTACGCGGCCGCCGTGGGCATCGAACGCACCGGGCGCGCGCTCACCCGGCGCGACGAGCGCCTCCTGCACTCGGCGGCGTTCACGTTGAGCGCGTGGCTTCGGGCGGTGTCCAACCGCCTCGCCGGCGCTCCCGAGCGGCGACGGGTCTCCCGAAGCTTCGAGCAGATTATCGAGCAGTATGTCGCGGGGGCCGCCGAACAGTCCGAGGACGTCGCGGTGATTGTCCTCTCCTTCGGCGCGGAGCCGCGCGGCTCGGAGACGACGCTCTCGTGGATCGGGACCACCAGGAGCCTGCTCCGGCCCACCGATCTTGCCGGACGGCTGTCGTCGGGCGACATTGGCGTGCTCCTGCCCGACACCTCGCACGAAGGCGCCGGCGTCGTGCTGGCGCGGCTCAAGGCCGTCGTGGAGGCGCCGGATGGCGCCGCGCTCTGGCCGTACGCGTCGTTCGGGATGGCCAGCCAGGCGGCCGGATCGCCGCGGCGCGCCCTGCTGGTCGAAGCGCAGGCCAAAGCCGCCATGGGCCGTCGACGACCGTCCTCACCCCGGCGCTGAGCCCCGTCGAGGGGACAGCTCATCCGGCGCGATTGTTGCGTTTCCCGCCTCGCGAGAATTCAGACCCCCGATTTCGGACGCCGTCGATCTGTGCAGGCAGGAGCCCGCGGGCCCGGTTGGCCGAAGGCGGCCGAGCTGTGTTCAAAGGCCGCACACGGGAATTCAGCAGCGCGCCGCCCAGCGAAGGCTGTCGTTGAGGAGAAGTAAGTCGCCCGGCAAATGGACTTGATCGAGACCGTGGATCCACACCCCACGAAACCGGATTCGTCCGGCGTCATCCCGGTGGCCGGGATCGCGGCGTCCCGTACGCTCGCGCCCGACCAGCTGCGCCTGCTGCTCGAGGTCCATCTGGATCTGGAGCCGCTGCACCTCGGCGGCGACCTCTCGTCTCAGCTCGTGCAGCGCGTGGCGGGCGTCCTCGCGGCGAAAGCGGCGATAGCCGTTCGCGCCTCCGGCGGCTGGACGATTGGCGCCGAGTCCGATCCCCACCCGGCCATCACCTCCGTCGCCACCGCGGGTCACGTGCTCGACCGTGTCGCCGGCGCGCCGATCGGCGCCCGCACGGAGCGGTGGCTGAGCGGCGATCATCTCTGGACGCTCGTCGGCTGCGGCACCCGCCCGTCCGCCGTCCTGCTGCTGCAGGGCGACTGGATGCGGGCGGCGCCCGCTTTGTCCCTGCTGACCCGCAACCTCAGGCTCGCGTGGCAGGCCCACGTGTCCGGGGGCCGCGCCGATCGGCGGCGCCTGGCCCAGCAACTGGCGCGCAGCCTCGCGCGCGTGCGTGGCTCCCAGACGGTGTGGAACGCGGTCGTCGAGAAGATGGCCCAGGCCGTCGACGCGCGCACCGGCGCGCTGGCCGTGCCCGACAGCACCGAGCGTCACCTGCAGATCGTGTCCACGTACGGCTATCCGCGCGAGCTCGTGGAGCATCTGCGCATCGATCCCGGGGTGGGTGTGGTGGGCGCTGTTTTTCAATCGGGCCGCGCGCTCTACGTACCGGGCGCGGCGCATTGCCCGAAGGGCGCCGCCGCCGGCCGCGTTACGCGACCGACTCGTTCGTGGCGGTGCCCGTGGGCCCGGCGCGCGAACCGCTCGGCGTCGTGTGCGTGACCGATCGACGGGATGGCCAGCCCTTCTCGAGAGACGATGTGTCGACGCTGAGGGCGATGGCTGCGCCCGCCGCGCTTGCGCTCGGCCGCGAGCGTGCCCTCGCGCAGGCGGAGAACTACGCGCACGCCGCGGCCATCGATCCGCTGAGCGGAGCCTTCAACCGGCGGTACTTCCACGCGCGCCTCGATGAAGAACTGCAGCGGTCGCGGCGGCACCAGCTGTCGTTGACGCTCCTCATGATCGATATCGACGACTTCAAGTCGATCAACGACTCGTTCGGCCACCTGGCGGGCGACACGGTGATCCGCGACATCGCCGAGATCCTGCGGCGCTCAGTGCGAATCTTCGATGTGTGCGCGCGCTTCGGGGGCGAGGAGTTCGCGATCATCATGCCGGGCAGCATGGCCGAGAGCGCGGCGAAGGTCGCCGACCGCATCCGCGAGCGCATCGAGGCCTACCGTCCCTTCGACCGTGCCCTCGATGCCATGCGCGTCACGGCCAGCGTGGGCCTCGCCGAGTCGTCGGTCGGCATGCCCGGCCGTGAGCTCATTGCCAGGGCGGACTATGCGCTCTATCGCGCCAAGCGCGACGGCAAGAACCGCGTGCGCACGCTCGGGCCGGACGAAACGATTCACCCTTCGGGAAGTAAGAACTTAGAAGTTAGAACTACGAAGGACAGTGACGGAGACGAGGGACCCTGACCGCACGTCGCCACGCCTCGGATCTCCATGTCCTCGGGTGCCCACCTCCGGCGCTAGCCGCCCGCGCTGACCTCCCGACCTCGACGCTACTCTCCGATCGCGTACAGACTTCTGAAGCCGCGCATGTAGATGGTGTTGCCCACGAGCGCGGCCGACCCGTCGAAGCCATCGTCCAGCACGTTCTTCGCGAGCACCTCGTATTTGGCGCCGTGCCGGAGGACGAGCGTCTGCCCGCCGCGGTCCGTGATGTACACGCGGCCCGCGGCGCCGACGGGCGAGGAGAAGACCTCGTTCAGCCCCTCCAGCCGCTGAGCCTGATAGTGCGCCGTGCCCGACTTGGCGTCGAACGCCGACAGGATTCCCGAGTTGGTCTTGATGAAGTACAGCACACCCTGATAGAGCAGCGGCGAGGGGACGTACGGGGTGTCGCGATCGAGTGTCCAGGCGATGGCACTCGTGCCGGTGAGATCCCCGCGCGCCTGGGCGAGATGGATGGCTTTCAGGTTGTTGCCGCGGAAGCCGCTCATGGCGAACACCATGCCGTCGGCCGCCACCGGCGACGGGATCGGGTTCATGGTCGTTCCGGGCGCTTCCCAGATGACCTTCCCGGTTTCGAGGTCGTAGCTGCGCAGCCGGTTCATGCCGTTGGTCACGACTTGCGCGCGGCCGTCGTGCTCGAGCACGAGGGGCGTTGCCCAGGTGTCGATTTCCTTGCGCTCGGCCCGCCAGACCTCGGCGCCCGTTCGTTTGTCGAGGGTGACGATGAAGGACGTGCCCTGGTGATCCCAGACCACGACGAGGTAGTTCCCGTGGAGCGCGGGCGTGGAGCCCTCGCCGAACTCGTTGCGCATCTGCTTGTCGCCGAGGTCCTTCTGCCAGACGGGCGTCCCGTTCATGTCGTAGGCATAGAGCCCGAACGACTCGAAGAACGCGAACACGTGCTGCCCGTCGGTGGCGGCCGAGCTCGAGGCCCACGTGCCGTTGTCGGGGTGCGTCGCCTCGTGCGGCTGCGCTTCGCGCGCGATGCGCTCCCACGCGATCTTCCCGGTGGCGCGATCGAAGGCGTACACGACGAAGCGGTGCGTTTCCCTCGGCGTGATGCCGCCGCGCGGCGTGTGCGTGCGCCGCGCCGGACGCCGACGCCGGAATGGCGGTCAGGACGAACACCCGATCGCCCCAGACCACCGGAGACGACGACCCGCGCCCGGGGATCTCGACCTTCCAGCGGACGTTCTTCGTCTCGCTCCATTCGAGCGGGGGCGTCGCCTGAGCCGAGGCCCCGGTCGACGAGGGGCCGCGCCACTGCGGCCAGAAGCGCTCGGCCTCGGGATCGGGAGCCGCGCCGAGCGAGACGAATGCCGCAGCGAGCACGGCGCCCAGCGCCGCGAAGTCGTCGGTTGGACATCGTAGCCTCTCGAACGGCGGGTCCGAAGGACCCGCCCTACACCCTGCGCCTACACCGCTCGTAGGCCGGGTCCTTTCGGACCCGGCAGCCTTCTCCATCGCCGCGCTCGGTCAGGATGAGGTTGTACTCCGCCGACCGTTTCCACACCCGGTTCGCCATTTCGGTGAGCTGGACGGCCTTCACGCCGTAGTAGAGAAAGAAGGCGCCCACCACTCCCACCACCACGTAGCGGAGCGAGGCCACCCACTGATAGCCGAGCCGGGCCGAAATGGTGCCCAGCACTTCATACGACAGAAACCCGGCGAGCGCGACAAGGGGGGTCATCACCGTTCTCGAACCCCATGACGCGACGCGCGACTCCTTTTCCATGAGCGAGCTGATGGTCTGGAGGCGGTCGACGGCCGCCTTGGTCCGGTCCAGATCCCCGCCGAGGAGCACGTCCCGCAGCTTCACCTGGGCGCGGCAGGCGCCCGCCACGCGATACTCGCCGCGAATCCGCGAAGGCTTATCCACGCGAACCTTGAAGGTCGGAAAATGCTGGCGAAGGTTCGCGACCAGCTCGTCGCGCGAGGCGTCGGAGCACTCGCCGAGGGTGGAGACGACGTCGACATCGAGGCGCGCCTCGTCCGGAATGAAGACCACCTCGTGAAGGTCGCCCGAGCGATCCTGGAGGTAGGCCGCCGGCGTGCGGCGCGATCCCCTCGTGCAGCATGGCCTCGTGGTCCAGGCAGGGCAGGACCGGCACCGGCGGCGGTGGCTCGACGGTCAGGCGATAGAGCTTGACCGAGAGCACGGCGGAGAAGCGGTTCAGCGCGTCGAGAAAGTGGCCGGCGTCGAGGGCGGCCGGCGCAGGTGTCGTGGAGCGGGTCGCCACAGGCTTGGGTCTATAATAAGCCCCGCTTCGGGGCGCGGAATCATGGCGTCCGGGAGAGAACGACAAACGAAGGACGCGCCACAACGTCCGGGAGGGAGCCCATGCGGTTTGCTCGATTGGTGTGGTCGCTGGCCACCGTCCTGGTGCTGTCCGCCGGGTCCTTCGCGGGCGCCCAGGATCTCGTGGCGCCTGCGCTTCAAGGTCCACAGGCGAAGAACCCGTTCGCGGGCGACCCGGCGGCGATTCTCGCGGGCCAGGGGCAGTTTCGATCCCGCTGCGCGGATTGCCACGGCATCGATGCCAAAGGCGCCCGCGGGCCGGACATCACCGGCCTTCGCGCGGCTGGCGCCACCGATGCCCGACTGTTCAATATCCTGCGCACCGGCGTTCCGGGCACCGAGATGCCTGCCGTGAGCGTGCGAACGCCCGACGGCGAAGTGTGGAAGATGATCGCGTATCTGGCGACGCTCAGCGTGCCGGCACCATCCGCCGCGCCCCGCGGGAACGCAGAGAATGGCGCCAGGATCTTCAGGGCCCAGTGCTCGAGCTGCCACCTGGTCAACGGCGAAGGCGGTCGCCTCGGTCCCGACCTGTCGCGCGTTGGCGCGTCGCGAGCCCGCGCCTCGCTCGTGCGACAGATTCGCGGCGCCAACGAGGACTTCCGCCAGGGATACGAGCCGGTGACCCTGACGACGCCGGAAGGCCAGCAGGTGCGCGGCGTCAAGAAGAACGAGGATCTCTTCTCGGTGCAGATCATGGACACGCGCGAGCGCATCCAGGGATACATGAGGGATTCGCTCAAGGCCGTGGTCAACGGCACACGGTCCGCCATGCCCGTGTACACCGCCGAGATGTTGAGCGAAAGCGACCTGGACGATCTCGTCCGCTATCTCGAATCGCTGCGCGCTCCCGCGCCCATGTAAGGCGCCTGCGCTATCGACTAAGAAGGACTGCCATGACGATTTCGCGACTCGTCCCTATCGCCTCTCTCGCTGCCGTCCTCGGCGTCGCCTCGCTGGCCGCGCAGCAACGCCCCCGGCCGCGACCGGACCCGCGACCGTGACGAACCAGGACCTCCTGGACGGGTTGAAGGATCCGACCAAGTGGCTGCAACTTCGGCGGCAACTACAACGGGCAGCGCCACAGTCCTCTCACGGAGGTCAACCCGCAGAACGTGAACCGTCTGACGCACCAGTGGACGTTTCAAACCGAGTGCTCGGCAGGTTCGAGACCACGTCGCTTGCTGCTCGACGGCATCCTGTATGTGACCGGCCCGAACAACAACGCGTGGGCACTTGACGCTCGAACGGGTCGGCAGATTTGGCGGTACCGGCGCCAATTGCCGGCCACCGGGCTGACGGCCTGCTGCGGCCTGGTCAACAGGGGCTTCGGCGCGCTCGGCGATCGACTGTTCATGATCACGCTCGATGCCCATGTCGATTCGCTCGACATGCGCACCGGCGGCGTGCTGTGGGACACGGAGATGGAGGAGTACAGCAACGGGTACGCCGCCACGCTCGCGCCGCTCGTCGTCAAGGACAAGGTCATCGTCGGCGTGGCCGGCGGAGAGTACGGGATTCGAGGGTTCATCGACGCCTACGACGCGAAGACCGGCAAGCGGGCGTGGCGCTTCTACACGATTCCCGGACCCGGCGAGCCCGGCAACGAAACCTGGGCGAACGACTCGTGGAAGATCGGGGGCGCGTCGGTCTGGGTGACCGGCACGTACGACCCTGAACAGAACCTCGTGTTCTACGGGATCGGCAACCCCGGCCCCGACTACCACAGCGACAGCCGCAAAGGTGACAACCTGTACAGCGACTCGATCGTGGCGCTGGACGCCGACACGGGCAAGCTGCGCTGGCACTATCAGTTCACCCCGCACGACATCCACGACTGGGATTCGACCCACGTCCCGATCCTCGCGGACCTGACGATCGACGGTCAGCCCCGCAAGGTGGTGATGGTCGCGAACCGGAACGGGTTCTTCTACACGCTCGACCGCACGAACGGGCGCATCATCGTCGCCAAGCCCTACGTGAAGACCACCTGGGCCACCGAGATCGGCCGCGACGGCCGTCCGGTTCTGCTCCCCGGCCACGTTCCAGACGAGAAGGGTGCGGCGACTTGTCCGGACCTGATGGGCGGCACCAACTTCTATCCGCCGTCGTTCGATCCGGCGACCGGGCTGTTCTTCGTGAGCGCGCGCGAAACCTGCGCCATCTACTTTGCCTGGAAGCCGGACTACGTTCCGGGCCAGAACTTCACCGGCGGGCGCGACGCAGCGCGTGCCAGGCGTCGGGTCGCGGCGTCGGCGCGCTCCGCGCGATCGATCCGATCACGGCGACCATGAAATGGGAGTTCAAGTTCCTGGCACCGTCGGCCACCGGAGTGCTGTCGACCGCAGCCGGGCTGGTGTTCGCAGGCGACAACGACGGCAACATCCTGGCGATGGATTCCCGGAGCGGGAAGCTCTTGTGGAACTATCAGCTTGGGTCGAACGTGCACGGCACGTCGCCGACGACCTACATGCTCGACGGCCGGCAGTACGTCCTGGTGCCCGCGGGCGCCACGCTCGTCGCCTTCGCGCTCCCGCGCCCGTAGGCGCCAACCTGCTGCAGGCCGGGTCCCTGCGGAACCCGGCCCAACCCGTCATTCGAGGAGGCTCATGCGCGCCGTATCCCATCGTGTGTTCCTGTCGACCGCTAGCCTCGGCTGCTCGCGCTGCTGGTGACGTCCATCGCTGCGCAGGACATCAGCATGGCCGACATCGCTGGCGGCCTCGCGAACCCGGCCCGGTGGCTGACGTATTCGGGCGACTACACCGGTCAGCGGCACAGCCCGCTCACGCAGATCACGCCGGCCAACGTGGCGCAGTTGAGCGCGCAGTGGACGTTCCAGACCGGGATCTCCGGCCACAAGTTCGAGGCCACGCCCATCGTGATCGACGGCGTGATGTACGTGACCGGCCCGCTCAATGCCGCCTGGGCCATCGACGCCAAGACCGGCCGCCAGATCTGGCGGCACCAGCGTTCGCTGCCGCGCGCAGTCCGAGCTCAAGGTGTGCTGCGGGTTCGTCAACCGGGGCTTCGCGGTCTACCGCGATCGCCTCCTGATGACGACGCTCGACGGGCACCTGGTCGCGCTGGACACGAAGTCGGGCAAGGTGCTCTGGGACGTCGAGATGGGCGACCACAAGCTCGGTCACGCGTCCACCGTGGCGCCGCTCATCGTCAAGGACAAGGTCATCGTCGGGATTGCGGGCGGCGAGTTCGCGATTCGCGGGTTCCTGGATGCCTACGATCCGATGGACGGAAAGCGCATATGGCGGTTCTGGACCGTCCCTGCGGCGGGCGAACCTGGCAGCGAGACGTGGCCGCCGGAAGTGTGGCAACGCGGGGGCGGGCCCACGTGGCTGACAGGCACCTACGATCCGGAGCTCAACCTGATCTACTGGGGCACCGGCAATCCAAACCCTGATTTCTACGGCGCCGACCGCAAGGGCGACAACCTGTACACGAACTCGCTGATTGCTCTCGACGCGGACAAAGGCACCATCCGGTGGCACTATCAGTTCACGCCGCACGACGAGCACGACTGGGACGCCAACCAGATCCCCGTGCTTGCGAACCTTGCGATCGGCGGGCAGCCGCGGAAGGTCGTGATGGTGGCCAACCGCAACGGCTTCTTCTACGTGCTCGATCGCGAGAACGGCAAGTTCATCCACGCCAAGCCGTTTGTGGAGCAGACCTGGGCGAAGGAGATCGGGGCCGACGGCCGCCCGGTCGAGATTCCCGAGCAGCGTCCCACGGCGGCAGGCACGCGGACCTGTCCCGATCTCTTCGGCGGGACCAACTTCATGTCGCCGTCGTTCAACCCGGCGACGGGGCTCTTCTACGTGACGGCGCGCGAGACCTGCATGGTGTATCTGTCAGCTGCGCCGACTGCGGCGGTCAAGGCCGGCGACCGCGCGATGGGCGGGAGCATGCGGCCTGTGCCGGGCAGTACGGGCGCGCTCCGCGCCATCGATCCGGTCACGGGAGCCCGGAAGTGGGAGGTCGCTCATCCGTCGCCGTCGTGGGCGGGCGTGCTGTCGACGGCCGGCGGCGTCGTGTTCAGCGGCACCAACGAGGGCCATGTGTTCGCGGCCGATGCGACGAGCGGCAAGGAGTTGTGGCGCTATCAGCTCGGCGCGGCCATCTACGCGCCGCCGACAACGTTCATGGTGGATGGCCGGCAATTCGTGGTGATGCCCTCGGGCTCGACGCTCACGGCCTTCGCTCTGCGCGAAGCAAGTGATAAATTAGGAGATCCTTAGGAGGCCCATGGCAAATAGAACAAGACCAACGCTCGAGAAGCGCGCCAAGGAGCGTGCCCGCCAGGAAAAGCGAAAGGCCAAGGACGAACGCCGCGCGACGGCGAAAGTGCAGAAGGCCGGCACGACCAGACGCGAGGGTGACGAAGACCCCGATATCGCCGGCATCGTTCCAGGGCCGCAGCCCAACCCCTGGGGAGACGAAGAAGAAGAGGGGCAGCCGTAGCGGTGGCAATCACGCCCGTCGGCCAGGCTTCCTGGACGGCTGAGGGCGAAGACCTGGTCGCCCGGCTCGAACGCGGCGACGTCCTGTTCTTTCCGAACCTGCCGTTTGCGGTCGAGCCGGATGAGGCGCCCCTCTTCTCGCCCGACATCCTCAGCTCAGCCAAGAACGCCAGCTTCGATCCGGCCTCAGGCCGCACGGGTGGGACGACGCTGGAGGGCGTTGACCGCGAGCGGCTGGGTCGGCTCATGTCGCGCTTCAGCGCTCGCGCGGCCTCGCTCCTGGATCGCGTGCTGCCGGCGTACCGCGGACAACTGCAGCGCGCACGGGCGAGCTTTCGTCCAGCCGAAATCGCGGGTCGCACCACCTCCTGGCGCAAGGACGATACAAGGCTTCACGTGGACAGCTTTCCCGCGTCGCCCGTGCAGGGCCGCCGGATCCTCCGCGTCTTCAGCAACGTCAACCCCGGGGGCCGTGCGCGTTCGTGGCGGGTCGGCGAGGAGTTCGAGCCGCTGGCGCGCCGCTTTGCGGCGTCCCTGTCGCTGCCGTGGCCGGGCCAGGCGGTAATCCTGCGGGCCGTCGGAGTGACCAAGTCGACCCGGTCCGCCTACGACGCGCTCATGCTGCAGCTCCACGACCGCATGAAGGAAGACGAGCGCTATCAGCAGTCGGCGCCGCAGATCGCCTTCGACTTTCCGTCCGGTACGACCTGGGCGACGTTCACCGACGAAGTGAGCCATGCCGCGATGGCGGGGCAGTATCAGCTCGAACAGACATTTCTGCTGCCGGTCCAAGCGATGCGTTCGCCGGAACGTTCGCCGCTCCGGATCCTCGAGCGGCTCAAAGGACGACCGCTCGTCTGAACACCCGCGATTTCCGTTCCCCCGATCCCCGATCTCTGATCTCTGTTCCCCGTTATTTGAGCACCGTCGCCGTCACTTCCACCGTGACCTGACGATCGCCCTACCGGATCGGCAGACTGTGCCGCGATCATCGGCTTGCCGTTGTCGAGCACGATGTGAAGGTTCTCCTGAATCGCCATGCGTCTCAGGAGCGGGGTTCCGGGTTTGTCTTCGATCGTGGTCGTGGCTGGCAGGTCGTACTGGAGGTTCAGCGCCAGTAGAATCCTGCCGTTCTGCAGCAGGGCGGGCTCCACGTCGATGTTCAACGGCACCTCTCCAATGTTCGCGTAATTCGCCCCAGCCCTTATGCGTCCGTTCAGGCCGTCTGCCGTAACAACGGTGACAGTCTTCCGGAGAGGGTTCGCCTTGCCACTCTGATCGATGATCGTCACGTCGACCTTCACGTTCACGGCCTGACCCAGCCGTCGAACCGGAGGGGCAGGTGGGGCTGGTGGAGCCGGTGGCGGAGCGGGAGCCGTCTGCGCCGGGGCGCGGTGGGGTTGTCGGGGTCGGAAGGGTCTGTGGCGTTGCGGGCTGTGCCGGACGAGCCGGTGCGGGAGGCGGCTGGGGCGGCGGTGGCGTCTGACCGAGGGCACTCGAAGCGGTCACGAGCGTCAACAGCGCGAAGGCGGCGATGCATCTCGTCATTGAAAGTCTCCTTGATACGCGAGCGGCTCGATCTCGAGCCTCGTGAAGCCGAGCGTGCCGATTTCGAGCGATCCGATCGCGGGCGAATCCAGGATTGCGATGGGCTCATCCGGGATGGCAGTCACGGTGAGCGGCGGCGTCGCCAGCGCGCTCGTGTCGGGGCTGTCGAAGGGGTAGCCCCTAAGGACGACGGGTGCTGTCCGCTGCGCCCGAACCGGCGCCGTGGCGTCCGTCGCCATAGGGGCCGGCTCTGGTTCGGGGGGAATTGCCTCGCGCGCGCCGGTTGACGGCGGCGCGGTTAGGGCCGACTGGTTCTCCACGGGCAATTCGGCCTGCGACCACGGCCAGACAGCAGCAACCAGTGCCGCTGCCGCAGCAAGCGCGATCGCCGCTGGCGCAAACCTCCAGGCCAGGGCTGTCTTCGTACGCTCGCCCTGCGCGATTCGCGAAAGCACGCGCGCCCTCAGATCGACCGGCGGCATCGCCTCGGTCATCTCGCGCGCGACGGTGTCGATCCAGCGCTCATCCACGGCCGAAGCCCCTCTCATCGAGCCGTTGCCTCACCTTGCGGCGCGCCTCGGAAACCCGCCATTTGAGCGTGCCCACCGGGATTCGGAGCATCGCCGCGATCTCCTCGTAGCTGTACTCGCCTGCCTGCGCCAGGAGCAATGCGTCTCTCAACTTCGGCGGCAGGCTGCGTACCGGCAGCGACGATCGCCGCGCGGAGTTGCCCGGCGGCCGCCTGTTCTTCGGGAGAGGGCGCGGTGCCAGGGATTTCACCGGCCGTTCTCACCGTCGGGCTCTCCGTCGGGCGCCGGCGAGGCTCCCAATCGCCGCCACCAGCGGCGCACGCCTCGCCGCCGGCTGATGGCCTGCCGCCACGCGATGGCCAGCAGCCATGTCTTGAAGCTGGCATCGCCCCGAAAACCGTCGAGCCGCTTGTATGCCAGCACGAACGCGTCCTGTGCGGCATCGTCGGCTTCGGCATGGGAACCGAGCGCCGCGAGCGTGGCCCTGAACACGGCGGCCCTGTGGCGCTCCACGAGCTCCCCGAACGCCGAATCGTCTCCCTCGCGGGCGCGGGCGACGAGGTCGGCGTCGGTCACACGTGGAGTAGACGCCACGACTGGTGTCGCGGTTGGCTCCGGCGGCGGACCCGGAGGGCGTTATTGGGCCTTGAGCAGCAGAACGGGGATGCTGACCAGGTGGCGGACCCGGTCGGCTGTGGCGCCGTGGACGACGTCCGAGAGGAAGCGGTGGCCGTGCGTGGACATAGCCAGGAGGTCCACGTGCTCGGCCTCGGCCGCGCGGATCAGCTCAGTAGCCGGGTCGCCCAGCGCGAGGTGGGTCCGGACCGTGAAGCCCCGGGCAGAGAGGTCCCGCTGGAGCGACTCGAGGTACTCACGGTCCGCCTTCATCTCTTCCGACTCGCGCAGCTTCAGCTGGTCGTAGTTGCGTGCGGCCCATCCGTCGGCCACGTGGACGAGCAGCAGTTCCGCGCCCGTGAGCCCGGCGAGCTTCGTGACGTGCTCGAGGATCGTCCGGTCGGCCTGTGAGTGCTCGACGGCGACGAGAATGCGCTTATACATAAACTTCGAACTTTGAAGTCAGAACTACGAAGGACTCTGACGCACGGCGCTCCAGCTACCGACCTTCCAGACTCTCCCGACTTCCAGACCTGTTGCCCAGTCTAAGCGACCAGCTGGACAAAGTCTGGTAGAGCAGCCAGACGTTGAGGGCAGCGATGATGACCGCCACCGTCCACGCGAGCGCCTTGACCCACAGCGGGCTCGCGAACTGGCCCATTTTCTTCCGATCGCTCGTGAACATCACGAGCGGAAAGACGGCGAACGGCAGCTGCATGCTCAGAATCACCTGGCTGAGGATCAGCAGCGGTCCCGTGCCTTCGTCGCCGTAGATGGCGATGACGATGACCGCCGGGACGATGGCGATGAGGCGGGTGATGAGCCGGCGCAGCCACGGGCGGAGCCGCAGGTTGATGAAGCCTTCCATGACGATCTGGCCGGCAAGCGTCCCGGTCAGCGTGGCGTTCTGTCCGGAGCAGAGCAGCGCGACCGCAAACAGCGTGCTCGCCATCGTCGTGCCGAGGAGCGGCGAGAGGAGCTGGTAGGCGTCGCCGATGTCGGCCACGCTTTCGTGCTCGGTGCCGTGGAAGGTGGCCGCCGCCATGATGAGGATGGCGGCGTTGATGAAGAGCGCGGACATGAGCGCGAACGACGAGTCGATCGTGGCGAAGCGGATGGCTTCGCGCTTGCCCTCGTCGGTGTCCTCGTACTTGCGGGTCTGGACGATGGAAGTGTGCAGGTACAGGTTGTGCGGCATCACCGTGGCGCCGAGGATGCCGATGGCGATGTAGAGCATCTCGGTGCTGCCCAGGATGGCCGGGTTCGGAATGAAGCCGGCGGCCACGTCGCCCAGATCGGGCCTGGCGAGCCACAGCTCCACGGCGAACGATCCGGCGATGAGGAGGATGAGGCCGACGACGAGCGCTTCGACATAGCGGAAGCCCTTGTGCTGAAGGAAGAGCACGATGAGCACGTCGAGGGCCGTGAGCGTGACGCCCCAGATGAGGGGCAGCCCGAAGAGCAGGTTGAGGGCGATGGCGGCGCCGAGGACCTCGGCGAGGTCGCAGGCGGCGATGGCGATCTCGCACAGGACCCAGAGAAAGATGGTGACCGGCGTGGAGAAGCTGTCGCGACAGGCCTGGGCGAGGTCTCGACCGGCGGCGATCCCGAGGCGCGCGGAGAGCGCCTGCAGCAGGATCGCCATCAGGTTGGAGATCATGATGACGCTGAGGAGCGTGTAGCCGAAGCGGGCGCCGCCGGCGAGGTCGGTGGCCCAGTTGCCGGGGTCCATGTAGCCGACCGCGACGAGGTAGCCCGGGCCCGCAAAGGCGAAGAGCTTGCGCCAGAACCCGGCGGTGGTGGGGATGGCGATGGAGCCGTGGACCTCGGGCAGGCTCTTGGAGCCTGCCGGGAGCCGCCAGCCGCCTGGGTCTACCTCCGCCGTGGGGTTTTCTGTCTTCTGAGTCATAAGTTTGACGACTCAAAAACTATAGCACACTCTTGGGCTGGCCGGGCTTGTTCCTTTGGGCCCGGGGTCTCCGCGCGCGAGAAGCAACTACCCGCGAGTAGGGCGTGCCCGAGACACGGAGCTGTCTATCCGGTTCTCCAGTAAGGAATATCGGCCGATTCGTGGCCCTCGGGGGTGGCATCGAACCTGCGCCTGGCCCGGCGTCATGGGCGAGAGGAGCCTGTTGATTGACGATGCCGCACGCGCCCTGGGGGTGTCGAGGCGCACGGTGTACTACCGGATTCGCGAGGGGAAGCTCCAGACGATCCGGACCAAGTGCGGGTCGCAGCGGGTCCTGGTCTCGTCGATCGAGCTGCTGCGGGGTGCGGCGGCCTCGACGCTTGCGGCGCCGGATTCTCCTACAGTCCCAGCCGCTGGCGTTTGAGGTAGAGGCCCTTGCGCGAGATGCCGAGCGCCTTGGCGGCCGCGTCGACGTGTGCCGTGATGCGCGCGGAGCGCGGCCTTGATCATTTCGCGCTCGATGCGTGCGATCGTCGGCGTCAGCTTGTCGTGAGCGGGACGGACGATCTCGAGGCCGTTCGACGGCGCGGGCGGCAGGCCGGGCCGTGGCGCGGCGGATCGCGGGCGAGAGCGCGGAGGGCGTGCAGGACCGCAGTCGGTGTCGGCGAGGGCGACCATCCGGCGCATCTCGTTCTGCAGCTGGCGGACGTTGCCGGGCCAGCGGTAGAGCAGCAGGTGCTCCATCGTTTCCTCGGCGACGCGCGACGCGGCCTTTCGTGAACTCGGTCGGCGGCGCGGGCGACGAAGTGGTGGACGAGCGCGGGGATCTCGTCGCGGCGTTCGCGCAGCGGCGGGATGCGTCAGGCGGACGACGTTCAGGCGGTAGAAGAGGTCTTCGCGGAAGCGGCCGTCGCTGGACGAGCTGCTCGAGGTTGGCGTTGGTGGCGGCGACGATGCGGACGTCGACGGTGAGCGGGCTCGGGCTCGCCGAGCGGGTTGATCTCGCCGGATTCGAGGAAGCGGAGCAGCTTGGGCTGGAGGTCGAGGCTGAGCTCGCCGATTTCGTCGAGGAAGAGGGTGCCGTCGCGTGGCGGCGCGGATGAGGCCGGGGTGGTCGCGGTCGGCGCCGGTGAAGGCGCCGCGGCGGTGGCCGAACAGCTGGCTTTCGAGCAGGTCGCGCGGGATGGCGGTGCAGTTGAAGGGGACGAAGGGCTTGCCGGCGCGGGTCGGAGTAGCCGTGGATGGCGCGGGCGAGGATTTCCTTGCCGGTGCCGCTTTCGCCGGTGATGAGGACGCTGACGTTGGTGCGCGCGACGCGGCGCGCGAACGTCATCAGCTCGCGCATCCGTCCGGTGAGCACGGCCTGGTCGCCTTCGATTGGCGCATCCTCGACCGGCCAGAGAGCGAATTGTTCTTGGATCGAAGCGCGGGCGGTTTCGAGCTCAGATAGTCCAGCCAGAACCATTCGGATGGCGTTCATTGTGGCCACTGATTCCACGTCGCTCCGCGAATCGACCCACACCTCCAATGTCTTAGTGCCAGACTGGCCCGAGTATATGCACGCCTCCGACGTCCGCCGCTCAGCAGATTCATCGAGCTCCGGTCTGGTGCTCTCGCCGTTTGTTGCTTCTACTAGCCTTGCCCTTTCGACGCAGTCAGCGTCCCTCAATAGCGCGACAAGTTCCTCCGCGACAAACCGAGCACTTCGAGGGTGGGCAAAGAGCGCGCCGATCGATTGGGCCACGCGTTTGGCGGCTTGCGGCGGTCGAGTCAACGAGTTCTCGTTGCCCTCGGCGCCGAGAGTTTCTCAGGTTCCATTTGAGGTCCATCTGTCCAGGAACATTGTGGAGGCTCTCAAGGACGAGTGAAGCTCGCCGGTAGTGGACATCGGCCGAATCACGCTCCTTCATCATTGCTGCGGCAGTCCCAAGGCACATCTCGTATTGCGCGAGAAAGCCACGTGGCAGATTGTGGATGTCGCTTGAGAGGCTCGCAGTGAGTTCGAGGGATTCTCCAACGTGGCCTAGGCGCGAAAGTGCTTGGGCGCGACAGAGCTTTGAATGAGCCGCTAAGAGGCTATCGTGTGTAATTTGGGCCCTCTGTCCGAGCGCTTCCGCCTGTGCTAAGGCGAGTTCCCAACGTTGTTGGCGCAATAGCGAGTGCACCCTTGTTAGTAGGGCGTACCTGAATACGTAAAGCCCGCGGTCCGCATCAGAACCTCACCGCCTGATCAATCTGATCGAGAAGAGCATCCGCCTGTTCTGGTAACCCTTGGGTTATTTTGACCCATGCCATAGCGTCGATAGGTCCACAACCATTTTCTCCTGAGGATGGGAGCGCTTCCAGGGACCGTCGAAAGAGGTCGAGCGCCTCATCCAGCCGACCCTCCAAGTACATGACGTTGCCGAGATTCGCCAGGCAGGCCCTTAGTGTTACGGCAACGCCAGAGTCCTCTGCCAAGCCCACTGCTCGACGCCCATGCTCCATTCCGGCGTCGAGGTCGGACTCGGTAAGCGCAATCGCCAACTGTACGTTCTCGGCCCAAGCTTCCAGCCAACAGTTTGGATACTCGACTAGCAGCCTCATAGCGCTCGAAGCGTGCCTCTTTGCGGTCCGAAGTAGTCCGCGTTTCGCATCGAGCTCCGCCACCGCCACATGGAATGTCGCTAAGAGGCTCGGGTCACCTAGCCTTAACGCGAGCTCTCTGGCCTCTGCGAGTACGACTGTGGCCGCCTCGAAGTCAGCCCGATTGGCGAGCATCAGCCACAGGCGCAGTTTGCCCCAGCCCAGTCGTTCAAGGTCCCGTGATCGAGATGCCCGGAAGACGGCCCGCTGCATGTGTTCGATTGCCTGCGCTGATTGACCCTCATCCCAATCGATCAACCCCAGAACGTACTCGCACGAGCTTGTGTCGGCATCGTCCAGATCCTTCTTCTTTAAGAGTTGTGTGGCGAGAGATCTGCAGGAAGGGTATTTACCAAGGCGCTCGAGTGCTTGCAGTCGAAGTATGTCTTCCTTGCGTGAAACACCGATTGGTCCGACGGCTTCTAGAGCGTCGCGGAAGCGCCCCAATGTGATTAGCTTTTGGCCGGCGCTTGGCGAGTCCATCGGCTCAACTCCTCGTTGCTGCTTTGTCGCGCAGGAATACTGTGGTTATTGCGACGGCACTGTCAATGGAGGGAGGTCACTTCGCGTGCAGCCTACAAGTTCGGATGAGCCGCGTAACGACTCCCCGACACGGACGCGAGACCCTTTAATGGACCGAACGGAACGAGCCGGCGAGTTCTGACATCTGACAGTGTGCAGCTGACAACAATTCTCGAAATGAGGCCCCGTCCGAGGGCGAAGAGACGCACGACACAACTGGTTGGATGGGAACGAGAACGCCTGTGTCAAGGCGCGCCGTCAGATCGCTCAATCGCTCTCTGAGCTGCCCGACCAATCGCGCGGAGCGATGCCGGTCCGGATTGCTCAGAACAACGACAATGCCGTCGGATTCTGATCTGAAAAGGACGTCCTCTTCAGTGACGATGCCTCGAACGCTTCTTGCGCACTGCGCGAAAATTCTCTCGCGGGTCGTCGGGGTGACAGCCGACGGTGAGCCGTCGACAGTCGGCATAAACTCGACCAGAAGCACCGTCAGCTGTGAGTCCGCCCGCAGCTTGTCGCTGCCAGTGCTCGATAACAGATCCTCGAATTGACTCAATCGGGGGAGATCACCCTGAAGGGTCGAGTGGTCTGGCAAAGCATGCTTGACGGCCTTGCCGATCAGCGCCGAGACCGTCTCGATAACTCGCCGATGGTCTTCGGTGAAATAGTCAACGCCCTCGGCGTAGAGAGAGAGTACGCCGACGAGCTCTTCACCACACAATATCGGAGCACTTATGCATGACTTGAGGCGAGGCTGAGCCGTCCTGGCGATATCGCCCAAATCCAATACGGGGTCCGAGTTGAGAATCACCTGCCTATTGGCTGCGACCCAGCCGCTGAGGCGTTCCCCCAGCGAGATTCTCATTCCCTTGATCGCGGGGGCAAGATCGCCGAAAGCATGCTTAGCCTCAAGTTCATCTGACCGTGTGTCGTACACGAACAAGATCGATTGAACGAAGGGAATAAGCCTCCTCAAGTGCTTCGCAAGGAGATCGCCAGTCTCCCGGACGCCACCGAGACCGGCCAAGGCCCGTCCCAGCGCATACATTGCTGCCATCTCTTCAGCACTAGCCGCAATCTCGTCAAGACTCGCTTGGCCTGGGTTCCTGGGTGGCCTTCGCGCGCTCGTGATGTCCTCAAGCACTTGGCCCGGGAGCGTGATGGACGAGTGCAGGGGTGCAATATCCCTATGCACCCTCGAAAAGGTGTCGACAATAAGCGGGTCGTACATCGATCCTCTACGCTCGATGAGGATCTTCATGGCCTCGTCGTCAGACAATCGGGGGCGGTATGGCCGATCCGATGTCAGTGCATCAAAGCAGTCAACGACGGACAGGATACGAGCACCAATCGGGATGTCCGTCCCCTTGAGGCCTGCTGGATAGCCCGTCCCGTCCCAGTTCTCGTGATGATGTCTCACGATTGGGACAACCGGGTACGGGAACTCGATCGCCGTCAGAATGTCCGCGCCGATTGTTGCGTGGAGTTTCATCTTGGCGAACTCAGCGGTCGTCAGTTTTCCTGGTTTGTTTAGGATGTACTCCGGCACTGCCAGCTTCCCCATGTCGTGCAGCAAAGCAGCGGCCTCGATGGCCTTTATAAGCGTCTGATCAACAATTCCGACGTGCCTCGCGAGCCCAATTGTGTAGGCTTGGACCCGTCGAATGTGTCCGTGCGTTATTTGGTCCTTCGCATCAATTGCCATTGCCAGAGTCTCAATCGTGGAGAGGTATAGACGATTGAGCTCACTCAAGTGATTGTTGCTATCCTCAACCCGCCCCATCGCTGTGCGAAAAGTGAGATAAGAAACTACCAGCAGAGGAATGATTACTGCTAGGGCGCTGAGGTCGAGGTCCTTGATGTAGGTTACAAGCAAGGCCGCGACGGACGCGCCGCTGAAGTAGTTCACCGAGAGCCAGGTAAAGTTCATCCACCAGATGTCTCGTGGCTTCTGACCGGTTTCAAAGCCGACGGCGATTGCGACCAGCCAGCTGTTGAGGAGAAAGTACAGAGCCGTGAAGATAGCGAGGGGGAGGAAGAGAGACTGAAGGGTAAACGCTGCTTGTGATGCAGGTTGAAATGGAGACACCAGGAAGAACACTGTCCCGGAGATCCAAATGGACACAGCCGGTGCCGCAAGATTGAACAGAACCCGATGAAACGGTTTACCCTGAGGCGGCATCCAGAACAGGATGATCAGGCACTCGAGTAAGACGGTTATTGTTCCAGCGGCAGGACCGAACAGCAGTACGGAGGCGAAGACGAAGGTCTCGGAAACCGACAGACTCGCGTTCGTTGACGGTACCTTGACCGTGAAGGATCCCGTGAGAAGGGTCAGGAGCGCGAGAACAAACCATCGCGAGCCAAGGGGATCCCTGTAGAGGCTAAAAGCGGACGCGGCCAGGACCAGTGCCCCGACGACGACCACCGAGACCACATAGGCTCTAGCGAGCGGCTTGAGCTTCGAAAATTCTGACATTCAGGCCGCCACGGACACCCCGCGGCCTTTGACTTATCGGCCTAGCTGCCCCAAACGATTAGAGTGCGCATCTTTCGCTCCTTTACTCAGATTGCTAATCAAAAAACACTCTTGGACTAGTCCAAGAATCCCGTCTCCGTCGCCTGGCCCCAGATGATGGTGTCGCGCGGCACTCTGGCCCCAGATGATCGTGTCGCCGGCGACCCGCCGGCGGTCTGGCCCCAGATGATCGTGTCGCCGGCGCTCGGCCCCAGATGATCGTGTCGCCGGCGATTCTGGCCCCAGATGATGGTGTCGCTGGCGCTCTGGCCCCAGATGATCGTGTCGCTCGCGCTCTGGCCCCAGATGATCGTGTCGCTCTGACCCCAGATGATGGTGTCGCTCGCGCTCTGACCCCAGATGATGGTGTCGCGCGCGCACTTTGGCCCCAGATGATGGTGTCGCCCACACTCTGGCCCCAGATGATCGTGTCGCCGAGACTCTGGCCCCAGATGACTGTCGCGGCTCGTTGCATGTTTCTCACACCACGGGCGACTTGAACGGTGGTGGATATCCGAACGCTTCCGGCTCCGCTTGTTAGGAGCCCGTCCGAAGCCAGGAAGGAACTCGTCATCTGCAGCGCGAGCTTGGTCTCTCTCGGCGAGAGGCGAGGACGGCTCTCGAGCAGCAACGCCGCCGACCCGCTCACCACGCTCGCCGCCATGCTCGTCCCCGACAGCTGCATGTAGCCCGTCGCACCAGTCCCCGCCACATGACGCTGCGGAAATGCCGTCGACAGATACGACCCGGCCGCCTCCGCCGACGTCACCCGGCTGCCTGGCGCCACCAGATCCGGCTTCATCACCAGGTCATACATCGTCGGCCCGCGCGAGGACCACGCCGCCACGCTGTCGTCGGACCGATCCGGCGTCTGCTTGGTGTCGAGCGCGCCGACCGTGATCACGCCAGGATGATTCCCCGGCGACGTGACGCCGCCGTAGATGCGCCGCCCATCGTCGGTCCGACCATGGTTGCCCGCCGAGGCCACTACCACGATCCCGGCGTCGATCGCGCGATCGACGGCCTCGCACAACGGATCGTCACGATACGACTGCACGACCGGGCCACCGAGCGAGAGGTTGATGATCCGGATGTTGTACCGACGCTGGTGCTCAATCGCCCAGTCGATGGCTTCGATGACGCTGCTCGCCACACCCGAACCATCGTCGCCCAGCACCCGCAGGCTGATGATGTGCGCCCCCGAAGCAATGCCGCGGAACTCGGCCGTGTCCGCCGTCCGCCCCGCGCGCCCGGCAATCGTCGCCGCCACGTGCGTGCCGTGGCCGTAACGGTCCACGCCGTCGCCGCCAGTGAAGTCGACCGATGCCACCACCCGGTTCCGCAAGGCCGCGTGCCGTGCGTCCACTCCAGAGTCGATCACGGCCACGCCGACCCCATCGCCGGTAAGCGGAGAGATCGAGCCCACTCCCTCCCACACCCGATCGGCCCCGATCGTCTCCGCGGTCACGTCCGCCGAGGACCGGATCGGCGTATCCGACGAGATGTGCTCCTGCGCGCCGTCATCCTGGATCGCCGCCAGCTGACCGCCCGTCACCCGCAAGACCGCGCCGCTCCGCAGCTGCCGCTTGATCCGCACGTTGTACCGCGCGGCCAGCGCCTCGACCTCCGCCGCTGTGCCGTGAACGATCACGTCCACGCCCGCTGATCCCGTCGACACGTGCCCGGCCAGATCGGCGCTGAGTCTCGCCCGGCGCGCCCGCGGCTGGGCGGAGACGCTCTCCACCAGCCCGAACGAGACGGTGACGACCGCGGCGGCGGTAAGGATGCGGCGACTGAGGGTGCGGTTGACCATGGGTGATCGCTCCCGTTCCAAGTCGTGCGTTAGAGACGCCGGTCCGGACCCGTTCCGGAAGCCGGGCTCGCGAGGTGTACTGAGTCGAGCACGACGCGCTGGCTGCCGCCGAGCGTGCGGATGGTCTGCAGGCGGCCTTCACGAATCCGGTTGTAAATGGTCCGGCGGGACACGCCGAGGAGCGCCGCCGCGTGGTCGAGTGAGACGCTCCGCCCGATACGAGGACCAGTGCTGGTGACAGCTTCGTGCGCGAGAGACGGCATGAATGAAACCTCCAACATGCCGATCTACAAAGGCACGAGTAGTGCCGACCCAGCCGCGTTCGTACGGGGTAGGCAGCGAATGCCTTAAGTCGCTGTACTTGTTCGGGTTGTTCGGCTAGGATGGTCTGCCGTCAGTGGCGGTTCCCGTTGAGTCGGCGGTCAAGAACCTGACCGTCTGGCCGAGCCTCCCTGGGGTAAACCCGCACTTTTGCACGCAAAGTGAACGCGGGAGGCAGAGCTGCACACAATTCTGATCGGCCAATCTATTGGCCGCCGAGGCAGCTTTTTGAGCGCATTCAGCCACTGCAGGCCAAGTTTGCTGACGTGGGCCGCCGCCCTGGCTCTCGTCGGGGCCTCGTTCGGTTGTTCACGCCCTTCGGACCGACCGCCCGACGACGAATCTTCCGCCGCCACGAAGCGTGTTCGTCCCGGCGGAGAGCTCCGGGTCGCCGTCAGCGCGGAGCCTCAGTCGTTCAACTGGTACACACGTCACGACGCCTCGACCGATCTCGTCACCCATCTGACCCAGGCCAAGCTCGTTCGGGTCAACCGCGTCACCCAGGAGCTCGAGCCGTGGCTCGCCGAGCGCTGGGCGATGTCGGCGGACGGCCGCGAGTACACGCTCACGCTGCGCGACGGTCTGGCGTTTTCCGACGGCCGCCCCCTCACCTCTGACGATGTCCTGTTTTCGTTTCGTGCGGCGTACGACCGGGCCGCCGGAAGCGTGATGGCGGACTCGCTGGTGGCCGGCGGCCAGCCCCTCGTGGTGACCGCGCAGGACGCCAGAACCATCATCATTACCTTTGCGAAGCCTTTCGGCCCCGGCCTGCGCCTGCTCGACAACCTGCCGATCCTGCCGAAGCACGTGCTCGAGCCCGTCCTGGCGAGCGGAAAGTTCGCGGGTGCGTGGGGTCTGGGCACGCCCGTCGACCAGGTCGTCGGGCTCGGGCCTTTCGTCCTCGTCGAGTACGTTCCCGGGCAGCGGCTCTCCTTTGCCAGGAACCCTCACTACTTCAGAAAAGACTCGAACGGAACGCCTCTTCCGTATCTGGACCGCATCGTCGTCGACGTCGTCCCCGAGCAGGCGGCGCAGGTGCTGCGGCTCGAGGCCGGACAGCTCGACACCACCAACTCCGAGGTGCGGCCCGAGGACTTCGCGCCGCTGAAGCGTGCCGCGGATGCCGGCCGCGTCCAGCTGCTGGATCTCGGCGTCGGGTACGACCCCGAGAGCTTCTGGATCAATCTCAAGCCCGGCGCCTTTGCCGGCGATCCGCGTGCCGGGTGGCTCCAGCGGGACGAGCTGCGCCAGGCGATCTCCCTGGCCGTGGATCGCAGCGCCTTCAACGACGCGGTGTACCTCGGAGCGGGTGCGCCGGCATTCGGCCCCATCACGACCGCCAACAAGAAGTGGTACAACCGGGACCTTCCCCAGACGCCCCATGATCCCGAGCGCGCCAGGGCGCTCCTGGCGTCGATTGGGCTCGCCGACAGGAACGGCGACGGCCTGGCCGAAGACGCGCAGGGCCGGGCCGCGCGCTTCTCGCTCCTCACGCAGAAGGGGCAAACAGCCCTCGAACGCGGGTCCGCCGTGATTCGCGACGAGCTGCGCAAGGTCGGCCTCGTCGTGGACGTGTCGCCGCTCGATCGAAACGCGGTCGTCCAGCGGTTCCTCTCCGGCCGCGGGTACGATGCGGTCTACATTCGCGTCGGCACATCGGACACGGACCCCGCGCTCAACCCGGACTACTGGTTCAGCGCCGGCGGATCGCGCGTCTGGAACCTCGCCCAGCCCACGCCGGCCACGGAGTGGGAGCGCCGGATCGACACGCTGATGCTCGCTCAAAGCACCTCGGTCGACGATGCGGAGCGGAAGCGGCTCTTCGATGAGGTCCAGCGCATCTATGCCGAGCACCTCCCGGTCGTGCATTTCGTGGCGCCCAAGGTGTTCGTCGCGACGTCGGCGAGGGCAGCGAACCTGACACCGGCGATCGCGCGTCCGCAGCTGTTGTGGTCCGCGGACACCCTCGGAGTGCACTAGGGTGCTGCCGTACCTTCTGCGGCGCCTGCTGTTCGCGATCTTCCTGGTGTTCGCCGTGTCCTCCGCGTCGCTCGTCCTCACGCGCCTCGCGCCAGGAGACTTCGCCGTCGACTCGCTGGGGATCGCGAAGGCCGCGACGATCGAAGACATGCGGGCGCGGTACGGCCTCGATCGTCCGCTGGCGGAGCAGTATCGCTCCTGGATCGGCGGGGCCCTTCGCATGGACTTCGGCCGTTCGCTGGCCTACGACCGGCCGGTGGCCGACCTCATTCCAGAACGCGCCGCCAACACGGCGCTCCTTGCGCTCAGTGCCCTGCTCGTGGCCTCCCTGGTCGGACTCCCACTCGGCGTCGTGACCGGGACGCGGGCGCCAGGGGTCTTCACCGCGCTGGTGCGGGGGGTCTCGGTGATCCTGGTTTCCACACCGCCGCTCTTGACGTCGCTCTTCCTCCTGTTTCTTGCCGCGCGGTCCGGATGGCTGCCGATCGCGGGGATGCGTTCGGCAGACGCCCCCCCGGGCCTCGCGGGCCTGGCGGACCTCGCTCGGCACATGGTCGTGCCGGTGCTTGCGCTGGCCCTGCCTCTGTCCGCCATGTTCGAGCGCCTGCAATCGCAGTCGATGCACGAGGTCTTCCAGGCGCCGTTCGTGCGCGCGGCAGTCTCGCGCGGCGTGCCTCGCGCGCGGATCGTCTGGCGCGACGCGCTCCGTCTCGGCATCCGTCCGATCGTTTCCATCTATGGCCTTGTCGTGGGCACGTTGCTCAGCGGGTCGTTCGCGGTGGAGATCGTCACGGCGTGGCCGGGTCTCGGCCAGTTGATGCTCGAGGCGCTCCGCGCGCGCGACGTCTACCTGGTCGCCGGCTGCGCGGCCGCCGGGTCCGTCTTCCTGGCGGCGGGGACCCTCCTGTCCGACGCGGCGCTGGCCTTCGTCGATCCGAGGGTGACCGAGTGAGGTCGTTCCCCGCAGCGATCATCCTGGCCGGCGCCGTGCTCGGCGCCGCACTCGCGCCGGTCATCGCGCCCTACGCCGTCGACACCCGTTTTCCTGAACTTCTGAACGCTCCGCCCACGCGCGTGCACGTACGGGACGACCTGGGGCGGTGGCGGCGTCCGTTCATCTACCCCTGGGTCCGCGTGAGCCAGCTCGAACAACGGTACGAGGTCGACCGGTCGACGGCCGTTCCGCTTCGATGGCTCAGCGGCGGCCGCCTGCTCAGCTCGTCCGACTCCGTTCGTGCCCCACTGCTCTGGCTCGGCGCCGACGGCTACGGGCGGGATGTCTTCAGCCGTGTCCTCCACGGCGCCAGGCTGTCGCTCGGCCTCGCGCTCCTGGCCTCGCTCGGCGCCATGGTGCTCGGCACGGGGGTGGGCGCGATCGCGGGGTACGTGGGCGGCGCGGTGGACGATGCCCTGATGCGCGCATCGGACTTCGTGCTCGTGCTGCCGGCGATGTACGTGGCGCTGGCGTTTCGATCGGTGATGCCGCTGGTGCTGACGCCCGGGATGGTGTTCGTGGTGCTGCTCGGGATCTTCGCGGTCGTGGGCGCGCCTTTCTTCTCGCGCGGCGTGCGCACGGTCGTGCGCGCCGAGCGCGCGCTCGACTATGCGGTGGCCGCATCGTCGCTCGGCGCCAGCCACTCGCGCGTGCTCGTGCGTCACCTTCTGCCGGCGGCGCGCGGGTTCATCGGCGTGGAGCTGACGCTGCTCGTGCCGGCGTTCATCGTGGCCGAGGCCACGCTGTCGTACGTCGGCCTCGGATTCCCGGATCCGGTGGCGAGCTGGGGCACGATGCTCCACGAGGGGTCGAGCATCCGCGCGTTCGTGGACTTCCCCTGGCTCTTGAGCCCGGCCCTTGCGATGTTCCTCGTGGTGCTGGCCCTCAATCTGCTGCTGCAGGCGCGCGGCGTGCAGCCGCACGTCGACCGACCGCTGTAAGATTGCGCCATATGCCTTGGACCGGAGTGTTCGCCCCCGTGCCGACGCCGTTCGACGCCGAGGATCGCGTCGATCCCGCCAGAATGCGCGGCGCCTTTTCGCGGTGGCTGAAGTCGCCGCTCACGGGGTTCGTGGTGCTGGGGTCGAACGGGGAGGCGGCGCTCCTCGACGAAGACGAGAGCGATCTCGTGGTCGCCACGGCTCGAGAGCTCGTCCCGCGCGGCCGTCCGCTCATCGTGGGCACGGGCCGCGAGTCCACACAGGCGGCAGTCAGGGCCGCGCGCCGCGCCGCGGACCTGGGCGCCGATGCTGTCCTCGTGCGGACGCCAGGATTCTTCAAGTCGCAGATGACGAGCGCCGTCTTCGTGCGGCACTACACGGAGGTGGCCGATGCCTCGCCCGTGCCTGTCCTTTTATACAACTTCACCGCCGTAACCGGCGTGACCCTTCAGCCGGACGCCGTCGCGAAGCTGGCGTCTCATCCGAACATCGCCGGGATGAAGGAGTCGGGCGGGGACATCGCGCAGATCGCAGAGCTCCTCGCGGTGTCGAGCGGTCAGGCGTTCTCAGTGCTCGCGGGATCGGCGTCCACCTTCTACGCGGCGCTCGGCGCCGGCGTGTCGGGAGGCATCCTTGCGCTCAGCTGCGTGCTCCCGGACGCGTGCGTCAGGCTCTTCGATCTGATGGCCCAGAAGCGCCACGACGAGGCTCGGGCTCTGCAGCGCCAGCTTGCGCCGCTCGCGCGCCTGCTGGGCTCTGTGTACGGAGTGGCCGGGCTCAAGGCGGCGCTGCCGCTGGTCGGAATCGATGCGGGCGTTCCGCGCCCGCCGCTGGTGCCCGTGCCGGATGCCGGACTCGACGCCCTCAGGCAGGCGCTCGCCACGTTTCAGGAGGCCGCCGTATGAGCGGGCTGCCGGACACGACGCGCATTCTTCTCGGTCCGGGCCCAAGCCTCACGTCGCCGAGAGTGATGAGAGCGATGGCGGCGCCGACGGTCAGCCATCTCGACCCGGTCATGCTGGCCCTGCTCGACGAGGTGCGGGCACGGCTCGGCCGTCTGTTCCGCGCCCCTGAGGGCTCCCTGGCGTTCGCCGTATCGGGCACTGGCACGTCCGGGATGGAAACGACCGTGGCGAACCTCGTGCGCGAAGGCACCCGCGCGCTCGTCGTCGTCAGCGGGTACTTCGGCGACCGCCTCGCGCAGATGTGCCAGCGGTACGGCGCCACGGTGACACGCCTCGAGGTCGAGTGGGGTCGTGCCTGCGATCCGGACGCACTCAGACGCCAGCTGGCAGCGACTCCTGCGGACCTCGTGGCGATCGTGCACGCCGAGACCTCGACCGGAGTGCTCAACCCCGTGCGCGAGCTCGCGGCCGTCGCGCGGGAGCACGGCGCCCTTGTGCTGGTCGATGCCGTGACGTCGCTGGGCGGGCATCCGCTGGACGCGGCAGCGTGGGGGATCGACGCCTGCTACAGCTGCACCCAGAAGTGTCTCGGCGCCCCGTCGGGTCTGGCGCCGGTGATGTTCGGTCCGCGCGCCCTCGAGCGCCGTGTCCCTTGCCGGAGCTTCTATTTCGATCTTGGCCTCCTCGAGGACTACTGGCTCCGCCGAAAATACCACCACACGATGTCGTCGACGCTGGTCTATGCGCTCGCCGAAGCGCTGGCTGTGGTCGAAGAGGAAGGGCTCGAGGCCAGGTGGGCACGGCACGAGCGGAATCACCTTGCGTTCGCCGAGGAACTGCACGTGCGTGGCCTGTCGCTGCTTCCGCCCGCCGGCGAACGTCTCTGGACCCTCAACGCCGTCCGGGTGCCGGACGGCGTCGACGAAGCCGCTGTGCGTCGTCATCTGCTCGAGGCGTTCAACATCGAAATCGGCGCGGGCCTGGGCCCGCTCGCCGGGCGGATCTGGCGTGTCGGGCTCATGGGCGCCAGCTCGCAGCCGCAGTTGATCGTCCTGCTGCTGGCGGCGCTCGACGCCGCGCTGAAGACCCAGGGCCGGGTGACCCGCGTGTGAGGCGACCGCCGGGCGCTCCTCGCCTCCGGTCCAGGCCCGCGCCCCGCAACCCGTCCAGGGCATGGTCGCGTGCCCGCAGCACAGGCACGTGGGTGCTCGGGGCCACGGCCGTTGCCTTCGGCATCCTCACGTACTCGTATCTCACGTTGCCCGACGTGCGGCCGCTTGCCACGAGCAACCCGACGACGACGGCGTTCATGGAGATCCGTGCCGGGGAAGCGCGCCGCGCCGGGAAGGCGCCGCGGAAGGTGCACCATTGGGTGGCCTACAACCGTATCTCGCCCAGCCTGAAGCGCGCCGTCCTGACGGCCGAGGACGCGGCGTTCTGGGATCACGACGGCGTGGACTACGACGAGCTTCAGAAGTCCATCGAGACCGACCTGGCCGAGGGACGATTCGTGCGTGGGGCGAGCACGATCACGCAGCAGCTTGCGAAGAACCTGTACTTGTCAGAATCCCGCAATCCGGCGCGCAAGCTCAAGGAGCTCTTCATCGCGCGGCGCCTCGAAGCCGAGCTGAGCAAGGCGAGGATCCTCGAGATCTACCTCAATGTCATCGAGTGGGGCGACGGCATCTATGGCGTGGATGCCGCCGCGCGCACCTACTTCGGCACCTCGGCCGCATCGCTCGGCCCGACCGAGTCCGCGCTGCTCGCGGGCGCCATCATCAACCCGCGGCTGCTGAATCCGGCACAACCTACCGCGCGCCTGCTGAGACGCCAGCAGCTCATCCTGCGACGGATGGGCGGTGTCGCACCGCCCGTCGAAACCGCTCCATCCCAGCCGGAAACGTCTCCTCAACCAGAAACGTCTCCTCGAGTTGATCCGAATCAATGGCCGCTGCAGATTCCACCGCCGCCCGCCGATAAATCCTCTAGCGCCATTGAGAGCAACGATGAGAAATCGGTCTCGCCTGAGCTTGACCGCTCCAAAAGCGGTTCGCTATAGTCGGACGCGCTCCCGAGCCACTTGATCAACTACACCGAACGTCTCACGCTCCTGATGCAGGACATCGTCCAAAGGGTGCCGACCCTGTCCTTCATCGACATCGGCGACGTGCTCGTCTTCGCGAGGCCGGGACGCTCCAACGCCGAAGGTGCCTTCGCCACCTGCCATTGCCTGACGCTCCCGCCGAGCGAGCCCGGCTACTACTTCTGGCGCGATCGGGAGTCGGGCGTCATCACCAGGCGGTCGGAGTGGTTCGTGACGCGGTCGCCCATCGTGTCCATTGGACCGCGGCAGCTCAAGTACCTGATCTCGTTCTCGCTGCCGCGCTTCTGCGACCAGACGTTCGATCGTTCACGCAAAGAACGGTTCTATCCGGGATGGGAGCACGACTGGGTCGCGAGGCTCGACACCGTCGTCCACGAGCTCTATCACATCGATCCGGATCTTGCCGGCATCCGGCGGATTGACCGCGGAGACGGGACGTACTCCGCGCACTGCCACGGCCATAGGTTCTTCGAGGAGGTGGCCGCAATGGTGAGGGTCTACCTCGAAAGCCGGCCGGATCCGGCGATTGTGGAATTCCTCAAGCACGACTTTGACGGGCTCGAGTCCACCTTCGGCGGGGTGGTCGCCACCAGCTTCCGTGCGTTCCCCTCGTACCCGCAGCGCTTCATCGAGCCGTTGGCCGTACAGCCGCCCTGCGATCCGTCACTCGAGGGCGTCGAGGTCGAGAAGGTGCGGGTCAGTCAGCCGCCGGCGCAGTACACGCAGGACGATCTCCACATCCGCCACTTCAAGCGCGATTCCTCGCGACGGCTGGTCCGCAAGGGTCAGTTCCGCGCGGCCTGAACACGCCGCGCGCCAAGGAACCGTTCGGACCAGTACTGCAGGCTCCGGCGTTCCACCCGCACCACACCCCTGGAACTCGGCGCATGGACGAACTCGTCAAGCGAGATCGCGATCGCGACGTGGCTGGGCCCTGAGTCGGTCGTCGAAAAGAACAACAGATCCCCCGCCTCGATCGCTTCGTCGGTGATCGCGTCCCCCATTTCGAACTGCGCCTCCGTGTCGCGGGGAATCGCGATGCCATGGTGCGCAAACACGTACTGTGTAAATCCGCTGCAGTCGAAGCCCTCTGGACTGCTGCCCCCGTTGCGATACGGCGCCCCGCGCAGGCTCAAGGCGGTGGCGACGAGCGGTACCGACTCCGCTCGGGGCGGGCAGGGCAGGCGAGCCAGGCGGGGCGGGCTCCTCGACTCCGCTCGGGGCAGGAGAAGGGGGCGGCATTCGGCGGACGACCGGGGCGCCCGGGAACGGCCGAGGTACCGCGCCGCTCGACGCGCACGCCGAGGCGATCGTCGCGAGGGCCACCATGCCGACCATCATCCTTCGATCCATGCTCACGTTCAGTATCCTATCGGCTGGCGGATGCGCCCGACCAGGAAGCCGCGTGCACCTGCAGCCCTAACCGTCTCTTTGCGTGACGTTTACAGCGTCCGTTTGCTTGACACTCCAACTGACCGTCGGGCACAATCAGACACAGCCGTCGGCGGGGATCTCGACTCGTCATGGAACAGACGCTTCTCCTCAACGCGTCCTACGAGCCCCTCAAAGTTGTCCACTGGCAGAAGGCCGTCACCCTTTGGTGCCAGGGCAAAGTTGAGGTTATCTCCGTGTACGACAGGGAGATTCGGGCCGTTTCGGTCAGCTTCAAGCTACCGTCGGTCATTCGTCTCCTCCGCTACATCAAGATCAAGCGCCGTTTCGACTACGTGCCGTTCTCGCGCGCGAACATCTACGCGCGCGACGACCACCGGTGTCAGTACTGCGGCGGCGGCTTTCCCACGAGCGAGCTTACCTTCGACCACGTGGTCCCCGTGGCTCAGGGTGGCCGCAAGGACTGGGAGAATATTGTCACCTGCTGCGTCGCCTGCAACCGGCGAAAGGGCGGGCGAACGCCGGTCGAAGCGAGAATGCATCTCCTCAGGGTCCCCCGAAGGCCGGAGTCGGCCCCGGCGATTCGCATTACCGTCGGGCTGCGGAACGCGCCGGAAAGCTGGCGCGACTACCTCTACTGGAACGCCGAACTCGACGACACATAGGCGGGAGCGTCGCGGTCCCACGCGCGCCCGCCGGACTCAATGATCACCTCTCCAGTCTTTCTTTCCGTCAGGCCTTCGCGGGCGATCGAAGGCGCGCGTGTCACGATCGAGGGTTCTGGATTCGCCGTCGATGCGCCGGCGCTGCCGGAGGTCCTGATCGGCGGCCGCCGCGCCCGCGTCGTCAGCGGGGCGCCCGGCCGGCTCGAGGTGCTCGTCCCCGCAGGACTCCCTGAGGGCGGACGCCTGCCGGTGTCGGTCGGGGGGGCCACGTCCGAGGCTGCCTGGGTCAACGTGGGGGCCACGTTTGCGAGCGGGCTCCATCAAGTTGACAACCCCCTGGTCGACCGCGACGGCAACCTCTACGTCACCTACAGCGGAACCCGGGGACAGGAAGTGCCGATCTCGATCTTCCGCGTGCTCCCCAATGGCACCCGCGAGACCTTCTCTTCCGCCATCGTCAACCCCACGTCGATGGCCATGTCTCCCGACGGCCAGGTCTACGTCTCGAGCCGATTCGAGGGCACGGTGTACCGGCTCGCCGGCGACGGGAGCGCGGAGCCGTTCGCGAGCGACCTGGGCGTGGCGTGCGGGCTGGCGTTCGCGCCCGACGGCGCGTTGTTCGTCGGCGATCGAACCGGCACGATCTTCAAGGTCGATCGGAGCGGCCGGCCGACGGCGTTCGCGACGCTCCCGGGCAGCGTCGCCGCCTTTCACCTGGCCTTCGCGCCGGACCACACGCTGTTTGTGACCGCGCCGACCTTGTCCGCCTACGATCACCTGTACCGCATCGGCCCGGATGGGGCGGTGTCGACGTGCGCGGCGCGCTTCGGGCGGCCGCAAGGCCTCGCCTTCGATGCAGCCGGGATGCTGTTCGTCACCGAGGCGCTGGCGGGAGCTTCGGGCATCTACCGGCTCGATCCACGGCCTGGACACGAGGGACCGGCGGAGCTGGTGGCGGTTGGACCGGGCCTCGTGGGCCTCGCGTTCGAGAAGGACGGCGGGATGATCGTCTGCACGAACGACGCGGCGTACCGGTTCGGGCGGTAGAATTCCCCTTCCCTTCATGACCCAGCTGTTCCAGCGAAAGCCGATCGCCAGCTTGCTGGACGACAGCGGACGCCCCGACGGCCTCCGCCGCGTGATGGGCGCCGGCGACCTGGTCATGCTCGCCATCGGCGCCGTGATCGGCGCGGGCATCTTCTCGTCGATCGGAACGGCGGCGGCGGGGGAGGTACTGGCCTCCGGCGAGGTGATCCGGTACGGCGCGGGGCCGGCGCTCGTGCTCTCGTTCCTCCTGCTCGGCGTGGTCTGCGGCCTGGCGGCGCTCTGCTACGCGGAGCTGGCGGCGATGATCCCGCAGGCGGGAAGCGCCTACGCGTATTCGTACGCCACGCTCGGCGAGCTCGTGGCGTGGATCATCGGCTGGGATCTCATCCTCGAGTACGCGGTCGGGAACATCGCGGTGGCGATCGCGTGGAGCGGGTACTTCACGTCGCTCCTGACCGGGTTTGGGGTCCATCTTCCCGACTTCCTGACGCACGGGTACCGGACGGCGCTCCTCAGCTCGAACCCCGACGTGCACGGGCTGCTGCAGACGGCCCCGCGAATCGCGGGCGTGCCGATCCTGCTCAATGTTCCGGCGTTCGTGATCGTGATGCTCATCACCTGGCTCCTGTACATCGGGGTCAAGGAGAGCGTGCGCGCGAACAACATCATGGTGGTCGTGAAGCTGCTCGTGCTCGGCCTCTTCGTGGGCCTCGGCGCGATGCACATCGACACGGCCAACTTCGTGCCGTTTGCGCCGAATGGCTGGCGCGGCATCCATCAGGGCGCGGCCATCGTCTTCTTCGCCTACATCGGGTTCGACGCCATTTCGACGGCGGCCGAGGAAACGAAGAACCCCCAACGCAACATGCCGATCGGGATCCTCGGCGGGCTCGCGGTGTGCACGGTCATCTACATCATCGTGGGCATCGTGGCCACGGGTCTTGTGCCGTATCAACAGCTGAAGGCGGCCGATCCGCTGGCTCAGGCGCTTCAGCTGGCGGGCCTGCAGACGGCCGGCCTCATCGTCGCGGCCGGCGCGGTGGTCTCGCTCACCGCGGTGCTCCTCGTGTTCCAGTACGGGCAGCCGCGCATCTTCTTTGCGATGGCGCGCGATGGCCTGCTCCCGGCGTGGGCGTCGAGAATTCATCCCAAGTACCGGACTCCGCACATCACGACGCTCGTGACCGGGATTGTGGTGGCCGCGGGCGCGCTCGTGATGGACGAGAACGAGATCTACGACCTGACGAACATCGGCACGCTGTCGGCGTTCGCGATGGTCTGCATCGGTGTGCTGGTGCTCCGACGCACCGATCCGGACCGCCCCCGGCCCTTCCGCGTGCCGATGCTGCCTCTCGTGTCCCTCGCGGGGGCGGGCGCCTGCGTCTACGTGATGCTGGGCTTGCCGACGCACGCGTGGGAGCGCTTCGGCCTCTGGCTGGCCATAGGTTTAGCCGTCTATTTCCTGTACGGGTTTCGAAATAGCCGCGCTCAGAAGTTGGGCTAGACTGAGCTGATTGGAGGTACTTGGGTAATCTGTGATCGTGTACGACTCGTAGATCTTGAGCCATGAGCCATAAGCCGTGAGCCCCAGACGCCTGAAGCCCGGAGCCTGAAGCCCGTCTATGTCCCACCACTGGATCTCCGTTCGCGGCGCCCGTGTTCACAACCTGAAGAACATCGACGTCGACATCCCGCGCCACCGCCTCGTGGTGATCACGGGGTTGTCGGGGTCGGGGAAGTCGTCGCTGGCCTTCGACACGATCTACGCCGAGGGACAGCGGCGCTACGTCGAGTCGCTGTCGGCGTACGCCCGGCAGTTCCTCGAGCAGATGGAGAAGCCTGACGTCGACCTGATCGACGGCCTGTCCCCGGCGATCTCCATCGAGCAGAAGACCACGGGATCCAACCCGCGCTCGACGGTCGGCACGGTCACTGAGATCTACGACTACCTGCGGCTGCTGTTCGCGAGCATCGGGGTGCCGCACTGCTCGAACTGCGGCAAGGAAATCTCCAGCCAGTCGCTCGACCGCATCGCCGACATGGTGATGCTCTATCCGCAGGACTCGCGCATCAACGTGCTCGCGCCGATCGTTCGCGGCCGCAAAGGGCGAGTTCAAGAAGGAGCTGGCCGCCATCCGTGCGCGCGGGTTCACCAAGGCGAGAATCGACGGGCAGTTCCGCGCCCTGGACGATGACATCGCGCTCGAGCGGCGGCGGAACCACACGATCGAAATCGTCGTCGACCGGCTGATCATCCGGGGCGGGGTCGAGCGGCGGCTCACCGAGTCGATCGACGTCGCTTTGAACCTCGCCAACGACATCGTCGTGATCAACTCGTACGAGCAGGCGGACCGGCTGTTCTCGCGCCGGCTGGCGTGCGTGGACTGCGGGCTGAGCATGCCCGAAATGACGCCTCGTGCGTTCTCCTTCAACTCGCCGCACGGGGCGTGTCCCGACTGCCAGGGGCTGGGCTCGAGCATCGATTTCGATCCCCGCCGCGTCATCCCTGATGAGGCGATGTCGCTCGCCGACGGGGCCGTTGCTCCCTGGGCGCGCGGCGATCGAAAGCTCATTCGCGAAACGCTGCAGACGCTGTCCCGCGACCTGGGCGTGGACCTCACGGTGCCGTTCGGCAAGCTGCCGAGGAAGCACCGCGAGGCGTTGCTCTTCGGCGCCGGCAAGACGTTCGAAGGGATCGTGCCCAATCTCCGGCGGCGCTACGAGACGGGCACCTGGGCGGTCCAGGCCGAGCTCGAGGGGTTCCGGTCGCTCAGGCCGTGCGCGACCTGCGGCGGCCAGCGGCTGAAGCCTCAGAGCCTGTCGGTCAAGGTCAAGGGCCGGACGATCGCCGACTACGTCAACCTGCCGATCGCCGAGGTGCTCAAGGTGTTCGATGCGGTCCAGCTCACGGACCGCGAGGCCATCATCGCCGAGCGCATCCTCCGCGAGATCCAGGACCGGCTGCGGTTTCTGTTCGACGTCGGCGTCGGGTACCTCACGCTGGGCCGCAGTGCGGCCACGCTGTCGGGCGGCGAAGGGCAGCGCATTCGGCTGGCGACCCAGATCGGCGCGAACCTCACGGGCGTGCTCTACGTCCTCGACGAGCCGTCCATCGGCCTCCATCAGCGCGACAACCGCAAGCTTCTGGCGACGCTGGCGCGGCTTCGCGATCTCGGCAACACCGTCATTGTCGTCGAGCACGACGAGGAGACGATCCGCACGGCCGACTACGTGATCGATCTGGGTCCTGGGGCCGGCGAGCACGGCGGCCAGGTGATCTTCCAGGGTACGCCCGCCGACCTCATGGCCGATCCCGCGTCGATCACGGGCGCCTATCTGACCGGCGCCCGTTCGATCCCTACGCCCAAGAGCCGCCGTCCCTCGCTCAAGGGAGACATTTCGATTCGCGGCGCTCGCGAGAACAACCTGAAGAACCTCGACGTCCGCATCCCGCTTGGCGTGCTGACCGCGGTGACCGGCGTGAGCGGCTCCGGCAAGTCGACGCTCGTCAACGACATCCTGTATCGCTCCCTCGCGCGCACGCTCTACCGCGCGGGCGCGGAGCCCGGCGCCCACGACGAGATGCAGGGGACCGAGCTCCTCGACAAGGTGATCGAGATCGATCAGTCGCCGATCGGACGTACGCCGCGGTCGAACCCGGCGACGTACACGGGGCTCTTCACGTTCATCCGCGATCTGTTCGCGATGCTCCCCGACGCGAAGGCGCGCGGGTTCAGGACCGGCCGCTTCTCGTTCAACGTCAAGGGCGGCCGCTGCGAGGCGTGCCAGGGCGACGGGGTCATCGCCATCGAGATGCACTTCCTGCCGAACGTCTACGTCACCTGCGAGCTGTGCAAGGGACGCCGGTACAACCGGGAGACGCTGGAGATCAAGTATCGGGGCCGCTCGATTGCCGACGTGCTCGATCTGACGGTCGACCAGGCGCTGCCCCTCCTCGAAAACTTCCCGGCCATCGCCAACAAGCTACGGACGCTGCAGGATGTGGGGCTCGGCTATGTCGAGCTCGGCCAGTCCGCGACGACGTTGTCCGGCGGGGAGGCCCAGCGGGTGAAGCTCGCGAAGGAGCTGTCCAAGCGCGGTACCGGGCGCACGCTGTACATCCTGGACGAGCCGACGACCGGGCTGCACTTCGAGGACACGAGGAAGCTCCTCGACGTCCTGACGAAACTTGTCGACCAGGGCAACACAATCGTCGTTATCGAGCACAACCTCGACATTATTAAGGCGGCCGACCACGTCATCGACCTCGGGCCCGAGGGTGGCGTGGCAGGGGGGCGGATCGTCGCCCAGGGAACGCCTGAGGAGGTGGCCCGAAACGAGGCGTCGGCGACGGGCCGATTCCTGGCCGAACTGCTTGCTGCTGAGCAAGATCGGCCCATTCGCTCGGAGGCCGTGTAAACGACTGTGGTAGAATTGCCACAATTTCGGGGGCCTGCCCTGTGGCGGGTCGGCCACAAACCATGGTCAATTTTCGGCTGTACAACAGCCAGTGATCCAGACTAAGCTGCTGCGGTTTCAAGGTGTTGCGGGTGGTGTGCCGGACCGGGGCATTCGGGCATCTAATTTGCTGAACTGGCTCCGGATCGTCCCCGTCGGCCCGAGACGCTAAATGGACGCACAGCGTACAATTCGTCGCCCCATCTCGTGTGTCGGAATCGGTTTGCATTCCGGCAACAAGGTTCACCTTTCCCTCAAGCCGGCGCCGGCGGATTTCGGCATCCGGTTTCGTCGCACCGATCTTGGCGACCACGATGTGCCGGCAACGGTCCAGCACCTCGCAGGGATTCAGCTCGCGACGGGGCTCGCCCGCAACGACGTGTCGGTCGAGACCGTGGAGCATCTCCTCGCGGCGCTCGTGAGCGTCAGCATCGACAACGTGCTGGTCGAGCTGAACTCGCCGGAAGTGCCGATCATGGATGGCAGCGCGGCGCCGTTCATTTACCTCATCCACGAAGCGGGCGTGAAGCTCCTCAGCGCACCGCGCAGGTTCCTCAAGATCGTTCGTCCGATTGCGATCTCGCGCGGCGACAAGCGCATTGCGCTGTATCCGTCGGATCACTTCAAGGTCACCTACAGCGTCAGCTACGACCACCCCCTGCTCAGGCACCAGTCGCGCACGCTGCGCATCACCGAAGAGACCTTCGCCGAAGAGATTGCCCCCGCGCGCACGTTCACGTTCCTCAAGGACGTGGAAATGCTCAGGCAGAACGGCCTGGCGCTCGGCGGCTCGCTCGAAAACGCCATCGTGCTCGGCGAGACGGGCGTGCTGAACAACGCGCTCCGCTTCGAGGACGAGTTCGTCCGCCACAAGATTCTCGACGCCATCGGCGACCTCGCGCTCGTCGGCCATCCGGTCATCGGCCACCTGGTGGCGCACCGGGCCGGCCATGCGCTGCACACCGAGTTCGCCGCCAAGATCCTCGAGGAAACGCACGCGTGGCGTCTCGTCGAGTCCACGGGCGACGTGCTGCTGCCGCACGCTGCGCCGGTGGCTGCCGTCGCGCGACTCGCTAACTAAAGAAGTTAGAAGTTAGCCCTACGTCACTACGAGCGTCTTGCTCGTCGTCTCCGACCCGCACCGCTCGAACCAGTCCACGCCTTCGTAGACCAGATCGAACTTGATCGTGTAGCGGCCCGGCTCGTCGAGGGCGGGAAAGCGGACGTCCACGTCGGCGGCCTCGCCGCCCGCGATGGACCGCGGCAGGCCGGCTCTGGCGAAGTCGCGGTTGATGAGCGTGCCGTCCTCGGCGCACAGCTGCGCGCCGAGCCTGACGAGACGCCGGCCGTAGCTGGCGTCGGCCGGAAACGCGCGGGTCGAGAGATTGCGGACGCGCGTCCGAACGTCGATGGGCTGGCCGGCCCGGGCGCGGAGCGGCAGGCCCGGGAGAAACGTGCGGACGTCGATCTTCGCCCGCGGGGTCGCGCCCGGGATGGCATTCCCGAGGTTGTTGTGGTCCCAGGTCTCCGGACGAATGGCGTCGAGCTCGGGCTTGCCCGGCAGGAAGCGGCGCGAGAAGGCATCCTCGGGGTGATCGGTCAGCTCCCAGCACAGGCGGTCCACGCCCACGTCCGCAGCGAGCCGCCGCGCGAGGTCCATCTCGGCGTCGCTGTCGTTCCAGGTGAACAGGATGTAGCGCCAGTTGAGGAAGGGCACGTCCCGGCCGGACCGGCGTTTCTCGTCCGCCATCGCGCGCAGGTTGGCCATCGCCACGTCGAACTTCCCTCGCTGGCGGTACTTGACGTAGCTGTCCTGGGTCGCCCCGTCGATCGAGAACGTCACTTCGTCTATGCCGGAGTGCACGAGCCGCCGGGCCTGTGCCTCCGTGAACGCCAGGCCATTGGTGCTCGTGTAGAGGTAGATGTGCGGGAAGTGTGTCTTGATGTACTCGCACATCTCGATGGCGCGCTTGTGCAGGAACGCCTCGCCGTAGTTGAAGAAGTCGATGCGGCCGAGCGTCGGCCCCACTTCGTCGATGACCCTCTTGAAGAGGTCGAAGTCCAGCATGCCGGCCTGGCGGGTTTTCGTGATGCCGGTTTCCGGCGCGCAGCACGCCTGCGTGCAGGAAATATTGCAGGCCGCCGTGCACTCGATGAACATGCGCGAAGGGAAAGGGCCCGCATCAATCGATCGAACAGGAGCCGCCTGGTCCTTCTTCAGCGGACGCTTGAGAGCGCAGTCGCCGCAGAACTTCGAGCCCCCGGCGTTCAGATCCTGCCTGAGCCCGGTGATCACGCCACCGGCCCAGACGTCGCGGATCGACGCCGTGCGCGCATCGCCGAGCACGCGCTGGCCGTAGGGGTCGGCGCACCCGCACACGATCGCGGCCATCGCAGAGCATCACGAGCATCTCCCACGGCCAGGAGCACTCGAAGCGGGTGGCGAGAAAGTTCAGCGACATCTCGTCAGCCGGCAGTCATTTGCTCGACAGCTTCCGCATGTACGCCTCGAGCTTGTCGTTCTCGTACCGCACCGTGTTGAGGAAGAGGCTCTCGCCCAGATAGGTCTGTCGTTCGGCGTCGGTCATCTGTTCCACGAGGTGATCGATCTCTTTCTTCATGTCCTCGAACGTGCGCTCCAGTGCGCGCCGCGCCGTGACCTGCCGGTAGAGCGCCTCCATGACGGCGAGCAGGTCACCATCCAGTGCGATCTCGGCGCCCGTGGTGGTCTTGATGGTCCGCATGGCTAGACCCCGAAGCTTCTGACGGCGCTCGGCTCGTCGGCATGGAGCTCGATGAAGTTGTGCGCGCCGGTCAGGGTCAGCATGGTCTCGACCCGCTTCTGGACGCCGGACAGCTTCAGGTGTCCGCCGCCCGCGGCGAGCTGCCGGTAAAGATCCATCAGGCACCCGATGGTGGCGCTGTCCACGTAGGTCACCGGCGAGAGGTCGATCAGCACCTTGCGCTGGCCGCCGGCGATCATGCCGGTCACGGTCGTCGAAAACTCGGAGAGCAGCGGGTACATCAGCCGCGTTTCGGCGACGCGGACGATGGCGATCGCGCCGAGCTGTTCGGTGGTGAACTTCATCAGTAGGCTCCCGTCCGTGGTTGAGCGCCGGCCGGCCGGCCGCCCTCGCTGTAATCCGATCCCCCGAGCTTGCGGATCTGCCTGGCCAGCTCGGTCCGCCCGCGGTTGATGCGCGACTTCACCGTCCCTTCAGGCAGCCGCAGCGAGTCGGCAATCTCCTGGTAGGACAGTTCCTGGATATCCCGCATGATGACGGCCGATCGCAGTGTCTCCGGCAGCGCCCCGAGGGCCTCGCGCAGGAGCATCACCCGGTCGGCCTGCTCGAGCGCGGCGATCGGGCTCTCGCCAGACGAGACGGGCGACAGTTCGCTCGCATCCACCCCGCGGTCCATGGTCTCGCGTTCCTTGCGAACGCTCCTGTAGTGATCGATGCACAGGTTGCGGCTCACGCTGATGAGCCACGTCTGGAAATTGGCCCGCCGATCGAACGTGTCGAGCGAGCGGAACACCTTCAGGAAGATGTCCTGTGTCAGATCCTCGGCCTCTTCGTGGCGCCCGACGAACTTGTACGCCACGTTGAAGACACGACGCCAGTACTGGCGCACGATCAGGTCCCAGGCTTGCTGGTCGCCCTGCAGGCACCGCTGAATAAGCGTCTCGATGGCGTCCGGCGAGGTCGCCGGCAGATCGGGCATGGGCGGCGCAGACGAAGAGAACATCATATTATAGTGGCCGGTGTCCACGTTCACCTACCTCAACTCAGAGCTCCACTGCGACGGTGTTTCCCTTGCCACGATTGCCCGGGCCGAAGGCACGCCGCTCTACGTGTACAGCGCGGCGTCCATTCGCGAGCGCTACCGCGCCATCGACGACGCCTTCGACGGCTATCCGCACCGCGCTGCACTACGCGCTCAAGGCCAACTCCACGCTGGCCATCGTCAAGCTGCTGCAGTCGCTCGGAAGCGCGGCCGACGCGAACTCCATCTGGGAGATCGACCTCGCGCGGCGCGCCGGCTTTCCTGCGGCCGACATCGTGTTCACCGGTGTCGGCAAGGCCGCCGCACGAGCTGGAACGCGCCGTGCCGCATGGGGCTCAAGGCCATCAACGTCGAGTCGGCGGGCGAGCTGGAGCGCGTCGAGGCGCTGCGCGGCGCGAGCGGGCGTGCGGGTCCGGGTCGCCATTCGCATCAATCCCGGACATCGACGCCAGGAGCCACCCGCACATCTCGACCGGTCTCAAGATCAACAAGTTCGGCGTGCCGGCGGCCGAGGCCGCGCGACGCTCATCGCCGCCATCGGACGGCGGCCGCATCTCACGCTGGTGGCGATCCACGTGCACGTGGGATCGCAGATCACGACCATCGAGCCGCTGCGGAACGCCGCCGGCCTTTGTCGCGGATCTCGCGCGGCGATCTCTGCCGGGCGGGGACGCCCCTCGAGTACGTGGATCTCGGCGGCGGTCTCGGGATTTCGTACGACGGGCAGGCCGTCGTGTCGGCCCGCGACTACGTGACCACGCTCGTGGTCGCCGTCCGCCCGACGGGACTGCCGATCGTCAGCGAGCCCGGCCGGGCGATCGTCGGACCGGCCGGCGTGCTCGTGGCGAGCGTCGTGGACCTCAAGCCGCGGACGGCGGCGAGCGAGTTCGCCGTGATCGATGCGGGAATGACGGAGCTGATGCGGCCTGCGCTCTACAACGCGTTCCACCGGATCGAGCCGGTCCGCCAGAGCTCGGCGGCCGCCGGGCGCAGTACGAGATCGTCGGTCCGGTGTGCGAGAGCAGCGACGTGGTCGGGCGCGATCGTGAGCTTGCTCCGCTCTCGGTGGGCGACTTCGTGGCGATTCGAGACGCCGGCGCCTACGGCTCGGCGATGGCGTCCAACTACAATCGCCGGCCTCTTCCGCTCGAGGTCATGGTGGACGATGGACGCTGGCGGGTGATTCAGACGCCGGCAGATCGGTGGACGACCTCGTGGCGCTCGAGCGGGAGTAGGCATGGCTGGACAACTGATCGCGTTCGAGGGGCTGGATCAAAGCGGGAAGCAGACACAGGCCGAGATGCTGCGAGATCACCTGAAGGCCGAAGGGCAGAAGGCGCGCCTCGTCTCGTTTCCGGACTACGGCACCTCCATCGGCGAAGAGATCGCCAGGGCGCTGCAGGGCGAGCGCGAGTACGGCCCGGACGTCATGCAGATCCTGTACGTGGCCAACCGGTACGAGCGGAAGCCCGATCTGCTTCGGTGGCTCGACGGCGGCCTGATTCTGGTGTCCGATCGCTACATGGCTTCGAGCATCGCCTACGGCGAAGCGCAGGGGCTCGATGCCGAGTGGCTGACCGACCATGCAGCGGTTCCTGCCCCGCGCCGGCGCTGACGATCCTGCTCGACATCGCCCCGGAGACGGCCGTCAAGCGCAAGGCCGTCGACCGCGACCGCTACGAGCGCGATCTGGCGCTGCAGGGGCGGGTCAGGGAGAGCTACCATCGCCAGGCGGCCGCCGCGGACTGGATTCGTGCTCGACGGCGAACGGGCCAAGGACGTCGTCGCGGCCGACGTGCTCAGCGCCGTCCAGTCACGACTCGCGCTGCCGTAAGCGCGCGCACTTCGCGGACGCCGGCCGCCTTCAACGTCCGGGCGCACGCGTCCAGTGTCGCGCCCGTCGTGCTCACATCGTCCACCAGCACGACCATCGCTCCGTGGAGCGCGGCGGCGTGCCGCGTGACGGCGAACGCACCGCGCACGTTCCCGTGGCGTTGAGCGGCCGGCAGGCTCGCTTGCGCCCGCGTGGCCCGCACGCGCTTCAGCGCCATGCACGGCGTCAGCCCCACCCCCTGCGCCAGATCGGCTGCCTGATTGAACCCGCGCTCGCGGCGCTTCGAGGAATGGAGGGGAACCGGCACCACGGCGTCGGCGCCGGCCAGGACGTCACCTCCGCGCTCGACCATGAGCGCTGAGAGCGGACGCTGCCAACGACCGCCGGCCGTCGTACTTCAGTGCGTGGATGATGGCGCGGAGCGCGCCGTCGTAGTCGCCGATCGCTCGAGCCCGAGCGATCGGGCGATCGAGCCGCCGACAGCGAACGCAGACAGGGGGTCGGGCAGATGTTCGGGATCCACAACGGGTTCGAAAGTCCTACCCGACCCCGTGGTCACCGTCGCCAGCGGATCGCCGCAGCGCCTCGCAGAGGGGTGGCGTGAGCGGCAGGATCGAGCGCCAGCAGGTCGCGCAGACCGGGCCCTGGGTCGGATGGTCGAGCAACGTCCCGCAGGCCGCGCACGCAGGCGCGAAGACGACCGAGAGCAGCGCGTCAGCGAGGAGCCGAAGGTGCTCGCGCCACCGGCTCGGCGTTTCCCCAGAGCCGCTCGAGGCCGTAGAACATCCGCGTCTCCGGAGCGAAGACGTGCACGATGAAGTCGAAATAGTCGAGCAGCACCCACTCCGATCGGTCATGGCCTTCGACGTGCGCGGGCTTGACTCCCCGCTCGCGCAGCGCTTCGATGACCGCGTCGGCAATCGCCCGCACTTGCCGCGAGTTGGCGCCGGAGCAGATGACGAAGTAGTCCGTGAAGCCGGCCGCCTTCTGCAGGTCCAGGACGGTGACGTCGAACGCCTTCTTGTCCTCGGCCGCCTGGATCGCCCTCTCGATGTCCTTCGGGAGGCCGGTCGCCGCCGTGGTCTTCGCTCGCTTCTCAGCCCTTGGCCATGCAACCTGCCTGCCGCCGGGTTGCGCGCGTCGTCGTTGCCGCGCCGCCCCGGAATCATCGGCGTATAAAGCCCATGCTGCTCAATGTGTTGCTGCACGCGCAGATCGACCAGACCCGTGATCGACTCACCGTCCGCGCGCAGCCGCCGGATGGTAGTGGAGGATACGTCCGCGGTCTGGGCCTCGATCAAAATGATCAAGGGCTCGACGCCGTCGAGACGGATGTCGCCGCTGCGGGGCAACCGCACCATCCGCGACGCCAGCATCGGGAGCCGCTCCGGCAGACCAAGCACCGAGAGCCCCGGTCTCGAGACGACCGCGAAATGCGCCGCGTCCAGCAGGCGCGGGTAGTCCTTCCACGACTCGATGTCGGCAAACGCATCAGCGCCCATGATGAAGAACAGCTCCCACGGGTTGTAGCCTCGCTCGTGGAACATCCCCAGCGTGGCCGCGGTGTACGAGGGCGCCGCGTGGCGGAACTCGATGTCCGAGACGCGCCACGACGTTCGACCGGAGACGGTCATCGCGGCCATCGCGAAGCGGTGGAAGCTCGACGCGGAGGTCTGCGGTCGATGCGGAGGCACATGCGAGGGCACGACAAAGACGCGCATCAGGCCCAGCGCGGTCTCCGCAGCTTCGCCGAGGTCGATGTGGCCGCGGTGAATCGGATCGAACGTGCCGCCGAGGATGCCGATCCGCCGGACGGATGGAGGCCGGGTCACTGGCGTTCCTCGACCGGCGCGGCCGCGCCGCGTTGGGCCGCCAGCTGCGCCCAGGCGGCTTCCATCAGCGGCGGAATGCCTTGCCCCGTGACCGCCGAGATCGCGAAGAAGGGCAGCTTGAGCCGCTTCGCCCGTCGCTCGAGCGCCTTCACCCGCGATGCATCGTCGAGCGCGTCCATCTTGTTGGCCGCCACGATCTGCGGCTTGGACGCCAGCTCGGGACGAAACAGCTCGAGCTCGCGCCGAACCGTGTCCAGGTCGGCGACCGGATCGCGCCCGGTCGATCCTGAGATGTCCACGACGTGCACCAGCACCTTGGTGCGCTCGAGGTGACGGAGGAACCGGTGGCCCAGCCCCAGGCCTCGATGCGCGCCTTCGATGAGGCCGGGAACGTCCGCCACGACGAAGCTGCGCTCGTTCGAGAGGCCCACCACACCGAGGTTGGGCGTCAGCGTCGTGAAGGGGTAGTCGGCGATCTTGGGCCGCGCCGCCGAAATCCGCGCGATGAGCGTGGACTTGCCCGCATTCGGGAAGCCGACGAGCCCCACGTCTGCCAGCAGCTTCAGCTCGAGCCGGAGGTCCTTGATCTCGCCCGGTTCGCCTGGCTGCACCTTGCGGGGCGCGCGGTTGGTGGAGGTCGCGAAGTGGGCGTTGCCCATGCCTCCGCGCCCGCCCCGGGCGACGAGCACCCGATCGTTGGGGTTGGCCAGATCCGCCAGCAGGCGCCACGGCGCACCCTCGTCGTCGGTCTTCTCGTGGACCAGCGTGCCGATGGGCACCGAGAGCTCCAGGTCGTGGCCCGTCTGGCCCGTACGGTTCGATCCCTGGCCGTGATCGCCGCGTTCGGCCTCGAACTCGTGCTTGAAGCGGTACTTGACGAGGGTATTCGTATGCGGGTTGGCGGCGATGTAGACCGAGCCGCCGTGGCCGCCGTCGCCGCCGCTCGGGCCGCCACGGGGCACGTATTTCTCACGTCGGAACGCCAGACACCCGCGCCCGCCGTGACCGGCTTCGACGTGGATGTCGACTTCATCGACGAACAAATGCAGGCTACTCGACGGGCAGGATGCTGATGACCCGGCCGCTCGCGCCGTGGTTTTCGAACCTGACGCGTCCCGCGATCTTGGCGAAGATCGTGTCGTCCTTGCCGAGGCCCGCGTTGAGCCCCGGACGGAAGCGCCGTCCGCGCTGCCGCACGATGATCGTGCCACCGGTGACGACGTTGCCGTCGTGCGCCTTCACGCCGAGCCGCTGCGAGTTGGAGTCGCGGCCGTTACGTGAGCTGCCCTGTCCCTTTTTGTGAGCCATTTCCCCAGCCTCTAGCCCCTAGCCTCTAGCCTCTAGAGGAGAATTTCCTTGATCGTCACCCGCGTGTACGTGGCGCGATGCCCTTTGGTGCGGCGCATGCCCTTGCGGCGCTTCTTCTTGAAGACGCGAATCTTGGGACCGCGGGTCTCGCCATCGACCACCGCCGTGACTCTGGCGTTGGCAACAAACGGCGCGCCGGCGAGGACTTCGCCGCCGTCTTTTTCGACCAGGAGCACCTGACCGAGGGTCAGTTCCGCGCCGGGCTCGCCCGCAGTGCCGTCAAGCGTCGCCGACCCTCCTGGGGTGACCTTTACCTGACGTCCGCCGGCCTGAACGATTGCGTACATATTCGGCACCTGTGCAAAGGGGATAGTTTACAACAACACCCCAAGCCGTGGCCAGAGCGGCAGTTCCGGCGGCTTCCGGAGGCTTACTGGAGCAGCACCCTGGTGCCGCGGATCCTCTGGGGGCTGAGGGCGCTCAAGAAGTTGGGCACCAGGCGGTCCATCAGCTCGAAGTAGGACGACAGCGGCGGCGTGTTCGTCTGCGTGTTGTAGAGAATCTCCTCGCGGTACCGCTCGGCATACATCGTCGCGCCGGTGCGGCCGTCGATGAACACGAACCGGGGCGCCAGGATGAAGCCCTTGCGGTCCATGAACGTGCGAACAGGCACCACGCGACGCCGGCCGAATGAGTCGTACTGTTCCACGTCGCGTTGCACCATCCCCTGCCGCGAATGCGGCATGAACAGCACCGTGCCGGTGACGATGAGGGGGTTCTGGTATTCCTCGCCGATCTGCTTCCAGTAGGCGGTGTTGGCGAACAGACGCTCGTAGGCTTCGAGATCCTTTTCGTTCTTGATCTCGTCGGGCAGGGGCGTTGCCTGCGTATCGGAGCCCGCCGGCGGCCGAAGAACCCTGTCCCTTGGCAATCTCGACCAGCGGCATGATGTCGGCGTCGATCACCCGCAACGACGACTTGGACCTCAGCTGGCTCCGGAGCAGGCGGACCGTCTCCTGGTTGGCGTCGACGTCCTCGGTGCCCCCGGCGACAAAGCCGGCGATCAGCACGCGCTGAAACGCCGAGACGTCCAGCTTCGGCTGAATCGGCGTCTCGATCGGGATCTCGAAGTACGACGGTCCGCAGGCCACGGCGGCGCCGGCGAGTGCCGTCAGCAGCACGAAGGTCGCCCTATGGCTTTTCCGGTTCCGCGGCGGCCGTTCGGTCATTGATCTCTCTGAACAGGTCGTAGTTCTGTTGAATCTGCACATTCTCGGGAGCGAGCTCGACGGCCTTCTCGTACGCCTGCCTCGCCTTGTCGAACTGGCCCTCGTGCTCGTAGCCGATCGCCAGGTCGTTGTACGCCTCCGCGTAGGTCGGGTCGATCTCGACCGCCCGCTCCCAGCGGTAGATGGCTTCGCGCCACAGACCGCGCTGGGCGACGTTGATGCCGAAGGCCACCTGAGCCTTGGCGTCGCTACGCGGGTCTGCGGCGGCCGGTCCGGCGGAGGCGGCCAGCGCGAGCGCCAGACTGACGGCCACACGCAGCATCATGATGGAAGCATTCCCACTATAGCGACTGCCGTTTGGCGCTGGCAAGGACATACGCCTGGATGGTCGACCGATCGAGCAATCGAAGTGCCAGGGGGAGGGGCCGAAATCGGCCTGATTCCTTTCGACTGCGCCTGGGGACTTACGTCGGTCGTCGCCGCGCTCCGCATCACGTCGCCGACTGCCTATAATAGAGGTCAGGAGGTCGGGCCACGCGGCAAGCCGCGGCGGCCTCGATCTCCTTTGTCGTCTCCGGGGGAGGGGCCGTCGCGCCAAGTCTGGTGGCCCCGACATGTCCGATGCGAACGGCACACCCGGCCTCGTCGATTTCGTCGCCCTGTCCCTGCTCCCGCTGCACCATCGGCGCGTCATCGGCGCGGAGCTGTGCGCCGGGTCGGCGCCGGCCGACCTCCTCCAGGGCCTGACCGACGATGCTGACACGCTGCGAATGCGCGCGGCCCGTGTGCTCGAGATCACGGACGCGCGAGGGCTTCGCGCGATCTCGTGGGGTGACGAGGCCTATCCGCCACTGCTGACGGTCATTTCGGATCCTCCACCCGTGCTCTGGGTGCGGGGAGACGTTGGGTCCCTCGCGCCCCTGGCCATCGCCATCGTCGGCTCCCGCGCGGGCTCGCCGTACGCCTTGTCGGTGGCCGAGAGGCTCGCCGGCGATCTCGCGTCGTGCGGCGTCGTGGTTGTCAGCGGCCTGGCGCGCGGCGTCGATTCAGCGGCGCACCGGGGCGCGCTGGCGGCGGGCGGCCTGACCGTCGCCGTGTGCGGGTGCGGTGCTGACATCGTGTACCCGGCAGAGCATGCCGCCCTCGCGTGCGCGGTGGCTGCGCACGGCGCGCTCGTGAGCGAGCTGGCGCCAGGGACGCGCCCGCGTGCGCGCTTCTTCCCGATGCGCAACCGGATCATCAGCGCGCTGGCGCGTGCAGTTGTGGTCATCGAAGCCGGCGAGAAGAGCGGATCGCTCATTACTGCACGCACCGCGCTCGAGCAGGGGCGGGATGTGCTCGCGGTCCCCGGGAACATCCTGAACGGGCGAAACCGCGGCGGGCACGCACTGCTCAGGGACGGGGCAAAGATTGTAGAGACCGCGGACGATATTCTGGAGGAGCTCGGACTGTCTCAGGCCAGGCACGTGAACCCACGGCACGGATCGCCGGCGTCCAAACCTGCGGGCCAGGACACGCTTCACGACCCGATCCTGGCCTGCCTGACACCGGGCGACGCTTGCGATCTCGACGCGATCGCCCGCCTGACGGGGTGGACCGTCGCGCGGATTCTCCCGCGACTTCTCGAGCTCGAGCTGCAGGGAATCGTGAGGCGGGCCGGCGGCGGCCGATTCGTGCGGGTTTGACAGTTCATGCTAGGGTGGAACCAATGGCAAAAGCACTGGTCGTGGTCGAATCGCCGGCAAAGGCCAAGACCATCAACAAATATCTCGGCCGCGACTACAAGGTCGTGGCGTCGATGGGACATATCCGCGATCTGCCGAAGAGCAAGCTCGGCGTCGACGTCGAGAACGATTTCGAAGAGACGTACGAATCCATCGGCTCGCGGAAGAAAGTCATCAAGGAGCTCAAGGACGCCGCGAAGGATGCCACCGACATCTACGTCGCGACCGACCCTGACCGCGAGGGCGAGGCGATCGGCTGGCATCTCATCCAGGAGCTGGGCGGGAAGAAGAAGAAGATCCACCGGCTGACGTTCAACGAGATCACGAAGAAGGCCGTGCAGGACGCGCTCCTGCACCCGCGGAACATCGACGAGAAGATGGTCGCCGCGCAGCGCGCGCGCCGTGTGCTGGATCGGCTCGTCGGCTACAAGATCAGCCCGCTGCTCTGGGACAAGGTCCGCCGGGGCCTGAGCGCCGGCCGCGTCCAGTCGGTGGCTCTCAAGCTGGTCTGCGACCGCGAACGCGAAATCGAGAAGTTCGTCCCGGAAGAGTACTGGAACCTGTTTGCCGAGCTCGCCGGCCCGCAGCCGCCCGAGTTCGAAGCGAAGCTCCTCAAGAAGGACGACGAGACGATCCGCGTCGGCAACGAGGAACAGTCGAACGCCGTGCTCGCGGCGCTGGATGGGGCGAGCTGGATCGTCTCATCGGTGACGACCAAGGAACGCCGGCGCAACGCGCCGCCCCCGTTCATCACGAGCAAGCTGCAGCAGACGGCGCGCTTCCCGGTCAAGAAGACCATGATGCTCGCGCAGCAGCTGTACGAGGGCGTGGATCTCTCCGGTCTCGGCGCCGACGGCACCGTCGGCCTCATCACCTACATGCGCACCGACTCGGTCCGCGTGTCCGACGACGCCGTGGTCGCCGTCCGCGAGCACATCTCCAAGGCGTTCGGGCCCGACTACCTGCCCGAGAAGCCGAACGCGTTCAAGACGAAGTCTGACGCCCAGGACGCGCACGAGGCGATTCGTCCGACGACGATGCAGTTCGACCCGGAGACCGTCCGCTCGTACCTGACGCAGGATCAGTACTCGCTCTACCGCCTTATCTGGAATCGCTTCGTCGCGTCGCAGATGACCCCGTCGACCTTCGACGAGACGACGGTGGACGTCACGGCGCGTGCCTACGTGTTCCGGGTCAAGGGCACGGTGCCGAAGTTCGCCGGGTGGATGGCCACGTACGACGCCACGAGCGCCGAGCAGCTGGACGCTCCGGAAGGTGCGGCGAAGGCCGACAAGGGCGACGAGGACGAGGGCGCGGCGGGCGTCCTGCCGCCGCTCGCCGAGGGCGACCGCCTGACCCTGAAGGCGCTCCGGCCGGAGCAGAAGTTCACCCAGCCGCCTCCCCGGTTCACCGAAGCGACCCTCGTCAAGGAGCTCGAGGAGAACGGCATCGGCCGGCCGAGCACCTACGCGTCGATCATCGGCGTGCTGCAGGATCGCGACTACGTCAACAAGATCGAAGGCCGCTTCAAGCCCACGACGATGGGGCTGATGATCACGGACCTGCTGACCAAGAGCTTCGACGACATCATCGACGTCGAGTACACGCGAAGCCTCGAGGACGACCTCGACAAGATCGAGCAGGGGAAGACCGACTACGTCAAGACCCTCACGGAGTTCTACAAGAAGTTCAAGAAGGACCTTGCGCGCGCCGGCAAGGAGATGCAGAACCTCAAGGAGGGCGTCAAGACCGACGAGATCTGCGACCGCTGCGAGTCGCCGATGCTCATCAAGGTGGGCCGCTTCGGGCCGTTCATCGCCTGCAGCGCTTACCCCGAGTGCACGAACACCCGGGAGCTCGAGAAGAACGAGCCGGAGTCCGAGACCGGCGAAGAAGAGATCGAGCCGTGCGAGAACTGCGGCAAGCCCATGGTGGTCAAGCGCGGCCGCTTCGGCCAGTTCCTCGCCTGCACGGGCTATCCCGAGTGCAAGACCACGCGCAAGCTCATCGCCACCAAGCAGGGCGGGCTCAAGGCGGCCAAGCCCGATCAGATTCTCGACGAGAAATGCCCGCGGTGCGGCTCCAACCTCGTGATCAAGCAGGGCCGCTTCGGCGAGTTCACCGCCTGCACCAAGTACCCGGAATGCAAGTACGTCAAGCACAAGACGACGGGCGTGAAGTGTCCGAAGGACGCTGACAAGGGCGGCGAGGTCGTCGAGCGGAAGTCGAAGCGCGGCAAGGTGTTCTTCGGCTGCTCGAACTACCCCGACTGCGACTTCGTCCTCTGGAACCGCCCCGTGCTGGAACCGTGCCCGACGTGCGGCGCGTCGTTCCTCGTCGAGAAGATCACCAAGAAGCACGGGCGCCAGCTTCTCTGCAACAACGAGGAGTGCGATTACGTCCGCAGCGAGGAACTTGTCGAGACGACCGCCTAGCGCCTCCAGCGTCACCATCGTCGGCGGCGGCCTGGCCGGCGCCGAAGCGGCGTGGCAGGCCGCGGCGCTCGGGGTTTCGGTCACCCTGTTCGAGATGAGGCCGTCCCGCCGCACGGCGGTGCACAAGACCGATCGCCTCGCGGAGCTGGTCTGCAGCAATTCCTTCCGCGGCGACAAGCTGGACAATGCGGTCGGCCTCCTCAAGGAGGAGATGCGCCGGCTCGGCTCGCTCGTCATGCGCGCGGCCGAAGCGAGCCGCGTGCCGGCCGGCGCGGCGCTCGCCGTCGATCGCGAGCGGTTCGCCGACCTCGTGACCTCGGCGCTCGACGAGCATCCGCTCGTCACGATCGTCCGAGAAGAGGCGCTGAGGATTCCCGACTCGAGCCCTTCGCCATCCCGTGATCGTGGCGACCGGGCCCCTGACCTCCGAAGCGCTCTCCGCCGAGATCGCCCGGCTCGTCGGCGGCGAGCACCTCTACTTCTACGATGCGATCAGCCCGATCGTGCTCGCCGAGAGCATCGACCGCACGAGAGTGTTTCGCCAGTCGCGCTGGAACCGCAGCCTTCGCCCGAACACGGCTGGCTCGTCATCTCCGGAAGGACCAGACAGTTCGACTCCCACGCCGGTCCGGTCGGGACCGGCGTGTGGCATCGACGACGGCGCCGGCGACTATCTGAACTGCCCGTTCACGCGCGAGGAGTACGAGCGGTTCTACGACGCGCTCGTCCACGCCGAGTCCGCCACGGTGCACGACTTCGACAACGAGCGCTTCTTCGAGGGGTGCCTGCCAATCGAGGTGATGGCGCACCGCGGCGTGGACACGCTGCGCTTCGGGCCGATGAAGCCGGTGGGGCTCGTCGATCCCAGGACCGGGCGGGAGCCCTACGCGGCGGTCCAGCTGCGACAGGACAATCTGGCGGGCGACCACTTCAGCCTGGTGGGCTTTCAGACGCAGATCAAATGGGGCGAGCAGGCGCGGGTGCTGCGGCTCGTTCCCGGTCTCGAGCAGGCCGAGTTCGTGCGGTACGGCATGGTGCACCGCAACACCTACGTCAACGGGCCAACGGTCCTCGCCGAAACGTGGCAGGTCCGCCAGCGCCCGTCGCTGTTCTTCGCCGGGCAGATGTCCGGCGTCGAAGGCTACGTGGAGTCCGCCGCGTCGGGTCTCCTCGCGGGACTGAACGCGGCGGCGATGGCCAGGGGCGAAGGCACCAGTGCGCCGCCGAGGACCACGGCGATCGGCGCGCTGTCGTACTACGTCTCCCACGCCGACCCGGCGCACTACGAGCCGTCGAACATCACCTTCGGGATCATGGAGCCGCTCGCCCGGCCGCCGAGAAGCAAGCTGGCGCGCAAGCAGGCCATCGCCGAGCGCGCGCTTGCGGCGCTGGACGACTGGAAGGCCGGGGCTCCGGCCGGGGCCCTGCGTGAGAGGACCGGGCCGTGATCGATCAGCTGAAAGCGTTCCTCAAGTTCCTTCAGCTGAACCGCAACCTTTCGCCTCATACGGTGCGGGCCTACGAGGGCGACCTCAGCCAGTTCCTCGATCATGCGGCAGCGGTCACGGGAGCCAGGAAGCGGGACCTGCGGCCGGCATCGCTCGATCGCGCGGTCATCCGCAGCTTCCTCGCAGAGGGGCACGCGCAGGGCCAGTCGCGCGCCACCGCCGCCCGGAAGCTTGCCGCGACGCGCACGTTCCTGCGCTACCTGCGGAGCGAGGCTCTCATCGAGGACGATCCGGGGGCCCTCATCGCGACGCCGAAGCGGGAAGTGCGCATGCCCGCGCACCTCTCCGAGGCCGAAATGGCCCAGGTCCTGGACGCTGCGGCCGGTGACGATCCGCCGGGACGCCGCGATCGCGCGATCCTCGAGCTGTTCTACGCCTCGGGGCTGCGTCTGAGCGAGCTCGCCGGGCTCGATCTCGACGACGTGAACCTGAGCGCGCGAATGGTCCGTGTGCTGGGCAAGGGCGGGAAGGAACGGCTCGTGCCCTTCAACACGTCGGCCGGGCGATGCCTCCGCACGTACCTGCAGGCCCGCGAACACCTGATACCGATCCGCACACGAACGCCTGACGAGCCCCTGTTCGTGAACGTCCGCGGCACGCGTCTGACGACCCGAAGCATCGATCGCATTGTCCGGCGGTATGTGGCCGCTGTGCAGCTCCAGGCTGGGCATCAGCCCGCACGCGCTCAGGCACTCCTTTGCGACCCACCTGCTCCAGCGGGGCGCGGATCTCCGCGCGATCCAGGAGCTGCTCGGTCACGCCCGCCTGAGCACCACCCAGCGCTACACCCACGTCAACGCCGCGCAGCTGCTCGAGGTCTACCGCAAGAGCCATCCGAGGGCGACTTAGGGCGGCCAGGCCAGGCAGGGCGGGCAAGGCGGGCGGGAGCGCCTGCGGCTATTCCGAGCCGAGGACAAGCAGATCCGAGGCGAGGGATCGGCGTGAGTTCGCGCCGGGCGTGGGGCCCCGGCGCAAGTAAGAAATGCAGACAGCGATGGAGCTACATCGTCGGTGAAGCGGCCTCCACCGGCACGTGCATCGCGGCCCGGCGGCCGCGCGGGAACTCGATGCCGAGCGTCTTGATCTTGTAGTTCATGACGCGCGGGCTGATCGACAGGAGCTCCGCGGCATCCTTCTGCACCCAGTTGGACATCTTGAGCGCCTCGACGAGCGCATGGCGCTCGATGTCTTCGAGCGGGAATGCCGGTCGGCGGAATCTTGACGACCGAGGCCTGGTCCCGCGAGCTGCCGGCGGTCGGCGCTTCGCCGAGCCGGAGGTCGTCGGCGCGCGATGGCCCGGCCTTCTGCGAGCAGCATGGCCCGCTCGATGGTGTTCTCGAGCTCGCGGATGTTGCCCGGCCAGTTGTACCGCATCAGCAGCTTCTGCGACTCGGTCTCGAGGCCGTCGATCTTCTTCTTGAGCTCGCCGGAGAAGCGCCGGATGAAGGAGCTCGCCAGCGGCACGATGTCGTCCTTGCGCTCGCGCAGCGGCGGCATCTCGATGGAGACGACGTTCAGCCGGTAGTACAGGTCTTCGCGGAACTGTCCCGCCTGCACCATCCCCGACAGGTCGCGGTTGGTGGCCGCGATGAGCCGGACGTCGACGCGCAGCGTGCGTGTGCCGCCCAGGCGCTCGAACTCGTGCTCCTGGAGCACGCGCAGGATCTTGGCCTGGGTGCTGGGGCTCATGTCGCCGATTTCGTCCAGGAACAACGTCCCGCCGTCGGCCTGCTCGAAGCGGCCGATGCGCTGCTTGTCCGCGCCGGTGAACGCGCCTTTCTCGTGCCCGAAGAGCTCCGATTCGAGGAGGTTCTCCTGGAGCGCCGCGCAGTTCACCTTCACGAAGTTCCGCGCTTCCCTGAGCGAGTTGTGGTGGATCGCGCCGGCGATCAGCTCCTTGCCCGTCCCCGTTTCCCCGCGAATGAGCACCGTGGTGTTGCTCTTCGCGACCTTCTTGACGATGTCGAGCACGCGCTGGAGCGCGGAGCTCGAGCCGACGATCTTGTCGAACTCGTAGATGTCGCTGCTGGGTGTGCCGGAGGTAGTCGATCTCGTGCTTGAGGCGCCGCACCTCGAGCGCCTTGTCGATCTTGACCTCCATCTCCTCGATCTCGAACGGCTTCTGGACGTAGTCGAAGGCGCCGATCTTCATGGCTTCGACGGCGGTGTTCACCGATCCGAACGCGGTCATCAGGATGACGGCGGTGGTCGGATGGAGCGCGCGCGTCGTCCGCAGCACGTCCAGGCCGTCGCTTCCGCCCATCTTGAGGTCGCTCAGCACGACGTCGAACGAGCTGTCGTGCAGGCGCTCGATCGCGAGCGTTGCCGTTCGATGCCTCCTCCACGTCGTGTCCCGCTTCGGCCAGCCCGCGGGCGAGCCCCCGCCGGAGCGCGTCGTGGTCGTCAGCAATCAGAATTCGGCCCATACTCGGTCCCTGCCTCCCGCCTACTTCCCTACCTTGAACCACTGCGAGCCACTCGAGACCGGCAGCGTCACCCTGAACCGCGTGCCCTGCCCGGGCAGGCTGTTCAGATCGATTCGACCGTCGTGCGCATCGACGATCTTCCGCACGATCGGCAGCCCCAGCCCGGAACCCTGGGGCTTGGTCGTGAAAAACGGATCGAAAATCCGGTCGCTCAATTCCCCCGGTACTCCCGGACCATCGTCGACGACCTCCACGATCACCGCCGGCAGCGGCTCATGGGCGTCGGCCGAAAACCCCGGATCCTGCGCGATCGCATCCGCCGTCGCCCGGATGCTGATCGTGCCCCGGCCTCCGAGCGCCTCGAAGGCGTTCGTCAGCAGGTTCGTGAACACCTGGCACAGCTGGTGGTGATCGCCCTCGATCATTGGCAGCTGTGGCGCGACGTCCAACTGCACGGTCACGTCCCCCCGCCGCACCTTGTTCTCCGCGAGCGTCACCGCCTGGTGGAGGACGTCCCCGACGTCGGTGTGCTCCACCTGGAGGCGGATCGGCCGCACGAACTCCAGCATCTCCACCACAATCGCGTTCGCCAGCTTTGCCTCGCTGAGGATGTCGGCCAGCAGCGACTGCGCCTCCGGCGAGTCGGGCACCTGCCGTCGCAGCAGCCCGGCCATCACCTCGATCCCGGCCAGCGGGTTCTTCAGCTCGTGCGCGATGCCGGCCGCCATCTCGCCGAGCGAGGCCAGCCGGTCGCGCAGCCGTTCCCGCTCTTCGAGCTGTTCGACCTGCGTCAGGTCTTTGAAGAACAGCACCGCGCCCAGCGGCCGGGCGTCGTCGTCTTTCACGAGCGACAGCGTGTATCCGATCACGCGGTCGGTGTCCTTGAGCCGCAGCTCGGCGCGGTTGGGCAGCGTGGTCAGCTCGAACGCGCTCGAGAGCACGCGCGTGACGTCCGGCTGGTCGCGGAACACCTCGTTGAACGGCTGCCCGACGTCGCTGGTCCCCCGGGCCAGCGAGAAAATGCGATACGCCTCGTCATTCATCAGCGCGATCGTGCCGTTCCGCCGGATCGCGATGACGCCATTCCGCATGCTGCTGACCAGGTGCCGGAAGAACCGGTCGCCTGGCGCCCGTGTGGGCTTCGGTGTTCCGCCTGGCCGCACGGCGCGGCGTCGGACAGGGGGAGTCGACGGTCGCTGTCTGCGCAGTTCTTCAGTACGTCTGGGCATGGGGGAGCACGCGTCAGCTCGACCGCAAAGCGCAAAGCGTGTGCCCGGCCGGCTGAACCTGAAAGTGGCGGAAAGCCGCCCGAAATCAATCTCTTAGCGGAATGACTATCGGAGAATGTACGACAGAACTGTAATCAAATCACGAATCTGTCAGGCGTCGGTCGACGCGGCGTCGGAGAGCGATTGCAGTTCTTCCCACTGGTGCATCAGGTCTCCGATCTGCCACATGAGAGCCTGGTGCTTCTCGACTATCGGCTTGGACGCCTCCCGGTCGTCGTAGAAGCCGGGGGCCGCCATGGCTTGCTCGAGCTCGCGCAGGGCCTGCTCGGTCTCGGCGATACGGGCTTCGAGGGTCTCGATGCGGGCCCGGCGGGCCTGTAGCTCGCGGCTCTTCCGTTTCGCCTCGCCGTCCGCCTTCTTCTTGGCTTCGTGCTGTTCCCGGGGGTTCTTGTCGGCCTGGCGCGCGCCGTGACCCGCCTGACCCTCCCGACCCGCCTGACCCGCCTGACTATTTTTTACTAGCGCTGGGGCCCCACCCCCAGCGCGAACTGACGCTGACGCCTCGCCTCGGATTTCCTTGTCCTCGGCTCGGCGTGGCCGCGGGCGCTCCCGCCCCGCCTGCCCTGCCCGCCCCGCCCGTCCGGCCAGCCCTGCCTGACCCTCCCGACCCTCCCGACCTTCCCGACCCTCGGAATGCTGCTTGTGCCACAGAAACTCGGCGTAGGTCCCGGGATACACGACGGCCTGGCCGTGGCCCACCTCGATGATCTTCGTCGCGAGGCGTTCGACGAAGTAGCGATCGTGGGACACGAAAATCAACGTGCCGCCGTAGTCGACGAGCGCGTCGAGCAGCACTTCCTTCGAATCGAGGTCGAGATGGTTGGTGGGCTCGTCGAGCAGCAGCGTGTTGGAAGGTCGGAGCAGCATTCGGGCGACGGCGAGGCGGGTGCGCTCCCCGCCCGAGAGCACGCGCACGCGCTTGTTGACGTCGTCGCCGGAGAACAGGAAACCGCCGAGGATGTTCCGTATGGCCGGCACCATGTCGTTCGGCGAGCCAGAGGCCAGCGTCTCGTACACGGTTGGCGCCGGGTCCATGCGCGTGGCTTCGTCCTGCGCGAAGTACTGCATGACGACTTGATGGCCTTCGACACGCTTCCCGGCGTCTGGCGTTTCTTCGCCTGAGAGCAGCCGCATCAGCGTGGACTTGCCCGCGCCGTTTGGCCCGACCAGCGCGATCCGGTCGCCACGCTCGATGTGCAGGTTCAGATCGCCGAAGACCACGAGGGCTTCGTACGCTTTTTTCGCGTGGACGATCTCGAGCACCGTCCGGCCGCTCTTGGCGCAGGGCGGAAACGTGAAGTGGATGCGCTTGCGCTCGGGCGGCACCTCGATCGGCACGACCTTCTCGAGCATCTTGATCCGGCTCTGCACCTGCGAGGCTTTGGTCGCCTGGTACCGGAACCGGTCGATGAACATCCGGACGCGCGCCACTTCCTCGTCCTGCTCGCGTTTGGCCTTCCGCATCTGCTCGATGCGTGCTTCGTGCGCGATCAGATACTGGCTGTAGTTGCCGACGTAGTCGGTCAACGTACGCAGCGTGAGATCCGCGATCCGCGTCACGACGGCATCGAGGAAGAATCGATCGTGCGAGACGAGGATGACCGCGTGCGGGTACGCGTTGAGGTACTCTTCGAGCCAGTTGCGGGCCTCGAGGTCCAGGTGATTGGTCGGCTCGTCGAGCAGCAGCAGGTTCGGCTGGCCGAGCAGGAGCTTGGCCAGCGCGATGCGCATCTGCCAGCCGCCGGAGAAGGTCTCGGTCCGCTTCTCGAAGTCCGAGGCGGCGAACCCGAGGCCCTGCAGCACGGTGGCGGTCTTGAGCTCGATGCTGTAGCCGTCGCCCAGACGGAACCGGTCCTGGAGCACGCTGTAGCGCTCGAGCATCGCGTCGTGCTCGGCTTCCGGGATCGCGGCGTCGCCGAGCCGTTCCTCGAGCGCGTGCATCTCGGCCTTCATGGCCAGAAGCGCCCCGAACGCCAGGCTGGCTTCCTCGAACACGGTGTGTCCGCTGTGCGAGAGCCCGTCCTGCGGCAGGTAGCCGACGGTCAGCGCCGACGGCTTGAGCATTGCGCCGCTGTCGGGCTCGTCGAGCCCGGCCATCATCTTGAGCAGCGTGGTCTTGCCGGCGCCATTCGGCCCGCAGAGGCCGACGCGTTCCCGATCGCCGATCTGCCAGGTGACGCGGTCGAAGAGGACGCGATCGCCGAAGGACTTGGTGAGTTCTGAGAGCTGGATCACTAGCTATTCGCCGAGCGCCTTGGCGGCCGCGGCGAGCACTTGCGGGACTCGGAACGGCTTGGTCAGGTAGCCCGCGACGCCCAGGTTCACGGCTTCGATGGCGCTCGACTCGGTCGAAAAGCCCGTGATGATGATCACGGGAAGGTCGGTCTTGTATCGCTTGGCCTCGCGAATGACCGTCAGGCCGTCCATGCCGGGCATCTTCAGGTCCGCGATCAGCAGGTCGTAGGGGTACATCCGCATCCGATCGAGCGCCGAGCGCCCATCCGGCGCGACGTCGACCTCGTACTCGGCGAGCGCCAGGGTCTTGGCCAGCAGATCCCGGATGCTCGCCTCGTCGTCCACGACGAGCACGCGCGGCCGCGCCGCCGCCGTCGGAGGACGCGTCGCCGCGGCGGGCGCGGCCGACGCCCGGGCGCCGCCACGCGGGCGCTGGCTGTCGAGCCAGGCATCGATGTCGCGCTTGCGGAACCGCCATTGCCGGCCGACCCGCACCGCTGGAATCTTGCCAGCTTTGATCAGGCGGTACACCGTCCGGAGGTTGACCTGGAGGTACTCCAGCACTTCCTCGGTGGTCAGAAACGTTTCGTCAATCATCCTCAACGTCCAGGTGCCGGCGGTGCCGGCAGTTCAACCGTGAAGATCGCGCCGCCGTCCGGGTGGTTCGCCGCGGAGATCTGACCGCCGTGCTCCTGCACGATCCCGTACGCGATGGCCAGTCCCAGGCCCGTGCCCTTGCCCACGTCCTTCGTGGTGTAGAACGGCTCGAAGATCCGCGTCAGCGCGCCCTCGGGGATCCCGCCCCCGGTGTCCCTGACCGTGGCGACGATGCGATCCCCCGTCGCGGCGACCGCTGTCGTGATCTCGATGCGCCCAGGTCGTCCCGTTGCCGCGATCGCCTGCTCGGCGTTCATCACGATGTTCAGAAAGACCTGGTGGAGCAGGAGCGGATCGCTCTGTACGCGCCGCAGGTTCTCGCCATAGTGTCGCACGACTTCGATGTCCTGCGCCCGCAAGGCGGCCTGGCGGAGGGCGACGACCTTCTGCAGAACGACGTTGACGCTCACCGACCGGCGTGCGAGCCGGCGTGATCCGGCGAAGACCAGGAGGTTCCTCACGATCTTCGCGGCGCGGTCCGCTTCGCGATAGATGGTCTGGATCTCGCGCCGCAGCTGTTTGGGAAACGCTCCGGTGGCCCGAAGCAGCTCCAGGTGTCCGAGGACGCCCTGCAGGGGATTGTTCAACTCGTGGGCGATACCGGCGACGAACTGGCCGAGCGCCGCCAGCTTCTCGGATTGCGTCAGCCGCTTTCGCAGCTCCTCCCGCTCCGCCTCGAGCCGTGCGTGGGGCGTCATGTCCCGCGCGACGATGACGCTGCCGACGCGCTCCCGTTCCGAGTCCAGCAGATCGGTCACCGTCACCATGAACGGGCCGTTCAACACGGGATCGAAGACCTCGGTCGTGTTCGGCGTGTCGCCAGCCGGCCGCACGGCGGACTGCTCGTGGGCCGTCAACCAGGCCGCCAGCTCCGGGCCGATGCACTCGCTCAAGGGACGATCGAGCACCTGCTCGCGCGTCAGGTTGAGCCGCCGCGCGAAGGCCTCGTTCGCGTGGACGATGCGTCCGCGCCGGTCGGAGACCGCCACCAGGTGCGAGATCGAGTCGAAGGTGTTCTCGAGCTCGCGCCGCGACCGCATCACGTCATCGAGCAGCTGCATGTTCTCGATGCCGCTCGACAGCTCGCGCCCGAGCTCGTCGGCCCGGTCCAGCATGTCCAGCTCGCCGCCCGTCTCGATCCGCACGCCGTCGAAGACGATGGCGCCGAGGGCCCGGCGCGTGCCCCGCAGGGGGACCGCCACGACGCTCGTCGGAACCTCGTCGCCCGTGGAGAGGATGTCGGCCCTGGTCCGCCGCATGGCCACCGCAGCAGCCGCCAGGCCGTCGTCCACGCTGATGCGGACGCCGCGCGACAGATGCTCAGGGTCCGACGATGCCTTGAGCACCAGCTGGCGGGCCCGGCGGTCGTGGAGCCACACCGACGTGCGATCAGCGCCGAAGAGCCGGCTGGCGCCGTGGCAGAAAATGTCCAGCGCCGACGAGATGTTGAGCGTGGACGCCAGGCCGGCCGAGAACTCTTCGGTGAGCTCTGTGAGGTCCCGCTGGAGGTCTTCCCGCTGCCGGTGCCGGAAGAGCTCGAGCGCGACAAAGAACGCGTCGCCAATCTCTGACAGGTCGCCCAGGTGCTGAGGCGTCGTCGGCGCGGACACAAAGCCGATGGCCAGGAGGCCCGCCCGCTGACCGCCCTGGGCGATTGGCACCAGGAGCAGCGCGGGGGTGTTCATGCGGCTCGAGAGATCCGGCGCCTGGCGATCGGCGTCGGATACGAACGTGGGCGCGCGGCGAGCGAACACACTGGCGATGAGCGCATCTTCTTCTGCCGAGGGCATCCACGGATCGGTACGAAGCTCCTCCAGGCCGGAGCCGGACGTCGCCTGGAGGGCGCCATTTCGCGGGTTGTGCTCGAACAGCAGGGAGCATCCACCGCCCGCCGCGTCGACAGCGCGCTGGTGCAGCACGGGGATGATGTCGATGACGCGGGCGGTCCCGGCGAGCAGTGCCAGAAGCGCCGGAGCCTCGACCATGCCGGACCCTTCGCCCGATGAGGTGCGGGTCAGCCGCGTACGTGTGGGTCCAGGCATCTCTGGCTTGCGGGAACGCCCCCGGATTGTAGCGCGGCCCAGCTAACCCGTCCAAACCGGCGGGCCGTCCTTGAACGCCCGGCCCCTGGGCGTCGTAACCTTAGTGTAGACGGACGCTTAGGGGCGCCAGACTGCCGGACACCGGCCTCCGTCTAAACTGAGAACGGCCTGCATGACGTGGACCGACGAAGAGCTCGTCGCGCGATCGATCCGCGGCGATGCCGACAGCTTCAACGAGCTCATCCTGCGGTGGGAGCGGCCGATCTATGCCCTCGCGTACCGCACGATCGGTCGCGAGGAAGATGCACGCGACGTCTGCCAGGAGACGTTCCTGCGGGCATTTCGGGCGCTGCCCGGCTTCCGCGGGCAAGCCAAGTTTTCATCCTGGCTGTATCGCATCGCCCTCAACCTTTGCCGCGACTGGATGCGGAAGGAGCGGCGCACGCCGGTCGTGCAGGCGCCGGAGGACGCGGACCTGCTCGATCTGGCTGCGGCCGTCGAGCCGTCCGAATCGATCGAAGAGCTGGTGTTCAGAAAGGATCTGTCACGCCAGGTCGAGTTGGCGATGGCGAAGCTTCCGGAAGAACAGCGGACAGCGATCATCCTCAAGGAGTACCACGGGATGACGTTCCAGGAGATCGCGGATCTGGCAGGATGTCCACTGAGCACGGTGAAGACGCGCTTGTATCAAGGGTTGACGGTGCTCAGGCGCGAGCTGGCGAAAACGACCGGCGTCCGGTCTTAGGAAGCGTGGAGCTGGGAAGCGCGGAGCAGGGAACGCGGAGCAGGAAACAATGATGGGCGAAAATGTTTGCAGCCTCGGGCCTGGTCGCGACGATCGCATCGTGGCCTACATCTACGATCAGTGCGAACCGTCAGAGCGGCGGGCATTCGAATCACACGTCGGCATCTGTGTCGTGTGCCAGACCGAGCTCGCCGAGCTCGAAACGGTCCGGGCGCACCTCCGCCGGTGGTCGCCGCCAGAGGCGCGGGTGCTCTCCTTTGTCACTCCGCCCGTGATGGCGCCGCCAGTGGCCGCGGAACCATCGGCGCCTCCCCGCGGACTCTGGGGACAGGTGGCGGCCATGCCCGCCTGGGCACAGGCTGCCGCGGCCGTGCTCGTTCTCGGTGTCGCTGCCGGCGCGGCCAATGTTCAGGTCAGCGTTGACGAGGCCGGCTTCTCGGTCAGGACCGGCTGGCTCTCCGCTGTCGCTCCCGCCTCCGCGGATGCTGCGGCGGGGCAAGCCCGGCAAGCAGACACGGCGCAAGCGCAGCAAGCTGACGCCGCGCAAACCCGGCAAGCAGACGCGCCGTGGCGTGCGGACCTCGTCAACCTCGAGGAGCAGCTGCGTGCCGAGTTCAGGACGGCTGCGGCGCGCGCGGCGGCGCCCGGCGGTTCGCCGAGCAACGTGGGGCTGAGCACGCAGGGGACCGACGAGATGGTTCGCCGCGTCCGAACGCTCATCGACGAGAGCGAACGCAAGCAGCAGCGCGAGCTGGCGCTGCGTGTCGCGGAGATGGCGCGCGAGTCTCAGGCGCAGCGGCAGGCCGACCTCCTGCGGATCGATCGCAGCCTTGGGTTCATCCAGGCCAACACGGGTGCCGAGATGATGCGAAACCGGCAGCGCTTGAACAGCCTGGCGGTGCAGGTGAACCAAACCAGGGACTAGGCTAGGGGCTAGGGGCTAGAGGCTTGGGGCTAGAGGTTAGGTGGGGGTCAGAGGACGCTATGGCTAGGTGGCTCAACGGGCTGGTTGTCGCAGGGATGTTCGCGCTGTTGGCGCCGGGCGCCGCGCTTGCGCAGGGGCAAGGGCAAGGGCAGGGACAGGGGCCGCGTGTGGCGGCCGCCCAGCGTGCGCAGCGCTACCAGATCGCCATGATGGAGGGCGTGCTCGAGCGGGCGGTCGAGCACGGCGCGACCATCACGCGCGATCGGCTGCAGGCGCTGCTGCCTGCCGAAATGCTGCTGACGGAGAATGCCCGCGCGCGGGGTTTCCGTCTCGAAGGCTACGGTGTCTTCTTCGACGTGGTCGTGCCCGGCCTCGAAGGGGCGCTGCCCTGGAGCTTCCACACGCTCGACCAGAACGATCTGGGGCTGGCGAGCGCCCTCAACGCCATCCGCTCTCACATCCAGGGAATCAAGGACGACAACCTCGACCAGGCGCTCAAGCGGATCGAGCTGCAGGTGGCGCCGCTCATGCCGAGCCCGGTGTCGGTGTCGTCGTCGGGCCAGGCCATCGGTGGCCCCGGGTCGCCCGGCCCTGTTGCCGCGCAACCGGCCGTGCAGGACACGATCCTGAGCGAGCCGGATGCCGCCTATCAAACCGAAGTGCGGAATGCCCTGATGGACGCGATGCTCGACTACAGCCGGGGCCTCAACCTGGCATCCACGGAATTTCTGGGCGTCGGCGCCCGCGGCAGCCACGATCGGCCGCCCCTCGGTCCGGCCAACACCGACGCCCAGACGGTGATCATCCAGGTCCGGGGCGCCGATCTGAATGCCTTCCTGGGGGGGCAGATCTCGAAGGAAGAAGCGCGGAAGCGGATCGAGGTCAAGGTGTTCTAGAATACGGCGCGACATGACCCACAGGAGCATGATGCGCCCGGCACTCATCGGCCTTCTGGCAGTCTTCCTCTCCGGCTGCGGCGGCCCGGCCGTCGACCTCTCACAGGGCCTCCAGGTGGTCGATCTCGCCTCGGGGTGGTTCGACCTCGGCGTGGTCGATGGCAAGAACAAGCTGGTGCCTTCGGTCTCGTTCAAGCTCAAGAACGTTTCGGAGCAGACGTTATCCGTCCTGCAGGTGAACGCGGTCTTCCGCCGGGTGGGCGATCCGGTCGAGTGGGGCGACGGCTTCCGACCGGTCGTCGGCTCGGAAGGGCTGGCTCCGGGCGCCACGTCCAACCCCGTCAGCGTCGACTCCCAACGCGGCTACACCGGGAGCGAGGCGCGCGCGGAGATGCTGAAGAACTCGCAGTTCGTGGACGCGGAGGTCGACCTCTTCGCCAAGTACGGGTCGACGCAGTGGAAGGCGATCGGCAAGTTCCCCATCACCCGTCAGCTGCTCACCCGATGACGCTCGTGGCCCGCGCGTGACGCCGCCAACAGCGTCGGCGACATCGACGGCGGACGCCGCGGCCGGCCCGAGCTCGCTCGAACGGCGCCTCGGTCCGCTCGATGCGGCGGCGGTTGTCGTCTCGAACGTGATCGGCGGCGGCATCCTCTTCACACCACCCATCGTCGCTGCGGCGGTGCCGCACCCCTGGCTGTTTCTCTCCACGTGGATCGTGGGCGGGCTGCTCGCGTTTGCAGGCGCGATGGCGTACGCCGAACTCGCGGCCCTGAGGCCGAAAGCGGGCGGCGAGTACGTGTACCTGCGCGCGGCCTACGGGAAACTGCTCGCGTTTCTCACGGGCTGGACCTCGTTCGTGGCGGGGTTCTCGGGCGCCATCGCGGCGAGCGCCGTGGTGCTGGCGTTCTACGTGGGACGGTTCGTGCCGGCTGCCGGCGATGCCACGCCGCTGCTCACCATCCCGGTCCCATTCGTGCCGCTCGTGGTCTCCCGCCAGGCGCTCGTCGCCATATCGGCGATTGGCCTGATGGCGTGGATCCACCTGCGCGGCGTCGGCCCGGGGCGTCTCGTCGGCAACGTGCTCGCTTCGCTCAAGGTGTCGGCGCTCCTCATCTTCATCGCCCTGGGTTTGAGCATCGGCGCCGGGTCGGCGGCCAACTTCCAGCAGAGTGCGGGCTCGTTCGGCGGCGCGGCCTGGCTGCTCGCGCTCATCCCCGTGATGTTCACGTACTCCGGCTGGAACGCGGCGGCGTACCTGGCGGAAGAAGTGCGCGACCCGGGCAGGAACGTCCCGCGGGCGCTCGCGCTCGGGACGATCGCCGTCATCGGCATCTACGTGCTGCTCAACGGGCTGTACTTGTACGTCCTGCCAGTTGGAGAGCTGGCGAAGGTGCAGGGCAGCGTCCTCGACGTCATCGCGGATCGCCTGCTGGGCACCCGGGCCGGCGACGTGATGGGCGTCGTGTCCATCATCAGCATCGCGGCCAGCATCAGCGCGATGACATTTGCCGGTCCCCGCGTGTACTACGCGATGGCCAGGGACGGGCTCTTCCTTCAGCGTGCCGCGCGCATCCACCCGCGCTACCAGACGCCCGCCTGGTCGATTCTGGCCCAGGCCGTGTGGAGCTCCGTGCTGGTACTGAGCGGCGGCGCGTCATCGCTGACCAACTACACCGGGTTCGCGGTCGTGCTGTTTGCGGGCGTGGCCGTGGCGTCGCTGTTCGTGCTCCGGCAGCGTGAGCCGGATGCGCCGCGTCCGTTCAGAGCGTGGGGGTATCCCGTGGCGCCGGCGATCTTCACGATCGCGAGCCTCGCGATCGTCGCCAACGCGGCCTGGACGGACCTGGTCAAGCCCCTGATCTCCGGGGGAGCGTGGGGACCCTCGGCGGCGGGCATCGTGATTATTGCCGCCGGGATCCCGGTCTACCTGTGGATGAGCGCGCGCTCGAAGTCGTCGTCTACGGCCGGGGCTTGAGCTCGGCCTCGTAGGTCAGCGTCCTGTCGGGGAGCAACCGCACTTCGAACTCCAGCGTCTCGTAGCCGTCTGCGCGGATCTCGATCCGGTGCGGGCCCGGCTCGAGGTGCAGCCGCTGGAACATTCCGTCGAAGTCGTCCACCCGCCCCACGTAGTACCCATCGGCGTAGACCCAGGCTTCGCGCGGCCGCACTTTCAGCCTGAGCGAGGCATCACCGTCGTAATACTGGCCCCCGTAGTAGGCGCCGTAGGGGTCGTACGGGTACCAGGCGTCGTAGTAGCTGCCGTAGTAGGCACCGAAGCCGAAACCGCCGTAGCCCCACGGGTAGTACCCGCCGACAGGCACGTAGATGTCGTCGATGCCGTCGCCATAGGGCGGGGCGCCGCGGCGGGCTACGGCCGTCCCCGTCGATGCCCGGCCGTCACGTGGCCGACTGTAGCCTGGCACGTCGTCGGTCGAGCCATGTTGAGAGCGCTCCCCGCTCGTGGCGTCGCTGCCAGAGGGTGCGGCGGCGGCGGTCGTGCCACTCCCGGATGGCGCGCCGGACGCTGGCGTGTCGCCCCCTCGCGGGGAGGCGGTCCGTCCCGCCGAAGACGTCCCGGAAGGCGCCGACCCCGAGGGCGTCGAAGACGTCCCGCCGCGGCGCGACGCGCCAGGTGATCCTCCGGACGATCCTCCGGATGATCCGCCGGATGATCCGCCTGCCGATCCACCTGATCCTCCGGAGGATCCGCCTGTGGGCCCGCCGTCACGCCTGACCGCGCGCTGGGCTTCGGCTATCGGCGGCACCGCGAGCGCGAAGGCGACCAGGAGCGCCAGCGTCGCACCGGTCGAAGGCATCGCGGTAGCCCAGGGGCGAAGGCGGTTTCTGGATGGCATCATCGTTGAGGCTCCTGCCTGTGCAAGAAGCAACCCGGCTGCCACCGGCCCGGGGACTGGAACCGGCCCTAATTCGCGCAAACCTCGTCCTGACGTCACTTGCGGAGCACAGGCGCGTCCCGTTTTCTTGACACTGTTTCTCGGCGGCCGATAGACTCAAAACGTCCGTGACCTTCCACAGCACGACGATTCTCGCCGTTCGCCACCGCGACCGGGCCGTCCTCGCCGGCGATGGCCAGGTCACCTTCGGCCAGACCATCGTCAAGCAGACGGCAAAGAAGATCCGGCGGCTGTACAACGACCGGATCCTGGCCGGGTTTGCCGGGTCGGCGGCGGACTCGTTCGCGCTCTTCGCCCGTTTCGAGTCAAAACTCGAGCAGTATCGCGGCAACCTCGAACGCTCCGCCGTGGAACTGGCCAAGGACTGGCGCACCGACCGCGTGCTTCGCCGTCTCGAGGCGATGCTCATCGTGCTCGATCGCTCTTCGACCTTCCTGCTTTCCGGCAACGGCGATCTCATCGAGCCCGACGATGGGATCGTGGCAATTGGATCGGGTGGCCCGTACGCGCTGGCGGCGGCGAAGGCGCTGGCGAACAATACCGAGATGGATGCGAGGGCCATCGCCGAGAAGGCGATGACGATTGCCGGCGAAATCTGCATCTACACCAACGCGAGCCTCGTCATCGAAGAAGTCTGACGGTGGCCATCTATCTCCCCGAGAGCACGCAGACATCGGCCCAGGCGCTGACACCGAGGCAGATTGTCGCGGAGCTCGACAAGTACGTCGTCGGACAGGCGGCCGCCAAGCGCGCCGTGGCCATCGCCCTGCGCAACCGCATGCGCCGGCAGAAGCTCACGCCCGAGCTGGCCGAGGAAGTCGCGCCGAAGAACATCCTGATGATTGGGCCGACGGGGGTGGGCAAGACCGAGATCGCGAGGCGGCTTGCCAGGCTCGCGCAGTCGCCCTTCGTCAAGGTCGAAGCGTCCAAGTTCACGGAGGTCGGCTACGTGGGCCGCGACGTCGAGTCGATGGTGCGCGATCTCGTCGAGCTCGGCGTGGAGATGGTGCGCGGGGAACGGCTCGAAGAAGTGCGTGGCAAGGCGGCACAGAACGCCGAGGAGCGCCTGCTCGATCTCCTGCTCCCGCCGACCAGGCCGAGCGCCCCCGACGAAGACGCCGCGGCGGCGCGGGCCGCACAGCAGGACACGCGGGAGCGATTTCGCGAGCAGCTGCGCGCGGGACGTCTCGACAGCCGGGTCGTCGAGCTCGACGTCCGCGAGAAAGCCTTCCCGTCGTTCGAGATCATTGCCGGTGCGTCAGTCGAGGAAGTCGACATCAACCTCAAGGACATGCTGCCGGGGCTCTTCCAGGGCAAGACGAAGAAGCGCCGGGTGAAGGTGACCGAGGCGCTCGAACACCTCACGCAGGAGGAAGAGCAGAAGCTCATCGACATGGACAGCGTGGCCAGGACGGCAGTCGAGCGCGTCGAGCAGGCCGGGATCATCTTCGTGGACGAGATCGACAAGATCGCGGGACGCGAGGGCAGCCACGGTCCCGACGTCAGCCGCGAGGGCGTGCAGCGCGACATCCTGCCGATCGTCGAGGGCACGACGGTCAACACGAAGCACGGCATGGTGCGGACGGATCACATCCTGTTCATCGCGGCGGGTGCGTTCCATGTCTCGAAGCCCTCGGATCTCATACCGGAGCTCCAGGGGCGCTTTCCGATCCGTGTGGAGCTCGAAGCGCTCGGGCGTGACGAGTTCGTCAGGATTCTCACCGAGCCGAAAAGTGCGCTCGTCAAGCAGTACACGGCGCTCATGGACACCGAGGGCATCGTCCTCACGTTCACCGACGAGGCCGTCAGGCGCATCGCGGACTTCGCCGCCATCGTCAACGAACGCACGGAGAACATCGGCGCGCGCCGGCTCCATACGGTCATGGAAAAATTGCTGGACGAGATTTCGTTCGAGGGGCCGGATCTGCCGGAGAAGAACGTCATCATCGACGCCGCCTACGTCGATCGCATGCTTGCCGACATCGTGAAGAACGAAGACCTCTCCCGGTACATTCTGTGAGCGTCCGCTGGCTCGCGGCTGCGTGCCTCGTGGGCGCGCTCGCCGCCGGGTGCGGCAAGAAGGGCCCCCCGCTTCCGCCACTCGTGCGGCTGCCCGTGGCGCCGGCCGAATTGACGGCGGAGCGCAGGGGCGGCATCGTGGATCTCAGGTTCACCGTGCCCGCGTCGAACACCGACGGGTCGCGCCCGGGCGACATCGAGCGTATCGATGTCTATGGGTTGACCGGCCTGCCGACGACGACCGACGCCGACGTCATCCGGTACGGCACGCTCGTGGCGAGCGTCGAGGTCAAGGCGCCGGAGGATCCCGACCTGGCGGCCGATCCCGACGATGTGGATGCCGACATCGAGCCGCCGGTTGGCCCGGGGCTCGAGCAGGGTGCAGTCACCCACGTGTTCGAGACCTTGACGGACGACACCCTGGCGACGAGCGAGCGTGCCGGGCAGCCGCCGCTGCTCGCGCTCCTCGGGCCAGGCGCGCCGCCCGCGAGGACCTACCTGGCCGTTGGCATCAGCACCCGCGGCCGCCGCGGGCCTGGGTCGAGGCGCGCCAGCGTGCTGCTGGCCGAACCGCCGCCGCCGCCCTCAGAACCCGTGGTCACCTACGATCTGACTGGCGCGACGATTGGTTGGAAAGCCGCCGTCTCGCCGGCAACGGTTCCCGCGGTGGCCGATGGCGCGCTGGAGTCGAGAGCGCTGTTCGAGGCGATCCCCGCGCGCGCGTACCATGTGTACGAAGTCGTGCCCTCTGCGGCGTCGGCGCCGGGCGTCGCGGCGCCGGCCGAGACCAGGCTGACCAAGCAGCCCGTCGTTGGGGAGACATTCCTCGATGCGCGCATCGAGCTGGGACTCGAGCGCTGCTACCTCGTGCGGACCGTCGAGACGCTCGGCGGGCTCTCGGTCGAGAGCGAGGCCTCGCCTCCTGCCTGCCGCCTCTTCGCCGATGTCTTTCCGCCGGCAGCCCCTGTCGGCCTCACGTCCGTGCCATCGGGCGGGGCGGTCAACTTGATCTGGGATCCGAACAAGGAGTCGGACCTGGCGGGCTACCTCGTGCTGCGCGGCGACACGCCGGCGACGCTCAAGGCCGTGACGCCGGCGCCGATCCAAGAGACGCGTTTCAGGGACACGGTGGAGGCCGGTCAACGCTACGTGTATGCCGTACAGGCGATCGACGAGGCCGGCAACATCAGTGTTTTGTCGAGCACGGTCGAGGAATTCGCGCGCTGATTAGGTAGAATCGCTGCCGAATGGACAGACTGTATCGTGTCAAGGACGGTGACGGCTCCCGCTACGTGGTGGCACGCGAAGGTCGGGTGCACGACGTGCAGCTGGTCGGCGACCAAATCTTCGGGGGCTACCGCGCCGGGTCCGAAGTTCCGGGCGGCCTCGCCGGGTTGCAGGTGCTCGCGCCGGTCAGGCCGTCGAAACTCGTGTGCATCGGCCTGAACTACCGGGACCACGCTGCCGAGATGCGCAAGGCTCTGCCGGCTGAGCCCATGCTCTTTCTGAAGCCGTCGACGACCGTGCTGGATCCCGGACAGCCGATTCTCCTCCCGCCAGGGGTCGGACGAGTCGACCACGAAGCCGAGCTGGCGGTTGTGATCGGCCAGCGCGCTCATCGCGTCCCTCGAGCCAGGGCGTGGGATTACATCCTCGGCATCACGTGCGTGAACGACGTCACGGCGCGCGATATCCAGAACAAGGAAGTGCAGTACACGAGGGCCAAGGGATTCGACACCTTTGCGCCGATCGGTCCGTGCATTGCGGTCGGCACTTCGACGGAGGCTCGCGGCGTGGAGGGCTGGGTCAACGGCGAACGGCGCCAGTCGTCCTCGACGGACCAGTTGATCTTCGCTGTCGACCAGCTCGTCGAGTACATCACGTTCGTGATGACCCTGGAGCCGGGCGACGTGATCTCGACGGGCACGCCGTCGGGCGTCGGTCCGCTGCGACATGGCGACACGGTCACGGTCAAAGTCGAAGGCGTGGGCGAATTGACGAACCCGGTGCGAGACGAGTAGTGGGATTGCGAATTGCTAAATGCTGATTGCTGAGTGGAGAGGCGAATCCGGCGCGGCCGCAAGACGTCGGCCGCCGCGGCCAGCAATCCCAATCAGCAATTAGCAATCAGCAATTAGCAATCAGCAATCAGCATTTTCGAAGCGGGGTATTTATGAAGCTCTTCGTCGATACCGGCAACATCAAGGACATCGAGACCCTCGCCGCCATCGGGATCATCGATGGCGTGACGACCAACCCGTCCCTGCTCGCCAAGGAACCGGGCGACTACCGCCAGAATCTCAAGCGGATCTGCGAGATCGTCAAGGGGCCGGTCAGCGGCGAAGTGGTCTCGACCGACCATGCCGGGATGGTTCGCGAGGGCCACGACATCGCGGCGATCGATCCCCACATGGTGATCAAGGTGCCGCTCACGCGGGACGGGATCCGTGCCTGCAAGGCGCTCTCAGGCGAAGGGCACAAGGTCAACGTGACGCTCGTCTTTTCCGCCGCGCAGGCACTGCTCGCCGCCAAGGCCGGGGCGACCTTCGTCAGCCCGTTCGTCGGCCGCCTCGATGATGTCGGCGCCAACGGGATGGAGCTCATCCGGGAGATTGTCGACATCTACGACAACTACGAGTTCGCGACCGAGGTCCTCGTGGCCAGCTGCCGGCACCCGATTCACATTGTCGAGGCGGCACGCATGGGCGCCGATATCTGCACGTGCCCGCCTGCCGTCATCGACCAGCTGTTCAACCACCCGCTGACCAACATCGGCCTCGAGAAGTTCCTGAAGGACTGGGAGAAAGCCCAGTCGGTGAAGGTCTGAACGGAGGCGCCTGCGGCCATCCTGAGCCGAGGCCATCGCGCGCCGAGGCGAAGGATCAGCGTCAGTTCGCGCTGGGGGTGGGGCCCCAGCGCCAGTGATTAAAGATGACAAAGGAAACTCTCGACGAACTCGAACGGAGGGCCGAGCTCGGCGGCGGTGCGGACCGCCTGGCGAAGCAGCACGCCGCCGGCAAGCTGACGGCGCGCGAGCGCATGGAGCTGTTGTTCGATCCAGGCACGTTCGAGGAAGTCGACAAGCTGGTCACCCATCGCTGTCTCGATTTCGGCATGGCCGACCAGCTGATTCCCGGCGACGGCGTCGTGGCAGGGCACGGCCTCGTGGACGGCCGGCAGGTGTTCGCCTTCGCGCAGGACTTCACCGTGTTCGGCGGGTCGCTCTCCGAAACCAATGCGGCCAAGATCGTCAAGATCATGGATCTGGCGATCAAGCTCGGCGCGCCGGTCGTCGGGCTCAACGATTCGGGGGGCGCGCGCATTCAGGAAGGCGTGAACTCTCTCGCCGGCTACGCCGACATCTTCCTCCGCAACACGCTCGCCTCGGGTGTCGTGCCGCAGATCTCAGCCATCATGGGCCCGTGCGCGGGCGGCGCCGTCTACTCGCCGGCGATCACCGACTTCACGGTCATGGTGAGGAACACGAGCTACATGTTCGTGACCGGACCCGACGTGATCAGGACGGTCACCCACGAGGACGTGAGCAAGGACGAGCTCGGCGGAGCCATGACGCACAACGCCACGAGCGGCGTCGCGCATTTCGCCGTGGACGACGACCGCGAGTGCATCGGGCTGCTGCGCGACCTGCTGTCGTTCCTGCCGTCCAACAACCTCGACGATCCGCCGCGCGTGGGCTCGAGCGACGAGCCCGACCGCGAGGATGCCGCCCTCGATCGCCTGGTGCCGCAGTCTCCCAACCAGCCGTACGACATGATGGATCTCATCCACTCGATCGCTGACGAGGGGCAGTTCCTCGAGGTGCACCAGCACTACGCGAGAAACATCATCGTGGGGTTCGTGCGGCTGGATGGCCGATCGGTGGGCGTCGTGGCGAATCAGCCGGCGGTGCTCGCGGGGACACTGGACATCAACGCGTCAGTCAAGGCGGCCCGCTTCGTGCGGTTCTGCGACGCGTTCAACATTCCCCTCGTCACCTTCGAGGACGTGCCGGGCTTTCTTCCAGGCACGGTGCAGGAGTACGGCGGCATCATCAAGCACGGGGCGAAGCTGCTGTACGCGTTCGCCGAAGCGACGGTGCCGAAGGTGACCGTGATCACGCGCAAGGCGTACGGCGGCGCGTACTGCGTCATGTCGAGCAAGCATCTCCGCACGGATTTCAACTACGCGTGGCCGACGGCCGAGATCGCCGTGATGGGCCCCGAAGGCGCCGTCAGCATTCTGTACAAGCGCGAGCTGGATCAGGCGGCGGACAAGGTCGCCGCGAGGAACGAGAAGGTCGCGGAGTTCCGCGACAAGTTCGCGAACCCGTACGTGGCTGCGTCGCGCGGGTTCGTGGACGAAGTGATCCAACCCAGGGAGACACGGCGCAAGCTGGTCACGGCGCTCAACAACCTGCAGAACAAGCGGGACCGGAATCCGGCGAAGAAGCACGGCAATATTCCGCTCTAGAATTGGGTAATTGGGTAATTGGGTGCTTGAGTAATTGCTCCGGCACGGCACCGCGAGGCGCTGTCAGCCATTCAGAAGCGCGTCGATGTGCGTTGAGAGCACTTTGACAGCTGACGGGCACGTGGCGTCAGCTCACCGACACGTCGCGAGCGGAGGTTCCCCGCGCCGTCGACAGGGCCGTCGCCCCCGATCCGCCCTCCGGCCTGAGTGCCATGTCGAGCCGTCAAGAAGCCCGACGACATTCCGCCTTAAACCGTTAGAATAGTAACGGTTGAGGCGGCCGCGCCAGCGCCGCGCCTGGACCTGGAGCCCCCGAAGCCTGACGGCCGGAGCCTGAAGCCAGTCATTGAAGAAGATCCTCATCGCCAATCGCGGCGAGATCGCCGTACGGATCGCTCGTGCATGCCGGGAGATGGCGCTGTCTCCGGTCGCCGTGTACTCCGAGTGCGATCGGACCGCGCTGCACGTGCGGCACGCTGACGAGGCCTATCCGATCGGGCCGAGCGCCCCCCGCGAGAGCTATCTGCGCATCGATCGGATCCTCGAAGCGGCGCGCCGTTCGGGTGCGGACGCCATCCACCCGGGCTACGGCTTCCTCGCCGAGAACGAGGCATTCGCGGCGGCCGTCGAGCAGGCAGGACTGGTGTTCATCGGGCCCTCGTCGAAGGCCGTCGCCCTGATGGGCAGTAAGACCGCCGCGCGGGCCGCGGCGACGGCTGCCGGCGTTCCAGTGGTGCCCGGCACCGACGCGCCGCTCGCGGCCGACGTGCCCGACGCCGAGATGAGCCGCCTCGCCGGGACCATCGGGTACCCATTGCTCGTCAAGGCCGTCGCGGGCGGCGGCGGCAAGGGCATGCGGACCGTCACGGATGCGGCGGAGCTGCCGGGCGCCGTGCGCGCCGCGCGGTCGGAAGCCGGCGCCGCGTTCGGCGACGCCGCCGTGTACTTCGAACGCCGGCTGACCCGGCCGCGCCACATCGAGGTGCAGCTGCTCGCCGACCACCATGGCACCGTGCTCCCGTTTGTGGAGCGCGAATGCTCGATTCAGCGCCGGCACCAGAAAGTCGTGGAAGAGTCGCCGTCACTGGCGGTGACACCGGAGCTCCGCCGGGACATGACGTCGGCGGCCGCCGCCGTGGCGCGCGCGGTCGGCTACACCAACGCCGGCACCATCGAGTTCCTGCTCGACGAGGACGGCCGCTTCTACTTTCTCGAGATGAACACACGGTTGCAGGTCGAGCACCCGGTCACCGAGATGGTCACCGGGGTGGACCTGGTGCAATGGCAGATTCGGATCGCGCGCGGCGAGCGCCTCACGCTCGACCCTGCCCGCCTGCTGGCCCCGGTGGGCCATGCCATCGAGTGCCGGATCTACGCCGAGGATCCCGACAACGGGTTTCTCCCCTCGCCCGGAAGAATCCAGGCGTTGCGCGTGCCGGCAGGCCCGGGGATCCGCGACGACAGCGGCGCCGCGGCCGGACTCGACGTGCCGATCTACTACGACCCCATGCTGTCGAAGCTGATTGCCTGGGCCGAAGACCGACCGGCGGCCATCGCCCGAATGCGGCGCGCGCTCGATGAATACGTCGTCGCCGGCATCAGGACCACCGTGCCGTTCTTTGCGTGGCTCGTTGGCGAACCCGATTTCCTGGCCGGCCGGTTCCACACCACATCCCTCGACGAGACCTTGCAATCGAGAAACGGCCGGCCCTTCGTGGAGCCGGCGCGAAACGACGAGGACGTCGCCGCCATGGCCGCCGTGCTCCAGGTCATCCTGTCGCCGGTGACGGCCGGGCGCGCCGCGTCGGTCGCAGGCGCCCCCGCCGATCGCTGGAAGGCGCGCGCACGCGCAGAAAGCCTGCGCTGATGCACTACGAAGTCGACATCGCGGGCCGGCTCTGCCACGTGGTGATCCATCGAACCGGCGACACGTTTCTCGTCGACGTCGACGGCCGCCAGTGGACCGTGGAGGCGGGCCGCGTGGACGCGCTCACCCTGTCGCTGTGCCTGCGCGCTCAGGGCCAGGCCGGGCCGATAATCAGCCGGGACGTGACCCTGGCACCGGACAGCCAGACGGGCCAGACCCGCGTCAGCGTGGGTGCCCGGCCGGTCCAGCTCGCGCTCAACGGCCGGCGGCGCCAGGGCCGGCGATCGGAAGGGCCGGTCGGGACCGGTCCTCAACGCGTGACGGCGCCCATGCCGGGCAAGATTGTCCGCATTCTCGTCAAAGTCGGCGACGCGGTCGCTGTCCGCCAGCCGATCATCGTCATCGAGGCGATGAAGATGGAAAACGAGCTGCGCGCGTCCGGCCCCGGCCGGGTCACCGACCTCCACGTTCGCGAGGGGCAGTTGGTTGACGCGGGCGCTGTGCTCGCGGTCATCCACGCGGGCTAGGGCCGTGCCATTGCCCTTCACGCGCGTCCGGCAGGCCTTCCCGCATGTGCGTCGGAGCGTGAAATTCGTCCTGGCCATCCTGGCCGCCGCCATCGTCAGCACCCTCACGGTGGATTTGGGCCCCGCGGTCAGAGCGCGCGCCGAAGTCGAGGGCTCGCGCTACATCGAGCGCCCCATCCACATCGGCCGCATCGGCATCCACCTGTTGCGCGGACGGGTCATCGTCGAGGACCTGCAGATCGATGGCCGCCGCCCGGGCGATCGCCCGTTTTTCGTCGCCAAGGCGCTGTCGGTCTCGCTCGACTGGTCGCAGCTGGTCGGCCGGAAGCCAGACATCAACCTGTCGTCGGTGGAACTGACCGACTGGCGCATGTTCGTCGAGGACGGTCCCGCCGGCCACAGCTTTCCCCGCTTCACGCGAGAGCGGACCGAGCCCGCAGGCCCGCGGCCCTTCACGGTCACGCTGCAGTACGTGCGCGCGTGGCGGGGGCAGTTCACCTACGACAACGTCGGAACGCCGTGGAGCGTCGACGCGCCGAACATCGACATCAACATCACCAACCTTCCGCACTACCAGGGGCAGGCGAACTTCACGGGCGGCGTCGTCAAGGTGCAGGATCACCTGCCGATGTGGCTGAACCTGAAGTCGCGGTTCGTGATCGAGGGCGGGCGGCTGCGGATGGAGCACATCGAGATCGATTCCGACGGCGCCACGACCGTGGCCTCGGGCGACCTGGACCTGTCGCGCTGGCCCGACATGCGCTACAGCGTGAGGTCGCGCGTGGGTTTCGCGCGCATGCGCGAAATCTTCTTCAGGAACGAGACCTGGGCCCTGACCGGCGACGGCGACTTCACGGGCACCTTCCGCCTGTTCAAGGGCGGCCACGACCTGTCAGGCACGTTCCGGAGTGCGCTGGCCACCGTCAACGAATACCGGTTCCCGCGGCTTCAGGGCGCTCTCGAGTGGCGCCGCGACGGCTTCAAGGTCTGGGATGCGCGGGCCGATCTGTACGGGGGGCAGGCAGAGTTCGGTTTCTCGATTGCGCCGATGGGCGCGCCCGAGCGGCCGACGGCGCGCTTCGACGCCAGCTATTCGAACGTGGACGTCTCGCAGTTGTCGGACCTCTACGAGCTCCCCGGGCTTCGCTTCGCCGGGTCCGCCACCGGGAGGAACCTCCTGGAATGGCCGCTCGGCCGCTTCCGCGAAAGCCGCGGGGACGGCGAGTTCACCATCGATCCGCCTGCCGGCACGACGACGATGCGGGCGTCGCTCGCCTCGGCACGCGCCGCTGATCCGGATCACTCGGGCCACGAGTGGGGCCCGTTCGCGCCGCACGTGTTGCCGGTCCATCTGCCGGTCGGGGCGTCGGTGAGCTACAGGTTCGATCCTGACCAGATACAGGTCAACTCCAGCCGGTTCGCCACCGAGAAGACGCACGTCGCGTTCGAAGGGGAGACCGCGTGGGGCGATCCCGCGAGCTTCGCTTTCCATGTGACGAGCGGCGACTGGCAGGAGAGCGATCAGGTACTGGCGGGGATTCTCACGGACTTCGGCGCCAGGACGGGCCCGGTGGCCTTCGGCGGACGCGGCGACTTCGACGGCGTGATGACCGGATCCTTCCGCAGGCCCCGCGTCGAAGGGGTCTTCAACGGCGAAGACATGCGGGCCTGGGACACGCTGTGGGGCGACGGCACCGCACGGATTGTGGTCGAAAACAGCTATGTCACGGTCACCGGCGGGACCGTGCGGCGCGACGGCTCGGAGATTCGCGCCGAAGGCCGCTTCTCGCTCGGCTATCCCCGGCGCGACGGCGGCGAGGAGCTCGACGCACGCATCCGCGTCTCGCGGCGCGACCTCGACTCGTTGCGGCACGCGTTCGCGATCGATGCGTACCCGGTCTCGGGGCGGATGTCCGGCGAGTTCTCGCTGCGCGGCGGGTACGAAACCCCCATCGGGTTCGGCGCCATGACCATCGAGGACGGTGTGGCGTATGGGGAGCCCTTCGAGCGGGGCACCTCCACGCTGCGCTTCGACGGCACCGGGGTCCGGCTCGACAACCTCAACGTCACGATGCAGGGCGGCGCCATCGCCGGGGCGGCCTACGTCGGCTGGAATTCGACCTATTCGTTCAACGTGGACGCCCGCCGCATTCCGGTCGAACGCACGGCGGCATTCGCCTACCCGGCTCTGCAGCCGTCGGGCCTGATCGATTTCACGGCCGGCGGGAGCGGCACGTTCGATGTGCCCCGCTACGACGTGCGGTTCCAGATCGCCGATCTCTTCGTCGCCGACGAGGGCGTCGGACAGGTGACCGGGACGCTGGCCCTCCGCGGCGAAGAGATCTCCGGGGAGATCGAAGCGGCGTCGCCCCGACTGGCGGTGACCGGCACCGGACGCATCTCCCTCGCGGCCGGAGCCAACGCCGAGCTGGCGCTGCGCTTCTACAACAGCTCGCTCGATCCTTACGTCCGTCTGCTCCAGCCACGCCTCTCGCCCTTCACCACCGCCGTGGCCAGCGGCTCCATCCGGGTGGTCGGCGAGCTCGCCGACTACGATCGGCTCGTGGTGGATGCCACCGTCGACAGCCTGGAGATGAGGCTGTTCGACTACGCAGTTCGCAACGCGCGTCCGATCCGTCTCGCCCTCGATCGGCAGGTGATCCGCGTGCAGGAGCTGGAGCTGGTGGGCGACGAGACGCGGCTGCGCGTCGATGGCACGGTCGCCCTCAACGACCAGCGGATTGCCCTGCGGGCCGTGGGTGATGCCAACCTCGGCATCCTGCAGGGGTTCTTCCGCGACGTCCGCGGCTCCGGCCGCGCCGAGCTCGTCGCCGCCATCGACGGCCCGCTGTACGAGCCGGTGTTTACGGGCAATGCGACGATCGCCGACGGGCGCATCCGGCACTTCGCGATGCCCAACTCGCTCGATGCCATCAACGGCACCATCCATTTCGACTCGAGCGGTCTCCGGCTGGACGACGTCGCGGCGACGCTTGGCGGGGGGCGGGTCCAGTTCGGCGGGCGCATCGGCCTCGACGGCTACCTGCCCGCGGACTTGAACGTCGTCGCGCGCGGCGAGGGCATGCAGCTCCGTGTGATCGACGGCGTACGTTCGACGATCGACGCCGACCTGACCGTCAGGGGCAACTTCCAGGCGCCGGTTGTCGGCGGCGTGATGACGGTGCGGAGCGCGGTCTGGACACGCCGGATCGATCCGACGGCGGGGCTGTTCGACTTCGCTGGCGGCGGCGAGGAAGGCGGCGTCACGCCGGTGGCGCCGACGATTCCCCTGCGTTTCGACCTCGACGTCCGCGTGCCGTCAACGCTGCGGATCGAGAACAACCTGGCGCGTCTCGTCGCCAGCGCCGACCTGCAGCTGCGGGGGACCTACGACCGGCCGCTGCTCTTCGGTCGTGTGGAAGTCGACCGGGGCGAGGTCATCTTCGAGGGACGGCGGTACCTGGTGACGCGCGGGGCCATCGACTTCACCAACCCTTCCCGGATCGAGCCCTTCTTCGACGTCGAGGCCGAGTCCCGCGTCCGCGTCCCAGGTCAGACGTATCGCGTCATCGTGAGCGCCGCGGGCACGATGGACCGCCTGCAGCCCCAGCTCAGCTCGGATCCCCCGCTGCCGCCTGCCGACGTGGTGGCGCTGCTCTTCAGCGACGTGCGCCGCGGGCAGGATGTCGAGCTGCGCGCGCAGCGGAACGCCAACGAGCGCGAGGCCGACATCCTGACCACGCGCGCCACGGCGCTCGTCGCCAGCCCGATCTCGGCCGAAGTGGGGCGCGTCGTCGAGCAGACCTTTGGCGTGGACACATTCCAGGTCACGCCGTCGCTGCTCGATCCCTACAGCCAGTCGGCGACCGCCCGCGTCAACCCGTCCGCCAGGGTCACCATCGGCAAGCGCATCTCGGATCGGCTGTTTCTCACCTTCTCGCGGAGCTTGAACTCGTCGATGAACGATCAGCTGCTCCTGCTCGAGTACGACGAGAGCGATCGGCTGTCGTGGATTCTGTCGCGCAACGAGGACGCGAGCTACGCCATCGAGGTCCGCGTGAGGCACACGTTCTGATGCGGGTGCGCGCGTTGCTGGCGGGGCTCGTCCTCGCCGGCACGGCGTCCCCGGCACACGCGGACGTCGCCGAATACCTGGGGAAGGTCGTCGTCTCGATTGCGCTCGAGGCTGAAGGCCGCCCCATCACCGACGCGCGCATTGCCGGCGCGATCCAGAACCGCACGGGCCAGCCTCTCCTCATGCGCGAGGTTCGCGAGAGCATGGTGCACCTGCTGAGCCTCGGCCGTTTCGAGGACGTGGTCGTCCGGGCCTTCCCGGCGCCTGGGGGTGTGGCGATTGGCTATGACCTCGTCCCCGTGCACCCGATTGAACGGATCGCGTTCTCGGGGGCGAGCGGGGTCCCGGGCGTGGACGAGGGGCGGCTGCGCCGCGCCATCGTCGACCGCTACGGCGGACTCCCGGCCGCGGGGAGGCTGGCGGAAGCCGCGCAGCTCGTCGAGGATCAGCTGAAGGCCCGTGGATACCTTCGCGCACGGATCGCGTTCCGTCTGGAAGTCGAGCATCAGCCCGATCGGTCGACGCTGTGGTTCGATGTCTCCGCCGGTGACCGGACCCGTGTGGGCGAGATCCGCACCGGCGGTGTCTCACGCGCGCCCGAGATTCTCGATGCGCTCCGCCTTGCGCGCGGGCGTCCGTTCGAGCGCGACGTGGTCGACGAGCGCGTGGTCGAGTACATCGCCGAACGCCGCGCCGACGGATACTACGAGGCCCGCCTGTCAGTCGACGCGGAGATCGTCGACGACGATCGTGTGGCCAACCTGACGATCGTGGCGAGCGACGGGCCCCGCGTCCGGCTCGTGTTTGTCGGCGATCCGCTGCCGTCGGACCAGCGCACCACCCTCGTGCCGATCGCTGGCGAGGGATCGACCGACGAGGACCTGCTGGAGGACGCCAGCAACAACATCGAGGAGTATCTGCACAAGCAGGGTTACCGGGACGCCGCGGCGCCGCATGCCAGAGCCGAGACGGGCGGCGAATTGCACCTGACGTTCACGGTCAAGCGCGGCCGCCTGTACCGTGTCGCGCGCGTGGAGATCGCTGGCAACGTCCTCGTGCCCCTGGCCGATCTCGCACCGCTCGTTCGGCTGAAAGAGCTCGACCCCTTCTCGGAGGAGGTGCTCGACGCGGACGCCGGCGCCATCGAGGAGCTCTACCGGCGCCTGGGATTCGCCGCAGTCGACGTCCGTGCGGGCGCCGACCCGGTGTCGGCGGCCTCTGAGGGGCCCGAGGTGCCGGTGGTCGTCCGCGTGATCATCAGCGAAGGCCCACGAACCATCGTGGCGTCGGTCCGCATCGAGGGCGCGCAGGCGATTCCTGACGCCACGCTGCTCGCGTCGCTCGAGCTCCAGCCCGGACAACCGTTCTTCGTCGCCCGGCTGGTCGCCGACCGCGATGCGCTCGTGCTGCACTACGCCAACCTGGGGTTCCGAAACGCATCGGCCCGCTTCGCGCCAGGGCTGAGCGCCGATCGATCGCAGGCCGACGTCGTGTTCACCGTGCAGGAAGGCGCGCAGGTCCGGGTGGGCCACATCCTGATTGGCGGGAACACGCGCACCAGCCGCGAGATCATCGAGCGCGAGATCCTGCTCAAGCCCGGCGAGCCCCTGGGCCTGGCTGCCGTCAACGAGACCCAGCGGCGTCTTGCCGCCCTCGGGCTGTTTCGCCGCACGCGCATCGCCGAAGTGACGCACGGCGACGAGACCACGCGCGACCTGCTCGTGACGGTCGAAGAGGCCCCGGCGACGACGCTCGGCTACGGCGGCGGCCTCGAAGTGAGCCAGCGGATCCGCCAGGATGAGGGTGAAACGGCGGCGGAGCGCCTGGAGCTGGCGCCGCGCGCCTTCTTCGACATCGGCCGCCGCAATCTGTTTGGCAGAAACCGGTCGATCAATCTGTTCACGCGCATCAGCCTGCGCCCACGCGATCAGGTGACCAGCGCCGAGCCTCCGCCGGGCACGCCGGAGCCGGTGGCGCCGGCCGACAGCGCGTTCGGGTTCAGCGAGTATCGCGTGCTCGGGACGTACAGAGAGCCGCTCGTCTTCGGCACTCCGGCCGACGCGTTCCTGACCCTGACCTTCGAACAGCAGTCGCGGTCGACCTTCAACTTCCGCCGTCGCGCCTTCAGCGCCGAGCTCAGCCGGCGGATCTCGCGCACCATCAGCGCGGGCGGCAACTACCAGATTCAGCGCACCGACCTCTTCGACGAGCGCATCGACCCGGGCGACGAACTGCTCGTGGACCGGCTGTTTCCACAGGTGCGCCTCTCGTCGTTCTCGGGTTCCGTGGTCCGCGATACAAGGGACGATCCGCTGAACACGCGGGGCGGCGAGTACCTGTCCGCCAGCGGGCAGGTGGCCGCCAGGGCCATCGGATCGGAGATCGGTCTCGTCAAGACGTACCTGACGGCCCAGATGTTTCGTCCTGCGCCGCGGCTCGCACGGGCCGTGGTCGCCCTGAGCGCGCGGCTCGGGATCGCGAAAGGGTTCCCGCTGAAGGACCTGCCGGCGAGCGAGCGCTTCTTTGCCGGCGGCGACACGACCGTCCGCGGCTTCGCGCTCGACCAGCTCGGGAGGCCGGAAACGATCGACGAAGACGGCGTGGTGATCCCGGGCACCATCGACGAGAACGGCTTTCCCATCGGCGGGAACGCCGTCGTGCTCTTCAACGGCGAGCTGCGCGTGCCGGTGTTCGGCAGCCTCGACGCCGTCGGCTTCATCGACACCGGCAACGTGTTCGCCAGAACCTCGTTCGTCGACATCACCCAGCTGAGGAGTGCCGTCGGCTTCGGCATCCGGTATCGATCTCCCGTGGGCCCGATCCGCGTGGACCTCGGCTTCAAGGTCAATCCGGGGTTCCTCGCGCCGGGCGTGCCCGAGCGCCTGACGGCGCTCCACATCAGCCTGGGGCAGGCGTTTTGATGGGCCTCGTGACCGCGTGGACTATCGTGGCGCTGCTCGTGCCGCAGCCCGGAGAGGTCATCGATCGCGTGCTCGCCATCGTCGCGGGCGACGTGATCATGCAGAGCGATGTGCTGCTGGCGCGCGACCTTCAACTCGTCTCGATCGTCTCGACCGGCGCCGCGACCGATCCCACGAGAGAGATCCTCACGGCGCTCATCGAGCGGGCGCTCGTCCTGAGCGAAGTCGAGCGCTATGCGCCTCCAGAGCCCGCGCCCGGCGAGATCGACCGGCGCATCCAGACGATCCGGACGCGCCTCCAGACGCCGGAGGCGTTCGCGGCCGCGCTCGCCCGTGCGGGACTCGAAGACCGTCACCTCCGCGAGATCCTCCGGCAGGACCTGCGGATCGAAGCGTACCTCGCGGAGCGATTCCCGTCGGCCGGACGCGACGCCCTCGTGCGCGACTGGATCGCCGGATTGCGCCGCCGCTCGGACATCGTCGATCTGTACAAGCCCTGAGTCGTCCGCCGGGTCCGAAAGGACCCGGCCTACGAGTTGCCCGCTCGTAGCTCGTTGGCGCGGGTCCTTTCGGACCCGCCGCTCCGTTCAACCGAGCGTCGCAAACTGCAGGAGCTGCAGCAGGTTGAAGCCAGAGTGGCTGACAACAGGGGCGATCACGGAACGCCGCCGCAGGTAGGTCACGGCCCAGAACGCGCCGAGAATCGCCGTGGCGACAGCGGCATCGGCGCCTTGCACGCGGTGCCCCGCGCCGAACACCGCGCTGGCGACGATGACCCCGACGATCGGCCCGCCAAGCTGACGCTCGAATCGGCGCAGGATGAAGGCGCGCTGCAGCTCTTCGCGGACTCCACCGGCGATCACGACGACCAGCGCAAAGACTGCGGCATCACGCGGGGTGGCGATCAAGGCCTGCAGGGGGTTCTGCTCGACGTCGTGCAGGCCCGGCGCCAGCAGCTGTAGCAGAGTCAGCACGCCGATGCCGATGGCCAGCGCGACGAAGATGAGGGGCACTCCCACCGCCGCTTCTTTGATCGCCGGGCGGTTCCCGAGGAAGACATCCGAGACATGCTCTCCGCGGAGGCGGATGAAGACGGCGATGAGGGCGACGAGCACCACCGAGTCGATCAGGGAGACCGCGACCACGTACGAGAGGGTCAGCCCGGCGGTCGGCCGATGACCGGCCGCTGCCAGGACCCCGACGACCAGCGCCTGCGTCGGGAACCCCGAGCACAGGAGGACTTCGAGCAGGGCGGTGAACCGGTCCGGCGCTGCGGTCGCGGGCGCGGAGGGCGCGGAACCGTCGTCAGGCAGCAAGAAAATACTGTATCAGATGAGCTTGCACCAACCCGCGGGGACCTTCAGAATGTAAAAATGACATGGTGGAGACCGAAGAAGACGTGGACCCGTTGAGCCTGGTCACGGAAGACCTGCAGGCCGCCGCGCCGGCCGCCGCCAACGCGCCGGAGCGCGTGCTCATCGTCGAGGACGATGGCGCGGCACGGGTGGGGCTCGAGCAGCTGGTCAGGAACTGGGGCTTCCTCGCGGAATCGGCCGCGGACGGCGAAGAGGCGCTCGAGAAGGTCACCACGTTCCGCCCGGCCATCGTAATTTCCGATCTGGTGATGCCGCGTCTCGACGGCCTGGGGCTGCTGCGCGCCCTGCAGGCGCAGAGCGCCGACGTGACGACGCTGCTGCTGACGGCGCAGGGAACCGTCGACACGGCCGTCGAGGCGATGAAGGAAGGCGCCTACGACTATCTCACCAAGCCGGTCGACATCCAGCGTCTGAAGATTCTGCTCGACAAGATCGTGGAACGCCAGGAGACGCTGCGCGAAGTCAAGACGCTGCGCCGCCAGCTGCGGGAGCATGGGGCGTTCGGGCCGATGATCGGCAACAGCCCCGAGATGCGGAAGATCTACCAGGTGATCGAGCAGGCCGCGCCGACGAGCGCGTCAGTGCTCATCACCGGCGAGTCGGGCACCGGCAAGGAGCTGGTCGCTCAGACGATCCATCGGCTCAGCCCGCGCGCCGGCCAGCCGTTCGTCGCCATCAACTGCGCGGCGATTCCCGAGACGCTGCTCGAGAGCGAAATCTTCGGCCACGAGAAGGGCGCGTTCACCGGCGCGGCCGACCGCCGGCAGGGCTGCTTCGAGCTCGCGGATCGCGGCACCCTCTTCCTCGACGAGATCGGAGAGATGACGCCGACGACCCAGGTCAAGCTGCTGCGCGTGCTGCAGGAACGGCGGTTCCGCCGGCTGGGCGGCAGAAACGAGCAGTCGGTTGACGTCCGGGTGATCGCGGCGACCAACATCGATCCGCTCGAGGCGGTGCAGAAGGGCAAGCTCCGCGAGGATCTCTTCTACCGTCTGAACGTGTTCGCGATGTCCCTGCCGCCGCTCCGCGACCGCAAGGAAGACCTGCCGCTGCTCGTCCAGGCGTTCATTCACGAGTTCAACGGCCGCAACCAGAAGGCCATCGCCGCCGTCGACCAGCCCGCGATGCGGCTCATCGAGCAGTACAACTGGCCGGGCAACGTGCGCGAGCTGAGGAACGTGATCGAGCGCGCCACGATTCTGGCGCCCGGGCCGTTCGTGGAGCCGCGGCACCTGCCGCCGAGTCTCTCGAGCGAGGCCCCGATGCCAAACAGGCCGCAGGTCGCCCTGGCGCCAGGCACGACGGTCGAGGAAGCCGAACGGCGGCTGATCCTGATGACGCTCGAGCACACGCGCGACAACAAGACGCGCGCGGCCGAGATCCTCGGCATCAGCCTGAAAACGCTCCACAACAAGTTGAACAAGCTGCGCCTCCGCCCGCGGCGGAACCCTGAGCCCTGACGCCTGAACCGGACGCGTGAACCGTGGACGCCGAACCGTGAACCCCGAACCGTGAACCCCGAACCGCAAATTCGCATTCAGCAATTTGCCATCAGCCATCTGAATTTGTGCGCCTAGGCATCAAAGGCAAGCAGGTTCTCGGCGTCTCATCGATCGTCGGCCTCGTGGTTGTGGGGCTGAGCGTGATGCAGCTCGCCCAGATCGCGCGCGTCAGCCTCGAAGAGAGCCGCGCCAGGGCGGACCTCCTCGCCAACGCGATCTACCATCGGGCGCGTGCGGCGGTGGTCGAGGGGGTCGATCCGTATCAGGCGCTGCGCTCGGATCCGGGCCTGCGGTCGATGCTCGAGTCGAGCCTGTACTCGGACAACGTCACCTTTGCCGCGGTCGTCGACGTGCGGGGCGTTGCGGTGGTGCACTACGACCAGACACTCGAGGGGCAGCCGCTCCGCGCCGGCGAAGACATGCGGTTCCTGCTGGCTCGCGCTCCGCTCTGGCAGCTGCTCGCCATCTATTCGGACGCGGGCCGGAACCTGGAGTGGCGCATGCCGCTCCTCCTCGGCGAGGTCGAGCTCGGTGCGATCCGCATCGGCGTCTCGACGCTCCTCATCCGCGAAGGCCTCGGGAAAGCGATTCAGCCGGCCGCCGTCACCGCGCTCGTGGCCCTGGCCATTGCCGTGTTCGGGGCCATGGTGCTCGCGCAGCTGCTGCTCCGGCCCATCCACGTGATCCGTTCCGGCCTGACCCGCCTTGGCAAGGGGGAGTTCGGCGCGAAGATCGATCTCAACCAGCAGGACGAGTTCGGAGAGCTGGGCACGTTCTTCAACGCCGTGAGCGCGCAGATCTCGGCCGACCGGACGCAGATGGCCGACCAGGTCGCGAACCTCGAGTCGGCGGTCGAGCATCTCGAGGACGCCGTGGCGATTGTGAGCCCGAAGGGCGACCTGCTGTTTGCGAACCCGGCGATGCGGGCCGCTACTCCCGGATGCCGTCGGCCGGCGTGGCCCTGGCGGCGCTCGTGGGCGCCGGTCACCCGTTGCTGCGTCTTTCGGAGCAGACGCTCGCCAGCCGGCAGTCGCGCGGGCCCATCTCGGCAAGCTTCCCGGTGGCCCGCGGCGAGCAGGGCGAACGCATGATCCTGACGCACCCGGTCAACGACGCGAAGGGCGAGCTCGTCGGCATCATGCTGATCGTGCGCAACGTCGAGTACCTGAGCCAGGTGCAGTCCACGGTCCGGTACTCGCGTAAGCTCGCGGCGCTCGGCCGGCTGTCGGCCGGCGTGGCGCACGAGGTCAAGAACCCGCTGAACGCGATGATGATTCACCTCGAGCTGCTGCGGCAGAAGTTCCTGATGCGGACAGCGAACGTGCCGGCGCTTGCGGGCGCCGGCGCTGGCGTGGCGGCCACCGCCGAAGCGGCACCGCTCCCGGAGTCGGACGCGATGCAGCACGTCGATGTCATCGCGTCCGAGATCAGGCGTCTCGACGAAGTCGTCCAGGGGTTTCTCAAGTTCTCGCGGCCGGAAGATCTCAAGCTGCAGCCCGTCGGCCTGGCCGCGCTCTTTGCCGAGGTGGTCCCCATCGTGCGGCCGGAGGCCGATCGGAACCGCGTGGACCTGGCCGTGCACGCTGAAGGCGCGCCGGACGTGAACGGCGACCCGGCGATGCTGCGCCAGGCGTTCCTGAACCTCGTGCTGAACGCATGCCAGGCGATGCCGAACGGCGGGACGTTGACGATCCGATGCGAGGCCGTGCGTGGCCGTCGTGTGTCGATCACCTTCGCGGACACCGGCGTCGGCATCCAGCCCGAGCACCTCCAGAGAATCTTCGATCTCTACTACACGACCAAGGAGCGGGGGAGCGGGATCGGCCTCTCCATGGTCTACCGAACCGTGCAGATGCACGATGGCGAGATTGAGGTACAGTCAACACCAGGCAAGGGCACGACGTTCCGCGTGCTCCTCCCGCGGGCCTGAACGCGCCCAGCGTGGTGGAGGAAGGGTCAATGACAACGCGTTTGTGGGGCCGCGCCGGGGTCGCCGGCGCCCTCTTCGGGGTGGTAGTGCTGTCGGCCGGCTGCTTCCGCGCCCAGGCGCGAACCACGCCGACGGTCATGCCCGACTTGACGGTTCCCGCGCCCCCGCCCCGGATCGTGGAGCCGGTCGTCGCGCAGGTGCCCGAGCCGGTGGGTCTGGCGGATCAGCCGCCGCAGAACACCCCGATCCCCCCTCCGCCTGCGCCCGCCAGCCGGGCCGACACGTCCAAGCCGGACACCAGCAAGACCGAACCGGTCGCCGCAGACCAGCCTCGGACCGAGGCTCCCCGTGCCCCCCAGACCACGCTCCAGACCACGCCGGTCGAACAGGAGGCGGATGTCTCCCGCAAGATTCTGGACCTGTTGAACAGAGCGGGGACAGACCTCGCCAGGGTGGACTACAACCGCCTCAACGCGGATGCGCGGACCCAGTACGACCAGGCCAAGCGGTTTGGCAGCCAGGCCGACGAGGCCCTGAAAGCCCGTAACCTGGTGTTTGCCAGCTACCTGGCGGACAAGGCCGCGGCGCTCGCGGCGCAGCTCGCGGGCAGGTAGAGCAAAAGCCCAACCTCTTGCGACTGCCCTAAAACAAAGGCACAATATGTGGTGTTTACATGCTTGACAAACACCCGGGCCGGGCGCATATTTGACGGCCTTAGCGCGAACCCCGGCGTGAACGAGGCTCCCAGCTTTCGACTCGCGCAGGGTAGTCCGGCCAAGACGAATTTTTTCAAGTCAAGCTCCGGGGGCAACCCCGGGAAACATCGGCAGGAGCGCGACCCCGCATACGGGGGGCGGGAGCGCGATCCCTGATCCAGGGGACAGAGATCCGCTGGATGAACGGAGTAGGGACATGAAGGACGGCGCAGCCTACCAGGCCGCGGGTGCAGGACAGACAGTGGAGACGGGTGGCGGAGGGCAGTCCGGGTTGCCTGGGCGGGGCGAAACGCCGGAAGCGCGCCCGAAGAAGGCCGTGTCGCCGTCCGGTCTGTCGTTTCCGCGGTTCTTTACCGAGGCCGGCGTCGATCCGTTCGACGAGGTCGAATGGGAGCTGCGGGCCGCGGTCATCGGCAACGAGCGCGGCGAGGTCGTGTTCGAGCAGCGCGACGTCGAGATCCCCAAGGCCTGGTCGCAGCAGGCGACCAACATCGTGGTGTCGAAGTACTTCCGCGGCCAGATTGGCGCACCCGAGCGCGAGCGCAGCGTCAAGCAGCTCATCGGCCGCGTGGTCGACACCATCACGATGTGGGCCCGCGCCGACAGGTATTTTGCGAGCGACGAGGATCTCCAGGCGTTCAGCGACGACCTGAAGCACATCCTCGTGTACCAGAAGGCCGCGTTCAACAGCCCGGTCTGGTTCAACTGCGGGTTCGAAAAAGCGCCGCAGTGCTCCGCGTGCTTCATCAACTCGGTGCAGGACACGATGGACTCGATCCTGACGCTGGCTCGCACCGAGGGGATGCTGTTCAAGTTCGGCTCCGGCACGGGCACCAACCTCTCGCCGATTCGTTCGTCGAGGGAGCTGCTCGCCGGCGGCGGCACGGCGTCCGGCCCGGTGTCGTTCATGAAGGGCTACGACGCCTTCGCGGGCGTCATCAAGTCGGGCGGCAAGACGCGCCGCGCGGCCAAGATGGTGATTCTCGACGCCCATCACCCGGACATCGTCGAGTTCATCAACTGCAAGGTCGAGGAGGAGCGCAAGGCCTGGGCGCTCATCGACGCGGGATACGACGGCTCCTTCACGGGCCCGGCCTACTCGTCCGTGTTCTTCCAGAACTCCAACAACAGCGTGCGGGTCACCGACGACTTCATGCGCGCGGTGCTCGACGACAGCACCTGGGACACCAGGGCCGTCCGGGACGGCCAGGTGATGGACACCTATCAGGCGCGCGACCTGATGCGTCTCATCGCCGAGGGCACGCACGTCTGCGGCGACCCGGGGATGCAGTTCGACACGACCATCAACGAGTGGCACACCTGCTCGGGCACGGACCGCATCTTCGCGAGCAACCCCTGCTCCGAGTACATGTTCCTGAACGACTCGGCGTGCAACCTGGCGTCGATCAACCTGATGAAGTTCGTCCGCTCGGCGGACGGGGATTCGAACAACGCCGAGTTCGACGTCGTGGCCTACAAGGCGGCGATCCGGACGCTCATCACGGCGCAGGAGATCATCGTCGACAACGCCAGCTACCCGACGCCGGCCATCGAGAAGAACAGCCACGCCTACCGGCCTCTGGGACTGGGATACGCGAACCTGGGCGCGCTGCTCATGTCGCGGGGCCTGCCGTACGACAGCGACGCCGGGCGCGACTACTCCGCGGCGTTGACGGCGCTGATGACGGGCGAGGCCTACGCGCAGTCGGCGCGGATCGCGCGCGACTGCGGCGGCCCCTTCTCGGGTTTCGAGAAGAACCGCGAGCCCTTCCTGCGCGTCATGCGGAAGCACCGCGACGCGATGCGCGACGTCAACCCGCGCAACGTGCCCTCGGACCTCTACGCCACGGCGAAGAGCTCGTGGGACGATGCCGTGGAGATCGGCGAAGCGTCGGGATACCGGAACGCACAGGCCACCGTGCTGGCGCCGACGGGCACGATCGGCTTCATGATGGATTGCGATACGACGGGCGTCGAGCCCGACATCGCGCTCGTCAAGTACAAGAAGCTCGTGGGCGGCGGTCTGATGAAGATCGTCAACCAGACGGTGCCGATGGCGCTCAAGAAGCTCGGCTACACCCAGCCGCAGATTGACGCGATCGTCGAGTACATCGACACGAACGAGACGATCGAAGGCGCGCCGGGGCTCAAGGACTCGCACCTGCCGGTGTTCGACTGCGCCTTCAAGGCCGCGCGGGGCGTGCGGTCGATCCAGTACATGGGCCACATCAAGATGATGGGCGCCACGCAGCCGTTCATCTCGGGCGCCATCAGCAAGACCGTCAACGTGCCGAAAGACGCCACGGTTGACGACATCATGCAGGCCTACATCCAGTCGTGGAAGCTCGGGGCCAAGGCCATCTCGATCTACCGCGACGGCAGCAAGCGCACGCAGCCGCTGAACACCTCGCGCGACAAGACGGCGGCCGATCTGGCAACCGAGGCCGCGGCCGCGCTCGTGTCACGGCCGGTACGGCGCAAGCTGCCGGACGAGCGCCAGGCCATCACCCACAAGTTCGACATCCAGGGCCACGAGGGCTACATCACGGTCGGGCTCTTCGAGGACGGACAGCCGGGCGAGATCTTCCTGGTCATGGCGAAAGAAGGCTCGACGATTTCGGGCTTTGCCGACGCGTTCGCCCAGGCCATCTCTTACGCGCTGCAGTACGGCGTGCCGCTCCAGGCGCTCGTGGACAAGTTCAGCCACGTGCGGTTCGAGCCGTCGGGGATGACGCGCAACCCGGAGATCCGGTTCGCGAAGTCGATCGTCGACTACATCTTCCGGTGGCTGGCCACGAAGTTCCTGTCGCAGGAGGCGCAGTTCCGCGCCGGGGTGAACGGCCGCGAGGGCCCTGGGGAAGACGACCATGCCGCCCAGGCCCGGCTGACGCCGACTTCGGAAGCGCCCATCTCCGCCGTCGGCGCTCCTCGGGCCGCTTCGGCGGGGAGCCTCTACTCCACGATCCAGAACCAGGAGGACGCGCCGCCCTGCTCGACCTGCGGCGCGATCATGATCCGCAGCGGCGCCTGCTACAAGTGCTCCAACTGCGGGAACACGAGCGGGTGCGCGTAGCGGGCTCCAGGCTTCAGCCTTCGGACTTCAGGCACAGAACGATGGGGCAGGCTAAGGCTCAAGGCTCAGGACTTTAGGCTACGGGCGCAGAACGCTGAGGCCGGGCTCACGCCCGGCCTCAGTCGTTTGTGGCGTGCGAGTCCCGTGGTTTATTAAGGCGCGAAGGAGGCGTCTTACCGCTCATGACACAGCTGACTCCCGAACAGGCGCTCCTCATCCACAACGCGTTGTTGCTGCCCTCGATCAAGGTCGAGCACCGGATCACACGGGCCGTTATTGCCGCGTTACCGGATGACCAGAAGGACTACCGGCCGAACGAGGTCGCCAAGACGGCGTTCGACCTGGCCTGGCACCTGGCCAGCGCCGAGCATGGCTTTCGAATGGGCGTGATCAACGGGGTGTTCGACTTCTCGGGCTTGGACGTCCGGACTCGGTGCGGACGCCGGAAGACGTGGCGACCTGGTACGCCGAGACGTTCGCGAAGGACTTCGACCAGCTGACGAAGCTGACCGGCGAGCAGCTGGTGAAGGTGATTGACTTCCGCGGCGTGGTCCAGCTGCCGGCCCTGTCATTCCTCCAGACAGGGACCAGCCACTCCATCCACCACCGAGGCCAGCTGTCCGCCTACCTGCGCGCCATGGGAGCGAAGGTGCCCGCGATCTATGGTGAAAGCTATGACTCGCGGAAGAATTGAGTAATCGGGCAATTGGGTACTTGGGTAATCGGCAAATCGGGAAATTTGGTACTTGCGGCGAGGTAATCGTTCAATCGGAACGACCGAAGTCCCCTGTCAGCAATTACCCAATCACCCGATTCGCCGATTACCCAAGTACCCAATTGCCCGATTACTCGATTCGCCTATTTCATGTGAGCTTCACGTTCGACGAGCTCGACCCGTGTTCCGTCTGGCCCGACGACGTAGGCGAACTGGATGGTGCCGTTCGGGAGCTTGAGCGGGCGCTGCTCGGTTTCCATCGTGATGCTCTTGCCCTTGAGCTCGGTGACCTTGGCGTCCAGCTTGATCGCGCGCCAGCCGATGTGGTCGATCGCGCTGCCACGGCTGGGGCGGTTCTCGCCCTTCGTGATGAGCAGCCACACATAGGGGGCGCCGGGGTACCGGACGGCGTCGATCCGGCCCTTGAGGGCCATTCGCTCGCCGCCGAACTGCGCGAGGTACCACTTGTACGAGGCATCCGGGTCGAGCGCGCGCAGGTGCACGTGGTGGAAACCGAGCAGTTCGGGGTCCTGGACGAGCTCCAGGCGGGTGCCCCAGGGATCGACTGCGAAGGCGAGCTTGAAGAGACCCTGAACGTCTCGCGCCGGCCCTTCGATCTTCGCGCCTGCCGCTTCGAGCTCCTTCAGCTTGGCGTCGAGGTTCGGGAACGAGAACCCGAGGTGGTCGACCGCGCTCCCCGCGCTCGGCTGGGTCTTCTCGTTGCCCCTCAGGAACATGATGCGCGTCCGGCCAAAGAGCAGCCGATCCTTGAGGTCGTCGACGAACTCGCCGCCGATGTGCTCCTGCCACCAGGCCGCAGCCTTCGGCGGATCCGGAACCGCCATATGGACGTGGTCATACATGAGCGTTTCGACCTGAGCGCTGGCGACGCCGGCGATTCCGGTCATCAGCAGTGCGGCGAGCGACGTGAGCACGAACCTGCGCATAGCCAGTTCCTCCAAAACGCTACCTTATCAAGAGAAGTTTGAAGTGAGAAGGAAGAACTAAGAGGTACGGAACGATGAAAAGCAGGACAATGTGGGAATGGCAACCGTTGGGCGACTACGCTACCTCGACGTGCCCGCGCGCGGTGCGGGCCGCAGCCGCGGAACCCTCGTGCTCATCCATGCGTTTCCGCTGCACGCGGGCATGTGGGAGCCGCAGTTCGCGCTGGCCGATCGCGGGTGGCGCATCGTCGCGCCTGATCTTCGCGGCCTCGGGGAGGGGGCCGGCGATCCGCCGACCACGTCCATGGACGACTTCGCGGGAGATGTCATCGATCTGCTGGACGCGCTGCACGTGGAGACCGCGGTCATCGGCGGACTGTCGCTCGGCGGCTACGTGACCTTTGCGGTGCTGCGCCACGCGCCGGCGTACTTTCGTGGGATCGTGCTGGCGGACACGCGTCCGCAGGCCGATCCGCCGGACGCCATCGAAGGCAGAAAGAAGATGCAGGCGCTCGCCCGGGAGAAGGGTCCTGGGGCCGTGGCCGATCAGATGCTGCCGAAGCTCCTCGGCGAGACCACCCACACGACTCAGCCTGCGGTCGTCGAGCGGGTGAAGGGCCTCATCATGTCGAACTCGCCCGCGGGCATCAGCGGTGCGCTGGCGGCGATGATGACGCGGCAGGAGTCCGAATCGCTCCTTGGCTCCATCCGATGCCCGGCATTGGTGATCGTCGGCGAGGAAGACGCGCTGACGCCGCCGGCGCTCAGCGAGGACATGCACCGGAAGATCCCAGGCTCGATTCTCGCGAAGATTCCGCAGGCCGGACACCTCGCGAACCTCGAGCAGCCGTCGCGGTTCAACGACGCGCTCGGCCAGTTTCTCGAGCACAGGATATAGAATTTGCTTATGCGCTTGCTTGAATCGATATGGCTGACGACGATCTGCGCGCTCCTCGTCGCAGGCGCGCCTTCCGGCGGGCGGGTGCTCGCTGCGCAGGACGCGGCCGATCCTTCGGCGCCGCGCGGGCTGGATCAGACGCTCGACCTCTACGTGCGCGACGGGCTCGTGTACTACCGCGCGCTCAAGGCCGATCGCTCGAGGCTCGACGCGTACGTGCGAGGGCTGGCGTCGACGCCAATCGAGAAGGAGTCGAGCGCGGCACAGCTGGCGTTCTGGCTGAATGCCTACAACGCCATCGTGCTGCAAACGGTCGTCGATCACTATCCGATGCCCGCGCGATCCAAGGACTACCCGGCCGGGAGCATCCGGCAGATTCCCGGCGCTTTCGAGCGCCTGACGCACCGGGTCGCCGGACGCATGGTCACGCTCGATCAGATCGAGCAGGCCGTCCTGCCGGAGTTTCGTGATCCGCGCGTGTACTTTGCCCTGGGCCGTGGCGCCATCGGCAGCGGCCGCCTTCGGAGCGAGGCATTCGGGTCCGAGAGCGTCGACCGCCAGCTGAACGACGTGGCGCGCGAGTGCGTCAACCGCGCGCAGTGCGTGGAGATCGATCGTGGTCAGGACGTCGTCCGGATCAGCTCCATCTTCTCGTGGAGGGAGGCGGCGTTCTCGGGCGTGTACGCTGAGAAGGCGGCGCCTGGACTGGCTTCGAGGAGCCCGATCGAGCGGGCCGCGGTGGCGTTCATCGCCCCGTACCTCGTGGCGGCGGAGCGGGAGTTTCTCGAGAAGAACATGTTCAAGGTGGAGTACTCCCCGTTCGACTGGTCGCTGAACGACTTGACCGGGCGCGGGGGTAGGTGACCCTTGAATTGGGTAATCGGGTAATTGGGTAATTGGGTAATCGGGTGATCGGGTGATCGGGTGAGTCTGGGGATTTGAGAATTACTGAACCAGGACCGGGTCATTTGAGTGGTGAGCGCAACGAGCGATGGACCTAGAGCTTCGAAACAGGGTTGCGATCGTGACGGGTTCATCGAAGGGACTCGGCTTCGCGAGCGCCTTGGCGCTCTTGCGCGAGGGGTGCTCGGTCGCGATCTGCGCGCGTGGCGAGGAGCGGCTGAAAGCGGCGGCCGCCGAGCTCTCCGCATTACCGAATGCGGGCGGGCGGGTGCTGGCCGTACCAGCCGATCTGTCGACGCCGGCCGGCGTTGACGCTGTTGTCGGGAAGACCGTCGAGACCTTCGGCGGGCTCGACATCCTGATCAACAACGTCGGTCTGGCCCGCGGGGCCGGCATCGTCGACACGACCGACGCCGAGTGGCACGAGGCGCTCGACCAGACACTGTTCCCGGCGATTCGCGCGTCACGCCTGGCCGTGCCCCACATGCGGCGGCGGGGCGGCGGGGCGATCGTGATGATCGCGTCCATCTGGGGCCGCGAATCAGGCGGCCGCATGACCTACAACGCCGTGAAGGCGGCCGAGATCAGCCTGGCCAAGGCCATGGCGCAGCAGCTCGCCCGCGACAACATCCGCGTGAACAGCGTGGCCCCGGGGTCGATCCTCTTCCCGGGCGGATCGTGGGATCGTCGCAAGAAGGAGGATCCCTCGGGCATTGCGGACTTCGTCCTCCGCGAGCTGCCCTTCGGCCGTTTCGGCAAAGCCGAAGAGGTCGGCGAGGTGGTGGCGTTCCTCGCCTCGCCGCGCGCCAGCTGGATCAGCGGCGCCAGCATCCCGATCGACGGCTGCCAGTCGCGGTCGCAGATCTAGACACAGAGAACAGGAACGGGGATCAGGGATCAGGGAACGGGGATCAGGGATCAGGGATCGGGACCGGCAAGACCAAGAGCTGTGGGGCAGGCCTGGCCCGTGGCCTTAAGCCATGAGCCTCGTCCTGAAGCCCGGAGTCCGGCCAAGCTCGCGAAGACATTCGCCCCTTGATCGCCCCCTTCGCGGCTGGTACCATCGCCGGCTATGCCGGGGTCGGAAGCGCTTCGAACCACATCAGATACAGGGCGGAGAAACAAGGACAGCGCGCTGGATGCCGCGCTGGACCGCCTCGCGCCGGGCCGCGTCGATCCGTCCGCGCCGGCCGCACCGGACGCCGGCGACCAATCCCTGAATCCCCGGTCCCTCAATCCCCAGTCCCTGAATCCTCAGTCTCCAGGTCCTCAGTCCGGGGATCTGCACGTGACGGCCGTGCGTCGCCTCGAGGCCGCCGCTGCCGAATACGCACCGTTCCCGGGCGCTGTGGATGCGCGCCTCCGCGCCGCGCTGGCCACGCGCGGCATCGAGCAGCTCTACACGCACCAGGCCGAGGCCGTGGATTACGCCCTCTCGGGCCGACATGTCGTGGTCGTGACGCCGACGGCTTCGGGGAAGACGCTCTGTTACAACGTCCCGATTCTGACGAGCATCCTGCAGGATCCGTCGAGCCGCGCGCTGTATCTCTTTCCGACCAAGGCGCTGGCCCAGGATCAGCTGGCGGAGCTGCAGGGCCTGTGCGAGACGATCGCCGGGCAGACGAGCGAGCAGATCGGCGTCTTCACCTACGATGGCGACACGCCGGCCGATGCCCGCCGGACGATTCGCGCACGCGCACACCTCGTGCTGAGCAACCCCGACATGCTGCACGCGGGGATCCTGCCGCACCACCCGCGCTGGGCGAAGCTCTTCGAGAACCTCCGCTACGTCGTGATCGACGAGCTGCACGCCTATCGGGGCGTGTTCGGAAGCCACCTGGCGAACGTGCTCCGGCGCCTCCGGCGTGTGTGCCGGCACTATGGGTCGGACCCGGTCTTCCTCTGCTCCTCGGCGACCATCGCGAACCCGCGGGAGCTGGCCGAGAAGCTCGTGGATCGGCCGTTCGAGCTCGTCGAAAAGAGCGGCGCTCCGCGCGGCGAGAAGTATTTCGTGTTCGTCAACCCGCCGGTCGTCAACCACCAGCTGGGTATCCGCCGCTCGTATCTGACCGAAACACGGCGCATTGCGGCGGAGTTCCTCAAGCGGCAGCTGCAGATCATCGTGTTCGCGCAGAGCCGGCTCTCCACCGAGATTCTCACGACATACTTGAAGGACGACTTCGAGGATCATCCTGGCGCCCCCGAGCGGATTCGCGGCTACCGCGGCGGGTATCTGCCGCTTCGCCGCCGGGAAATAGAGAAAGGCCTGCGCGAAGGCGCCGTGCGTGCCGTCGTGTCGACCAACGCCCTCGAGCTCGGCATCGACATCGGCGCCCTCGACGTGTCGGTGATGGCCGGCTACCCGGGCACGATTGCCGCCACGTGGCAGCGGGCCGGCCGCGCCGGCCGCCGCTCGGGCCGGTCGGCCGCCGTGCTCGTGGCGTCGAGCGCGCCGCTCGATCAGTTCATCGTGCGGAACCCGTCGTACTTCTTCGACCGCTCGCCGGAGCGCGCGCTGGTCGATCCGGATAACCTGCACATCCTCGTGGACCACATCAAGTGTGCGGCGTTCGAGCTGCCGTTTCAGGGGAGCGAAGCGTTCGGCCGCCACGATCTCGGAGAGGTCCTTGGCGTCCTGGCCGAGCAGGGCCTCGTGCACAAGTCCGGCGGAGAGGGCAGCGAGCACTGGGCGTGGACGAGCGAGTCGTACCCGGCCGACGCCGTCAGCCTCCGCTCGATCTCTTCCGACAACTTCGTCATCGTCGATACGACGGGCGAGCCGCGCGTGATTGGCGAGACCGACTTCACGAGCGGGCCGGCGACGCTCCACGAGAAGGCCATCTACATCATCGAGGGACAGCTCTTCCAGGTCGAGAAGCTCGATTTCGAAGGACGCAAGGCATTCGTGCGTTCGATCGACTGCGACTACTACACCGACGCCATCACGTACTCGCGGGTCACGGTTCTCGATACCTTCGGGGACATGGGGTGCCACTCGCACGGCGAGGTGCACGTGGTCTCGCGCGTCGTGGGCTTCAAGAAGATCAAGTTCTACACGAACGAGAATGTGGGCTCCGGCGAGCTGGACCTGCCCGAGCAGCAGATGCATACGACGTCCTGCTGGATCACGGTTCCCCCGGCCGTGATGGACGGCCTGCCGTACGCCCCGGACGACCGGCGGGACGGCGTGGTGGGCCTGGCGTTTGCGCTCCGCCAGGTGGCGCAGCTCCTGCTGATGTGCGATCGGCACGACGTCGGCATTTCAATCGACACCGCGGAGCCCTCGGAGCCGCGCATCTTCGTCTACGACAACTATCCCGGCGGCATCGGGTTCAGCGAGCCGCTTCACCGCCTGCGCGCGGAGCTGCTCGGGAGCACCAGGCGCCTCATCGCCGAGTGCCCGTGCGAGTCCGGGTGCCCCGGATGCGTCGGGCCGGTGGGCAACACGGGCCCGCTGGCAAAGACAGCGGCGCTGCGGATCCTGGAGCGGCTGATCGAGCGGCTGTCGCTCGATCCTGCCCCTGCCGAGCCGCCGGCGCCCGAGGCGATTCCCGCGTGAACATTTCCGATCGGGTCAGAGCCGTGCTCAAGGTGCCGCCGCCGGCGCCCGTCGTGCCGGCGTCGTCCCAGATGGCCGCCGCCGGGCGGGTCGAACGCGCCCTTGGAGGCGAGTGGCGCGAGGCGCACGGGTCGCGCTTGTTCGTCGTTGAGAGGCGCTGGGAGGCCGGAGAGAAGCACGGTGTCGCCCGTGTGGGCGACATCACCGCGCGCCTGTCGTCGGCCCGTGTGGACCGGGCCAGCGTGGCGAGTCTTGGCGGCCCTGCGGCGATGATGACTGGCCCTCTCTTCCCGAGCCCGCCGTTGCTGTTCTTCGATCTCGAGACCACCGGACTCAGCGGTGGTGCCGGCACCTACGCGTTCCTCGTGGGCTGTGGCTGGTGCGACGAGGACGGGGCGTTCAGGACGCGGCAATACCTGCTGGCGGAACACGGTGGCGAGCGGGCGATGCTGCTGGCGTTCGCACACGACCTCTCGTTGTCGGGTGCCCTCGTGACCTTCAACGGCAAGTCATTCGACGCGCCGCTCATCGAGACCCGCTGTTCGTACCATCGTCTGGAATGGGCGGGCCATGAGCGGCCGCACCTGGACGTCCTGCATCCGGCGCGGCGGTTCTGGGGCGACGGCGACTGCTCGCTCACCGGCCTCGAAGCACAGGTGCTCGGAGCGCCGCGTCGCGACGATGTGCCGGGGTTCGAGATCCCGGAACGCTACTTTCAGTTCCTGCGGTCGGGGGATGCGCGACCGCTCGCCGGAGTGGTGGAGCACAATCAGCGCGACCTGTTGTCGCTGGCGGCGTTGGCGGCACGACTTCTCGAGCTCGTTGACGCCGGGCCGGCGGAGACCGCGGATGCCCGCGAGGCGTTCGCGCTCGGCGGCATCTACGCGCGATCCGGCGCGCTCGCGCGCGCGCGGGCCGCGTTCGATCGAGCGGCGAGCCTTTCCGGCCACACGTCCGTTCGTGCCCTGGCGCTTCGATCGCTGGCGCTGCTCGAGCGTCGTGAGCGCAGGTTCGAGGTGGCGGCAGCGTGCTGGCGCCGCCTGCTGGAGGTGCGGGCTTGCCCGCCGCATCTGGCGCGTGAGGCTGCCGAGGCGCTCGCGATCCATGCCGAGCACCGTGCGCGAGACCTGACGGCCGCGCGGTCGTTCGCGCTCAGGAGCCTGGATGTCAGCGCACGCAGGGGCTGGAACGATGCCGTCCGGCATCGTCTGGCCCGCCTCGATCGAAAGTTGTCGGGAGAACCGGGGCAGGCCCCGCTGATGGACCTGACGCCGCAGTAGGGCGGACCCGGCTGGGCCCGCCGCGTCGCTAGCGCGTGGTTGCCGTTTCCTTCTTCGCCTTGGTCTTGGCCGCGGTCTTCCGCTGCTCGGACGTCTGGGCGCCGAACTTCTTGGTGAAGCGCACGATTCGGCCTTCTGTGTCGAGCAGTTTCTGCCGGCCCGTGAAGAACGGGTGGCAGTTCGAGCAGATCTCGAGGTGCAGCTCCGACTTGGTCGATCGGGTCTTCCACGTGGCGCCGCACGCGCAGCGCGCATCGACGTCGTAGTACTTGGGGTGAATGGCTTCCTGCACAGCGTGCTCCTTGGCCTTGCCGGGAAAACCCTAGTATATCAGGCCCCGCCCGGGCTTCGCGCCCGGCGCTGACGGCCGAACGGCATTCGGCCCTGCAAAGCGTTCCTCGCTCAAGGGAAAGCGCTAAGATACGCCCCTGAATAGCCACGAACCAAGGAGGGCTGAGCCATGAACGGTGCCAAATGGCGGCCGTGCGGACGAAGTGTTTCGAGATTGCTTCCGGCTCTTGCCATCGCGGCTGCTCTGCTGGCCGCCCACCCCACCCTTGCGCAACAGGGCGGGAGCGAGCGTTGGATTGGCACCTGGACGACGGCGCCGGTTGGGCGCCTTCAGAATCCGCCAGCGCCTGCGGCCGCCGTCGGGGCTCCTGCGGGGCAGGCCGCCCCGCAGCCGGCGCCCTTCCTCCATGTGAACAATCAGACGCTCCGGCAGATTGTGCGCGTGAGCCTTGGCGGTCGCCGGGCGCGCGTGGTCGTGAGCAATGCCTTCGGGACAGTTCCGGTCACGATTGGCGGCGCGCATCTGGCCCTCCGCGGCGCGGGCCCGGCGATCGTCCCGGGGTCGGCCCGCGCCTTGACGTTCAGCGGCCAGCCCACGATGGCGATTCCAGCGGGCGCGGCGCTGCTCAGCGATCCCGTGGACGTCGTCGTGCCGCCCCTGGCCGATCTCGTGGTCGATCTCTATCTGCCTGGCAGCACGAACATCGCATCGCCGCTCACGATGCACAACGGCGCCCTGCAGACGAGCTACGTGTCTGAGACGGGCAACCACACGGGCGCGGCGAGCCTGCCGGTCGTGGCGACGACGCAGAGCTGGTTCCTGTTGTCACGCGTCGAGGTCGCGTCGGACTCGGTCGGGGCCGATCGTGGCCTTTGGCGATTCGATCACCGATGGCTCGCGCTCGACGCCAGACACCAACAACCGCTGGCCGAATCACCTGGCGAGACGGCTGCTGGCGCAGCGCGAGCCCGATGGCCGTCCTCAACGTCGGCATCGGGGGCAACCGCATGCTGACCGAGGGTGCGCCCCAGGCGGGTGTCAACGCGCTGGCGCGCTTCGATCGCGATGTCCTCACGCAGCCGGGCGTGACGCACGTCATCGTCCTCGAAGGCATCAACGACATCGGCAACGCACGCGAGAACCCGTCGCCGACGGCCGCAGGACCTCATCGCCGGCCACCGGCAGCTCGATCGAGCGCGCGCACGCGCGCGGCCTCAAGATCTTCGGCGCGACGCTGACGCCGTTCGAAGGCGCCGCCTACTTCACGCGCGGTCGGCGAAGCCAAGCGGCAGGCGGTCAACCAGTGGATCCGCACGAGCGGCGCGTACGACGGCGTGATCGACTTCGACGCCGTCACCCGCGACCCGGCCCATCCCGCCGGTTCCTGCCCGCAGTACGACAGCGGCGACCACCTGCACCCGAGCGACGCCGGGTATCAGGCGATGGCGGACGCGATCGACCTCGCGCTGTTCACGAGCCGGCCATCGACAACCCAAGCTCGGGCGCCGTTAGCGCGTCCCACTCAGGGCGGCGCTTCTGCGGATCGGCGGCCGGGACGAAAATCCAAACCGGTGGAGGATGCCATGAGCAGTCGGTGTCTCGTGCCCCTGGTGACGCTGCTGACCGTGGCAGGGCTGGTGCTCGACTCCGTACCGGCCGCGGGACAGGGTATGGTCGCGTTCGTGGACCGCGCCTCGGACACTCGACGGCCAGCCTGACTTGCAGGGCATCTGGTTGAACGACAGCGCGACCCCGCTCGAACGTCCCAAGGCGCTGGAAGGCAAACAGTCGCTCACGGATGATGAAGTCATCGAGTTGAAGCGGCGCGCGGCGCAGATCTTCGACGCGGGCTCCAACAGCGACTTCGCCGGCGGGGACGATGTGTTTCTGGCGGCGCTGGCGAATCCGCAACGGTTCAGGAACCCGAACGCGACCAACAGTGCCTACTCGATGGTTCCCCGGGAGTTCGATAACCGCACATCGCTCATCGTGAATCCGCCGGATGGTCGTGTCCCTCCGCTGACAGCCGACGCGCAGCAGAAGCGAGCCGCGGCGGCGGCAGCGGCTCAACGCCCGCCCGCCGGCCCGGAAGATCTCAGCAACATGATCCGGTGCATTACGTTCGGGATGCCGCGACTCGGCGGAAATGCTGCCAGCTACAACAGCTACTACCAGATCGTGCAGACCGCAGCGTACATCGTCATCGTCGGGGAGGTCATCCACGACGCCAGAGTCATCCCCCTCGACGGCCGGCCGCATTTGCCGCCTGGCCTTCGCCAGTGGCACGGAGACTCACGGGGGAGATGGGAAGGGGACTCCCTGGTTGTCGAGACCACGAACTTCTCGTCCAGAAGCAACTTCATGGGATCGGGCGAGCACCTGCGACTCGTCGAGCGCTTTACGCGTGTCGCCGCCGACAAGATCGATTACGAGATCACGGTTGCGGACCCGACGACCTGGACCCGTCCGTGGACGGCGGTCGTCCGGCTGAAGCGGACCGACGACCAGATGTACGGTCCGCGTGTCACGAGGGGAACCACCACGTTGTGGGAGGGAATCCTGCCGGGGCTCGGGCGGACGAGAAGGTCACGAAATAGCAGTACGTCTAGAACGGGCCCTTCGGGGGTGTCCGGTCCCAGCGATGCGCCCGCAGAGCCTCTCGCAGCCGTGGCGGAAGGGGTTCGCCGTCAGAAGCGGCCAGATTCCGTTCTACGTGCCTGACCCGCCTCATGCCGGGGATGACCGTGGTCACGGCCCGGTGCTCCAGGACGAATCGGAGGGCCAGTTCCGGCAGATCCATGCCCGGCCGGTGCCGAGGGGCCCCAGTCGCTCGACCCGCGGCAGCGTCGCGGCGAGGTTCGCCGGGCTGAAGTAGGTGTTGCGCCAGTCTCCCTCGGGCCATGAGCTGGTCGCGGTCAGGGCGCCGGTGAGGCTGCCTTCATCGAAAGGGACGCGCGCAATGATGCCGATCCCGCGTTGCTGGCAGTAGCGGGAACAGGGTGTCCTCCGGCGCCTGGTCGAAGATGTTGTAGACCACTTGCACGCTGTCAATCAGCCCGGTGTCGAGCGCGCGCAGCACGTTCTCGGGCTCCCACCGGTTGACGCTGATCCCGAAGGCGCGGACCATGCCGCTGTCCTTGAGGTCCCGCACGGCGCGCTGCCATCCCGCGTCGCTCGACCAGTCGTCGCTCCAGACGTGGAACTGCTGGAGGTCGATCCGGCTCACACCCAGAGTTCTCCAGGCTCTTGTCCGTGTAGCGACGGATGTGGTCCCCGGGGATACGCGTCCTCGGCCGCCACACCCGGCGGCGGCTGGCCACATCATGTTCTTGGGGGGAACTTGGTGGCGCCAGATCCGCGGGCCGGTCGGGTTGCGGCGAAGTGCCCCGCCGAGCAGCCGCTCGCTCTTGCCGTGGCCGTAGACCCAGGCCGTATCGAAGAAGTTGCAGCCGAGCGCGAATGCCGCGGTCGAGCGACGCCTTGCCGACTCCTCGTCATCGGAGCCTGTCCAGCCGCCCATGCCCCACATCCCGTAGCCGATCTCCGAAACCGGACCCAGGGGCCCGAGCGTCCGCTGCCGCATACGAAGATTGTAAATTGGTCGGGTAAGGTTAAGGTTGCCGTTAACCTTCGGGGGCAGGTCCGTAATAGGAGTATGAGAACAATCGAGATGCGAAAAGCAGCGATCGTTCTGGTCGCCACCTGTTCCCTGGCCGCCCCGCTAGGGGCGCAGACCCCGTCGGCTGCCCGTCCGGCGGCACCCGCCCCCGCCGTGGAGGCGCAGGCCGCCCAGGGCCAGGTGCTGGTGCTTCAGGACGACAGCGCTGGCGAGACCCGCGGGCGACTCCAGGAGCTCCTTCGGCAGTATCCTCCGTCGCTGTCGACGGTGCTCCGCCTCGACCCCTCGCTCTTGACGACGGCCTCGTACATATCGCCGTATCCGGCCTTGGCGGCGTTTCTGGGCCAGCACCCCGAGATCGCCAGGAACCCCACCTTCTTCTCGGACCGGCCACATACGGCTACGACCGCGACGAGTCGCCGGAGCGTTTCCGCTCGCGCACCGCCGAAGGCATGATCGAGATGATGGTCGTGCTCACCGGCTTGATGGCGCTCCTCGGCGTCATCGCCTGGCTGACCAAGTCGGCCATCGACCACCGCCGGTGGCTCCGGCAGTCGAAGACGCAGTCGGAGGCGCACAACAAGCTCTTCGACCGCCTGACGTCGAACGACGATCTGCTCGCCTACATTCAGACACCGGTGGGCCGCCGCTTCCTCGAGTCGGCCCCGCTTCAGACCGAGGGCTATGCGACACCGGCGGGTGCGCCCGTCACCAGAATCCTCTGGTCCGTGCAGGCGGGCGCCGTGGCGTCCATGATCGGTCTCGGGTTCCTCTTTGTGAGCTCGCGGTTCGCCAGCGACACCACCGGCTTTGCGGAAGCGTCGCCGGCCCTCTTTCTGGTCGGGTGTGTGATCTCGGCGGCGGGCATCGGCTTCGTCCTGTCGGCGATGGCCGCGTTCCTGCTCTCGCGGCGCCTCGGCCTGCTGCCGGCGCCAGAGTCCTCGCATGCGTGACCTGACCGTCAGCGACATCGACCGTCTCGCTCGTGGGACGGTCGACGCTGGTGAGGATGCTGACGTGATGCTCTCGATGGAGGAGGACGCGTTCAGGCTCTTCTACGAACGCACCTCCCGGCCCGTCTGGCTCTACCTGATGAAGATGACGGGCGACTCGAGCGCGGCCGACGATCTGCTTCAGGAATCGTACTACCGCTTCCTGCGGACCCATCGGGCCTACGAAAGCGACGAGCATCGCCGGAACTACCTGTACAGGATTGCGACGAATCTTGCCCGGGACGGCCGCCGCCAGGCCTCGTCGAGACCCAGCGCGTGGCTCGAAGAGGGGGCCCCGAGCCAGCTGCTGGTGGACGAGCAGGCACGCGCTGTCGAGAAGGCCGACCTTGCGAGGGCGATGAGCCGGCTGCGCCCGAGGGAGCGAGCCCTCCTGTGGCTCGCATACGCGCAGGGATTGTCGCACGACGAGATTGCCGGCTCGCTCGGACTGCGGAAAGCGAGCGTCAAGCAGCTCCTGTTCCGGGCGCGGAAGCGCCTGGCGGGTCTGCTGGGAAGGTCATGATGGGCCTCAGTTCGAACCCCACGGAGTGCCGACGAGAGGCGGAGGTCGTGTCGGCCGTTCACGCCGCCGAGTGGCCGCCCGCCGAAGGGTCGGAGCTTGCCGCGCACTTTGCAAGCTGCCTGGCCTGCAACGAGGTGGCGGCCGTCGCGTCCTCTTTCGACGCTGAACGGAGAAGTGCCAACCGCGTGGTGTCGGTGCCGTCGGCGGCCAGAGTGTATTGGCGGGCACAGATGCGCGCCAGGCTGGAGGCCACCGAGGCCGCCTCACAGCCGTTGACGATCGCTCAGGGTGTCGCAGCCATCTGCGTGGGAGCGCTTGTCCTGCTGTCCATCCGGTGGGGCTGGCCGTCGACCCCCGCCGTCGGCGGCTGGCTGGCCCGCTTTGCCGGGGACGCAACGGCGACGCTGGGGCTGGTCGACAGCGGGATCCTCCAGCTGGGCCTCTGGCTGACCCTCGGGCTCGCGGCCCTCGTCCTTGTGCCGGTCGTTGTGTTCTATGCGCTACCAGAGGAGTAGCGCCTGCGGCCACGCCGACGCCAGCAGAACCCTTCGCTTCTAGGCTTTTCCGCCGTTACTCATCGACGACAGGAACTCCGCGTTCGTCTTGGTCTTGGCCATCTTCGACAGCAGGAGCTCCATGGCCTCGACGGGCGAAAGCGGCGTCAGGACCTTCCTGAGCACCCACACACGGTTGAGGTCTTCCCTCGCGATGAGGAGCTCCTCCTTGCGCGTTCCGCTCTTCTGGATGTCGATCGACGGGAACACGCGGCGGTCGGTCAGCTTCCGATCGAGGTGGATCTCGAGGTTGCCCGTGCCCTTGAACTCCTCGAAGATCACTTCGTCCATGCGCGAGCCGGTGTCGACGAGCGCGGTCGAGATGATGGTCAGCGATCCGCCCTCCTCGATGTTTCTGGCCGCGCCGAAGAAACGCTTCGGGCGCTGCAGGGCGTTGCTGTCCACGCCGCCCGACAGCACCTTGCCCGACGGGGGCACGATCGTGTTGTAGGCGCGCGCCAGGCGCGTGATCGAGTCGAGCAGAATCACGACGTCCTTCTTGTGCTCGACGAGCCGCTTGGCCTTCTCGATGACCATCTCGGCCACCTGCACGTGCCGCTGCGCCGGCTCGTCGAAGGTCGAGGAGATGACCTCGCCACGAACGGACCGCTGCATGTCGGTGACTTCTTCCGGCCGTTCGTCGATCAGCAGGACGATGAGGTAGATCTCGGGGTGGTTCTTGGTGATGCTGTTGGCGATGTTCTGCAGCAGCATCGTCTTGCCTGTCCTTGGCGGGGCCACGATCAGGCCGCGCTGGCCCTTGCCGATCGGCACCATCAGGTCCAGCACGCGGGCCGACAGGTTCTCCCCGTCGGTCTCGAGGTTGATGCGGTTCTGCGGGTACAGCGGCGTGAGGTTCTCGAAGAAGACCTTTTCACGCGCGCGCTCGGGTGGTTCGAAGTTGACGGCCTCGACCTTGATGAGGGCGAAGTACCGCTCCCCGTCCTTCGGCGGGCGAATCTGCCCGGACACCGTGTCGCCGGTGTGGAGATCGAACTTCCTGATCTGCGACGGCGACACGTAGATGTCGTCGGGGCCGGGCAGGTAGTTGTAGTCCGGGGCGCGCAGGAAGCCGAACCCGTCGGGCAGCGTTTCGAGGACGCCTTCCGAGAAGATGAGGCCGCTCTTTTCGGCGCGGGCCTTGAGGATCTCGAAGATCAGCTCCTGCTTGCGCATGCCAGTCGCGCCTGGCACGTCGAGCTGCTTGGCGATCTTCGTGAGCGCGCCGACGCTCATGTCCTTGAGCGTCGAGAGCTCGATCTTCTCTATTTTCTCGGGCGGTGCGGCCGCTTTGTCGGTGCGCTCGGCCTTGTCGGCCGGGGCGGCGCCGTTGCCTTTGGGGGCCTGTTGCGGCTGCTGCTGGTTGGGTTGGGGCTGTTCGCCAGCCTGTCGATCAGTGTCCACAGTTCGTCCAGTCCTTCGCGCGTGACTGCCGACACGGGCAGCACGGCATCGTCAAATGCGGATTCGAGTTCTCTCATCGCACGGATCCGCTGGCCGTGCGCGAGCTTGTCGATCTTGGTTGCCACGATCGCCGCGTCGTTCGCCGTCGTCCGAATCCAGGCCCACGCCGCCAGGTCGCTCGCCATCGCCGCGTGCCTGGCGTCCACGAGGAGGAGCGCGCTTGGGGCGCGAACCAGGTCTGGAGGGTCTGGAAAGTCTGGTGAGTCCGGCAGGTGGAAACCTGCCCGGCCCTCCTGACCCACCCGACCCGCCCGACCAAAGTACTGCCCCGCGAGCACCTCGAACTCCCTGGCCGCCGTGTCCCCACCGCGCGCGTAGCCGTAGCCCGGCAGATCCACCAGAAAGAACGCGGGTCGCCGGCCCCGTCGCACGCGGTACACGTTCGCCAGCCTGGTCTTGCCGGGCGCCGCGCTCGTGCGGGCCACGCGTTGACCCACCAGCGAGTTGATCAGGCTCGACTTGCCAACGTTCGAGCGGCCGACCATGGCGACTTCCGGGAGACCTTCGTGAGGCAAGCCCGCCGCCGAGGCGGCGCTCGTCACGAACTCGGCTTCTATGTTCAAAGGGTCTAGGGCTGGAGGCTGGGGGCTCGGGGCGGATGTGCCCCTCCGGGGCGAGCAAGCTCACTCTGACGCGCGGTCTACTACTAGCCTTTAGCCTCTAGCCTCCAGTTTCCAGCCGCGAGCTCTCGCCTCTGGCCTCGAGCCTCTAGCCTCTAGATCAGTGAGTTATCGTGTCGTCGCTGATATCGACCGGTTCGGCCTGCGTCTCGGCGGGCAGCCGGCCAGCCAGCGGTTCGGCGAGCGCGATCTTCAGGACTTCGTCCATGTTCTGGACGAGATAGACCTTGAGTGTGTCCAGCACGTTCTTGGGGATGTCCGCGAGATCCTTCTCGTTGTCCATTGGAAGGATGATGCTCGTCAGGCCGGCGCGGTGCGCCGCGAGCACCTTCTCCTTGACGCCGCCAATCGGCAGCACCTTGCCCCGGAGCGTGATCTCGCCGGTCATGGCGACGTCCTTCCGGACCGGCACGCGCGCCAGCGCCGACACGAGCACCGTCGCCAGGGTGATGCCGGCGGACGGGCCGTCCTTCGGGATGGCGCCCTCGGGCACGTGCACGTGGACGTCGGTCTTGCGGTTGAAGTCCTTGGGAAGCCCGAACTCCTCGGCCTTCGTTCGAACCCAGCTCATGGCCGCCTGCGCCGACTCCTGCATGACGTCGCCGAGCTTGCCGGTGAGCGTCAAGTGCCCCTTGCCGGGCATCAGCGTCGCCTCTGTCACCAGAATCTCGCCGCCCACTTCGGTCCAGGCCAGGCCCGTGGCGATGCCGATCTCGTTCTTCTCCTCGGCCATCGTGTTGCGATAGCGGGGCACGCCCAGGTGCTGCGTGACCTTGTCCGGCGTGATCCCCTCGAAGTAGGCGTTGCCCTCGGCGACGACGCGGCGGGCGACCTTGCGGCCGACCGATGAGATCTCGCGCTCGAGGTTTCGGACACCGGCCTCGCGCGTGTAGCGGTTGATGATCGTCTGGATCGCCTCGTCGGTGAAGGTGATGTTCTCCTTCGTCAGGCCCAGGTTCTCGATCGCCTTCGGCGCCAGGAAGCGCTTGGCGATCTCGATCTTCTCGAGCTCCGTGTAGCCGGCGAGCTGCAGCACTTCCATGCGGTCCCGGAGGGCCTGCGGAATGGTGTGCAGCACGTTGGCCGTGCAGATGAACATCACGTTCGACAGGTCGTACTCGACGTCGAGGTAGTGATCGAGGAACGTGTTGTTCTGCTCGGGATCGAGGACCTCGAGCAGCGCCGCCGACGGGTCGCCGCGGAAGTCCATCGACATCTTGTCGACTTCGTCGAGCAGGAACACCGGGTTCATCGAGCCGGCCTTCTTCATCATCTGGACGATCTGGCCGGGGAAGGCGCCGATGTACGTGCGGCGGTGACCGCGAATCTCGGCCTCGTCGCGCACGCCGCCGAGCGACAGCCGCACGAACTTGCGGTTCATCGCGCGGGCGATCGACTTGGCGAGCGAGGTCTTGCCGACTCCCGGAGGTCCGGAGAAGGTCAGGATCGTCGCCTTGGGCTTCTTGACGAGCGCGCGCACCGCCAGGAACTCGAGGATGCGTTCCTTGATCTTCTCGAGCCCGTAGTGATCTTCGTTCAGAATCTCTTCGGCGCGCTTCAGGTCGCGGCTCTCGCGCGTCTTCTTGTGCCACGGCACCGCGATCAGCCAGTCGAGGTAATTGCGCGAGACGGTGGCCTCGGCCGACATCGGCGGCATCGCTTCCAGGCGCTTCAGCTCCTGGATGGCCTTTTCCTCGACGTCCTTGGGCATCTTCGACTGTTCGATCTTCTTCTTCAGATCGTCGACCTCGTTGCCCTTCTCGTCCTTGCGGCCCAGTTCCTTCTGGATCGCCTTCATCTTCTCGTTGAGGTAGTACTCCTTCTGCGCCTTCTCCATCTGCTTCTTGACGCGAGACTGGATGCGGCGATCGACCTGGAGCTTGTCCACCTCGATTTCGAGGATGCCGGCGATGCGATTGAGCCGTTCGATGCGGCGAGATGATCTCGAGCAGGTTCTGCTTTTCGTCGACGCCGACCAGCAGGTGAGCGGAAATCGTGTCCGCCAGCTTGCCCGGATCGTCGACGCGGACGGCCGCGATCATGGCGTCGTAGTGCAGGTTGTTCGACAGCTTGACGTACTGCTCGAACAGCGACACGACGCGGCTCATCGTGGCTTCGGCGTCGCCGCTCGTCTCGCGCTGCTTCGCCAGCACCTTGACCACGACGCGGTAGAAGCCCTTGTCTTCCTTCCACTCGACGGCGCGCGCGCGGTCGACGCCCTCGACGAGCACCTTGATGTTGCCGTCGGGCAGCTTGAGGCTCTGGACGACATTGGCGACGCAGCCCATCGTGTAGATGTCTTCGGGACGCGGATCGTCGACCGAGGCGTCGTGCTGCGCCGCGAGGAAGATGCGCTTGTCCTTGAGCAGCGCGTGCTCGAGCGCCCGCGTCGAGCTCGGCCGTCCGATGACGAACGGCATCATCATGTGCGGAAAGACAACGACGTCCCGGAGCGGGACGATCGGCAGGGTTTCGTAAACTTCCAACGAGTTCTCCATTGGTATTGGGTCGTTCGTAATTGGGTGTCGGCAGTGCGATCAGGCTGGGTCGGCGGGGTCGGGGCTCGGCAGTCCCCCCGGGAGGGTCCGCTTATCCGGCCTTCTCGATGAGCGCGATCGGCTTGTCCTTCGCCATGACCACTTCGCGCGTGATCGTGACCTCGCGGACCTTCTTCTGGTTCGGCACCTGATACATGAGGTCGAGCATCAGTTCTTCGATGATCATCCGCAGACCGCGCGCGCCGATCTTCCGCTCGAGCGCCGATTCGGCGATCGCTTCGAGCGCGTCGTCGGTGAAGCGCAGCTTCACGTTCTCGTACTCGAACAGCTTCATGTACTGACGCGTGATGGCGTTGCGCGGTTGCGTCAGAATCTGGACCAGCGCCGCCTTGTCGAGCTCGTGCAGGGTGCCGATGACCGGCAGCCGGCCGACGAACTCCGGGATCAGCCCGTACTTGATGAGATCGCCGCGGCTCGAGCTGCTCGAGCGTCGCGCCGATGTCGCGGCTGCGCAGCGACTTGACGTCGGCCTTGAAGCCGAGCGTCTTCTTGCCGACGCGCCGCTCGATCTGCTTGTCGAGGCCGACGAACGCGCCGCCGCAGATGAACAGGATGTTCGTCGTGTCGACCTGGAAGAACTCCTGGTGCGGGTGCTTGCGTCCGCCCTGCGGCGGCACGTTCGCGACCGTGCCTTCGAGAATCTTCAGCAGCGCCTGCTGGACGCCCTCGCCCGACACGTCGCGCGTGATCGACGGGTTCTCGTCCTTGCGGCAGATCTTGTCGACCTCGTCGATGTAGATGATGCCCTGCTGGCACTTCTCGATGTCGCCGCCGGCCGCCTGCAGCAGCTTGAGGATGATGTTCTCGACGTCCTCGCCGACGTACCCGGCCTCGGTCAGCGTCGTCGCGTCGACGATGGTGAAGGGGACCGAGAGCAGCTTGGCGAGGGTCTGGGCCAGCAGCGTCTTGCCGGTGCCGGTCGGCCCGATGAGCAGGATGTTCGACTTGGTCAGCTCGATGTCGTTCCGGCTGCGCGGCTGCTTCTGGATCTCGATCCGCTTGTAGTGGTTGTAGACCGCGACGGCCAGCTTCTTCTTGGTCCGCTCCTGGCCGATGACGTACTCGTCGAGGAACTTCTTGATTTCCTGCGGGGTGGGCAGCGACGAGCGCGTGCCGCGGTTCTCGAACCGGTTGTCGTCGGCGATGATGTCGTTGCAGACCTCGACGCACTCGTCGCAGATGAAGACGGTCGGGCCGGCGATCAGCTTCCGGACGTCGTTCTGGTCCTTGTTGCAGAAGGAGCACCGAAGGACCTCGGTTTCGCCGGCTTCTTTACCATGGGCCAGCCTTTACTAGCGGCCGCGCGTAGCCACGGACGATCGGCGGGATCCGTACGCTCACGCCCTTTTGCGGATGACGTCATCAATAATACCGTATTCCTTGCCCTGGTCGGCCGACATGATGTAGTCGCGCTCGGTGTCGTCCTGGATACGCTTGACCGACTGCCCGGTGTGGTGCACCAGGATCTCGTTCAGTCGCTCGCGCATGCGCAGAATCTCGCGGGCCGCAATATCAATATCGGTCGCCTGGCCCGCCAGACCAGACATCAGGGGCTGGTGGATGACAATTCGGGAATTCGGGAGCGAAAACCGCTTGCCCTTGGCCCCGGCCGCCAGCAGCACCGCCGCCATCGAGGCCGCCTGGCCGATGCAGTAGGTCTGGACGTCCGGCTTGATGAACTGCATGGTGTCGTAAATCGCCAGCCCGGCCGTAATCGAGCCGCCCGGGCTGTTGATGTAGAGCAGGATGTCCCGGTCCGGATCCTCGGCCTCGAGGAACAGCATCTGGGCAATCGCCAGGTTCGCGATCTGGTCGTCGATCGGCGTGCCGATGAAGATGATGCTGTCCTTCAGCAGGCGCGAGAAGATGTCGTAGGCGCGCTCGCCGCGGTTGGTCTGCTCGACGACCATCGGCACGAGTTGCATCCGCGGATCAGGAAGCTGATAACGCATAGTGTGTGGTCGCTGATTGGCGTTGGGGGAGAGGACTGGCGAGCGGGGCTTGCTAATCTCCCGCGATTGTAGCACGCGCCATCACGAAGTCAATCGACTTCTCCCGCCGCAACCCGGCGTACACGCGCGACAGGCCCCCTTCCTTCTCGAGCGCCGCCCGCACCGCCGCCGGCGTGCGGCCGGTCCGCTCCGCGTAGCGGCCGATTTCCTGCTCGATCTCCGCCTCGTCGACTCGCGACCTGCTCGCGCCGGCGCAACTTCGTCGAGCACCATCGCGCTCGCCACCGCCTCGCGGGCGACCTCGCGCTGGCTCTCCCGGAACGCCTTCCAGTCGATCCCCGCCTGCCGCGGATCGACGTTCTGATCCATCAGCCGCCGCGCGAACTCCTCGAGCCGCCGGTCGACCTCGCGCTCGACGAGCGAGGCCGGCACCTCGAACGGCACCCGCGCCGCCAGCTGCTTCATCAGCTCGGCCCGCACCTCGCGCTCGGCCGCGTGCCGCGCCTCGTGCTCGAGATCCTCGCGCACCCGCGTGCGCAGCGCCGTCGAGCGTTCTCGAACTCGCCCAGGTCCTTCGCGAACTCGTCATCGAGCTCCGGCAGCACCCGGCGCTTCATCGCCTTCACCGCTCACGGTATACGAGACGTCCGTGTCCGCCAACTCCCCAATCGGGTAGTCGGCCGGATAGTGCATGGGGAAGCTCTTGGTCGCCGCCGACCTCGAGCCCGAGCAGCTGCTCGTCGAACCCTGGCGGGTTGGCCTTGGCGCCCGAGCTCGACTGCGTGACGTCCTTGTGCGACACTCGGCGTCGTTCCGGGGTCGCCGCTGCGCCGCTCGCAGAGTCGCAGCGACGACGGTCGATCGTGCGTCGTCGACCACGCCGCGGCCTTCGACCGGCTCGTAGCGCGCCGCGCGCTCGCGCAGCCGCTGCAGCGCCTGATCGACCGCCGCGTCGTCGACGCGGCTCGACGGCCGCCGCAGGGAGACGGTCGCAGTAGTCGCCAGGATCGAACGACGGCACCGTGTCGAACGACGCCGTGAACGTCAGCGCCTGGCCCTCCTCGACGTTCACGTCGCGGATGTCCGGCGTGTCGACGGCCTCGACGCCGCGCTCGCGCAGCGCATCGTCCACGGCGCGCGGGATCAGGTCGTGCGCGACGTCGTGGAGAATCTGCTCCTTGAATCGCTGCTTGATGACGCGCGCCGGCGCCTTGCCCGGGCCGGAAGCCCGGGAGGCGCGCCCTGCGCGAGTAGTCGCGCGCGACGCGCGTCGATCTCGCGCGTCGACCACGTCGCTCGGAATCTCGACGCGCAGGTTCTTTGCGCGTGTCGTTGACGTCGACGAGATCGGTTTTCATGAAGAGCTCCAGGCTTCAAGGGCATGCAGGCTTCGGGAGACGTTCAGGCTTCGAGGCTGGTGCGAAAGGGGGGAGTCGAACCCCCAAAGCCTTTCGGCTACCGGATCCTAAGTCCGGCGCGTCTGCCAGTTCCGCCACTTTCGCGCCTTGTCCGGAACCCCTTGCGAACCAACGCCCTATGCTACCACCGCCGCCGCACCAGGGCCGCAAACCTGGCCCCGGCGTGCACGCGGACCGTATCGGTCCGCGCCCCTGACGATCCTCATTGATACATCGTCACCGACCGATACTGTGGTTGCAGGCATAGCGCTAGATGATGCCACCTAAGACTTTATTCGACAGCGTCTTACAGGCATCATTCGACGTCGGCAAGGCCAGGGTTGTATCTTTTAGAACACAATCTGTGTTCTAGACGATACGATTCGCCACTGCCAGGCGCTCCGACCTGCTGAAGACCGTGCGGCCGGTTCGTCGCCCCCTGTCGCTCAACTTGTGAGTGACGGGGCGGAGCTCCATCCAAAGGCTCAACATGCCAGAACCATCGCTCAACCGAACAGCCCGTCTGTTACCGGCCGCCCACGGGGCCATCGAACTGGTGGGCAGGTCACCAGCTGTCTCGCGCGTCCAGGAACTGGTACGCCGGTCGGCCGCGTCGGAGGGAGGCGTTCTCCTCACCGGCGAGCGGGGCGCCGACGTCGAGTCGGTCGCAAGGGAGCTCCACACGCGCGGGCGTCCGCCCTCGGCGCCGTGGGTCTCCGTGGCCTGCGGGCTGGCTGACCCAACGGAAATCGATCGCCAGCTCTTCGGCGTGCCGGACGCGTCAGGTCACACGGACCTGGAGTCCGTTGCCCCAAACAGCCGCATCGTGGCCGCGCGCGGCGGGAGCCTCTTCCTGCAGGACGTCACCGATCTGCCGGCGGCAGTGCAGGCGCGGTTGGCGCGGATTGCCCGGGACGGGGAGATGCGCGTCGGAGGTTCCGCGGTGCCGACGACGGTGCGGCTCATCGCCAGCGCCCCTCCGTCGATTGACCACGAAGTTCGCGACCATCGCTTCAGGCCGGACCTGTACCGCCGCCTGGCGACGTCGCGCATCGATCTGCCGCCCCTCCGCGATCGAGCCGAGGATGTGCCGGCGCTCGCTGCACGGTTGCTCGACGACCTCGCCGCGGCGCAGGCCGGGCCGGGGCCCCGCTTCACCGAGGCCGCCCTCGCGCTCCTTGGGGCGCTCAGCTGGCCTGGCAACCTCGCCGAGCTTCGTGGGGTTGTGGAACGGGTTGCCGCTGCGTGCGGCGACCGGGTCATCCAGGTCGAGCAGTTGCTCCCGGCGCTCGAGCTCAACCGTACCACGACCGCATTCTCGCCCTCGGGCAATCTCCGCGACGCCCGCGTGCGGTTTGAACGTGACTACATCGCGGCCGTTCTCCAGCATCACGGCTGGCGGATGGCTGATGCTGCGCGTACGCTCGGTATTCAACGTCCCAATCTGTATAGAAAAGCCCGCCAGCTGGGAATCCCGGTGACGCGGCCGAACGACTAGGTGAGATCGCCATGGGAATCAGACTGCTGACCGCCGTCGTCATTGGGTCCATGCTGGCTGCGACGTCTGCCAGCGGGCAATCAGCGCCTCGACCGGCACAGCCGCCCGCCGCTGATGTCCCGGTTGCTCCGCAGGACAACTACGTCATCGGTGCGCAGGACCAGCTGTCGATCACGGTGTTCGAGGAGCCGGGACTGACGGGGAAGTACCGCGTCGAGAACGACGGATTCTTCACGTTCCCGCTGCTCGACCGCGTGCAGGCGGCCGGCCGCACGCTGAAGGAGCTCCAGGCGTCGCTGACCGGCCTCCTGTCGAACGGCTACCTCCGCAACCCCCAGGTCCGCGTCGAAATCGATCAGTACAAGAGCCAGCGGGTGTTCGTCAGCGGCGCTGTCCGAACGCCGGGGCCCATCACGATGAGCGGTTCCACCATGACGCTCCTCGAAGCCCTCGCGCTGGCCGGCTCGCCGACCCCCGATGCCAGCAACGAAGTGATCGTCGTGCACCCGGCGCAGCCCGGCCAGGCCGACGGCGAGCAGATTCGGGTGAACCGCCGCGACCTGGAGCTCGGCCGCGCGGGCGCGGACGTGAGCCTGCGCGACGGGACCATCATCAACGTGCCGACCGCGCAGCGGTTCTACGTGGACGGTCAGGTCAGGAACCCCGGCTACTACGTACTGGATCCAGGCACGACGGTACAGCAGGCCATCGTGCTCGCAGGCGGTCTGAGTGACCGTGGGTCCGATCGCGGAATCACCGCCACGCGTCTCGTCAACGGCAAGACGACCGAGGTGTCTCTCCGCCTCGAGGACAAGGTGCTGGCCAACGACGTCATCCGTATCCGATCACGGTTCTTCTAGGGATCGGGGATCGGGAGATCGGGGATCAGGGACCGGGATAATCCGATCCCCGAACCTCGATCCCCAATCACCAATCCCGATCCCCGATCCCCGATCCCCGATCCCTGTTCAAGGTTCTCCGTCCCCCGAAAAGATGCGCATTCTTTATTTGAGTGCCTCCGCCGAGCTCGGAGGCGCCGAGCGAAGTCTCCTCGACATCATGGCGAGCCTCCGTGCCGCGAAGCCTTCGTGGGAGCTCGGTCTCCTGTGCGCCAGCGAAGGCCCGTTGCGAGAGGAGGCGGCCGGCCTGGGAGTGGAGACCGGCGTGCTGGAATTCCCACGCGCGTTGGCCCGCGTCGGCGAGGCCGGCGTCTCGCGGACGATGGCGGGCACGCTGCAGCTGGGCGCCAGGCTCGCCGTCGCCGCGCTGCCGGTTGTGAAGTACGTCGACGACCTGCGCACCCTCACTCGCCGGCTGCAGCCGGACGTGGTCCACACCAACAGCCTCAAGATGCACGTGGTCGCCGCCGAGGCGCGTCCAGCGGCCGCCCTCGTGTGGCACCTGCACGACTACGTCGGTGGCAGGCCGCTCACGGAGCGACTGCTCCGGCGGCAGGTCGCTCGCGTGTCAGCCATCGTGGCCAATTCGCAGAGCGTCGCAGACGACGTCCGCAAGGCGCTGGGTCCGGCGGCGCCGGTGTATGCGGTACCCAACGCGGTCGATCTGCGGCGCTTTCAACCGGCGGGCCCCCGGCTCGACCTCGATGCGCTGGCCGGCCTGCCGTCCGCTGAGGCCGGCGTCGTGCGCGTGGGATTGCTCGGGGCGTTCGGCCGCTGGAAGGGGCACACGACGTTTCTCGACGCGCTGGCGCGCCTGTCCCCTGACGTCTCCGTCCGGGCCTATATCATCGGCGGGCCGTTGTACCAGACCAGGGGCAGCCAGCATTCGCTCGAGGACCTGCAGCAGTACGCGCGGCGCCTCGGGCTCGGCGACCGGGTGGGCTTCACAGGCTTCGTGACGCGCCCCGAGGACGCGTTGCGCGCGCTCGACATCGTGGTTCACGCCAGCACCGCGCCCGAGCCGTTCGGACTGGTCATCGCCGAAGCGATGGCCTGCAGCCGTGCCGTCATCGCCAGCGATGCCGGCGGTGCGCGTGAGGTCTTCACACCCGGCGTGGACGGTCTGCCGCACACTCCTGGCGATGCCGAGGGCCTTGCGCACCGGATTTCTGACCTGGCGCGCGATCCAGACAAGCGCCTGCGCCTGGGGCGTGCGGGTCGCCTGACGGCCGAACGTCTCTTCGATCGCGCGCGGCTCGCCGTCGATCTGCTTCCGGTGTACGAGCACGCCATGGCTCACTCGTGATGCGGATCCTCCACGTCTACAGCGGCAACCTGTACGGCGGCATCGAAGTCATTCTCTACGCGTTGGCGCAGGCCCGAGCCGCCACGGGCCAGGCGCTCGGAGCAGCCGCTGCCGAACATGCGTTTGCCTTGTGTTTCGAGGGACGGCTGTCGGGCGAGCTGCAGCGGGCTGGCGCCGAACTGCACGTCCTCGGCGAAGTGCGTGCGAGCCGGCCTCAGACGCTTCGGCGCGCACGAGCACGGCTGAACGAGGTGCTTGCCGTCGGCCGATTCGATCGGGTCATCTGCCATGCACCGTGGTCCCAGGGCCTCTTCGGCGCGGTCGTGCGGCGCGCCGGCGTACCGCTCGTCTTCTGGGCGCACGATGTCATGACCGGACGGCACTGGACCGAACGCCTGGCGCGACTCGTGACGCCTGACACGGCGATCTGCAACAGCGCTTTCACGGCGTCGACCCTGAGGTCGCTCTACGCCGGAGTGCCCTCTCACGTGATTTACGCCCCGGTCGTCGATGCTCCGAAGCTGGCCCCCGAGGCGCGCGCGCGCGTTCGCGCCTCGTTCGATACCGAGGACTCGGCCGTGGTGGTGGTGACGGCCTGTCGGAGCGAAGCCTGGAAGGGGCACGAAGTCTTGATCGCCGCGCTGGCCGAGCTCCGGGACGTGCCTCGGTGGATCTGGTGGCAGGCGGGCGGTGCGCAGCGCTCGTCGGAGTCGACATGGCTCGACTCGATTCGCGGCCTGGCACAATCGAGCGGCATTGGCGATCGCACGCGGTGGCTCGGGCAGCGTGACGATGTCCAGCAGCTGCTGCAGGCCGCCGACATCTACTGTCAGCCGAATCTGGAGCCGGAACCCTTCGGTGTGGTCTTCGTCGAGGCGCTCCGCGCCGGGCTTCCGGTGGTGACGTCGGCGCTCGGCGGGGCGCCGGAGATCGTGGACGAGACGTGCGGAGCGCTCACCGCGCCCGGAGACACGCACGGCGTGGCCGCCGCGCTGCGGCAACTCATCGTCGACGACGGCGCGCGTCGCCGCAAGGGCGTGCAGGGACCTGCGCGCGCAGCCGCCATTGCCAATCCGTCGACCCAGATTCAGAGGCTGGAGCGCGCGCTCGCCGAGATGTCGGCTGCCGGGGTGCGCGCGTGACGATGCCCATGGCGTTGGGGAGTGAGGAACTCGAGGCTCGTGCACGCCAGAGCCTCGGTTCGAGCGAGCGGGCGATCCATCGGATGGTGGCCGACGCCATCGACGCGGACGGCCTTGGCGGCGGACGTCTCGTCGACGTCGGATGTGGAGGAGGCGCACTGTGGCGGGAACTGTCGGGCCGCTTCTCCAGCTACTGTGGGCTGGATGCGGTCCGGTACGGCGCCTTCCCGGCCGACCTCGAGTTCCGCGCCGTTGATCTCGACAACGCGGCCTGGCCGATCGAGCCGGCGTCCGCCGATCTGGTCGTCGCCATCGAGACAATCGAGCACCTCGAGAACCCCTGGGCGTTCTTCCGTCAGCTGGCGTCAATTGCCAGGCCTGGCGCCGGTGTGATCGTGACGACGCCGAATCAGCTGAGCCTCTTGAGCCTCCTGACGCTCGTCGCCAAGCAGCGTTTCTCGGCGTTTCAGGACGTCCACTATCCCGCGCACCGCACCGCGCTCCTCACGAGCGACCTCGATCGTGCGGCCATCGCCGCAGGACTGGTCGTCTCGAGGGTCGCCTTCAGCCGGTCGGGCCGGCTCCCGCTGACGCCGTGGCACTACCCGGCCGCGCTGTCGTCGGCCTTTCCGCGCGCGCTCTCGGACAATCAGATGCTCGTTGCGAGAAAGCCAGCGTGATCGCCGCATGATCGTATCGAGGGCCGACGCCGGCGTTCAGCGTATTCCGCTGTGGCTGGACCTGGCCGCGCGCGTGGTTCGCGCGCTGCCGGCGGGGCGATACCGCGCCATGAACTGGGTGGCGCGCCGGAACACCGGCCCGTTTGTCGCCAGGATGCCGCGGGACCTCGGCGGTCTCCGGTTCCTGTGCGACCTCAGCGACCCGCTGATGCGCGAGGTCTGCCTCACGGGACGGTACGAGCCCCAGGAGACGGCTCTCCTGCAGCGCCTGCTGGCCGACGGGATGACGGCCGTGGACGTGGGCGCCAACTGGGGCTACTTCACGCTGGTCGCCGCGCATCTCGTGGGCCCGCGAGGGCATGTCGTCAGCGTCGAAGCGGATCCGCGCGCGCACCACACGCTGGCGTGGAACGTCTCGAGCAACGGCCTGCGGTCGGTGCGCGTGGTCGCTGCCGCCGCCGCGGACCAGGCCGGCATGTTGTCGTTCGCGGCCTACGGCACCCAGCTGGACACCGGTTCGAACTTCGGTCTCGTCCTCGCATCCGCATCGGATGACGGAGGCCGCCGATTCGACGTCCCCGCCAAGCCGCTCGACCGGATCCTGGACGAGGCCGGGATCGGGCGGGTCGACGTGTTGAAGATGGACATCGAGGGCGCGGAGGCGCGGGCCATCGCGGGGCTCGCGCGCCGGCTGTCCACCGGGCAGGTGGATCGCATCGTGCTCGAGCTGCATCCCGCTTACCTCCGCGAGCAGGGCAGCTCGGCACGGGCAGTGATCGACTGTCTCTCCGGGTACGGATATCGCGCCTGGTCGATCGACCACTCGCCGCGCACCCATCATCGGGCGGTGTCGCGCGCGTTCGACGCGGCGTCTCTGCTGACACCGTTCGCGAGCGATGGTCACCTGGGCGAGTGGCCGCACCTGTTGTGGGCGCGCGAGGGGCTCGATGCGCTGCCCGGCTGAACCAATATGAGACCAGCACCCCACCACCCTCGCGACTGGGTGACCCCGGCCGGGACGCACGCTGTCCCCGAGGAGCCCTCGAGGGCCGAGGACCGTCGCGAGTTTGTGCCGTCGCTCGACGACGAAAGCCTGTGGCCGACGGGTCCGCTCGAGTGGTTCGCCGTGGCGCAGACCGTGATTCCAGGGCTGTTGTACCTGCCGGGCATGCAGGCGTTCCGTGCCCCCATCCGCATCGGCGTGTATGCCCTCGCGCTGCTCGGATTCTGGGTGTGGTGGGTGACCGGCGACAAACGGCGGAAGCGCCACCCGGCAGACGCCTGGCTCTTCTGGGTGCTGCTCTGCCTGTCGCTGATGATCCTGCATCCGCTGACCAACAGCATGACGGCGGGCGTGGGGCAGACCGGGCTCTACCTGGCGATCTTCTGTCCGTTGTTCTGGGCGCCTGGCTACGTCGATCGCCCGCGTCAGCTCGTGCGCATCCTCGCCATCCTGCTCGTCTGCAACGGCGTGAACTCGGTCGTGGGCGTGCTTCAGGTGTACGACCCGGACCGCTGGATGCCCCGCGAGCTGTCGAGCCTCATCACGTCGAACCCCACCGCGATGCAGGTGGCGACCTACATCGGCAACGACGGCCGCCGCATCATCCGCCCGCCTGGTCTGTTCGACACGCCAGGCGCGGTGTGCGGCGCAGGCACGATTGCGGCGCTCCTCGGGCTCATCTTCGCGCTGCAGCCGTTCGCCTGGTGGAAGCGCGGCCTCGCCCTCATGCTGTCGCTCGCGGGTGTGTCGGCGATCTATCTCAGCTACGTGCGCGCCAACATGGTCATCACAGTCGGCATGATGGCCGTCTACGCGGTGTTGTTGCTTCTCAGGGGCGACCGACGGCGGTTTGCGGAATTCTCGTCGCTGGGCGTCGGATTGGTCATCGTGGGTCTGGTGATTTCCACTTCTCTGGGCGGACGGTCGATTGCCGACCGCTTCGGGACCCTCCTCGGCGAGGATCCGACGCGCCTCTACTACGCCAGCCGCGGGCAGCAGATCGAGCAGGGCTTCACGACCCTGGTGGTCGAGTACCCCTTCGGAGCGGGCCTCGCGCGCTGGGGGATGATGCGCAACTACTTCGGCGACCCCAGCCACCTCGACTCGTCGGCGCTGTGGGCCGAAGTCCAGCCGAACGCGTGGATTCTCGACGGGGGATGGCCGCTCCTCTTCTTGTATTTCGGGGCGCTCATCGCAACCGTCCTCTACCAATGGCGGCTGTTCCGGCTGTTGAGGCGCACCGACGATTGGTACTGGACCGCGGCCGTGTCAGCCGCCAACATCGGCACGCTCGCGCTGGTGTTCAGCTTCGTGCCGTTCGCCACCCAGGTGGGGATGCAGTTCTGGTTTCTCGAGGGCGTGCTGCATGGCGCAATGATGAGCCGACTTCCTCAGGACTGATGGCCCATCCCTGGCTCCTGGTCGCGGGCGACTTCACGCCCCTCGGCGGCATGGACCGGGCGAACCACGCGCTGGCCTTGTATCTCGCGTCGAGCGGGCGAAACGTGCACGTCGTGACCCATCGTGCGTGGCCTGATGTCGCGTCGCGGCCGACCGTCTCGTTGCATCTCGTCCGACGGCCGTTCGGCCGTCACCTGCTCGGCAGCCCCATGCTGGCCTCGACCGGCCGGCGGGTGTGGCGGCAGCTGCAGGCGGACGGCCCACGCGCCGTGGTCAACGGCGGCAATTGCGCGGTCGCCGCAGCCAACTGGGTGCACTACCTGCACGCGGCCCACGATCCCGTGGCATCGGGTTCGCTCATTCGGCGCGCAAAGGGAACGCTCGCCGATCGCCGCGATCGGCGCGCCGAGCGGGAGGCCCTTGACCGCGCCACCGTGGTGATCTGTAACAGCCGCCGTACGCAGGCTGATGTCGTCGAGCGTATGGGCGTCGCTCCCGACCGCACGCGCGTCGTCTACTACGGCACCGACTCCACCCTGTTCGCGCTGCCCACTCCCGCCGAGCGTTCAGCAGCGAGGCAGGCGCTGGGCGCGTCAGTGGATCGGCCGCTCGTCGGGTTTGTCGGCGCCCTGGGCGATCGGCGCAAGGCGTTCGACTCGGTGATCGCGGCGTGGGCGGACCGGTGTCGTGACAGCGCCTGGGATGCGGACCTCATTGTCGTGGGAGCGGGCGCCGAGCTGCCGGCCTGGCGGCAGCGTGTTCTGGCGGCAGGCCTCGCCGACAGAGTGCGGTTCCTGGGGTTCCGGGAGGACGTGCCGCAGGTGCTGGCAGCGGTCGATGCGCTCGTCCACCCGGCGCGATACGAGGCGTACGGCCTGGCGGTCCACGAAGCGATCTGCCGGGGCGTACCGGCGATCGTCAGCCGGTCGGCGGGCGTGGCGGAACTGTATCCCTCCGCCTTGTCGGACCTGCTCGTCGACGACCCCGAAGATGCCGGCGAAATCTCGGAGCGATTGCAGACATGGCGTCGGGGCCTCGAGTGCTGGCGCGAGCGTCTGGCGCCGTTGTCGTCGCAGTTGCGCGCGCGGACGTGGAGCACCATGGCGGCGGAGATTGTCGACGTCGTCGAACGGGCGCCCGCGTGATGTTCGAGCCGGAGGGCGAGTGCTGGGTGTGCGGCGCTCGCGACTTTTCCAGGTACCACGAGTACCGATTCGACTTTCATGAGTACGCGGATCAGGATCCCGAGCTCGATGGCTACACAGGGCGGACGGGGTGGCTGGCTCGCTGCGCGCACTGCGGATTCGGCCAGCCCGAGTGTCTGCCGACGCTCCCCGACTTCTTCGATCGGATGTACGACCAGCGCTGGTCGGCCGAGTGGGTCGAGCGCGAGTTCGAGGCCAACCAGAAGGACTTCATCTTTCGTACGATCCTTCGGACGATCGAACGCGATGTGCCCGCCGATGCCCGCCGACTGCTCGATGTCGGTGCGCACGCCGGACGGTTCATGTCGCTCGCACAGTCGCGCGGATGGACGGTTGAAGGCATCGAGCTCAATCCGGCGACGGCGGCGTGCGCCGCGCGCCGAACGGGCGCGCGCGTGCACCGGGTCAATGCGCACACGCTTGGCGCCGAGGGTCGGCGGTACACGGCCGTGACGCTGACCGACGTGCTCGAACACATCCCTCACCCGGTACGGCTCCTGAAGACAGTGGCATCGCTCGTGGAACCAGGGGGTATCGTGGCGGTCAAGGTGCCCTGCGGGTCCGGGCAGTGGCACAAGGAGCGCACCCTCGGCGCGATCTGTTCGTCGCACGAAGTCTCACTCGCCGGCAATCTGGTGCACGTCAACCACTTCTCGCCGACGTCGCTGGCGATGGCGCTGACCCGCGCGGGTTTTTCCGAAGTGCGCGTGGGGACGGGCGCGCCGGAGCTCCTGCCGCTCGAGGGGGGACGCCGCCTCCGTCGGGCGGCGTCCAACGCGCTGCGTCTCGCGGTGTATGCCGCAGCGTCGATGCCCGGAGCCGTGCACACCCCGCTCGCCTTGAATCTCCAGGCATACGCCAGGAGGCCCCGTTCATGAGCCGCGTCCGCAAGGCCGCGTGGACTGCCGGCTTCGCGTACGCGCACTACGGGTTCGCCATCGCGTCCGGCCTGGTGCTCGTGCCGCTGACGCTGCGCGCGCTGGGCACGCGCTCCTGGGGGCTGTGGCTGGCGAGCGGTGAGCTCATCGGCTACGCCGCCATGGTGGACCTGGGCGTGCTGGGCGTCCTGCCGTGGATGCTCGCCGAGTCCGACGGCCGGCAGGACCGTGCGGCCATGCGGAGGCTGGTGGGCCACGGCGTCATCGTGGCGACGATGGTCGCGATAGGCTACGCGGCCGTCGCGCTCCTCCTCTGGACGGTGCTGCCGTCAGTCCTCCGCCTGAGCGCCGACGATCGAGCGCTCCTTGGCACCCCTCTGGCCGTGCTGGTGGCGCTGACCGCGGTCTCGTACCCGCTCCGGGTCTTCCGCGCCGTGCTGGGCGGTCTGCAGGACGTGATCTTCAACGGCGTGCTGACGATGCTTCAGTCCGCGCTGGCCTTCGCGTTGACGCTGGCGCTGCTGCTTCGGGGCGATGGCCTGCTCGCCCTGGCGATCGGGCCGACCGTGCCGACCCTCTTCATCCTGATCCTGGCGTCGCTCAGGACGTTCAGCCTTGCGCCCGATCTGATGACCGGTTGGTCGTTGCCCTCACGCGCTGAGCTCTCGCGGCTCATGGGCAACGGCCTGGGCGTCTGGTTCGGCGCACTCGGATGGCATGTGATCAGCGCGTCGAACGCGGTCGTGATCACATTCATCGGTCGACCGGAGCTCGTGCCGATCTACAGCTGCACCGCCAAGCTGGCGACGATGAGCACCCAGCTGTCCTGGGTGCTGCCCGACAGCGGCCTGGTCGGCCTCGCGCAGTTGTTCGGCGAGCGCCACGCTCAAGATCGTCTCCGCGGCGTCGTGGTGATGATGCTGCGGCTTCACGCGCTCATCGCCGGCGGAGCGGCGTGCGTCATCCTGGCCTTCAACCCAGCATTCGTCCGCGCGTGGGTCGGCCCCGACCTCTTCGGCGGGGTGGGGCTGAGCGCGCTCCTTGCCGCGAGCATTCTGGTCTCCTCGATCGTGCACGGGCTGATCGCGACGGCTTCCGTCCTCGGAAACCGATTCCGCGTCGGCGTGGTCGTGCTGGTCAACGGAATGGTGCAGACGGTGCTGGCGCTGGCGATGGGCCGCGCGTGGGGCCTGGACGGGATTGCGGCAGCGGGACTGCTGGCGTCCGCCGCCACGGGGTTGCCCCTGGCCCTGAAGCTTCTCTGGCCGCCAACCGGCCTCGACGGAGCCCTGCTTGCCCGGGAGCTCCTCCTGCCGTGGGTGAGACGTGCAGCGGCGTGCGTCTTGGCCGCGGGCGGCGTGAGCATCCTCCACCGGTGGCTCGGTGTCGTCCCGACTGCAGGCCTTACGGCGCTGATCGCCGTGTGCTACGTCTGGCAGATGCGGCCGCTCTACGTCGGGCTGCCTCTCGGCGCCCGGCTTGGCGGCTGGCTCATGCGGCTGCGCCTGGTGCCCTCGCCTTCGAACGCGTCGCTCGGATGAAGTGGCACATCCTTACCGGCGAATATCCGCCCCAGCCGGGCGGCGTCAGCGACTACACGCGGATGGTGGCGCACGGCCTGTCGGCCGCTGGCGACGACGTGACCGTGTGGGCGCCCTTCGACTCCGCTCAAGGCGGGCAGGCAGGGCAGGCAGGGAGCGACGAAGCGAGAGTCACGGTTCGGTGGCTGCCGGATCGGTTCGGGCCACGATCCTTGTACATCCTGTCGCGCGAGCTGCGATCGACTGAGCCGCGAAGGCTGCTGGTCCAGTACGTCCCGCATGCCTTTGGCTGGAAAGCCGCCAACCTGGGGTTCTGTCTCTGGCTGCGATCGCGGGGCCGGGGCCAGGAGGCGGTCTGGGTGATGTTCCACGAAGTGGCGTTTCCCTTCGATCGAGATGCGCCGGTCCGGTTGAACCTGCTGGCCGGTACACACAGGCTCATGGCCAGGCTCGTGGGGGGCGCCGCGCAGCGTGCCTTCGTCTCGATTCCCGCCTGGCGGCCCGGCGTCGAGTCGGTCACACCGGCCAGGACACCGGTGGCGTGGCTGCCGGTCCCGAGCGGCATCCCGCTTGTCCTCGACGACCGCGCGTCGGCGGCCATTCACGCCCGTTACGGGAACGGGCATGCCCTTGTGGGCCACTTCGGGACCTACGGCCGGCACATGCGGTCGCTCCTCGCCGGTTGCATTCCTGCGCTGGCCGCACGCTGCGACTGCCGGCTTCTGCTGCTTGGCCGCGACAGCGAGGCCGTTGCCGCCGAGCTCACGGCCAGCTTCCCGGTCCTTGCTGGGCGGTTGCATGGGGCGGGCGCTCTGTTTCCTGACGACGTGTCGCGACACGTGAGCGCGTGCGACGTCATGCTGCAGCCCTATCCGGACGGGATCAGCAGCCGGCGCACGAGCGCCATGGCGGCGCTTTCGCATGCCCGTCCGGTGGTCACGACGTCGGGGCCGCTCACCGAAGATGTGTGGGCCACGAGCGGCGCGGCAGTGCTCGTCCCCGTGGCCGACGCTGCGGGCCTCGCCGAGGCCACCGCGGCGCTGGCGACCAATCCCGAGCGCCGCGCCCGGCTCGCCGAGCATGCGCGAGCGCTCTACCGCGATCAGTTCGCTCTGCCGCACACGATCGCCACGCTGAGATCGGGAACGTGACCGCCGTGGCCCCCGTGATCTCCGTGGTGATCCCGACGTTCAACAACGCCGACGTGCTGGAGGAGTGCCTGACCAGCTGGCGCGTCATGGCCGGCCAGCAGCCGATCGAGCTCATCGTCATCGAGGACGGCTGCCGCGATCGGACGCCGGCCCTGCTTGCCGAGCTCTCCGCCACGGCGTGGGGACAGCGTCACCTCCGCTGGTTCCACGAATCGGACATGCACGAACTCCGGTGCACCAATCGCGGCCTTGCCGAGGCCCGAGGCGGGCTGATCATGGCGTGGCAGGACGACATGTTCCTGCGCTGCCGCTGGCTCGTTCCTGAGCTCGTCGCCACGTTTGCCGCGTATCCGGACATCGGTCTGCTGTCGCTCAGCCGCGGGCTCAACTGCCATCCCGTCGACGATCCAATCAACACCTGGGACGACCTCGTCGACTGGCGGCGCCTGGAGAGCACCATCGGCCCGCGCCCGTTCAATTGGCTGCGGCTGCAGGAGGTGGATGCCGTCATCCGGCCATGGGTCGTCAGGCGCGCCTGTCTCGATCGGGTGGGCCTGCTCGACGAACGCTTCGTGCCGACGGAATGGGACGAGGCCGACCTCGCGTTCCGGATTCGCGATGGAGGGTGGCGGAGCGCGACCCACGGATACGAGCGGGACGGCGCGTACTATCACCTGGGCAGCACCACGGTCGGCGTGCTGTCCGCAGAGTACAAGGCGCGGGTTCTGAAGAACGGCCGCCTGTTTCACTCACGCTGGGACGCGATCATCCGCCGCGATGCGCAACGGCAACGTCGCGTCTGGTGGCGGCGGATGAACACCGGCGCCTGGCGGCAGGCCGCACGGCGGGTGGCTGCGTCCGCGGCGCCGCTGAGGGCAGACCGGGCATGACCGTTCGCGAGACTTTGCCCACCGCGCCCTCCTCGCGGTTTCGCGAGAAGCCGATCGTGGAGACCGTTGGCGAAGGCTTCCGCGGGCTGCCACTGGCGCCCGGCCTGCGGCGGTGGCTGAAGCGCTTGTACCACCGCGCGCTGATGGTCCAGAGTGGCGGTCGTGGTCTGCCGTGCACGCTGCCCGGGGGCGAGCACCTTCGCGCGCTGCCGGAGTTCCGCCACATCTCCTGGAACCCGACCGAGTACCGGGCGTTCCGGGACGTCGTGAGGCCCGGACACGTCGCGCTCGACATCGGGGCGAATGTCGGGGCGTACGCGCTGCTGCTCGGGCAGTGGGTCGGCCCGACAGGTCGGGTGTTCGCATTCGAGCCCGCGCCCGAGGTGCACGCGGCCCTGTCGCGTCACATTCACCTGAACCACCTCGACGACGTGGTACGGCCGCTCGCGATCGCGATCTCCGATCGGGAGGCCGGTGCGCCGCTCATGCTGTCGGGAACATCTGGAGAAAGCCGCCTCGCCGCGCCCGGCGAGACCGGAGAGATGCGCCAGGTGAGGTCCGCGACCATCGACCGGTTCTGTGCCCGCGAAGGGATTGAACCCGACTTCATCAAGATCGATGTCGAAGGGTGGGAGCTTGCCGTGCTTCGCGGTGCGCGCGACACGATTCGGTCCCGCGGAGCGTCGCTTGCTCTATTCGTCGAGCTGCACCCGTCGATCTGGCCCGCGCTGAACCTGAGCCGCCAGCGATTTCGAGGCGGAACTCGCCGCACAGAACCTCCAGCTGGCCCCGCTGACCTCGGGCGAGGACCCCTGGTCCGTCGAGGGTGTCGCGGTCCGGCTGACGCACGCCGCAGGCGCCTGATGCGCATTCTCGTCGCCAACGACGGAGCGAACGATGCCGGTGGCGTGCAGGCCTATCTCGACTCCGTGCTCACACCTCTCGAAGCGATCGGACACGAGATCGCTCTCGTCTCGGAAAACGCCGCTCGCAGTGCGGCAGTGTCGTCCCGTGTCCGCTTCCATGTCGGCGGTGCGACCCTTGCCCGCGACCTGGAGCCGATTCGTCGCTGGCAGCCGGACGTCTGCTACTCGCACAACATGCGCGACCTTTCCGTCGACGCCGGCTTGATGACCGTGGCCCCGGTCGTCAAGTTCATGCACGGCTACTTCGGCACCTGCGTCGGCGGGCTCAAGATGCACGCGTTTCCAACGCCGGTCTCCTGCGATCGGACGTTCGGCATTGCCTGTGCCGCACTCTACCTGCCGAGGCGATGCGGCCGGCTCAACCCCGCCGCGATGGTCCGCGACTTCCGCTGGAGCGTGTCCCAGCGCGATCTCCTCGCCCGCTATGCCGCCATCGTCGTGGCCAGCGGCCACATGCGTCGCGAGTACGAGAACAACGGCGCGCCCGTGTCGCGCCTTCATACCAACCCGCTCTTTCCCACTCGGACCGTCGAGCGGGAGCGCAGGCGATCGCCTGCGGAACCCCGCGTGGTCTTTCTCGGGCGCATGACCGCCCTCAAGGGCGGCGACCTTCTCGTGCGAGCGGTCGCGCGCGCATCGTCCCGGCTCGGGCGCCCCGTCGAGCTCACGATGGTCGGCGATGGTCCGCAACGGCACGAGTGGGAAGCGCTGGCGCACCGGCTGGGTGTCCGTGCCACTTTCACCGGCTGGCTGGCTGGCGCGGCACGATGGCCTCACGTGGCGGACGCGTCGATCCTCGCCATCTCGAGCGTGTGGCCCGAGCCGTTCGGTCTGGTAGGGCTCGAAGCCGCCGCCCTCGGCGTGCCGGCGATCGCCACCGACACCGGCGGCATCAGCGAGTGGCTTCACCACGACGTGAATGGCGTGCTGGTCCCGACGCCCGCATCGGCATCGACTTTTGGAGATCGATTGGCGGCGCTGCTGTCGGACCCTGAACGCCTTGACGCTTTGGGGGCCGGCGCATCGAAGCGCGCATGCGAGATGTCGGTCGATGCACACGTATCACGGCTGGCCGCCGTTCTTCAGGCAGTGCGAACGGAAGGAAACGCCTGACGTGCTCATCGGGCTGCAGATGTACAACGCCGATCCGGCGAGCGGCCGCCGACAGCGGGCCGCCGGCGAGGCATTGGCGCGGCTTCGCGGTGTCGAGGGCGTCAACCTGCAATTTCGCCGCGGCCCGGCGTTCGAGTTCCCGGGCCTCGCGACAGCACCCGTGCTCGAGCGCGACTCGGTGCAGGCAACCCGCACGCCAGGGCGTCGCCGGCCGCTGACCAGCGACGTGTTCGATGCGCTCTGGCGTGCGGCGGCCGCCGGCCGCCATCGCTACTTCGCGTACGTCAATGCCGACATCGTGGTGACAGAAGCCGCGGTCACCGCAGTCAACGAGCTCGGCCTGGACACTTGTGCCATCGGGAGGACCGACGTTGACGACATCACCCGGCCGGCGCCGGGACCGATTCTGACCGCGGGCATCGACATGTTCGCAGTGGCCACGGCCTGGTGGCCTCGGCATCGTCATCGCTTCAGGCCCTACATCGTGGGCGAGGGTTGCTGGGACGTCGTCTACACCGCCATCATGATGGCGCACTCTCGAGGGCTTGTGCTCAACCGCGAGCCGCTGATCTTCCATGAGCGGCACGACCCCGCGTGGCACGGCACCACGCCGGAGGCACAGCACAACGGATTTCTCGCTGCGCTCGACGCCCGCTACTTCTCGATCTGGTGCGGCTACTGGGAGGCGCTCGAGGCCGCACGCAGGCGCGGCGCCTCCGTTGGGGAGGAGGCCGTCCTCCAGTGCGAGCTGCTGGCGTGGCGCCGGTCTCTGAGAGACGCCCTGCGACAAATTGGCCGCAGCGTCCGCGCCAGGGTGAACCACCGGCGCCTCAGGTCCAGCTGGCCACCGTTGTCCGCTGCCGAGCTCTGATCACCGTGCGAATCCTCCTCGTCGGCGACTATCCGCCCGATCCCAGGCTCGGGTCGACCAAAGTTCCCGTCAAGCTGCAGGAGGAATTTCGCGCGCTGGGGCATACCTGCGATCTGTTGCTGGCCGACGGCATCGGCCCGCATCCGTCGAATCCCTACCTGCGCCAGGCCTTCGGTCCGGTGGCGGCCTGGGCGGCGGTCCGTCGAGCGTTCAGGACCAGCGGACCCTACGAGGTCGTCGATGTCGCGAGTGCCGAAGGACTGTGGATCGCCAGACGCCTGGGTCGGGAGCTCCAAGGTGTCACGGTCGTGTCCCGATCCAACGGCCTCGAACACCTCAACTATCGCCGCCTGCTGGACGACGCTGCCGCGGGTCTCATCGCCAAGCCGTGGACCAGGCGGCTGTTCCATCCGGCCGTCCGTCTGACGCAGGTCGCCGCCGCCGCCCGCGCCGCCGACCGGCTGGTGGTGTTGAACGAAGGCGATCGAGCATTCGCGCTTGCGCACGGATGGAAGCCGGCGTCCGAGATCGACGTGATCGCCCACGGCGTGTCCACGCGCTTCCTTTCGGATCGTCCTGCGGCCGACGCGCGACGCGGCCAGGGCATCCTCTTCTGCGGCAGCTGGACGGACGTCAAGGGGGTCCGATATCTGGCCGAGGCCTTCTCGCAGATGGTGGCCCGAGGCACCGACGTGCGCCTGACGATCGTCGGAGGCGGCGGTGCCCGACGACATCATCCGGTCGTCGTTCGCTGCCGAGGCGCGTGCGCGGCTCACGATCGTCGACCGGATCGCCGAAGAGCGCGTGATGATCGCGTACCGGACGCACGACGTGCTCGCGTGGCCCTCGACCTACGAAGGCTTTGGCATGGTCCTGGTCGAAGCCATGAGCCAACGGCTGCCCGTGGTCGCCACGCCCGTCGGCTGTGCCACGACGCTCGTCGTCGACGGGGTCACCGGCCTTCGTGTACCTGCGCGGGACAGCGGGGCGCTCGCTCGCGCGCTCGAACGCCTGCTCGAGGATGCACCGTTGCGAGATCGTGTGTCGGCAGCCGCCCTCCGAGCGGTCGAGACCATGACCTGGACAGAGACGGCGCGGCAGACGCTGGCCTGCTACGAACGCGCACGGAGGGGCGCTCGACGTGCGGCCTGAAGCGATGAGCCTCACCGTCGGTGTCATGACGCGGAACCGCCCGGAATCGCTACGTAGATGCCTGGCATCGTTGACCCACCTCGACGAACTGGTGTCCGAGGTGATCGTGATCGACGATGCGAGCGACGAGCCGCCTCTCGACGCCCTGAAGGCCATACCCGCCACGATGGCCGCGCGGCTGACGTTCGTGGCCGAGCCCGGCGGGCGGGGTCCGATCGTCGGCAGAAACACCATCGTACGACGCTCGAGCACACCGTTCGTGCTCCTCCTCGACGACGACGCGGCATTGCTCGAGTGCGCGCCGTTGCGGGAGGCTCTCGAGATCATGGGACGCCACCGGGAGGTGGCCGCCGTGGCCTGTGCGCAGGCGAACGAGGACGGGTCGCCCTGGCCGCCAGGTGCGCAGCCGGCGCCGGTCGACTATCCGTGCCTCGTCCCCTCCTTCACAGGTTTTGCCCACATCGTGCGCCGCGATGATTTTCTCGAAATGGGCGGGCTCCGCGAGTCGTTCGAGTTCTACGGTGAGGAAAAGGAGCTGTGCCTGCGGCTGCTCGATGCAGAACGTCAGGTGCTCTACCTGCCTCATGCTCGCGTCGTGCACGTCCCCGATCCGTCCGGCCGGAGTGCCTCTCGCTACCTGCGTCAGGTGATTCGCAACGACTGCCTCGGAGCTGGTACAACGAACCCCTGCCGCTGCCGCTGGCGTCGGTGCCGCTGCGGCTCTACCGCTACTTCGTGATGCGACGCCACCAGCGGTTGAACGATCGCGGAGGGTTTGTGTGGATCCTTCGCGAGCTGATTCGGTTGTTTCCTGACGTCATCAGATCGCGGAGGCCGGTGCGCTGGCAGACTCTTCGCCGGTGGCGTGCTCTTCGAGCGCATCCACGGCGCTTCCAGGCGTGCGCGCTGCCCGGGGAGGCGCCTGCCGATGACGCCGGCGCCCCGGCCCATCTCGCCAATGCGGACTTCGAATGAGCATTGCACGCGGGCGAAAGCGGCTCCTGACGATCGGTCATTCGTACGCCGTGACTGCCAACCGGCGACTCGCGGATGCCCTTGCGCGCGCCGGCGAATGGGACGTGACGGTCGCTGCTCCCGCACGATTTCACGGCGACTTCGGCTGGCACACACTCGAGCCGAGCCCGGGCGAACGATGCACGGTCGCGCCCGTGCCGGTCCACTGCAGCCGGCCGGTTCATCTCATGACCTACGGTCGGGCGCTGCGCACCCTGCTTCGCGAGCCATGGGATCTGGTGCACTGCTGGGAGGAACCCTATGTCGCGTCGGCCGCGCAAGTGGCCTGGTGGACCCGCGCAGGGGTTCCTCTGGTGTTCGCGACGTTTCAGAACCTCGACAAACCGTACCCACTGCCGTTCAGCTGGTTCGAGCGCCGGACGCGGGCGAGAGCGAGCGGGATCGTGGCCTATGGCAAGACGGTCCTGGAGGTGCTCACCGCCAGGGGGTGGGCGAGGGCACCCGACGCGCGTGATTCCTCCAGGCGTGGACACGACACGGTTCGCGCCAGACGCGCACGCTCGCACGGCCGTGCGGGCTGGCCTCGGCTGGACCGGGCGACACGCCGGTCGTCGGCTTTCTCGGCCGCTTCGTGCCCGAGAAGGGAGTGCTGTCGCTGACGGCTGTACTCGAGCGCCTCTCCAGTCCATGGCGTGCGCTCTTCGTGGGATCGGGACCCCTCGAGGGGGCTCTTCGCGAGTGGGCGGCCCGGCACCCGGGCCGCGTGGCTATCGAGACCGCCGTGTCGCACGACGCAGTGCCTCGGTGGCTGAACGCGATGGACATGCTGGTGGCGCCCAGCCAGACGACCCCGCGGTGGCGGGAGCAGTTCGGCCGCATGCTGATCGAGGCGTTTGCCTGCGGGGTGCCGGTCGTCGCGTCAGACAGCGGCGAGATGCCTCACGTCGTCGGTGATGCGGGCCTGATCGTTCCGGAGAACGACGGCAATGAATGGCGCCGCACGATCGACAGCCTGGCTGGCGATGCGGTCCTGCGTTTGGACCTGGCGCGGCGAGGCCGTCAACGGGCGGTGACTTCGTTTGACTGGTCGGTCGTGGCTCGCGCGCACCTCGACTTCTTCGACGAGCTGCTGGCTCTTCCGACGGTGGTGGGAGCGCCGTGACACGGCTGCGCGTGGCCGTTCTGGCCGACTACAGGGAAGAAGGCTGGCCCAGCATGGACCGCGTGGCCGACCAGCTTCTGGCCGCGCTGGACCGTCTTCCGGCCGAACGCGGCGTGGCCGCGACGGCCGTCTGCCCGCGATTCGTGCGGAGGGCGACGGCCCTTTCGTCGGGACCCGTCGCGGTCAACGTGGATCGGGGACTGAACCGGTTCGTGGACTACCCGCGGCGCGCGCGCGCGATCGCCAACGACTTCGACGTGTTTCACGTCGTCGACCACAGCTACGCTCAACTCGTGCACCACTTGCCCGCCAACCGCACGGTCGTGACCTGCCACGATCTCGACACGTTTCGGTCCGTGCTCGATCCTGCCGGCGAACCGCGGGGGCTGCCGTTCCGCCTGATGTCGCGGCACATCCTGTCGGGCCTTGGCCGAGCCGCGGCGGTCGCATGCGATGCCCGGTCGGTGCGCGACCAGATTGTCGGCCGCCAGATCCTGCCTGCGGAGCGGGTCGTCGTGGCGCCGCTTGGGGTCAGCGAGGCGTTCGTCCCCGAGACTGACAGCCAGGCCGATCGCGAGGCGGCAGGGCTGGTCGGAGCGCCGGCGGACGCCATCCAGATCTTGCATGTCGGCAGCGTGGCGCCGCGCAAGCGTCTCGACGTCCTGTTGCGTTGCTGCGGCGGGCTGAGACGCGAGGGCCGCGACGTGCACCTCGTCAGGGTCGGTGGACCCTTCACGAGGGAACAGGAGCGCCTGCTGGGTGAAGAGGGCCTGCGAGGGCACGTGTCGGTCTTGCCACCGATCGACGACAGGGTGCTGGCGGCTGTCTACAGACGCGCCGCCCTGGTGCTCGTGCCGTCCGAACGGGAAGGATTCGGGCTGCCGGTCGTCGAAGCCCTGAGGTGCGGGACCCCGGTGGTGGCCAGCGACCTGTCGGTGTTGCGCGAAGTGGGAGAGGTGGGCGTCGAGTTCTGCGCGGTCGGCCACGTGACGGCGTGGAAAGAGGTGGTCGGTCGATTGTTGAGCGAGCGCGCGGAGCAGCCCGATCGGTGGGCGGCGCGGCGCGCCCGCGGATTGCTGGGCGTCAGGGGCTTCAGCTGGTCTCGTTATGCCGCGTCGATGGCGGCCATCTACCAGGCGGTGGCCGGCAATCGGCCGATCGCTCCGTCCATGGCGCAGGCGGTGCGCACGGCATGAGAGTGCTCCACGCGGCGAAGTTCTACCCGCCCGTTCGTGGCGGCATGGAGACGGTCGTTCGCGATCTCGCGGAAGGCACGGCGGCCGACTGGGACGTCAGCGTCGTGGCTGCGCACGACGCGAGGGGGACCGTGATCGAGCGCCGGCACGGGGTCCGCGTGGTGCGTGCTTCGTCCTGGGGCGCCAGCCACTCGGTTCCGATCTGCCCGTCGCTCGCGTTCCATCTCTGGCGATCGGCATCGGACTGCGTCGTGCTTCACGAGCCGAATCCCCTGGCCGGCTCGGCGCTCTTCCTCCGGACGCCATCCAAGCGGCTGGTCGTCTGGCATCACAGCGATCTGGTGCGCCCGTCGTGGGCGCCGCACACTTACGGCAAGCTGCAGGCCGCGCTCTATCGACGCGCCGATTGCGTCATCGTGTCGAGCCCGAACCTCGCGGACGCCTCTCCGCTGGTGCAGCAGGCGCGCCGTGTCGCGATTGTCCCGTTCGGCATTCCGTTGGCGCGGCTACCGCCGGACCGACCCGGCGACGCGCGCGGCGGTGGAGGCCATCTGCCGGACGCATTCCTGGTCCGCGCATCCTCTTCGTCGGCCGGCTCGTGTACTACAAGGGCCTTCACGTCCTCATCGACGCCATGACCTCGTGCCGGGGGACCCTGATGATTGCCGGAGACGGCCCGCTCGAAGCCGATCTGCGGCGTCAGGTGTCGGAAAGAGGGTTGACCGACCGCGTGGTGTTCCTGGGTCACGTGTCCGACGCAGACCTTCCCAGCCACTACCAGGCCGCCGACGTGTTCGTGCTTCCCTCGATCGCGAAGACCGAAGCGTTCGGGGTCGTCCAGCTCGAGGCGATGGCCGCGGGCCGCGCGGTTGTGAGCACCAACCTGCCCACCGGTGTGCCCTGGGTGAATCAGGACGGCGTCAGCGGCCTGGTGGTGCCGCCAGGCGACGCCGATGCGCTGTCCACGGCCCTGAACAGACTGATCGATGATGAGGCGCTTCGGCAGCGGCTGTCGCGCAATGCCGCGTCGAGGGCCGACGTCGTCTTCTCGCTGGAGAGCATGATCGGCCGCTTCAAGCACGTCGTCGAAACCATCGTCCGGGCACCGGAGCAGCTCGAGTCCGGCCTCGTGAGGGCCACGGTATCGTGACCGCGAAGCGCGCGTTCGACGTCGCCCTGTCTGGTGTCGGTCTTGTGGCCTCGTCGCCGCTCTGGCTGGTGATCGCGGTGCTCGTCAAGCTCGAGAGCCGCGGGCCCGTCTTCTTCTCGCAGGCCCGCGTCGGCGAACAGGGCAGAACATTCGACGCGCTGAAGTTCCGCTCGATGGTCGAGGATGCCGAACGTTCGGTAGGACCGCTGCAGGCGACAGAGAACGATCCGCGGGTCACCCGGGTCGGACGGCTGCTTCGCGCCACGGCGATGGACGAGCTGCCGCAGCTCTGGAACATCTTCCGTGGCGACATGAGCTTTGTCGGACCCCGTGCCCTCAGGCCGGAAGAGATCGAGATCGAGGGTGGGAAGAGTGTGCCGCTCACGGAGGTCGCGGGCTTCGCCGAGCGGTGCTCGGTGCCACCCGGCCTCACGGGCATTGCCCAGATCTACGCCCCGCGCGATATCACCCGGCGGCAGAAGTTCCGTTTCGATCGCCTCTACATCCACCGCCGCTCGCTGGCCCTCGACCTGCGCCTGATCCTCGTGTCGTTCTGGATCACGGCTCGTGGGACGTGGGAAGCACGAGACAGAAAGTACTGACGGTGAGCGCTGACCCTCTTCAAGACGGTCACTACGCCCGCAAGCAGATCTTCTGCAAGGACCGGCTGATTGCCTGGACCCACCGGAGCCGGTTCGCGACGGGCGTGCGCCTGGCCGGTCGCTTTCGCGGACGGCGGGTGCTCGACTACGGCTGCGGGGATGGGACGTTTCTCGCGATGCTCTGCGCGGGCCCCGATCGGCCCGCCGAAGCCGTTGGAGTCGAGCTCGACGCCTTTCAGATCAACGATTGCCGCGCGCGCCTCGGCGCCATTCCCGGTCTGTCGTTCGACTCGATCGCCGGCCTCGACACCGCCGGACAGTCCGAACGATTCGATGCGGTCGTCTGCATGGAAGTGCTCGAGCACGTCGTCGATCTCGACACGGTGATCGCGCGGCTCTGGTGGGTGCTCGTGCCGGGAGGCACGCTCGTGGTCAGTGTGCCCGTCGAGACGGGTGTGCCGCTCCTGGTCAAGCAAGCCGCCCGCACTGTGGCCGGCTGGCGTGGCCTCGGCGACTACTCGCACACGACCGGGTACACGCTGGCAGAGTACTGGGCCGGCGTGACGGCTGGCCGGGCGCAGCACATGCGGCGGCCCCAGTACGGCGAGACAATCCCGTTTCACGATCACAAGGGCTTCAACTGGATGGCCCTTCGCGAGAGACTGCGCACGAGATTCACGCTCGAAGAGACGCTCGCGTCGCCGATCCCGTGGCTCGGCCCTCGCCTGGCAAGCCAGGTGTGGTTCGTGATGCGCAAAGGAAGCACGTCGCGAAAAGCGCCTATAATCACCCGGATGGATTCCGGTTCGCGCCAATGACACGATCCGCGTGACTACTCAGGCGCACGACGTCGTGGTGGTTGGCGGCGGTCCGGCAGGTCTCTACGCAGCGCTCCGCCTCGCCCGGGCCGGGTACGAAGTCCACCTCATCGAAGAACACTCGAGGATTGGCGAGCCGGTCCACTGCACCGGCGTGCTCGCCCGGGAGGCCTTCAATACATTCGGCATCGGCATGGGCAGCGTGCTCAACGAGCTGACGCGTGTCCGCTTCTATGCGCCGTCCGGAGAGTCCGTGGAGCACGAGACGCCGACGGTCGAGGCAGTCGTGATCGACCGCGCCAGGTTCGATCGCGGCCTGGCCGACGAGGCCCTGCGGCATGGTGTGGTCATGCACCACGGGCGCGTCTCTTCGGTCGACATCGACGACGGCGGCGTCACTGTGGTGTGCTCGGAGAGCTCGATTCGCGGCCGAGCGTGCGTGCTGGCCTGCGGCGCGAGCTACGGACTGCAGCGCAAGCTCGGGCTGGGGATGCCGCGCATGCTCCTGCAATCGGCCCAGGCCGAGCTGCCGGCCGAACATCTCGGCGCCGTCGAAGTGCACTTCGGGGCGGACGCCGCACCCGGGGGGTTTGCCTGGGCGGTGCCGGTGGAGCGCGCCGAGGGCCGCTTCGTCCGCGTCGGCGTGATGTGCGACGCAGACGCCAACCGTCACTTCCGGCGCATGGTCGAGGTTCTGAGCTCGCGGTGGGGTCTGAGCGCGGACCGCTGCCACCCTCGTCAGAAAGTGCTGCCGCTCGGACCGATTGACCGGACCTACGGGGATCGGCTGCTCGTGCTCGGTGATGCGGCGGGGCTCGTCAAGTCGACGACGGGTGGCGGCATCTACTACAGCCTGCTGAGCGCCAGGATTGCCACCGATGTCCTCGGTCCGGCGCTCTCCCGCGGCGCGCTGGGCGCCGAGACGCTGGCGGCCTATGAGTCGGCCTGGCGGAAGGCGATTGGCTCGGAGCTGCGATGGCAGCTCATTCTCCGCCGCATCGCCCAGCGGCTCGACGACGAGGACATCGAGGGCCTGTTCGAGCTGGCCCGCACCGACGGCCTGATGCCGCTCGTGCGCAGCACCGCCACTTTCAACCGGCATCGAGAGTTCATCGTCGCCCTCCTGAAGCACCCGCCGGCTCGGCGCGTGCTCTTCCGCGCGGCGCTGGCCTGACCGTCCTGCCGATGCGGGCCCGCCCCTTGACCGCGCCTGCCCGACAGCTCGCCTTGTTGCTCCGGGGCGACTGTGCAGCCGCGGACGTGATAGACGAAGCCCTTCTCGATGCGGCTGCTGCGCACGGCGTGGCGCCGCTTCTCTATCGGGCCCTCAAAGACAACGGCACCATCGGCCGGCTGCCGCCGGCGCTCGGAGCCCGCCTCGCGCTGGGTGCGCGCGAGGCCGCGCTCTACGACGAGGTGCAGCGGCGCGATCTCCATCAGCTCCTGGCCGCGCTGTCCGCAGACGACGTGCGTCCCCTCCTCTTCAAGGGAGCGGCGCTGGCGTCGTCGCATTACGCGGCGCCGTGGCTCCGGCCGCGGGGTGACGCCGACCTTTTGCTGACGGAGGCGGACGCTCGCCGAACCGGTGCGGTCCTCGAGGCTCGCGGCTTCGAACGCCTGCCGCGGCCTGAAGGCCCGCACGTGACGCAGGCGCGCTACCAGGCGCGCGTCGGCGGCGTACAGCTGGCCTACGATGTGCACTGGCGGCTCGCGGAGCCTCGCGTGTTCGCGGAGTGCCTGTCGTTCGACGAGCTGGAGGCTTCAGCGGTGGATACCGGCTCGTGGCGCCGGCTGTCCGACGTGCATGCGATCCTCGTGGCATGCATGCACCGCGTGGCACACCACCACGACACCGACCAGCTGATTCAGCTCTGCGACATCGATCTTCTGGCGCGCGGCCTGGCCGAGGCGGAATGGCGGAAGGTCGTCGCGCTCGCCATCGACCGAGGGCTCGCGGCTGTCTGCCTGCGCGGCCTGACGCTGGCCAGCGACGCATTCGAGACGCCCGTGCCTGTCTGGGCCGGCGAGACGCTGCGGAGCGTTGCCGACGACGAGCCCGGGGCCCGCTTCCTCGATGGACGGCTTCGCCGGATCGATGTGCTGGCCTCCGACCTTGGCGCGATCGACTCCTGGCGCGCCAGGATCGGACTATTGCGACAGCACTTGTTCCCGTCGCAGGATTACATGCGAGCCACGCATGGCCAATCGGGCGCACTCGCGACGCTGTACGCCCGCCGCATCGTGCGCGGAGCCAGACGATGGACCGAACCGCTCGGGAAAGAAAGTTAGGACACTGAACGATGACCGATCGGCTGCGCGTCAGCGAGGACGTCGTCTTCCGCGAGCTCGATGGCGAAGCGGTGATCCTCAACCTGGACTCGGGGACCTACTTCGGCCTCGACGAGGTGGGGACGCGGTTCTGGCAGCTCATCGAACAGGACGATCGCGTCGAGGCCGCCCTGGCCACGCTCGAATCCGAGTACGAGGTGGCGGCCGAGGTCCTTCGATCCGACGTCAGCCGCCTGGTGTCGGCGCTGGTGGAGAAGGGGCTGCTGGTCCGCACGGATGACGCTGCTCGCTAGAACGCGCACGCTGACGCGCCAGGAGTGGCTCGTGCTGCTGGAAGCTGCGGCCTTGACGCCGGTTGCGGCTATCGCAGTGGCCGGCCTGCCTCTGCCGCGGGCGGTCGACTTCGTGCACGCGGTCAGCCGCAGCCGCCGTGAGCGCCTGTCGGTCCGATCCGGTCTGCCGCCGCTTCGGCTGGACCGCCTCTCCCTGCTGGCAGGGTGGAGCGCGTCCCGGCTGGGGGGCCGGTGCCTGGTGCAGGCGATCGTGCTGCAGGCGGTGTTGCGCCGTCGCGGTGTGCGAACGGAAGTGGTGGTGGGCGCGGCGGCCGGCGGGCACGAGGGCGCGCGGCGGCCCCGCCTTCAGCGCGAGTTTGCGGCTCATGCCTGGGTCGAGCACGAAGGCCGCATGCTGCTCGGCGCTGCGGACGCTCCCTACGTGGCGCTTTACCGGCTCACCGGCGACCCCGTTCCGGACAAGGTGCTCGCGTGAGCGGGATCCCGGGACTGTTCTACCGAACCGGCGAGCCGTTGGATCGCGACGGGCAGCGCCTGTTGAGCGCGATGGTGGCGGCCGCTCCCCACCGCGGCCCTGACGGAACGCGGCTGTGGACCGAGGGGTGCGTGGCGCTCGCCCATCAGCAGCTCCGCGCCCTCACGGAGGATCCTCTGGGTGAGCAGCCGCTCGTCGACCACCGTCACGGACTCGCCATCACGTTCGACGGACGGCTCGACAACCGTGCCGCGCTCCTTTCGGACCTGGGCGGCACGCCGGCGACGTCATGCTCTGACGCCTCGCTCGCACTGGCGGCCTACCGTGAGTGGGGCACCGCCTGTCCGGCCCGCCTCGAGGGCGACTTCGTCTTCGCCATCTGGGATCGCCAGTCCCGCCGGATGTTCTGCGCGCGCGACCGGATCGGGATCAAGCCGTTCTACTACTACGCCGATGCGAGCCGGTTTCTGTGGGGCTCGGAGATCGGTCAGGTCCTGGCTGCTGGTGTGGCGCCCGAACCGAACGAGGGGATGGTGGCGGAGTACCTCGCGCACGCCATCTCGAGCCAGTCGGAGACGCTTTACCGCGGCATCATGCGGCTGCCGCCGGCACACGCGATGACGGTGACGGCACACCGCATCGACATTCAACCCTACTGGCGCCTGGAGCTCTCGACCGGGATCGACCACGCGACCGACCAGGAGTACGCCGAGCACTTCCGATCCATCTTCGACGGGGCCGTCTCGCAGCGGCTGCGCGCCAGGTCGACGGTCGGCGCGTATCTGAGCGGCGGCCTCGACTCGTCGTCGGTCGTCGGCACGGCGGCAGCGCTCGGCGCCAGGCCCCAGACCTTCTCTCTCGTCTATCCGCACACGCCGTCGGCCGACGAGTCCTCGTACATCGATGCCGTTGTCGCGAAATGGGGGCTCAGGGGGCACAAGGTCACGGCTGGACCGATCGACCGCGCCCGGTGCCATGGGCGTGTTCGCGCGCGACGCGACGTGCTGGACCTTCCGGCCGATCACGAGGGCGAGACTCTGTCGTTCGCGATGCGTGACCGCGGCATGCGCGTCATGCTGACAGGCGTTGGCGGAGACTACGGCCTGACCGGCAGCGTCTATCGTTACGCCGATCTGCTGCGTTCGTGGGATTTCGGGGCGCTCCTCGAGCAGATCAAGGTCGACCGACGGACCGCGGGCGGCGACTGGTCCGCCTCGTACCTCTTCGCGTTCGGACTTCGCCCGCTGATTCCGCAGCCGTGGCGGACGGCTGTGCGCCCGCTTGCGCGCCGCCTGGGATGGGTGCCTGCCCCTCCCGGGTGGATTCCTGAGGCCTTCGCCAGGCGCGTCTCGCTTGCCGACCGCGTGCGGCCGCCGGTGCCCGAGAGCGGTGGCGGCGACTTCAGCCGGCGCGACATCTTGAGCACGTTTCGCTCGGGATGGGCCTCCAGGCTCCTCGAGACGGCCGAGCGGGCGGCCGCCGAGTTCGGCATCGACGAGCGGCACCCGTTCTTCGATCGACGCGTGGTCGAGTTCGTCCTCGCTCTTCCAGACACGCAGCGACGGCTCGGCCAGACGACCAAGTACGTCCTGCGCGGCGCCATGGGAGACCGCCTGCCGCCGTGCGTGCGCGATCGCGTGGACAAGGCGGATTTTTCGCCGGTGGTGCCGAGGGCCATCGAGGCGATCGGCGGCAGGGAATTCTTCGAGGATCTGACGATCGCGCGCCTGGGGTGGGTGGACCAGTCGTGCGTGATCGAGATGTATCGTCGTGCGAACCGTCTGCTGGCAGCGGCTGACCCGGACTATTGCATTCCCATGTTCCGGTTGTGGATGATCGCCGGTGTGGAGTTGTGGTACCGGGCGGTCTTCGTCGAAGGGATCGGACACGGACGAGCGCAAGAGCGGCAAGCCGGCGGATGCTGGTCACCGCGAGCCGTCCTCAGAACGCGTTGAACGCATGGAGGCGAGATGAACGAGCCACCGGCCACGAGGCGAGAGGGACAACCGAACGGGGGCACCGGTCGCGTCCCGGAAGGGCTCCGTCGCCCCTATCGATGTCCGACGCTGACCGAGTATGGGTCCGTTGCCAAGCTCACGCAGGGCAGCCTCACAGTGTTCAGCGATGGATCGATGGGCGGATTCCTCTTCATGATGTTCTGTCTGTGAGCCCTTCACCGTGTCTTTGATCCTCGACGAACACCGGCACTACCTGTCGGATGAGGTCAAGATCGACGCCTTCCGGCGCGCCATCGCCGAAGTGATCCGGCCCGGCGACGTGGTGTGCGACCTGGCGAGCGGCACGAGCATTCTGGGTCTGTTCGCCTGCGAGGCCGGAGCGGCGCGCGTCTACTCGGTCGAGATCACGGGAATGGTGGAGGTCGCACGTGCCATCGCCGCCGCCAATGGCGTCGCTGACCGGCTGATTCCCGTCCTGGGTTCGTCGACCGAGGTGCAGTTGCCCGAACCCGTCGACGCGATCATCTGCGATCAAGTCGGGCATTTCGGCGTCGAAGCCGGGTTGATTCAGTTCGGCGCCGACGCCAGGAACCGATTTCTCAAGCCGGGCGGCGTGATGCTGCCGTCCGCCGTCTCCCTGCATCTCGCGCCGGTCGAGGTGCCGGAGCAGGCGGCCCGTGTCGAGTTCTGGAACGGCGCGGCCGGCCGGCTTCGACTTCTCATCGGTCCGCCAGTGGGCGGCTCACACCGGATACCCCACGACGTTCGAGCTGGGCGCACTCCTCGGCACGCCGGCCGAGGCCGGGCGCTTCGAGATGGCGACGGTCACGCCCGCGGCCTTCAAGCTCAGCGCGGAGCTCCAGATCGAGCGCCCGGGCACCTTGCACGGCATCGGCGGCTGGTTCCGCGCACAGCTCTCGCCGAACGTCGCATTGTCCAACGGCCCGGGCCGCGGCAGACTGAACAGGCAGAACGTGTTCTTCCCTGTGGACCGGCCCCTGGAGGTCCTCCCCGGCGACACGGTGCGCGTTGGCATGCACGTCATTCCCGCGGGCACCCTGCTGGCCTGGAACGTCCGGGTCGACCGCGGAGCGACCACGCTCGGTCGCTTTCGACACTCCACCTTGAACGGGATGCTGATGGCCCGGGAGGATCTGCGCCGGATGAAGCCCGATTTCGCGCCGACGCTCACCGCGCGCGGCGCTGCGCGCCTGTCGGTCCTCACGCTCTGTGACGGCACGCGCCAGCTCGCCGACATCGAACAGGCGGTGTTCGAGCGGCATCCAGGTCTCTTTGCGAACGCCGCCGAGGCGGGCGCATTCGTGGCCGAGGTCGTGACCCGTTACGCGCGCTGACCCTCCCCGCCTGTACCGCGCGTACGGTCTCACGATCGCCAGCGCGCTGCCCCTGCCGGAACTGTCGCCTGCCCCGGCCGTCGATCTCCCCGATCTCACGATCGATCTCACTGCCGACGCGGTTGACGACGCGGGCTGGTCGCCGCTTCCAACCGCGATCGACGACGGTCCCTGGCTGAGGGTCTCCCGGCGGGACGGCGTCCATCGCCTCCGGTTCCAGGAGGGCGGCACCTTCGTGGTTTCCGACGGAGGACGGCGGATTACGGTCAGCGACGACGGATCGACTCCGTCCGACACCATGCGACATCTGCTGATCGATCAGGTCATTCCCCTGTCGCTGAGCCACATGGGGCATGTCGTCCTGCACGCAGGCGCCGTCGTCGTCGATGCGGCGATCGAAGGCGTCGGGAGCGGTGTGGCCTTCATTGGTCCGGCCGGCGCCGGAAAGTCGACGTTGACCGCCAGCCTGGCGAACGCAGGCTGTGTGCTTGTGGCAGACGACGCCCTCGTCGTGAGCGCTCGAAGCGCGCACGTTCTGGCAACGCCCGCCTATCCCGGTGTGCGGATCTGGCCGGAGGTCGTTGCGGCGATTGCCGGGTCAGGGCGCCCCGAGACCGAGTCGCTGCCCCAAGTCGCGGCCTACACCAACAAGCGCCGTGTCGACGCGGGCGGGCGCTGGCGTTTCGCGGATCACCCCGTCACGCTCCGCCGCGTTCACCTGTTGGACGAGCACGACGAGGATGGCGTGCTGGTCGAACGCATGCCGGCGCGCGACGGTCTCATGGCGCTGCTTTCGCATGCCTACGTGCTGGACGTGCTGGACCGGACGAGGCTCGAAGCGCAGTTTGCGCGGATTTTCGAAGCGTCGCGCTCGGTGGAGGTCCGGCGGTTGCGCTATCCGCGGAGGCTTGACCGCCTCGACGCCGTCCACGCGGCCATCCTGGACGATCTCCGGCGCCCCTGATCTTTCTTAGCTGCCCTGTCTGCGCGATCCCGCCCGACTCACCTGGCCCACGCCAGCCTCCAGACCGACTGCCGCGTAGAACATCAGCACGAACAACACGGGAGCCGTATACCGCGTCGCCGGGAAGTAGACGGCATGCACGAGGACGAAGGTCAGCAGGATGGACCACAGGATCGCGTCCCTTGCCAGGCTGCGCCGCCGGTGCGCGACGCCGAATGCAGCGGCCGCGACCAGGGCGACGGTCGAGACCGCGTGTACGACCCGCTCGATGGGCGGCCTGAGGGGTGCGCCGGCGACACTGGACCCGGCCATCAGGATCGAACGCGATCGTCGTCTCGGGCAGCAGGAGCCTCGAAGGGACCAGCGTCGGCGAGAAGAAGTAGGCGACGAAGCGGAGCTTCAACACGAGCGTTCGAAGGGGCTGCGCGAGCATGTCTTCGTACGCTACGGCAGCGAGGATCGCATCGACATCGTCATCGAACGTCGGCGCCAGGGGATCGAGGTGGGGCGCCTTCTCGACTGCGACGCGGTATGCGTGGGCCTGGAGCAGGTCGGGGCTGTGCTCGGGCATGATCGCAGCGGCGTATGGCGTGTTGCCCATGAACAGGGTGACGCCGTGCCGGCTGGGAAGGAGCACGCCCCCGACGACGGCGTTCCTTGCGAGCATTGGGGCCACCACCAGGATGCAGGCGGCGACAAGGGCGGCGGCCTGGCGTCGCTCGTTCCGGAACACGAGCAGCCCGCCAGCCAGTGGCAGCACGGGCAGCACGACCGTCCGATTCAGGATGGCGAGACCCAGCGCCACGCCAGCAAGCGCGGCGTGGCCTCCAGCTGCGCGTTCGAACGAACAGCCAGGCAAAGAGAGGAAGGAGGGCCGTCGTCAGGGCGGACTCGCTGGGTGCGGACGCGTGACGGATGAGAAGGGGATAGGCGGCGAACGTGATGGCGGCCGTCCACGCGAGGCGGCGCTGCGCCGTGAGCTCCTCGGTCAGGAGGAAGATCCAGACCGCGCCTGTCGCGGCCACGGCCACCTGAAGCACCTGCACGGCGAACGCGAGATCGCCCGTGATCGCGCGGGCCATCCAGAGAAAGAGCGGATAGAGCGGCTCGAACCGGGTGATCGGCACGCCACGCGGCGCGAGCGCGCCGCTGTTCAGGAGGCTCGTGGACAAGTCCCAGTACTCGCCTGTGTAGGGCGGCTGTGACAGCAGCAGATACGCCAGGCGGGGTGCGAGCGCCAGCAGGAAGATCGAGAGCAGGGAGCGTCTACTCACGGCGGAGAGTGGGCGCCGCCTCGTACGTGGCGACAGCAGCGACGATCGCGAAGAGCACGGCGTTGGCCGGCATCCGCAAGCCGACTTCCCACACGCTCTGGACGCAGACGGCCGCAAGGCCGCTCACCGCGCCCGCGCGCATCCAGAACATCGGCGTCTTGTCGCGCCGGAGCCGGAGGACCGCTTCCCGCAGCCCGACAAAAAGCGCCAAGAGCGAGGGAATGAGCAGCAGGAGGCCGCCTTCGACGAGCACCTGCAGGTACTGGTTGTGCGCGTGGTTGAAGAAGATTGATCGCGGGCTCTGCTGGTACACCAGCATGCCGCGCTCGAACGCTCCAACGCCGAGCCCCGTGCGGGCGAAGTCCATGGCCATCGGCCAGGTCTCGCTCCAGATGGTCGCGCGGCCTCCGAGACCGCTCGGCACGGCGTCGTCGAGGCGGCTGAGGAGCCCCGGTACGTTGACGTACGCCGTCGCCGCGGACAGCAGCAGGGCGATGGCCATCACGAGCCACCCGAGCCGGCCCAGGCTGATTCGCCCTCCCGCCAGCGCGACGAGCAGCACCAACGCGGCGGCAAGCCCGACGATGCCCGAGCGCGACATCGACGAGAGGAGCGCCGCCGTCATGAGGCAGACCGAGCCAACCAGCCACACCATGCGGGCATCGAGCACGGCCTCCGGATCGAACGGCCGATCCGCCCCGCGCGAGCTGAGGCGCGAGATGGCATAGCCGCCGACGAGCGGAATGGCGAGCAGCAGCCACGTGGCGAAGTGATTCCTGTTGACGAAGGGCCCGTAAGGTGTCGGGTTGTCCGACCGCGTGATCGGCGCCCAGAACCCGTAGATGAGCCGCGGCGCCGTTCGATGCGCGACAAACGCGGCAGCGGACACGACGAGACCGGCCCAGGCGAGCACGCGCCCGATGGTGCGCAGCCCGCTCTCCCTTTCGAAGATGGTCCGGGCAGACCAGTAGATCGCGACCAGCACCAGGCCCACCGCGAGGGCCCACGCCGTGCTTTCCGGATCGAGCGAGATTGGGCGGGCGAGGCGCGACGTCGCGTCGGCGCCCGGCAGGAAGAGCTGATTCTCCACGGCGTCTGCCGCGGGCGAGAGACGCTCGCGGAGGAGGGCGGGCAGCGGCACGAGTTGAAGCCGCGATCGCCGCGAGGCATGCGGCGAGCGTGAGGTCGCAGCGCCCGATGGTTGCCGCGCCACGGCCGGGGAGCGATGCTCGCCGCCAGCCACGCTGCGCCGGCGATGAGCGGCACGAGGGTCCAGCGGTAGGCGCCCGCGAACGCCACCAGCGTCCAGACCGCGAGTGCCGCGAGCAGCGGGGCCGATCCCGAGCGGCTAGACCGCTTCGGCGTAGTAGTTCTTGTACTGGTGGCCGTAGTAGCGCGAATAGTAGTACCGGTTTCGCGCAAAGTCGACCTTGTTGAGCACGACCCCGACCATCTTCGGGTGGCTCGCGAGGAGCGTTTCGAGCGCGCGCTCGGCGAGCCGCCGGCGTGGTCATCTCGGCGCCGACCACGAAGGTGACCCCGGTGACGGCGGGCGCGAGGATGACCGCGTCGGTGACCGCCAGCACGGGCGGCGTGTCGACGACGATCCAGTCGAACGGGCCGTGCGACAGGTTCGTGAGCAGCGTGTTCATCCGTTCCGACGCAAGCAGCTCGGACGGATTCGGCGGCGTCTTGCCGGCCGTAATGGCCAGGAGGTTCGGGTCCACGGTCCGCTGGATGACGTCGCGGACGCGCGCCTGACCGGTCAGGATCTGCGACAGGCCACGCTCGTTGTTCAGCCGGAGCGGGCGGTGCATGCCGGGGCGCCGCATGTCGGCGTCGATGAGCAGGACGCGGGCGCCGCCGTACGCCAGCGCCATCGCGATGTTGCAGGCGGTCGTGGTCTTGCCCTCGAGCGGCTGCGCGCTCGTCACCACCATCGTCTTGGCGCCCTCTCCGGGATAGCGCGAGATGATCGACGTGCGCAAGCTCCGGAACGCCTCGCCGAAATCGTGCGGGGAGTGCGACGAGGCGAGGACCGGGTGCTTGTGGCCAGGGACGGCCGGCACGAGGCCGAGGAACGTCATCTTGAGGTACCTGGTGACGTCCTCCGGCGTCTTGATCGTGTCGTTCATGTAGTCGAGGCCGTAGGCCACGCCGACCGCCGCCGCGAGCCCGACCGCGATGGCCAGCAGCCACGTACGACGGCCGGTGGGCGTGATCGGCCCCTTCGGCACCTCGGCGTGGTCGATGACGCGGACGTTGTTCGCGCGGCTGTTGCTCGAGACGCGAAGCTCGTTGGCGCGCTGCAGCAGCGACTCGTAGACGGTGCGGTTGCTGCGCGCCTCGCGCTCCATGACGTTGTAGCTGACGCTCTTCCGGCCCAGGTCCTGTGCGTCCCTCTTGGCGTCCTCGAGCCCCGCCGACAGCGTGCGCTCCTCGAGCCGTGCCCGCTCGTATTCGTTCTGGACCGACTGCAGCGCTTTGGTCGTTTCGAGGTCGAGCTGCCGCTGGGCGTCGGCCAGCTGCGCGTTCACACGCAGGATCTCGGGGTGCTTCTCGCCGTACTTCTCCGACAGCTGGGCCTTCTGGCGCTGGAGCTCCGCCAGCTGCACCTTGCCGGCCTGGATCTGCGGGTTCTGGGACACGACGGCAATCGAATCCGCGGTCGCGCCGGGCGTCATCGATCGAACCTGGTTGAACTGGGCTTCCTTCTCGATCCGCGTCGTGCGCGCACGGAGCACGGCGTCGTTCAGGGCGTTCAGCCGCGAGACCACGATGTTGTTCTTGTCGTCGAGCGACATGGCGTTCTCGCGGTCGCGGTAGTTCGCGAGCTGACGTTCGCTGTCCTCGACCTTCTGCTGCTGAGTCCGCACTTCCTTCTCGAGCCAGTCGAGCATGTTCTGGGTGCTCTGCAGCTTGACCTCGAGGTTCTGCGCCACGTACTCGTCGACGAGGGCGTTGACGGCGTCCGCCGGCGAGCTGCGGGCTGGTCGACGTGAACGTGACGTCGACCAGGCGGCTGTCCGGCACGGGGATGACTTCGACGCGTGAGAGGAAGGCGCTGACGAGGGCCGATTCGTCCGCTGTCTCGTCCACCTTCGGGGCCTCGGGCTCGATCGCGGGGCGAGCCGGGCGCAGCAGGCCTGCCACGCGCGACAGCACGCTGCGAATGACGACCGACGGCGTCGAGGGCGGCGTCGCCGTCCCGTTGAACTCGGGGACCTCGTCGAGCTTGATCCGCTTGACGACGCGCCGAGTCAGATCGCGGCCCTTCAGAATCCGGTACTGCGTCTGGTAGTACGGCAGCGGGATCCTCGTAGTACGCGTTCTCGGAGATCCCCGGCATGGCCGTCGAACGTTCGTCTTCGATGAGGATGCGCGCCTGGGCCTGGAACAGCCTGACGTTCGAATACCCCTGAATCATGAGCGCGATCGTCGTCAGGACGAAGACCACGCCGGCCACGCGGCGATACCGATAGAGCACCGCCAGGCGATCGAGGATGTGGACGTCTTGATCGGTCTGGTACGTGAGCGGCGGCGCACTCCGGCCTGCCGAACCCGTGCCGGGGGACGGCGATTCGCCGGACGAGGATCGCCTGGGCTTCGAGGGGTCGCTCATCGGCCAGGGCTACTCAGGGGATGCGTCGTCGTTGGCGACGACAGTGGTCAGGACGCCGGTCGCGGCGGCTGCCGACAGGATAGCCAGTGCCTGGCCCGCGCTGCCCCCGAGCACGGCCACAAAAGGTGAAGTCTCGAACGGCATCTTGACGACCGTTGTCACCAGCTCGCCGGCGCCCACGTTCAACAACGGGCTGGTGGCGACGACCGCGCCCCGGTTTCCGGCGAGCAGTTCCACAACGTAGCTGCCGGGGTCGACCGTGCCGAAGGCGAAGAGTCCCGCCTTGTCGGTGTACTGCGAGCCGACGATACGGCCGAATCTGGCGTCCCGCAGGCGCACGAGGCTGTTCGGAAGGGGGGAGCTCAAGGAGTCGAGCGCGCTGCCCTGGATGGTTGTGAACGCCGCGGCCTGCGTGCCTGTCAGAAGGCTTGATTGGGTGGTGCGATCAGCGGTGACCGCCGGGCGACCAGCGGCCGGCCCCTGCGCCGTCACCGGGGCGAAGCCGACGAACACACACATTCCGCAGATGACGAAGCGTCGCATACTATTCTTTCAGTCGTAACTCTCAGGATTATCGGCCGATCGCGCGCCCCTCTTTGATCCTCGTCAAATGACTCTATAGGACATTGAATACTTTTATATACCACTTTTCACGGTACCGCAAGGTCCCCGGCGTCCGCAGGGTCGGCCGAGGCCAGTTCTGGCCGGCGATTCCGGAGTCCTGGGGCCGGGGGCCCTGCTGAATGCGCGGGCTGGCCGTTCTGGCGGCGGTGTCGGCTGGCGCTCTCCTGCTGCCCGTGTCACCGACCCTCGTGGAGGCCTGGTATTCGAACGGCGTCTACCCGTTGATTCAGCGGTCGCTCACGGCGCTCTCGAACCTCCTGCCGTTCGCGCTGTTGGACGTGGCGATGGTGGGGGTCCCGGCCTGGCTGCTCTGGCGGACCGTCGACGATCGTCGTGCCGGCCTTGGCCGGTGGCGGACGCTGGCAGGCCGCGCGCTGCTTCGAACGGCGACGACCGCGATGGTCGTCTACCTCTTGTTCCTGGCGGCCTGGGGGATGAACTACCGGCGCGTGCCGCTCGAAGAGCGAGTGCCGTTCGATCGCGCGGCGGTATCCGCAGCCAACGCCCGCGGCCTGGCGCGTCAGGCGGCGTCCGAGGTCAACGCTTTGTACACGTCAGCCCACGCCCTGGGCTGGGGCGAACCGCAGCAGATCGACCGCTCGCTCGAGCGCGCGTTCCACCGCGCAGCGCTGGTTCTCGGGGCCGAAACGGCCCCTCTCATCGGCCGCCCGAAGACGACTTTGCTCGACTTGTACTTTCGCCGGGCTGGCGTGGCGGGAATGACGAATCCCTGGTTTCTCGAGACGCTCGTCGCCAGCGACCTCCTGCCGTTTGAACGCCCATCCGTCATCGCCCACGAGTGGAGCCACCTGGCCGGGCTGAACGACGAGGGCGAAGCGAGCTTTCTCGGGTGGCTCTCCACGCTCGGAGCCGGCGAGCCGGCGCGCTACAGCGGGTGGCTCTTCATGTATGGCCAGGTCGTCGCGTCGCTGGGCGCCAGCGACCGCGAGCAGGCAGCAGCGCTGCTGCAGGACGGCCCGCGACAAGACCTCGCGGCGGTTGCCGAACGCAGGCGACGTCAGGTGAGCCCCTCTGTGTCGCGACGCCGGGTGGAGGGTCTACGACCGCTACTTGAAGGCAAACCAGATCGAAGCGGGCAACCGGAGCTACGCGGACGTCGTCCGCCTGGCTCTCGGCGCGCGGATCGATCCCGCCGCCTTTCCGGTCCCCGGCCCATCGCCCGCTGAGAAGTGATCCAACGGCGTCGCCGGACGCACCGGGCGCTCCCGGCTATCGCTCTCGTAGAACACGCACTCGAGGAAGAGCCCCGACGCGGGTGCGGTCAACCGTGCGGGCACTTCGGAACTGGTCGTCAACAGCGCATCGACAGCCGCCACCTCCAATTCGCCCCGGCCGATGGCCACGAGCACGCCGACGATGCGGCGCACCATTTTCCAGAGGAAGTGGGATCCTTCGATGCTGACGAGGAGGAGGTCGCCCGCCTCGACGACCTCGAGCCGCTCGACGAGCACGAGCGTTGACGCGCGGTCTTCGGCCCGTGCCGCGCCCGCTTCCTTCGCCGCAAACGATTCGAAATCGCGAAACCCCTGAAGCGCTCGTGCGCCCTCGCGCATGCGGGCGACGTCGAGCGCTTCCTTGACCCACCACACGTAGGGCTTGGCAAACGCGGTGCGGCGTCTCGCGATCTGATAGAGATACCGCCTCGCCACGGCATCGTGCCGCGCATGGAACCGGTGACGCACGGGAGTCGCCGACAGGATGTTGATGTCGGCCGGCAGTTCCTCGTTGAGCCGCGCGCGGAGCGTATCCGGTGGAAGGCTCGTGCTCACGTCGAGGTGCGCCACCTGCGCGAGCGCGTGGACTCCGGCGTCGGTCCGCCCCGAACCATACAGCTCGAAGTCGTCGCGATGGGTGATCGCTCGCACCGCCCGATCTATCTCGCCCTGCACCGTCCGCGCATTCTTCTGGATCTGCCACCCGCTATAGCGCGTGCCGGAGTACTCGAGGGTCAACTTGAAACGGGGCATCAGGGTGATTCTAGCGGTTCAGGGTTCCCTGTTGACTCGAGTGACGCGCCTGTGGTGTTCTAGTGGCTCGACCATGAATCTGACCGGCGCATCACCACCCTGCTCCTTACCGGCATCGGCCTGGGTCTCACTCCCGGCGCCGACGTCTCACGGGTGATGTAGCCGACGATCCACAGCGAGGTAGCTCAGGAAGGCCATCACCCAATCACGGGTGATGGCCTTTTTGTTTTTTCAGGGAGTTCGCCATGAAGCCGGTGCACGACTGGGCAGGCGCGGAGCCAGGAGATCAGGTCGGCCGCGAGCGACCACCGACGCGAGATCCGGACCCGCCCGACGACGAACACACTCGGCCGGACGTCGGAACCTCCGCCGACACCGACCGAATCCCGGAAGAGGCGGGTTACGGATACGGTGTCTGAGCGTGATAGCCTCACGGCTGCTCAGACGCTGGGTCTGGAGGGTCGGGTAGGTCAGGCAGGTCGGGCGGCCATCCCGAGGCGAGGACAACGAGATCCGAGGCGAGGGATCGGCGTCAGTTCGCGCTGGGGGTGGGCCAGAGCGCCAGTGGATATAGCGCGGGGGGTGGGGCCCCAGCGCCAGTGGAAAAAGGACTAGTACGTGACATCGAACGCACCAGCCGTCGCGCGCGTGGCGCTTCTCGGGTTCGGCACCGTCGGGCAGTCGGTGGCCAGGATTCTCTGCAGCGGCGAGATCCCCCACGTCCACCTCACGCACATCTTCAACCGCAACGTCGCCCGGAAGCGCGTGGACTGGGTGCCCTCTTCGGTCGTGTGGACTGAGTCGATTGACGACGTGCTCGCCTCCGACGTCGACATCGTCATCGAGCTCGTGGGCGGCCTGCGCCCGACGTACGACTGGGTGCGCAGCGCCCTGACGTCGGGGAAGTCCATCGTCACGGCCAACAAGCAGCTGATGGCGCATCACGGCACGGAGCTGCGGGACCTGGCGCGATCGAACGGTCAGGAAGTGCGGTTCGAGGCGTCGGTGGCCGGCGGCATCCCCGTGCTCCGCGCGCTTCAGGAGGGGCTGGCCGGCGACCGCCTGGTCGAGGTACGTGGCATCCTCAACGGGACGTGCGCGTTCATCCTCAGCCAGATGGAGTCGGGGACGGTGTCCTTCGCCGAGGCGCTCGCGTCGGCCCAGAAGGCCGGCTACGCCGAGGCGGATCCGACCGAGGACGTTGACGGCGCGGACGCCGCCGCCAAGCTGGCCATCATCGCCGCCGTCGGACTACGCCGTCCCGTGCGGGTCACCGACATCCAGACGCGATCCATTCGGCCGATCGAAGCGGTCGACTTCGAGTACGCGCGGCAACTCGGGTGCACGATTCGACAGATCGCGCGGGCATCGGCCGAGGACAACGGCATGGTGTTCGCTGCGGTACGCCCGGCGCTCGTGCCCATCGGGTCGAGCTTCGGTCGAGTAGAGGGCAGCCAGAACCTGGTCACCGTCCGCGGCGTGTTCGGCGGCGAGACGTCGTTTTCCGGTTCGGGCGCCGGCGGGTCCCCGACCGCCGTCGCGGTCGTGTCCGACGTGCTGTCGGTCGTGAAGCACAGGGGGGCCGAGCCGCCGACCATGCCGGCGGCGCCGCCGACGGTCATGCACGAGGTGAGCGGCGACTTCGTCGCCCCGCACTACGTGCGATTTACCGTCAACGACAAGCCGGGCATCCTGGCCCAGATTACGTCGGCGTACGCCAAGTACGGGATCAACATCGAAGGCGTGCTGCAGCTGCCGCGCTTCCGGAAGGACCGGCTGCCCTTCGTGACCACGCTCGAGGAATGCCCGGAGTCGGTGCTCGACCGCGCCCTCGCGGACGTCGCGCAGTCCGACTATCACGTCCAGCCGCCGTTGGCGATGCCGATTTTCTCCTGAGCGAGTCCCCGATGGCAGGCCCTGCGGGATTCAGCGAGGTCGTCGAGGCCGAAGGCCACCTGATCGATTCCCAGGTGCTGAACGTCGTGTTCGACACCGTGATCAAGGGGAGCGCGTCGTTCGACGTCCTCAAGTTCGACATCGGACGCAGCAACGACGAACCCTCGTCGATCGCCATGCGAATCTCCGCGCCGAGCGAGCAGATCCTTCGCCAGGTGCTCGAGGAGCTGGTGGCGCTCGGCTGCCGGCTGAAGGATCAGACCGACGCGCTCCTGCGCGTCGCCGACCGCGACGGCTGCGTGCCGGACGATTTCTATTCGACGACGAACCACCGCACGATGGTGCGCAGCGGCGACCGCTGGCTCGACGTGCAGAAGCAGCGGATGGACGCGGTGATCGTCGTCGGCGCAGAGGGCGCGAGCTGTCGCAAGCTGCGTGACGTCCGGATCGGGGATCGGATCGTCTGCGGCGTGGCCGGTGTCCGCGTGACACCGGAGTTCCGCGATCGCGATCGCCACGGCTTCGCGTTCATGTCGAACGAAATTTCGTCGGAGCGCCGGGTCGAGGTCGGCGTCGAGCGCATCGCCGCGATGATGCGCGACGTCAAGGCGTCGGGGGGAAGGATCGCCTTCGTCGCCGGACCGGTGGTCGTCCATACGGGCGGTTCGACCCATTTCCAGGAGCTCGTTCGCGCCGGGTTCGTCGACGTCCTGCTCTCGGGCAACGCCCTTGCCGTGCACGACGTCGAACAGGCGTTCTTCGGCACCTCGCTCGGCGTGCACCTCGACACCGGCAAGGTCATCGAGGGCGGCCATCGCCACCACATGCGCGCGATCAACACCATCTGCCGCGCCGGAGGGTTGCGGCAGGCCGTGCAACAGGGCGTCCTGAAGTCAGGGCTGATGTTCGAGTGCATCCGCCACGGCGTCGACTACGTGCTCGCCGGGAGCATCCGCGACGACGGCCCGCTGCCGGATACGATCATGGACCTCTGCGAAGCCCAGGACCGCTACGCCGCGGCGTTACAAGACGTCGGACTCGTGCTCTCCCTGTCGACGATGCTGCATGGCATCGGCGTCGGGAACATGCTGCCGTCGTGGGTGAAGATGGTCTGCGTGGACATCAACCCCGCGGTCGTGACCAAGCTGGCTGACCGGGGATCGTCGCAGACCATCGGGATTGTGACCGACGTCGGACTGTTTCTGCACCGGCTGGCGCAGCGGCTGCGCGCCGGCTCCTAGCCGGCGCGGCAGCCCGCGGGGACGCTACGGCTTCATCGCGGTGAACTTGATCCCGTTCAAGACCTCGGTCTGACCCGGCATCTCGGTGCTTCCGGCAGGGTAGTTCGCCTTCGACAGGATGTACGCGAGCACATCGGCGTTCTGCTGACGGCTCAGGCTGCCCGGATTGTTCTGGGGCATCGAGATCCGCATGCGTTCGAACAGATCGCCGATGCTCAGATCGTTCCAGTTGGCGGTGAACTCGCCGCCGATGAGGCCCGGCGCCATCTCGCCGCCGTTCAGCTCGGCGCCGTGGCAGCTCGAGCACTTCTCGACGTAGAGCGCATCACCGCGCTTGGCCTGTTCGGCCGTGTAGATGCCGTCCCACTGCGTCTTCGCCCCCTGCGCTGACGCCGTGTAGACACTCATTGCCGCCAGCCCCACCACCACCGCACACGCCAGTTTGAACTTCATGTGACCTCACCCTGCTAGAGGGTCTATACATACCGCGTTCCAACAACCGAAGTCTAATAATAACCGCGAAATCTGGAAAGGCCGTGGGTCGGGGTGTCGCACTCCGAGGACGTGGACCGAAGCCCGAAGCCCTGCAGGGCCCTAAGCCCGACCGAAGCCCGAAGCCTGGAGCCGACGACCGGCCCCGAGGCTTCAGACGCCGGCCGAAACTATTGTCCCTGGCTGGTCGACCGCGTCTCCGAGTCGGGCAGCGCGAACGCGATGTACTCGCCGACGTAGTTGCCGCCGCCGACCGCGATGATGATGTACTGCTTGCCGTCGACCATGTAGGTCATCGGCGATCCGGTTTGCCCGGCCGGCATCCACACCTCGGCCACGTTCCGGCCGGTCAGCTTGTCGTAGGCGCGGAGCATCGCGCCGCGCGGCCGGCCCGGAGGCGCCGTGACCTGGCGGTCGCCCAGGACGACCAGCGTCTTGGTGACCATCAGGCCCAGGCTTCCGCCCTGGCCGGTGCGCGGGATGTTCATGCCTTTGAGCGCCGGGTGGTTGCGGATGTTGTCGGGCGTCTCGCCGTGCGCCACCTGCCACGACAACTCCCCGCGATCGAGGTTGATCGCCGACAGCACCCCGTAAGGGGGCTTCACGATCGGCAGCCCTTGAACATCAAGTCCGCCGCCAGGCCCGGCCGGGGCCCCAGGTGAGGATGGTCCCGCTGGAGCGCCCGCACCACGACCGCGTCCCGCTGCGGCCGGCTCGGATCCGTCCTCGGCGGCGCCTCGGCCGCCGCGGGCACGCGGCTCGAGGGCGAACTCACCGGTCTCCGGTCCGCCGCTTCGGCCGCCGCCCGCAGTGTAGCGGGCGTTGCCGCGGTCGGGCGGAATCGGCAGGACGTTGGTACCTCCCACCGCCGAGTTATTGGCCTGGGCGAACACAGTGTGGAGCTCCGGATCGTAAGACGCGCCGGGCCAGTTCGTGCCGCCGCTTGCGTTGCCGACGTTGATCGCGCCGCGCACCGTCGCGCTCGGCACGACCGGCGGAATGTACGGCGTCTCGAGCCAGCGATACATCTTCAGGTTCTCGAGCGCCTGCGCCCGCATCTCCGGCGTGAAGTCGATGAGGTCGTCCTTCTTGAGGAACGCTCGCGCGTACATCGGCGGCTTGGTCGGAATCGGCTGCGTTGGCCAGGCTTTTTCGCCCGGCACGTCGCTCGCCGGCACCGGGGTTTCCGGCATCGGCCAGATCGGCTGGCCGGTGAGGCGATCGAACACGTAGAGGTAGCTCTGCTTGCTCGGCACCGCGACGACCTTGCGGGGCTTCCCGTCGATCGTCACGTCGGCCAGGAGGGGAGCCGACGACATGTCGTGGTCCCACAGCGGGTGGTGCACGAACTGGAAGTGCCACTTACGCACGCCGGTCTTCAGATCGACAGCCACCAGGCTCTCGGCAAAGAGGTTCGTGCCCAGACGATCGCCGCCGTAAAGGTCCACTGTGGGCGTTTCGACCGGCAGATAGACCAGCCCCGCCTCTTCGTCCACCGTGATTTGGGTCCAGACGCCCGTGTTGCCCATCTGGTACCAGGAGTTGTTGTCCCACGTGTCGTGGCCAAACTCTCCAGGGCCAGGCATCGTGTTGAAGCGCCAGATCTGCTTGCCCGTACGCACGTCGAATGCCCGCACCAGGCCCTTTGAGTTGTAATTGCGGCGGTAGTTCAGGCCCTCGAGGAACGACGAGCCCACGATGATGGTGCTTCCCGTGACGGTCGGTGTGGAGTGCAGGCCGATTTCGCCCTCGACGAGGTCGATTTGTGTCTGCTCGCGTGTGCCCGGCCTGCCGGTCAGGACACCAACCTTGAGGTCGACGATGCCGTTGGTGCCGAAGGAGTTGACCGGCTGACCGTTGGCGGCGTTCAGCGCGACCAGGCGATAGCCCATCGTCACCAGGTAGATGCGCTCATCGCCTTTGCCGTCGGTCCAATAGGACACACCCCGGCCGGACAGGCGCCGTGGGGCGACTTCGGCGCGCCGGCCCTCGTCCATGCTGTAGATCCATTTGAGCTCGCCGGTCCGGGCGTCGAGCTTCACGACCGCCTTGCGCGTGCCCGCTGTGGCATACACGAACCCGTTGACCATGAGCGGCGTGCCTTCGAGGTTGTACTCGGGCCGCGGGCCCAGGTTGTCGGTCTTGAACCGCCACGCGACTTCGAGCTTTCCGAAGTTCGAGGCGCTGATCTGGTCGAGAGGCGAGTACTTGCTGCCCCTCACATCGGCCGTGTAGTGCGTCCACTCGCCGCGGGCCGTGCCAGGGACGCCAGTGGCGGCGGACCGTCCGGCCTGCCCCAGGGTCGTTGGCGCCAGCCAGAGTCCCGCCAGGCCCAACAGCGCCACCGCGGGGACCGTCTTGCGTAGTACTCGAAGCATCGTTCCAGCTCCCGTCTTGTTCACCGGACGGCGCAGATAGCGCCAAAACGGTCGCGATTATCGCGCTGATGAAGGAGCGAAGCAAGGCACGCCGCTTTGGTCGATTCCCGTCACGCCGGGTTCCGGAACGGAACAACGGCCGGCGCCATCCGGCGCAGCGCCGTGCAACACGGGCAGGCATCGGCCTTGCGATTCGAGGCTACGATGTCTGAGACCTTCATCAACCTGGGGCCCTATGCTTTTGTGCGCGTCGAGTTGCTGGCGATGTCTCCGACCGGGCCTTACCGGCTGACGACGGAGCACCCGGCCCGGCGTCTCGTGGAGTACTTCGAGGACGCCGCGGCTGCCCTCGTGCGCCGTGAAGAAATCGAGTCCACCTTCGGGGGAAGCCTGAAATAGTTCACCACCGAAACAGCCGGGTCATCTTGACGACAAGCGATCGGCTCTCGAGGCCGGGGAACCCGCCGATCAGTGTCGTGCGCCCATCGCTGTAGACGACGAAGAGCTCGCTGCCCGGCAGATACTCCCAGCGGAATCGCGCGTTGGTGGCCATCGTGCCGGTGCGCGACTGGTACTGCACCAGCGCCGACGCGAACATGCGAGGCGACAACGTGTAGGTGGCACGTGTGCTCACCAGGTTCGTATCCGCCGTGCCGTCGGTCACCTCGACGTGATTCCAGGAAATCGTCGGCTCGACGTAGAACCGGCTCGAGAACTCGACACGGCCGCGCCAGGTGAGCTCGGTGAGCGTGCCGTCGTAGTACCCGCCATAGGCGGTGACGATCGACCCGGAGACCGCGCGCTGCTGCCCGAGCGTGTAGGTGCCACGCACCTGGTTGAAGGTGTACTCGCCGGGAGGCACGTAAACGCCGGTGCCGACCTCGAAGCGCGTGACGAGGCGCTCGAAATTCTGCGTGGCGTCCACGCTCCAGGTGTCGCTGTTCTCCAGCTCCATCCGGTAGGTGCCCTGAAGTTCCTTCGACTCTGGACGATTGAGGGTGTCGGTAATGTAGTCGGCGCTGGCCTCGTAGAAGACTTTTCGCACGCCGCGCCATCCAGGCCTCGGGCTGAAGCGCGCCTGGCCAAACGACCGGCGGAACGCCGTCCGACGGAGAAACCCGACTTCCGGATTGAACGCGGCGCCGACATACAGCGACTCCGCCTGAAGACCGTAGCGGTCGGCATTCCAGTCGAAGCGACCGCGGTAGCTGGTGTCGCCGAGGCCTGACACCTCGCGCCCCTCGGTGTCGGTCTTGGCCATGTACCCCAGGATGCTGACCTCGTTGGCCGGGTTCACCGTTGCGTCGACACCGTAGGCCAGGTTGGTGGGGCCGACGGGCGCTCCAATCCCCTCGGGGTTCCGGGGATCGCGGCGGGTGAGCATGGCTCCAATCCGGCTGCGCCGCAGGATGTCGCGGTTGACCCTGAGGACCGTGAAGTTGGTCGACGCCGCGAGCGCCGACACGGACTCGGCCGTCTGCATGTTGAGTGCGCCGTACCGCCACGGGCCCGCGCGTCCGAGCATGCGGCCCCCTGCCAGAATCGGGACCTCCAACCCGTTGTTGAGGCCGATGCGCCGGCTGTAGAACAGGAGCGGCGCGGTGCTGGTGTTCTGGCCGCCGCCCTGTACGCCTCCGCCTCCGCCGGTGCCGCCGCTGCCGGTCTGTCCGCCGGCGAAGTTGAAGACGTCCGCGCCCTCGAGGAAGAAGTCGCGCTTCTCCGGAAACAGCAGGCTGAAGCGCGTCAGGTTGACCTGCGCTTCATCGTCTTCGACCTGGGCGAAGTCCGTGTTGACGGTGAGGTCCGCGATGAGGGTCTGCTGGATACCCCACTTCAGGTCAAACCCGAGCTCGCCGTTGGGATCGTTGAAGTACGGGCTGACCGCGCGCTTGTCCGTGGCCACAGAGCCGAGGGCGTATGGCTTGAGATCGATGTTGCGAAGCTTGCCCGGCATCTGCAGCCCCGCGACCGTTGCCGCGGCGGACATCCGCGACATCGCCGGGCGGCCCCAGGACGCCAGTACCGGCGCGAGGTACGACAATTCGTTCTTCCAGCTCACTCTGCGGCGCATGTTCAGGCCCCAGATCGTGCCGCCTTCGCGGAAGCGGAACGAGCGGAACGGAAAGCGGAACTCCACGGTCCAGCCGCCATCGAACTCGGCGGTCCGGGCATCCCAGATCCCGTTCCAGCTGTTGTTGGGCTGTTCGTTCGTGATCGACCAGTCCAGCATCCCGCCGATGGAGTTCGTGAACATGCCGTACCCGTTCCGGCGATCGTAGAAGGAGTCGAAGGCGACGCCGAAATGATCGTTCGCGAACATCGTGTTGGCGTCGCGACGCATTTCGGTGGCCACGCGGCGGCCCCGCTCGGACTCCCAGAGCCGCGCGGACACGTAGAGGTTGTCGTCGTCGTAGAACACCCAGACTTCGGTCCGCTCGGTCGACGGCTGTCCTTCGTTCGGTTCCTGCTGGACGAAGTCGCCGAACGACCGGACGTCCCGGTAGAACGGCTCGTCGAGGACGCCATCGACAGAGAGCGGCGACGGCGTGCGCATGCTCCGCAGCGTGATGCGCCCCTGGGCGTCGCGCGCGATCACCTCCGGCGCCGCAGGCGCGGGCGGCCCCTGGATTGGCGGGTCTTCGGCCGATGCTGTCAGTCGCGCCGCGTGAAGTGAGAATGTGAGCAGGACTATCCCGGCAGCGGCGACCCGTAGCATTCAAGCCATTCTACCGTTCGCCCTCTCCGGCCCCGGGGGCAGGTTCAAGTTTCGTCTGCCGGTGTGCCGAAACAGGCCGTACTCGACGACCGGGCGACCTCTCCGCCGCACCCGTCGGGCGAGGCCGTGTCAGCGATAACCCATTGCCCTCTTGTGTGTTAACGGACGCCACTCCTCAGGTGGGGCGATCGTCCCACCGCTGGAACAGGTGTTGCGAATCCAGCTGGGGACTCGAGCGAACTCGATACGACTTGGTCCGTTGGGTTGAACCAGAGGAGAGCATCACGTGGCAATCAACGCCGTGCGCCATTTCGAGAAGGTGAACAAGGAGCTGTGGCTCATCCTCTCGATGTTCATCATCGCGCTGATGCTGAATTTCCTCGTCGACTCCCAGCGGATGATGCTCAGCTTCTACATGATGCCGACGCTCGGGTCGGCGTATCTCTACGGACGGCGGCACGCCACGCTGACCGCGCTTGGCAGCGTGCTCATGGTCGTGCTCATGACCTCGACCTCCGGGCTTTTCGGCCGGACGGCGGAGAACCTGCCCGCGACCGCATGGCTCGACCTCACGGCGTGGGGCTGCATGCTGATCGTGATCGGGTACCTGATGGGCACGATGTACGAGCACAAGAACCAGCAGCTCCGGGAGCTGCGCGAAACCTATAACGGCGTCCTGCGGCTGCTGCGGCACTTCATTTCGAAGGACGAGTACACCGAGCACCACTCGTACCGCGTGTCGGTGTACGCCACGCGCATTGCCGCGCACCTCGGCCTCGACGCCGAACGCATCGAGGATGTGCGCGCGGCGGGCCTGCTCCACGACATCGGCAAGTTGAACGTCAGCCGCGAACTGCTCTACAAGGCCGCCCAGTTCACCACGGCCGAGTACTCCGAAATGCAGCGGCACGTCGACAAGGGTGTGTCGATGCTCGAGACCGTCGGCGGGTCGCTCCGCCGCGTGATTCCGATCGTGCTCGCCCACCACGACAAGTTCGACGGCTCCGGCTACCACCCGACGCGCGGCGACGAGATTCCGCTCGAGGCGCGCATCATCTCGGTCGCCGACGTGTACGACTCCCTTACGAGCGACCGGCCCTATCGCAAGGCCATGTCGCCGTTCGACGCGAAGGACATCATCCTGAAGGGCACCGGGTCGGATTTCGATCCGCAGGTGGTCGACGCGTTCATGGCCGCGTTCCACTTCGGCGAGATGGACGTGCGGTCGGCGGTCGCTTAGTTGGCTTAGGGCTCACGGCTCAAGGCTCAGGCCGGCGTAAGCCATAAGCCCTGAGCCGGCCTAGATTTCTCCTATCTCCACTTCCCTCACATAAAAATAGAGATCGAGCCGCCGTGTGCGGATCGTCGGGTCGGCGACACCGAGCGCGATCTGATAGCGCCCGGACGACTCAGGCCGCCATGTGTGCGCCCACAGGCTCCACGTCGTCGTGGATGCCGGCTCGGGCGACTGCTCGACCCGCACGAAACGCTCGTTGTGACGGAAGCGAATGGTCAGCGCCCCCGTGCGCGTGCTCCCGCCCCACCGCACGCCCACGACGCGATAAAGACGGGCGTCGGCCACCTGCCACTGCTCGACGCGAATCGGCATCGCGGCGAGATCCATGACCGCCGGCTGGAAATCGCGGGCGCGGGTCGGGAGCACCGTCGGGACCCACCTGGTGGGTCCGCTCCGCGAACTCCTGCATCTGCGTGGTGGGACGTTCCTCGGCGCCCACGATGTCGATGCTCGTGACCCACTTGACGCACGCGCAGCCGTACCAGCCCGGGACGAAGAGGCGTGCGGGGGCCCCGTGATCGAGGGGCAGCGGCCCGCCGTTCATGCCGGTGGCGAGAAAGGCGCCCGCCCGGTCGAGATCCTCGCGCGCGAAGATCCAGCTGGCGCCCGGCACCGAGGTCTGTGTCTTCTGCTGGGTGTCGTCGAACCCCGTCACGCGCACGAGCGAGGACGAGGTTGCTTTCGCGCGATCCAGCAGGGCGCCGAGCGGTACCCCCGACCAGGCCGCGGCGCTGATGAGCCCGAAGTTGGCCGGATCCGAGTTGCCCGAGCACTCCAGGAGGTGCGTCCCCATCGGCTGGGACTGCGCGACCAGTTCCGCGGGTGTGATCTCGAAGTCCTGGGGCCCGTTGACGCGGATGCGCCACGGTCCGCGGGCGGTGTGTGCCGCGGACGCCGCGGTGCGCACGAAGAACTGCTCCGTGGGCGTGACGAGCGAATCGACGTCGAGACCGCCGAGGTCGGTGAACAGCCTGGCGTCGAGGCCTGAGCCAAGCAGCCGTCCGAGGGGCGGAACGGGAAGACCGTCGAAACGGCCGAGCGGCACGGTTCCCAGCAGTCGGCCACCCTGAGGCGGCGCCAGCGCCGCCGGGTCCTGAGCGGCGAGCAGCCGTTCCACCCAGCGTTCGGTCAGCGGCAGCGCGGCCGCGGCCCCGAGCGACGCCAGAAATGCGCGCCGTGAGGTGACGCCGTCCTCACAGTTCTCAGTTCTCAGTTCTCACCTGTGGACCGACTCCTTCGGAAAATCCTTGTCGTCGACGAACCGCCGGATGTCCTGGGCGACCGGCTTGTTCTTCTGCCAGCATCACCCAGTGGTCATCGTCGGGATACAGCTTGACGCTCAGATTGGTCACCCACTTGTCCAGCCCGCTGAGATGACCGGACAGGATCGCCGTGTCCTTCATCCCCCAGATCACGAGCGTCGGCACCTTGATGATCGTCGACTTCGCGCCCTCGGTGACTTCCTTCGCCGACCAGGAACGGGGAATCGTCGACGCCGGATGACGATCGTTGAACGGCGCGATTGCGGTGGTTGGCGCGGTAGTAGTTGAGGCCGGCCGTCGTCGAGCCCGGCTGCGACCACGCCTCGATCCAGGCCTGGCGATCCTCTTCGGTGTAGCGGCCGCTCTTGACCTCCGCGTCCACGAACCCGGCATGCGCGCGGCGGACGGCGCTCTCCCTGGTGTGTGCTCTCGTCGACCGGCTGCTCGCCCGGCGCCAGGTAGCCGTTGAACACGAAGAAGTAGTTGCTGGCGTAACGCTGGGCGGGATTCTCGCGTAGCTCCCGTTCGGAGATGAACGGATGGGCGCCGTTGACGATGATCGAGCTTCTCCAGCATCTCCGGGTGATACATGGCGAAGGCCCAGGCGACGTTGGCGCCCCAGTCGTGGGCGACCAGCACGAACTTCTTGTCCTTCCCGCCGATCTTCTCGGCGAACTGCCGCACGTCCTCGACGAGATGCTTCATCGTGTAGGGCTCGAGGCCTTCCGGCTTCGACGACAGGTTGTAGCCGCGCATGTCGAGGCCGACGGCCAGGTGGTCGCGGCCCATTTCCGCCATCTGATCCTTCCACTGGTACCAGAAGGACGGGTAGCCGTGGAGGAACAGGACGAGCGGCCCCTTGCCGACGCTCGCATAGTGCAGGCGCACGCCGTTCACGTCCGCGTAGTTGTCCTGGAATGCCGCGCCTGGCGCTCTGCGCGCGTGCATCGGCCGGCAGACTCGCCGCCATGAGGCCGCCGAGAATCAGCGCCGCATATCGCATGTGTCGCCTCCACCCTGCAAAGTCAAACCCTGGGCCGTGCCGCCTTCGCCGAACGGCGCCGTGATCTCGTGGACGCTGAAGCGGGAGCCGGAGCGACTGGCAGATTGCGGTGGATTATATACGCGCGATGCGACCGGGCGCACGAGCCAGGTGCGGGATGTGCCGGCCAGTTCACTTTCGTCCGCGCGGTTCGCACGGCGGCCGCACGATAGGCGTGTAGAGGACGAACTCCGGGTCTTCGTGTACGAGCGTGAGGCCCAGCGTACGAACGGCAAACGCTTCGAGCTCGACCGATGCCCTCTCCTTGTCCACGATCACGAACTCGACGCACGAACGCCGCAGGAACGCCTCGCGCGAGTCGCGGGCTTCGTCGGCCAGGGCCGGTGACAGATCGCGACCTTCGCTGAGCGTGTACAGGGCGCGCAGCATGGGCACGCGCTCGTTCTCCTGCTTCCGCCAGCGTGACACCCGCGACAGGTAACCGCCGATGAGCGGCCGCCGATGGACCGTCTGAAAGAACTGCGCCGCGACGTTGAAGTTGCCGCGGGACGAGGTGCCGTCGCGCACGCCCGTCGGGAGCTCGAGCAGCCGGCCGGTTTCTTCGTCGGGCACATTGGCCGTAACCAGCCGGTACACGTCCGGCACGTTGGTCGCAAACAGCGGGCGTGGCACAGGCATCAGCTCGGCTGCGAGAAGGATCATGACCGCGACACCACCAGCGGTCCGCAGCCAGCCCAGGCCTCCATGGGCCGCGCGTCGTCGGTACAGCTCCTGGACCGAAAACGCGAACAGCAACGAGAGGCCGAGCACCGCCACCACGGCGAACCGCGACGGCGATCGCGCCATGCCGATCACGGGTACGTAGCGCAGAAGAGCCCACGGCCCGATCACGTACGTGTTGATCGCCGGCGATGTGGACGAACGGCCCAAGGGACAGCGCGACGAAGAAGATGGTGAACGCGACCCAGCAGCCCGGCAGGAGCCGACGCCACGCCGCGACGGCGATCACCGCGAGCGCGACGATCGAAAAGGCGGCGACGAACTCGGGAAACGCGTCTGCCTGCGCCGGCATGAACCAGTGGCTGGTGCGTCGCGCCGAACCACGGATGCGTCGGGTTGGGCACGACGTATGCGAGCGCGTCGACACCCCGCGGGCTGCTGCGCCAGAAGATCTCGGTGCCCGGCAGACGATCGTCGAGGAACCGGAGCGCCAGTCCGACGAGGAGGGGCAGCAACCACAAGACACAGCTCGCCACGGCCACCAGGCCCGGATGCACCAGACGTGAGAACAGCCGCGGACGATCGAGTCGGATGACCGGTCCTGTTGCGAGCCAGCCCCGAACGGCGAGCAACGCGACCAGGACGAGCATTGGTGTGTAGAGCGTTTGCAGGCCGATGGCGACCGGGCCAATCGTGACGGCGGTGACGCCGCTCCAGGCACGCCAGCCGACCAACACACCAATGGCCGCGATGGCGACGTGCACAAAGGCCAGCGTGCGGGGAGCGCGCACCGCGCCGCGCCAGTCCACACGGGTCAGGTGCCAAGCCACCAGGAAGGCGCCCATCAGGACGCAGTAGATGCCGTAGTACGCGTCCGAGTAGGTCGCCACGGCGACCAGTGTCCCGACGATGGCGCCGTCGCGCGCGCGCGTCGTCTTGAGCGTACGCAGAAGCGCCCAGAGAAACAGGGGAAGGGCCGCCGCCGCCACCAGACTGAAGTGGGCCGTGCCCTTGGCCGTCAGGAGTGGCGAGGCCATGAAGACGGCTCCGGCGGTCCACGCCGCCGGGCGCCCGAGGCCGAGGCTTCGACCGAGCACGAAGACGCCGATCCCCGACAACGTCATGAACGTCAACAGGATCACGTTGAAGGCGCCGACGACGCCGAGCGTGTCCATGAGCGGCGTGGCCAGCAGACCGGCGAGCGGCGTGTAGTTGTGCAGGCTGAAGTCGGCGCCGCCGGTGTAGGCGAAGACATGGTCGGTCGAGAAGGGAAGCCGGCCGTGGCGGAGGATCTCATGCCGGAAGATCCAGAGGTTCCACACGTAGACGCCCAGATCGCCAGCCGGGTTTCCGGGCAGGTGCGTTCTCAGGTTGAGTGGGAGCGGCCACATGAGCAGGCAGGCGAGCCCCGCGTACGCCGAACTGGTCGACAGAAACGCGATCGTCCGCTGGGTGCGGCTCATTGAACCGAGGCGCGCGAGTCTACTGCGCTATGGCTGAGCTTACAAGGCCAAATTAGGGTCGGGTAGGTCGGGTAGGTCGGGTAGGTCGGGTAGGTCGGGTAGGTCGGGCTGGGTCGAGTAGGTCGAGGCGGGTTCGTCACCCGCCAGACCTACCTGACCCTGCCCGACCCTCCCGACCCGATGATCAGTTCAGCCGAAACAGCGAGAGCGTCGAGGTGTCCTTGATGAACATGCGGCCGCCGCTGACCGTCGGCTGCGCCCACGTCGAGCTGGTCGCGACCGTATAGGTCTTCACCGGCTCGAAGCCGGTCCGGCTCGCCCTGGCCACGACAAGCTCCGCATCGTCGTTCAACAGAAACAACGTTTCGCCCGCCTTGACGATGGCGGTGTTGGTGGCGGCTGCGCGGCTCGCCGAGCCAGAGGACCTTGCCCGTCGGAAGATCGAGCGCGAAGTACTGACCGCTCGCCAGGTGCGACAGGCCGAAGAGCGTGTCGCCCACGATGACCGGGTTGCTCATGAACATGCCGACTTCGGCCGTTTCCCAGACCGTTTCAGCCGTCCACGCAGTGCCCTTTCGGACGGGCCTGCACCGCCATGGTGCCCTTGCCCTGCCCGCTGATGATGATGGTGTCGCCGAAGCGCAACGGCGTGGTGGAGTTGTTGGTGGCGCGCGTGACCCACGGCAGCTGCCACAGCAGAGCGCCCGTGGCCACGTCGAGCGCCACCGCATTCTTCTGGGTCATCGTGATGAGCTGTCTGGTGCCGCCGAACTCGGTGATGATCGGCGAGGCGTAGGCCGGGCCATCGCCGTTCCAGGCCCAGCGCACATTGCCGGTGAGCGCGTCGAACGCCGTGAGCGCGCCCTGGTCGGTGCCGCCGACGTGGAAGATGACGATGCCCTTGTCGGCAATCGGAGACATGGCCGTGCCATAGAGCGGATCGACCGGCGGCGCCGGCTTCTGCCAGAGCAGCTTGCCGTCCGATGCCTGGAACGCCGAGACGATCCCGCTGATGCCGAGCGTGTAGAGGCGGCCGTCCAGGAAGAGCGGCGTCGACTTGGGACCCTGCCCGTGGTTCTTGGTGGCGGGGTTCATCTTGTAAGGCGCGGGATACGGCGTCTGCCAGACGGTCTTGCCGGTGTCGGCGTCGAGCGCGAGCATGACTTCGTTCTCGCCCTGCCGGGTGTGGGTGTACACGCGGTTGCCGACCACGAGCGGCGTGGCGTAGCCGGCGCCAATCTCGACCTTCCAGGCGGGCGTCAGTGTGTCGGGCCAGGCCTTCGGGGCGACGAACCCCGAGGCCGAGCCATCGCGGTTCTGGCCGCGCCACTGGGTGTAGTCCTGAGCCGGGGCGGCGGTGGCCAGGCCGAGCATCGCGAATCCGACAAGCACGGTGCGGGCAGTAATCATGCGGTTCATCCTTCTCCTCCGAATCATACGCGGCCAACACCTTGGCGTTTACGTTCTTTACCTTCTCACTCTTTGCACCTTTCTTCCTGAGGGCGTACATTTCTCACCGATTTGGCGGGATTTCGCCTGGCACCGGGCCCAATCCCGCAGAAATTCCACTAGCTCAACGGCGCGCCGTTTGCTAGTGGCGCTATGCTCCACATAGGCTGATGCTGCAGTTTAGGTCCAGGCTCGCCGGCTTGAGTGCGCTCATCGTGGGCGTCTACGTCGTCGCCCTCGCGGGCGCCACGACGGTGCTCTGCGCCGGCGCGCATGCGCATCATGCCGAAGCCGACTCCGCGGTGTGTCACATGGCGGCCGAGACCGGTGCGGCCTGTCCCATACACGCAGCCGGCAGCGACCACGGCCAGCATCATGCGACGTCGTCGGATGCCGCGAGCGCGACCGCCTGGATGCAGTGCAACTGCGGCGCGACGCAGACGCTGCAGGGCTTTGTCGGCGCCGCCGGCCTCGTGAGCGCGCCGAGTCGCTTTGTGGTTCGCATGCTGCCGACAGGTACCCCGCTCGTAGTCGAGCAGGAGCTCGTCGACGCCCCGCGGCAGGTTTCCTCGCCTCCTCCCCGGTCCTAGTCCTCTCTCGTTCAGATTTCCACATTCACGGCCGACGCCGCAGCCGATCTCTCCAATCGGAGGATCCTGGCAGCGTTGTCGTCATTGCTCGCACACGAGCGCGCCGCGATGTGGGCAGCATTGAGACTTCGATCGCGTTCGGGAGCTGGTCATGAAGCCTTTCACTTTCATTGTCGTGCTGGCGGCGACGCTTGGCGCCGGACCGCTGGCCCTCGCCGCCGCGGCACAGGAGACCGTCAACAACGCCAGCGTCAGCGGGCGTGTCACCGATCCGCAGGGCGCGGTGGTGCCGGGTGCCACCGTCGTGGCGCGGCAGACCGAAACCAACATCACCACCGACGGGGTGACCGATGCCTCGGGGCGTTTCCGCTTCACCTACCTGCGCGTTGGGACCTACGAAATCACCGTGAGCCTGCCGGGTTTCCAGACCGCCAGGCGCGAGCTGACCCTCACGGTGGGGTCAGCGTTTGAAGTGCCCGTCGCGCTCTCTCTGGAATCGGTGGCCACGACCGTGACGGTCAGCGCGGCAGCGCCCGTGCTCGAATCCGCCCGTACCCAGATAGCCGCTACCGTGTCGCAAGCCGAGGTTGCGAGTCTCTCGCTCAAGGGCCGCAACTTCCTGGACATCGCGTTGCTTTTGCCAGGCGTGTCGCAGCCGAATCTCAACAGCACGCAGCTCTTCGCGGAGACCTCGGCAAACACCGGCTCCGGTATTTCCGTCGGCAGCCAGCGCAACTTCTCCAACAGCTTCATCGTCGATGGCCTCTCGGCCAACGACGACGCGGCGGGCTTGAGCGGGATGCCGTATGGCGTCGACGCCGTGGATCAAGTTCAGGTCGTGACATCGGGTGGCCAGGCGGAACTTGGACGTGCACTCGGCGGCTACGTCAACGTGGTCACCAAGAGTGGCACCAACACCTTGCATAGTGACGTCTACGGCTACTTCAGGGACGACGCGATGAACGCCGAGAACGTGCTGTCGGGCACGAAGCTGCCGATGTCGGAGAAGCAGTACGGCGTCAGCGTTGGTGGTCCGATCGCCAAGAACCGGACGTTCTACTTCGGCAACTTCGAGCAGCGGCTGCTCGACCAGACCGGGCTGACGACGATCAGCGACGCCAACGTGGCGATTATCAATGCGCGGCTCACCCAGACGGGCTATCCGGGATCGCGTGTCGCGACGGGGATTTACGAGAACCCCGTGCACCGAATCAACGGGCTGGGCAAGGTCGATCACCAGTTCAGCGGCAAGGATCTTCTCACCATCCGCTACAGCCTCTACGACGTGTATTCAGAGAATTCACGGGGAGCCGGCGGCATCAGCGCGCCGTCGGCGTCGGCCGGGATTGACAACCTCGACCAGGCGATCGCGATCAGCAACACCCTGACGCTGGGGCCGCGCACCGTCAACGAAACGCGAGCCCAGTTCACGTACAGTGATTTCCTCGCCCTGCCCACCGACAAAATTGGTCCCGCGGTGAGCATTGCCGGCGTGGCCTCCTTCGGCACGTTCCCGTCCAGCCCGCAGGGCCGCCTCAACAAGATGTACCAGGTGGTCAACAACGTCTCGCACCAGGCCGGGGCCCACGGCCTGCGCGTGGGTGCGGATCTGCTCTACAACGACGACACGATCACGTTCCCGCGCGCCGTGCGCGGACAGTACACCTTCTCGTCGATGGCCAACTTCCTGACCGGCGTCTACAACAACGCCGGCTTTGGGCAGACGTTCGGCGAGCTCGTGATCCCTCAGACCAACGCGAACATCGGGATGTACGCGCAGGACGAATGGAAGGCCACCTCCACCCTGACGCTGAATGTCGGCCTGCGTTACGACCTGCAGTTCCTGGAGACGATCAACACCGACACCAACAACCTGTCGCCGCGGGTCGGCTTTGCGTGGACGCCCACGGCGTCGCGCGACACGGTGTCCGCGGCAGCGCCGGTCTGTACTACGACCGCATTCCGCTGCGGGCCCTGGCCAATGCGCTGCTGTCGGCGAATAACAGCACCGACCTCACGGCCGTGCAGCAGCTGAATGTCAGCTTGTCGCCGACGCAGACCGGCGCCCCGACGTTCCCGAATATCCTGCCGGTGGCGCCAGCGTCGACAGCCCTTCTCAACCTGACGACCCTGGATCCGGATATGCAGAACGGGTACTCGGGACAGGCCAGCATCGAAGTCGAACGGCAGCTCGGGGCGCTCGGTACCATCAGCGCGGACTATTCGTACCTCAAGGGCGTTCACCTGATGTTGGCGATTAACCAGAACGTACCGTCGTGCGTGGCGGCGGGCACCAACAACGGTTGCCGGCCCAATCCGACCTACTCCAACAACAACATGTACGTTTCGGCGGGGGATTCCACTTCGCATGCCTTGCAGGTGTCGTTCAGGCAGCGGCCCTCTCAAAGTGGCTACTACCGGGTGAGCTACACCCTCTCGACCTCGCACAACAACGTCGGCGAGGCCTTCTTCAGCCAACCCATCGATCCGTTCAACATCTGGGAGGATTGGGCCCGGTCGGACGGCGACCAACGACATCGCCTCGTCGTCAATGGCGGGGTGGACGTGGCCAGGTTCCAGTTGAGTGGCGTCGTCCAGGCCTATTCGGCGTTGCCCTTCAACATCACGTCTGGCGTGACCACGATTCAGGGGACCGCGGGCCGACCCATCGTCGATGGCGAGTTCATCGAACGAAATATCGGCGTGGCCGACAGCTTCTTTTCAATGAGCCTGCGAGCGATGTACCCCTTCAGGGTGGGACCGCGCGTACGAATCGAGGGATTGGTGGAGGTGTTCAACCTGACCAACCACCGCAACGACATCACGCGGAACGCCAACTTCGGGGCGGGCGCGTATCCGACCAACCCCTCGCCCACCTTCAACCAGATCACGGGTGTCGGTGAGCCGCGATCGGCACAGCTGGGCGTGCGTCTGAAGTTCTAGAACCAAACCTGGCGACAAGCCTTGGAGCGGGGCCGCCGGAAGACATGGCGGGGCGGTGGTATCGTTCACCCATGCAGCCAACGAGCCGTGCATGGACACCGGCGGGCGCCCTCGATCCTTGCGGCTTTTGCCGCGCTCTCGGTCGTCGCGGGGGCCGCGGGAGACCAGGAGAACCGCGCCCCGAGCCTCGACGCAGCAGATCGCCCGTATCGTTGCCTCAACTGCCTACGCCAGCCCGCGCTTTGGCCCCGCGCGGTGGCTTCCAGAGGGCGGCGCGTACACCACGGTCGAGCAATCGTCCATCGTTCGGTACGAGGGCGCGACGGGCGAGCGTCCGGGTGCTGGTGGACGCGTCGCGTCTCGTGCCTCGGGGCCGCACCGCGCCGCTCGACGTCGCGGACTACCGGTGGTCGGATGACGGGCGCCGCCTGCTCATCTTCACGAACACGCAGCGTGTCTGGCGGCAGAACACCAGGGGCGACTACTGGGTGCTGGATCTCGCAGGCGGCGGGTTGACCCAGCTTGGCGCCGGCGCGCCGGAGTCCACGCTGATGTTCGCCAAGTTCTCTCCGGACGCCACGCGCGTCGCCTACGTGCGGGCCAACAACGTGTATGTCGAGCGCTTGAGCGATGGGCGCGTCACCCCCCTCACGACGGACGGATCCGAGACCACGATCAACGGCACGGCCGACTGGGTATACGAAGAAGAGCTCGGTGTGCGCGACGGGTTCCGCTGGAGCCCCGACGGCCGGTCGATCGCCTACTGGCAGTTCGACAGCACGGGCGTTGCGGCTGTTCTCCCTCATCAACACGACCGACGCGCTGTACCCGACCATTACGCGCATCCCGTATCCCAAGGTCGGCACCACCAACTCCGCGGTGCGCATCGGCGTCGTCAGCGCCGACGGAGGAGACACCCGCTGGATGCAGACGCCCGGCGATCCGCGCAATACGTACCTCGCGCGCCTGGGATGGGTGGATGCGGACACCGTGGCCATCCAGCAGTTGAACCGGCTGCAGAATCAGCACGATCTGCTGCTGGCCGATGCGCGGACGGGCGCGACGCGTCGCGTGTTTCGCGACGAGTCCACGACATGGGTGGCTGTCGGCGACACCGTGCGGTGGTTCGACAACGCTCGCGCGTTCCTCTGGACGACCGAGCGCGATGGATGGCGACACGTCTACCGCGTGCCGAGGGCTGGCGGCGAAGCCACGCTCATCACGCGCTTCGACGCCGACATCACCGCCGTGGTCGAAGTGGACGAGAAGCAGGGGTGGATTTACTTCGGAGCGTCACCGACGAGCCCCACCGAACGCTTTCTGTACCGGTCCAGACTGGACGGCACCGGCACGCCGGAGCGTGTGACGCCGCACGGACAGCCGGGGAGCCACGACTACGACATCGCCCCGGATGGTCGGCTCGCGTTCCACACGCACTCGCGGTTCGACCAGCCGCCCGTGATCGATATGGTCGATCTCCCGACGCATCGTGCTGTGCGCGCGCTGACCGACATTTCCGGACTGCAGAACACGCTGAAGTCCGACGGCCTGGCGTCGCCGCCCGCGGAGTTCTTCCGCGTCGCGGTCGACGACGGCGTGTCGCTGGACGGGTGGATGCTCAAGCCGTCCACGTTCGATCCCTCACGGCGCTACCCGGCGATCTTCTACGTGTACGGCGAGCCGGCGACCGCGACGGCCGTCGATCGCTGGGGCGGTGCGCGCATGCTGTTTCACCGCGCGCTGGCCGAGGCGGGGTACGTCGTCGTGAGCGTGGACAACCGCGGCACCCCGGCGCTGAAGGGCGCGCCGTGGCGCAAGGTCGTGTACGGCGCCGTCGGGGATCTGGCGTCGCGGGAGCAGGCGGCGGCCGTCAAGGCGATCGCCGCGCGCTACCCGTTTGTTGATCGCGAGCGGGTCGGCATCTGGGGCTGGAGCGGCGGCGGGTCGAACACGCTCAACGCCATGTTCCGCTTCCCGGACGTCTACCGTGCCGGTGTCGCCGTCGCCCCGGTGCCCGATCAGCGGCTGTACGACACGATCTATCAGGAGCGCTATATGGGGCTCCCGCAGGACAACGTCGAGGGCTACCGTCTCGGATCGGCCATCAACTTCGCCGAGGGCCTGCGCGGCAACCTGCTCGTCATCCACGGCACGGGCGACGACAACGTGCACTTCCAGGGCACCGAGCAGCTGATCAACAAGCTCGTGTCGCTCGGCAAGCGCTTCGACGTGATGGTGTACCCGAACAGGACGCACGCCATCGCCGAGGGCCCTGGCACGTCGGCTCACGTCTACACGTTGATCGCGCGGTACTTCATCGACCATCTGCCTGCCGGCGCACGCTGACTGTGGGATCTCGACCGGCCCGGCTCACGCCGTTCGATCCGGACCAGCGCGCGAGAGTGGTGGAAGCCCTCGTCACCGATCCGGAGGTGCGACAGGCCATCCTCGAGGAGTCCGCCACGAGGGCATCCACCGAGAGTGCTGTCGTTGCCAGGGTCCGGCGCTACGCCGAGGAGATCGTCCCGCAGTACAACGCCCGCCTTCATCACCGCGTTGCGTACCGGCTGGCGCGACGCCTGGCCACGCTCCTCTTCCGCGTGCGCGTCGGCTACGTGGACGAAGCGACGCTGCAGCAGGCCTCGACCGACGCCAGCGTCGTGTTCGTCATCAACCACCGCAGCAACATGGACTACGTGCTGGTGGCATTTCTCGCCGCGGAGCACGTGGCGCTCAGCTTCGCCGTGGGCGAGTGGGCGCGAATCTGGCCGCTCGACAGCCTGCTGCGCGGCCTCGGCGCGTTCTTCGTGCGGCGCAACTCCCGCGATCGACTCTATCGGAAGGTGCTCGAGCGGTACGTCCAGGCGGCCGTCGAGCACGGCGTGACGCAGGCGATGTTCCCCGAAGGCGGCCTGTCCCGTGACGGACGGCTGCGACCGCCGAAGCTGGGGCTGTTGGCGTACGCCACGCGCCGGTTCTCGCGCGCGACCCCCGGCGATCTGGTGTTCGTGCCCGTGGCCGTCAACTACGACCGCGTGCTCGAGGATCGCACCCTGCTCGCCGACCTGGACCCGGCGGTCGAGCCGCCCTCCGGCGCCCGCACGGCCCTCTCGGCTCTGGGCTGGATCGGAAAGAACGCCGGGCTCTACCTTCGCGGCCGGCTCCATCGCTTCGGGTACGCCTGCGTCAACTTCGGGCCGCCGCTCTCGCTGCGGGGCTACCTCCAGGAGCGAGGCGTCGATCTGTCGATGCTCGACGATGAGGCGAGGGCCGCCGAGACCGAGCGGCTCGGTCAGCTGCTCATGGGCGAGATCGCGGCGATCGTGCCCGTCACGCCGGTCAGCCTTGTCGCCTCGGCCATTCTGAGCTTCGACGGAGAAGCCGCGAGCGAAACCGCGCTCGCCGAACGTGTCCGGGCCCTGAGCGAAGAGCTGCAAAGCGTTGGCGCACGCTTGTACGTTCCGCGTGGCGATCCGTCGTACTTTCTGACCGTCGGTCTCAGGATGCTGACCCTCCGCCGGCTCATCGTCGTGGAGAGCGGCGTGTGTCGGGTGGCTCCTGGCGAGCGTCCGCTGGTGCAGTACTACGCCAACGCCATCGCGCACTTCTTCGAACGACGGGAGCAACGCGGCGGCGGGCCGGAGGCTGCTGACGCGCGTGCGCTCCGGCAGGCCGCCGCACCGGCGGTCACCTCCGAGAGGGCCGTCATTCTGGTCCACGGCCTTGCGAGGACGTGGCGCTCGATGACGCGCCTCGCAACCAGGCTGAAGGGCGCAGGCTGGGCCGTGTACAACTGGGACTATCCCAGCCGCAAGTTCGGGATCCTCGATCTTGTCGACGCGCTCGAGACTTACGCGCAGGTCGTGGCGAAATCGAGCGGCCGGGTCGACTTCGTGACGCACAGCATGGGCGGTTTGCTCGCCCGCGGGGCGCTGGCGCGAGGAACGCTCCCCAATGCCGGGCGGGTGGTCATGCTGGCGCCGCCCAACCAGGGCGCGGCCATCGCATCCAAAGCGAAGGAGTACGAGTGGGCCCGCGGCTACTACGGCCGGGCTCTGGTCGATCTCAGCCGCGATCAGGAGCACAGCGTTGTCGATGCCCTTGGCGCGCCTTCCTGTCCGTTCGGCATCGTCGCCGGCACGCGCAGCTTCCACCCGCTGCAGCCGACGTCGTACTACTCGTCGCTCACCCGTCCGCCGGGCTCGCACGACGGTACCGTCCAGGTGGAAGAGACTGCGCTTCCCGGCATGGCCGACTTCATCACCGTCAACGCCAACCACACGTTCATCGTCGACCACGACGAGGCCATTCGACAGACGCTGCACTTCCTCGCGCACGGCCGATTCGATCACAGCGCCGCCGGGTCCGAAAGGACCCGGCCTACCTGACACGAGATGGTCGACGTAGGGCGGGTCCTTTCGGACCCGCCGGAACGGCGTTGAGCTGTCGAGCAATCGGTTGTACGATCGCGCGCCGTGAACCGCACCACGTTCTCTGCGTACGTCGCCGGGGCAATCGTCGTGACGCTGGCGGGCAGTGTGCCCACCGAAGGGCAGGGCATGACCGAATGGAGCGCTGAGGCGCGAACCGTCCTGAGCTTCAGGGTGCCTGAACCGGCCGTCCAAGCCCTTCTGCCCGCCGGCTGGAAGGTCGATCCGTCAACCGGCGCGGCCAACCGACGGAGCGAACCTGTCGCTCACCGTGATGGAACGGATGCTCGTGCTGGATCCGCAGGGGAAGACGATGCGGACCGGGACCATTCGCTACACGGTGATGACCGTGCCGGCCAGACACGCCGAGACCGGGCGGACCAACCCGATTGTCGTTCTCGGCATCTCGCCTGAGGGAGAAGGCGCCTACGGCACGTCCTTGACGGCCACCGTCAGCCGGCTCGAGCGCTCATCGTCTGCGAGCGCAGAGGAGGCCGGGCGCGCCGAAGAGGCGTGGGAGTTCGCGGCCGCGAGCGGCGAGCGGCTCGAGCTTCGCTTGGCATACCGCCGCGCCGCGCCGATCAAGGCAGAAGTGCAGACCACGATCCGCTCCGCAGTTCGTCCCGACTTCACGCGCACCTATCGCATCAACCAGGCGTCGGATGTGGTCCGAAGCCTGGCGGCGCCGGTCGATCGCGTTGAGACGCTCCGCTTCAGTGCTACGGGTCCCCGCTTTGCCCGTATCTTCGACGGCACCGAACAGTTGTTGAGCGTCACCATCATCCCCTGGTACGTCCGGGAGATTTCCGTCCCTTGATTCATTGTAAGGAGCGTCTCATGAAGCTGCCGGTTTCTCTCGTTGCGCCGGTCATTCTCGTCGCGACGCTCCTCCTCGTCGCGTCGCTTCTGTCGGTCCCTGCCCTCGCGCAGCCCGCTGCGCAGGCGCCGCCTCCGCCGGCCACCGATACCGTGGCGCCAGCAATTCCCGGCGTGACCGCCGCGGGCACGAAGGTCACCGTCATCAAGGAGGGCTTCCAGGGTACGGAAGGACCCATCGCTCTGCCCGACGGCAGCGTGGTGTTCACCGAGACCAACGCCAGCCGCTTGACCCGAATCGACAAGGACAACAACGTCTCGACATTCCTCGAGAACACGAACGGCTCGAACGGCCTGGCGTTCGATGCCAAAGGCCGGATGATCTCCGTGCAAACGACGCCGGGGCAGACGCGGGTCGGCGTCATCTACCCGAAGGGCAGCGAGACCACCTTCGAGAACACGATCGACGGACGGCCCAACGATCTCACGGTCAACCGGCAGGGGGGCGTGTACTTCACGGTGCCTGGTCCCGTGGCGCAGCCCGCGGGAGCGCCGGCGCCCGCGACGCCGTTCGTGCCCTTCGTGTACTACATCCCGCCGGGCGGCCGTGCCGTGAAGGCCGCCGAAGGCATCGACAACCCGAACGGCATCCTGCTCAGCCGCGACGAGAAGACGCTCTTCATCAACAACACCCGCGGCGAGTACCTCCTCGCCTACGACGTGCAGGCGGACGGCAAGCTGGCCAATCGCCGCAACTTCGGCCGCTACGAGGGTGTCACGAAGGCCGCGACCGGCGTGACGAGCGGCGCAGATGGCCTGGCGATCGACAACGAGGGCCGCGTGTATGCCGCGACCTCGGCGGGCGTCCAGGTCTTCAGCCCGGAAGGGAAGCACCTCGGGACGATTCCCGTCTCGCGTTCTCCGCAGAACATCGCCTTTGCCGGCCCCGACAAGAAGACGCTGTACATCGTCGGCCGCGGCGCGGCCTGGAAGGTCCAGATGCTGACGCCGGGCTTCCTGGGGCGCGCCAAGTAGCGACCCCTCTCTTCGAGCTCAACCGGACGGCTCGCGGGTACTGGTACGTGAGCGCGTGACGGTCTATCATCGCTGTCATGCGATTTCTCGTCCGCGCGTTCCTCCTCCTGCTGCTGATCGGCGTGGTTGGGCTCGGCGGGGCCTGGTGGTGGGCGGGCCGCGAGGCTGGTCCGACGATCACGATTCAACGCCCTGAGGCGTTTGTCGGGCAGGCCGGTTCGCTCGAGTTCTCTGTCGAGGCGCCCGGTGGGCTGCTGCAGCGCGTCGACGCCGTGCTCGAGCAGAACGGGCAGTCCACGCCGGTCTTCTCGCTTGGCGCCGACGCGGGCGAGGTCGATCCGGCCGCCCCGGACCGCCTCAAGGTGGCTCGTCCGCTCGGCAAGAAGGCACAGCCGGCCCTCGTTTCAGGCCCGGCCCGCCTGACCATCACGGCCGTTCGGCCCGTGTTCTACGGGCTGCGGACGGCGGAGTCGAGTGTCACGCGCGATCTGCAGGTCCGGCTCGAGCCGCCGCGCATATCGGTCGCCTCCCTCCACCACTTCGTCAACCTCGGCGGCGCCGAGTTCGCCGTGCTTCGAGCCTCTCCGGAGGATGCTCAGGCGGGCATCCGCGTCGGCGAGGCGACCTACCCGGCGTACCCCGGCAAGGGAGTCGGGCTGTCCGACCCGGCGCTTCGCGTCGTCTTCTTTGCCCTTCACCACGATCAGAAGGTCAACACGCCGATCTCGGCCTTTGCCAGGGATCCGGCCGGCAACGAAACGACGACGCTCCTCGAGCATCGCCCGTTTGCCAAGGCGTTCGTGCAGTCGCGTATTCCCATCGACCAGGGTTTTCTCGATCGCGTCGTGCCCGCCATCGCGTCCAACACCCCGGACCTGGCCGTCGACACCAGCACACCCGAAGCGCGCCTCAAGGCGTTCTTGACAATCAACGGGGAGCTGCGCCGGCGCAATGCCGAGACCATCGTCAAGGTCGCGTCCGGCACCAAGCCCCAGATGCTCTGGAGCGAGGCGTTCGCGCAGCTTGGCAACTCGCAGGTCGAGTCCCGCTTCGCCGATCGACGGACGTACTTCTTCGGGAACAAGGAGATCGATCGGCAGGTGCACCTGGGCTTCGACCTCGCGTCCGTGCAGCAGGCGCCCGTCCTGGCCGCCAACAACGGGATTGTGGTCTTCGCCGAGTTTCTGGGCATCTACGGCAACTGCGTCATCCTCGATCACGGCCTCGGCGTCCAGACCCTCTATGCGCACTTGTCGTCCTTCACCGTCAAGCCGGGCGACGAGGTCCGCAAGTCACAGGAGCTGGGGCGGACCGGCATCACCGGTCTCGCCGGAGGCGACCACCTGCACTTCAGCATGCTGCTGCAGGGTGTGCCCGTGAACTCCGTCGAGTGGTGGGACCCGCATTGGATCGAAGACCGCGTGTCCCGGAAGATCAGGGAAGCGGGAAGCCGCTAGCGCGGAACTTCGAAGTTAGAAGTGAGAACTACGAAGGACACCGCATGCCGTTTGGTGGGACAATGCCACTAGTGCAACAGGCAGACCAACCCAGCATCGACTGGACTGGGGTTCAGCCCGATCGGTCTCCGATCGAACCTCTGGACGAGCAGTCCTTCACCCTCAGGCTTCGGCTGCTCAGCGACCGGGCGCGCAGCCTTACGACACTGCGCGAGGCCTTCGCGGAACAGCGATCGCATGGCGAGCAACTTTCTAGACATTCTGAGCCAGCTTCACGACCATCACGTTGAATTCGTGATCGTCGGCGGCGTCGCCGCGTCTCTTCACGGCGGCTCGCGCGTCACGTTCGACCTGGATGTGGTGCCAAGCCTGGCGCAGTCGTCCTGGCAGGCTGCTGTCGATCTGCTGTGGTCGCTGGGCGCCGACCACGATCCCCGAAACGTTGGATCGCATTCGTGACGCTGAACAGGTCCGTCGGTGGCGAACAGAGGGCATGTTGGCTTCAGCTCCTCGCGCCTCCTCGAGGCCGTAAATCGTGGCGATGTTCGGGTGGTTCAAGGCGCCGAGCACTTCCGCTTCGCGTTGAAAGCGCGCCAACCGATCGGGAGCTGTCGCCAACGCCGGAGGAAGAATCTTGACGGCAACCTGGCGCTTCAGCTTTGTGTCCGTGGCGCGGTAGACCTCGCCCATTCCGCCCGCCCCTATGGGAGAGACAATCTGTACGGGCCGACGCGCATGCCAGGAGTCACGGCCACAGGCGTTGCCGCGGATTATACGGGCGGGACGCCTCGCGGAGCCCGGAGTCCACCCGTTAGATCCGACGGGTTATTCTTACCCGTATGGCTGAGATCATCACGTTCCGCAGCAACGGGTCCACCGCGTCGGGGTACCTCGTCGTGCCTCAGGCGGGTTCGGGACCGGGCGTTCTCGTGATCCAGGAATGGTGGGGCCTCGACTCCGGCATCAAGGAGATGACGGATCGCCTCGGCGCCGCCGGGTTCGTCGCGCTCGCGCCCGACCTGTACCACGGCGAGCTGGCTGGTCACACCGAGATGGACAAGGCGTCGCACTTGATGCAGAGCCTCCCGGCGGATCGTGCGGGCCGGGACATGAGCGGGGCCGTCGACTATCTGTCCGGCCACAGTGCGGTCACAAGCAAGGGAATCGGCGTGGTGGGGTTCTGCATGGGCGGGATGCTCGCGTTCCTCATCGCCGCCAATCGCCCCGACAAGGTCAAGGCGCTTGTGCCGTTCTATGGATTCCCCCAGGGCGACATGGAGCCGGACTGGTCCGCGCTGACGGCGTCCGTGAGCGGGCACATGGCGGAACACGACAGCTTCTTCCCTCCAACAGCCGCGCGCGCTCTCGAAGCGAAGCTGAGGGCGATGGGGAAGGACGTGACGCTGACCGTGCACCCCGGCACGGGCCACGCCTTCATGGGACCGCACAACGCGCTGGGCACGTTGAACGCCACGCTGGCCGCGCGCATCTGGCCGGAAGCTGTCGCCTTCTTGAAGAAGACCCTCGCATGACGCAGTCCATTCCCTGGTATCTCTGGTGCTCGGCGCTCGCCGTCACGTCGGCCTACGTCGGCGGCTACTGGGACATCTCGTGGCACCGTTCGATCGGCCGCGACTCGTTCTGGAGCCCGCCGCACATGGCGATCTACGCCTGCGGCGTGCTGGCGGGCCTGTCGTCGGCGTATCTCATCTTCACGACGACGTTCGGCGCGCGCGCGCCGCTTCGCGCGGTGAGCGTGCGCATCTGGGGGCTCCGCGGACCGCTGGGCGCCTTCATCTCGGCCTGGGGCGGCCTCGCGATGCTCGTGTCGGCGCCGTTCGACGACTGGTGGCACAACGCCTACGGCCTCGACGTCCGCATCATCAGCCCGCCGCACATGGTGCTCGCCGCCGGGTTCTTCGGCATCAATTTCGGCACCGTGATGCTGATGCTCGCCTTCGTGAACCGCGCGGGCGATGCCGCGCGGCGTGCCGCTGCAGCGGCTGTTGCTGTACGTCGGCGGCATGGCGGTCTGCGAGTCGCTGCTCCTCAAGCTCGAGTACATCAGCCGCGCCGAGATGCACAGCGCGTACTTCTACACCGTGGCGGTCTTCGGCACGCTCGGGATCGTGACGGCGCTCGGCGTCGCGTCGCGGCACCGCTGGGGCTGCACGATGCTGACCGGCGTCTACACGCTGTTCGGCCTGGCGTTTCTGTGGATCCTGCCGCTCTTTCCCGCGGAGCCGAAGCTCGGACCGGTCTATCAACCCGGTGACCCATTTCATCCCGTGGGAATTCCCGCTGCTCGTCATGATCCCGGCGCTCGTGACCGACCTGATCCTCCAGCGGACCGCTCGCGCGGCGCCCGATCGTCCGGGCGCTCGTCACCGGGCTCGGCGTTCTTCGTCACGTTCGTCGCGGTGCAGTGGCCGTTCGCGAATTTCCTGATGTCGCCGCTCGCCGCGCAACTGGTTCTTCGGCACCGCCTACATGGACTTCAGCACGCCGCCGACGTCCCTCTACGCCCGCTTCGAGTTCATTCCGCCTGAAACGCTCGCGGCAGCTCGGGCGCGGCATGCTGATCGCCGCTCATCACCTCGTGCGTGATGACCTACGCCGGGACTGCACGTCGGCCGCGCGATGCAGCGAGTGCGCCGGTGAGGACCGGCGTGACGCGGCTCGCGCTCGTCAGCCTTGCATGCCGTCATCGCGCTGTCAGTCGCCGGCCGGCCGCGCACGTCGGCAGCCCCGACGTGTTCCTCGACGGTCAGGCCGGGCCGTACCGAGTGCTCGTCACGATCCGGCCGCCGTACGCGATTCCCGGCGTCGCCGACGTCGAGGTGCTCACGACCAGCGACGACGTGCGCGAGATGCGCATCGTGCCGCTGCCGCTCACCGGGCCAGGCGCGCAGTTTGCGCCCGTTCCCGACGTCGCGCCGCGATCGCCTGACGACGCGCGGCTGTTCACCGGACATCTCTGGATGATGACGGCGGGCGCGTGGCAGGTGCGCGTCGCCGTGTCGGGCGATCGCGGGCCGGGACAGCTGGCGGTGCCGGTGCCGACGCTGCCGAACTCGACGCTCGCGATGGGCCGCGGCGCTCGGTGTGCTCCTCGCCGCGCCTGATGTGCCTGCTGTGCGCGGGCTTCGTCGCCATCGTCGCGACGATGGCGCGCGAAGCCGGGCTGCCGCCGGGCGAGGCGCCCGGCCGGCCGGCGCGCCGCCGCGGCCGCATCGCCGGGGCCATCGCGAGCGCTGTCGTTGCGGCGGCGGTGTTCTTCGGCAACTGCGTGGTGGGGCGCCGAGGCGGCGCCTACGCGCGGTATGTCTACAAGCCGCTCGAAGCCGTGCCGACGGTCACCGACGGCCGTCTCACGCTGACGCTGCGGGACCCGGGCTGGATGCGCAGCCGCCGGCTCGACGACTTCGTGCCCGATCACGGCCACCTGATGCACCTGTTCGTCGTGTCGCCAGACCTCGATCGCCTGTGGCATCTGCACCCGAGGCAGGAGCGCGACCGGCACATTCGAGCAGCGCCTGCCGGACCTCCCGGCCGGACGCTACGAGCTGTTCGGCGATCTGGTGCACCAGACCGGCGTGTCGGAGACCGTCACCGCCTCGTTCGACGACCGCCGGCGGCGGCGGAGCCGCTGACCGGCGACGACAGCGCGTTCCCATCGCCTTCCGCCGGCCGGATCGTGTGGGTGCGCGACGCGCGGCCGCTCGTCACCAGGCAGCTGACGATGTTCACGTTTCGCGTCGAAGACGAGGCGGGTCAGCCGGCGCGCGATCTCGAGCTGTACATGGGCATGCCCGGCCACGCCGTGTTCATCCGGCGCGACCGGCAGGTCTTTGCGCACGTGCATCCATCGGGATCGGCGCCAATGGCCGCGATGGAGATCGCGGCGCCATCCGGCACGACGCACGCGCATCAGGACGCCGCGCTGCCGGCCACGGTGTCGTTTCCGTACGGATTTCCCGAACCTGGCGACTACAGGATCTTCGTGCAGGTCAAGCGCGGTGGCCGCATAGAGACCGCCGCCTTCGACGCCCACGTCGGGCAGAGTCCTTCGTAGTTCTTCCTTCTGAGTTCTAAGTTTCAGAAGAAGCGTTTCGCGATCGACAGAATCCCCTGGCTCCACGGCACCCGGTGCGTGACGCCCGCCTGCCCCTGGAACCGGTGCAGGTTGGCCAGGTACCAGTCGTAGTTGCGGATGAGGGCCGCCTTGTTCGAGTAGCGGGGCGCGAACCCGAGCACCTTCTCGGCCTTCTCGATGGACACGAACGATTCTTTCGAGACCGTGCCGTAGGCCCATTTGTAGACGGGCGACAGCCTGAGGGCCCGGAGAGTCGACAGGGCCACCATGCTCGGCCATTCCGGGAACGGGATGATCCGCCGTCCTTTCCCGGCGCGGTCGAGCACCGCCTGGAAGTCGTTCTTGACGGTGCTGAACTCCTTCGCGCCGACGTTGAAGACGTCGTTGACCTTGTCGCGGTCGAGGGTCGCGGTGAGGTAGATGGCGTCGCAGAGGTCGGCGACGTCCATCAGCTGGTAGAGGTTGTCGCCGCTGCCCGGGAGCGGGAAGTGCCGGCCGTCACGCGCCCAGTCGAAGAGCAGCGCGAACACACCGAGACGCTCCGGCCCCACGAACGACTTGGGCCGCAGAATCGGGATGCACAGCCCTTTCTGTCCGGTATTCCACGCACAACTGCTCCGCCGCGATCTTGGCCTCGCCGTAAGGTCCCACCCCGATCAGCGGGTCGGTCTCGAACAGCGGGTGGTGATCCGGCACGCCATACACAGCGGTCGACGACACGTGGATGAGCCGTTCGACCTTCGCCTGAAGCGCCGACTCGAGCACGTTCTTCGTGCCGTCGATGTCGGTCGAGATGATGTCGGCCTTGGAGTAGAGCGGCAGCGCCGCCGCGCAGTGCACCACGATCTGCACGCCGCGCATCGCCCGGTCGACCGCGGCGCGGTCCCGAATGTCGCCGACGACCCCATCGACCCGGTCCTTGCAGTCGGCGTAGTCGAAGGGCAGCAGGTCGAGCGAGACCACCTGGTGGCCCTTCTCGAGCAGGAAACGAATGAGATTGATTCCGAGAAAACCGGATCCGCCGGTGACGAGATAACGCATGAAGTTGACGATCCTCTACGACTGGGAAGTGGGAGGCTTCTGGGGGCTGGTGGCGCCAAGCGTGGCGACGATGCGGGTGGCTTCTTCGATCGCGCGCGCCAGCACCGACCGGATCTTGCCGTCCTCGAGCATCAGGAGGCCGCCAATCGTGCACCCCGCGGGCGTCGTCACGTCGTCTCGCAGGGCCGCCGGGTGGCGTCCGGAGGTCTGCACCATGCGCGCGGCGCCGAGCGCCGTCTGCGCCACGAGAGTCAGCGCCAGGTCGCGCGGCAGGCCGACGCGGACGCCGGCATCGGCCATGGCCTCCATGATCAGGTACTGATAGGCCGGGCCGCTGCCGCTCAGCGCCGTGATCGCGTCGAAGTGCTTCTCTTCGGTCTGCACCGAGCGTCCCACGCAGTCGAAGATCTGGCGCGCGCGCGCGAGGTGCGCCGCCGTTGCATGTTCGCCGCCGGCGATCGCCGTCATGCCTTCGCCGACGACGCAGGGCGTGTTCGGCATGGCGCGCACCCAGGGGTTCGGGCCTCCGGTCATGCGCCTGCAGCTGCCGCAGCGTCACGCCCGCCATGATCGAGACCATCAGCGTGTCCGGGCGCAGACGGCCGGATTCGCGAATCGCCTCCAGGGCCGTCGCGGCCTGCGCCGGCTTGACGCAGACGACGATGACTCCGGCCGTGGCGACGCGCCCGGCTGCATCGGTCTCCACCGGAACGCCGAGAGCGGCCGCGGCGGCCTCGCAGGTCCGCGCGGACTTCGCGGTGCCCCAGGCCTGGTCCGGCGCGAGCGCGCCGGCGTTGAGGAGCCCCTTGAGAATGGTCTGGCCCATCACGCCGGTGCCGACGATGCCGAAGGTCTGGCCGGCGGTCAGGAGCGGCGCATGGTCGTGCTTCGTATCGGTGTGGGTCATGGGCGGGCTTCGTCGCCGAGCCGGCGGTCGGGAACGAGATAGTCTGACACGTACTCGCGGACGGCGTCAGCCAGGGGGGTCGCCGGGCGTTCGTACCCGTTCTCACGCAGCCGATCGAGCGACGCCCGCGTCGAGTACTGATACCTGCCGCGAAGCGCATCGGGCATGTCGACGAACTCGATGTCCACCGGACGCCCGAGCGCTTCGAACACGGGCGTGACGAGCTCCTTCCAGGTGTGCGAGCGCCCCGCGCCGATGTTGAAGAGTCCGTTGGCCCCCGGGCGCTCGGCCAGAAACAGCGTCATGTCGACGGCGTCCTTCACGTAGAGAAAGTCCCGGCGCTGTTCGCCGTCGGCGAACTCGGGCCGGTGGCTCTTGAACAGCCGCACGCGCCCCGTTTCGCCGATCTGCGTGAAACGCCTTGCCGGCGACGCTGCGCATGTCGCCCTTGTGCGCCTCGTTCGGCCCGAAGACGTTGAAGTACTTCACGCCGGCGATCCGGTCGAAGTAGCCGTGCCGCCTCGCGTGCAGGTCGAACAGCTGCTTGGAATACGCCGTACAGGTTCAGCGGCCGAAGCCCGAGGATGTCCATGCGATCCGAGAGGTCGCCCTCCAGCGCGCCGTAGGTGGCCGCAGACGAGGCGTACACGAAGCGGATGCTGCGCGCCAGCGCCCAGTCGGCGAGCGTCTTCGTGTACTGGGTGTTGTTCCGCATCAAGTACCCGCTGTCGGTCTCCGTCGTCGAAGAGCAGGCACCGAGGTGGAGGACCGTGTGCACGTGATCGAGGGCCCCGCGGTCGAGCGTGTCGAGGAGCACGCTGGCCTCGATGTAGTCGTCGAACCGCAGCGGCGCCAGGTTGCGCCACTTCTCGCTGCGATCCAGGACGTCGGCCACGAGAATCCGATCGTGCCCCCGCTGATTGAGCGCCCCAGACGAGCGCGCTGCCGATGAAGCCGGCCCCTCCGGTGACCAGGATGTGTGACGAGCCCGTCACACGCGCTCCTTCCCGAGGACCGCGTAGATCTCCGACACGAGCCAGCGAAGGTCGTGCTCCTCGATGACGAGAGGCGGCGCCAGCCGGATGACGCGGTCGTGGGTCTCCTTGCACAAGATGCCGCGGGCCATCAGCTGCTCGCAGAAGGGCCGCGCCGGCCGGTCGAGCTCGAGGCCGACGAGCAGGCCGCGTCCCCGGACGTCGCGCACGACGCCGCCGCAGAGCGGCCGCAGCGCCTCGAGCAGCATGCGCGCCGAGCAACGCCGATCGTTCGACGAGATGCTCCTCGTCGAGGACACGCAGGGCGGCCCGCGCGACAGCGCAGCCGAGCGGGTTGCCGCCGTACGTGCTGCCGTGGCTGCCCGGATCGAAGACATCCATCACGTCGCGGCGGCCGACGACGGCCGAGACCGGGTAGAAGCCGCCGGACAGCGCCTTGCCCAGGACGTAGAGGTCCGGCGTGACGTTCTCGTGCTGGCAGGCGAACCATCGACCCGTGCGTCCGAGCCCCGTCTGAATCTCGTCCGCCACGAACAGCACCTGGCGATCGCGGCAGAGCCGGGCGGCGGCCTGCAGGTAGCCTTGTGGCGGCAGCACGATGCCGGCCTCGCACTGGATCGGCTCGACGAGGAAGGCGCACGTGTCTGACGTGATCGCCGCGTCGAGCGCGGCGAGATCGCCGTACGGAATGAGCGTGAAGCCAGGCGTGAACGGGCCGAAGTCCTTCCGGTACGCCGGCTCGGACGAGGCGCTCACGAGCGTGACCGTGCGCCCGTGGAAGTTGCCGTCGCAGACGATGATGTTCGCGCGATCCGCGGCGATGCCCTTGCGTGTGTAGCCCCATCGCCGCGCCGCCTTGATGGCTGTTTCCACCGCCTCCGCGCCCGTGTTCATCGGGAGGACGACATCGAGGCCGGTGAGGCGCGCGAGCTCCTCGCAGAAGAGCGGCAGCTGGTCGTTGTGGAACGCGCGCGACGTGAGCGTGACCTTGTGCGCCTGCTCCACGAGCGCCGCCAGAATGGCCGGGTGCGCGTGGCCCTGGTTGAGCGACGAATACGCGCTCAGGCAATCGAGATACCGCGCGCCCCTCGACGTCGTAGACCCACACGCCTGACGCACGGGCGATGACGACCGGCAGCGGGTGGTAGTTGTGCGCGCCCCAGCGGGACTCGAGCGCCAGCAGATCCTGGGCGACCGTTTCAGAGGAGCTCACGATTAGAGACCTTGGAACTAGCGCGGTGCGGATGACGTTTGGAAACCCAAAGTGTACCATACGCCCATGGCTCCCTTCACGATCGGCATCATCCAGGATCACGCAGACGCCGACCGCCAGGCGAACCTGGCGCGCGCCGAGCGCCAGATCCGGAACGCGGCGTCGAAGGGCGCGCAGATCATCTGCCTCAAAGAGCTCTTCAACGCGCCCTACTTCTGCAAGGCGCAGAACAGCGATCGCTTCGACCTCGCCGAGCCGATGCCGGGACCGACGACCGATCGCCTGCAGGCGCTCGCGAAGGAGCTGGCCGTCGTGCTGATCGTGCCGATCTTCGAGCGCCAGGCGGCCGGCGTGTACCGCAACTCCGCGGCCGTCATCGACGCCGACGGCACGCTGCTCGGCGTCTACCGCAAGATGCACATCCCCGACGACCCGCTGTTCAACGAGAAGTACTACTTCACGCCCGGCGATGGTCCGGTGGCGGGCGCCGAGGGCAAACCAGGCGCGCCGGACGGCGTGTCCGGGTTCAAGGTCTGGAAGACGCGCTACGCGACGATCGGCGTCCTGATCTGCTGGGATCAGTGGTATCCCGGAGGCCGCGCGCATCACGAGCCTGCTCGGGCGCGCAGGTGCTGTTCTACCCGACCGCGATCGGCTGGCATCCGTCCGAAAAGGCCGAGTGGGGGCAGGCGCAGGTCGACGCGTGGCGGACCGACACAGCGCGCGCACGCGATCGCCAACGGCGTCTACGTCGCGTCGCCGAACCGCGTCGGCCACGAGGACGAGCCGGGCACCGACGGCATCACGTTCTTCGGCCACTCGTTCATCGCCGATCCGTTCGGCCGCTACATCGCCGAAGCGGGCGAGGGCGAAGAGACGCTCATCGCGCGCTGCGATCCGGCGCTCATCGAAACGGTCCGGCGCAACTGGCCGTTTCTGCGCGATCGCCGCGTCGACGCCTACGGTCCGATCCTCAACCGGTACCTCGGCCAGTGACCGCCGCCGGATCGCCGGCCGGCGGATGCCCGCCGAATGGGAGCCGCACCGCGCCACCTGGATCAGCTGGCCGCACCACGAGCCCGACTGGCCGGGCAAGCTCGAGCCCATCCCCTGGGTCTACGCGGAGATCGCGCGCGTGCTCGCCGCGCACGAGCAGGTCGAGATCCTGTGCCACTCCGAGGAGGTGCGCGACAGCGCCCGGCGCACGCTCGAGGCGCACGGCGTCCCGGCCGATCGCGTGCGGCTGCACGTCGTGCCGACCGACCGCGTCTGGCTGCGCGACTCCGCGCCGACCGGCGTCGTTCGACGGGCGACGACCTCGTCTTCTTGTCCTGGGGCTTCAACGGCTGGGCGAAGTACGACAACTGGCGGCTCGACGCGGCCATCGGCCGGCGGATTGCCGATCTCGCCGGGCGGCGGCTCGAGGAGCCGCGCCGCGGCACGGGCGAGCGGATCGTCCTCGAGGGCGGCGGCATCGAGGTCAACGGCGCAGGGCCTGCTGCTCGTGACCGAGGAGTGGCTGCTTGAGCGACGTGCAGGTGCGCAACCCCGGGCTCTCACAGGCAGGACTACGAGCGTGTCTTCGCCGAGTGGCTGGGCATCGACCGGACGATCTGGCTCGGCGAAGGCTGCGTGGGCGACGACACGCACGGGCACGTGGACGACATCGCGCGCTTCGTGGACGAGCGAGACGGTCGTGCTCGCGGTCGAAGACGGATCCGGCCGACGACAACCACGAGCGGTCGATGGACAACCTTCGCCGGCTCGCAGCTGGCGACGCGTCGACCGCTGCGCGATCGTCACGCTCCCGTTTCCGCGGGCGGTGATGATGGACGGCGAGCGGCTGCCGGCGAGCTACGCCAACTTCTACATCGCCAACGGCGTCGTGCTCGTGCCGACGTTCAACGACCCGAACGATCGCATCGCGCTCGACACGCTCGCGCGCCTGATGCCGTCGCGCCAGGTCGTCGGCATCCACGCCGTCGATCTCGTCTGGGGCCTCGGCACGCTCCACTGCCTGACGCAGCAAGAACCGGCTGCGGCGCGCTAACGCGCACCGAAGTTTGAAGTTAGAAGTGAGAACTACGAAGGACGCAGAGCTTCTTGCGTACGGCGGCGAGAGGCGCGGACGGGAGATCCCGGCTGCCGTCGTCGGCGTCGGACGCCGGGAAGTTGTCGGTCGCTCATGATCTAGCGCTGACACAGCGACTACGGGTTTGACCATCGCCAGCCACTCACGGCATGCACCGCTCAAGCTGATTCCCGCAGCTCGGATCGCGAAGAGGGAAGTCGCCGCGAGGAATCGCGACCGCCAACTTCCGTTTCCACGTACGTCGGCGTCCGACGACTCCGCCGTCATCCGGGACCTCTCGCCCGCGCCAGCCGGCGCCAGACCACTCACCCATGTTTCGTCCACCTCAGTTGTTCCACTGATTCCGTTTAGAGACTTGGTGCGTACGCCGAGCGTTGCGAAGAAGCCGCCGTCTTTGCGTTTGGCGAGGGTTGGCATTGAATGTCCGGTTCAGAGGCCGCACCTCCTAGAGAGTCTGTGGGCAATGACGTCGGCTAGGTCTTACCCGGTCAACTATCGGTCGACGGACGGCTGGACGGCAAAACTGAATTTGGGGCGTCGCCGCCGCCGGGTGAGGGGTGCCGACTGACGTGGTCTCGTCGTGCGCCGAGGCATGCTGTTGCCGGAAGTTGGGCGTCGCGATTCCTCCCGGCGACTTCGTTCTCCGCGATCCGTGCCGTTTGCGTCAGCCTGGTCGGTGCATGCCGTGAGTGACTGCTGCGGGGGTAACCCGTAGTCGCCGTGGGAAGCGAGCAAGGTCTCGAGCGAAGCCGACATCCCGGCGCACGACGCCGACCCGGCGGTCGGCACCCGTCGCCCGGCGTGCCAACATCCTCGAAAGAGCAGCTGCGAACTCGACAGCGGCCTTACCGTGAAGCGCACGCCCGTGCGAAGGACACGACCAGCGGCGCCGACCGGCCCTTGAAGGCCGCGCGCTCCGGTTGGAACAGGGTCGCCACGAAGAAGGGGTGATGATCGAGCTCGACCGCTCGCAGATCTCCCGCCTCGTCATCTGCCGCGGCGCGCAGCGGGCCCGCGACCAGGGCTTCCCTGAACACCGGGTTGACTCCGTACCGGCACAGATACTCTTCGGTGGCTTCCGGGACACCGTAGGCGGCCGCGATACGCGTGCCGGGAAACAATCTGACGGAACCCTCGCCCTCCAGGATCCCGCACGTCAGCGGCGTGATCACCGCACGCTCCGCCTCTGGTGAGCTCTCAGCATGGTCGGCATCGCTCCACCCGAGCACGTGCTGCGCGTACTCGATCACCGCATGCTGAAAGCCGCCGCAGGTGCCAAGAAAAGGGATGCGAGCCTCCCGGGCATGTCGAATGGCGAGCAAGGCGCCCTCCATGCTGCGGTACGGGCTGCCAGGCACACACCACACGCCGTCGCACCCCGAGAGAACCGAAACAGACCCGATCTCGTCGGTCGGAATCCAGCGGCTGCTGACGGCCAGTTCGAGCGACGGCTCCGCCATCTGCAGTGCGATCGGAATCGCGTGATGCGCTGGAACGGAGTCGCTCCTGTCCCCAACCAGGCCGATGGTGATCTCCCTTTGCATCGTCCCGAATCAGGGCACCGCGGAATACTGCGCGGTCCAGCGCAAGGTCCGCGCCGTTGGCGTCGCGCTCGGTACGGCCAGCACCGACAGAAGATCACCCGCCGCGAGGGTGACCGTGTTCGACACGTTCGAGCACCCCGTCGCCGTTTCCAGAACAACGCAGCTGACGCCGGTGTTGACGCCGTTCACGCGAATCGTCACGGTGTACGACCGTCCAGTGCCGGCGGCACCGGCTGTTCCGCTCAGCCGCACGTAGAGTCTCGACAGCGTCCCGGCGGTGGGCAGGGCCTGCTGCATGGCGGATTCGGTCGCCGTCCGAAAGCCCTCGAACGTCGGCACGAAGCTGTTGGCGGCGTTCGTCAGGTTCGTGGTGGCCGTGCCACCGCCGAGGATGAACGCACTGGGCCCGGCGGGCCCTTGAGCGCCGGTGGCGCCCGTTGCGCCGGTGGCACCAGGAAGACCCATCGCGCCCGGCGGTCCCATCGGTCCGGTCGCGCCCGTTGCGCCAGCGGCGCCGGCCGGGCCGGCGGGCCCCGCCGCACCTGCTGGCCCGGCAGGCCCTTGAGGTCCGACTGGTCCGGCCGCGCCCGTAGCTCCCGTGGCGCCGGCAGGTCCCGCGGGCCCCGTCGCACCGGCTGGCCCGGCGGGCCCTTGAGGTCCGACTGGTCCGGTCGCTCCCGTTGCGCCGGCAGGTCCGATTGGCCCCGTTGCTCCTGCCGGACCTGCCGGTCCCGGCGCGCCGTCGAGGCCCGGCACTCCCGGCGGACCCTGGGGGCCCTGCGGCCCGGTGGCCAGCGAGCTCGTCGCGGCGACGAACACGCCGCCGCTGAAGTTCGGATCGAACGCGTTGAAGCTCTGGAGCTCGATGATCCGGCCGGCCAGGAGCGACGCGCCGTCGAAGACCTTCACATGGGGCCCCCCGCCGTAACCTGCCGAGGTGATGACCTCCGGCACGCCATCCAGGTTGACGTCCGCGGTGGCCAGACGCACATCGCCGACGAAGATCACGTTGTACGGCATGAACGCGACGATCTCCTGGCCCGTCGAGCCGTTCAGGACGCGCACCATCGGGCCCGCGGGGGTGCCGGCGCTCACGACAAGCAACGGCGGCGTCTGAGCGGTCACACGGCCCATCGACAACGCGGCCAGCACCGCTGTAAACAGCAACGTTCGTTCAAGGCGCATCTAGGGTTCCTCTCGCCCATCAACTATGTCTCTTTTTTTGAGCGATTGTGGGGGGCGCTGCACACAGCGTACACCCGGACACCGGGTCGGCTCTTCGCACGAGCAGGCGAACGTCGCGGCCCGCGAGCAGCCTTCGTGTCGACGCTCCTCAGTACGCCATCGCGTAACAGTCGCGACGCGGGTCGGCGGCAGCGAACCGATTGCCGGACGCGGGGTCGATCATGACCGCCGTGGCGCAGCCGGACATGCCGAACGTCCGCAACCGGCTCACGTTGTGGCCGCGCGCCCGAAGCTCGTCGTACACCGCGTCTGGCACGGTGGCCTCCACGCTGAGCCGGTTGAACCCTGGCGCGTGCGGCCAGAACGAACCGTAGAAGTGCGCCGTCTGCACCCGGGGCCGCTCGAGGGCGGCATGCAGGTTCGGATACCAGTCGTCCCAGAACTCCACCACGCTCAAGAAGGCCTGCAGGATCGTCTGATCCTGGTTGTCTCCACCCGGCGAGCCGAGCGCCATCATCGGCGTCGTCGCCCTTGAAAACCAGGCTCGGCGTCAACGTGTAGCGGGGGCGGGCGCGCGGACGAATCTGGTTTGCCCTCGTCTTGTCCAACCAGAACTGTTCGCCGCGCACGCTCATGCCGATGCCCGTCTCGCCCAGGATCACGGCGCCGGTTATCCATCCACCGCTCGGGGTCACGTCGAAGACGTTCCCGTCTTTATCGACGACGGCCATGTGCGTCGTGTCCTTCGACACCCCCGCGGAGTCCTGCCCGAACGACGACAGGACCGCCGGATCGGATGCCCCGCGCGCCGTTGTCCCGTCCGCGCGCGATGTTGGCCCTCCAGTACGGCCACTCCTTCACCTGCGGATCGAATCGGAACGGGTCGCCGGCCACGAACGCCGTCGACGCGCGCCTCGGATCGATGAGCGCGGCGCGCTCCTTCGCGTAGGCCTTCGACAGGAGCCCTTCGGACGGCACTCTTCACGAAGGCCGGATCCGCGTAGTACCGAATCGCGGTCCGCGTAGGCAAGCTTCTGCGCCTCGACAATCGTGTGGAGGTAGTCCGCGCTCGCATAGCCCATCGCGCGGAGGTCGAACTGTTCAAGAATGCCGAGCGTCTGCAGCAGCACGGGACCTTGACTGCCGAACCCATGCTTGTACACGGTATAGCCGCGGTAGGTCGTCCGCGCCGGTTCCTCGATCCGGGCGAAGTAGTCCGCGAAGTCGCTTTCGTCGAACGGTGCGTCGTGCTTGCGTAGAAACGCCACCATCTCGCGGGCGATGTCTCCCTTGTAGAAACGATCGCGCGCCGCGACGATGCCGGCGGACCGTCCCCGGGCCTTGGCGCCGCGTTCGGCGTCGACCATGCGGCGCAAGGTCTTGGCCAGCGTCGGCAGCTTGATGGTCTCGCCGGCCTTGTAGAGTGCGCCGTTAGGTTTGAGCCAGTACGCCTGGTTAGTTGGCCACCGCCCGATGAACGGGAGCTCGTTTTCAATCGCGCGTGCCGTGCTCGGCCGCATGGGGAAGCCGTGCTCAGCGTATCCAATCGCCGGCGCCACCACGTCTTCGAAGCGCATCGTGCCCCATCGCTCGAGCACCGTGAGCGCGGCATGGAGGGCCCCGGGCACGACGGCGGGATCGAGCCCCTCGCCCTGCAGGGTCTTCTGACGCGTGAGGTACCAGTCGACATCGACGGCGCGTGGCGCCCAGCCCTGTCCGACAATCGATGTGACCTTGCCCTCCTTCTTCGGATACACGAGCACCAGCGCTTCGCCGCCGAGGCTGTAGAGGTCCTGCTCGAGCACGCCCCCAGCGAGGATCGAGGCCACCCCGGCGTCGAACGCGTTGCCGCCCTTCAGGAGGATGCCAAACGCTGCCGCCGTCGTCAGCGGGTGGCCGGTGGACACGCCGCCCGAAGGCCCCATGACCGCCGGACGCAACGCTGATCCTGCCGGCTGCACGTCCTGCAGTGGCACCTGCGCGGGAAGAGTTCCGAGGAAGCTCGTGGCGACCAGGGCTGCGACGACGGCGCCGGTGCGCCAGTGGTTCCGCTTCGCCGCGTGTCGTTTCATGATCGAGCTCCTTCGTACTTCTTACTTCTAAGTTCTCAGTTCTGTTGCTCGCCGTCCGCGTTGACGATGCGGACCTCCATCCCGAGCTCGCGGAGGCCGGCCTCGACGCGGCTTCGATCGCCGACGACGACCCAGGCGAAGTTCTGGGCCGGAACCAGCTTGTGGCCCGCCTCGAGCGCCATGTCCGGCGTGACGGCCCGGATGCGCTGCGCGTAGGTCTCGAAGTACGTGTCGGGCAGACCGTAGGTGACGATCTCCTCCATCGCGCGCGGCGACCGCGCCAGACGATTCCCACCGTCCCGACAACCCCATGATCGTGTTGTTCTGCGTCGTCGTCAGCTCGGCGGCCGTGAGCGGGCGCGTCGTCGAGCACGTCGCGCAGTTCCTTCTGCAGCTCCTGAATCGACTCCTTCGTCTTGTCGGTCTGGACCTGCGCGGTGATGCGGAACATCCGCGGCCCGCGCCCGCCGACGAGCGCCGGAGCTGACGCCGTAGGACCAGCCCTTGTCCTCGCGCAGGTTCATGTTGATGCGGCTCGTGAAGTTGCCGCCGAAGTTGGTGTTGAAGGCCGTGATCATGAACTCCTCGTCGCCGCGCGTGTCGCGCGGCGCGGCCGGCAGGCCCGCGAGGACGTACGACTGCGGCGAGCCCGGACGATCGACCAGGTAGACGACCGGGCGTGGTCCGAGCGGCGGCGGCAGGGACCGTGATCCGCGGCGTCGCCGGCGCGGACGCGCGCCAGCCGCCGAGCGCCGTTTCCAGCTTCGGCGTGAGCTCGCGCGAGCGTCGTGTCGCCGACGACGAGCAGCATGGCGTTGTCGGGCGGAACCAGCGCTCGTGGAAGCGCGACCAGGTCGTCGCGGGTGATCGAGGTGACCGACGCTTCGGTGGCCTGGCCGCCCGAGCGGATGCGTCGGGTCCGTAGATGACGCGCGACAGCACGCGGTTGGCGATCGACGCCGGCTGCAGCCGCTGCGCGCGGATCGCCGCCGCCTGCTGCGCCTTGACGCGGTCGACGTCCGCCTGGCGGTAGGCGGGATTGCGGACGACGTCGGCGAAGATCGCGAGCGCCGGATCGAGCGTCGGCTTGAGCGCGGACAGCGACACCGTCGACTGCTCGCCGCCGCCGCCCGCGTTCACCGCGGCGCCGAGGCGCACCAGTTCGTCCGCCAGCGTCGAGCGAGTCGCGCGTCGTCGTGCCTTCGTCGAGCAGGCTGACGGCGAGGTCGCCGGTGCCGGCCTTGGTCTGCGCGAAGTCCGCCGCGTAGGCGGTGTCGAGCAGCAGCTGCACCGACACGAGCGGCGCCTGATGACGCTCGACCAGCATCACCTTCAGCCCGTTCGACAGCGTCGGCGCGCTGGATCGGCGGGAAGCGGCCGGCGGTGATCGCGCCGGGCGCGGGAAGCGGCATCGCCTTGCGGTCGACGTCCTGGCCCTGCGACGCGTAGTCGAACGGCAGGATGGTGAGGCTGTACGAGCCGTCGGTCAGCCAGCGTGCGGGCCGCCGCCGACACATCTGGCCGGCGTCGCCGTGCGCTGAAGCTCGAACGAGCGCTTCCAGGCGTCCGGCGACCCGAGATACGTCTCGGCCGTCGCGAGGATCGTCGCCTTGTTGCTGATCGACTCCAGGCCGCGCACCATGCCCGCGACGTTGCGCGGCGCGGACCTTCTCCAGCTCCGACGCGGTCGGGCCGCTCGGCCATCAGCCGCGCCATCTCCTCGTCGACGACCCGCTCGATGCGGGCCATGTCGGCGCCCGGCTTGCCGGTGACGGTCACCGTGAAGCGGCCGGCGATCTCGCTGGCGCCCGCGACGACGTTGACGCTGGTGGCGATCTGCTCGTCGTAGACCAGCCGCTTGGTCAGCCGCGCGGTGCGGTCGGCGGCCAGCACGTCGGCGAACATGTCGAGCAGCGTCGCGTCGCGGTTGCCGTACTCGGGGATGTTCCAGATCTTCGATGAGCCGCGGCGCCGACACGCGATCGTAGGCGACCTCGCGCTGGGCGCCCGCTGCGCTTGGCGACCCAGGCCTTCGGGATGCGCGACCGGCGTGCCCGGGTTGAACGCGCCGAAGTACCGCTCGACCCTGGCGCGCGCCTCGTCGGGCGTGATGTCGCCGGCGAGCACCAGGACCGCGTTCGACGGCCCGTAGTAGGTGCGGAACCACTCGCGCACCTGCTCGAGCGAGGCGGCCTGCAGGTCGTCCATCGAGCCGATGACGCTGTGGCCGTAGGGATGCTCCTCCGGATACGTCGCGCGGATGATCAGATCCTGCGCGATGGCGTACGGCTGGTTCTGGCCCTGCCGCTTCTCGTTCTGCACGACGCCGCGCTGCTCGTCGAGCCGCGCCTGCGTGAGCGCGCCGAGGAAGTGGCCCATGCGATCGGACTCGAGCCACAGGATGGTGTCGAGCGCTTCCTTCGGCACGGTCTGGAAGTAGTTGGTGCGGTCGGTGCTGGTCGTGCCGTTCTGGCTCGTGGCGCCGATCTGGCGCGTCGCCTTGAAGAAGTCGTCGTTGAAGTTCTCGCTGCCCTGGAACATCAGGTGCTCGAAGAGGTGCGCGAAGCCGGACTGCCCGCGCGGCTCGTTCTTCGAGCCGACGTGGTACCAGATGTTGAAGTGCACGACCGGCGCCTTGGTGTCCTCGTGGACGATCAGCGTCAGCCCGTTGCGGCAGCACGAACTTCGTGTACGGGATGTCGATCGGCAGGCTCGCCAGCGCCTGCGCGGGGCTCGCCGGCGCAGCCGTTTGCGCCCCTGCCGCGAGGGGGACGAGCAGAAGCGCCGGAGCCAGGACAGCCGTGGAAATTCGGTGCAGCATGGCGGCATTTTGCCATGGCCGCTTCGCGCCGAACCAGACCTTCGAGCTGGCCCCTACTTCGCCGGCACCAGGCGCACCGGCGGCTACACCGCTGTGAAAGCCGCTTTAGTCGTCGGCCAGATCCAGCACCTCGAGGAGCGCGTGCTCGACCGCATCGAGTTGCTGGGGCGGAATCCGCGCGAGGGGGCCCTCGACCAGCCGGCGGTTGTCGATGGCGCCGCACCTGGTCGATGAGGACGTCCGAATCCTTCTTCAGACCACCAGACGCTCGAACACGCACCCTCAAGGGCTCGGCGCCCTCGACCAGCCGTGTCGTAAGCGGCGCGACGAGTGTGGACGGATGCTCGACGTCGAGCAGCGCCTGGGCCTGGACGATCAGGACCGGACGGGTCTTTCCCGGCTCCGTGCCCCGGCGGGGATTGAGGTCGGCGAGCCAGATCTCGCCGCGCTTACGCGTCGACATCCCGTTCGATGGCGTCGAATTCGGCGTTGACCCGCTGGCTCTCGCCGCGAACCTTGCGGGAGGCGTCGCGGAGGCGGCGAGCCCTCAGGCCGGCCCGGGTGTCACGGTTCATCTGCTCGAGGGCCCGCCGCATGGTACCTCGGCCCGCGTCAGGCGGAGCGCGTCCGCGCAGCGCCCTGACGCCTCGAGCAGACCCTCTGGAAGCTTCAGTGAGATGGCAGCCATTGATATCCTCTAGAGATACTCCATGATGGTATCACACGTCCCCGACTCTCGCCCGCGAGACGGTGGTTGCGCGCTCGTGCGCACGGAGAAGAATGGCGCACGTCCCGGAGGGCGAACGATGAAGCCGAACCACGGCGCTTGCACACCTCAGCCTGGGTCTCGCCATCCTGGGGGCCGGCCTGGCGGCCCAGCAGGGCCAGTCCCGGCAGGTCGAGTGGCCCGTCTACGGCGGCGACCCGGCCAGCAGCAAGTACTCGCCGGCCGACGACATCACCCCGCAGAACGTCCAGCGGCTCGCCATCGCCTGGCAGTGGGAGCACGGCGAGAAGCCGCTGGAGGAGTACGGCACGGTGCCGTACCGGTTCGAGAACCAGCCGCTGATGGTCGACGGCGTGCTCTACGTCACGACGCCCTACAACAACGCGGCGGCGCTCGACGCCGAGACCGGCAAGGAGCTGTGGCGGTTCGACAGCGGGGCCGTGAAGCTCGGCGGCATTCCCGGCACCGGCTTCAAGCATCGCGCGCCGGCGCTCTGGCGCGACGCCAGGGACGGCAACAAGCTGCGCGTGCTGCTCAACACGCGCAACCAGCTGTTCAGCCTCGACGCGCAGACCGGCAAGCCGGTCGCGTCGTTCGGCAACAACGGCGTGGTCTCGCTGACCGACGCGCTATCCGCGGCCGATCTCCGACGTCCGGCACGTCAACCACGGCGCCTCGCCGCCGGTCGTCTACCGCGACATCGTCGTCGTCGGCAGCTCGATTCCCGATCGATACCAGATGAGCGACGAGCCGCCGGGCATCGTGCAGGGGTTCGACGCGCGGACGGGAAAGCGGCTGTGGGTCTGGAACGCGATCCCGCAGTCGCCGACCGACTTCGGCGCCGACACGTGGGAGGAAGGGTCGTGGCGGTTCAACGGCCACGCCAACGTCTGGGGGCCGATGGCGGTCGACGCGGCGCGCGGCCTCGCTCTACTTCGGCACCAGCACGCCCGGCAACGACTACTACGGCGGCCGGCGTCCGGGAAAGAACGAGCCGGCCGAGTCGATCGTCTGCCTCGACATCACGACCGGGCTGCGCAAGTGGTCGTTTCAGATGGTGCACCACGGCCTCTGGGACTTCGACAACCCGGCGGCGCCCAATCTGGTGACGATCACCGTCGACGGCAAGCGGATCGACGCCGTGGCGCAGGTGACCAAGCAGGGGTTCACCTACGTGTTCGATCGCGTGACCGGCGAGCCGGTCTGGCCGATCGTCGAGCGTCCGGTGCCGACCGACACCGACGTGCCCGGCGAGAAGGTGTGGCCGACGCAGCCGTTTCCGACCAAGCCGCCGCCGTTCGCGCGCCAGGGCGTGTCGCTCGACGACGCGAACGATCTGACGCCGGAGATCAAGGAGCTGGCGCAGGCCGAGATGAAGAAGTACCGGATCGGTCCGCTGTTCACGCCGCCGTCGCTGCGCGGAACGCTGCAGCTGCCGGGCAACGAAGGCGGCGCGAACTGGGGCGGCGCCATCTGGGACGCGCAGACGGGACGTCTCTACGTCCGCAGCAAGGACGTGATCAGATACAACAGCGTGTCGGCGAGCGACGGCACCGACAAGTTCATCGACCATCTCTACTCGGGTCACCTGCCCGAGTCGCGTCCCGGCACCAAGCTGGGCGCGATTCCGCTGATCAAGCCGCCCTACGCGCACCTGACGGCGATCGATCTGAACAAGGGCGAGATCCTCTGGCAGGTGCCGCTCGGCGAGGGCAGCGCGGCGATCCGCAATCATCCGCTGCTGAAGGGCGTGAAGCTCCCCGACCGGCTGGGCTCGCCCGCCAACGGCGGCGCGATTGCCACGGCCGGCGGATTGATCTTCATCGGCGGCGGCGACGGCTACCTCTACGCGTTCGACAAGAACAACGGCCGGGAACTGTGGCGCGGAAAGCTGCCGTACGTGAACGTCGAGAACACCATGACCTACCGCACCCGGGCGGGCCGTCAGTTCGTGCTGGCATCGACGGGCGCAGGGGTCGATGCCTCGCTTGTCGCGTTTGCGCTCCCGGCGCGATGAACGCGCGCGCCCCGGGTGTGACCCCCGCTATACTGCTTGTTGCCGCTGCGCGACTTCCTGGGCGCAGCCCGGACCCGGTTCTTCCAGGGACATCTGTATGGGCTCCGGGGAGCTGCAAGGGGCGATGGTGTATTCACGCGCACACCTAACGGCGGCCGTCACCCTGGCGATGAGCGTCACCGCCGTCGCGTCCGCCGGGCAGGGCGGCCGGAATCAGCCGCCCGCTCCGGCAAAGCGCCTCAGCGCGACGAAGGTGACCGAGGCGCCGACACTTGACGGCGTGCTCGACGATCGCGTCTGGCAGGAGGCGACCCCCGATCGCCGACTTCGTGCAGGCCGAGCCGGCCGAAGGGTTGCCGGCCACCGAGCGCACCGAAGTGCGTCTGGTGTACGACGACAAGACGCTCTACATCGGCGTGATGTGCTTCGACTCCGATCCGTCGCAGATCGTGACGACCGACTCGCGGCGCGATTCGTCGCTGAGCGGGCAGGACTCGTTCCAGATGATCTTCGACACCTATCACGATCGGCAGAACGGCTTCATCTTCGGCACCAACGCCGTCGGCATGCCAGTACGACGCGCAGGTGCGGAACGAAGGCGAGACGCTGCGGGGCGGTCCGCCTGGCGGCCTCGGCGGCGGCGGCGGCGGCGCGGGCGGATCCGGCGGCGGCGTCAACGTGAACTGGGACGGCTCGTGGGACGTGAAGACGCGCGTGACCGAGACGGGGTGGACCGCGGAGTTCGCGATCCCGCTGCGCACGCTCCGCTACGGTCCGCCGCCGCAGATCTGGGGCGTCAATTTCTCCCGCGCCATCGAACGCAAGCGCGAGTTCGTCTACTGGTCGCCGGTGTCGCGCATCTACACCATCACGCGGCTGTCGTCGGCCGGCGAGCTGCCGCGGCCTCGACGTGCCGCCGCCGCGCGACTTCAAGCTGATGCCGTACGTCACTCGGCTCGGCCAATCGGAACTTCGCCAGCTCGTCCCAGACCGAGTACGACAGGAGCGGGGACTGGGGCATCGACGGCAAGATCGGCGTCACCTCGAGCACGACGCTCGATCTGACCTACAACACCGACTTCGCGCAGGTCGAAGTCGACGAACAGCAGATCAACCTGACGCGGTTCAACCTGCTCTTTCCCGAGAAGCGGCCGTTCTTCCTCGAGAACCGCGGGCTGTTCGCGGTCGGCCGGCCCGGCGAGATCGATCTGTTCTTCAGCCGCGCGCATCGGCATCAGCGACACCGGCACGCTGCTGCCCATTCAGGGCGGCGCCAGGCTCACGGGAAAGGCGCGCGGCGTCAACATCGGCCTGCTCAACATGCAGACCGAGGAGGTCGGCCCGTCGACCGCGAACAACTTCACCGCCGCGCGCGTGAACAAGGATCTGCGAAACCGGTCGAGCCTCGGCGCGATGTTCGTCAACCGGAAGGGCACCAGCGATTCTGCCGGCGACCGACAACTACAACCGCACGTACGGCGTCGACGGCAAGCTCGGGCTTCGAGAGGCCGTCACGATCAGCGGGTTCGCGGCGAAGACCGAGACGCCCGGCTTGTCGGCGAGAGGACTACGCCTACAGCTCGGCCTTCGAGTTCAGAACGCGGACCTAGGAGACGAGCGTGAGCTACGCCGAGGTCGGCGACAACTTCAATCCGGAGGTGGGCTTCCTCGAACGCCCGGACGGCTATCGGCAGGTCAGCACGGCGCTGCGCCGGCACATCCGGACGTCCGGCGCTGGCCAAGCTCGGGCTGCGCGAGTTCGAGCCGCACGCGAGCTACGAGAGCTACTGGGGGTTCGACGGCCTCCAGGAAACGGCGACGCTGCACCTCGACGGCCGCTGGGACTTCGAAAGCGGCTACACGATCGGGTCGGCGGCGCTGAACGTGCAGTACGAAGGCCTGCGCGAACCGTTCGAGGTCTACCCGGGCGTCGTCGTGCCGGCTGGCAACTATCGAAGTCCGTACTTTCTCGGCAAGGCCAACACCGATCGGCGCAAGTGGATCTCGGGCAGCCTGGCCGTGAACATCGGCGGCTTCCTGTCGGGCAGCCAGGTGAGCCTCGCGCCGACGCTGAACATCCGGCAGGGCGGCCGGCTCACGTCGTCGCTCCGCTGGACGCGCAACGACATCGATCTGCCGGAAGGCGCGTTCGTGACGAACCTGGCGAGCGCGCGGATGACCTACAACTTCTCGACGCTCATCAACGCCTCGGCGCTGATTCAGTACAACGATCGGACGCGGCGCTGGTCCACGAACCTGCGGTTCAACTGGCTGCGCACGGCGGCGACCGGTCTCTACGTCGTCTACAACGACACCGAGCGTTCGAGGGCCTCGGGCCGGTGAACCGCGCGTTCATCATCAAGTACTCGCACATGATCGACATCCTGAATTGAAGGCTGTCGACCCTACGGAACCGTCCGGCCGCGCATCATCCATCCCCACATATTCGACGACGACTGCCGTGGCCAGTGCCGCGGTGGCGATGGTGTCGTTTCAAATAGGGGCGTCGGTCGCGAAACAGCTGATTCCCTCGATTGGTGCGCCAGGAACCACGGCGCTGCGCCTCGGCCTGTCGGCCGTCCTCGTCATCGTGCTGCAGCGCGCGTGGCGCACAATCCCGACGCGAAAGGTGTGGCCGGTGATACTGGCCTACGGCCTTTCGCTCGGCGCGATGAACTTCGTGTTCTATTTTGCGTTGCGCAGCATTCCGCTCGGGATCGCAGTCGCCATCGAGTTCGTCGGACCGCTTGGCGTTGCCGTATTCGCGTCGAGACGCCGCGTCGACTATCTGTGGGTGGCACTCGCCGCCGGCGGACTGCTGCTCCTGCTGCCGATTAGAGCCACTGAAGACCGGCTCGATCCCGTCGGCGTGCTCTGCGCGCTCGCGGCGGGCCTGGGCTGGGCGCTCTACATCGTCTACGGACAGAAAGCGGGGCGCGCGCATGGAGCGGCCGGTTCGACATGGGGGCTCATTGTCGCTGCGTGTCTGACCGTGCCAATCGGCATCGCCGACGCCGGACGAGCCCTCCTGGCGCCGTGGGTATGGACCTTCGGAATGGCCGTGGCTGTGTTCTCGAGCGCTCTGCCTTACACCTTGGAAATGGTGGCGCTCAGGCGACTGTCGGCCAAGACATTTGGCACGCTCATGAGCTTCGAGCCGGCGATTGCCGCCGTTGCCGGTGTCGCATTCCTGCATGAGCACCTGACGCCGATTCAGTGGCTCGCCATCGGGCTCATCATCGTGGCCTCGATCGGCACCGTGAGCGGCGAGCACTGACAGCGCTCGCTCCTGGGGTCTTGATTCGACTTTTTCAGACCCTCCCGACATGATCTGACATAGAGCACGCCGCGAAATCGTAGGGCGGGTCTTGCTCTGTAGACCCGCCTGCGGCCGGGTCCAGAAGGACCCGGCCTACATCCGATTTCGCAACGAGCTCGTAGTCGAACCAAGTGGAGAAGCGCGTGAAGAGGCTCGGGGCGACGGTGATTGTCTTGTTGGTCGAGCTCGTCGGCGCCGGCGGCGTGGCGCCTGAGCCGATGTCCGCGCAGCAGGACGACAAGCCGGCTGGCCAGGCCGCCTACGATCGGGTCTGCAAGGTCTGTCACGGGCCTGAGGGCCGCGGGGATGCTGCGCCACGGCTCGTGCCGTTCACGCGCGAGTACGAGGAAGTGCTCGGCATCGTGCGCGAGGGAACGGGCCAGATGCCGCCGATCTCGGCACGGCAGCTTGCCGACGAAGACGTCGCCCGGATCGTCGCGTATCTCCAATCGCTGTCGCGCTAGGGGACCTTCAGAGCGGAGAGACGTCGGCCTCGTAGTCCACGCCGTCGGCTTCGAAGCCGAAGATCCGCAGGAAGTCGCGGCGGAACCCGGCCAGATCGGACAACTGCATCAGGTTGTCGGTGTCGACCGCAGCAAAGCGGCGCTTCACCTCTGCCTGCACGTCGTCCTGCAGCTCCCAGTCGTCGACGCGCAGCCGGCCGACCGCGTCGAGCCCAGGCTCGGCGGCGTACAGGTGGTCGCGCATCAGCCGGTGGATGTGCTGGATGCAGTCCTCGTGGACCTGCATGTCCTTCATCACGCGGAAGAGGATCGAGGCGTACAGCGGCACGACCGGAATCGCGGAGCTCGCCTGGGTGACCACGGCCTTCAACACCGCGACACGCGCGTCACCTTTCACGGCGCCGAGCCCGCCGCGCATCGCCGCGGCCGCGCGGTCCAGGTCTTCCTTGGCCTTGCCGAGCGTGGCCTCCCAGTAGATCGGCCACGTCAGCTCGCTGCCGATGTACGTGTAGGCCACGGTCTTGAACCCGGGATTGAGGAGCCCGCGCTGCTGCAGCAACGCCACCCAGCGCTCCCAGTCCTCGCCGCCCATCACCTTGACGGTCGCCGCGATCTCTTCCTCGCTCGCGGGAGCGAGATCGACCTCGTGCACGACGCCCTTGTCGACGTTCAACGACTTGATGTGCACCGTGCGGCCGACGGGTTTGATCGCGCTCCGATAGAGCACACCGGTGTCGGGGTCGGTGCGCACCGGCGATGCCAGGCTGTAGACGAGCAGGTCGATACCGCCGAGGTCGCTCTCGATCGCGTCGGCGATCGCGGCCTTCGTCGCATCGGCAAACGCGTCGGCACTGAACGAGCGGGCGTACAGTCCCGCCTCCCTGGCGGCGCGGTCGAAGGCGCGGTTGTTGTACCAGCCGGCGCTGGCGGTCCGATCCGCCTCCGGCTCCTTCTCGAACGACAGGCCGATCGTGCGGGCGCCGCCGCCGAACGCGGTCACGATGCGCGAAGCGAGGCCGTAGCCCGCCGAGCCGCCGACGACCAGCACGTTCTTCGGACCATGGGCGAGAGGCGGCGCGGGCGCGCGTCCACTTGATCTGCTCGTTGACGATGGCCGCGCAGCCGACCGGGTGCGCCGTCGTGCAGATGAAGCCGCGAATGCGAGGTTTGATCACCATGAGTGGAAGCCCTCTCCGAGGGCGTTGTCTATGTTAGCCACGAAAGCACGAAAACACGAAAACACAAAGCAAAGCGGGGATCGCACGCGCTGTTTCGCGCCTTCGTGTTCGTGGCCGTACAGGACATCCCTTTCGTGCGCTTTCGTGTTCTTCGTGGCGGTGTTTTCGTGGCGGGTTTTCGTGCCCTGGTGTTCGGGTTACGCTCTTCTCATGGGAGAAGGCCGATGACGTTCGGACGGAACTGGCTGGCCGAGTGGCCGCTCGACCCCGCAGTCACCTATCTGAATCACGGCACGGTCGGCGTGACGCCCAACCGTGTGCGTGCCGTCGAGCGCGAGATCCGTGACGCCATCGAGCGTGAGCCGGCCCGCTTCATGCTGCGCGAGCTCTCGGCCTCGACGTTCAACAGCCCGCGCATCCCGCGACCACGGTTGCGGGCCGCGGCCGACGTCGTGGCGGCGTTTCTCGGCGCCCGCGGCGATGACCTCGTGTTCGTCGACAACACGACGACAGGCATCAATGCCGTGCTGCGGTCGTTCCCGCTCGGGCCCGGCGACGAAGTCCTGGTGAGCGACCTCGGCTACGGCGGAATGCGGAACGCGGTGCTCCACGTGTGCCGCGAACGCGGCGCCGCGATGCGCACGGTCTCGATCCCGTCGCCGTTCAGTGCCGCCGGCCTGGCCGACGCGTTCGTGGAGGGCGCCAGCCCCAACACACGGCTGGCGGTCGTGGACCATATCTCCGCCGAGAGCGCCCTGGTCTTCCCCGTGGCCGAGATTGCCAGAAGGCTCAAGGCCCGCGGGGTGGCGGTCGTCGTTGACGGGGCCCACGCGCCCGGCTCGATCCCGCTCGACATCCCATCGCTCGGCGCCGACTGGTACGTGGGCAACCTCCACAAGTGGGCCTGGGTCCCTCGGAGCAGCGGCGTCCTGTGGGCGTCGCCGGAACGCCAGGCAGGCCTCCACCCCACGGTCATTTCCTGGGGCCTCGACGGGGGCATGACGGCCGAGTTCGATGCGGTCGGCACCCGGGACCCGACGTCGCATCTTGCCGCGCCTGCGGCGCTGGCCCTTTTCGACGAGTGGGGGCGGACCGCCGTGCAGCAGTACAACCATGCGCTGGCCTGGCGCGGCGCGCACCTTCTCGCCGAACGGTGGGGCACGGCCTTCGACACGCCGGAGGACCTGATCGGCACGATGGCGACCGTCACGCTCCCCGAGGCGGCCGGTTCGACGCGCGAGGCGGCACAGCGGCTGCGCGACGCCCTGCTCTTCGAGGACCGCATCGAGGTCCAGATGCACGCGTTCCGCGGGCGGGTGCGTGCGCGCGTCTCGGCGCAGATCTACAACGACCTGACCGATATCGAGCGTCTGGCCGACGCGGTGGTCCGCCGGGTCCCGGCGCTTTCCTCGTGACCCCGGGCATCTCCTTATCCGACAATACGCGGATGATCGAACGGCTGGACTTCTACATCAACGGACAGTGGGTTCCGCCGGTCGCGGCGAAGACGCTCGACGTCATCGACCCGGCCACCGAGCAACCGTTTGCCAGGATCAGCCTGGGCAGCGCCACGGACGTCGATCGCGCGGTCGCGGCCGCGCGACGTGCCTTCGAAAGCTTCGGCTCGAGCACGCGAGAGGACCGCATCGCGCTCCTCGAACGCATCATCGCCGTCTACCAGCGCCGGCTTCCGGAGATCGCCGAGACGATCTCGCAGGAGATGGGGGCGCCCCTCGCGCTCGCAAGGAACGCGCAGGCGCCGGCAGGCCTCGCGCACCTCAAGCAAGCGCTCGCCATCCTCAAGGAGTTTCCGTTCGTCGAGGAGCGGGGCACCACCCGTATCCTGCGCGAGCCGGTCGGCGTCTGCGGCTTGATCACCCCATGGAACTGGCCCATGAACCAGATTCTGTGCAAGGTCGCGCCCGCGTTGGCCGCCGGCTGCACGATGGTGCTCAAGCCGAGCGAGATCGCACCCCTCAGCGGGCTCCTGGCCGCGGAGGTGCTCCACGAGGCTGGCGTCCCTGCGGGCGTCTTCAACCTCGTCAACGGTGAAGGCCCCGTTGTCGGCGCGGCCATGGCGGCGCACCCCGGCATCGACATGATGTCGTTCACCGGCTCCACGCGTGCGGGGAAGGAGGTGGCCAGGGCGGCCGCCGAAACCGTCAAGCGCGTGTCGCAGGAGCTCGGCGGCAAGTCCGCCAACATCCTCCTGGATGATGCGGACTTTGCGAAAAGCGTCAAGGGCGGCGTGCGCGCGTGCTTCAACAACAGCGGCCAGTCGTGCAACGCCCCGACGCGGATGCTCGTCCCGCGCTCTCGCATGGCCGAGGCCGTGGCCATCGCCAGGGAAACGGCCGCGACTGTTGTCGCAGGCGATCCGCGCGCCGAGGGAACGACCATCGGGCCCGTCGTCAGCGCGGCGCAGTTTGCGAAGATCCAGGGGCTCATCGAACGAGGCGTGGCCGAAGGCGCCGAGCTGGTGGCCGGCGGTCCCGGACGGCCCGCCGGAATCGATCGCGGGTACTACGTGCGGCCGACCGTGTTCGCCAACGTCAGGAACGACATGACGATCGCGCGCGAGGAAATCTTCGGCCCGGTGCTGAGCATCCTGCCGTACCAGGACGAGGAAGAGGCGATTCGCATCGCCAACGACAGCCCGTACGGCCTGTCCGGGTACGTGGCCTCCGGCGATCAGGAACGCGCGATGCGCGTGGCGTCGCGCTTGCGCACGGGCAACGTGCACCTCAATGGCGCGGGGGTGGACTACGCGGCGCCGTTTGGCGGCTACAAGCAATCGGGCAACGGCCGCGAGTGGGGAGACTTCGGGTTCGAGGAGTTCCTCGAGGTCAAGGCCGTGCTGGGCTACCGGAAGCCGGAGGTTCCGGTGGGCGCATGACCGGTGCCGAAGCGCTCGTCCGATCGCTCCTCGCGTCCGGCGTCGACACCTGCTTCACCAACCCCGGCACCTCGGAGATGCATTTCGTGGCCGCGCTCGATCGCGTGGACGGGATGCGGTGCGTGCTCGCGCTCTTCGAGGGCGTGGCGACGGGGGCGGCCGACGGCTACGCCAGGATGACCGGCCAGCCCGCCAGCACGCTCCTGCACCTCGGACCGGGCCTTGCCAACGGCATGGCGAGCCTGCACAACGCCCATCGCGCGTTGTCGCCGATCGTCAACATCGTCGGCGAACATGGCACGGCGCACCGGCAGTACGACCCGCCGCTGCACTCCGACATCGCAGGCCTGGCGCGCCTCTATTCGTCGTTCGTGACGACGGTGGAGTCGCCGGCCGAGGCCGGGCCCGCCGCCGCTGCGGCCGTGGCGGCCGCACTGGCGCCGCCCGGGTGCATTGCCACCGTGATCCTGCCCGCCGATTCAGCGTGGACCGACGCCGATCTTCGTGTCGCCTCGCCGATCCCGGCCCTGACGCGTCCACGGGTGGACGAGGCGCGCGTGCGGGCCGCCGCGGACGCCTTGCGCAAGGGGAAGGGTGCGCTCGTGCTGAACGGGCCCCTGTTGCGGAGCGTGCCGCTCGAGACATGCGGTCGAATTGCGGCGGCCACCGGCGCGGAGCTGCTTGCGCCGACCCAGGTGCCTCGACTGCAGCGCGGCGCAGGTCGGGTGTTCGTCGATCGCATTCCCTACGTCATCGACGTCGCGATCAAGCGGCTGGCCCATCTGGAGCGCGTCGTCCTCGTCAACGCGAGGGCACCGGTGGCGTTCTTCGCGTACCCGAACAAGCCGAGCCTGCTCCTGCCGCCGACGTGCGAGGTGCTGGAGCTCGCCGACCCGTCGGAGGACGGCCTTGACGCGATCGAGCGGCTGGCCGATGTGCTGGGCGCCCGCTCGCACGAGCCGGTCCGCGAGCCGCTGGCGCCGCACGTGCTCCCGACCGGCGCGCTGACCCTCGCGGGGCTGGCCGCCGTGATCGCCGCCCTGCTGCCCGAAGACGCCATCGTGGTGGACGAGTCGATTACCTCAGGCCGCGGCCTTCTCCCCGCGACGCGCAATTCGCCTCCGCACGACTGGCTCACGAATCCCGGCGGGGCCATCGGGACCGGCCTGCCGCTGGCCGTCGGGGCGGCGGTGGCGTGCCCTGGCCGCAAGGTGGTGTGCCTCGAGTCGGACGGCAGCGGCATGTACACCCCGCAGGGACTCTGGACCATGGCGCGCGAGCAGCTCGACGTGACGGTCGTGCTGTTCAACAACCGTTCGTACGAGATCCTCAAAGGTGAGTTCAAGTACGTCGGTGCCGGAGAGGCTGGTGCCAAAGCGACGGACATGCTCGAGATCGGCAGGCCAGACCTGGACTGGGTCGCCCTGGCGAACGGGCAAGGGGTGCCGGCGGTCCGGGTGGGGACCCTCGAGGCCTTCGCCCGGGAATTGAGGCGCGCGCTCGGCGAGCGGGGACCGCGGCTCGTTGAGGTGATGCTGTAGAGTGATCGGCGCAGGCAAGTGAAATCCGTCTGAAGGGAGCCACCGATGGGCAGGGATCGACGCCGAAACCGACTGGCCCTGGCGCTGCTGATTCTGGCTGTCACGCTCGGCGGAGTCCGCGCCCAACCGGCGCAGACGCCGGCTCAGCAGAGCCCGCCAGCGCCCTCGCTGACTCCAGCAGCCGGCGAGTGGCGCGCCTACGGCGGCGATCTCGCCAACACCAAGTACTCGCCGCTCGATCAGATCACGGCCGACAACTTCGGCACGCTGAGGCTGGCGTGGCGCTGGAAGTCGGCCGACGCGTTCCTGAGCCGGACGCTGCCCGGCGGCGGCGAGCTGTGGGCCAGCTCCCGCGTGATCTTCGATCAGCTCGAAGGAGCGATCCGAAGCGGTGGCGCGACAACGAGGCGCCCTACGTCGGCAACTTCAAGGCGACGCCGCTGATGGTCGGCGGCCGGCTGTTTCTCAACACGCCGACATCGATCGGCGCCGCCATCGACGCGCCGACCGGCGAGACCATCTGGGTCTACAACCCGAAGAGCTACGAGGCCGGCACGACGACGATGAGCGCGCGGTGGAACCAGCGCGGCGTCGCCTACTGGACCGACGGCAAGGAAGAGCGCGTGCTACTGGGGCACCGGCGACGGCTACCTGCTCGCTGTCGACGCGAAGACCGGCGCGCCGGTCGACGAGCTTCGGCGATCACGGCCGCGTCGATCTGATGCAGGGCCTGCCGCGCGCCGAGCGCGGCGTCGCGCGACTGGCTGAACGCGCTCACCTACTCCGTGCAATCGCCGCCGATCGTCGTCCGCGACACCGTCGTCACGCCGGCGTCGATCTCGTCGCTACAACATCGTCGAAGGAACAGATTCCCGGGTGGACGCGCGGCTGGGACGTGCGCACCGGCAAGCTGAAATGGACGTTCCACACCGTCCCGCGTCCGGGCGAGTTCGGCAACGAGACGTGGGAGAACGACTCGTGGTCCTACACGGGCAAGGTGAGCGGCTGGATCGATCTTCAGCGCCGACGAAGAGCTCGGGCTACGTGTACCTGCCGCTCAACACCGCGGCGCCCGACTACTACGGCGGCCATCGTCCCGGCGACGGCTTGTTCGCCGAATCGCTCGTGTGCCTCGACGTGGAGACCGGCAAGCGCGTCTGGCACTACCAGTTCGTGCACCACGGACTGTGGGACTACGACCTGCCGGCCGCGCCGAACCTGCTCGACATCACCGTCGAACGGCAAGCGCATCAAGGCGGTCGCGCAGGTGACCAAGCAGGGATTCGTCTTCACGTTCGATCGCGTCACCGGCCAGCCGATCTGGCCGATCGAGGAACGGCCGGTCGGCGCCGTCCGACGTGCCTGGCGAACGGCCGTCGCCGACGCAGCCGTTTCCGACCAAGCCGGCGCCGTTCGAGTATCAGGGCGTCGCGATCGACGATCTGGTGGACTTCACGCCGGAGATTCGCGCGATGGCGCGTGAGGCGGTGAAGAACTTCCGGCTGGGGCCGCTCTACACGCCGCCCTCGCTCATGTCAGAAGGGCGTGAATCGAAGGGACGCTCGCGCGGCCGAGCACCGGGGGAGGCGCGAACTGGTCGGGCGCCGCGGTCGATCCGGAGACGCGGCATCCTCTACGTGCCGTCGCGGAACCAGATGGCGATTCTCCGGCTCGACCCCGCCGCTGCCGGAGCAGAAGAGCACGCTGCAGATGCATGGAAGTGCGCGGTGCAGGTCTGCGTTTCCCTCGATGCCGCAGGGGCTGCCGCTCTTCAAGCCGCCGTATTCGCGGATGACCGCCATCGACATGAACACCGGCGAGCATCTGTGGATGGTGCCGCTCGGCGACGGCGACAACGTGCGGCAGCACCCGCTGCTGCAAGGACCTGAACCTGCCGCCGGTCGGCGGCGACAGCACCATGAGCGGTCCGCTGCTGACGAAGACGCTGCTCATCAGCGCGCTGACGCGCGGCGGCACGAAGGGCGGGCCCGCGGCTCGTCGCGCGCGACAAGGCGACCGGCCGTGAGATCGCGTCGGTGGACCTGCCCGGCGTCGCGATCGGAACGCCGATGACGTACTTGCTCGACGGCAAGCAGTACATCGCGCTGACCGTCGGCGGCCGAGCCTGTACCCGAGCTGGTCGCATTCGCGCTGCCCTGAGGGGGCAGTTTGTGAGACGCTTCGGCATGATCCAGAGGCGGTCCGTCTGGTGGCTCGCGGGGCTGCTCGTGGTGGCCATCCCTCCGGCCGCTGCGGCTCAGTTCGGCGGCTTCTTTCCCTTTGGAGCGCGATCCGGCGTCCGGACGACCGTCGCGTACGACGGCCGGTTCACGTTCGTGCGGGTCCCGTATCAGAGGTATGGGGGATGGGCGGCCGACTATCCGCTGATGGAACGCAATCTGACCACCATTCTTAAGGACATCTCGATCCTGGACGTGCGCGTCGACGGCTCCAACGTGCAGCCGTTTGACGACCCCGAGCTGCTCAAGTATCCGGTCGCGTATCTTTCGGAACCCGGTTACTGGTATCCGAGCGACACCGAGGCCGCCGGCTTGCGGCACTATCTCGACAAGGGCGGGTTCCTCATCGTCGACGACTTCCACTTCGAGAACGAGTGGGCGGTGTTCAAGACCGCAATGAACCGCGTCCTTCCGGGTGGCGTCGTGAAGAGGCTGGATCTCTCGCACCCGATCTTCAACACGTTCTTCCAGATCAAGTCGCTCGAGGTTCCGTACCCTGGCCGTCTCGGCGAACAGGGCCTGATGGGCGAGTTCTACGGGATCCACAGAGACAACGACCCGAACAGCCCGCTGACGAGCCGTCATCAACTACAACATCGACATCGGCGACTACGTGGAGTGGTCGGCCGATCAGAGCGTCTACGCGCTCGTGCCGACCAACGAGGCCTACAAGTTTCTCATCAACTACATCATCTATGGGCTGACGCACTAGGAGATGAGGCTCATCCCGGCTCCCGAACCTGGACCGCAGCCTGTTCCCGGCCTTCTGGCACCAATCGGCATGGCGCTGCTTTTCGCGCTGGCGCTCTTCGGCGCCCCGGGCGGCGCCGGCAATGCACCCCTCGAAACCGACCTTCGGCGCACTGATGCCCTGCTCGCAGGCGGGCGCGCCGACGATGCGCTCGCGATTCTTCTTCCCCTGCGCGACATGCACCAGACCGACGCCCTTCTCGATCGCCAGCTCGCACGCACGTACTCCGCGTTGCGGCGCCCGGACGAAGAGGCGGCAGCGTGGGAAGCCTTCTTGCGCAAGTCGCCCGCGCCCGCCGACGCGTGTGTGCGGCTCGGCGTGCTGCTGCTCGAACGCGGCGAGGCCGCCAGGTTCGTGACGGCGGCCGAGCAGTGCCTGAGCCGCGATCCGGGACAGGTGGAAGTGCTCTCGCAGCTCGCGCTGGCCCACGAGATGCTCGGAAACCAGCCTGCGGCCGACGAGGCCCTCGAACGCGCCTTGCGGCTCGACTCCAGTAACGCCGATCTCCGGGCCCGGGCAGCCAGGCGCGGGCGGGGCGCCGGACGGTGATGGCGCCGGGGAGGCGGACGATCGTCAGCGTTCGCGTCGTGGCGACCTTGTTCTTCGCCGCGACGTCCGTCTACTGCCTGATTGTGGCCAGCGCGTTCGCGTACCACCAATTCATCCGTCCGGGTCTCTTCGGCTGGCTCGTGTGGGCTCGAAACCAGTACGACGCGCTCTTCCTTGGCGTCTTTTCGCTGACGCTGCTCTCGCTTCTCCCGGATCTGTCGCAGCCTGTCGAGCGCGCGTCCCGCTGGACGCGCGGAGCCACCCTGGGGCTTGTCGGTCTCTGGGGCGCTGCCGCGCTGGCCTTGTTCGTCTATCCCGTGCTCGCGGTTCGGATCAGCGAGGAGCGGAGTCTCCTGCTTGCCGCCCTCGCGCTGGTCCCTGTTGCCTGGCTTGCAGTCATCGACCATCTGGCCTGCTGGAGAACCGTCTTTCGAGACCACACCGTGACGGTGTCCTCCGAGAAGAGAATCGCCGCGGCGGGTGTCGCTGCAGCCTTGTACGTCTGGGCCGTTTACGCCCTGCTCGGTGCGGCAAGAGCCGGCGCGGCGGGCGCCTTCGACGCCGGGCTGTTCCTCGGCGCAGCGGGCAGTCTCGGCGTCCATCTCGTCGCGTTTACCGCGATCGTGTGGACGTTGTCGGCGTTCGCCGGGCTGGCCGGCTGGCGGCGGGACGGTGCCATCGAGTTCACCCTTGCGCTCGTCATGTTCGCCGCCTGGCTGTTTGCTCTGCTGTGGTTGTCGTTGCTGCCGGCCCTCGCGCTGCGGGGCGCGGGGCCGACGATCGTCGCGGCCCTTGTTGCGGTCACGATGGCGGCAAGCTGGTCGGGCATGGCTCTCCGTCTCGCGTCGGCCGACCATGGCGCGCGGAGCGGACTCGAGGTGTTCTTCCGCCTGTGCTCCCCGCCGGCCTGGAGAGGAGGCACGGTCCTCCTGATGGCTCTGCTTCCGGTGGTGGCCTACGCCGGCGTTGCCCTCGCCGGCGTTGCTGACTGGGGATTTCTTGTCCAGACGTCCGGCGTCCAACTCGTGTGGCTACTGTCATGGGCCGCGATGTTCGAGATGTGTCGACACGCCAACGGGCCGTCCCGGACCGCGATGGTCGTTGGCTCGCTGACCCTGCTTGGGGCGTACCAGGGGGCTCGATTCGTAGAGCGGCGTGCGCTCGAAGGCGAGCCGGCCCTTCAACAGCTTCCGGTGCTCGTCGATCGGTACGCGATCTACGACGCCTCCTTCAAGACCCTCGACGATGCGCTCGCGACGCGGCCGGCAACCACACCGGCGTTCTACCGCTACCTGACGGCGAATGCCAACGTGGAGGAGTCGATTCCGATTGCTCCCAAGCGCGTCGACTTCGGTGAACTCACCCGCCGGCTCAAGGGCGGCGGCGCCCGCACATCTTCCTCTTCGTCGTCGACAGCCTGCGGCCGGATTACCTGTCGCCGTACAACCCCGCCGTGACGTTCACGCCCCGCATTGACGCGTTCGCCTCGGAGAGCCTGGTCTTCAGCAACGCGTTCACCCGCTACGGAGGAACCGGACTGTCCGTGCCGGCGATCTTCAGCGGCAGCCTGCTGCCGCATCGTCAGTACGTGCTGCCGTTCGCGCCGATGAACGCGCTGGGGCGATTGCTCGAGGGCGAACGGTACCGGTTCGCGATGAGCCCGGACTCGGTCGTCAGCCATCTGGACATCGCTCCTGCCGGCGCCATCGAGCTGGCCTCGGGCGAGCGTCAGATGGCAGGCGACATGTGCACGATGCTGACAAACCTCGAGCGCACGCTCGACACGGTGTCCTCGCCGCGCGATCCGTTGTTCGCCTACGCGCTGCCGCAGAATCTGCACCTGGCCTACGTCCTGAGGCAACCGCCGCCGGCCGAGAACTATCCGGGATTCCATGCGCCGGTCGCCGCGCAGTTGCGTCGTCTGGATGCCTGCTTCGGCGGGTTCGTCGACTCGCTGAAGGCGAGAGGCATCTACGACGAGAGCGTCATCATCCTGACCTCCGATCACGGCGACTCGCTCGGCGAGGAAGGGCGGTTCGGTCACTTCTATGCAGGGTTTCCCGAGATCTTCCGGATACCGCTCGTCATCCATCTCCCGTCGGAGATGGCCGGGCGCTGGGAGGCCGACCTCACGGCCGTGAGCTTCGCGACCGACATTGCCCCGACGTTATACGTGCTCCTCGGCGGCGAGGCCGACCTTCGCGGCCGGTTGTTCGGAATGCCCCTGGTGCGGCCGCCTGGAACACCAGGTCCCGATCGCCGCGGGCAAGAGTTCCTGCTGGCCTCGAGCTACGGCCCCGTCTACGGGCTCCTGACGCAGAATGGCCGCCGCCTCTACGTCGTCGACACCATCAACGCGCGGGACTACTCGTTCGATCTGACCACCGGCCCTGCGGGCTCGCGCCTGCCGACGACGGCCGCAGAGCGACGGGTCGGGCAGCAGCGGATTGCCGAGCAGGTTGCGGAGATTGCCGCGTTCTTCGACTTCGACCCGGAGCCGTGAGTCGGGAGTCTAGCGTTTCGGAACGCTGCAGCGTCGTGCCCAGCCATCAGGACCCGGAGGACCGGGCCGCCCGGACGAAGACCCAACCAAGGACCGGCGGCTACACCGAAGTGAAAGTCGCCCTAGGGCCGTCCGATGCGATAGAGCTTCGTCGCGGTGCGGATGAATACGCTGCCTCGAGCGATAGCCGGCGTCGCCAGCGACATCTCGCCCAGGCTGTTCTTGCCCAGGATCTTGAACTCGGGGCCCGCCTGGATCACGAATGTATCGCCGTCCTCGCTGAGCGCGAAGATCCTGCCGTTGTACGACCACGGCGACGCGGTGAACCCGCTGGATTCCGCGGAGATCCGCTGCCGGCCGTAGATCTCGGCGCCGGTCGCCGCGTCGTTGGCGGTGAGAAAGCCCCGATCGAGGAGCGTGTAGTAGCGGCCGCCGACGAGAAGCCCCGACGGGTGGTGCGAGGCCAGCGTGGGGTGCGACCAGACGATGAAGGCGTTACTGGACTCGTCGGGCTTGAGCGAGATGTCGCCGGCGGCCCCTGGCTTGATGACGTAGACGGGTCGTTTGGCGTCGGCCGTGTAGCCCGAGCTCACGTACAGCAGGCCGTTGTGCGCGAACGGCGTCGGGACGTGAATGGACGACAGGCCGCTCAGTTCCCACAGCAGCTTTCCGCTGGTGTCGTACGAACGCACCTTGCGGGTGCCGGTCGTGACGATCTCCGTGCCGCGCTCGTGCTGCCAGACATACGGGGTCGTCCAGTTCGACCCTTCGTCCCGCGCCACGCGCCAGAGCTCGGTGCCCGTGCGGGCCTCGAACGCCGCGACGTACGACCCCTCGTCGTTGTCGTTGACGATGTAGACGCGCCCGTTGTGCAGGGCGGGCGAGCTGGCAGAACCCCAGCCCATGCGCATCTTCAGGGCGTCCATCGGCCTGGACCAGACCGGTTTGCCGTCCATGTCGAAGGCGAAGAGCCCCACGTACCCGAGATAGACGTAGATACGCTCGCCGTCGGTCACCGGCGTCTGCGACGCGAACGTGTTCTTCTGGTGGACCGACTGCGAGGGGATGGCCGCCGCGATGGTCCGTTCCCACCGGACCTTGCCGGTGCGGACGTCGACGTCGTAGAGCAGCCAGCGGTGCTCGTTGGCGGTGGTGGCGATGTCGGCGCCGGACATCGTTCCGCCGAGCGATCGCGCCGTGTAGGTCGGCACGGGTTTGAGCGCCGGCGTCCCGGCCTTGGCGTCGACGGCGGTGGTGACGAACACATGGTCGCCCCACACGACAGGAGAGCTCCACGAACGTCCGGGGATGTCGATCTTCCAGACGACGTTCTGCGTCTCACTCCAGACCTCGGGCAATGCCGGATCGTCAGGCGCGACTCCTGCTGTCGTGCCGCGAAACTGAGGCCAGTTCTGGCCGTGCACGGGGGCCACGGCGATCGAGCACGCCAGTGTTGCCAGCAGGAGCGTCGATTTCACGGGTCCTCCTGAACGAGCACACGAAGAAGACAGCCACGCCATCTTCTTCGTGACCTCGCAAGTGCGCGCGGACTTACCGGACGCGGTCGGCGATCGTGTCCGTATGAGACGCCGAGTGCTGGCGATTCTCGAGCCAGCCCGCGCTGCCCCCGGCGGCCGCACTGCGATCGGTCGCCAGGTCCTGCCACGAGTCGTACCTGGCAAGGGTCAGGAACTGCCACGACCCGCCCTCGAGGTGCGTGAGCACCAGGTTGCCGCTGGTGACCTTGGATCCGGTGTTTGGCGCCGACAGCGACGCCAGGAGCTGGTCGCGATGTCCCGGTACCGCGCGTTGGGTACCAACGATGAACACGGGGTTGCCCGAGGGCGCACCCGTGAGCCCCATGACCTTCTGGAACGTCGCCCAGGAAGGGCCGGAGACGAACGTGTCGTCGTGCCACGCGCGGGTCGCCGTGGGCGGGGGAGGGGGAGTCGCTGTGATTTCCACGGAGACCTTGGTCCCGACGTGGCCAATCAGGCAGTAGTCCCAGTCAGCGCCCTCCTGGTGGCGCAGGAGGAGGAAGTGCGACGCCATCGGATCCTTGGGATCCTGTTGCAGCAGCTCCTTGGCGAGGGCTGCCGCCTGGCCGGGCGCGGCCTTGATGAACATCACGTGGTACACGTCAGTCGCGGCCGGCGGCGCCTGCGCGTGCAGGATGGACGGCGCGGCGGACAGGGCCAGAGCAACGATCAGGCAACGGAATCTTTTCACACGCTCTCCTCAATCAGTCATGGACGGCATCAGACACAGACCGAACTCAACAGTCTAGTCGACGATGGCCTGCATCACCGCATTCTGGAAATCGGCCCGCAGGGTGCCGCCCGGCGTCTGGACCATCAGGACGCCGACCAGATCTTCCTTCGGGTCCACCCAGAAGTTGGTGCCGAACGCGCCGCCCCAGCCGAAGCTGCCGGTCGAGCGCGAATCGCCGGCCTCGACGGCGTCGAGCACGACGTCCACGGTCAGCCCGAAGCCCATGCCCTTGCGGCCGCCGGTGCGGCCCCCGCTGGAGAACAGGTCGCCGACGTGGTTCGACGCCATGCGGTCGACGGTGCGGGAGCCCAGGATGCGCTTGCCGTTCAGCTCGCCGCCGTTGACGAGCATCTGCGCGAACTGCAGATAGTCTTCCGCGGTGGACCAGAGGCCGCCGCCGCCGGAGAACAGCGTCTTCGTGGCCAGCCATCCGGGCACGTCGATACGCCCGAGGCCGGTCGGGGTCCGCTCGTACAACGTGACCACACGGGCGGTGCGGTCGGCGGCCGGATAGAACGCCGTGTCCTTCATGCCGAGCGGCTCGAACAGGCGCTGCCGCAGGAACTGATCGAAGGTCATGCCCGACGCCACTTCGACGATGCGGCCGAGCGTTTCGATGCCTGCGAGCGCGCTGTACGCCCACTGCGTGCCCGGCTGGAAGTCGAGCGGCGCCGCGCCAAGCTTTGGCACGTACCCCGCGAGGTTGTCGGTGGCGCGCCGCGGAGCGATCCGTGACGCCTCTCTGGCGCCGGCACCGCCGCTCGACAGACCTGAAGTGTGCGTCAGGAGATCGCGCACGGTGATCTCACGCGTCGCCGGGACCGTGTAGATCTCCGGCGCGCGCGGTGTCTGGCCCTCGCCGGCCGGCGCCGGACGGCTCCCGGGCTTCGGGATCGCAATCTTGGTGTCCTTGAACTCGGGAATGAAGCGAGAGACCGGATCGCTCAGCCGGACCTTGCCTTCTTCGACGAGCATGAGGATCGCCACACCGGTGATCGGCTTCGACATCGACGCGATCGGGAAGATCGCGTCACGCCCCATGGCCCGCTTCGACTCGATGTCCATCAGGCCGTGCGCCTCGAAATGCGTCACCTGTCCCTTGCGCGCAACGACGGTGACCGCGCCGGAGATTTCCTTGGCGTCCATCGCACGTCCGACGACTTGATGAATGCGCTGCAGCCGCTCCGCGGACATGCCCACGGCCTCGGGCTTTCCCGCGGGGACGCCGGCGCCGGTCAGCGAAACGGCCAGGAGCGACGCGACGAAAGCGGTGAGCAGAGCCCGGCGTGTCAGGTGCGCGGCTCGAATGGTCATGGACAGCTCCTCATATTGCGGGATGTGGGCCGATTATGGCCTGCCCGACCCTCGTGTCAAGAGCCTTGGCCCACGCCGGAGTTGACCCGTTCCCTCCGTCGTCTCCGCGACCTCGGTCGCCAAGCTACGTCAACAGCCGTGAGGGCAGCGGCGTCTCGACCACGGATCCGTTGATGCGTTCGACGCGATAGGCCGCTGCGCCCTCTCTGGCCGTCACGATCTCGACCAGTTGCCCGTCCACGAACCGCATGGCGGCATCCTCGTCAATTGCGTAGCCCGCGGGGAAGCCGTCCCGGATCAGCTGATGGTAGAGCGGCCGGCGCTCGGCCTCGCCGTCGTAGTGCGGGCAGTGGCTGCCGGGGAGGAACCCCAGGCCGTCCCTGAGCGGTGCGAGACGGTAGAGATCGAACGAGTCCGTCGTGCCGCCTTCGAACCAGCACAGGGAGCCTGCGCTGCCGCCCGTCAGGATGACCCCGGCCTCGAGCGCCGCCCGCAGCGCGCGATCGACACCGTGCGCCCGCCAGATCGCGAGCATATTGGCCGTGTTGCCGCCCGCGACGAGGACGATGTCCTGATCGAGGAGGTAGGACTCGATGTCGCCGATGGTCCGGTGAAAGAGCGCGAGATGCGATCGCTCGGTCCGATCGGCGGGGAGGCGCGCGTACAGTCTGACGAGGGCCTCGGCCGAGTCGCCCATCGCCGTCGGAATGATGGCCACGCGCGCCCGGGGCTTGCCGGCGAGGCCCAGGAGATAGTCGACGATCGGGTGCACGCGTTCGGGGGTCGGACGGAGGCCCCCGAAAGGGACGATGTGTCGACGTGTCACGCCGAGAGTCTAACGCGTCCTTGACAACGATAATCCCGAGTCGATAATCGGCGCAGCCGATCTGATGTCCACTTCTCCTCTCGGTGGTCGAAGCGGACAGAAGACAGACCTTCTTACTGTTGCCGCCATCTCGGTCGTGGCGTACATCCTGGCCAATGTGGTTCACGAAGGGCTGGGCCACGCCGGCATGTGCCTGCTCCTCTCCGGGTGCGATCCGCAGACGCTGACGACGGCGTACTTCGAGAGCGATACGAGCCGCGTGAGTGCTGCCGGTCTGCGGTGGCTTGCAGCCGGCGGCACGCTGGCGAATGCGGGTGCGGGTTTGATCTTCTTGTGGCTTCACCGGTTTTCGGCGGGGCGGTCGGGAGCGCTTCGGTACTTCTTCTGGTGCGCGATGAGCGTGAACCTGTTTGTCGCGGCGGGCTACCCGCTGTTCTCGGGTGTCCTGGGCGTCGGCGACTGGGTGCAGGTCGCCGATGGCTGGCCCCTGGGACGTCCCCTGCTGGCGGTCAGCGGCGGGGCGCTCTACCTGGCGGCGGTGTGGATCGCGCTCGTCGAGCTCACGGCGCTTGTCGGTACGGGCCGTCCAGACGCGGTCCGTCGCGGCGTGCGACTGACCCTCGTGCCTTACGTGGCCGGCAGCCTCGCGTCCACGCTTGGCGCCCTGCTGAACCCGAGCGGAGCAGTGTTCATCGTGATGTCAGCGGCCGCTCACTTCGGCGGAACCTCCGGCCTGGCGTGGATGGCGCAGTTGCTCGGGTCCTCGTGGCTTCGACCCGTCCGAGTCGACCCCGTCCGGATCCCTCGCAGTTGGGCGTGGACAGGCGCGGCCGCCGTGGCGCTGTTCGCCCACATCGCCATCCTCGGGCCGGGCCTCACCTTCTAAGCTCCGAAGCCCGAAGCCCGAAGCCTGGAGCCCGCCTAGGCCTTCATCTGCGAGAACAGCTGGATGTGGCCCTCGACCACGCGCTGCCGCTCGGCATCGTCCGGCTCGAGCGTCCAGACGCCGCGCTGGGCCGTGCCGCCGAGCGCGATGCCGTCGGCCCTGGGCATCATGTGGATCCCGATGCCCGGCGTAGACGGCAGGTTGATGCCGCCGGATGTCTGGTAGTCGACCTCGGCCTGCGGCACCAGCACCGTCAGCTGCCCCTTGACCGGCACGAGCTCCTTGTCGCCGAGCAGGTCGAACGACCCCAGGCCCGTGCAGTTGACGACGACGGGTTCTTTCAGCGCCATCAGATCGCGCGGCGACTCGAATGCTCGAATCGCGATGCGGCCGCCGAAGAGGATAACGTCGCGCATGAGCGCGGGAAGGTAAATCGACGGCTCGATCCGCATCGTGGTCCGCTGGATCGCGAAACGTGTGGGAAAGGGATGTTCGCCTGGTTGCAGGATCAGTTGTCCGCCTTGCAATCCCTCCTGCAGGTTGGGCCGTGCGCCAGGAGCGGTCTGTGGGGGCCGGACCTCTTCAGCCGGCTCGTACTGGTTGATCCACGACACGCCGTAGCCCGCGCCGGCCAGCAGCTGCAGCTGCCGGTAGGCGATCTCGGCCGCGCGTCGGAATTGCGCATCCCATTCCGCCGTGCGCCGGTCCGGCTCGACGAGCCCGGACAAGGGAGTCCATCCTGCGAGCGACATGCTCGACGTGACATCAGGGTGCACCGCCCGCGCGTAGATGGTGACGTCGAAGCCGCGGCGCTGGAGCTGGCGGGCGGCGGTCAGGCCGACGACGCCGCAGCCGATCACGGCCGCGCGCCGTTGCTCGTGAGCGAGCGCGAGGTCGGCGGCCATGGCGCCGGTGCCCCAGGAGATCGACATGCCCGCACCGCCGTGGCCGTAGTTGTGGATGAGCGTCTTGTCGTCGAGCCGATCGGCGCGGAGCACGAAGCCCGCGTCGCGGTGGGGTCGAAGTCCGACGGTGGTCCGGATGACGCGGTCCCAGGCCGACCTGGACGCGCGCGAGACGCAGCGGCGCGCGCGCCGGCGCCGAGTTCGCCGGCGCAACGCGGCGGACGCAGCCGCCGGCCGCGAATCCCAACGCCGCGAGCGAGCTGGTGGCGAGAAAGGTCCGTCTGTCCATGCCGCCGTCCCGGGATTATAGGACGGCAGCGGGAGCGCCGTTCCTACAGTGCTGTATCGAACGGACGCCCGCGTCAGACATTGTTGTCTCAGGCACGGCGTTGGTCGACATTGTTGTTTGTCCGGCGATCTACGGCGGGGTGGATCGGGCAGCGAAATCGACGCTCACACGAACTTCGATCTTGCGGTTCACATCGATGTTGCATACCGTGTCACCTATTCGTCCCCTCTCAAGGAGGCCCACATGCGTGGAAAGAGCGTTGCCGGGCTGACGGTGCTGTTTCTGGCCGTCGGCGTCGCACTTGCCGGAGCCCAGAGCTTTCTGGGCGGTGTCCGCGGCGCAATCAGGGACGCCAACGGCGTCGTTCCTGGAGCGCAGGTCGTCCTGACCGAACAGCAGACGAGCGCGACCCGTACCGTTGACACCAACGAAGTCGGCGAATACGTCTTCAGCGCGATTCCCGCGGGGACCTACACAATCAGAGCGACCCTCACCGGGTTCAAGACCTTCGTGCAGACCGACCTCCGGATCGGCACGCAGCAGTTCCTGACGCTCGACATCACGCTCGACGTGGGCACCCTCGAGGAGACGATCACGGTCACGGGACAGTCGCGCGCTGGTCGAAACGTCGAACGCGTCCACCGGGACACTGCTCAACACCGAAACGATGGCGACGTTGCCGTCGGCGGCGCGCACGGCGTTCATGATGGGCACGACCGTGCCGACCGTCATTCCCTCCGGCAACCCGGGGTTCATTCGGCAGCAAGATCAGACCAACGTGGCGCTGATGTCGCTCGGCGGCGGGACGCGCCGCGGCAACAACTACACCTTGGACGGCGTGCCGATCACCGACATGCGCAACCGCGCGAGCGCGCACCCGTCGATCGAATCGCTCGAGGACGTCAAGGTCCAGGTGCACACGTACGATGCGGAGATGGGCCGGACGGGCGGCGGCGTCTTCAACACGACGCTCAAGTCGGGCACCAACACGTTCCGCGGCAACGGCTTCTACCAGGTGCGGCCCATCTGGGGCCAGACCAACAACTACTTCAGCGAGATCGCCGGCCGGCCGAAGCCGGAGAGCCCGTACCGCCTCGCGGGCGGCGCCGTCGGAGGGCCCATCATCAAGAACAAGACGTTCTTCTGGTTCACGACCGAGGGGTACGACGACACGCAGACCCTTGGAATGTCAGCACGCTTGTTCCCGACCGCCGCTATGCGGAGCGGAAACTTCTCGGGGTTGACCAACGCATCCGGTCAGCCGGTCATCATCTACGACCCGCTGACGGGCCAGCCGTTCCCGGGGAACCAGATTCCGGCCGGTCGCATCAACCCGGTCGCGGCCAACATGGCCCGCTACCTGCCGATGCCCGATACGGACCGGGACAACGGCACCGACAACTACACGCGGACGTCCCTCATCAAGAGCAAGTACGCGCAGCTCTACTCCGTCAAGCTGGAGCACAAGATCACGGACAGCGTCTCGCTGAGCGGCTTCTATCTGTATAACAAGACACAGGAGCCCTGCGCGAACTACTACGGTTCAGCCGATCAGAACGAGCCGAACCGCTTCGCCGATCCCAACGACTACTACCTGCTGCGCAACCCCCAGATCCTGGCGATCAACAACACGTGGGTGCTGGACAACAGCTCGGTGCTGGCCCTGCGCTTCGGGATGACGTCGTTTCCGGACGACAACACGCTCAGCGTCGACTTCGATCCGAGATCGCTCGGCTTCTCGCCGACGTACGCCAACCAGATTCAGCTCGACAAGTTTCCCCAGGTGCGCATCCGTGGGTACGACAGTCAGGGCCGCACGATGGGTGCGATCAATCCGACCGAGATCGACTGGAAGTCCACCAGCGCAAACGCGAGCTACTCGAAGCTCGTCGGGTCGCACACGTTCAAGGCTCGGCGGCGACTGGCGCAACATTGCCATGGACACCTACATTCCCGGAGACGGCGCAGGGTATTTCGACTTCGACAAGGACATGACGTCGTCCAATGGCGGCACCAGCAGCACGACCGACGGCAATTCGTTCGCGTCGTTCCTGCTGGGCTATCCTTCGTCGTTGTCGACGCGTGAGAGCCGGCTGTCGGTATCGACCCCGCTCAACCTCTTCACAAACTACTTCGGTGGCTTCGTCCAGGACGACTGGCGCGTCAGCTCGAAGCTCACGGTGAACTACGGCCTGCGTCTCGAGCACGAGAAAGGGCTGTCGGAGGAGAACAACGACTTCACGGTCGGCTGGGATCCGGGCATGACCACCGCGTTGTCGACGATCACCATCCCGGCCGACCCCGTAGCTGGAACACCTGCCAGAACCGTGGTCGGTGGCCTGATGTACGCCGGCGTCGACGGCAACAAGACTTATCAGGGCAACGCGCCGGCAGTGAAGTGGTCCCCACGCGTTGGCGTTGTCTACGCGTTCGACCCGAAGACGGTCATCCGCGGTGGCTACGGTGTGTATTGGGCGCCGATGAACTTTCCGATCCCGAGCACCGCGACCAACAACTACGGCCAGGTGGGCTACTCGCAGAACACGATCCTGACGAGCAGCCGGAGCAATCCGACCTCGCTCAGCAACCCGTTCCCGACCGGGGTCGCCCAACCGACGGGCAACACCCTGGGCCCGCTCACGAATCTGAACAGCAACATCGGGTTCGTCGATCAGAACCGCACCGCGCCGCGCGTCCAGCAGTTCTCTGTCGACTTCCAGCGCGAGCTTGGGAACTCTTGGGCGGGGACGGTGAGCTACATTGGTGCACGCGGCGACGATCTCACCCTGGGCGGCTCCGACGACATCGGCATCAACATCAACCAGCTGGACCCGAAGTACCTGGCGCTCGGCTCGGCGCTGGACCAGCCTCTGCCGAACCCGTTCCTCGGCAACCCCAACGTGCCGCTGTCGCTGTCCACGCCGGCGACGCTGTCGCGCGCACGGTTGCTGCTGCCGCATCCTCAGTACGGGCAGATCAACGCCCGACAAACGACCGAGGGCTACAACCGGTACAACGCGGTAGTCTTCGAGCTGACGCGTCGGCTGTCGAACGGCTTTGGCGGGCGCTTCAACTACACCTACAGCGTGCTGAAGGACAACCAGCTCGGCGAGTCGAACTTCTACTCAATCCGTCAGTCCGGCGCTCGCAGTCAACAACTACAACTACATTCCGTCCAGTCCGGCGTGCGTGGACGGCCAGGAGTTCACGACCGCCTGCTACGACCCCAGCGCCGAGTACGGCTACGGGATCCTCGACGTGCCGCACCGCCTCAACATCGCGCCGATCTTCGAGTTGCCGTTCGGAGCCGGCAAGAAATGGGCGCAGAGCGGAGCCGCCAACTACATCTTCGGTGGGTGGATCGTTTCCGCGGCGATGAGCTTCCAGAGCGGCTTCCCGATCAACATCCAGCAGGCCGCCGACTCAAGGCTGGGAGGCCAGAACGCGAACCGACCGAATCTGTCGGGCGCAGACCTCGAGACCTCCGGCGACTACTACGACCGGCTTGCGTCGGCCGACCACCCGACGGCGACGTGGATCAACCCGGCGGCGTTCACGCTGGCGCCGACGGGCACGTTCGGCAACACGCCGCGTACGATCACCGATTTGCGCACCCCGGGCCAGCGCAACATCGATGCCTCGTTCATCAAGAACATCACGCTGGGCGGCACCAAGACAGCGCAGTTCAAGATGGAGATCATCAACGTGCTCAATCGTCCGAACGTCCGGACGCTGCAAGGACAGAACATCTTCGGCAATGCGAACTTCGGCCGCACGAACCTTCAGGCGGGGTTCTCGCGGGGGTTCCAGTTCATGTTCAGGTTCAACTTCTAGCGGACGTAGGACTTGGGAGTGGGGACTTAGGGAGTGGGAATTAGAAAGTAGGCGACGTGCTGGTTCAGGGAGAGCCCTGGACCAGCAGTTGCCCTCTCAACGCACAGAGTAAACCGCAGTATCCTGAGCCGTGAGGCTCACACCGCTCCCCGCGGTCTTCGTCGTCCTTGGGGCCGCCTCCCTCGTGTCTCAAGTGCCCACGCCCAACGCCGGGCTCGGGCGCATCACGTTTCCAACCTCAGGTCCTGCCGCTGCTCAGCCCGCGTTCGAGCGCGGCGTGCTCTGGCTCCACAACTTCGAGTACGACGAAGCCATCGCGTCGTTTCGCGAGGCGCAGCGGCTGGCGCCGGGCTTTGCCATGGCGTTCTGGGGTGAAGCGCTCTCGTACAGCCAGCCGCTCTGGTACAACGAGAACGTGGCGAGCGCCCGCGCGGTCCTGAATCGGCTGGGAGCGAACAGGACGCTTCGCGCGTCCCGGGCACCAACGCCACGCGAGAAGGCATACCTCGACGCCGTCGAAACGCTGTTCGGTGACGGTGCGCGCCCGGCCCGGTTGCAGGCGTACTCGGACCGCATGGCGACGTTGGCCCGCGACTTCCCGGACGACCACGAGGCCACGGTCTTCTACGCGCTGGCCCTGCTCGCGACCATCCCCGAGAACGCACGGAACCCGCAGATCTCGCTGAAGGCAGGGGCGCTTGCGGCCGGTGTCCTGGCGAAGAACGCCCAGCACCCGGGCGCCGCGCATTATGCACTCCATGCGTTCGACGATGGCGTCAACAATCGGCTGGGACTCGGGGCGGCGCGGATCTACGCGACGCTCGCGCCGGCGTCGAGCCACGCGCTGCACATGCCGTCGCACGTGTTCCTGCCGCTCGGCATGTGGGACGATGCGGTGCGGTCGGACGAGGCCTCGTTTGCAGCATCAGTGGCCTGGGTGAAACGCACCGGGCGCACGCCGGCCGAGCAGGATTTTCACAGCCTGTCGTGGCTGCACTACGAGTACCTGCAGCAGGGCCGGTTTGCGGACGCGCGCCGCCTGATGGATCCGGTGACGCGTGCGCTGTGCAGGTGCCGGCCCGCGCCCCGGTGCCGGCTCTCTTGCAGGCAGGGGCGTGCAGGAGCACACGCACAGCGCCATCAACCGGGGATTTGACGCCGATGCGCTTCGGAACGAGCTGGCGTCGATGCGCGCGCGCGCGGTGGTCGAGTCGGGAGACTGGGCCTCGATGCGCGGGCAGAGCGACTTCGTCAACATCGACGAGCTCTTCGCCGTCGGCTTGAGCGGCGTCAGGCTCGGCGAGCCCGCGCGCGCCGTCGCCGCCCTCGAGCACCTCGAGAAGGCAGCGTCGAGCATTCCCGACCCAGGCGCCCGGGCGGTTGCCGACATCATGGCCGACCAGCTCGCGGGCCTGGTGGAGATCGCGATGGGCGATCGGCCGGCCGGCTTGGCGGCGCTCTCTCGCGCTGCCGATGTGGAGGCGAAGCAGCCTCGTCCGATCGCGCGGCCGTATCCGATCAAGCCGGCCGCGGAGCTGTACGGCGAGGCGCTGCTCGCCATCGGGCAGCCGTCCCAGGCCGTTCAGCAGTTCACCCGCGCGCTCAACCGTACGCCTCGCCGGGCGGCCGGACTGCTCGGGCTCGCGCGCGCGGCGCAGAAGGCGGGGATGAAGACGGAGTCTGTGCGCGCCGCCAAGGAACTGCTCGACGTCTGGAAGCGCGCGGACCAGGGTCGCCCCGAGATCGCCGAAGTGCGCGCGATGGCCGCGCTGCGCTGAGGTGCGCCCACGCTTTCTCTGCAAGCTCGGCCGTACCTTCAGAACCAGCCCCGAAGCTCGCTGGGCACGATTGTCGCAAGACGATCCTTTGAGTTCATCCGAACTCATCTGGAGGAGCTCGAATGTCTTCACACATGATGGCCGCGGCCGTGCTGATTGCGGGCAGCCAGCTCGTCTCGGCACAGCCCACGACCTCGATGCGATTTCAGGGCATGGATCGGAACAACGACGGCAGGATCTCGCGCGCCGAATGGAACGGCAACGACCAGTCGTTCAACGTCCACGACTGGAATGGCGATGGCATCCTGTCGGGCGAAGAGGTGAGCCCGGGCGGCCGCCGAAGCCCTCAGGACTGGGATCCAGAGCCCGCGGACGGCGGCGTCTTCACCGACTGGACCGTCCAAGGCTTCAACCGCCTGGACCGTGACCGCGACAACCGGATCACTGCCGAGGAGTGGCGCTTCGCGCGCGCCGACTTCCGTCGCGCGGATCACGACGGAGACGGCGTGATTACGCGGGCCGAGTTCCTGAACGAAGACACGGGCCAGGACGTCGACCCCGACGATCGGTTCGTCTCTCTGGACGTGAACCGGGACAACCGGATTTCGCGCCGTGAGTGGAAAGGGAAGCAGGGAGCTTTCGACCTGCTCGACGACAACCGCGATGGCATGCTGACGCGTGCCGAGCTCGGCGACATGCCGCCCAGAACGCCAGCCTATCAGGCAGGTCACGATCGCGGCCTGATCGAAGGACGGGCCGCCGGGCGCGAAGACCGCGAGCGGAATCAAGGCTGGGACCTCGAAGGCCAACGGGAGCTGGAGCAGGCGGACTCGGGTTACGTCCCCGCGCTGGGCTCGCGCGCCGACTACCAGGCCGGGTATCGCGCGGCTTTCCGCGCCGCTTACCAGGAAGGCTACGGCCCGCGGTATCCAGCAGGCGTGCCCCCGCGCCCGGAGCGGCTGAAGTCCGATAGCCTGCCCTGAGCGCTCAGCCGTGAGCCTGTAGCCACCGAAGCCCGAAGCCTGGAGTCCGCCCCTCGACGAGCTCGGGGCGCCCGAGCGTCGGCATATAGTGTCGGACCATGCCGACTACGCCGACGCTCGTCCGACGACTCGGTCTCTGGAGCTCTGTCGGAATCGTGGTGGGCATCACCATCGGCGGCGGCATCTTTCGCACGCCCGCGGGCATCGCGACGCGTGTACCCGAGCCAGCCCTCATGCTGGCGGTCTGGGTGGTGGGCGGGCTCATCGTCCTCTGCGGCGCCCTGGCGTTCGCCGAGCTCTCGGCCGCCATGCCCGAGACCGGCGGCATCTACGTGTACCTGCGCGAGGGATGGGGGCGGCCGTACGCCTTCCTGTACGGATGGGCGCAGCTCGTGCTCATTCGCGCCGCGGCGCTCGGCGGCATCTCGACGGTGTTCGGCGAGTACTGTCTGCGGTCGATCGGCGTCGATCCCGTGGCGCACGCGCGCTGGGCGGACTATCTGGCGGCGGGCGCCATCCTGTCGGCGGCCGCCGCGAACATCGGCGGCATCCAGATCGCCGCTCTCCTCGCCGGCCTCTCGACCGTCGCCAAGTTCGGCGCCTTGTCCCTGCTCGTCGTCGCCGCGTTCCTGCTGGGCGGGGACCACGGCGCCAGCTGGCAGCACTTCGCGTCCACGGGCGCCACGGTCGAAACGGGGCTCTTCGGCCTCGCGCTCATCTCGGTCCTCTGGGCCTACGACGGGTTCGCGGACCTCACGTTCGCGAGCGGCGAGGTCAAGGATCCACAGAGGAACCTGCCGCGGGCCATCCTGATCGGTACCGCCGCGATTATCGCGATCTATCTGTCTGCCAACATGGCGTATCTCTACGTGCTGCCCATTGGCGTCATCCAGTCGTCGCGCCTCGTGGCCGCCGACACGATGTCGACGATGTTCGGGCAGGGGGGCGCCGCGTTCATCTCGGTCATCGTGATGATCTCGACGTTCGGATCCCTGATGGGCAGCATGCTGGCGTCGCCGCGGATCTTCTTCGCCATGGCCGACGACCGCCTGTTCTTCCGGGCCATCGCGGCCGTTCACCCGCGGAGCCACACCCCGCACGTGGCCATTCTGCTCGCGGCGGGTCTGGGCGTCGCGATGGTCATGACGCAAACCTTCGAGCAGCTCACCGACACCTTCGTGCTGGCGATGTGGCCCTTCTACGCGCTGAGCGTGGGGGCGCATCTACCGCCTGCGCCGGCTGCGGCCGGACATGGCGCGTCCGTATCGGGTGGTCGGCTACCCGCTGGTGCCCGCGGTGTTCATCGCAGCCGCCGTGGCGCTCGTCGTCAACGCCATCTGGACCGATCCGCTCTGGACGTCGATTGTGTTCGGCGTGGTTCTCGCGGGCTTGCCGGTGTACTACCTGGCGTTCCGCGCGACAGGATCGACCGCGCCTGGGCATTGATCGCTCTCGAGAGCCGCGGTGTTCACGTACGATCGGTCGAGTGCCGATGCTGACGCGCATCCCAGCAGCTTGAGCGTACGCACGAAGTCGGATCGGAGGATGTCGATCGCCCGGGCGACCCCCGCCTCGCCGGCTGCACCGAGCCCGTACACGTAGGCCCGCCCGACGAGCGCCGCCCGCGCGCCCAGGCACAACGCCTTGACGATGTCGCTGCCGCGGCGGATGCCTCCATCCACGAGGACTTCGATCCGCCCGTTGGCGGCGGCGGCAACGCCCGGCAGCACGCTCAGTGTCGGGGCGACGCCATCGAGCTGTCGCCCTCCATGGTTCGACACGACCAGTGCCTCCACGCCCTCGTCGATCGCCCGCCGCGCATCGTCCGGTCCGTGGACGCCCTTGACGATGAGCGGACCCTTCCAGGCGTCGCGGATCCAGCCGAGGTCGTTCCACGTCACCACCGATTGTTCGAGCGCCGTGCCCACGTCCGCGTAGGCCATCGGCCCCTGGTCGGGGAGCACGACGTTGGGGAAGTTCATCAGGCCGCCGTCCGCGAGGAAGGCGGCGAGCCATCGGGGCCTCGCAAGAAACTGCGGCAGGAAGGGCAGCATCGGCCAGATCCTTCCGCTGAGGATCGTCTTGATGCCGTTGCGCAAGTCGCGCTCGCGGAAACCAGATACCGGCGTGTCGATGGTGACGACGAGCGCGGAGAAGCCGGCCTTCCTGGCGCGCTCGATGCCCGCGAGCGCCACGTCGCGTCCGCCGACTAAGTAAAGTTGATACCACGCAGGCCCCGTGGTCGACGCCTTCACATCTTCGATCGTGCACCCCGACAAGCGTGGACAGGATGTAGGCCGTGCCGGCGCGCCCGGCGGCGCGGGCGGCCAGCGTTTCAGCCTTCGGATAGAACAGGCGGCTGCTGCCGATCGGGGCGAGCACGAACGGCAGAGCGAGCGGAACGCCGACCACGGTCGTTCGCATGTCGACTTGAGGCGTCGCGACGGCGGAGCGTGGAGACAGGGTCACGTCCTCGAATGCGCGGACGTTGGCGCGGAGCGTCCTCTCGGCTTCGGCGCCGCCGTCGATGTAGTCGAAGACGGCTCGCGGCAGCCGACGCCGGGCCAGTTGACGGAGGTCGTCGATGTTGAGGACGCGGGGCGAGTCGACCGCGCGGGACATGGCGGTCATTGTCTCTCATGTCCAGATGGCCGGGAGGTTATGATTCGGCCCAGAAGGAACCGGGAGGGTATCCGGCGATGTACCGAATGGTCTGGAGGAGATCATGCTTGCCGATCGTCGAGAATTTATCCGTGCGGTGGGTGTGACCACGGGGGCCATTCCTGCGATGTCAGCGGCGGGGATCGTATCGGCCATGCAACCGGTAGCCGGAATCCGTACCATCAAGGCGATTGCGTTCGACGCCTACGGCACGCTCTTCGACGTGTTCTCCGTGACGTCTCTCTGCGAACAGCTGTTTCCGGGTCACGGGACCGCCCTGGCTCAGCTCTGGCGCGCCAAGCAACTCCAGTACACCTGGCTGCGGAGTCTGATGGCTCGCCACAAGGACTTCTGGCAGCTGACGGAGGATGGACTCGACTACGCCACGAAGAGCCTGAAGCTCAGCCTCACTTCCGAGAAACGCACGCAGCTCATGGACGCGTACTTGAGCCTTGCGGCCTTTCCGGACGTGAAGCCCGGCCTCGAAGCGCTCAAGAGACGCGGCCTGCGACTCGCTATTCTTTCCAACGGCGAGCCGAAGATGCTGCAGGCCGCCGCGACCAGCGCCGGCATCAGTCCCCTGCTCGACGGCATTATCAGTGTCGAGGAGGTGAACATTTTCAAGCCCAGCCCGCGGGTCTACGCCCTCGCACCGACACGCTTGAACGTCAGCGCCAGCGAGACTCGGTTTCGTCTCGTCGAATTCGTGGGACGTCAACGGCGCCGGCGCTGCCGGTCTGTTCACGTTCTGGATTCAGCGCAGCGCCGGCGAACCGCCCGAGGCGCTCGGGTTTCCTGCCCGGCATGTCGTGAGCGCCGTCACCGACCTCGACGGCCTTATCGGCAAGTGACAGCCGGGGGGCCAAAAGGACCCGGCTTACGTCCCGCTACACCGTGCTGAAAACCGCGCTCTAACGTGGAAGTCCGAGGACTCGAGCGGCGGGGCCGTTCATGATTCGACCTGGGCGGGCGGCGGTCATCCGTCCGTCCTCGAACACGACCTCGCCGTTCACGACTACCAGAGAGACGCCAGCCGCGTACTGGTGCGGTTGTTCGAACGTGGCGCGGTCGCCGACGAGCGACGGGTCGAACACCGCGATGTCGGCCTTCAGCCCTTCGCGGAGGACTCCCCGGTCGGCGAGGCCGAGCCGTTGGGCGGGGAAGGACGACATCTTGCGCACCGCGTCTTCGAGCGTGATCACCTTCAGCTCGCGCACGTAGCGGCCGAGGACGCGGACGAAGGTGCCGTAGCTGCGCGGGTGCGGGCTCGATCGGCCGAAGACGGTCACCTCGCCGTCCGACGCGACCATGGTGGCGGGATGGCGCAGGATGCGCTGCAGATCGCCTTCCTCGATCGCGTGGAAGATGCCCCCGCAGCCGCCCTGCTCCACGAGCCACAGCACGGTCTGGGCGGCGTTCTCGATGGTGGGTTCGAGTCCTCGCGCCCTTTGTCACGTCGCCGAGCCGCTTGCCGTCCAGCGATCCATCCCACTCGCACCGCGAGAGCTGGACGTTCTGGGGGTCTCCGCCGCCGCGCTCCTCGCTGATGATCCGGTGCGTCTCCAGCAGGATCCGGCGCCGCGACGCCGGGTCCTTGATGCGCGCCAGCATCGCCGCGTTTCCGCCTTCGAGCGCCCAGGCGGGCATCAGCGCGGCCTGAATGCTCGTGGCCGACGCGGTGTAGGGATACTGATCGAGGGTGACATCCACGCCGCGCGCCCGCGCCTCGTCGACGAGCCGGAGCGTGTCGCCACTTCGACCCCAGCTCGCCTTGCCGATGATCTTGTGGTGCGTCACCTGCGCCGGCAGGCCGCCCTTCTCTCCGATCTCGATGGTCTCGCGCACGCTGTCGAGGACCCGGGTGGTCTCCTCCCGCATGTGCGAGATGTAGATCCCTCCCATCCGGCCCGCCACACGCGCGAGCTCCACGACCTCGCTCGTTGGCGTGAACGTGCCGGGCACGTAGAACAGCCCCGAGCTGAGGCCGAGCGCGCCGCCCTCCATCTCCTGGCGCACGATTGACCGCATCGACTCGATCTCGGCGGGGGTCGCCGTGCGGTCGACCGATCCGACCACCATCTCCCGCACCGACCCCTGCCCGACGAACGCGCCGAAATTCGGCGTGATGCGCGTCGCCGCAACCTTGTCCAGGAACGGCCCGAGGGGGATGGGCGAAGACCCATCCGGTCCCTCGATGATCGTCGTCACGCCCTGCCTGACGTAGTTGTCGGCCGATGGGACCTCGAAAATCCCGCGGCGCGCATGCGTGTGGATGTCGATGAAGCCTGGCGAGACGACCTGTCCGCCGGCGTCGATCACGCGCGCCGCCTGGGCCTCGATGCTCGGCGCGATGCGGACGATCGTGTCCCCCCGCACGCCGAGATCCGCCCGGTACCACGGGCTGCCAGTGCCGTCGACGATTCGCGCGTTGCGGATCAGCAGATCGTAGGCGGGCTGCTGAGCCTGCGGAGGCGCGGCGGCCAGCGCCAGGACCAGGACGGCAAACGGCACGCGCGCGCGGCCCCATCATCACTAGAGGGGCTCAGTCGCTCGCGCTGCCCGAAAGCAGCGGCTCGATGGGCCGGTTGGCGGCGCCGTTCTCGTCGCACACGGCGTAGGCCGCATTCGCGCCGCCGTAGAGCGCCACGCCCGCATGCTCGCCTTTGGCGTTCAGGACATAGAAGTTGACGTTGAAGTTCGGCTCGCCGCGGCTGTTGAGCAGCCGCTTCTCGATGGTGTTGGCCTTGATGCGGCGCAGGGCTTCCATGCCCGCGTCCTTCGGCGACAGGCCGCGCCGCATGCCCTCGACGATGAGGAACGAGCAGAGGCCGTAGACGTTGGCTTCGCCCCGGCCCGTCGAACCTGCGGCGCCCACGTCGCCATCGACGTACAGCCCCGCGCCGAGCAGCGGCGAGTCTCCGACGCGGCCCGGAATCTTCCACGCCAGCCCGCTGGTGGTGGTCACGCCGGCGATCTCGCCTTTCGGCGACACGCCGTCGCAGTTGATGGTCCCGTAGAAGTGGTCCCGATCGATCAGGCCCTCCGCGACCATCTGAAGGCCCGCGGCAAAGCCCGCGTCGGCACGCTTGCGGGGGTCGAGGTAGTGATCAGGGTCGATTCGGCGCTTCCAGTCGAGCCACAGCTCGCGGGAGCGCGGCGTGTTGAGATCGGCCTCGATCTGGAAGCCCATGTTCCGCGCGAAGGTCTGGGCTCCCGGGCCGACCAGCAGGTGGTGGTCGGTATGCTCCATGACCGCCTTCGCGACCAGCGACGGCGTGCGCACGCCTTCGAGCGAGGCGACACCCCCCGCGCGCTTCTTGGGGCCGTGCATGCAGCACGAGTCGAGCTGGACCACGCCGTCTGCGTTCGGAAGGCCCCCGAAGCCGACGCTCGTATCCTCGGGGTCCAGTTCGACGATGTTCACGCCGGAAATCAAGGCGTCGAGCACGTCCGTCCCGCTCGTCATCTGGCGGAAGGCGTGCTGGACGCAGGTCACCGTGCCGCCGTTCTTGAAGCGGTTGCCGTTGTTCGAGGAGATGACGACCGGCCGGACCGTCCCGCGGGAAACCGCCGGCGCCTGACCGAAGGCCTGCTCGCCGGCGACGCCGACGGCGAGGCCGCCGACAAGGCTCGTGCGAACGAAATCGCGTCGATTGATCTCAGCCATCCCTTCCTCCAATGGTGCGTGCCGCAGGTGCGCGACCCATCATAGTCAGAATGGCCGATGAGCGGCCGGCCCGGGCGCCCGGGGTGAGCCGTTTCGCCCTTGCGGCGCCACGCGGACCCGCGCTACTGTGAGGCGTTCCCGGGAACCCGGGCGCCTTCGAAAGGGACAGCCATGAGCCAGAAGCACACCAGGCGGGACATTCTTCGCGGCGGCCTGGCGGCTGCCGGCCTCGGCATGGTCGGTCTTCCCGAGTGGGTCCTCCCGGCCCTCGCGCAGGGCGAGACGGTGATGGCGTTTCTCGACTTCCCTCCGAATTTCAATCCCATTCCGGCGGCTGACCGGCGCCTGCTCGACACTCGGAAGATCGAAGGTCCCCTCACGCCGAAGGATCAGTTCTTCACCACACAGCATTACGGCCACCCTGACGTCGATCCGGTCGCGTTCCGCTTGAAGATCGACGGCCTGGTGACGACGCCGATGGCGCTGTCCCTGGACGAGCTCAAGAAGATGTCCTCGACGGAACTCGTCGCCGGGTTCGAGTGCTCGGGCAACCGCCGCCCGGCGCAGGGCCTGTGCGGCAACGCGCGCTGGACGGGCGTGCCGCTCCGCACCCTCCTGAACCGCGCAGGCGTGATGCCCGAGGCCCGCGAGTTCGTGTTCTTCGGCGCCGACCACGGCGAGGAGAAGGTCGTGTTCCGCGGGCAGGAGTATCCGCTCGATCAGCAGTTCGGCCGCGCGCTCACGCGCGAGAAGGCGCTCTCGCCGGAACCGCTCCTGGCCTACGCGTTCAACGGCGAGCCGCTCACGAAGCACCAGGGGTTTCCGCTCCGCCTGCTCGTTCCAGGCTGGTACGGGGTCGCCAACGTGAAATGGCTGTCGGGGATTCACGTGCAGGAGGACCAGTACCTGGGCAAGTACCAGGCCACCTGGTACCGGACCGTGAAGGGCGAAATGGTGAACGGCGAGATGAAGTGGATGGAATCGGCCATCACCTCGCTGCAGCTCAAGTCGTTTGTCGCGCGGGTCACCAAGGAGGGGAGCGGCCACAAAGTTCTCGGTGTCGCGCTGAACGACGGCACGCCGCTCAGGTCGGTCGAGGTCAAGATCGACGATGGTCCGTGGCAGCCGGCCGCCTTCGACAAGTCGAACACGAAGTTCTCGTGGAAGCTTTTCAGCTACACGTGGAACGGCGCGACGCCGGGCGAGCATACGGTCGTGTCGCGCGTGACCGACACCAACGGGAAGATACAGCCGACCGAGAAGGATCTCGAGACCAAGAAGTCGTTCCTCGAGGACAACTCGCAGCACCCGCGGCGGGTGATGATCGCCTAGCGCGCCTCGGGGCGGGCGCCGCACATCGCACATCGCACATCGCACATCGCTCAAAAGGCCGATGGCGCATCTCGTCGTCCTTTACGAACACCCCGAGTGGCAGAAGCCGCTCTTTGCAGCGCTCGAGCACCGGGGCGTGTCGTTCAGCGCGTTCGACGTGTCAGCGGCCGCCTTCAGCCACCTCGAGCCGCCCGGAGCGACGCTCTACTTCAACCAGGCCAGTCCGAGCGCCTACCTGCGCGGCCACACGAGGGCCGTGCCGCTGGCCCTGGCCTACATGCGTACGCTCGAACGCTTCGGAGCGCGCGTCCTGAACGGCGCCGATGTCTTCGCGCTGGAACTGAGCAAGAGCGCGCAGGCGACGCTCCTCAGAACCCTCGGGATCGATTGCCCGCGCTCGATCACGTTCAACGACGTGAGCGCCCTGCGGGCACATGCCGCCGACATGTCGTGGCCGGCCGTCCTGAAGCCGGATCAGGGCGGAAGCGGCGCCCGTATCCAGGTGGTCCAGTCGTGGGCCGAGGTAGAGGCGGTGTTCGCATCCGATCCCTCGGTATGGCTGCCCGACAATCTGTTTCTGCTGCAGGAGTACCTGCCGCACGACGTCGAACAGGGCATCGTCCGGCTGGAGTTCCTGGGCGGCGAGCTGCTCTACGCGATGCGGGTCAAGACGCACGGCCGCTTCAACCTGTGCCCGTCGCCGGTGTGCAATCCCGACGAAGGGGGAGGTCTGTGCGCCGTGGAACCGGCCGACGCCGTAGCGTCGGCCCCGGTCGAGTTCTTCCCCTATCCTGACGTGCCGGCAGACGCCGTGGACACCGCGAAGCGCATCGTGCGCGCTGCCGGGCTCGACGTCGGGGGCATCGAATACCTCGACACCGACGACGGGCGTCGGGTGTTCTACGACATCAACGCGAACTCCAACCTGCGCCCGTCGGTGGCGGCGGCGTTCGGCTTCGATCCGTTCGAACGTGTCGTCGACTTCCTCGTCAGGGAACTGCGGGCCTGACGAGGGCGCCTCAGTTACCCACCGGGTAGCGAAGAATCTTGCCGACCAGTCTTGCCGGGATCGGCTCCTGCCAGCGGCGCGAACTTCTGCACGCGGCCCGCGAAGCAGTCGGCGAGGAACAGGTTCCCCTCCTGATCGGTCGAGATCCCATGTGAGCAGTTCAACCGTCCCGGCTGCCCGCCCGGCGCGCCCCAGCTGTACAGGTAGTTGCCGTTCAGATCGAACTTGATGATCCGGCTGGTCGGGGCGTCGCCGACCCAGATGACCTGATCCTCCGTGATGAGGTGGTTGACCATCAGGGTGCCCTGCGTGCTCGGCCAGTGGGGCGACCTGAGCGGCCACATGTCGAGGAACTTGCCGTTCTCGTCGAAGACCTGCATGCGCTGGTGTCCACGGTCGACGACGAAGAGGCGCCGATCCTTGCTGATCGCGATGCTGTGCGGCGTGTTGAACTCGGAAGGCCCGGGGTTCTTCGGGTCTTTCGGCTCCGAGCCCCAGTCCATGATGAAGTTGTCCTTCGCGTCGAACTTCGCGACGCGCTTGCCGCCGTACCCGTCGCTGATGAAGAAGGTGCCGTCGGGCAGCCACGCGATGTCGGTCGGCCGATCGAACGTGTTGGGGCCGCGTCCGCGGACGCCGAGCTGCCCGAAGGTCTTCACCAGCTTGCCGTCGTAGGTGAACCGGTAGATGACGTGCAGCTGATCGTCGATCACCCAGAGGTGCTTCTCGGCATCGTACGGGCTCATCTTGATCGTGTGCGGGCCGCGCCCGCAGGGCTGCTGCCCGAAGAGGTGGTCGTGCTGCGGCCACTCGTCCACGAGGTTGCCGTTTCTGTCGACCACGAAGAGCACGTGCTGGAAGCGGCGCTCCCAGCCGCGCTTGTCGGTGGGCTCGCACGTGGCCGTCAGGCCGTCCGTGTTCGGCTGGGCGTTGCCCCTCGTGGGGTTGAGCGCCGCGTACGGCGTCCAGGGCGCGGCTCCCGCCGGCAGCGGCAGCTCGCCGCGCATGGCGATCCAGATCCGGTCCGGCGTCTCGGCGTAGACGCCGCCGACCGATCCCCATGTCCACCCGTCATGTGAATGGCGCGTGTCGGGCAGCGGCTTGGGCCAGTTCTCGACGACCTGATAGGGCCCGGTGGGCCAGTCCTGGTGGCTCTGGCGGGTTGCCGGGGGTTGACCTGTTGCTGCGGGAGCCGGCGTCTCGCCCGCTGGAGCGCACGCCGACAGGCTGGCGAGCGCGAACCCCGCGAGGAAGACCGTGAACGTCGAAGCCGTTGCGCGCATCTTGATTCTCCTAAGGCTGAGGGACACCTAGGACACATTGCCGACGGTCGTGCGCATACTACACCGCGTGGATGGTCGCGGTCGCTCGGGATGCAGCCCCTCAGCGCGTGGGGAGGTTCAGGAGACTGGCGGCGCTCAAAGGGCTCAGGTCGGGCTCCACCCACGCCAGGCGTGCACGGGACGACCAGAGCGTGTCCGGGGTGTAGAAGCGCAGAAGCACCTGCTTGCCTGCGAGCGGCCCCCCGACCAGCCGATGCACCCTCTCCTCGAATGCCATCTCGGCGGGACACTCATTCAGGAACTGGTGGAGCAGCTGGACGTACGCGCACGTGATGGTCTCGTGGTACCCGCTCGTGTCCGTGTTGACGTTGCCGAACGACTCGTTCAGGCGGCTGATGCCGTCGCGCAAGCGGACGAGCGCTTCCTCGGCGCCGAACTGCTCGACGTGCCAGAGGCCGACGGCCAGATGCGCGTGGTGGGTCCACTCCTCCTCGCGCAGCGAGCACCCGAGAAAGCCCTCGATGAGGGCGTCGAGGTCGGCCCACTCTACTTCGCCGGAATCTTCAGCAGCACGTAGGTGATGTGCTTCCCCTCCGGCACGAGGAAGCTGTGCGGCACCCCGGCCGGAATGTGCACGATGTCCCCGGCTGCCAGGGGATGGCGGTCGGCGCCATCGAGCCGTGTCCCGACCCACTCGCCCGGGTTCGTCCCGCGGCGCCCGGCCATCGTGCCCCCGAGTGCGAGCGCGCCCTCTCCGCTCTGCACGTACACGATGTCGATGATCGCGTCGTGCTGCTCGGGGTTGCCGTCGGCGTCGCGATAGAGCATCCGGAAGCGATGGTCGCCGTAGTCGGCGAGCGTCTCCCGCGACGAGTGATCGGCGGCGACGTTTTTCCTCAGTGCCTCGTCGTGTTGTTTCAGCTCGCCCGCCTTCCACAGCTTGAACCCCGGCGGATCGGCGGCCGCAACCGGCATCACGACCAGCGCCACGACTGCGAGTCCTCGGATGACAGCTTTCATGTCGGTGCTCTCTTTCTTTACTTGGCGGCGGGGCCCGACCCACCAGACCCGCCCGACCTGCCTGCCCTGCCCGCCCCGCCTGGCCTAACGCCGTGCCGCGAGGCGCCAGAACTGCGCTTCGTTGAGCAGCGTGATTCTCTGTCCCTTCTCCCGCAGCCGCTTGATTTCCATCAGCTTCAGCCCCGCGTCGCGTCCGGCGGCCTGCTGGGCATTCGGCCGGCCGCGGACCACGACGGTCGTGCGCGCCGACGGTCCGCTGTGCACAATCGCGCCGGCCCGCGTCGCCGCCCGGATCGCGTCGCGCCTGGGCTTGCTCAGGATGCCCGTGAACGTCAGGTGCAGGCCCTTGAGCGATCGCACCGCCCCCGTACGCAGCGGGGCGGGTCGTTCCTGGAGCGCCACGATCAGTTCCTTCGCGCTGTCGTAGCGCTTGCGCCGCTCGCCGATGCAGCGGTGGACGATCTCCTTCAGGTGATCGCTGCAGTCGAGCCGCCCGCACGTCGGACGTGCGGATACGCGACCGCGCGTCGCCGCGCACCAGCATGCCGACCAGCTGTCCGATTTGGTACACGTCATCGCGCGCCTGCCACTTTGGCGCGGAGCCGGCGAGGATCTCGCTCGGCGCCGTGAGCGTGTTCATCGTCCTCGCGGTGATGCCGCGCCGGTCGCTCTGCTGCCGCACGATGCCGAAGTCCCCCAGCTTGAGGCGGCGGTTGTCGCACACGAAGACGTTCATCGGTGTCAGGTCGCGGTGCAGCATCTGGCCGCGGTGCAGCTTGCCCAGGACCTCGAGGATGCCGGCGATCTCGCGCCGCACCAGCGTTTCGGACCAGCGTCTCGCGTCGTGGCGCAGAAACGCGCTGAGGTCGCCGTGCCGCGCGTACTCGAGCACGAGGCAGTACAGCACCGGTTCGCCGGGGTGCATCACCGGAAACGTGTCGAAGACGCGAATCGCGCGCGGGTGGTCGTCGAGCAGCTGCCCGAAGTACGCCTCGCGCAGCCAGGCGTCCATGTGCGTGCTGACCTTGAGGCAGACGAGGTCGGGAATGGCTGCCGGAGGGCCGAGACGCCGCGAGAGATAGACCTCGCCGAATCCGCCCTTCCCGAGGAGCCGCTCGACGCGGTATTCGAAGCGGGTCTCGGCGCTGATGACGGCGTCACCTGGCGCTCAGGATGAGGCCCGGCTGATCGGTCCGGTGTCTCGACCGCCGGGCTCGGGTTGTGGCTGCGGTAGCGCCTGCGTTCGGCATGGGAAAGTGATCGGCCATGGTACCCACCGCGACGGCGAGGTGCAACGACGCCAGTTGCGGGGCGTTCGACTGGCTGGTCGAATCGGGGGAAACGGCTTGGTGGGTGAGCGGCGCGAACGAGCCGCCTGGGGGAAGCGAACCGCCACCCCCAGGCGTTGGGCATGCGCTGTTAGCGGGCGCTCTTTGGTGCCGCCGCCTTGGCTTCGTCCGCCCTGGCGCCGGCGAGAATGCCGACCATGGAGTAGTTACCCTCGTGGCACGCGTACTCGTAGAGCTGGTCGTTGGTGCGCTTCAGACGAATCATGAAGGTCCACGGCCGCGTCCAGGTGTCGGGATCGTTGACGGTCAGCTCCCAGTTGATGAAGTCCTCGCTTACCCGTGTGTAGCGCTCGGTCACCTTGACGTTGGGCGTCGAGCCCTGGAACCCGTTGATGAAGTTCGTGGTTTCGACCACCAGCGTGTCGCCGTCCCAGCGACCACGAGAGTCCCCGTGCAGCTGGCGGACCGCGGAGGGAAGGTGGGGGCGGCTGTCCATCGGCACAAGACGCGCGTCGTGGATCATTTCCTGGAGGAGCACGACGGTCTCGGGCGACTGGATGATCTGCGTGTAGCTGTTGTAGCCCGTGCCGGTGCGGGGAGCCCCGTAGCTGATGCAGCGCTCTGACAGCGGACGATCTTCGGGGCCGTCGGCGCGACCACGAGGCCCGCTTTCGGAACCTTCGACCACCGGGCCGCGGCCGCGCGCACGCCGGGCCTCGGCGCCGGGCGCCAGCGGCGGAAACTGCCCATCAGCCGGGTCAGTAATGAGCGACGTCCGGTTGTCCCACGTGCGGTCGGCCATCCAGAACTGGTTGTAGTTCCCCGTGGTCGGGTCGTAGGAGGTCTGGTTGAATTTCCCGGTGTCCTTCAGATTGAGCGCGAGCTGGATGAAGCTGCCGAAGATGGCATCGCCGCCCTGGTCTACCGATTTGGCGACCAGCTGCTTCAGCTCTTCGACTTCGGCATCCGTGAGGGAGGCCTTGTCCTTCCACTGCGTGGGCCGCGTCATCGGCGTGACGCTGTTGTTCTCCCAGACACCTTGCAGGTCCGGCCGGCCGTCCGGCGTTCGCGGCACCTTCCAATTGCTGGCGGCCGCCGTGCCTGCCGGTGAAGTCCCACCAGCCTGAGCGACGAGCGAGACGCCCGCCATGCCAATCGCCGTAAGAATCGCCAGAAGGAATTTCACGTCAGCGCCTCCATGCTATGCCGATCAAGGCCCCTATTTTCCCGCACTCCCATTCATCCGTCCAGTCGGTCGGTCAAGGCGGGCCACGACGCGTCGAGCAGTGCTATTCTGCCGCGGGCGGGATGAGCCCGCCAGATCAAAGTGTCGGGATCCCTTTCTTTCTCCGCGGAGGCTTTCGCGATGGGCAGAGCAGCCGAGCGACGCACAACACTCTCAATTCTCTGTGCCGGCGGCGTCCTGTGCGCGACAGGCGGTTTATGGGCCCAGAACCCGCGTCCTGCCCCTCCACAGACGGATCCGGCCCAGAGGCGTTTTGTCGTCATCGGGTGCCTCAGCCGGGAGGCGCGACCACCTGCCTCGACCCGCGGCTCGGCTGGCGGCAGTGTCTTCACTCTGACCGACCCCCGAGGGGACAAACCGTCGGTCTACCGGCTCGACGGCGACCCGGCGTCGTTGGAACTCCAGGTGGGCCATACCGTGGAGGCCACCGGGACGTTGTCTCGCGCCGGCGCCTCGAACGCCGCCCCCTTCGTGCTCAAGGTCGAGAAATTGACCTGGATCGCGACGACCTGTCGGAATACCCCTTAGGGCCCTGGCCCTGCTAGGGCTTCTTGCGCAGGTGCCCGTACATCAGTTCCTCCGCGAACTCGACGCACTTGTACTCCATGAGCTGCGCGTTCCTTTCGAGGTGGCGATAGAGGAACATGCTCATCTTCCAGGGCCGCGTGAAGACCTTCGGGTCTTCGATGGTGACCTCGTAGTTGAGGGTGTTCGCGTTGACCGGCGTGAAACGCTCCACCACGTGTAGCGCATCGCTGTGGAAGTTCCCGGCGCGGTCGAACCAGGTGTCCTCCACTTGATCGGTCACGTCGATGACCAGCGTGTCGCCCTCCCAGCGGCCGATGGACCAGCCCATCCAGGACGGGACCGGGCTCGGTTCCTTGCTGTTCATGCGGATGATGCGGCTGGCGCTGGTGAACTCGTACGCCATCAGGATCGTGTTCGTTGACTGGACGATCTGGAAGGGGAAGGGCATGTAGGTGGCACGTGGAATCCCGGGCATGAAGCACTTGACCTCCGGGTCCCGCGCCATCCAGTTGTCGTTGTTTTCCTTCTTCTTCGCGGCGGCCCACGGCTGATAGGGAATCTCGTTGCCGTCCACGACGCCGGGGCCCGGCGGGATGCTGAACGCCGCGCCAAGGGAGATGACTGGTCCCTGTCGGGCCGGATGGGCCTGGATGTCCCAATTCGCGGTGTTCATGACCTGCCAAATGCCCGTCAGGTTCGGTTTGCCGTCCGCTGTCCGCGGCCCTCTATCGGTCTGTGTCTGGCTCCAGACCGGCGTCAACGTGCCCAGGAGAACCCCCGCGAGCCCAACCGCCGCAAAAGTCGCCCTGCCCAATCGCATGCGCATCCAAGCCTCCCGCTGGCCTTTGCTCATTCCCAGGTCCATTTCTTCGTGTTCGCGTCCCACAAGGCGTAGCATTCCTGTCCGATGCCCATCTTCAAGAACTCTTCCGGCAGTCCTGAGAAGGACCCTGACGACAGGAGCGCCTCTCCGTCTGCAAACCACGAGGATTCGATCGTGCCCTTGAACGGGTTCCTCTCGCTCGTCTGTGGCTCGAGCACGGCCGTGTCGATCCGGACCAGCCACTTCGCTTCAGCCTTGTTGTGTGCCGGCCCGAGGAACGTCCACTCATCGCCCTTGCGTTCAAGGTCGCGTGCAATGCCCGCCGCGGCGATCTGGCCGCCAAACGAGTCCTTCAGAGTCTGTTCGTTCGGCTCTGGAGACGCGCAGGCCGACACCAGGAAGGTTACCAGTGCGACCGATCCAAACCGTCGAAGTGTCTCCATGAATCTCCCGCAGCGCTCGTGTCTGGCCGCTGATTCTACACGCGTGCCCTCATTCGCGCTCGCACCCGTCGAGGTTCGTGGCGTCGTCGGCCGAGTGCCAGGAGGGCGCCTTCGCCTGCTCGTGATGCTCGGCGCTCTGCTCGCGGCGCCGGCCCTCGCGCAGAGCCCGCAGGCCCTGTCGAGCCGGGCGGTGGCCGAGTTCGAGGAGGGCCGCTTTGCCGCCGCCGCAGCCACGTTCGACGCGCTGGCCAAGGCTGTGCCCGATCGGGCGCCGGATCTCTGGCAGCGGGGCATCGCGCTCTACTATGCCGGCCGCTACGACGACTGCCGACGCCAGTTCGAATCCCATCGCACGGTGAACCCGGACGATGTCGAGAATGCCGCGTGGCATTTCATGTGCGTGGCGCGCGCCGAATCGCCGGCCGCCGCCAGGGCGGCGCTGTTGCCGGTCGGGCGGGATCCCCGGGCCCCCATGCGCGAGGTCTACGACATGTTTCGGGGCGCACGCTCGCCCGAACAAGTCATCGCCGCTGCGGGCTCTCAGCCGGACGCACAGTTTTACGGGTACCTCTATGTGGGCCTGTACTTCGAAGTGCTGGGGATGAAGGAGCGGGCGCTCCAATTCGTCACGATGGCCGCTGCCGATCGCTTCGAGCGCTCTGGCGGCTATATGCACATGGTGGCGAGGGTGCACCTGCGCGCACTGTCCCGGTAGACGCTCCCAAACCACAGCGGTGTTCGCTTCGGTGTCGCCGTTCGTCCTTGGTGCTTCGGCCTTCGTTCTTCGGCTGGCGTTGGTCCTTGGCACTTGGAGCGCGGTCGTCACGTCGGCCAGACGCGGAATCTCGCCCCAAGGACCAGGGGCCACGGACGAACGAAGGACCAAGCACCAAGCGCCCAAGGACGACAGCGGCTTTTCACGTGCCACATGAATGTGAGAGCGGTCTACGCCCGCAAGTCGTAGCACAGCAGGCGCGGACGGGCGCCCGTCAGCACATCCCGCGTGTTCTGTACGACGTACAGCAGACCCCGGCTCAGCACCGGCAGCGCCCACGACTCGCGCGCGGCGAACAGCCGCGTGCGCGCCAGCTCGCGGTAGCCCTTCGGCGTGAGGTCCATCCAGAGCAGGTGCCCGATCTCGCCCAGGCAGAGGAACTGCCCGTCGACGGCCAGCAAGGACCCTCTATACGTCCCGACCAGCTGCGCCTGGCGCTGGCCGCCGATCTCGAACGGTTCCGACCACTCGGGGGTCGTGCGCCACACGACCTTGCCGCTCGCAGCGTCGACGCAGGCGAGCGAGGCGTCCGGCTCGTTGCGCCCGTCGAACCCGTAGAGATACCCGTTCCGGTAGACCGGCGTGTTGAAATGCAGCCCGAACTCCTGCGTGGTCCAGAGCAGTCTGTGCGTGAAGTCCGGCCGGATCTCGACGAGCGCGCCTCCTGTCCGGTAGCTCGCCGAGATGAACACCTTGTTGTCGAAGACGACCGGACACGAGGCGTTGACCGACTCGTACGTGCGGCTGCGCCACGGAAACGCAAAATCCACTCGTCCGTTCGACGGGTCGATCGACATGAGGCCGCCGGATGGCGGAGAGGACTCGCCGCCGGCGAACACGAACACGCGCCGCTGGCCGTGAACGGCGGCTGGAATCGGCGAGGCATAGCTCGCCCCCCAGGCCTGACCGGCCCTCCACGCCTCACGGCCGGTGGTCTTGTCGAAGCCGACGACCGACGGTCCGCCCGGCGCGCCGACGTTCACGATCAGGACCGGGCCTTCGACGAGCGGCGTCGAAGCGGTGCCGAAGAAGTCCTGACGCACGCGGTACTCGGCGGCGAGGTCCCGCTTCCAGAGCACCTTTCCCGTTCCGAGGTCCAGGCAGAACAGCTGGCCTTGCGCGCCGACCGTGTACACCCTCGTCGCGTCGATGACGGGGCTCGCCCGCGGGCCGTTGTTGTATCCGTACCGATCCTCGAAGTCAGTGGGATACCTGAACTGCCAGTTCGTCGCGCCCGTCTCCGCGTGAAGGCACTCGACGATTTCTTCGTCGCCCAGTCGATGCACAAACACGAGGCGCTCGCCCGCAATCGCGGGCGAGGCGTAGCCGGTGCCTCTGTTGAACTCCCAGACAAGAGGCGGCGGCAGTTGCCGTGTCAGCCTCGTCTCGGGGGAGACGGCGTTGTGTGTGGGCCCGAGAAAGCTCGTCCAGTCGCCGGTGACGGCATCGCGCGCCAGGGGTTTGGGTCTGGCGACAGACCGCGATTGTGCATACGCCAGCCGCCGCCCGGCGAGGCTGAGGACGAGCCCCTCGAGGACCACCCGGCGCGAGACGGAGGCCACGCGCCATCATTGCATACAGGGCAGGCAGGGCAGGCAGCGCAAGACACGATCGGCCGGCGGGCCCGAGACGCCTGCATCGGGTGTTGACAACCGCCGTGGCCTGCCGATAATCGTTCCCATTCGCTCGCGATCCGCGGACGGGCGGCACACTCTGGGAGGAAGGTACTCATGAGGAAGAATTGGGCGGTGTTCGCCCTGGCGCTGGCCATCGGGGTGGTCATGTCCGGTGGGTTCTTCGCGCAAGAACGCGTCAGTCCGCCCGGCGAATGGTGGTATCAGAGCGGTGATGCCTGGGGGACGCGCTTCCAGCCCGCCGATCAGATCAACGCGGGCAACTTCGACAAGCTGAAGGTGGCGTGGATCTTCCGGGGGGACAACTTCGGTCCGGCGCCGTACACCAACTCGCGCTCCACGCCCACGTACATCAAGGGCATGCTCTACTCGGTGGCCGGGCAGCGGCGCACCGTGGTGGCGATGGACCCGAAGACCGGCGAGGTCGTGTGGACGTACCGCGAACCGCCCACGACGCGCTGGCAGCGCTCCATGCGCGCCGGGTACGGCAAGGGCGTCGCCTACAGCGAGATCGACGGCCGGGGCGTCATCTTCACGATCTCTCCCGCGTTCTTCCTGCATGCCCTCGACGCGAAGACCGGCCAGCCGCTCGAGAACTGGGGCCGTCCGGTCCCGCTTCCGGGCTTCGGGCGCACGGGCACCGTCGATCTCGTGGACGATCTGATCCGCGACTGGGGACCGTGGCAGAAGTGGCAGTCGACCGGCAAGAAGTACGACCCCGACATGGGCGTGCCGCGCGAGCTCGGCTACATCACGAGCTCGTCGCCGCCGATCGTCGTCAACGGCGTCGTGATCGTCGGCAACTCGGCCGAGCAGGGCTACAACCAGACCCGCATCGAGAACGTGCCCGGCGACATCCTCGCCTACGACGCCAGGACCGGGAAGCACCTGTGGAAGTTCCACGTGATTCCGCGGCCCGGGCGAGTTCGGCCACGAGACGTGGCTGAACAACGCCTGGTCGTACACGGGTGACGTCTCGTCGTGGGCGCCGATGTCGGCCGACCACGAGCGCGGCATCGTCTACATCCCGACGAACCCGCCGACCATCGACTACTTCGGCGGCTTCCGTCCCGGCGCCAACCTGTACGGCACGAGCGTCATCGCGCTCGACGTGAAGACCGGCAAGCGGCTCTGGCACTTCCAGACGGTCCACAACGATCAGTGGAACTACGACCTGCCGAACGTGCCGATCCTGGCGAACCTGTCGGTCAACGGCAAGCCCGTCCCGGCGGTCATCCAGACCACGAAGCAGGGCTTCATCTTCACGTTCAACCGGCGTGACGGGCGAGCCCGTCTGGCCGATCGAAGAGCGTCCGGTGCCGCAGACGACGGTGCCGGGCAACTGGACGTCGCCGACGCAGCCGTTCCCGACCCGGCCGGAGCCGATGGAGCCGCTCGGGCTGAGCGACAACGACCTCATCGACTTCACGCCCGAGCTCAAGCAGGAAGCCCAGGAGATCGTCAAGAAGTTCAAGATCGGCGGGCCGTACGAGCCGCGGCTGCAGGAAGGGCACAACGCCGGCGTCGTGAACAACATCCGCTGCGCGGGCGGGTTGAACATCACGAATCCGGCCACCTTCGACCCGACGACGAACATCCTGTACGTGTCGCACTCGCGCGGGTGCAGCGGCGGCGGACTGCAGCCTGGCTCGAAGGCGGACGAGCCCGACGCGATGGCGACCACGGGGACGACGCTCTCGCAGTGGGTCAACGGCACCGGCCCCGGGCTGACCGGCCCGCAGAGCCTGCCGATCTTCAAGCCGCCGTACAGCCGGCTGTCGGCGTACGACATGAACACCGGCACGCGCCTCTGGTGGATTCCCATCGGGACCACGCCGCAGGCCGTGAGCAACCACCCGTTGCTTCGAGGCCGCGACCTCGGCAACACCGGCGGCAACAGCGACTCGATCCAGATGGTGGCCGGCAGCCTGCTGCTGGCGACCGAAGGCTCGGCGGGACCGCCTGTGTTGAACGCGCACAACAAAGAAACCGGCCAGAAGCTGGGCACGGTCAAGCTGCCGGCGGCGGGTCAATACGGCATGATGTCCTACGTGCACGAGGGCAAGCAGTACATCGTCGTCCAGATTGGCGGCGCGCAGTATCCAGGGTCGATGGTGGCGCTCGCGCTGCCGTAGTTGTGTTCTACTGGCTCACTTCTTCAACGGCGGCGTGTCCGATGTGTGCCACGCCACCAGCTTCCAGCCGTCCGGCGTGTTGACGTACATGAATGTCGACCGCTGGTGGAGATCTTTCTTCTCTGAGCTCTTGGCGTCTGCCTGGGATGTCAAGGCGACCAGGCCGACGTCGCCGGCCACCCGGAAGACGGTCGTGGTGGCGATCGACGACGTGAACTGGCTGAGGTCAAGGAGGATGTTCGGGGCGATGTCCATGACGGTCACTTTCGGACCGAGCTGCACGAGCGTCTGGCTGTCGCGGAAGAAGCCGAGCGCTCGTGGATGGACGACACTGCCAATCAGCGCCACATTGCCGGAGGAGACCGACTTCATCAACAGCGCATGTGTCGCCTTGAGGGCGTCCTCGCCCGAGACAGTCTGTGCGCTGATGGCAGTTCCCGACAGAACGGCTGCTCCGAGTGCCAGAGCCACCACAAGTCTTTTCATCACGTCTCCTCTGCGCTGACGCCAGTTTTCGGAGGATAGCACGACGGGCCTTGAACCCGCGTGAACCGGATCGGACTGGCCCGCTACCGGGCCGACCGCCTCGAGGCTCCGACGGTCGGCTGCCATGCCGGCGTGCCTTCCTCCCACTGATTGTCGGTGAGCTGTTGGAGCTCCGAGCCGTCGGCGCGCATCACGAAGATCTCGCCGTACGGCTGCGGCGCGTCGGTGTAGGTCATCTCGTCCTTGAATCCCATCCGGGTCGAGGCGAAGACGATGTGCTCGCCATCGGGCGACCAGGCCATGTGCGCGTCGTTCCCGCGAGCTGCGGGTCAGCCGCTTCACGCCGGTCCCGTCCGGCTTGACGGTGTAGATCTCGTAGTCGCCCTGCGCCTGGCGCGAGAACATGATCAGATCCCCGCGCGGCGACCACAGCGGGAAGTTGTCGTAGCCGTTCGAGAGCGTCGTCACCTTCCTCGTGTCGACGTCCATGATCCGAAGGCCCTCGCCCTCCGGGCCGAACGTGCGGTAGACGAACCGCCGGCCATCGGGCGACATCGACGGGAACCCGTTGTTGTTGGCGCCGCTCGTCAGCTCGCGGAACCCGCTGCCGTCCGGGTTGACCATCGCGATCTGCGCGCCGCCTTCGGTGCGATCGGCCGGCTTGAGGAACTGGCCCTGGAAGCCGTTGAAGAAGGCGTTGAACACGGCCGAGGCCGAAGATGATGCGTTCGCCGTTCGGAGACCACTGGGGCCCGAGGATGTTGCGCGCCGGGTCGCGATAGATGATCTGCGACGAGCACGCCGCCGACGTTCGCCACCGCGACGCCGGCCCCCATCGCCTTCTCGGCGGGGCCGACGAAGGCGAACCGATCGCCTGCCGGGCTGAACGACGGCCCGCCGCTGGTGAGCGTCAGCTCGTAGCCGGGATTCCGGCTCCACGTCTTCGACCCAGGGCTTCCGCTCGAAGTCGACCCGCTTGTGAAACACGACCCTGCGTGCCATCGGGCGACCACGCAGCCGTCCGAATCTGACCCTTCGGGCCGCGTGTGCCGTTCGAATAGTGAATCCCTTCATCGGGCCCGTCACGGCGGATGTACGCCAGCAAGCCCGCCTTCGAGCAGCGAGGGATTGAACTTGACGCCCGGACCGGACGGAAGGTCCGAGATCACGCCGGTCTGGATGTCGACGGCGACGATGCGCGTGTCCTCGGGGTGCTCGGGCATCGCGCGGCGGTTGTCGAGCGTCTGCTCGGCGCGTCATGCAGTAGGCGATCACGCGCCGGCTGTCGGCCGTCCACTTCGGGCTGCCGCAGAAGCCGCCGTGCGCCGTGAGGCGTTTCAGCCCCGATCCGTCCGGACGCGACGATGAAGAGGTCGACGAGATGGAGATGCTCCCAGCGGCCGTGGGCAAACGGCAGGTCGCTCAAGCGGTCGGACGAGAACGCGATCCACTGTCCGTCGGGCGACCACGACGGACGGAAGTCGCCGCCCGGCCCGGACGTCAGGGCCTTCGCCGTCCGCGACTGCACGTCCATGGTCCACAGATCGGCCGTGCCGCCTCCGCGCGTCGTGACGAAGACCAGGCTGCCTGCCATCCGGCGAGAACGCGGCCTGATCGTCGTAGGCCGGGCTGTCGGTGAGCCGCTCCACGCCGCTGCCATCCGGCCTGACGCGATACAGATCCGCGGAGCCGCCGCGCTCTGACGTGAAGACGATGGACGCGCCGTCCGGCGCCCATACGGCGTCGTAGTCGAGCTCTCCAGGCGTGACGAGCGGCCGTTCGCCGCTGCCATCGGCCGAGGCGACGAAGAGCCCAATCTGGCCCGGCTGCGGAAACACCCGCGTGATGGCGATCGTCTGGGGCTCGGTCTGTGCGGAGAGGAACGTGAGGCCGGCGAGAGCGAGGAGAAGGCCCGTTCGCATTCGCGGATTCTACTGCTTCAGGGCTTCTTCCGCTGGGCGGCGGCGATGGCGGCCGGCTGGAGGTCCGCTCGCCACCACGCCTCGGAGCCGGCGCGCTGCGCCTGATCGACGCCGACCACGACGACATCCGTCGCCTCGAGCGGCGATCCGTCGAGGACCATGGTGGAGTACTTCGTCTCGCGCGCCTCGAGCGTCCGCCGGCCGGGCGCCACCTGCTTCGCCTTCAGGCGGCCATCCGCGGCGAAGGTGAACGCCATCACCGTGAACTGCTCCAGTTCGGCATCGGTCCGGTTCGTCGCCGCATAGAACACGACCGGAGGCCCCTCGGCGCCGCTCAGGATCGTCGCGCGATCGAGACGCACCGGCGATTCTGGCGCCTCGATGATGATGGTGGGCCTTTCGGCCAGGATGCCGGCGAGCAGGAGTGTCAGCACGGCAGACAGGAAGGTCATCGGTCCTCATTGTACGGCAACCAGGTGTGGCAACCGGTCCGACGCCTTCGGCGACGCGCGTGGGCAGGTGACGGCGGGCACGAGATCTCGTAAGCTCTTGGGCTGCGCGAACGCGCGAACGAGGAGGAACTCCGATGGACGTCAATGCTGTGACCCAGGCTGCCGTGGCGACGCTGGTGGCGGTCGGCTGGAAGATCGCCGGTGCGGCCGCTCTGTGGCTGGTCGGCCGCTGGTTGATCCACTTCGCCATGCGCGCGCTGGGGCGTGTGCTCTCGAATCAGCGGGTCGACGCGACGCTCACGCGCTACCTCCTGACCGGCCTGACGGTCGTGCTGAACATCGCGCTGGTCGTCGCCATCCTGGGGTTCTTCGGGGTAGAGACCACCACGTTTGCCGCGCTGATCGCCGCTGGAGGCGTGGCCATTGGCGTGGCGTGGGGCGGCCTGCTCTCCAACTTTGCGGCCGGGGCGTTTCTCGTGTTCCTTCGTCCCTTCAAGGTCGGGGACTTCGTCAGCGCCGGCGGGGTCACCGGCACCGTGGAAGCGATTGGGCTCTTCGGCACGACTATCAACACGCCGGACAACGTGCACACGATCATCGGCAACAACAAGATCTTCTCGGACACGATCCAGAACTTTTCGGCCAATGCGTACCGACGTGTCGACCTGTCGGTGACCATCAACAACGCCGTCGAGCATGGGGACGCGATTCGGATTCTGAAGGAGCGGCTGTCGAGGATCCCGAACGTGCTCGCTCAGCCGGCGCCCGACGTGGATGTGCTCCAGTTCACTCCGGCCGGCCCTCTGCTCTGCGTGCGTCCCTACTGCAGCAACGCCCACTACTGGCAGGTGTACTTCGACGTGAACCGCATGATTCGCGAGGCCTTCGGAGAGGCGAAGTTCCCGGCGCCGGTGCCGGCGTACGCGTTCAGCGGACCGTGGCCCGCTCCGCCGCCGGTTCCCTGAGGTCCGGGCGCGGGCCGCGGGTCAGCCTCCCAGCGCAATCGTGAGGCCGACGAGAACGGTCCCGACCACGACCATCGCAAATCCAACCAGGACGGGGTAGTGCCCGCTGATTCTTCCGAACGCGTAGCCGGTCAGGAACAGCAGCACGATGGCGACGAGGTTGGAGACCCGCATGGCCGGCGCCGCGCTGCGCATGAGCATGAAGGGAATCGCCACCGGGAACGTGGACAGGAACACCAGCAGGAACGAGCCTGCGGCGCCGAGCCAGTCGTCCTTCTCCAACGTCGCCCGCGCCGGCGGTTCGGGGAGCGCAATCAGCCGCAGCCGCACGGTCTCGAGTTGCGCCGGTTGCAGCACGCCGGCGACGATCGGGGGCAACTCTTCCGCGATGAGACGCTGGGCCACCGACGGATCGCCGGCGCTGCGCACCGCCCGCAACGCCGCGATGTTGCGGCCCTTCTCGGCCAGACGGCCCATGAGATACAGGATGGCGTCGATGATGCCCCAGGCCAGGTTGCATCCCAGCGCGCCGATGAGCATCGCGCGCACGTCGTCGCGGCCTGCCTCGGCCACGCTGAGCGAGCCGGTGAAGGTGAGCACCATGATCAGCCCGAAGAACACCTCCGACACGCGCTCAATCGGGTTCAGCACGCGGGCGGGCGAAAGGAGGAGACTGGACATGGCGTCCCTCTTTACTGGCTCTGAGGTGGCAAGAGGTAGAGCGTCATGGCGAAGATGAGATACATCATCAGCACCAGCACGCCGACAAACCACGCCGAGCGCCCGCTGTTGGTCACGAGCGTCGCGGTCAGCGTTGCGATGAACATCATCACCACCGCCCCGGGCCAGAACTGCAGGTCCATCGGCGTCGGACCCAGCACGTAGCTGAGGAGCACGAGCACCGGCGCGACGAAGAGCGCGATCTGCGATGCGCTTCCGAGCGCGATGCCCACGCTCAGGTCCAGCCTGTTCTTGCGTGCGCCCGAGAACGCCGAGGCCATCTCCGCCGCGCCGCCCACGAGGGCCACGACGATGAAGCCCACGAACGCCTGGGTCATCCCGAATGCCTCGGCCGCCTCCTGCACCGATTCGACGAACACCTCGCTCACCAGTGCCACCACCACGGTGACGCCGGCCAGTGTGCCCAGGGCCAGCCCCATCGGCCACGGAGCGTGATCCTCGCCCTCTCCATGTGCGGTGCTGCCAAAGAGCTCGCGGTGTGTCTTGAGCGAGAACAGCATGCCCAATCCGTACGCGACGATGAGCAGCACGGCCAGTCCGGCACTCAACGTCTGCACGAAGGCCGCCATTTCGGGGGTGTCCGCCGCGGCGACTGCCGACGATGGCACCAGCAGCGCGACGGTGGCGAGGAAGAGGAGTCCTGACTGCAGGCGTGCGCTCGCGCGGTTGTATTCCTGGATGTGGTGTTTGAGGCCGCCCAGCAGGAACGACGCGCCCAGCATGAACAGCGTGTTGGTAACGATGGCGCCGGCGATGGATGCCTTGACCAGCATGTACTGCCCCGCGCGGAGGGCGGCAAACGCAATCACGAGCTCGGTGAGGTTGCCCAGGGTGGCGTTCAGCAGCCCTCCGGCCGCATCGCCCGTCTTGGCGGCCACTGACTCGGTGGCATGACTGAGGAGCGCCGCCAGCGGCACGATCGCCAGCACCGACAGCAGGAACAGCAGCGTGTGCGCCTCGGGCGCGACCGACGCGCCGACAAACACCGCCGGTACGAACGCCAGCAGCCAAAGCAGCGGGTTGCGCCGGATTTCCTGAACGAGGAGCGTCATGGGCGCGGCTCGCGCATCAGCCACGCGTTCTGATGGCGGAATGCCCTATCTGACGCGCTCCCACGTCAGATGCGTCGGCGCACCGGTGCCGCCCACCGGTGTCAAGGTGACGCGATTGCCGTCCGCTGACAGCTCGAACTTGCGGACGAAGTCGACCGCACCGGCGTCCAGCATCCCCTGCCGGTGATGCGTCACGGTCTGCGCCTTCTCGTCAATCGTGTACGTCCCGAAGTACGCCGTGTATCCGCGCATGCGCTCGTAGCCCTGCTCGGGGGTCGGCGTCCCGGTGTAAGTCGGCCGCGGGCGATCCGGTTGAATCTGCGCGGCCATGTTCCCGTGGGCATCGTAGAAAATGATGCCAGTTGGCTTACCGCGCGGTGTGGGGGTGTTGCCGCCCGTGATGGACACCAGCCGCCACGAGCCGACCAGCGGCTTTCTCAGTTCGGCCTGCGAGCGTCCCTGTCCGGCTTCAACCCTCCAGCCACCGCTGACACAGAGGACGACCAGTGCGACTCCACCGACGAGCGCGAGAGCCCTGCTCACTGAAACCTCCAGACTTACTTCTTCGGCTTGAACGCTTCCTCGACCTGCTTGTCGATGGCCTTGTAGTTCTTCGACAGGAACTTCTCTTCCTCTTCGGTCAGGATCCTGAACGGCACGCGCACGACGCTCTTCGCGAACTTCACGTTGAGCCAGTACTGCCCGTGACTTGATGCCGCCCGGGATCTTGAAGAAGAGCCGGCCCGCGCAGGCGCGCTGGTCGTCCATGAAGACGTCGTCGCGGGGTAACGCGCGCGATGTCAGGTCGGGGAAGAAAACGAGCGCGCACGCCCGGCTCGCGTTCGGCGGGAAGTAGTTGATGGAGTCGCGCTGGACTTTCGCCCGGTTCTCCAGGGCCATGGTGTTGCCCTGCCGGTGCTCTTCGATGGTCGGCAGGGGAAGTGTCTTGCCGTCGGGCAGCTCGAGCGACAGCGCGGTGCGGAGCATGGTGTAGTCCGGCACGTTGTCGCGAAGCGCGACGCCGACGTCGAGGAGCAGCCAGTCCTCGCCGATCGACCGGTTAGCGGGCTGGTACCCGATGATCGCGTAGCCCTCGTTGTTGTACGCGGCCCGGACGAACCGGCCCTCGATGGTCATGATTTGCGGCACCCCCGGTTCCGGGATCTGCACCGGGAGCTGCGGCTGGCTCCCGGCCTGGCCCTGGGCAACCGGGGTCCACGCTGAAATCAGGCCCAGCAAGATAAGTGAAGCAACCTTCGTGTTCTTCATACGAGTTCCTTTCGAGGCCTTCCCGTCAAGGCGTTCAATACACAGCATAACCTCCCGCCAGTCTACTTCGCGACGGTGAATGCGACCGAGGCGAGCTGACGGTCCCAGAGCAGGGCGAGGGTGCCGCCCGCCCCGGTCACGTCGAGAAACTCCCACGAAAGCTGGTCGAAGGAGTGCGCGAGCGTCTCGAGCCGCATCGGCGTGCGCACGACGTCTTTGTCCGGCGTGTAGTCGTAAGCCCCGAACAGGGCCGTCTTGTTGGCCGTGTCGTACCCGTTCAGCTGGGCCGGCCAGGTCGATATGATCAGCGTCCAGTCGTCGCGCTTCACGTCGATGAAGACCGTGTACTCTCCGGCCGGGACGGTCCTGTCGCCGATGACCAGCGCGACATCCGTTAACAGTCGCGTCGAGACGTTCGCGCCGGCACGCCAGACGGGGGCGCCGTCGGCGAGCGCGTCGGCGAAATCCGGGGGGCCGAAGAGATCACGCCCGCGCTTGATCGGCCGGCCGTATGTGATCTCGATCCACTTTCCTCCGACATAGCCGCTTCGCGGGTCGTAGTGCCCGCCTATTTGGGTGGCCGAACTGCCTGGCGGGCTGGCGATCCGTTCGCCCTGCTGAACCTGAGCGCTCAGCCCGAGGCCGCCAGCCGCGCCGAGCGCCGCCACCGCGCCAATCAGAGCCCACTTCATGCCCCGGAGTATGCCATCGGGCCCGAGGGGGGCTCAACACGGCGAAATCCATTGACGTGGCGGCCCAAAGCACCCTAGTCTGCTCGTGAATCGCGCGGCGTTCTTGGCAAAAGGGAGACGAGGATGGACAGGCACTCACGCGCACTCTTTGGAGGGGTTCTCGCCCTTGGCTTGCTGGGGGTCGCCTACCTGGCCATCCCCTCGGCCCAGGCGCCGTCACGGTCTGGAACGGCCAACGGCGAGTGGCGCTACCTTGGCGGCGACGCCGGGAGCACGCGCTATTCTCCGCTCAACCAGGTGACACCGGCCAACTTCGAGACGCTCAAGGAGGCCTGGCGGTCGAGCCCGATCGACGTCGTCGGTCCCGCTGACCGCGCGCGCCACGCCGAGCTACGTCGGCGGGAAGCTCCTGAGCGTGGCCGGGCCGCGGCGCCACGTCGTCTCGATGGATCCGACGAGCGGCAAGCTGCTCTGGAACTTCGTCGAGCCGGAGACGTTCCGGTCGAAGTACTCGATGCGCGCGGCCTACGGCAAGGGCGTCGCGTATCACGAAATCGACGGCCGGGGCGTCGATCTACATCTCCACGCCGGGCTTCTTCCTCTTCGCCCTCGATGCCGAGACCGGCAAGCCGCTTCCGAACTGGGGCCGGCAGGTGCGGCTCCCGTCGTTTCCGCGCACGGGCGTCGTCGATCTCGTCGAGGACCTGATCCGCGACTGGGAGCCGTGGACCAAGCTCGAAGCGTGACTACGACCCGAACGAGGGCGTTCCGCTCGAGCTCGGCTACATCACGAGCTCGTCGCCGCCCATCGTCGTCAACGACGTCGTGATCGTCGGCAACTCCGCCGAGCAGGGCTATCACCAGACGCGGCAGGAGAACGTGCCCGGCGACATCCTGGCCTACGACGCGCGCACCGGAAAGTTCATGTGGAAGTTCCACGTGATTCCGCGGCCGGGCGAAGTGGGTCACGACACCTGGGAGAACGACGCGTGGCGCACGACCGGCGACGTGTCGTCGTGGGCGCCGCTCGTCGGCCGACCCGGAGCGCGGCATCGTCTACGTCCCGACCAACAGCGCCACGCAGGACATGTACGGCGGCTTCCGCCCGGGCAACAACCTGTTTGCCGCGAGCCTCATCGCGCTCGACGTGAAGACCGGCAAGCGCCTGTGGCACTACCAGATGGTCCACCACGACGTGTGGAACTACGACACGTCGACCGCGCCCATCGTCATGGACGTGAACGTCGGCGGCCGGCGAATCCCCGGCGTCTTCCAGGCCACGAAGCAGGCGATCCTGTACGCGTTCAACCGGCAGACGGGCGAGCCGATCTGGGGATTCCAGGAGCGGCCGGTGCCGCGCGTCGAAGGTGCCCGGCGAGAAGCTCTCGCCGACGCAGCCGTTCCCGATCAAGCCGGCGCCGTACGAGTTCATCGGGCGCAGCGAAGAACACCTGATCGACTACACGCCGCAGATCAAGGAGCTCGCGCGCAAGCGCGCGGTCGAACAGGGCCTGTTCGCGCCGCCGTTCAATCCGCCGACCCATCGCGGCAACGCGGAGAACGCGGGACCGGCGCGGTTCTATCCGGGCGAGACCGGCGGCACGAACATCACGCATCCGCCGGCGGCCGATCCCGACGACCGGCATCATCTACATTCCGTCGCACAGCGGCGGCGAGCCAGCGCGAGGTGATTCCCGGGAAGGAGCTGGACTGCTTCGGCCAGACCGGCACGACCGTCACGGCCTGGGTGCCGACGAGCGCCGGCTGTACGCCCGCGTCCGTCGAGGCGGCGATCGAGATGTATCCCGATCGCGGCGCAGAAGGCGGGCGCGGTCGACGGGCCGAGGCGCGGTCGTGGCGGCGGCGGTGGCGACGACGCCGCGGCGGGCGCGGCGGCGCGGGGACGCGGCGGCGCGCCGGCGGCGGGCGATCCGCTGGGCGGGCTGCCGCTCTTCAAGGGACCGGTCGGCCGCATCACCGCGATCGACCTGAACACCGGCGAGCACCTGTGGGTGATGCCGAACGGCGATGCGCCGCAGGAACAGCAGGACGCCATCCGCAACCATCCGCTGCTCAAGGGCGTCAACGTCGAACCCGAACCTCGGCCGCGCCGGACTCGGCGGCCTGATGGTGACCGCGACGATGCTGCTCGCGCCAGGACAGACGGCCGACGGCACGCCGCATCTGTTCGCGATCGACAAGAAGACCGGCAAGCGGCTCGGCAAGCTCCCGACCGCGGGCCTGAGCCGCTACGGGATGATGACCTACATGCACCAGGGCAAGCAGTACATCGTCGTGCAGCTCTCGAACGGCCTGCAGGCGTTCGCGCTGCCGTAGCCAGTCGGCCGCGTTTATGCTCGGGCCCGCCTTGGCTGAGCTGGAAGTACCCGCTTGCGCCGCCGCTCGTGGTGGCGCAAGCGGTGTATGCTTAGCGACATTCAAAACTGCGGCGTCGGCGAAAGAAATGTAGAAGCGTCGAAGGTCGAGTGCCGCCCGCGGTCTACTGTGCAGCAGTTCATTGCGATGGGCGCGCCCCCTCGGTTGCGCTGCAGGAGGCATTCATGAGTCGCACAGCTATCTGTCTCGCACTGCTCAGCGGGCTCGTGGCCACGACGGTTTCGGCCCAGGACGCCGCGCGAGGCGAAAAGGTGTACGTCGAGCAGAAGTGCTCGGTCTGCCACTCCGTCGCCGGGAAGGGAAATCAGAAGGGCCCGCTCGACAGCGTGGGCGCCAAGCTGTCGGCAGACGACATCCGCGCCTGGATCGTCGATGCCAAGGGGATGACCGCGAAGACCAAGTCCACGCGGAAGCCCGATATGCGGACCTATTCGCTGCCAAAGGAGGACGTGGACGGCCTCGTGGCCTATCTCTCCGCGATGAAGAAGCCCTAGGCCTCAGCGCTGAAGAAGCCCCAGGGCACAAATGGCGAACGACATCCGCCTGATTCGGAGCCCCGTCTCCGTCGCGGGGATGGTGCTCACCACGGCCAGCGCCGTGCTGTTCCTCGTGGTATTCCTGGCCGACTTGTTCGGGCGCCACTCGAACCCCTACCTCGGCGCGCTGTTCTTCCTGATCCTGCCGTCGCTGTTCGTGCTGGGCCTCCTGCTCATTCCGCTGGGCGCGTGGGTGGAGCGCCGACGGCGGGCGGCCGGGAAGCCGTCGGCGTCGCCCGAGTGGCCCCGAATCGATCTCAACGATTCCCGCCAGCGCACGACCGTCCTCATCGTGCTTGGTCTCACAATCGCGAACATCGTGATCGTCTCGCTGGGCGCCCACAAGGGCCTGGAGTACATGGACTCGATTGGCTTCTGCGGACAGGTGTGCCATACCCCGATGAAGCCGCAGTTCGTGGCGCACCAGCAGGGTCCGCACCCGCGCGTGCACTGCGCGGAGTGCCATGTCGGCGCGGGCGCCGCGGCGGCCGCGGAGGCCAAGCTGGCCGGCACCCGGCGTGTCGTCGCTGTCGCGCTCGGCAGCTACGAGCGCCCGATTACGGCGACCCCGATCGAGCTCGTCTCGTCGCTCGAAACCTGCGTGAACTGTCATCGGCCCGGGCAGTTCCGGGGCGACCAGCCGAAGCGCGTGATCGAATATGCGGACGACGAGAAGAACACCGAGACGGTCACGGTGATGCGCATGCATGTCGGCGGTGGAGCCCGAGAGGCAGGGCTCGGCCGCGGCATCCACTGGCATGCCGACCCCGCGAACCAGGTGGAGTACGTCGCGACCGACGACACCCTTCAGACGATTCCTTACGTCCGTGTGACCGACGCGAGCGGCGCCGTGCGCGAGTACGTCGTGGCAGGCACGCCCGCCGAACAGCTCGCGGCAGCGCGGCGGCGCATGGAGTGCACGGACTGCCACAACCGGGTCGGCCACCCGGTTTTTGGAACCCCGCAGCGGGCAGTGAACGAGGCGATGGCGCGAGGGGCGCTCCCCGCGACGCTGCCGTTCGTCCATCGCGAGGCCGTGAAGGCGGTCACCGCCACGTACGAGTCGGAGGACGCCGCCGTCTCAGGCATCTCCCGGGCGCTCCGCGATTTCTACGCGGCCCAGCCAGCCCAGGGCACGAGCACGCAGGATGTGGAACGTGCGGTGCAGGTCGTGCAGGAGGTGTATCGGCGCAACGTCTTTCCCGAGATGAACGTGAAGTTCGGAAGCTATCCCAGCAACATCGGCCACATCGACTTCCCCGGCTGCTTCCGGTGCCACGACGACGAGCACAAGGCGGCGGACGGGAAGACGATTGGCCAGGACTGCAGCACGTGTCACACGATTGAGTAGGCGTACGATGAACGCACTGGTGCGAGCGACATGACCATTAGATGGCGAATTTCCGGCTCAGTGCTCCTGACAATCGCGGTCGTGTTGTGGGCGGTCGCGGCCATCGTCGCAGCGACTGAGCCGCAAGCCGGTGGTCCAGCCACTCAGGGGCAGGCCGCGCCTGCCACCCAGGCGCCACCTGCCCCGCCGGACCAGTCCGGGGCCTTTGCTGGAGATGACACCTGTCTCGCCTGCCACGAAGGGCAGGAGAAGACCATCCAGGCCTCGCTGCACGGCAAGGCGCAGAACGTCCGGACGCCGGCGGCGCGGCCCAACCAGTCCTGCGAGAGCTGCCACGGCCCGGGCAAGGAACACGCCGAGACCGGGGACAAGACCAAGATTCGGGTGTTCCAGGCGATGGCGCCGCGCGACGCCGCGGACGCGTGCACGACCTGCCATAACAGGTCGACGCACGCGCTCTGGAAGGGCAGCGCGCACGATTCGCGCAACCTGACCTGCGTGACCTGCCACTCTGTTCACAGCCCGAAGTCGCAGGCCGCACAGCTCAAGACCGTCACGGCCACGGAGACCTGCAACGGCTGTCACAAGACGCAGGTCGCCAAGCTCCAGCGGTTCGGCCACATGCCGGTCCGCGAGGGCAAGATGGAGTGCGCTTCGTGCCATAACCCGCACGGCTCGACGAACGTCCGGCTGCTCAAGATTGGCAACTGGGTCAACGAAACCTGCGTGAGCTGCCACACCGAAAAGCGCGGGCCGTATATCTGGGACCATGCGCCGGCCCGCGAGGCGTGCAGCACGTGCCACGATCCGCACGGCTCGAACCAGGAGCGCATGCTCGTGGCCAAGATGCCGATGCTGTGCCAGCGGTGCCACATCGGCACGAGGCATCCCTCGAGCATCTACGATGGCGCTGACTTGAGCTCGCGGAGCAACCGGCTCATCGGACGGAGCTGCGTGAATTGCCACAGTCAGATTCACGGGTCCAACAGCCCGGCCGGCCATGCGTTCCTTCGCTGAGGTGATGGCCATGCGTCTCACCTTTTCGTTCATTCTGATGGCCGCCATCCTCGTGCCTGGGCGGCTGGCCGCTCAACAGCCTGCCGCCGCGCCGGCGGCCCAGGCGCCACCTCCCCAGCCGGCAACGCCGGAAAGCTCCGTTGTTCCCGACATCGCCACGTCGAATTTCGTCGATTTCGGGTTCCGGGGCACGGCGTACGCCGAGGGATCCGACGAGGCGCGCTACCAGCGCTATCGCGACCTCCGGAACGGCTTCACAGTCGACGCGTTCCGGTTCGCCAAGACCACCGATGCACGGTGGCTGGTCGTGACCTCGGATCATGTCGGCTACCGGGATCAACGGTATACGGCGGCCGTCAACCAGTTCGGCCGGGTCAAGGCCACGTTCGAGTGGAACCAGATTCCGTTGTTCTTCAGCCAGGACACCCTCGCGCTCCACACCACTGAGTCGGCGGGCGTGTTGCGCGTGGCCGACTCGATTCAGAGCGGGATCCAGGGCGGCACGACGACGCTTCCAGGCGTCGTCAACCAGGCGATCCCGTTCGAGATGAGGTTGAAGCGATCCATCGCGGATCTCCGGCTGACCTATACCGCCTCGCCGACGATCGATGTCGACTTCTTTTTGAGGAGCACGAGCAAGACCGGCAGCCAACCCTACGCCGGGACTTTCGGGTTTTCAAACGCGGTGGAACTGGCCGTGCCGGTGGACACGAGCACGACGGAACTGGGCGCGTCTCTCGAATGGGCCGACTCCCGGGGCTCGGCGCGCGTCGGCTACGACGGCTCATTCTTCAGCAACGACACCGACACGCTCGTGTGGGACAACCCGCTTCGGATTACCGACTCGACATCATCAGGGCCGTTTCAGGGCCGCATGGCGTTGTGGCCCAACAGCAGCCTGAACGCCATCAGCGCGATGGGCGCCTTCAACCTTCCTGCCCGCAGCCGCGCGATAGGGTATGTGTCTTTCGGCAACTGGTCGCAGGACGCCCCGGTGATTCCTTTCACCATCAACACGGCCCTCCCGGTGTTCCCGCTCGATCGACCGTCGGCCGAAGCCGACGCCCTTGTCACGGCGATGAACTTCACCCTCACGTCGAGGCCGACGGCCTCGCTCTCGTTCCTGGCGCGGTACCGCTCGTACGACTTTGACAACCAGATGCCGATCTTCGGTGTGACGAATACGATCTCCTACGACACGTCGGTGTCTACTTACGCTCACGGCGGCGCCAGCCCCTTCGGGCTGACGCGCCGGACCTTCGACGCGGAGGTCTCGTGGACCCCGCTGCCCTTCACCGCGCTCAGGGCCGGATACACGGTCGAGGGCATCGAGCAGACGCAGCGGTACGTCGATTCCACGACCGAGAACAGGCTGAAGCTCTCGGCCGATCTCACCGGAACGAGCTGGCTGACGCTGCGCGGGGTTTACGAGTACGGCAAGCGGACGGGCTCGGGCTTCGACGAGCAGTCACTCGACGATATCGGCGAGCAGGTCTCCCTGCGCCAGTTCGACATCTCCGACCGGTCGATTGACCGCGTCTCGGCGATCGTCATGGTGTTTCCCCTGCCAGCGGTGTCGTTCAGCGGCACCGTGTCGTTCGGCAGCGACGACCGGTCGCCGGACGCCTTCGGCGTGTTGAACGGCGACGGGCGCGCGTACTCGATCGGCGTGGACTACGTGCCGCGTCCGGAGGTGTCGTTTGGCACCTCCTATACGTACGAGCGCTACGCCACCCTGCAGAGGTCGCGTCAGGCCAACCCGGGCCCGGAGTTCGACGATCCGACACGCGACTGGACCACCGATGCCACCGAGCGGGCGGATACCTTCACGGCCGACCTCGATCTCATCAAGGCATTTCCTCGAACCGACGTCCGGTTCGCGTACACGTATACCAACGCCGACTCCCTGTATCTGTACGGACTGCCACCGAACACGACGTTGCCGCCGATTTCCCAGCTGCCGTCGGTGGTCAACAAGATGCAGCGGGCGACGTTCGACCTCCGCTACTACCTGAACCGACATCTCGCGCCAGGTATTGTGTACTGGTTCGACAAGTACAGCGTGAACGACTACGCGAACGAGCCTGAGACGCTGAACAGCATCGCACAGCCATCGTTCCTGATGATCGGCTACACGACCCGCCCTTACACGGCCAACACCTTCGTGGGCCGGTTGACGTACCTCTGGTAGGGGTCGCCAGGCGGGGTCTTGAGTCACTCGATGGCGTGTTGTAGGTTGCCGTAAGCCTGCCGACGCTGGGCGCTCGCTGGACCGCTGGACCGTTGAAATGATGAGAGGTGACATACGGCTGCCAACAACCACGTGATGATTGACGCCAACGAGGCGGCTGCCTCGGTCGCGTTCCGCGCCAGCGAGGCGATTGCGATCTATCCGATCACGCCCAGTTCGACCATGGCGGAGCTGTGCGACGAATGGCTGAGCCGCGGCAAGGTCAACCTCTGGGGTGTTGCTCCCGAGCTGGCCGAGATGCAGTCGGAAGCCGGCGCCGCAGGCGCGGTGCACGGGGCGCTGCAGGCGGGCGCACTGGCCACGACGTTCACGGCCTCCCAGGGGCTGCTGCTGATGATCCCCAACATGTACAAGATTGCGGGGGAGCTGACGCCGTTCACCATGCACGTCGCGGCCAGGGCGCTGGCGACGCATGCGCTGTCGATCTTCGGCGACCACTCCGACGTGATGGCGTGCCGCCAGACTGGCTTCGCGCTGCTTTGCTCGAACTCTGTCCAGGAAGCCCACGATATGGCGGCGGTGGCACACGCCGCCAGCCTCGAGTCGCGGGTGCCCTTTCTGCATTTCTTCGACGGCTTCCGCACGTCGCACGAAGTCGCGAAGATGAAGATGCTGAGCGACGACGATCTGCGCAGCCTCCTGAGCGAGCCGGCCGTTCACGCCCACCGGCAGCGGGCCCTGACGCCCGATCGGCCGGTCCTCCGCGGGACCGCACAGAACCCGGACGTTTTTTTCCAGGCGCGCGAAGCCGCCAACCTTTTCTATGACGCCTGCCCGGGCATCGTCGAGAACGCGATGGCCGCGTTCGCGAAGCTGACCGGCCGCCGTTATGGGCTGTTCGAGTACGCCGGGCACCCGGAGGCCGAGCGCGTCATCATCATCATGGGCTCGGGAGCGGAGACGACGCACGAGACCGTCGACTACCTGGTCTCGCGCGGCGAAAAGGTGGGCGTGCTGAAGGTCCGGTTGTATCGGCCCTTCGCGCAGGCGGCCTTCCTGGCCGCCCTGCCGCGGAGCACACGCAGCCTGGCGGTGCTCGACAGGACCAAGGAGCCTGGCGCGCCAGGCGACCCCCTGTACCTCGACGTGATCACCGCGCTGGCCGAGGCACGCGGCGATGGCCGCTCGCCCTTCTCGACGGAGCCGCGGGTCGTTGCGGGACGTTACGGGCTGTCGTCGAAGGAGTTCACGCCGGCCATGGTCAAGTCGGTGTTCGACGAGCTGGCGAAGCAGACGCCGCGGCGGCACTTCACGATCGGCATCGTCGACGACGTCACCCACCTGTCGCTGGAGTGGGATCGCTCGTTCAGGACCGAAGCCGCCGATGTGTCGAACTCGGTGTTCTACGGGCTGGGCGCCGACGGCACCGTGGGCGCGAACAAGAACTCCATCAAGATCATCGGCCAGGAGACGGACCTCTACGCGCAAGGCTATTTCGTCTACGACTCGAAGAAGTCCGGCGCCACCACGGTGTCGCACCTGCGGACGAGCCCACGGCCGATCCAGTCGGCGTACCTCATCGACCGCGCCGGCTTCGTCGCCTGCCACCAGTTCGAATTCATCGACAAGATCGACGTGCTGGAGACGGCCGCGCCAGGCGGGGTGTTCCTGCTGAATGCTCCGTTCCCCCCGGACGAGGTCTGGGACGAGCTGCCCAGGGAGATGCAGCAGCAGATCGTCGACCAAAAGATCCGCTTCTACGCGATCGACGCGTACGACCTGGCCAAAAAAGCGGGCCTCGGCACACGCATCAACACGATCATGCAGACCTGCTTCTTCGCCATTTCCGGTCTGCTGCCGCCCGACAAGGCCATCGCGCAGATCAAGAAGGCGATCGAGAAGAGCTACGGCAAGCGCGGGCCGGAGGTCGTGCGCCGGAACTGCGACGTGGTGGATCAGGCGCTCGCCCAGATGCATGAGATTCCGGTTCCCGGCAGCGTCAGCGCGACACGCACGCGTCCGCCGCTGGTCTCGGAGAAGGCCCCGGACTTTGTCCAGAAGATCACGTCGGTGATCCTCGCGGGCAAGGGCGACCTGCTGCCGGTGAGCGCGTTTCCGGTGGATGGCACGTGGCCGACCGGCACGGCGAAATGGGAGAAGCGCAACATCGCGCTCGAGATTCCCGTGTGGGACTCGAAGATCTGCATCCAGTGCAACCAATGCGCTCTGGTGTGCCCGCACGCGGCGATCCGGGCGAAGGTGTACGACGAGAGCGCTCTCGCCGGCGCGCCGGAGACCTTCAAGTCGACGTTATTCAAAGGCACCGACTACAAGGGCCAGTTCTTCACGATTCAGGTCGCACCCGAAGACTGCACGGGCTGCAATCTCTGCGTGAACGTCTGCCCGGCGAAAGACCGCACGAACCCGAAGCACAAGGCGATCGACATGCACCCGCAGGCGCCCCTCAGGGAGGCGGAGCGCACGAACTACAGCTTCTTCCTGGATCTGCCCGAGGTGAGCCGCACCGAGATGAAGCGGATCGACCACAAGAGCTCGCAGTTCCTCGAGCCGCTGTTCGAGTACTCGAGCGCCTGCCTGGGGTGCGGCGAGACGCCGTACATCAAGCTCCTCACCCAGCTCTTCGGCGATCGCCTGCTCATCGCGAACGCCACCGGCTGTACGTCGATTTATGGCGGCAACCTTCCCACGACGCCGTACACGACGAACCGGGACGGCCGCGGCCCGGCCTGGGCGAATTCGCTCTTCGAGGACAACGCCGAGTTCGGGTTCGGCTTCCGGCTGGCGCTCGACGCCCACTCGGCGGCTGCGCGGGGGCTGCTGCAACACCTTGCCCGGGAGGTCGGCGAGGGCCTCTCTACCGCCTTGCTCCAGGCGGATCAGTCCGGCGAGACCGGCATCGCCGAACAGCGGCAGCGCGTGGTCGCGCTGCGACAGGCGCTTGCGGGTCTCAAGACGCCCGAGGCGCGGCGGCTCGAGACGTTCGCCGACTATCTCGTGAAGAAGAGCGTGTGGCTCGTTGGCGGCGACGGCTGGGCCTACGACATCGGGTACGGCGGCCTGGACCACGTGCTGGCGAACCGGCGGGACGTCAACATCCTGGTGCTCGACACCGAGGTGTATTCGAATACGGGCGGCCAGCAGTCGAAGGCCACGCCCATTGGCGCGGCTGCGAAGTTCGCCGCAGCGGGCAAGCCCGTCGGCAAGAAGGATCTCGGCCTGCTCGCGAACATGTACGGGCACGTGTACGTCGCGAAGGTGGCCTTCGGCGCCAAGATGGCGCAGACGGCCCAGGCGTTTCTCGAGGCCGAGGCGTACCACGGTCCCTCGCTCATCATCGGCTACAGCCACTGCATCGCCCATGGCTACGACATGGCCCAGGGCGTGGCCCAGCAGAAGCGAGCCGTGGACTCCGGCGTCTGGCCGCTCTACCGCTTCGACCCGCGGCGGATCGAGAAGGGCGAACCGCCGCTGCACCTGGACTACGGTCCGCCCAAGGCACGCGTCGCCGACTACATGGGCAACGAGTCGCGCTTCCGGATGATCGAGCGGGCCGACCCGGCGCAATACAAGAAGTTCGTCGCGCAATCACAGGCGGCCGCCGACAGGCGCTATCTCGTTTACCAGCAGCTCGCAGGGATCTCCGTGCCGGCGGCCGCGGCCGCTGTCGATGAACCGCAGCCCGTGGATCAGGAGAAGAAATGAGCGATCTCAGAACCACATACCTGGGCCTGCAGCTGCCGCACCCGCTCATCGTCGGCGCGGGCCCGCTGACCGACGATCTCGACACGGTCAAGGAGCTGGAGGACGCGGGCGCTGCGGCCCTGGTCCTCCGCTCGCTTTTCGAGGCCGAGATCACCGACGAGCAGACCGACGCGCTGCTGAACATCGAGGCCCACAGCGACTCGTTCGCCGAGGCAGCGAGATTCTCGCCGGATCCGGAGGCTGCGCCGGGCGCCGACGAGTACCTCGAGCACCTGCAGCGTGTAAAGCAGGCCGTGCGGATCCCCGTGATCGCCTCGCTCAACGCGGTGACGCCCGAGGGCTGGGTCTGGTACGCGGAGCTCATCGAGCGGGCCGGCGCGGACGGGATCGAGTTGCAGCTCTATCACCCGGCGAGCGACATGACGACGAGCGCCGCCGAGGTCGAACGGCGGGCCGTCGAGATCGTCCGCAGCGTGAAGAAGACGCTTCGCATCCCCGTGGCTGTGAAGCTCTCGCCCCTGCAGTCGGCGTTTGCCCATTTCGCCAGCCAGCTCGATGCTGCGGGCGCCGATGGCCTGCTGATGTTCACGCGGTTCCACCATGCGGACATCGACATCGAGGAGCTCGAGATCGTCCGGACGCTGCCCCTCTCGGATCCGATGGAGCTGTCGCTCCGCCTGCGGGCCACGGCCGCGCTGGCGGGGCGCGTCAACGCGTCGCTGGGAATCACCGGCGGGGTACACAGCGCCACCGATGTCGTGAAGGGCACCATGGCCGGGGCCCACGCCCTTCAGATGGTCTCGGCGCTGCTCCTCAATGGCCCCGACCACCTGCGCACGGTTCGCGCCGACATCGAGGCCTGGATGCGTGAGCACGAGTGGAGCTCGCTCGGGGAGATGCGCGGCAACATGAGCCTCGAGCGGATTCCCGATCCCGCGGTCTACGAGCGTGCCAACTTCCGGAAGACCCTGATGCGTTGACCGTCAGGCCGTCAGCCACTGGCGGGCGTCGGCCATCGCCCCGGACGTGAAAAACGTCACGGGAGCCTTCCGCAGCCCTGCGGAAGCGAACATCAGCGCTTCGCCCCGCCACTGCTCGGGCCCAACGATGGCGATGCGCTCGATGGAGTCGCCGTGCGCCAGGTAGAACGCCAGGTCGCCCCAGTCGTCCCCTGACTGCCAGCCCTGGAATCCAATGAGCACGAAGAGGATCCTGACCGCGCCGATGCGCGGCATCTCGGCGGCCAGCGCCTCGAGGCACTTGTCCAGATCCACTTTTCGCATGACGCCTCGAATTTCCACGCGGTACACGTTGGCGCTCTCCGGATGCATCGCGATCGGCATGATCCTCCTCTATGTTGAGTCTGTGCCAGTATGACGCGCGCCGGTCACAGTTCAAAAAGGCACCATGCTATCGTCTGCACATGAGACGCATTCTGGGAACACTGGTGTGTGCGGCCTGTTCCGGGGCCGTTTTGCTTGGCGCCGACAGGCGACTGGCCGTACTGGCGTGGCCCTAACGCCGACGGCATGGCCATCGGCGATGCGCCGCTGCGGTGGAGCGACACCCAGAACGTCCGGTGGAAGGCGTCGGTCCCGGGCAGCGGCCATTCCTCGCCAGTTGTGTGGGGTGATCGGATTTTCCTGACGACCGCCGTGCCGGCGACCGGCCTCGAGCGGGAGAGGCCTGGTCGAACACCGGTTCGTCGTGCTGTGTTACGACCGCAAGACCGGAAAGCCGATCTGGGACCGCGTGGCGCGCGTCGCGGTGCCCCACGAGTCGTCCCACTCCACCTACGGCAGCTTCGCGTCCAACGCTCCAGTGACCGACGGCCGGCACGTGTACGCCTTCTTTGGTTCCCGCGGGCTCTACGCGTACACGCTGGACGGCACGCTCGTCTGGCAGAAGGACTTCGGCCGCCTCACCGATGTTCATGACCTTCGGCGAAGGCGCATGGACCTGGCTCGAAGGCGAACACCTTGCTCGTCGTCCTCGACCACGAGGGCGACTCGTTCCTGGTGGCGCTCGACGCGGCGACCGGGCGTGAGCGGTGGCGCGCCCCGCGTGCCGGCAACACGAACTGGTCGGGGCCGTATGTGACGACCGTGAACGGCCGCAAGCAGGTCATCGTGTCCGCCACGAGGGAAGTGGTGGGCTACGATTTCGAAACGGGGAAGCGTGTCTGGTGGACGCGGGGGCTTGGACAGAACACGATCCCGCAGCCGGTGGCGGCCAACGGGCTCGTGTTCGCCATGAGCGGCTACCGCAATCCCAATCTCATGGCGATCAGGCTCGGCCGCGAGGGCGATCTCACCGGCACCGACGCCATCGCCTGGCAGAACGTGCGTGGAAACTCGTACACGCCGTCACCGGTGCTCCACGAGGGCATCCTGTACGCCCTCACCGACGCTGGCATGCTGTCGGCGTTCGACGCGGCCACCGGCAAGCCGCACTATCTGCAGCAGCGGCTCCCGAAGCCATATCAGTTCAAGGCTTCGCCCGTTGGCGCCAACGGCAGGCTGTACCTCGCCTCCGAGTCTGACGATGTGGTGGTGGTGCGGATGGGCCCGGCCTTTGAAGTGCTGGCGACCAACACCCTGGACGGACAGACCTTCATCGCGACGCCGGCGATCCTGGACGGCGAGATCTACCTGCGGAGCACGACGACACTGTTCGCCATCCGGTAGACGCGCTTGCAAAAGCGGCGCGGCGAGGCGCCAGCGTCGATTGACCTGGGCGGTCCACCTGTGGGAGTCTCGGCCCCCAGGTGGGGGAGAGACATGACGAGATCGCAGGCCTCTGTCTTCGCTTCGTTGGCGGCGTGTGGGCTCGTGCTCGCTGGCTCTGCCATGCCGCGGGCACAAAAGGATGCCGGGCCGCAGGTCGAAAAGACCTACGGCGAGGGGCTGCCCAGAGACCGCGCTCGATTGATCTTCTCTGACGATCAATATCCGATCTGGCCGCTCACGCCTGCACAGAAGCAGTACGCGTCGATCGACGGCGCGCGGATGAAGCGTCAGGTCGTCGACCTGGCGCAGATCGCCGAACGCTATCGGGATGCCGGCCACAAGTGGTGGGGCCGGCTTGCCCGGCACGAGCGCCGACCGCGAAGGCATGGCCTACATGACGCAAGCGTTCGAGAGCCTCGGTCTCAAGGTCGAACACTTCCCCTATGTGCTGCCCGAGGACTGGCGGCCGACCGACTGGGCCGCGAGCTACAAGACCGCGGCTGGCGCCACGATCAACCTGACGACCGCCTTTCCGGTTGCGGACACGAAGGCGACGGGCCCTCAGGGCGTCACGGCCGACGCGGTCTGGGTCGGCATCGGCGCAGGCGCTGATTTCATCGGCACGCGACGTCAAGGGCAAGGCGGTCGTCATCTACAGCACGTTCGTGCCGGGCGGGCGCAGCCATTCCGCCAGCGATCGCGCGGGCCTCTTCAACGCCAACACCCGGGCGGTTCAGCTGGGCGCCGCGATGGTGGTGAACGTGATGGGTGTGCCCGGCAACGGCCAGTTTCAGCCGGAAGGCGGCGTCCGGCAGATTCCGCAGTTCACGTTGAGCATGGACGAGGGGTTCGCGCTGCGGGATCGCCTCGACAAAGGCGAGAAGGTCGAGCTGACCTTCCGGCTCGATCGTCCCGGAGCTGCGAAACATCGCCGACCGAGTACACGATTGCGACGCTGCCCGGACGGTCGGACGAGCAGATCGTCGTCATGACGCACACCGACGGGTACTTCCAGGGCGCCACGGACAACGCGGCGGGGATGGCGAGCGCGCTCGAGATCGCGAGGTTCTACGCACAGAAGCCCGTGCAGGAGCGGCCGCGCACGATGAAGTTCATCCAGTTTTCAGACCACCACCATGGAGAGGTCGCTCGCGGCCGCAAGGATGTCGGGATCGACGCGACGTATCCGTGGAGCAAGGTCGCGGTGAAGTTGACCATGGAGCACCCGTCGCAGACGCTGCTCTACATGTACAACGATGGCCTGACGCCCACCAATGCCCTCGGCGCTTTCCGGTGGAACGCGCTCGGCAGCGCCGGCCTTCGAACAGATGGTGTTCGACACGCTTCGCGAGTTCGGCGTGTCGGTCTACGCGCTGGAGGACGGCCCGAAGAACGGCAACTACGCGCCGTCCTTCCACATCATCGATCACGTCATCTACCACACGTCGCTCGACGTCCCGGAACTGGTGCCGGCCAGCGGCCTGGAGCGCTCCACGCGGGCATTTGCCGCCGTGCTCGATCGGGCGAACGGGATGACGATGGCCGAACTGCGGGGAGCGAACTTTCCGCCGAAGGCCGGCTCCGGCACGCTGTCGCCCCTGCCGTCACCGACCGGCGGCCTGCACTGATCGCATACGCACAAGGGTCACAGGATCTCTTTGAGACGATCGGCCGGCCTGGCGAGGATGGCGCGGTCGCCCTTCTCGACGATCGGCCGCTGGATCAGGTCGGGATGCTCCACCATCAGGGCGATCAGTTCCTGTTCGGACAACTCCCGCGTGTCGAGGGCGAGCGTCCGGTACATCGGCTCCCTGGTGCGGATGAGATCGCGCGCCTTCATCCCCATCTTCCTGAGCAGCTCTTCGAGTTTGGCCTTGGACAACGGCTCCAGGTAGTAGTCGACGGAGTCGAGCGGCACGCCGCTCTCCTTGAGCGCCGCGTACACCTGCCGGCACGTCGTGCAGGTGGACTTTTGATAGATCACGATCTTCATGGCCTGATGATCTCATGGGCGGCGCTGGACCTTGACTTCGCGAGGGCTGCCCGATACGTTCAGGTCCACCATGGGCTGCTGCGAAGCGACGAACCCTGACCTGATCGGCGTGCCTTCGTATTGTTCCTATCAGGGAGAGAGCTCGATCACCTTCGACCGGCGCACGGCGCTGAAGGGACTCCTCGGGCTCGCCGGAGTGATCTATGTCAGCGCCTGCGGCCCGAAGCCGGCGGGCGAGGCCACCAAGCTGCGGCTCGCCTTCTGCGGCCAGCTGCTCTGCGTGGTGCCGTACGAAGTGGCGCGCGCGCGCGGTCACTTCGCCGACCAGGGGTTCGATATCGAGCTCGTCTACACTCGCGGCGGCAACGCGGCCATGCAGGCGCTGGTCGGAGGCGCCGTCGAGTACGCCGGCACGTCGTTCGATGTCGCGCTTCAGGCCGTGGCCAACGGCGCGGCGATCCGCCGCTTCGCTTCCACCGGCCGGCTGCCTCTCTTTGCGCTTGCGGTGGCGCCCGGGCGGGCGGATGCGATCCGGGCCGTGAAGAGCCTCGAAGGCACGACCATCGGGATCTCGGGCCTGGGCAACGCGGACCACGCGCTGCTGCTCTATCTCCTCCAGCAAGCGGGCGTGGACGCAAGCACGATCCGCTTCGCGACGATCGGGACCAATCTCTTCGATGCCCTGCGCATCGGGCAGGTCGACGCCGCGATGGTGCAGGAGCCGGCGCTCTCCCTGATCGTCGGAGCCGGCGGGCGCGAGCTGGTGAACTTCATGGAGATCGACGACTCGCGCACGCATCTTGGCGGGGCCTACGAATTCATGGGCGTCGCCGTGCGCTCCACCGAGCGCGACCAGCGTCTGCCCGAGATGCGCAAGGTGGCCCGGGCTCTCGAGAACGGCCTGGCGGACACGAGAACGATCCCGCCCGACGAAATCATCGCGCGCGCTTCCCGAGGCGTTGCTCGCCGGAAGCGACGTCGCGCAGCTCACACAGATCATCGAGCGCTACCGCCTTTCGCTCTATCCGGAAAACGTGAGAATCGACCTCGACGCGGCCCAGCGCGTCGTGAGAGCCCAGGAGATCGCCGACCTTCTCAAGCCGGGAGCGGCGGACCTGAACACACTGCTGGATATGGCGGCAGTCGAGGGCTAGGTGCTCCGTGTCCGCGGCCTGACAGTCGCATTCGGCAGCGAACCGATCCTCGAGGGCATCGACCTCGATGTGAAGCCGGGACAGTTCACCAGCCTGATCGGTCCATCCGGCTCAGGCAAGACGAGCATCCTGCGCGCCGTCACCGCGCTTCTGACGCCCGGAGCGCGGCACCGTGACCCTCGATGTGCCTCCCAACGATGTGGGCTTCCTGTTTCAGGACGACGCGCTCCTGCCGTGGAGGACCGTGCGCCAGAACGTGGCGCTCGGGCTGCGCATCCGCGGCGTCGCCGCTGACATCGCCGCCGAGGAGGCCGAGCGCTGGCTCTCCCTGCTCGGACTCGAAGGGCTCGGCGATCGCTATCCGCGCCAGCTTTCCGGCGGCCAGCGCAAGCGCGTGGCCATCGCGCAGGTGCTGGTGCTCCAGCCGAAGCTGCTCCTCATGGACGAGCCGTTCGCCTCGCTCGACGCGATCGTGCGAACGCGCATCACGCAGGAGCTTCTGGGCTGGGTCGAGCGGGAGCATCTGACGGTGCTGCTCGTCACGCACGATCTGCACGAGGCGATCAGCATGTCGGATGTCGTCTACGTGCTCTCGCAGGGGCCGAGAGCCACCATTCGCGCACGCCACGACGTGATGATGGCCAGGCCGCGCAGCGTGCTCGAGACGCGGAGCGATCCGCTGTTTGCACCGATGTTCGAGCGCCTGTGGAACGAGCTGTCCTCATGAGGACCCGTCGCATCCTCGCGCTCGTGCTGCTGCTCGCAGTGTGGGAATCGGCGTCGCGGCTCGGATGGCTGGACCCCTTCTACGTGCCGGCTCCATCGAGAGTCGGGAGCGTCCTGGTTCAACTGTTCGCCGGCGGCCAGATCTGGCCGCACCTGCAGGCGACGTCTCGTCGCGGCATTCGGTGGCCTTGCGGCCGGGCTCGTGCTTGGCGTGGGCCTGGGTTTCGCTGCCGCGCTTTCGCCGATGCTGGCCGAGCTGCTGGAGCCGGTCATGATCCTGCTGAACGCCATCCCCCGCGTGATCCTGGCGCCGCTGTTCGTCATCTGGCTCGGAATCGATCTGGCGTCGAAGGTGGCGCTCGCCCTGATCCTCGTCGCCGTGCTGATGTTCTTCGCGGTGTACAACGGCATCAAGGAAGTGGATCAGCGGCTGGTCGAGCGAATCCGCACGCTTGGAGGCGGAACGCAGGTCTTGATTCGCGAAGTGTACGTGCCGTCGGTGACCGCCTGGGTGATGGGGAACCTCAAAGTGGCCGTCGGCTTCGCGTTTACCGGCGCCGTGGTCGGCGAGTTCGTCGCATCGAGCCGCGGCCTCGGCTACCTGCTGCAGTTCGCGCAGAGCACCTACAACGCCGGCCTGACGATGGCGCTGATCGTCGTGATCATGGCGTTCGTGCTCGTGCTGTTCACGCTCGCCGAGCGCCTGGAGCGCCGGTTGCTGCGCTGGCGGTAGCGTCAGTAGGGGTAGCCGCTGAGCCTCTTCGTCCTGGGCTTCCACTCAGGCAGCGCAGCGAACTCGTCGCCGATCGGCATCTTGACCTTGGGCAGACTCTGCGCGTCGAGGACTTCGTCCTCGGGAATGATCCCGTTGATGTTGAGCAGAAAAGCCGTGAGCGCGTATACCTCATCGGGCTTCAGCGTTCCCTCTCTGTTGAGGGGCATCGCGCGATTGATGTAATCCCAGACCGTCGTCGCGTATGGCGAGCGAAGCGGCAGGATTCGCCCCCGCGCCCACACGTTGGGATTTGCAGGATCCTTGCTTTTCAAGATGGGCGCTGTGCCCCCGATGCCCGTCGCACCGTGGCATCCTGCGCATCCCGTTCGTCGGTAGACGAGCGCGCCCTCCTTGGCAGTGCCTCGCCCCGGCGGCAGTTCCTCGCCGGTCGGGCCGATGGAGATATCCCAGGCGCGGATTTCCTCCGCGCTCGGCGTGCGCCCGACACCGTAGGTCGGCCCCTGCGCCAGCGCGGAGACGCTCATGACGAGCACGAACGGGAGCACTCTAAGCAAGCCCATTGGTCACGCTCCCGTCACTCGCGATCCTCCAGGGTTGAATGCTGTTGTCCAGACCCGGCACGCTGAATGTGGCATCGTAGGGCTTGTTCCAGGTACTTGGCGAGCTGTTCGCGCGAGGGTTGAACCTGACCGAGTTCGTCCGTGCAGCGCGACTGGAGCTCCGTCTCGCTTCCGTCCCAATTCCACTGGTAGGCGAAGCGGGTATGGGCCATACGCTGTGGCGTTCCCTTGAACTCGGCCTTGTTCCATTTCTTGCCGCCGTCGGTGGACACCTCCACCTGCTTGATGGCGCCGCCGCCGGACCAGGCCAGGCCGCTGATCTCGTAGAAACCCGCGCCCGGGCAGCTGCTGTGCGCCTGACGGGAACGTGATGACCGATTTGGGCCCGACCTGGTAGTCGAGCGCAGCGACCTTGTGGTCCTGATCGAGATGGCCGAAATCGTTGTAGTTCATGTAGTACTGATCCACCAGCTTGATCCGCCGCAGCCACTTCGTGTGGAAGATGCCTTCGAAGCCGGGGATCATCAGCCGCAGCGGAAACCCGTTCTGCGGCCGCACCGCCTCGCCGTTCATGCCGTAGGCAATGATGCAGTCGTCCATGGCCTTCGCGATCGGCATGCTCGACGCACCCTTCACTTCCTCCACCCCTTCGGCAACGAACCACTTTGCGTCGCCTTTCAGGCCGCACTCCTTGAGCAGCAGAGAGAGGGGCACGCCGGTCCATTCGGCGCAGCTCGTCATGCCGTGCGTTTCCTGAACGGTCTTCGCCCTCCGCGACGATCGATTGCCCGCGCACTCGATGAAATGCAGGCGGGTGACGGACGGGAGGCGCTTCAGGTCCGCCATGGTGAAGGTCAGCGGACGGTCCACCAGGCCATGAATCATCAGGCTGTGCTCACGGGGATCGATATCCGGGAGGAAGGATCCACGGGTCGTCGCGAAGTAGTGGAGCGAGGATGGCGTAATCACCCCGACGGAGTCCTGCAGCGGCGATGCGACATGAAACGTCAGCCCGAAGTTGTCAGGCGACGGCCGGCCGCCGTGGGGGATGCGGACCGACGTCACATGCTTGGAGCGATCGCCGTAGGCGATCTGACCATCTTCGTCGCCCCTGATCATCGGTGGGGAGGCCGGGGCCTGGCCGATCGCGGGTGCTGCGGCCCCCAGGGTGAAACCACCGGCCAGCGCGGCGCCGCTTTTCAGGAATTCCCTTCGAGCCGGTCGTTTCGAACCCATGGATTTCTCCTTGCAGATGAGCTACTTGAAATGCCTTCCCAGCCGTCGAAAGTATACGCTCGTCCAGGTTTGACGGTCACCTTCACGTAGCCCCGGCTGAACGTCAATCGTGACATCGGTTACGTGTTTTTTTCGCCCACGGATGCCGCGCGGCGCCTGCCTGCTGCTGCACGCCTCGGCATAGAATCGTGAGACCGAGGCAAACGCCAACATGGACAACGATCAGAAGTGCCCGTTCTCGACCAGAACCACCAGCGGCCGCTCGAACCAGGACTGGTGGCCGAGCCAGTTGAACCTGAGCGCCCTCCACACGAAACATCCGGCAGGCGACCCCATGGGCGACGCCTTCGACTACGCCAAAGAGTTCATGTCCCTCGATCTCACCGCCTTGAAGAAGGACATCGAGGCCGTGATGACGAGTTCCCAGGACTGGTGGCCGGCCGACTTCGGCCACTACGGCGGGCTCTTCATCCGGATGGCATGGCACAGTGCGGGCACGTACCGCATCCACGACGGCCGCGGAGGCGCGGGCTCGGGCATGCTGCGATTCGCTCCCCTTGGCAGTTGGCCCGACAACGCCAACCTCGATAAGGCGCGCCGGCTGCTCTGGCCGATCAAGCAGAAGTACGGCCGGAAGATCTCGTGGGCCGACCTGATGGTGTTGACCGGCAACGTCGCTCTCGAGTCGATGGGGTTCAAGACCTTTGGTTTCGCCGGCGGCCGCGAGGATGTCTGGGAGCCGGAGCACGTCAACTGGGGGTCCGAGAGCACGTGGCTCGGCGACGAGCGCTACAGCGGCGATCGGCAGCTTGCGAATCCCTTCGGCGCGGTGCAGATGGGCCTCATTTATGTGAACCCGGAAGGGCCGAATGGCAATCCTGATCCGGTTGCCGCTGCGCGCGACATCCGCGAGACGTTTCGCCGCATGGCGATGAACGACGAGGAGACGGTGGCGCTCATCGCCGGCGGGCACACGTTCGGCAAGACCCACGGTGCGGCCCCGGCGACCCACGTCGGCCGCGAGCCTGAGGGCGGCAACCTGGAGGAGCAGGGTTTCGGCTGGAAGGGCGGCTACGAGACCGGCAGGGGCGCACACGCCATCACGAGCGGTCTCGAAATCACCTGGACCACGACGCCTACCAGGTGGAGCAACGACTTCTTCAAGCACCTCTTCGAGTACGAGTGGGAGCTGACCACGAGTCCGGCCGGCGCGAAGCAGTGGAAGCCGAAGAACGGCGCGGGCGAGGGCACGGTTCCGAACGCCCACGACCCGTCGAAGAAGATCGCTCCCGGCATGCTGACGACGGACCTCGCGCTCCGGTTCGACCCGGCCTACGAGAAGATCTCGCGGCGCTTCCACCAGAACCCGCAGGAGTTCGCCGACGCCTTCGCGAAAGCGTGGTTCAAGCTGACGCACCGCGACATGGGGCCCATCACGCGCTATCTCGGGCCGGAAGTTCCCAGGGAGCCGCAGCTCTGGCAGGACCCGGTGCCCGCGCTGGACCACGAGCTCGTCGACGCGAAGGACATCGTCAGCCTGAAGGACAAGCTCCTGGCGTCGGGGCTGTCGATCTCACAGCTGGTCTCGACCGCCTGGGCGTCCGCGTCGTCTTTCCGCGGCACCGACAAGCGCGGCGGCGCCAACGGCGCGCGCATCCGTCTCGCGCCGCAGAAGGATTGGGCCGTCAACAATCCGCCGGAGCTGGCGAAAGTGCTGAAGACCCTGGAGGGGATTCAGAAGACGTTCAACGACGCGCAGTCGAAGGGCAGGAAACGAGTGTCGCTCGCCGATCTGATCGTGCTGGGCGGATGTGCAGCCGTCGAAAAGGCTGCGAAGGACGCGGGACACGAGGTGACAGTGCCCTTCACGCCCGGCCGTACGGATGCCTCGCAGGAGCAGACCGACGTCGAGTCCTTCGCCGTGCTCGAGCCGGACGCGGACGGGTTCCGCAACTACCTGGGAGACGGGCACACGGTACCCGCCGAGCACCTGCTGATCGAACGGGCGAGCAGGTTGACGCTGAGCGCGCCCGAGATGACCGTGCTCATCGGCGGCCTGCGTACGCTGAACGTGACCGCCGGACAAACCGGTCACGGCGTGTTCACGAAGCGGCCCGGAACGCTGACCAACGACTACTTCGTGAACCTCCTCGACATGGGCACGGAGTGGAAGCCGACGGCCGAAGCCGCGACGTCGTTCGCGGGGTCGCTGTCGCACGAAGGGCGACCCCAGGTGGACCGCCAGCCGCGTGGACCTCGTCTTCGGGTCGAACTCCGAGCTCCGTGCGCTGGCGGAGGTCTACGCGTGCGACGACTCGAAGGAGAAGTTCGTGGGCGATTTCGTGGCCGCGTGGGACAAGGTCATGAATCTCGATCGATTCGATCGCGCCTGATCCCGGCGCGAGGACGATCGGCGGAGGTCAACGAGGGGGCGGCGGGTCCGCCTTTTTCTCTCTCCCTCCAGAAGTCCGTTGCGAACGACCGCGATGGCTGCTACATTCGAACATCCTTTCCGAAGCGGCGCTGCGCACTCTTACACATCGCCGGCCAACGACGCGCTCCGTAGCCGTCTCCGGCGGCAGCTGCGTGCGCGGGGCGAACCTCCGTATTGGAGTCGTAGCTGCCGCATCGGCATTGTGCTCCCTGGTCCCCTCAGCGCTCGTCAGCGCGCAAGAGTCCACCCTGGCAACGACGGTCGCCTCGCTCGGATCGGGCACGACCTCTTTCACTAGCCTCGCCGCCATCAAGCCGAAGCCGGCGACCGATCGTGGCCTGGCCTTGCCTTCCGTGACGGTGGCCGACGACGGCAGCGGTCCTCGGCGTGAGGAACCTGGTGCTGGAGCTACCGGACCTCGACCTCGGCGATGTCGCGGTCGCGTCGCGGCTCGGCGACCAACCGCTGCCGGCCGTCTTCCGTGCCGCCCCGCTGGCCGGCTCGGCGCTGGCGTCACCCATGCGCGGACTGACGTTCACGACCACCGGCACCGCGCCGTTGAGCCTGTCCTTCGGTCAGATGGGGACTGTGACGGGCACGGGCGCGCCTGCGCCGGGATCGCCGGCGCTCGCCGCGGCGGCCGTGAGCTTCACGCCGAACGCTCGTCTCTCCGTGAGGCCCCAGGTGCTGATTCCCGTCGGCTCGCCCGGTGCACAGACGAGCGTCGGAACCTCAATCCAGGCGAACGTCGTCGGCAACCTCGCCCTGGTGACGGACGTGGGCATGGCCGGGGCCGCCGACACGACCTGGGCGCCGCAGGTGTCCGCCCGGCTCGTCGGCCAGTGGCCCCGCGCCGGCATCGAGACGAGCGTGCTGCGCGGTGCGGCCGCGCCGCGCACCGAGATGGCCACGGCGTTCGTGTCGTCACGCGATTCGCGAGGCCGCCCGGGCACAAGTGCAGCCGCTGCCCGGCCTCACCCTCGTGGCGCTCACGAGCTCGTCGCGCCCCGCGGCCGACCCGGACGCCGACGACACGATACTGGGCTCGCTCCGCATCGCCTACGACGGCCTCCCGGCCGGGCAGCTGGCCACGGTTCTGCAGCGGGAGACGACGGCCTCGCGGGAGTCGGAAACCACTTCGCTCGAATGGCGCCAGCGCGGCCTGGGCACGCATGGTCGTGCGCTACGTGCAGCAACGAGCATCCGACTCGTCGCTGGATGGGATGGACGACGCCTCGTCTCGCGTCGAAGTGGACCTTCCCGCGCTCGCGCCCCGCTGTGCAGGACGCCTGGACCTGCGCGCCGTCCTTACGGCGGGTTCCAGCTCGCTGACCGGCCCTGGCTTGAACTCCCGCGTCAGCGGCCGGGTCGGCCTGATCGACGACACGATGCTCACGGGCGAAACGGAGCTCGGGATTACAGGCGGCGACGGCCAGGTGCTGCGCGCCCTCCGGGTGACGACGGACATGCCGGTCGTCCCGACGGCGCGTCTCCAGCTGTCCTACACCTACCGCGCCGGCGCGCAGTTCCCCCTCGGCCAGGTGTTCGAAGCGCGCCTCTTGCGGCGGCTCAACCTCGGCTGGTAGCTGAGTCCGCCGTACCGGTGAGCCAGATGGCCCTGGCCCGATGCCCCGCCTGACCGACAAGAGCGAGATTCGAACGCTGCTCCGCCGCGACCCCGCATGGAGCCTGTATGCGCTGGGCGATCTCGCGCCGTCGATGTACTCGAAGACGCGATGGTTCGCGCCGGACCTTACGCTCGTCGTGCAGGACTACGGCACCACCATCCTGTTCGCGATGGGCCCTGGCAGCGTGCGCGAGGCCCTCGAATGCGTCACCGGGCCCGTGCATCTGCAGGTGAAGCGCGACGCCTTGGACGAAGTGGCGCGTCGATGGTGGCCGACGGCGTGTTTCACGGGATCTACGAAGGCACGGCGCGAGGATCCGGCCTACTGTTCCGTCAGCTATGAGGCGACCGGACTCAGGCCCGTGGTGCCGCAACAACGGCCTGTGCCATTGGGTGAAATTCGAATGTGAAGAGGCCCTTCGCGGGATCGTGCTCCAGCATCGTTCGAAATTCGTCTTCATCGCGCACGTTGTAGACGCCGATGCCGTACACGCCGCTGGGATCCATGACGGGCCCGAACACGATAGCGGCTCCAGCGTCAGCGAACTGTTTCCAGTACGCAACGTGACGCTGCATGGTGTCACGTTCGTCCTGGGTCATGTCGCGATGAAACGTCGGGCGCGGGTTGTTTGTCCTGCAAAAGATGTACATGGCTCTGCTGCCTCACTCTCTCTATTGAGCATAGTCGCTTCGAGGAACTCGAGGATGCGCTTGTTCACCAGTCGATGCTGGCTGAAGCACATGTCGTGGCTGCATCCAGGCACGAGCGCCCCTTCGAACGCCGGAATGAGTTGCTCGGCGCGGGCCAGCGCGGCGGCCGGATCGTAGATGACTTCACGGTCGCCGACGAGCAGCAGCGTCGGCACCGGCATGCTCCGGAGCGCCTCGTCGGAAAAGACCGTCGGCGCGACCCGCGCGGTGGCCCGCGGCACTCGAAAGTGCTTGATGCCGAGATAGATGAGGTCCACCACGATGTTGCCCTCGCGACGGGCCGCGGCGCCGGCCGGGTTGTCCTTGAATCCCAGCCAGCGCATGAAAGAGTTGACGGTGGCGCGCGAGGGCACGAACACCATCAACATGCCGCGCACGCTGAATTGACGGACGAGCGGCAGGACGCTCGCCGCCGGAGAGAGCAGCACCAACTGCTGGACGCGCTCTGGCCTGGTGATGGCGTAGTTCAGGGCCAGCCAGCCTCCGTACGACATGCCCACGAGCGCGATGCGGTCAAGGCGCAGGCCGTCCAGCGTCGCTGTCAACCACGCCACGTAGTCCGCAGCGCTTCGGACGGGCTCGCCCGGAATGCTCTTGCCCGGTTGACCCATCACATCGATGGCATAGACGCGATGATTCCTGCTGAGCTCCGCCACATTGGGAATCCACATCGTCAGCGTGGACCAGTAACCATGCAGCAACACCAGTGGCGGGGCATCCCGGGGGCCGCAGGCGACGACGTAGGTGCTCCCAAACCGGCTCGGGATCGCCCGCTCTTCGTAGGGAACGGGCCAGGCCTTCAGCGCGGCGTCGTACGCCGCCAGATATATGGCTTCACCCGTCGGAGTCTTGAAGGCAGAGGCGGGCGCGCCTGGGCGATCGGCCGCGATTGCCGTGCCCCGGACGCGCAAGAGGATGACGGCGAGCACGATGACCCAGAGCAGGAACACGCCGATGTTGATGCGCTCCCACACGCCGATCCACGGAGTCGGCAGATTGGCCTCAACGCCTGGCGCATCCCGAAACGTCAACGCGCCAAACGCGAGGAGGATCGCGAGACTCGCGACCGAGTACACGCGGAACCGCCGGCCGAATGCCGCGGCGCCGAACCCCATCGCGAGGAACATGATGAAGACCGTGACGATGGCAAAGCCAATGTGCGCGGTGTCAGTCAGCGATGTGCCGCCAGCGGCGAGCGCGTCACGGAGGTGCATCGGCGCCAGGGGCCAGCCGAGGCCGATGATTCCGTAGGCCACCAGCAGCCCGCCGGTGATGCGCAACGAACCGTTCCCGCCGGCCGATGCCCGGACGCCCCAGCCGAACGCCGCCACCAGCAGGGTGTACGGAATCGCCAGTACCACCCAGAGCGCCCTGGTGGGCGCGCCGATGCCGGAGAGCTCGCTGACCGTTTGAGAAGCGGAGTTGTAGTCGGTCCACCGCGACGCCACGAACACGTTCATCGCCACGTAAAGCAGCGACGAGACGATTCCACACATGAGCAGGATCCTGCGCAGCATCGTCCACCTCACGGTCCACCTCACGCCTTCGGTGACTACGCACAATCCTTGCCGCTGGCGTCGGTGGGTGGCCGCGCGCACGTCCCGCGATTGCGCGCCGGTGAAACGGCACGGCGCCGGGGAATTTTCCCGCCGAGGTCGGAATAGTTCGACTAGACGAAAGGCACTACCGGAGTGTCTGCGTCCCGTCCGGATCCGGCCTGAAGACCAGGTACGACATGTCGCCTTCGATATTCGCCCACAGGTGGGGCGTGCGTCCGGGAGTGATGATCACGTCTCCGGGAACCACGTGCCGGCTCGTGCCGCCGTCAATCTTCGTGCCCGTGAAGTTCCCGCCGGGCCGCCCGGGCGGAGCAGCATCCGGAATCGTGCCGCCGGTGATGAGCGTCGCCGACCCCTCGAGCATGTACAGAATCTCGGTCATGTTGGTGTCGTGGTAGATCGCGTTCTGGGGCGAGTCCTTCGGCCGCGTCACCGCGTACACCCCGACCTTGTACCCGCCCACGTCGACCACGCGGATCGGGTTGTCCAGGATCCGGCCGGGCGGCATCTTCGCAATGAAATCCTGAATGTCTGCTTTCGTGACGTGCGTGGCCGGCGCCGTCTTCGGAGGCACCACCGGCTGCTGGGCCGCCACCACGCCCAGCCATAGCACTGCGCTCGCCATCGTCGCCGTGAGTGTCAGGTTGCTCATGGCCGCGAGTATATTCCCGGTCCATCCGGTTCGCAGATAGTCATTCACGCACCCATCCGGGCGGTACGCCCGCCAGGCGCGCCTCTTCTTCGAGCGCCGCGACGTCCCGCTCAGTGCGTGCGACATCGGCGGCCAGCGCTTTGTGCTCTTCGGTCAGCCGCAGCGACTCCGTGTAGTCCGCGCACACGATCCCGACCGCGAAGCACTGATCCGCCGCGCGCATGAGGGCCTCGGCCCGCCGCTTGGTATCGTCGGCCAGCGCGCGGGCGCTGTCGAGCCGTTCGCGCAGCGGCCGCATCCGATCGCGCCAGTACGCCTCGTCTCTTGCGCCCGGAGACGACTCGTCCGATGGCGTTGCCGGAGGTGTCGCCGGAGGGGCCGGCGTCGAGGTGGCCGCCTTGTTGGCGGTCGGTGGCGTCGGCACTGGAGCGACGGCCGTCAGGTCCTGGTTGGTATAGACCTTCGCCGGTGGCCGGCCGGGTGCGGCGCTGCGTTCCGCCTCGGTCTTGCGTGCCACGTCGGCGAGCGACTGCTCGGCCGAAGGCGCCAGGACAGACAGGCCCATGCCGAGCGTCACGGCAAGGAGCAGTGGTCGCATGGTCACATCCCCTTCGATATCCTGGCACATGTTGGCGAGGCCGGAGGTTGGAACCATATCGCGGGCTGGTTGCGGCAGACTACTGCTGCTGATAGATGCGTATGTAGTCCACTTCCAGCTGCCGCACCAGCGTCTGACTGGACAAGACCGAATTCCAGTCCCGCTCCCATTGGTTGTCGACCATCATGTGCAGGACGAGCTGCATCGGACCGCTCTCGATAGTGCTCGCGTTGCCGTTGAATTGTCCGCATTTCACGCCGTCGATGTACCAGGCGATGTGGCTGGGCTGCCAGTCCAATCCGAATCTCACGAAGCTTGTCGAATAGTCTTTGAGCTGACACGCCCCGTTGTTGTGGAGACCATTGTTGGGTGTGAAGGATGTACTGCGACCGTTGTAGTGATACGTCATGAAGATCGTGTCGGGATAGCCGCCGAGGATTTCGACGATGTCGATTTCAGTGTTGTAGCTGAAGCTCGGATTCGTCGGCAGCATCCAGAAGGCCGTGAAGAATCCCGGCGTGCCCGGAAACTTCATGCGCGACTCGATGTAGCCGTACGTAAAGGGAAACAAATACGCGGATCCGTTGTCCGCCCGAGGTCGTGCGGTCGATACCAGTCCCGCCTTGTACGTGCATTGGCCCTGAAAACAGGCGCTGCTGGTGTAAGGCGGTATGAGCGGCTCGGCCACGAGCTTGGCGGTGCCATTGCTCACCTGCACCTGTGACGGCAGGTACCGCTCCTTACCCGTATTGAACGATGCCGTACAGGCGCCGAAGTTCCAGTCGAAGCAGGGTGTCAATTTGGCCAGGTCGAGTGCTGTCCCGTTGAATTCTTCGGAGTACGTCACGCTCCACCGTTTGCCAGCGCTGACCGGTGCCGGAGGGGCGGGGAAGCAGTTTGGAGGTATGCCCACTTCGCCGCTTTGACAGCTGCCGACAATCCGGAAGTTTGTCGGCGGTTGTGGGGCACCTGCCTGCCCGAGCATCGCAGCGAGGATCAGCCACCGAAGGTCCGCCATGATCCGCAGCGACGCAAGATCGACGCCACGCGGGATCAGCCGGTTTTATCGGAATCCAGCTGCCCCGCAGGAGCTGGGAGTGTAAGAAGTTCCGACGGCCACAGATCTGTGTACTGACTACGCGACATCTGTGATCACCCCATCACGCGGGCCTACGATTTCGGCATCAGTTTCTCGACGATCTGATCGACCGTGAAGCTCGCCGCCTTTTGTCGCGGTGGGAGAAGTGTCATGTCGACGGGCTGCGGCGAGTGGTGATCGTGGCTCGCCCTGCGGAGGCTCTCATCCGATAGCCAGGAAGAGAAGAGACGGGCCGCGGGCGCTTCAGTGTCCGCAGCGAACTGGCCATGAGAAGGGGGAGGCCTGGGAGCCCCGGCGATTAGCGTCGACCGAATTGTGCGTTCGCTTCCTGTGCGGCTTCCTGCAGCAGGAGCGCACGGTCTGCTGGCATCTGCGTCCATGCAGGAAGGTCCACCGGTGACCGGCCGGTGATCTGCTGATAGATGACGAGCGCCGCCAGATAGGTCGCCGTGGGCGTCGGATGAAATCCGTCAGGGCCGTACAAGGGCACCTCGGGATCGCGGCGCCAGGCTCCGCGCCAGGCCTCGCCGACGGGGAGGAGCATGCCCGTGACGTTTGCCGCGGCGCGCGCATACGACTGGCTCACCGCATCGAAAGCGTCCCGGCGGTTCGACTCCGGCCACACCATGTAAAGTGCCGTCCGGGCGCCGCTCGCCCGGATGACGGTGTCGAAACGCGCCGTCCACTCGCGGAGTGCGGCCTGCGACTCTGGAAGCGACGATGGTCCCTGCTGCAGCACGACGATCGACCAGCCGCGTTCAGCAATGCGGCGCTGCGCGGTGCCCTGATTCCAGTGGTCTTCGAGGCTGAATCCGCCGAAGACCACGCTGGCCGTGCTGATCGGCGGTCCTCCGCCTTGGCGGGACAACGTCTCGACCATCGCCGGCAGTCCATTCGCTTCCGTCAGGCTGTTCCCGATGAACAGGACGCGGCCGCCGGTGAAGTCATTTCTGCGTGACGCTTCGGTCTGCGACGACGCGAGCGACGACGACGTGCAACTCGTCACGACAGCCACCGCCACGATGACGCTGATCGCGGAGTTCCTCACGCCGAGCGCGAGAGTCATGGTTACCGCGCTCCTCGTCGGCATCCGCGAGGACGATGGGCCCCCGCCGTCACCAGACGCGCCATGATACTCGGTCTCGTGGCGAGGACAATCCAACCGGCTCGCGCGGCAAGACCGGGTGCCTAACCGCAGGACGGAGCCGCTTGCCTGAACCTCGGGATCACGGATCTGTCGGACGCCGGCTTTTTCGGGTAGCATCGCCTGGCATCGACCTGGGTCAGAATGAGACGACGATGTCACTCGAGAGCTTCGCGGTCGCGCTAGCGCGCCGCCGTCCTCGGCTCGGCAAGTTCTTCACGACCGTGGCGCGCAAGGCGTTTCCGGAAAGCGTCGTGGTATTGGATTACCCGGTCGCTTCGCAGCCAAGGTGGCATCAGCAGTCGCCCCATCGGTTCCTCTACGACATCATCAACGTCCATCGTGCGGCGTACAAACAACGCTTGCAATCGTTCTTACCGTTCGCCAGCTCTTTCGCCAGAATACCGGTGCACGCGGCTGCGGATGCCGATCCGCGTGAACCAGCGTGGATCAATGGTTGGCTGCCGGCCATGGACGGTGTCGCTCTCTACAGCTTTCTGGTCCTCAACAATCCCGCGTATTTCATGGAGGTCGGATCCGGCCATTCCACGAAGTTCGCACGAAAAGCGATCGTCGATCATCAACTCCGCACGAAGATCATCTCCATCGACCCTTGCCCACGAGCGGAAGTCGACGGTATCTGTGATCGCATCATCAGAGAACCGGTCGAGCGTGTCGGCTTGGAGATCTTCGACGATCTGGGAGCCGGTGACATTCTCTACATCGACAGCTCGCACAGGGTCTTCATGAACTCGGACGTGACGACGCTGTTTCTGGATGTCCTTCCGCGTCTGAAGCCGGGCATCCTGATCCAGATTCATGACGTGACGATTCCGTACGACTATCCAGCGCAGTGGCAGGACCGGTATTACTCCGAGCAGTACCTTCTGGCGGCCTACCTTCTCGCCGAAGGCGACAAACTCGAGATCATGCTGCCGAGCACCTTCATCAGCGACGATCCGGAGTTGAACAGCATTCTTTCGCCATTGTGGACGGCCGGGCAGATGGGGGAGGCGGAGACCTTCGGCTGCTCATTCTGGATCCGTGTTCGCGGGCGCGAATGAGAAACGTCTTGGGCAATTGGCAAACTTCAGTGCTCGCCTCCCTCCTCGGTCGTCCACTGTGCGCTGAGAAAGAGCAGCGACATGCCAGTGTAGCCAATCACGAACGGCCATGCAGGAGCGAGCTTCAGGGCCGTGTCACCAAACGTCCACTCGTAGGAGTGCATCAGCCCGCAGGCCGAGAGCAACGCGGCGACTGCTGACCACGCCGCCGCTCGCCGCCAGCGCCGCTCGATCACGCCGACCACCGCCGCGGAGAGCAACATCGCGGTGAAGAGGAATCCCTGCTCGATCGCGAAAGCGCCTGCAATCCACGTATCGCTCTTCTGGAACTCGCCGACGAGCGACTCGCTGAACGGCCCCGCCGGCCCTCCGATCCCGGCGGCGCGCAGCCCGTTCTTCGCCATGAGCGCGCCCCACGCGCCGATCCCTGGCAGGAGACCGACAACGACGGCGGGCGCATGCTCGCGTGGCGTGGCCTGAAAGGCCTGCGCGACGATCATCATGCCGATCCAGAGGACGATCGCCATCCCGGCTTCGATGGGGATCGCCCACGCGATCCAGGCCAGCGTACCCGTGACGCAGATCGTCGTCACGAATACGCCGTTCAGGATCGAATACCCGGCACGCGCGCCCATCGCCTTCCACCCGGGATGCCCGATGTAGATCGTCGTCGGGAACGCGGATCCAAAGAGCGCGGCAGAGACGCTCCCGATGCCGTTGACCGTCAGCGAATACCTGGTGTCGTAGGAGTCGCCGGCCGCCTCCGCCGACTCGATGTTCTGGAGCGAGCCCAGCACGTTGAACAGACCCATCGCGATGATTACCGAGAGATACGGCAGCAACTGTCCGCCGCCGATGGCGGCCATCAGGTCGCCGACGACGGGGACGGGGGTGTGGAGGGTGGCAGGGGAGGGCCGTGCGCCGACCGGCGCGATTCCGGTGATCCAGCAGAGGAGTGTCCCAAGCGTCACAGCCACGACACCGCCGGGAAGGTGTCCCTTGAAGCGCACGCGACCGAAGTAGGTCAGCATCACGATCGCCAGCGTGGTCAGCCCGACGACCGGATGTGCGAAGGTGCGGAAGAGAAAGCCGAGCGAGATGAACCCCAAGGCGATGCCGGCGAGGGTCGAGAGGAGCGCGGCCCGCGGGGTCGCCTTGCGCACGCGCTCGGCGAGAAAGGCACACCCGAGCTCGATCACGCCGGTCGCGAATGTCGCCAGCAGACCCGCCTGCCACGCGACGCGCACGGGGTCGACCGCGCCGGCCCTTTCGGCCAGGGCCTTCGCCGGCAGCATCACGAGGAACACGTGGGCAAACAGCGACACCGTGTTGATGCCGTACGGGAGCGCGCACACGTCCGTACGTCCCGTGCGCGCGGCGAGCGCGCGCGCCTGGAACGTGTACGCCACGTTGCCGACGAGGATGGAGATCGCAGCGGCCGGCAGCACCTGCCCGTAGAGGAGCTCGGGCGGGAACCCGAGGACGGTGCGGCAGAGGGTGTCGATCAGCAGCAGCTGAACGAGATTGTCGAGGGCGAGGCCGAAGAACCCGTCGACGTCCCCGCGGACGATCCAACGCACACGCACATGCTACCGCCAGAGCTACTTCATCGGCGAGTATTCGGTCGCGCTCATCATGAACGTGTTGGCGTTGACGGGGACCGGGTACTTCGCTCGGAGCGCCGTCCACTCGGGATCGGCGTTGAACTTCGCCCAGACGTCGTCGCGGTGCGCGCGATCGCGATAGGCGAGCATCCAGACGAGCGTGTCGGGGTTGTTCATCTGCTGCCAGACACCGAGGATCTCGGCGCCGTGCTTCTTGAAGATCGCCACTTCCTTTTCACGGAACCGCTGGTGCAGCTCGTTGATGCCGCCCTTGAAGTTTCCGGTCCCGATGCGGCTCTGGTCCACCGTGTAGATACGGACCTCGAAGCAGCGCGATTTTCCATCGACGTTTTTCGAGAGGTTTGCGGGCAGCTGTCCCTGTGGTCCGCATGGAGCCGGTGGTGCCGCGGCGCCCCCGGCCCGCGGCCTGACCGGGCTGCGGGGCTGTGGCTTGTTGGGCGGTTGACTGGATGGCCGTGGAAAGCACCGTCGCGACGACGGCTCCTGCGATGGCCGCGACGGCCGTGCCAGGCAGCCTGAATCGTGTCGCCATTCATATCCTCCTTGGAAGCAGTTCGTGGCGAAGTGTAGCCTGCCGCCCTCCATGACGGCTACTGGCCACATGCTGACGGCCGAGGTCAGTTCGTTGGCGATCAGAAGAGCGACACGCCGGTCAACTCGGCAAGCTTGGCGCAGACCTCGTCCTGAAAGCGAGCGTCAGACACTTCCTTGGCCGGGGTCTGCGGTCGGCGGTGATGCCAGTATCGGCCGCTGACCGCCGCCGCGGGATCGTCGCTGACGGCAAGCCACGTTTGCGTGAGGTATCCCTCATCGAAATCGTCCGGCGCTCCCGGACCGCCCATCTTCGTCGGAACCCAGCCCGGGTCGACGGCACTGCTCAGAACGTCGGGCCAGCACCGCGCGACCGCGAAGGCGAGTGCTGTCAGATAGAGCTTGCTGTCCGAATACGCCTGGCTGGAGTTCCAGCGCCGCTCAGTCCAATCGACGTCGCGCAGCGAGGCGACGCCGCCACGATGCATGCTGCTGCTGAGGTACACCAACCGGCGCGGACGCTCGATCAGAGCCGTGAGAATGTAGGGCGCCAGCGTATTGACGGCGAGGATGGCCGCGTGGCCTTCCGGGCTTGGTGATCGGCCCTTCGTGGACGACATCCCCGCGTTGTGGATGACAGCGTCCACTCGTCCGATCGCGTTGACCTGCTCTGCGACGCTTCTCGTCTCGACGGCGCTGCCAAGATCGCCGACGACCACGCCGGCCGACCGTGGCGCGAGATCGTCGAGCGCGGAGGCTCGCTGGCGAGACCGTGCGTGCAGAACGACCTGATGGCCCTCGTCGATGAGCGCCCGCGCAGCCGCACGGCCCAAGCCATCGGTGCTGCCGGTGATGAAGATGTGAGCCATAACCAACAGTGAGCCAAACCGTCGCGAGCTGGAACCAGATCGGTCCATGCTGAGCCGTCTCGTGGCCATTCGACAATCGCACGACTTCCGGGCCCGTGTCGATTGAGTTTGTTTCGGAGAGCCCCTATGCTTGCCGGACACCCGTGCGGGAAACGACTCAGGCCATCGTCGGCGCGATCCGGGACTTGCGCGATTCCTGGCGCGTGCTTGCCCAGACCGATCTCGCCTACAAGCTGATTTCGTTTGCGCTGCTCACGCCTGGAACGCTGCTCCTGCTGCGATGGGCGATGTCGCGCACCGGAACGTTGGTCGTCGCCGATACCGAGATCGCGACGTTCTTCCTCACCACGCGACAGGGCATCCTGGCGCTCATCGTCGTCGGTGCGATTCTGACGGCCATCACAGCGCTCGAGATGACGTGTCTCATGGCGATCGGGCTTGCTGCCGCGAACGGCCAGCACCTGACCGCCAGAGGTGCGCTCGTATTTGGCGTGTCGCGGGCGCTGCTGGTACTCCGCCTGGCGGCGAACATCGTCGCGCGTCTGCTCGTGGCCCTGCTGCCGTTCGCCGCAGCCGTTGGCGTCGTCTACTGGACCCTGCTGCGGTCTCACGACATCAATTTCTATCTATCCCGACGGCCTCCCGAGTTCTGGACGGCCGTGTCGATCGCGGCCGTCATTGTGGCCGTGCTCGCCGTCATCCTGTTGTGGACGATCGCGCGCTGGACGATGGCGCTGCCGCTCGTCCTGTTCGAGGGCGTCTCGCCGCGGCGCGCGCTGGCCGAGAGCTCCGCGCGGACGGTCGGCCATCGCTCCATTGCCATTGCGGCGCTCGCCATGTGGGCCGCCCTCGCCTCGGTCCTCCTGGCCGTCGCCACGTGGGTGCCGGACTTTATCGGCCGCGCTCTGGCGCCGGATTTCAGCGGCTCGATGCAGACGCTCCTGGGGTTCATCACGGGGCTCGTGCTGCTGTGGGGCGTGCTTGGCCTGGTTGCGGCGGTCGTGAACGTCTCGATGCTCTCGCTCGTGCTGCTCCGGTTGTACCTCCGCGTGGTCAAGCTTCGTGAACCTGGTGCCGTCCCGACGCTGGGCGCGGATCGGTGGGGCGGCGCGGTCCGATTACCGCGCGCCGTGAGGATCGGCGTGGCGGCCGTCTCGATCCTCGCCACGATCGGCGTCGTGCTCGTCGTCGTGAACGTCACGCGGCGAAATCAACAGGTCCTGGTCATCGCGCACCGCGGCGCCTCGGCCGCGGCGCCCGAGAACACGCTGGCGGCCTTTCGACTGGGCGCCGATCTTGGCGCCGATTTCGTCGAGCTCGACGTGCAGGAGTCCGAGGACGGCGAGGTCGTGGTCGTCCACGACAGCGACCTCATGAAGGTGGGCGGATCGCCGCTGAAGATCTGGGAGGCGCCGGCCGCGGCGCTGCGCGCGGTCGACATCGGCAGCCGCAAGGGGCCGCAGTTTGCCGGCGAGCGCGTGCCCACGCTCGCCGACGTGTTCGCGCTCTCCAAGGGCCGGGTCCGCGTCGTCGTCGAGCTCAAGTCCTATGGGCACTCCCAGCGGCTGGAAGAGCGCGTCGTCGAGATCGTCGAGGCCGCCGGCGTGGCGAACGAGACCATCTTCATGTCGCTCGATCACGACATGGTCCGCAGGCTCAAGCAGCTTCGGCCGTCGTGGACCGTTGGCGTGCTCGTCGCAAAGGCCATCGGCGACCTCACCTCGCTCGGCGCCGATTTTCTCGCGGTCGAGGCCAGCCTGGCGACGCGCGCCTTCGTACGGCAGGCGCATCATGCCGGCCAGCGCGTCTACGTGTGGACGGTCAACGATCCGGCCTGGATGTTTGCGTCGATGGCCAACGGCGTCGATGGGTTGATCACGGACCTTCCGGACGTCGCGCGCGCAGTGGTCGAACGCCGCGGAAGGATGAGCGATGCGCAGCGCATTCTCGTAGCGCTTCTCATTGGGATGGGCGCCAAGACCGAGTCGCTCGTTGCCGAGGAGGCGGTGCAGCCGTACACGCTGGCAGCCCGGACCGTGCTGCCAGCCGGCATCGACCGGCAGGGCACTCCGCCGTCGGGGGCGTTCTTCACCTCGGCCGAGCGCGCAACGGCAGCCGCCAACGGGGTCCGTGGGCCGGCGGAGGGTCCGTACCTGGCCGGGCAGCCGCTGCAAGGCGTGTCGAGCATGGTGCCGGCCGGCGACGGCACCTGGTGGGCGCTGGCCGACAACGGATATGGAGCCCGTGCGAATTCGGCGGATTTCCAGCTGGTCATCCACCGGCTCGATCCACGCTGGGGAGATGCCGCCGGGCCGCGCATCCTGACCACCGCAATCCTCCGCGACCCCGATCGTCGAATCCCGTGGACCATCGTGTGCGATCAGACGGGCACGCCGCTGCCGGCCTTCTCATTCAACATGCTGCCGCCCCCGCCGCCTGCGTGCGGCGGCGACCCGTCCGCGCGGATCCTGACCGGATTCGATCTCGATCCCGAGTCGTTCGTTCGCGCGCCCGACGGCACTTTCTGGGTGAGCGAGGAATTCGGCCCGTTCCTGATTCACGTCGCTGACGACGGGCGCGTGCTGGCGCCGCCGGTTCAGATTCCGGGTGTACGCTCGCCGCAGAACCCGTTCCTCAGGATTTCGCAACGCGGGCGCGCCGAACGGCCCACGCTGGCCGCGAGCCGCGGTTTCGAAGGGCTGGCGATCAGCCCCGACGGTTCGACGCTCTACGCGCAGCTCGAGGGCGCCGTGGCAGGCGACGATCCGCGCGACCTGCGTCTCTACGTGTACGACATCCCGCAAGGTGCGCTCGCGCCTGCGTTCTTCACGGTGCGCCTGGACGCGCCGAGCCAGACCGTGGATCTCGCGAGCCTCACCGACTCCTCCGGTGCCAGGGTCTATCCGGGGATTACCGCGCCGCCATCAGGCCCGCTGGCGATCGGCGAGCTGAAGGCGGTGAACGATCATCAACTGCTGCTCATCGTGCGCGACAACCTGGGCGACGATGAGGTGTCGCCGCGGGTGAAGAAGATCTTCCTGCTGACCCTGCCGCCCGCGCGCGAGGGAGCGGTCGCGAAGACCCAGCTCGTCGACCTGCTGGCGATTCCCGATCCGTCGGGTCTCGGCGGGGAGATGAACTTCTTCCGGCTACCGTTCTACACCATCGAGTCCGTGCACGTGGTGGACGAGACCACGCTTCTCGTCGCTTCCGACAACAATTTCCCGTTTTCCAACGGGCGCTCTCGCAGCCGAAGCCTCGATCGGAAAGGACCGCTCGCGGCCGACGATACCGACATCGTCCTGATTCGGCTCGGCACGCCGCTCGACGTCGATCGCCGGATCCGGCAGAGCAGCCGGTGACGGCCAGCGAAGCACGGCGCGCGGGTCCTGTCGAGCTGGCCGAGCTGATGTGTTGCGCTGCGCTGCGGCCCAGCCGCCCCGGGGGTTCCGAATTCGCGGCGTCGTCTCAAATTTCCTCTACCGAGTCGTGAACACCGCGCTCGCAATTCGAATACACTCCGCTCTCCAATCGATTCCGGACGGGAGGTTCTGAGCCTATGAAGTTCACTGCATACGTTCTCACGGCCGTCTTGATTCCTGTCGCCGGGCGGCGCCCTTCGCGCCAACACTTACGGGTCGGTGGAACCGCTCGCGAATCCTGCGGTGATCGACACGACACCGCTCAGCGAACAACCGCTCAGTGTTCGAGAAGCGTTTGCCACGCGCCTCTTCCAGTGCGGAATCGTCGATCACGTGGTCGATGCACTATCGGAGACCGGTGCCATCACGACGATCAATAACTTGAACACTCAGTTCACCGTGGGGGCGGGAGGGTTTGCGGGGCGCACCAATCCGTCGTTCGTCTACACGGTGATCGATGACGGCCCGAACGCCGCGAGCGCCGGAGACATCAGGATTCTGACCGACAGTCTCGGCTACGTGATGTCGCAGGCGAGTGGCTTCCTGCTCGATGCAGACGATCCGGGGAACTACGACTTTCCGGCGCAATACGTCGTTCTGAACTTCCGCACGCCGCCGTCCATTGCCCGATCGGCGGCGCTGTTCCGAACCGTCGGGCGGATCGACCCCGACCTGTTCAGCACCGACACCAGCGGGTACACGCAATTTGGCCGGGCGTATCTGTCATTGCAGTCGGATGTGTCGGACGAGCAGTTCATCGCCGGCTACGTCCAGGCTGCCCTCGAGTTCAACGTGGAGTACACGCCGGTCGTCGGCGGCGTGCCGTCGCTGTTTCTGGGCGGCGCCGCCTTTCCGGCGAACGACTGGACGGTGGATACTCGGGGCGAAGACTACCTTTCGAGGATTCCACCCCAGAGCCACTCGGCGCTAGGGAAGATTCGTGCGTTTCATCTGCGTGCAACCCGGGAGGTGCTGCGCCGGCTGGAGTCATCACGGCAACCGGTGGCACGGCGATGTCGTGTCGTTCAACTGCGATAACAGCCAGCGGACTTGAGTCCTACCGCTGAGAGCGGGTGTCCGATGATGGCGCACTACGATACGGCCGCACACGACGCGACCGTCATTGCAACGTTTCTGGTTTGGCTAGATCTCCGGCGCGACCATGTGATGCCGGGCTAGTGCGGAATATGGCGGCGCGGGCGAGGGGTGATGGTGTTGCGAAAGGCCTCGATGCGCGCACGGACTTCGAAGATCGTCTCGGTGCTCTCGAGCTGTTGGAGGTATAGCGATCGCCGCGCCACCGCGGGCAACTCGAACCCAAAGTAGATCGCCATCAGCGGGTTAATGAAGAGCTCGCTGTCCGCGGTACGCGCCGTGAAGTGGACGTTGCCGAACTGGCCCTCGATCGCGGCCGCGATGCTGCCGTTGACGATGCTGGGCCGTCCCGACGTCACTTTATGCGCGTGGCTCACCGCGCTGACGTAGGCGCGCCCCTCAGGCATCGCGCCGGTCACGGAGAACGCCCCCAGATACCCGCCATCCCGTTCGAGCGCCGCGATGTTCTCCAGCACGTGGGCGTGGCAGACGCCATGGTACGTATCGATGCCGAAGCCGATGCTCGCGACGAACGTCTCGACGTCAGACAGCTTCGAGACCGCCGCCAGACTGGTCATGTCCTCTTCCGGCGTGCCGAGCCCCGCCTCGTCGCCGCGCATGAGAATGTCCGTGCCGCCGTCGACCAGCACTACTGCGCTGATACCCAGTTCCCGCACAAGATGTGCGTACGCGTCGCGCAGCGGGCGCACGCCGACCTTCTCGAACGTGTACACCGCCGGCGGGTACCCGGCCTCGTGCAGCCACTCCGCGAGACGGCGCTCGGGGAAATATCGGTCGCCGCCCATCGTCTCCCGCGTCGCGACCGCGAGATGAGGCGCCAAGTACCGGCAATCGGTCTCACCCAGATAAGTGAACGTCAGGTTGGCGAGAAACACCTCCTGTCCGGCGGCCCGCAAGGCGACGTAGAGGGGCAGCCCCGCGTACACGTCGAACCCACCACCGGCGCCTGCGATCAGGATTCGAGCATGCCGGCGCAGTCGCGCAAGCAGCGGCGGCTCCGTCAACGAGGGGATCATCGGGCGATTCTACGCGTCAGCGCCCCGATTAGTCCCCCGGACCCTCGCTGGATACGAAGATCTCGCCCTGTCGCGCGTAGCCACCAGCGCAAGCTTGAGCGGAGGCTCGTTGTAGCCGCTGAACACGTGGAAGGGCCGCGTCGGACGAGCCATGCATCGCAACGCCAAGCCGATCGGCTAGACGAGTCGAGTCGCAACCATCCCTTCTGCAACCAGAGACGGGTTCAGCCGATCAATCCGATGACGGCAAGTCCTTTGGAAACAGAAAGTGACCCTAACGTTCGCCAGTTGGAACCAGCTGGATGAGTGGCTGCGGGCTAGGGACTCCCTGAGGCGTGTCGCTTAAGAGAGTCGACGGCGCAGGCGCTCCGGGCTCGAACTCAGCGAGACTTGGCGCGCCGAACGGCGGCGGCGGCAGCGCGGGGGCGACCACCAAGCCGGCCATTGGTTCGCGAGGCGCGAGCCTTCGTGGCGCTCCGACGGGCGCCCACTAGGGCCGCGACGCCGACGATATCAACCTTCCGCTTCCCGCTGTCGGAGAAACGTGCCACGCGGACCCGTGCGTCTGGCCGACTGGCCGGGTGCGAGTTCAAGTACTCCGTCAAGACGCCCCGAATGGCGCGCTCCGCCTTTGCGTGGGTCTCGGCCGCAGCATAGACGGGCAGTCCCGGGACGTAGGCGCTCACGGCGCCGCTCTCTTCGATTTCAAGGACGATCGGATAGAGCATTGTCATTCGACACCCGCCTCGCGCAGGATGCGATTGCCGAGCCGCCCGGCATCTTTCTTGGTGTGAACCGCCACCCAGACTTCCTTGCCGGTCGTAGCGTGCTTCAGCAGCAAGTGGCTGCCCTTCCCTGACCGGACCTCGACGAACCCCGCGGCCTTCAGCTTGCGGATCACCTCGGCCCAGGTCACTTCCAGATCATAAACCTACCGTTAGGTTTAGTCAATGCGCTCGAACGGGTGCCCGACGGGTTCGATTCCTGCCTGCGACAGGGGTTGCACCGGCCCGCAAAGGCTTGATGGTGTTGACTTGGGTGAGGTGGCGAGCCGCATTTTCGCGAATTGGAACCACTTAGACATCTGGCTCCGGCATGTCGACCGATTGCGGCAAACAGCGTGAGCCGTTTTCGCCAGCCGCATCGGCCCAGGTAGAATGTCGATCCACTTGCCCGCAGGTTCTTATGCGACGAACGCTCCTCTGGTGGCCAGTCCTCGTCGTGCCGGCGCTCGCCGCATGCGGCTGGCTTGCAATCTGGCTGCAGTGGTACCTGCCGGGCGGAAGCCTGCGGAACGTCGAAGTCGCGTTCGCCTCGGTAGCAATCGGCGGACTCGCGGTCGGCATCGGCTTCACGGCGACGCGCCGTCTCTTCTGGATCCTGTTAGCGGCTCCCGTGATCTGGCCTCCCCACGTTCCGCTTTCGGCGTTTCTCTGGGTGGGGCTGATCATCGCGATGCGTTTCTGCGGCCTGGCGCTGTTTGCCGGTCTCGGCGCGAACATGGCGCGAGCGCGGCCCGGCCCGTGGCGTCTGCCGCTCGCGGTCGCGCTGGTGTCAATCGCCATCACGCTCGATGCGGGCAGGCGCCTCGACTATAGCAAGTCGTTTTGGCCATGGAGTTCGCACCGGCAGGAATTGATCGCGCTGCGGCGCGACGCGACCGAGGCAGCGCGTCGTCTCGGGCTGCGAACGTCGATGCTGCCGTTCGACGGCGAGACGCGACGGCGGCTCAGCGCAGTCGTGCCGATTGAGACAACGTTCGAGCTTCCGCTGATTCACCGGAGCGTCACCGCCCGCATTAGTGAAACGGATACACATTTCGTATGGCTCTATTTTCGGGATGGCCGCGTCGGCTGGCTCGAGCCGCAGACGATGCGGATCTTGTGGTCCGGCGATTCCAGCGACCTGGCCGTACCACGATGATCGTCACCCAATCTTCGCTAACGCTGACGGGTGCATTTTCATTGAATCAGCTGGACGATTAGCTCCGCCACCTTGCGTGATCGTGGCGTCAATGTCACTCGAAGATCGTAAACGGCCGGACGTTTCGTCAATGCGGCCAACGCAGCGCCGAAATCAACGGGTTCGATTCCAATCCAGGATGACGGTTTCGGCCGTCCGCAAGTTCTTGATGTTATTGGGCGATTGAAGTGGTGAGCCGGGACGGAATCGAACCGTCAACCCGCAGATTAAGAGTCTGCTGCTCTGCCAATTGAGCTACCGGCCCCTGGAGGGATTGGCGACGTGCGGCACACGGCGGGCGTCAGCCGCGGAAAAACAAAACCCGATTCTAGCACAGCCGCGCGTCCAGGTGCCTCACTGTCGGCAGCGGTTCAACGTTCAAGGTTTTTGAACCCTGAACGTTGCACCTTGAACCGTCCCTTCTCGACGGTCGGCATGCTACAGTAAGCACTCTGTGCGCCCGTAGCTCAGCTGGATAGAGCGGCAGGCTTCGAACCTGTAGGCCGGGGGTTCGAGTCCCTCCGGGCGCACGACCCTTTTCGTATTCGCCTCGCATTCTCCAATAAACGCCCATAATCTGCGTCAAACGTATCTTCCGGCCGAAGATGCTTCCAGGCCGTCTGTGCCGCCGTATGCCTCGCGCATCGCGGGTGGGACGGTGCCACGATCCCTGCGAACAGTCGGTCGAAGCGAGTGGGGGCCGTGAAATCGTAGCCGGCATCCCCGTCGGCACGTGGGGTGAACGTCAATCGGCCACGCAGCACTCGCTGGAGGACTGTGCGCCCCTGCGTCGTGGAGGCGCGCAGCAGCCGTCGCCACTCCGCCAGCCGGTTCTCGATGACGGTGCGGTGCAAGTCGTGGGATGGGCCGAAGGCTGGCGATCTCGCTGTCGATGGCCCGCAGGCGTTCCTCCAGTTCGCGGAGCCTTGGCGACCAGCGATGCCGCATCGCCACTCGATCTCCAGCGCCTTGGTGATGTTCGCAATGCGTTTCTCCACGTCCGCCCGTTCGCGTTCGAGCGTGGCCCGCTGGTCCACCACGTCGTCCTGCTCGGAAAGTTGGATGACGTGCTCGATGGCCTCCGGCGTCAGCGCGTGCGCCTCGATGGCCTGGAGAACGGCTTCATTCATCTCCGCCACCGAGATGCGCAGCGCGTTTGGTGCAGATGCCGTTGGTCCGGTGCCGATGGCAGATGTACTCGGGCACTCGGCCACGTTTGTTGCCGCCGCTCTCGACGACCAGCCCACCGCCACATATCCCGCACGTCGCGAGGCCAGCCAAGAGGTTCTGCACGTCGTGCTTCGGTGGGCGACCGGAGAGACGGCCACTCTCGAATCGCACTGCCTTGCCCTCAACCTCCTGCCGTCGCGCCTCCACCCGCTTCCATAGTGCCTCGTCAATGATGCGGAGGTGCTCCGCCTTGGTGCGAATCCACTCCGACTCGGGGCGGTCCGTAGGGGTCCCACTTGCCCCATAGCGTCCTTCTTCTTGGTTTTGTTCCAGACCACCACGCCGTGATACGTCTCGCGCGTCAGCACCGAGCGAACGGTTGACGGTGCCCAACCGTCGATGGGTTCGAGGCCATCAGTGCGCCGGTAGTGCTTCGGGCGAGGGCGCGTCTTCGAGGGTGAGGAGCTTGGCGATCCGTTTGAGCCCATAGCCCGGAGTCGTAGAGCTCAAAGATGCGCACGCACGATGGCCGCCTCTGCGCGGTCAATGACGCGCTCGACGTGGGAACGGAGTGGGCGACCGTGGGGGTCCACGCCGTTGAAGACGTCCTGGTTCCGATAGCCGAACACTCGACCGCCAACGACGTGCCCTGCGGCGTGGAGACGGGTATGTGCCTCGTGGACCCGTTCGCTGGACTGCTCGCGATGGGCTTCGTCGGTCCCGGCGCGGATGGCCGACATCATCTTGTCCAGGTGTTCTTGGGCGTCAGCGATTGGCCGTGCATGTACTCGAAAATCTCGACACCGGCCTGCGGCCAGCTGCTTGATGACGTAGCCAGTCTCGGACATCTCACGGCCGATGGACTTCTGCTCGCTGACAATCAAGACGCCGAACGGCGGCTTGGGTGTTAATGCGCCCATCAGACGTTGGAAGCCTGGTCGCTTCTTCGAACTCTGCGCCGGAGATGCCATCGTCCACGAAGACGTGGGTAGCCGCCTTGGCGGCCTGGAAGTTCGAGTGGACCTGCGTCATCCCACGAGTGGTGACCTTTGCAGCATCCGTGGTGGTGACGAAGGTTTCCGCCGTGCCGTTGGACAGCCGATGGGCACGAATGGCGAGGGTGACCGCGCCTGCCGTGAGGGTGATGGTGGCGGTCTTGGGCTCACTCGCGACCGGTCTTCCGGGCGTGGTGGGGCTGGCGGTCGTGGGCTCTTTGGGGGTCGTTTCGGTCATCGTTTTCACATCTCCGTGTTCGTCTAAACCGTTCGTGGTCTAGCACTTGCGGAGGGGAACGCTACTGTGAATCCACAGGCGTCACCTAACAAAAGTCACCGCACCTGCTAAACACCATTCGGACTACAGGTCAGAGGTTCACATCAGACTCCGACCGCCGCCAGCTCGACCGTGCCGGCACCCTCGGCGGCGTCCGGAAACGGCTTCCACACCGACCTCCACACCGCCCGTTCGCCCTTCCGCCTCCGGCCGGGAGGGTCGGCCCGTCGCGGTCCGAGCCTCGGGCGGCTCGACGCTACGCGGCACTCCGGAGCACTCCGCGGTCCCTCGGGTCCCGACTGGGTGTACTAAACGGAACAGGTACCCTAGGCCCAGCTCGTCTACGCTTCCCGCATCGCTCATTCAGCTGCGCAACGATTCCCGGTTGGGCGCCAGCCGTCCGGCGTCCGCTAGCGATAGAAAGAACCGCCTATGCCCGCAGCAACCCTCTCGGCGTGGCCCATCTCCATCAACGCAGGCGTTCCCGTCTCGACACTCCACGGGGTCGGTGCGTCGTGCAGGCACTGCAAGGATGTTCCAGGCATCCCGTATGGCGTGTCAATCCGAGCCGCACAGCGCACCGTCAGCTTCCGGTGCCCCGCCTGCGAGGGCACCTGGGAACGGACGGCGCCGGACCTCCCTGCCTTCTGGTCGGCGGTGTCCCGTTGACCCGTGCGGACGCCACACCGCCCGACGTCCTGTTGCAGTGCCCGGAATGCCAAAGGCATGCGGGCACGCTCGTGCCGGGAGTAAGTGCCGAATGTCGGTTGGTGAACTACTTCCGTTGCGAAGGGTGCGCCCACGTCTGGACCGAAGAGAAGACCAACCAGACGCAGGCGGGAGTTGACAGCGCACTCTCAGCCTGAGCCGTCTCGCAGCACCAAGTCGATGTGCTTCACGAGGTTCTCGGTCCACAGAACGCGTGCCGCCTCGAGGTCCCCATCATCGAGGGCTTCGGCCAGTCGCCGGGTCAGCTCCGCGACCAGCTGGCGCAGTTCGTCTTCGAGCGCAGCACGGTTGGTGGTGAAGTAGTCCATCCATGTGGGCGGTGTCGGCGGCGTGAACTTGACGATTGTCATGGCGTGCTTCCACTACGCGGCCATCCGTGACCGGATCTGCTTCTGCCATTTGCGAATAACGTTGAGCGCGTCGAACAATCGCTCGGCAGCGTCATCTACGGCGCGTTCCTCCGCAGTCCACTCGCGTCCATCAAGATCCCGATATGCAGATTCGATGAAGATGATGCGCGTCGTGGTGAGCAGTGAATGGGGATCGACGCGCTCGACGGCCTCGGCCATCATCTGACCGCCACGGCCGCGCGTCCGCGCGTGGGCGCATACGATGCCAATGTCGGCCACGAGCTGCTCGATGGTTGGCGGTGGTTGGGGTTGGGGGTTTCTGGTCAATGTTGCCTCCCAGGGTCCCCAAACAAATAGGCATCGGTCTTCGCCAACATCTCCAGCCAGCGCCCAGGCGTCAACGGTGAGGGTCGGCGCCAGCCGCGCCAACGCCTCCGACTCAGACCAGTCAAGGAGCAGGTTCGATGAACCGCCCATCAGGACTTCAACCTGTGGGGATGTGGTTGAACCAACGGAAGATCGTGGTGGCGAGAATGACGGCCGGATCGTCACGCAGCGGGTCGCGGACGTGGGTGCGGAACCAGGTGGTGGTCTTGTCCCGCTCCCGATACGGCGACGTGAAGAAGTAGTTCTGGAGCACCTCGTCATCGGTCCACGGCTTCGCCGCTCCGGCCTCCCGACGGAGCGTGATGGCGTGACGCTCTCGCACCCAGTAGAGAAACCTGTCGGTGGGCGTGAGCTTGAGGACATCGGTCGTGAGCATCACGCCACCTGCTTCAGCGTGGCACGGGCCTTCCGGAGCCGGACCACGCCCGCGACCATCGCATCAAGCTCCTGCCAATCCTGCTCGCTAAGCAGCGTGGGGTCGGAGTTGTCAATCGCCGCGCGCATGGGCTGGAAACGGGAGGTTTGGGACTTCGTCGCGCGGCGAGGTGTGGTCGTCAGCGCCTGGTGCGTGATGGCGTACCAGCTCTTGAACTTACTGATGCCATCGGCAAGTTCCTCATCGGTGGGAAACGTCGCGGCGAACTTCATGCGGGCGGTCAGCTCGGACGGATGGACGCCCAGGTCCTTCGTCAACGTCTTCCGCACACCACGAGGCAGCAGCTTCTTATCCTCGCGCAGCTTGAGCATGTAGCGCCCAGACGCCCAACGGGCATGCAGTCCATCGCCCTCGGCCTTGGTAATGTCGTCTTCGAGTCGTCGCAGGTCGGCAATCGCATCCATAGCACCCTCCGGGGAGAAGTGGCGCTCGAAAAATCGAAAGGCCCGAGCGCCGGATTTGCATCCAACGATTCGGGCCTGCCTCGCCAGCCTTTGGGGCTAGCTCAGAATCCTGCTCGGATCAGTGTGCTGCTCGCGCAGCCCCACGTCGAACTTTTGTTCGACAGCGAATGATCGCGCTTTCACCTCGCAGTGTCAAGCGCGGTTGTCTCAGTTTGAGGCGGGCCGAAACTCGTAGCCAAAGCGGCGTTCCACGGCTATACGACTGAATGGGTGTTCTGCCTGTTCCAAGAGAATCGAGTAAACGACGTCATGGCCGGCAATCTGCGCCGTCAGAAACGCCGCCCCTTCAAGATCGATGTAGGTGAACTTGACGAGTCGGTCACCTGAAATCACCGTTATCCATTCATCTCGCATGGCATGCTATGCTTATCGCTAAGCATATGCCCAAGGGTCCGAAAGGTCAAAAGCGTTCCGCCACAGGCGAAACGGCAGATGGAAAGAACGCGGCAGCGGTCGCACTGGGACGCAAGGGTGGGCTCGCTCGGGCCAAGAGCATCCCGAAAGCGCATCGCGTGAGAATCGCCCGCAAGGCGGCGAGAAGCCGCTGGAAAGGCGCGCGATAGCCTCGTCGGATTCGGTGTAAATGCCATGAACACTCAGATGCCGGAACCGATTCCGCCACCGATTCCAAAACCACCCCCGACGCCAAAGCAAAGGCCGAATCCAAAGTCGGATCCAGAACCCGACATGCCTCCCCCGGACGACACGCCTGATACGGAGCCGAAAGGAATAGTCAGTTTCCGACCTCTGCGTCCACCCGACGCGCGAGCGGGTCAAGCAGAAGCGGCCGAGCAAAAGCAGGAGCTACTGGCGGCCGGGTGGACGGACGGGCCGCTGTCTCCTGG